>NZ_KQ090002.1:2301383-2774906 GCF_001037885.1 Enterobacter sp. BIDMC109
ATCGGTGGTCGCTGTAAGTTACGCCGGGTGGCGCTGCGCTTACCCGGCCTACAAAACCAACCTTTTCCTCGATCCCGTAGGCCGGGTAAGGCGTAGCCGCCACCCGGCGTTTTTTTAATACCGCACACACACCGACTTGGTTTCACACCAGCCGTCCAGCCAGTCGGGGCCGAAATCGCGCCCGGTGCCGGACTGCTTCATGCCGCCGAACGGCAGGTTGGCGTCTATCAGCGTGTGGCTGTTCACCCACACGGTTCCGGCCTGTAACCTGTCGGTATACGCCAGCGCTTTACTGATGTTCTGCGTCCAGACGCTGGCCGTTAAGCCATATTCAGTGTCATTCGCCAGCTGAAGCGCCTCTTCCCCATCGGCCACACGAACCAGGTTCACCACCGGCCCGAAGACCTCTTCACGCGTCAGCCGCAGATGATTATCCGGGTTGACCACCAGCGTTGGCGAAACGTAATAACCTTTGCCGTCTGGCCCCCGGTTCCCGGCGATCAGCTCCGCATTGTGCGCCTTCGCCTCATCCAGGAACGCCTGAACCTTATCGCAGTGGGCGCGCGACACCAGCGGGTTGATAAACGCCTCCGGCGACATGCCCGGCCCGACGCTGAGGGATTTCACGGCCTGTTCAAACCCACTGACCAGCGTGTCGAACAGCGGAGCCTCAATATAAATGCGCGAGCTGGCCGCGCAGACCTGCCCCTGGTTCAGGAAGCTGCCGGTCATCAGCCCTTCAATCACCCACGCCGGATCGGCATCTTTCAGCACGATGGCCGGGTTTTTGCCGCCCAGCTCCAGCGTCACACCCGTTAGCGTGTCCGCCGCCGCGCGGGCAATCTGCTTGCCCGTCGCCGTCGAACCGGTAAAGCTCACTTTGGCAATGCGCGGGTGCGAGGTCAGCGCCGCGCCACAGACGGCGCCACTGCCAGTCACCACGTTGAACACACCCTCCGGGATCCCCGCCTCGCTCGCCAGTTCCGCCACCCGTAACAGGGTGAGCGGCGTGGTTTCAGACGGTTTGATCACGATGGAGCAACCTGCCGCCAGCGCGGGCATCACTTTCCACATGCCAATCATCAGCGGGAAGTTCCACGGCACAATCCCCGCCACGACTCCCACCGGCTCTTTACGCGTCCACGCCTGATAACGCGCGCCCTGCGGCAGTGGAATCGAGAGATCGAGGGTTTTACCGGCAATTTTGGTGGTCAGCCCTGCCGTGTAGCGCATCCAGTTCAGGGTGCAGCCCACCTCGAAGGCGCGGGAAATGTTAATCGATTTCCCCTGCTCCAGGGTTTCGAGCTGTGCCAGCTCTTCGCCATGCTGTTCCACCAGATCCGCAAACCGCAGCAGGATGCGTTCCCGCTCTGCCGGCAGCCGTCCGGCCCAGCTTCGGGCGACAAAGGCGCGCCAGCCAGACATCACCGCACGATCGACATCATCGACGCTGGCATCGGCGGTAGAGGCAATAACCTCTCCGGTCGCCGGGTTGTAGACGTTCAGACGCTTTTCGCTATCGGATGCCGCCTGACGCCCTTCGATCCACAGGCCGTGCTGGCGATCTAAAAACTGCTGCACGCCCGGCAGGATGGCGACATGTGATTCGGACATAGAATACTCCTTCGTTATGCTTCGCAGGGTGTGTATGCAGTCTAAGAGGGGATTCGCATTCCTGCTTTTGTCTGTGTGACATTCGCTTTGCCAGCTGTGACAGGGTCCGCAAATCGTGATAATTCCCGCTTATATCGCTGTAACCGTTGAGTGTTCTTTCCTATAGTCAGCCTCGTAGCCCTGACAAAATGCAACATAAATGCAACAATGCGAAAACAGTGACGGTGCAGCGAGAACATCAATGGCGTGTGCAAGCGAACAGGACAATTTTCAGCAGTGGCTGGCGCAAATTAACCAGGTTTGTGGGCGCTTTGCGGCACGTCCGTTAGAGGGGGCGTTTCTCGGCGAGCTGGAAACCAGCTACACCCAAAGTCTGAAGCTGAGCACGGTGACCGCCGCAGGCGTTAACCTGTTTCGCACCCGTCAGGAGATCAAAAACGGCAACGACGCCTGGTTCTACACCGTGTTTCAGCTGGAAGGCAGCGCCGGAATCGAACAGGACGACCAGCGCGCGATGCTGAAAGCCGGGGATATCACGCTGATTGACGCCTCCCGCCCGTGCTCCATTTACTGGCAGGAGCGTTCCCGCCAGATTTCGCTCCTGCTCCCGCGACAAATCATTGAGCAACACGCGCGTTTTCAGGAAGTGAGGTGCGCGCTGCCCCTCTCCCGCAATCTGCCTACCGTACAGCTGAGCTACCGACTGCTACAGGAGAGCATGGGCAATGCCGATCTCAGCGCCAGTGAAAGCGAAGCGGCGCTTGAGGCGATGGTGTGTCTGCTGCGTCCGGCCTTCCAGCAGCGTGACGAGGTGCTGCCGCGCAAGGAGCGTCAGTTCCGCCACGTTCTGTCCCTGATTGATGATCATATTCAGTCGGAGGCGTTAAGACCGGAGTGGATAGCTTCAGAGAGCGGCATGTCCGTGCGTAGCTTGTACCGCATGTTTGCCGGGAAAGGGCTGGTGGTAGCGCAGTATATTAAGAACCGTCGCCTCGATTTATGCGCTCAGGCGCTGCGTTCCATCAGCGATGACGAAAAGCTGGCGGGGATTGGCTACAGCTGGGGTTTCACCGACCATAGCCATTTTTCCACCGCCTTTAAGCAGCGTTTCGGGGTTTCGCCGGGCGAATACCGCAGGCGTTATCGCTAGCTATTTTTTCAGCCACTTGCCGTTAATTCCCATCACGTACTCACCCGGCTGCGCGCGGGCCACCAGCTTTTGTCCCGCCATTTTCGCCACCTCGTCGACGGGTAAATTATTACTGTCAGCCAGCTGCTGGTAACTTTCCGTGCGTGCGGCGTTGATACGGTTCACCAGCGCCAGGGTTTCAGCGTCGTGCTGAACGGGCGCAAGATAGCCGCTCAGGGTTTCCCCTACGCGCCCCTGGGCACGCGCATCGTTGAGCGTAAGCGTGGCGGCGTGAACGTTCATCCCCAGCGCCAGTAAGATCAGAGCTAATCGTTTCATGACATCCTCAGAACAGATCGCTGCGGGATTTCAGCAGGGCTTCAACGTCTTTATCCACCTTGATATGGATTTCATGCTCGATTTTCACGTTCATGTTGATGGTGATCGGCTCTTTGGGCGCCGCCACTTCAATGCGCGGCGTGCAGCCTGACAGCAGCGCGACGACGGCCACGGTGAGTACACCAGCCCTCTTTTTCATTGTTGTTCCTCACTTTCCTTGCCTGTCGAACCGCGGAGAAGGGGTATCGCCGCATGTTGCTCAAACCATGTTTGCAGATTGTCCCCAAAGCGCAGGCTGCGCCAGAGGGTAAAAATGTTCTCTTCATGGGTGTAATTCAGGTTTACGAAACTGCTTTTGCCCTCGACGCGGCTGGTGCCTTTAATGGCCGCCTGCATGGTTAACACACCCAGATTATCCACATTGAGTTTTGTCCACGACTGCGAAATTTCCATATAGCGGAGCCAGTTGATCGCCGCCCCGGCAACCATGTTGTCTTTCACAATGGCATCCGCCGTGTCCTGGTCGATGCGCAGCGTCATCGGCCCCGGGTTGGTCAGCCAGCCATCTTTAATGATCCATTTTTCATTGTCCAGCCAGAACGGCAGCGCGCCGCTCACCGGGCCGGACATGGCAAACTGCTTCGGATTCACCGCGCTTATCAGTTCGCTGGAGGAAATATTATCCACGCGCAGTAAAGCCGGATCATGCTGCGGCATTCTCAACTGCTGCATGGTGATTTTCCCGCCGAGCGCTTCCACCTTCACGTTGGTGAGCAGGAGCGGGTTCGCTTCGGTCCAGGGATAATCGCCCTGGAGATCCGCGGTGATATTTCGGGCTGTGACCAGGTTTTTCACCTCGTCGATTCGTAACGTTACCGGCCCGCGCGTGCCCAGCGACCAGGTACCCTGGCTTAAGCGGAACGGCAGAACAAAATCCACGCCGTTGATTTCGTTATCCGGCATCCACGCGCTGCCCGCTTTCAGCACCCCGTGCCCCCGGCCTCAAACCCCTGATCGGGCGCCGCAGAGAAAGCCACCTGCGCGTACATTTCGCCGCCGCGCAGGGTCATTTTCCAGTCTGGCGGGATCAGCGGCTGAAACACCGTAAGAGACTGTTTTGGCCACCAGGCCTGACCGCGAAGGCGTTCGCCGTCCCAGCGTCCATTCACCTGGACCGGGCCGATGTCGTCCGCGTGCAGGTTCCCTTTAAACTGGAACACCGTCGGGTCTGTCCCGTCAACGCTGAAGGTCAAAACGGACGGCGGCAGCACGCTTCCGCCTGAAAAGCTTGTTTGCCCGGCGTTAAGCGCGAGCGCGCCGCTAAAGGTGGGGTTATCCGGGTCCCGCGACCAGCGCACCGGGTGATCCAGCACCAGGCGCGGCTTGCTGACCAGCATCGTACCGTACTGCAATTTGTCGAACCCCGTGGAAAGATCGGTCAGTTCGATAACGTTGTCGCGCCACTCCCCGGTTCCCCGGACATCCCAGCGCGCGTTCATCGGCGTGAAGTTCCCTTTACCCCAGTAGCGCCACTGCCACAAACCGTTGTCCGGTAAAAAGTCGTTAGCCTGGCCGTCCAGATGCAGCTCAAAATCGCCCATTTCGTTTTCATGCGCCCGCAGAATGGCTTGCAGGCGGCCGTCCACGCCCTTCTGCGTGAGCTTCACGCCCGCCAGCGGCCAGCGGATCTCATCGATATCCAGCGAGTCGATGATGCGCCCGCGCGAGCGCAATAAAGCGCCGGGTTCAAACGTAAGCTGCGGATCGTAAAGGCTGCCGGTCAGCATCGCCGGGAGCCTGGCATACAGGATCAGATCGTTTTGCTTGGCTTCCCCGCTCAGGTGCAGCGGCATAGCGCTGTTATCCATACTGAGCGAGCCGGGACCGATATTCAGCACCGCGTTGCCCTTACCCGCATCCCCCTGGGTCAGCACGTTGAGCCGCCCCGTGAAGGTGGCTTTCTCCAGCCCCTGCTGCCAGTTATCCACTTTCAGTCCGACGCGTCCGCTCATTGGCACGCCGGAGGCTAACCAGTTCCAGCGTCCGTCGCTGATGGTCAACTGCTGAGCGGTGATCTGCCACGGTAAATCGAGCAGCGGATCGGGGTTGTCCCGCGCCATGACCACCAGCTGGCCCTGATTGTCCTCCCAGTCCAGATCGGCATCGACCAGCGAGGATAACTGTGGCACGTTAAAGGTCGCGACCGTATGCCCTTTCACCGGCACGCCGTCCGGCACCAGCGGCAGGGTAAATTCACCGACCAGCTTCACGGGCTGCGGCTGATCCGGCAGTTGCACATCGAACTGGCTGATGGAGAGGGTCTGGCCGCGCAACTGCCCCTTAATGCTCACCTGCTTGCCGTTATAGGTGATGTCCTGGCGGGCTGGCGTCAGTGAGGCATGCAGCTCACCCTCCCACTGCTGCCAGGGAGAAAGGGTAAAGCGATGGATGGTCAGCCAGGTGTTGGGCAGGATGGCCTGCCACTGCGCCAGCGTTTTCGGCGCCACCGTAGATGGCGCCGATTGCGGTAATTTGCTCAGGCAGACAGAGTTAAGTTCAAGTGCGCCAATATCCAGATCCCAGCGGCTGGGGTGTGACAGAGTCACGTTTTCCACGCGGGCAATTTCACACTCTTCTACCAGATAGCGGAGATCGGGGATGATCAGGGCGTGACGCGTGAGCCGTGGGCTTTTTTCAAACGCGATGCGCGTTCCAACGGGGAGCCAGATCCCGGCGAGCGTGGGTACCCACTGGGCGAGCGTCATCAGCAGCGTCAGCGGCACAAGAAATAGCAGCAGTAATAGCGCAATTGCGGCTTTGTATTTACCCTTCATGGGCAGTTAATATCCTGATTTTGCGAAAAAAATAAGCCGTTCTTGCCGCTCATTGTCGCATGTTTAGCCAGTCAGTTGAAGGTAATGCCATTTTTAAGAGTAGATGCTCTACAATAATTCATAGAACTTATTGATTTCAATGAATTTTGAAAAATTGTAAGATAATTTTAAACATGCTAACGTGGTTCCAAAATCACTGGAGAAAGTCTTATGAAACTCGCGGTATATAGCACAAAGCAGTACGACAAAAAGTATCTGCAACATGTTAACGAGACGTACGGTTTCGATCTTGAATTTTTCGACTTTCTGCTAACTGAAAAGACGGCTAAAACCGCCCACGGCTGCGAAGGCGTGTGTATCTTCGTTAACGACGACGGTAGCCGACCGGTGCTGGAAGAGTTGAAAAAACAGGGCGTGAAATACATTGCCCTGCGCTGCGCGGGCTTTAACAACGTCGATCTCGATGCCGCCAAAGAGCTGGGTCTGAAGGTCGTTCGCGTCCCGGCCTATTCTCCGGAAGCCGTGGCAGAACATGCGGTCGGGATGATGATGTCGCTCAACCGTCGTATTCACCGTGCCTATCAGCGAACCCGTGATGCTAACTTCTCTCTGGAAGGGCTGACCGGCTTTACCATGTACGGTAAAACCGCAGGCGTCATCGGTACCGGCAAAATTGGCGTGGCCGCCCTTCGCATCCTGAAAGGATTTGGCATGCGCCTGCTGGCGTTTGATCCGTACCCAAGCGCCGCTGCGCTGGAGCTGGGCGTGGAGTATGTCGATTTGAAAACGCTCTTCTCGCAGTCTGACGTTATCTCCCTGCACTGTCCGCTGACCCCGGAGAACTATCATCTGCTTAACCAGTCGGCGTTCGATCAGATGAAAGACGGCGTGATGATCATCAATACCAGCCGCGGCGGGCTGATCGACTCTCAGGCGGCTATCGAAGCGTTGAAAACGCAAAAAATCGGCGCGTTGGGTATGGATGTGTACGAGAACGAACGCGATCTGTTCTTTGAGGATAAATCTAATGACGTGATCCAGGACGACGTGTTCCGTCGCCTGTCTGCCTGTCACAACGTGTTGTTCACCGGACACCAGGCGTTCCTGACCGCCGAAGCGCTGATCAGCATTTCGGAAACCACGCTGGGGAATTTGCGTCAACTCGAAAAGGGCGAAGCGTGCCCGAACGCGATAGTGTAAGCCTGGTAAGCCGGGTGGCGGCTACACCCTGCCCGGCCTGCGGATTGCGTTAATTGTAGGCCCGGTAAGCGCAGCGTCACCGGGCTTTTTGGGCTTCAATCCTGCCACGCGCAGGATAGTCCTGGCTGACGTTTGCCGCTCTGCTTTATCCAGTGACCCGAAAACAGGTAATATTTTTGATTAAATAAGTTTGATTTTTACCTCATATCCCTCGAGGCCTGTCATGGCTTCACGAGCGATAAACTCAATTTCAGACACTTCCTGCCCTGTTTTTTTACGTAACTCTGAAATTTTTTTGGTTATAAGCGCTGAAATTTCTTCTTCTGCCTTTTGCGTCAGTGCGTCAACGTTCATGTTTACCTCTTGCAACCGTTTACTGTTTCCATTCTCCAGCAGGCGACAGCTAACGATTAACTGCCTTTCACCATAACTGTATGTAAAGAGTAGACTATCTGTGTAACGTATGCAGCCGTCGCATTTAAATATGCATTTAGATTGCATTATTTGAACAAGGTGTTATTGTCCCAAAGCCTTAGAGCAAAAAATAGATAAATATAAGAAAAGCTTTGACTCACACTCGCCCCGCATCAGGGGCATTTTTTTGGCTGTCTGTAAGCAAAAAACCCGCCAGAAGCGGGTTTTTGTGTTATTTGAGAAAATTATTTAAAGACTTCTGCGACGGCCTGGAAGTTAGGGCCATGCTCGCGGGCAGCAATGATGACGTAGTATTTCCCGCCCTTCTCGTCTGCCAGTTTTGAGAGTTTTTGATGAAGATCTGAAGGTGAAGAAATTTGTCCACCTGAAGCCCCTACAGATACATTACCAAGATATTCAAGCTTGAAGTGGTGCGCTTCATCCTTGGAAATCATATCTGCCGCAGACGCGCCGAAGCTTGCTACTGTTAAAGCCAATACACTCCCTAATAGTGCTTTTTTCATATCATTCCTCCTGTTGATGAATCTATATATTTAACATTAGCAGCAAATATGTAAATGATCCGTATCAATATTGTAGAAGGATTGAGCATCACGACCAGCCATTACTGACCTGAACAGCGGGTACAGCAGGTTCATCTACTATACTGACCTGTGCAGTCGTCATTTATCTGCCGGTTGCGCCTGAAGCAACCGAAACTTACCTGTACCATGACCATCAGGAGAACAATATGCACACGAGTAAAACCCTGAAAAGGCTGCTAGCCGTATCAGCAGTTGCAGCAATGTTCAGCACCGTTGGCGTACAAGCCCAGACAACCAGTGCCGCGCAAACTCAAACTGCGGGCCAGGCTCAACCGGACGCCAGACTCAGCTCCGGCGACGAGAAAGCATTGAAGGACATGGCGCAGGCCAATATCAACGAAGTTGCCGCCGCCAGGCTCGCCCTCGACAAGGCCCAAACCAGTGAAGTGAAAACATTCGCCCAGAAAATGGTCGACGATCACGGCGCCGCGCTGACCAAAGTCAAGACCGTTGCCCAGAAAAAGGGCGTGGAGCTGCCGACCGAACCAGACGCCGCGCATAAAGCCCTGAACTCAAGGCTGGAAAACCAGCGCGGTGACGCTTTTGACAAAATGTATATGGAATATGCTGGCGTGAAGGACCACGAGAAGGTGCTGTCGAAGCTTAAGAGCGACGCCAGTAAAATCGACGATCCGGATGTGAAGGCTCTGGCCAACGAGCACACTCCGGTCGTTGAGCAGCATCTGAAGTCCGCCGAGCAGATGTCAACGCGTGCTGGCGCATCAGCCGATAAATAACGCGTCGGTAAAACGACTACTGCAAAATAAAGTGGGGCCCGCAGGCCCCACGCTTATTTCCCCTTCCTGCTGAATTATTCCGGCAAGGCGTAGACCACCACCTGATCGCCCACCTGATCCTTCAGGATCGTATTCCCGCCTGCCACGAAGGCCACATACTGGCGACCTTTATATTCATAGACGGACGGGTTCGCTACCGCCGGAGCTTCGGCCTGATCGGACCACAGCTCTTCACCGCTCTCTACCGAGTAGGCACGCACTTTGGCATCCATTGAAGCACCGATGAAGATCACGCCGCCCGCCGTCACTGCCGGACCACCAATGGTAGGCGAACCCCAGCTTTCCGGCATGAAGAAGCCATACTGCTGGGAGGCGCCAACCGGACGACGCCATTTCACATCGCCCGTGTGCATGTCCAGCGCCACGATTTCACCAAACGGCGGTTGCCAGCACGGCATGCCCAGCCAGTTGCTCGCCACCAGCAGACGCATACCGTACGGGGCGCCTTCCTGTGGGGCAAAGCCGCTTTCGTTGCCGGAGTCTTTGTCTGCGTTATCGTAATCCTCACGGCTGTACAGCTTCACGTACTGGACGATATGTGAGGTGTTGACGATAGCGATCTGTTTTTGCGGATCGAACGCCACCCCACCCCACTGGACGCCGCCGGCGCTATCGGGATAGGTGAGCGTGCCTTCGCCTTTGGTGGTTGGCGGGGTATACATTCCCTCATAGGTCAGGTTATCCCACAGGCGGGAGCACTGGCCGCCACCGACGATATCCGCCAGCTTCCAGATTTCCGGTTTTTTCGACTGGTCGAGCAGCGGCGCGGGTTTGGTCGGGAATGGCTGCGTGGGCGAGAGAACTTCACCCTGAACCGACCCATCACCCTGCGGAACCGGACGTTCTTCGATTGGCCATACGTCCTCCCCCGTCAGGCGGTTAACCACAAACAGGAAACCCTGCTTGGTGGCCTGCACCAGCGCCGGGATCTGCTTGCCGTCTACGGTGATGTCCATCAGCGTCGGGGCGGAGTTGATATCGTAATCCCAGACGTCGTGGTGTACCCACTGACGGGACCAGACCACTTTACCGGTGTTGATGTCCAGGGCGGTGGTCGAGGTGCCAAGCGGAATAGCGTCCACGCGGTTGCCGCCCCAATAGTTGGGAGACGGCGATGAGACCGGGAGATAGACCAGCCCGTTGGCCTCATCGGCGGACATGTGCGTCCAGACGTTGGCAGTACCGGTACGCTTGCGGATCTCTGCCGGGATCGCCTCAAAGGTCCACTCAAGCTTACCGGTCTGGGCGTTGACTGAAAATACGGTGCCCGGAGGGGCTTCGGCATAGGCCCAGTCCTTCCCGGCCCAGCCCACCAGCAGATGGTTGCCGACAACGGTTGGCGGTTGCAGGACAGAGAGCGGATACTTCGCGTTAACGGTATTCCACTGGTTCAGATCCAGCACGCCGTTGTTCGCAAAGCCGCTGCACGGTTTGCCTGAATCGGCGTCCAGCGCAAAGAGCTTGCCGTCAACGGTGCCCATATAGACCATCTTCTGGCATGCCTCACCTGTCACCGGATTTTTGGCCTGCCAGTAGGAAACGCCGCGATTTTTCAGCACCGGCTGGGTCAGCGCCTTGCGCGACGATTTGGTGTCATAGTGCCACTTCTCTTTACCCGTCCCCGGATCCAGCGCAATCAGGCGATCGAATGGCGTGCCGATGTAGAGCGTATCGTTGGCGAAAATGGGCGTTGCGGACCAGACGGTAGCTGGCGTATCGCCTTTACCGTCCGAGACGTCGCCGGTATGGAACTCCCAGACTTTCGTTAATTTCCCGACGTTATCCGCCGTAATTTGGGTCAGGGGACTGTATTTCTGCGCGTTAAGCTGGCCGTGGAAGCTGTCCCAGGTGGCGGTGCCGGGCACCAGCGGCGTCGCTGGCTGGCTGGCCGAGGCGACTTTCTTTCCATCACCGCTGCCGGTTGAGGCATCGTCGGTGGTTTTTGTGGTTCCGGGCGCCTGCTGATCGGCCGCATCAATGTTCAGTGATTCCTTTGTCCCCTGAGAGGCTTCAGCGGCCTTATCCTGCGCCTGTAGCGCGAGCGGAGCGACCAGCAGCGCCAGCGCCGTCATGCTGACTTTTATGAAGGGATAATGCTTATCGTTGTGCACGGGCGGCTCCTCAGCTTCTGACGGGATGGTTGTAACGAGCGGAATGGCTGCTCAGCATAATCAGACCAATCAGGCCGACCACCATGACTGCCGTTATGATGTACTGGTGCAGCAGCGCGGCGGCGAAAGCAATACCCGCCAACACCATCAGGGTGACAATAATCAGAAAAACGCGCGCCCCGCGACGCGATGCCGCACGTAACATAAAGGTCAGTATCGCCAGCACTACGCTGGCAATGACCACGCCCAGTGCGCCAATGGTGCCAGTGACGCCGGTAAGCGGCGTCCACCAGGCGTATAGCGCCACCGCGAAGGCTATTATCGCGGTCAGCAGCAGCAAAATGCTGCCGACCCGCGAGGATTGAGAATGCAACATACCAGGAAACCCCCTCTAAAATGCAAAATTGACCATTATTCAGGCGTTTTCGTGAATATATACCCCTGCTGCCCGCCGCTATTAAGGGAACGCGACGTGTGGAGCGGCGGCATATTTCACTAAACGTAACTGAGTATAGAAGAGGATTTTCTTATGGGGCGTTTAATAGCAGGCATACGACGTCCTTAACCCCTTCGCCACCATAAAGAGAGCGTTATGTTACAAGACGGTTCGAAAGCTACGAGCGGGTTACGCGATTGTCTACATTCTGTTTTTTAATTTCAGGCATAAAGGGATAATTTCACGCCCAATAAAATAATTAAATAAGCCCCCCTTCAATATGATGGCGCCTTATGGTACTTAATAAAACAGGGTGTTTATTCTTTAATTAACAGACGTGCAGGCAGGGAAAGTCAGTCGTTATTCGTTCGTTAATTTAACAAATCCCTTTCTTAATTAACCGCCTGTTAAAGCATCGTCAAAGAATAACGATAGTTATTGCAGGCATACACATAAGGTTTTCGGTATGCAACATCAAACCCCTCCCACCCGTGACGTAATGGCGCAGCGACGACTACAGACAGATAAAAACTAAATAAGTCGTCGCCCCTCTAACAACGCGGTAAAATATGATGAATAAAGCCACAACTCTCTCAGCTAATATTACAACACGCTCTAACTGGCACTGGCAGGATAATATCTGGACGCTGGGCCTTTATGGTACAGCCGTCGGAGCGGGAACACTGTTCCTTCCCGTGGAAATCGGCACCCGTGGTCCGGTTATTTTTCTGGTTATGCTCCTGCTGGGGCTGCCGTTATCCCTGATCCCCCATTTACTCCTTTGTCGTGTATATATGCGTGAAGAGAAGACTGAAAACGGCACGTTGCCGATCTTCGGCTCCTTCTTCAGCGGAAGGGGTGAAAAGCTGATCACCCTGTTCTATTGTGTGACCTTCTTCCCGGTAACCCTGGTTTACGGGGTGGCGCTGATTAATGCGCTGAGTAATTTACTGGTGGAGCATCTGCATATTACCGCCCTCAGCCGTGGGCCATTGTCGTTTATCGTGGTTGCTGCGCTGTATGTGGTGCTTAGCAAGGGCCGGGACAGAGTCGTGGCCATTATGAGCGCACTGGCGCTGCCGTTCGCGGCATCTGTACTGCTGATCGCCGTATCACTTATCCCGGGATGGCATCTGTCTAACCTGACCGATACGGCCGCTGAAATGAACGCCACGCCGCTGCCGGTAACGCTGAAAAATATCTGGCTGACGCTGCCGCTTATTACCTTCTCGTTTTGCTGTGCGCCTATGGTCTCCCCGCTGAGCTCTTACTACCGGGAGAGGAAAGCGGAGGGTGAGAAAAAGGCACTGTTCGTGATCCGTATCGCCTACTTAGCTATCTTCGCCAGTATCCTCTTTTTCGTGCTGAGCTGCGTGCTGGGGATCCCCCATGACAACTTTGTGCGAGCGAAGGCGGAAAACCTGAATGTGCTGTCGGTGATGAAGGGAAACGGTGATTTCAGCCTGATTTACCACTTTGCCCCGCTCATCGCTATCATCGGTATGACGAAATCCTTCCTCGGCGTAGGTCTGTCGGTCGCACAAACGTTTGGTCAGCTGGCTGCCAGCGTATCCGGCAAAAAGGCCAACGCCAGCAAGCGGCTGGCCTCTCTGGCGCTGTTCCTGCTGACCTATGGCATTGTTTATGCCAATCCGGATGTGCTCAGCCTGATTGAAATGTTCTGCGGACCACTGATCGCGGTGATTCTGTTCCTTATCCCGGCGTACCTCATATACACCCGCCCCTCGCTGGCAGAGCTTCGCGGCGTGACGGTGTTTTTGGTTGTTCTGGGCGGGCTGGCAACGCTGTCTGCATTGCTCTGGACAATGCTTTAGTCTGAACGCCGTTTGACTGTACCCATATACAGTAGTATTTTACGTTCAGGCTGAATCACATGCGTAATATCCATAAGGTAAACAATCATGTTTGTGGAACTGGTTTATGACAAGCGAAACGTACAGGGGCTGGAGGGAGCCAGGGAAATCATTCTGGCTGAACTGACAAAACGCGTGCACCGGATTTTTCCTGATGCCAGCGTGACGGTTAAGCCAATGCAAGCGAACGGCCTGAACAGCGACGCCAGCAAAAGCGACCGTGAAAAGCTCAACCGCATGCTTGAGGAGATGTTCGAAGAGTCGGACATGTGGTTAATACAAGAGTAACCGGGCGCAAAGCCCGGTTCTGGCTTCGGGAGACAAAGAGCATACAACGTTAACTTTTCGTAATTTCTTCCGCTATCGCGACGTACCGATTTACGCCTCCATGGTTCCCCCAGCATAATCCCACCGATCCGATTGTAAGACATATCCAGCGCGCGCCACATTTTCTTCCTGCCCTGCACTTTCAGTCTGACTGACTGGAGGTTTCTGTGTGTGGCCTTTTGTGAAGAATCCGGTTTGGGGTTATTCGAGGTAGCCCGCTGAAATGGAAACGTGAGCAAGCTCATCCGCTATGAACGAGGAACGGACGATCTAAGGGGTGTTCATTTCCTGGCCATTCGTTTGCCAAGAGCAAAGCAGACCATTGGCAGGGGAAGCGTCACTACCAGCAGCATCCATAGCAAAGTATATACTGTGTCCACCCCGTCATTTTGCAGATTGGTATACAGCTTTACCGGTATACCCTGCGGGAAATAAGCAAAGATCATCACGATCCCGAACTCGCCTACCGCGCGAACCCAGGCGAGTGTTACGGCAGAAGCCAGCCCAGGCAATGCCAGGGGTAATGTAAGAAAACGAAAGCGGTTCCAGGGAGAAGCTCCCAACGTTTGTCCCGCTTCAAGAATATTTTTGGGAACAGTGGCAAACGCCGAACGCGACACCACGATAAAATAAGGCAAAGCGCCGTAAACCTGAGCCAGCACAAACGCCGCCGGATTATTTACCAGCGTAGCTCCCAACAGTGAAAGCCAGCGGCCAATCACGCCATAAGGCCCGAAAGCCGAAACCAGCAAAATCCCCATTGCCAGCGGTGGCGTCAGCAGTGGGATCATCACCAGCAGTTCACCGATCAATCGTTTTCGACCCGTGGCTTGTGACAGCCACCATGCCACCGGCATGCCAATAAGAATGATAATTCCGAGTGCCAGCACACCCAGTCCCATAGAGACGACAATGGCGCTGTCGTCGCGCCAGGCCAGCTTCAGATGATGCCAGGGCGTGACGCTAATCAGCGTGATAAAGGGGATACTTAACAGCAGGATAGCGGGCAGAGATAACCACCCCGCCACCCAGCCCGGTTTTCTTAGCGGGCGTATAAGCTGTCTCCTTTAGGTTCGGCGTAGCCAAACGCTTTGAACAATTTCTGCCCCTCGGCGCTTTGCATGAACGATACGAACTTTTGTCCCTGTTCTACACCATTCGGCGCGTTTTTCAGCACTGCCGCATAGAACACCATTGGTTGAGTGTGCAGGATTTGATCCTGGCCTTTGCTGTCTTTAATGGTAAAACTGACAGTGTCATACCACTGTTTCGTCATCGCCGGGTTGCTGAGGTTTATTTCATCCGGCAGCGCGACATACGGCAAATGCGCTGAGCGAACTTCACTCTCGTATCCCGCTGCTGCATCCACCTGACCGCTTTCCAGACGCGCCAGCAGCCCTCCTTCCTGATGAGTCTGCTGTGGGTTTTGCAGCGAGCCTAAAATTTTATCGGTGATGCCCGGCATGTTGTAATACTTTTCCGCCAGCATCAGGCTAAACACAATATTCTGGCCTTTTGGGTCGACATAAGGATCGGTGCGGCCAAATAAGACATCTTTCTGCGTCAGCAGAGTCAGCCACGAGCCGTCTTTCTTTCTGTTGGCCTGTTCAAACTGCGCTGCATATTTACCTTCAGGACTGTAAGCGACCACCATGCTGGTACTGGCGACAGGGACCGCCTCATCTATCAGCCCGGCGTCTTTGAGAATTTGCATCGGCCCCGGGGTGATGGAGACAAACACATCGGCCTCAATTTTGTGGCTTGCAAGCAGGCGTGCCATCCCGTATGCACCCTGGCCCTGCCCCTGATAGCCGTCGTTATTTGCTCTGGAAAAAGCCGGACCTAACCCCTGGTCCATTACTTTGCCCATGGAACCGGCATAAGTCACCCTGATATCCTTTGCCAGCGCCATGGATGGCATTTGCAGCAGCGCAACCGCCACCAGCACAACCTGCATTCGTTTCCTGGCCATAAACACCCTCTCGTTATATATTCTTTTATATATCGAATTTTCCAGAAAAATCACCGCAATGACAACCTCCTCAAGCGCGCCGTTGATGCAAGGTTGAATAAAAGGAAATCGGTCTGGGTGGTGCATGGTCGACTTAGTCAGATGTTGTCATCCAATTGTGGGCAATTGTTCATGAAACATGCTGCGTAAACTCCTCGTGGCTTTGCGTAGAAGAATCTTGAACTCATTGTCATCAATGTCTTTTGCACAGTTGTAGCCCAACTCGCTATATAGTTAAATATATAGCGATTAAATAACTTCTGAGGGTTGTATGAATTTGTATATGTTTTATGTCGGCGGAAATGCCGGTAAATCCAATATTGAGGTCCACGACATCCAGTTTGTGGCGGCACGTAAGCCCAATGATGCCTGGCCTGCACTGCGTGAAGCATGGTTTGGTGATAGTGATAAAATTCATATAGACGGCTATAGCCGTATCACGTGGGCCGACGGATACTCTGTCACGCTTTCCCCGGAGCCGCCCCAGTCTACGAAGAGATTATTTTTCGTCAATGCGGGTGGTTACAGGCCGGATACGCTTGCAGAACTGCACGAATATGATCTGTTCGTCGCCGAAAATGCCCGGCAGGCTAAGGAGAAAGCATTACTAACGCTACTTTGCGGTGTCGATCAACAACATAAGGATAATTTAAAAGAGGTTGATGATTGCCTGTTGCTTGAAAAGGTTGGAGGGTTGTTTATTCATCTGACACCCTGCGATACAGGGCACCGCGATCTTCCAGAGTGGCAGGGATATCTACCGATAGGCGCATGAAACTGCATAAAGAGACGCATCGCTTCAGGATGAAACAGGTCCCCTTTTAGTATTGCTCAGGATGCCCCTCGAGTCTGAGGGCGTCCTGTTCATTGAATATTTACGCTTTTGCGTCTGGCTGTTTTACTGCATATCCAACATACGTCTTCTTTAACTGATCCAATGTTTCCGGCACCAGGCTCGTCCCCCGTTCAAACCGGCACATTATTCGTTACCAGGATGGCAATGGCATGGCGGCCATCGCCGTGTCGTTGCCGCTGGTGGGGCTGAAGCGCATTTCGGAACAGGTGATGGCCAGGATAGCGATAAGCTGATTAGATCAGAATGTGTAACTCATGCTTACCGAGACGCTACGCGGTTCGCCATAGACGGCAGAGTCATCAAGGTATGAGTAGTATTCGCGGTCGAACAGGTTACGAACGTTTGCCTGCACCGCCAGCTGTTTCGTCAGCTGATACTGCGCGAACAAGTCGACGAGCGGATAGCTGCCCTGATAGAGGCGCTGCGTCTCGCCGTCCGGACCAGTGACATCTTTGTACACCTGATTCTGCCAGTTCACGCCGCCGCCTAGGGTCAGATCCGGAAGCGCCGGGACGCGGTAACGGCTGAACAGCTTAAGCTGCGTCTGCGGCGCGAAGCTGTTGAAGCGGCCATCTGAATCACGGGCAACATAGCGGGTCGCGCTGAAGGTAAGCTGTAGATTGTCGGTAACGGCACCGTTCACCTCAAATTCCGCCCCTTTGCTCACTGCGCCTTTGGTTGCCTGATAAGCTTGTTCGCTGGATCCATTAACGAATACCCCGCTGATTTCCTCCCCCGCGTTCTCCTGTTCTATGCGGAATACGGCAACGTTGGTGGTCAGTCGACCGTCCATCCAGTCTGCCTTCAGGCCGGTTTCATAATTTTTACCGGTGACGGGAGAGAGCCATGCACCCTCTTTCGTGCGTTTGGTTTGCGGGGCAAAAATTGAGGTATAGCTGGCGTAAGCGGAAAGGCTGTCGTTGATGTCATACACCAGCCCGCCGTAAGGGGTTGTGTTGTATTTACGCATATCGCCGCTGCTGCCATCTGAGCTGTACTGGGTATAACGTGCGCCAACGATTAGCGACAACGGATCCGCCAGCGACAGGCGTGCCGCCGTATACGCCGATTTTTGCCGCACGATATCATCCGCATTTTGATACCAGTCGCCCCACTCCGGCTCGGCCACGCTGCCGTCCCAGCTGTTGTTGAAGATGCCAATCTGAGCACTGTCCATTGGCCCGTCTTTGCTGAAGGTAGCATTGTGCTGTCGGCTATAGTTGGCTCCGGCCATCAGCTGATGTTGACGCCCGAGAAGTTCAAAAGGCCCGCTGGCGTAGGCATCAAAGGCGTCCAGAGTGCGCTTGCCGCGATCCTTACTACCCCAGCCTGATGCGCCTTCTCCGGTGGTGGCGTCCGGATTGCCCATCACATAAAGCAGGGTATCATTGAACGTTTGCTCGCCGTGGGTTCCATTGAAACGCACCGACCAGCCGTTATCCCAGTTGTGGGTGAGGTTAGCAAAAACTTTACGCGACTCAACGGAGTATCCCGTCCAGTCTGCCGAGGTATTGACGTTGCGATCGTAATGGGTACGGCTGCCGTTACTGTACAGGCTGGGTAATCCGCCCCAGGTCGGGTTGGCTGTGTTTGTTTGCTGATAGTCCCAGCCCAGCGAGGCCGTCGTGTGTTCCGTTACATCGCCTTCAATGACGCCATAGAGAAATTTCTTGCGCTTGCCATATCTGTCAAGCCAGCTGTCCTGATCCTGATAACCTGCCACGACGCGCCCACGCAGGCTGCCGTCGGAATTGAGGGGCGCGGAGATGTCGCCCACATAACGCTGTTTGTTCCAGCTTCCGTAACTTGCGCTGACGTTGCCCCTGAAGGTTTTACTGTCGGCACGTTTACGCACCATGTTCACCGTTGCTCCCGGATCGCCAGCGCCGGTCATCAGGCCGTTTGCGCCACGCACAATCTCTATACGATCATAAATGGCAGTATCTTCCTGCGCATCGCCAAAGTTCCACGCGTCGCCCATTGATGTGGGGATCTCATCGTAGGCGAAATTGGTGATTTCAAAGCCGCGGGAAAAGTAGCTGGAACGCTCGCTATCAACCTGCTGCGACGAAACGCCGGTGGCATTGGTAAGTACCTGGTCAATGGTTTGCAGGTCTTGATCCTGCATACGCTGGCGCGTCACGACGCTGACTGACTGGGGGATATCGCGCGGGGTCAGCAGCATTTTGGTGCCTGAACGCGTGGTTTTTACCGCATAATCCTGCTGCGAGTCGGCGCTCCCGTTCCCGTCACCGTAGACAACCATCTCTTGTTCTTGCGTATTTTCATCCGCCTGTGCCGGGTGCATGACGGCGGACATTGCCAGCGCAAGCAGTGAAAGTGAGAAGGAAGCAGGAATTAACCCTGCGGGCGCTTTCGCGCGATTAGCCCTGCCTTTAAAAATCATCATGTTACCTGTCTGTTGTTGTCGTTATGTGCAAATCATTCATCCAAATAAGAATGGAAATGATAATTATTTGCTTTATTATGCACAGGTAATTTTGTAAGTTAAATGTAAATAAATGTATATTTATCAAAATCAGCGCGGCTCGCGCATGACAGGAACAAAAAATGAACACATTCCATTGGCTAAAAGGAAAGACATGGGGCTTAAGCATTCTTACCGCGGCGTTAACCCTGAGCGCAACGGCGTCAGCAGCCCTCCCGGGTTCGGCTGAGCTCAAGCAGCGCGAACTCGCTGACGGTCTGTATGAGATGGTTTACTCCCCAACGGCAAACGCGTTGTACGTTGCGAGCGCACAGAGTTTCAAAAACGTCAACGGCGGGGTGCTCTATAAACTGGATCCCACAACGCTTGCCACGCAAGGTGAAACCCACACCGACCTGAAAAACTTCGGCATGGCAGCGGACGATAATGGCAAGGTCTACTACACCACCAACACCCTTGATGGCGGGGTATCGAAAGTGGACGTGCAAAGCGGCAAGGTGCTACAGCGCCTGATGTTTGAAGGCAAAGACAAGGATGGCGACCCGGTTGGTGCGCGTGAAATCCTCTTCCACAAGGGACAACTGTTTATCGGCGGCGTTGCCGACCCTGGGTTTATCTCCGTGGTTGATGCCAACACCATGACGCTAAAAGCCCGAATCGAAAATGCCGGGAAATGGGTGACGGGGATTATTTATTCGCCGCTGACAGACCGCCTTTATGCCGCCAATGGCGGCGGTGAAATTCTGGTGATTAACCCGGAGACGTATAAAATCGAACAGCGCTGGACGCCGGGAGATAAAAAAGCGTATTTGTTCCTGAATATGGCAGAAGATCCGGCCACCGGGCGCCTGTTCGTGACTGATGATTCAAAAGCCAAAACCACACTGGTATTTGATGAGCGCAGCGGGAAAGTTATCAAGCGTCTTAAAGGCGATGCGCTGGGAATTAAGTTTAACGCTGAGCGCAACGAAATTTTCATCACTCAGCGCGAATCCAGGAAGGTGTTGCAGCTTGACGCCGGGAGCTATGCTGTGAAAAACAGCTGGACGTTCACCAGCCATCCCAACAGTCTTCTGGTAACACCGGACGGTAAAACGTTATACGTAACCGTGAAGCAGGACTTCAATGACGACAACACGACGAAAGGCCCGGATAGTGTGGTTCGTATTTCATTAAATTAAACAATATACAGCCATCCTGTGAGGGATGGCTGACTTATAAACGTGGACGCTGAAGCAGTATCTTTAGTCCGGCCAACGGATAAAGTCGGGTTAAAGCGCCAGATGTTCTAAAGTCGCGGGGATCCTTACTGGGTAAAAGTAAAGGTGTAGCTACGTGAAGCTGGCCCCTATCCTCCTGCAAATTTCGCAGAATTAAGGATTCATTTTGGGAAAGAAAAAACCGGGCCTCGCGCCCGGTTCTGTTCCCACACTAAAAAAGCCTTACGCACTCAATCCGCGATTCTCCAGCATCGGTTCGATCTTCGGATCGTGCCCGCGCCAGTTCCGGTAAAGTTCAGCTAAATCAGTGCTGTTGCCGCGGGACAAAATCGCCTCGCGGAATTTCTGTCCGTTCACGCGCGTCAAACCGCCCTGCTCGACAAACCACTGATATCCATCGTCCGCCAGCATCTGCGTCCAGAGATAGGCGTAATAGCCCGCCGCGTAGCCGCCGCCGAAGATGTGGGCGAAATAGCTGCTGCGATAGCGCGGCGGTACGGCTGGAAGATCCAACCCCTCTTTTTTCAACGCGGCGGCTTCAAAGGCTTCCACGTCTTCAACGGGCTCCTGAATGCCGTGCCAGTTCATATCCAGCAGCGCGGCGCTCAATAGCTCCGTCATGTCATAACCCTTATTAAACTGGGTCGCATTGAGCATTTTTTCCCGCAGCGCATCCGGCATCGGTTCGCCGGTTTGATAGTGACGAGCAAAGTGCGCAAACACCTGCGGATGGCTGGCCCAGTGTTCATTGATTTGCGAAGGAAATTCAACGAAATCACGTGGCGTGTTGGTGCCTGAAAGCGTGGCATAGCGCTGGCTGGCAAACAGGCCATGCAGGGTATGGCCAAACTCGTGGAACAGGGTAATCACATCATCCCAGGAGATTAGCGCGGTCTGCCCGTTCGCCGGTTTTTGATAGTTGCAGACGTTATAAATCACCGGACGCGCGGCAAACTCGTAAGACTGCTCAACAAAATTCCCCATCCACGCGCCGCCCGCTTTGGAATCACGCGCGAAAAAGTCGCCGTAGAACAGCGCCATGCCTTCACCCGTGTGGTCGAAAATCTCCCACACGCGAACATCCGGGTGGTAAACCGGAATATCGAAACGCTCGACAAAGCGGATACCGAACAGCTGCGTGGCGGTCCAGAATACGCCATCTTCCAGCACGGTATTGAGCGCGAAATAGGGTTTGATTTGCGACTCATCCAGCGCGTATTTCGCTGAGCGCACGCGTTCGGCATAAAACGCCCAGTCCCAGGCCTGTACCGTAAAACCACCCTGCTCGTCGTCGATGACCTTCTGAATATCCGCCTGCTCCAGCGCGGCCCTGCCGCGTGCCGCAGGAACTATCCCGCGCATGAATTCGAGCGCGGCTTCCGGCGTTTTCGCCATCTGATCGGCAATGCTCCAGCTCGCATAGTTGTCAAAGCCGAGCAGCTGCGCCTGTCTTGCCCGCAACGCGGTAAGCCGACGGATCAGCTCGCGCGTATCGTTTTCGTCGCCTTTCTGAGTGCGTTCCCAGCCCGCGCTGAACAACTTTTTACGGGTCTCGCGCAACGACAGCGCCGCCAGCGCGGGCTGTTGCGTGGTATTCAAAAGCGGGATCAGCCAGCGATCCGTCAGCCCTTTTTCTGCGGCAGCGTGAGCCGCGGCAGCCACCTCCTCCGCACTGAGCCCGTCAAGCTGGTGAACATTGTCCACCACCAGCCCTCCCGCCTTGTTCGCCGCCAGCAGGCGCTGGTTGAACTGGCTGGTCAGGGTGGCGGCTTCGGTATTCAGGGCTTTCAGCTCGGCTTTTTCATCGGCGTTCAGACGCGCGCCCGCAAGAACAAAGTGCTGATACATCTCCTCCGTCAGTCGTCGGGATTCGGCATCCAGCGCCTCGCGATCCTGCCAGACGGCTTCCACGCGGGCGAAAAGCGTATCGTTTAGCCAGATATCGTTCGCCAGCCCGGCCAGTTCGGTGGAGAACTGCTCGTCCAGTGCCTGAAGATCATCGTTGGTGTGTGCGGACGTCATGGCGAAGAACACGCTGCTCACGCGCGACAGCATGGCCCCGCTCTTTTCCAGCGCCAGCACGGTATTGTCGAAGTCCGGCGCGGCGCGCTGCGCGATAATCGCGTCAATGTCTGCACGCTTCAGGCGCATTGCTTCATCAAATGCCGGACGATAATGGCTGTCGTTAATCGCATCAAAACGTGGCGCCTGATAAGGCAACAGGCTAATTTCAAAAAAAGGATTGTTGACCGACATCGTTTACTCCTGAGCACGGTATTTCTCCCCAGAGTAGGCCAGCCTGCGCTAGCCTGCAATGGCGTCATACAAATGTTGCCTTAACGACGTGCCGGAGAGCGTGCTATGTTAGTACAACACAAAAAGCGTTGAGGAACAGTGAGATGATTATTTTAGTTACCGGGGCGACAGCGGGTTTTGGTGAAAGCATCACGCGTCGCTTCGTCGCCAACGGACACAAAGTGATTGCAACAGGGCGTCGTCAGGAGCGTTTGCAGGAGCTAAAAGACGAGCTGGGTGACAGCATTCTGACCGCACAGCTGGACGTGCGCAACCGCGCCGCCATTGAAGAGATGATTGCCAACCTGCCTGCCGAATGGCGTGAAATTGACGTGCTGGTCAATAACGCTGGCCTGGCACTGGGCATGGAGCCTGCCCACAAAGCCAGCGTGGAAGACTGGGAAAACATGATCGACACCAACAACAAAGGGCTGGTGTACATGACCCGCGCCGTGCTGCCGGGCATGGTTGAACGTAACCGTGGCCATATCATTAACATCGGTTCCACCGCCGGAAGCTGGCCTTACGCGGGCGGCAACGTCTATGGCGCGACCAAAGCCTTTGTCCGCCAGTTCAGCCTGAACCTGCGCACCGACCTGCACGGAACCGCGATCCGCGTGACCGATGTTGAACCGGGTCTGGTAGGCGGAACTGAATTCTCCAACGTGCGTTTCAAAGGCGACGACGCGAAAGCGGATAAAACCTATGAAAACGCGAATGCGCTGACGCCGGAAGATATCACCGAAACCGTCTGGTGGGTCGCGAATCTGCCGAAGCATGTCAACATCAATACGGTTGAGATGATGCCCGTCAGCCAGTCCTATGCCGGACTCAGCGTGCATCGCGGTTAATTTACCCCACCCGGCCTGCGGGCCGGGTATGTGATGGCAGGGAAAAGAATGGTAGTATGTTCAGGTTAACTCTCTGAGAAATCACAACCCATGGCCGCTGAATCGCAACTTAATCCTACCCAGCCCGTTAATCAGCAAATATATCGCATCTTACGCCGTGATATTGTCCGCTGCCTGATCCCACCGGGAACGCCACTCTCAGAAAAAGAGGTTTCGGTACGTTTTGACGTTTCCCGTCAGCCCGTACGTGAGGCGTTTATTAAGCTCGCAGAAAACGGCCTTATTCAGATCCGCCCTCAGCGCGGCAGCTACGTAAATAAAATTTCGCTTTCGCAGGTACGGAATGGCTGTTTTGTTCGCCAGGCCATCGAGTGCGCCGTGGTGCGTCGCGCCGCGTCGCTCATCAACGATAACCAGTGCTACCTGCTGGAGCAAAACCTGCATCAGCAACGAATCGCCATCGACCGCAAACAGTTAAACGACTTTTTCCAGCTGGACGACGAGTTCCACCAGAAACTGGCGCAGATCGCCGAGTGCCAGCTCGCGTGGGATACCGTCGAAAACATCAAAGCTACCATCGACCGCGTGCGCTACATGAGCCTCGACCATGTTTCTCCGCCAGAGATGTTGCTGCGCCAGCATCATGATATTTTCAGCGCGCTGGAAAAACGCGACGTGGAAGCCGTAGATAAAGCGATGACGCTTCACCTTCAGGAAATTAGTGAGTCAGTTCAGTTAATTCGCCAGGAAAACCGCGAGTGGTTCAGCGAAGAATAAAACCTTGCCGCCCCCTTACGGTTGCGGCGAAGTAATTAGCGGACCACTAATACCGGAATAGTGGCGTAGCGCAGAATAGTTTCAGCATTTGAACCCAGCAGATGGGTTGTAATGCTCGGATTTTTTGATCCGATAACAATGACATCATATTTCCCCTCTTTGCTGAGCTTGATGATTTCATCGCGTACGTTGCCGAAGCGAACTTCACAGTCAATATTGTCCGGGGACATATCAAAGAGCCGTTTCAGCGCCTTCATCTTCTTATCAGACTCGGCGGTCATATACTCTTCGAACTTCTTAATATCGGCATTGAACCCCCGCAGTAACGAACGGCTGCTGTTAGGGAGAATGTTGACCAGGGTGATCGTCGCGCCTTCCGCCTTCGCGAGGTTGACCGCGTGGCGTACCGCTTTATCGCTCAAATCCATTTCAAACACATCAACAGGCATCAAAATTTTCTTATACATAAGCCTGACTCCTTTTCCGATGAAGGGTTATTTTCTGCCTCCAGAATGACATTGTGGATATAAACAAAGCCTAAACTCTTGCACCCGGAAACTATCAATTAAGGAAAATAACTGTCCGCTTTGTAAAGTGGTGTCCTGAACCGTCAACGCCTGCATGAAATAAGAAAAAAGTGTGAGCTTGATCAAAAGCAAATAATTTCGTTAAAGAGAGGCGTATTAATAGTGCCCCGTGAACGGCAGCCGTTGAATTAGCGCCGTAACGGATAAGTACGAGAGGAGAAAATACCATGATGACATACGACCGTAACCGAAATGCAATCACCACTGGCAGCCGCGTCATGATTAGCGGCACAGGCCAGTTCGGCGTGATTAAAGCGATCCACAGCGACGGCCTTAATGCCGAGCAGGTGCGTCGTGGTAAAACGGTTGAAGTCGAAGGATGCGAAGGTAAGTTCGAACCGATTGAGCTGATTCGCCTGGGGATGCACTAAGCTGCGCCCCGACATGCCGCCGCGGACGGCGGCATGTCATCGCGTTAAAGCCGGGAGGCGTACTCAGCAACCGTGGCCTTCGCGCCTTTTTGCAGCAACGTTTGATAGGCCTGCATGACCGCAGCCACAAACACCGCGTCCTTCGGCAGCTCGTTACCGAAAATAGCCTCAATGCCCAACAGCGCGCTAACGCGGCTTTCGCCTTCAGCGCTACCGTTTACCGCCGCCTGAATCACCGCCAGCTGCGGATCGCTCACCTCAATCGCGTTACCCTGCTCATCCACACCGCCGACATAACGCATCCAGCCCGCAACACCGAGGGCCAGCAGCGGGAAGGGTTTCTGGTGGACAAGGTGCCAGCGAACGGAATCGAGCATCCGCTGCGGCAATTTCTGGCTACCGTCCATGGCGATTTGCCAGGTGCGGTGGCGCAGGGCCGGATTGCTGTAACGTGCGATCAGCAGGTCGGCATAGTGAGCTAAATCCACCCCCTTCACTTTCAGCGTCGGCGCCTGCTCTTTCAGCATCAGCGCATGCGCGGCTGCGCGATAATGTTCATCTTCCATGCAGTCGTTAATGTGCTGATAACCGGCCAGGTAGCCGAGATAGGCCAGGAACGAGTGGCTGCCGTTAAGCATACGCAGCTTCATCTCTTCAAACGGAATGACATCAGAAACCAGTTCCGCACCGGCCTTTTCCCACTGTGGACGTCCGGCGACGAAATTATCTTCTACCACCCACTGGCGGAACGGCTCGCAGGCGACACCTGCCGGATCGCGTACGCCGGTTAGCTGTTCAATTTTATCCAGCGTTTCAGCCGTGACGGCGGGCACAATACGGTCCACCATGGTTGACGGGAAGGTGACGTTCGCTTCAATCCAGTCGGCCAGTTCGCCGTCAACAGCGCGCGCGTAGGCGCAGGTGACATTGCGCATCACGTGGCCGTTTTCCGGCATGTTATCGCATGACATCACGCTGAATGCTGGCAGCCCCGCCGCCTTACGCCGCGCCAGCGCTTCAACCACTACGCCTGGCGCAGATTTCGGCTGATGGGGGTTTTGCATGTCGGCAACGATTAACGGATGATCGAACATCAGTTGTCCGGTTGCCGGGGAGTGGCAATACCCTTTCTCGGTGATGGTCAGGGAAACAATGGCGACCTGCGGATCGCACAGCGCCGCCAGCACGGTTTCAAGGCCGTCGACCTGCGCATGCAGCGCATTTTTGACGACGCCGACCACGCGCGCCGTCCACGCATCGGCAGACATCTCTGCTACGGTATAAAGATTATCCTGTGCCTTCAGATCGGCGATCTGCTGTTCGCCGCCAATCAGGTTAACTTCGCAGTAACCCCAGTCGCTGCCCTGTTCTGCGGCGAGTATATCGGTGTACACCGCCTGGTGCGCACGGTGAAACGCGCCAAACCCTAAATGAACAATGCGTGCCTTGAGGCTGTCGCGATCGTACTGAGGACGCGTTGCCTTCGCCTGTAATAAACGGTTTTCCATGATTGAGACTCGTTAATTATGAACGCTGAGATCCGCAGCCGCTCTGGTGACAGTGCGGCTGCGCCGGTTGACTAAACCAACTAGAATGGCAGTGTCATTACTTTATCCTGCCGATCACAATACTGGTTATGCTGCCATGAACATTGATTTACATTAACTTTCGGCCAAGTGGTGTGATATAAAAATTAAGTTGTGTGACATCTGGCAAAAGATATAAACCAGATCATACAGGGGTGCGCACCGTCTGCTCGCCGGACCGGACCGTCGGCTCACGCCACAACCTGTCGTAGGAATAGCCTGTTAAATCTTCCACGACCCGGCGAGCTTCGGCGGATACGCGTTGGGGAGAGCCGTTGGCTTTCAGGCGATCCAGCTCATCCACAAAGATTTTGTGCGTACGCTTGTTCAGGTTAAATGTCAGAGCCTGCCACAGGGCCAGGATAAGCAAGGCAGCAGTGCCGATGAACATCAGCATTGCGATGGTGTGGATGGCTTCGGTTGGCTGCGTCTGGCTCCCTTTTACAAATCCGCCGCTTTGTAACAGGAGACCCACAATAAAGGTGGCAATAGCGACCGTGGTTTTTCGGGAGAATGTCATTACCGCGGCAAACAGTCCCTCACGACGCTGACGGCTGACCATTTCATCGATATCTGGAATGAACGGGAACACGTTCCACGGTGTAAACTCAAGGACGCAGCGCCCCACCTGATACACCCCGGCCAGAATGACCAGCGTCGCGACGGTATTCAGCGCAGGGATCTGGTACACGGCAAAGAAGCCCCCCAAACAGAGCAACATCAGTGAATAGGCAAATACATATAGCTTTGATGGCCCATATCTGATGATCCCTATACCCGCAATTAACGTGACGGGCAGCCCCACAATACTCATCGACAGCAGCGTGCCTGCCAGTGAGGAAGAGACATTCAGACAGTACACGCAGAAAAATACAAATACCGTGTTGTAGACATCTTTGCCGGTAAACGACAGCAGATAGATGGCGAGATGTTTCCTGAAGGCCCGGATTTTCAGGGTGGAACCATACTCCTTAAAAAGTCGTCCAAAGGCAGCCAGCTTCTCCCCTGCTGTTTGTGGGCGTGTGTTTTTTTCCAGCCCGGAGAGCATTTCCGGCGTCAACTCGCGTTCCCAGGTCACTTTCCACGAGATGAATACACATACCATAAACAGTACAGCAAAAATAACGCCGTTTATGAGGTAGGCATGGGCGCTGTTTTCCCCGAAATAGCCTATCAGTAATCCGGGAATAAATGTCGCCAGAAACGTCCCGGACGCTGAAAGAAACATGCGACAGGTAGAGAGTTTGGTCCGCTGGTTAAAGTCTTTTGTCATTTCTGACGGTAACGTTTCCCACGGGATCAGTACCATTGCAGCAATAATTTCAAATGCTAGATAGACGGCGAGATAAAAACCGTATGTCATGCCATCAAGCCACAGCAATGCATAGACCAGCATCAACGGTGCACCGATCAGCAAAAAGAAACGTCGGCGACCAAATTTTTTACCAAAATAGTTTTTGTAAAAATGGTCAGTGAAACTTCCCATAAACAAACTAACGATAGCATCGACAATGCGCGCTATAGCAACAATAGACGCCGCTTCAACCGGTGACAACCCAACAAATGTCGTATAGAAGAATAATAACCAGGCACCGATAACGGTAAAGGCACCGCCGCCCATAATATCCGTTAGTCCGTAGCCGATACTAACCGGAATAGTAATTTTTTTTGCAGTACGAGACATGTTCCATCCCCACTCAGTGAGTAGAATTTAGAATCTGAAATAGTTTTCAGCATTATCATGGCAAATATTTTTAACCATCTTCGTTAGGATGGCGTTATTATCCGGAACTTCACCACGCTCCACCCAGCCAACAATGATATTGCACAAAATACGTCGGAAATAATCGTGGCGAGTATACGAAACCAGACTACGGGAATCGGTTAACATACCGACAAAATTCATTAATAGCCCCTGATCCGCAAGGCTATGTAGCTGGTTTTCCATTCCGCGTTGAGTGTCGTTAAACCACCATCCGGAGCCAAACTGTATCGGCGATTTAACGCCCAATTCCGCAGTCTGAAAATTAGCGATAGTCGTCGCGACAATATCGTTATAGCTGGCGTTGAGGTTATATAGAATGGTTTTGGGCAAAGCTTCAGCCTGCGCCATTGCATCCAGGAGTTGGTTGAGATTGGCCGCAAGATTCGACTGATCGGTCAGCGAGTCAAAACCAGTATTACTACCCAAAGAACGGTACATGCGGGAATTATTATTGCGAATCGCACCGAAGTGTATCTGCATTGCCCAGTTATGCTGCCTGTAATTATGCGCCAGCATAATAAAAATGGCACTGTCAAGAATCGCATTATTACGGGCGTCCAGATTTTCACCCCGGCGCTTTCGGGCAAACACGGATTCAACCTGTCTTTCATCTGCTGACTGAAAATGGATCTCCACGGGTCCGTGATCGGAAATTCGGCACCCCATTTCGTGGAACCAGGCAATACGCTGGCTCATTCCCTTAACAAAATCGCTGAATGTCTGGATTTTAGATCCTGTCGTCTCACCTAATCGATCGATAAAGTCGGCAAACTGTTCCGCGTTTTGCGCAAAAACATCGTCCGGACGAAAGGTCGGTAATACCTTAACGTTGAACGTCGCGTCATCACGCAATAATTGATGGTAGCGTAAATCATCAAGCGGAGCATCTGTCGTGCAAATAACTTCTACCCTGGAGCGTTTAATGAGTTCCCTCGGCGTAAAATCAGGCTGCTGCAATAGCAGATTACAGTGCTCCATTATTTCACGCCAGTTATGCCTGCCCAGCGGTTCGTCACAGTTAAAATAGTGGTGAAGTTCTAAATGAGTCCAGTGATAGAGCGGATTTCCATAGCTCGCTTCGACCGTTTCAGCCCATGCCGCAAATTTATCCTCCGCCGGGGCATCGCCCGTAATGTATTTTTCGTCAATACCGTTGGCGCGCATGGCGCGCCATTTATAATGATCGCCAGCCAGCCAGAGTTCGGTAATATTATCGAGATTTTTATTCTCGAAGATATCTTTCGCGTCCAGGTGACAGTGATAATCAATAATTGGCAGCGCTTTCGCGACGTTTCGATAAAGTTCAACACCTCTCGCATTGCCAATCATAAAGTTATCGTTAATAAAACTCATGACAGGGCTCCATATTTCCGCTGCTTCGCTGCGGTATCGCTCTGGCGCAGGGGTTCAGCTGCATCTTCCACCAGGCTCAAATCGCGGTCGCGCACTTCTGGCATCAGCAAAGCGGAGACCAGCCCAATCAGCGAGTACGCCACCAGCATCGCCACAATCGGCCACCAGGACCCGGTCATATTGCAGAAGATCCCCGCCAGCACCGGACCAAAGCCTACCGCCACGAGACCGCCCGCCTCTTTGGAGATCGCCATGCGGGTAAAGCGGTTCCGCGATCCAAACATCTCCGCCATGGTGATGTTTTCCAGCGCAAACAGCCCGAGCACCGCAAAGTTATGAATAACGATGATAGAGAGCATAATCACGCCCGGCGCGTAACTCTTATCGACGATAATCGACAGCATCGGGTAAGCCAGAATAATGGCTGAAATGTTAAGGATGATATATGGCAGACGGCGCCCCACTTTATCGGACAGCCAGCCCAGCAGCGGGATAGAGACGAAGCCAAGAATCGAGCTGATCATCAGCGCATCGGTTGGGATCGCTTTATCAAATAACAGCGTCTGTACCAAGTACCCGGCAAGGAAGGTCTGGATAAGCCCAGAGTTACCGGCCTGACCAAAGCGCAGCCCCGTCGCCAGCCAGAACGATTTGCTCTTAAACATCGCGCCGACCGAGGTATCCTGCACAGCAACCGGCGCAACGGCTTCGGCATCGTTTACCTTCTCAAACACCGGGCTCTCTTTAAGGTTCATACGCAGCCAGATGGCGAAGATCATCACCACCACGCTGGCGAGGAACGGCACGCGCCAGCCCCAGGCAATAAGTTCTTCACGATCGAGGGCAAAGAACATCACGGCCCAGATCGCCGTGGCGCTCAGCGTCCCGCAGTTGGTGCCCATGGCCACCAGCGAGGAGATGATGCCGCGTTTACCCTGCGGGGCGTATTCGGCCAGCATGGTGCCTGCGCCGGAGATTTCAGCCCCCGCGCCCAGCCCCTGAATAATACGCAGCGTCACCAGCAGCACCGGTGCGAAAATCCCGATCTGCGCGTAGGTTGGCAGGACGCCGATTAAGGTGGTGCAGATCCCCATCATGGTGATGGTGATAAACAGCACTTTTTTACGGCCAATTCTGTCGCCCATTCTGCCGAAGATAAATGCCCCGACAATACGCGCGATGTAGCCTGCGCCGTAGGTGCCCATCGCCAGGATCAGCGCCATGGCCGCGGACTGCTCAGGGAAGAAAATTTCATGAAACACCAGCGCGGCGCCAAGGGAGTAGAGCTGGAAATCCATAAACTCCAGGGCGGTGCCCAGCCAGCCAGATACGGCGGCTTTCACCAGATCTGACGTACTTCTTTGAGGTTGTGCTTGAGTCATAATGGCTATCTCTGCAAGGTAAGATGCGTACCACTGAGAGCCTGTCTTCGCAGGCTCTTAACCGCGTGAATTATTATTGGTCGAACGTGAGCAAGACTTTGCAGCACTGCCGCTGGTCTTTTTCAAACAGTTCGATGGCGTCTGTAACGTGGTGATAGTCAAATGTATGGGTGACCAGTTTTTCAGGGTCGATCAGCCCTTTTTCCAGCCAGTCAATGACCACCGGGAATTTGTTGGCATTCAGGCGCGAAGAGAAGATCGACAGCTCTTTGCCGGTGATCCCCTGCTGCACAATCTGGCTCGGGTCGCTGGAGAAGCCCATCAGCACGATGCGCGCCGCCGGAGACGCCAGCGTAATCGCTTCCTGTAAAATGGACGGATGACAGGCAGCATCGATGATTAACGTCGGCTTGATGCCTTTTTCATCCAGCGCGGTCTGTAAGGACTGCTCGCCGTTGTTGAAAACCCAGTCTGCGCCGCTGCGTTGCGCCATCTCCAGCCGCTCATCAATGCGATCCACCACGATGACCTGCTTCACCTTGTAAACGCCCTTCAGCGCCTGCACGGTGACCAGCCCCATCGGGCCTGCGCCGTAAATCAGCGCCACATCCTGTTCGGTGGGTTTCGCCTGCCCCGTTACGTTGGCGGCAATGGTGAATGGCTCAACCATCACCGCGTGGTGGTCAGGGATCGCATCCGGAATGCGCCAGGCATTTTTCGCCGGCACCACGGCGTATTCGCTGAAGCCGCCGTCACGGTGGACGCCCAGCACCACCAGCGAAGTACAAACGTTCGGTTTTCCAACGGAACACGGGTAGCAGTGCCCGCAGCTGATCACCGGATCAACCGAAACGCGCTGGCCCAGTCGGGTGCCCTCCACGCCTTCGCCAACCGCGTCTATTTCGCCAAAGAACTCGTGACCGATTACCCGCGGGTATTTTGCAAACGGGTTATGCCCGCGATAGATATGGCTGTCTGAACCGCAAATACCGGCGAGCTTAATTTTGACGCGGACGTCGCCTGCGCCCGGCAACGGGAGAGGACGCTCTTCAATCACCAGCACATCCGGCTGTTGGATCACTACGCTTTTCATCATTCGCTCCTCGTTTACCAGTTCCAGAGGGTGCCGTCTTCCAGACGAGCCACCGGCAGATAAGCCGGATCGTACGGGTATTTCGCCGCCAGCTTCTCATCAAACTCAATGCCCAGCCCTGGCTTGTCGCCCGGGTGCATATAGCCGTTATCGAAGCGCCAGCTGTGCGGGAACACTTCCAGCATCTGCTCCGAATACCCCATATACTCTTGCACGCCAAAGTTCGGTACCCACAGGTCAAAATGCAGCGCCGCGGCGTGGCAAATCGGCGACAGATCCGACGGGCCGTGTGAGCCGGTACGCACCTGATAAAGTGAGGCAAAGTCCGCAATGCGACGCATCCCGGTGATGCCGCCCGCATGGGTTATGGTGGCGCGGATATAGTCAATGAGCTGCTCTTCAATCAGCTGCTTGCAGTCCCAGATGCTGTTGAACACTTCCCCCACCGCAATGGGCGTGACGGTGTGCTGGCGGATCAGGCGGAAACACTCCTGGTTTTCAGCGGGAGTCGGATCTTCCATCCAGAACAGACGGTACTCTTCAATGCTTTTGCCGAATCGCGCCGCTTCGATGGGCGTCAGACGGTGGTGCATGTCGTGAAGGAGATGTTCATTGAAGCCGAACTGACTGCGCACTGCGTCGAACAGTTTCGGCGTGAAGTCGAGGTATTTTTCAGTGGACCACAGCTGCTCTTCCGGCCAGGCGCCCTTGGTCGCTGGCTCATACGCCAGCCCTTTTCCTTTTGCCATGCCGTAGGTGGTTTTCATTCCCGGCACGCCGCACTGCACGCGAATTGCCTTGAAGCCCATCTCTTTATGACGGGCATAATCTTCCAGCACGTCGTCAATGGTGTGCCCGGTGGTGTGACAATAAACCATCACCCCTTCCCGGGAGGCTCCGCCCAGAAGCTGATAGAGCGGCATGTTCGCGGCTTTCGCCTTAATGTCCCACAACGCCATATCCACGGCAGAAATCGCTGACATGGTGACCGGACCACGACGCCAGTACGCGCCTTTATAGAAGAACTGCCAGATATCTTCGATGCGGTGCGCATCGCGGCCAATCAACTGAGGGCACAGGTGATCTTTCAGGTAGGAGGCAACGGAAAGTTCACGTCCGTTCAGCGTGGCATCACCCAGGCCGACAATGCCCTCATCGGTGGTGATTTTAAGGGTGACAAAGTTACGCCCCGGGCAGGTGACAAATACTTCAGCCCCGACAATCTTCATAATCCATTTCCTTACATCGCTCGTTGTGATGCAGGAAATTTACGCAACTACACTACTACCATACAAGTATAATGATCGTAAAATCAGCGGGCGATCACACTATAAGGACGCTTATGCGCGTCCCCAACCGGCCACGATGATCAACATGCCGCACAGGGCAATCAGCGCGCCTGCCCAGTCATACAGGCTTAGCCTGACGCCATCGACAACGCGCAGCCACAGCAGCGCGGTACAGACGTACACTCCGCCGTAGGCCGCATATACCCTCCCGCTGGCGGCCGGATGCAGGGTGAGCAGCCAGACAAAAAGGGCCAGGGACAAACCCGCCGGGATCAGCAGCAGCGCGGAAGCGCCCCGCTTTAGCCAGAGCCACGGCAAAAAGCATCCGATGATTTCGCACAGCGCGGTCGCGAAAAAAAGCAGCGTCGTTTTGAACATTTTTCTCGTTTCGTGAGGATTGATTTAGACATCATACGCGATAATGTTCACATCGTTCCCATACCTGCCGCGCGGGTATGACACCCTTTCGGATTGGTGTAGAATCCAACGGGGTAATCCGATTGTCTGCACCCGTTTAAAGGAAACGCTATGACTACATTAAGCAAACGCCTTTGTCTGACAGCCGTACTGGCGCTGTCATCGTTCGCCTTCGCCGCAACGGCATCAGCCGAAACCAGCAAACTCATCATTGAGTCTGGTGACAGCGCGCAAAGCCGTCAGAACGCCGCCATGGACAAAGAACAATGGAATGACACCCGCAGCCTGCGTCAGAAAGTGAATAAGCGCGTGGAAAAAGAGTGGGATAAAGAAGACGTCGCGTTTGATGCCCGCGACAAATGCCAGCAAAGTGCCAACGTCAACGCCTATTGGGAGCCTAACACCCTGCGCTGTCTGGATCGTCGCACTGGCCGCACGGTAGCACCGTAATGTCGACGCCGTGTGACGTTAAGCTCCGTCCGCTGGAGCGCGAAGATTTACGCTTTGTTCACCAGCTCGACAACAATGCCAGCGTGATGCGCTACTGGTTTGAAGAGCCTTATGAGGCGTTTGTCGAGCTGTCCGATCTCTACGACAAGCATATCCACGATCAGAGTGAACGCCGGTTTGTGGTGGAGTGCGAAGGTGAGAAAGCCGGGCTGGTTGAACTGGTTGAGATCAACCACGTTCACCGTCGAGCGGAATTTCAGATCATTATTTCACCGGAGCACCAGGGGAAAGGTCTTGCGTCGCGGGCGGCAAAGCTGGCGATGGATTACGGGTTTAACGTCCTGAATCTCTACAAGCTTTACCTTATCGTCGACAAAGAGAACGAAAAAGCGATTCATATCTACCGTAAGCTGGGCTTTATGGTGGAAGGTGAACTGATCCATGAGTTCTTTATTAACGGCGAATACCGTAACACCATCCGCATGTGCATTTTCCAGCATCAGCATCTGGCCGGGCATAAGTCCTCCTCCGCCAGCCTGCTTAAACCCACCGCGCAGTAACCTGCGCGGTTTTATTCTCAATAATATTCAATGCTGTTTTTGATGGTGTACTTGTGCTCAACGGCAGGTTTGACGCTGTCATCGGTGATCACCAGCTCACAGCTCACCGGGTTATTGTGGCGATCGTAATCACAGCTCTGCTTTACATTGCCCATCGGTTTATCGTTCAACAGGCTTACCGCCGTATAATCCATGCGCTTGCGCAGATCTTTCGACGGCACCGACTTGACCGATAAACGCTTGTCGCCGGAAACTGTAGTTTTACCCAGCGGGTAGCCGTCGGCGTCATACTGGTACTTCACTTCCATCTCTTTGCTGTGCGCGGCAACCACAAACCCGTTATCGTCGGTGTCCCACGTCAGGCCGGCAGACGGCAGTTCCGCCAGCTGACATTTTCCCTGCAACTTTACCTTCTGCTGCTGGGTTTCCGCATCGACGTAGTAGTTAGCATCCAGCACCATCGCAACGCCCGTATTAGCGTCGAGATCGTGCAGTTCAAGCGTATCGAAACACCCTTCCGTTGACATCGTGCCGGTCACACGTTTAGAGACTTCACCCTTATCGTTGAACAGCGTCTGGGTAAAATCCTTCACCGGCCCGCGCAGAGGATCAAAGTCAAACTCGTTCGAAAAACTCGCCATCTCCGGCGTAAATGACAGCGGCGCGGTGTTGTTGTCGCATCCCACCAGTACCGTTGCCAGTAGCGTTATCGCTGCGTATTTGTTCACATCATTTACCGTTCAAAGAGAGATACAATCATATTAGCAAATACAGCAACTTACATAACAGCACTTCATTTGACTCTTTGCGCTGTATAAATCCGTCGTTTGCATTGACGAGACCTGTCAAAGTGGCTACTTTGGGCGCGGAAGATTCCACACTATTATAAAATTAGATTCTTAAATTTTCGGGTTAACATCATGATTTACGACTGTTTTTTATACTATGACGAAGATATGTTGCTCGACATCAGATTACATACTCTCGCTGATGTCGTTGACCGTTTTGTCATTGTAGAAGCAACACACTCTTTTACGGGCATACCGAGAGAATTGCATTTCGATATTACAAAGTTTGCCAAATTCAAAGACAAAATCATTTACGTGCCTTTTGACGCGCAGCCTATTTTAAACCGTGCGGATAATAACCAGGTTGATGCCTGGGCAAATGAAGCAGCGCTTCGCAACTCCATTATGAACGGGTTAAAAGACGCGGCAGACGACGATCTGATTCTGGTGTCAGACGTTGACGAAATCTTCTCTCCCGACACGGTCAGGGCCATTAATCCGCGCGCGCTCTGCACGACTATTCATCAAAACGTGTTCAACTATCAGTTTAATCTCCAGGTTCACAACACGGATGGTACGCCGAGAAAATGTACCTTGCCCCGCGCGACGTCCTATTACAACCTTAAGCATTTCTTCCACGGTGAGCCTGAATCTTTCAGAAACTGGAAGCGTGCGCGCAAAGATAAAAACTGGTCATGGTTTAAATGGAACTGGCTAAAAATCAATAATAAAATTGTGAAAGATGGCGGCTGGCATTTCTCATGGGTAATGACTCCAGAAAGAATTTCCGAAAAAATGTCTACCATTTCTCATACCGAATACGATCTGCCGGAATTTAATAACCCGGAACATATTATGAAGGTTATTACCAACGCCGAAGATATCTGGGGACGAGACCGAAAACTGGTCAGGCAAGAGGTATCAAAACGCACCCTGCCTTCTTATCTGGTAGACAATCAGCACCATTACTCGCAATTTATTTTATGACGCAGGCAGGGCTCCAGGACAATTCAGAAAGACAGGTCCAAAAACAAAAGCTTACCCTAACCCTGCTATGCTTACAGTCCACACAGTGAAAAGGAGCTACAGATGAAACGGTTACCCTGGATTACCGCCCTGCTGTTAATGAGTGCTTCACCCGCTCTTCTTGCGGCCCCGGACTCCTGCGAGCGCGTGAAAAGCGACATTCAGCAGAAGATTATCAACAACGGCGTACCGGAGTCTGGCTTTACCCTGAACATCGTCCCGAACGATCAGGCCGATCAGCCGGATGCGCAGGTCGTTGGGCATTGTGCCAACGATACTTTCAAAATTTTGTACACCCGCACCAGTAGCGGCAACTACCCGGTGAGCGGCGCAGGTACGCAAGAGAATGCGCCCGCTGAGCCGCAATGATTTTCCCACTCAATTCCCCTGATTTGACGAGGATTAATATTTAATACCTCTAAATAAGTAACACCCCCCCATCATTAGCCCGGTTGTAGTCACGGGTGAAAATAATTATTAACAATGATGGGGTGAGTTATGTCCGAAGTTGAACATCACGGCGGTATAAGCCGTCGAACTCTGGTTAAATCTACTGCCATAGGATCTCTGGCGCTTGCCGCCGGTGGGATCGCATTACCTTTTGGTCTGAAAAGCGCCGCCGCCGCTGTGCAGTCCGCTATTCAGCCCGCAGAAGACAAAGTTGTCTGGGGCGCCTGCTCGGTAAACTGCGGTAGCCGCTGCGCGCTACGTCTGCACGTTCGCGATGACGAAGTCTACTGGGTTGAAACGGATAATACCGGCGAGGATATTTACGGCAACCATCAGGTTCGCGCCTGTCTGCGAGGCCGTTCAATTCGCCGTCGCATTAATCACCCAGACCGTCTGAACTATCCGATGAAACGCGTGGGCAAACGCGGAGAAGGCAAGTTTGAGCGTATCACCTGGGAAGAAGCGCTGGACACCATCGCCGCGAGCCTGAAAAGCGTGGTCGAAAAATACGGCAACGAAGCGGTCTACATTAACTACTCCTCCGGAATTGTAGGCGGCAACATCACCCGCTCCTCCCCTTATGCCTCGCTGGTCGCGCGCCTGATGAACTGCTACGGCGGCTTCCTCAGCCACTACGGCACCTACAGCACCGCGCAGATCGCCTGCGCAATGCCCTACACCTACGGCAGCAACGACGGCAACAGCACATCGGATATCGAAAACACCAAACTGGTCGTGATGTTCGGCAATAATCCGGCGGAAACGCGCATGAGCGGCGGCGGGATCACTTACTACCTTGAGCAGGCGCGCGAACGGTCAAACGCGCGGATGATCGTTATCGATCCGCGCTACACCGACACTGCCGCAGGGCGTGAAGACGAGTGGATCCCGATTCGTCCGGGCACCGATGCCGCGCTGGTGGCAGGTATTGCGTGGGTGCTGATTAATGAAAATCTTGTCGATCAACCTTTCCTCGATAAATACTGCGTGGGTTATGACGAAAAAACCCTGCCGGAAGGCGCACCGGCTAATGGTCATTACAAAGCCTATATTCTCGGCCAGGGTGATGACAAAACCGCGAAAACCCCTGAGTGGGCGTCTCGCATAACGGGCATCCCTGCCGATCGCATCATTAAGCTGGCCCGTGAAATCGGTTCGGCGAAACCGGCCTACATTTGCCAGGGCTGGGGCCCGCAGCGTCAGGCTAACGGGGAGCAAACGTCCCGCGCCATCGCCATGCTGCCGATCCTGACCGGCAACGTCGGCATTAACGGCGGCAACAGCGGCGCGCGCGAATCGACCTACACCATCACCATCGAACGCATGCCGCTGCCGGAAAATCCGGTGAAAACGCAAATTTCCTGCTTCAGCTGGACGGATGCCATCGTGCGTGGACCGGAGATGACCGCCCTGCGCGACGGCGTACGCGGCAAAGATAAGCTCGATGTGCCGATCAAGTTCATCTGGAACTACGCGGGTAATACCATCATCAACCAGCACTCCGATATCAACAAAACTCACGACATTTTGCAGGATGAGAACAAGTGCGAAACGATCGTCGTCATCGACAACTTCATGACCTCGTCCGCGAAGTATGCCGATATTGTTCTGCCGGACCTGATGACCGTCGAGCAGGAAGATATCATCCCCAACGATTACGCCGGCAACATGGGATACCTGATTTTTCTCCAGCCGGTTACCGCCCCGAAGTTCGAGCGCAAGCCCATCTACTGGATCATGAGTGAAGTGGCGAAACGCCTCGGACCGGATATCCATCAGAAATTCACTGAAGGCCGTACGCAGGAGCAGTGGCTGCGCTACCTGTACGCCAAAATGGTCGCCAAAGATCCGCTGCTGCCGTCCTACGACGCGCTGAAAAAAATGGGTATTTATAAGCGCAAAGATCCTAACGGACATTTCGTGGCCTATAAAAAATTCCGTGACGATCCGGATGCCAATCCGCTGAAAACCCCGTCGGGCAAAATCGAGATCTACTCCAGCAAGCTGGCGGATATTGCGGCAACCTGGGAACTGCAAAAAGACGAGACCATCACCCCGCTGCCGGTCTATACCTCAACCTTTGAAGGCTGGGACGCGCCCGAGCGCAGCAAATTCCCGCTGCAACTGTTCGGTTTCCACTTTAAAGCCCGTACCCACTCCAGCTACGGCAACGTGGATGTGCTCCAGGCCGCCTGTCGCCAGGAGGTGTGGCTTAACCCTGTGGATGCGGAGCAACGTGGAATCAAAAACGGGGATATGGTGCGCGTCTTCAACGACCGCGGCGAAGTGCGTATTGCCGCGAAAGTCACCCCGCGCATCATGCCCGGAGTAAGTGCGATGGGCCAGGGCGCCTGGCATGACGCCAACATGAACGGCGATCGTGTCGATCACGGCTCCTGCATCAATACCCTGACCACGCACCGCCCGTCACCGCTGGCGAAAGGCAACCCGCAGCACACGAACCTGGTGCAGATCGAGAAGGCATAAGGATTAACCGATGACTACCCAGTATGGATTTTTTATTGATTCCAGCCGCTGCACCGGGTGTAAAACCTGCGAGCTGGCCTGCAAGGATTACAAAGACCTGACCCCGGACGTTAGCTTCCGGCGTATTTATGAATATGCGGGCGGCGACTGGCAGGAGGACAACGGCGTCTGGCATCAGGATGTCTTCGCCTATTACCTGTCGATTGCCTGCAACCACTGCGAAGATCCGGCCTGCACCAAGGTCTGCCCGAGCGGGGCAATGCACAAGCGCGACGACGGTTTTGTGGTGGTGGACGAGGATGTCTGCATCGGCTGTCGCTACTGCCACATGGCCTGTCCGTACGGCGCGCCGCAGTACAATGCCGCCAAAGGCCACATGACCAAGTGCGACGGCTGCCACACCCGCGTGGCGGACGGCAAAAAGCCCATCTGCGTCGAGTCCTGCCCGCTGCGCGCGCTGGACTTTGGCCCGATTGAGGAGCTGCGCAAAAAACACGGCCAGCTTGCTGCCGTCGCGCCGCTGCCGTCTGCGCACTTCACGAAGCCGAGTATTGTGATTAAACCTAACGCCAACAGCCGTCCGACGGGTGACACCACCGGCTACCTGGCAAACCCGAAGGAGGTGTGAGATGGGAAGTGGATGGCATGAATGGCCGCTGGTGATCTTCACCGTTTTCGGGCAGTGCGTGGCCGGCGCGTTAATCGTGATGGGCTTCGTCTGGCTTAAGGAAAATGATGACAAGGCCAGAATGCGCATCGTGCGCAGCCTGTTTTTTCTCTGGCTGGTAATGGGTATTGGGTTTATGGCCTCGGTACTGCATCTTGGCTCCCCGCTGCGTGCCTTCAACTCGCTTAACCGCGTGGGCGCGTCAGCGCTGAGTAATGAGATCGCGGCGGGTTCGATCTTCTTTGCCGTGGGCGGTTTCTGGTGGCTGGTGTCGGTTATCGGTAAAATGCCCCCAGCTTTGGGCAAAATCTGGCTGGTTGTCAGCCAGATCCTGGGCATCGTTTTTGTCTGGGCGATGACCCGGGTCTATCAGATTGAGACTGTCCCGACCTGGTATACGGGTTACACCACGCTGAGCTTCTTCCTGACGATGGTCCTTGCTGGTCCTCTGCTGGCTGCACTGCTGCTGCGCGCCGCAAACGTGACATTCAAAGGCACTCTTGCCGCGTCTGTCAGCGTACTGGCACTTATCGTCTGCGTGGCGGTCGTCGTGTTGCAAAGCAATATGCTGGGGACAATACAGAGTTCCATCCAGCAGGCTAACGCCCTGCTTCCGGATTATGGTTCGCTTCAGGTATGGCGCATCGCGCTGCTGGCGGCGGGTTTAGGCTGCTGGATCTGCCCGCTGATTCGTCGTCAGGAGCCAAAAACGCTCGGCCTGTTTGCAGGTGTCGTGCTGGTGGCACTGGGTGAACTGATTGGCCGTGGGCTATTTTATGGTCTGCATATGACCGCAGGGTTAGCAATTGCAGGTTAACACAGGTGCGCGGGGCTACCCGCGCGCAAGTAAGGAAAGTTGTAATGAATGACGTCTCACACCGCGAATCGTTCGCGTTCAGCGCCCGGGTACTGGGCGCGCTGTTTTATTTCGCTCCAGACAGCGAGCAGACCGCGCCGCTGGTGAGTGCCCTGACCGCAGGTGACTGGGTTCAGGACTGGCCGCTGGCGGAGGAAAATCTGCTGCCTGTCGCCAGTATGTTTAAGACCCCATCGGATGAAGCGTTGAAAGACGCCTGGCAGCGTCTGTTTATTGGCCCGTATGCCCTGCCCGCCCCCCCGTGGGGCTCGGTCTGGCTTGATCGCGAGTCCGTGCTGTTTGGCGATTCGACCCTCGCGTTGCGTCAGTGGATGCGTGAAAACCATATCGCCTTTGAGATGCAGCAGAATGAGCCCGAAGATCATTTCGGAACGTTGCTGATGCTGGCGGCATGGCTTGCCGAGAACGGTCGCGAAACAGAACGCGACCAGCTTCTTGCCTGGCATCTGCTGCCATGGAGCACGCGTTTCCTTAGCGTATTCGTTGAAAACGCGGCCCATCCGTTCTACACCGCGCTGGGTAAACTTGCCCAGCTGACGCTGGCGGAATGGCAGTCCACTTTGCTGATCCCGATTGCCGAAAAAACGCTGTACCGATAACAGCACCTGGCTTGTCCACCCGTTGTGCAGGCCAGGCTCGCACATTTTTGCTGCAACACAACGTCACAACTGCTATACTGTATATAATTACAGTATACAGGGGTGCACAATGGCTGTTGAAACAAAATTTGTTGTCGTAAGAAAAGGTGAAGAAAAAATGACATTTGCCAGTAAGAAAGAGGCTGACGCTCACGACAAACTGCTCGATATGGCAGAAGCGTTTACCGACTGGCTGTTGCAAAGTGGAATGCAGATGGATGAAACGCAGGCGGAGAACCTTGGTCTTTATCTCGCCGAGCAGAAAGAGTCCGTGCAGCATATCCTGCGTACCAGCAAGCTTCCCGAGCTCAATGCTGAAACGGATAAAACAGCATCAGATGCGGACAGCAGCAAAAAAATCCGGGCCGTCAAAGCCGCCTGATCGTCAGAACGTCTAATCACCTGTCCTTCCGCCGCGGGCCGGAAACGGCTCGCGGCTTTATTAAGGTCGGCTGAACCTTATATTCATCAACCGTAACCCTGAAAATACGTCCTGTTATCTTGATTTGTCCGCCTCAACGTTTACGCTGATATTCAGCCTTTTTGCTTCCATGGTTATCATTGTTTTGGCCAGGTCCTTATCGCCCCCGTGCACTTTATCTATCAGATCCTGTACAAGTGTCATCATCAGGAAGTTTTTATTTGCAGGATAGAAATCTGTCATAGTGATCCCGTTATCCTTCAGGCGCTGATGCGCCACCGTCTCTGTATCTGCGATTATTTCAGCTACTTTCTCATGCATGATCTCGATCTGCTCGAAAACAATGCGGTTAATCATTTCAATCTGTTCTGGCGTAAAATTCGGTTCCATTATTTCCCCTCGTCAGGCGTATGTTAAAAACACGTGAATCACACGTTGAGCGCCTCTGAATGGTGCGGTAAATTATCACACAACTCTTGTAACTCGTTGATCAGCCTGGCCACATGGAAACCGTCACAGACAGAATGATGGACCTGAACGGCGAAAGGCAACAAGACCTTTCCATCCTGGTTATAGTATTTTCCAAACGTGAACATGGGCGCAAAAAAATTCCGCATGTTAGCGACGTTGACGTTGAAACTGCTAAAGCTGACCCACGGAATATCCGATATGAAGAATATATTTTCCCGGGACTCTTCCTTAGGCCAATAAGCAAGGATATTGCCATAGCGGGCGACATCTTCTGCATAAACGCGCTGAAAATGGTGAATATTTCCATCGTAATGACTCCATAACGATGAAAACGTCTCCGTTTCTTTATGGAAAAGGGTATAGCTTGGATGAACCTCATTCCATATTACAAGCTCATCATCCTTCATGGCCATACGGAATTCCGGATGCCGGTTTACGACGTCAGAAATAAGGGAAATAATCGCAGGATAAAATTTCCAGCCAACCTCTTTGATATGCTTTAGCAGCACGGTAATGTCCAGCTGAACCGTTTGGTTAAATGTAGATTGAGCAAAGCCCTGAAATACTTCAAAGTGTTCCTTTCTTGCCCAACGTGATAAGTCAACTACCGTATATTCTGGCACTATTTTTGTCATTTCAGAGCCTTAGTTGAGCTGCGCTATATAAAATAGTAGCGTATCACAAACGTAGGGGCTGTATAGACCGTAGCGAAGAGGCACCCTAAATTTTCAGCGTATCAATCACCGCTCTCAGCGCCGGGGATACGTTGCGGTGTGGATAATAGAGGTACAGTCCGTCCATCCGCAGGCTGTAGCGCTGTAAGACGCGTATAAGCGTGCCACGCTCCAGATCGTCAGCCACCAGCTCAACCGGGACATAGGCCAGCCCGAGTCCCAGCCGGGCCGCTTCGGCCTCCATGTAGCTGTCGGAAAAGGCCCATTGTCCCTCCGGGCGGTGAGTAACATGCTTCCCGTCCTGAACAAGCTCCCATTGATAGTGGTTACCGTCGGCAAACTGGTAGGCAATGCAGGGATGAGCATCCAGATCGGCGGGCGTCTGCGGGAAACCATAGCGCCGAAAATGCGCCGGAGCGGCAACCACAGCCATCTCCATATCGGGCGTGATGCGCACGGCAATCATTCCTTGTCCCACCTCCGGCCCAAGCCGGACGCCCGCGTCGAATCGCTCGGCAATGATATCCACGAACCGGCTCTCATTCATCAATTCCAGACGGATATCCGGGTAACGCTGTTTGAAGATAGCGAGCTTTGGCAGCAGGCATTTTTCGATGGCGTGCTGGCTGGCATTAATGCGCACCGTGCCGGATGGCGTCTGGCGGTAATGCGCCAGTCTGGTCAGCCCGGTATCGAGCGCATCAAAGGCTGAACCAGCGGTCTGGTAAAGTTGCTCCCCGGCGTGGGTCAGCGACAGTTTGCGCGTTGTACGCACCAGAAGCCGAACGCCCAGCCGCTCTTCCAGCTCGCGAACCGATCGACTGATCCCGGATTGTGCCAGCCCGAGCCGTTGCGCGGCTGCCGTGAAGCTTCCCTCCCGCACCACCTGGATAAACAGATACAGCTCATTGTAGTTTTCCCGCTTCGCCATCATGCCTCATCAATTCATAACAATATGATATTAATCCTAGCAGCCTTTGGCCTCTAATCAGCACTATTTCTGCTAACTATAATGACCGCATTACAACAACACACGGTACCTCTTATGCAAACATTCACCCAAAAACTGTCCGTTGCGCTGCTGCTATGCGCATCATTAAGTGGAGTGACAACAATGAGTTATGCAGAATCACGAAATCCTGCCGCCCCCGTTTCGATGGTGACAACCTGGGATAAGACCTTCGCCGAGAGCAATAAAGTCGACCACCGCAAGGTGACGTTCGAGAACCGATACGGGATCACCCTGGTCGGCGATCTGTACATTCCCAGGAACAGCGGCGACCAGAAGCTGGCGGCGATTGCCGTCAGTGGACCGTTCGGTGCGGTAAAAGAACAATCCAGTGGTCTTTACGCCCAGACTCTGGCTGAACAGGGGTTCGTGACCCTGGCCTTCGACCCATCCTACACGGGTGAAAGCGGCGGCCAGCCGCGTAACGTTGCCTCCCCTGACATCAACACCGAAGACTTTAGCGCCGCAGTGGATTTCCTCGGATTACAGAAAGAAGTCGACCGTAACCGTATCGGCATTCTCGGGATCTGCGGCTGGGGTGGTATGGCGCTGAACGCGGCATCCATGGATACCCGCGTGAAGGCGGTCGCCACCAGCGTAATGTACGATATGAGCCGCGCGATGGGTCACGGCGTGGGCGACGGGAAAGATCGTTATTCAGCGGCCGATCGCCGGGCCGTGTTGCAGTATCTGAACGCGCAACGCTGGAAAGATGCTGAAAGCGGCACCTTCGCCCATGGCGGCCACGATATTTATGTCGATGAAAACGGTAAGGTAACGGCGGCCGGGCGTATTCTGCCGGAAGCATTGCCCGCCGATCCGCATCCGGTACTGAAAGAGTTCTATGATTACTACCGTATGCCGCGCGGCTTCCATGCCCGTTCCGTAAACTCCACCGGCGCATGGACCGCGACCATGCCGTTGTCCTTTATGAATATGCCGCTGCTGAGCTATGCCGGGGAGATCACCATCCCAACGCTGATTGTGACCGGTGAAAACGCGCACTCACGTTATTTTGCGGAAGATGCGTTTAAAGCTGTCGGCAGCAAACAGAAAGAACTGGTGATTGTTCCCGGTGCGAATCACGTTGATCTCTACGATAACGTCGCAGGGAAAATCCCGTTCGCGCAGTTCGGGCAGTTTTTCAAAACCAGTCTGGATTAATTCTCTTAGCCCCCGGCAATCAGGGGGCTTATCTTCTCTTCGCCGTGAATTACACCTATGTCCACACTGAATCAAACCTCATCCCGTGATGCTGAGCGTGCACACTGGGGCGGTATTTTTGCCATGACCCTGTGCGTTTTTGTCCTCATTGCCTCGGAATTTATGCCCGTCAGTCTGCTCACGCCCCTCGCCAGAGATTTAGGGGTGACAGAGGGGACGGCTGGCCAGGGGATCGCCCTCTCTGGTGCGCTGGCTGTCCTGACCAGCCTTTTTCTTTCCCGGCTTGCCGGGAATATGAATCGCAAACATCTTCTTTCAGGCATGACCGTCCTGATGGCGCTGTCAGGGATCATTATCGCCTTCGCCCCAAACGCTTTGATGTATATGGCAGGCCGGGGCTGATCGGCATCGCCATCGGCGGTTTCTGGTCGATGTCTGCTGCCACCGCCATTCGGCTGGTGCCTCAGCATCAGGTCTCTCGTGCGCTGGCGATTTTTAACGGCGGCAACGCGCTGGCGACGGTGGTCGCCGCCCCGCTGGGCAGTTATCTCGGCTCGACCATTGGCTGGCGCGGCGCGTTTCTTTGCCTGGTTCCCGTGGCGATTGTGGCGTTCATCTGGCAATATTTTAGCCTGCCCAACATGGGCGGGAACCAGGGTCCGTCGCCACGTAAAAGCGTATTTCGCCTGTTCCACCGGCCTGCTGTTTCGATGGGTCTGATGGCGTGCGGCCTGTTCTTCATGGGACAGTTTGCGTTATTTACCTATGTACGCCCCTTCCTCGAAACCGTCACCCACGTCAGTCCTTCCGCCTTATCGCTAATCCTGCTCACTATCGGTATCGCAGGTTTCATCGGCACGCTGATCGTCGCGCTGGCCCTGAATGCCGCGTTTTACCTCACCTTAATGGCCATACCGCTGCTTATGGCGCTGATTGCAGGGGTATTAATGCTCACCGGGGACAGCCTGTGGATCGTGGCCCTGCTGTTAGGTTTCTGGGGAATGCTGGCAACTGCGGCCCCCACGGGCTGGTGGACGTGGATCGCCCGTACGTTACCGGAAGATGCCGAGGATGGCGGCGGGCTAATGGTCGCGGTGATCCAACTGTCCATTGCGCTTGGCTCAACGGCGGGTGGCGTGGTGTTTGATGCCTTTGGCTGGCAGAGCACCTTCGCTTTAAGCGGCATATTACTCCTGAGTGCCGTAATACTGACTTTTACGACGTCGCGCCACCGGAAATAAGGCATTCTATTAACAAGGTTATTTTATTTAATTACAAAACCTCGCACTCCTCCCGTTGAAATAATAATTAAGCAATATCCTGGTCAGCCAGCGACATCGCTTTGTTAGCTTGAGCGTTCAGGCAAAGCTCAAACCGGAGGTATTCTTTGCTGATTAAATTAAAGAAAGAACGAACGCATCAGGAGGATCGTCGTCTTGCCCTCTGGCTGGCGACCTCTGCGGGACTGCTGAATGCCATTGCGCTGGGCGCGTTCGGTTTTTTTCCCTCGCATATGACGGGTAATACCTCGCAGTTATCCAGCGAAGTTTCCTCCACCGATCTCAGCGATATTCTTTTCTTTGGCGCCATTATTCTGTCGTTTGTCTCAGGCGCCATCGCTGCGCGGATTATTGTTATCTGGGGGATTATCCATAACGTCAGGCTGGTATTCAGCCAGGTTCTGTTTGTTGAAGGGCTATTACTGGCCGGGGTATCCCTGTACGAAATGTATTTTCACTCCTTCGCCACGAATCAGGAGATTATTATTTTCCTGTGCGGGTTGATGGGCATTCATAATTCCACCTCCACTCAGCTATCCGGCGGTCGGGTGAGATCCACGCACATCACCGGCACGCTGACCGATGCGGGCATTTCGCTGGCCTCCGTTATGGTCGCCATGCTGCGCCGGGATTACTCCAAAGATACGGCCGCGCAAAAGAGTCAGCTCAAGACCCATTTAACTACCCTTTTCTCCTTTATCAGCGGCGGGATCGCGGGGCTGATCCTGTTCAGAGCGTTTGGATTCCACGCCATGCTGGCGCTGGGCCTGATGCTGGTACTCGTTGCCGCCTTCTCTATCGTCCGCATCTCGTGGCGGGTACGCAAGGTGCGCGCCGCGCTCAGTCGTCAGGTTTAATCAGCACGCTTTACGTGACGTTGTCACCTAAGGCGTGCTTCTTTAAGACTATTCTGCCTGCCCACTGACAGCCCTTATGCCATAAGGCTTCACTCCGGTTGTCACTAATTTCATAGGGTTACTGTTTTACCCCCTTCGCTGGAACCCTTCCGTTTCGCTTGCTATAGGTGAAGTACCCCTGCCGAAACATGGCATAACAACAGGCAACCGGTGGTTGCTATAACGCATGCGCACAGGGAGACACACCGCAATGCACCCATTACTTAAACGTTCGCTGCTTTTTGTCGGCGCGATTATCGTGGTTCTCGCTCTCCTCACCTGGGGAATTGGACTGGAGACGATTAAGGCGCGCCAGGTTGACCTGATTTACCTCGGGCAACAGCACCTGATTCTGGTCTTTTCATCCATGTTCTTTGCCCTGCTGGTGGGCATTCCAAGCGGTATTCTGCTGAGCCGTCCGGCCGCGCGTGGTATCGCCGAATATGTGATGCAAATCTTTAACGTGGGCAACACCCTGCCGCCGCTGGCCGTTCTGGCGCTGGCGATGGTGGTGATTGGCATCGGTGATAAACCGGCCATTATCGCCCTCTTTCTGGCTTCCCTGCTGCCGATTGTGCGTAACACCTATGCCGGGCTGTGCTCTGTTCCCGCGTCGTTGCTGGAAGCGGCAAACGGCATCGGCATGACCAAATGGCAGCGCCTGCGTCAGGTCGAACTGCCTAACGCCTGGCCGGTGATGCTTTCCGGTATTCGCATTGCCACTGCGATTAACGTCGGTACCGCACCGCTGGCATTCCTGATTGGCGCCAGCAGCTACGGCGAGCTGATATTCCCGGGGATCTATCTGAATGACTTCCCGACGCTGATCCTGGGCGCGGCGGCCACCGCCCTGTTCGCCCTGATTCTGGATACGCTGCTGGCGGCACTGGGCCGACTACTGAGCCCGCATCTCGCGCGATAATTATAACAAGGAGCTTCTATGAGACTGTTTTCCGGCCTGACGGCGCTGTGCGCCGCCGCGCTCTTCACCAGCCAGGCGCTCGCCGCGCCGCTGATCCTGGCAACCAAGAGCTTTACCGAGCAGCACATTCTCTCGGCCATGACCGTGCAGTATCTGCAAAAGAAAGGGTTTCAGGTACAGCCGCAGACCAATATTGCAACGGTGATTTCCCGCAATGCGATGATCAACAAGCAGATTGATATGACCTGGGAGTATACCGGCACGTCGCTGATCATCTTCAACCACATCAACAAACGCATGTCGCCGCAGGAGTCATACGAGACGGTGAAACGCCTCGATGCGAAGCACGGTCTGGTGTGGCTTAAACCTGCCGATATGAACAATACCTATGCCTTTGCCATGCAGCGCAAGCGCGCCGAGGCTGAACATATCAATACCATGTCTGAAATGGTGGCAAAGATTGAGCAGATCCGTAAAACCGATCCGGATAACAACTGGCTGCTGGGCCTTGACCTGGAATTTGCCGGGCGCAGCGACGGGATGAAACCGTTGCAGGCGGCCTACAACATGGAGCTGGATCGCCCGCAGATCCGCCAGATGGATCCTGGCCTGGTCTATAACGCGGTGCGCGACGGGTTTGTCGATGCGGGGCTGATCTACACCACCGACGGGCGCGTAAAGGGCTTCGATCTTAAAGTGCTGGAAGACGATAAAGGCTTCTTCCCGAGTTACGCCGTGACGCCAGTTGTTCGGAAAGACACGCTGGAGGCTAATCCGGGGCTGGAGGAGGCGCTGAACACCCTCTCAGCCCAGCTCAATAACGACGTTATCACCGAACTGAATAAGAAGGTGGATATCGACCATCAGTCACCGCAGCAGGTCGCCCGTGATTTCCTGCGTAGCAAACAGTTGCTGTAGGAGGCGCTATGGAGACGATTCACTATATTCTCGACAACTGGGACTATCTCTTAACCCTGACGCTGCAACACCTGTGGCTGGTGGCGCTCGCCGTGGGCCTGGCGATTGTGATTGGCGTGCCGCTGGGCATTTTAATTGTCCGCCATAAATGGCTGGCAACGCCGGTGCTGGGGATTGCCACCATTGTGCTCACCATCCCGTCAATTGCGCTTTTCGGCCTGATGATCCCGCTCTTTTCGCTGATCGGTCAGGGCATTGGCGCCCTGCCCGCGATTACGGCGGTGTTCCTCTATTCGCTGCTGCCGATTGTGCGTAACACCCACACGGCGCTCGACAGCCTGCCGCCGGGCCTGCGAGAAGCGGGACGCGGCATCGGCATGACCTTCTGGCAGCGTCTGCGCTGGGTGGAAATCCCGATGGCGCTGCCGGTGATTTTTGGCGGCATCCGCACCGCCGTGGTGATGAACATCGGCGTCATGGCGATTGCCGCCGTGATCGGTGCGGGCGGGCTGGGCCTGCTGCTGCTTAACGGTATTGGCGGGAGTGATATTCGTATGTTGATTGCGGGCGCGCTGATGATTTGTCTTTTAGCGATTGTGCTCGACTGGTTGCTGCACCGTTTGCAGGTGGTACTGACTCCGAAGGGGATTCGATAATGATAAAACTGGAAAACCTCACCAAACAATTTTCACAGAAACACGGCCAGACGTTTAAGGCCGTCGACAACGTCAACCTGAACGTGCCTGAAGGGGAAATGTGCGTGCTGCTCGGCCCGTCCGGCTGCGGGAAAACCACTACCCTGAAGATGATCAACCGTCTCATTACGCCAAGCAGCGGGACGATCCTGATTAACGGCGAAGACACCAGCGGAATGGACACCGTGACCCTGCGCCGCAACATTGGCTACGTGATCCAGCAGATTGGCCTGTTCCCGAACATGACCATCGAAGAGAACATTACCGTCGTGCCGCGCATGCTGGGCTGGGATAAAGCGCGCTGTAAATCCCGTGCCGAGGAGCTGATGGATATGGTGGCAATGGATCCGCATAAATTCCTTCATCGCTATCCGCGCGAAATGTCCGGCGGTCAGCAGCAGCGTATCGGCGTCATCCGCGCGCTGGCAGCGGATCCTCCGGTCCTGCTGATGGATGAACCGTTCGGCGCGGTCGACCCGATTAACCGTGAGGTGATCCAGAACCAGTTCCTGGAGATGCAGCGCAAGCTGAAAAAGACCGTGATGCTGGTGAGCCACGATATTGACGAAGCGCTGAAGCTGGGCGACCGTATTGCCGTCTTCCGTCAGGGTCGTATCGTGCAGTGCGCCAGCCCGGACGAGCTGTTGGCGAAACCCGCGAATGAGTTTGTCGGCTCGTTTGTTGGTCAGGACCGGACGTTGAAACGCCTGCTGCTGGTATCGGCGGGCGACGTCACCGACCAGCAGCCGACCATTACGGTACGCGAATCGACGCCGCTGCCGGAGGCCTTCGCCACCATGGATGACAACGATATTCGCGCCATTACCGTGGTTGATGAGCACGGCAAACCGCTCGGCTTTGTGAAGCGCCGCGAAGCGCGTAACGCCAGCGGCAGCTGCGGGGATATTCTGCATCCGTTCCGCATGACCGGTAAGGCCGAGGATAACCTGCGCGTGGTGCTTTCTCGCCTGTATGAGAGCAACACCAGCTGGATGCCGATTGTGGACGAGGACGGACGCTATAACGGCGAGATATCCCAGGATTATATTGCGGAGTATTTGAGTTCAGGGCGTACGCGCCGGGCATTAAATATTCATAGCGAGAGTTAAGCATTCAGGCCGGGTACTGCCCGGCCTTTTCCGCACGCATACCTTTTGCTAACCTCCCGATTTCCCGCCACAATATTGTATCGTCCCCGTTAAATCACGACTCCATGCAACGTCTTCACGCTTACCCCGACATCCGCGCGATGTTTCGCCGTCTCCTGATTGCTACCGTCACCGGCGTGCTGGCGGCGCTGGCCGTTGCGGTGTTCCGCCACAGCATGTATCTGCTGGAGTGGCTATTTCTCAGCAACGAAAGCGGAAGTCTGGTGAACGCCGCGGCCGCGTTATCGCCCTGGCGGCGGGCGCTGACGCCTGCGCTGGGTGGTCTGGCCGCGGGAGTGCTACTGTGGGGATGGCAGCGCATGACGGCACAACGTCCCCACGCCCCCACCGATTATATGGAAGCGCTTGAGACCGGTGACGGCCAGTTTGATTATGGCGCCAGCCTGGTGAAATCCCTCGCGTCGTTGCTGGTGGTCGCCAGCGGCAGCGCCATCGGCCGTGAAGGCGCCATGATCCTGCTCGCCGCCCTCGCCGCCTCCTTTTTTGCACAACGTTGTACGCCGAAATCCGAATGGAAACTGTGGATCGCCTGCGGTGCCGCCGCCGGGATGGCCAGCGCCTATCATGCGCCGCTGGCGGGCAGCCTGTTTATCGCAGAGATCCTGTTTGGCACGCTGATGCTGGCCTCCCTCGGCCCGGTGGTGATTGCTGCTGTAGTGGCCCTGCTGACCACGCGCCTGTTAAGTCCCGGCGCGAATACGCTATATGATGTCCATCTCAGCGAGATGCTTACGGCGGTGGATTATTTCCTGATCGTTGGCGTGGGTCTGCTGGCTGGCGTTTGCGGCCCGCTGCTGATGTGGCTGATGGCGGCCAGCCACAGGCTGTTTCTGCGTCTCAAACTTTCACCGCCGTGGCAGCTGGCGCTGGGTGGTCTGATCGTCGGGCTGCTGTCGCTGCTAACGCCGAAGGTATGGGGGAATGGCTATAGCGTGGTTCAGGCGTTTTTGCAGTCGCCGCCGCTGCTGTCGGTGATTGCTGGCGTCTTTATTTGCAAGCTGCTGGCGGTGCTGGCAAGCAGCGGGTCCGGCGCGCCGGGAGGCGTGTTCACGCCAACCTTGTTCGTCGGTATGGCAACGGGAATGCTGTTTGCGCAGATCTTTGCGCTGTGGTTTCCTGGCTCTGAGACGGCGATCCTGCTCGGACTGGCGGGTATGGCGACGCTGCTCGCCGCCACAACGCATGCGCCAATCATGTCGGCCTTGATGGTATGTGAGATGACCGGGCAGTATTTTTTACTTCCCGGTTTGCTGGTTGCCTGTGTTGTGGCGTCGGTATTGTCGAGAACGCTACGCCACGACTCGATCTACGGCCAGCATACCGCCGAAAGCCGAGAGATCGATGTAGTGCGCTAATTCGCGCTGCTCGGCGCGGGGCAGATAAGGCAGTTCGCCCACCAGCGGGCCAGGCAGCTTTTTGCTCAGCACATCGATGATTTCAGCGTAGTGCGCAAGGCCCGGGTTAATACGGTTCGCCACCCAACCAATCAGCGGCAGGCCGTCATTAGCGATAGCCTGCGCCGTCAGCAAGGCATGGTTGATGCATCCTTCCTGAATGCCCACGACCATAATCACCGGCAACTGCTCCTGCACCACCCATTCGGAAAGGGGACGTAAATCGTTCATCAGGCTGCGCCAGCCGCCGGTCCCTTCAACGACAACGTGGTCAACCTTTTCACTCAGATTTGCCAGGCCATCAGAAAGCAGGCTGTAGTTGATAAGCCCACTGTGAGCGACGCTGCTTTCCTCTTCGCTTAAGGCGATAGGATTAACGGCATCATAAGGCAGTTCCAGAGACGAGACGCTTTGCAGAACCAGGGCATCCTTATTGCGCAGCCCTTCTGGCGTCTCTTTACTGCCTTTTGCAACCGGCTTGTATCCTGCAACGCGTTTACCGCTTGCCGCCAGGGCCTGAAGTAACGCGCGGGATACGACTGTCTTCCCGACAGACGTATCCGTACCAGTAATAAAGAAACGCTTAAGCATGACTCATTCCACCTCTTGGGTATGCTTCAAAATATAAACCAGGTAAATAATTCAGTGGGGAAAGTCTACGGGATGCGTGCGCTACCGGGCTTGAGATAGCGCAATTTTTCGTACATCTCTGGAAAAGAGTTAGCCCTGTAGCAAACGAATCAGTAACGAGCCGTTGTACATCGCATCTTTTACCAGCGCGGCGCCGGCCATCGTACCCTGGTTGGAAAATTGCGTACTTTCGACCACGATGTTTTTACTGTACGCGGGAAGCGCCTGCTGATTGATGCAGGCGGAAATCGCCGGAAAGAGGATATCCGCCGCCTGGCTGAGCGGGGAGCCGATCAGTATTTTTTGCGGGTTAAACAGGTTCACCATAATGGCCAGAATGCGCCCGACATTATTGCCCACGCCGGTAATAATGTCCTTCGCCAGCAGATCGCCCTGCCTTGCCGCAGCGCACAGTGCCTCGACGCTTAACGGTTGACCGTGCAGCGTGGAGCTCATCGACTGGCTGAGCCGCACCTGCGCCAGCTCCAGCACGCTTTCGACGCTGGCAATCGTCTCCAGACAGCCATGGTTACCGCAGTAGCAGCGTTTTCCGTACGGATCGACCTGCGTATGGCCGATCTCCACCAGGCTACTGCTGCCAGCATGCAACAGACGCCCGTCGGTGATCACACCTGCGCCAACGTTATGATCAATCACCACCTGAATTACGTCGCGCGCGCCCCGGGAGGCACCAAACAATGCCTCCGCCATCGTCCAGGCGCTGATATCATGCTGAATGTAGACCGGCACACCGGTGTGGTTTTCCAGCACGTCGCCCAGCGGCATCTCTTTGACGTTTTCATAAAACGGCATGCGGTGAACAATGCCATTTTCGGTATCAATAATTCCCGGCAGGGTGATCGCAATCGCCGTTAAACGTTCAAGACGCTGCTGGTGACGAATAAAGAACTGGTCGATGTGGGTCAGAATGGCATCGAGAAGTGGTTGCTCTGCATTAAGCGGGAGTTCCAGCCGGTCCTCCACCACCAGCTTGCTGCTGAGGTCGCGCAGCGCGAGGAAGATTTCCCCGCGGCTAATCCGCAGCGACAGGTAGTGCCAGGCTTCCGTTTCCACCACCAGCCCTACCGCCGGACGGCCACGGCTGCCCGGCTCCTGAATTTCTGTTTCCTGAACCAGATGGGCTTCCAGCATTTCGCGGACAATCTTGGTAATACTGGCGGGTGCCAGTTGTGCCAGGCGCGAAAGATCGATACGCGAAACCGGACCAAGCTGATCAATCAGGCGATAAACGGCACCCGCGTTGGTCTGCTTGATCTGATCGATATGCCCTGGCTGACTATCAGCAACCACCTCGTACTCCCTTATTTTCGAGCTTCGAAATAAACTGAGGACTATGGTGAAGCACTTCAATGGCTGACGTCAAATTTTTACTTAGCCATGTGATTTACTGCACATTTTCGCCCACTTTTCCCTATAAATAATGCCCGCGAGAAGCGGTAATTAATTGTTCTTTGAAACGCTGTGCCGCATGGCTCTGTTCATGATGTTTAGACCACACCAGCCACATCTCTGAGACTGCATCCTGCTCGGCTATCTTCACCCAGCGCATTTCCGCCAGTTGTACCCGTTTAAATGAGGCCGGGAGAATCGATACGCCAAGCCCTGCGGCAACGAGACCAATGATCGTCATGGCTTCCCCCACCTCCTGCGCGATAGTCGGGACAAGGCCATATCGCCGCATCAGACCAAGAATATCGTCATACAACCCGGTACCCACCTGTGGGTCAAAAAAGACAAACGGCTCTTTCGCCAGTTCAGCCAGCGTGACGCTGTCCTGCGCGGCGAGCGGATGATCCCGGGGGATCATCGCCATCAGCGGTTCGCGGAGGATCACCTGCCACGCCAGGGTATCAGGCAACTGCGTGTTACGCATCAGCCCCAGGTCGAGCGATCCTTCGTTAAGCGGCGATATCTGCTCCCGGGTATTTATTTCGCGCGTCTGAATATGCACATCCGGAAAGTTACGGCGAAACGAGGATAGCGTTTGTGAAACAGCGCTGATAAAGGGGGCCGATGAGGTAAACCCGATGCGCAGCTCCCCCGTCTCCCCAAGATAAAGCCGTTCCGCTCTGGCGGCGGCGTCCTCCACCATACTCAGGATCTGCCGGCTATCGGCGAGAAACTGTTTTCCCGCCGCCGTCAGGCTCACGCTGCGGTTGGTTCGCGCCAGCAGACGCGCCCCGACCTGCTGCTCCAGGATCTGGATCTGCTGGCTTAGCGGTGGCTGAGAGATATTCAGCCTTGCCGCCGCACGACCAAAATGCAGCTCTTCGGCGACGGCGACAAAATAGCGCAGATGGCGCAGCTCGATATTCATATTTTTAAAGTATCATTTGAGATTATTAATATATTAGACAGAATATTTACATTTTCCTACCCTAATCTTGTGGTCATACCCGTCACCAGAAACCACGGGGATGTTTAAGCAAGGATTATGTGTGAGCCGTACAACGACCGTTGATATCGCGCCGGCCAGCGACATTGATGATTTACCCGCAGCACCGCAGCCGGTTCAGTTTATTAAACGTGGTACCCCCCAGTTTATGCGCGTCACGCTGGCGCTCTTCTCAGCGGGTCTCGCCACTTTTGCCCTGCTCTACTGCGTTCAGCCGATCCTGCCGGTCCTGTCGCATGAATTTGGCGTGTCGCCAGCCAGCAGCAGTATTTCGCTCTCCATTTCAACCGGGATGCTGGCGATCGGTCTGCTGTTCACCGGGCCACTTTCGGATGCCATCGGACGTAAGCAGGTCATGGTAACGGCGTTAATGCTGGCCTCCGTGTGTACCTTGCTGTCCACCATGATGACCAGCTGGCACGGCATTCTGGTCATGCGCGCGCTGATTGGGTTATCCCTGAGCGGCGTGGCGGCGGTCGGGATGACCTATCTCAGCGAGGAGATCCACCCGAGCTTCGTGGCCTTCTCCATGGGGCTGTACATTAGCGGGAACTCTATCGGCGGGATGAGCGGACGCCTGCTCAGCGGTGTGTTTACTGATTTCTTTAACTGGCGCATTGCGCTGGCCGTTATCGGCTGCTTCGCCCTCGCTTCGGCGCTGATGTTCTGGAAAATCCTGCCGGAATCGCGCCATTTCCGCCCGACCTCCCTGCGTCCGAAAACGTTATTTATCAACTTTCGTCTGCACTGGCGCGATCAAGGGCTGCCCCGTTTGTTCCTGACCGGTTTCCTGCTGATGGGCTCGTTCGTGACGCTGTTTAATTACATCGGCTATCGTCTGATGCTTTCACCGTGGCATCTTAGCCAGGCATTGGTGGGTTTGCTCTCTGTGGCATATCTCACCGGGACATGGAGTTCGCCAAAAGCGGGCGCTATGACCGCGCGCTTCGGTCGAGGTCCGGTGATGCTGGTTTCCACCGCCGTGATGCTGTTCGGACTGCTGATGACGCTTTTCTCTTCCCTGTGGCTGATTTTTGCCGGAATGCTGCTCTTCTCTGCGGGCTTCTTTGCCGCGCATTCCGTTGCCAGCAGCTGGATTGGCCCACGCGCGCGCCGCGCCAAAGGTCAGGCTTCGTCACTGTATCTGTTCAGTTACTATCTCGGTTCCAGCATAGCCGGTACGCTCGGCGGGGTGTTCTGGCATAACTACGGCTGGAACGGCGTGGGCGGATTTATCGCGCTGATGTTGTGCGCGGCACTGCTGGTGGGCGCGAGCCTGCATAAACGACTGCATTAACATTCAGCCCTCTTCGTGTTTAAATCGAGCCGATGCTAATTTTTGTCATCGGCTGATTCAGACACGAGGACTTCATGAAAAACAATAACTATCAACAACTCACCCGCACCTTCCAGCGCCTCTCCCGCTTCTCGCACCTCTCCTCCATCGCCAGCTGGGACATGTTCACCATGATGCCGCCAGGCGGCAGCGCCGCGCGCGGTGAAGCGCTGGCGGAGATGAGCGTCCTGCAACATCAGATCCTGACCGATAAAAAAGTGGGTGAATGGCTGGCGGCGGCGGCAGACGAAGATCTGAATGACGTTGAGCAAGCCAACCTGCGTGAAATGACACGCCACTACCAGCAGGCCACTTTACTGCCGGAATCGCTGGTGGAGGCCAAATCGCTGGCGGGCAGCAGGTGTGAACACGCGTGGCGCACTCAGCGTCCGGCCAACGACTGGCAGGGCTTTTCAGCCAACCTGAAAGAGGTGGTGAAACTCAGTCGTGAAGAGGCCCGCCTGCGCGCTGAGGCTAAAGGCTGCACGCCTTACGACGCGCTGCTGGATATCTTTGAACCCGACATGACCAGCGCTCGCCTGGATGTGCTGTTCGGCGATCTGAAGTCCTGGCTGCCGGAGCTGCTGGCAAAGGTTGTGGAAAAACAGGCTCAACGATCGTTCGTTCCGCCACAGGGTCCCTTCCCGACCGCCACGCAGCGCGAGCTGGGCCTGGAAGCGATGAAAATGCTTGGCTTCGATTTTAACGGCGGTCGTCTGGACGTTAGCGCCCACCCGTTCTGCGGCGGCGTGCCGGAAGATGTGCGTATCACCACGCGTTACGATGAAGATGAACTGCTCAGCGCGCTTTTCGGCGTGATCCACGAAACCGGACATGCCCGCTACGAGCAAAACCTTCCGCGAGCGTGGGCCGGCCAGCCCGTTGCGCTGGCGCGCTCTACGGCGATCCATGAATCCCAGAGCTTGTTCTTTGAAATGCAGCTGGGCCGCAGCGACGCTTTCCTGAAGCATCTGCTTCCGGCGGTTCATGCCCGTTTCGGTAGCCAGGCGGCATTCAGCGAAGAGAATTTTATTGCCTGGAACCAGCGCGTGAAGCCGGGCTACATCCGCGTTGATGCGGATGAAGTGAGCTATCCGGCGCATGTGGTGCTGCGCTATGAGATCGAGCGCGCGCTAATCAATGGCGAAATTGAAGTCGATGATATTCCCGCGTTATGGGATGAGAAAATGCAGGCGTGGCTTGGGTTATCCACCAAAGATAACTACCGCAACGGCTGTATGCAGGATATCCACTGGACCGACGGCGGTTTTGGCTACTTCCCGTCTTACACGCTGGGGGCAATGTATGCGGCACAGCTGTTCCATGCCGCCAAAACTGCGCTGCCCGGGTTGCAGGCATCCATTGCCGGGGGCGATTTCTCGGCGCTGTTTGACTGGCTGCGTCAGAATATCTGGCAGCACGGCAGCCGTTTCAGCACGTCGCAGCTCATCACCCAGGCCACGGGTGAAGATCTGAATATCCGCTACTTCCGCGAACACCTGACGTCCCGCTACCTGTAACCGAACGCGCCGGGGGTCCACCCTGGCGTTGTACATATGGTTACACGCCGATACCAATCACTCACGGAAACCCCGAATTTACAGGGATATAGTTATTTCAACGGCCCCGCAGTGGGGTTAAATGAGAAACCAAATTCGAGGGTATGAAAATGAAAAAAGTATTAGCTCTGGTTGTTGCCGCTGCTATGGGTCTGTCTTCCGCTGCATTCGCGGCTGAAACTACCGCCACCGCAGCGCCTGCGGCATCCACCGCTGCTCCGGCCAAAACGGTTCACCATAAAAAACATCACAAAGCGGCTAAACCAGCGGCAGAACAGAAAGCGCAGGCCGCGAAAAAGCACCATAAAAAAGCGGCAAAACCTGCGGTAGAGCAGAAAGCCCAGGCGGCTAAAAAGCATCACAAAAAAGCAGCAAAACACGAAGCGGCTAAACCTGCTGCACAGCCAGCAGCGTAAGAGTGCAAGCTTAACCGTGCCCTTCGGGGCACGTTGGTAAACCGGCGCTGAACGGGTTTGCGGTCAGCGCCGTTTTTTTATCCGGAGGGCGTATGCTGCGGCGCTATCGGTTTGAGTTCATTCTTATCCTGCTAATTTTATGCGCGCTCATCGCCAGCCACTTTTATCTTTCCTGAATGTAGCACGCTGATTTTACTCCCACTTTCTCGCCGTCGCGTCTATAGTATTTTCATAGGGTTCACTTTTAATAATCATAATTACCCCCACCAGAGTGTGATATGCGTAAATCTGTTGTGTTGTTACTGGGAACGTTTAGCCTTTTTGCTGGCTTTTCACATGCGGATGATGGCGACGATGACGCCATTAGCGCCAAAGAGGTAAAGACGCTGTTTTTTGGTCATGACGATCGTACGCGTGTCACCGATCCTACCGAATCGCCCTGGGATGCCATCGGGCAACTGGAAACCGCCAGCGGCAATTTATGTACCGCGACCCTCATTACGCCACGCCTTGCGCTGACGGCGGGTCATTGCCTGTTAATGCCGCCTGAAGGCAAACCGGATAAAGCGATCGCCCTGCGCTTTGTGTCGCAAAAAGGAATATGGCGCTACGAAATTCACGGTATTGAGGGGCGGGTGGATCCGTCGCTTGGCAAACGCCTGAAACCGGATGGCGATGGCTGGATTGTGCCGCCCGGGGCGGCCTCCTGGGATTTCGGGCTGATCGTTTTACGTTATCCGCCGTCCGGGATCACCCCGCTGCCGCTCTTTGATGGCGATAAAGCCGCGCTCACCGCCGCCCTGAAAGCCGCCGATCGAAAAGTGACGCAGTCAGGCTACCCTGTTGATCACCTCGATTCGCTGTACACCCATACGGACTGCGTGGTGACGGGCTGGGCGCAAAACAGCGTACTGTCGCATCAGTGCGATACGCTACCGGGTGATAGCGGATCGCCCCTGATGTTAAAAACCGATAACGGCTGGCAGCTGATTGGCGTTCAGAGTTCTGCGCCAGCGGCGAAAGACCGCTGGCGCGCCGATAACCGGGCGTTGTCGGTGACCGGTTTTCGCGACCGGCTGGAAGCCCTGGCGCAGCAGTAGGTCACTCAGGCCAGTTTAATCATGATCATACCGGCGAGCAGTAATACCAGCCCTATCCAGCCTTTATTGTTTAAACGCTGCCCGAACATAATCCAGCCTGCCGCCAGGGTGGCGGCAATACCGAAGCCCCCCCACAGCGCATAGGCCACGGACAGATCGATGCCTTTCACCGCCTGTGACAGGGCGCTAAACGCCCCCAGAACCGCGGCAATCGATAACAGGCCGTAGGCTTTACGACGAAAACCGTCGGAGAACTTCAGAAAGACGTTGGCAATAATTTCCAGAACGATGGCGAAAGCCAGCCAGGCCGCGTGGATCCATTCAAACTGCTGCATGGGTCTGCTCCTTCTGCTGTTTTGCCGGTTTGCGTGTACCCGATTTAATCAGCACGATACCTGCGACCAGGGTCGTCAGCCCGGCAATTTTCATTGTCGTCAGGGTTTCATCAAATAACATGACGCTAAACAGCGTAATCAATAAAATACCAATACCTTCCCACAATGCGTATGCCACGCCCAGCGCGATTTTTTTAACCGCAAAAGAGAGGAAAATATAGGAAAGCGTAATCATGACCAGCATCAAAATAAAACCGGTGCTGCCCTCACTCACGCTTGCCCATTTCATCGACAAGGTGCCGGTAATTTCAGCGACGATCGCCAGAGCTAATAAAATCCAGTAAAACATGTTTTTTCTCCTGCTTGAGAATATAATCCATCGAGGCTCGCTGCGGACAGCAAACCAAAAAATTGGGAATTAAATCAGTTAGCTAAGCGCATAGCGCCAGCTCAGGCAGAAGACGTGACTATAGCGCGGAACGCCAGTGTTGCTCACCAGAAAGCAGGCAGAGGGAGGTTGAAAACAGAGCAGAGTTGTTTGAAAAATACGTCCTGAACAAATTGTCCATAAAATTACAATTATCCGCGGTGTTGCTTCTCGTCTTTGCGGATGAAAATTGTCCTCGGTAGTTGAACACGCCTGATTTGTATCATAAGCCAGGAATTTACTCAAAGCCTTTTCATTTCTTTACCCAGTCTGTTTGATTTTGGTTAGTTTTTTTAATCCGCTTTCCCCTCTATTATAAATAAAAAACTGTTCAGGAACGTCCATGGCCAAACCTATTATCACCCTCAACGGGCTTAAGATCGTCATCATGCTGGGCATGCTGGTGATCATTCTGACCGGCGTTCGTTTTGCGGCCGATATCATCGTGCCTTTTATCCTGGCGCTTTTTATCGCGGTGATCCTCAATCCGCTAGTGCAGCGAATGGTGCGGCTACGCATCCCGCGTGTGCTGGCGATAAGCCTGCTTATCAGTATTATTATCGTTGCGATGGTGCTGTTAGTCGCCTATCTGGGAACCTCCCTGAACGAGCTGGCGCGGACGCTACCGACATACCGCTCTTCCCTGGCGACCCCGCTGCTGCAAATTGAACCCTGGCTGCAACGCGCGGGTATCGAAGTCTCGGTTGAGGAACTGCTTAAATATATCGATCCGAATGCCGCCATGACGATTGTCACCAGCCTGCTGGCACAACTCTCCAACGCCATGACCTCGATTTTCCTGCTGTTCCTGACGGTTGTGTTTATGCTGCTGGAAGTTCCACAGCTGCCTGCAAAGCTCCAGCACATCATGGTGCGTCCGGTAGAGGGAATGGGCGCCATTCAGCGCGCGCTCGACAGCGTTTCACGCTATCTGGTGCTGAAAACGGCCATCAGCCTGGTGACGGGATTAGTGGTCTGGGGGATGCTCGCCGCGCTGGATGTGCGTTTTGCCTTTGTCTGGGGGCTGCTGGCCTTTGCGCTCAACTATATTCCTAACATCGGCTCCGTGCTGGCGGCGATCCCCCCTATCCTTCAGGTGCTGGTTTTCAGCGGTTTGTATGATGCCCTGATTCTGCTGGCAGGCTATCTGGTGATTAACCTTGTCTTCGGGAACATTCTCGAACCACGGATCATGGGACGCGGGCTGGGGCTTTCAACCCTTGTTGTATTCCTGTCCCTGATTTTCTGGGGCTGGCTGCTCGGGCCTGTCGGCATGCTGCTCTCCGTTCCGCTGACAATTATTGTCAAAATTGGCCTGGAGCAGACCGCCGGTGGACAAAGTATCGCTGTACTGCTGAGCGACATGAGCCATAAGGCCGATTAATTGTCCATCGACAGCATGGGCTTACCCGTTCTTCCCGCTTCGCGATAGTTGCCCACTGCCCGCTGCCATTCCGACAGCGGGTAGAGGGTGACATCGCTGCACTGGCTGGCGCGCAGTTTAGGCCAGATGCGCCGAAACTCCGCCTGCCACGCCTCAGCGCTCAGCGCGTCCAGATAGTTACGAATGTGAAACCACGCCACGCGCGGCAACGGCCGCTGCTGCCGGAAGGTCTGCCCGGAGAGTAGCCCGTAGCAGACAAAGGTGCCGGTTTCGGGCATCACGCTCAGGATCGTCTCCGCCAGACTGCCGCCCGTGGCGTCGTACACCACCTCCGCTTGCGCGGCGGCAGCGTTGACGGCGGTCGTATCATGTTGCGCAATCGGGACGATCCCCATTTCAGCCAGACGTTGAGCGTGCACGGGCGAGCGATGGATCCCGTAAACCGCCTCTGCGCCCGCCTGGCGTGCCCATTGCCCGAGCAGAACGGCGCAGTCAGAACCGGCAGCGGTGAGCAGCACCGTTTTCCCGACCGGAGGATAGCGGTCCAGCATCATCTGTGCGGCAAGCGGGTTGATATACGCCCGCGCGGCAAGTAGCGAGTCGACGTCGTCCGGGACGGGAACCGCATACGCCGCCGGGCAGTCGACATAGCGCTGCCAGGTTCCCTGCCCCCGTAACGGCAGGACCCGCTTGCCCAGCAGCGCCGGATAAGCGGCGGGCGTTTCGGTCACTATTCCGACCCCTTCATAACCGGCTATCGCAGGCAGCGGCGTGCGATGGCGATATGCTCCGGTGATGGGGATGAGATCGGAGGCGTTCACCGGGGAAAAAAGCATGCGCACACGTATCTCTCCCGGCTGTCGCGGCGACAATGGTGTAGTTTCCGCTTGCAGTACCGATTCAGGCTCACCAAACCGGCGATACCAGAGGGCCAGATTAAGCATTGCGATCGCGCCATCCCATTTCCGGTGCGACATGTTTCAGGATGGACTCGATCACATGTGCGTTGTATTCCACGCCCAGCTGATTCGGCACGGTAAGTAACAGCGTATCCGCTTCCGCGATCGCTTCATCCTTTTTCAACTGTTCAATCAGCTTGTCTGGCTCTGCGGCATAGCTGCGTCCGAAAATGGCCCGCGTTTTCTCATCCAGATAGCCCACGCTGTCGCTTTCATTGCGGCTTGAACCGAAATACATCCGGTCGCGATCGTCCATCAGGGCAAAAATACTGCGGCTGACCGAAACGCGTGGCTGACGGGTATGCCCTGCCTCAGCCCAGGCCTGTCGGTAGGCACGGATCTGTTTTGCCTGCTGAATATGGAACGGCTCGCCGGTTTCATCATCTTTCAGCGTTGAGCTTTGCAGGTTCATCCCCAGTGTTGCCGCCCATACTGCCGTTGCATTAGAGCCAGCCCCCCACCAGATACGATCGCGTAAGCCTTCTGAATGCGGCTCCAGACGCAATAATCCCGGCGGGTTTGGGAACATCGGCTGTGGGTTAGGCTTTGCAAACCCTTCACCGCGTAATACATCAAGCAGTACCTCAGTGTGGCGGCGCGCCATATCAGATTCGTTTTCCCCTTCCTGCGGCACGTAACCAAAATAACGCCAGCCATCAATCACCTGCTCCGGGGAACCCCGGCTGATACCAAGCTGTAATCGCCCGCCGGAGATGAGATCTGCCGCGCCAGCATCTTCCGCCATATACAGCGGATTTTCATACCGCATGTCGATCACGCCCGTCCCGATTTCAATGCGTTTGGTTTTCGCGCCTATTGCAGCCAGCAAGGGGAATGGCGAACTGAGCTGGCGGGCAAAGTGATGCACACGGAAATAAGCCCCGTCCGCGCCCAGCTCTTCGGCGGCGACCGCCAGATCGATGGACTGTAGCAGCGTGTCAGCCGCGGTTCGCGTGCCGGACTGAGGTGACGGCGTCCAGTGACCAAACGACAAAAATCCGATCTTTTTCATAGTGGAGTATCCTGATAAAGCATTGCGTTATCCCTACTCTACGCATTAACGGATGAGAATAAATGGTGATTATTTAACGGAATGCTTCAAATAAACTGACAGAAATACGCAAATCGCACGCTGCCTTCCCGCAGAGGAGGCATTCTCCTGACATCTCATAATGGGATATAGTGTGAACTATTCTCTTTTTAACAGGTAACATCAGCAATGGCTCTGATCCCCAAAAACTACGCACGGCTGGAAAGCGGCTACCGTGAAAAAGCGCTAAAAATCTACCCCTGGGTTTGTGGACGCTGCTCGCGTGAGTTTGTTTATTCAAATCTTCGTGAACTCACGGTTCACCATATCGACCACGATCACACCAATAACCCGGAAGATGGCAGTAACTGGGAGCTGTTGTGCCTGTTTTGTCACGATCACGAACACTCAAAGTACACCGAAGCGGATCAGTATGGCACCACCGTTGTCGCGGGTGAGGATGCGCAAAAAGACGTGGGTGTCGCCACGTTTAACCCCTTTGCCGATCTCAAAGCGATGATGAACAAGAAGAAGTAATATCGACGGCTTCACTGCCCATACCTGTCGTATGGGCAGTCAGAAAGCCACATATGTTGTATTCCAGTCACAGGTTGAACAATGACACGGCTTTAATATCTGCCTCAGGGTTCACGCGTTTTACTGCCTCTAAAAACGCAGCGAAGTTTTGATTAAACACCGTCAGATTATTATAAAATTGCACCTGTTTTTCACGGGTTCCCTCAAGATAAGTCACAGACCAGATCCGCCTGTTATTTATCACTATCGAGCCTGGTTTAATTTTTATGATAGTCGCCAGCTCAATTTTACGGGTGCTGCTCTTTATAACCTCGTATAAATACTGCTCATCATAAAAGTAGGTTTTACCTGACGAGCCGCCAAACCAGACAGGATGGGTTGAGATTTTTTTCATTCCCCGGCTATCGGCAACGATGCGCGTTGGATGCCGAATACGCCTGACGAAAAAGCGTATCAGCATAATCAGTGCCACAAAAGACAGCACCACAAAAAGAACGTTAATGCTCTCCCGCATATTTCGTTACCTGACATGCATAGTTATAAGTGAAGAAGTATACCCAAATAGTCTGGTCGTGATAATTACCCTTCTACGCCCGTACGCCATGATGCCTTGTTACCCTTGATCTTTGCTATCGATATACAATACTGTATATAAATACAGTATTAATTGACGGTGATCATCATGCAGTTTTTCACGCCATCAGAGCGACGCCGGAGCGTGGCCCTTCCCCTATTCAATGACCCTGTTTCTTACGTTCTGAATGAACGTATAAGCGCGCCCACGAAGGCTCGCGGCGTAGTGACCTGTATCGTGACATCTGCGAGCTGACCATGTTTGCACTGTGTGATGTGAACGCTTTCTATGCTTCCTGTGAAACGGTTTTTCGCCCGGACCTGAAGGGACGACCGGTGGTCGTGTTGTCCAATAACGATGGGTGCGTCATCTCTCGCTCCGCTGAAGCCAAACCCTTTGTGAAAATGGGTGAACCGTACTTCAAACAGAAAGATCTCTTCAGGCATCATGGCGTGGTTTGTTTCAGCAGTAATTATGAACTTTACGCGGATATGTCCAACCGGGTAATGAACACGCTTGAAGAGATGTCGCCTCGTAGCGAAATATACTCAATTGATGAGATCTTTTGCGATCTTACCGGCGTGCGTAATTGTCGCGATCTTTCCGATTTTGGGCATGAAATGAGAGCGACCGTACTGCAACGCACCCATCTGACCGTCGGGGTGGGCATCGCACCCACAAAGACGCTGGCGAAACTGGCAAATCACGCGGCGAAACGCTGGCAGCGCCAGACGGGAGGCGTTGTTGATTTATCCAATGTGGATCGTCAGAGAAAGCTGATGGCGGCGCTACCCGTCGAAGACGTTTGGGGTGTAGGACGTCGCATAGCGAAGAAGCTTGAGATGATGGGGATTAAGACCGTCCTGCAACTGGCAGACACCGATATCCGGTTCATAAGAAAACATTTCAATGTCGTGCTGGAGAGAACGGTGCGTGAATTACGGGGGGAACCGTGTCTTGAACTGGAAGAGTTTGCCCCGGTAAAGCAAGAAATCGTCTGTTCGCGCTCGTTTGGCGAACGCCTCACCGAATATGACGATGTACGCCAGGCCATCTGTAGTTATGCCGCCCGGGCAGCAGAAAAACTTCGCAATGAGCATCAGCATTGCCGCTTTATCTCCGTATTTGTTAAAACCTCGCCCTTCGCGCTTAACGAGCCATATTATGGCAATAGCGCGTCGGTAAAACTGCTCACCCCAACCCAGGATAGCCGGGATATTATCGGCGCATCAGTTCGTTGTCTGGATGCGGTCTGGAAGAACGGCCATCGGTACCAGAAAGCCGGAGTGATGCTGGGAGATTTTTATAGCCAGGGCGTCGCGCAACTTAATCTGTTTGACGACAACGCACCCAGGAAAAACAGCCAAAAGTTAATGGATGTATTAGACCATCTGAATGCTGAAAATGGCCGTGGCACGCTTTACTTCGCGGGACAGGGTATACAGCAGCCGTGGCAGATGAAACGGGAAATGCTTTCACCCCGCTACACCACCCGCTTTGCGGATCTCCTCACTGTTAAGTGATATTAACAATTGCTGCTAAGTTGTAATTTTCCCCTTGCCGGACCGGACAAATCGGTTATCGTGCCAGGCAACTTTCGCAGCAATAAAAGACAGTGGGATGCGCTATGGCGATTTTTGATGGTCACAATGACCTGTTGCTTAATTTATGGCTTCACCATCGCCAGGATCCGGTAACGGCCTTCTTCTCCGGCATTGAGAAGGGACACCTCGATTATCCACGCATGCAGCAAGGCGGATTTTCCGGCGGGCTGTTCGCGCTGTTCGTGCCGCCGCAGGAGTATATCGCCCGCATGGCGCCACAATACGCCAGCGAGCCGTGGCAGCCGGTCGACATTCTCTGGCAGCAGCTGACGATCCTTAAGCAGCTTGTCGCCCACTCCGATGGCCAGGCGCGATTGTGCCTGAGCGCGGCGGATATCGAACGCTGCCGTCAGGATAAAGTGCTGGCGATGGTGGCGCATATTGAGGGCGCGGGCGGTTTTGACGGCGAGGGAGACGATCTACAGGCTTTCTATACCGCCGGGGTGCGCAGCATTGGGCCTTTCTGGAACATTGCTAACCGTTTTGGCACCGGCGTTAACGGGGCGTTTCCCGGCAGCCCGGACAGCGGCCCAGGGCTTACCGCTGAGGGTATCGCCCTCATTAAGCACGCTAACGTCCTGAACATGCTGATTGATGTTTCGCATATGAATGAAAAAGCGTTCTGGGATACCGCTCGTCATTCCTCTTCACCGCTGGTCGCCACCCATTCCAACGCCCATACGCTGTGCCCGCAACCGCGCAATCTGACCGATCGGCAGCTACTGGCTATCCGCGACAGCGGCGGCGTGGCAGGCGTCAATTTCGGCAACGCGTTTTTGCGCGCCGACGGTAAACGCGATAGCGATACCCCGCTGAGCACAATCGTTCGTCATATCGACTATCTTATTAACATCATGGGTGACGATCATGTCGCGCTGGGCTCCGATTTTGACGGCATTACGTTGCCTGATGATTTACACGATGTGAGTGGTTTACCACGGCTAATCAGCGCGTTGCGTGACAGCGGCTATGATCAATTTGTGCTGAATAAGCTGCTGTGGGGCAACTGGCAAAAGGTATTGCAAAATGTTTGGCAACAATAGGTTACGTTGTAAACATTAAGTTAATTCCTTACATCTTTCGGGTTGAGCTTTGCCCTCCTGTGACGCATTATTTGATGACCATCACAAAACTGGCACAAACAATGGCGTTGGTGCTGCTTTTTTAAAGAGGAAAAAACGATGTGGAAGAAACCTGCTTTTATTGATTTACGTCTTGGCCTGGAAGTGACCCTGTACATTTCCAACCGCTAATCGCTCTGCCCGCCATCCGTGCGGGCATTTTTGTTTGACTACCTGGCCCATCTTCATGTTTATTAAAGTCCTCGGTTCCGCCGCTGGCGGTGGTTTCCCCCAGTGGAACTGTAACTGCGCCAACTGTCAGGGTTTGCGCGACGGTACCCTTCAGGCGACCCCTCGCACCCAGTCGTCGATCATCGTCAGCGATAACGGCAAAGAGTGGGTGCTGTGTAACGCCTCCCCCGATATCAGCCAGCAGATTGCCCATACGCCAGAACTGAATAAGAAAGAGGTTCTGCGCGGCACGCATATTGGCGGCATTATTCTCACCGATAGCCAGATTGACCACACCACCGGGCTGCTCAGCCTGCGCGAGGGCTGCCCGCATCAGGTATGGTGTACGCCGGAGGTGCATGAAGATCTTTCCAGCGGATTCCCGATTTTTACCATGCTCCGGCACTGGAACGGTGGCCTGATTCACCACCCGATCGCGCCGCTCACCGCCTTTAGCGTGGAAGCCTGCCCTGATTTGCAGTTTACCGCTGTCCCCATCGCCAGTAACGCACCGCCCTATTCGCCGTGGCGCGACCGCCCGCTGCCGGGGCATAACGTGGCGCTGTTTATCGAAAACCGCCGCAACGGTCAGACGCTGTTCTACGCACCAGGTCTCGGTGAACCCGATGACACCATCCTGCCGTGGCTTAAAAAAGCGGACTGTCTGCTGATTGACGGCACCGTCTGGCAGGACGATGAACTCCAGGCCACCGGCGTCGGGCGCAATACCGGCCGCGACATGGGCCATCTGGCGCTCGGCGATGAACACGGCATGATGGCGCTGCTGGCCTCGCTGCCGGCAAAGCGCAAGATTCTGATCCACATTAATAACACCAACCCGATCCTTAACGAGCAGTCGCCGCAGCGTCACGCCCTTGCGCAGCAGGGAATAGAAGTGAGCTGGGACGGGATGAACATCACGCTTCAGGACTAACTATGCACATTCGCGAAACGCTCTCACCGCAAGAGTTTGAGCACGCCCTCCGGGCGAAAGGCGCCTACTATCATATTCACCATCCGTACCATATCGCGATGCATAACGGCGAGGCCAGCCGCGAGCAGATCCAGGGCTGGGTGGCGAACCGGTTTTACTACCAGACGACGATCCCGCTGAAAGACGCGGCAATTATGGCGAACTGCCCGGATCCGCACACGCGTCGCAAATGGGTGCAGCGGATCCTCGATCACGACGGCAGCAACGGTCATGACGGCGGTATCGAAGCCTGGCTACAGCTGGGCGAAGCCGTGGGGCTCAGCCGCGAGGACTTAATCAGCGAACGCCACGTGCTGCCCGGCGTCCGTTTCGCCGTCGACGCTTACGTTAACTTCGCCCGCCGCGCCAACTGGCAGGAGGCGGCATGCAGCTCGCTCACCGAACTGTTCGCCCCGCAAATCCATCAGTCGCGTCTCGACAGCTGGCCACAGCACTACCCGTGGATCAAAGAGGAAGGCTATTTTTATTTCCGCAGCCGCCTCAGCCAGGCCAGACGCGACGTTGAACACGGTCTGGAGCTGGCGAAGCGTTACTGCGATAGCGCGGAAAAGCAGAATCGGATGCTGGAGATCCTTCAGTTCAAACTCGATATCCTGTGGTCGATGCTCGACGCGATGACCATGGCCTACGCGCTACAGCGTCCGCCTTATCACACGGTCACCGACAAAGCGGCCTGGCACACAACCCGACTGGTATAAGCATGCAAAAAAACTCCATCGTCGCCTTTCGTCGCGGCTATCGCCTGCAATGGGAAGCCGCTCAGGACAGCCATGTCATCCTCTATCCGGAAGGCATGGCTAAACTCAATGAGACCGCGGCCGCGATCCTCGAACTGGTCGATGGCCAACGCGACGCGGCGGCCATCATTGACATACTCAACGAACGGTTCCCGGAAGCCGGCGGCGTGGATGACGACGTCGTAGAATTCCTGCAAATCGCTTATCAACAGAAGTGGATTATTTTCCGTGAGCCAGAATAAACCCGCCGTCAATCCACCGCTGTGGCTGCTGGCGGAGCTGACCTATCGCTGTCCGCTACAGTGTCCTTACTGCTCTAACCCGCTGGACTTTGCCCGGCAGGATCAGGAGCTGACCACCGAACAGTGGATTGAGGTTTTCCGCCAGGCGCGGGCGATGGGCAGCGTGCAGATAGGCTTTTCCGGCGGCGAACCGTTGACGCGTAAAGATCTGCCGGAGCTGATCCGCGCCGCCCGCGATCTCGGTTTTTATACCAACCTGATCACCTCGGGAATTGGCCTGACGGAAAGCAAGCTCGACGCGTTCAGCGAGGCCGGTCTGGACCATATCCAGATTAGCTTTCAGGCCAGCGATGAAGTGCTCAACGCTGCGCTGGCGGGGAACAAAAAAGCCTTCCAGCAGAAGCTGGCGATGGCCAGAGCGGTCAAAGCCCGCGATTACCCGATGGTGCTGAATTTCGTCCTGCACCGGCATAATATCGATCAGATCGATAAAATCATCGAGCTGTGCATCGAACTGGACGCCGACGACGTCGAACTTGCCACCTGCCAGTTCTACGGTTGGGCGTTCCTTAACCGTCAGGGGCTTCTGCCGACGCGGGAACAGATTGCCCGCGCGGAACGCGTGGTTGCCGAATATCGGCAAAAAATGGCCGCCAGCGGCAATCTGACCAACCTGCTGTTCGTCACCCCCGATTATTACGAAGAGCGACCAAAAGGCTGTATGGGCGGCTGGGGGTCGATTTTTCTCAGCGTGACCCCGGAAGGCACGGCGCTGCCCTGCCACAGCGCGCGCCAGCTGCCGGTGGATTTCCCGTCGGTGCTTGAGCAGAGCCTGGAATCCATCTGGTATGACTCTTTCGGCTTCAACCGCTATCGCGGGTTTGACTGGATGCCAGAGCCGTGCCGCTCCTGCGATGAAAAGGAGAAGGACTTCGGCGGCTGCCGCTGCCAGGCCTTTATGCTCACAGGGAATGCGGATAACGCCGATCCGGTGTGCAGCAAATCGCCGCATCATCATAAAATCCTCGAGGCGCGCCGCGAAGCAGCCTGTAGTGATATGAAGATCGGTCAGCTTCAGTTCCGCAACCGTACCCGTTCTCAGCTTATCTATAAAACCCGGGAACTGTAACGATAATGACCACCCGCATCGTGGAACTGGCAGGCGGTTTGCGCGCAACGCTGGTGCATCAGCCGCAGGCGACACGCGCGGCGGCGCTGGCGCGCGTGAGTGCCGGAAGCCATCACGAGCCACCGCGCTTCGCCGGTCTGGCGCATTTGCTTGAGCACCTGCTGTTCCGCGGTAGCCAGCGCTATCAGGGCGATGATCGACTCATGGCCTGGGTCCAGCGCCAGGGCGGCAGCGTCAATGCCACCACGCTGGCTCGCCACAGCGCTTTTTTCTTCGACGTTGCCGCCGATAACCTGTCCGACGGCGTCGCGCGGCTGCGGGATATGTTGCTGGCGCCGCTGCTTTCACCGCATGACATACAGCGCGAAGTGGCGGTCATTGATGCGGAAAACCGGCTCATCCAGCAACATGATTCCGCCAGGCGCGAAGCGGCGGCGCGCCACGCGATGGAAGAACCCGCGGTTTTTCGCCGTTTTCAGGTGGGTAGCAAGGAGTCTCTCGGGCAGGACCCGGTATCGCTGCAAACCGCGTTGCGCGACTTTCATCGTCGCTATTATGTAGCCGGGCACCTGCAATTGTGGCTGCAAGGGCCGCAAACGCTGGATGTGCTGGCCGAGCTTGCCCATACGTTTGCGTCAGGTTTTGCGTCAGGAGGCATGCCTGAAACCGCTCCCCCGTTGCGTCTTAGCGCTGAAGCAGATTATCAGCTGGCGGTAACGGAGCGACCCGCACTGTGGCGTTGTCCGCTCATTCGAAAAAGTGACAACGTCACTTTATTTCGGGAGTTTTTACTGGACGACGCCCCCGGAAGCCTGATTGCCGGGCTACGGGCGCGCGGGCTGGCAGAAGAGGTAGCCCTGAACTGGCTTTATCAGGATGACGATTACGGCTGGCTGGCGCTAACGGTTGATAGCGAACGGCCCGAGGACATTGACCCGCATATTACCCACTGGCTACGGGCGCTACAGCAAACGACGGATGAGCAGCAGCGGCATTATTATCGGCTGGCACAGCAGCGTTTCAGCGCCCTGCCGACGCTGGAGCAGCTGCGCCAGCGGGCATTTGGTTTTGCACCCGGCGCGGCGCCCGTGGGTTTTTACGCCTTTTGTGCCAACTTACGGGCGGCGCCCACCTCGTATCTGGCCTGCAAAAAAATGGAAACCGCTGAAATTATTGCCAGCCAGGGCTTTGCCCTGCCGCTTAGCCATTGGCGTCGCCAGCCGGTTGCAGATGATAGCCCCATCGCGTTTTCCTTCTACCCGCAGACTGCCAGGTATGCTGCGCCAGCCCCGACGTCAGAAGCCGCTCCGCTGCTGCATTTGTCGGCGCAGACACAACCGCCGACGCTGATCCTGCGCAGGCCTTTTTATTCGCGTGTGGAACGCGCACACGGGGTGGCGATGGGCAAACAGTTACGCCCTCTCCTTGCTGAACTGCGCCATATCGACGGCAGCGCCGAGTGGCAAACGGTTGACGGTAGCTGGCAGCTCACCCTGCGGCTTCCTGACGCCATGGTGACGGCGGAACCCATCATCGGGGCGATAATCGATCGCCTCTCCCACCCCGCTCCGGCTACTACGTCAGTGCCAGAAGGCATTGCCATCCGTGAGCTGCTTCAGCAATTGCCTGAACGTCTGGCATCGGATCCGCCGCGGGACGGCTGGCTGGCGGCGTTAGTTGGCGGCAGCGCCGGACACGCGCACGGGTTAGCCCGGCAGCTTGGCCTGCTCCGGGCACCGGTTAACGCTGAGCCGTTGTCGTTAAGCGGTTGTCCCGGCGGGATCGAACACATCCCGCACGCCAGCGCGGATTCGGCGCTGCTGGTGTTTATTCCCCTGCCGCCGGGCGCGTCGCTCGCCGCGCTGCGGATGCTGGCGTTATGCTGCGAACCGCAATTTTTCCAGCGCCTGCGCGTGGAACAGCAGATTGGCTACGTAGTCAGCTGTCGTTATCAGCGTATTGCCGATCGCGATGGCCTGTTGCTGGCGTTACAGTCGCCTGACCGTTCTCCCGTGAACCTGTTGGGCTGCTGCAAACGATTTTTGCGTGAGCTGACGCCGTGCGATGAGGCAGCGTTCAGCGTGTTGCGACAGCAGCTGGCGACGCAGATCCGCTCACCGATGGATGCCAGCGCCACGGCAGTGGCCGCCCTGCGCCAGCGCTATGGTTTGCCGGTGTTAACGCCGCAGGCTATTGATGCCCTGCAACCTGACGAGATAATCGCGCTATGGCGCGAAATGACTCGCCGTCGCCGACGCTGGCGGGTGCTTTTCACGGGCTGACCAGAACCGCCGCTTTCTTCCTGTGCGTGGTTTTTAGTCAAAAAAAAGCCCCGTACTACGACGGGGCCGGGCTGCTTATTTCGCTGTTATTTATCCAGCGCGTAGGCAATCACGTAGTCACCACGATCCGGCGACTGACGTGCACCGCCGGCAGAGATCAGAATGTACTGTTTGCCGGTTTTCGGTGATACATAGCTGATAGGTCCGCCCTGGCTACCCACCGGGAGACGCGCTTTCCACACTTCTTCCCCCGTGGAGGAATCAAAGGCGCGCAGGTAGTAATCCTGGGTTCCCGCAATGAAGACCAGACCGCCCTGCGTGGCCAGCGTACCGCCCAGCGTCGGCATACCGACAGGCATTGGCATGCGCATTTTTACCCCAAACGGACCGGTATCCTGAACGGTACCGACCGGCACCTGCCAGACGATTTTCTGCGTTTTCAGGTCAATCGCGGAGAGAGAGCCAAACGGTGGTTTCTGGCACGGAATGCCCAGCGGTGACATGAAACGGTTTTTGTTGACCGAATACGGCGTTCCTTTCATCGGAACGGCGCCCATCCCGGCGTTCACGGCTTCACCGCCCGTGTTTGCCACCGCGCTCTGCGGATCTTGTTTAATCAGCTGGACCCACAGACCCAGACGCATGTCGTTGACGAAGATGTACTGGTTGTTCGGATCCGTGGACAGACTACCCCAGTTCATTCCCCCCAGCGAGCCCGGGAAGCTCAGGGAAATATCGGTTCCCGGCATCGTGTACAGACCGTCATAACGCATTGATTTGAAGCTGATACGACAGGCCAGCTGGTCAAACGGCGTCGCCCCCCACATATCCGATTCTTTCAGGGTTTCCGCGCCAATCTGCGGCATCCCCACAGAGCGCGGCTGCGTTGCCGGGTACTGTTCACGTGGAATATCCGCTGGTTTTACCGGAACCTCTTTCACTTCAGTGAGCGGTTTACCCGTCAGGCGATCAAGAACGTAAATTTGCCCCGCTTTGGTGCCCACCACCACCGCGGGCTTGTTGCCCTCTTTCGTCGGGAAATCAACCAGGCTCGGCTGCATCGGGATATCGAAATCCCAGAGGTCGTTATGCACGGTCTGGTATACCCACTTCTCTTTCCCGGTAGTCGCATCCAGCGCGAGGATTGAGGTGGCGTATTTGTGATCTTCCGGAATACGGTCAGCGCCCCACAGGTCGACAGAGGAACTTCCCATCGGGATAAACACGGTATTCATCGACGCATCCCAGGACATAGGGGCCCAGGAGTTTGCAGAGCTACGTTTGTAGTGTTCGCCCGGCTTCAGAACATAGTTCGGATCCGGATTACGCGGGTCGAACGCCCAGCGCAGCTGGCCGGTGATCACGTCATAACCACGTATAACGCCTCCCGGCATATCGGTGCTGACGTTATCCGCAACGCGGCCGCCAACGACAACCGTCGTACCCGCCAGCGTCGGGGCCGACGTCAGCACGTAGGTGGGATCTGACGCGTCGCCCATCCCTTCATGCAGGTTAACGCTGCCGTTAGTACCGAAGTCCGGGCAGAACTTGCCGTTATCGGCGTCTAACGCGATCAGCTTACCGTCGATGGTGTTCATCAGGATACGGCGCTGGCATGCAGCGCCCGGTGCCACCTGCGCTGGCAGGACCGGCGTGGAGCCGGCTACCGTTGGCTGTGCCAGCGGTTTGGTGGCATCAAAGTACGCCAGGCCACGGCAGCGCATCCAGATTGCAGACTTGGCGTTGATTTCCGCTTTCCAGATCTCTTTCCCGCTATCGGCATCCACGGCGATCACGTTGTTATGCGGCGTACAGAGGAAGACACGATCGCCAACCTGTAGCGGCGTTTGCTGATCTTCTGCGCCATTGCCGTCCGGACTTTCCGGTACGTCACCGGTATGGTAGGTCCAGACCGGTTTCAGGTTTTTCACGTTGTCACGGGTTATCTGGTCCAGCGCCACAAAGCGACTACCGCCAGCCGTATTACCGTAGTGATCCCAGTTCTGCTGTTTCGCATCATCTTTTACCGGCACCAGCGGGCGTTTTTCACCGCTAAACGGCACGGTCGGATGGGGTTGAAACATCTGAACAAAGGTGACGCCCATGGCGACAATAAGGACCGCGCAGACCCCCAGGGCCCCTTTTGCGCAGGACGGTTTTCCTTCACGTTTACGCAATGCAGGCCAGGTGGCGGCTGCCAGCACCATCAGCCCGGCGGGTACCATTAAACGGGAAACCAGCGGCCAGAAGTCGAGCCCGGCATCGAAAAATGCCCAAATCAGGGTGCCAAGAAACACCAGGGCAAACAGCCCCACGGCAGAGGACTTGCGGCGGAAGAACTGAATCGCAGAGAGCAGAGTGATAACCCCGGCGATGAGAAAATACCAACTCCCCCCCAGGGAAACCAGTTTAAAACCGCCGATGGCAAAAAAGAGCCCCGTTACAAGAAGTATCACACCCACCAGCAGGCACCACGGGCCTAACCAGCCGGATGGGCGGGGATTATTGTCTGACATAAAAATGAATCTCCTGATTACTTTATAACAGCAGGGTTTTATTGACTGCCACGATGCTAAAACCCTGCATAACATCAATTGTTCGTGTGCGAATCATAAATTAAAATTATAATGTAGACAAAATGTATTCTGTCGGAAGAAAAGAAAACTCACTAAAGTGCAGGAACATAACAAAATAAAAAAATGGGATATCACTCTGTAATTCGCCAATACCAGAATATTTGACCAGTCAGTTCCGGCTTATGCGATGAATATCAGGTTTGCCGACAAGACAGCCCCGATAACGTAAGATTTTTGCATGATGAGAATTAACTTATTGCCTATTAATTAAGCTTCACAAACACGATCAGCTCGCGGATTTCACGATATACGTCACTACACCAAAGATATCGAGCGTATCGTCGCTGCCGACAATAATCGGTGAATAGGCGCTGTTCATGGGGTTGAGTTGAATATTGGGACGCAACTGGAGGCGCTTCACGGTAAATTCGCCCTCTACCGCCGCAATCACGATATCGCCATGCTCAGGCTTGCGGGAACTGTCCACCACCAGCAAATCACCGTTATTAATCCCCCCTTCTATCATCGAGTCACCGGCGGCTTTGACAAAATAAGTGGAGCTGGGATGGGCGACTAATAACTCGTTTAAATCGATACGCCGCTCTACATAATCCGCTGCCGGGCTGGGGAAGCCGCACTGTACTAAGTCGCTGAAAAGTGGAATAGCAACGATTTCACGCAACTCTGCGGGTCTGAAAAAGATCATAATAAACACCTCCATACTGTTTTTATATACAGTAGTTTTAACTGAGGTATCGATCAAGCCATGTCAGCGTAAGCGGCTGGCTACGCCTTAACCGCTTCGCTTATAACCCTCTATAGCAATGAAGATTATTTGTTTTGTAAATTTTTACGCATGGGCAAGCTTAACGCGTCATAAAACATCACTACATCATCACTTATTGATGACTTGTAAATGTACAAAAGACAAAGCACCATCACTGCATAATCACTACCCGTTGACTTTCTATTTAGACTGGCGCATATTTTACAGCACAAATTAACAAGACAATTTTTGGAGGACGTTTTCTATGCCCGCCCGTGATTATCCCGATAAGCGTGTTGCTCGCGGTGTCGCAAAGGAGGCCGAACTCAGGATGTTAAGCGCGCGCATCGATCCTGCGCTGATGGAGTACATCCGCATTACTGCGTATGAAACACGGAAAAGTAAGCAGGAAATCGTGGCGGAAGCGTTAGCGCTTCATCGCCAAAGAAGTCAGATTGGATCATAAACAGCAAAAGCCCGAAAAATTCTCCGGGCTTTTGCTGGTATCGGGATTACCCCACCAGCGAATTTAACGTCTCCAGCGCCTCAGGCGGCAATACCAGATCGGCTGCCGCCAGGTTTTCACGCAGATGCGCCACCGACGAGGTTCCCGGGATCAAGAGGATATTTGGCGAGCGTTGCAGCAGCCATGCCAGCGCCACCTGCATCGGCGTCGCGCCCAGTGAATCCGCCACCGCCTGTAGTCCGGAAGATTGCAGTGGCGTGAAACCTCCCAGCGGGAAGAACGGCACCCAGGCAATCCCCTGCTGCGCCAGCGAATCGACCAGCGCATCGTCACCGCGATTCACAACGTTGTACATGTTCTGTACACACACCACGGAAACCATCTTCTGCGCTTCAGCGACTTGCGAAGCGGTGACGTTGCTCAGCCCAATATGGCGAACCAGCCCCTGCTGTTGCAGCTCTGCAAGGGTACTCAGCGGCGCGGCAATCGAGCCTTCCGCCGGTCCGTGGTTGCTAAACATGATCCGCAGGTTAACCACGTCCAGCACATCCCGCTTCAGGTTACGCAGGTTGTCATGCACCGCCTGCGTCAGCTCCTGCGCGGAAAACGCCGGCAGCCAGGAGGCATCCTCGCCGCGTCGGGCTCCGATCTTGGTCACAATCGTAAGGTCGTCCCGGTACGGATGAAGCGCCTCGCAGATAAGCTGGTTGGTCACATGAGGTCCGTAAAAATCGCTGGTATCAATGTGATTCACACCCGACGCCACCGCTTCACGCAGCACCGCCAGCGCCGCATTTTTGTCTTTTGGCGGACCAAAAACGCCAGGCCCGGCAAGCTGCATCGCGCCATAGCCAAATCGTTTAACCGTACGCGTTCCGAGCGTGAACGTTCCGCTTTTATCTATGCTGCTCATGCTGACCTTCCTCATAAAAAATGATCCGGATTTACAACAGGTTCCGCAACGAAACCATTAGTTAAGCAATAGTAAAATTAAAGTTTAAATTCGCTACGACGATAGTATTGATGTAACCCTGCCTCTTCTCTTACGGATGACCGCCATGCTGAAAAATCTGCACGTGATTACCGGTATTATCTTTGCCCTCACCATATTCTGTCTGCTGCAAGTTGTCACGGGAGGGTTGTTCTACTCTGCCGTTAACAACGATCGTCACAACTTTCAGAACTCCGGGTTACTCAATGCCCAACAGGAGAGCCTGAGCGACAGCGTGAACACGCTGGTGAAAACGCGCGTTACCGTCACCCGCGTGGCGATCCGCTACCTGAAAAACCAGCGCGATCCGGCCTCTCTCGCAGCAATCAACACGCTGTTGGGCACCGCGAACGGTTCGCTGACCAAAGCCGAAGACTATTACAAAAACTGGCAGGCGATTTCGCAGGTGAAGGGCCAGAATGCCGCGCTTACCGAAGAGATGCAGAAAGCCTGGAAGCAAATGCACGAGGTGATGCGCTTGTCCATTGAGTATCTGCGCGCCGATAACTATCAGGCCTATGGCGACCTGGACGCCCAGCAGGCGCAGGATGAGATGGAGGCGGTCTATACCCGCTGGCGCGCTGAAAACAACGTGCTGCTGAAAGCCGCCGCCGAAGAGAACCAGAGCAGCTTTACCCAGATGCAGTGGACGCTGGCGGCGATCTTCCTGACTGTGATCGCCGTGCTGGTGGTGATCTGGCAGGGTTTACAGCACCTGCTCCTGAAACCGCTCAACGCCATCATGAACCATATTCGCACCATCGCGAGCGGCGATCTGACGCAAAACGTCGCGATTACCGGGCGCAACGAGATGGGCCAGCTGGCTGCTGGTCTGCACGAGATGCAGCAGTCGCTGGTGAGCACCGTCAGCGCCGTGCGCGGCAGCACAGATTCTATCTATACGGGCGCAGGAGAAATTGCCGCCGGGAGTAACGACCTTTCCGCGCGAACCGAGCAGCAGGCCGCCTCGCTGGAAGAGACCGCCGCCAGCATGGAAGAGCTGACTGCCACGGTGAAACAGAACTCGGATAACGCCCGTCAGGCGACGCTGCTGGCGAAGAATGCGTCTGAAACCGCCGCACGCGGCGGTCAGGTGGTGGATAACGTGGTGCGTACCATGAATGACATTGCCGACAGTTCTCAGCAAATTGCGCATATCACCGGCGTTATCGACAGCATTGCCTTCCAGACCAACATTCTGGCGCTCAACGCGGCGGTTGAAGCCGCCCGTGCCGGGGAACAAGGTCGCGGCTTTGCGGTCGTGGCAGGTGAAGTACGGACGCTGGCCAGCCGCAGCGCGCAGGCGGCAAAAGAGATCAAAGGGCTTATCGAGAACTCTGTCAGCCGGGTGAATACCGGCTCAGAACAGGTGAGCGAGGCGGGTGCGACCATGAAAGAGATCGTCGCGGCCGTGACGCGCGTAACCGATATTATGGCTGAGATTTCCTCGGCGTCTGACGAGCAGAGCCGCGGTATAGAGCAGGTCAGCCTGGCGGTCTCGCAGATGGACAGCGTCACGCAGCAAAACGCCGCGCTGGTACAGGAGTCGGCAACGGCGGCGGCAGCGCTGGAAGATCAGTCTGAACAGCTGCGTCAGGCCGTGGCGGCATTCCGGCTGAACGCTCAGGCATCGCTGGCGGCTCGCCCTAAAAACGTGAAAACGCCCGTACTGCTGCGCCCGTCAGCGGCAGGCGCGAATACAGCTGACGCGAACTGGGAAACCTTCTGAGTGACAGGCGGGCATCTCGCCCGCCTTCCTGATTAGCGGCTGCGCTTGGCGTGGCGCTCCCAGTTATCTCGCTTCGCATCCTCTGACTTACGCAACGAGACATAGCATGCTCCGCTGCCGCCGTGATGCGGCTGCGCTTCGCAAAAGGCCTGTACTTCGTCGAACTCGGTCAGCCAGCGCGCAAGATAGCTGCGCACCACGTTAGGATGCGACTGCTGTTCACGCCCTTTACCATGCACGATGATCAGGTTGCGTAGCCCGTCACGTCCGGCCTGGCGAATAAAGGAATAGACCAGCTGGCGGCATTGCTCCGCAGGCTGGCGTAACAGCGTTAAGCTGGCCTGACGGGAATATTTGCCGGAACGCAGCTTATCAAATACCCCCTGCTGTACCCCTTCGCGCTGGTACATGAGCGGCTCGGCAAGGGGCAACAGTTCCAGAAACCCCAGCGTCAGAAAGTTATCGAGCTGCTCAGTATCTATTTCCTGACGCGCCCGCGTGTTGCGGCTCTGCTGCCAGTGAATATCCGCGCAGCGTTTGAGCGGCTGGACATCCTCCATGGCGTCAAGAAAAAGTGATTTGTCGTCAGGGTTCATGGAAATCCTCCGGCTACATCTGAGTGATGTACTATACCTGCGCCCGTTGCGGGTCTCAATCATCCAGGCACAGGTTCAAATAATGGCTTAAGGAACAGATAATCGCAGACGCAATAAATTTAATCTAACCTTAACTTAAATTTCAGCCGTAATTAATTAAATAATTTACGTTAAAAAATCGTGAAATCAATCACTCCACGTCCTTCTCTTTTAAGAAAAAGCTGTTATAACTTAATAAACCTGCCCAATGGATAATGCAAGTAGGATCCGCGAAAGGACGCACGACTGTGTGTACTGTGGAGTCTGTCTGATGTCGGGCAGACTCTATTTTTTTATTGTTGTTATTTTTATTAAATTAATTTCCTGGCTTCCCTTCGAAACTGCGTGATTAATGATTCGGCAAGCGGTGTCTGGCGAGAATCACGACGCTGAATTAAATAATATGCTGCTTTAGGCAGAGTTTCGACAACCGGCAGCATTATCAGACGGTGCGCCAGAAGCGGATCGCAGCCCAGCTCCTGCGGTAAAATGCTGATGAAATCGCTTTGTGCGACGAGGCTAATACAGGAGGAAAAGGTCTCACAGACAACGCCAATTCGCGGTATTTGAGAGCGATGGTTAAAAGTATCCTGCAACTGCTTATAATAACTTCCCCGGGGCGTAGGCATCGTCCAGTTATATTGCAAAAGCTCATTAATTGAGGTCGCCCCTGTCGCCGGATGCCCTGCCCGACAAAATACAGCAAAAGGCTTTTCGAACAGCTTTTCAAACGTAAATTCGTGATCGTACGGCCCCTGATAATAGGTATTGATGGTAAAGTCCAGCTCACCCTGACGTAATTCATTAATCATCGACACCAGCTGGCCTTCCATAATCCGGACGTTGACCTGAGGATGCTGCGCATGAAAACGCGTAATGACGGCCGGCATCAGGCTGCGTGAAATGCTGGCTCCCATCCCAATATTGATCTGCCCGGCAAGCTCGCCCTGTCGCTGGCGGATGTCATCCTGCGCTGCACGCAGCTCTTCCAGAATCAAATTAGCGCGGTGATAAAACCCTTCCCCGCACTCGGTCAGCGCGACGCCTTTACTCCGGCGCACAAATAGCTGGGCCGCCATACCCTCCTCCAGCTCTTTAATGGATTTGGTCAGCGCGGGCTGCGAAAGATTAAGCGTCCGGCTGGCGCCGCGAATGCTGCCCTGACGCGCCACTTCGACAAACGCCCTGATTTGATGAAATTTAATCTGAAATGACATAACGAGACCGATAACCGTTGTTTATCAGAGTAAAGAAACTGTCATCTACTTTAATGGAAACGGATGTGCGAGGGTAATTCCCGAACGGTTAAAACTGTGAAAAAACGATTAGTGATAAGTAAAAACTATCACAGCGTGAAGCAGTTCACATATTTTAATGATGACAGGAAAAGATATGAACGCACTGGCGCAGTACATTCAGACATTAGCTCCACAACTGAGCGCATGGCGTCGCGATTTCCACCATTTTGCGGAATCCGGCTGGGTAGAGTTTCGAACAGCTGCGAAAGTCTCGGAAATCCTCGACTCGCTGGGCTACGAACTGGCGATGGGTCGCGACGTGGTCGATGCCGAAAGCCGTATGGGACTGCCCGATGATGCCACCCTTTCGCGAGAGTTTGCCCGCGCCCGGGCGCAGGGTGCGCCGGAGAAATGGCTGGCGCCGTTTGAGGGCGGATTTACCGGCATTGTGGCGACCCTGAATACCGGACGTCCGGGCCCGACGCTGGCGTTTCGGGTAGACATGGATGCACTTGATTTAAGCGAAGCGCTTGACGAAAGTCATCGCCCCTTCCGCGACGGTTTTGCCTCCTGCAATCCGGGCATGATGCACGCCTGTGGCCACGACGGGCATACCACCATTGGTCTGGGGCTCGCGCAGGTGCTTAAGCAGCATGAAGCGCAGCTCAACGGCATCATCAAACTGATCTTCCAGCCTGCCGAAGAGGGTACGCGCGGCGCGCGGGCTATGGTCGCCGCAGGCGCGCTGGACGGCGTGGACTACTTTACCGCCATTCATATCGGGACCGGCGTTCCGGAAGGGACGGTGATCTGCGGCAGCGATAACTTCATGGCGACCACCAAATTTGACGTGCGCTTTACCGGGGTCGCCGCACACGCTGGCGGTAAACCAGAAGAGGGCCGTAACGCCCTGCTCGCGGCTGCCCAAGCCGCCATCGCGCTGCATGGCATCGCACCACACAGCGAAGGCGCGTCCCGGGTTAACGTCGGGGTCATGCAGGCGGGCAGCGGACGCAACGTGGTTCCGGCTGATGCGTTGCTTAAGGTTGAAACCCGCGGCGAAACCGAAGCCATTAATCAGTATGCCTTTGAACGCGCGCAGGCGGTTATCACCGGCGCGGCCGCGCTCTACGGCGTAAGCGCCGAAATACGCCTGATGGGTGCCGCCACCTTCAGCGCGCCGACGCCGGCCTGGGTTGCTTATCTGCGCGAACAGGCGAGCCAGGTTTCCGGAATTGAGCACGCAATTGATAAGGTGACAGCGCCAGCAGGCTCCGAAGACGCCACGCTGATGATGGCCCGCGTTCAGCAGAACGGCGGCATGGCGTCGTATATGGTCTTCGGCACGGAACTGAGCGCCGGACATCATAACGAAAAATTCGATTTTGATGAGCAGGTGATGAACGTTGCCATCGAAACGCTGGCGCGAACTGCGCTTAATTTCCCGTGGACGCGAGGTGTGTAATGCAGGAGAACTATGCTTTTATCGCTGATGCCATCGACACGCGATGTCAGACGTTTACCGATATTGCCGACGACATCTGGGATCATCCCGAAACGCGCTTCGAAGAGTTCTGGTCCGCCGAACGGCTCGCCAGCGCGCTGGAAGCAGAGGGCTTTACCCTGACGCGGGAAGCCGGAGGCATTCCCAATGCCTTTATTGCCAGCTACGGCAGCGGCAAGCCCGTTATCGCCCTTCTGGGCGAATACGATGCCCTGGCCGGGCTAAGCCAGCAGGCGCACTGCGCGACGGCGCAATCCGCCACCCCGGGGGCGAACGGCCACGGCTGCGGGCATAACCTGTTAGGCACTGCTGCCTTCGCCGGGGCGGTGGCGGTGAAAAGCTGGCTGGAACAACACGGCGGCAGCGGAACGGTACGATTTTACGGCTGCCCCGGCGAGGAAGGCGGCTCCGGTAAAACCTTTATGGTACGTGAAGGGCTGTTTGACGACGTGGACGCTGCCGTGACATGGCACCCGGAGGCCTTTGCCGGGATGTTTAACGTCAGCACGCTGGCCAATATTCAGGCCGCCTAGCGGTTTAAGGGGATCGCCGCTCATGCCGCAAACTCCCCACATCTGGGGCGCAGCGCGCTGGATGCCGTGACGCTGATGACCACCGGTACAAACTTCCTCAACGAACACATCATTGAAAAAGCGCGCGTTCATTACGCCATCACCGATACCGGCGGGATTTCGCCCAACGTGGTACAGGCCCAGGCCGAGGTGCTGTACCTGATCCGCGCCCCGGAGATGGCCGATGCGCAGCAGATCTACGCGCGCATCGAGAAAATCGCCCAGGGTGCGGCGATGATGACCGAAACCACCGTCGAGTGCCGCTTTGATAAAGCCTGCTCCAGCTATCTGCCGAACCGTACGCTCGAAGCGGCGATGTACCGCGCATTGCAGCATTATGGCACGCCGGCCTGGACGGAAGAGGAACGCGAATTTGCCCGTGAAATCCGCGCCACGCTCACGGCAAACGACCTGCAAAACAGCCTGAAAAACATTGCCGCAACGGGGGGCGAAGAGGGAAAAGGGTTTGCCCGACGCCATCAGGAGACGCTGCTGGTGGATGAAGTTGCCCCTTACGCCATCACCGATAACGTGCTGGCAGGCTCCACCGATGTGGGGGATGTCAGCTGGAAGATGCCTGTTGCACAGTGCTTTAGCCCCTGTTTTACCGTCGGCACCCCACTGCATACCTGGCAATTAGTGGCGCAGGGGCGTACCTCAATTGCCCATAAGGGCATGTTGCTGGCCGGAAAAGTGATGGGCGCGACCGCGCTGCATCTGCTTCAGGATGCCGACCTGTTGCGAAAATGCCGGGAAGAGTTCGAACAACACATAACAGAAAAACCGTACGAGTGTCCGATCCCGCAGGGCGTGACACCGTCACCTTTAAAATAAAAAAACACAACACAACAACACAACAACAGTCCCGAGGAACGCCCATGAGTATGTCTTCCATACCTTCGCATTCCCCATCCGGTAAGCTCTATGGCTGGGTTGAAAGGATCGGCAATAAAGTACCGCACCCTTTCCTGCTTTTTATCTATTTAATTGTCATCCTGATGGTCGCGACGGCCGTGCTGTCCGCCTTTGAGGTGAGCGTGCGCAGCCCGGCCGACGGCAGTATGGTAGCAGTGAAAAACCTGCTCAGCGTTGAAGGGTTGCACTGGTTTTTGCCGAACGTGATTAAAAACTTCAGCGGTTTTGCGCCGCTGGGCGCCATCCTGGCGCTGGTGTTAGGCGCGGGACTGGCCGAACGCGTGGGTCTGCTGCCCGCGCTGATGGTGAAAATGGCCTCGCACGTCAGCGCGCGTTATGCCAGCTATATGGTGCTGTTTATTGCCTTCTTCAGCCATATCTCGTCCGACGCGGCGCTGGTGATCATGCCGCCGATGGGGGCGCTGATTTTCCTCGCCGTTGGCCGTCATCCTGTTGCGGGTCTGCTGTCGGCGATTGCGGGCGTCGGCTGTGGGTTTACCGCTAACCTGCTTATCGTGACCACCGATGTGCTGCTCTCCGGCATCAGTACGGAGGCAGCCAGCACCATCGATGCGACTATGCACGTCAGCGTGATCGACAACTGGTACTTTATGGCCAGTTCGGTGATTGTCCTGACGATTGTCGGGGGGCTGATTACCGATAAGATCATTGAGCCGCGCCTGGGTAAATGGGAAGGCCGGAGCGATGAAAAGCTGGAGACGCTGAGCAAAGAGCAGCAGTTCGGCCTGCGCGTAGCCGGGATCGTCTCGCTGGCGTTCATTGCGGTGGTGGCGCTGATGGTGGTGCCGGAAAATGGCGTGCTGCGCGATCCGATCAAACACACCGTACTGCCCTCGCCGTTTATTCAGGGCATTGTGCCGCTGATAATTCTCTTCTTCTTCGTCGTTTCGCTCGCGTTCGGCATCGCCACCGGCAAAATCCGCCGTCAGGGAGATCTGCCGCACCTGATGATCGAGCCGATGAAGGAGATGGCGGGTTTTATCGTGATGGTGTTCCCGCTGGCGCAGTTTGTCGCCATGTTTAACTGGAGCAACATGGGCAAGTTTATGGCCGTGAGCCTGACGGACGCGCTGGAGGCGGCGGGGTTGAGCGGTGTTCCGGCGTTTGTCGGCCTGGCGCTGCTGTCGTCCCTGCTGTGCATGTTTATTGCCAGCGGATCGGCCATCTGGTCGATTCTGGCGCCCATCTTTGTCCCCATGTTTATGATGCTCGGCTTCCATCCTGCGTTCGCCCAGATCCTTTTCCGTGTCGCCGATTCCTCGGTGATCCCGCTGGCGCCCGTGTCACCCTTCGTTCCGCTGTTTTTAGGCTTCCTGCAACGCTACAGACCGGAGGCTAAGCTGGGTACCTACTATTCGCTGGTTCTGCCCTATCCGCTTATCTTCTTAGGGGTATGGCTGGTGATGCTGGTGGCGTGGTATCTTGTCGGCCTGCCGATTGGACCGGGTGTTTACCCGAGGCTGAACTAAGGAGTACTGATGCTGAGATTACTCGAAGATAATATTGCGACGCCGCTGGGGCCGCTGTGGGTTATCGCGGATGAAGCGTTCAATCTGCGCGCGGTTGAATGGGAAGAGCACAGCGACCGGATGGTTGAGCTGCTCAACATCCATTATCGCGCCGAGGGTTACGAGCGTATTACTGCCCGTAATCCTGGCGGGCTGAGCGATAAACTGACGGCCTACTTCGAGGGCGATCTCAGCATTATTAATACCCTGCCAACCGCCACGGCGGGCACCCCTTTCCAGCGCGAGGTGTGGCAGGCGCTGCGTAATATTCCCTGCGGGCAGGTGATGCACTACGGTCAGTTGGCAGAACAGCTTGGCCGTGCCGGCGCGGCGCGCGCGGTCGGTGCGGCAAATGGCTCTAACCCCGTCAGCATTGTGGTGCCTTGCCATCGCGTGATCGGGCGCAACGGCACCCTCACCGGCTATGCCGGGGGCGTACAGCGCAAAGAGTGGCTGCTGCGTCACGAAGGGTATTTTCTGCTGTAATTCCCAGGCTTTTTGTGCTTAATTTTCTTCCTGTTAGGTTCATAATCCTTAATCATTCTGTGGAATTTCAAGGAGATGGCAACACGCTGCCGTCTCTTGTCTTTATTGGGGGTTTGCCAGACTTACGTCCTTACCAAAAAGATGTTAAAATTGACCAATATCAATTAAGGCTTGAGCAAACCTATGATCCCGGAAAAGCGAATTATACGACGCATTCAGTCTGGCGGTTGTGCTATCCATTGCCAGGATTGCAGCATCAGCCAGCTCTGTATCCCGTTTACTCTGAATGAGCACGAACTCGATCAGCTTGACAATATCATCGAGCGCAAAAAGCCTATTCAGAAAGGGCAGACGCTGTTTAAGGCGGGAGACGAACTGAAATCGCTCTATGCTATCCGTTCTGGCACTATCAAAAGCTACACCATTACCGAACAGGGCGACGAGCAGATCACCGGCTTCCATCTGGCAGGCGATTTAGTCGGCTTTGACGCCATCGGCAGTGGCCATCACCCGAGCTTTGCTCAGGCGCTGGAAACCTCTATGGTCTGCGAAATTCCGTTTGAGACGCTGGACGATCTGTCCGGTAAGATGCCGAACCTGCGTCAGCAGATGATGCGTCTGATGAGCGGTGAGATTAAAGGCGATCAGGATATGATCCTGCTGCTTTCCAAAAAGAATGCCGAAGAGCGTCTGGCCGCCTTTATCTATAACCTCTCCCGCCGTTTCGCGGAGCGTGGCTTCTCCCCGCGTGAATTCCGTCTGACCATGACGCGCGGTGATATTGGCAACTATCTGGGCCTGACCGTGGAAACCATCAGCCGTCTGCTGGGTCGCTTCCAGAAGAGCGGAATGCTGGCGGTTAAAGGTAAGTACATCACCATCGAAAACGGTGAAGCGCTGGCCATTCTGGCGGGTCACTCACGTAACGTGGCATAACTCTCCCGGATATCTTATGCCAGGTCGATAAATTTTCATGATTATTGATCTGGCAAAAACTTCCCCCCTGTTTCATTCAAGATATATAGGTTACTCTTTTACTTACAGACTGTGGTGACAGTAGTAAGGAGACCTGTATGGCAAAGTATCAAAACATGCTGGTGGCTATCGATCCTAACCAGGACGATCAGCCGGCATTACGACGTGCTGTGTATTTACATCAACGGATTGGTGGCAAAATTAAAGCCTTTTTGCCGATTTATGACTTCTCATACGAGATGACCACCCTTCTGTCGCCTGACGAGCGCACCGCTATGCGTCAGGGAGTGATCAGCCAGCGTACCGCGTGGATCCGCGAGCAGGCGAAATATTACCTGGAAGCGGGCGTACCGATTGATATCAAAGTGGTCTGGCACAACCGACCTTTCGAAGCCATTATTCAGGAAGTGGTGGCCGGTGGGCATGACCTGCTGCTGAAAATGGCGCACCAGCATGACAAACTGGAATCCGTGATTTTCACTCCAACCGACTGGCACCTGCTGCGCAAATGCCCTTGCCCGGTATGGATGGTGAAAGATCAGCCATGGCCTGAGGGCGGGAAAGCCGTCGTGGCGGTGAATCTGGCCAGCGAAGAGGATTATCACAATTCGCTGAACGAGAAGCTGGTGAAGGAAACCATCCAGCTTGCCGACCAGGTTAACCACACCGAAGTCCATCTGGTGGGCGCCTATCCGGTTACGCCAATCAATATCGCCATCGAGTTGCCTGAATTTGACCCGAGCGTGTATAACGACGCGATTCGCGGTCAGCATCTGCTGGCCATGAAAGCGCTGCGCCAGAAATTCAGTATCGATGAGAATATGACGCACGTAGAAAAAGGGTTACCGGAAGAGGTTATTCCGGATCTGGCGGAACATTTGCAGGCCGGGATTGTGGTGCTGGGCACCATTGGCCGGACCGGTATCTCTGCCGCGTTCCTGGGAAATACCGCCGAGCAGGTGATTGACCACCTGCGCTGCGACCTTCTGGTCATCAAACCGGATCAGTATCAAACGCCGGTTGAACTGGACGATGAGGAAGACGATTGACCCCAAAATGAAAGCCCGCCGGTAACGGCGGGCTTTTTTATTACGCTTCGCTCAACCGCTGCGTCGGTGCCTCGTCGCCGGCATTCATCCAGGGCGCGTGCAGAACCATGCTCGGCAGCGCCAGCTTGATCTCCTGCTGGTTCAGCCCCTCCAGAATACGGATATTGATCTCCTGCTGAATATCCATGTACTTGTTGTAGTCCGCCGTATTAACGATATGGACCACCTCGAAGGTCAGGCGATCGCGATCGAAGCCCAGGAAATGGGCGCGGTCAAACTTCGTTTCCCCGACGTCGGTAATGATCTGTTTGACCATATCACCCACTGAACGCAGTTTGTCCGGCGCCGTGTCGCTGGCAACCCCGAAGGTAAAGACGATCCGGCGCGTTTGCATCCGCTTGTAGTTATGCAGCGTCTGTTGCAGCAGGATGGCGTTCCCGCAGACAATCTGCTCCCCGCTCAGGCTGCGGATACGGGTGGTTTTCAGGCCAATGTGCTCTACTGTCCCGGCGACATCGTTAAACACCACAAAATCGCCAATTTCGAACGGCTTATCAAAACCGATGGAGAGCGATGCAAACACGTCGCTCAGGATCGTTTGCACCGCGAGGGCGATTGCAATACCCCCTACCCCAAGGCTGGCAACCAGAGCAGTGATGTTGACGCCCGCGTTAGCAAGAATAGACAGCAGCATCACTGACCAGACTATGGCACGGAGGATAAGCCCCGTGATCACCAGCGTCACCGGGTTTTTATGGCTTCCCGGCGCCAGCATGACGTGACGAAGCCACGACACCACCCCCTGATCCATCCACAGCGCCACCTGGATAGCGAAGACCAGGAACCAGGCGTGGCTCACGGTACCAAAGAGATGATCCGGTAAGTCGACGAAACGCAGGCTGAATAACAGCGCCACGACAAAAAGCAGGAAGCGGCTGGTGCGGTTAAGCATATCCGTCAGGATAAAACGCATCCGGTTGGTGGTGGGGTGCTTGTCGCCCCAGGTAGTGATCCCTTTCTTAACGAAGGCGATCAGGCGCGTCAGCAGCCAGTACACCAGCAGAGTCACAAAAACCACCGTGGCGACGCCGATCCAGAAAGATGGCGTCATCATCAGCTCGATGATGTCGAAGCGGGACAAAAATCGCATTACACCTCCTCGTATTACACAAAGGGTAAAGTATAGACAGAGGAGAAAAGCTGGCCGCAGAAATAAGAAAACCGCCCCGGGGGGCGGTTTGTCAGGATGAAGCGCAATTACAGCGCTTTCAGGATCGCATCCACGCTGGCCTTGGCGTCGCCAAACAGCATGTGGGTGTTATCTTTAAAGAACAGCGGGTTCTGCACGCCAGCATAGCCGGTGTTCATAGAGCGTTTGAAGACAATGACGTTCTGCGCCTTCCACACTTCGAGAACAGGCATACCCGCAATCGGACTACGCGGGTCGTCCTGCGCCGCCGGGTTAACGGTGTCGTTGGCGCCAATCACCAACACGGTGTCGGTGTCGGCGAAATCATCGTTGATCTCGTCCATTTCCAGCACAATGTCGTAAGGCACCTTCGCTTCCGCCAGCAGCACGTTCATGTGGCCTGGCAGACGCCCCGCCACCGGGTGAATACCAAAGCGAACCTTGATGCCGCGCGCGCGGAGTTTCTCGGTGATTTCCGCCACCGGATACTGCGCCTGCGCCACCGCCATGCCATAGCCTGGGGTGATGATGACGGAATGCGAGTTTTTCAGCATCTCTGCGGTGTCTTCCGCGCTGATTTCACGGTGTTCACCCACTTCCTCATCAGAACCGGTTGATGAGCCGTCAGAACCGAAGCCACCCGCGATGACGCTGATAAACGAACGGTTCATCGCCTTACACATGATGTAAGACAGGATCGCACCGGAAGAACCGACCAGCGCACCGGTGACAATCAGCAGGTCGTTGCTCAGCATAAAGCCTGCCGCCGCCGCTGCCCAACCGGAGTAGGAGTTCAGCATGGAAACCACCACCGGCATATCTGCTCCGCCGATAGACGCCACCAGATGCCAGCCGAAGGCCAGCGCGATGATGGTCATCACCAGTAACGCCAGCACCTGCAAGCCTACGCTTTCGGTACGCACGAAGACCACCAGCAGCACAAAGGAAACGACCAGCGCCGCCAGGTTCAGCTTGTGGCGGTTAGGCAGCATCAGCGGTTTGGAAGAGATCTTCCCGCGCAGCTTGCCGAACGCCACAATCGACCCGGTGAAGGTCACCGCACCGATGAAGATGCCGAGGAACACTTCGGTCAGGTGGATGTTCACCAGAATCGGCTCCAGGCCCGGTTCGTGGTACAGGTAGCTGTTGAAGCCCACCAGCACCGCCGCCAGACCCACGAAGCTGTGCAGAATGGCAACCAGCTCCGGCATCTCGGTCATTTCAACGCGTTTCGCCAGACGAATACCAATCGCGCCGCCGATGATCATCGCCACCAGGATCCACGCCACGTTGCCGGTGTCCGGCCCAAAGATGGTGGCAATCAGCGCAATCGCCATCCCGGCGATACCAAAGTTATTTCCCTGCTGAGACGTTTCGTGTTTGGAAAGCCCCGCCAGACTGAAAATAAACAGGATTGCAGCAACAATGTATGCGGCTGTAACTAATCCTCCAGACATATGCTACCCCTTAGCCTTTACGAAACATTTTCAGCATGCGCTGAGTCACGGTGAAACCACCGAAAATATTGATACTGGCGATCAGCACCGCAATGAAGCTCAGGAAGCTGATCCAGCCGCCATGACCAATTTGCAGCAATGCCCCGACCACGATAATCCCGGAGATGGCATTGGTGACCGACATCAACGGGGTATGCAGCGCATGAGAAACGTTCCACACGACGTAGTAACCCACCACGCAGGAGAGCGCGAAGACGGTGAAGTGGCCAAGGAACTCTTTTGGCGCGACATCCGCCAGCCAGCCAAACAGGATAATAACCAGCGCCATGATGGCGTATTTGCGCCACGGCGACGCAGGTTTTGCTGGCTCCGCGGGCTCTGGCGCCGCTTTCGGCGCAGCCTGAGGTTGAGCGGAAACCTGAATCGGCGGTGCAGGCCAGGTGATTTCCCCTTCACGCACCACGGTAACGCCACGCACCACCACATCATCAAAATCAACGGTAATGTTGCCGTCTTTCTCTTTGCAGAGCAGCTTCAGCAGGTTAACGAGGTTCGTGCCGTACAGCTGAGAGGACTGGGTTGGCAGACGCCCTGGCAGGTCGGTATAACCGATCACCTTCACGCCGTTCGCGGTCGTCGTGACCTGGTTTGGCACGGTATACTCACAGTTACCGCCGTTTTGCGCCGCCAGATCGACAATAACGCTGCCCGGCTGCATGGAATCCACCATCTCACGGGTGATCAGCTTCGGCGCCGGTTTACCCGGAATAAGCGCGGTGGTGACAATGATGTCCACCTCTTTTGCCTGCGCCGCAAAGAGTGCCATTTCCGCCTTAATAAAGGCTTCAGACATGACCTTCGCGTAACCATCACCGCTGCCCGCTTCTTCCTTGAAGTCCAGCTCAAGGAATTCGGCGCCCATACTCTGCACCTGCTCCTTCACTTCCGGCCGGGTATCAAACGCGCGAACAATAGCGCCCAGGCTGTTTGCGGCCCCGATAGCGGCAAGACCTGCCACACCGGCACCAATCACCATCACCTTCGCGGGTGGTACTTTACCTGCCGCCGTAATCTGACCGGTAAAGAAGCGACCAAACTCATGCGCAGCTTCGACAATGGCGCGATAGCCGGCAATGTTCGCCATGGAGCTCAGCGCATCCAGAGACTGCGCGCGCGAAATACGCGGCACGGAGTCCATCGCCATCACGGTGACACCACGTGCTGCCAGCTTCTCCATCAGCTCCGGGTTTTGGGCTGGCCAGACAAAGCTCACAAGCGTCGTGCCCGCGTTCAGCAGTTCAATTTCACTCTCTTCCGGTGCGTTGACCTTCAGAATGATGGGTGATTGCCAGACCTCAGCACCGTCCACTACTTCCGCGCCAGCCTGAGTAAAGGCCTCGTCATCGAAACTCGCCAGTTTGCCCGCGCCGCTTTCAATCGCGACGGTAAAACCCAGTTTAAGCAGTTGCTCCACCGTTTTTGGTGTTGCCGCTACGCGGGTTTCATTGGCTAACCGTTCTTTTGGTACCCCAATACGCATAGTTTTCCCTTCCATCGGTTTTTGATGATGGTTTGTCGATAATTGCCCACGGTTTGTATCAATTTTCACCATCGAGATATCGACGGAGAATGATTAACCCCGGAAAATAAAACAGTAACAAACTTTCTATAACCTACTGAAAATAGCGCCCGTGATCTACCGCCAGAAAACACTATTTCTTACTTTATCTGTGAAAAATAAGCGATCGGGGTCACTGACAGAGATATTTACCTTAAATTCGCCTTCAGGACCGATAAATCGCGCAAGCGAAGCGGTAAAAACATGATATAGCGCCATAAAAGAACAACTCATTAACATTAAATTAACTTGTAAAAGTCATATGCTTAATCAGTTTTGCTTGTGAAACGCCTGTTTTTTCCACATATCACAAAATGTTATCGAATCAGGTCCTTTGGTGAGCACAGGCTGTGAAAAATGCCGCAGACAGCGACGGGTGTTAAATGCCATAATCGGGACCGTCTCAAATTAACAACAACACCAGTACATGGTTTGCGCAAGGCGAAGGATTATTTTTATGAAGCTTAAGAACACACTCCTGGCGTCCGCACTTCTTTCCGCGACCGCCCTGTCTGCGAATGCCGCGACAGAGTTGACGCCGGAGCAAGCGGCAGCGTTAAAACCTTTTGACCATACGGTCATTGTGGGTCGCTATAACTCAATTGGCGATGCCGTCGCCGCCGCATCAAAAGCCGCCGATAAAAACGGCGCTGCCTCGTTTTACGTTGTTGACCAGTCCGATCAGGGCAACAGCGGCAACCAGCGCGTGACGATTGCGCTGTACAAAGAGAACGCCCCAAAAGCAGATGAACAGAAAAACCGCGTGATTAACGGCATTGTTGAACTGCCGAAAGATCAGGCTGTTCAGCTGGAACCGTATGACACCGTGACCGTTCAGGGCTTCTACCGCAGCCAGCCTGAAGTTAACGATGCCATCACCAAAGCCGCGAGAGAAAAAGGCGCTTACGCGTTCTATATCGTGCGTCAGGTTGATGCCAACCAGGGCGGAAACCAGCGCATCACCGCCTTCATCTATAAGCAAGATGCGAAAAAACGCGTAGTACAAAGCCCGGATGCCATTCCAGCGGATTCAGATGCGGGACGTGCCGCGTTAGCGAAAGGCGGTGAAGAAGCGAAGAAAGTGGAAATTCCGGGCGTTGCAACCTCGGCGGCACCAAGCGCTGAAGTGGGTCGTTTCTTTGAAACCCAATCCACCAAAGGTGGTCGTTATACCGTTACGTTACCAGACGGCACGAAAATTGAAGAGCTGAACAAAGCCACTGCCGCGCAGATGGTGCCGTTCGACAGCATCAAGTTTACGGGCAACTATGGCAACATGACGGAAATCTCCTATCAGGTGGCGAAGCGTGCTGCGAAGAAAGGCGCGAAGTATTACCACATCACCCGCCAGTGGCAGGAACGTGGTAACAACCTGACCATCAGCGCCGATCTGTACAAGTAACAAAACGTTTTCATAAAGGCGGCGCAGTGCCGCCTTTTTTGTTACTTTTTTTCTGATTTCTGCCACACGTCATTGCATGCATCCTTCACACTCCGTAAAATCCCGCGCCTTAGCGTGATCCACCATTTTTATGCGCCTTAGCGAAATAATTATTCTGGATTTGGACTTTTCATAACAGGAAGCCAATGGAAAAGAAACTTGGCCTGAGTGCTTTAACTGCACTTGTATTGAGCTCAATGCTGGGCGCGGGCGTATTCAGTTTGCCGCAGAACATGGCGGCCGTCGCCAGCCCGGCCGCATTACTGATTGGCTGGGGCATTACCGGTGTCGGGATTTTGCTGCTGGCGTTCGCCATGCTGCTGCTGACCCGTATCCGACCGGATCTGGACGGCGGAATATTCACTTACGCCCGGGAAGGTTTCGGCGAGCTGATCGGCTTCTGCTCCGCCTGGGGTTACTGGCTGTGCGCGGTGATCGCCAACGTCTCCTATCTGGTTATCGTCTTCTCGGCGCTCAGCTTCTTTACCGATACGCCCGAACTGCGCCTGTTTGGCGACGGCAATACCTGGCAGTCCATCGTCGGCGCCTCGGTCCTGCTGTGGATAGTTCACTGGCTGATTTTGCGTGGCGTCCAGACCGCAGCCAGCATTAACCTGGTGGCGACGCTGGCCAAGCTGGTGCCGCTTGGCCTGTTCGTCGTGCTGGCCTTCCTCGCCTTCCGTCTCGATGTCTTTACGCTCGATTTCAGCGGCATTGCGCTGGGCGTCCCCGTCTGGGAACAGGTGAAAAATACCATGCTGATCACCCTGTGGGTGTTCATCGGCGTTGAAGGTGCCGTCGTGGTCTCTGCCCGCGCGCGTAACAAGCGCGATGTGGGACGCGCCACGCTGCTGGCCGTACTGGCGGCGCTGGGCGTTTATCTGCTGGTGACGCTGTTGTCGCTCGGCGTGGTGGCCCGCCCTGAACTGGCGGAAATGCGTAACCCGTCCATGGCAGGGCTGATGGTGAAAATGTTGGGTCCCTGGGGGGACGTGATTATCGCGGCGGGTCTGATTGTTTCCGTTTGCGGCGCCTATCTGAGCTGGACCATTATGGCAGCGGAAGTCCCGTTCCTGGCCGCCACGCACAAAGCGTTCCCGCGCCTGTTTGCCCGTCAGAACAAAAACAGTGCGCCATCGGCCTCTCTGTGGCTCACCAACATCAGCGTGCAGGTCTGTCTGGTGCTGATCTGGCTCACAGGATCGGACTATAACACGCTGCTGACCATCGCCTCCGAGATGATTCTGGTACCCTATTTCTTAGTGGGCGCATATCTGTTAAAAATTGCGACCCGCCCGGCACACTATGCGGTAGGCGTCGGCGCCTGTATTTACGGTCTATGGTTGTTGTATGCTTCCGGACCGATGCATCTGCTGCTGTCCGTGGTGCTCTACGCGCCGGGCCTGCTGGTGTTTATTTACGCTCGCCGTACACATCAGCTTGATAATGCCCTTAAGCGCCGCGAAATGGCATTGATAGGTTTGCTGTTAGTCGCTGCCGTACCGGCAACGTGGATGTTAATGGGATAGCGCCGCCTGTCCCATTGTTGAACTGAAAAGGAGATTACGATGGGACATACGCAGCAACGCCCAATATTGATCACTGGCGCAGGCCGTCGCATTGGCCTCGCCCTCGCCCATCACTTTCTCAATCTTCGCCATCCGGTTATCGTCAGTTACCGCACGGAATATCCCTCCATTGAAGGGCTACGAAATGCCGGAGCAGTCTGCATTCAGGCGGATTTCTCCACAGATGAAGGTATTCTCGCCTTCGCGGACAAAGTGAAGTCGACCACCCACGGACTGCGGGCGGTTATTCACAACGCCAGTACCTGGCTTCCCGAAAAAGCAGGACATTCACTCAGCGAAACGCTCGCCTGCATGATGCAGATCCACGTTAATGCGCCTTATCTGCTCAACCATGCCCTACAGGATTTGCTGCGCGGACACGGCCATGCCGCAGGCGACATTATCCATTTCACCGATTACGTGGTGGAGCGAGGAAGCGACAAACACATCGCCTATGCGGCCAGCAAAGCCGCGCTGGATAATATGACCCGCTCTTTCGCACGCAAGCTGGCGCCCGAGGTAAAGGTCAACGCGATTGCTCCGGCGATGATTTTATTTAACGAAGGCGATGATGCCGAGTATCGTCAGCAGGCGCTCAACAAGTCGTTAATGAAAATTGCGCCCGGCGAGAAAGAGGTGATCGACCTGATCGATTATCTGCTGACCAGCTGTTACGTCACGGGCCGAACGTTTGCCGTGGACGGTGGCCGCCCCCTGCGCTAGTGAAAGCGGCTCCAGAAGAAGATGAGCACCCAGGCGCTGAGGCTCCAGCAGACCACCGCCCCGCCCAGCGCCATGGGCAGACGCAGAAAACCGGTGAAGTACCACAGCGACAGCAGGTAAATAAAATACGGGATGATCGACCACATCCCGAACACAATGGTGGCGCGCAGCGCCTCAATACCCCGCTCAGAGGCCACAATATAGTGCGCGATTAACGCAAAGGTGGGAAACAGCGGGATCAGCCCGGCAATGTAGTAGTTCTTCGTTTTAGCCAGCACCCCAATCAGCAGCACGACCAGCGCACCCAGCGCGGCTTTTATCACCAGCCCCATTCTTTTCCCTTAACAATCAAATAACATTCCCGTGCAGGATAACGGAACTCCGGCTAATTTTGAAAGATTAATGGAAGGTTAAGGTTGCGCGGTGTATGTTGACGTTTTTCGCGATGACAGACGTTGTATGAATAAGATTGTTTATGTTGAAGATGAACCCGAGGTGGGGCAATTAATCGCCGCTTATCTGGGTAAACATGATATGGAAGTGGTTGTCGAGGCTCGTGGCGATCGCGCTGAAGACGTCGTCAACCGCGAAAATCCGGATCTGGTGTTGCTGGACATCATGCTGCCCGGGAAAGATGGTATGACGCTCTGCCGGGATCTGCGCGCGAAATGGGACGGCCCGATCGTGCTGCTGACCTCTCTCGACAGCGATATGAATCATATTCTGTCGCTTGAGATGGGCGCAAACGACTACATCCTGAAAACCACGCCGCCGGCGGTTCTGCTAGCCCGTTTACGCCTCCATCTGCGTCAGCGTGCCAGCGCTGAGCGTGAAGCGCCTGCGCCCTCCTTAACGCCGCATAAAGCGATGCGTTTCGGCACACTTTCTATCGACCCGGTCAACCGACAGGTTATGCTTTCCGGGGAGCTGATTGCGCTCTCAACCGCAGATTTTGACCTGCTGTGGGAGCTTGCAACCCATGCCGGACAAATTATGGACCGGGATGCATTGCTGAAAAATCTGCGCGGCGTAAGTTACGACGGAATGGATCGTAGCGTTGATGTGGCGATTTCACGACTGCGTAAAAAACTGTTGGATAACGCCACGGAACCTTACCGCATCAAAACCGTACGCAACAAGGGCTATCTGTTTGCACCGCACGCCTGGGAAACCTGAAAAAGGAGCAAACAGGAATATTCGAAAAATAACTGACGATGCATCGGAATTGTTATCGATATTCGTCGAAAGTTATCGATTATATGCATCGTCAGTTATGACATATCCTCTGGTCTGATTCCTCTCTCCAGTTCTATTTCGATGTGCATTTTTCGCGTAAACAAAAGTAGCGCTAATGTATTTGATTGCTATAGTACAATATATATTCAGCAGAGCAGGCACCATCATCGATCAAAAATCCGTCACTTAAATGCACATTAGACTAAAAATGATCTTTACAATTGACTTAATCATTATCTTATCCTTATGAAAACAAAGGGGATAATGGAGAACATATAAATAATATCGATCTTTTTCAATAGCTTACGTGTTTGCAGAAATCTAATTCTCATGCTAAACCTTATACTCTCTCAATTATTTAATGAAAGAGGTATAGCAATGTCATGGAGAGTCATTAGCTCGGTAATTTGTCCTAACACGGGAATCGTTTATTCAAGCATCTTGGGACTCAAGTTCTTGAAACTCATCATTTGGTATGAAAGTGATGTCTATTTGTACCCCGGTGACAGGATATATCCGACAAAAAATGGCGTCTTCATAAATGGTGTTTTCAAGCCTATATCGATATACAACATATCACCTTACAACGAAATGTTGTGGAGTGAAATTAAAAACAAGATGGCCTGCCCATACAATCGAAACCAGCACGAGGAGATATGCACTTACGCGGTGCATTGCAACGCGCGGAAATGCCCGCATGGGTTTGCCACCAACCCACTGATTGTCAGCACAGGTAAATCCAGACATTAGCGAAAATCGGAAATATTGAGATCAAGATAATTAATATTTCTGCTGCACCGCCTTTGTCCGGATAAATCTCCGTGACTACAGCCCAAATGCTCCTGTGGGGACATTTGGGCTGTAGTCACGCCTGGCAACTCTGGCTTCTTGTACCAAATTAATTTTTATTGTGCAATTTTAAGCAAGCCATCCGGAAGGCTAAAATAAAAATTGCTAATTAACCCTGCCCGTGCATTAATGGTCTCGTTAGTCCGATCCAATAATAGTTGGACAAGTTGCATGACAATTCTCATAACCAGGCGCTATCGCTGATATCCCCTCCTTTTGAGTCCACACCTTAGCATTATATGTTTATTAGCTTTTATATCACTTCGGAAATGTTCAAATGGAGTCTTTATGTCATCAAAAATTTTAGGTCTGGTTAAGTGGTTTAAGGAAGATAAAGGCTTTGGTTTTATCTCCCCTGTAGATGGCAGCAAAGATGTTTTCGTGCATTTCTCTGCCCTTCAGGGAGAGAACTTCAAAACACTTTTTGAAGGTCAGAAAGTCGAATTTATCATCGTAAGCGGCGATAAAGGCCCTGCTGCTGCGAATGTAACGCTTTGCGATAAATAATATCAGCACACAGCCGCGTTGACGATGATGTTGCTTCTGGCTCGTGGACTGCACAAGCAGTCTACAATCCGATGCTAACTGCTTGTAAATCAGTAAAGTGTTATTGAGGTCAGGCGGCCGCGAAAAACATCGTCTCTTCCACTTCTTGTATGAGTATTTCTTCAGAGACGCTGAGAGGATTTAAACAAAGCGCTACAGTAGGGACAGACAAGCTGGGCCCCCTTTTGTATGCGAGTGAAACTGTGCTCTGACTCTTTAGCGCAGTTTGGACATGAACATTTGACTAAATAATTGCGACGAAGTTGCGAGTTTTTACGTCCCGACATAGGCTGCTCCTGAATGAAAAGGATTGCCACCATACACGTTAAGGCAGGATATTGCTTGCTTTTATTTCCCAAAGAGAGCAAAAAATGGAAAGGAGCCACGCTTCTGGAACATACTTACCTTACACAATCACAAAGAGATATAGAGTGATATATGAAAAAGGTGATCATTTTTTTTAATGCCAACCCCAGCAAAGTCATTATCGTGCTTAAGGGCATAACGTCTGTACGCCAGACATATCCGGATGGTGAAGAAATTAATCTTCAGATCATGACTGCAAGCTTTCCGTCGTTGACGGGAGATCATAATTCTATCTATGTTGCTTCAGACAGGGAACTTACCTCTCAGGAAATATCTGATGCTGCCAAACAATATTTATAATATTTTCTGTCACTAGTCCGGTTAACAACACAGCATTTATTTCACTCAGAATGAGAAAAATTACAATCCATCATTATTAATGCCTGCAAAATGCAGGCTTTTTTACGACATTGCCCTTTAAATTTAACTATTCCGCATAATCGTGCTGCTCACTTTGCTCCCTCTGTTTCCGAAGAAAGTGTATCATCAACCTTCTTCGCTCCTGTGGTGATATGGATGTCCACGCAGGGCTGACGAAGTAAAGCCGGGTTCTTAATTGATTGATTTAGCGGTGCTATCCAATGAAAAAGCTGTTTGTGCAGTTTTATCTCCTGCTGTTTGTCTGCTTTCTGGTGATGACCATGCTGGTCGGGCTGGTCTATAAATTCACCGCAGAGCGCGCGGGCAGGCAATCCCTGGACGATCTGATGAAAAGCTCGCTCTACCTGATGCGTAGCGAGCTGCGAGAAATTCCTCCTCATGACTGGGCGCGCACGTTAAAAGAGCTGGATCTGAATCTGTCGTTTGATTTGCGTATCGAACCCATGAAGGATTTTGACTTAGCGCCGCCTGCGATGCAGCGTCTGCGCGACGGAGACATCGTCGCACTGGACGAGAAATATACCTTCATTCAGCGTATTCCACGCAGCCACTATGTCCTTGCCGTCGGGCCAGTGCCCTATCTCTATTACCTGCACCAGATGCGCCTGCTGGATCTCGCCCTGCTGGGCTTTATTGCCATCTCGCTCGCTTTCCCTGTGTTCATCTGGATGCGACCGCACTGGCAGGACATGCTGAAACTGGAATCCGCCGCACAGCGTTTTGGGGAGGGTCATTTAACTGAACGCATCCATTTCGACAGCGGTTCCAGTTTTGACCGGCTCGGTATTGCCTTCAACCAGATGGCCGATAATATCAACGCCCTGATTGCCAGCAAGAAGCAGCTGATCGACGGCATTGCGCATGAACTGCGCACTCCGCTGGTACGCCTGCGTTATCGCCTGGAGATGAGCGAGAACCTCACCGGGGCGGAATCGCAGGCGCTCAATCGGGATATTGGCCAGCTTGAAGCGCTGATTGAAGAGCTGCTGACCTATGCCCGCCTCGATCGGCCTCAGACGGAGTTGCACCTCAGTACACCGGATCTCCCCGTCTGGCTACAGACGCATATTAACGATGTGCAGAGCGTTAACCCTCAGCGAAAACTGCTGGCAGCCATTACCCCCGGCGCGTACGGCGCGCTGGACATGCGACTGATGGAACGCGTGCTGGATAATCTGATGAACAACGCCATGCGCTACAGCGAAACGACGCTGCGCATAGGTTTAGATTTGCAGGGAAGCCAGGCGATTCTGTGTGTAGAAGACGATGGCCCCGGCATTGAGCCGGCGGAGCGTGAAAAAGTTTTCGAGCCGTTTGTGCGCCTCGATCCCAGCCGCGACCGGGCTACCGGCGGCTGTGGCCTGGGGCTGGCTATTGTCCGTTCCATTGCCCAGGCGATGGGTGGTACGGTTCGCTGCGAAGCGAGCGAGCTGGGTGGGGCCCGTTTCGTCTTTAGCTGGCCGATCTATCACAATATTCCCCTTCCCGTACCTGCCTGACTTAAACCGCACGCTGGCCTGACCCGGCGTGTTGTGCTATATCAGTAGTATGTTGTAACTAATTAAGGGCTACCATGGCAACTTACGATCTCATCGAAAGGCTTAACACCACATTTCGGGAAATAGAGCAGGCGTTACTGACCCTGACGGGGCAACTTCAGGACTGCCGCCTGCTGGCCGCCCGCGTCTTTTCTCTGCCCGAGGTGGCGAAAGGCGCGGAGCACGACCCGCTGAACACCATTGAGGTGACGCAGCATGTTGGCAAGGCGGCGCTGGAAATGACGTTGCAGCACTTTCGTCGCCTTTTCATCCAGCAGCAGTCTGAAAATCGCAGCAGTAAGGCCGCCGTTCGCCTGCCCGGCGTCATCTGCCTGCAAACGGATGCCGCAACGCGTGAAGGGATTGAGGCGCAGATTACGCATATCAATACGCTGAAAGCCGCCTTTGAGAAGATTGTAACCGTTGAGTCCGGGCTGGCGCCGGCTGCCCGTTTTGAATGGGTGCATCGCCAGCTTCCGGGGCTGATCACCCTGAATGCTTACCGCACGCTGACGGTACTGCGCCACCCCGCCACGCTGCGCTTCGGCTGGGCCAACAAGCACATCATTAAAAATTTCACGCGCGATGAGATCCTGGCTCAGCTGGAGAAAAGCCTGAAATCGCCGCGAACGGTCGCCCCGTGGTCGCGGGAACAGTGGATTGAACGGCTGGAGCAGGAGTACCACAGCATTGCCTCCCTGCCAGCTGATACCCGTCTTAAAATAAAGCGTCCGGTGAAGGTACAGCCTATCGCCCGCGTCTGGTACGCCGGACAACAAAAGCAGGTGCAATACGCCTGCCCGACGCCGCTGATTGCGCTCTACGATGCCGATCAGGGTGCGGTGGTGCCGGATATCGGGGAACTGCTGAATTACGATGCTGAAAACGTTCAGCATCGCTATAAACCCCAGGCGCAGCCGCTACAGCTGATTATTCCGCGGCTGCACCTGTATGTGGCGCAGTGATTATCTGAGGCTGCCCACCATCGCTTCCGGGCGGACCCAGGCATCAAACTCGGCGTCCGTCAGGTAGCCCAGCGCCAGCGCAGAGGCTTTCAGGGTAAGCCCCTCTTTGTGCGCTTTTTTAGCGATTTCGGCCGCTTTGTCATAACCAATATGGGTGTTCAGCGCCGTTACCAGCATCAGAGACTCATTCAGCAGTTGGCTGATTCGCTCGCGATTAGGCTCAATGCCCACCGCGCAGTGCTCGTTAAAGCTCTCCATGCCATCGGCCAGCAGACGAATCGATTGCAGTACGTTGTGGATCACCATCGGACGATAGACGTTAAGCTCGAAGTTACCCGACGCGCCGCCCATGTTAACCGCCACGTCATTACCCATCACCTGACAGCACAGCATGGTCATGGCTTCGCACTGGGTCGGGTTCACTTTACCCGGCATAATGGAGCTGCCCGGCTCGTTTTCCGGAATGCTGATTTCGCCGATGCCGCAGCGCGGGCCGGAGGCCAGCCAGCGCACGTCGTTGGCAATTTTCATCAGCGAGGCCGCAAGCCCTTTCAGCGCGCCATGGGTATGCACCAGCGCATCACAGGTCGCCAGCGCTTCGAATTTATTCGGAGCGGTAACAAACGGCTGCCCGGTGATCTTCGCCAGCTCTTCGGCCACGCGCACCGCGTACTCGGGATGGGTGTTTAAGCCAGTGCCCACCGCCGTCCCGCCGAGCGCCAGCTCCGCCAGATGCGGCAGGCTGTTGTCGATATGCTTAAGATTGTGCTCCAGCATTGCCACCCAGCCGGAGATCTCCTGACCAAGCGTCAGCGGCGTGGCGTCCTGAAGGTGCGTACGACCAATTTTAACGATGTCGCGGAAGGCCTGCGCTTTTTCGTTAAGCGTAGATTTAAGCACGTTGAGCTGCGGGATAAGCTGCTCGCGGATTGCGATGACGGCCGCCACGTGCATGGCCGTCGGGAACACGTCGTTGGAACTCTGGCTTTTGTTCACGTCATCGTTCGGGTGGATCTTGCGCTCCATGCCGCGCACGCCGCCAAGCAGCTCGCTTGCACGGTTCGCCAGCACCTCGTTCATGTTCATGTTGCTCTGGGTGCCTGAGCCGGTCTGCCAGATGGCAAGGGGGAATTCGTCGGGATGTTTGCCCGCCAGCACTTCGTCGGCGGCATTGATGATGGCGGTGGCTTTATCGGCATCCAGCAGGCCCAGATCCTGATTGACTTTGGCGGCAGCGCGTTTGGTCAACGCCAGCGCCTGGATTAGCGAGACGGGCATTTTCTCTGTCGAAATGCGGAAATGCTCCAGCGAACGCTGGGTTTGTGCGCCCCATAGCTTGTCGGCCGGGACGTCGATGGCGCCCATGGAGTCTTTCTCGCGGCGATGCATTGTCATTACTTACTCCTTGATAACAAAGATGGGATTGCTCACATGCTTAAGAGATAAGTATTGATGACTTCTGAGAAACGTTATGGCGCTTTGTGCGCTCTTTTTGATGTCGGGTGGTGGCTGCGCCTTACCCGACCTACGAGAATGCAGGCCGGGTAAGCGTCAGCGCCACCCGGCAATTTACAGAATTACTTCACACACGCCGAACACTGGGAAGACTGGATCTGTTTGAAGAAGTCGTTACCTTTGTCATCCACGAGGATGAACGCCGGGAAGTCTTCCACTTCAATTTTCCAGATCGCTTCCATACCCAGTTCCGGGTACTCCACGCACTCAAGGCTCTTGATACTGCCCTGCGCCAGCACCGCTGCCGGGCCACCGATGCTACCGAGGTAGAAGCCGCCGTGCTTGTGGCACGCGTCCGTCACCTGCTGGCTGCGGTTGCCTTTCGCCAGCATGATCATGCTGCCGCCGTTTGCCTGCAACTGGTCGACGTAGGAGTCCATACGGCCCGCCGTGGTTGGGCCTAACGAGCCGGAAGCATATCCATCAGGCGTTTTTGCCGGGCCTGCGTAGTAGATCGGGTGATCTTTAATGTACTGCGGCAGCCCTTCGCCGTTGTCCAGGCGCTCTTTCAGCTTCGCATGGGCGATGTCGCGACCCACGATAATCGTCCCGTTCAGGGAAAGGCGCGTTGAAACCGGATACTGCGAAAGCTGCGCGAGGATCTCTTTCATCGGACGATTCAGGTCTACGCGAACCGCTTCCCCCTCGCCCGCTTTACGCAGTTCTTCAGGAATATATTTGCCCGGGTTGTTCTCCAGCTTCTCGATCCAGATGCCGTCGCGGTTGATCTTCGCCTTGATGTTGCGATCCGCCGAGCATGAGACGCCCATGCCCACCGGACAGGAAGCACCGTGGCGCGGCAGGCGGATCACGCGAATGTCATGCGCGAAGTATTTGCCGCCAAACTGCGCGCCCAGGCCCAGATTCTGCGCTTCGGCCAGCAGTTCCTGCTCAAGCTGCACGTCCCGGAACGCCTGACCATGTTCGTTACCTTCCGCTGGCAGGCCATCGTAGTATTTGGTTGAGGCCAGCTTAACGGTTTTCAGGGTGCTTTCGGCAGACGTACCGCCAATCACAAACGCGATATGGTACGGCGGGCAGGCCGCGGTGCCGAGGGTGCGCATCTTCTCGACCAGATAATTCTTCAGCTTGCCCGGGGTAAGCAGCGCTTTGGTTTCCTGGTAAAGATAGGTTTTGTTGGCTGAACCGCCGCCTTTGGCGATGCAGAGGAATTTGTACTCGTCACCGTCGACGCTGTAGAGGTCAATCTGCGCAGGCAGGTTGGTGCCGGTGTTCACCTCTTTGTACATATCCAGCGCCGCGTTTTGCGAATAGCGCAGGTTGTCTTCGGTGTAGGTATTGTAAACGCCGCGCGCCAGCGCCGCTTCGTCACCGCCGCCGGTCCAGACGCGCTGGCCTTTTTTACCGGTGATAATCGCCGTGCCGGTGTCCTGGCAGGTCGGCAGAATGCCTTTCGCGGCGATATCAGAGTTACGCAGGAATTGCAGGGCAACGTACTTATCGTTCTCGCTGGCTTCCGGATCGCTAAGGATATCAGCAACCTGCCGCTGATGCGCCGGACGGAGCATAAAGGAAGCATCGTGGAAGGCTTGCTGCGCCAGCAGCGTCAGCGCCTGCGGGTCAACTTTGAGGATCTCCTGCCCTTCAAACTCAGAGACAGAAACGTAATCGCGGGTTAACAGGTAATACTCGGTCTGATCCTGACTGAGGGGGAAAGGATCCTGATAATGGAAGGGTTTATTCGACATTGTTCTCTCACTTACTGCTTCGGTCTGTTTATTCAGGGCAGATGTTCCGCTGCCCGGCTTAAAAGCGAGTCAGCTTATCCTACACAATTTTTTAACAAAAACTGAGACTAGTACGACTTTTTACATCCGCAGGTTACTTCCATTCGGTTTATTGCTTTAATACGCGGAGTTAATTCCACATATGAATCAGGGCTTGATAATGCAAAAACTCATCAACTCAGTGCAAAACTACGCCTGGGGAAGTAAAACTGCGTTAACGGATCTCTACGGTATCGCCAACCCGGACAACCTGCCGATGGCAGAGCTGTGGATGGGCGCGCATCCGAAGAGCAGCTCAAAAATTGAAGATGCCAGCGGCCAGGTTCGCAGCCTGCGTGACGTCATCGACGCCGACAAAGCCGCACTGCTCGGCGATAAAGTGGCGAATCGTTTTGGTGAGCTGCCGTTTCTCTTCAAGGTATTGTGCGCCGACCAGCCGCTCTCCATTCAGGTTCACCCGAACAAAAAAGCCTCTGAGCTGGGCTTTGCCAAAGAAAATGCCGCCGGTATTCCGTTAGACGCCGCAGAGCGTAACTACAAAGATCCTAACCACAAGCCGGAACTGGTTTTCGCCCTGACCCCTTTCCTGGCGATGAATGCCTTCCGCGAGTTTTCCGAGATCATCTCCCTGCTGCAACCGGTCGCCGGGGCTCACAACGCGATCGCCCATTTCCTGGAAAACCCGAACGCAGAAGCCTTGAGCGAGCTGTTTGCCAGCCTGCTGAATATGCAGGGCGAGGAAAAATCCCACGCGCTGGCGGTGCTGAAAGCCGCGCTGAACAGCCAGCAGGGTGAGCCATGGGACACCATTCGCGTAATTTCCACGTTTTATCCGGACGACAGCGGTCTCTTCTCTCCGCTGCTGCTGAACGTGGTGAAGCTCAACCCGGGCGAAGCGATGTTCCTGTTCGCTGAAACCCCGCACGCCTACCTGAACGGCGTGGCGCTGGAGGTGATGGCTAACTCCGATAACGTACTGCGCGCGGGCCTGACGCCAAAATACATCGACATCCCTGAGCTGGTTGCCAACGTGAAGTTCGTGGCGAAACCTGCTGCGGAGCTGCTTACGCAGCCGGTGAAAAACGGCGCAGAGCTGGACTTCCCGATTCCGGTTGACGATTTTGCCTTCTCGCTGCACGACCTCAGCGCAGACGAAACCGCCATTGCACAGGAGAGCGCAGCGATCCTGTTCTGTGTAGAAGGCGAAGCGACATTGCATAAAGATAGCGAGCGTCTGGTGCTTAAACCGGGTGAATCCGCCTTTGTCGCGGCCAACGAGTCGCCTGTCCGGGTGAGCGGTACCGGTCGCCTGGCGCGTGTTTTTAATAAGCTTTAGGGACTTACTGAATTTTTTAACAACTCTTGCTAAGCTAGTAACAGGCGTTGTAACACCAGGCGGTTTTAACCGCCTGGTTTCATTTTAGGGATAATCGCAATGAAAAAATCGGTCGTAGCGGTAGGAGTGATTGTTGCTTTAGGCGTGATCTGGACGGGTGCTTCCTGGTATACCGGGAAACAGCTGGAAAGCCGTCTGGCAGAGATGATGACGCAGGCAAACAGCGAGATTAAGCGCAGCGCGCCTGAAGCAGGTCTGGAGCTGAGCTACCAGAACTACCAGCGTGGCGTGTTTACCAGCCATATGCAGGTGGTGGTGAAGCCGGTTGCGGGTAATCAGAACGCCTGGCTGAAACCGGGCCAGAGCGTGGTGCTGGATGAAGTGGTCAGCCACGGTCCGTTCCCGCTGGCGCAGTTGAAAAAGTTTAACCTGATCCCCTCCATGGCATCCGCCAGAACCGTACTGGTGAATAACGAGGTGACGAAGCCGATTTTCGATATGGCGAAAAATGAGTCGCCGTTTGAGATCAATACCCGCATCAGCTATGCCGGTGATACGCATTCCGACATCGACCTGAAAGCCCTGAATTACGAACAAGGCACCGACAAAGTCGCCTTCAGCGGCGGTAATTTCCAGCTTGATGCCGATCGCGACGGCAAGAATGTCTCCCTGACCGGCGATGCCGCCAGCGGCCTGGTGAATTCAGTCAATGAATATAACCAGAAGGTTCAGCTTACCTTCAACAACCTTAAAGCCAGCGGCAATAGCCGTATGACCGATTTTGATGAGCGTATCGGCGACCAGAAACTGAGCCTCGATAAGATCGCCATTGCGATCGAAGGCAAAGAGATGGCGGTGCTGGAAGGCATGGATCTGGACGGTAAGTCTGACGTCTCCAAAGACGGTAAAAGCATCAACACCCAGCTGGATTACAGCCTGAAAAGCCTGAAAGTACAGAATCAGGATCTGGGTACCGGTAAGCTGTCGCTGAAAATCGGCAACATTGACGGCCAGGCGTGGCATGAATTCAGTCAGAAATACAGTAAAGAGAGCCAGGCTCTGCTGACCGATGCCGCCCTGCAACAGAACCCGCAGGCGTACCAGCAGCAGGCGATGACGGTGCTGTTTAATAACCTGCCGATCCTGCTGAAGGGCGAGCCGGTGATTACCGTTGCGCCACTGAGCTGGAAAAACGGCAAAGGCGAAACCAACTTCAACCTGTCGCTGTTCCTGAAGGATCCGGCCGCTGCGACCGGCGAACCGCAGACCCTGGCGCAGGAAGTTGACCGCAGCGTGAAATCGCTCGACAGCAAGCTGACCATCCCGATGGATATGGCGACCGAGTTCATGACGCAGATTGCGAAACTTGAAGGGTATGGTGAAGAAGATGCAGGCAAACTGGCAAACCAACAGGTGAAAGGCCTGGCGGCGATGGGCCAGATGTTCCGCATCACGAAGGTGGAAGACAACACCATTTCCACCAGCCTGCAATATGCGAATGGCCAGGTGACGCTCAACGGCGACAAAATGCCGCTGGAAGAGTTTGTCGGTATGTTTGGTATGCCGACGCTGGGCATGCCGGCACCGGCTGAACCGGCAGCGCCGCCGGCAGTACCGCAGCAGTAAACGAAAAACCCCTCGCATGAGGGGTTTTTTATTGCCGGGTGGCGCTGACGCTTACCCGGCCTCCGATCCTGAGTCGTTGTAGGCCCGTGCAAGCAAAGCGTTTACTTCACCGTCACTAACCGCGCAGCCACAATCTGATGCCCGGCCTGCACGTCCGTATTTTCAATGCGCTGCATGATCCTGTCTGCCAGGGTGTACCCCATCTCACGAGCCGGCGTCGTCGCCCAGACGATGGGGAGATCGTCTAACGCATTTTCACCGACATCCGCAAACGCCCCCAGCGCCACCTGATGGCCGAAGAACGTTTCTACCCCGCCCTCACCGCTCTGGCGTCCGGCGCGGATCAAACCGAACCACGCCCCCATCGCAATGACGTCGTTATAGCAAATCACAGCGCTGATCGTCGGGCTGTTGCGGAGCAACGTGCCGATGGCTTCCGCGGCTTTTTTCTGGCTGGATTCACACTCCACCACCCATTCGCTGTGAAACGGCAGGCCATATTTGATGAGCGTGGAGCAGTAACCGCCCACCCGCTCGGCACGCGTCAGGGACGAGCTTTTACCGCCGAGCCAGGCGATGCGCTGATGGCCGCGATGAATAAGATGCTCGGTCAGCATTTGCGCGGCCTGCATGTTATCCGGCCGAAGGGTATCGGCTTCGTCGAGATAGCTGGCGCGCGAGGCAAACACCAGCGGTACGCCTTTCTGCGCCGCGCGCTCACACAATTCACTGCCCACGCCGGACGCGCCGGCCACGATCACCCCATCCACCCCTTGCGTCAGCAGCATATCCAGCCTGGAGAGCAGCTGCTCCGGTTCGCGCCCACCGTGGAGCAGGAAAACCATTCGCCCCTGAGCCTCAAGCGCCTCGGTAAGCCCGGCGGTCAGTTCCGCATAAAACGGCGACGCGAGGTCGCGAACGATCAGCCCTATCACCCCGCTTTGCCCACCGCGCAGCGCCGACGCCTGGCGATTACGCACAAAGCCCAGCTGCTCAACGGCCTCGTTGACGCGCTGACCCGTTGCAGGAGAGATGCGCCCCTTCCCGCTCAATACCAGCGAAACGGTGCTGACGGAAACCCCCGCCGCGAGCGCGACATCGTTGATGGTGATCTTTTTCGCTACAGCCATGTGGTGGCGTGACTCCTTGATAATGAGATCGCTAAAACGTTTTATCAATACGTTATCTTTATACTACCAGTAAAAGCCTGAGAATGTGATTTAGCGCGCACTAAAGTTTGATAAAACGTTTTATCTTCTCGCCCCATCGAGGTCGTTAAATCTCTTTCTACCATTTAAGGAGTCGTTTTATGACGACGAAAGCAGCACAAAAAATATCGCTGTGGGAGTTTTTCCAGCAACTGGGTAAAACCTTTATGCTGCCCGTGGCGCTTCTCTCTTTTTGCGGGATCATGCTGGGGATTGGCAGCTCGTTAAGCAGCCATGACGTCATTACCCTGATCCCTTTCCTCGGAAATCCGGTACTTCAGGCGATCTTCATCTGGATGAGCAAGGTCGGATCGTTTGCCTTTAGCTTCCTGCCGGTAATGTTCTGTATCGCCATCCCTCTGGGTCTGGCGCGCGAAAATAAAGGCGTGGCGGCGTTTGCGGGCTTCGTTGGCTATGCGGTCATGAACCTTGCGGTTAACTTCTGGCTGACTGCCAAAGGGATCCTGCCCACGACCGACGCGGCGGTACTGAAAGCCAATAACATTCAGAGCGTGATTGGTATTCAGTCCATCGATACCGGGATCCTTGGAGCCGTGATCGCGGGGGTAATTATCTGGATGCTGCACGAGCGCTTCCACAACATCCGCCTGCCCGATGCGCTGGCCTTCTTCGGCGGGACCCGCTTTGTGCCAATCATTACGCTGGTTGTGATGGGTCTGTTTGGTCTGATCATCCCTCTGATTTGGCCGATTTTTGCCATGGGGATCACCGGTATCGGCCGCATTATCAATGGCGCGGGTGATTTCGGCCCGATGATTTTCGGTACGGGTGAACGTCTGCTGCTGCCATTTGGTTTACAGCATATCCTGGTTGCCCTGATCCGCTTTACCGAAGCCGGCGGTACCATGGACGTTTGCGGTCATTCCGTTAGCGGTGCGCTGACCATCTTCCAGGCCCAGCTGAGCTGCCCGACCACTCACGGCTTCTCTGAAAGTGAGACGCGTTTCCTCTCTCAGGGTAAAATGCCTGCCTTCCTCGGCGGCCTGCCGGGCGCAGCGCTGGCGATGTACCACTGTGCCCGTCCGGAAAATCGTCATAAAATTAAAGGTCTGCTGATCTCCGGCGTTATTGCCTGCGTGGTGGGCGGTACGACAGAACCTATCGAGTTCCTGTTCCTGTTCGTAGCGCCGGTACTGTACCTCATCCACGCCGTACTGACGGGCCTGGGCTTTACCGTGATGGCTGTGCTCGGTGTGACCATCGGTAACACCGACGGTAACGTGATTGACTTCGTGGTATTCGGTATCCTGCACGGCCTGTCCACCAAGTGGTATCTGGTGCCGGTTGTGGCCGCCATCTGGTTCGCGGTTTACTACGGGATCTTCCGCTTCGCCATCACCCGCTTTAACCTGAAAACGCCTGGCCGCGATACCGATACGGCCACCAGCGTTGAACAGGCGGTAGCCGGCACCATTGGGAAATCCGGATATAACACGCCGGCTATTCTGGCGGCGCTGGGCGGTGCGGATAACATTACCTCTCTGGATAACTGCATCACCCGCCTGCGTTTGTCGGTGGCGGACATGTCCAAAGTGGATACCAACGCACTTAAAGCTAACCGGGCTATCGGCGTGGTACAGTTAAATCAACACAATTTGCAGGTCGTCATTGGCCCGCAGGTACAGTCAGTGAAGGATGAGCTGGCAACCCTGATGCGAACCGTCGAAGCCTGATGCCTCGCCCCCCTCGTCATGAGGGGGTTTTACTTTACGGAGCACCGTCATGTTTGATTTTTCAACCGTCGTGGATCGACACGGCACCTGGTGTACCCAGTGGGATTATGTCGCTGACCGTTTTGGCGCTGCCGACCTGCTGCCCTTCACCATCTCTGATATGGATTTCGCCACCGCCCCCTGCATTACCGATGCGCTGCACCAGCGAATAAACCACGGGGTGTTTGGCTACAGTCGCTGGAAAAATGACGAATTTCTGGCCGCCGTGGCGCACTGGTTCCGGCAACGCTTTAACAGTCAGATTGATACCGAAACCGTGGTGTATGGGCCGTCGGTCATTTATATGGTCTCGGAGCTGATCCGCCTCTGGTCCTCGCCTGGCGACGGCGTGGTGGTCCATACCCCGGCTTACGATGCCTTTTATAAAGCCATCGAAGGCAACCAGCGTACCGTTGTTTCCGTGCCGATGCAGAAAACAGCGCATGGCTGGGAGGGCAATATGGCCGGGCTGGAAGCGGCGCTGTCAAAACCGGAAAACAAGGTGCTGCTGCTGTGTAGCCCGCAAAACCCGACCGGCAAAGTCTGGACGCGGGAAGAGCTGACCACAATGGCGGCCCTGTGTGAACGTTATGACGTAGCGGTGATCAGCGACGAAATTCATATGGACATGGTATGGGGCACGCATCGTCATACCCCGTGGAATGAGGTTGCGCGCGGTAAATGGGCGCTGCTGACCTCGGGTTCCAAAAGCTTCAACATTCCGGCGCTGACGGGTGCCTGGGGGCTTATCGCCGATGACGCCAGCCGTAGCGCCTATCTGAATGCATTAAAAGGTCGGGACGGACTCTCTTCCCCTTCCGTGCTGGCGCTGACCGCGCACATTGCTGCCTACCGACAGGGAGAACCCTGGCTGGACGCGCTGCGGACCTATCTCGAAGAAAACCTGCGCTACATTGCTGACGAACTGAATACTGCATTTCCGACACTCAACTGGCAACCGCCCGAGGCCACCTATCTGGCATGGATCGATCTCAGCCCGCTTGGCATTGATGACAATACGCTGCAAAACGTGCTGATTGATCAGCAAAAAGTGGCCATCATGCCGGGATATACCTATGGGGATGAAGGTAAAGGCTATGTGCGTCTGAACGCTGGCTGTCCGCGTAGTAAGCTTGAACAGGGCGTTCAACGCCTTATCGCCGGCATCAACACTCTGCTGTAAATCATTTGCGCAACGGAATATTCCCTTGCGCAAATAGCTTTTTACCCCGTTTTGTTTTTATAATATGGCGCACTTTAACCAGCAAAGAGTGCGACCATGATTGATACACGCCTGCCTTTAACTGATATTCACCGCCACCTCGACGGAAACATTCGTGCCCAAACCATTCTCGATCTTGGTCGCCAGTTCAATTTAACCCTCCCTGCCGAAACGCTTGAAACCCTGATCCCGCATGTTCAGGTCACGTCGAACGAACCGGATCTGGTGAGTTTTCTGAGCAAGCTCGACTGGGGCGTGAAGATGCTGGCCTCGGTCGATGCCTGTCGCCGTGTCGCCTTTGAAAACATCGAAGATGCCGCGCGTAACGGCCTGCACTATGTTGAACTGCGTTTCTCCCCAGGCTATATGGCGATGACCCACAACCTCCCCGTAGCGGGCGTGGTTGAAGCGGTCATTGAAGGCGTGCGTGAAGGCTGCAAAACCTTTGACGTTCAGGCGCGTTTGATCGGCATTATGAGCCGTACCTTCGGTGAAGCGGCCTGTCTTCAGGAACTGGAAGCATTACTGGCGCATCGCGACCAGATCACCGCTATCGACCTGGCCGGTGACGAGCTGGGCTTCCCGGGCAGTCTGTTCCTGTCTCATTTCAACCGCGCACGTGATGCAGGATGGCATATTACCGTTCATGCGGGGGAAGCTGCGGGGCCGGAAAGCATCTGGCAGGCCATTCGTGAACTGGGTGCGGAACGTATAGGTCATGGCGTGAAAGCCATTGAAGATCGCGCGCTGATGGATTTCCTCGCCGAACAACGTATTGGAATCGAATCCTGCCTGACCTCCAATATTCAGACCAGTACAGTAGCGTCGCTGGCGCAACACCCGCTGAAAACCTTCCTCGAACACGGGGTGCTGGCTTCGCTGAACACGGACGATCCGGCGGTTCAGGGCGTGGATATTATTCACGAATACAACATCGCCGCACCACAGGCCGGGCTGAGCCGCGAGCAGATCCGTCAGGCGCAAATCAACGGGCTGGAGATCGCCTTCCTGACGCCTGAAGAGAAACAGGCGCTGCGCGATAAAGTTGCTCAGTAGTCCTCTTTACTGCCGGGTGGCGCTGCGCTTACCCGGCCTACGAAAGCGTTTGGCACTTATGCCAGACAGAGCGTTGCGCGATGTTTGGCAGATTCGATCCCGAGCTCGATGAGCTCCATAATCTGGATTGCCTGGCTTGCGGGAACCGGATTTTCACCTGAACCATTCAGCGCGTCACGAATGGCGGCGTAATACGCTGGATAGTTCCCCGGCAGGGTCAATACCGTCTCTTCAACCAGTACCTCACCCTCCGCACGCGTCACCACCCCGTCGCGCATGTCGTAGCCCCAGTCCTCCTGCGGTAAGCGTTCGCCATTTTTGAGGCGCTCTTCCTGCGGATCCAGGCCGAACTTCACATAGCTGCCGCGCGCCCCGTGAATGATATAGCGGGCCGATTCCGCCGCCGCAAGCATTGTCCCGTGCAGCACAATGCGCCGCTGCGGATAACTCAAAATGGCATGGAAATAGTCGGTGGTCTGCGCCCCCGGCCTGAGCTGCGCTAAATCGACCGTCATGCTCACGGGCAGACCAAACAGATGGACGGCCTGATCGAGAAGATGCGGCGCTAAGTCATACCAGATGCCGCTGCCCGGTCCCGCCTGCTCGCGCCAGCGATCTCGCACCTGCGGACGATAACGATCGAAATGCGATTCAAAAAAGGCAATTTCGCCGAGCGTGCCTTCGTTTATCAGCGCCTTAACCGTCAGGAAATCGCTGTCCCAGCGCCGATTGTGAAAGACCGATAATAACCGACCCAGACTTCGCGCCAGCGCATCCAGCTCGCGCGCCTGTGACAACGTCACGGTGAAGGGCTTATCGACAACAACATGTTTCCCTGCCTCCAGCGCCGCTTTCGCCAGGGGGAAATGAGTGTCGTTAGGAGTTGGAATGATAATAAGGTCAATATTAGGATCGTTAAACAGATGCTTAGGCTCCGTTACCACCGGCACGGCTGGCCAGTCGGCGCGGACCTTAGTCTCATCGCTGCTTGTGATAGCCGCCAGTTCCATTCCCGGCGTGCCGGCAACCAGCGGTGCATGAAAGGTTTTGCTTGCGTACCCGTAGCCAATAAGACCGACGCGGATGTTTTCACTCATCGTTTGCCCCCTCGCTGTGCGCTTATTTATCACTGGCCTTGTGCTTAACGCACAGATTAATAATGTGCCCTTTGAGTTAAAATAGCATCTCGCGACAGCGTTTTTTGTTACCTCGCATTAAAGTGTGTATATGGGTTCGGGGAATCGTTCCCAAAGCGCTTGCTCTGGCGAAAAGGGCGCTGTAACATTTGTAATCTGTATTTATGGATAAATTACAAACACAAATTATGTCGTCAATAATTAATCGAATCATTGAATTAGCGGGATGGATTGTCCTTGGAGTTTCAGTCGTGTTGCTCGGCATTGCCAGCCATATCGATAACTACCAGCCGCCGGAGCCTGTTACTGTCGCACAACAAAAGTAAGCCGTGTCGTCATAAAGCGTGACACATTACGTCATGGAACGTATTGCCAGCCGTAATGAACGAGGTTACCCTTCTCTTCCAGGCATCTGCTGATGCCTGAATCTTCGCAAAGAAAACTCCTAATTTCGTCGCGTTACCCGAGTGGACAGTTTACGTCTTTATTAATCCGTTTATTATTCGAACGCATTACCTTTATGGGTATTACCCTTTTATATGGAAACTTATTAACATGACAGTTCAGGACTATTTATTAAAATTTCGCAAGATCAATTCCCTTGAAAGCCTGGAAAAACTGTTTGACCATCTGAACTACACGCTGTCGGATAATCAGGACATCATCAATATGTACCGCGCTGCTGACCATCGTCGCGCCGAACTGGTCTCTGGCGGTCGTCTGTTCAATGTGGGGGAAGTGCCTAAATCCGTATGGCGTTACGTTGTATAAGAAAGTAGCCTTCGGCGTGAAATGTTATATACTCTCCGCCCTGCAAATTTCTGTATAACATTTCGCGCAGACTATGGGAGAGCGTATGACCGCATTGCCTGGAGAGAGAATTGGGGGCTGGTTAATCGCCCCGCTGGCATGGCTGCTGGTGGCATTATTAAGCGCTTCGCTGGCGCTGTTGCTATACACCACCGCACTGGTTACGCCTCATGCTATCCAGACACTGATGTCCCAGAGTGCGCTCAATATTGCAACGTGGTTTGTGTCGTTCGTTTTCGCGATCGCGATGTGGTACTACACGCTGTGGCTGACTATCGCCTTCTTCAAACGCCGCAAAAGCGTGCCGAAACATTACATTATCTGGCTGCTGGTCTCCGTGCTGCTGGCTGTCAAAGCATTCGCTTTCTCGCCAGTATCTGACGCGCTGGCGGTTCGCCAGTTACTGTTTCCGCTACTGGCGACGGCGCTTATGGTCCCTTATTTCAAGCGTTCGACGCGCGTTAAGAAGACCTTTGTCAACCCGTAATAACCTTACAGTTAACCTGTTGTGGCCTGTTGTCGTTTATCCGATAATAGGCGGCTATTTTATTTCAGGCTAAATAATGACCGATTACTTACTGCTCTTTGTCGGAACTGTGCTGGTTAATAACTTCGTACTGGTGAAGTTCCTTGGCCTGTGCCCGTTTATGGGCGTCTCCAAAAAGCTGGAGACGGCAATGGGCATGGGGCTGGCGACCACCTTCGTGATGACGATGGCCTCCATTTGCGCATGGCTGATTGATACCTGGATCCTGATCCCACTGGACATGCTCTACCTGCGCACCTTGTCCTTTATTCTGGTCATTGCGGTTGTGGTGCAATTTACCGAGATGGTGGTGCGGAAAACCAGCCCTGCCCTGTATCGCCTGCTGGGCATTTTCCTGCCTCTCATCACCACCAACTGCGCGGTGCTGGGCGTGGCGCTGCTCAATATCAACCTTGGGCATAATTTCCTGCAATCGGCGCTGTACGGTTTTTCCGCGGCGGTCGGTTTCTCTTTTGTTATGGTCCTGTTCGCCTCGATTCGCGAGCGTCTGGCCGCGGCGGATATTCCCGCGCCGTTTCGCGGTAACGCCATCGCTCTGGTGACCGCAGGTTTAATGTCTCTGGCCTTTATGGGCTTTAGTGGTCTGGTGAAGTTGTAATGAGTGCTATCTGGATTGCCATCGCGTCCATCAGCGAACTGGGACTCGTCTTTGGCATCATTCTGGGTTATGCCTCCCGCCGGTTTGCGGTGGAGGACGATCCGGTGGTTGAAAAAATTGATGAACTTTTACCGCAGAGCCAGTGCGGGCAGTGCGGCTACCCTGGCTGCCGCCCTTACGCTGAGGCGGTGGGCGTGCAGGGCGAAAAGATCAACCGCTGCGCACCGGGTGGCGAAGCGGTCATGCTTAAAATAGCTGCCCTGCTGAACGTCGATCCCCAGCCTGTCGACGGCGATGAACAGGCCCAGGAGCCCGTTCGTGCCCTTGCTGTCATCGACGAAGCCAACTGCATTGGCTGCACCAAATGTATTCAGGCGTGTCCAGTTGACGCCATTGTGGGCGCAACGCGCGCGATGCACACCGTTGTGGCGGATCTGTGCACCGGCTGTAATCTCTGCGTGGCGCCCTGCCCGACGCAGTGTATAGAACTACGCCCGGTTGAAACGACTACTGAAAGCTGGAAGTGGGACCTTCAGACCATTCCGGTTCGCAATATTCCTGTGGAACAACATGCTTAAGTTATTTTCTGCCTTCAGAAAAGAGAAGATCTGGGATTTCGACGGCGGCATTCATCCGCCTGAGATGAAATCGCAGTCTAACGGCACGCCGCTGCGCCAGATCCCGCTGGCGACCCGTTACGTTATGCCCCTTAAACAGCATATCGGCGCGGAAGGTGAACTGTGCGTGAAAGAAGGCGATAGCGTTCTTCGCGGCCAGCCGCTGACCTTTGGTCGCGGACGGATGTTGCCGATACATGCCCCGACTTCCGGTAAGGTGGTGGCTGTTGCCCCCCATACCGTTGCCCATCCGTCGGCGTTGTCTGAGCTGAGCGTGATCATTGAAGCCGATGGTGAAGACCGCTGGATCGATCGTGACGGCTGGAGCGACTACCGTTCCCACAGCCGTGAAGCGCTGATTGAACGCATTCATCAGTTCGGCGTGGCGGGTCTGGGAGGCGCAGGCTTCCCGACCGGCGCTAAGCTTCACGGCGGCGGCGATAAAATCGAAACGCTGATCATCAACGCCGCCGAGTGCGAACCGTACATCACCGCCGATGACCGTCTGATGCAGGACTGTGCCGCGCAGGTGGTGGAAGGGATTCGCATTCTTGCGCATATTCTGCAACCCCGCGAAGTGTTGATCGGTATTGAGGACAATAAACCGCAGGCCATTTCGATGCTGCGTGCGGTACTGGCGGACAGCCACGATATCGCCCTGCGAGTGATCCCGACCAAATACCCGTCCGGCGGGGCAAAACAGCTGACGCAGATCCTGACCGGCAAACAGGTCCCCCACGGGGGCCGTTCGTCCGACATCGGCGTGCTGATGCAAAACGTGGGAACCGCCTACGCGGTGAAACGTGCGGTGATTGACGGCGAGCCATTGACCGAGCGCGTCGTCACGCTGACCGGCGAGTCCGTCTCCCGTCCCGGCAACGTCTGGGCGCGTCTGGGTACGCCGGTGCGTCATCTGCTGGAACAGGCTGGCTTCTGCCCGGGTAGCGATCAACTGGTCATTATGGGTGGCCCGCTGATGGGCTTTACCCTGCCGTGGCTGGATGTGCCGGTGGTGAAGATTACCAACTGCCTGCTCGCCCCTTCCCCAACGGAGATGGGCGAAACGCAGGAAGAGAAAGGCTGCATACGCTGTAGCGCCTGTGCGGACGCATGCCCGGCAGATTTACTGCCGCAGCAGTTGTACTGGTACAGCAAAGGCCAGTTGCACGATAAAGCCCAGGCGCATAACCTGGCTGACTGTATTGAATGCGGTGCCTGCGCCTGGGTCTGCCCAAGCAATATTCCGCTGGTGCAATACTTCCGTCAGGAGAAAGCCGAAATCTACGCCATCTCCATGGAAGAAAAACGTGCCGCTGAAGCGAAGGCCCGCTTTGAAGCGCGTCAGGCACGACTGGAGCGCGAGAAACAAGCCCGTCAGGAACGCCATAAGCAGGCTGCCGTCCAGCCTGCGGCGAAAGATCAGGATGCCATTAACGCAGCCCTGGCCCGCGTGCGCGAGAAGAAAGCCACCGCCGCCCAGACGGTTGTGATCGCTCCGGGAGAAAAACCGGACAACAGCGAAGCGATTGCGGCCCGCGAAGCGCGTAAAGCCGAAGCTCGCGCGCGTCAGGCGGAGAAAGCGCAACACGCCAAACCGGAAGCCGATATCGACCCGCGTAAAGCGGCAGTGGAAGCGGCTATCGCCAGGGCAAAAGCCCGTAAGGCCGGTCAGCAGACAGTGGTGGTTGAACAGGAAGCGACGGATCCGCGCAAGGCGGCCGTTGAAGCCGCTATCGCCCGTGCCAAAGCACGAAAAGCGGCACAGGTTCAGCCAGCCGAAGAGAGTGAAGCGCCTGTCGACCCGCGTAAAGCCGCCGTTGAAGCGGCCATCGCCCGTGCCAAAGCACGAAAAGCGGCACAGCAGGACGAACGGCCTGCGGCCGCCAACGACGATCCACGCAAAGCCGCAGTCGCCGCCGCGATTGCGCGCGTTCAGGCAAAGAAAGCCGCGCAGCAAGCCGTTAACGAGGATTAAATGGTTTTCAGAATTGCAAGTTCCCCTTATACCCATAACCAGCGCCAGACATCGCGTATTATGATGCTGGTGTGCCTGGCCGCGCTGCCAGGTATTGCCGTACAGTGTTGGTTTTTCGGCTGGGGTACGCTTTTCCAGTTAGTTCTGGGTTGCGCCAGTGCCGTCGCAGCGGAAGCAGCGATCCTGAAGCTGCGCAAAATGGAAGTGACTCGCATCCTGAGCGATAACTCCGCCCTGTTGACCGGCCTGTTGCTGGCCATCAGCATTCCCCCGTTCGCCCCGTGGTGGATGGTGGTATTGGGAACGGTGTTTGCGGTGATCATCGCCAAGCAGCTGTACGGCGGGCTGGGCCATAACCCGTTTAACCCGGCGATGATTGGCTACGTGGTACTGCTGATCTCCTTCCCGGTACAGATGACCAGCTGGCTGCCGCCGCATGAGATCGCCGCCACCGTCCCCGGCTTTATGGATGCCCTGCACGTTATCTTTACCGGCCACACCGCGCTGGGCGCAGATATGAACGCGCTTCGCATGGGCGTGGACGGCATCAGCCAGGCCACCCCGCTCGATACCTTCAAAACCTCCCTGCGTGCCGGACACAGCGTGGAGCAGGTGATGAAATCGTCTATTTACAGCGGCGTACTGGCGGGTGCTGGCTGGCAGTGGGTCAATCTGGCCTATCTGTTGGGCGGCGCGTTCCTGCTGCAACAGAAGGCAATCCGCTGGCATATTCCGGTGAGCTTCCTGGTGACGCTGGCCGTCTGCTCGACGCTCGGCTGGGTCATCTCACCTGAGTCACTGGCCAGCCCGCAGCTCCATCTGCTCTCCGGCGCGACCATGCTCGGGGCATTTTTTATTCTGACCGATCCGGTCACCGCGTCTACCACCAACCGAGGACGTCTGATTTTCGGCGCGCTGGCGGGCTTGCTGGTCTGGCTTATTCGCAGCTTTGGCGGTTATCCGGACGGTGTGGCATTTGCCGTGCTGCTGGCTAACATCACCGTTCCGCTCATCGACTACTACACGCGGCCACGCGTGTACGGTCATCGCTAAGGGTCACGCCATGCTAAAAACAATGCAAAAACACGGCGTTACGCTGGCGATCTTCGCTGCCGCCCTCACCGGGCTGACCGCGCTGGTAAATGAACTGACGAAAACAACCATTGCAGAGCAGGCAATGAAGCAGCAAAAGGCGCTGTTCGATCAGGTGATCCCATCCGACTTCTACGATAATGACCTGCAAAAAAGCTGCTTTGTCGTGCAGGCTCCGCAGCTCGGTAAAGGACCCCATCGCATTTATATTGCCCGCAAGGGCGATAATCCCGTGGGTGCCGTCATGGAAGCCACCGCGCCGGACGGTTACTCCGGTGCGATTCAGCTGCTGGTTGGCAGCGATTTTTCCGGCACCGTGCTGGGCACGCGCGTGACGGAACATCACGAAACGCCGGGCCTTGGCGACAAAATTGAAACACGCTTAAGTGACTGGATCTTACACTTCTCCGGAAAGATGATTCATGGCGAAGACGATCCTGCTTTCGCGGTGAAAAAAGATGGCGGCGAGTTTGACCAGTTCACGGGTGCCACGATTACCCCGCGCGCGGTGGTCAACGCCGTCAAGCGCGCCGGGCTGTATGCCGAAACGCTGCCCGCGCAGATCAATCATCTTTCCACCTGTGAGGAGTGACCATGAGCCAGGTTAAAGAGGTTATCGTCCAGGGTCTCTGGAAGAACAACTCCGCGCTGGTACAGCTGCTGGGGCTGTGTCCGCTGCTGGCGGTGACGTCTACCGCCACCAACGCGCTCGGGCTGGGGCTGGCGACCACGCTGGTGCTGACCCTGACTAACTTTTCCATTTCAGTTTTGCGCCGCTGGACGCCGTCGGAAATCCGTATTCCGATCTATGTCATGATCATTGCGTCGGTGGTCAGCGTGGTGCAAATGCTGATTAACGCCTACGCATTTGGCCTGTACCAGTCGCTCGGGATTTTCATTCCGCTTATCGTGACTAACTGTATTGTCGTAGGCCGCGCTGAAGCCTTTGCGGTGAAAAACAATCCGGCCATATCCGCGCTGGATGGTTTTTCCATCGGCATGGGCGCGACTGCCGCCATGTTCGTTCTCGGCTCTCTGCGTGAAATTTTGGGCAACGGTACGCTCTTCGACGGTGCGGACGCGCTGCTTGGCGGCTGGGCGAAGTCGCTGCGTATTGAGGTGTTCCATACGGACACTCCGTTCCTGCTGGCCATGCTGCCGCCTGGCGCCTTCATTGGCCTTGGGATGATGCTGGCGTTAAAATACCTGATTGATGAAAAACGTAAACGCCGCGCCGCTGAGCGCAGCGTACAGGAAGGGATCCCCGAGAAAGCAGTATGAATAAAGAGAAACGCATTGCGATCCTGACGCGCCTGCGCGATGAGAATCCTCATCCTACGACAGAGCTGAACTTTAACTCGCCGTTTGAACTGTTGATCGCGGTGCTGCTCTCTGCACAGGCGACGGACGTGAGCGTCAACAAAGCCACGGCCCTGCTCTACCCTGTCGCCAATACGCCGCAGGCCATGCTGGAGCTGGGCGTTGAAGGTGTGAAATCCTATATCAAGACCATTGGCCTGTTTAACAGCAAGGCCGAAAACGTCATTAAGACCTGCCGGATCCTGCTGGAGCAGCACGGCGGTGAAGTCCCGGAAGACCGCGCTGCGCTGGAAGCGTTGCCGGGCGTCGGGCGTAAAACGGCAAATGTGGTGCTGAACACGGCGTTTGGCTGGCCGACCATCGCCGTGGATACCCATATCTTTCGCGTCTCTAACCGTACCCGGTTCGCGCCGGGTAAAAACGTGGAAGAGGTGGAAGAGAAGCTTTTAAAAGTGGTCCCGGCGGAATTTAAGGTGGACTGCCACCACTGGCTGATCCTGCACGGACGGTATACCTGTATTGCCCGTAAGCCACGCTGCGGTTCCTGCATTATCGAAGATCTCTGCGAATACAAAGAAAAAGTCTATCCCTGAGCGTAAACCACCTAACTTCTTACCTGTTCAAGCCCTTAATATTAACAAGGGCTCTAATATCTTCCCGATTGACCATAAATTGCCCTCTCTTTCCCCTTAACGCATTGTCGATTCTTCGGTCATTTAACACTCAAACAGGTTAATAGTTTTTTCATCACCAAAAATTTCTATACATCTGTGATCGCGATCACTCTGATAACCTGATGTTGGATTTTTGTTGTTAAAACCCGCCCAACCCCTTTGCCAGACAAGATTTCATCGATTCCACACCGCACATAAGACCAGTCATTTTTCAGAATATGGGCTATATCACTGCCATTCACCCAAAATAGCAGAACATATCGCCATACAGCCATTAAACAGGGTCGATTACAGTGAAAAAAACCATCAATTTTGAACGGATGAGATTTAACGCTGTATAACATTTGCATGAACCGATGATTATACCGCCAGAGTTATATGTAACAGATTATTACAAACGTATTGCCAGATGGGGCTGGATAGTGAACATTACCCGCCGTTTCCCCTCCCAATATAACTATAAAGCGGATGGACTACGGTCATCACGCTATGAACACCCCCGTTAATATGGGATGTAAAAAAAGAGGTATATGTGTCTACTGCAAACAATAAACCAACAGATGAGAGCGTAAGTCTTAACGCTTTCAAACAGCCTAAAGCGTTCTATCTCATTTTCTCTATTGAATTATGGGAGCGTTTTGGCTACTACGGCCTGCAAGGGATCATGGCGGTTTACCTGGTTAAACAACTGGGTATGTCTGAAGCCGATTCCATCACGCTGTTCTCTTCCTTCAGCGCCCTGGTGTATGGCCTGGTCGCTATCGGCGGCTGGTTAGGCGATAAAGTCCTCGGTACTAAACGAGTCATTATGCTGGGCGCCGTTGTTCTGGCGATTGGCTATGGGCTGGTTGCCTGGTCCGGGCACGATGCAGGTGTGGTTTACATGGGCATGGCTACCATCGCGGTAGGTAACGGCCTGTTCAAGGCGAACCCGTCTTCCCTGCTCTCTACCTGCTACAGCAAAGATGACCCACGTCTGGACGGTGCATTTACCATGTACTACATGTCCATCAACATCGGTTCCTTCTTCTCTATGCTGGCAACCCCATGGCTGGCCGCAAAATTCGGCTGGAGCGTAGCGTTTGCGCTGAGCTTCGTGGGTATGCTGATCACCGTTGTGAACTTCCTGTTCTGCCGTAGCTGGGTTAAAGACTATGGTTCAAAACCAGACTTCGAACCCGTGCACATGGGCAAACTGCTGGCAACCATCGTCGGCATCGTGATCCTGGCCGCTGTCGCCACCTGGCTGCTGCACAACCAGGGCGTTGCACGTGCCGTACTGGGCGTGGTTGCGCTGGGTATCGTGTTTATCTTCGCGAAAGAAGCCTTTGCGATGCAGGGTGCGGCACGTCGTAAGATGATTGTGGCGTTCATCCTGATGCTGGAAGCGATCATCTTCTTCGTTCTGTACAGCCAGATGCCAACGTCTCTGAACTTCTTCGCTATCCGCAACGTTGAGCACTCCATCCTTGGTATCGCGTTCGAGCCGGAGCAGTATCAGGCCCTGAACCCGTTCTGGATCATGATTGGTAGCCCGATTCTGGCCGCTATCTATAACAAGATGGGCGACCGTCTGCCTATGCCGCACAAGTTCGCTATCGGTATGGTGCTGTGCTCTGGCGCATTCCTGGTGCTGCCGCTGGGGACGAAATTCGCGACCGACGCGGGTATCGTGTCTGTTAACTGGCTGATCCTGAGCTATGCGCTGCAATCCATCGGTGAACTGATGATCTCCGGTCTGGGCCTGGCGATGGTTGCGCAGCTGGTCCCTCAGCGTCTGATGGGCTTCATCATGGGTAGCTGGTTCCTGACCACCGCTGGCGCGGCTATCATCGCAGGTAAGATTGCGAACCTGATGGCGGTACCAGACAACGTTACCGACCCGCTGGTTTCCCTGAATGTCTACGGCACCGTGTTCATGCAAATTGGTATCGCGACCGCCGTGATTGCCGTGCTGATGCTGCTGACCGCACCAAAACTGAATCGTATGACGCAGGACGACGACAAATCCGCTAAAGCGATCAAAACCGCGAACGCGTAATGTCATCGGGAAACGACTGAACAGAAGCCGCTAATTGATTAGCGGCTTTTTTTTTATCCGAACGCGCACTAACATAGCTGGAACCTCAGCAAAAAGGAGTTACCGATGAAACTGTTCTATAAACCGGGCGCCTGCTCTCTTGCTTCCCATATTACGCTTCGCGAGAGCGGTAAAGATTTCACGCTGGACGGCGTTGACCTGATGAAAAAGCGTCTGGAAAACGGGGATGACTTTTTTGCGATTAACCCAAAAGGCCAGGTTCCGGCCCTGCTGCTGGATGATGGCACCCTGCTGACCGAAGGGGTGGCGATTATGCAATTCCTGGCGGACAACGTACCGGATCGTCAGCTCCTTGCCCCCACCGGCAGCATTGCGCGTTATAAAACGCTGGAGTGGCTGAACTATATTGCCACCGAACTGCACAAAGGCTTTACGCCCCTGTTCCGCCCGGACACGCCGGAAGAGTACAAACCTACCGTGCGCGCGCTGCTGGAGAAAAAGTTGCAGTACGTTAACGACGCGCTGAAAGACGACCAGTGGATCTGTGGCTCGCGTTTCACCATCGCCGATGCCTATCTGTTTACCGTTCTGCGCTGGGCGCGCGCGATTAAGCTGAACATGGAAGGATTAGACCATGTCGCATCGTATATGACGCGCGTGGCGGAGCGTCCTGCGGTGGCAGCGGCGCTGAAAGCGGAAGGGTTGAATTAACCGAGCGGCCTGGGTTGCCGGGTGGCGCTGACGCTTACCCGGCCTACAAATTCCGTAGGCCCGTGCAAGCGTCAGCGCCGCCGGGCGTTTTCTAAAGCTGCGTTGCGCTAAAATAGTGCTCCGGCTTCGCGATGCGATCCTGCGCCGCGACGACCTGGAGCTCATATTCCTGCATCGTCTTCGTCGCAATCATGATTTCATAAACGGCTGCGGTGACGTGCTCCAGCGCATCGCGCAGGCTCGCGCCCTGCAATAGCTTCACCAGCAGCAAACCGCTGGTCACATCCCCGACCCCGACAGGCTGACGTGCACCGAAATCCACCAGCGGTCGACTGATATGCCAGGCTTCATCCTTCGTCACCAGCAGCATTTCAAAACGGTCCTGGCTCAACCCTGCGCGTGCCAGGTGCTTAACCAGCACAATCTCTGGCCCCTGGGCGATCAGCTCGCGAGAGGCGCTTACAGCCTCTTCTACGCTGTTGACCGGATGCTCGCACAGGATCTCAAGTTCAATCAGGTTGGGGGCAATAATATCGCTGGCGGGCAATGCATGACGGACATGAAACTCCGCAACACCCGGCGCTACGATGCAGCCTTTTTCAGGATGTCCCATTACCGGATCGCAGAAATATTTCGCCGCGGGGTTTGCCGCTTTCACCTGGCGCACAATGCCGAGGATATGTTCCCCCTGCTCCGCCGAACCCAGATAGCCGCTGAGTGCGGCATCGCAGCGTTTAAGCTGGTCGATATCCGCAATCCCCTGAACGATTTCCGTCAGATGCGACGGCGGCATTACGCAGCCGGTCCATTTACCGTACTGGGTGTGATTCGAGAACTGGACGGTATTGAGGGGCCAGACGTTAACGCCGAGGCGGCGCATCGGGAATTCCGCAGCGCTGTTGCCAGCATGTCCAAACACAACGTGGGACTGAATGGCGAGGATGTTCTTCATGTTGTACTTACCAAACCCTGTCAAAACAAAAGGGGCGTGGTTTCCGACGCCCCTGCATACTTTTAATTACTTCCAGCAGACCAGGCAGTAATTTTTCTTACCGCGACGCAGCAGTGTGTAGCGACCATAGAGACGGTCGTTCTCGGTAAAGGTGTATTCCGGATCGGCCTGTTTTTCGCCATTAATGGTGATCGCGTTAGAGGCGATGGTTTTACGCGCCTGACCGCGAGACGGCTGGAGCTCGGAGTCCACCAGCGCCTGCATCAGATCGGCGCCTTTTTCCATCTCAACCATCGGCACGCCATCCTGCGCCAGCTGTTCGAAATCCGCTTCGCTTAAATCGCTCAGGGTTCCGTTGAACAGGCTAGCCGTAATGCGCTTCGCCGCCGCCAGACCTTCTTCGCCGTGAACCAGTTTAGTCACTTCGTCCGCCAGCACGTACTGGGCGCGTGGTGCTTTACCGCTGTTCTTGTCTTCTTCTTCCAGCGCATTGATTTCTTCGATATCCATAAAGGTGAAGAACTTCAGGAAGCGATAAACGTCGGCATCCGCCGTGTTGATCCAGAACTGGTAGAACTTGTACGGGCTGGTTTTCTTCGGATCCAGCCATACCGCGCCGCCTTCGGTCTTACCGAACTTGGTACCGTCGGCTTTGGTGATCAACGGCACGGTCAGACCAAACACCTGATTCTGGTGGAGGCGACGGGTCAGATCGATACCGGAGGTGATGTTACCCCACTGGTCGGAACCGCCAATTTGCAGAGAGACGCCGTGCAGCTTGTTCAGGCAGGCGAAGTCATACCCCTGCAACAGGTTGTAGGAGAACTCCGTGAAAGAGATACCCTGATCGTCACGGTTAAGACGCTGCTTTACTGCTTCTTTGTTAATCATCTGGTTAACAGAGAAGTGTTTGCCGATGTCACGCAGGAACGTCAGCACGTTCATGCCACCAAACCAGTCGTAGTTGTTCGCCGCAATCGCAGAGTTGTCACCGCAGTCGAAATCCAGGAACGGTGCAACCTGTTTACGGATCTTATCCACCCACTCCTGCACGGTGTCTTCGGTATTCAGCTTACGCTCAGCGGCTTTGAAACTTGGGTCGCCAATCAGACCGGTCGCGCCGCCAACCAGTGCGACAGGCTTATGGCCGGCCATCTGGAAGCGTTTCAGGCATAACAATGGAACAAGATGCCCCAAATGCAAGCTGTCAGCGGTGGGATCGAAGCCGCAATAGAGCGCGATCGGGCCTTGCGCCAGTCGCTCTGCTAACGCTTCCTCGTCCGTCACCTGGGCCACGAGGCCCCGCTCTTGCAATTGTTTAATCAAGTTACTGCTTGCCATCAAATTCTCCATGTATAAACGACTGCACCTTTGCCGGTACACGACTTTTCGCCTGATGCGAAAGGACCATAGAATAAAGCGCCAGCGCGGTGTGCGCTAGCGCTTAAATCAACAAATTTTGGGGATTACGGGGCCAGTCTGTCGATTTTCCAGCCACCGTTGTCGCGCTGGTATAAAAAGCGGTCGTGCAGGCGGTGTTCACCGCCCTGCCAGAATTCCATCTGCTCAATGGGGATGCGGAACCCGCCCCAGAAACTCGGCAGCGGTACTTCACCCTGCTGAAACTTCTGTTTGAGTTCGAGGAATTTACTCTCCAGCACGCCGCGGGCTGAGATTCGGCTGGACTGTTTAGAGACCCAGGCGCCGATCTGACTGTCGCGCGGGCGGCTGTGGAAATATTTTACCACTTCGAGCGTAGAGAGGCGCTCCGCCTTGCCGGTGACCATCACCTGGCGCTCCAGCATATGCCACGGGAAGAGCAGGCTAATACGCGGATTATTTTCAAGGTGATGCGCTTTACGACTGCCAAGATTGGTGTAGAACACCAGCCCTTTCTCGTCATAATGCTTGAGAAGAACGATGCGTTGATACGGCTGACCATTTTCATCAACCGTGGCAACGACCATTGCCGTCGGGTCAGCCAGTTTCGCTTCGCAGGCCTGCTTCAGCCAGCGTTCAAAAAGCACCAGCGGTTCGGCGGGAAGATCCTGGCGGCGCAGACCGCCTTTGGTGTATTCACGGCGCAGATGCGCAATTTGCTGTAGTTCGTCGTTATCTGACATGGCGTTAGCTGAAAGTGAGATTGGGTGGGGCTATTGTGCGCGCCCCCTTCAAAAATCTCAACGCTTCGGATTTTCAAGCTGACAATTGTTCAGCACAATGCGGTCACGCTTGTAGACGGTGGCGCTGTCGCCTTTCGACCAGAAGACGTAGATCCCGTCTGAGTAGCGCGCACCGGAGGCCGACATTCCCTGCTTCAGCGTTAACAACTTATTGTCATAAACAAAGCTGGCTTCCTGATGCGGGTTGTTCAGCTTCACCGTCAGCGGTTTTTCATCACAACGATATTCCAGCGTATCGGTTTGCATACGCTCAACGAACTGGTTATAGACGCTGCATCCGGTCATAAGAAAAGGTACAGCAATGAGAAGAAGTTTTTTCATGGGCAGATTCCGAAGACTATCCTGGTCCTGGAGGGCCTAACCGCCCTCCTGTTTTTCCCTATTTTACGGGTTACGCCTCCCGCTGAATTTCAGTTAACTCTGATTATGGCGCGGGTTTGCGGGGAAAATGGCCCCAAGGACGCTCGCCTCCCGCGCACCGGTTACGGAGGGTAAATTCCCCGGCAGACCGGCAACCGTACGCCAGGCAAGCCAGGCGAAGGCCAGCGCTTCCATATCGTCTCCGCTGATCCCGGCTTCATCAGTGGTCGTGACTTCGGTGCCTGGCAGCAAGGCGGCGAGGCGTGCCATCACCAGCGGGTTACGGCTTCCGCCTCCGCATACCAGCAAGCGCTCACATCCGCCGCTCAGCAACACCTGTTCAGAAATCGACACCGCGGTGAGCTCCGTCAGCGTAGCCTGCACATCCTGAGGCGCAAGGCCGGGGAAGCGCGCCAGCTGACGTTCAAGCCAGCCGTAGTTGAAATATTCCCGCCCCGTGCTTTTCGGCGCGGGCAGAGCAAAGAAAGGATCGCTTAATAGGGTTTGCAGCAAGGGAAGGATCACTTTCCCCTGGCTGGCCCACTGCGCGTCTTTGTCGTAGGCTTTACCGCTCTGACGCCAGATCCAGGCATCCATCAGCATATTACCGGGTCCGGTATCGTACCCCCGCACGGGCTGCCCGGGAATAAGCATCGACAGGTTGGCGATCCCGCCGATGTTCAGGACCATCCTGCGCTCTACCGGGTGCGCCAGCAGCGCCTGATGAAATGCCGGAACCAGCGGCGCCCCCTGCCCGCCGAGGGCCATATCGCGACGACGGAAATCACCCACCACCGTCACGCCGGTTTTTGCCACAATCTGGTTGTTATCGCCAATTTGCATCGTGTGCGGCGCCTCGCCGACAGGTTCATGCCAGACGGTCTGCCCATGGCAACCTATTGCCACGATATCCTGCGGGTGGAGTCTTTCCTGCTGCATCAGGGCCAGTACCGCCTCAGCAAACAGCGCCCCCAGACGCACATCCAGTTGGCCCAGTTGGGAAAGCGTCAGCTGTTGTCCCTGGCAGATGTTCAGGATCTCTTCTTTTAACGAGACAGGAATAGGCCAGGTCAGGCTTGCCTGCTGCGCCACCATGTTTTCATCAATGGCGGCCAGAACGACATCCACACCGTCAAGACTGGTACCAGACATCACACCGATATAGCGACCCGATTTCATGCGCTTTCCTTACGTTACATGGGCTAAGTGCAAACACTCCATCATAAATAACGCGGCTTTGCTATGCGGTGATAATATTTTTTAACAATCTCAGACCTGTAGCACAGACGGTTTTTGTTTATGTCCCGTTAAGCCCTGCTGAAGTAAAATTTATCTATTCGGCATGCAAAGATATGAACTGTGGTCAGGAATGCCATATAATTTAGCCATAACGGATGCCCCAACCGGGCGTTTTTTGGTGAACAGGAGAGTCAAATGATTTTACGTGTACTGGGCGTTTCGCTGATTGGTTTAACACTGGCGGGTTGTGTGAATGACAGTTCACTCTCCGGCGACGTATATAGTGCTTCTGAAGCTAAACAGGTACAGAACGTGACATACGGTACTATCGTTAATGCCCGTCCTGTTCAGATTCAGGGTGGCGATGACACGAACGTGGTGGGCGCAATCGGTGGTGCTGTGCTGGGTGGTTTCCTGGGTAATACCATTGGCGGCGGCACCGGACGTTCTCTGGCTACCGCAGCGGGCGCAGTTGCAGGCGGCGTAGCAGGTCAGGGCGTTCAGGGTGCGATGAACAAAACTCAGGGCGTTGAGCTGGAAATCCGTAAAGACGATGGCAGCACCATTATGGTTGTGCAGAAACAGGGTAACACCCGCTTCTCTGCTGGCCAGCGTGTTGTACTGGCAAGCAACGGCAGCCAGGTTACCGTCTCGCCGCGCTAATATCCTGATGGATGTGGTCTGTTCAGACCGCATCCATTTAACAAAATCATCGTTTCCAACAATATATTTGCACAATACATTCACACGGTGAATTATTCATTTCATCTGTTCTTGTCCGTGCGCAAAGTATTTTTTATTTCCCTCACTTAGACTCTTCGCAATCTCTTTTCTTTTTTAATTTTTAAATTCTCTATGCTTGCGATCTGTCGATTTGTAAAGAACCGCTTTGTGGCCTTCGCGCTTGGATGCATTGTTATCATTGCCGTATTACAAGCTTTTTTTATAAAACTTGTTGAATGGGTCCCTTCGTTTTCACCTTTGTTTTTCCCTACGCTGACGATATTTCTTCTGGTGTTTCATCTGTTTATTGCCTGTTTTATGGCAATGAAATAATGGTGCGACAGAAGGCGATTATATCTTGTTCCCATTGCCCTGGCCTTTGCCGGCTCAGCGTTATTGATGGTGGGGACTCTGTCCAGCTTCCCGGCCTGGCTTGATCTCTATCAGTTCAACGTGGCGAACTATAATGACGCCATGATTTTCTATATGTTCCGCCACTTTTTAATGGCGGTGCTGATAATCATCTCGGCATTGCTGTATACCCTGCGTACGTCCGCTCTCTCACGAAGCACCCACATCGGTATCGTTGTCGGCGCCTCGCTCTTTACGGGCAGTATGCTTGGGCTGGCATTGTTCTATTCCAGCCATTCAACCCTGCTCACACTGGACCTGGTAGACAATGAAACCCGACAGTTTATGGTTCTCTGGAGCCAGGCGATTAATATTATTTTGATCGTCCTGTGGGTAGTAACGTTAATCACCCTGATGGCCATTACCCGCGTGAGGAATTTGTTTTGGGTCGGCGGCAATTTTTTATGCGTCTGTTATATCGTCACCCTGCTCATGCTATTGTTAGGCGGACACGCTGAAGATATTTCATGGTACCGGGCACGGTTATTCGAAACTGTCGCTACATTAATCATTATCTTCATCTTACTTTCCGATGTATTTAATTTGTATCGTGACTCGCATGTAAAATATCAGCAGTCTTATCAAAACTCGATCCGCGATCCCCTCACCCGTCTGTATAATCGTAGCTATTTCTATGATTCATTAAACCACGCGCTGAGTACAGCAACCCTGGCGCACCCGGTATCGGTGATCGTGAGCGATCTTGACCGTTTCAAACGCATTAACGACTGCTACGGCCATTTGCAGGGGGATAAGGTTTTACAGTTTGTCTCAAACCTGTTGACCGATTCAGTGCGACCGCAGGATATCGCAGCGCGGATCGGCGGCGAAGAATTTGTGCTCATGCTGACAAATACCCCTTCCGATCTTGCGCAACAGGTTGCCGAACGCATACGTCTCAAATTGAGCGGTTTCGACAACGTTAGCAGCGGCGGTTATCTCCCGGAACCGATAACTATCAGTATGGGGGTATTCACCGCCACCTCGCCGGAGACCAGCGCTGAAACCTGTGTGGAAAGCGCGGATAAAGCCATGTACGAGGCAAAAGAGACGGGCCGCAACCGGGTGGTGGTGTTCAGAACATGACAAAGGCCTTGCACCAGCAAGGCCTGTGAATAACGTCAGTCGCGCGACTGTAAATCGTGGATGTTTTGTTCAAGACGGGCGATGAGTCCGATCAGCATCTCCAGCTCAGCGGGGGAAATACCGGCCAGGATCTCCCCTCGCGTTTTACTGATGACGGTCTCCATCTCAGTAATAATCGGGGCCGCTTTTTCCGTCAATTTAATCCGCTTGGCGCGACGATCGCTGGCGCAGGTTTGTCGGGAGATGAGTCCCTTCTCTTCCAGCTGGTCAAGGGTACGCACCAGAGAAGGCTGCTCAATACCAATCGCTTTTGCCAGTTGGATCTGTGACTGATCGGGCGGGAGCTGATGAATGTTATGCAGCGTAACCCAGTGCGTCTGCGTAAGTTCCAGAGGTTTCAGGCGATGGTCAATCAGAGCACGCCAGATGCGTACCAACCTTGCCAGATCAGAACCTAATGGCGATTCCAATTTCATCTCCTTATAATTAGCTTGCTAAGTGATTATAGTGATTTTAGAATAGTTTGCAGTATTTGTATTGCCAAAACAAATGCAATCACGGTATTCATCATTCCTTAAAGGATGATTTACACTGAATGGTAATTCGCCATCGCATTGAAATCTGCCAATGTGGCCCTCATTCCACCGCAAAGGATCGCTGCTTGTGACGTTGTTTTCCTTCTCCGCAGGGTTGCCCCTCCAGGATTTGATTGTTGGCGCATCGGTCTACTTTCCGCCACTGTTTAAAGCCGTGATGGTCGGTTTTGTAATCTGGCTCATTGCGCATCGTCTGCTGCGCGACTGGATGTATTCCGGTGAAATCTGGCACCCGATGTTAATGGATCTCTCCCTGTTTACCCTCTCCGTCTGTCTTGGCCTTGCCGTGTTAACCGTGTGGTGAGAATAGCATTGAAAACGTTAAAATATTTTTCCACTCTTTTCGTTTTAGCGCTGGCGGTGATGGCCGGCTGGTGGCTCTGGAATTATTACATGCAGTCGCCCTGGACGCGTGACGGCAAGATCCGCGCGGAACAGGTCAGCATCACGCCACAGGTGTCCGGCAGTATCAGCGCGCTGCTGGTGAAGGACAACCAGTACGTTCATGCGGGCGATGTGCTATTCCGTATCGATGAGACCCCTTTCCACATTGCGGTGCTTAATGCCCAGGCGCAGCTCGCAAAAGCTCAATCAGATCTGGCAAAAGCCAATAACGAAGCCGAACGCCGCCGCCATCTGTCGAGAAATTACATCTCTGCGGAGGATCTCGATACCGCCAATATCAATGTAAAAGCCATGCAGGCCAGCCTGAAGGTTGCAGAGGCAACGCTGAAACAGGCCGAGTGGCAACTGACCCAGACCATGGTCAAAGCCCCGGTGGATGGATGGATCACGAGCCTGTCTACCCGTGTGGGTGATTACGCCACCACAGGCCAGCCGGTCTTCGCCCTGGTCGATAGCCACTCTTTCTATGTTGTAGGTTATTTTGAAGAGACCAAGCTGCGCCATATCCGCGAGGGAGCGCCTGCCCGGATCACGCTTTACAGCGGCGCAGAAACGTTACAGGGTCACGTTAGCAGCATAGGTCGGGCAATATACGATCAGAGCGTGGAAACCGATTCTGGCCTGGTGCCTGACATCAAACCCAACGTCCCGTGGGTGCGCCTGGCTCAGCGGGTGCCTGTTCGCGTCGAGTTTGATCAACTGCCGAAAGACATTACCCTGGTCTCTGGCACAACCTGCACCGTCGCCATCGGATCGCGATGATGAACCTGGGGGCTTTCTCCTGGCGCAATACGCCGTGGATAAAAGCGACACGGCCGCAGTGGCGTTATGCGCTGCGCAACGGCATCGCCATGTGCCTTGCGCTTACGGTTGCCTATTATCTGAATCTGGATGAGCCTTACTGGGCGATGACCTCTGCGGCGGTCGTCAGCTTCCCTACCGTCGGGGGCGTTATCAGTAAAAGCCTCGGGCGCGTGGCGGGTAGCCTGCTGGGGGCAACCGCCGCACTGCTTCTTGCCGGCCATACCCTGAACGATCCCTGGCTCTTTCTGTTAAGCATGTCGGCATGGCTGGGGCTGTGTACCTGGGCCTGCGCCCATTTTACCAATAACGTTGCCTATGCGTTTCAGCTGGCGGGTTACACCGCGGCCATTATCGCCTTTCCGGTCGTCAACGTGCTGGATACCACCGAGCTGTGGGATATCGCCCAGGCACGCGTGTGTGAAGTGATGGTCGGCATTCTGTGCGGAGGCGTCATGATGATGATCCTGCCCAGTACCTCAGATGGCACTACGCTTATCACCGCCCTTAAAACGATGCACGCACGTTTGCTGGAACATGCCAGCCTGCTCTGGCAGCCTGACAGCAGCGATGACATCCGCCTCGCGCACGAAAAGGTCATCGGCCAGATCCTGACCATGAACCTGTTGCGCATCCAGGCTTTCTGGAGCCACTACCGTTTTCGTCGCCAGAACACGCTTCTGAACTATTTACTGCACCAGCAATTGCGGATGACGAGCGCGATCTCAAGCCTTCGCCGGATGTTGCTGAACTGGTCTGCACCGCCAGCCCATACCCGGGAGATTATCGAGGCGCTGCTCGCCGCTCTTGCGCGTCCGGATGCCGATATCTATACCGTGGCCCGCATTATCGCGCCGCTCGCCCCAACGGATGAATATGACTACAGGCACCGTGCCTTCTGGCAGCGTCTGAACTATTTCTGCCGCCTGTATCTGCGCAGCAGCCGCTGGTTAAAAGCCGTCGAGAATGCCACGCCCGTCACCGAATTTTCCGTTCCCGGTAGTCCTGCTCTGGCGCGCCATACCGACGCAATGGAGGCGCTGTGGAGCGGTTTTCGTACGTTTTGCGCGTTAACGGCCGTGGGCGCATGGGCCATCACCACGCAATGGGATGCGGGCAGTGCGGCCCTGACGCTTGCGGCAATCAGCTGCGTGCTCTATTCCGTCGCCGCTTCCCCCTTTAATTCCCTGACGCTTCTGCTGCGTACGCTGGTACTGCTGTCGCTATTCAGCTTCGTGGTGAAATTTGGTTTGATGGTGCAGATAACCGACCTCTGGCAATTTCTGCTGTTTCTCTTCCCGCTATTAACCACCATGCAGTTGCTCAAACTGCAAATGCCTAAACTGGCCGGTCTGTGGGGTCAGTTGATTGTTTTTATGGGCTCATTTATCTCTGTAACGAATCCACCGGTTTACGATTACGCTGATTTTCTCAACGACAACCTGGCGAAGATCCTCGGCGTGGGGCTGGCGTGGCTGGCTTTCGCTGTGCTACGCCCGGGCTCGGACGCGCGTAAAAGCCGCAGGCATATTCGGGAGTTGCGCAGGGGTTTTGTCGATCAGCTGAGCCGCAGGCCGCATCTGCGCGAAAGCGAGTATGAATCGCTGGTTTACCATCATGTCAGCCAGCTGAACAACAGCCAGGATTCACTCTCCCGTCGCTGGCTGCTGCGCTGGGGCGTGGTGCTGTTAAACTGTTCGCACGTGGTGTGGCAACTGCGCGCCTGGGAGACGCGTTCCGATCCGCTGTCGCAGGTCCGTGATAACTGTATTTCCATGCTCCGAGATGTGATGAGCGAGCGCGGGGTGCAGCAGCGCCCCCTGAGCGTCACGCTCGCCGAGCTTCAGCGTATTTGCGACGCGCTGGCGCACCATCATCAGCCTGCGGCCCGCGATCTGGCGTCCATTATCTGGCGGCTGCACTGCTCCCTGTCACAGCTTGAACAGGCGCCGCCACCCGGTACGATTGGCGATCAGATCACCCCGCAGGCATAGCGCGCCCCGCCGCCGCCAAGCGGTTTAGGCTGATCGGACATGTTATCGCCGCCCACGTGGACCATCAGCGCCTTGCCTTTGACCTCGTCAAGCTTTTTGAGTCGTGGCGCCACAACCGGATCGGTGGCTTTACCATCGTTATTTACCACCAGCACCGGCAAATCGCCGAGGTGCCCTATCCCTTCCGGGCCTTCATGCTTACCGGAGTTGTGCGGGTCGAGATGCCCCCCTGCGGCTTCCGCAGCTGTTGGTTTCCCCTCTTTCATCGCGGGTTGACAGCTGCCTTTGGCATGAACGTGAAAACCATGTTCGCCGGGTGGAAGAGCCTTGAGATCGGGAGCAAATTCCAGCCCTTTATCGGTTTCGGTGATTTTCACCGTCCCGATGGACTGGCCTACCCCCTGAGAAGTGACGAGATTCATTTCAACGTCCTCGCTGGCTGCATGCGCACCTGCGCAAACAACCAGCGTGACCATTGCCAGAGCAAAACGCTTCATAAGACCTCCACGGGTTATTTTTTGCACCTTAAGTCTATACCAGCGGCGCAGATTTCACCGGAAAGTCAGGTTCAGGCGTGCTCAGGGTACGTCGTAGCCCAGCGCCGCCTTGCGGATGCGGAACCACTGCTGACGCGTCATATCCAGCTCCTCAGCCACAAGCGCAGCGCGGACGCGCTCAATTTTGCCGGAGCCAATAATTGGCAGCGGTTTAGACGGCAGGCACAGGATCCAGGCGTAAACCACCTGCTCGATACTCTCCGCATTCAGTTCGCGCGCCACCGTTTCAAGCTCGTTACGCAGCGGCTGGAATGCCTCATCGTTAAATAGGCGGCCGCCTCCCAGACAGGACCATGCCATTGGACGGATGCGCAGCTGTTGCAGTTGGTCGAGCGTGCCATCCAGCAGCAGCGGCTGATGAACAGGCGAGATCTCCACCTGATTCGTCGCCAGCGTAAACGGCAGGCGAGACTGCAATAGCGCAAACTGTGCCGGGGTGAAGTTAGACACGCCAAAATGGCGCACTTTGCCGCTCTGGTGCAGCGTCAGGAAGGCTTCCGCGACCTCATCCGCATCCATCAACGGATCGGGTCGGTGGATCAGCAGCAGGTCGATACGATCGGTGGCCAGGTTAATCAGTGACTGCTCGGCGCTTTTAACGATATGCGCGCTGTCAGTGATGTAATGCCCAAGCGCATGCTCCGGTTTTGCTGTGGTGGCAATACCGCATTTGGTCACAATCTCCATACGTTCACGCAGCGCCGGCGCACGCTTCAGCGCTTCGCCAAAGGCAGCCTCGCACTGATAGCCGCCATAAATATCAGCGTGATCGACGGTGGTGATCCCGAGATCGAGATGCTCTTCTATAAAGTCCGCCAGCTGGACCGGAGACATATTCCAGTCCATAAGGCGCCAGTAGCCCATAACAAATCGGGAGAACTCCGGGCCCTGCGGGGCAAGGGTAATACGCTGAACCATAACATTTTCCTCAAGGAAGTCATGTCACCAGTATACGCAATTACCCTGCTAAAACAGTGAAGGTTGCTGAGGTTCTTCGCTTTCAACCGCTTTGTTTGCACGAATTTTACGCAGCAGACGCTGTCGACAGAGCCGTAAGACCTCCTGCTTTTGCGCGTCGCTGAAATTTTGCCAGTTAAAACGTTCATCGCGCGTGCGCATGCAGCCACGACAGTATCCTCGTTCATCTACCTGGCAAATACCCCGGCACGGGCTCTGGACAGGGAAAAACTCCAGTTGCTCTGCCACACCTACCTCCAGAACGTCATTATTCCCTACAGTGAAGACCCTAAATGGCTTGCATGCAAGGATGTCCGCCACAAACAGAGCATTAAGGTTTCGCTAATCTTCCCTTCTTATACTCGCCGCATTGATATAACGAATGGTCTGGTCATCATGTGGTTCACTAAAAAGTTACACTGTAACGATATAAAATTTACTCTGGGCTGTGCACTTTTCTTCACCGTACTGAATGCACTGTTTATCCAGCGCAGCTGGTCAATCATTGCGCCTGCGCATCTGCACGATCTCCTGTTTGCTGCCAGCGTGCCGCTGGTGCTGTTCTGCGGCTGGGTGATTGTCTTCAGCCTGCTGAATATTCCCTTTATTCGCAAGCCGCTCATGATTGTCCTGACCCTGGGATGCGCCGCCGCGACCTGGTTTATGTATACCTATGGCACGGTTATCGATCAGAACATGATTGTGAACGTGTTCGAAACTAATTCCCAGGAAGCGACTGCCCTGGTGACGCCGCAGATGATCCTGTGGCTGGCCGTTGCGGGTCTGGTTCCATCGATTATTTTAGCCCTGACGCGCATTCGCACCGGAAAATGGTGGTATGCCCTCCTGACGCGTGTCGCCGCTATGCTGGGCGCGTTGCTGGTGATCATCCTGGTCGCGGCGGTGTTTTATAAAGACTATGCTTCGCTGTTCCGCAATAACAAAAGCATCGTCAAAATGGTCACCCCGGCGAATTACGTGAGCGCCGTGGTGAAATACAGCAAAATGCGCTGGTTTGCCGGCGACCAGACGCTGGTCCGCATTGGCGAGGATGCTCATAAAGGCGCGCTGATTTCCAGCCAACGCAAGAAAACCGTGCTGATTGTGGTGGTGGGCGAAGCCTCCCGCGCCGCAAACTACTCGTTAAATGGTTACCCGCGTGAAACCAACCCCGAGCTGAAAAAGCAGGATGTCATCAACTTCCCCCAGGCCTCCTCCTGTGGCACGGAAACCGCCGTTTCCGTCCCCTGCATGTTCTCCGGCATGACGCGGAAAAAATATGACGCGGACCTCGCCCATCACCAGGAAGGTCTGCTCGATGTACTTAACCATGCCGGTTTCAACCTGCTGTGGCGCGACAACGACGGCGGGTGTAAAGGCGCCTGCGACCGCGTGCCGCACACGGACATGACCCAGTGGAAACTGGATCAGTTCTGTAAGGACAAATCCTGTATCGACGACGTCAACCTCTACCGTCTGGACAACGTACTGGATGGAATAAAGCAGGATACGGTTCTGGTTATTCATCTGATGGGCAGCCACGGTCCGGCCTACTACAACCGTTATCCGGACAGCTTTCGCAAGTTCACCCCAACCTGCGATACCAATGAAATTCAGGATTGCGATCATCAGTCGCTGATCAATACCTATGACAACTCGATTTTGTATACCGACAGCGTGGTCAGCCGAACCATCGACGCGCTAAAAGCCCGGCAGGCCAACATGAACACGGCGCTCATTTACCTCTCCGATCACGGTGAATCGCTGGGCGAAAGCGGAATTTACCTGCACGGTACGCCGTATATGCTGGCCCCGGAGCAGCAAACGCATATTCCGTTTATGTTCTGGCTCTCCCCGGATTATGCGAAAAACTTCGGCGTAAACACGGATTGCCTGCGTGACCATGCCGCAAAAGAGGCGGTTTCACAGGACAATTTATTCGCCACCGTTCTGGGCATGATGGACGTGAAATCAGCGGTTTATCAACCGCAGCTGGATATTCTGTCGCAATGTCGTCGCTAAGCGGGCTTGCATTAGACCGAACGGTCTATTAGAGTAAGGGCATGAGCAGACACACTGAACACGATACACGAGAACATTTGCTGGCTACCGGCGAGCGCCTTTGCATGCATCGCGGGTTTACCGGTATGGGGCTGAGCGAATTGTTAAAAACCGCTGAAGTACCTAAGGGATCGTTTTATCACTATTTTCGATCCAAAGAGGCGTTTGGCGTTGCCATGCTGGAGCGGCACTACGCCAGCTACCATCAGCGCCTGGCAACCCACTTCGCCAGCGGTGAAGGTGACTACCGGGATCGTGTTCTGAACTACTATCAGGAAACGCTGACGCAGTTCTGTCAGCAGGGCATCATCAGCGGCTGCCTGACGGTAAAACTGTCTGCCGAAGTGTGCGATCTCTCCGAAGATATGCGCACCGCAATGGATAATGGGGCCAGCGGCGTGATTGCCCTGTTGGCTCAGGCGCTGGAGAGCGGGCGCAATGAAAAAACGCTCTCCTTCTCCGGCGATCCGCTCACGCAGGCACAGGTGCTCTATTCCCTCTGGTTAGGCGCCAACCTGCAAGCAAAAATGTCTCGCAGCGCCGTGCCGCTCGAAAGCGCGCTGGCGCATGTGAAAAACTGTATTACCGCGCCTGGCGTGTAGCCGGCGTTTTTATTTACCCTTTTACTAGTCGACTGGTCTACTCAGGAGCCGTTATGTCCGCTGAAAAGCTGTTTACCCCACTGAAAGTGGGTGCCGTTACTGCCCCAAACCGCGTGTTTATGGCCCCACTTACCCGTCTGCGCAGCATCGAGCCGGGCGATATCCCAACGCCATTGATGGGTGAGTATTACCGTCAGCGCGCCAGCTCGGGCCTGATTATCTCCGAAGCCACGCAGATTTCTGCTCAGGCAAAAGGCTACGCCGGTGCACCGGGTCTGCACAGCCCGGAACAGATCGCCGCGTGGAAAAAAATCACCGCAGGCGTGCATGCTGAAGATGGCCGTATTGCGGTTCAGCTGTGGCACACCGGTCGTATCTCACACAGCAGCATCCAGCCTGGCGGTCAGGCGCCGGTTTCTGCCTCTGCCCTGAACGCCAATACCCGCACTTCCCTGCGCGATGAAAACGGTAATGCGATCCGCGTCGACACCACCACGCCACGCGCGCTGGAGCTGGACGAGCTCCCGGGTATTGTGAATGATTTCCGTCAGGCCGTCGCCAACGCCCGTGAAGCGGGCTTCGACCTGGTTGAGCTGCACTCTGCGCACGGTTACCTGCTGCATCAGTTCCTGTCCCCGTCTTCCAACCAGCGTACCGACCAGTACGGCGGCAGCGTTGAAAACCGCGCGCGTCTGGTGCTTGAAGTGGTTGATGCTGTTTGTAATGAGTGGAGCGCAGACCGCATTGGTATTCGTGTCTCCCCGATCGGTACTTTCCAGAACGTCGACAACGGTCCGAACGAAGAAGCAGACGCGCTGTATCTGATTGAAGAGCTGGCGAAACGCGGTATCGCCTATCTGCACATGTCCGAGCCGGACTGGGCAGGCGGCAAGCCTTACAGTGAAGCCTTCCGTCAGAAAGTGCGCGAGCGCTTCCACGGCGTGATTATCGGGGCGGGTGCGTATACGGCAGAGAAAGCCGAGGATTTGATCGGTAAAGGCCTGATCGACGCCGTGGCCTTTGGCCGTGACTACATTGCTAACCCGGATCTGGTTGCCCGTTTGCAGAAAAAAGCCGAACTGAACCCGCAGCGTCCTGAAAGCTTCTATGGCGGCGGCGCGGAAGGTTATACCGACTACCCTTCACTGTAATCCCGCTTTGTACATTGATAGCGGCGACCTTTCGCCGCTATACTAAAACATCGTTTCTGTTCAAAAAGATAATCCATTCCACTGGTTAATGAGGAAATTATGCGCCTACTTCACACCATGCTGCGCGTTGGCGACCTGCAACGTTCCATCGATTTCTACACTAACGTTCTGGGCATGAAGCTGCTGCGCACCAGCGAAAATCCGGAATATAAATACTCTCTGGCGTTTGTCGGTTACGGCCCGGAATCTGATGAAGCGGTCATCGAGCTGACCTACAACTGGGGCGTGGACAGCTACGAGCTGGGTACAGCTTACGGCCACATCGCGCTGGAAGTGGATAACGCCGCCGAAGCCTGCGAACGTATCCGCAGCAATGGCGGTAACGTCACCCGTGAAGCCGGTCCGGTTAAAGGCGGTACCACCGTAATTGCGTTTGTGGAAGATCCGGACGGTTATAAAATCGAACTGATCGAAGCCAAAGACGCTGGTCGCGGCCTGGGCAATTGATCCCGCAGGGCGCACTATGCGCCCGTTGTTTTGCTGCATCCCCTCTCAAAATTTGCCATAATGCGCACTGCTTTTTCCCCCTTGTAAGAGACCCTGATGTCCGATAACGCTCAATTTACCGGTCTGTGCGACCGTTTTCGTGGTTTTTATCCCGTTGTCATTGATGTTGAAACAGCCGGATTTAACGCTAAAACCGATGCGCTGCTTGAGATTGCCGCCATCACGCTGAAGATGGATGAACAGGGCTGGCTTGTACCGGACACCACGCTGCATTTCCACGTTGAACCCTTTGAAGGGGCAAACTTACAGCCAGAGGCGCTGGCCTTTAACGGTATCGATCCGACAAACCCGCTGCGCGGGGCGGTAAGCGAATACGAGGCGCTGCACGCCATTTTCAAAATGGTGCGCAAAGGCATGAAAGAGAATGACTGTAGCCGCGCCATCATGGTGGCCCACAATGCCACCTTTGATCACAGCTTCACTATGGCTGCCGCCGAGCGTGCCTCGCTCAAGCGTAATCCATTCCATCCGTTTGTGACCTTCGACACCGCCGCGCTGAGCGGCCTGGCGCTGGGGCAAACCGTGCTCTCTAAAGCCTGCATCACGGCGGGTATTGCGTTTGACGGCACCCAGGCGCATTCCGCGTTATACGACACCGAGCGTACGGCGGAGCTGTTCTGTGAGATCGTCAACCGCTGGAAACGTCTCGGCGGCTGGCCGCTGCCGATGGGCGACGAGGCCGATCTTCAATCGTAGGTTGGGTAATCAATAGCCCCACAGGCAAAAAAAAGCGACCAACATAATGTGGTCGCTTTTTTATATCCGCAGAAAACTTACTCTGCGTCCGGCTCTTCGGTTTTATACTTCGCCGCAGTCTCTTTGATCAGCTGTTGCAGTTCGCCGCGCTGATACATTTCAATCAGGATGTCGCATCCGCCGACCAGTTCACCATCAACCCACAGCTGTGGGAAGGTCGGCCAGTTGGCGTATTTTGGCAGTTCAGCGCGAATGTCCGGGTTTTGCAGGATATCAACGTAAGCAAAACGCTCACCACAGGCGGACAGCGCCTGAACCGCTTGCGCGGAGAAGCCGCAGCTTGGCAGCTTCGGAGAACCTTTCATGTACAGGAGAATCGGGTTTTCAGCGATCTGGCGCTGAATTTTTTCAATAGTGGTGCTCATGTCTTGCTTCCTTTAACTTCTGTTACGGCATCAGTCTGACATTGTAGCGGGTCAGGCCGACATCGGAAAATAACATTTTTGTCACGTCTAATTATATTATCGCTTATCGCATAAAGTTGCATTGCTAATGTCGTTTATCCCCAGACGAGGTGCGGTTTTGCTTAAGGAGCGAACAGGAGTGCGTCAGAATGGTGAATTTTTTTGCACTTGCTAACGAAACATAATTTTTGAATGAAAAATGCTATTAACTTCTTCTGATTTTATGGATTAGAATCGACAGGTTTTGTAAATCTCACGCGGGTATGCATTGTGGCCTGCATTTATCAGGGGACTGCCCAGTGGCGCGGATAACTAAAATCTCGATGACGCTCTGTGCTTTACTGTTTACCACACTCTCATTTACGCCAGCGGCGAACGCCTCTGAACAGGCGCGGCATTCTGCTGTACAAAAATCGCATCTGGCAAAAACCACAGAACGTAAGAAAAAAACCACCAGTAAAACAGTAAAGAAGAAAACCACCGCTCAGACCAAAAAGACCGCCTCCAGTAAAACCAAAACTCTCCGTTCCGGCACGCACAAAACCACCCGCACGACCGCCAGCCTGGTGAATGAAAAATGCACCGTGCGCAAAGGCCATAAAACGAAATGCGCAAAAGTGACGACGCTGGCTGACGTGCATAAAGCGCGTATGCAGAAAGCGCAAAAAACGGCGATGAACAAACTGATGGGGCAAATAGGTAAACCGTATCGCTGGGGTGGCACCTCTCCGCGCACCGGTTTTGACTGTAGTGGGCTGGTTTATTATGCCTATAAAGATCTGGTGAAGTTTCGCATTCCACGCACCGCCAATGAGATGTACCATCTGCGCGACGCCGCGCCTGTAAACCGTGGCGAACTGCAAAATGGCGACCTGGTGTTCTTCCGCACCCAGGGACGCGGTACGGCCGATCACGTTGGGGTGTATGTGGGTAACGGTAAATTTATCCAGTCACCGCGCAGCGGTCAGGACATTCAGATCACCTCTCTCAGCGAAGATTATTGGGTGCGCCACTATGTGGGTGCGCGCCGCGTGATGACGCCAAAAACCATTCGCTAAACCCTGCCCTGCCGCCTCCATGGCAGGGTAAGTTCCTCTTTTGCATACCCTTTCAATTTGCTATTCTGTCCTTGTTGTCTGTAGGGTTATTGGCAACGTATAAAACTATAAGGAGAGAAGCAATGTCGTTCGAATTACCTGCACTACCGTATGCAAAAGACGCCCTGGCCCCGCACATTTCCGCGGAAACCCTGGAGTACCATTACGGCAAGCATCACCAGACCTATGTCACCAACCTGAACAATCTGATCAAGGGCACCGATTTTGAAGGCAAAACGCTGGAAGAGATCGTGCGCAGTTCAGACGGCGGCGTATTCAACAACGCCGCACAGGTGTGGAACCACACCTTCTACTGGCACTGCCTGGCCCCCAATGCAGGCGGAGAACCTACCGGTGAGCTGGCGGCAGCGATTAACGCCGCGTTCGGCAGTTTCGCGGATTTTAAAACGAAGTTTACTGACGCAGCCGTTAAAAACTTTGGCTCCGGCTGGACCTGGCTGGTAAAAGAGGCTGATGGCAAACTGGCTATCGTTTCCACTTCTAATGCGGGTACCCCTCTGACCACCAGCGCCACGCCGCTGATGACCGTGGACGTATGGGAACACGCCTATTACATTGATTACCGTAATGCGCGCCCGAACTACCTGGAACACTTCTGGGCACTGGTTAACTGGGAATTTGTTGCGAAGAACTTCGCCGCGTAAGAGACACGCAGAAGGGGCAGCCCTTCTGCGTTTTTGTTTATTCCGCCGTACACACCGCTTCAGGCTGTTTACGACCAGACATCATCACCAGCAGCAGGCCGAGTGCAGCAATGATCGCCCCCATCACCGGCACAAAGCTGTAACCCAAACCACCTGAGATCACCGCCCCGCCCGCTGCGGCCCCCAGCGCATTGCCCAGGTTAAACGCACCGATATTCACCGACGAAGAGAGCCCCGGCGCTTCGTGCGCAACGCGCATTACGCGCATCTGCAACGGTGGCACCACGGCAAAGGTTGCGGCGCCCCACACCACCATGGCAATCGCGGCACCCACTTCGTTACGCGCCAGCCACGGAATCGCCACCATGATGACAATCAGCAGCGTTAAAAAACCTTTCAGTGTTCCACTGACGGAGCGGTCGGCAAATTTCCCGCCGAGATAGTTGCCAATCGAGAACCCGACACCAATCAGCACCAGCATCGCGGTAACAAAGAGTGGCGTTGCGTGGGTAATGTCGTGCAGCACCGGGGAGATATAGGTGTAGAGCGTAAACATCGCCCCGGCCCCCAGTACCGTGGTAAGCAGCGCGGACAACACCTGAGGACGCATCAGCACCGCCAGCTCTTTACGTACTTCCGGACGTTCTCCCGCACTTCCTTTCGGCAGTGAGAAGAACAGCGCAACCATCGCGACCACGCCCAGTCCGGCGGTTGCGAGGAAAGACATACGCCAGCCGATGGCTTCTCCCAGCCAGGTGGCAGCGGGAACGCCGCCGATATTAGCGATGGTGAGGCCCATGAACATAGTGGCTACCGCGCTGGCCTGCTTATGTTTTGGCACCACGCTGGCGGCAACAACCGAGCCCAGTCCGAAGAAGGCGCCATGGTTGAGGCTGGTCAGAATGCGCGAAAGCATCAGAGTGGTGTAATCGGGCGAAATCGCGGAAAGCACATTTCCGAGAGTGAAAATCGCCATCAGGAAAATCAGCGCATTGCGGCGAGCGCGGTGGGAAAGCAGCAGCGTCATCAGCGGCGCGCCCACCATCACGCCAATCGCGTAGGCGCTAATTAACATACCGGCCGCAGGAATTGAGACGTCCACACCCCGGGCGATAACAGGCAATAACCCCATAGGGGAGAATTCAGTGGTGCCAATCCCAAAGGCGCCAATCGCCAGGGCCAGCAGGGGAAAATTGATTTTCATGAAGAGACTCCGGATACCGTGCCATAACCCGGCACAGAACTAAGAAGTCAAAAGCATGACATCAATCACAAAAAATGAGAAGTTAACATTTTGGCAAAAGATTTTTGCCGGAGAGGTAACAATAGCGGCAAGAGAGGGAGAAAGTTCTCCCTCTGCCTGAATCAGTGCAGTGCAGCGGTTAAACCACCGGCAACAATCAGAGCAAGAACAACAATGGTGGTAAACAGCGAAAACTTCAGATCGGTACTCATCAATTTTTCTCCTTTTATTCACCCTACGAAAAGTGAGCTTGCTCATTTTTACACAGTTCAGGTCAAAAATCTTCCAGGATTTAAACGGATATCCACTTTACCTCTTCCCCTTTTCATCAAGATAGGACAAAATTCCACGCTAAATTTATTAGCGTACCGGCCACTGACCCCCTCCTGACGTCCTGTGTCGTTTTCCCGGCGTGTCGCAACTCATGTTTGCGTGATAAGGGTGAGAGAAGGCAAACGTTTACCTTCAATTTTTTCAGGAGCTTAGGATATGGTCTGGAGTGACATTTAATGGCAACAATTAAAGACGTAGCAAAACGCGCAAACGTTTCCACTACAACCGTATCACATGTTATTAACAAAACGCGTTTCGTCGCTGAAGAGACGCGTAATGCCGTCTGGGCGGCAATCAAAGAGCTGCACTACTCGCCAAGTGCGGTCGCCCGCAGCCTGAAGGTTAATCACACCAAATCGATTGGTCTGCTGGCCACCAGCAGTGAAGCGGCCTACTTTGCTGAAATCATCGAAGCCGTTGAAAAAAACTGCTTCCAGAAAGGCTATACCCTGATTCTGGGCAACGCGTGGAACAACATTGAAAAACAGCGCGCTTACCTGTCAATGATGGCGCAAAAGCGCGTCGACGGCCTGCTGGTAATGTGTTCTGAATACCCCGAGTCGGTCCTTTCCATGCTGGAAGAGTATCGCCACATTCCGATGGTGGTCATGGACTGGGGCGAAGCGCGCGCAGACTTTACCGACTCCGTTATTGATAACGCCTTTGAAGGCGGCTACATGGCGGGGCGTTATCTGGTAGAACGCGGTCATCGTGAAATTGGCGTGATCCCGGGTCCGCTGGAGCGTAACACCGGGGCTGGCCGTCTGGCCGGTTTCATGAAAGCGATGGAAGAGGCGCTGATCACCGTGCCGGAAAACTGGATTGTTCAGGGCGACTTCGAGCCGGAGTCGGGCTATCGCGCCATGCAGCAGATCGTCTCCCAGCCGCATCGCCCTACCGCGGTGTTCTGCGGCGGCGACATCATGGCGATGGGCGCGCTCTGCGCGGCGGATGAACTCGGCCTGCGCGTCCCGCAGGATATCTCGGTGATCGGCTATGACAACGTGCGCAACGCCCGCTTCTTTACCCCGGCGCTGACCACCATTCACCAGCCGAAAGATTCGCTGGGTGAAACGGCCTTCAATATGCTGCTGGACAGGATCGTCAACAAGCGTGAACAGTCCCAGTCCATTGAAGTTCACCCGCGCCTGATTGAACGCCGTTCCGTTGCGGACGGTCCGTTCCGCGACTACCGTCGTTAATCTCATTACGGGGCCAGCTATGCTGGTTCCCGCAACCACTCCCGGTTCAGCGTTTCGCTGTCGCCCAGATAATCCAGCAGCCAGGCCATGGCGGGCGAGACGTCGTTTTGCTGCCACGTCAGACAGCACGCGGCATCCGGGAAGGGGTTTTCCAGCGTCAGAGCCACCCACTCTCCCGCGTCGATGCGCGGGCGCGCAAAATGCACCGGCACCATGCCAACGCACAGCCCCGCGCTCAGACAGGTGGCCGACGACTCCCAGTCCGGTGCGACCACGCGGCGCTGATTATCCAGCAGCCAGGTAATGCGCTTGGGCAACGAGCGGGAGGTATCTTCCAGCACCAGCGAGGGCCAGTTGCGTAAGGTGTCATCGCTCAGCGGACCTTCCAGCGCCGCCAGCGGGTGATCGCGCGCGACCACGCAGGTCCAGCTCAGCATGCCCATGTCGCGAAACGCGTAGCGCCCCCCAACCGGGATCGCCTGGGTTGCACCAATCGCCATCTCCGCCCTGCCGTCCGCCAGCGCATCCCAGACGCCGTTGAACACTTCCTGCGAAACACGCAGTTCGACGTCGGAAAAATGACGATAGAAATCGACGATCATCTGCCGGGTCCGCTCCGGCTTAACGATGTTATCCACCGCGATAGCGAGATGCCCGCGCCAGCCGTTGGCGATCTGCTGGCACTGCTCACGGGTGATCTGCATTTTTTTGATAACAGACCGCCCTTCCTTCAAAAACCACGCTCCGGCAGGCGTGAGCTCCACGTCGCGATGGCGCCGCTCGAACAGCGGGACCGCCAGCCACGCTTCCAGCTGGCGCACCGTATAGCTGATAGCCGAGGGAACGCGATGCAGCTCCTGGGCGGCACCGGTAAAGCTGCCGTTACGCGCCACGGCATCAACCACTTCAAGGGAATAATCTGACCACATCTTTAGCCTGCAAATTTTTTGAACGCACCCGCCAAATATTAGCGTTTCACAAGCCGCTTTGCACTCCCTACACTCTGCGCCAACGTACACCTGCCTCCTCAGGAGAAAAAAGTGCAACCCAGGAAAGGATTTTTAGTCTGGCTCGGCGGCTTAAGCGTGCTGGGCTTTTTGGCGACCGATATGTATCTGCCCGCGTTCGCCGCGATGCAGGAAGATTTGCAAACCCCTGCCGCCGCCATCAGCGCCAGTTTAAGTTTGTTCCTCGCCGGCTTTGCTTTTGCGCAATTGCTGTGGGGGCCGCTCTCGGATCGTTTTGGCCGTAAGCCCGTCCTGTTGTTGGGGCTGGCGATTTTTGCCGTAGGCTGTCTGGGCATGCTGTGGGTCCGCGATGCCGCCTGGTTGCTGGCGCTGCGCTTTATTCAGGCGGTCGGTGTCTGCGCCGCAGCGGTGACCTGGCAGGCGCTGGTGACCGATTACTACCCCGCCTCGCGCACTAACCGCATATTCGCCACTATTATGCCGCTGGTCGGCCTGTCGCCGGCGCTTGCCCCGTTACTGGGCAGCTGGATCCTGGCGCATTTCGACTGGCAGGCCATTTTCGCCACGCTCTTTGCTATTACGCTGGTCCTGATGCTGCCTGCTTTCGGGCTTAAACCTGCGCATAAAAAAGAGACGCATCCGGACGCAAAGCCCATCACCTTTACCTCTTTACTGCGGTCGAAAGCCTATCGCGGTAACGTGCTGATTTATGCTGCCTGCTCTGCCAGCTTCTTTGCCTGGCTAACCGGTTCGCCGTTCATTCTGCATGACATGGGCTACAGCCCGGCGGCTATCGGCCTGAGCTATGTACCACAGACCATCGCCTTCCTGGTGGGTGGCTATGGCTGTCGCGCCGCGCTGCAAAAATGGGAAGGCCAACAGATGCTGCCCTGGCTGCTGGTTTTGTATGCGCTAAGCGTGATTGCGACCTGGGCTGTCGGCTTTATTCCCGGCGCCGGGCTTGCAGAAATTTTGATTCCGTTCTGCGTCATGGCGATCGCTAACGGGGCCATCTACCCTATTGTTGTAGCCCAGGCGTTGCGTCCATTTCCGCAGGCGACAGGCCGCGCTGCCGCGCTGCAAAATACCCTGCAACTTGGCCTGTGCTTCCTGGCAAGTCTCGTGGTCTCTGCGTTGATTGCAACCCCGCTGCTCACCACCACCAGCGTGATGTTGGTCACCGTTGCACTGGCTGGTTTGGGCTATCGGATGCAGTCCTCAGCCCATCGCGAGCAGAGTGAAAACGCGCAGACAGAAACGTCGCACGCCTGATTGCGTGGGAAACTATGTTAAAAACCAGTGATTAGGTTGCTAACAATTTTCTGTTGAATCACCAAATTTTGCGGCCTATACTGAATTTGGTTCGATTAAATACGATAAATATTAAGTGTTAACGGGAGCCGGAGCGCTCCCGTTTTACCATGGAAGGCATTTCGGCAAGGGTTATCTCCCTTCCTCTGTTCTACGTCGGATATTAGCCTCGCGGGCATTTACCGTGAGATTTCTCACAAACCAAAAAAGCGTCTACGCTGTTTTAAGGTTCTGATCACAGCAAGGTGATGGAGAAGCTATGAGTTCATCGTGTATAGAAGAAGTCAGCGTTCCGGACGATAACTGGTCCCGGATCGTCAGTGAACTGTTGGGACGTGCGGGCATTACGATTAATGGCTCATCCCCCTCCGATCCCCAGATAAAGCATCCCGATTTTTTCAAACGCGTGTTACAGGAGGGGTCGTTAGGGCTGGGTGAAAGCTATATGGACGGCTGGTGGGAGTGTGAGCGGCTGGATATGTTCTTCTCCAGCGTATTACGCGCCGGTCTTGAAAAACAGCTCCCTCGTCATTTCAAAGATACCTTACGCATTGCCTCCGCCCGCCTGTTCAATCTGCAAAGTAAAAAACGGGCGTGGATCGTCGGTAAAGAGCATTACGATCTTGGCAACGATCTGTTCAGCCGTATGCTCGATCCTTTAATGCAGTACTCCTGCGGATACTGGAAAAAAGCGACGACCCTGGAAGAGGCGCAGCAGGACAAGCTGCAACTGATCTGCGATAAATTGCAGTTACAGCCCGGTATGCGTGTGCTGGACATCGGCTGTGGCTGGGGTGGTCTTGCCTGGTTTATGGCTAAAAATTACGGCGTCAGCGTAGTCGGCGTCACGATTTCGGCTGAACAGCAGAAGATGGCGCAGGAACGCTGTCTGGGTCTGGATGTTGATATTCGGCTTCAGGACTACCGCGACCTGAACGAGCAGTTCGATCGCATTGTTTCCGTAGGTATGTTCGAGCACGTGGGGCCGAAGAACTACAAGACTTACTTCGAGGTCGCCGATCGTAACCTGAAGCCTGAGGGAATTTTCCTGCTACACACCATCGGCTCTAAACGCACCGATAACAATGTGGATCCCTGGATCAACAAATATATCTTCCCGAATGGCTGTTTACCCTCTGTTCGCCAGATTGCGAACGCCAGCGAACCGCATTTTATTGTGGAAGACTGGCATAACTTCGGCGCAGATTACGACACCACCCTGATGGCCTGGCATGAACGTTTCCAGGCTGCATGGCCTGAAATCGCCGACAACTATTCGGAACGATTCAAACGGATGTTTAGCTATTATCTGAATGCCTGTGCGGGCGCGTTCCGTGCGCGGGATATACAGCTTTGGCAGGTGGTGTTTAGTCGTGGGATTGAGCACGGTTTGCGTGTGGCTCGCTGAAAAAATAACCCCGGTTAACCGGGGTTATTTTTTATTCTTCTTCCTTGGTTTTAATTATCGCCGCCTCTTTCGCCGCCAGTACGCGCTCAACGGTATCCACGACCGCCTGGGTCTGGGGATCAATTTCGATATTTACGCGCTGCCCCAGTTTTTTTGCGCCAAGCGTAGTACGTTGCAGCGTTTCAGGAATTAAATGCACGCAAAAACGCGTTGGCGTCACTTCACCGACGGTCAGACTAATCCCATCGATGCCAATAAATCCTTTATAAAGGATGTATTTCATTAATGACGGATCCTGCACCTTAAACCAGATTTGACGGTTATTTTCCGAGGTCACGATTTTCGCCACTTCTGCGGTGGTCATAATATGGCCCGACATCAGATGCCCGCCAATCTCATCGCTGAATTTCGCCGCGCGTTCAACGTTAACGATATCTCCCACCACCAGCTCACCCAGGTTAGTGATACGCAGCGTCTCTTTCATTAAATCAAAGCTTATCTGGTTACCGTTAATTTCGGTCACCGTCAGGCAGCAGCCGTTATGCGCTATCGACGCCCCGGTTTCAATGCCGTCGAGCATATATTCAGGCAGCTCAACTACGTGAGTACGGAAATTCGGTTTTTCATCAATGGACACCACTTTGGCAGTGCCCTGCACAATACCAGTAAACATGCTTACAGCTCCTGTTCATTCCGAACGGCGATGACACCGTATAATCCCACCACAATAACAGTTGAAAAAACAGGTTGCCAGTGATGCGCAATTTCTGGCGATTTTTTCACTAGATAATTAGTTAAACCCCGCTACAATAGCTGGCATCCCTCTGTTTTTTCTTCTTGCTGCCAGTAACGGCGGCCTTTTTAGTCTCTCAAATAACTACAATACAAAGGTGTTCACGTGCAGAAGTATATGATCGAAGCGCGTCAGTTATTGGCACTGGCCATACCGGTGATCGTCGCGCAGGTAGCCCAAACCGCAATGGGATTTGTGGATACGGTAATGGCCGGTGGTTACAGCGCCACCGATATGGCCGCCGTGGCGATCGGAACCTCAATCTGGCTTCCGGCCATTCTTTTTGGTCACGGCCTGCTGCTGGCGCTGACGCCCGTTATCGCGCAGCTTAACGGCTCCGGTCGACGCGACCGCGTGGCCCATCAGGTGCGCCAGGGCTTCTGGCTGGCCGGGGGTGTCTCCGTCCTGATTATGATCGTCCTGTGGAACGCCGGGTATATTATTCGCGCCATGCATAATATCGACCCGGCGCTGGCGGATAAGGCGGTCGGTTATCTGCGCGCCCTGCTCTGGGGCGCGCCCGGCTATCTGTTCTTCCAGGTGGCACGTAACCAGTGTGAAGGGCTGGCAAAAACCAAGCCGGGCATGGTGATGGGCTTTATCGGCTTGCTGGTGAACATTCCCGTGAACTATATCTTCATTTACGGTCATTTTGGCATGCCGGAACTCGGCGGCGTGGGCTGCGGCGTGGCAACGGCTGCGGTGTACTGGGTGATGTTCGGCTGTATGCTCACCTACATTAAACATGCGCGATCCATGCGTGACATTCGTAACGACACCTCGTTCAGCGCACCTGACTGGACGCTCATGACCCGTCTCATTCAGCTGGGGTTACCCATTGCGCTGGCGCTGTTCTTCGAAGTGACGCTGTTTGCCGTCGTCGCCCTGCTGGTCTCGCCGTTAGGGATTATTGATGTCGCAGGACACCAGATCGCCCTGAACTTCAGCTCTTTGATGTTCGTCCTGCCGATGTCCCTGGCTGCCGCGGTGACGATTCGCGTGGGCTTCCGTCTGGGGCAAGGCTCGACGCTGGACGCGCAAACGGCAGCCCGCACCGGCCTCGGCGTCGGCGTCTGCATGGCAGTCTGTACCGCGCTCTTTACCGTGCTGTTGCGTGAGCAAATTGCCCTGCTCTATAACGACAACCCGGAGGTAGTGACCCTGGCCTCGCATCTGATGCTGCTGGCGGCCATTTATCAGATCTCTGACTCCATCCAGGTGATTGGAAGCGGCGTGCTGCGTGGGTATAAAGATACGCGTTCCATCTTCTTTATCACCTTTATCGCTTACTGGGTGCTGGGTCTGCCGTGCGGGTACATTCTGGCGTTCACGGATCTGGTGGTGGATCGCATGGGGCCAGCCGGATTCTGGATGGGCTTTATCATCGGCTTAACGTCTGCGGCCATTATGATGATGCTGCGTATGCGCTTCCTGCAACGTCAGCCGTCTGCGGTAATTTTGCAGCGCGCTGCACGTTAATAACACAGTAGCCGCCGCCTGGCGGCTACTTTCTCTTCACTTTGCGCGGTAATGAAGCAATCGCGTGAAATCAGAGAGAAAAATGCATTTTCCCTCTTGCCACCTTGGGGCTGTGCCGCTAATATTCGTCCCCGTTGTCACCGACAACACAATGCGTTCATAGCTCAGTTGGTTAGAGCACCACCTTGACATGGTGGGGGTCGTTGGTTCGAGTCCAATTGAACGCACCATTCTGCGTCTGTAGCTCAGTTGGTTAGAGCACCACCTTGACATGGTGGGGGTCGATGGTTCGAGTCCATTCAGACGCACCAATCTGTTTTCTCGCACATTTCATTCCCGTTCAGCCTCATGCAGAGGCAGCAAACCTTTTAAGCACATCGAAAGTGACCTCCAGCCCGCGCGTGCAGCGAAAGAGCGGAATGGCATAAGCCCCATCAGGTTAGCAAAACGCCCGGCGTTTGCCGGGCGTGAAAACAACGTCAATCAATGATTACTGCTTATGTTCAATCGCCGGGTTGTTGTTGATGGCGATGCGCTGCGGTTTCTCTTCTTCCGGGATATCCTGGTGTAATTCAATCGCCAGCAAGCCGTTTTCCAGCGAAGCGCCGGTTACTTTCACATGCTCCGGCAGACTATAGCTGGCCCGGAAGTCGCTGCGGCTGATACCCCGATGGATCCACCCTTCTTCGCCGTTTTCGGTTTTCTCTTCTTCACGTTTACCGCTGATATTCAGCTGACCGCCAACGGTTTCAATTTCCAGTTCGCTCTCTTTCCAGCCCGGCACGCTCAGCGTCAGTTCATAGCGGTTATCACCCACCCGCCGGATATTGTAAGAAGGCGTGGAGGGCAACGGCGTACTGCCGGTTAGCTGGCTAAAAAGGCGATCGATACGGTTAAAACGGTCCGCAAACAGAGAGTCGGAGAGATCGTTCAACATGGGAAAAGCTCTCAGAGTCATCATGTACCTCCTGAACAGTAAAAAAGAATATTCAAAAAGTTCATGTCTTACGGGCAGGTATTCCTTACCCGCTTTCTATATGAGGTTACCGCACAATATTTCAACCTCAGGAGCTGCAAAATGTAGCTGGAACCTAAAAAACGCAACGGGCCGTTAAGCCCGTTATTCGTTACATCATCGCAGTTCTATCACTCTCGCCCGCTCAGCCTGCTTTCGGTAGTGGTCATATCGCTCCCGGAACCATGCCTGCTGTTCATAACTCATATTGCCGGTCACGGCATCGATATCAACTGGCTGGCCCAGGGCGTACATACGGGCAAAACTGCGTGCCAGAAAATCAAAATTCTTTAATGCGTTTATATCTTGTCGCTTCATTAGCATATCCCTCCAGTCATTGTGATTACTGTTCAAGGTCATATGCTTTTCTGATCTCAGTATCCGCCCGAAAAAGATCGTTTTTTGAGCGATGCGTGCGCATCCATCTGCCAGTGTTCACATTTCAGGAACGACAAAACTCTTCAGCCCTGGTCATAATTTTCCCTCCCTTTTATCAATCATGCAGAAAACATAAACCCCAGCCATGCAGTAAGTTCGCCATGTAGCCGGAAGGTGCGAACGGCATGCTTTAATGCCATACGCTGTAACAGCGTCGTCCAGCGCGTTCAGGTGGGTTTCCACCTGCAAGCGTCTTATCAGTTCGAATAACAGACAAAGAACGTTTACACTGGCGGATAAATACTGATTTCCTGAACAAACGGGTAAATGGGTGAATCCGGGCTTGTTGGCCATATAGAGAAGGGCGCATGTAGGTTGCCGCGGTTGTGTATCGAACTGCGCATTGTTTTCTACAACACGCTGCTCCTGGCCTTTCACGGCTGTTTTCTTTTTCGTCTGCGCTTGCCTGGCGGAGGGGGAGGGTTTTACCTGCCGGGGCAGTTCGGAGGCACCATAACCTGAACAGAATCGCTTCGACTGGCTCAGACTTCCGTCATTGCAGACAAAACGACCATCCGATGTACAGTGTGCTATGCCATCTTTTGAGCCCGAGCAGGGCTGTCTTCCACGGGCGGCATCAGCCTGCATGTTAAAAAGTACACTGACCGTAAGATGGAGAATTCTCCTGATAAAATCAGCTGGTTCTCCTCACTGACGCTGTGCAGGTCAAGCCCGCCGGCGAAGTTACCGTACTTTTTAACCCCCATCACATACAGATAATCGTTAAACCTGGGAACAAACAGTCTTTCCTTTCAGAAATCAGGCAGAATCATATCTAATCAGCCAGGGTCAATTGAATTGACCTTCCCATAAGTTCAAGAAGGGGCGCAACATCCCCTCTTCAAAACGTCTTAATTTTTTCCTTCATTGAATGATTTAACCTTTCTCCTGCTACGCTTATTTTATGGTTCAGAAATGCAGGAACGCTTTCGATGAAAAAAATCGCCATTATCGGCTCAGGTCCAACAGGGATTTATACCTTTTACTCACTTCTTAACAACGCAGCACCGCTTTCGATCACCGTGTTCGAAAAGGCAGACCAACCCGGTGTCGGGATGCCCTACAGCGACGAGGATAATTCCCGGCTGATGCTGGCGAACATCGCCAGTATCGAAATCCCGCCCATTTTTATTACCTACCTCGACTGGCTCAAACAGCAGAGTGCGGCCCATCTTGCCCGCTATAACGTCGATAGTGAGAAACTGCACGACCGGCAATTCCTGCCGCGTATTCTGTTGGGTGAATATTTTCACGATCGGTTTCTTGCCGTCGTTGCTGAGGCGAAAAAGTCGGGCTTTCATGTCGAGGTGCACCCCAACGCAGAAGTCACGGATATTAAGGCTGATGCAGACGGTGTGGCCCTTTCAGTGAACGATGCCCCTTTCTCAAGGCGGTTTGATCTTGCGGTTGTTGCCACCGGCCACGTCTGGCCTGATGAAGATGAAACCACCCGCGCATATTTCCCAAGCCCATGGTCAGGGCTGATGGACGCGGAGGTCCGAGCCTGTGAGGTGGGGATCATGGGTACTTCCCTCAGCGGGCTGGATGCTGCAATGGCGGTTGTGATGCAGCATGGCCGGTTTAGCGGGGAGCAGTTCGTTGTCAATAAAGGCAGCGAAGGGTTAAATATCACGCTGATGTCCCGCACGGGCGTTCTGCCGGAGGCCGACTTCTACTGCCCTATCCCTTATGAACCGCTGTCCGTGTTAACGGAGTCTGTGGCGGAAAGCGAAATCGCCAAAGGCCCGGACGGGCTGCTTGACCGCATCTTTGCGCTGATGGTGAAAGAGCTCGAGCTGGCCGATCCGCGCTGGTGCCAGGCGATATCGCTCGGTACGCTGAATGCCGACACGCTTCGTGATGTCTGGTTTGAGGATCGTAAAAAGCATGGCCCTTTCACCTGGGCCGAAGCGAATCTGAAAGAAGTGGAGCGCAACAAGCGCGAAAAACGCACCGTTGCCTGGCGCTATACCGTGCTTCGTCTGCATGAAGTGGTTCAGGCCATCGTCCCTTCACTCAGTGAGCATGACAGAGAGCGGTTTAAATCCGGGCTGGAGCGTGTGTTTATCGATAATTATGCCGCCATTCCACCGCAGTCTATCCGCCGTTTACTGGCGCTGCGCGAGGCAGGGATCATTAGCGTGGTCGCACTCGGTGATGATTACGACCTGGATATCGGCAGCGATCAGACCGTCATCACCACGGCAGAAAAGCGTTACCGCTTCGACGTGTTTATCGATGCGCGCGGGCAAAAGCCACTCAGAAACAAGGACATTCCCTTCCCCACCCTGCGTAAACAGCTTGCGGAAACCGGCGATGACGTCCCGGACGTGGGGGAAGACTATACGTTGCAGGCGCCTGCATCACTGCGGGGGCGCATCGCTTTTGGGGCGATCCCCTGGCTGATGCACGATCATCCCTTTGTTCAGGGTTTGTCTGAGTGCGCTGAAATTGGTAAAGCGATGGCGAAAGCGGCTGGAAAACCTGCGACAGGCGTGCGAAGGAAGTTACCATTCATGGAATTTTAACAGAGCTTCCCTGCCCTGCGGGGTCGGGTTACTCGAAGAAGACGTCCGGGTTTTCCGACAGCGACACGAACGATTTAGTGTTCTTGTCCAGGGCAAGGATTTTGCCGCTTTCGATGTCATATACCCAGCCGTGCAGGCGAATGGCGTTGTTGCGCAGGCCTACCGCCACCGACGGATGGGTCTTGATATTGCTCAGCTGCGCAAAGACGTTCTCCTGCACCATCGCATTCACCTTATCGATTGGCTTATCCCAGGTTTTCTTCTCAACCACCGCTTTTGCCGCATCAGAATAGCGCAGCCAGTGGGAAACGGCTGGCATCGGCTCCAGATCGGCGTTGTCAGCAATCGCCTTCATTGCGCCGCAGTTGGAGTGGCCGCAAATAACGATATCGGTCACGCCCAGGGCAACAACAGCATATTCGATGGTCGCAGAGACACCGCCAGGCTCCGGCCCGAACGGTGGCACAATGTTGCCCGCGTTTCGAATGACAAAGAGCTGTCCTGGCTCCTGTTGCGTAACCAGTTCCGGAACCAGACGGCTGTCGGAGCAGGAGATGAACAGCGCTTTGGGATTCTGACTGGACGCTAAACTACGAAAAAGCTCTTTACGTTGCGGGAAAATCTCTTTTTGAAAGCTGAGAAAACCTTCAATGATATGTTGCATAGCCATTTCTCTTTTATCTGTTTTAGTTTAGGTATGATCGCGATCACACTCGTAAAATTTAACCACCGCACCTTAGCGGAGACAAGCAATATATTTCTGGCCCGACCGCTGCACGATCTCATCCGCGTTCGCCGGGATGTTCTGCCCTTCAAAGGCCCCGTACAGGCGCTGGTACGTTTTCCCTGTCAGTCGGCCAATCACCGACTCAACGGTGCGGGCAGGCAGCGGCAGCATATTCGGATAACTCCACATAAACGACACGGCGTCCTTACCGGGCGTAACCTGCAAAATATCACCGGCCAGCAGCACGCCGTCGCCTGACTGCCAGTGCAGCACCGTGCCGCCGGCAAAGTGCCCGCCCAGCCGCAGCAGAGTCACCAAAGGCATAATCTCCAGGGCGTCCTCCTCCCAGAAGCGTATCGCCGGGCTGTCACGCATCACCCACTGCCGATCGCTGGCGTGCAGGTAGATCGGTGCGTTAAACGCCGCGGCCCACTCCTGCATGGTGGTGTAGTAATGCGGGTGCGAAATCGCGATCGCGCTGATTCCCCCGAGCGCGTCAACTAACGCTCTGGTCGCGGGGTCAAGATTGGCGATGCAGTCCCACAGAACATTGCCCTGTGGCGTACGCAGCAGGAGCGCCCGCTGGTTGATGGCAAAAGCGGGAACGGTTTTGATGCTGAACAGCTGCGGCTCCAGCTGTTGCCATTTGTTGGTGTGCGTGGTCGTAAGGCTGTCGAAGTCCGTCCATGCCTGGCCCGTCACCGGGACATACTGGCGCTCATCGTCGCAAATCGGGCAGTTTTTGGGCTGTTCATCGTAAGCGGTACCGCAGGTTTTACAGAGTGTAATCATCGGTTTTCCTCAGCAATAAAGCACTGAGTATGGCAGGGATTATCCATATGTGCTGAGGGGTGCCTGGCCCGCTTTTTTTGACTTATACTGTGCGAGTATCAAAAACTGAATAACGCAGGTGGCACATGGAAATTGATCTCGATAACTTAGTCTTTAACGGGCTGGATGAAGCAGAAGAGCGCAACGCGGAACGTCTCGACGATGCGGATAAAAAAGCCCAGGCGATTGTCGCCGATGACGACTGCGGCGATGCCTGCAAGATCTGAAGAAAAAGCACCGGGCTCCCCGGTGCTTTTTTTTTTATGAATGCCTTTTGCTACCCGCTATCAGATCTCCGGCGTTTTGCTAAACCCGGTCAGCATCAGGATCAGGCTTTGGGTAGATGACCCCGTCTCAAACTGATAGTGATTTCCCTGACGATCGCCGCCGATATACCACGAAATGTCGGTTTTCCCTTCTGCCAGCGCCTTGCGCACCGCTTTATCCACGTCCACCATCCGGTATTCGCGGGAGTGGTTCAGGTACAGCACCGCATCCGAGCGATAGTTGCAGGACGGTCGTGACTGCCAGCTCACGGTGGCCGGTTCCCAGTCGTTACTCGCCGGATAGAAGAAGATTTGATCCGCGCCGTCAGTTTCCACTTTCCCGCCATAAATTCTCACGCGGTATTTAAACTGGGCAGGATCCTGTCCGGCAGGCAGCGGAGGGATGTTGAACTTCACCAGCGACAATGTTTCGCTGTTTTTCGTGCGTCCACCGTTCTTCCAGTTATCCTGCACCAGTAAGACCTGGGGATCGGGCTGTGAAAGTGCCGGTTCCATGCTGCTGAGCCAGACGTTAGCCTTCGCTTTTGAATAACCATACGGCACGGTGGTGCCGCAATCCATTCCCCGGTTCATGCACAGGTCGGTCATAAATCGCGCGGCATCTTCCGTCCAGCCTTTCATGAAGTCAGCATGCGCCGTATACAGGCTCCCCCACCGCTCTTCACGCTCACTGCCATGCATGATGGGGTCGAGGGAAAGCTGGACTTTACTGGTATCCAGAGAGCTAATTGTCGGGAGCACGTACGCAATATTCATGTTCACCGTCGGGATCTTCACCGGGAAGGCGGACGGACACTGTCCTCTCGTATCGTAGGTGGCGTTAGCCAGGCCGTGGGCGGGCTTCAGGTTGACCCCGTCCCAGCAGTTCGGGAACTGAATGCCGATATTAAACTGCACGGCATCCTTCGCCTTGCGTAAGCCGCAGACTTCACCCGTTCTGGTGGTGTAGCCCTTGCCATTGGCGCATAAAAAGGTGATATGCGGATTTGGCGCGGTGCCATGATGATCGCCCGCCAGCAGCGACAGCCCCGGCGGAAACGGATGAAGCGGCCAGGCGTCAACATTCGATGCCTGATAATAGGTTTTTTGATAGGCGGGTTTGACCACCGTTCCGTCCGGCAATTTTAGCGACGGAGCCCAGTAGGCCGAGCTGTCTGCTTTGTTATCGCAGGTGGTCTTTTCCTGGGTACGCAGAGATTCACGGCTGGAGTAAGCATCCGCGTGCACGTTACCAAAAAAATCGTGCAGCATAGCCTCATTGGGCATGCCGAACATCATAATGGCATCATCGCCGAGGGTGTGGGAATAACTGCATACAACATGCGCCTGTGGACCAGCGTGTACCGCCTGCATGGTAAGCAGAAGTGCGGAGGCAGAAAGCGCGGGGGTTAATACTGTCCGTTTCATTATTATCTCCATCTGTGAAAGGAGATAGTGGTAACAAAACGGCCATCATTTACCGAGGATTAGCCTGGGTATTTTTCCCTTCATCCTCGCTTTACAGACACCACGCACAGCTCATTCCAGTACATTTCGCGCGTCCGGCGCAGTTCAGCGTGACGTTTTATCATGGAACCACTCCGGGTCGATGTTGGCTACGTCCACGCCATACAGGCTGGCGACAGGTAGTATTGACTCAAGAACACGTTGCGCGCTGTTCTCCGCATTCATTGGTCGGGGCGCAAATAACCGCCGTAACGTGCTTATCCATTTTTTCATCGTCATTACCCTTCTCGCTTAACCTGTCCTCAGTTAAACACCCAAATTGCGCCCGGGGAAATATCAAAATCCACTGTCGATGTGCAGGATCTGCAAATAGCGCCCCGCCGTCTGCTCTCTTCTTTAACACCTTGTTCACTCATGCTTTTTTTCTCATAGCAAAGAACGATTTCTTATTTGGCGATAGCTTTCCCTTATGGGAGCGTAACGGGGTAAAACAAAAACAACGGGATGGCGTATGACTATGGCTGCAAAAATGAAAGGGTTTAAAAAACGGGCGCAGGTTCTGGGATTAGTGGCAGCCTGGGGCCTGGTTTCAGCGCAGGCGCAGGCCGATCGGCTGGCGGATATCAAGGCAGCAGGCGTGGTGAAAGTGGCCACGTTTGATGCCAATCCACCCTTTGGCTCGATTGATGCCAAAACGCATGAGATCGTGGGTTACGACGTGGACTTCGCCAAAGCGCTGGCGAAATCGCTCGGCGTCAAGCTTGAACTGGTCGCCACTAATCCGGCTAACCGTATACCGCTGCTACAGTCCGGAAAAGCGGATCTCATCGTGGCGGATATCACGATCACTCCGGAACGCGCACAGGTCATTGATTTCTCAACGCCTTACTTTGTCACCGGCCAGCAGTTCCTGGTTCCGGCAAAATCACCGGACAAGCTTGATGACTATAGCCGGGCACGCATTGGCGCCGTAAAAGGTACGACGGGTGAACAGGCGCTGCACCAGCGTTTTCCGCAGTCCCGCGTCCTCTCTTATGATGATATTCCGCTGGCGCTGACGGCACTGCGCAATGGCAACGTGCAGGCCATTACCCAGGACAGCACCATTCTGGCCGGTCTGCTGGCGCAGGCGCCGGATAAAGCCGACTTCAAAATCCTGCCCGACCTGCTCAGTAAAGAAGAGATTGGCGTGGGGGTGAAAAAGGGTGAAACGGCGCTGCTGAAAGCCGTTAACGATGAGCTGGTAACCCTGGAGAAAAACGGCCAGGCGGCAAAAATCTATGACGTCTGGTTCGGTCCAGGCACCCCAGCTCCACAGCCTCGTAACTTTAAAATAGAAGCCCGGTAATATGCTCTCAGGTTTATTTTCACGCTCCGCGGCCAATGCCGCGGATTTTTCACTTCTGGAACAGGCCAGCGTTGAGTTTCGCCATGTGGACAAACGCTACGGCGATCATCCGGTTTTAACCGACATTAACCTCACCATCATGCCGGGTGAAGTGGTTGCCATTCTCGGCCCTTCGGGTTCCGGAAAATCGACCCTGATTCGGCTTATCAACCAGCTTGAGAGCCTGAGCGGCGGGGAGATTCTGATCGACCACAAGCCGACCGGACAGCTTTCCGGCAGCAGGCTACGTCAGTTACGCAGCCGCGTCGGGTTTGTGTTCCAGCAGTTCAATCTCTATGCCCACCTTACCGCCAGTCAGAACATCACCCTGGCACTGGAGCACGTTCACGGCTGGAAACCCCTGCCCGCCCAGGAGCGCGCGCTGGCGCTGCTGGAGAAGGTCGGCATGCTGGAGAAGGCGCACCGCTTCCCCGCTGAACTTTCCGGCGGACAGCAGCAGCGCGTGGCGATTGCCCGTGCTCTGGCCTCGTCGCCGCAAATCATTCTCTTTGACGAGCCGACGTCGGCACTCGACCCGGAAATGATTGGCGAAGTGCTGTTTGTGATGAAAACCCTCGCCCACAGCGGGATCACCATGATTGTCGTTACCCATGAGATGCAGTTCGCCCGGGAAATTGCCGATCGAATCGTCTTTATCGACGGCGGAAAAATTCTGGAAACCGCGCCCCCGGCGCAATTTTTCAATCAACCGTCGCATCCCCGTGCGAGGCGTTTCCTGCAAAAAGTGCTGGATCCGCTGCATCAGGAGCAACTGTAATGCCCGCTCTGGACTGGCAGGGGGTGCTGGCCGGACAGCCCCTGCACTGGATCCTCTCCGGATTTCTCACCACTCTGTGGGTGACGCTGGCGGGGATTATGCTGGCCAGCCTGCTCGCCTTGTTCTTTATGCTTTTGCGGCTTTCCGGGGGACGTTTCGGGACATTGATCGTCAGCTGCTGGGTATCGCTGTTTCGCAATACGCCGCTGCTGGTACAGCTGCTGTTCTGGTATTTCGCCGCCTGGAACGGGTTGCCGCAGGGGCTGCGTGACGCGGTGAACGCAGACCACAGCTGGTCCATTTTGCCCGGTGACGTCTGGTGGTTTACGCCCGAGTTTTTATGCTCCGCCTGGGGGTTAGGCGTCTTTACCTCGGCGTTTTTAATCGAAGAAGTGGAATCGGGGCTGCGTTCCGTGCCTGCCGGACAGCGGGAGGCGGCGCTCGCCCAGGGATTTTCCTCATGGCGTCTGTTTCGCTACATTCTTCTGCCTCAGGGGCTTGCTAACGCCTGGCAGCCCGTCGTTGGCCAGTACCTTAACCTGATGAAGCTCTCCTCGCTCGCGAGCGGGATTGGCTTCGCCGAACTGACCTACCAAGTCCGCCAGATAGAAAGTTACAACGCCCATGCACTGGAAGCCTTCACCGTCGGTACGGTGCTCTACTTGCTTACCGGGATGGTGACGGGAAGCGTGCTGGTGCGCCTCGGCCCCCATTCAGGGAGGAAAAATCATGATCCCCGGATTTAACGTTATTGTCGAAAACCTGGATTATCTGCTTTGGGGACGTGCGGCTGCGGGAGAACCCGGCGGCGTACTGCTCTCACTGCTGATGGCCGCAGGCGCCGCCGCGCTTGCCCTGCCCGGCGGGATTGTGCTGGCTTGCGTCGCCTGGCGCTATCCCGGCGTGGTGCGCAGTGCGCTGTTTGCGTGGGCAGAGTTGATTCGCGGGATCCCCCTGATCTTCGTGATATTCTGGATGTGGTATCTGCTGCCACTGATAACCGGCAGGGATCTCCCGGGCGCGACGACCGTCACGCTGGCGCTGGCCTGGTTTACCGCGGCTGCGGTGATGCATTCGGTGTTAGCCGGACTGAGAGCCCTGCCGTCGGGCCAGAATGAGGCCGCGCTTTCTCAAGGGTTCAGTACGCAGCAAACGCTGTGGCGCGTGCTGCTGCCGCAGGCGCTGAGAAATATTCTGCCGTCGCTGGTGGGGATTTTTATCAGCCTGCTGAAGGATACGTCGCTGGCGTTTATCGTGAACGTTCCTGAACTGACCACGGTGGCGGGACAGATCAACAACCGGGTGCAAATTTACCCGGCGGCCATTTTTATCTTCACGGGTGTGATCTATTACCTGCTCTGCTGCTCGCTTGAGCTGCTCGCGAAGCGCTGGCGAGTTAGCCGGCCAGCGCTTTAACCACCGTTTCCATCGCTTTGGTGGTCAACTCACTGCGCTTAACGCGCTGGTTCGCCAGCGCGGTACGCAGAACGCCCGCAATGACAATATGTTTCGGCTCCTGCCCTAAATCACGCATTTCGAGAACGACCTTGCCTACCACCCGACACATCTCCTGGTACAGCGCTTCGTCTTTGGTCACATTGCCCATTGCCATCACTCCGTTGCCCTAAACCGTCAGCTTAAATCATTCGTCGGCTGGATACAAAAAAGAAGCCCGGCGTGTAGTTCGCCGGGCTTCGTCTGGAAAATCAGGAGATTAGTTGTTTACCGGGATGACTGCGCCTTTGTATTTGGTGCGGATCCAGTCCTGAATCTCTTTGGAGTGCAGCACGTTCACCAGCGCGACGATATCCTTCTTCTTCTCGTCACCGCGATGAACGGTAATGATGTTAGCGTACGGGTTATTCTCACCGCTTTCAACCGCAATGGGATCGTGCACCGGATCCAGACCGGCATCAATTGCGTAGTTGGCGTTGATCACCACCGCAGCACCTTCGTCGTTGTTGTACATCTGCGGCAGCAGAGATGCCTCAACGTTAGGGGTGAATTGCAGCTTTTTCGGGTTCTCCACGATATCGCTGATGCGCGCGGTCACTTTATCGATGCCTGGCTTCAGCTTGATCACGCCCTCTTTTTCGAAGATGGAGAGAATACGCCCTTCCTCGGACACCGCATCACGCATGATGATTTTGCCGCCTTCCGGCAGATCCTTCAGCGATTTGTATTTTTTCGAATAGATACCGATCGGCTCAATGTGGATTGCGCCCGCACTGACAAAATCATAATCCTTATCGCCCGCGTGATCTTTCAGGACGCTGTTCAGGTAAGGGATGTGCTGGAAATAGTTGGCGTCAATGTCATGCCCCGCCAGCGCCGTGTTTGGCAGAATGTAGTCCTGGAATGGTTTAATCTCCAGATCGATCCCCTGCTTCGCCAGAATCGGCTTAGCCTGCTCCAGAATTTCCGCGTGCGGGGTGTTGGACGCCCCCACGGTGAGCGTGTCCGCCCAGGAGGCAAAGCTCAGGGCACTCAGGGTTGCGGCGGCGATCAGTGTCAGTGTCTTTTTCATGATGTGGTTCCTGTGTGTATTTATTAGCGTTTATCTAACAGTGAAGTAATGGCATCGCCGCAGAACTGGATAATGAACACGATGATCAGAATGGTCACCGTTGCCACCAGCGTGACGTCACCATGGTTGCGCTGGAATCCTTCCAGATAAGCCAGATTTCCCAAACCGCCGGCACCTATCACCCCTGCCATTGCGCTGTAGCTCACCAGCGCAATCAGCGTCACCGTCATACCTGAAACCAGTGCGGGTGAAGATTCCGGCAATAAAACCCGAAACACTAACGTGCTCAGCCGCGCGCCCATCGAGCGCGTGGCCTCAATGACTCCTTTGTCCACTTCTCGCAGGGCAATCTCGACCAGACGGGCGTAGAACGGCGCCGCGCCCACAATCAGGGCGGGCAGCGCAGCGTTAGCGCCAAGAATGGTCCCCACAACGGTCTTGGTGAACGGGATCAGCAGAACGATAAGAATGATGAACGGAATCGAGCGGAACACGTTCACCACAATCGACATCACGCTGTAGACCGTGCGGTTGTGGAATAACCCGCCGCGGGCGGTTAAAAACAGCGCCAGACCGAGCGCGATCCCCAGGACAAACGTCGCCACGCCGGAAAGCGCGGTCATGTAAAGCGTCTCCTGGGTTGCAGCCCAAAGCTGATCCCACTTCAGGTGCGGAAAGAGTTCTTCAGCCATGCTTGATTACCTCGCCTTCAATATCGCTTTGCTTCAGGTCGGCGAGGATATTGTTCAGTTGTTCGTCCGATGCCACCACGTGCACCCAGAGCTGCCCGAAAACACCGTGGGCGGTTTGCGTCATTTTGCCGTGCAGGATGTTAAACGGCAGGCCGTAGCGCAGGGTCAGTTCACCGACGATCGGCCTGTGCGTGCTGTGCCCGGTGAAGGTCAGCCTGATTACCGTGCCTTCCAGATCGTTTGCCAGTTCGGTATTGAAGGTCTCTTCCTCCGCGTACTGGCTCACCTGGCGGACAAACTGCCGGGTGATCGGCTGCTGCGGATGCGTAAACACGCTCAGCACGTCCCCCTCTTCCACCACCTTGCCGTTTTCCATCACCGCCACGCGGTCGCAGATTTTGCGCACCACGTGCATCTCATGCGTAATGAGTACGATGGTCAGGTTAAAGCGACGGTTAATGTCCAGGAGCAGATCGAGGATCTGATCGGTGGTCTGCGGATCCAGCGCCGAGGTGGCTTCGTCACACAGCAGTACGTCCGGATGATTGGCCAGCGCGCGGGCAATGCCCACACGTTGTTTTTGCCCGCCGCTCAGCTGGGATGGGTAGGCATTCTCGCGCCCCTTCAGGCCGACCAGCTCCACCAGCTCGGCAACGCGAGCCTGAATTTGCGCTTTTGGCACACCGGCAATTTGCATTGAAAAGGCGATGTTTTCCTTCACCGTGCGCGACCAAAGCAGATTAAAGTGCTGGAACACCATGCTGATTTTCAGGCGTGCCTGACGCAGCGCTTCTCCCTTCGCGGCGGAGATATCCTGACCGTTAATGGTGACGCTGCCGGCGCTGGGCTTTTCCAGACCGTTCAGCAGACGGATCAGCGTACTTTTCCCGGCCCCGCTGTAACCGATGATCCCGTAAATCTTTCCCTGCTCTATCGTCAGGTTGACGTTATCTACGGCTGTCAGCGCCTGTTTCCCGTTGTCAAAAACCTTCGAAATATTGCTGAGTACAATCATTCTTATTCGTTATCCGTTTCGCATATAGCGGTTTAGCAGTATGGATGTCCAAAAGATAGTAAACAGCCGTTATCAGCTTTTAAATGACCAAAAAAGAATTTCTTATAATGCTCAGGAATAAGCAGCGAACTGGCGGGTGAAAAGCATTTAGATGAATATCAGCAATAATTATCTGCCATTTGCATATCAGGTCTTACTCACCCGACGAAATCGGCTAATTTTGCAGCACTTTATGCGGATATAGCCATCCTCACATCCGGACAACTTTACGTCTTGCTGTCTTTCCATCTGAAAACACAATGATTATTCCTTTCCGTTCTAAAACTCAGTGAAAGGTTCTTTATTGAGAAAATTTCATGGTTCTATCATCCGGTCATCACCTCTTCACAGGACATGACCATGACGCTTTACCACTCCGTCACCGAACTGATTGGCCGTACGCCGCTCATCCAGCTGCACAAGCTGGACACCGGCCCCTGCTCGCTGTTTCTGAAGCTGGAAAACCAGAATCCCGGCGGCTCGATTAAAGACCGCGTCGCGTTGTCGATGATTAATGAAGCCGAGCGTACGGGCCAGCTACGGCCCGGCGGCACCATTATTAAAGCCACGGCGGGGAACACCGGCCTGGGGCTGGCGTTGATTGCGGCGCAGAAGGGCTACTCGCTGATCCTGGTGGTGCCGGACAAAATGAGCCGCGAGAAGATTTTCCACCTGCGCGCGTTAGGGGCGCAGGTCGTGCTGACCCGTTCAGATGTGAATAAAGGGCATCCGGCCTACTACCAGGATTATGCCCGGCGGCTGGCGAACGAACTGCCAGGCGCGTTTTATATTGATCAGTTCAATAACGCGGCCAATCCGCTGGCGCACCGCACCACTACCGCACCGGAACTGTTTGAACAGCTTGACGGCCAGATCGATGCCATCGTCGTCGGCGTGGGGTCCGGCGGTACGCTGGGTGGCTTACAGGCGTGGTTTGCAGAACATTCGCCGCAGACGGAATTTGTGCTTGCCGATCCGGCCGGGTCGGTGCTGGCGGACCAGGTTGAAAACGGACGCCATCACGATGCCGGATCGTGGCTGGTTGAAGGGATTGGCGAAGACTTTATCCCTCCGCTGGCGCACATCGAAGGGGTTAACCGCGCCTGGCGCATTACCGATCGCGAGGCGTTCACCACCGCCCGCGATCTGCTAAAAACGGAAGGGATCCTGGCAGGCTCATCCACCGGCACGCTGCTGGCGGCGGCGCTGAAATATTGCCAGGCGCAGACTACGCCAAAACGTGTGGTCACCTTCGCCTGCGACAGCGGCAATAAATACCTCTCGAAGATGTTCAACGACGACTGGATGCGCCAGCAGGGGCTGATTTCGCGTCCGCAGGCAGGCGATCTCTCGGACTATATTGCCCTGCGCCACGATGAAGGCGCGACGGTGACTGCCGCCCCGGACGACACGCTTTCCACCGTGCTGGCCCGCATGCGCCTGTACGACATCTCCCAGCTGCCGGTGCTCGATAACGACAAGGTCGTCGGCATCATTGACGAGTGGGACCTGCTGCGACACATCGGGGGAGATGCCGATCGCTTCTCACTCCCCGTGACGGCAGCCATGACGCGTCAGGTCGAATATCTGGATAAGCAGGCCCCGGAGAGCGCCCTGTACGCCATCTTTGACCGTGGCCTGGTGGCGATTATTTATGACGAAGATCGCTTTCTGGGTCTAATCACACGCAGTGATGTACTCACCGCCTGGCGTAACCGCCTGACAAAATAAAAGGAGCAAAAGATGAAAAACCTGGCCACCCTCAGCGTTCACAGCGGTGAGTATCACGACCCGCACGGCGCCGTGATGCCGCCAATTTACGCCACGTCGACGTTTGCGCAACCGGCACCGGGTGAACATACCGGCTACGAATACTCCCGGAGCGGCAATCCAACCCGCCACGCGCTGGAGACCGCCATCGCCGAACTGGAAGGCGGCACGCGCGGGTACGCTTTCGCGTCAGGGCTGGCAGCCATTTCCACCGTGCTCGAACTGCTGGATAAAGACAGCCATATCGTCGCCATTGACGACGTGTATGGCGGTACGTATCGCCTGATCGAAAACGTGCGCAAGCGCAGCACCGGGTTACAGGTGAGCTGGGTTAAGCCGGACGATGTAGCCGGGCTTGAGGCCGCCATTCGCCCGGACACCCGCATGATCTGGGTGGAAACGCCAACGAACCCGCTGCTGAAACTGGCCGACCTGGAGGCCATCGCGGACATTGCCCGGCGCCATAATGCGATCAGCGTGGCGGATAATACCTTCGCCTCCCCGGTCATTCACCGGCCGCTGGAGGCGGGGTTCGATATAGTGGTCCACTCCGCCACTAAATATCTCAACGGTCATTCAGACGTGGTTGCCGGGCTGGCTGTTGTCGGGGCAAATAAGGATCTCGCGGAGCGTCTGGGCTATCTGCAAAACGCGGTTGGCGGCGTTCTGGATCCGTTCAGCAGTTTCCTGACGCTGCGGGGGATTCGCACCCTCTCTCTGCGCGTTGAGAAGCACAGCGCCAACGCACTGGCAATTGCGCAATGGCTGGAGCAGCATCCGCAGGTAGACCGCGTGTTCTATCCCGGGCTGGCGTCACATCCCCAGTATGCGCTGGCACGCAGACAAATGGCGCTGCCGGGCGGCATGATCTCCGTTGTGATTAAAGGCGATGTGCAACGCGCGGCAGAGGTGATCCGTCATCTTACGCTCTTTACCCTGGCGGAAAGTCTGGGCGGTGTGGAGAGTCTGGTGAGCCAGCCCTACAGCATGACCCACGCCTCCATACCTCTGGCGCAGCGTCTTGCAAACGGCATTGTGCCGCAGCTTATCCGCCTGTCGGTGGGGATTGAGGATGCGAAGGATCTGATCGCCGACCTTCAGCAGGCGCTGGAAAAGTGAGCAAAAAACGGCGGGCGTTGCGCCTGCCGTCATAAGATGACATTAGACCTTAACGCCTTGATAACAAACTTATGTGAATCTGCACAGATTGTTTTGAAACGCTGTTTCCATTTTCCTTTTTACTGTAAATCAGCGTATAATGCGCGCCAAATCCCTGGTGAATGGTTTCAGCGCTTGGAATACAAAAAACAACGTACAACTTCTCCTCTCCTTCGTTGGGCTGGCACTCAGGCACACTTTCTTCTGCACGCTCATTTGATGTCACCTATTCTTAGTGCGTGTCATATACTCTTTCGCAACACAGGTTTGACTCCGCGGCGGTGCGCCCCCGGAGCGAGATTTCCATATCCTTCCCAACTTAAAGACTAAGACTGTCATGAAAAAGACGAAAATTGTTTGTACTATCGGCCCGAAAACCGAATCCGAAGAGATGCTGAGCAAAATGCTGGATGCCGGCATGAACGTGATGCGTCTGAACTTCTCCCACGGCGACTATGCTGAACACGGTCAGCGTATCCAGAACTTGCGCAACGTGATGAGCAAGACCGGGAAAAAAGCGGCAATCCTGCTCGACACCAAAGGTCCTGAAATCCGCACCATCAAACTGGAAGGCGGTAACGACGTTTCCCTGAAAGCGGGCCAGACCTTCACCTTCACCACCGACAAATCCGTTGTGGGTAACAACGAAATCGTTGCCGTGACCTACGAAGGCTTCACCAGCGATCTGTCTGTTGGCAACACCGTGCTGGTAGATGACGGCCTGATCGGCATGGAAGTGACGGCGATCGAAGGTAACAAGGTTATCTGTAAAGTGCTGAACAACGGCGATCTGGGCGAAAACAAAGGCGTTAACCTGCCGGGTGTGTCCATTGCGCTGCCAGCGCTGGCTGAAAAAGACAAACAAGACCTGATCTTCGGCTGCGAACAAGGCGTGGACTTCGTTGCTGCCTCCTTTATCCGTAAACGTTCTGACGTGGTTGAGATCCGTGAGCACCTGAAAGCGCACGGCGGCGAGAACATTCAGATCATCTCCAAGATCGAAAACCAGGAAGGCCTGAACAACTTCGACGAAATCCTCGAAGCGTCTGACGGTATCATGGTTGCGCGTGGCGACCTGGGCGTTGAAATCCCGGTTGAAGAAGTGATCTTCGCGCAGAAGATGATGATCGAGAAATGTGTTCGCGCGCGTAAAGTGGTTATCACCGCAACGCAGATGCTGGACTCCATGATCAAAAACCCACGCCCTACCCGCGCTGAAGCAGGCGACGTGGCGAACGCCATCCTCGACGGTACCGATGCCGTTATGCTGTCTGGCGAATCTGCAAAAGGGAAATACCCTCTGGAAGCGGTCAGCATCATGGCGACCATCTGTGAGCGTACCGACCGCGTGATGAAAAGCCGTCTGGATTACAACAACGACAGCCGTAAACTGCGCATCACCGAAGCCGTGTGCCGTGGTGCGGTAGAAACCGCTGAGAAACTGGAAGCCCCACTGATTGTCGTGGCGACCCAGGGCGGTAAATCTGCGCGTGCCGTGCGTAAATACTTCCCGGATGCGACCATTCTGGCGCTGACCACCAACGAAACTACCGCGCGTCAGCTGGTGCTGAGCAAAGGTGTGATCCCACACCTGGTGAAAGAGATTGCCTCTACCGATGATTTCTATCGTCTGGGTAAAGAAGTGGCTCTGGAACTGGTTGATTGTGGCCTGGCCCAGAAAGGCGACGTGGTGGTTATGGTTTCTGGCGCGCTGGTTCCAAGCGGCACCACCAACACTGCATCTGTCCACGTGCTGTAATATTTCACGAACAAATTATTGTTTTGTTAAAAAGCGTCCTTCGGGGCGCTTTTTTTATTCCCGCCTTTAACCAGAACTATTCAAAAAGCAAATCGGGTTTTTCTATTTAATCGCGATTTATCTAAGATGAATCCGATGAAAAATGCCTTTTTTAACATAGCTTTTTCGTCAAAATTGCCGATTTCGTTGCTTCTTTGAGCGAACGATCAAAAATAGGCGTAATCCCATCAAAAAAATATTCTCAACCCAAAAAACTTTGTGTAATACTTGTAACGCTACATGGAGATTAACTCAATCTAGAGGGTATTAATAATGAATCGTACTAAACTGGTACTGGGCGCGGTAATCCTGGGTTCTACTCTGCTGGCAGGTTGCTCCAGCAACGCTAAAATCGATCAGCTGTCTTCTGACGTTCAGACTCTGAACGCTAAAGTTGACCAGCTGAGCAACGACGTGAACGCAATGCGTTCCGACGTTCAGGCTGCTAAAGACGACGCAGCTCGCGCTAACCAGCGTCTGGACAACCAGGCTACTAAATACCGTAAGTAATAGTACCTGTTAATAAAATGGCGCACATTGTGCGCCATTTTTTTTGCCTTCGTCAAACCTCTACTGAAGCGCTTTCTCTCCCTCGCCTTCCGCCACCGCCGCTGAGACACGACTGTTCTGTACCGACAGGACAGAATTGCTGGCTGACGAACCATTGCCTGCTGAAACGGCCACCGGGATCCCCGCTCTGCGCGCCAGGGCTTTATCGATAAGCGTTTTATCGCTACCTGATTCCGCTGCAAAGGCGGTAAACGCCGCCGAGTGCGTGAACGGCACCGTCTGTGGGTTTTCACCCTCAGCCTGCGCCAGCGGCCTGTGCACTTCGATATAACGTTTGCCGTCCGGCTCGACGGAGAACTTCACCGGCTCATTGATGATCTGCACCCGCGTGCCGACGCGCACTTGCTCAAACAACGCTTTGATATCCGGCGCGTTCATCCGCATACAGCCCGAGCTGACCCGCAGCCCTACGCTGTCCGGCGCGCTGGTGCCGTGAATAAGATATTCCCCATTCCCGATGCCCAGACGCAGCGCAAAGCGCCCCAGCGGGTTATTTGGCCCTGCGGGTACCACAGGCGGCAGTTTAATGCCCTGGGCCAGTGAGCGCGCTCTGATGCCCGCTGTGGGGGTCCAGGTAGGGTTAGGGATTTTCTGACTCACACGGGTGGTGCTGACCGGTGTTTCCAGCCCAAGCTGACCAATACCCAGCGGATAGACCTGCACGATATTTTCGCCTGGCGGATAGAAGTAAAGACGCAGCTCCGCCAGATTCACCACAATGCCCTCGCGCTCGGTGTCCGGCAGTAGCATCTGGGAAGGGATGGTAATGACCGTTCCTGGCGCAGGGTTCACCGGTGCAATGGTATTATTGGTTTCAAGGATGAGCTGTGCGGCGGTATTAAAGCGACGAGCGATAGACTGAAGTTTATTGTCACCTTCCTGAATGGTGTATGTCTGGTTTTGCCCAATCAGGCGGCTGCCTGCGGGCGGTAAAGGATAATCAACCGCCCTGGCTGAATTAACAGCACTGAGCGAACCAAGGAGTAATAGAGTTATTAGAGACGCGCGCTTCATGCTGAGATTCCTTATTCACTGACCAAACGTCAGAAAGCTGAAAAACCAGCGAGGTGGAAACCACCCCGCGAAACAGAATGAATGCTGTTCTGTCAGTTTAGCTAAGGATTGCGGCTTTGGCGCGTATGGCGCGGATCATCGCTTCCAGCCCCTGGGATCGGGACGGGGTGAGGTGTTGAGTTAAGGCCATTTTTTCAAACCACGGGCGAACGTCAAAGGCGACAATATCCTGCGCCGACATCTGGTGATAAAGAATAAATACGACGGCAATAAGCCCCTTCACAATGGCGGCATCGCTGTCACCCTGTAATTCAATTACGCCTTCATCCGTCTGCTGCATCAGGATCCAGACCTGGCTCTGGCAGCCCTGAATGATGTTGTCCGGGTTATGCGCCTCTTCGCTGAGCGGCGGCAGGCGCTGGCCCAGCTCGATAATATAAAGGTATTTCTCTTCCCAGTTCGCGCAACGCCCAAAGTTGCGCAGCAATTTATCTCTGTCCGGCAAATCTGCCATCTCTCGCCTCTCCGTTAGCCAAGCAGCTGGTGAATACGTTTTAGTCCCGCCACCAGTCTGTCGACCTCTTCCGTTGTGTTGTACATCACCAGCGATGCGCGGCACATAGCCGGTACCTGATAATACGCCATCAGCGGCATCGCGCAGTGATGCCCGGTACGTACGGCGACGCCGTAATTATCAAGGAAACTGCCCACATCATAGGCGTGATGCTTGCCGAGGTTGAAGGCTATCACACCCAGACGGTCAGCAGGGCCATATAAGGTCAGTTCCGGGACGCTGGCCAGCTCCTGCAAGGCATAATGCATCAGCTGCTGTTCGTACTCCTGAATCGCCGCCAGCCCCGTTTCAGAGACGTAGCTAATGGCCGCGCCCAGCCCGATGATCCCGCCCGTGTTGGGCGTACCCGCCTCGAAGCGCCAGGGCGCACGGGCGTAGGTTGTGCCGTCCGTCAGGCTGACGGTGGCGATCATTGACCCGCCCCCTTCCCACGGCGGCATGGCCTGGAGAATGTCCTCTTTCACATACAACACGCCGATGCCCGTCGGGCCATACAGCTTGTGCCCGGAGAAGACGTAGAAATCGCAGTCCAGAGCCTGAACGTCAACCGCATGGTGCATCACCGCCTGGGCGCCATCAATCAACACTTTCGCACCAACCTGATGGGCTTTGTCGACGATCAGCGCCACCGGATTTTCCGTCCCCAGCACGTTTGAAACGTGGGTCACCGCCACCAGCCGCGTTCTGTCGTCCAGCAGGGCGTCCAGCTTTTCCAGCTGGAGCGTGCCGTCTTCATTCAGGGGGATCACCCGCAGTTGCGCCCCCACACGCTCACAGAGCATCTGCCAGGGCACGATGTTGGCGTGGTGCTCCATCTGGGTGATGATGATGTTATCCCCCGCGTGCACCTGCGCATTGCCCCAGCTGTTAGCCACCAGGTTGATCCCTTCGGTGGTGCCACGCACAAACACCAGCTCTTCCGGCGAACGCGCGTTGAGGAAGGCCGCAACCTGCGTGCGCACGTTTTCCATGCGCTGGGTCGCCTCGGCGCTCAGGGTGTGGATCCCGCGATGTACCGCCGCATAACCGTGGCGATAAAACTCGGCTTCCGCATCCACCACCTGATTTGGTTTTTGCGCGCTGGCCGCACTGTCGAGATAGGCCAGCGGCAGACCGTTCACTTCACGGGTCAGTACCGGAAAATCTGCCCGGACTTTCTCTACGGGAAATGTCATGCTTCGCCTCCAGGCAGCCGCTGACCGATACGGGCCAGCACCTGCTGTTTAAGTCCGCCATCGGGCAGCGCTTCCGTCAGCTCAGCCGCAAAGGCGTAAATAATCATCTTTTGCGCGGCCTGCTGGTCTATCCCGCGCGAGCGCAGGTAGAACATCTGCTCATCGTCAATACGCCCGACCGTCGCCCCGTGGCTGCATTTCACGTCGTCCGCATAAATTTCCAGCTGTGGTTTGGTGTCCACCTCTGCCAGACGTCCCAGCAAGAGGTTGTTGTTGGTCATCTGCCCGTCAGTTTTGATGGCGTGCTGCGCCACGTTTATCAGGCCGTTAAACACCGCACGTCCTTTGTCGCTGACGATGGTTTTGTGCAGCTGACGGCTGTTGCAGTAGCCTTTGTTATGCTCAAGCCAGGTGCGCGTGTCGCACACTTCTGACTTCACTGGCATCGCCAGGCTGTTAATACGTAGCGTAGTGTTTTCACCGTTCAGCTGGGTGCTGGTATTGTGGCGCAGCACCGCGCCGCCAAGCAGGAAGCTGTGGCTGTACGCCGCGGCATCCTGGCCCAGCAGAATATCGTTGTGGGCGAAGTGGTGACTGAGCGGATTCTCAAACGCCAGCTTGATGTGGTGCAGCTGAGCATTGGCCGCCACGTTCATCGTCAGACGCGAACCGGTAAAATGACGGGTGTCGTTAAGGCTGACGTAATGCTCGATCACCGTCGCCTCTGCCCCTTCTGCCAGCTCAAGATGGTGGCGATAGTGGGCGGTGTTAATCTCATCACCCTCAACGCCCTGGGTGATATGCATCAGCAGCAGCGGTTTCGCCGGACGCTGGTTACGCTTAACGCGAATATGGGTGACAGATTGCGACAGGCTCTCTGTCAGGTGCAGGAAGACTTCAGGCTGAACGGGCGCGTTCAGCGACTGACGTTCATCGTTAATGACGATATCGAACCCGCTCTCCTGCACGCTGTCGCTCAGCTCCGCACGGAACAGACCGTCGACAAATACCAGACGCACGGCATCCACGCTCAGCGCCAGCATGTCGCGCTGATCGGGGCTGACCTGCGCCAGACGGGTGACAAACTCGCCGTTCAGCAGGCCATCCAGCGGGGTATATTTCCAGTTCTCATGTTTACGCGTCGGTAAACCGAGAAGCAGCATCTGCTGGAGATGGTGCTGAGCCTGTTCAGAGCGCGCTCGACCCTGCGCTTCAAACAGCCGGTGCCACTGCTGAAGTGCATTACTGCTGTTCGGTAAGCCAGCCATAACCCTGCTCCTCCAGTTGTTTAACCAGCGTAAAGTCACCGGATTTCACAATGCGTCCCTGGTAAAGCACGTGGACATAGTCCGGTTTGATGTAATCCAGAATTCGCTGATAGTGAGTCACGATGATAAATGAGCGGTTGCCGTCACGCAGGGAGTTCACCCCGTCGGCAACGATCTTCAGGGCATCGATATCCAGCCCTGAATCGGTCTCATCGAGAATGCACAGCGCCGGTTCCAGAACCGCCATTTGCAGAATATCGTTACGTTTCTTCTCACCGCCGGAGAAACCCACGTTTACCGAGCGGGTCAACAGATCTTCCGGCATTTTCAGCAGCTTGATCTTCTCTTCCATCAGATCCTGGAAGTCAAAGCGATCCAGCGCCTCAAGGCCGCGATACTTGCGCACCGCGTTCAGCGCGGTTTGCAGGAAGAACTGGTTGCTGACGCCCGGAATTTCCACCGGATACTGGAAGGCCATAAAGATGCCCTCGCCGGCACGCTCTTCCGGCGACATCTCCAGCAGATCTTTGCCGTTAAACTCAACGGAGCCGCTGGTAACTTCATAATCTTCGCGTCCTGCCAGCGTCGCTGAAAGCGTACTTTTCCCGGAGCCGTTTGGCCCCATGATGGCGTGAACTTCACCCGGTTTGACGTCAAAATTGAGGCCACGCAGGATCTCTTTCTCTTCCACGCTAACCTGTAAATCTTTAATTCTTAACATGTGCTTTCCTTAACCGACGCTGTGTTCAAGACTAATGGCGAGGAGTTTCTGGGCTTCAACGGCAAATTCCAGCGGCAGTTCAGAGAACACGTCCTTACAGAAGCCGTTAACGATCATTGAAATCGCATCTTCTTCACTGATCCCGCGTTGCAGGCAGTAGAAAAGCTGATCTTCACCAATACGTGACGTAGTTGCCTCATGCTCAAGCTGGGCGCTGTTATTGCGGCATTCGACATACGGGAAGGTATGCGCCCCGCAGTCCGCGCCAATCAGCATGGAGTCACACTGGGTGAAGTTACGCGCGTTGGTTGCCGTCGGCATGATTTTCACCAGCCCGCGATAGCTGTTCTGGCTGTGACCGGCAGAGATCCCTTTGGAGATGATGGTCGATTTGGTGTTTTTACCGATGTGGATCATCTTGGTGCCGGTATCGGCCTGCTGATGACCGCTGGTCAGCGCCACGGAGTAAAACTCACCGATGGAGTTGTCGCCGCGCAGAATACAGCTCGGGTATTTCCAGGTAATGGCGGAGCCGGTTTCTGACTGAGTCCAGGACATTTTGCTGTTTTCGCCTTCGCACAGCGCGCGTTTGGTGACGAAGTTCAGAATACCACCGGTGTTGCCGTCGCCCGGGAACCAGTTCTGTACCGTAGAGTACTTCACTTCCGCATCTTTATGGATGATCACCTCTACCACCGCCGCGTGCAGCTGGTAGCTGTCGCGCACAGGAGCGGAGCACCCTTCGATGTAGCTTACGTAGCTGCCTTCATCGGCCACCAGGATGGTGCGTTCAAACTGGCCGGTTTTTTCCGCGTTGATGCGGAAATAGGTCGAGAGCTCCATCGGGCAGCGCACGCCTTTCGGCACGTAGATAAAAGTACCGTCTGACGCCACCGCCGCATTCAGTGCCGCGAAGAAGTTATCGTTACTCGGCACCACGGTACCAATATACTTTTTCACCAGCTCGGGGTGATCGTGAATGGCTTCACCAAAGGAACAGAAAATGATCCCCTGCTCCGCCAGTTTTTCACGGTAGGTGGTTGCCACCGAGACGGAGTCAAAAATGGCGTCTACCGCCACCTCTTTGCCTTCGCGCACGGGCACGCCGAGCTGATTAAACGCCTCTTCCACCTCTTTACTCAGGAAGCTGTTCTCCGCGCCGGTTTGCTGAACCGCGCCGGGTTGCGAGGCACAGGTATCATCACAGCTGCCGCAGGAGGGCGCGGAGTAGTAGCTATAATCCTGATAGTTCAGCTTATCGTAATGCGCTTTCAGCCAGTGGGGTTCTTCCATCTCCAGCCACGCGCGGAATGCGCTCAGGCGAAACTCCAGCATCCACTCCGGCTCGTTACGTTTCGCCGAAATGGCGCGCACGACCTCTTCGTTGATGCCTTTCGCCAGCTCATCGGTTTGCAGCTGCGTAAAGAAACCCTCTTTATAGTTGAGGTGTCCGCCGCTCCAGGTGTTTACATCACTCGTTGCTTCAGTATTACGAGACATAGTACCGCCTATACCCCAAAGCTTTCGCCGCAGCCGCATTCGTTCTGGGCTTTCGGGTTATGAAATTTGAATAACTGGTTTAAACCTTCCCGAACGTAGTCGACTTCGGTTCCATCGATAAACGGCATCGCCTGTAGCGCGACGTATAACTTTGCACCGTCGGTTTCAAAGACCAGATCGTCCTTTTCAGGTTCGGTTACGGTATCCAGCACGTAGCCAAATCCCGCGCAGCCAGTCTGCTTAACGCCTAAGCGTACGCCGAGGATGTCGGGATTTTTTGCCACCAGCTCATGAATATGCGCCGCCGCCGCGGGCGTCAGCGTTAAACCACGCCAGGCAAAATCGGCCGGATTGAAGGTTTCTGAATGCAGTTCCATAGGTCCACCTCATCTGATAAGCCACCAGGGCATAACACCATGTTAGTGATAACGATTATCACCTCAACCCCCTGCGAGCAGGGGCTTTGGGCTAAACCGCCCTTTTTGGCTACTTTCATTAAGCATAGACCCTGTGACGGGATGCGGATGGGATGGTTAGATTTGTTCAATGCATTGATAAATAATGCATTTCATAAGAAAGGCGGTAAGGTGACGGGCAATGATAAAAATTGTATTGGAAATACCTATTTTTGAGATAGCTATCTTCCAATAAGAAAGCTGACTCGAAAAGACAAAAAGGCCCTGACGGACCCCTTAACATCAGTGATGGAACGAAACGGCGAAACCCTGTTCACGCCAGTGGTCGAGCTGCTCCTGTTGACGAGGCGTAGGCGCTTTACCGGTCCAGACGAAGATTTTTTGCCCGGGGAAGAGTTCAGGACGTGGAGAATCAATCGGCTCAGCCAGCACGTCGATATGCCAGCCCTTGTAGGCAAGACGGGCCGCTTCCAGCCACAAATGCGTACGGTCGTCGCACTCCCACCCGACCAGCAGCGCATCCTTACCTGCTTTTTTTCGCGACTCACCCAGGCTTGCAACGGCAAACTCAATCAGGACACCGTCCAGCAGGCTCGCCATGTGACGCACCGTATTCTGGTCCTGGTTCATTCGCTGCCGCACAGGGGTGATGATGTTATCTATCAGAACATCCATCGCATGGTCACGGCGGAACTCGCCGATTTTGGCGCGCAGTTTTGCCGGACTGGCATAGCGCAGAACGGTTAACATCTCTTCCTGAAAAGATGCCCAGTTCCCCTGAGTCATTACTTCTGTATTTTCAAGAAGCGCTTTTACTTTACCGACCGAAACACCCGTTTTCATCAGGCGTTTGATCTCTTCGATACGCAGGATATCTTCATCGTCAAACTGACGATGACCCCCTTCGCTTCGCTGCGGCTTCAACAATCCATAACGGCGCTGCCAGGCACGCAGCGTAACGGGGTTGATACCGCATCGTTCGGCCACTTCGCCGATACTGTAATAGGCCATTAACTCCCTCACGCACAATACTTCCATACCTAACCAAACCAACCTTATCAGATTGTACAAATCATTTGTATAACTAACTCCTCGTTCTGAGACAAGTGAATGGCTCAACGAACCACTCACTCGTTAATGTATTGTTGTATAAATTTAGCCGTACGTACAGGTCACTCTTAACAGTTACGTACAGGTTTTTATAAATCGTACTTTTTCTCGGGCCAGGCAATCGCCGGTATGCCCCCCAGGCGCGGGCTGGCGAAAAGGTGTCCCTGGAACTGAGAAATCCCGGCAGATTCCAGCCACATCCACTCTTCAGCCAGCTCTACGCCTACCGCACAGAACAGAATTTCCAGAGACGCACAGCATTTAATGATCGCCTGAATAATAGCCTGACGCGGGCCGCTCTTGTGCACGTTGGCAATCAAGTCACGGTTAATCTTGATTCTGTCCGGCTGAAACTGGGCCAGCAGTTGCAGACCGGCGAATCCCGCGCCAAAGTGATCGATGGCCACGCTGATCCCGGCGCTTTTAAGCTGTCTGACCGCGCTGGTGAACTCTTCGAAGCGCGAGATCGCCTCGCTCTCGGTGAACTCGACCACAATTTGCTCCGGCACAAAACCGTTCGCCTCAATTGCCGTCAGTAAAAAATCGACGGCGCCAGGAACATTGACCAGCGTCATCGGCAGCAGATTAATGGACAACGTTTGAGTCTGTAGGCCCAGCGCGCTGGCCATCGACAAAGCCACCTGTTTACTCTTCAGATCCGATTCGTACAGCGCCTCACGCGACAGGTTGGCAAAATAGCTTTCCGGGGACTCACCGGACGGCGTGCGGATCAGGGCTTCCCAGGAAACTACCTGCTGCATAAACGGATCGACGATAGGTTGAAATGCGAAACTACAGTCCGCGCCCTTTGCCACTACTGTCGGCTGGGAGGATAACGGCGTATTTTCGGTGACAAACTCCCAGGCGTCAGCCGGAGGCAGCTCAAAGTAGTTGGCTTTTTCAGTGGCTTCAACGAAGGTGCGGAAAAATTGCAGGGCGCGATCGTTATAGGTCAGCTGATAGCGCGTTGTGCCTTTATCGAGTACCTGTTGCAGCACTTCGTCGGTATCGTACTGACGAAGGTCAAAGAGCTCCATACCCACGTTGCCAAAACGTCTTGAAGGCCCGTGATCGCTTAACAATTCGACCACGTTGTGATGCCGTGGGTCACGGCAGATGAGCTCATAGATCTCCTTAACGTTATCAGCGGGCCCTTCAAGTAACTGAAAAAAGTGTGTGCCGTTAAACAGCAAAATCCCCGTCACATCGAACTGGCGATTTCTACAATTTGCAGCAGCGACCATGTCTTCCAGCGCTTTCACTGGAACGTCCTCGCAGATATGACTGCGGTAAATGATGGTTGTGAGCATGCTAATCCTGAAGATTGAGGGGGTGACCACGAAAACACGTGGGGAAAACTCTGTTATAGCACATTAATTGCCCAATAAATAATTTACATCTCAACGATTTACACGGCTTTTTTGCGTCATTTACGGGCTTGTACAACTCTGCGACGCCGCTTCGGATTGTACAATATATCTTGTGAATACCGCAGTAAAACGTATAAGAATAAGTATCTGATAAATAATTATTTTATAAAATATATTATAAAATATTTAAAAAATTGTACATTTTAAATGTACAGATTTGAAAATTATGTATACCTTAAATGTAACGTTACTGATTACGAAAATTTACAGGAGCGAAACATGCAGCAGAACGGACACCTCGCAGACTCGGCAACAGCGATTGCGCAGTATTTCGAAAAAGCCGCGCTTCCAACCCAACAGGAAACATTGGGTCAGGTTGTTGTTGAAATCCTTAGCGACGGGCGAAATCTGAATCGCAAATCGCTCTGCACAAAACTGTTGAGTCGCCTTGAAAAGGCCAATGGCCCGGAAGAGGAACATCATTATCACATGCTTCTTGGCCTGCTCTTCGAACGTTAATGTCATGAACAGCAGTGATGCGGACAGACTGATCGACAAGCTTATTGGAGAAGCCGCTCTTTCACTTTTGAAGGAGCGCGGTCCCGTGACGACCGAGGGATTGGTTCAGCGTCTGCGTAACATGCAAGCATATGAAACGGATCCCCAGCGGCGGGAGACATTAGCGCGAGTGATAGCTGACATCAGCTCTGGCACAGTCGCTTTTAAAGGTCGCAGAACCGCACAAGGACGAATACAGAGAGAGGGATCTCTCAAAAATAACCGAGACAATGTAGTGCCGTTATTTGGAAATGGAAAACCGTCCGATCCTAAAAAGATACATTGACTACAACTTTACAGCTACGGTGAGAACAAATGAGACAAAATATTCAGCTTCAACCCGAATACCACTCCGCCTTTTTAGATAGCGCGTTGTCGGAGTATTTCCGTCACGCAGGCGATCGCTTTGCTGAAGAGTCTGCCATTTTTTCGACTGCGGTTCGTTGTGTTCTTGCTTCCGAAGGTCATTTGACCAACAAAGCGATCATTCTCTGGCTAATCCAGACGCTGGAATCCACCGACGATGTCGTTAAGGCGGATGTTATCCGCAAGACGCTGGAAATTGTCGTCGGTTACACCATGGACGATCTTTAACGCCTCCCCCATCCCTGCGGATAGCGTGTCATCGTCAATTGTGACGAACATACTGACGATGACACACCCTCTCTCCACAAACGCCCTGTTAATCAAGAACGCTGAATGTGGCATGGATCCTGCTTAGTCCGCTAAGGGACTGGGCTTTCCAGTAAACATTGCTTCATTTCTTAACAGGTCTGTTATTGATGAAAAAAATCGCCAGCGTCTGCCCCTACTGCGGTGCAGGCTGCAAACTAAACCTCGTCGTAAAAAATAACCGGATTATCCGTGCCGAAGCCGCTGATGGCGTAACCAATCAGGGCACGCTTTGCCTGAAAGGGTTCTACGGCTGGGACTTTCTTAACGACACACGGCTGCTTACCCCCCGTCTGACGCAGCCCATGATCCGCTACAGCAAAGGCGAGGCCTTTACCCCTGTTACCTGGGAAGAGGCCATTCGCTATACCGCTCACAGGCTTAAAAGCATCAAAGAACAGTATGGCCCTCGGTCCATTATGACCACGGGTTCCTCACGGGGAACGGGCAATGAGACCAACTATGTGATGCAAAAATTTGCCCGTGCGGTGCTGAATACTAACAACGTCGACTGCTGCGCCCGCGTCTGTCACGGTCCGTCCGTTGCCGGTTTACAGGAGACCCTCGGCAACGGCGCCATGAGCAATTCCATTAACGATATTGAAAACTCAAAATGCCTGCTGGTATTCGGCTATAACTGCGCCGACTCTCACCCCATCGTCGCCCGACGCGTGCTTAAAGCACGTGAAAATGGCGCTAAAATCATCGTCTGCGATCCGCGTCATATTGAAACGGCACGCATTGCCGATCTTCATCTTCAGCTAAAAAATGGCAGTAACATGGCGCTGGTCAATGCCTTTGGCTATGTCCTGCTGGAAGAGGAACTGTACGACAAAAACTACGTTGCCCGCTTTACCGAAGGGCTTGAGGCGTACCGGCTGACGGTAAAAGATTACGCACCCGAGCAGGTTGAACATCTGACGGGGATCCGCGCGCGGGATGTTCGTCAGGCAATGCGCATGTTCGCAGCGGCGCCTTCAGCAACGGTGATGTGGGGAATGGGCGTCACGCAGTTTGGTCAGGCGGTCGATGTGGTGAAAGGTCTCTCCAGCCTGGCGCTGCTGACCGGCAACCTGGGCCGCCCTGCCGTCGGCGTGGGTCCGGTTCGCGGGCAAAATAACATTCAGGGTGCCTGCGATATGGGCGTTCTGCCCAATATGTTCCCCGGCTACCAGGACGTCACTGACCCGGCGGTCAGACTGAAATTTGCCGATGCGTGGAAAATCAATGTCAACCGGATGGACGATCGCGTCGGGACGCGTATCACCGAAGTGCCACATCTCGCGCTGGAAGGAAAGATCAAAGCGTATTACATCATGGGGGAAGATCCGCTTCAGACAGAAGCCGATCTGGGACTGGTCCGCCGCGGCTTTGAGGCGCTCGATTTTGTGGTGGTTCAGGACATCTTTATGACCAAAACGGCAGAGGTGGCTGACGTGCTGCTCCCTGCCACCTCATGGGGAGAGCACGCCGGCGTGTTCACCTGTGCCGATCGCGGCTTCCAGCGTTTCGGCAAAGCCATTGAGGCCAGCGGCAACGTGAAGCGCGACTGGGAGATCATCAGCCTGCTGGCCACGGAGATGGGTTATCCCATGCATTACGAGGATAACCAGCAGATCTGGGACGAAATGCGCGAGCTGTGCCCCCTCTTCTACGGCGTGACCTACGAAAAAATGGGCGAGATGGGTCATGTGCAGTGGCCCTGTCCAACCCTCGATCATCCCGGCACTCCCTACCTGTACAAGGATAATCAGTTCGACACCCCCACTGGCAAAGGCCAGTTATTTGCCGCCCCCTGGCGCGCCCCGGCGGAGATACAGGATGCGGATTACCCGCTGGTACTGTGCACGGTGCGCGAAGTGGGTCACTACTCCTGTCGCTCAATGACCGGGAACTGCGCGGCGCTGCAAAGCCTGGCCGACGAGCCGGGCCGGGTGCAGATCAACCCGGCCGACGCGGATGAACGGGGGATTGCCGAGGGCCAACTGGTCTGGGTACGTTCACGCCGGGGTAAAGTGATCACGCGCGCCAGCATCAGCGAGCGCATCAATGCGGGAGCAATCTATATGACCTACCAGTGGTGGATTGGCGCCTGTAATGAGCTGACGCAGGATAATCTCGACCCGATCTCCAGAACGCCGGAAACGAAGTATTGCGCCGTGCAGCTGGAGGCGATCGAGGACCAGCGCTGGGCGGAGGATTTTGCGGCTTCCGCATACCAGACCATGAAGACGCGGTTGATCGCTGCGGTTAATGTTTAAATGCATTGCCGGGTAGCTATCGCTGCCCGGCCCGCTATCCGCTGCCGTTTTAGGCTATTTGTTGTGCATAATTATTTTCCAGGTAATCGCGAAGCAGGTTCGGACGGCTCTTTTTCTCCATCAGCCTTCTCAACAGTACGATCAGCTCGTAATCGCTTCGCAGATTAAATTTCTGCATCATCATATATTTATGGGTAAAGACCGTTTTTTCGCTCATCTTCAACGCGTTCGCGGTCTGCACCACCGACAGCCCCCGGTAAAAATTGACCATAATACGAATCTGTTGCCGGGATAACCCTTTATGCTGGCAGTCGAAACAGGTCTTTTTATTCAACGTGTAACCTGGTAATTGCGTCCTGAACCACGCGATAAACAGAACGCCGCTAATACGATCAAGCGACGCCCGGCGCGGAAGAAAAATAATGTCCTGAAAGCAGGAAGGCAGCGCCGAAAAACGCAGCTCATCGTCGACGAGACCTATCACAATTCCTTTTTGCCGGGCCAGTAACTCCGGAAAACAGGTCAGCGTTTCCCCCTGACATAATGAAAGAACAATAATATCGGCCTGGCTGACGTTTTCATTGGTCAGCGCCAGGTGAAATGTGATGGAGCGATGAAAGTTATGCTTAAAAAAATCTTCGAAAAAGCTCTGTAGCCCAGCCTGAAAAAACAGATCCGTTTCCTGAATCAGAATATTTAACATAGTTCACACCAACGTCTTTAAAAAAGGCTTATCACCGGCATTTAGTTGTACTGCATCGTCATCACCACAACCGCATTGATGCTTCCCGGCGTGGCGCCTCCCGGCATGGATCTTACCGAGGCCAACATAGCCATTGTCGCGGTTCTGTCCGCGGCAATGGTCTGGGTCATGCTGGTGCCTGTTCCTTTAAGCGCGCCGGTTTGGGCATCGCGCATGGCTATCGCCACATGCGTGGCCGAACCGCTGTTCATAAAATAGTCCGCACCCGCCTCGGGATCGGGGCTGCCGGTGAAAGTGACGGTCACACTCTGCGTTCCGGTTGGGCACTGGGTAAACAGCAGACTGAAAGGCACCGGATCCGATGTTGAGCCCGGCGTCGCCATATTGGTTGCCTGAATATTGCCCAGGTTGACATCAAGGCTGTTACTGCCGCCATTAAATATGCACGGCGACGCAACGATATTTCCCGTCACACCGATGTTGACGCTATCAGCGGAGCATACCTTCCCGCTGAGTAAGGCAAGTAAAAGCAGTGTCCTGCATCTTATTTTCATCTTCTTACCTGCTACTGGTAGGTCAAATTAAGGGTGGCGGAGGCATTCGCTGAACCTGACTCCACGCGGGTTAACGTCTGGTAATATCGGGCCGTTAATGGCAACGTCTCTTGCCCCCCCGGCAGACTGCCGCAAGAATAGTCGGCTGTTCATCACCAGCGGTGCACCGTTATAGATAAGCTGCACCCCCACCCCTTTCGCAGTGCCGGCATTTCCCTGCCCGGTTAAGGCCATCACGCTGGTATTGGCGCTGTCCGGGTTCTGTATTCCACTGAGCGAGACCGTAATATTGGTTCCGGCGGCGCAGGTCAGGCCCAGGTTTTGCGTGTTCTGTGCCCCCATCGGCGTGGTGCCCACCGTGGAGCCGAACGCCGAGGCGGGAATATCCCCTATCGGAAACGTCAGCTGGGCCGTATTCACCGTGCACGCCAGAGCATTGATGGTGCCGGAGGTGAGCTGCGTGGTCAGACCGTCACGGTAGAGGCCATCGCTTCCCTGAAGCGTCACGACGCCGATCGTCCCGGGGGTTAATACCCCCGATGAGACCGGGCCCGTCACCACCAGCTCAATCCTCCCGCCGTACCAGTCCACATAGGAGGTCTGCGCATTGTACGAGAACGTATTGCTCGGGTTTTCAAAATAGCCGTTGGAAGAAAAGCGTATCCCTATCCCGCTGACGTTCGTGTTGTAAACATGGTTGCCGTAGCTGCTCAACGTGGCGCCGTTGTAGCGCAGGCTGAATCCCAGCATCAGCGGATTAGTACACCCGGTAAGATAGGAGCCTGTGGCTGACGCCGCGCCAGAAAATACCACCGTGCCGACAGGCGCATCGCGCTGCACGTTGATCGTCCCCACGGACAGGGTTGAAAGCTGCGGGGTGATGGTGGTGCAGGTACCGGCACGAGCCATATTTGCCGCCGCGAGCAAACAGAGCAGCAGCATCGCGTTAAGACATTTCATGTTAGCGTTCCTGACGGCAGGTGGCGCGCATATCAGCGATCCCACCGTACGTTGAGTGATTCGGCAGCGTGAAATCAGCGCGGCATTGCTGACTGGATTGACTTCCCCATGTAGCGACTAACGTTCCCTGCTCGCGCATCCCGGTTAAATAGACCTGACCGCGATCGCCGACAATAAAACTGCCGCTGTCATCACCCACAAGGGTGACCACCGCCCCAAACGGAACGGCGCGGTCGTTGTCGGTCAAGGTCATCAGCACCCGGCGACCTGACTTCGGCAGATAATCGGCTCTCACCACCGCTCCCCGCGTCGGCGTCACCGTGCGAGTGTTGATCTCCAGCTCGACATCGTCCGGCATCGTTTCCGGGTCGAGGGTGAGATCGTTTTTCCGGTAGACAGAAAGGTTGCTCACGACCGTATATCCGCGAAAATCTGTCCGTACACCGGGCTGATTGCGGATATCCACGTCGTGGGCGCCAGGGGCTTTGATTAAGACGCTGGTCTCCCCCAGCGGCTGGGAAAGCGTGATGCCATCAGCATGGGCGAGAATGCCGCCTTGCAGCCCGTAATTCAGGCGTTCACTGTTTTTGTCATAACCATAACCTGCCGTGACTTCGCCATAGGTGCCTTTGTAGTCCGCGTTAACATTGCCGGTATAGCCCACACCCTCTGTTCCGTATCCCTGCTGTACGTTCCAGTTCAGGGCACGGTTCTCGAGCGCTACCCCGTTCAGGCCGACGTTATGCGTCGTCCCGTTATTCCCGCTGGCGTTCATGCCATAGTTAGCCCATGTCTGCGACAAAAATTTATCCAGCGGAATGCTGACGTTGAACGCCAGAAGCTGGTCATGGTCAGCGTTTTTTTGGCTGTCGCGGGTTTCTGACGCTGAGCGGACATTTTTGCTGTAAGTCCATGTCAGGCCATAGCTGATGTTGTGCCAGTAGTTGCTATAGCCGACGCTCCACGAAGCCATCGACTTACCGTCATTCCAGTAATCTTCCCGCGCCGCACTGAGGGTAAGCGCGCCCAGGTTGTCCCCCAGCGTCTGGCTCATCGTCAGCTCGGCACGGTTACGTCGCCTGTCCTGAAGCGCGCTGCTGTCGCCGTACGAATCGAGGACGTCCTGCATCCCGTAATAGCCGCGGGTCGAGTAGCGATACCCGGCAATCGAAAAGTTGGTCCCGGTATTGATAAAATTCTTGCTGTATCGGGCCCGCCACGACTGACCGTTTGTTTTCGCGGCATGCTCCGGCGTTGACCAGCCCTGAGTGACGTCTGCGGATACAGCCCCGAGATCGCCCATATTCTTGCCCACCCCCAGAGCCGCCGACTGGTACTTATCTGCCCCCTGGACGCCGCCATAGAGCGTAATACCGTGAGGGAGGCCGTAAATTCCGGTCAATTGCCCGAAGGGGGTTTTCTCCACGCTACGGTTATACGAGCGATACTGCCCGGCGGTAAGGGCATATTTCAGGCGCCCCTCCCGTTGCAGGACCGGCAGCGAAGCGTACGGCAGGGTGAAATGTTGCTCACTACCATCAGCTTCGACGATCGTGACATCAAGATCGCCCGCGCCGCCGGTGGGATACATATCCGCGATCTCAAACGCGCCCGGTGCCACATAGCTTTGGTAGATTTGATAGCCATTCTGACGCACCACGACCTGCGCGTTAGTTCGCGCAATACCGCGCACCACCGGCGCATAGCCTTTCAGGGAATCCGGCAGCATATCGTCGTCGGACGCCAGCTGGACGCCGCGAAACGGCATGCTGTCAAAGACATCGGCAGGCGCGGAACTGTCTCCGAGCGTAAGCTGGGCTTGCAGGGGAATAATCGCGCGCTGCATCAAGGTATATACGTTGTCCCACTTATCCTGGCCGGACGCATCGCGGGACCAGGTGGTGTAGTTGCGTAACCGCCAGGGACCGACGTTGATCCCCGGCCGCAGGTTTGCATACTGGCTGTCGCTGCGGGTGCCTGCCCCGCTTCTTGCCCGGCTGTTTGCCCCGCTCAGGCTGTAGTTGAGCATGGCCGCGGTAATGCCTTCATCCCACATATCCGGCGGAACGTAACCTCTCGCTGGCAGGTCTATAGCCGCCTGTGGAATGCTAATCGCCAGACGCTGGGCGCCAAACTGAAAATCCGCGCTGGCCTGTGGGATCGCCCTGAGATCGGCGCATTCACTTTCCCCGGCGGCGAGCTGCGGGAAAAGCGCCGTTTTCACGCCCCACGCTTTTAACTGCCCGATACTCAGGCACGGCTGCAACGTTTCACTGCCGTTAGCATCCTTCACTGCCATAAAACGAATATCCCGCGTTTCCAGCAGCCGATCGTCAAGAATAATATCAACGTGGTATGTCCCGGGTGCCTGCGAGCCGGATTCAAAGGCAGATAAATCCGCTTTTCCCATTCCGGGATTATCCAGCTCTACCAGTTCCGTATTAAACGTCTCACTGGCATACAGTGTGGGAGAGACACCAGCAAGCGCGAGGGCAATAAATATTGCCAGGCGCGCAGGCTGCATTGTATTCAATGCCATTGTCATGACGAACACCTGATTAACGCGTAAGGATCACAAACTTGCCCGGTGTAATTCGCCAGGGCTGCCATAATCGTTAATGACTTTAAACGTCAGCGTATTGCCACTGGTTCCGTTCGGTAACGGAAAACGGGCTGTGCCTGAAGGCATCACGTACGTGACATCGTCAAGTTTCTTATTACCCAACGTAATTTCATTGAAATTGATAACGTACGGCGTAGGGTTATTAACCTGAAGGGTATTTCCCGCACGACGCCAGGTTAATTTATTGGCTTGCTCCTCGGGGGTAGACGCACGAAGAGTCTCTGGTCGATAAATTAATTTGATGCGCGTTTTGACGGCAATTTGCAGCGAGTTCATCTGCTTTGAGGCTGAAGGAATAGCTTTAATGTTCAGCCAGAATAAACTCTCCTGCCCCTGAGGCAGTGAGCCGGTCATGACAATACGCTCAAGGTTCTTTTGCCCGCCGTCCAGCCGATACAGTGGTGGCGTAATAATAAAAGGCGCTTTACCCGATTGTTCATCCTGAACATCTATCCACGACTGGATTAAATAAGGAACGTTATCAGGATTAGTAATACCTATTGACGCCTCTTTTTTAGCCCCATCGAAAATAATACGGGTGCCGCCAATAATTACTCCTGCACTGACGGATGTTAATGTCAGCGGTAACAGCGCCATAGCCAGGCCCGTTGTCGTGATAAAACGCATTTTTTTTTACCTCATAAAACAAGGGGCCGGGCGGCCCCCTGCTGATTACTGCAATGACTTAGTTGTATACCACTGAGAAGTTTGCGACCGAGTTAGCCGGGCCCGCGGTCACGGATGCCGCGGTGGAGATATACTGCGCGTAGAAGTTCAGCGTATTATCAGCCGTACTGCTGAGCGGGTAGATATAGCTGTTGCTGCCGTGCAGCGGCAGATCGGCTTTATCTGCCGTCATCAGGTTAATCGCCACCCCGGTGGCCGCCCCCGCCACGGACGTATCAATCGCCAGCAGGCTGGCGTTGGTTAAATCCGGCGTGCCGTCAAAACGGACTTTTGCATTGGTGACCGTTACCGGACAGTTTTTCAAAATAATATTGAATTGCGTCGCAGCCGTTCTCGCCCCGGTTGTCGGGAATTCCGTTTTATAATAATCGCCTAATACCACCACCTGATTCTGGGATGCCACATCAACGTCGCAGGCAGAATCCAGAATATTCCCGTTAAAATTAACGGTACCGGCCGCTGCGAATGCATTGGTCATGGTGAGTACAGAACCTGCCGCTAACATTGCCATCATCAATTTTGTATTCATAATTTTATATCCCGTATTACTTTATTTATTACCGACATTCAGTTGCAGAAACAAAAGACCTTCCGACGAGTCAAAATTTATACAACTCTTTTTCCGCATACAATCAATTTTGAGGTCTAGCTGTAGACCCTCTTTTAACAATTACAAAACATATTCACTCGGAAACACCTTAAGAATAATGGCCAAAGTCTACTTTTAGACCTGAATAAAAAAGGTTTCAATTTCAATTAATTAAGACTCAAAAAAAATCGAGTCTATAATTAGACTCGCCGCAAACATTCCCTGACCTGCTGGTTTTTAAGATAATTCTTTATGCCGATCAAAAAATGATCGCATCAGTCAGTGAGGTTTCACATGAATACCCGTTTCGCGCCTGAGTCAGATATTGATAAGTCAACAGTGCTCGGCGCTAAGCCTTTTAAGCACATTGAAAAAATAATCGATAATGTTTTGCCGCATGCGGAGAGAAGCATTATTGCCAGAGGAGAAATTATCCATTATTGCTCCGGCGATACCCGTCAATGCTTTTTACTGTTGCATGGCAGCGTGGCGTTACACCGTCGCGGGGACGGTATCGTCTTAAATTCTGAATCCGCGCCATTTATACTCGGCGTGAGCAGCCAGTTATCGTCTGAACACCTGTACGTCAGAGCGCTGGAAACTTCAGAGGTGGCCAGCGTTTCGCTGGCGTGTTTCAATCATGTTGTCGCACAACAGAATTTATGGGAGCACTTCTCAAACCTGCTGATCTACACCGCATCGCGCGTCTACGAACATTGTGCCCAGATATCGCAAATGTCGGCTTATGACATTATCCGCTTTCAACTGGTTGAGTTGATGCAGGAGCCGGAAGCCATAAGACAAAACATTACCGCCGCGGCCTATATCAAAAGCCGCACCTATCTTTCACGCAGCGGCATTATGCGGATCCTCGCGGAGTTGCGGACGGGGAAATACATCACCATGGAGCGTGGCGTACTAGTTGAGATCCATCACTTACCCCGTAAGTACTGAGGCTGTATTTATCTCTGGAGAAGGTGGAAAAGAAGAGCGACACTATAGAGAGTACAGTCTCTTTCCAGGTTAACGCTATGTCTTCTGACAAACCATCGCATCGCGGCTCTCCCTATGCTCAGGAACTGATTTCTCATTTACAGCCGCACTGCGCCACGCATAAAACCGATCCCGGCGAGCAACTTGATCTCCAGGTTGACGGGCAGAGCATGTGTTATTTAATTCTTGATGGCACGGTCGCCATATACAGAAGAAGCGACGACATGATGCTTTCAACGGCGCGCAGTCCCGCCCTGTTTGGCCTCGCTAACCTGACGGACATTTATTTTAATGACTACCTCCGAACGGTAACGCCTTGCCTGATTGGTGTGCTCACGACCGATCGGGTGGCTGAAATTATCAAAGAGAAGGCGCTGTGGGGGCTGCTTTCTAATCATCTGATGTTTGTCTATAACCGCCTCTATCACAACGTCATGCCGAAAGGCGCGCCAACCGCGTACGAGATGATTCGCCAGCAGCTCGTGCTGCTGATGCAGGAAGATGACAGCTACCGACGCAGCGTGACGGCGGAAAGGTATATCAGGGATAAAACCCATCTTTCCCGCAGTGGCGTAATGCGGATCCTGGCTGATCTGAAAACGGGTGGGTTCATCGAAATGGAAGAAGGCCGGCTGATTAAAATTAACAAACTGCCTGCCAGATACTGAATGTCAGACACAAAAAAGGCCGCGCTTGCGGCCTTTTCTTCACTGCTTAATGGACGTGAACGCCCAACCGCCAGGCAAAGTAGATCTCTTCTTTCAGTTCGTTTGAAGAGAGCGCCAGCAAATCCGTAAATTCCAGCTCAAGCTGTTTCAGCTTTTTCAGGTACTGGGCGGGAGACAGATTGCTTTTATCGCGACGTAAATATTCAATTGCCAGCTGTGTTGGGGTTATTTCAGTATCCATGATGTCCTCGCTTATGTTCAAAACGTGACCAGTATATCACAATCAGGCGGCTAATTTTTGACCAAAAACAAGACATCCGGAAACTTTACACAACGGCCGTCGTCAGCCTGGATGAACAACACAGGCGATCCTGCTCGTCCAGAATATCAATCTGCCACACCTGATGACGGCTTCCGGCATGCAGCGCCCGGCAGACGCCGCGCACGCGCCCGCTGCGAACGGAGCGGATGTGGTTGGCATTGACCTCCAGACCCACCACCTTCTGCTCTCCTTCCGTACACAGGTAGCCCGCCACCGACCCCAGCGTTTCGGCCAGCACGACGGACGCGCCGCCGTGCAACAGGCCAAACGGTTGATGAGTACGGTTGTCTACCGGCATCGTCGCTTCCAGTTCGTTGTCGCCAATGCGCGTGAACTGGATATCCAGCAAACCGACCATGTTCTCCGCGCCCATGGCATTTAAGGCCTCCAGCGTGACCGCACGTTTCCAGATCATCCGATAATCTCCAGTAAAGCCTGCAATGGATGGCGGACGCCGTTACCTTCCACCCGTTTCACCTGGCTGCGGCAGGAGTAGCCCGTCGCCAGACAGCGGTTGCGTGGCAGGCGCTGCATCGCCTGATGCCACGACAGCTCGTAAATGCCGAGCGAATTAGCGTGGTTTTTGACTTCATGGCCGTAGGTTCCGGCCATACCGCAGCAGCCCACGTTAACGCTTTCCAGCTTCGCGCCAAACCGGGCAAAGATAGAAGCCCACTGGGCAGGCGCCGTCGGCAGCGCCGTCACTTCGGTGCAGTGCCCAAACAGATACCAGGCTTCTCCACTCACCTCCTGAGTGGGCGTTTGCGTCAGCACCGCAGGCAGCCACTCGTGCACCAGTAAGACCTGAAAATCACCGCGCTTATCGCCGAGCGTCTGCTTATATTCATCCCGGTAACAGAGCACCAGCGCCGGATCGACGCCCACCATCGGCATACTGAGCTGCGCCACGCGATTCAGAAAATCTGAAGTTTTCTGCGCGGTTTTCGCAAAGCGGGTGAGGAAGCCTTTAATGTGCTGCGCCTTGCCGTTCGGCGAGAACGGCAGCACCACCGGCTGGTAGCCGATTTTCTCGGCCAGTCGGACAAAATCGGCCACCACCTGCGCATCGTAATAGCTGGTAAACGGATCCTGCACCACCAGCACCACCTTCGCTTTCTGCTCAGGGCTTAATGCTTCCAGTTGTTCCAGGGTCATGTTCGCCGAGCGGTGCCCCACCAGCCGACGCTGGAGCGATGGCACCGACAGCAGCGGCAGATCCACCATGCCGATATGTTTTTCTGACAGTTTGCGCACCAGCGGCTGGTTGATAAAGAAGTTAAAGGTTTTTGGCGCACGGGCCATCAGCGGCGCGTAACTCTCCACCGTCGCCACCAGATGATCGCGCATCGGGCGCAGATAACGCGTGTGGTACAGCTGGAGGAAGCGGGAACGGAATTCCGGTACGTCAATTTTAATCGGGCACTGGGTTGAACACGCCTTGCACGCCAGGCAGCCGGACATCGCCTCTTTCACCTCATGCGAGAAATCGTATTCACCTTTGTTCGCATGCCAGCTGTTGCGGGTGCGTTCGATAAGCCCGCGCAGGCTGTCGCGTTTTTCCGGCAGCTCCTGTTCCAGCTTGAGCGGGTCAACGCCGCGGTCGGCCAGCAGGCGCAGCCATTCGCGCACCAGCGTGGCACGCCCTTTCGGGGAATGAATGCGGTTGCTGGTGATTTTCATCGACGGACACATCGGGCTTTTCACATCGAAGTTGAAGCACAGCCCGTTGCCGTTGCACTCCATCGCGCCGCGCCAGGAAGCGCGTACCGCAATCGGAATTTGTCGGTCATAGGTGCCGCGCTTGACGGCGTCCACCTGCAACATCGGCGCATCGATGCCCTCCGGCGGGCAGATTTTTCCCGGGTTGAGGCGGTTATCGGGATCAAAAGCGGCTTTCACCTTACGCAGCTCGGCGTAAAGTTGTTCGCCAAAAAACGCCGGGCTGTACTCGGCGCGGAATCCTTTGCCGTGCTCGCCCCATAACAAGCCGCCGTATTTGGCCGTGAGGGCCACGACCTGGTCGGAGATCTCCTTCATCAGGATCTCCTGCTGCGGGTCGCACATGTCCAGCGCCGGGCGCACGTGCAGCACACCCGCGTCCACGTGCCCGAACATGCCATAGCTCAGACCATGGCTGTCGAGCAGCGCGCGAAACTCCACAATATAATCAGCAAGGTGCTCCGGCGGCACGCAGGTATCTTCCGCAAACGGAATAGGCTTCGCCGCCCCTTTCGCGTTGCCGAGCAGCCCCACCGCTTTTTTACGCATCGCGTAGATTCGCTCGATGCCGGAGAGATCGTTACACAGCTGCCAGCCAATGACGCCGCCTTCCCCCTGGGCAATCAGCTCGTCCAGACGCTGGCAGAGCGTGCTTACCTGGCTCTCAATCTGCTCTGCGTCATCCCCGGCGAACTCGACGATGTTCAGGCCGAGCATCTCTTTATCCGGCACGTCGGTAATCAGTTCGCTCACCGAATGCCAGACGATATCTTCCCGGGCCAGGTTCAGAACTTTTGAATCGACGGTTTCCACCGACAGCGCCCGCGCCTCCACCATAAACGGTGCATTACGCAGCGCGGAGTCAAAGGAGTTGTATTTGACATTCACCAGACGGCGCACCTTTGGCAACCGGGTGATATCCAGACGCGCTTCGGTGATGAAGGCCAGCGTCCCTTCTGACCCGGTCAGTACGCGGGTAAGATCGAACTGGCTCAGATCGTCATTAAAGACATGGCGCAGATCGTAGCCCGTCAGGAAGCGGTTGAGCTTCGGGAATTTGTTGAGGATCAGTTCGCGATTTTCGCGGCAGCGCTCCAGCACGGTACGATAAATCCGTCCGCTGGTGGTGCTCTCTTTTGCCAGAGTTTCGGCCAGCTCGATCGGCATCGGTTGGGTATCGAGGATATCGCCCCCCAGCAGCACCGCCCGCACACCCATAACGTGATCGGAGGTTTTGCCGTAGACCAGCGAGCCCTGCCCCGAGGCATCGGTGTTGATCATCCCGCCAATGGTCGCGCGGTTACTGGTGGAAAGCTCTGGCGCAAAAAAATAGCCGTAAGGTTTCAAAAACTGATTCAGCTGATCTTTGATCACCCCCGCTTCCACTCGCACCCACCCCTCTTCCGGGTTGATCTCAATGATGCGGTTCATATAGCGGGACATATCAATGATGATGCCCTGGTTCAGCGCCTGCCCGTTGGTACCCGTCCCGCCGCCGCGTGGGGTAAAGACCAGGGTGCTGAAACGCTCCTGCGACGCCAGACGGGCGATGAGCGCCACATCGGCGGTAGAGCGCGGGAAAACGACGGCATCGGGAAGAAGCTGGTAAATACTGTTATCGGTCGCCATCGTCAGCCTGTCGGCATAATCGGTGGCGGTGTCACCTGTAAAACCCTGTTGCTCCAGTGCCTGCAAAAAATTAAGCACCAGCTGAACGACGCCCGGTGCCTGAGAAATCTGTGGGATCATTGCTGTCGACCCTAATGAGAATAGTGTGAAATCGTTTGCGTTGTGTCTGGAAAGTTTTATCACATTTTTTTCTTATGTGCTTCGTAGAATTACGGGCAAAATCCGCCTGTCAAAAATCGCTGAAATCACTAATGATTAGAGAGATGCGGTTTATATTCCCATCAGCCTTGCTGGTGTTCATTTAAGGAAAGTTTCGTTTATGGTCAATCTTCGTCAGCCCAGGGATGTCGCGCAGATACTGCTGTCGGTGCTGTTCTTAGCCATTATGATTATTGCGTGTCTGTGGATTGTTCGTCCTTTCGTGCTCGGATTTGCCTGGGCCGCGACCGTCGTCGTCGCAACCTGGCCTTTACTCTTACGTTTGCAGAAACTGCTGTTTGGTCGCCGCGGCCTGGCCGTGCTGGTGATGACGCTGCTGTTGTTCCTGCTGTTTATTATTCCCATTGCACTGCTGGTTAACAGCCTGGTTGACAGTAGCGGCCCGGTTATTCGCGCGGTCACCAGCGGTGATATGACGCTGCCGGATCTCGCGTGGCTGAACAGTATTCCTGTTGTGGGCGCAAAACTGTACAGCGGCTGGCACAGCCTGCTGGAGATGGGCGGTAGCGCCCTGATGGCCAAAGTGCGTCCGTACATCGGCACAACCACCACCTGGTTTGTGGGGCAGGCTGCGCACATTGGTCGCTTCATGATGCACTGTACGTTGATGCTGGTCTTCAGCGCCCTGCTGTACTGGCGCGGCGAGCAGGTTGCGCTGGGGGTGCGTCATTTCGCCACCCGACTGGCAGGTAAACGCGGCGATGCGGCCGTGCTGCTGGCAGCCCAGGCCGTCCGCGCGGTGGCGCTCGGCGTGGTGGTCACAGCGCTGGTGCAGGCTGTACTTGGCGGAATCGGGCTGGCGATTTCCGGCGTACCTTATGCCACCATTTTCACCGTCGTCATGCTGATGACCTGTCTGGCTCAGCTCGGTCCGCTGCTGGTGCTGGTTCCCTGCATTATCTGGCTTTACTGGACGGGGGACACGACCTGGGGCACGGTGCTACTGGTCTGGAGTTGCGTGGTGGGCACCATGGATAACGTGATCCGTCCCCTCCTCATCCGCATGGGCGCTGACCTGCCGCTGATTCTGATCCTGTCCGGGGTGATCGGGGGGTTAATTGCCTTCGGCATGATTGGCCTGTTCATCGGTCCGGTGCTGCTTGCGGTAACCTGGCGTCTCTTCTCCGCCTGGGTGCATGAAGTGCCGCCGCCGGGAACCGACCCTGACGTCATCTTAAGCGAACTTGAAGAACTGGAAGATAAGAACGCGCAGTAAGAACGTAGGCCGGGTGGCGCTAACGCTTACCCGGCCTACACTCTCCACAGCAATACTTAAACGTTGCTAAACTATTTATTCTCTGTGCACTGGTCAGACCCGCCTTTTCCTGCCTAAAACCGTCATTCTCTTCAAGAAATCTTTACCTGCCTTTAACTATTGAGACGAATCCGATCGACTCAAAATCCTGGCATGCCTACTATTAAGACACGGTTATAAATCAACACCTTGATTTATAAGCATGGAAATCCCCTGAGTGAAACAACGAATTGCTGTGTGTAGTCTTTGCCCATCTCCCACGATGGGCTTTTTTTTATCCTTTTTACGCCCGTGTAATGTCACAGCGGCTGAGCATGCGCCATTCCCCCGCCAGCTCCCGCGTCTCCCCGGTTACCAGCACGTTCACCACCTCGCGTATATCCGCCGAGGACGCGCCAACCTGTAGCTCAAATTCCCCTGGCTCGACAATCCGCTTCCCGTCCCGGCGGGTGAAATTAAACATCTCCACCGGCAGGGTAAAGGTCAGCGTGGCGGTTTCTCCCGGTGAAAGCGTAACGCGCTGGAACGCTTTCAGCTCCTGAAGCGGACGCACCTGCGTAGCGACCTTATCGCGTACGTACACCTGTACCACTTCGCTGCCGCTGCGCTCGCCGGTGTTGGTGATATCGACGCTTAACGCCACCTCTCCGTCGATCGGGACGCGGCTTTCCGCCAGGCGGGCCGCGCCCCAGCGAAACTGCGTCCAGCCGAGACCGTAACCGAACGGGTAAAGTGCGCCGAAATGGAACGCAAACGGCGTGCCGCCGCTTTTCAGCTTGTGGTTATAGTAGTACGGCATCGCCCCGGCGTTTTTCGGCACGCTCACTACCAGCCTGCCCTGCGGCTCCGCGCGGCCGGTTAAGACATCGGCAATCGCCCAGCCCCCTTCCTGCCCCGGCGCCCAGGCCATCATCAGCGCGGCCACCTTCTCTTCCAGCCCCTGAAGGTTATAAGGACGCCCACCCGTCATGACGACAATCACCGGCTTACCGGTTGCCACCAGCGCCTCCAGCAACTGTTGCTGCACGCCCGGTAGATCCAGCGAATCGGTATCCGAACCTTCCCCCACGGTGCCGCTCTGGAATAGTCCGGCGAGGTCGCCCACGCAGGCCACCACCACGTCACTCTCTTTTGCCGCGCTCACGGCGTCGGGGATCAGATCCGTGCGTTGTGAAACCGGCGATTGCTGCATCGGTTTACCGCCGCTGTCGCCCGGGAACACCGGCGCGCCCGCCATCCGTTTTTCGATAATGTGGCACCCTTTGGCGTAACGTATCTGCGATGCACCAAGGTACTGTTCCAGCGCCGCGCGCGGGGTAGTCACCTTCGAGGTCTCTTCAACCATATCGCTGATGATCAGATGAACCGGGAAGCTGTAGCCGCTCAGTAACGCCAGCGGATCGTCCGCCGTCGGCCCCACTACCGCTACACGGGGTTTTCCGCCGAGGGGCAAAATGCCGTTATTTTCCAGCAGCGTGATCGATTTTGTTGCCACCTCGCGCGCCACCTGCCGGGTCGCCTCATTCTGCAAATCGATACCGTCTTCGTCGGCGTACGGTTTTTCAAACAGCCCGAGACGGAATTTTTCACTTAGCACGCGCGCCACAATCTCATCCACTTTCGCCATTGAGATGAGCCCACGCTCTACCGCTTCAGCCAGATGACGCGCGCAGTCATCCTTCGGCAATTCCACGTCCAGCCCGGCGTTAAACGCCAGCGCCGCCGATTGTGCTGGATCGTGAGAAATCCCGTGGTGCTGGTGCAGCAGGCTGACGCCGCCGTAATCCGCCACGATAATGCCGTCGAAGCCCCACTGTTCACGCAGCACGGTGGTGAGCAGAAAATGGTCGCTGTGCCCTGGCTGATTATCAATGTCGTGATAGGCTGGCATCACCGAACCGGCGTTGGCCAGCTTTACCGCCATCTCAAACGGCAGCAGGAAGGTATCGTTAAGCTCGCTGAAACCGAGATGGACCGGCGCATGATTGCGCGCCCCTTCGCTGAAGGAGTGGCCGACGTAATGTTTCAGGGTCGCCAGCAGATCGCGCTTATCGCCCTGCAACCCCTTCACGTACGCCGTCGCCATCACCCCTACCAGCCACGGATCTTCCCCAAAGGTCTCTTCCGTCCGTCCCCAGCGCACATCGCGCGAGACATCCAGCACCGGGGCCAGCCCCTGCTGGCACCCGACAGACCGGGCCTCTTTGCCAATCTGCTCCGCCGCGCGCTGCACCAGCGCCGGGTCCCAGGTAGAACCGTAGTTCAGCGACGACGGGAACAGCGTTGCATCTTTGCACAGCAGCCCCACCAGACACTCCTCATGAAACAGCGCCGGAATGCCGAGCCGGGTCTCCTCCATCATCATGCGTTGCAGGCGGTTGGCGGCACGCACGCCGGTTTTTGCATCAACAATGTGCGTGCCGAGCGGGCGGGTGATCTGCCCGACGCCCAGCTTCAGCCTTTCGCTGAGGGACGCCTGTTCACTCACGCCGGCGAATTCATCGCTCAGATCGCTGCGCTCGCGGTGGTTGCCGTGTTCATCGAGGATCAGCCAGTACGCGTGCATCTGGGCAAATTTCTCTTCCGGCGTCATACGCGCCAGTAAATCAGCGACACGCTCGTGTACGGAACGTCCCGCGTCCTTGTAGATCGCAGTCATGGTTTACTCCTGTAGTGCGGATTGGGTTGCCGGGCTGAGCTGCCCCGCATCGTTTCGACTATCGCGTTTGCTGGCCAGCTCGCGGGCGATGCTGTCCACCAGCCGGCTGTTAAGTTTGTAGATGGCAAGGAGCGCCACCATGCAGAGGAACAGCACGCAGGGGATCAGGGTGAACAGGGCATTGATGGTTGCAAGAACGTGAGGCGCCTGGTTTGCCTGACCGGGAGCGTAATCCACCATGCCAAGCACCCAACCGACCACCGCCCCGCCCAGCGCCAGCCCAAATTTGATGGCAAACAGGGCGGTAGAAAAGACCAGCCCGTCCAAGCGGCGGCCGCTACGGTGTTCTTCGTAGTCCACCACATCGGAGAACATGGTCCATTGCAGCGGCGTGGTCAGGTTCTGAATAAAACTAAACACAATATTCAGACCGAATATCAGCCACACCTGCGAGGGCGGAATGAAGAAAATCAGCGCGCCAAAAATAACGAAAGAAATAATGGTCCACTGATAGGCACGCACCCGGTCAAATTTGCCCAGCAGGCGTTCAGATAATAATGCGCCGCTTAAGGAGGCCACCATGCCTGAAACAATAAAGGCAAAAACCAGTTCCGGACGTAACAGAACATAATTAACGTAATACATGGTCGCAGAGCCACGCGTCACGACGGCGGTTAACAGTAAAATATTAAACAGAAAAACAATTCGCCACTGGCTATTGGCGGCCAGCAGTTTTAAATCCGTCAGCATCGAGCCGGAGGTGTCATTGCGCGGCGAGTAACGCTCCCGGGTCATAAAGAAGCAGCAGAAGAATAAAACAATACCCAGCAGCCCCATCAGGCTCATGGCATAGAAATAGCCTTTTTGCACATTCCCCTGGCCTAATAATGAGACCAGCGGCAGCGCGATGACGGTTACAATCAACCCGCCGATAAACGACAGGCCAAAGCGCCAGGATTGCAGCGAGTGGCGTTCGCGCGGGTCGAGCGTCAGCGCGCCAGGCATGGCACAGTAAGGGACGTTAATCGCGGAATAGATCAGACTCAGGATGGCATAGGTTACGCAGGCATAGACAATTTTTGCCATCGCCCCGGCATCCGGTACGTAGAAGGTAATCAGGCAGCTCACGCCAAACGGAATGGCAAACCAGAGCAGCCAGGGACGAAAACGACCGTGGCGGGTCTGAGTGCGGTCCACCAGCGCGCCAATGCACGGGTCGACAAACGCATCGACCACGCGCACCACTAAAAACATGGTGCCCATAATGGCCGCAGGCAAACCGAATACGTCCGTATAGAAATAAGCGAGAAATAACGTTGCCGTTTGCCAGACCAGCGCGCTGGCCATATCGCCGAGGCCATAACCTATTTTATCTTTGGTACGTAATACAGAGGAGATTGTCATTGTTATTTGCCTTTTTATCAGGTTAAAACGTATTTCAACCAGTCGCGCATCATCCCGACGGATGTACGCGGTAAGGCTCAAGTATTAGCAACGCCCTGCCCGCTAACAATTGTCTAAATTAACAGATAAATTATGATATTTGGTTTTTTGCTTTATTTGTGATGGCGAGCATATTCGCAGGAAAATAAAAAAGGCGAGGACAGATATCCTCGCCTTTTTCAGGTTGTGCAGGTTTTACTTGTTCAGCTCTGCCAGGCTCAGCCAGGTCTGCACCACTGTGTCCGGGTTCAGGGAGAGGCTATCAATCCCCTCGTCCATCAGCCAGGCCGCAAAGTCTTCATGGTCAGAAGGACCCTGGCCGCAAATCCCGACATATTTACCCTGTTTCTTCGCCGCGCGAATGGCCATGGAGAGCAGCGCTTTCACCGCCTCGTTACGCTCATCGAACAGCTCAGAGACGACGCCGGAGTCGCGGTCCAGGCCGAGCGCCAGCTGCGTCATGTCATTCGAGCCAATGGAGAAGCCGTCGAAGTGCTCAAGGAACTGCTCGGCCAGCAGGGCGTTGGACGGAATTTCACACATCATGATGATCTTCAGCCCGTTCTCGCCGCGCTTCAGCCCCTGACGCGCCAGCTCATCCACCACCGCTTTCGCCTGATCCACGGTACGGACGAACGGGATCATGATTTCCACGTTGGTCAGACCCATGTCATTGCGCACGCGTTTTACCGCCTCGCACTCCAGCGCGAAGCAGTCGCGGAAGCTTTCCGACACGTAGCGTCCGGCGCCGCGGAAGCCCAGCATCGGGTTCTCTTCTTCCGGCTCGTAGCGTTCGCCGCCCACCAGGTTGGCGTATTCGTTGGACTTAAAGTCCGACAGACGCACGATCACGCGTTTCGGGTAGAAGGCCGCGCCGAGCGTGGCGATCCCTTCCGTCAGACGACCCACATAGAACTCTCTCGGCGAGTCGTAACCCTTCATCATCTCGCGGATTTCGTTTTGCAGTTTTGCGTCCTGGTCGTCGAACTCCAGCAGCGCACGCGGGTGCACCCCGATCATACGGTTAATAATAAATTCCAGACGCGCCAGGCCCACGCCTTCGTTCGGCAGACAGGCGAAGTCAAACGCGCGGTCCGGGTTGCCGACGTTCATCATGATCTTCAGCGGCAGGTCCGGCATGGTATCCACGCTGGAACTTTTCACGCTGAAGTCGAGGATATCGGCATACACGTAGCCGGTATCGCCTTCGGCACAGGAGACCGTCACCTTCTGGTCGTCCTTCATGCGCTCGGTGGCATCACCGCAGCCGACTACCGCCGGGATCCCCAGCTCACGGGCGATAATAGCCGCGTGACAGGTACGGCCGCCGCGGTTGGTGACGATGGCAGCCGCTTTTTTCATGATCGGTTCCCAGTCAGGGTCGGTCATATCGGTCACCAGCACGTCGCCGGGCTGAATGCGGTTCATCTCGCTGATGTCGTGGATCACTTTCACCGGACCGGCACCGATGCGGTGACCAATTGCGCGGCCTTCCGCGACAATTTTGCCCTGCGCGTGCAGGGTGTAGCGCTCCATGACCTGACCACGTGAACGGACGGTTTCCGGACGCGCCTGCACGATAAACAGCTTGCCGGTGTGTCCGTCTTTCGCCCACTCGATGTCCATTGGACGGCCATAGTGTTTTTCAATCTGCACCGCCTGCTTCGCCAGCTCTTCCACTTCGGCGTCGGTCAGTGAGAAGCGATCCCGTTGCTCCTGTGGCACATCTTCAATGGTGACCTGCTTGCCATGCTCTTGCGTCGGAGCATAGATCATGCGGATTTTTTTCGAGCCCATGGTGCGACGTACCACTGCCGGACGGTTAGCCGCCAGCGTAGGCTTGTGAACGTAGAATTCGTCAGGGTTTACCGCCCCCTGCACCACCATCTCGCCCAGACCCCATGCGGAGGTGATAAACACCACCTGGTCGAAGCCGGATTCAGTGTCGATAGAGAACATCACGCCGGAAGAGCCTACGTCGGAACGCACCATGCGCTGCACGCCTGCGGAGAGCGCGACGCCGCGATGGTCATAGCCCTGATGGACGCGATAGGAGATGGCGCGGTCGTTGAAGAGGGAGGCGAAGACGTGCTTCACCGCCACCAGCACCGCGTCATAGCCCTGAACGTTCAGGAACGTTTCCTGCTGACCGGCGAAAGAGGCGTCCGGCATATCTTCCGCGGTGGCGGAAGAGCGCACGGCAAAGGAGGCCTGCGCGTCGTCAGCGGAGAGCTGGTTGTACGCGTCGTGAATGGCTTTTTCCAGTTCCGGCTGGAAAGGTGTGTCGATAATCCACTGGCGGATTTGCGCGCCGGCTTTGGCAAGCTCGGTGACATCATCAATATCCGTTTTATCCAGCAGGTCGTAAATGCGCTGGTTTACACCGCTCTGGTCTAAAAACAGGTTAAACGCATCGGCGGTTGTGGCAAACCCGTTAGGTACGGAAACACCCATACCGGACAGATTTGTAATCATTTCACCCAGGGAGGCATTTTTGCCCCCAACTCTGTCTACATCATTCATGCCGAGTTGGTTATACCAAAGCACCAGCGGTGACGAGCCATTGTTGGACATCGAAACAATCCTTTTGTGATATTTGATCGGAGTAAGAAACACCTGACTACGTATTTATACTGGCATATTTATTTCCGCTAAAAAAACGGTGAATCGTGTAAGCAATTTAAATTTTCAACTTTTCGGACAGTTTCCCGGCACTCGCTAACCCGATGATTCCTATAGATTCCGGCAAAAACCATAGAAATAAAGCCGCTATTCGAAAAATGAAATCCACTTTTCAGGAAAATCAAAAACACCATTTCATTTTAAATTCAGATAAGTTCTTTGCTGTGAAATTAACTTTTTTAATTTATGCTTTCAGGCAATTACGTACGCTATTCAGGGTGGATAAAATGGATAATGCTGTCGATCGCCACGTTTTTTATATTTCTGATGGGACGGCGATAACCGCCGAGGTGCTGGGACACGCGGTGATGTCGCAGTTTCCGGTATCGATAAACAGCATCACGTTGCCGTTCGTGGAAAATGAGAGCCGGGCCAAAGCGGTCAAGGACCAGATCGACGCCATTTACCAGCAGACCGGCGTTCGTCCGCTGGTGTTCTATTCCATTGTGATCCCTGAGATCCGCAACATCATTTTGCAAAGCGAGGGCTTCTGTCAGGACATCGTGCAGGCGCTGGTTGCTCCCTTGCAAAGCGAGCTGAAGCTCGACCCGACGCCGATCGCCCACCGTACCCACGGGCTGAACCCCGGTAACCTGACCAAATACGATGCGCGTATTGCCGCCATTGACTACACCCTGGCGCACGACGACGGGATCTCCCTGCGCAATCTCGACCAGGCGCAGGTGATTTTGCTCGGCGTGTCGCGCTGCGGTAAAACCCCCACCAGCCTTTACCTGGCCATGCAGTTTGGCATTCGTGCCGCCAACTACCCCTTTATTGCCGATGATATGGATAACCTGGTGCTGCCCGCCGCGCTCAAGCCGCTCCAGCATAAGCTGTTTGGGCTGACCATCAACCCGGAACGACTGGCAGCGATCCGCGAAGAACGTCGCGAGAACAGCCGCTACGCCTCGATGCGCCAGTGCCGAATGGAAGTCTCCGAAGTCGAAGCGCTGTACCGGAAAAATCAAATTCCCTGGCTGAACAGTACCAACTATTCAGTAGAAGAAATTGCCACCAAAATCCTCGATATCATGGGGCTGAATCGCCGCATGTACTAATATGCTAGTACATTAATCCAGTTTCAGTTATTATCACGCCATCTTCGGGGCGACGTGCCCCGAACTTGAAATCAGCAGGGATTGGTTTAAGGTGATGCCCATCACTTCCCGGTAGTCTGCCGATGAAGCAAAAAATTTCTGAGACATTCCATGAACAAAACCGACGAACTGCGCACCGCGCGCATTGATAGCCTGGTCACACCGGCTGAACTGGCCCTGCTGCATCCCGTATCCGCCGAGGTGGCGGACCATGTGACGGCCTCCCGTCGCCGCATCGAAAAAATTCTCAATGGTGAAGACAAACGTCTTCTGGTGGTGATTGGCCCCTGCTCCATCCACGACCTCGACGCGGCAATGGATTATGCACAACGCCTTCAGACGCTGCGCGGCACGTATCAGGATCGCCTGGAGATCGTGATGCGTACCTACTTTGAAAAGCCGCGTACCGTCGTGGGCTGGAAAGGATTGATTTCCGATCCCGATCTGAACGGTAGCTACCGGGTGAATCACGGTATTACGCTGGCGCGCAAGCTGCTGTTACAGGTTAACGAGCTGGGCGTGCCAACTGCCACCGAATTTCTGGATATGGTGACCGGACAGTTTATTGCCGACCTCATTAGCTGGGGCGCGATTGGCGCACGTACCACCGAAAGCCAGATCCACCGTGAAATGGCGTCGGCGCTTTCCTGCCCGGTGGGCTTCAAAAACGGAACGGACGGCAATACCCGAATTGCCGTAGATGCCATCCGCGCGTCACGCGCCAGCCATATGTTCCTCTCCCCGGATAAAAACGGCCAGATGACCATCTACCAGACCAGCGGCAACCCGTTCGGACATATCATTATGCGTGGCGGTAAAAAACCGAATTACCATGCAGAAGATATTGCCGCCGCCTGCGAAACGCTGGCGGAATTTGACCTGCCGGAGCATCTGGTGGTGGATTTCAGCCACGGCAACTGTCAGAAACAGCACCGCCGCCAGCTGGACGTCTGCTAGGAAGTTTGCCAGCAGATCCGCAGCGGCTCGACCGCGGTGACCGGCATTATGGCGGAAAGCTTCATCAAGGAAGGTACACAGAAAATTGTTGCCGGACAGCAGATGGTGTACGGCCAGTCGATCACCGACCCGTGCCTGAGCTGGGAAGACAGCGAGCTGCTGCTGGAGATGCTGGCTTCAGCCGTGGACACACGCTTTTAAAATCCTGCCGGGTGACGCTGCGCTTACCCGGCCTACGGTACGTGCCCTTCTCCCTCTCCCCGTGGGAGAGGGTCGGGGTGAGGGCATCAGACCGCACCTCTCCCCCAAATTTGATCCCGTCACACAATTTTCACAAAAACGCTTGCCGTGAATTTGCAGTTTATTGATAATGATTATCATTGTTACATTGATTGTTATTTATAAACATTATGTCACCTACCGATAACAGCGCGGCAACGCCAACAAAAACACACACAGCACCGTCCCCTGCTCCTACCGATCGCCGAATCGACAGCAAAAGCCTGTTGGGTGAGGAGGGACGGGTCATTATCGAGCATGACGGCCAGCACTACCTGCTGCGCCAGACCAATGCCGGAAAACTGATCCTGACTAAATAAACCAGACAACACATTCGCCAGCCACCCAGGTGATCCCCAGGCAGCCAGCGCTTTTCAATTCTTATGGAGAGTTGCTATGCCACACCTGCAATCCGCGTCTTTACGCCCGTCTCTTCTGGCGCTGGCGATTGTCAGCACCCTGCCGGGCGTTACGTTTGCCGCCGCAGACGAAATCACCGTCACCGCCACCGGCAATGCCCGCAGCGCCTTTGAAGCCCCCATGATGGTGAGCGTGATTGACGCCACCGCGCCGGAAAACCAGACCGCCAGCTCCGCCGCCGACCTGCTGCGCAAGGTGCCCGGTCTGATGCTGGACGGCACCGGGCGCACCAACGGTCAGGACGTTAACCTCCGGGGCTATGACCGCCGTGGCGTGCTGATACTGGTGGATGGCGTGCGCCAGGGCACTGATACCGGACACCTGAACAGCACGTTCCTCGATCCGGCGCTGATCAAACGTATTGAAGTAGTACGTGGTCCTTCCGCCTTGCTGTACGGCAGCGGCGCGCTGGGCGGCGTAATTTCGTATGACACCGTCGACGCCAACGATCTGCTGGATGCAGGTAAAAACAGCGGCTATCGCGTATTTGCTACCGGTGCAACGGGCGATCACAGCATCGGGATGGGTGCCAGCGCCTATGGCCGCACCGATACCCTGGACGGTCTGGTCTCCTGGTCCAGCCGCGATCGCGGCGACATTCGCCAGAGTGACGGCGCGAGGGCGCCAAATGACGAATCCATCAACAATATGCTGGCGAAAGGCAGCTGGAAAATCGATCCGGCGCAGACGCTGAGTGGCTCCCTGCGCTACTACAACAACGACGCGCAGGAGCCGAAAAATCCGCAGACCACGGATGCCAGCAGCAGTAACCCGATGACCGATCGTTCCACCATTCAGCGCGATGCACAGCTTGGCTACCGCATTGCGCCAGCCGGAAACGACTGGCTGAACGCCGATGCGAAAATTTACTGGTCCGAAGCGCGGATCAACGCCCAGAACATCGACGCCAGCGGCGAGTTCCGTAAGCAGACTACCAAAGGCGGCAAAGTGGAAAACCGCACCCGCCTGTTCAGCGACTCCTTCGCCTCGCACCTGCTGACCTACGGCGGGGAATACTATCGTCAGGAGCAACACCCTGGCGGCGCGACCACCGGCTTCCCGGACGCGAAAATCGACTTCAGCTCCGGCTGGTTGCAGGATGAGATCACCCTGCGCGACCTGCCGGTAACGCTTCTCGGCGGGACGCGTTACGACAACTACCGCGGCAGCAGCGACGGTTACGACGACGTGGATGCGGATAAGTGGTCATCACGCGCCGGGTTAACCGTGAGTCCAGCCGACTGGCTGATGCTGTTCGGCTCTTACGCCCAGGCCTTCCGTGCGCCAACGATGGGCGAGATGTATAACGACTCGAAGCACTTCTCTATCGGCAGCTTCTACACCAACTACTGGGTGCCGAACCCGAACCTGCGTCCGGAAACTAACGAAACCCAGGAGTTCGGTTTTGGGCTACGTTTTGACGATCTGCTGCTCGCCAACGACGCGCTGGAGTTCAAAGCCAGCTACTTCGACACCAAAGCGAAAGATTACATCTCCACCACCGTCGATTTTGCGGCGGCCACCACCATGTCCTATAACGTACCCAATGCCAAAATCTGGGGCTGGGACATGATGGCAACCTACGCGACCAGCCTGTTCAACCTCGACGTGGCCTACAACCGCACGCGCGGGAAAGATACCGAAACGGGCGAATACATCTCCAGCATCAACCCGGACACCGTCACCAGCAAGCTGGATATCCCGGTGGCGCAAAGCGGCTTCTCCGTGGGCTGGATCGGCACCTTCGTCGAACGTTCAACGCATATCAGCAGCAGCTACAGCGAGCAGCCTGGCTACGCAGTGAATGATTTCTACGTCAGCTATAAAGGCCAGCAGCAGTTCAAAGGCATCACCACCACCCTCGTGCTGGGGAACGCCTTCGACAAAGCCTACTGGTCACCGCAGGGCATCCCGCAGGATGGCCGCAACGGCAAGATCTTCGTCAGTTATCAATGGTAATTCCCTTCGGGGCAACGATTCAGAAGGATAAGATTATGGGTCACTACACACGCTGGCTTGAACTTAAAGAAGAACATCCGGGTAAGTACGCCCGTGATATCGCCGGATTAATGCACATCAGCGAAGCAGAGCTGGCATTTGCGCGGGTTGGACACGACGCCTGGCGGCTGCGCGGTGAAATCCGCGAGATTCTGGCGGCGCTGGAGTCCGTGGGGGAAACCAAATGCATCTGCCGTAACGAATACGCCGTTCACGAACAAATCGGGGCGTTTACTCACCAGCACCTCGGCGGTCATGCCGGGCTGGTGCTGAATCCGCGCGCGCTGGATCTGCGTTTGTTCCTCAACCAGTGGGCGAGCGCGTTTCACATAAGTGAAACGACCTCCCGCGGCGAACGTCAGAGCATACAGTTCTTCGATCATCAGGGCGACGCTTTACTGAAGGTCTACACCACGGATCACACCGACGTTGCCGCCTGGGGCGACGTGCTGACCCGTTTTATCACTGCCGATAACCCCGCTCTGGCACTGAAGGCTGTCGAGGCCCCTGCGCATTCCGACGGTGCTGATGCAGGCTCGGTGGAGAAAGAGTGGCGCGCCATGACCGACGTGCATCAGTTCTTTAGCTTACTGAAGCGCCATAACCTGAGCCGCCAGCAGGCGTTTCGTCTGGTGAGTGACGATCTGGCCTGTCAGGTGGATAACAGCGCGCTGGCACAGCTGCTGGAGACGGCGCGACAGGACGGAAACGAAATCATGATCTTCGTCGGCAACCGCGGCTGCGTGCAGATCTTCACCGGTGTGGTGGAAAATCTGACGCCCATGAAAGGCTGGCTGAACATCTTCAACCCAACCTTTACCCTGCATCTGCTGGAGGAGACTATCGCCGAGACGTGGGTAACGCGTAAACCTACGGCGGACGGACACGTTACCAGCCTGGAGCTGTTTGCTGCGGATGGCACTCAGATCGCCCAGCTCTACGGGCAGCGTACCGAAGGCGAGCCTGAGCAGAGCCAGTGGCGCCGCCAGATTGATGCCCTGACGCCAGAAGGGCTGGCCGCATGAAAAACTGGTTCGCCCTGCTCTGCGCCCTGCCGCTGGTCGCCGTCGCCGCGCCGGAGAGAATTGTCGCCCTCGGCGGCGACGTGACGGAGATCGTCTACGCCCTCGGGGCGGAGTCTTCTCTGGTTGCGCGCGACAGTACCAGCCAGTGGCCGCAGGCAACAAACGCGCTGCCTGACGTAGGGTATCTCCGCCAGCTGAATGCGGAGGGAATTTTGTCCGTACGCCCGACGCTGGTGCTGGCAAGCGACCAGGCGCAGCCCTCTCTGGCGCTGAAGCAGGTTGAACAGAGCCACGTCCGGGTGGTTACCGTTCCCGGCACGCCTGACCTGCGCGCGATTGACGAAAAAGTGCGGGTGATAGCTCAGGCGACGCATCATGAGGCGCAAGGGGAAACCCTGCGCAGCTCGCTGCGTCAGGCACTGGCGGCACTGCCCTCAACACCGCTCAACAAGCGGGTGCTGTTTATCCTCAGCCACGGCGGAATGACCGCAATGGCGGCCGGGCAACAGACCGGCGCGGATGCGGCAATACGCGCCGCCGGGTTGCAGAACGCCATGCAGGGTTTTACCCGCTATCAGCCGCTTTCCCAGGAGGGGGTGATGGCCAGCCAGCCGGATCTGGTGGTGATTTCGCAGGACGGTCTTAACGCGCTGGGCGGCGAAGAAAATGTGTGGAAACTGCCCGGTCTGGCGCAAACGCCAGCGGGACGAAGCAAGCAGGTGCTGGCTATTGATGATATGGCCCTGCTGGGCTTCAGCGTCCGCACGCCGAAAGCCATACAACAGCTGCGTGCCAGAGCGGAGCAACTGCCCTGATGTCCCGGCGCATCACGTTATCGTTATGGCTTCTGGCGGGGTTGCTTACCGTCATGACGTTCATGGCCACCGGTGTTGGGGCGTTACGCCTGCCGGTGAACGTGCTGTGGAGCGGCAGCGATGAGACGCTACGCCAGATCTGGCTTACCATCCGTCTGCCCCGGGTGCTGCTGGCGCTGGTGATTGGCGGGTCGCTGGCGCTCGCCGGCTGCGTCATGCAGGGGCTGTTCCGCAATCCGCTGGCCGACCCGGGCCTGCTCGGGATCAGCAGCGGTGCGGCGCTGGCCGTCGCCCTGTGGGTGGTGCTCCCGCTCGCGCTGCCCGCGCTGGTGATGCTTTACGCCCCTATGCTGGCGGCATTTCTTGGGGCGCTGGCAGCCACTGGCGTGATCTTCCTGCTCAGCAAGCAGCGTGACCCCTCTCTGTCACGTCTGTTGCTGGTGGGTATCGCCATCAATGCCCTGTGCGGTGCGGCAGTGGGTGTGCTTTCGTGGGTCAGCAATGACGCCCAGCTGCGTCAGCTTTCACTCTGGGGAATGGGAAGTCTTGGTCAGGCACAGTGGTCAACGCTGCTCGCCGTGACCTCGCTGATGGTGCCTGCCGTTCTGGCGATCTGGCGTTGTGCCAGCGCATTAAATTTACTGCAACTGGGTGAGGAGGAAGCGCATTACCTTGGCGTGGACGTTGCCCTTGTACAGCGAATATTACTGTTATGCAGCGCCCTGCTGGTCGCTGCGGCTGTCGCCGTCAGCGGCGTGATTGGCTTTGTCGGACTCGTGGTGCCGCACCTGATGCGCATGTGGCTGGGCGCCGATCACCGGGCAACCCTCCCCGGCACGGTACTCGCGGGCGCATTACTGCTGTTGGTGGCGGATACGGTCGCGCGCACCCTGGTCGCTCCGGCAGAAATGCCGGTCGGCCTGCTCACCAGTATCCTTGGCGCTCCCTGGTTCTTATGGCTCATTTTTCGTCGTGGAGAACAGCATGGCTGAACGTTATACGGCTGAAAATCTTACTTTTACCCGATCTGGCCGCACGCTGACAGATAACGTTTCGCTGTCACTGTCGCAGGGAGAGCTGGTTACATTGATCGGCCCCAACGGCGCGGGGAAATCCACGCTGCTGCGGCTGCTGACCGGCTACCTGAAACCCGACAGCGGCGGCTGTTCGCTGGCGGGAAAAGCGCTGGATGAATGGCATCCGCAGACGCTGTCCCGCTATCGGGCAGTGATGCGCCAGCAGTCTCAGCCTGGATTTGACTGGCAGGTGGAGGAGATCGTTGGCATGGGGCGTGCGCCCTGGACGCGTCACCCGGAACCGTCGATTGTGCGTGAGGTGTTGCAGCTGACCGGTTGCCTGCCGCTGGCCGGCAGGCGTTATCATGCCCTCTCCGGCGGCGAGCAGCAGCGCGTCCAGCTCGCCCGCGCGCTGGCGCAGCTGTGGCGTGACGGAACGCCGCGCGGCTGGCTGTTTCTCGACGAACCCACTTCAGCGCTGGATCTCTACCACCAGCAGCATCTGCTGCGCCTGTTGAAATCGCTGACCCGTCAGGGCCATCTTCACGCCTGCGTGGTGCTGCACGATCTCAATCTTGCCGCATTATGGTCGGACCGGATCCTGCTGTTACACAACGGCAGGATTGTTTCTCAGGGCATACCGGAGACGGTTTTGCAGGCCGACGCGCTGGCACACTGGTACGGTGCGCAGGTGCACGTCGGCAGACATCCGGCGCACGCCGCACCGCAGGTTTTTCTCGCCCCTTAGCTTGAGCAGCTCACTTCCAGCCGCTTGCCCCAGTCCGGCGGGCGGCTGACATATTCATCCTCCCGGTCGGCAAACGGCGTGCGCAGGGCGATATGCAGCCGATGCAGCTCGGTATAATCCCCCTGCTCTGCCTGCTCAATGGCCCGCTGCGCCAGCCAGTTGCGCAACACCATCGCCGGGTTAACCGCCTTCATCCGCGTCTGGCGGGTATCGTCATCAATCTGTTCCTGCTGTAAACGCGTCCGGTAAACGGCAAACCAGTCATCAAACGCCTGACGATCGATGAACTCGTCGCGCAGCGGTGACGCGGCGCTCTGCTGCGCGGTCTGGCTCAGCATACGGAAGGTTCGGGTATAGTCGCTGCCTTCACGCACCATGATGGCAAACAGCCCATTCAACAGCGCGTTATCGCCTTTTTCCTGCGTCATCAGCCCCAGCTTGTTGCGCATTAACACACCATATTCCCGCAGCAGGATCTCCTGATAGCTGTCCAGCGCATCGTTCAGGGCATCGACGTCGATAAACGGCGACAGGCTTTGCGCAAGCCGCTGAAGGTTCCACAGCCCCACCGCAGGCTGGTTGTCGAAACGGTAACGCCCCTGATAGTCCGAATGGTTACAGATGTAACCCGGCTGATAGTCATCAAGGAAGCCGTACGGACCGTAGTCAAACGTCAGCCCTAACAGGGACATGTTGTCGGTATTCATCACCCCGTGGGCAAAGCCGACGGCCTGCCAGCGGGCAATCATTGCGGCAGTGCGCGCGACAATATCACGGAACCAGAGAACATAGCGGTCCGGCTCGTTTTGCAGGTGCGGCCAGTGACGGCGAAGGGCGTAATCGGCAAGCTGGCGGACCTTATCCGGCTCGCGGCGATAGTAGAAGTGTTCAAAATGACCGAAACGCAGATGGCTTTCCGCAACGCGGACCAGCATCGCTCCCTGCTCCATCGTTTCACGGGCCACCGGCGTGTCGCTGGTGACAATGGACAGCGCGCGTGAGGTAGGGTTCCCCAGGGCATGCATCGCCTCGGAAGCCAGACCTTCACGGATGGTTGAACGCAGCACCGCGCGGCCATCCCCCATGCGTGAGTACGGGGTTAGCCCTGCCCCTTTCAGGTGCCAGTCGAGCGTTTCGCCATTCGGCAGAAGCTGTTCACCCAGCAGGATGCCGCGGCCATCGCCGAGCTGTCCCGCCCAGACGCCAAACTGATGTCCGCTGTAGACCTGAGCCAGCGGCTTCATGCCCGGGAGCAGCGTTTCGCCGCCCCAGACGCCGGCGCCTTTTTCTGGCTGAAAAAGCGTCGAAGGGATGCCAAGCGAATCCGCTAATGCATCGTTATGCCAGATAAGACGCGCGTTCTGTAATGGCGTTGGCTTAAGCGCGGTGTAAAAGCCGGGTAATTCATCGTGCCAGTGAGCAGTAAAAGACAGGGTCATAAGTCCTCCTGCTTTAAGTGTAGAGGGTTTCCCTGGACGTAAACACGGGCGAAGAAAGGGGTTATTGCTGAACGAGAGTCGTGACCCGCTCTGCCGGGACGGCAGGCCACAGGCTTCCCTGCATTGCACCGAAATTGAAGGGCAGCACGCGTTCTAAGATGCCGTGATCGTCAATTCCCGAGACCATGACCGACTGACAATGCGGCGCGATCTGCCAGAGAATGGCGCGCATAAAAGGCTCAAACGAGAGTGCCGACGCGCGCTGCTGGATAAAGTTTTTATCCAGAATCACCCGTTTGAACAGACCATCATAAACCGGTTTAAGGGAAGATGCCCCTGCACCAAAGTTAGCCAGTACTAAGGGGAAATGGATCGCCATTCTTGCCAGACAGGGATCGTCTTTCCCGTTATTTAAACCTGGATAGTTCTCATTAACGGTAAACTCAAGAAACGGATATCGCTCAAGGATTGAAACAGCGTTCTCATTAGTTAATAAAAACTCAACAATTGCAGGTGTAATATTGATCCATGCAATTAACTGATGCTGAATAAAAAATAGCTTACAGGTATCGAGTAATTGCAGTTTCTCCTGAAACAGCGCTAATTCATCTTCCTGAGAAAGATGTGGGATAACCAGTTCAGTCGGGATCCGTACGTCCGCACCCACGCCAGTAAAGTTAACCAAAATCTCTAAACCTTTAAGCAAACCTGCACTATCACGCGCCGGAAGGAGTAAAAGTTCAGACTGGTAAGCATTATCTAGCGTAATAATCATCGCGCTTGTCCTGCATTAAAGATGAGAGAGAACATCCTGGAGCAATTGCAGGCACAATTCCACTGTCTTGATTTTAATAAGATTAATTTCATTCTTTCCGTATTAATTTTCAGATTTTTCCCTGAATCTAAATTAATTTTATCCTGGTTATTGAATAATAGCCAGTTTTAGATAAAACAGGCACATGCGGACATAAATAATTGGGCAAAAATTTAACTTTAATCAACCCGCAAGAAAAGCCTGACGTCTATTTTCACCGCCAGGCCCTCCGCACTGCATTTTTATGCAGCGGTTAAATACGTCTGGCCTGCCAGAAGTTTTTACGCCAGTAAACATTATCCAGAGAGGAGCGCATCACGCCACGGCTGGTCGAGGCATGAATGAACTGATTATCGGTATCATAGATGCCGACATGAAGGCCGCTTTCACCGGAGCCCGTTTTAAAAAAGACCAGATCGCCGGGCAGGAGCTCGTCTTTATCAATTTCAGTGCCGATTTTCGCCTGCATACGCGTTTCACGCGGAAGCTGGAGGTCAAATTTATCGCGGAAGGTCATCAGCACAAATCCCGAGCAATCCACCCCGCCCCGGCTCATGCCGCCGTAGCGATAAGGTGTGCCGCGCCAGTTGCTGAGCTGATCGTTCAGGCTGGCAATGACCGTAATGGAATCGGAAAGCCGTGGGTTGGGCGGAGGTGCACGATGGCTGCTGCATCCTGCAAGAAAGAGCGCCGCAACAAGGAGAAACCAGAATCGCATTTCAGACGAATCCTCTGCTTTTTTTGTTCTTTCGGTAATTTAGCGTGCATCTATGCAGCTGTGCAAGAAAGGTTATTCCTGCGCCGTGGAAATGAGCATCTTGTGGCCTTCAATATCCAGCCTCCGGAACGACATGTGGTAAGCGCTCGCAAGATTGGCGGCCGTCAGCACGCTGTCGCGCGTTCCGCTGGCAATCAGCTTGCCACGCGCCAGCAACCACACCCGATGCGCGTGGCGCAACGTATGGTTTAAATCATGGCTGCTCATCACAATGGCAATCCCCTTGCGACACAGCGCGCTGAGCAGGGTATCCAGCGCTGCCTGTTGGGCAACGTCCAGCCCACTCATCGGCTCGTCCAGCAGCAGCAACCGCCCGTGAGGATTTCCCGCCGGATGGATCTGAAGGATAACGGCCGCCAGACGCACGCGCTGCCACTCGCCGCCGGAAAGCTGATTTGCCTGCCGGGTAAGCTTGTCGTCTAACCCGAGTGCCGCAGCAACCTCGTTGAGTAATCCCACCTGATTTTTGTCAGGCAGATGCAGCGTCAGGTAGTGCCAGACGGGCATCGCAAAGGGCGGAACCTGCTGCTGAACCAGGTAGCTTCGACGGGAGGCAAGTGTAGCGGGTAGCCAGTCGCCGAGCGATTGCCCGAGGAAGGTAATATCCCCTTCCCCGCTGGTCAGCCCCGCCATGCACGCCAGTAGCGTGCTTTTTCCGGCGCCGTTTGGCCCAACCAGGTGAAGGATTTCACCTGCGTTGACTTCGGCGGTAACAGGCTCAAGACGCCCCTTGCCGGCAACGTCCGTGAGCTGCATCAGCAGCGTCATTATTTCGCCAGCGCCAGCTTGATTGATTCCATCACGATAGGATCTTCAGGCGTCATGTCTGGCGAAAAACGCTGCACGACCTCACCGTCACGGCCAATCAGGAATTTTTCGAAGTTCCACAGAATATCATCCGGATAGAGCGGCGCGCGGCCTTTACTTGCCATACGCTCATAGAAACCACTCTCTTCAGGCGCAACGGCGGTCGGCGCCGCGGCCACCAGTTTGGCATACAGCGGATGACGATTTTCCCCGTTCACATCAATTTTGCTGAACATCGGGAACGTCACGCCATAGGTTGTGCTGCAAAAGGTCTTAATCTCCTCTTCGCTACCCGGCTCCTGGCCCAGGAACTGGTTGCACGGGAAGCCGAGTACGGTAAAGCCGTCTTTTTCCCAGGCTTTATGAATGTTTTCCAGCTGTTCATACTGCGGCGTAAGGCCACATTTCGACGCCACGTTCACGATGAGCAGCACCTTGCCCTTGTAGCCTTCCAGCGTGGTTTTCTCGCCGTCAATGGTCGTCACTTCGGTATTCAGAATATCAGACTGCATAGCATTCCCTCAGGTTGACTTACAGGTTGTGTTTTAACGTCCAGCTTTTAATAGTAGCCAGATAAAGACCGGTGCGCCCAGCGTTGCGGTCACCACGCCTATGGGCAACTCAGCGGCCGTCAGGGCGAGCCGGGCGATGATATCGGCAATCAGCAGCGTTGCCGCCCCGGCAACCGCCGAGGCCGGGAGCAGGGTTCGGTGGTCCGTAATGCCGCACAGGCGCAGCATATGCGGGATCACCAGCCCAATAAAGCCAATCGCCCCCGCCAGCGCCACGCTTACGCCTACCATCCAGCCAATGGCGATAACCAGCACGTTGCGCCAGAATCCAATCGGCATCCCGAGCTGGCGAGCAGACGTTTCCCCCAGCGCGAGAATATTAAGCGGCTGCGCCTGGAACGCCGTCCACAGGATGACCGGGATCAGGAGCACCATCAGCCACCCCTGACGCCAGTCGACGCCACCAAATCCTCCCATCATCCAGTACATTAACTGGCGCAGATCGAAGGAGGTGGAGAAGTAGACGGCCCAGGTCATCAGCGCACTACAGATGATCCCCAACGCTACCCCGGCAAGCAGCAGCCGGCTGGTGGATAAATGGCGACGGGCAAAGCGCAGAAGGATAAGGGTGATCAGCAGCGCGCCAAGGATTGCGCTGAGGCTAATCCCCCAGGTGGAGAGTTCGCCTCCCCCCAGCATCACGGCGGCGATAAGCCCGACGCCTGCGCCATTCGAGACCCCGAGAAGTCCGGGTTCCGCCAGAGGGTTTTCAAATAATGCCTGCATGATCGTGCCGCACAGCGCCAGGGCAGCGCCGACTAAAAGGACCGCCAGCGTCCGCGGCAGGCGGATCTGCCAGACAAAGAGCTGTCCTTCAGGCGTAAACCAGCTTTCCGGCCCCAGCCACCGATCGCCCGCACACAGGCTGACGGTGGTGGCGACAATCAACAGCACCCCGAGCAGACACAGGCGGCGAAGATCGGAGCGGTGCTGGCGGCGGGCAAGATCAAGCATAGACGATAGGTTATCCGGTTGAGATATCATTGATTTTACGGCGGGTTTAGCAAATAGCGCAAAGAAAAAAGGCCGCGTGAGCGGCCTTTTTAGTTAGTTCATATTACTCTGCTTTGGGCGTTGCGTTTTCGACACGGCTTTTTAACTTCTGTCCGGGTCTGAAGGTCACCACGCGGCGGGCTGTAATGGGAATATCTTCCCCCGTCTTCGGGTTACGGCCCGGACGTTGGTTTTTGTCTCGCAAATCAAAATTGCCAAAACCGGAGAGTTTAACCTGCTCACCATTTTCCAGAGCACGACGGATCTCTTCGAAAAACAGCTCTACCAGCTCTTTGGCATCCCGTTTGCTAAGCCCAAGCTTATCAAACAGATATTCTGACATTTCAGCTTTTGTAAGCGCCATAGGTTCAATCCCTCAATGATGCCTGGAATCGCTCTTTTAATGCCTCTACACATTTGGCGACGGTAGCGGCAATCTCCTCTTCTTCGAGTGTACGGCTGGTATCCTGAAGGATAAGGCTAATAGCGAGGCTCTTGAAACCTTCTGCTACGCCCTTGCCGCGGTACACGTCAAATAAGTTTACGCCAACTACCTGATTTACGCCAACTTTCTTACATTCGGCCAAAATATCTGCTGCGGGCACATTTTCAGCGACCACAACCGCGATATCACGGCGGTTTGCCGGGAAGCGTGAGACGTCCTGCGCCTGAGGAATGACGCGGTCTGCAACCGGGTTCCACTCCAGTTCGAATACGATGGTACGGCCATTCAGATCCAGCTTACGTTCCAGCTCCGGGTGAACAACCCCAATGAAACCAACGCGTTTGCCGTCTAAATAGATCGCCGCACTCTGACCCGGATGCAGGGCTGGAATCGCTTCTGCGCGGAATTCAATTTCGGATAATTTACCGGTCAGATCAAGAATCGCTTCCAGATCGCCCTTCATATCGTAGAAATCAACCGTCCCTTTTGCCAGGTCCCAGTGCTCTTCAAAGCGGTTACCGCCGATGGCGCCGGCCAGCATGAGATCCTGACGGATGCCTAAATTCGCCTGAGTATCCGGTACAAAGCGCAAACCGCTTTCGAAAATACGTACGCGGTTTTGCTGACGGTTCTGGTTATAAACGACAGTGCCCAGCAGGCCGGTCCACAGGGACAGACGCATCGCTGACATCTCGCTGGAAATCGGGCTTGGCAGGATCAGCGCTTCCTGACCCGGGTGGATCAGCTGTTGCAGCTTAGGATCAACGAAGCTGTAGGTGATCACTTCCTGGTAGCCTTTGTCGTTCAGCATGGTTTTCACACGCTTCAGAGACAGATCGGCTTCGCGATGGCTGCCCATCACCAGACCCGCCTGCACCGGCTCGTCAGGGATGTTGTTGTAGCCGTACACGCGGGCCACTTCTTCCACCAGGTCTTCTTCAATCTCCATGTCAAAACGCCAGGATGGCGCAACGGCTTTCCACTCGTCCTGACCTTCAGTGACTTCGCAGCCCAGACGCGTCAGAATGTCGGTCACCTGCGCATCGGCAACGTGGTGACCAATCAGGCGATCCAGCTTGCTGCGGCGCAGGGTAATGGTCGCACGCTTCGGCAGCGTCGCTTCGTTGGTCACATCAATTACCGGACCCGCTTCACCGCCGCAGATGGCGATCAGCAGGCGAGTCGCACGCTCCATCGCTTTGTATTGCAGCGCAGGATCCACGCCACGCTCGTAGCGGTGAGAAGCATCAGTGTGCAGACCGTGACGGCGTGCGCGGCCGGTGATGGAGAGCGGGCTGAAGAACGCACATTCCAGCAGGACGTTTTGCGTCTCGTCGTTAACGCCAGAGTGCTCGCCGCCGAAGATCCCGCCCATCGCCAGCGCTTTGTTGTGATCGGCAATCACCAGGGTGTCAGCGTTCAGTTTCGCTTCGCTGCCGTCCAGCAGAACCAGGGTTTCGCCCTCTTTCGCCATGCGCACGACGATCCCACCTTCGATACGATCTTTATCGAACGCGTGCATTGGCTGGCCCAGCTCCAGCAGAACATAGTTGGTGACGTCGACGACTGCATCGATAGAACGGATACCGCAGCGACGCAGTTTCTCTTTCATCCACAGCGGGGTTGGCGCTTTAACGTTAATACCTTTCACCACACGACCGAGGTAGCGTGGGCAGGCCTCAGGCGCGTCTACCTGTATCGGCAGCACGTCACTGATGGTTGCCTCAACCGGAGCGATCTCCGGCACGTTCAGTTCAGTCTGGTTCAGCACGGCCACGTCGCGGGCCACACCGATGATGCCTAAACAGTCAGCACGGTTTGGCGTTACGCTGATTTCGATGGTGTTGTCATCAAGCTTCAGGTATTCGCGGATATCGGTACCAACTGGCGCATCCTGCGGCAGTTCAATAATGCCGGAGTGATCGTCGGAAATACCCAGTTCGGAGAAGGAGCACAGCATGCCTTCAGACGGCTCACCGCGCAGCTTAGCCGCTTTGATTTTGAAATCGCCCGGCAGCACCGCACCGACGGTCGCCACGGCCACTTTCAGGCCCTGACGGCAGTTTGGCGCACCGCAGACGATATCCAGCAGACGGTCACCGCCCACATTGACTTTTGTTACGCGCAGTTTGTCAGCGTTAGGGTGCTGACCGCATTCAACCACTTCGCCCACGACCACGCCGGTGAAGGCGCCAGAAACCGGCTCTACACCGTCAACTTCCAGACCCGCCATGGTGATCTGGTTGGAAAGCGCGTCGCTGTCCAGCGTGGTGTTCACCCATTCGCGTAACCACAGTTCACTGAATTTCATTGTTCTGTCCTGCCCTTATTTAAACTGTTTGAGGAAACGCAGATCGTTTTCGAAGAACGCACGTAAGTCGGTTACGCCGTAGCGCAGCATGGTCAGACGCTCCATACCCATACCGAACGCAAAGCCGGAATACACTTCCGGATCGATACCCACGTTGCGCAGCACGTTTGGATGCACCATGCCGCAGCCCAGCACTTCCAGCCATTTGCCGTTTTTACCCATCACGTCAACTTCCGCAGACGGTTCGGTGAACGGGAAGTAGGACGGGCGGAAGCGAACCTGCAAATCTTCCTCAAAGAAGTTGTTCAGGAAATCGTGCAGCGTGCCTTTCAGGTTGGTAAAGCTGATGTTTTTATCAACAATCAGACCTTCCATCTGGTGGAACATTGGGGTGTGGGTCTGATCGTAGTCGTTACGGTATACGCGACCCGGCGCGATGATGCGGATTGGCGGCTCCTGCTCCTTCATGGTACGGATCTGAACGCCGGAAGTCTGAGTACGCAGCAGACGGGTAGCGTCAAACCAGAAAGTGTCGTGGTCAGCACGTGCCGGATGATGGCCAGGAATGTTCAGGGCATCGAAGTTGTGGTAGTCATCTTCAATTTCCGGGCCAGTCGCCACGGTAAAGCCGAGCTCACCGAAGAAACTTTCAATACGATCGATAGTACGAGTCACCGGATGCAGACCGCCGTTTTCAATACGACGACCCGGCAGAGAAACGTCAATCGTTTCTGCCGCCAGACGCGCATTCAGTACTGCGCTTTCCAGCTCGGCTTTACGCGCGTTCAGCGCCTGCTGTACCTGCTCTTTGGCTTCGTTAATCACTGCACCGGCTGCCGGGCGCTCCTCTGCTGGCAGTTCACGCAGGGTAGTCATCTGAAGGGTCAAATGCCCTTTCTTGCCCAGATATTCGACGCGGACATTGTCTAACGCGGCAACATCTGAGGCCTGGTTAATGGCGGCCGTTGCACTGGCAACCAGCTCTGCGAGATGTGACATGGTTTTCCTCATTATGTCGGTGCAGACACCGAATTGTTGGACGTATTCTCTTAACTTCAGGCACAAAAAAAGCCTCCATCGGGAGGCTTATCTGGCGCTGTTTTTCGTTTCATCTTTCACGCGCTAGCCTCCTGAAGTCAGGTGCTAAAGTAAAAGAAGAAGCGGAAAATAGCAGCATTCATGCTTGCGTTACCTTGTAGGGTAAAAACCGTTAGACCTTATTGAAAAGCCTGCACGGATAAATGTCAATCTTCTGATGGTGTTAAATGAAAAGAGGAGGCAAAGCCCCCTCTCTCAACTGGCTTATGCCAGTGCTGCTTTCGCTTTTTCGACCAGAGCGGTGAACGCTACTTTGTCGAATACTGCGATGTCAGCCAGGATCTTACGGTCGATTTCAACAGAGGCTTTTTTCAGGCCGTTGATGAATTTGCTGTAAGAAATACCGTTCTGACGTGCTGCTGCGTTGATACGCGCAATCCACAGTTGACGGAACTGACGCTTACGCTGACGACGGTCACGGTAAGCGTACTGACCTGCTTTGATAACAGCCTGGAAGGCAACGCGGTATACGCGTGAACGCGCACCGTAGTAGCCTTTAGCTTGTTTCAAAATTTTCTTGTGACGTGCACGTGCAATTACACCACGTTTTACGCGAGCCATGTGTGCTCTCCTGTATCTATTCTAAGTTAAAAAAGTTAAACGTTAACGACTTATGCGTACGGCAGGCACGCGATGACCAGGCCCAGATCGCCTTTAGAAACCATGGCTTTTGGACGCAGGTGACGTTTACGCTTGGTAGCTTTCTTAGTCAGAATGTGACGCAGGTTAGCGTGCTTGTGCTTAAAACCACCTTTACCGGTTTTTTTGAAGCGCTTAGCAGCACCGCGTACGGTCTTAATTTTTGGCATTTTAATAACTTCCACTTCGCATTGTTAAATAAACGAAACATAGGCGAACAAAACCTATGGGGCCCGAAGGCTCCACAGATTTTGCTGCTTGAAGGCCTTACTGTTTCTTCTTAGGAGCGAGCACCATGATCATCTGGCGGCCTTCGATCTTCGTAGGGAAGGATTCGACTACTGCCAGTTCACTCAGATCGTCACGGACGCGGTTAAGCACTTCCATACCAATCTGTTGGTGGGCCATCTCACGACCGCGGAAACGCAGCGTGATCTTGGCCTTATCGCCATCTTCCAGAAAGCGAATCAGGCTGCGGAGTTTTACCTGATAATCGCCATCGTCGGTACCAGGACGGAATTTAATTTCCTTAACCTGGATAACTTTTTGCTTCTTCTTCTGTTCCTTAGAAGACTTACTCTTTTCATAAAGGAACTTGCCGTAGTCCATGATACGACAAACTGGCGGTTCGGCGTTAGGGCTGATTTCAACTAAATCTACTCCAGCTTCTTCAGCCTTTTCGATCGCTTCTCTCAGACTCACAATCCCCAGCTGCTCGCCTTCCAGACCTGTTAAGCGAACTTCCTGGGCGCGAATCTCGCCATTGATACGATTCGGACGTGCCGTTTGAACTCGTTTTCCGCCTTTAATACCTTATTCCTCCAGTTGTTGAAGACTGCGGCTGCGAATCTCTTGTTGCAGCTTCTCAATCACTTCACTTACGTCCAGGCTCCCCAGGTCTTTACCACGGCGGGTGCGAACGGCAACTTTGCCTGCTTCCACCTCTTTATCACCACAGACCAACATATACGGGACACGACGTAAAGTGTGCTCGCGGATTTTAAAGCCAATCTTCTCATTTCTCAAGTCTGCTTTTACGCGAATGCCCGCATTTTGTAGTTTCTGCGTCAATTCTTTAACGTAATCCGCCTGAGAATCGGTAATGTTCATCACCACTACCTGCACTGGCGCAAGCCAGGTTGGGAAGAAGCCCGCGAACTCTTCGGTCAGGATGCCGATGAAGCGCTCCAGTGAACCGAGAATCGCACGGTGAATCATAACCGGCACCTGACGCTCGTTGTCTTCGCCAACATAAGAGGCGCTTAAACGCTGCGGCAGGGAGAAGTCCAGCTGTACCGTTCCGCACTGCCATGCGCGATCGAGGCAGTCATACAGGGTAAATTCAATTTTCGGACCGTAGAATGCGCCCTCGCCCAGCTGGTATTCGAACGGAATACCGTTCTCTTCCAGCGCGACGGCGAGATCCGCCTCTGCGCGATCCCATGTCTCATCGCTGCCGATACGTTTTTCCGGACGCGTTGAGAGTTTGACCACGATCTTCTCGAAGCCAAAGGTGCTGTACATATCGTAGACCATACGAATACAGGCGTTAACTTCTTCACGGACCTGATCTTCAGTACAGAAGATATGCGCATCATCCTGAGTAAAGCCACGAACACGCATCAGACCGTGCAGCGCACCTGATGGCTCGTTACGGTGGCAGCTACCGAATTCCGCCATACGCAGCGGCAGATCGCGGTAGGATTTCAGACCCTGGTTGAAGATCTGAACGTGGCCCGGGCAGTTCATTGGCTTGATGCAGTATTCACGGTTCTCAGACGAAGTGGTGAACATCGCATCTTTGTAGTTGTCCCAGTGGCCGGTTTTTTCCCACAGCACACGGTCCATCATGAACGGGCCTTTCACTTCCTGGTACTGGTACTCTTTCAGCTTGGAGCGCACGAACGTTTCCAGTTCACGGAAGATAGTCCAGCCGTCGTTATGCCAGAACACCATCCCCGGCGCTTCTTCCTGCATATGATACAGGTCAAGCTGCTTACCGATTTTACGGTGGTCACGCTTAGCCGCCTCTTCCAGGCGTTGCAGGTACGCGTTCAGGGCCTTCTTATCGGCCCACGCGGTACCATAAATACGCTGCAACATTTTGTTGTTGCTGTCGCCACGCCAGTAAGCGCCTGCGATTTTCATCAGTTTGAAGTGATGACAGAAGCGCATGTTCGGCACGTGCGGTCCACGGCACATGTCGACGTATTCCTGGTGATGGTACAAGCCAGGCTTGTCATCATGAGCGATGTTTTCATCAAGAATCGAGACTTTGTAGCTCTCGCCGCGCTTCACGAAGGTTTCACGCGCTTCGTGCCAGCTGACTTTCTTCTTAATGACGTCATAGTTGGTTTCGGCGAGCTCGTGCATTCGTTTCTCGAGCGCGTCGATATCTTCCTGAGTCAGGGTGTGGTCAAGGTCAACGTCGTAGTAGAAACCGTTGTCGATAACCGGGCCGATTGCCATTTTGGTGTTTGGCCACAGCTGCTTGATAGCATGGCCTAACAGGTGCGCACAGGAGTGACGAATGATCTCCAGACCTTCTTCGTCTTTCGCGGTGATGATCGCAAGCGTTGCATCGCTTTCAATCAGATCGGACGCGTCTACCAGCTCGCCGTTTACGCGACCTGCGATGGTTGCTTTTGCGAGTCCAGGACCGATATCCAGGGCAACATCCATTGGGCTAACAGCATGGTCGAAATGGCGTTGGCTGCCATCAGGAAGAGTAATTACAGGCATTTTATATCCTTATTTGCAGTGATGCCCCACACATAAGAGCATATACAAAGAAAATAATCGTGATTAAACAGTAGATTACGAAACCATCTGACCAACAATCGTCAAATTGGTTCGTCATCATGCACCTGCCGATTCAGATAAATGCGAATTTACGGCAAGCAGGGTAATGGTAACACTATTGAAAGGGCGAATGCACCTTCTGCGACCGTTTGAACCGTTCATCCTTTTGTCTGCGTTCATGAACTTTTGCTGACGGAGGCTCGCAATCCGAAAGTGCTGAGCTATTCTTGACTTGGTCCTTAAACATCGAAGGGGTATCACATGAATGTATCCAGCAGAACCGTTGTGATATTGAATCTACTTTCCGCTGCTTGCCTGGTATTGATTCTGGCTGACAGATTCCATTGGTTTTAAGCCGAACCGGTGTTCCGGCATAACCTGTTGTCCAGGGTTGAGCGCTTTCTGGCGCAGATTTTGGTAGACTAAGGGTATCAACTGACAAGGATTAGGTTATGCCAACAAAAAGATTTGCCGTGAAGCACTGGAAAATGGTCGTGGTGTTAATTGCTATTTGCGGCGCGATGTTGCTGCTGCGCTGGGCCGCAATGATCTGGGGCTAATATTTTGTCAGCGAAAACGTGCCGTGAATTTACTGAATAAATCTTAACTATCTTTACGATAATTTATGGCCCAAAACCGGTACGTCATAATCCGGTTTTCGACAGGCTGTGACAGCGTATATATTCCGTCACACGTGGCAGTTGAAATATCAGGACCACTCACCCGCCACCAGCTTGTGTACATCAAATGCATCATTCATTGACTGGCCGGTAGACTGAGAGCCAGGGGCAATGTTGGAGCCTGCTTCTACATCCGAGGCTTTAGCGATCCCGATTGGGCTGTTAACGTCACTGGCAGGTTGCGTCATATTATCAGCAGCAAATACGCCAAATGAAAGTGCGGAAAGCACCATCGCTGCTGTAGCGGTTTTGATTTTTTTCATAATTTTATTCTCATACTTATTTAATGCGATATGCCTGAGGCGAGTTTTTCGCCTGTGCCGTAAGTGTAGATCTGGATCACATTCTTGCCTAGTCAAATTATTTATCAATTCGTGTCAAATAAACTGAATAAGCCCTGGTCGGCTAATTATGGAGAAATTATGAAGATGAAACCAGACCCATTATTTTAAAACGCCGTTTAATATAAATAAGCACAGTTTCATAAAATAAAAAACGGGCCGAGAATAATCCCGGCCCGACGATATTACATTTTATAACCTAAAGAAATCGTGGTTCGGCGATCGGTATGTTCCGGTGCAGAATCAGGTGGTGATGAGTTCCAGGTTACGTTGTACGCCACCTTGAGTCCAAAGTGTTCGTTGATGGCCACGTTCAACGCACTTTCTGAGTTCAGCGTTGTATCTTCAGCACCAAACACCGACACACCCTGGGTGAATTTTGCGTTGTCCGTCATCTGCCATGCATAGGTGCCCGATGCATAACCCAGCGGCTGGGTTTCATCTTCGCCGTTGGTGTACTCGTCGTAACGGACACCCGGACCGAATTCAAAACGCAGGCTGTGCACCGGCCCATTGAGGAACTGACGACCATAACCCGCAGTTACGACATCACGCTGGCGATAGCCGTTGTAGCGGTCAGTCAGCCAACTCGCCTGCCCGAACAGGTAGTCATAATCGGTCATGTTGTATCGGCTACGTCCGCCTACCGCGTATTTCTCCGATGAGCGTTGATCGTTAGCAGAGGTGTTGCTGGCATTTCCCCACAGCGACCAGGCCGTGGTGTTGCCGTACCAGGTCAGGGTGCTGTCTGCGGTCAGGGAGGAGCTTTTCGTATTACCGGATTGCGCCAGATACCCGGCATTCACGTTACCTTCAAAGGGTTTTTTGGCAGTGGAGGGATCGTCCATGACAGTAAAAACGGTATCATCGGCGGTTGCATTCAGTGACGCAAATACGCCACCCGCCAGCATCAGTGCTGCGGGTACTGTCTTCAAAAGCTTCATTTTATTTAAGGAGTCCGTACAACATAAAAAGAGACCGTCACGGTCTCGGAAACTTTCTTGCGGATCAATGACAAGGCGACCATAGAAAGGTAACAAATTATAAAAAGCCGCAAATAACATAGCAATATTTTCTTCTTTCATTTTTTGAATAAGAACGATCCCAAAACGTGTTTTATTTTATATGCCCGGCGCAGGTTATTTGTCAGCATTCATATTTAAAATCATACTGTTATTTACGTTGCCTTCCTGCCAAACGGTGCCAGGCTTAAAAGAACCCATGATAAAAGGAGGTCATGATGGCTTCGATTTATACGCTGACACTCTCCCCTTCCCTCGACTCCGCGACCATGACGCCGCAAATCTACCCGGAAGGTAAGCTGCGCTGTAGCGCGCCGGTGTTTGAGCCGGGCGGCGGCGGCATTAACGTGGCGCGCGCCATTACCCATCTCGGCGGAAAAGCCACCGCCATCTTCCCCGCTGGCGGCGCCACGGGAGAACATCTGGTGGCGTTGCTGGCAGATGAACAGGTTGCCGTAGACACCGTCGACGCTAAAGACTGGACCCGGCAGAACCTGCATGTCCATGTTGAATCCAGCGGCGAGCAATATCGTTTTGTGATGCCGGGGGCGAAATTGACCGATGATGAGTTTCGTCAACTGGAAGAGAAAGTGCTGACCATTGAAAGCGGCTCATTACTGGTGATCAGCGGTAGTCTGCCGCCGGGCGTCGAAACAGAAAAACTGACGGCGCTGGTTCAGGCGGCGCTCCAGCGCGGCATCCGCTGCATTGTCGATAGCTCAGGCGAAGCCCTGAAGGCGGCGTTAGAACCCGGACAACTTGAACTCGTTAAACCTAACCAGAAAGAGCTCAGCGCCCTGGTTAATCGAGAACTCAGCCAGCCTGATGACGTTCGTACTGCCGCAGAAGAGCTGGTACGTACGGGCAAAGCGCATCGCGTTGTGGTCTCTCTCGGTCCTCAGGGTGCGCTGGCCGTCGACAAGACGGGCTTTGTACAGGTTGTGCCACCGCCGATGAAAAGCCAGAGCACCGTGGGTGCCGGTGACAGTATGGTTGGCGCGATGGTGCTGAAGCTAGCGCAGGGCGCTTCGCTTCTGGAGATGGCACGCTATGGCGTCGCGGCAGGGAGTGCAGCCACCATAAACCAGGGAACGCGTCTGTGTTCGCTTGCGGATACCCAGAAAATTGTCGATTACCTGGCGAGAAGCTGAACCTGCTTCCCCTTCCCATGGAGGGGGAAGTCGCTAAACAGGGCATATCGACTATGCTAAGAAAACTTTCAGGATAACAACGAGGTGAATTATGAGCAGTGGTGATATCACCCGCTACGTCGTAACCGTGAATATTCATGAGGCGTCGCTGACCGAACTGAATGAACTCAACAACGCGTTCACGCGCGCCAATTTTCTGCTCACGCTGACGGACGATGAGGGCAATATTCACGATCTCGGCTCACTGGCATTTGGCCTGATAAGCCCGCTGAGTCAGGAAGAGGTGAAGGCGCTGGCCAGTAGCCTGGTGGAAAGCGTGACTGACAAAGCCACGGAAATTGATGTGGATAGCTGGGAAAACTGGCATAAAAAAGAACAATAAGTGCCCTGTACAAAATTAAACCGCTCAGTTGTGCGTTAGTTCCTGTTTTTTTATAGCCGTTTTGCGCTAACTTTATGATCTGGCAGACAACATGGGAGAGACATCATGTGGCAGGCTATCAGTCATCTTTTAAGTGAGCAGCTGGGTGAAGGTGAAATTGAACTGCGTAACGAACTGCCAGGCGGAGAGATCCATGCCGCATGGCATTTACGTTACGCCGGGCGCGATCTTTTCGTTAAATGTGATGAGCGTGAATTACTCCCCATTTTTACTGCCGAAGCCGATCAGCTTGAGCTGTTATCGCGCAGTAAAACAGTCACCGTTCCGCAGGTTTTAGCCGTCGGTAGCGATCGTGACTATAGCTTTCTGGTGATGAACTATCTTCCCGCGCGCCCTCTGGATGCGCACAACGCCTTTATTCTCGGGCAACAGATCGCCCGTTTGCACCAGTGGAGCGATCAACCTCAGTTCGGGCTCGATTTTGATAACGACCTCTCCACTACCCCACAGCCAAACGCATGGCAGCGCCGCTGGTCGACCTTTTTCGCCGAGCAGCGCATCGGTTGGCAGCTGGAGCTGGCCGCTGAAAAGGGATTAGCGTTCGGCAACATCGACGCGATTGTTGAACACATTCAGCAGCGTCTGGCTTCGCATCAGCCTCAGGCTTCCCTTCTGCACGGAGATTTATGGTCAAACAACTGTGCACTTGGGCCTGATGGTCCCTATATATTTGACCCGGCCTGCTACTGGGGCGACAGAGAATGTGACCTCGCAATGCTGCCGTTGCACCCTGAACAGCCGCCGCAAATTTATGATGGCTATCAGTCTGTCTCGCCGTTACCTGCGGGTTTCCTTGATCGTCAGCCGGTTTATCAGCTGTACACCTTGATAAACCGGGCTATTTTGTTTGGCGGGAGTCATCTGGTGAATGCCCAGCGGGCGCTGGACCGCATTCTGGCGGCATAGCGGGAGGGGGCGGCTTCACGCCCCTTCCCTTAGGATTTACAGGAAGCCAAGCAGCGTAAAGAAGAAATACCCGGCCACAATGATAATGACCGGCAGGATGTAGAGCGGGAAAAACTGCACAAAAATGGTATGACGCGGAACGACAATGCGCGATTCGATCTGCTCGCGGCTCATCCCGTCAGGGCCTTTCGCCTTCTCAAGTATCAGCTGGTCTTCCACCCCTTCGCGCAAAAAGCGGGTCTGGCGACTCATGCGCGCGCCGGAGGCCTGCAACGCCATCGCGATAAATATCAACGCATAGATTATCCAGAAACCGACATTCAGCTGGTGGTGAAAATCCGGCGTGGGCGAGTTGAACCAGAAGACGTTCAGGAACGGGGTGTTAAACCGCATCATCTCAATCATGACGTGCGCAAAATCAAGCATGACGGCATTGATGCCCGGCTGTTTTTCGCTGTGATCGTACATAAATTTGAGTACGGAGATCAGCGTTGAAATCAGGGCGGGAATGAAAATAACCCAACCAGCAATACGTTTTAAGACCGCGATGCGTCCAGCTTGTTGATACGTCATTAGTTCCTCTTCATAAAGACGCGTTATTTGTGCCTAAGTCTACCTGCTGTCGGTCATTTTCGCCCGCTCTTTGAATGCAATATGCTAAATTGCTTGTGCTTAGCACCGTTCGTCTTACCCCCAAGATAAGGAGTTGTTGTAATGTCGACCCCGCGCCAGATACTTGCCGCTATTTTTGACATGGATGGATTGCTGATTGATTCCGAACCCCTGTGGGATCGGGCTGAACTGGACGTGATGGCCAGCCTCGGCGTCGATATCAGTCGTCGTAACGAGCTTCCCGATACCCTGGGGCTGCGCATCGATATGGTGGTTGACCTCTGGTATGCCCACCAGCCATGGGTTGGCCCGGATCGCGACGAAGTAACGGCGCGCATTATCAACCGCGCTATCTCCCTCGTAGAAGAGTATAAGCCGCTGTTGCCGGGCGTACGCGACGCTATCGCCCTGTGCAAGGCGCAAGGGCTGAAAGTGGGGCTGGCCTCCGCCTCACCGCTGCATATGCTGGAAAAAGTGCTGACGATGTTCGGGCTGCGCGACAGCTTCGACGCGCTGGCCTCGGCCGAAAAGCTTCCTTACAGCAAGCCACATCCGCAGGTATATATGGACTGCGCCGCGAAACTGGGGCTGGATCCACTTACCTGTGTGGCGCTGGAAGATTCGGTTAACGGCATGGTGGCGTCCAAAGCCGCACGTATGCGCTCCATCGTTGTGCCGGCTGAAGAAGGCCGACACGATCCCCGTTTTGCCCTCGCGGACGTCAGGCTGACGTCTCTTGAAGAATTGACTGCCCGCCATCTGCGCGGGGAGTAACGCTCTTTCAGGCAGCTTCGGCTGCCTGTCTCGCCAAATCAAAACAACGTTTTACTTTATTTGCTTTTCTCATTCCAGACTCCTATTCTTACGTGCAGAATGACAATAACCTGACTTCTGAGGCGCGTATGATACTGGATGCTTTTACTCTGGCAGGAAAAGTGGCGATGGTGACCGGGTGCGATACCGGTCTGGGGCAAGGTATGGCCATTGCCCTCGCCCAGGCAGGATGCGATATCGTGGGGGTTAACCGCAAGGTTCCTGACGAAACGGCAGCGCGCGTTACGGCGCTGGGACGACGCTTTATCGCGATTCGCGCCGATCTTGGCAAGCAGGAGAGTATTCAGAGCGTGGTGGATACCGCAGTCGCTGAGATGGGCCGCATCGATATTCTGGTTAACAATGCCGGCACCATCCGCCGTGCCGATGCGCTGGAATTTAGCGAGAAGGACTGGGACGAGGTCATCGATCTCAATCTGAAATCGGTCTTTTTCCTCTCTCAGGCAGTGGCGAAACAGTTTATCGCGCAGGGTCAGGGCGGCAAGATTATTAACATTGCCTCCATGCTCTCCTTCCAGGGCGGCATCCGGGTGCCCTCCTATACGGCGTCCAAAAGCGGCGTGCTGGGCCTCACCCGCCTGCTGGCGAACGAATGGGCAACGCTGGGCATTAATGTGAATGCTATTGCGCCGGGTTATATGGCGACCAATAACACCCGGCAGCTTCGCGATGATGAGCAGCGCAGCCAGGCGATCCTCGACCGTATTCCGGCGGGTCGCTGGGGTCTGCCGGAGGATTTACAGGGTCCGGTGGTGTTCCTGGCCTCGTCGGCCTCTGATTACGTTAACGGTCATACCCTCGCCGTAGACGGTGGCTGGCTGGCGCGCTAACCGTGCGTTTGTGACAAAGAGTTACACCGTCACCTCTTTCACACACTGTATAAAAACCCTATACTGTATGAATCGACAGTTTACCGGGTTTTATCATGACGGCGGAAGGCCACCTGCTTTTTTCACTTGCCTGTGCAGTGTTTGCCAAAAACGCTGAACTGACCCCTGTGCTGGCACAGGGGGACTGGTGGCATATTGTCCCTTCCGCCGTGCTGACCTGCCTTCTGCCGGACATAGATCATCCAAAGTCATTCCTTGGCCAGCGGCTGAAGTGGATTTCAAAACCCATCGCCAGAGCCTTTGGTCATCGCGGATTTACCCACAGCCTGCTGGCCGTATTTGGCCTGCTTACACTCTTCTATTTGAAGGTTCCGGAGAGCTGGATCGTCCCGGCGGATGCCATTCAGGGCATGGTGCTCGGCTACTTAAGCCATATCCTCGCCGATATGCTGACGCCAGCGGGTGTACCGCTGCTCTGGCCCTGCCGCTGGCGTTTCCGTCTGCCAATCCTCGTGCCGCAAAAAGGCAACCAGCTAGAGCGCGTTCTGTGTATGGCGCTGTTTGCGTATGCCGTGTGGATGCCGCAGACATTGCCCGAAAATGGTGCAGTGCGCTGGTCATCGCAAATGATCAACTCGCTACAATTTCAGTTCAATCGTTTTATTAATCACCAGATTGAACATTAAACCGACAATATAATCACTTTTGTCATAAACCATTCCATATGGATATAAGCGCGACATCACACTTCTGATAACCTTGCGCCAACAGGTTCGGTAAAAACCGACCGTATAATAAATCAGGAGAACGGGGATGAATTTTCCACTCATCGCGAACATTGTTGTGTTCGTCGTATTGCTATTGCTTCTCGCCCAGGCTCGCCACAAACAGTGGAGCCTGGCGAAAAAGGTACTGGTCGGTCTGGTCATGGGCGTGGTGTTTGGCCTGGCCTTACACGCCATTTACGGCTCCGATAGCCCGGTACTGAAAGATTCTATTCAGTGGTTCAACATTGTCGGTAACGGCTATGTACAGCTGCTGCAAATGATCGTTATGCCGCTGGTATTCGCCTCTATTCTGAGCGCCGTAGCCCGCCTGCATAATGCCTCTCAACTGGGTAAAATCAGTTTCCTGACCATTGGTACCCTGCTCTTCACCACGCTGATTGCGGCGCTGGTGGGTGTGCTGGTAACCAATCTGTTTGGCCTGACTGCTGAAGGTCTGGTGCAGGGTAGCGCTGAAACCGCGCGTCTGACGGCGATTGAGACCAACTACGTGGGTAAAGTGGCCGATCTGACCGTTCCGCAGATGGTGCTCTCCTTCATTCCGAAGAATCCGTTCGCTGACCTGACCGGTGCAAGCCCAACCTCCATTATCAGCGTGGTGATCTTCGCGGCATTCCTGGGCGTGGCTGCGCTCAAGCTGCTGAAGGACGATGCGCCGAAAGGCGAGCGCGTTCTGACAGCCATCGATACCCTGCAAAGCTGGGTGATGAAGCTGGTGCGTCTGGTCATGCAGCTGACGCCGTACGGTGTCCTGGCGCTGATGACCAAAGTCGTGGCAGGCTCTAACCTGCAAGACATCATCAAGCTTGGCAGCTTTGTGATCGCCTCTTATCTGGGGCTGGGCATTATGTTTGTGGTGCACGGTATCCTGCTGGGCGTGAACGGCGTTAGCCCGCTGAAATATTTCCGCAAAGTCTGGCCGGTGCTGACCTTCGCCTTCACCAGCCGTTCCAGCGCGGCATCTATCCCGCTGAACGTGGAAGCACAGACCCGTCGTCTGGGCGTACCGGAGTCTATCGCCAGCTTCTCGGCCTCCTTTGGCGCCACCATCGGGCAGAACGGCTGTGCGGGTCTCTACCCGGCGATGCTGGCCGTGATGGTTGCCCCAACCGTGGGGATTAACCCGCTGGATCCGGTCTGGATTGCGACGCTGGTGGGTATCGTGACCATTAGCTCCGCCGGTGTTGCGGGCGTGGGCGGCGGCGCGACCTTCGCTGCGCTGATCGTTCTGCCTGCGCTGGGACTGCCGGTGACGCTGGTTGCCCTGCTGATCTCTGTTGAACCGCTGATCGATATGGGGCGTACCGCCCTGAACGTGAGTGGCTCAATGACCGCCGGTACCCTGACCAGCCAGTGGCTGAAGCAGACCGACAAAACGATTCTCGACAGTGAAGAAGATGCGGAACTGGCCCATCGTTAATCACGGCTGAAATAAAAAAACCGCCTGCGGGCGGTTTTTTTATGGCTGTTATTCTTCAACCTCTTCATCCTGGCGGGTCTGCACAGCCCATCGCTGCGCCGATTCCGGCACCGTAAACGCAGGGGAGCGACGGAAGTGCTCGCCAATCAGCACGAAGGCAACGTATTTACCCCGTAACATCCAGACATCGCGAAAACCATCCACTTTCAGGGCATGGTCAGGCGGCGCGGGTTCAACGCGGGGCACATAAGTAATAACCTGGCGGTTTTGTTGACGAAGAGGTTTCATAAGCGACGGGTTCACTAAAGCAAATTCTTAAAGCAGGAAATTTCTATCATAGCCGATTCTCCCCCCACCCGTCGCGCCTGACGTGAGGCTGATGGCTCCTTTCGCTAATCACTTATCTGAAAACGCTTAGTTCGCCTGCTAATTCATCATATTGTTCTATCCTTAATAGGGTTTTCAGGAACGAACAAAGGAGAATCGTGCAATGTCGAACAATGATAAACCCCATCAAGCCCCTATTCATGGCACCGAAGAATCTCAACCGGGAATGGACTCACTCGCCCCTGCGGATGGCTCTCATAAACCGTCGCCGGGCCTGTCCGCGCCGGGCGAGCAACCTACTGCACCGGGAAGCGTGAAGTCGCCCGATGCGGATAACGAGAAGTTAAAATCTCTCGACCCGCACCGCAAAGGGGGTGAAGGCTATGCGCTGACCACCAATCAGGGCGTGCGTATCGCCGATGACCAGAACTCCCTGCGCGCCGGAACGCGCGGCCCGACGCTGCTGGAAGATTTCATCCTGCGGGAAAAAATCACCCATTTCGACCATGAGCGTATCCCTGAGCGTATCGTTCACGCTCGCGGCTCCGCGGCGCACGGCTATTTCCAGCCGTACAAGAGCCTGAAGGCGATCACGAAGGCGGATTTCCTTTCCGATCCGAACAAAATCACACCGGTATTTGTGCGCTTCTCTACCGTACAGGGCGGCGCGGGTTCGGCCGATACGGTGCGTGATATCCGCGGCTTCGCCACCAAATTCTATACCGAAGAGGGCATTTTCGACCTCGTCGGGAATAACACCCCGGTTTTCTTCATTCAGGATGCGCATAAGTTCCCTGACTTTGTCCATGCGGTAAAACCAGAGCCACACTGGGCCATACCGCAGGGACAAAGTGCGCATGACACCTTCTGGGACTACGTCTCCCTGCAACCGGAAACCCTTCACAACGTGATGTGGGCGATGTCTGACCGGGGGATCCCACGCAGCTATCGCACCATGGAAGGGTTTGGTATTCATACCTTCCGTCTGATTAACGCTGAAGGCAAAGCGACGTTTGTGCGTTTCCACTGGAAACCGGTCGCGGGGAAAGCATCCCTGGTGTGGGATGAAGCACAGAAGCTGACCGGGCGCGATCCGGACTTCCACCGTCGCGAACTGTGGGAATCCATTGAAGCCGGTGATTTCCCGGAATACGAGCTGGGGTTACAGCTGATCCCGGAAGAGGACGAGTTCAAATTCGACTTCGACCTGCTCGACCCGACCAAGCTTATTCCTGAGGAGCTGGTGCCGGTTCAGCTAGTGGGCAAAATGGTGCTTAACCGCAACCCGGATAACTTCTTCGCGGAGAATGAGCAGGCTGCGTTCCACCCGGGCCATATTGTGCCGGGGCTGGATTTCACCAACGATCCGCTGCTACAGGGCCGTCTGTTCTCTTACACCGATACGCAGATCAGCCGTCTCGGTGGACCGAACTTCCACGAAATTCCTATCAACCGTCCGACCTGCCCGTACCATAACTTCCAGCGTGACGGGATGCATCGCCAGGATATCGATACCAACCCGGCGAACTACGAGCCAAACTCCATTAACGATAACTGGCCGCGTGAAACCCCGCCGGGGCCAAAACGTGGCGGATTTGAGTCGTATCAGGAGCGCGTGGACGGAACAAAAATTCGCGAGCGCAGCCCGTCATTCGGCGAATATTACGCTCAGCCTCGCCTGTTCTGGAACAGCCAGACCCCGATTGAACAGCAGCACATTATCGGCGGTTTCAGCTTTGAGCTGAGCAAAGTGGTGCGTACCTACATTCGCGAGCGCGTGGTCGACCATCTGGCGCATATTGATATCCAGCTTGCTCAGGGCGTGGCGAATAATCTCGGCATCACGCTGACTGGCGAGCAATGCCATGCCGCACCGCCAAAAGACGTGAACGGGCTGAAGAAGGATACGTCCCTGAGCCTGTACGCGGTACCTGGCGGGTCAATTAAAGGCCGCGTAGTGGCTATCCTGCTGAATGATAAACCGCGCGCCAGCGACGTGCTGGGGATCATGAAGGCGCTCAAAACCCAGGGCGTACATGCCAAACTGCTTTACTCCCGCATGGGTGAAGTGACAGCCGACGATGGCTCTGTCCTGCCAATTGCCGCGACCTTCGCCGGGGCACCGTCGCTGACGGTTGACGCGGTGATTATGCCGTGCGGCGACGTTGAGAGCCTGCTCGGTAACGGTGATGCCGCCTATTATCTGCTGGAAGCCTATAAGCACCTGAAGCCAATCGCCCTGGCAGGCGATGCGCGGAAGTTTAAATCTCTGCTGAAGGTACCGGATCAAGGGGAAGAAGGCATTGTCGAAGGTGATAACATTGACGATGCGTTTATGACCCGGTTGTTTGACCTGCTTGCCGCCCACCGCGTGTGGTCGCGCAGCAGTAAGATTGACCAGATACCGGCGTAAAAAAAAGCCGGGTGGCGCTGCGCTTACCCGGCCTACATTTCGATTGCTTTTGTAGGCCCGGTAAGGCGAAGCCGCCACCGGGCTTTAACTCAAAGATCCCTGAACGTCCCCAGACGATACCCACGCTCGGCAATCGCGTACTTTAACGACGCCGACGTCAGCACATCCAGTTCTGCCAGACGCGGCCAGCAGTAGGCGCTCTTACGTACGATGTTATCGACAAACGCCGGGTGCGCCATTACCTCAAGCGAGCGCTCCCCTTTTGCGGCGGAGTCATCCAGCACCTTCAGGAACAGCGCTTCGTCGATCTCGTCGCCATAAAATGCGCTGCTGAACCCCTCCGTTGACGTCACCGCGACGTCCGGCAACCCGCGCACCTCACGATCCACGCGCATCGCCACGCCTTTACGTTGCGCAAACTCTGCCACAAGCGGGAAAATCGCCGGGATCATATGCACATGATGATGGCTGTCAATATGGGTAGGCTCGCGGCCAAACACATCCACAAAGCGGTTAAACTGGCAATCCAGCTCGCGGGCAATCTCATCGAGCGGCAGAGCGTCCTGCTCCGCCATTTCCCAAATCCATTTCCCCAGCTGGCCGTCGCGCGTCAGGCCCGGCATTGGCGAAAGGGGCAACCCAAGCGTCAGCACAAAGTGCATGCCCACGCCCAGCTCGGGCAGCTCACGGCTTAACTGCGCCGCATGTTCCACCGCCTCACCGTTGATGAGCGCTGTTGTAGAGGTCACGACGCCCCGGCGACAGGCTTCAATAATGCCGTAGTTCTGCCCTTTTGACAGGCCAAAATCATCGGCATTGACGATCAGCAGGTTTTCCATCGCGCCTCCTCTTAACGGTGTGTGAGTTTCAGTTTCTCAACCGTTGCAGCAAAGTTTGGCAGCCATTTTTCATGCGCCAGGATCATCTCACCCGCGAGTTTTTCAGCGTCACGGTCAGAATGCACCAGCGGGCTGAGGTTCAGCGCCAGCAGCACGTCATTCAGCTCGCCGCTCAGGGCCGCATTGCTCGCCGCCACTTCAAAGCCTTTGATGGTGTGAATCAGGCCCATCACCTTATCGTCGAAATGGGTAATGCGGGGATGCGGTTTTGCACCCTCGCGCCCAAGGATGCAGGTCATCTCAACGGCCCAGTCTGCCGGAATATTGTCGATGTGCCCGTGATGGGGAACGTTTACATAGTGCTCGGCCTGCTTGTCATTGTAAATGGCGTTAATCACTTCACACGCGGCATCCGAATAGTATGCCCCGCCGCGCTGCTCCAGCTCTTTCGGTTTGACGTTCAGGTTCGGATCTTTATACAAATCAAAAAGCTGCTTCTCTACTTTCTGTACAACCTGAGCGCGTGCGCCACCTTTGTAATATTCGCCCATTTCAATGGCCAGCATCTCTTTCTGCTTGAAGTAGTAGAGCAGATACGAGCACGGCAGCAGATTCAGGGAGCGGATCAGCCCTTCGCTGAATGGCAGATCGAAAATGTTTTTCACCGAGGCCGCGGTCAGGCGACCAGAGGCGACGCCGTCGAGCAGTTCCGCAAAGCGCGATTGCCCGTTCACTATCACATCTTTGATAAAGACCATGTGATTCAGGCCGAACAGATCAATGGACAGATCATCGTTATCGGTCAGTTCCAGTACATCGCGGATGAACATCTTCATGCCAATCGGAATATTGCAGACGCCGATAAAGCGTTTGAAACCGGTGTGGCGATAGACTGCCTCGGTGACCATCCCGGCCGGGTTGGTAAAGTTGATCACCCAGGCGTTCGGGCAGATCTCCTCCACGTCTTTAATGATGTCAAAAATGACCGGAATAGTACGCAGGCCTTTAAACAGGCCACCTGCCCCGTTGGTTTCCTGGCCCAGATAACCGTGGCTCAGCGGAATGCGCTCGTCCAGCTCACGCGCCTTCAGCTGGCCGACGCGCAGCTGCGTGGTCACGAAGTCAGCATCTTTCAGTGCCAGGCGGCGATCCAGCGTTTTATGCACGGTTAAGGGCACGCCCGCTTTTTCAACCATGCGTTTGCACAGTTCAAAAATAATATTCAGCTTCTCCTGACCTTCTTCAACATCCACCAGCCATAATTCGCTGACCGGTAATTCATGATACCGTTTCAGGAAACCTTCAAGTAATTCCGGGGTATAGCTGCTGCCGCCACCAATGGTTACGACTTTTAATTTCTGTTGCATAATATCTCCCTTAGCATATCAGGTTAATCGCCTGCAAGGTATAGCGTACTCTTCCCGCTATTTGGGCAAGCCATTACGTCACTGTTCCTGGCGGATAAACCGCCGAAAGTTAATTAATTACCGTTAAATTTTTGCGGTAACTGTTCGGTGTGAATGAAGTCAATTTTTTAAAGGTTTTAATAAACAGGCTGGGGCTGCTGTAACCCGATTCGTAAGCGATATCGGTGACAGAGTAGTTAGTAATTTCCAGCTGTTTTTTGGCAAAGTTAATGCGGATTTCATTAATGATTTGCACAGGCGTTTTACGGTAATAACGCTGCGTGGCGCGCGTCAAATATTCCTGCGATTTACCCGACAGCGCCACCATATTCTCCAGGGCGTTATCGCTGAACTGTCCTTTATCGTGCATCAGCTCCACGGTACTGCGCAGCCACTGAGGAATATCATCCACCACCTGCTGTTCTTCACGGTGATGGCGGAGGCGATTCATGACGTAGAACGTCACGGTTTCAATAAATTCATCAAATTCATTGTCGCGGAAATTCAGCGATGCGATAACCGTTTCAATCCAGGTCATAAACTCATTTTTAACGCGATACACCTGTGACGCCACAAAGCAGAACGGCACCAGCGGCAGATAGTGCTTCTCGAAGAAACGCCTGCTCACCCCTACGTTCAGAATGCGTGTCGCACCAAACTCATAAAAGCTCTGGTGATAAGATCCCATTGGCAGGAAGACGAAATCGCCACGCTCAAGCAGGACGCGCTTACCGTTGATCTCCTGATAGTAGCGGCCGGTCAGAACAATCGTGAACTCGTAGTAGTCATGCTGGTGCAGACCGCTGGCGCTCTCCGTTTTGTTGTAAATCACCACGTGAAAATTTTTGCCATTAAACAGCTGTTGCTCATGTGCGGTTTTGATTTCCATCGTGCTGACCTCCTGCTACTTCAACTGACTTATTGCATCTTCTCGTGAAGCTCGATGAGCTCCGCGACCAGCTCGCGTGCCAGCATGGAGGTCATCAGATGATCCTGCGCATGTACCAGCACCAGACTCACTTTCATCTTCCCTTCGCCCTGGTCGCTTTCGATGAGCTTCGTCTGCACCAGATGCGCTTCGTTTAACGCTGTACGGGACTGCTCCATCATGGTTTTCGCGGCAACGAAGTCGCCCTGCTTAGCCTGCTTAAGCGCCGCATACGCCAGGCTGCGTGCCTGCCCGGAGTTGATGATGAGGCCCATCACCACCTCTTCCAGATCATTCTCTGCGGTTTCTTCGGCAACGATACTCTCTAAATCTAACATCTTTAAGCTCCTTTCCGCTGGCGCGGGTTGCCCCGCGCCGTGCAATTTTAGAATTTCAGTGCGAGGGCGATATCCTCTTCGCTCTCTTCTTCATCGATAACCGTTGCGGCCTTGTTCGCAATCGCCACGAACGGCATGTAGAGCAGGGTTGCAATCCCGAGGTTGAATATCGCCAGCAGGAAGGCCGCCACGCTACCGTTGGTGTTGAAGAACGCGCCCAGACCAGCCGGCATCGTCCACGGCGCAATGTTGGTCACCGGCGGGATAATGCCCAGGTAGTACGCCGTCAGCGTAATCGCGGCCAGCAGCGGCTGAACCAGGATGAAGGGAATGAACATCACCGGGTTCATGATAATTGGCAGACCAAACAGGATCGGCTCGTTAATCTGGAAGATGCCTGATGGCAGGGCCAGCTTCGCAACCTGACGATGGTCGGCGCGGCGAGAGACAATAAAGACCGCGATGATCAGACCCAACGTCGCCCCGGTACCGCCCAGGAAGATATAGGAGTCAAGCATCGGCTTCGCCCACACATGGAAGGTTTTACCGGCCGCCAGCGCCGCATCGACGGAGCCGTACTGCTGGTAAAGCGCGACGTTTTCCAGTGCCCATGGGGTCATAATACCGCTGTCCAGCGCCGCCAGTGCCAGTGAACCATGCACGCCGAAGAACCACAGCAGGGAGGTAAAGATGACATACGCCCAACCGACCACGCTACCCATCGACGCCAGCGGCGTTGAGATAGAGTCCATAATGATCTGGTGGAAGTTTGTGCCCCAGTGAGAGAGCGCCCAGGCAATAATCCCCATGATGGAGAGAATAATGAAGCCCGGAATCAACGCGGAAAATGAACGAGAAACGGAGGCCGGAACGCTATCCGGCAAGCGGATAACCCAGTTACGGCGAATAATGAAGGTGAACATTTCGGCCACCACCAGCCCGATAATAATACCGGAAATGATGTTTGCCCCACCCAGCCAGTTGGCGCCAACGGCGTAAGCGTCACCCACGCTGTACGGTGTGACGGTCATGAACGCGGCAATGGACAGTAAGCCTGCCGCCAGCGGATCCACTTTACGCTCTTCCGCCAGCGCCATTCCGATAAAGAAAGGCGCCATTAGCGACATAATACCCAACGTACCATTGTATACGTTGCCGCCAATGGCTTTTAAACCATTAAGGGTTTCAATAGTTGAAGCATCTAACCTAATTCCTAATGAATAAAAAAAGGAACCTTCTCCAAAGCTCAGAAAAACGTTGTTAATTAAAACGAACATTGCCCCGGCTAATGTCAACGGCATTAATTTAATAAAGCCGTTCTTAATGGCATTAACGTGAGGCTGCTTTCCTATTTTAACAGCAAAAGGAAGGAGTACCTTTTCAAGTGAAGCGATGACTTTACTCATAGGAAAATACCCTTAAATGCCGCAACGACCGTTACGGCGTATTGTGTGTGAAATAACTCTTTGACGGGAAAAATAAAAAATTAATTAGCAGCTTTTTTAATCGCCGCAACGGCAGCTTTTAATACACCTAAACCATCAATCTTGCCGTATAAAACGGAATCGATCACTTCGACCGGCTTATTGGGTAGCAGACGCTGAATTTCTGGCAGCATATAAGCGATTTGCGGCCCGAGTAAAATAACGTCTGCTGTCTGGCCCTTCTCGCCCGCCAGCGTTTCCGGAAACGCCTCAATCACCACAGGGACTTCATATTTTTCGGCCTGCGCGCGCATTTTGGAAACCAGCAGCGAAGTGGACATGCCCGCAGAGCAAAACAGATAGATATGTTTCTTTTCCATGATAACTTCCCTCTTGTTTGGCTACCCGCCGTCTCGCTATCACTCGACTCGCTATCCTGGCTGACGGGCAGTGTGCTGAACATTGTTTGTCGTTGAAGTGAGTATACGCAATGGTACAGGGAGGGGATAATTCTGGATAGACTGAAATTGTCTCTCATTGACCTGGCTTGTTGACTACCTTCACATTTCAGGCAAATAATTCGCGCCAAGAAATAAGATTCACGTATGCATAAAAAAACCGGCCTTCCGGCCGGTTTGTTAACGCTCTCAGGCAAGCAGGCTTACTGTGCCTTAGGTGCCTGTGGGTCGGTGTCGTATTCGGCACAGGTCTGGTAACCAGAATTGATCACGTGACCCGTATCATCCAGGGCGACAAAATAGGTCTCTGCCTTACCATCACGTTGACCCAGAATATAGGTCTGGCAGGTACCACGCGCGTGGATCATAGTGACTTCTGAAGAAGGTTTACCGGCAATGGCTGCAACCTGGGAACGCGTCATGCCTTTTTTGACGTCTTTTACCACTGGCTGTGTGAACTGATCTTTAGTGCGATCGTAAGCTGTACACCCTGCCAGCATAGTCAGTACCGCCGCTGCGCTTAAAATTCCTGCTACGTTCTTGTTCATATTCCGTCCTCTTGTTTATCAGCGTGTTAACTAAGCATGGGATAAAAATTACTATTGTTCAACTTTGCGAGTTACGCCAGACGAATTTCGGAAAATTCTAATAAAACAACGGTAAGCTGCTAAATCGCTGTAAAACAGTACACTCAAAACTGTGATCCTTGTCGTTTCCCCGACAAAGGGTTAGTTTTAACAGATCACACTTTCTGTTTGGTTCTGCATAGGGAGGGCGTAATGGCTCTGCAACAAGAAATTATTCAGGCGCTGGGCGCGAAACCTGCGATTGATGCCAATGAAGAGATCCGTCGTAGCGTTGATTTTTTGAAAGCTTACCTGTCTGCACACCCTTTCCTGAAGACGCTGGTGCTGGGCATCAGCGGCGGTCAGGATTCCACTCTGGCCGGTAAGCTGAGCCAGATGGCCATCTCCGAGCTGCGTGACGAGACCGGTGACACCGCGCTGCAATTTATTGCCGTACGTCTGCCGTATGGCGTGCAAGCCGACGAGCAGGACTGTCAGGATGCGATTGCGTTTATTCAGCCGGACCGTGTTCTTACCGTAAATATTAAAGGTTCGGTACTGGCCAGCGAGCAGGCCTTGCGTGAAGCCGGTATTGAACTGAGCGATTTTGTCCGCGGCAACGAGAAAGCCCGTGAGCGCATGAAAGCGCAGTACAGTATCGCAGGGATGACCAAAGGGGTCGTCGTCGGCACTGACCACGCCGCGGAAGCCATCACCGGCTTCTTCACCAAATACGGCGATGGCGGCACGGATATCAACCCCCTCTTCCGCCTGAACAAGCGTCAGGGCAAGCAACTGCTGGCGGCGTTGGGCTGCCCGGAGCACCTGTATAAGAAGGCGCCTACGGCGGACCTGGAGGACGATCGCCCTTCCCTGCCGGATGAAGCGGCGCTGGGCGTTACGTATGACAACATCGATGATTATCTGGAAGGCAAAACGCTCGACGAAGGTACCGCTAAAATTATCGAAGGCTGGTATCTGAAAACCGAGCATAAGCGCCGTCCGCCCATTACGGTGTTTGATGATTTCTGGAAAAAGTAAAAGCAAAACGGTAACTCCGCTTTGCAGGCCGGGTAAGGCGTAGCCGCCACCCGGCTCTTTTTTAACCACCAAACACCTGCTACACTGTATGCCTGAACAGTATATGGAGCAGTATGTGAGCAGGCGTCAATCCGCCCCGCGTCTTGAGTTCGAAGCGGCGGCTATCTACGAATATCCCGAGCATCTTCGCCCCTGGCTTGAGGCACTGCCTAAACAGCCTGGCGTCTATTTCTTCCACGGCGACAGCGACACCATGCCGCTCTATATCGGCAAAAGCGTGAATATCCGCAGCCGGGTGATGTCGCACCTGCGTACGCCGGATGAAGCATCGATGCTCAGGCAGTCCCGGCGGATCACCTGGATCGAGACGGCAGGCGAACTGGGCGCGCTTCTGCTCGAAGCCCGGCTCATCAAGGAACAGCAGCCGCTGTTTAACAAACGCCTGCGCCGCAACCGCCAGCTGTGTTCCTTGCAGATTAACGCAGGAAAACCGCAGGTCGTTTATGCCCGGGAAGTGGATTTTTCGCATGAACCCAATCTTTACGGTCTGTTTGCCAACAAACGTGCCGCACTGCAAACCCTGCAGTCCCTGGCTGATGAATTACAGCTTTGTTACGGCCTGTTAGGACTGGAAGCCACCACCCGTGGTCGCGCCTGTTTCCGCTCAGCGCTGAAACGCTGCGCCGGGGCGTGCTGTGGAAAAGAGAGCGTTGAAGAACATCATGCCCGGTTTATGGCTGGCCTTGCCTCTATCAGCGTTAACTGCTGGCCGTGGGAAGGCGCGGTGGCGCTGAAAGAAACCCGCGATGGGATGACGCACTATCACATCATCCGCAACTGGCTCTGGCTTGGCGCCGTTGAAAATCTGGATGACGCTACCGCTCTGCTGCGCACCCCTGCCGGTTTCGATCAGGATGGTTACAAAATTCTCTGCAAGCCACTGTTAACCGGAAAATATGAGATCATCGTCCTCAATGACCCGGCAGCCAGGTAATTTCACTGAACAGCAGCGACCCCTTCGTTTCCAGTAAACGGAGGGTATGACTGCCCGCTTCCCAGCTGGCGCCCTGATCGGCTGTCAGTAATTTGTCGCCCAGTTGCCAGGCGCCGCTTAATACGAATGCCACCCCACCGCGTGATGCGAAGGTAGTGAACGTCCGGGTAGCAACGCGCACCTTTGCCTGGCAGCAATCCCGTCGGGTCATGATGTTGAAGTCCATCGACATTTGCCCCTCTGTGAGCACGGCTTTCACCGCCAGATCGCCCTCAAATCGGTAAGGCTGATGATGCTTCAGGGTATGACAAAACGCCCTGCCTGCATCCAGGGTCACCTCGCCGCCCTCCAGCAGCGTAATCACCCGGTCGACGCCCGGGAACGCGGAAAATTCGCCGTTACTGGCGATGGAGGCAATACTGGCCCGCCAGAAAAAATCCCGCGTCGCGGGAGGAAAACAGCAAATCTCACGCGTCTCACCCGCACCATTACGCCAGAGACTGACCGGCATTTTACGGATATCAAAGAATTCCATGACCACTCCTGAAGGACGCACCGTGCGCCAGGGCATTTTCACAGACGTATTATCGGCAGCAGTCAGGCCAGACCTTAGGCATGGGATAAAAGAAAAACCGCCGGTCCTGTCCACAGCGTTTTCGCTTTTGTAGACAGGAGCCCGGCGGTCTTAAGAGAGTGAACCGATTATTCGGTTGGTGCAGGCATTTTACCTTCCGGCGCTGCACGTTCTGTCAGACGCTTCTCAAAATTGGCATTAAATTGCTTTTTCTGTTCCGGCGTCAGAATGTTGTAAATCTTGTTCTGGGTTTCCATGTGGGCCAGCATGCGCGCTTTATGCTGCTCGGCCATTTTGTCGATCTGCGCTTCCGCTTTTGCTTTATCGAAGCTGTCGCTGGCAATGATGTCATGCATTGCGCGGCGCTCTTCCAGCGGAGGACGTTTCATCTGGTCACGCTGGCTTTTCATGATGTCGCGGATCTGCTGCTTCTGCGCATCGGTGAGGTTCAGATCTTTAAACATCATCATCTCATGGTGCATACCCGGCTTGCCTTTATGATGCATCATCATTTTGCCTTCCGTCGGCGCGGCGGTAGTGGTCGCGGTATCGGCGGCGAACGCCATGCTGGTAGCGCCCAGAGCCAGGGTAGAGGCAACAAACAGTGCAGTTAATTTACGCATAATGTCTTTCCTTACTTTCAGTTATTCTTCGGCGCTATGCCGTGTTGACGAGATTAACTTTACGGGGTTTATCGTCAATTAGTCAGAGCAACGGTAAAACAATGAAAGTGTAAAAAACAACTTTTCGCCAATTGTGGAGAAATTAAGGAAAAAGCGTGGAGAGATGAAACAAAAATATTCAACAGGATGATTTTAAAGAGATTATGGAGAAGTATAGCGAAGTGCCGTTTAATAATAAAGCAATTCTCCAGGAATATTCCGCAAACAATACCAGAGCGCTTTTAACGCTAAGAAATTTATTCTTCATTTCCCCTCCGGTCTGCGCGAGGGGAGACGATCAGGGCATTTTTTCCAGCATCAGGCCAGCGCGCAAACCAAACGCGACCGACGGATTAGGAAATAAAACATATTCCGTGGATTTCTGTACCGCATAGCGCGTCTCACCATCTTCCGCCAGCAGGACGCCCTGGCGAAACGGCGTAAAGTTCAGCGTATGTGGCGCCATATGAAGCTGGAAAGCCTCGCTTTGACGCGTGATCTGCTGCACGACCCGATAGCGCACGACGGGTTCCCGGGTGGGTTCCGGCGCAACCCCGGCGAGCAACGCCCGGAGCGCCTGATGCGTAGGGGCAAAACGCGTCAGGTCGTTTTGCCCGAACGGCAGCGCTTTTCCCAGCTCCAGGGTGCAGGATAACGCGCCAACATTCTCGCAGGTGAAGTGGGTAAACGTGCCGCCTGGCGTCTGGTGGAAGACCAGCGCCTCCAGCCCGGCGTCGCCAAGCCAGGTCAGAAACGCCTCATCCCACGGCTGATGACGCTGCGGTAACACGCCAAAACGCACGTGGTACGAGGCGCGAATGGCCGTATGCAGATCGAGGTGCCAGCGCGTTTCCCCCGCCCCGGCAAAAAACGCCGTGACCACCTTCTCCAGCCATTGCGCGCGAGTCGTCTCATCACTCTGTGGAAACTGCGCCCAGCGACCACCAAACATGCGGTTGATGTCGCTCACGAGATACCGTTTATTTTGCGCCAGCGCAGGCGGATTTCCCAGCACCACCAGCAGACGGCAGTGCAGCGTGATCTCTGCGCGAAACAGCGCGCGCAGCAAAAGATCGACAATCTCCACGGGCGCGGTTTCGTTTCCGTGAATGCCGGTCGAAAGCAGCAGCGACAGGTCATATTCCCCCGTCGGCGTCAGTTCAAGCACGCCCCGCCCCAGCCATCGCCAGTGGAACGAGGGGCCTTCCCCCTCTTGCCGCTCCGGTGTCTCTTCGGCCAGCGTCAGCGCCAGTAAGTTTTCCATATCATCTCCTTAGCGCTGGAACGGATAAACCGATCCCAGTTGCAGGATGGTCGATAATGCATCCAGCGCCTCGCGGCCTTCGCGCAGCAGCTGCGGATCAACCAGATCGGCCTGAACCAGACGGTCGCGATAATAGCGGTCCACCCAGTCATTGAGAGTATTGAACAGCGTGTCGTTCATCATCACCGCCGGATTCACGGCCTGCATCTCCTCCGGCGTTAACACCACGCGCAGTCGCAGGCACGCCGGTCCCCCGCCATTGGCCATACTTTCCCGCAGATCAAACACGCGCAGTTCATCAATCGGGTTATCCGCCTGCACCAGTTCGCTGAGATAGCGCCAGACGCCCTGATGGTTGCGGGACTCCTGCGGCAGCACCAGCATCATGCTGCCATCATCCCGGCTCAGCAGCTGGCTGTTGAACAGATACGTTTCGACCGCATCCTGTACGCTTACCGCCTGCGTGGGCACCTGAATCGGCATAAATCCCGGCACGCGTTCGCGCAGCGTGGCCAGCAACTTTTCCTGATGGGCAAACGCCTGCTCGTGGCAGAACAGCACCTGACGGTTGGAAACGGCAATGACGTCGTTATGAAACACGCCCTGGTCGATCACCTGCGGATTTTGCTGGGCAAAAATCACCTGAGAAGGATTAACCTGGTTCAGCCGCGCAACCGCCTGGCTTGCGGCTAAAGTTTGTCTCGCCGGATAACGAACCGGCGCGGCGTGGCCGCCCTCTTCCCGTCCATAGATAAACAGCTGCAAACCCGGCTCGCCATAGTCGCCGCCCAGACGGTTGTGGTTTGCCGCCCCTTCATCGCCAAACATCGCGACCTGCGGCAGCGCCGAATGCACCTCGAAATGCGCTTCATGATTAAAAATGGCGCGCAGCACGCGCCCGGTGGTCTCCGCTTCGCTGGCGCGGTGGAATTTGTTGTTCAGGTTAGCAACGGTCAGATGCACTTTGCCGTCCAGCGTATCCGCCGACGGCGCAACGGTGGCGGCATTCGCCACCCACATCGAGGAGGCTGAACTGGCCGCCGAAAGCAGGTGTGGCGTCTGCGTGCCTGCTTTTTCCACCACCTGTTCATCCGTACCGCTGAACCCCAGCTGGCGCAGCACGTCCACGTTTGGTCGCTCCTGAGGCGGGATCACCGCCTGCGGGAAACCGGCATCGGACAGCGCCTTCATTTTCAACAGCCCCTGCTTCGCCGCCAGCTTCGGGTTCGAGACCTGGAAACGGTGCTTCGTCGAGGCTTCATTACCGAACGACAGCCCGGCATAGTGGTGCGTCAGCCCCACGAGGCCGTCAAAGTTAACCTCACGCGCTTTCATGGGCGTCACCCTCTGTAAAATCCAGCCCCGGATTCAGCGTCTCCGGCAGCGTCAGCGCCGGGGTTTCCAGGCTTGCCATCGGCCACGCGCAGTAATCGGCGGCATACCAGGCGCTGGCGCGATGGTTGCCCGACGCCCCTACGCCACCAAACGGCGCGGTGCTCGCCGCACCGGTCAGCGGTTTGTTCCAGTTCACGATCCCGGCGCGCGCTTCCAGCAGCAGCTGTTCGAATTTCTCGCGATGCGGCGATATCAGGCCGCTCGACAGGCCGTAGCGGGTGTTGTTGGCCATCTCGATCGCCGACTCAAAATCGTCATAGCGCCAGACGCACAGCAGCGGGCCAAAGACCTCTTCATCCGGCACGTTGCTCGTCGCACTCATCTCAATAATCCCCGGCGTCAGCAGCGACGTGCCCGGCTGAACCAGCTTCGGCTCCAGCAGGGTTTTCGCCCCGCGCGCCACGTGCTCCTGCCACGCTTTCAGCACGTTCAGCGCCGCCTGCGCGGAGATCAGCCCGCCGATAAACGGCTGCGGCTCGGCATCCCATTTCGCGGGAACCAGACGCGCGCTCACCTCCACCAGACGCTTCAGGAACGCATCCCCCTGCGCGCCGCGTTTAACCAGCAGGCGGCGGGCGCAGGTACAGCGCTGTCCGGCGGTAATGAACGCCGACTGAATGGTCAGATGGACCGCGGCATCGATATCATCCGGATCTTCCACAATCAGCGGGTTGTTGCCGCCCATCTCCAGCGCCAGAATTTTTTCCGGCTGCCCCGCCAGCTGACGATGCAGCTGATAGCCCGTTCCGGCACTGCCGGTGAACAGCAGACCGTCAATGTCGCTCAGCGCACTCAGCGCCTGACCTGTTTCACGCCCGCCCTGCACCAGATTCACCACCCCCGGCGGCAGCCCCGCCTGCTCCCAGAGTTTTATGACTGCTTCTCCGGTTAAGGGGGTTAACTCACTCGGCTTGAAGATGACGGTATTCCCCGCCAGCAACGCAGGCACAATGTGCCCGTTCGGCAGATGTCCGGGGAAGTTATACGGGCCAAACATCGCCAGCACCCCGTGCGGACGGTGGCGCAGCGTGGCGGCACCGTCTGGCATCTCGGTATGCTGCTCGCCGGTGCGGGTATGGTACGCCTTCACCGATATCGCGATTTTGTTGATCATTGCCGTGACTTCGGTTGTTGCCTCCCAGCGCGGCTTACTGGTTTCGCAGGCAATGATGCGGGTCAGCTCGGCTTTATTGGCCTCCAGCAGCGCAGCAAATTTCTCAACCAGCGCCTGGCGCTCGGAGAATGGCCGTTTCGCCCATGCCGGAAACGCGCGCCGTGCAGCCTGGCAGGCCTGCTCAACCTGCCCGGCGCTGGCGTCGTTCCCCGACCAGAGCACCTCCAGGCCGACCGGGTTAGTTTTTGTCCGCGCGTCACCTTCGCCCGTTACCCAGTCACCGTTAATCCATAGAGTCATGCTGTTTTCTCCTCAGGGCAGAGTCGCACCAGGCGAACCGTGTCGCCAGCGTTACATTTCAGGGCATCCAGTTGCGCAGCCGTCAGTACCAGACGCTCGCATGACGGGTTGGTTCGCACCAGCATGGCGCGGAAGTTGGTGTAATTCTCGTTAGAGACCAGGCAGGCTGGCCACTCGCCCGGCGCGGGCTGCCCCTCCGAGACCTCAACCAGGCGGCTTTTACGGATGGCGCGAACGCGGTCAATGTCGCATTCCAGCGTCGGGCCGCCGTCGAAGATGTCGACGTAGTTACGGTAGCGAAATCCCTCTTTCTCTAGCACTGCGCGGGCCGGGGCGGTTTGCGGGTGAACTTCGCCGATCACCGCCTGCGCTTCAGGCGTTAAGAAATGGGTATAAATAGGATGCTTCGGCATCAGCTCGGCGATAAACGCCTTCTGACCGGTACCGCACAGGTAATCCGCCCGGCTAAATTCCATGGAGAAGAAGCGTTCGCCCAGACTCTCCCAGAACGGCGAGTAGCCCGTCTCATCAATTACGCCGCGCATCTCCGCGACCACTTTTTCGTTGAAGCGGTCGCGAAAGGCGGCCATAAACATAAAGCGCGATTTGGAGAGCAGATAACCGTTGCCCTCTTTGCGCCAGTCCGGATCGAGAAACAGGGTGCAGAGTTCGCTGGCGCCGGTATGGTCATTACAGAGGAAGAGCGTCGGCAGCGCGTTGTAAACGTTCAGCTCTTTCGAGGCGTGGACCATCGTGCCGACCCGGTAGTTGTACCACGGATCGTTAAGCCCGACGGCCACCTCGATGGCGCAAATCCCCGCCACGGTTCCCGTGCCGTTATCTTCCAGCACGAACACATAGCCCTGTTCGCTTTTTGGCAACGTCCCCTGCCAGGTTTGCAGGGAGCGCTCAATGCGCGCCGACAGCGTTTTTTCATCGGCAGGCAGCGAGGTTAGCCCGCCCCCTGTCTTACCGGCAAGCTGCATAAGCCCGGCGAGATCGCCGTGCGCAACGGGACGGATGACCATCATGATGACACCCCGGACTTCACCTGTTCGCAGGCCAGCGCAAAACGATCTAACCCGGTTCTGACCTCTTCCTCGCTGACGATCAGCGCAGGGGCAAACCGCACCACGTTAGCACCGGCAATCAGCACCATTACGCCCTGCTTTGCCGCTTCCTGTGAAATCAGCTTCGCTTTGCCGGCAAACTCAGGGGCAAGCTCACAGCCTATTAACAGCCCCAGACCGCGGATCTCTTTGAACAAGCCGGTCTGGTTATTGATGGCAGTAAGGCGCTCAACAAACCACTGGTGACGCTGCTTCACGCCGTTCAGCACCTCAGGGGTGTTGATGATATCCAGCACCTGTCCGGCGACAGCGGTTGCCAGCGGGTTGCCGCCGTATGTGGTGCCATGGGTGCCCACGGTCATCACGCTGGCGAATTTATCGGTGGTCAGCATCGCCCCCACCGGGAAACCGCCGCCGAGCGCTTTGGCTGTTGAGAGCACATCCGGGGTCACGCCATAGTGCATGTAGGCGTACAGCTCACCCGTGCGGCCCACGCCGGTCTGGACTTCGTCAAAAATCAGGACCGCGTTATGCCGATCGCACAGCTCGCGCAGCCCTTGCAGGAACGCTTTCTGGGCGGGCATGACGCCGCCTTCCCCCTGCATGGGCTCGACAATCACCGCACAGGTGGTGTCGTCAATCAGCTCGCTGGCAGAGTGTAAATCGTTATACGCCGCATGCCGGATATCCGGCGGCAGCGGCGCAAAATCCTGAGAATATGAGGGCTGACCACCCGCGCTGACGGTAAACAGCGTGCGGCCATGGAAGGCATTTTTAAAGGCTACGATGCCGCTCTTGTGCGCGCCGAATTTATCGTGCGCATATTTTCGCGCCAGCTTTAGCGCCGCTTCGTTCGCTTCCGCGCCGGAGTTACAGAAAAAGACTTTGTCTGCGAAAGTGGCGTCGATCAGCTTCTTCGCCAGACGCAATGCCGGTTCGTTGGTATAACCGTTGCCGGTATGCCAGAATTTCGCTGCCTGGTCATTCAGCGCCTGCCGCAGCGCCGGGTTTGCATGCCCCAGCGCATTCACCGCAATCCCACCCGCAAAGTCGATATACTCTTTGCCCTGCTGATCCCACAGGCGAGAGCCTTCCCCACGTACCGGAATAAAAGCCGCCGGAGCGTATACCGGCATCATCCATTCATCGAAATTTTCACGCGTAACTGACAGAGACATAGCGACCTCATCCGGTAAATAAAAGGTTGTTTAAATGTTAAATAATTGAGTGTTTGCACTGTGAATGTAGATTGCAGCCTTCGTGCCAGCCAGCGATAAAAATGCATAAACGGGTTGGGGTAACACAATATCAATGAGTTACAATATGGAGTTATTCACTGTTAATGCATAAATAGTGAATATTTTTACGACAAGCGGCGCTTTGCCGCATGAAAACAAGAAAGAGTATGCAGAGGCCAAATATAATTCTGGAATTGTGATCGCTCGCGAAATTTATCGGTCCTTTATGCCCTGTTCGAGGGCAAAACGCGCCGAAATGGTGCAAATATTGCACCGTCGGCATTATCTGTCGCAGTAATTGGGCGAAGCGGATAACAGACGACGTAAATTCTGCTACCATCCTTGCACTATTCACCTTGCATTGGCAGCGACTATGAAATTTGTCTCTTTTAATATCAACGGCCTGCGTGCCCGCCCTCACCAGCTTGAAGCGATTGTTGAGCAACATCAGCCAGATGTGATCGGCTTGCAGGAGACAAAAGTTCACGACGATATGTTCCCGCTCGAAGAGGTAGCGAAGCTGGGCTATAACGTTTTTTACCACGGTCAGAAAGGCCACTACGGCGTTGCGCTGCTGACCAAAGATACGCCGGTGTCGGTGCGTCGTGGCTTCCCGGGTGACGATGAAGAGGCGCAACGCCGCATCATCATGGCGGAAATTCCTTCCGCGCTCGGCAATGTGACCGTCATCAACGGCTATTTCCCGCAGGGTGAAAGCCGCGATCATGAAACCAAATTCCCGGCCAAAGCGAAGTTTTATCAGGATCTGCAAAACTACCTGACAACCGAACTCAAAAAAGAAAACCCGGTGCTGATCATGGGCGACATGAATATCAGCCCGACGGATCTGGATATCGGTATTGGCGAAGAGAACCGTAAGCGCTGGCTGCGCACCGGCAAATGCTCTTTCCTGCCGGAGGAGCGCGAGTGGATGGAGCGCCTGCTGGGTTGGGGGCTGGTGGATACTTTCCGCACGGCTAACCCGGCGACGCAGGATCGCTTCTCGTGGTTTGATTATCGCTCTAAAGGCTTCGATGACAACCGGGGCCTGCGTATTGATCTGCTGCTGGCGAGCGCCCCCCTGGCCGAACGCTGCATCGAAACCGGTATCGACTATGACATCCGCAGCATGGAAAAACCGTCCGACCATGCGCCGGTATGGGCAACGTTTAAGCTGTAAACTTCAGTGAATATTAAAAAAATCAGTCTCCTGTGCGCCCTTTTGGGCGCATTTGTTTTGACCGTTGTTTTGCTTCCTCCAGGCATGCTCTCCCTCGACACGCTAAAAATGCACCAGCAAACGTTGATCGATCGTGTGGAGCAGGCGCCTCTTCAGAGCGCGCTGATCTATTTTGCGCTTTACGTTCTGCTCTCCGCGCTGTCGATCCCCGGAGCCGCGCTTCTGACGCTGCTCGGCGGGGCGCTTTTCAGCCTGTGGGAGGCGACGCTGTTGGTGTCATTTGCCTCGACGCTCGGCGCCACGCTTGCCATGCTCGTCAGCCGTTATCTGCTGCGCGACTGGGTGCAACGGCGCTTTGCCGCACAGATGAGCACGATAGATGCGGGGATGGATCGCGACGGCGCACGCTACCTTTTTGCCCTGCGCCTGATGCCGTTGTTCCCGTTCTTTCTGGTCAATTTGCTGATGGGGCTAACCCGTCTCAGGGTGCGTCACTACTGGTGGGTCAGCCAGCTTGCAATGCTACCTGCCACCGTCATTTATCTGAACGCCGGACGCGAGCTGGGGAAACTCACCTCGCTGCGCGATATTCTGTCGCCGGGACTGCTGTTCGCCTTTACACTATTAGGGTTATTACCGCTGGTCACTCGCTGGCTGTTTTCCCGTTACATCCCTTCGATTAAAAAGTGAGGCATTATGCGCCGGGTGCGTTTTTGCGCGTTTCTGACGAGTCTGCTGCTGGCAACCTCTGCCTTCGCCGCAGAGAGCTGGCAATCCATTCAGCAACAGGCCACCGGGCAGACCGTCTGGTTTAACGCCTGGGGCGGTGACGAGGCCGTTAACCGCTACCTCGACTGGGTAAGCGGCGAGATGAAAACGCACTACGCCATCAACCTGAAGATCGTTCATCTGGCCGATGCCGCCGACGCGGTGAAGCGGATCCAGACGGAACATGCCGCAGGACGCAGCAGTAACGGGTCGGTGGATCTGCTCTGGGTAAACGGGGAAAACTTCCGCAACCTGAAAGCGGCAAACCTGCTGCTCACCGGCTGGGCGAAAACCCTGCCCAACTGGCGCTACGTCGATACCCGTAAACCGGTAACGGAAGATTTTGCCATCCCGACCGATGGGGCAGAATCCCCGTGGGGCGGCGCGCAATTAACCTTTATCGCCCGTAAAGCGAGTACGCCGACACCACCGGCAGATCCCCACGCGCTGCTGGTATACGCCCGACAGCACCCTGGCAAGGTGAGCTATCCGCGACCGCCGGATTTTACCGGCACGGCGTTTCTTGAGCAGCTACTGCTGGCGCTGACCGCCCATCCGGAGGCGCTAAAAAACGCGCCGGACAGTACCTTTGCGCAGGTCACCGCGCCGCTGTGGGATTACCTTGATACGCTGCACCCCCTGCTGTGGCGCGAAGGGAACGATTTTCCTCCGTCGCCTGCGCGCATGGATACGCTGCTGGCCAGCGGCAGCCTGAACCTGTCGCTCACCTTTAACCCCGCCCATGCGATGCAAAAGGTGGCGAGCGGTGAACTGCCTGCCGACAGCTACAGTTTCGGCTTTCTCAAAGGCATGATCGGCAACGTCCATTTTGTCGCTATCCCGGCAAACGCCAGCGCGAGCGCAGGCGCGAAAGTGGTGGCGAATTTCCTGCTGTCACCGCAGGCGCAGATCCGCAAAGCTAATCCTGCCGTCTGGGGTGACCCGAGCGTGCTGGATGGCGAAAAACTGCCTGCGAAAGCGGCAAAACAGCTTAGCGCCTTTACCCCCTCAGGCACGCCTGATGTACTTCCCGAACCTCACGCCGCCTGGGTTAACGCCCTGGAGCAGGAATGGCTTCGCCGCTACGGAACCCGCTAAGCGGGCTGGTCTGGGCGGCAATGGCGGTCATCTATCTGCCACTGCTTCCCGCCAGCGGCATGCTGCTGGCCCCGGCGTTTTCTCCCGGCAACTGGGCGACGCTGTTTGCCGACCCGCAGCTGCCGCAGGCGCTGGCCGCCACGCTGGTTTCCACGCTTATCGCGACGCTGGGCTCACTGTTTATCGCCCTGACCCTGCTTGCGCTTCTCTGGCCGGGTGAAGGCTGGCAGCGCCTGAGCACCCGTCTGCCGTGGCTGTTAGCCGTGCCGCACGTCGCCTTCGCCACCAGCGCGCTGCTGCTGTTTGCGGAAGGGGGGCAGTTTTACCGGATCTGTACGGTCTGTTCGCCGCAGCTTGACCGCTACGGTATCGGGCTTGGCCTGACGCTTGCGGTCAAAGAGAGCGCGTTCGTTCTGTGGGCAATCTACGCCGCGCTGCCTGAAAAGCGCCTCGCACAGCAGAAAATTGTCCTGCATACCTTCGGCTACGGACGAATGCAGGCGCTCAACTGGCTCGTCCTCCCGGCAATCGCCCCCGCGCTGGGCGCAGTCATGCTGGCGGTGCTGGCCTGGTCGCTTTCCGTGGTGGATGTGGCGATCGTGCTCGGGCCAGGCAACCCGCCTACGCTGGCGGTACTGGCCTGGCAGTGGCTCGCCCAGGGCGATGCACAACAGCAAACAAAGGGAACGCTGCTGTGTCTGGTGTTGCTCCTGCTGCTGGCGGCGCTTGCCGCGGTGGGATACGGCTTCTGGACGGCATGGCGGCGCGCCCAGCGTGACCCCTCCGGAATTCGTCACGCTTCGCATACTGCGCTGCCCGCACGGACGCTGGGCGGGTTACTGCCGCTGTGCGGCGTCCTCTGTGCGCTGGTTCTGCTGATGCTGGCACGCCGGGACGACATCGGCCCCGTCAGCGACAGCCTTTCACTGGGACTGCTGTCCAGCCTGACAGCGCTGGCCATCCTCATGCTCTGGCTTGAGTGGGGACCCCAGCGCGGCGCGGTGTGGGTCTGGCTGCCGCTCGCCCTCCCGGCGCTGCCCCTCGTGTCCGGGCAATATGCCGTGGCGCTGTGGCTGGGCATCGACGGCCAGTACGCTGCGGTGCTCTGGAGCCATATGCTCTGGGTTCTCCCGTGGATGCTCCTGGTGCTGCAACCGGCCTGGCGCAGGCTCGATCCCCGGCTTATCCTCACCGCCAGAACGCTGGGCTGGCGACAGGCGAAAATTTTCTGGTTGGTGAAATGCCCCCTGATGGTTCGTCCGGCCCTGCTGGCCTTTGCCACCGGCTTTTCCGTGAGCATGGCCCAGTACATGCCGACCCTCTGGCTGGGAGCGGGACGTTTCACCACCCTGACGACGGAGGCGGTCGCCCTCAGCAGCGGCGGCAGCATTCCGATCCTCGCCAGCCGGGCGCTGGGTCTGTTGCTGTTGACCAGCAGCGTATTTGCCCTTGCCGCGCTGCTCTCCCGGCTCGTGGGCCGTCACAGACAAGGATTACGTTAATGCTGAACGTGAAAAATCTCACCATTGCGCCACTCTTCCGTGAGGTCAACTTCCGCGTCCCGGCGGGGGAGATTGTCACGCTGATGGGGCCCTCCGGGAGCGGGAAATCGACCCTTTTCGCCTGGATGGTGGGGGCGTTATCCGCTGATTTTAAGGCGCACGGCGAGCTATGGCTGAACGATCGCCGCTGCGATATGCTCCCCGTGGAAACGCGCGGGATCGGCATTCTGTTTCAGGATGCCCTGCTGTTTGACGCCTTCAGCGTGGGGCAAAACCTGATGCTGGCGCTGCCGGCGCACATCGTCGGGCGCGCCCGCCGCAACGCGGTAGAACAGGCCCTGGACACTGCCGGGCTGGCAAACCACTACGCCAGCGATCCGGCGACCCTTTCCGGCGGCGAGCGCGCCCGGGTCAGCCTGTTGCGCGCTCTTCTCGCCCAGCCGCAGGCATTGCTGCTCGACGAGCCGTTCAGTCGACTGGATAAAACGCTGCGCGCCTCATTCCGGGCGTGGGTATTCGAGGTTACTCGCCAGCGCAGGATCCCGGTGGTGCTGGTCACGCATGATGAGGACGATATTCCGCCCGGCGGCGAGGTGATTGAGATTTCTCGCTGGCAATAATGTGCTAACGCAATGTTTTTGGCTTCAGGAGAGACGACAATGCCCCCCTCTTTTAATGACGTCAGGTTTTTCGATTAAACGTGTTTCTCAACTGACCGCGCTGGCCCTGCTCTGCGGCCTCGCCTCACTCTCCTCCACGGCGGCTGATATGCCCCACTCCCTCACGCTGGACCAGCTCCAGGCGCAAAACGGCGCGGTAATTGATACGCGCGTCAGTGCGTTCTATAACGGCTGGCCGCAGACCCTGAGCGGAACGTCCGGGCATGAACCCGCCGCGCTTAATCTCTCTGCCAGCTGGCTTGGGGCAATGAGCGATGAACAGCTCAGCGGCTGGGCAAAACAACATCGGCTTACGCCAGACATGCCAGTTGCGCTCTATGGCAACGATGATGACAACCAGACCGTCAAAACGCGGCTGGAGAAAGCGGGCTTTACCCACGTCTCCACCCTGAGCGATGCCCTGCAACAATCCGACCGTCTGCAACGTCTGGCGCATTTCGAACAGCTGGTTTATCCGCAGTGGATCCGCCAGTTGCAGCAGGGCAAACCCGTTACCGCCGCACCAGCCGGAGAGTGGAAGGTGATCGAGGCTGGCTGGGGTGCGCCGAAGCTTTATCTCCTGAGCCACATTCCCGGTGCGGGCTATATCGACACCAATGAAGTGGAAAGCGAACCGCTGTGGAATAAGGTCTCTGACGAAAAGCTGAAAGCGATGCTGGCGAAGCACGGGATCCGTCACGATACCACCGTCATTCTGTACGGTCGCGACGTGTATGCCGCCGCGCGCGTGGCGCAGATCATGCTCTACGCGGGCGTGAAGGATGTGCGAATTCTGGATGGCGGCTGGAAGGCGTGGTCCGACGCCAGCCTGCCCGTTGAGCGCGGAACGCCTGCAAAGGTCAAGCCAGCCCCTGATTTTGGCGCGCCGATCCCGGGCCAGCCCCGGCTGATGGTGGATATGGAGCAGGCCCGGGGAATGCTGCACCGTCAGGACGCCTCGCTGGTGAGCATTCGTTCCTGGCCAGAGTTTATCGGTGAAACCAGCGGCTACAGCTATATCAAGCCAAAAGGTGAGATTGCCGGTGCGCGCTGGGGCCATGCGGGCAGCGACGCGACCCACATGGAAGATTTCCACAATCCGGATGGCACCATGCGCAGCGCCGATGATATTGCCGCCATGTGGAAAACGTGGAATATCCTGCCGGAGCAGCACGTTGCGTTTTACTGTGGTACCGGCTGGCGCGCGTCTGAAGCCTTTATGTACGCCCGCGCCATGGGCTGGCAGAACGTTGCCGTCTACGACGGCGGCTGGTACGAATGGAGCAGCCATCCGCAGAACCCGGTCTCCACCGGGGAGCGCGGACCGGAAAGCGCACGCTAGCGGGGAAGTGATTTCAGCGTGATATAACCGCTCCAGATGCGCGTTGTGGTGGTCAGCCAGCACAACGCGCCAAACGTCCAGGCAAACAGCGCGAAATGCGCCGGAAACAGGCAGCACAGCGCAAACAGCGCGATGGTCTCCGTTCCTTCCGTTAAACCCCCAATGTAATAAAGCGACTTGTGCGCATAGCCGGGGTTGTCGATATCATGCTTCCCCGCCAGCGCGGCAAAGGCCAGAAAACTGCTGCCCGTCCCCATAAAAGCGAACAGCAGCCAGGCGGCGGCGATCGCGTTATCAGCCGGAGCGGCCAGCGCAAAGCCAAACGGCACCAGGGCGTAAAACAGGAAGTCGAGGGCGATATCAAGAAATCCTCCCGCGTCCGTCAGGCCACGGCGACGCGCCAGCGCGCCGTCCAGACCATCCAGCAGCCGGTTCAGCACAATGGCGATCAGCGCCGCCGGATACCAGCCCAGCGCCAGAAACGGTAACGCCAGCACGCCAATCGCAAACCCGGCGAGCGTTAAGCCATCAGGCGTGATAAACGGTTTATCCAGCGCGGCGGCCAGCTGATTTAACCCGGGTTTCAGCCGGGGGTGCAGATGTTTATCCAGCATGCGGTTTACCTTTAAACGTGGCGCACAGCCCCTGAGCCGGAATATCCAGCGCGGCGTTAAAGCGGGCGGAAAGATTCTGAAAGGCAATCAGAGCCGTCATTTCGGTGATGGTCTCTTCCGTAAAGTGGCGCTTCAGCAGACTTTTGATATTTTCATCCATCTGAGGCGGCGTGGCGGTGACCGCTTCCGCATAGGCCAGCGCCGCGCGCTCCTCTTCGCTGAACAGGGTGGAATTTTGCCAGTCGCTGACGGCCTGCACTTTATCCAGCGCCCCGCTCCGCTCGGCCAGACGCAGGCTGTTGGCATCAATACAAAATGCGCAGTGGCAGATCTGCGAGATCCGCGTCATTAGTAGCGATCGCAGAACCGGCGTCAAACGCGCCTTGCGCCGCTCCAGATAGCCGACAAACAGCGCCACCAGCCAGAAAAGACGCGGCATACGCCCCCACCAGCGCGTGGGGTTCAGCACCGCGCCGAAGTGTTTTTTCTGCATGGCGGCGATGGGGCTGAGGCTGACGGGAAGGGTTTCCATGGGCGCAACCCAGGCGGATGTCTCTTTCAACTGATTCTCCTGATGACTGGACTCTTTGGAAGGGCACGATAATATGTCGTTTTTCGCTATTAATTATTGACGAACATGCTGAAAACACTCGATGTGGTTGCGGCCATCCTCGAAAAAGAGGGCAAGATTTTGCTGGCGCAGCGTCCCGAACATGCCGATCAGCCAGGAATGTGGGAATTTGCAGGCGGGAAGGTTGAAGCCGGTGAGACCCAGCCGGAAGCGCTGATCCGCGAACTGCGCGAAGAACTCGGCATTGAGGCCGTGCCCGCGCGGTATGTGGCAAGCCACCAGCGGGAGGTGTCGCAGCGGCTGATTCACCTCCACGCCTGGCATGTGCCTGAATTTAGCGGTCAGCTGAAGGCGCATTATCACTCGGCGCTGGTATGGTGCACGCCAGAAGACGCGTTCACGTATGCTTTAGCCCCGGCGGATATACCGCTGCTGGAAGCGTTTATTCTTTTACGCGACGCCAGACCAGCGGGTTTGTACTGAGGGTGCGTTCATCACGCTGGCACTGCAACAGCACGCCATCTGCCCTGACCACTGCGCCTTCGGAATAGTTTTGATCCTGATAGATACAGCACTGATTACATGGCTGCGCACGCTGGCCGCCAGCGCTAAAAACCTCTGGCGGCACGTTGACCTCGACATCCGGGCGAATGCGGTCAGCCTGTGCCCCGGCGGACACCATCAAACATAACGCGGCCATTGCGTAACGGTTCATAGACTTTATTTCCTTTGCATCGTTTATATCTATAACGGTCGATCCGGACGGGATCTTTAATTTATCTCGTCATCGCTTTTGGTTATGACGCGCGCCCTGTCATTAATTTCCCTTGCGGCATAAATTTCTGCTTGCCTCTCAAAGCGGTGCGGGTGGTATAGTCAAAAAAACGACACAAAACATCTACGCCACACGCATAAATTATTATAAGAGGTTCTTATATCTATGGATCAGACACGCTCTCTGGAAAGCTTTCTTGCCCATGTTCAGCAGCGCGACCCGCACCAAAGCGAGTTTGCCCAGGCCGTTCGTGAAGTCATGACCACCCTGTGGCCCTTCCTTGAGGAAAATCCGCGTTACCGTCAGATGGCGCTGCTTGAACGTCTGGTAGAGCCGGAGCGCGTCATCCAGTTCCGCGTGGCGTGGGTGGACGACCGCAATCAGGTGCAGGTCAACCGCGCGTGGCGCGTGCAGTTTAACTCCGCCATTGGGCCGTTTAAGGGCGGGATGCGCTTCCACCCCTCGGTGAACCTGTCGATTCTGAAATTCCTCGGCTTCGAGCAGACCTTTAAAAATGCGCTCACTACCCTGCCGATGGGCGGCGGTAAAGGCGGGAGTGATTTCGATCCGAAAGGCAAGAGCGAAGGCGAAGTGATGCGCTTCTGCCAGGCGCTGGTCACTGAGCTCTATCGCCACCTTGGGCCGGACACCGACGTTCCTGCCGGGGATATCGGCGTGGGGGGGCGTGAAGTGGGCTTTATGGCCGGGATGATGAAAAAGCTCTCCAACAACAGCGCCTGCGTCTTTACCGGCAAAGGTCTGTCGTTTGGCGGTAGCCTGATTCGCCCGGAAGCGACGGGTTATGGTCTGGTCTATTTCACCGAAGCGATGCTTAAGCGTCACGGGCTGAGCTTCGAGGGGATGCGCGTGGCGGTCTCCGGCTCCGGCAACGTGGCGCAGTACGCTATCGAGAAAGCGATGGCGTTTGGCGCGCGCGTGGTGACCGCCTCCGATTCCAGCGGTACCGTGGTGGATGAAGCTGGCTTTACGGCAGAAAAACTGGCGCGTATGTGCGAAATCAAAGCCAGCCGTGACGGTCGGGTAGCGGATTATGCCCGTGAATTTGGCCTGACCTATCTGGAAGGTAAACAGCCGTGGGGCGTGCCGGTGGATATCGCCCTGCCGTGCGCGACGCAAAACGAACTGGACGTGGATGCCGCCCGGACGCTGATTAGCAATGGCGTGAAAGCGGTAGCGGAAGGGGCAAATATGCCCACCACCATTGAAGCGACCGACCTGTTCCTGGATGCGGGCGTACTGTTTGCGCCAGGCAAGGCGGCGAACGCTGGCGGCGTGGCAACATCCGGTCTGGAAATGGCGCAAAACGCCGCGAGAATGGGCTGGAAGGCAGAGAAAGTGGATGCCCGTCTGCACCACATCATGCTCGATATTCATCACGCCTGCGTGGAGTACGGCGGCGAGGCTTCGCAAACTAACTACGTGCGCGGGGCGAATATCGCCGGGTTCGTGAAGGTGGCCGATGCGATGATCGGACAGGGTGTGATTTAGTTTCGCTGCATTCTCGCCCTTGTAGGCCCGGTAAGCGCTGGCGTTACCGGGTCATTACTCAAGCCGGTTAATAAGTTCACGGCTGCGCTCTATCATGTTGAGTGAGTGCCTGTCATTGCGCTGTAGCAGTCCGACAAATAACAAATCTGTTATACAATTTTGGGCAGTTCGGGAAGAGATCGATGAGCTGCGCCATTCGTCTTCGTTCGATACCGTCTCCAGAATATAATCAGCCCTCTCCCGCAAAGGATTATTTGCCAGTGATGTTATAGCTATGATCTTCGCGCCTTTCTCTTTTGCCGCTTCTGCGGCGATCAATATCTCCTTTTTCTTACCTGAGTAAGACAAGGAAATTTGTATATCATCTTTATTCAAAGCCTGAGCAACAGATATTTGCACATGTGTGTCAATCTCACATGTTACACGATAGCCAATTTTTAATAATTTAAAAGCGAGATCTTTTGCAGCCAGCGCAGAGCCTCCGAGACCAACAATTTGTATATGCCTCGCCTTATCTATTATTCCTATTATCTTTTCCAGTTTTACAAAATCCATATTTACTGTCGTTTCTCTTAATGCATGAACTTTTTCTGCAATTAACTTATCAGCTATTACATTTAAAGGGTCAGAACTATGAATAGTACTGTGAAGGCTATAATCAGCTTTTGCACTTTTTTCTCTGCTGTATTCTTCTATCAGCATCAATTTTAGATCGGCGAAGCCGTGAGCACCGAGTTTTTTGGCAAACTTTGAAATAGATGATTGGGCGACACACAATGCTAGCGCGATTGAGTGGGAAGAACATCCTTTGAAAGCATCAAGATGATTGATGATGTATAGAGCAATTTTCTTCTCTGTATCAGTATAATTATTATAATCCATTCTTATTTTTTTCAAATAACTCATAAATCACCCCTATAACATCTAAAAAAGCAATATATTCTCTCTTAAAGATAAATACAACACATAACAATCAAAACCTCGAATATAAATTTTGACAGTCATCACAAACATTTAAAAGGAATTTATGATTCCATTTAAAATGAATTTAAAACGATCAACAATTCCCGCGAACAAACATCATACCACTCTACTAAGAATAGGATTTATTTATGAGAAATGGACTGAAACATTTATCCTGGTTATTAATTACACTTGCTTCTTCAGGCCATGCAGCCGTCATTTATCAGGCTAACGATGGCTCTAACATTGACCTTTACGGGCGCCTTGGTTTTAACGTATCAGATAAAAAAACAGGTGACGTTTCAGGCGATTTTGATGGTCGAATTGGTTTCTCGGCACGCCAGATGATTGATGACAAATTTGCCGTGATTGGTTTTACACAATACCAGGTGAATGCAGCCGAATACGCAAACAATATCAAAGCGGAGGACCCAGACGATTTGACCGCACGATATGTCTGGGCAGGCGTTGACTTCGCCGAGTACGGTAAAATCACAGCAGGACGCGTTTCATCCGGCCTGATTATGTTTACAGACATTGGTGATGTATTTGCCTCGTCAGACGTTGCTATGGCCCGCCAGGCAAATTTTATCGATCCCACCGCTGTTCAGGTTTTCCGCCAGGATGGCACCATACAGTACCAGAATACGTTAGGAAATCTTGACGTATCCAGTGCGTGGATTATTGGCAATAATTCATCTGACCTTGATTACGGCATAAATACTGCTCTGCGTTATACACTCGATCTCGGCTTTGCGGGCAAGCTTCAGCCTGTTATCGCCGTGCAGCAATCGCAGGCCAGTCATGATGAGACCTCTGCGCAATCTGATGATGATGCTGATAAATACCAGATGTGGGGAGTAGGTACTCGTTATTATTTGGGTGATTTTATGTTTGGTCTACTCTATTCCGAAGATACTGTTGAGTATCTTGATGGCCGTCCGGACAGCACTGATAAAGATTACGAAGCAACAATTGTCTGGTCGCTGACGCCTGAATGGTGGCTCCGGACTGGCTATCGTCATTTAGAAAATCATGACGGTGACGGACTTAAGCTTCGAGATGCGACCTTTGAAGTTCAGTACAAAGCCACCGCAAAAAGCTCAGTTTATGCCTCGTATTCCTGGCGCAATGGTGAAGCCGGCACCAACAGGGTTACTGGCGACAACGTTTCTTTTGGTGGTAGCGACCCGGCAGATGACTATTTCCACCTCGGATTACGCTATGAATTTTAAATGCTAATCAGGCACTCTACGTCGCCTTATATAAGGGTATAGCGCTTACTCTTATTTACAGGGGTTATCTATGAAAGCATTACTATTATTATTTTTTATGTCGAGCTTTGCATGCGCCAGAGTCACACTTGACTTGGGTGAAAACATTGTTGTTCTGGCCGCTAAAGATTCGAAGCTATCTCTCTTTTCAAAGAGTCTGACTCTACCAGACGGCGAGCAAAAGCTTGTTATTAAATTCGATAGTTCCGTCAATCCGGAATCCGTCAATCAAGGTAAAGGGCGAATGACCTCAGCACCTTATATATTTACATTTAACTATAGCGGCAGAGAAAAACTCATACTTACCACCCCGAAGGTCATCGATGAAAAGGAGGTTATAGACCAGGCTCGCAATCCACAATTTATGCTGAAGGCCAATGATACTACCATCCCCTTTACCATGGAAAAAGTTTTCCCAGAGAGCATTAACATTTTTTCTGATTTCAGGTCATTCCTCGCTGAGGATAAAAATCAAATCGACGGTATAAAACAAGACAGCACAGATAACCTTGATCAGGTTAAATCGGCCTATCTTGGCTTACCTGATAAACAGAAACTCTCATTCATGAAATGGTTGTTAAATAATTAAGAGATTAATATGAATTTAGATTTGAGCAAGATGGTGACTGAAAACGCTAATCCAGCATCTATGGAAATTGACCGACTAGGCACAGTTGAAATGTGCAGGGTGATCAATGCGGAGGATCAAAAAGTGGCCCTCGCGGTAGAAAAGTATTTACCTGATATTGCAGCCGCTGTGGAGTTAATCGCTAAAGCCGTCGCAAAGGGCGGTCGCTTAATCTATGTTGGCGCAGGCACCTCCGGACGATTAGGGATCCTTGATGCCAGTGAATGTCCGCCAACCTATGGCGTAAAAAGCGAACTGGTGCAGGGAATTATTGCCGGTGGTCATACTGCAATCCTGAAAGCCGTAGAGGGGGCTGAAGATAACCGCCAGGCGGCAATTCACGACCTGACCGCTATTGACCTCTCTGTGGCTGATACTGTCGTGGGTATTGCTGCAAGTGGACGTACGCCATATGTCGTGTCCGCGCTAGCGCACGCACGCAATGTAATAGGTTGCAATGTTATTTCCATAGCATGTAACCCCGGCAGTGAAATTGCTGAATACGCCAGTGTTGCCATAACGCCTGTTGTAGGCTCAGAAGTGATAACGGGATCCTCGCGTATGAAAGCCGGGACCGCGCAAAAGCTGATCCTCAACATGCTTTCAACCTGTTTAATGATAAAAATGGGAAAAGTGTATGGCAATTTGATGGTTGATGTTGTCGCTTCTAACCGAAAGCTCTTTGAACGGCAAATTAAGATCGTTACCGATGCTACTGCCTGCTCACGGCGCGATGCAGAAAATGCGTTGAAGCAATCACACCGAAACTGTAAATCAGCCATTGTAATGATTTTGAGTCAGTGTTCCGCCGATGACGCCCAAGCGTTGCTGTTGAAAAACGGGGGTTATATACGGGCGGCCATTTCTAAGGAAGCGAAATAATGTCTAAACATATTAGCACCGATCTACTCGCGAAAATTATTGTTCTGGCAGGTGGCAAAAACAACATTCTGCATTGTGGCAATTGCATGACCCGCTTGCGTCTGAAAGTGGCGGATACAACGTTAATAGCACACCATGTGAAAGAACAACTCTCAGAGAGTATCAGTGGTGTTGTTATAAACGGCAACGAAGTGCAGGTCATTTTTGGCGTTGGTAAAGCGCAGAGAGCGGCAGATAGCATGAATAATCTGCTAGACAAAAAAGATTTGCATGCAATAGCCGATGAAAACAAAAGTCAGCTCAAGAGTAAGCAGCAATCATCTTTGCAACAATTCCTGGCAAACTTTGCCACTATCTTTACTCCCCTGATTCCGGGCTTTATCGCGTCAGGTTTGATGCTCGGTATCGCCACGTTGTTAGGGACGTTAATGCATATTGCGCCAGAAGCTAAAGGAACACTCCCTGATGCGCTAAATTTCTTGAAAATTTTTAGTAAAGGACTCTTCACCTTTCTTGTGATTTTAGTGGGATACAATGCGCAAAAGGCATTCGGCGGTACTGGCGTAAACGGTGCAATCATCGCGGCACTGTTTATTCTGGGTTATAACCCGTCAGCCACAGTAGGCTATTATTCCGGACTACAGGATTTTTTTGGTCTCACTATCGACCCGCGCGGAAATATCATCGGCGTGCTGCTGGCAGCATGGGCCGGAGCGAAGATCGAGCGCGTTATAAGAAACGTTATTCCCGATGAGCTGGACATGATTTTAACGTCGATGCTGACACTCATTTTCACCGCTGTATTGACATATATTGTGATCATGCCCATTGGTGTCTGGCTGTTTCAGGGGATGTCCTGGCTGTTTATACACCTTAACAGTAATCCGTTGGGCTGCGCTGTACTGGCAGGCGTTTTCCTGATTGCTGTGGTATTTGGCGTTCATCAGGGATTTATTCCTGTTTATCTCGCGTTAATGGACTCTCAGGGGTTTAATTCTCTTTTCCCCATCCTCTCAATGGCTGGAGCTGGACAAGTAGGTGCCGCGCTGGCGTTATACTGGAAAGCAGACGTTTCTTCCACGCTGCGTACACAAATTCGGGGAGCAATCATCCCTGGTATATTGGGTGTCGGTGAGCCGCTTATTTATGGCGTTACCCTACCACGGATGAAGCCTTTTATTACGGCCTGTATAGGCGGCGCAGCAGGCGGGTTATTCATTGGAACTATTGCATGGTTAGGGCTCCCGGTCGGCCTGAACAGCGCGTTCGGGCCATCTGGCCTGGTAGCTTTGCCGCTTATGACCTCAGCAAAAGGTATATTTCCAGCTATTGCAGTTTATGGTGTAGGTATAGTGATTTCCTGGGTATGCGGTTTTATTATAACCCTTCTTTTTGGTTGCAAGAATGTGGATTTACATTGAGGGATCAACCATGAAACGACATGCTTTTTTTGCCTCTTTACTTGCTTTATCGGCTTCTGTTTTTGCGAACAACTATCCGGTTCTGACGAATGCACAACCGGAAAGCGTGGGCTTTAATATCGATAAACTGAAAAAACTGGATAGCTGGATTCAGGATCAGATCAACGCCGGGTATCCGGGTATGAACGTCGTCGTGATAAAAGACAATCATATCGTCTTTCAAAAAGCTTGGGGTTATGCAAAAAAATACGACGACTCCCATTTGATGGGTAATCCGCTACGCGCGACAACAGAGACAATGTACGATCTGGCTTCCAACACAAAAATGTACGCCACGAATTTCGCGCTTCAGAAGTTGGTTTACGAAGGCAAAATTAATGTCAACGATCGGGTCACGAAATACATACCCGGATTCACAGATCAACTCACAGAGAAGATTAAAGGAAAAGATGCCCTGCGAATTATTGATATTTTGCATCATACCGCCGGCTTCCCGGCCGATCCGCAATATCCAAACAAGCGTGTTGCAGGCAGCCTCTACTCTCAGGATAAACAGACCACGCTGGAGATGATTAAGCGAACGCCGCTTGATTATTCGCCAGGTACAAAACATGTCTACAGCGACGTCGATTACATGATCCTCGGATTTATCATCGAGTCCGTTACCGCAATGCCGCTTGATGTGTATGTTGAGAAACATATTTACCAGCCGCTCGGCCTGAAGCACACGGTGTTTAACCCTCTGTTAAAAGGCTTTAAGCAACAGCAAATTGCCGCCACCGAACTTAACGGTAACACCCGGGATGGTGTAATCAGTTTTCCGAATATTCGTACCACTACCCTCTGGGGCCAGGTTCATGATGAAAAGGCATGGTATTCCATGGAGGGCGTTTCAGGTCACGCAGGTCTGTTCTCAAATACACATGATATTGCCGTGCTGATGCAGACCATGCTTAACGGGGGGCATTATGGCAACGTTACGTTATTTGATCAGAGTACAGTAGATGAGTTTACCCGTAGCTCGGCAGCAGATGTCACCTTTGGACTGGGCTGGAGGGTTAACGGTAATTCCTCTATGACCCCAACCTTTGGCGTACTGGCAAGCCCTCAAACCTATGGGCATACGGGCTGGACAGGCACGCTCACCGCCATTGATCCCGTAAAACGTATGGCGATTGTCATTCTGGGCAACCGACCACATTCCCCCGTAGCTGATCCTAAAATGAATCCGAATGTTTTTGTCAGCGGGACCTTACCTGCGGCAACATATGGATGGATTGTCGATCAGATCTATGGCGCACTGAACGAGTAAACGCCACCCTTCTTGCCGGGTGGCGGCTTCGCCTTACCCGGCCTACGGTTTAAGCGTTTGTATTTTTGGCTGCGCTTTTCTTCTTTTTGAACGGTTTCTTCGCCCCGCCGCCCGGGGCGACCATTCCCCGGAATCGCTTCACTGGCGTACTGCGCGCCTGGTCAATCAGCTGATAAAGCGTCCCTACCAGCGGCTGCATAAAGTCCTGATAACGGCACTGCTTTTCGCTGATCTGCGTCAGCACCGACTCCCAGTGCGCGGTCATGTCCGGTCTGGCCGCCAGTTCAGGGAGGGAGTGGATGAGCGCCCGTCCCGGCTCTGTTGAGTGGATGTAACGCCCCTTCTTCTCAAGGAAACCACGCTTGAACAGTAATTCGATAATTCCCGCGCGGGTCGCCTCCGTACCCAGACCGTCGGTGGCGCGCAAGATCTTCTTCAGATCTTTATCCTGCACAAAACGGGCGATGCCGGTCATGGCCGACAGCAGCGTCGCATCGGTGAAGTGGCGCGGCGGCTGGGTTTGTCGTTCAACCACTTCGCCCTTCTCGCACAGCAGTTCGTCGCCTTTGGCCACGACCGGCAGCGGCGTGCCGTCGTTCTCTTCGTCACGCTCTTTGTTGCCGAGCAGCGTGCGCCAGCCCGCTTCCGCGAGGAAACGCGCTTTGGCGATAAATTTGCCTTTGGCAATCTCCAGTTCAATAACGCACTTGCGGAACACCGCGTCCGGGCAGAACTGCATCAGATACTGACGTGCGATCAGGTTATAGACCTTTGCTTCGTTGTCGGTCAGGTTGACGTTGCTGGTGCGCGCCGTCGGGATTATCGCGTGGTGAGCATCGACTTTTTTATCGTCCCAGCAGCGGTTATGGGTATCCGGGTTTACCGCCGGCTGCGGCAACAGATCCGGCGCATGGACGCCAATGGCATTCATCACCGAGTGGCGTCCGGCGAAGTGTTCTTCCGGCAGATAGCGGCTGTCCGAACGCGGATAGGTGATCAGCTTGTGGGTTTCGTAGAGCTTCTGGCAGATATCGAGCACGTTCTGCGCGCTAAGACCAAAGCGCTTAGCCGCCTCAATCTGCAACGCCGAAAGGGAGAACGGCAGCGGTGCGGGCTCCGTTTCCCGTTTGTCGTTATAGCTGGTGACGATTGCGGGCTGGCCGGTAATGCGGTTGACCACGTGCTCCGCCAGCGGGCGATGCAGCAGCCGTCCCTCTTCGTCCTGATATGACTCACAGGCATCGCTTGGCTGCCAGACGGCGGTAAAGCGTTCGTCTTTCGGCGTGACGATATGCGCTTTGACTTCGAAGAAGTCTTTGGCGACGAAATTTTCGATCTCTTCGTCGCGACGCACCACCAGCCCCAGCACCGGTGTCTGGACACGACCGACGGAGAGTACGCCCTGATAACCCGCGTTGCGCCCGAGAATGGTGTAGGCGCGGGTCATGTTGATCCCGTATAGCCAGTCCGCACGGGCACGCGCCAGCGCGGAGACACACAGGGGAATAAATTCGCTGTTGGCGCGCAGGCGTGAAATGGCCCGCTCTACCGCCTGAGGGTTGAGGTCGTTGATCAGGCAGCGCTGCACCTGCTGGCGCTTTTCCGGCGCCAGCTCCAGGTAGTCCAGCACTTCATCGACCAGCAGTTGCCCTTCCCTGTCCGGGTCACCCGCGTGGACCACTTCCGTCGCCTCATGCAGGAAGCGCTTAATGACGTTGAGCTGTTTGGTGACGGAAGGACGCGGTTGGAGACGCCACTTTTCCGGCACAATCGGCAGATCGTTGAGATTCCAGCGGGCGTAGCGGCTGTCGTAGACATCCGGCTGCGCCTGTTCAAGCAGGTGACCGATACACCAGGTGACCACCTGCCCGTTACCGCATTCGATAAAGCCGTCGCCTTTGCGATGCGGCCTGGGCAGCACATCGGCGATGGCACGCGCCAGACTCGGCTTTTCGGCAATAAACAACCGCATCGAATTAACGGATCTCAATCATCGGTCGACCACCGCGGGCGGTCACCAGCTCACCAATGGCCGTAAGGGTGATGCCAAACTCGGCAGCCGTCGCCTGAACGTCAGCTTCAGCTTCCGGCGTCACCGCCAGCAGCAGGCCGCCGGAGGTTTGCGGATCGCACAGCAGGTTACGCCACGCTTCCGGCATTTCGCCCATTAAATGGCCGTAGCTGGCGAAGTTGCGCTGCGTCCCGCCCGGCACTGCGCCCTGAGCAATGTACTCTTCCACGCCCGGCAGCTTAGGCACATCCTGATACCAGACCTGCGCCTGCACGCCCGCGCCCTGACAGACTTCAGAGAGGTGCCCCAGCAGACCAAAACCGGTCACGTCGGTCATGGCCTTCACGCCGTCGATATTGGCGAATGCCGCACCGGCGAGGTTCATCTGGCACATCACTTCCGTTGCCAGACCGATATGCTCGGGCTTCAGCAGGGATTTCTTCTCGGCAGTGGTCAGTACGCCAATGCCCAGCGGCTTAGTGAGGAACAGCTTGCAGCCCGCCTGCGCGGTGCTGTTGCGCTTCACGCGCTCGGTCGGCACCACGCCGGTGACGGCCAGGCCGAAGATCGGCTCCGGCGCATCGATAGAGTGACCACCGGCCAGGGCAATACCCGCCTGCTGGCAGGCAAAGCGTCCGCCTTCGATCACGTCGCGGGCAATCTCCGGCGGGAGGGTGTTAATCGGCCAGCCCAGAATGGCGATCGCCATAATCGGTTTACCGCCCATCGCAAAGATATCGCTGATGGCGTTGGTGGCCGCAATGCGCCCGAAGTCGAACGGGTTGTCGACAATCGGCATAAAGAAGTCAGTGGTGCTGATAATGCTGGTGCCGTTACCCAGGTCATAAACCGCTGCATCGTCACGCGTTTCGTTACCGACAAGCAGGTTCGGGTCGACAAACTTCGCCTGCTCACTGTGCAGGATGGTCTCCAGCACTTTCGGGGAAATTTTACAACCGCAACCGGCTCCGTGGCTGTATTGCGTTAAACGAATGGTTTGCTCGCTCATGGACGTCTCCTGTCATCTCAATCGCGCTATGGTAGCGCTCATTCCATAAAGAGGTAAGTATGACTGTCTGAATTCTGCGGCGGATGCTCAGAATCCAGACAGTTTAGCGCGGGTGATTAAAAACGGCTGACGAAAGGCGTGGTGTCCGGCACGCTAATGGTGCTGGAAGCTTTAAGCTGCGGGGTGCCGAGATAGAGGAAGCCGACAATTTTATCCTGTTCGCCGCAGGAGAAACCTTCCCGCACGGCGGTGCTCCCGGTCAGCGGCCCGGTACGCCAGATGCCGTTAAAGCCCTGCGCGACGGCGGCCATCTGCATTGCCATTACCGCGCAACCGGCAGACATCTCCTGCTCCCAGACCGGCACTTTATGATCGGCCTGACATTTTGCGACTACCGCGATGATCATCGGCGCACGGAACGGCGCGTTGCGGGCTTTATCAATCCCCTTCTCATCCTGGCCTGCGGCAACAGCCCCCTGCTCCAGCAGCTGGCTGAAGCGGTCGCGCCCTTCGCCTTCAATGATAAAGAAGTGCCACGGCTGCAATGTGCCATGGTCCGGCGCACGCATTCCGGCACGCAGAATGTTTTCCAGCTGCTCGCCGACGGGTGCCGGTTCGGCCAGGCGGGAAGCGCTACGACGGTTAACAAGCAGTTCAAGTGCGTCCATTGGTTAACTCCTTTCATGAAATTTACTCACAAAATTAACACGACAGCAGAATTTGTTACAGCGTGGCAGGCGATTCCTGCTGACAAGTGGCGGTTGGGTCATTACGATAACCGCACATTACCGTCCCGTGGCGACGGAAACAGTCCTTTTCTGGTTAGGGAGAATACATGCGAACCCTTTGGCGAATCTTTGCCGGTTTCTTTAAATGGACGTGGCGACTGCTCAACTTCGTCCGCAACCTGGTGATGAACATCTTCTTCATCTTCCTGGTCCTGGTATGCGCAGGTATCTGGATGCATATCAGCAATGCAAACCAGTCGCAGCATTCGACGCGCGGCGCGCTGTTACTCGATATCACCGGGGTGATTGTTGATAAGCCATCGACCAGCAACCGTCTGGGCGTGATTGGTCGCCAGCTGTTCGGCGCAACGTCAGACCGTCTTCAGGAAAACTCCCTGTTTGATATCGTCGACACCATCCGTCAGGCTAAAGACGATCGTAACATTACCGGTATCGTGCTGGACCTGAAAGATTTTGCCGGCGCCGATCAGCCGTCAATGCAGTACATCGGTAAAGCGCTGCGCGAATTCCGCGACAGCGGTAAACCGGTTATTGCCATTGGCGACAGCTACACCCAGGGACAATATTATCTGGCGAGCTTTGCCAATAAGATCTGGCTGTCGCCACAGGGCACGGTCGATCTGCATGGCTTTGCCACTAACGGTCTGTACTACAAATCGCTGCTCGACAAGCTGAAGGTCACCACCCACGTCTTCCGCGTCGGGACCTATAAATCAGCCGTGGAGCCGTTTATCCGCGATGATATGTCCCCTGCCGCCCGTGAAGCGGACAGCCGCTGGATTGGCGAGCTGTGGCAGAACTACCTCGGCACCATTGCCGCTAACCGTCAGATTACCGCTGAGCAGGTCTTCCCGGGCGCGCGCGGCGTGCTGGACGGCCTGCGCAAGGTGGACGGCGATACAGCGAAATACGCGCTTGATAACAAACTGGTCGATCAGCTGGGTTCCAGCGCTGAAATTGAAAAAGCGCTGACCAAACAGTTCGGCTGGAGTAAAGAGGATAAAAACTACAGCGCCATCAGCATGTATGACTACGCCGCGAAAAAGCCGGACGACAGTGGTGACAGCATCGCCGTGGTGTTTGCTAACGGGGCCATTATGGATGGCGAAGAAACGCCGGGGAACGTCGGCGGGGACACCACCGCGTCGCAGATCCGCGATGCGCGCCTGGATCCGAAAGTGAAGGCGATTGTCCTGCGAGTGAACAGCCCTGGCGGCAGCGTCAGCGCCTCTGAAGTGATACGTGCTGAACTGGCCGCCGCGCGCGCCGCGGGCAAGCCGGTAGTGGTATCGATGGGCGGCATGGCGGCTTCCGGGGGGTACTGGATCTCGACGCCAGCCAACTACATTGTGGCTAACCCAAGCACGCTGACCGGCTCGATTGGCATCTTCGGCGTGATCAACACCGTAGAGAACAGCCTGGATTATCTCGGCGTCCACACCGACGGCGTTTCCACCTCGCCGCTGGCGGATGTGTCCGTCACCAAATCCCTGCCGCCTGAGGTGTCTGAGATGATGCAGCTCAGCATTGAGAGTGGCTATAAACGTTTCATCACGCTGGTTGCGGACTCCCGTAAAAAGACGCCCGATCAGATTGACCAGATCGCTCAGGGCCACGTCTGGACCGGCCAGGACGCGAAGAGCAACGGCCTGGTAGACAGCCTGGGTGACTTCGACGACGCCGTGAAGAAAGCGGCGGAGCTGGCGAAGCTCAAGCAGTGGCACGTGGACTATTATCAGGACGAACCAACGTTCTTCGATATGGTCATGGACAGCATGTCCGGCTCCGTTCGTGCCATGCTGCCGGACGCGCTTCAGGCTTATCTGCCGGCGCCGGTGGCGACCGCGGCGAAAGCCATGAGAGCAGAGAGCGACAAGCTCGCAGCCTTTAATGATCCACAAAGCCGCTACGCGTTTTGCCTGACCTGTGCGAACGTGCGTTAAAAACCGTCCCCTCTTCCCGTGAAGAGGGGATTTTTTCTTTTGAAGAACAAGAACTCATTACCATGCAGAAGAAATCAATTTATGTCGCCTATACCGGCGGTACCATCGGTATGCAGCGCTCAGAAAATGGCTATATCCCGGTTTCCGGCCACTTACAGCGCCAGCTGGCGCTGATGCCTGAATTCCACCGTCCGGAAATGCCGGACTTTACCATCCACGAATATGAGCCGCTGATGGACTCCTCCGACATGACGCCGGAAGACTGGCAGCATATTGCGGACGATATTAAAGCCCATTACGACCAGTACGACGGCTTCGTGATCCTGCACGGCACCGACACCATGGCGTTCACCGCCTCGGCGCTCTCCTTCATGCTGGAGAACCTGAGCAAGCCCGTCATCGTGACCGGCTCGCAGATCCCGCTGGCGGAACTGCGTTCAGACGGGCAGATCAACCTGCTTAACTCCCTGTACGTGGCCGCTAATTACCCGATCAACGAGGTAACGCTGTTCTTCAACAACCGGCTGTACCGCGGGAACCGTACCACTAAAGCGCACGCCGATGGCTTTGACGCTTTTGCCTCACCTAACCTGCAACCGCTGCTGGAAGCGGGGATCCATATCCGTCGTCTGGGCACGCCGCCCGCGCCAAATACCGCAGGCGAACTGATCGTTCACCCGATCACCCCGCAGCCGATCGGCGTGGTGACGATTTATCCGGGTATTTCCGCCGACGTGGTGCGCAACTTCCTGCGCCAGCCGGTGAAGGCGCTGATCCTGCGCTCCTATGGTGTGGGTAACGCCCCGCAGAACGGTGAATTCCTGAAAGAGCTTCAGGAGGCGAGCGATCGCGGGATTGTGGTGGTCAACCTCACCCAGTGTATGTCCGGCAAAGTCAATATGGGCGGCTACGCCACCGGTAATGCCCTGGCGCACGCTGGCGTGATCAGTGGTTTCGATATGACCGTTGAGGCAACGCTGACTAAACTTCACTATTTACTGAGTCAGGATCTGGATATTGATTCCATTCGCCGCGCCATGATGCAAAACCTGCGCGGTGAACTGACGCCGGACGAATAAGGAGGTCCCATGAAGCAACGCGCCCTGTTACTGGTCGATTTGCAAAATGATTTCTGTGCGGGCGGTGCGCTGGCCGTTGCCGAAGGCGACAGCACCGTAGACGTCGCGAATTCGCTGATTGAGTGGTGTAAAGCTCGTGGTGAAGCGGTGGTGGCGAGTCAGGACTGGCATCCGGCAAACCACGGCAGCTTTGCCAGCCAGCACAACGTTGAGCCTTACAGCCAGGGCGAACTGGACGGGCTGGCGCAAACCTTCTGGCCCGATCACTGCGTGCAGCAGACGGAAGGCGCTGAGCTGCATCCGCTGCTGAACCAGAAGGCCATCGACGCGGTGTTCCACAAAGGTGAAAACCCAACCATCGACAGCTACAGCGCGTTCTTTGATAACGGTCATCGTCAGAAGACGGCGCTGGACGCGTGGTTGCGCCACCATGAGATCACCGAGCTGATTGTGCTGGGCCTGGCGACGGATTACTGCGTGAAGTTCACCGTGCTGGATGCGCTCCAGTTGGGCTATACCGTGAATGTCATCACCGACGGCTGTCGCGGGGTGAATATTCAGCCGCATGACAGCGCTCAGGCGTTTATGGATATGGCCGCAGAAGGCGCAACGCTGTATACGCTGGCTGACTGGATGGAGACGCAGGCGTAAGCTTTTTAGCCGGGTGACGGCTTAGCCTTACCCGGCCTACTTTCTCTGGTTTTGTAGACCGGGTAAGCGTCAGCGCCACCCGGCATTTCTTCCCCAATCCCCATAAAGTGAACTCCCTCGCATCACAAGCGAAACGGCGATGCTATTCTCTTCAGGCTGTTTTTTCGCCACGCCTTTTCTGTGGCGTGGTTATTTTTATTCAGTCAAAGAGGAAATTATATGAAACGTTTGCCCTTGCTGGCAGCATTACCCTTGCTTTGCGCGTCACTGGCTTCCGCCGCGCCCCTGATGTCCGTGGGTTACTTCAATGGCGGTGGCGATGTTACCGCCGGACCGGGTGGCGATATTAATAAACTCGACGTCCGCCAGATCACCCACCTCAACTACTCGTTTGGTCTGGTTTATAACAACGAGAAAAACGAAACCAACGCCGCGCTGAAAGATCCGGCAAAACTGCATCAAATCTGGTTATCATCTAAGGTGGCATCCGATCTGGCGTTGCTTCCTCAGCTTCGTAAACAAAACCCGAACCTGAAAGTCCTGCTTTCCGTTGGCGGCTGGGGGGCGCGTGGTTTTTCTGGCGCAGCGGCAACCAAAGAGAGTCGCGCGGTATTTATTCGCTCCGCACAGGAGATCGTCAGTAAATACGGCCTGGACGGGATCGACCTGGACTGGGAATATCCGGTCAACGGCGCGTGGGGACTGGTCGAGAGCACCCCTGCCGACCGGGATAATTTCACCGCGCTGTTAAAAGAGATGCGTGACGCGTTTGGTAAGAAAAAGCTGGTCACGATTGCGGTGGGCGCGAATGCGGAAAGTCCGAAAAGCTGGGTGGATGTGAAAGCCATTGCCCCCCTGCTCGATTACATCAACCTGATGACCTACGACATGGCGTACGGTACTCAGTATTTTAACGCGAATCTGTATGACTCCAGCGCCTGGCCAACGGTGGCTGCCGCAGACAAGTACAGCGTCGATTTTGTGGTGAATAACTATCTGGCCGCCGGGCTGAAGCCGCAGCAGATGAACCTCGGAATTGGTTTCTATGGGCGCGTGCCGAAGCGCGCCGTTGAACCGGGTATCGACTGGAGCAAATCGGACGCGCAGAACAATCCGGTGACGCAGCCCTACTTCGGGCCGCAGGAACTGGGCCTGTTCAAATCGCTTGGCTATGATCTGACCAAAGATACCTATGTGAAATACAACGATATCGTCCGCAAGCTGCTGAACGATCCGCAGAAACGCTTTACCGAGCACTGGGACGAACAGGCGAAGGTGCCGTGGCTGTCGGTGAAATCCGCCGACGGGAAGGCGCTGTTTGCGATTTCCTATGAGAACCCGCGCTCCGTGGCGATCAAAGCGGATTACATTAAGGAGAAAGGTCTGGCTGGCGCCATGTTCTGGGAGTACGGTGCTGACGACGAAAACCAGCTCGCGAAACAGCTGGCGGAGTCGCTTGGGATCCCGCACTAAGATGTAGTGTGCCGGGTGGCGCTAGCGCTTACCCGGCCTACATGGGAGCTTTATTTGAAGGTCGCAATCGGCTTCGGCGCGATGCCGAACTCTTCTTTCAGCTCGCGCTTGCTTTTCATCACCATCTGACCGTTAGTGTCGATGGTCATGTGCTGGGCGTCGGTATTGTGACGCGCCTGCCACAGCATCACCAGCTGCAAACTGTTCTCTTTTTGCTCAGGTGTGAGCGCCACACCGTCCGGCCATTTTCCCAGCTCAACGGCCGTTACCAGACGCTGATAAACCTCCGGGGTCATACCTGCAATCATGTCATCAATATTCATGATCTCTCCCTTTCAAAGGAATAATTTGCTGAATCGTTTTTTCAACCCTTGGTATGGTCGCCGTTTTCATCATCGGTAAAGCTCATGGAAGCCGAATTTACACAGAAACGCTCCCCCGTCGGCTGCGGGCCATCCGGGAAGACATGCCCGAGATGGGCGTCACAGTTCCCGCAGCGAATTTCGGTGCGCACCATGCCGTGCGAGGTGTCCGTCAGGTAGCGGATCGCATCATCGCTGACAGGCTCGTAAAAGCTCGGCCAGCCGCAGCCAGAATCGTACTTCGTCTGGGAGTTAAACAGCGGTGCATCACACACCAGGCAGTGGTAGACGCCTTCCCGTTTATTGTGCAGCAAACGCCCGGAAAACGGCGGTTCTGTGCCGTGATTTTGCGTCACGTAAAACTGCATCTCTGTAAGGTTTTTTTTCAAATCGTCGGGGTTACGTTGGTTCGACATATGCTTACATCTCGCTGTTGAAACAGACATCTTTTAACCCAGATTCTAACAAAACATTAACACCCGCGCGTGCACTTTTGTTCTAAACTTATGTGTCGCGAAAAGGCGGTCAGGCAATTGTGATCAATTTCACATTTTAATCCTGCGAGGCCTTTAAAATTCCGGGCGCAGCCCCCATGTGGTTGCTAGCTCAAAGGGAAAGTGAGGCGAGTCAGTCGCACAAACGTTAGTCACAGGATTGATTTGTCGCAATGATTGACACGATTCCGCTTGACGCTGCGTAAGGTTTTTGTAATTTTACAGGCAACCTTTTATTCACTAACAAATAGCTGGTGGAATATATGACTATCAAAGTAGGTATCAACGGTTTTGGCCGTATCGGCCGTATTGTTTTCCGTGCTGCTCAGAAACGTTCTGACATCGAAATCGTTGGTATCAACGATCTCCTGGACGCTGAATACATGGCGTACATGCTGAAGTACGACTCAACTCACGGTCGTTTCGACGGCACCGTTGAAGTGAAAGACGGCCACCTGGTTGTTAATGGCAAAACCATCCGCGTTACTGCTGAGAAAGACCCAGCTAACCTGAAATGGAACGAAATCGGTGTTGACGTTGTAGCTGAAGCTACCGGTATCTTCCTGACCGACGAAACTGCACGTAAACACATCACTGCGGGTGCGAAGAAAGTTGTTCTGACTGGTCCTTCCAAAGACAACACCCCAATGTTCGTTCGCGGTGCAAACTTCGAAACTTACGCTGGCCAGGACATCGTTTCCAACGCATCCTGCACCACCAACTGCCTGGCACCGCTGGCTAAAGTTATCAACGACAACTTCGGCATCATCGAAGGTCTGATGACTACCGTTCACGCAACCACCGCTACTCAGAAAACCGTTGATGGCCCGTCTCACAAAGACTGGCGCGGCGGCCGTGGCGCGGCTCAGAACATCATCCCATCTTCTACCGGTGCTGCTAAAGCAGTAGGTAAAGTACTGCCAGAACTGAATGGCAAACTGACTGGTATGGCGTTCCGCGTTCCAACTCCTAACGTATCCGTTGTTGACCTGACCGTTCGTCTGGAAAAAGCTGCTTCTTATGAAGAAATTAAGAAAGCAATCAAAGCTGCTTCCGAAGGCCCAATGAAAGGCGTTCTGGGTTACACCGAAGACGACGTTGTATCTACCGATTTCAACGGCGAAGTGTGCACTTCCGTGTTCGATGCTAAAGCAGGTATCGCACTGAACGACAACTTCGTGAAACTGGTTTCCTGGTACGACAACGAAACTGGCTACTCTAACAAAGTACTGGACCTGATCGCTCACATCTCCAAATAAGTTGAGATGAGTGCTTGATCCTAAAAGGCGACTTCGGTCGCCTTTTTTATTGTTTTTAGACAGAGGATTGCTTAATGATTAATAAAATTTTTGCACTTCCGGTAGTCGAACAACTTACCCCTGTGATCTCCCGCCGTCAGATCGACGGTGCTGATATCATCGTCGTTGATCATCCGCGCGTTAAAGCCTCCGTAGCGCTCAATGGCGCCCACCTGCTCTCCTGGAAACCAGAAGGTGAAGAAGAAGGCCTGTGGCTGAGCGAGGCCACCTCGTTCAAAAAAGGGGCGGCGATCCGCGGCGGCGTACCGATCTGCTGGCCATGGTTTGGCCCGTCAGCGCAGCAGGGTTTACCCTCACACGGTTTCGCCCGTAACCAGCAGTGGACGCTGAAAGCCCACAACGAAGATGAAAACGGTGCGGTGTTGACCTTTGAACTCCAGGCGAATGATGAAACGCGTGCCCTGTGGCCACACGAGTTCACCCTGTATGCCCGCTTCAAGCTGGGTAAAACCTGCGAGATTGAACTGGAAGCGCACGGCGAATTTGAAACAACGTCCGCCCTGCACACCTATTTCAACGTAGGCGACATTCAGGCCGTTAAGGTGAGCGGACTTGGCGATACCTTTATCGACAAAGTGGATAACGCGAAAGAAGGCAAGCTGGACGACGGCGTGCAGACTTTCCCGGATCGTACCGACCGCGTGTATCTGCACCCGGAAGCCTGTAGCGTCATCCACGACAGCGCGCTGAACCGCGGTATTGATGTGGTTCATCACCACCACAGCAACGTGGTGGGCTGGAACCCGGGCCCTGCCCTTTCCGTCAGCATGGCGGATATCCCGGATGACGGTTACAAGACCTTCGTGTGCGTGGAAACCGCGTGCGTGACCGCGCCGCAGAAAACCAGCGAAGAAAAACCGTCCCGCTTAGGCCAGACGATCAAGATTGTGAAGCGCTAATATTGTTCAGGCATCATAAAAAACAAACGGGGCGCTAGCGCCCCGTTTTAATGCATCACGTTCTGGTCAGAACTTGTAGGTCACACCCACGGAGAAGATGCCAGACCAGGACTTGTCGACCATCGGGCTGTCTTTCACTTCATCGCTCAGACGAATGTAACGGCCAGTACCGTACACATTCCAGTCACCGAGGAAGTTATACGAGGCGGTGAGTTCCAGGTACGGGTCCCAGCCATCATCCGCGCTGTAGCTCTTCAGACCACTGCGGCGAGACTCCGCTTTAGACACGCCATAGTAGTAGTCGTTGTAATTCTCGCTGCTGTACTGCACACCGATACCCGGCGTCAGCGTCACTGCGCCGTTGGTATAGCGATAAAGCCACGCCAGATCCCAGATGAAGCCGTTGCTGTTGTCCAGGGTATCGCCCGCCAGCGCAGTGCGCAGGAAGCCATACTCGGTATTATGGACGTAAGAAAGCCCCGCCATCAGTGAGCTTCTGCGTTTGTCCAGCTGACGAAGCGCATTGCTGTCGCTGTCGCCTGGTTTAAAGTGCGTTGGATCGTAATAGGCCATGATGGAGAGCTTATCGGCCGTATCGTTCCACAGATAGTAGCCACCGCCCAACCCACGGAACCAGAAGTTATCGCCTTCATAGGTGACAACGGGGACAGGATAAACGTCGCGGTCATACTGCTTGTACGGGCTGTTAATCACGCCAGCACCCGCGCCAACAGTCCACTGGCTCTCAGCCTGTACGGTGCTCGCTGCGGTAGCGGCAAGGATGCCCAATGCCAGAAGTTTGAGTTTGGTCACAATCCATTCTTTCCTGTAGTCAAATAATCAGCGGGTGAAGTGTAACCGCCATTCCCGTACATCCCAAAATTTTTTGCGCGCTAATCCGTTTGATTAACCCGTTATTTTTCATTTTTCAGATGACATCCCGCTTTCATTTATGTGACCGATAAATGAAAAACCCACTTTTCGCTTATAACCGCAGTGGAAATTTTTGGATGAGTTATTGATATGTCATTGAAAGTAGATTTTATCCGTATGCAAGTTTTGCAATTGCCATCTACGCTTTAATTTAAGAAGAGGTTTTGCTGAACACCCTGCGGTTCATAGCCTTCGACCTGGCACACAGGTTGCTGCTCTGGCAGTGAGGTGCGAAAAATTCTCTTCCGGGAGCCTCCACTACTCATACGAACGGCTCTTATCCTGTGCTAAAAACGAAAGGACGGCATGCCATGAATATATTCGATCACTATCGCCAGCGCTACGAAGCTGCCAAGGACGAAGAGTTCACACTGCAGGAGTTTCTTACCATTTGTCGGCAAGATCGCAGTGCCTATGCCAATGCGGCAGAACGGCTATTGATGGCTATTGGTGAGCCAAACATGGTTGATACTGCCCTGGAGCCACGGCTTTCCCGTCTATTTTCGAATCGGGTGGTCGCCCGATACCCGGCGTTTGAAGAGTTCTATGGCATGGAAGACGCCATTGAGCAGATCGTCTCCTACCTGAAGCATGCCGCTCAGGGGCTGGAAGAGAAGAAACAGATCCTTTACCTGCTGGGTCCTGTCGGTGGGGGTAAATCCTCCCTGGCTGAACGGCTGAAAGCGCTGATGCAGCGCGTGCCGATCTATGTGCTGAGCGCCAACGGCGAACGCAGCCCGGTCAATGACCATCCGCTGTGCCTGTTTAATCCGCAAGAGGATGCGCAAATTCTGGAAAAAGAGTTTGGCATTCCGCATCGCTATCTCGGTACGATCATGTCGCCGTGGGCGGCAAAACGTCTGCACGAGTTCGGCGGGGACATCACCAAGTTCCGCGTCGTGAAAGTGTGGCCGTCTATCCTCGAGCAGATCGCCATCGCTAAAACTGAACCCGGTGACGAGAACAACCAGGATATCTCGGCGCTGGTGGGTAAAGTCGATATCCGTAAGCTGGAGCATCACGCGCAAAACGACCCGGATGCCTACGGTTATTCCGGTGCGCTGTGCCGCGCCAACCAGGGGATTATGGAATTTGTCGAGATGTTTAAAGCACCGATCAAAGTGCTGCATCCGCTACTGACCGCCACCCAGGAAGGGAACTACAACGGGACGGAAGGTATTTCCGCCCTGCCGTTTAACGGGATTATCCTTGCCCACTCTAACGAATCTGAATGGGTGACCTTCCGTAACAACAAAAACAATGAGGCGTTCCTTGACCGCGTGTACATCGTCAAAGTGCCTTATTGCCTGCGGATCTCCGAGGAGATCAAGATTTACGAAAAACTGCTCAACCACAGTGAGCTGGTTCATGCCCCTTGCGCACCGGGAACGCTGGAAACGCTGTCGCGCTTCTCGATCCTGTCGCGCCTGAAAGAGCCGGAAAACTCCAGCATCTACTCAAAAATGCGCGTGTATGACGGCGAAAGCCTGAAGGATACCGACCCGAAAGCGAAATCGTACCAGGAATACCGCGATTACGCCGGGGTCGACGAAGGGATGAACGGTCTGTCGACGCGTTTCGCGTTTAAGATCCTCTCCCGCGTCTTTAACTTCGACCACGCGGAAGTGGCCGCCAACCCGGTTCATCTGTTCTACGTGCTGGAACAGCAAATTGAACGTGAACAATTCCCACAGGAGCAGGCTGAACGCTACCTGGAGTTCCTGAAAGGCTACCTGATCCCAAAATACGCCGAGTTTATCGGCAAAGAGATCCAGACCGCCTACCTGGAATCCTATTCTGAATACGGCCAGAACATCTTCGACCGGTACGTCACCTACGCTGACTTCTGGATCCAGGATCAGGAGTACCGCGACCCGGATACCGGCCAGTTGTTTGACCGTGAATCCCTGAACGCAGAGCTGGAAAAAATTGAGAAGCCAGCCGGGATCAGCAACCCGAAAGACTTCCGAAACGAGATTGTGAACTTCGTGCTGCGCGCCAGAGCACATAACAATGGCCGCAATCCGAACTGGACCAGCTACGAAAAACTGCGCACGGTTATAGAGAAGAAAATGTTCTCTAACACGGAAGAGCTGTTGCCGGTCATCTCGTTCAACGCCAAAACCTCAACCGACGAGCAGAATAAGCACGACGATTTTGTCGACCGTATGATGGAGAAAGGCTATACCCGCAAACAGGTCCGCCTGCTCTGTGAATGGTATCTGCGCGTGCGTAAATCGTCTTAAAACAAGTGCCCGGTAACGCGCTTACCGGGCCAACAAAATGTCCGGCACTTACGGACGCTGCAAGTTGGCAAATGCAGTACGGGGGATATATGACCTGGTTTATTGACCGGCGTCTTAACGGCAAAAACAAGAGCACGGTGAATCGCCAGCGCTTCTTGCGCCGTTATAAAGCGCAAATTAAACAGTCGATCTCCGAGGCCATCAACAAACGCTCGGTGACCGACGTCGACAGCGGCGAATCCGTCTCCATCCCTAACGATGACATCAGCGAACCGATGTTTCATCAGGGGCGTGGCGGCCTTCGCCATCGCGTGCACCCAGGTAATGACCACTTCGTCCAGAATGACAGAATCGAGCGGCCCCAAGGCGGAGGCGGCGGTTCTGGCAGCGGTCAGGGGCAGGCCAGCCAGGACGGTGAAGGCCAGGACGAGTTCGTCTTTCAGATTTCAAAAGACGAATATCTCGACCTGCTGTTTGAGGATCTGGCCCTGCCGAATCTGAGAAAGAATCAGCACCGTCAGCTCAACGAATACAAAACCCATCGCGCGGGTTATACCGCAAACGGGGTGCCCGCCAACATCAGCGTGGTGCGTTCACTGCAAAACTCACTGGCGCGACGCACGGCGATGACGGCAGGCAAACGGCGCGAACTGCGCGAGCTGGAAACCAGCCTGAAAGTGGTGGAAAACACGGAGCCGGCACAACTGCTGGAAGAGGAGCGCCTGCGAAAAGAGATCGCCGAACTGCGGGCGAAGATCGACCGGGTGCCGTTTATCGACACGTTCGACCTGCGCTACAAGAACTACGAAAAACGGCCGGAGCCTTCCAGCCAGGCGGTGATGTTCTGCCTGATGGACGTATCAGGTTCAATGGATCAGGCCACCAAGGATATGGCTAAGCGTTTTTATATTCTGCTCTATCTGTTCCTGAGCAGAACGTATAAGAACGTGGAGGTGGTCTACATCCGCCATCACACTCAGGCGAAAGAGGTGGATGAACATGAGTTCTTTTACTCGCAGGAGACCGGCGGCACCATCGTGTCGAGCGCCCTGAAGCTGATGGACGAGGTGGTGAAGGAGCGCTACGATCCGGCGCAGTGGAATATCTACGCCGCGCAGGCATCGGATGGCGATAACTGGGCGGATGACTCGCCGCTGTGTCATGAAATTCTGGCGAAGAAGATCCTGCCGGTGGTGCGTTACTACAGCTATATTGAAATTACCCGTCGCGCCCACCAGACGTTGTGGCGTGAGTATGAGCATCTGCAAGCGATGTTCGATAACTTTGCGATGCAGCACATTCGTGACCAGGATGACATCTACCCGGTCTTCCGGGAACTGTTCCAGAAACAGTCGTCCACCAGCAACGCATGACCCAACAGCCAGCGCACCCGCTGGCTGTTTTCTTTCAGCCCTCTCCGTCCCGTGCTAATGTAGCAAGCTACGTATTGGCAAATCACAGGTGAAATCGTTATGTCTGATGACGTGATCGGGACGACGACCCATCAGCGGCTAATCAGCTTATTAACCGAGCAGGAGGCGCGCTTTCGCGTGGTGGCGCATGAGGCCGTTGGGAAATGCGAAGCGGTCAGTGAAATTCGCGGGACCGATCTCCGACAGGGTGCAAAAGCACTGGTCTGCAAGGTAAAAGGCAACGGTGTTAAGAAACATATTCTGGCAATCCTCGCCGCCGATCGGCAGGCCGATCTGAGCCTGCTGGCCAGTCATTTCGGTGGGCTAAAGGCCTCGCTCGCCAGTCCGGCTGAAGTGGATACGCTTACCGGCTGCGTTTTCGGCGCCATTCCCCCCTTCAGCTTTCATCCGGATCTGACGCTGGTCGCCGATCCGCTGCTGTTTGAGCGCTTCGATGAGATCGCCTTTAACGCCGGCCTGCTGGAAAAGTCGGTGATTATGGACACCCAAGACTATCTGCGTATCGCCCGTCCTGAACTGGTGACGTTCCGTAAACAATAAATACTGCGGCTGGCTAACGGTCAGCCGTTTTCCAGCAGCAGCACGGAAGCAATCAAAATAATCGCGATAATAAAAAACGATGAGGAGATAATCAGCGTTTCGACAAACATAGGATCGTTCATGATGCCCTCTGCTTTGCCCGTTTGCCTCTTTTTTACCCCCGCACAATGACAGTTAAATGACAATGACGCGTCCATGAAATAACTATTTTTTCGCTGAAACGATTCGCTGTTAACTATCCTCCCCCGTATAAAGTCACTGTTTAAATACTTTATTTGTTACCGGTATCACGAAAAGAAATTTACGTAACCCCGATGCCAGATCTCGCAATTGTTAACCTTTTCATCATGGTTAACCCTGTTTACGGAGCACCTCAAAAATAAACCTTACACTGGCAAGGTGAATACAATGACCGAAATAATTACCCGTAAAGAAAAGATCAGTTATGGGTTAGGCGATATGGCGAGCCATATTGGGCTGGATAACGTCATTATTTTTCTGACGTTTTACTATACGGACGTGGTGGGGCTACCTGCCGCATTCGTGGGCACCATGTTTCTTCTGGCGAGAACCGCCGATGCCATAATAGACCCGGCGATGGGCTATATCGCAGACAGGACGCGCACGCGCTGGGGCAAATTCCGCCCCTGGATGCTGTGGCTGGCGCTGCCCTTTGGCGCAAGTTGTCTGCTGACCTACGCCGTTCCGGCGTCGCTCGATCTGCACGGTAAAATGATTTTCGCCACCGTCAGCTATACCCTGATGATGCTGATGTATACCGCAATCAATATTCCCTATTGCTCCATGGGCGCGGTGATCACGCCCGACAACGATGCGCGAATTTCCCTCCAGTCCTATCGTTTTTTCCTGGCCACGCTGGGTGGCGCGCTGTCGACATTCTTTATGATGCCGCTCGCAGAGTTTTTAGGCGGCGATGATAAATTACTGGGCTACCGCTGGGCGATGGCCATTATGGCGACCATCGCGGTCATCATGTTCTGGATCTGCTTCGCCAATACGCGCGAGCGTATTAAGGCTCCCGCCACCCACAATAATTATCTTGCGGAACTGCGGGATTTATTACGAAACGACCAATGGCGGGTTGTCGCCGTCCTGGTATTAACCAACATTGGTTTTGGCGTTATTCGCCTTGGCGCAATGATGTATTTCGTCACTTATTATCTCGGTAGCGCAAGCTATTTTATGTGGATGCTCGGGGCGCATATTCTCGGGAAAGCCGCAGGCAGTGCGCTGGCCAAACGTCTGACGCAGAACGTCAGCAAAGTGCAGATGTTTGGATACTGTTCCGTACTGGCGGGGGTACTCAGCATCGCCCTGTTCTTTGCGCCTAAGTCAGTGCTTATTCTGGTGCCCATGACGTTTATCGTCTCCACCCTTTACCAGGCCACCACCACGCTGATGTGGGTAATGATGGCGGACGTCGCCGATTACGGCGAATGGGAACAGGGCAAACGCATGGACGGCGTGATCTTCTCCACCTTCCTCGCCGTACTCAAGCTGGGAATGGCGATCAGCGGCGCGATTGTTGGCTGGACGCTGGGCTTAAGCGGCTATGTCGCCAACGCCCCGGAACAGACCACCACGGCCATGTACTGCATCATCGCCCTCTTCACCGTCGTGCCTGGCGTCTTGTCACTCTGCGCGTTTGCCACGCTGCGCTGGTACAAGCTCGACGACAGCACAATGCAATCCATCCATCTTGCCAAACACCCTGTTTAGAAGGACGCGTTTTCCATGAGTGAGCTGATCCAACATTCCAACAGTATCGAATGGCGTTTTGAACGCCAGATCCTGCGTATTGAACCGTGGGGTGAAAACAGCCTGCGCGTCAGGGCCACCTGCTCCCCGACTTTTGATGACGCCTTACAGGCACTGTTGCCCGCCGCCCCTTGCCAGGCTGAGATTGTCGCCGAAGCGGAAAGCCTGACGCTGCGCAACGGCAATATTACCGCGACGCTGAACCTTAAAGGTCAGCTGGCCTTCTACAATCAGCGCGGCGAACTGCTGCTGGAAGAGATGTGGCGCCAGCGTTCAACGGTGGGTATCGGTGCCAGCGAGAAGAGCCAGGATAAATATGTCAGCGCCCTGAAGCTGGATGGCCGCGAATTTAAGCCGCTAATGGGGGGGAAATATCAGCTCACCGTCCGGTTTGAATCGCGTCCGGATGAACGCATCTATGGCATGGGTCAGTATCAACAGCCGTGGCTGGATCTGAAAGGCTGTACGCTGGAACTGGCACAGCGCAACTCCCAGGCCAGCGTGCCCTTTATGCAGTCCAGCCTTGGCTATGGCCTGCTGTGGAACAACCCGGCGATTGGTGAAGCCAGCTTTGCAAAAAATCAGACGGAATGGCGCGCCCGCGTCACAGGAGAAATGGACTACTGGATCACCGCCGCCGACACGGTGGCGGATATCACCCGCCAGTATGTGAAAGCCACCGGTACTCCGCCCTCCGCCCCGGCGTTTATCAGCGGGCTGTGGCAGTGCAAATTACGCTACCGCACCCAGCAGGAGGTGCTGGAGGTTGCGCGGGAGTATCGCCGCCGTAATCTGCCGCTGTCGGTGATGGTCATCGACTTTTTCCACTGGCCGAATCAGGGCACCTGGTGCTTCGACCCCGTAGACTGGCCCGATCCTGAAGGGATGGTCGACGAGCTGCGCGAAATGGGTATTGCGCTGATGGTGTCGGTGTGGCCAACGGTAGAGGCGCGCAGCCCTCTCTACCCGCTGATGAAAGCCAAAGGCTGGCTGGTCAGCAGTGAACGTGGCGTGCAGGTCAACCTCGATTTTATGGGCAATACCACCTTCTTTGATGCGACCCATCCTGAGGCGCGGAAATTCGTCTGGGATACGGTGAAGAAAAATTACTACGACATGGGCATTAAGCTGTTCTGGCTGGACGAAGCCGAACCGGAATACCGCGCCTATGATTTTGACAACTATCGCTACCACGCCGGTCCGGTGCTGGAAGTGGGTAATCGCTACCCGCGTGACTTTGCGCAGGGCTTTTACGATGGGCTCCAGGCAAATGGTGAAACCGACATTGTTAACCTGGTACGCTGCGCCTGGGCAGGCAGCCAGCGCTTCGGCGTGCTGGCGTGGTCGGGTGATGTCCACTCCTCGTTCCATGCTTTTCGCAATCAACTCGCCGCGGGACTGAATATGGGGCTGGCGGGGATCCCATGGTGGACAACCGATATCGGTGGCTTCCAGGGAGGGAACGTTAACGACCCGGCGTTCCACGAATTGCTGATCCGTTGGTTCCAGTGGGCGGTGTTTACACCGGTTCTGCGCATGCACGGCTATCGCGAACCGCAGATCCAGCCCCCGGAGCGCTACCGTGACGGCATTCCTCAGTGTAACAGCGGTTCGCCTAATGAGCTGTGGAGTTACGGAGAAGAGAATTACGCCATCATGCAGCACTGGCTTACCGTCCGCGAAACCCTGCGCCCGTATATTGACGCGTTGTACCAGCAGGCTCATCTGCACGGAGACCCGCTCATGCGTCCGCTGTTCTGGCACTATCCGCAGGATAAGCAGAGCTGGGCGTGTGAAGATCAGTATCTGTTTGGCGAAGATCTTCTGGTGGCGCCGGTTATGCAGGCCGGTCAGCGTGAGCGCGATGTCTGGTTGCCGACGGGCAATAGCTGGGTCGCTCTCAACGGTGAGCGCTACGCCGGTGGGGAGCATATCCGGGTGCCTGCGGCGCTGGAAACCATCCCGGTGTTTATCCGCGAAGGGAGTCCGCTTATCCAGCAGCTGGTGGACTGACGTCAGGCAAGTGCCCAAAAATAGACAATTTTTTCAGTAAAGCCTGCCTGCCGTCGCGTTTGCGCGTAAAGTAAGCAGGCTTACTATTTTTGGCAAGGATCCCGTCATGTTCGACCCTACTCTGCTCATACTTCTGACCCTGGCTGCTCTGGGTTTTGTCAGCCACAACACCACCGTCGCGATTTCCATTCTGGTCCTGATCATTGTTCGCGTCACACCGTTGAATACCTTCTTCCCGTGGATAGAAAAACAGGGGCTTACCATCGGGATCATTATTTTGACCATCGGCGTGATGGCCCCGATTGCCAGCGGAACGCTACCGGCCTCAACGCTGCTGCACTCCTTTGTAAACTGGAAATCGCTGGTGGCGATTGCGGTGGGCGTTTTTGTCTCATGGCTTGGCGGGCGCGGCGTGACGCTGATGAGCAGCCAGCCTTCACTGGTGGCCGGGCTGCTGGTGGGCACCGTGTTAGGCGTGGCGCTGTTTCGTGGCGTGCCGGTTGGCCCGCTGATTGCTGCCGGACTGGTTTCGCTGTTTATCGGGAAGTCGTAGTCAGGCTGGCGATATAGCGAGCGGGCGTCTGTCCCAGTCCTTTCTTAAACATGGTGATGAAGGCGGTGGTGGAGTCATACCCCAGCGCCTGCGCCGCCTGCTGAACCGACTTTCCGCCGATCAAAAACTGCAATGCGACAATCAGCTGGAGCTGGTGCCGCCAGCGGCGAAAGCTCAAGCCAGTCTCTTTCACCACCAGCCGCGCCAGATTGCGTTCGCTCATGGCAAAGTGGCTGGCCCACTGCGCCAGCGTCTGCCAGGCGGCAGGTTCGTTTGCCATGGTCTCACTCATCAGGCGAATTTTTGGATGCGGAGATACCGGCAGCTGTAGATGCTCCTGCGGTTGCAGGGGCAGTTCATCAAACAGGACGTCAACCAGCCTTCCGGTAGCGGGAAGAGGCAGTTCCTCCCGTGACCTGTCCGCAAGCGCCAGCACCAGCTCCCGCACCAGGGGCGATATTTTCAGCGTACAGGTACGCGTCGGCAATTCGAGCGCACCGGGTTCAATAAACAGCAGACAGAGCTGCGCGCCGGGCGTCGCCTTGTTGCTGTGCGGCGTTTGTCCCGGGATCCACACCGCATACTGGGGCGGCACCATCAGCATCGCGTTCTCCACTTCACAGGTGATCGCGCCACCCAGCGCCATAATCAGCTGCCCTTTGCGGTGCTGATGCAGCGGAATATATTGTTCCTGTGCCACCACGCGGATGCGAAAGGCCACCGCCGCGTCGTGCTGGCTATCGGGATCGTAGCCATCGAGCCCCAGTCCGTACATAAAGTTGTCCGATATTAGCGATAAACTGTCATTTTAGCCTGATTTCAACCACGACTTAAATCGGTATGGTATGCGCTCGCCTGAACGTAAGAGACAATAATGACTACTGCTATTCAACCTTCCGGGAAACAGGGTGCGCTGCTGATTGCAGGCATCCTGATGATTGCCACGACGCTGCGCGTCACCTTTACCGGTGTCGCCCCCCTGCTCGATACCATCCGACAGGACTATGGCTTAAGCACGGCGCAAACCGGCCTGCTCACGACGCTGCCTCTGCTGGCCTTCGCCTTTATCTCTCCCCTTGCCGCAGGCGTCGCCCGGCGCCTGGGCATGGAGCGCAGCCTTTTTATCGCTCTGCTGCTGATTTGCATCGGGATTGGCGTACGTTCGCTGCCGTCGGCCTCGCTGCTATTTATCGGTACGGCGATCGTGGGCTGTGGGATTGCGCTGGGCAATGTCCTGCTACCTGGCTTAATCAAACGTGATTTTCCGGGCCAGGTCGCAAAACTGACGGGGGCTTATTCGCTGACGATGGGAGCCGCTGCTGCCGCAGGGTCGGCGCTGATCGTCCCGCTGTCGCTGGGGAGTGGTGGCTGGCACGGGGCGCTGTTGATGCTGATGTTCTTCCCGCTGGTGGCGCTGCTGCTGTGGTTACCGCAATGGCGCCAGAAGCCGGCCGCCACCCTGACCGGAGCGGGCGCGCTGCACAATCGGGCTATCTGGCGCTCGGCGCTCGCCTGGCAGGTGACGCTTTTTCTGGGCATTAACTCGCTGATTTACTACGTCATTATCGGCTGGTTACCCGCGATTTTGCTTAGCCATGGCTACAGCGAAACGCAGGCTGGCTCCATGCACGGGCTTCTCCAGCTGGCAACCGCGGTTCCCGGTCTCGCCATTCCGCTGATCCTGCACCGTCTTAACGATCAGCGTGGCATTGCCGGGCTAGTCGCCCTGATGTGCGCCGTCAGCGCGGCCGGGTTCTGGTTCGCGCCGGGGCTGGCCGTCGTCTGGACGCTGGTGTTTGGCTTTGGCTCCGGCGCCACCATGATCCTCGGCCTGACGTTTATCGGGCTGCGCGCCAGCTCGGCCCATCAGGCCGCGGCGCTCTCCGGCATGGCACAGTCGATTGGCTATCTTCTGGCGGCCTGTGGCCCACCGCTGATGGGGAAAATTCATGATACCGCCGGAGACTGGCGCATTCCGCTGCTCGCCTGCGCGCTGGCCGCGGTGGTGATGGCGTTATGCGGTATGCTTGCCGGGCGTGACCGGGAGATCACACCCCGCTGACATTCAAGGCAGACCCGGAGGTCTGCTTTTTTTATCCCTGCGCCGCCCGCAGCATGGCCTGTACCAGCACGACCGGGCGCCCTTGCAGCGCGGCCCGCTCATGCTGGAACAGGGTGAGGACAAAGAAAGGATGGGTTACCAGCTCTGCCGCGCGGATCTCGCCCTGCTCGTCCCAGCCCGTTACGCGCATGTCGCCCCGCTCAAGCTGGTCGGCAAACTCAGGTGAGACTCCGTAATTGCAGTGATACCCCTCCTGAATTTCCGGCTTGCCATACGCTTTAGCAATCAGCGTGTTATTCCGCAGCTCGATCGCGTCGGTTTTTTCCACCAGCGAGCAGGTCAGCGGCGCAATTACCATCCTTCCCTGGGTGTCGGTTTCGGCATGGCCTGCATCGTGCCAGCCCAGTACATTACGCGCATACTCAATCAGCGCATGCTGGAACCCGCCGCAGGTGCCGAGAAAGGGGATGCTGTTCTCACGCGCGTAACGGGCCGCAATAAACGCCGCCTCGGTGTTTTTATACGGGCTTGCCGGTACCAGCCAGATGGCATCGTACCCGACCAGGTCTTCGGGGCTGGTCAGCTCAGGCGTGGCGAGCCAGTCATAATCAGCGGTGAGCTCCAGAACCGCAGCGGCGTCGTCAATCGCCAGCGGGATCGCCTGGTGCGCAATAACATCGGGATTGTAATCACCAACCAGCGCAATGCGCAGCGTCGTTTTAACCGGGGAGAGTTCCATCAGAGATTCCTTATGCCGGAGGATTTTCAGATAACATAAGGAACCTCAGACTACCGATCTTTTGCAATTATCACAATACCTTAAATTGGGTGGATAAAAGCCGGGTGCTATAGTGTTCTTGCAGAACGTCGTAAGGAAATGAGGAGGACCCATGATTCAATGTAAACGCGTGTATGAGCAGGCGACCTCAAAAGACGGTTACCGGATCCTGGTCGACAGACTCTGGCCGCGAGGGATAAAAAAGACCGACCTCGCCTGTGACGAGTGGTGTAAAGCGCTAACGCCGTCCAGCGAACTGCGAAAAGCTTTTCACAGTGAAACGATAGATTTCACCGCGTTCAGTGAAGCCTATCGTAAAGAGCTGGCGCAGCATCCGGATGAAGGCAAACGCCTGGCGGCTCTCGCCAAACAGCAGACCGTGACGCTACTCTATGGGGCGAAAAATACGGAGCAGAATCACGCGCAGGTACTGGCGGACTGGCTGCGTAAACTGTGATTAACCGATCGCCAGCTCATCCACGTTGTGTGGCATCTCGTCGGGAGTAAGCGGCATCAGATGTTCCGGGCGAACAAACGCAAAACCGTGCTGATTATCAAAGGCGTAAACATCACCGGTGACCAGCCACAGCGCACGCGCTGACGTGGCGGGTAATTGCGTCATGACGCCGTTAACCGGGTTCACAAAACGCTGGCCCGGCTGACAAAGTCCAAACAGCTCGACGGATTTACCGATATTTCGACGGCCTGCCGCCGTACGCGCACCCACGATCATCGCCATGCTGCCCGGTTTTAACTGAAACATACTTCTTCTCGCAAAAGTACTGCCAGAAACTGGCTAAGAATAATCCTAAAGAGAAGTGTATCGCAGTTTTATTGCCGTTGTCATCTGGTCGGTTGCGGGTGATCGCGGCGGTAGAGATCCCATTCATCGATCACTTCCCCGTCTGGCAATTTGCACTCGGTACGTACGCCCTGCGGGCTTTGAACAGGGATTTGCTCTCCCCCTTTCTCCAGACAGTACACTGACGCCGGGTTTGCCATACCAATAGCGTGCGGCGGTTGAGGCGCATCAGGAGGGGTTGTCTTTGTTGAGCAGGCGGCCAGCGGTAAAACCAGCGCCAGGAGAAGATATTTCATTATCATGATCCTTCAGGGTGTAAAAATGTCAGAGTAACGGGTCATCGCCGTTTTCTCCATGATTTCTCCATTAAACCTGCACGATTCCCCCTTATAGTGATGCCTGTTCTCACACTGACCAGAGAACATCATTCCGTAATCAAGATGTTTTGCCCCGATCTCAACATCGGGGCTTTTTTTAGTCTTCCCCTCATCTGCCTTCAGAAGAATCTATAAAATTAATCCTGTTCATGTTTTACTATGACCGGAGTCTATATTTGCAGCATAACATGCAGATACAGAGGTCTTCTGCATGGGAGTCATCCTGCCTCATGTCAGATATCATTCTTGCCCGTGTTTCAGAAACCCTCTCCACTGAGCAATCTCTCGACAGTCTGGTGCGTCAGCTACTGGAAATGCTGGAAATTGTGACGGATATGGAATCAACCTACCTGACGAAAGTCGATATCAATGCGCGTTTGCAGCACATTTTATATGCCCGTAACAGCAAGCAAATGCAGATCCCGGAAGGGTTCAGCGTGCCCTGGGACGAAACACTGTGTAAGCGCGCCATCGACAGCGACACGTTGTTCAGTAACGAGGTGCCCGACCGCTGGCCGGAGTGTGAAGCGGCCAAAGCACTGGGCATTACAACCTATATGAGCGTGCCGGTTCACCTGGCTGACGGTTCTCTGTATGGCACGCTTTGCGCTGCCAGCACCGCACAGAAACAGTTCAGCGAGCGTGGCGAGCAGGTGATCAGACTCTTTGCCGGTTTAATTGGTCAGTACATTCAGAAAGAGTCGCTTGTGCTTCAGCTTCGCGAAGCAAATGCGGCGCTCATTGCTCACTCTTACACCGACGCCCTCACCGGCCTGCCGAATCGTCGCGCCATTTTTGAAAACCTTACCACCCTGTTCTCACTGGCGCGCCATCTTAACCGCAACGTCATGATGGCCTTTATTGACCTCGATGATTTCACGCGAATCAATGACCAGTACGGGCATGAGGCGGGCGATCGCTTCCTCGTACAGGTCGGCAAGCGGCTGACTCACGAGCAAACGCAGGATGAGATTATTGGCCGGCTCGGCGGCGATGAATTTCTGGTTGCCAGCCTGAGTCACAGCGATGATGGCGACGCCAGTACAGAGGTCAACGCAATCAAAACCCGCCTCAATGGTCTTATTGCGGGCGAATACGGGTTAGGCAATGCCACTATTCTTTATCCCGGCGCAAGCCTTGGCGTCGTTATTGTTGATCCTCACAGCACGGATGAAGATAGCGCCCTGCGCACCGCAGACCTCGCGATGTATCAGGATAAAAAAGGAAAAAGCAAAACAGGCTTTGTCGCGTTAGATTAAAACCGTACACTCTACGGCCTTATACAAACTCAAACAGGTGATGGCATGAGAATAGGGATCCTCTTTCCGGTGGTTATTTTTATCACAGCGGTGGTGTTTTTAGGCTGGTTTTTCCTTGGCGGTTACGCCGCGCCGGGGGCTTAAATGAGAAAAACGACCATCATCATGTTGATTGTCGCCATCGTGGCCGTCGCCGGTACGCAGTTAGGCTGGTGGTAACGCCCAAAGTAAAAAGGCCGCCGTCAGGCAGCCTTTTTTAACACAGGTCAGATTTAGCTTTTGATTTTTCTGTAGATAAACAGAACAACCAGCGCGCCAATCACCGCGACGACAAAGCTGCCGAAGTTGAAGCCATCAACTCTGCCAAAGCCGAACAGGGTACTGATCCAGCCACCGACGACTGCACCCACAATCCCCAGAATGATCGTGACGATGAAACCGCCGCCATCTTTGCCCGGCATAATCCACTTCGCCAGGATCCCCGCAATCAGCCCAAAGATAATCCAGGATAAAATTCCCATAGCTTTCCTCTCTGTATGGTTTTTGTCATTAAATCAACGACACAGAAAAGGATAGCACAGGATCTGAGAAAGGAAATTTGTGATAAGAATCACACGGTTTGTTTGATTAAAATATGAGCAGTAAAAAAATGCCGTTCCACACTCATCGTGGGGTTGCATCTTTTACTGAGAAAGATTATCTTTCTCATTACTGAATAGTTGAGCAAATCACTCAGGTATTCAGTACGACATTGCTCACATTGCTTCCAGTATTTCTTGCCCACTCTTGAGTGGGCTTTTTTTTGCCCGAACCCACCAAAATCTGGCGTTTCTTCAGTGGAGGTGAAACGCTATTCTCTGTGGCTACTGAACAACAAAAACGTTGATAACATGAACGTATCAAGCAAGTTTGTCATCTGCCTTAATCTTGTTTCTGCCAGTACGTTACTGCTACTGCTCTCAACACGGTTTGAGTGGTTCTGAGATGAAAGGAGCCTGGCATGGTGGCTTTCCTTTCGATTCCGTGCAGCCTCAACTCTCATACTTGTAGCTTTTATGACCTGTGTTAAGATCCCTGCACCTCAGGACGTGGTGGGACAACAGGAAAATGAAGAAGGCCATTGCCGTTGCTATCATCTCAACCTTTATGGTCGTCCTGTCGCTGTATGCGGTTAACGCCATTATCGCTGAGCAGCAAAAGAACCGGCAGAGGGAGATCTCCCACACGCTCTTAAGCTATTCTGAAGAGTTAACGCAAAATATCGCCAGTACGCTTAAAAATACCTCCGCGCAGGGATGCGATAGCGCCAGTCTGAACGTCTACCGAAAATTAAAGATGCGAAGTCTCTATTTCGCCGATGTGGGGTTTATTGAAAAGGGGAAAATCACCTGCACCGCGTTTTGGGGCAAGCTGGCAAATCCCATCGCCCTTCCCTCTGAGCTGCATAATACCCAGAACGGATTCAGCCTGGCGCAGTTTTCGCAGAAAGATTTCTTTGTCGGCAATGCAACAATCTATAACCACCTTATTATCTTCACCTCCCGTTCAGCCTACGATAAATTTGCCCCCGTTACCGCCAACTATTCGCTTCGTTCTTCCACTAAAGATTTCGGCCGCACCTTTTTCACCGTTACGCCGCCATCAGAAAACTTCAGCCGCTTACAGTCTCTGTTATTTACGCTGGCTGTGACAGAGTGCAGTACACGCTGGGATTTGTGCGTTACCGTCACACACCATGATGCCGGACTGGCTTCGCTCTCCCACGTAGTGATGGTGCTTCTGTGCTTGTTTTTATACTTTATCTGGGTATCCCTGACGCTGTTTTCTCTTCGACTTTATGAAGACCGACGTTCTCTGGAACGAACGCTGGTCAAAGCGGTAAAAACGAATACCATCAGCGTTCATTTTCAGCCTGTTATTCGGGTTGCTGATAAGAAAATCGTCGGGGTTGAAGTGTTATCAAGATGGCAGGATAACAATCACAAAGAGGTTTCTCCTGAGCTGTTTATCCCGTTAATTAAAAAAATTGGCCTGTATAACGTTTATTATCAGAACATGATAAAGAAATCCCTGGCGGAAATTGCCGCGCTGGCCGCTGAACATCAGTTAATGATTTCACTGAACGTTGGCCGGACGGAAATTGAAGACGGCAAATTCCTGGCGGTATTACGTTATGCATGCTCAGAGAACGCGATTCCCTTATCGTTAATCAAAGTTGAGTTATCTGAGAATGGCGTTTCCACCTCGGCCATCCTTGAAGTGTTTTGTGAGGAGCTTAAATCGGCAGGCGTCAAAATTTCAATAGACGATTTTGGTGTGCAAAACTCTAATCTGGCCAGGCTCTCAAATCTCAAATATGACGAAATCAAGGTGGATAAGTCGTTAGTGGACGGCATCAGCGAGCACTATAAACAGGATATCCTGGTGATCTTCAGCGACGCGCTCGCTAAACTGCACAAAACCCTGGTTTTTGAAGGGGTTGAAAGCGAAACGCAATATCAGTTCATCGCGCAGAGATACCCCGATGCCCTCGTACAAGGCTGGTACTTTTCAAAGTCGCTAACCCGGCACGACCTCGCCAGGCTGCTGGCAGACTCAGCGCGATGACGCGTTATTCATTGCCCCACTGATTCAGGAAGTTCGCAATATCGTCAATGCGCGCTTCGTCTATCTCCGCCTGGACAGCCATCTCCCGCTGCGCCTCTTCACTGATTTCCTCATTGTTGTATAAGCGAGTGAGCAGCAGCTGGAAATAGTGTGCCAGCGGCGTACGCTCTGCCTCTTCTACCGGTTTCGCCGTTTCAGTCGCATACTCGTCGACGATGTCATAATACTTGAGCGGGATATCATGGGTCATAGCGTTGTTTCCGTGTTGTGTGCATAAAAAACGGGAACCCTCAGGCTCCCGTTGTCATTTAACCCAGCGAGTGGATTACATGTTCGCGATAATCGCGTCGCCAAACTCTGAGCATTTCAGCAGTTTAGCGCCTTCCATCAGACGTTCAAAGTCATAGGTGACGGTTTTCGCGTTAATCGCGCCTTCCATACCCTTAACGATCAGGTCTGCGGCTTCGAACCATTCCATATGACGCAGCATCATCTCTGCGGACAGAATGATAGAGCCTGGGTTGACTTTGTCCTGGCCTGCGTATTTAGGTGCAGTACCGTGAGTTGCTTCGAACAAGGCGCACTCGTCACCGATGTTCGCGCCCGGGGCGATACCGATACCACCCACCTGCGCGGCCAGCGCATCGGAGATGTAGTCACCATTCAGGTTCATACAGGCGATCACGTCATACTCAGCAGGTCGCAGCAGGATCTGTTGCAGGAACGCATCGGCAATCACATCTTTAATGATGATCTCTTTACCGGTGTTCGGGTTCTTAATTTTCTGCCATGGGCCGCCGTCGATCAGTTCACCGCCGAACTCTTCGGTCGCCAGCTGGTAGCCCCAGTCTTTGAACGCGCCTTCGGTGAACTTCATGATGTTGCCTTTGTGAACCAGGGTCACAGAGTCACGATCGTTGGTGATAGCGTATTCGATGGCGGCACGCACCAGACGCTTGGTCCCTTCTTCGGAGCATGGCTTGATGCCGATGCCGCAATGCTCAGGGAAGCGAATTTTCTTCACTCCCATCTCTTCGCGCAGGAATTTAATCACTTTTTCTGCATCAGCAGAGTCCGCTTTCCATTCGATACCGGCGTAGATGTCTTCTGAGTTTTCACGGAAGATAACCATGTCGGTCAGTTCCGGGTGCTTAACCGGGCTTGGGGTGCCCTGGTAGTAACGCACCGGACGCAGACACACATATAGATCCAGTTCCTGACGCAGCGCCACGTTCAGGGAGCGAATGCCGCCGCCAACTGGCGTGGTCAGAGGGCCTTTGATAGCAACGCGATAGTCGCGGATCAGGTCCAGCGTTTCGGCTGGCAGCCAGACGTCCTGGCCATAAACTTGAGTCGATTTTTCACCGGTGTAAATTTCCATCCAGGAAATTTTACGCTCGCCTTTGTAGGCTTTCTCAACAGCGGCATCAACCACTTTCAGCATTGCCGGGGTAACGTCTACGCCGATACCGTCGCCTTCAATGAACGGGATAATCGGGTTGTGAGGAACGTTAATCTTGCCGTTTTGCAGGGTGATCTTTTTACCTTCCGCCGGAACAACTACTTTGCTTTCCATTAACCTCTCCTTCGAGCGCTTCTGGTTGTTACTGATCTTATGTTAATAAATTGTAATGAGCCTTCCGATAGTACCTGATTGTCCGACGCCATGAAAGGTCTTCGTTATTAGGCTATAATGCGGCAATTGATAACGCCTGAAAATACCATGACGAAAACTTCTTTTAGAAAACACCGGGTTGAGCGATTCAGCTCACGACAAGCCACCAGAAGAACGCCAGAACCCCAGCCAACGCGGGTCATACTGTTCAATAAACCCTACGATGTATTGCCACAGTTTACCGACGAGGCCGGGCGCAGCACGCTGAAGGACTTTATTCCCGTTCAGGGAGTGTACGCGGCGGGACGTCTGGATCGTGACAGCGAAGGGTTGCTGGTGCTCACCAATGACGGCGTGCTCCAGGCCAGGCTCACTCAGCCGGGCAAGCGTACCGGGAAAATTTACTTTGTGCAGGTTGAAGGCGAGCCGGACGACGCGTCGCTGGCAAAACTGCGTAACGGCGTAACGCTGAACGACGGTCCCACCCTGCCGGCTGGTATTGAGCGCGTGAATGAACCCGAGTGGCTATGGCCGCGCAACCCGCCGATTCGTGAGCGGAAATCCATTCCCACCAGCTGGCTTAAAATCACCCTTTATGAAGGCCGCAACCGACAGGTCAGGCGCATGACTGCGCATGTGGGCTTCCCTACCCTGCGACTCATTCGCTATGCCATGGGCAGCTACACGCTGGACTCGCTGGCAAACGGGGAATGGCGGGATGTTACCCCTAAGGAGAACTGATGTTTAAACCTCATGTTACGGTCGCCTGCGTGGTCCATGCGCAGGGGAAATTCCTGGTGGTGGAAGAGACCATCAACGGCAAAGCGCTGTGGAACCAGCCTGCCGGGCATCTTGAAGCCAATGAAACCTTACGCCAGGCGGCAGCCCGTGAGCTGTGGGAGGAGACGGGTATCCGCGCCGAACCGCAGCATTTTATCCGTATGCATCAGTGGATAGCGCCTGACCAGACGCCTTTCCTGCGCTTCTTATTCGCCGTTGAACTTAACGAAACGTGCGCCACTGAACCGCACGACGACGATATCGATCGCTGCCTGTGGGTGACTGCCGAGGAGATCCTGAACGCGCCAAACCTGCGTTCGCCGCTGGTGGCGGAAAGCATCCGCTGCTGGCAGTCTGCGGCGCGCCTGCCGCTGGATGTCATTGCAGAATTTAACTGGCCGTTTACAGAGGGTGTCAATGGTGGGGGGGCGTGATAGAATACGCCGCCTTGAAGTTCAATGTCGTGAGTATTCCATGTCAGATAACAGCCAGAAAAAAGTAATCGTCGGCATGTCCGGCGGTGTCGATTCCTCCGTTTCCGCCTACCTGTTGCAGCAACAGGGCTATAAGGTGGAGGGCCTGTTCATGAAGAACTGGGAGGAAGACGATGGCGAGGAATACTGCACTGCCGCTGCGGATCTCGCCGATGCGCAGGCCGTGTGCGATAAGCTCGGCATCGAACTGCACACCGTTAACTTTGCCGCAGAATACTGGGACAACGTTTTTGAACTCTTCCTCGAAGAGTACAAAGCGGGCCGCACGCCAAACCCGGATATCCTGTGCAACAAAGAGATCAAATTCAAAGCCTTCCTGGAATTCGCCGCAGAAGACCTGGGCGCAGACTACATTGCGACCGGCCACTACGTGCGTCGCGCGGATGTGAATGGCAAAAGCCAGCTGCTGCGCGGCCTGGACGGCAACAAAGATCAGAGCTACTTCCTCTATACGCTGAGCCACGAACAGATTGCCCAGAGCCTGTTCCCGGTCGGCGAGCTGGAAAAGCCGGAAGTGCGTAAGATTGCTGAAGATCTGGATCTGATCACCGCGAAGAAAAAAGACTCCACCGGTATTTGTTTTATCGGCGAGCGTAAATTCCGCGAGTTCCTGGGGCGCTACCTGCCTGCACAGCCGGGCAAAATCGTCACCGTTGACGGTGACGAGATTGGTCAGCACCAGGGGCTGATGTACCACACTCTCGGCCAGCGTAAAGGTCTGGGAATCGGCGGCACCAAAGAGGGCAGCGAAGATCCGTGGTACGTGGTCGACAAAGACGTCGAAAACAATATTCTGGTTGTGGCTCAGGGTCACGACCACCCGCGCCTGATGTCCGTTGGACTGATCGCGCAACAGCTGCACTGGGTCGATCGCGAGCCGCTGAAAGGCACGCTGCGCTGCACAGTGAAAACGCGCTACCGCCAGACGGACATCCCTTGCACCGTAACCGCACTGGATGACGATCGCATTGACGTGCGTTTCGACGAGCCGGTTTCCGCCGTTACCCCTGGCCAGTCTGCTGTTTTCTTCCGCGGCGAAATTTGCCTCGGCGGTGGGATCATTGAACAGCGCCTGCCGCTGCCTGCTGTTTAAACCGTTTGCACACATAAAGGAGACCGTGTGGCGAAGAACTATTACGACATCACCCTGGCGCTGGCGGGAATTTGCCAGTCAGCCCGTCTGGTGCAACAGCTGGCGCATCAGGGTCATTGCGACGCTGATGCCCTGCACGTTTCACTCAACAGCGTTATCGATCTTAACCCAGGCTCCACGCTGGGCGTCTTTGGCGGCAGTGAAACCAATCTTCGTCTCGGTCTTGAAACTCTGCTCGGCGTGCTCAACGCCAGCAACCGTCAGGGGTTGAACGCGGAACTGACCCGCTACACCTTAAGCCTGATGGTGCTGGAACGTAAGCTTAATGCGGCAAAAGGCGCAATGAATACCCTGGGCGACCGCATCGCCGGGCTACAGCGCCAGCTCGACCACTTTGACCTCCAGTCTGAGACCCTGCTCAGCGCGATGGCCGGTATCTACGTTGACGTGATTAGCCCGCTCGGCCCGCGTATTCAGGTCACCGGTTCGCCTGCCGTATTGCAAAGCCCACAGGTACAGGCGAAGGTACGCGCTTCGCTGCTGGCAGGCATCCGTGCCGCCGTGCTGTGGCAACAGGTCGGCGGTGGCCGCCTTCAGTTAATGTTTTCTCGTCATCGCCTGACGACTCAGGCAAAACAAATTCTTGCTCATTGTTAACCTCCCGGAGTTGCGAATTATGGAATTATCCTCACTGACCGCCGTATCCCCTGTCGATGGACGCTACGGCGATAAAGTCAGCGCGCTGCGCGGGATCTTCAGCGAATATGGCCTGCTGAAGTTCCGTGTTCAGGTTGAAGTACGCTGGCTGCAAAAGCTGGCCGCCCAGACAGCAATCAAGGAAGTTCCTGCTTTTGACGCAAAGGCAAACGATTACCTTGATAAAATCGTTGCTGAGTTCAGCGAAGAAGATGCCGCGCGCATTAAAACCATCGAACGCACCACCAACCACGACGTGAAAGCGGTTGAATACTTCCTGAAAGAGAAAGTGGCAAGCGTCCCTGCCCTGCACGCGGTATCTGAATTTATTCACTTCGCCTGTACGTCTGAAGATATTAACAACCTGTCTCACGCGCTGATGCTCTCTACCGCGCGGAAAGAGGTGGTACTCCCTTACTGGCGTAAAATCATTGATGCGGTGAAAGCGCTGTCCGTGGAATACCGCGACATTCCGCTGCTGTCCCGTACTCACGGCCAGCCAGCAACCCCATCCACCATGGGTAAAGAGATGGCGAACGTGGCGTACCGCATGGAACGCCAGTATCGTCAGTTGGAGCAGGTTGAGATCCTCGGCAAAATCAACGGCGCGGTGGGTAACTATAACGCCCACATCGCCGCGTACCCGGAAGTGGACTGGCACCAGTTCAGCGAAGAGTTTGTGACCTCTCTGGGGATCCAGTGGAACCCGTACACCACCCAGATTGAGCCGCACGACTACATCGCCGAGCTGTTTGACTGCATTGCGCGCTTCAACACCATCCTGATCGACTTCGATCGTGACGTATGGGGTTACATCGCCCTGAACCACTTCAAGCAGAAGACCATCGCCGGGGAAATCGGTTCGTCCACCATGCCGCACAAAGTGAACCCAATCGACTTTGAAAACTCCGAAGGTAACCTGGGTCTGGCGAATGCCGTGTTGCAGCATATGGCGAGCAAGCTGCCGGTATCTCGCTGGCAGCGTGATCTGACTGACTCCACGGTGCTGCGTAACCTGGGCGTAGGTATTGGCTACGCGCTGATCGCCTACCAGTCCACCCTGAAAGGTGTGAGCAAACTGGAAGTTAACCGCGACCGTCTGCTGGACGAGCTGGATCACAACTGGGAAGTGCTGGCGGAGCCGATTCAGACCGTGATGCGTCGTTACGGCATCGAAAAACCGTACGAGAAACTCAAAGAGCTGACCCGCGGTAAACGTGTTGATGCTGAAGGTATGAAACAGTTTATCGACGGTCTGGCGCTGCCAGAAGAAGAAAAAGCGCGCCTGAAAGAGATGACCCCGGCAAACTACATTGGCCGCGCCATTACTATGGTTGACGAGCTGAAGTAATCGCCCTTCCCCCTTTCCATCCGGAAAGGGGGCTGCTTTTCATCATCGAGCCGATGTTTTTACATTACATTCCCTGTTTGCCGTGATTAAAGCCTGCCGTCAGGCTGATTGTTAATTTTCGCTGTGGAATAACTTTCCGGTATATACCGTTTTAAGCCGAACGGGCACAGTTTGAACTGGCACGGGGTTTCAGCCGTGCACGGGCGATCCATTTCCTGTCGGTTGCCTGGACACGCGTTTTTCTGTTTGAACCCCATCCAGCCTATGGATGTAAAGGGCATTGCCTGCGCTATCCATACTCTGCGGCGCCGATCGTTAATCAGGATCCCCTGGTTTGAGGTGGTGATGATTTCACCTGTACGAACGTAATAATCTCCCTTTAACCACAGGATATAATTCAGGCCATACTGTGTTTCAACTTTGCAAAAAATGGTTCCGCTTTCCGGGCTCGCAATAGTCTCAACAACCTTCCATTCCATAAAATCCTCTTTACTCGCTATATTGCTGTTTTGTTGTGTAAAAATGCTGCTTTTCTGGCACATCTTATGCAAATCTAATTTCGCACCATAAAATAAGCGTAGACAAAGACAGACATAGTGAGAACATCCTTACAAAAAAAAGGGCAATCTTTACAAAACTGGTATGCCGTTCTGTCAAAAAGCGACTCGCCTTCAACAGTTCATAAACGGATGGCTGTTTTATCCGGATTGCGGAAGCTTGCGATAACAAGTCCGTTTATATTACCCGCGCCTGGCGTCATGCCCTCTGTGTTCGGAAGCATGAAAAAATCATTAATTTCATCGCGCTGGTGTCAACCTGAATAATCAGCGTTAAACTATTCATACCATTTATAAAGGGAGAAGTGATGATGCGCGTACTGGTTGTTGAGGATAACGCATTGCTACGTCATCACCTGAAAGTTCAACTTCAGGAGATGGGTCATCAGGTGGACGATGCTGAAGACGCAAAAGAGGCCGATTATTATCTCAATGAACACCTGCCGGACATCGCCATTGTCGATTTAGGGCTGCCGGATGAAGACGGATTGTCCCTTATCCGCCGCTGGCGTAGCCATGATGTTTCCCTGCCGGTGCTGGTGCTGACTGCCCGCGAAGGCTGGCAGGACAAGGTTGAAGTCCTGAGCGCTGGCGCGGATGACTACGTGACCAAACCCTTCCATATTGAAGAAGTCGCTGCGCGTATGCAGGCGCTGCTGCGCCGCAACAGCGGGCTGGCGTCACAGGTTATCTCTCTGCCGCCGTTCCAGGTGGACCTCTCTCGCCGCGAATTTTCTATTAATGATGAAGTGATCAAGCTGACCGCATTCGAATATACCATCATGGAAACGCTGATCCGTAACAACGGTAAAGTGGTGAGCAAAGATTCCCTTATGCTTCAGCTCTATCCGGATGCCGAGCTGCGCGAAAGCCACACCATTGACGTACTGATGGGTCGCCTGCGTAAAAAAATTCAGGCGCAGTACCCGCATGACGTGATCACCACCGTGCGTGGTCAGGGCTATCTGTTCGAATTACGCTAAATGAAAGGGATATTGCGCCACATTTTACCCCTTTCGCTGCGGGTTCGCTTTTTGCTGGCAACCGCCGCCGTCGTGCTGGTGCTGTCGCTCTCTTACGGGATGGTGGCGTTGGTCGGTTATAGCGTGAGCTTCGATAAAACCACCTTCCGCCTGCTTCGCGGCGAAAGTAACCTGTTTTATACCCTGGCGAAGTGGGAGAACAACCGAATCACCGTCGAGATGCCGGAAAACCTGAATCAGCAGAGCCCGACGCTGGCGCTGATCTATGATGAAAAAGGGAAATTGCTGTGGGCCCAGCGCGATGTCCCGTGGTTGAAAAAGCGCATCCGTCCGGAATGGCTGAAAACCAACGGTTTTCATGAAATAGAAGCCGACCTCAACTCCACCAGCAGCCTGCTGCGTGACGATCGCGCCTTACAGATCAAGCTTAATGAGATCCGTGCCGAAGATGACGACACGGAGATGACCCACTCTGTGGCCATCAACCTTTACCCCGCCACCCTGAACATGCCGCAGTTAACCATTGTGGTGATCGATACCATACCGGTTGAGCTGAAACGCTCGTATATGGTCTGGAACTGGTTTGTGTATGTTCTGGCTGCCAACCTGCTGCTGGTGATCCCTCTCCTGTGGGTTGCTGCATGGTGGAGCCTCCGCCCGATTGAATCCCTTGCCAAAGAGGTGCGCGAGCTGGAGGAACATCACCGCGAGAAGCTCAACCCGGAGACCACCCGTGAGCTGACCAGCCTGGTGCGCAACCTCAATCGACTGCTGAAAAGCGAACGTGAACGCTACGACAAGTATCGCACCACGCTCACCGACCTTACGCACAGCCTGAAAACCCCGCTGGCCGTGATGCAGAGTACCCTGCGTTCCATGCGCAGTTCGAAAATGAGCGTGGATGACGCCGAGCCGGTGATGCTGGAACAAATCAGCCGTATTTCACAGCAGATCGGCTATTACCTGCACCGCGCGAGCATGCGTTCCGGAAGCGCCCTGTTGAGCCGTGAACTGCACCCGGTAGCCCCGCTGCTGGATAACCTCACCTCTGCGCTGAACAAGGTGTACCAGCGTAAAGGGGTCAACATCAGTCTGGATATCTCACCGGAAATCAGCTTTGTCGGTGAGAAAAATGACTTTATGGAAGTGATGGGAAACCTGCTCGATAACGCCTGCAAATATTGTCTGGAGTTTGTCGAGGTATCCGCGCGGGTAACGGATAACGAACTGCATATTATCGTTGAGGATGATGGTCCTGGTATTCCCCGTAATAAACGCGAAGTGGTGTTCGATCGCGGCCAGCGCGCCGATACGCTGCGGCCAGGCCAGGGCGTCGGATTATCCGTCGCCAGGGAAATCGTCGATCAGTACGAGGGCAAGATTGAAACCGGTGAAAGTTTGCTGGGCGGTGCCCGTATGGAAGTCATTTTTGGCCGCCAGCATCCCGTATCGAACGATAGTTGACCCGAAATGTGAAAAATACGCGGATCTCGCAGTCAGGGGGCGGTGCTTCCGTTATAATCCGTCTCAGTAAGAGCCTGCGGAATACAAAAATATGGATTATCAATTAACGCTTAACTGGCCCGAATTTATTGAACGTTACTGGCAAAAACGCCCGGTCGTTCTTAAACGCGGGATCAGCAATTTTATCGACCCTATTTCTCCTGACGAACTCGCTGGTCTGGCGATGGAAAACGAGGTAGACAGCCGTCTGGTGAGCCACCAGGACGGGAAATGGCAGGTCAGCCACGGTCCCTTTGAAAGCTACGATCACCTGGGCGAAAACAACTGGTCTTTACTGGTGCAGGCGGTCAACAACTGGCACGAACCCACCGCAGCCTTAATGCGTCCCTTCCGCGCCCTGCCAGACTGGCGAATGGACGATCTGATGATCTCCTTCTCCGTTCCCGGTGGCGGCGTGGGTCCGCATCTGGATCAGTACGACGTGTTTATCATTCAGGGTACCGGGCGCCGTCGCTGGCGCGTGGGCGAAAAAGTGCCAATGAAGCAGCACTGCCCGCACCCGGATCTGCTTCAGGTTGATCCGTTTGAAGGGATCATTGATGAAGAGCTGGAGCCAGGTGACATTCTTTATATCCCACCGGGCTTCCCGCATGAAGGTTATTCCCTGGAAAACTCGCTGAACTATTCGGTTGGTTTCCGCGCGCCAAGCGGGCGCGAGATGATCAGCGGATTTGCTGACTATGTTTTACAGCGTGAGCTGGGCAGCTACCGTTACAGCGATCCGGATGTTCCGGCGCGTGAGCACCCGGCGGATATTCTGCCAGAGGAGCTGGATAAGCTGCGCGGGATGATGCTGGATCTGATCAATGAACCGGAGCACTTCAGACAGTGGTTTGGCGAGTTTATCAGCCAGTCGCGTCACGAACTGGACGTCGCACCGCCAGAGCCGCCGTATCAGGCAGATGAAATTTATGATGCGCTCCAGCAGGGCGATAAGCTGGTTCGGCTGGGCGGATTACGCGTACTGCGCATTGGCGAAGAGGTATTCGTCAACGGCGAGCGCCTGGACTCTCCGCATCGCCCGGCGCTGGAAGCGATTGCCAGCCATATGGTGCTGACTGCGGATACCTTTGGCGACGCACTGGACGATCCCTCCTTCCTCGCCATGCTGGCCGCGCTGGTGAACAGCGGGTACTGGTTTTTTGAGGACTGAGCCATGATGTTTGCCGGGTGGCGGCTACGCCTTACCCGGCCTACATATTGCACCCGTAGGCCCGGTAAGCGAAGCGCCACCGGGCTTTGTTTTACTTCCGCTCCCCCGCCGCAAAATCCTCAATCTCACCCGCCCAGTCTGCCGGATATAACCCTTCCCGCACGTCCCGATGAAATGTTGAATATGGCCAGTCGACGACTTTCCCGACATAGCCATGCTTCAGCGGATTGATGTAGATGTAATCCATATGCCGCCGATAATCCTGCTCATTGCGAATAGTGTGCTCCCAGAAACGCGGTTGCCAGACGTGGCGCATTTCAATGTTGCGGCTAAACGTTTTTTTGATGTCGCGCCAGCGCGCTGAAAAGTCACTGTCTCCTTCCGGCAGGGTCCAGATACAGTGCATATGTTCAGGCAGGATAACCCAGGCGTTAATGGTAAAGGGCTTCGCACGCTTAACCGTGGCGGTAGCGGAACGCAGGCTGTCGATGTGGCGAGTAAGTAAATCGCTCTGGCGGTTTTGCAGATTGACGGTGAAAAACCAGGTCCCACCGGGGATGTTGTGGCGGCGGTAGTTTGACATTTGAACTCCCTGTTCATGTGCCGGGTGGCGGCTACGCCTTACCCGGCCTACATATTGCACCCGTAGGCCGGGTAAGGCGTAGCCGCCACCCGGCATAAAACATTACCGCTTCGCGGTTAACTCCGCTATCCGCACGATCACCTGCACCGCTTTCTCCATCCCTTCCAGCGTCACGAACTCATGCTTGCCGTGGTAGTTATATCCACCGGTAAACAGGTTCGGGCACGGCAGGCCCATAAACGACAGCTGTGAACCATCGGTACCGCCACGGATCGGTTTCATCACCGGCTCGATGTCACAATCGCGCATCGCCTGCTGGGCGATATCAAGAATATGCGGATGCTCCATCACCTTATCGCGCATATTGTAATAGCTGTCTTCGATGATGAGTTCAATATAGCAATCCGGATGTAGCCCCTTGCCGACCTTTTTCGCGATCTCCATCATCTTACGTTTGCGTGCTTCAAAGGCTTTGCGGTCGAAATCGCGGACAATATAGTGCATCTGCGCGCTGTCCACGGTCCCCTTGATGCTGGTCAGATGATAAAAACCCTCATACCCTTCCGTCATCTCCGGGCTCTCTTCGGCGGGCACTTCCGCATGAATACGCGCAGCCAGCGACAGCGCATTCACCATCACCCCTTTCGCAGACCCCGGGTGCACGTTATTCCCGACGATTTTGATCGTTACCGATGCCGCGTTAAAGTTTTCATACTCCAGTTCACCCACGCCGCCACCGTCGACGGTGTAGGCCCACTGCGCGTTAAACGCCTCAACGTCAAAGTGTTTTGCGCCTTTTCCAACCTCTTCATCCGGCGTGAAGGCCACGCGGATATCGCCATGTGGGATATTTTTGCCCTTCAGCACCGCCAGCGCCGTCATGATCTCGGCGATGCCCGCTTTGTCATCGGCCCCCAGCAAGGTTTTGCCGTCAGTGGTGATTAACGTCTGCCCCAGCAGCTGATGCAGTACCGGGAACATCACCGGCGACAGCACTTCGTCGCCAATGCCCAGCGCAATATCACCGCCGCGATAGTTTTCAACAATCTGCGGGTTTACGTGTTTACCGCTAAAATCAGGTGAGGTATCGACATGAGAAATAAAGCCAATTGCCGGGATATCGCCGTCAATATTCGCCGGCAGCGTTCCCATCACGGTCCCTTTTTCGCTGAGCGTGACATCAACCAGCCCCATGGCCTCCAGCTGCTCTTTCAGCAGATTTAGCAGCTTCCACTGGCCTTCGGTGCTTGGCACCTGTCGGACCCCCGGCTTAGATTGGGTATCCAGCGAAACGTAATGTAAGAAACGCTCAAGTAGTTTATCCATGCAGTCACCCTCACTTTTTGTGACAACATTATCATTAAGCAGCAAAACGCAAATATTGCGTCAGGTCACTTTTATCCCGCAAACGAGAACTTTTTACGTTTATATCGTTGTGCGTTAATAAATGTAGCTTATGAATAAGTGAGAAGGATTGGCGATTCAATGGGTTTGCCGTAGAATGTCCGCCCTCATTACGAGTCACCAAGGTGGTTACACACAAACCCCGCTTCAGTCTGCTGCCTGAGGCGTCTATATGGGACAGCGCGAAAATTGAATACACAACCCCGTTCCCTTTCACCGCTGGTGCAACTGGAACGAATTCGTAAAAGTTTCGATGGCAAAGATGTCATTTCCGACCTTAATCTGACCATCAATGACGGTGAGTTTCTCACGCTGCTCGGCCCCTCCGGCTGCGGCAAAACCACCGTCCTGCGCCTTATCGCCGGGCTGGAAAGCGTCGATAACGGCCATATCCATCTTGAGAACCAGGACATAACCCAGGTTCCAGCCGAAGATCGCCACGTCAATACCGTCTTTCAGAGCTATGCCCTGTTCCCGCACATGACCGTGTTTGAGAACGTGGCGTTTGGCCTGCGGATGCAAAAAACACCGGCCAGCGAGATCCCACCTCGGGTTACCGAAGCCCTGCGCATGGTACAGCTGGAGGCGTTCGCCCAGCGCAAGCCGCATCAACTTTCCGGTGGTCAGCAGCAGCGTGTGGCCATTGCCCGCGCCGTGGTCAACAAACCTCGCCTGCTCCTGCTGGATGAATCCCTCTCCGCGCTGGACTACAAGCTGCGCAAGCAGATGCAGAACGAGCTGAAAGCGCTTCAGCGTAAGCTCGGCATCACGTTCGTGTTTGTCACGCACGATCAGGAAGAAGCCCTGACCATGTCAGACCGTATCGTGGTGATGCGCGACGGCAAGATTGAGCAGGATGGCACCCCGCGTGAAATTTACGAAGAGCCGAAAAACCTGTTCGTCGCCAGCTTTATTGGCGAAATCAATATCTTTAACGCCACGGTGATCGAGCGTCTGGACGAGCAGCGCGTTCGCGCGAACGTGGAAGGCCGCGAATGCAATATTACCGTCAACTTTGCCGTCGAGAAGGGGCAAAAGCTCAACGTCCTGCTGCGCCCGGAAGATCTCCGCGTTGATGAGATCCACGACACGGCTGACGTCGAAGGTCTGATCGGTTACGTTCGCGAACGCAACTACAAAGGGATGACCCTCGAATCCGTTGTGGAACTGGAAAACGGCAAAATGGTGATGGTCAGCGAGTTCTTTAACGAGGACGATCCGGACTTCGACCACTCGCTGGATCAGAAAATGGTCATCAACTGGGTAGAAAGCTGGGAGGTTGTACTGGCTGATGAAGAACACAAGTAAGTTCCAGAATGTGGTGATTGCCACGATCGTCGGTTGGCTTGTGTTGTTTGTCTTTCTACCCAACCTGATGATCATCGTAACCAGCTTCCTGACCCGCGACGACGCGAACTTCGTCGCGATGGTCTTTACGCTGGACAACTACGCGCGCCTGCTCGATCCGCTCTATTTTGACGTGCTGCTGCACTCGCTCAATATGGCGCTGATTGCTACCCTCGCCTGTCTGGTGCTGGGGTATCCATTCGCCTGGTTCCTGGCCCGCCTGCCGCAAAAAGTACGGCCGCTGCTGCTGTTTTTACTGATTGTACCCTTCTGGACCAACTCGTTAATCCGCATCTACGGGCTGAAAATCTTCCTCAGCACCAAAGGTTATCTGAACGAGTTTCTGCTGTGGCTGGGGGTGATCGAGACGCCGATCCGCATCATGTTCACCCCGGGCGCGGTGATTGTCGGCCTGGTCTATATCCTGCTGCCGTTTATGGTGATGCCGCTCTACTCCAGCATTGAAAAGCTCGATAAACCGCTGCTGGAAGCGGCGAAAGACCTGGGCGCCAGTAAGTTACAAACCTTTGTCCGCATCATTATTCCGCTGACCATGCCGGGTATTATCGCCGGCTGTCTGCTGGTCATGCTGCCTGCGATGGGCCTGTTCTACGTATCGGACCTGATGGGCGGGGCGAAAAACCTGCTGATCGGTAACGTGATTAAGAGCCAGTTCCTGAATATCCGCGACTGGCCGTTCGGCTCGGCCACCAGCATAACGCTGACGGTGGTGATGGGGCTGATGCTGCTGGTTTACTGGCGTGCATCACGCCTGCTGAATAAGAAGGTGGAGCTGGAATGATCGGTCGACTGCTTCGCGGCGGTTTTATGACCGCCATTTATGCGTATCTCTATATTCCGATAATCATTTTGATCGTGAACTCTTTTAACAGCTCACGCTTCGGGATCAACTGGCAAGGGTTTACCACCAAATGGTATGGCCTGCTGATGAACAATGACAGCCTGCTACAGGCCGCTCAGCACTCGCTGACGATGGCGGTATTCTCTGCCACCTTCGCGACGCTGATTGGCTCGCTGACCGCCGTGGCGCTGTACCGCTACCGTTTTCGCGGTAAGCCGTTCGTCAGTGGCATGCTGTTTGTGGTGATGATGTCCCCGGATATCGTGATGGCCATTTCACTGCTGGTGCTGTTTATGCTGCTGGGCGTCCAGCTCGGTTTCTGGTCGCTGCTGTTCTCGCATATCACCTTCTGTCTGCCGTTTGTGGTGGTAACCGTCTACGCGCGTCTGAAAGGGTTCGACGTACGCATGCTGGAAGCGGCGAAAGATCTGGGTGCGAGCGAGATGACCATTCTGCGCAAAATCATTCTGCCGCTGGCGATGCCCGCCGTGGCAGCAGGATGGCTGCTCAGCTTTACCCTGTCGATGGACGACGTGGTCGTGTCCTCCTTCGTCACCGGGCCGAGCTATGAAATTCTGCCGTTGAAGATCTACTCAATGGTTAAAGTCGGTGTTTCACCCGAAGTGAACGCGCTGGCGACTATTCTGTTGGTGTTATCGCTGGTTCTGGTAATTGCCAGCCAGGTTATTGCTCGTGATAAAACAAAATCTCAGGGGACACAGAAATGAAAAAAATGCTTGCCGCTGCGGCACTGGTGCTCGGAATGGGCGCCGCGCATGCTGATGACAGCAAAACGCTCTATTTCTACAACTGGACCGAGTATGTGCCGCCGGGCCTGCTGGAGCAGTTCACCAAAGAGACGGGCATCAAGGTGATCTATTCGACCTACGAGTCGAATGAAACCATGTACGCCAAGCTCAAAACCTATAAAGATGGCGCGTATGACCTGGTGGTGCCGTCGACCTATTTCGTCGACAAGATGCGCAAAGAAGGCATGATCCAGAAGATCGACAAAACGAAGCTAACCAATTTTTCAAACCTCGATCCTGAGATGCTAAACAAGCCGTTCGACCCGAACAACGACTACTCCATTCCGTACATCTGGGGCGCGACGGCAATTGGCGTCAACAGCGATGCCATTGATCCAAAAACGGTTTCATCCTGGGCTGACCTGTGGAAGCCGGAATACAAAAGCAGCCTGCTGTTAACCGACGATGCGCGCGAAGTGTTCCAGGTTGCGCTGCGTAAACTCGGCTATTCCGGTAACACCACCGATCCGAAAGAGATCGAAGCGGCGTATAACGAACTGAAAAAGCTGATGCCAAACGTGGCGTCGTTCAACTCGGATAACCCGGCTAACCCGTATATGGAAGGTGAAGTGAATCTGGGTATGGTCTGGAACGGCTCTGCGTTTGTGGCGCGTCAGGCCGGGACGCCGCTGGAGGTGGTCTGGCCGAAGGAGGGCGGCATCTTCTGGATGGACAGCCTCGCGATCCCGGCGAATGCGAAAAACGTCGAGGGCGCCCTGAAGCTGATCAATTTCCTGCTGCGCCCGGATGTGGCAAAAGAGGTGGCGGAAACCATCGGCTACCCGACGCCAAACCTGGCCGCGCGGAAGCTGCTCAGCCCTGAAGTGGCAAATGATAAATCGCTTTATCCGGACGCTGAAACCATCAGCAAAGGGGAATGGCAGAACGACGTCGGTGACGCGAGCCGCCTGTATGAAGAGTATTATCAGAAGCTAAAAGCAGGCCGTTAATGCATAACGGGCGACGCAATGTCGCCCGTTACTCTTACAGCCCCTTCAGGAGTTTATCCACAAAGGCTGGCACCACCTCGCTCGCCAGACCGTAATGTTTCTCTTCAAACTCGCTCCCAACCTGGCTTGGCTCCAGATTAAGCTCCACCGTATGGGCACCTTGCAGTCGCGCTTCGTGAACAAATCCTGCCGCCGGATAGACATGTCCTGAGGTACCAATGGCGATAAAGACGTCCGCCATAGCCAGGGCGCTGTAGATCTCATCCATTCCCAGCGGCATTTCGCCAAACCAGACCACATGCGGACGCAGACGCGAAGGGAACTGACAGCAGTGGCAGCGGTCTTCGTCCAGCACGTCCTCTTTCCAGTCCAGCACCTGACCACTCCATGCGCACCGCACCTTGAGCAGTTCGCCGTGCATGTGAATGATGTTGTGGTTTCCGGCCCTTTCGTGAAGATTGTCGATGTTCTGCGTGACCAGCAGAAAACGATCCCCCAGCGCTTCCTCCAGCTTTGCCAGCGCCAGGTGCGCCGCATTCGGCGCAATCTCCGGCTGCTGAAGCTGGCGACGGCGGGCGTTGTAGAACGCCTGTACCAGCGCCGGGTCGCGGGCGAAACCTTCCGGCGTCGCCACATCTTCAACTCGGTGTTCTTCCCACAGTCCGTCCGCCGCGCGGAAGGTCTGAATACCGGATTCGGCGGAGATCCCCGCCCCGGTCAACACCACCACTCTGGGTTTATCCATCGCTTCTGGCATCATCCTGTCTCTGAAAAAGATCCGCTGACGCAGGCGTTCACGTAAGCGGCGTTTATTTTTGCGAAAACGGCTGAGTCGACCCTGGCGACGCGACAGCATAATAACCTCGTAAACTAATCGGTGAGATGAAGGAATGCGGCTCCGCGCATGCCTCCTGCGTCCCCGTGTCGCGCGCGTTCAATGCGCGGCACGCGGGCGACCGGCAATAAATGTCGGGGCAGACGCCCGGACAACTGTTCCGTAATCGCAGTGAAATTTGACAGCCCTCCCCCGATCACCAGCAGATCCGGGTCGACGATGGTCAGGATATTCCCCAGGCACACGGCCAGCAGGTCGAGATAGCGTTCAACGTGCTCTCGCGCCTGCGCATCCCCTTGTTCCCACAGGGTAATGATTTGGGGGGCGTCATGTTTCTGATGATAGAAGTGTTCATAAAGCCATGCAAACCCACGGCCTGAAAGGTAACTCTCAATACAGCCGTGCTGACCACAACCGCAGCGGATCAACGGGAAATCACGTCCGACAACATCCAGCGCATCCACCGGCAGACGGATATGACCAAATTCGCCGGTAATGTAGCTGCGCCCGGTAATGGGCTTACCGTTAATGACTATCCCTCCCCCCACACCGGTTCCGAGAATCAAACCCATCACCAGCGGATAGCGACGAAACTCGTCGTCCCAGGCCTCTGAGAGAGCAAAACAGTTGGCATCGTTGTCTAAGCGCACGTCGCGCTCAAGGAGAGCAGAGAGATCGGCACGCAGCGGTTTGCCGCTGGCGGCAGGAACGTTGGCGGCATACAGCGTGCCATCGTCGGTTTCGGGCATACCCGGAATACCAATGCCGACGCTGCCTATGACGCCAAAGCGTTCATCCGCTTGCGCCACCAGCGCGGCAATGGCGGTTAAAAATTCATCGTAGCTTTCGCGCGGCGTGGGTACGCGGGTTTCCCATTGTAGCTTAAGGTCTTTATCGAACACGCCGAGCGCAATCTTGGTGCCGCCAATATCAAATCCGTAATACATGATGCATTCCTCTGTTTGATTCAGCGGCCAAAAGACCGCTAAACCATGACGAAATTACTGGCCACTTAATACCCTCGCCGGATCAATTCGGCTTGCGCGACGCGCCGGATACCAGCTTGCCAGCAGACTCAGTAAAAGTGCTGTAACCAGCACATAAATAACGTCCAGCCAGTGCAGTTCAGACGGCAGGAAGTCAATAAAATAGATATCGCCTGACAGGAACTGATGGCCAATAAGCGCTTCAATTCCGTTGATAATCGGCGTCAGCTGAAGGGAAACCACCACGCCGATCGCCACGCCGCAGAGGCTGCCAAACAGCCCCGCCAGCAAACCGTACCAAACGAAGATGGCGCGAATAAGACCGTCTTTCGCCCCTAAGGTACGCAGCACGGCGATGTCGCCGCTCTTATCCTTAACGGCCATGACCAGCGTCGAGACGATATTAAAACACGCCACCCCGATCACCAGCACCATCGCCAGATACATAATCGCGCGGATCATCTGGATATCACGGTACATATACCCGTAAGTGCCGATCCAGCTTTTGATGTAGACATAGTTATTGGTCACGCTGCCAGCGTCACGCACCAGTTTATTGGCGTTGAAGACGTCGTTAACCTTAATGGCAATGCCCGTCACGCTGTCGCTCATATCCAGATACTGGCGCGCATCTTCCAGCGGCACCATCGCGAAGCTGTGGTCGAGCTGGCCGCTCAGCTGCAAAATACCGGTGACGTGCAGACGTACGCGCTTAGGCTGCTGCAATTTGTGATCAGCGCTGGCGTTCGGGATCATGATCGAGACCCAGTCGCCCTGCTTCACCTTCAGCGCATCGGCAACGCCTTTGCCCATGATGATCTGCTGCTCGCCAGCCTTAAAGTTTGCCCATGCGCCATTTTGCACATAGCGCGGCAGCGCGCTCAGACGCTCTTCCTGACGAGGATTTACCCCTTTCACCTGAATGGCGCGCAGGTTTAACCCGCTCTCTACCAGCCCGGTAAAGTTGATGTAAGGTGCAGCCGCCGCAATGCCGGGCACCTTTTCCACTTTGTTAAGGGCATCACGCCAGCTGGACCACGGCTGGTTAACCGGCTCGATTTCACCGTGGGGGACAACGGCCAGAATGCGGTTATTCAGTTCACGCTCAAAGCCGTTCATGGCGCTTAAGCCCACGATCAACACCGCCACGCCCAGGGCGATACCGATGGTGGAGATCACGGAGATAAGGGATACCATCCCGCTCCGGCGACGACCGCGGCTAAAGCGTAACCCGATGAGTAACGATAACGGTGAAGCCATTACTCCGCTCCCATCAGCGTCAGTTCAGCATTCAGACGACCGTCGCGCATTTCCAGCTGACGCCCCATCCGCTTAGCCAGTTGTAAATCGTGGGTGACCACCAGAAACGCGGTTCCCTGCGCGGCGTTCAGTTCGCCGAGAAGCTGGAAAATGCTGTCTGCGTTACGCGCATCGAGGTTACCTGTCGGTTCGTCCGCCAGCACCAGGCGCGGGTTGTTGACCAGCGCACGGGCGATGGCCACACGCTGACGCTCACCGCCGGAAAGCTCAGACGGACGGTGATTTCCGCGATGACCCAGCCCTACCGCTTTTAGCATGTCGCTGGCGCGGGCATTAATTTCCGCAGGTTTCTTTTTACCAATCAGCAGCGGCATTGCGACGTTTTCCAGCGCCGTAAAGTCCGGCAGCAGATGGTGGAACTGATAGATAAAGCCCAGCTCGCGGTTACGCAGCTCGGCTTTCGCCGTAGACGACATTTTACTCAGCGGTTGCCCGGAGAAGATCACATCGCCTTCGGTTGGCGTGTCCAGCCCGCCAAGCAGGTGCAGCAACGTACTTTTACCGGAGCCAGAGCTACCGACAATCGCCATCATCTCGCCTTCGCCCACGCTAAAACTCACATTGTGCAACACGTCGGTCTGCACAGTGCCTTCCTGATAGCGTTTGGACAGGTTGTCGCACTGCAACAGGATCTTATTCATAACGTAAAGCCTCAGCGGGTTGAGTGGCGGCAGCCCGCCAGGAAGGATAAAGCGTAGAAAGCAGCGCAATGGCCATCGCGGCCAGCGCAATACCGACCACCTGGAGCGGCTCGATTGCCACCGGCAGCGCCGCGCCATCAAGCAGCGCGCCGATAATCGGCATGAGATTGTTGAGCTGGCTGGCGAGCAGCGCCCCCAGCGCCGCGCCGAGCAGCGCGCCGATGATGCCAGCGCTGGCGCCCTGGACCATAAATACCGCCATGATCTGGCGCGGAGTCAGCCCCTGAGTTTGCAGAATGGCGACTTCGCCTTGCTTCTCCATCACCATCAGCCCGAGCGAGGTGATGATATTAAACGCGGCAACGGCCACGATCAGGCTCAGCAGCAGCCCCATCATGTTTTTCTCCATGCGCACGGCCTGGAACAGTTCGCCCTTCCGGTCGCGCCAGTCCTGCCATTTCGTCCCTTCCGGTAGCGTCTGCTGGCTAAGGGTATCCACCTTCAGCGGCGCATCAAGCCACAGACGCCAGCCGGTGATATTTCCCGCCGGGTAGCGCATCAGACGCGAGGCGTCCTGAATGTTAACCAGCATCTGGTAACCATCAACTTCGCTGTTCGCCGCAAACGTGCCAATCACGTTGAACAGGCGCTGGCTTGGCAGACGCCCCATCGGCGTAAACTGACTGGCTGACGGCACCATCACGCGCAGCTGATCGCCACGGTTGACCCCGAGCTGCCCGGCAAGCTGCTCGCCGAGGATGACGTTGTATTTACCCGCTTCCAGGTCGGTTTGTTTCACATTGACCAGGAACGGCGTCAGCGGATCTTTTTGCGCCGGATCGATACCCAGCATTACCCCGACCGCCACGCTACGGGCGCTTTGCAGCACCACATCGCCCGTCGTGAGCGGCGCAACGCGCGTGACACCCTGTAACTTCACCGCGCTTTCCGGCAGCTGTTGCGGATTAACGGAACCCTGAGTGGAAGAGAGAACGGCCTGCGGCATCAGCCCCAGGATATTGTTTTGCAGCTCGCGCTCGAAGCCGTTCATGACGGAAAGCACCGTCACCAGTGCCATCACGCCAAGCGTAATGCCAATAGTCGAAAGCCAGGAGACAAAGCGACCGAAGCGGTCCGCGGCGCGCCCACGCATGTAACGTAAGCCTATAAAGAGTGCGACAGGTTGATACATGAAATCCGTCTGTTTGCTGATAGCAGACCCACGAGTATATAAGCGAATCCGCTAAGCGTAAATGACTGAAACCGTAAGATTCGGTAATCATTTTTCCGAAAAATTCAGATAAATCATCATGCTACTGACTGAACTTCCGCCAGACAGCCTCCACCTTTTCCGAAAATCGTCCTGATACAGACTGTTACCCGTTACATCAGGGTTTCATTTTACAACAATCGTCCTTTCGTTTATGGCAACAAGGTCGTCACGCACAATGAAACAAAAAGCATTATGGATTAACCAGATAAAAGGTCTGTGCATCTGCCTGGTGGTGATTTACCACTCGGTGATCACCTTTTATCCTCACCTGGACGGGCTACAGCATCCGTTATCGGGCCTGCTCGCCAAATGCTGGGTCTACTTTAATCTTTACCTTGCCCCGTTCCGTATGCCGGTGTTTTTCTTTATCTCCGGCTATTTGATCCGTCGATATATTGACGAGGTGAACTGGCGCACCAGTCTCGACAAGCGGATCTGGAGCATTGTCTGGGTTTTGGCCCTGTGGGGCGTCCTGCAATGGCAGGCGCTGACTCATCTGAATGCCTGGCTCGCCCCCGAGCGAGAGCTGGCGACAGCATCCAATGCGGCCTACGCCGATTCCGTTTCAGGGTTTGTACGGGGAATGCTCACGGCCAGCACCAGCCTATGGTATTTGTACGCCTTAGTGGTCTACTTTACGCTCTGTAAGCTGCTGAGCCGCTGGAAACTGCCGATGCTGGGGCTTCTGGCGCTGGCAAGCATCGCCATCAACTTCATGCCGTTACCGTGGTGGGGAATGAACAGCGTGGTGCGCAACATGGTCTACTACAGCCTCGGCGCATGGTACGGCGCGCAGTTGATGGCGTGGATGAAAGGGATGAATTTGCGCCGCAGCTGGCTGATCCTCATCGCCTCTGGTGCGGTGTCGGTGGTGCTGTGGTTCGCTAATGTCCCTCTGCCGCTCTCTCTGCTGTCAATCGTGGTTATCATGAAGCTCTTTTACAGCTTCGAGCAGCGTTATGCCGTTCATCCCAATAATCTGCTGAACGTCATCGGTTCAAACACCATCGCGATATATACCACCCACCGCATTTTAATCGAGGCATTTAGCCTGCTCCTGATCCGCGAAATGAATGCGGCGTACTGGCCGATCTGGGCGGAGTTAACGCTGATTCTGGTCTATCCGTTTATCAGCCTGCTCGTCTGCACGCTGGTTGGGCTGGGGGCACGTAAGCTCTCGACCGCCCTCTTTGGCGATCTTTTCTTCTCCCCTCCCGCGCGGCTTTCGCCCGTGCCCACGACCCGCTAACTAACCCTGTCCCATACGGGCTACAAAATAAGGCCTGCACAGACGGCTCCCTCTCCCTATGGGAGAGGGCTGGGGTGAGGGTGAACATACAGCTGTGGTGCTCGTTCCGTTCACCTTATGTTCCTTGCTATTCTATAACCGCACGAGCGGTGAACGTGCCAGGGTGGCTCAGTCGCCACCACCCTGGCAACCCGGGCTCCCGGCGGTAAATCGTCGCTTCGCGATACCCTCGGCTTATTCCTTCCGGCTATCGGGTCGGGCATGAGCCTGCATCCATGCAGGCCACGCCCTCTCGACGCATCCCTGCGCCTCGCCCCGGCCTTCAGGAAACGCCTCAGCGATTTACAGCCGGACCAGGGCATCGCTGAAAGCCCTCAGTTAGTCTGAAGACAACGTTATTGCTTCTGCTTTCAAATTACTGAGGAACCCTCTACCCATCCGGGGGCACTTTCCCTCTTGTGCGGTTACGATTTGCTTATGTAAAACGATCGAGGATAATAAAGACATTGCGTATCAGTGATATGCCCCAATACTGTTGGTATATCCCCAAGAGACTCTGACATAGCCATGCCTGAACACTATCGTTACTCCTTGCCTGTCAAAGCGGGCGACCAGCGCCAGCTGGGCGAACTCACGGGCGCGGCCTGCGCCACCCTGGTGGCGGAAATTGCTGAGCGGCATCCTGGGCCGGTGGTGCTGGTTGCCCCGGACATGCAAAACGCTCTGCGCCTGCACGACGAAATTCGTCAGTTCACCGATAGCCTGGTGTTCAGCCTGGCCGACTGGGAAACGCTTCCCTACGACAGTTTTTCTCCGCACCAGGAGATCATCTCTTCGCGCCTGTCGACGCTGTATCAGCTTCCCACCATGCAGCGCGGCGTGCTGATTGTACCGGTGAACACCCTGATGCAGCGCGTCTGTCCGCACAGCTATTTGCACGGCCATGCGCTGGTGATGAAAAAAGGCCAACGCCTGTCGCGCGATGCCCTGCGCGTGCAGCTGGACGGAGCCGGCTATCGACATGTCGACCAGGTGATGGAGCACGGCGAATATGCGACGCGCGGTGCGCTGCTGGATCTCTATCCGATGGGCAGCGATCGGCCATATCGTCTGGATTTCTTTGATGATGAGATCGACAGCCTGCGCGTGTTCGACGCTGACACCCAGCGCACGCTGGAGGAAGTGGACTCCATTAACCTACTGCCCGCCCATGAGTTCCCGACGGATAAAACCGCCATCGAGCTGTTCCGCAGCCAGTGGCGCGACAGGTTCGACGTGAAGCGCGATGCCGAACATATCTACCAGCAAGTCAGCAAGGGCACCCTTCCGGCCGGGATCGAGTACTGGCAGCCCCTGTTCTTTAACGAACCGCTGCCGGCGCTGTTCAGCTACTTCCCGGCGAATACGCTGATTGTTAACACCGGGGATATCGACGCCAGTGCCAGCCGCTTTGAAAGCGAAACGCGCGCCCGCTTTGAAAACCGGGGCGTTGACCCGATGCGTCCGCTGCTGCCGCCGGAAATGCTGTGGCTACGTACCGACGAGCTCAACGCCGAGCTGAAACGCTGGCCGCGCATGCAGCTCAAAACCGACGCGCTTGCCGAGAAGGCGGCGAACACCAATCTCGCGTTCCGGACGCTGCCTGATCTGGCCGTCCAGGCGCAGCAGAAATCCCCCCTTGATAATCTGCGCAAGTTTCTTGAGTCCTTCACCGGGCCGGTGGTCTTCTCCGTTGAAAGTGAGGGTCGCCGTGAAGCGCTGGGCGAACTGCTGGGACGGATCAAAGTTGCGCCGATGCGCATTCTTCGCCTGAGCGAAGCGACCGGAAATGGCCGTTACCTGATGATCGGCGCCGCCGAGCACGGATTCATTGATACGCTCAATAACCTGGCGTTGATTTGTGAAAGCGACCTGCTGGGCGAGCGCGTCGCGCGCCGTCGTCAGGACAGCCGTCGCACCATCAACCCGGACACCCTGATCCGTAACCTGGCCGAACTGCACCCCGGTCAGCCGATCGTTCACCTTGAACACGGGGTGGGTCGCTATCAGGGGATGACCACCCTCGAAGCAGGCGGCATCAAAGGTGAATACCTGATGCTGACCTACGCCAACGACGCCAAACTGTACGTGCCGGTGTCGTCCCTGCACCTGATCAGTCGCTACGCCGGGGGCGCGGAAGACAACGCGCCGCTGCATAAGCTGGGCGGCGATGCCTGGGCGCGCGCGCGCCAGAAGGCGGCGGAAAAAGTGCGCGACGTGGCCGCCGAGCTGCTGGATATTTACGCCCAGCATGCGGCCAAAGAGGGCTATGCGTTTAAGCATGATAAAGAGCAGTATCAGCTGTTCTGCGACAGCTTCCCGTTTGAAACTACGCCGGATCAGGCCCAGGCCATTAACGCCGTGCTGAGCGACATGTGCCAGCCGCTGGCCATGGACCGCTTGGTCTGCGGTGACGTGGGCTTCGGCAAAACCGAAGTGGCGATGCGTGCCGCCTTCCTGGCGGTGGAAAACAACAAGCAGGTGGCGGTGCTGGTGCCGACTACCCTCCTCGCCCAGCAGCACTTCGACAACTTCCGCGACCGCTTCGCCAACTGGCCGGTGCGCATTGAGATGCTGTCGCGTTTTCGCAGCGCCAAAGAGCAGACGCAAATCCTGGAACAGGCAAGCGAAGGCAAAATTGATATTCTGATCGGCACTCACAAGCTGCTGCAAAGCGACGTGAAGTGGAAAGATCTGGGGCTGCTGATCGTGGATGAAGAGCACCGCTTCGGGGTGCGCCATAAAGAGCGCATCAAAGCGATGCGCGCCGACGTCGACATTCTGACCCTGACCGCAACGCCGATCCCGCGCACCCTGAACATGGCGATGAGCGGCATGCGCGATCTGTCGATAATCGCCACCCCACCGGCGCGCCGTCTGGCGGTGAAAACCTTTGTTCGCGAGTACGACAATCTGGTGGTGCGCGAGGCGATCCTGCGCGAAGTGCTGCGCGGCGGCCAGGTGTATTACCTGTATAACGACGTTGAAAATATTCAGAAAGCCGCCGACAGGCTGGCAGAACTGGTACCGGAAGCGCGCATCGCCATTGGTCACGGCCAGATGCGCGAGCGCGAGCTGGAGCGGGTGATGAACGATTTCCACCATCAGCGTTTCAACGTGCTGGTGTGTACCACCATCATTGAGACCGGGATCGACATTCCGACGGCGAACACCATCATCATCGAACGTGCGGATCACTTCGGCCTGGCCCAGCTGCACCAGCTGCGCGGGCGCGTCGGGCGCTCGCACCATCAGGCCTACGCCTGGCTGCTGACGCCGCATCCGAAGGCGATGACCACCGACGCGCAAAAGCGTCTGGAAGCTATCGCCTCGCTGGAAGATCTGGGTGCTGGCTTTGCGCTGGCGACCCACGACCTGGAGATCCGCGGCGCCGGTGAGCTGCTGGGTGAAGACCAGAGCGGCTCCATGGAAACCATCGGTTTCTCGCTGTATATGGAGCTGCTGGAAAATGCCGTCGACGCGCTTAAAGCAGGACGTGAACCGTCTCTGGAAGATCTCACCAGCCAGCAGACCGAAGTGGAACTGCGCATGCCTTCTCTGCTGCCGGATGATTTTATTCCTGACGTGAATACCCGTCTGTCGTTCTACAAACGCATTGCCAGCGCGAAAAGCGAAGGCGAGCTGGAAGAGATCAAAGTCGAACTGATTGACCGTTTTGGGATATTGCCCGATGCGGCGCGCAACCTGCTGGATATTGCCCGCCTGCGTCAGCAGGCGCAGAAACTGGGCATTCGCAAGCTTGAAGGCAATGAGAAAGGCGGCGTCATTGAGTTTGCCGAGAAGAACCACGTCGATCCGATGTGGCTGATTGGCCTCCTGCAAAAACAGCCGCAGCATTTCCGTCTTGATGGCCCGACGCGTCTGAAATTTACTCAGGATCTGACGGAACGTAAAACCCGCATGGACTGGGTGCGTAACTTTATGCGTCAGCTGGAAGAGAACGCCATCGCATAACGGTATCCCCCGCCAGCGCCCGGCTGGCGGGGGGACAATTTACAAACTCTTTGCACTTCGCCCGAACTTCCCGACTATACATTCGCCATAATTATCATTAACGCCTTATAAAACAATAACCTTATCATTTGTATGGATTATGATAATGATGATTTCTTCGCGTTTTACCCGCTGGTTAACTCTGTTTGCGCTGGCCGCGACGGTTGCCGTCGCGCTCCATGCTCGCGCCAATACCTGGCCTCTTCCGCCTGCCGGCAGCAATGTCGTAGGTGAAAACCGCTTTCACGTGGTTGAAAACGATGGCGGTTCGCTGGAAGCGATTGCCAAAAAATATAACGTCGGGTTCCTGGCGCTGTTGCAGGCCAACCCGGGCGTAGATCCATACGTGCCCCGGGCAGGCAGCGTACTGACGATTCCGCTGCAAACCATCCTGCCGGACGCGCCGCGTCAGGGCATTGTGATTAACCTCGCCGAGCTGCGTCTGTATTACTACCCGCCGGGCAAGAACGAAGTGACCGTCTACCCTATCGGTATTGGTCAGTTGGGGGGCGATACGCTCACGCCTACCATGGTCACCACCGTCTCTGATAAGCGCGCTAATCCAACCTGGACCCCGACGGCAAACATTCGCGCCCGTTATAAAGCTCAAGGTATCGACCTGCCTGCCGTGGTGCCTGCTGGCCCGGATAATCCGATGGGGCACCATGCGATTCGCCTGGCGGCATACGGTGGGGTTTATCTTCTGCACGGAACGAATGCGGATTTCGGGATCGGGATGCGCGTCAGCTCCGGCTGCATTCGCCTGCGCGATGACGATATCAAAACGCTCTACCGCGTGATCGCCCCTGGCACGAAAGTGAATATCATTAATACGCCGGTTAAAGTGTCTGAAGAGCCGGGTGGCGTCCGTCTGGTTGAGATCCACCAGCCGCTATCGAAAAACATCAATGACGATCCGCAGACGCTGCCGATTAATCTGAATGCCTCGATGGTGAGCTTTAAAACGAATGCCAATACCGATGGCGCGGTGATGGAGCGGGCGATGGAAGCGCGCTCGGGGATGCCAACCGATGTCACGCGGCATCATGAGGTTGCTCAGCAATCAATGTAAAGCAGTAATAACGACAAACGCCCTGCATCAGCAGGGCGTTTTTTATTGCAGTGGCATAACGGAGGGTTGCGTTACGCTTATTTGTAGATAACAGCGGTACCGTGCAGGGTGTTAGGACCGGTCACAGAGGTGATGCGGAATGATTTCGCACCCATTTCGTCAGCTTTTTGTGCCAGCTGATCTTCCAGAGAGCCCAGATTAGTCCCGGCAGTGGCAGAGATGGTACCGACTTTCTGCTGGTCTGCTGGCGTGGATTGCACTTCAACAGCAGCGAAGCTTGCGAAAGAGAGTGAGCTCAGAACGGCGGCAGCGATGAGGGTTTTAACGTTTTTCATGATTTTATACCTTTAGGCAGATGATGTAGTGGTCGTTAGTTATTTAGTTAACGATCGATAGGTAAATGATAGATGTGATCCAGGTCACACGTCAACCCATTTTTATAATGGTCGTTAAATTAATTTCATTTGCCTTATATTTCATAAAGATAAAATTAAATTATTTTTCAGAAATCACCGCTGGTCGTTGCAGACGTTTATTTTTATAATGACTATTCAACAAAACAACAGAGGACCAACGGCACATGACAACCGATGTCACGCGTTGCGCGAAGAAAAGCCGTGGCCGACCAAAAGTGTTCGACAGGGATGCGGCGCTCGATAAGGCCATGACGCTCTTCTGGCAGCATGGGTATGAAGCCACGTCGCTTTCCGATCTCGTGGAAGCAACGGGCGCGAAAGCCCCTACCCTGTACGCAGAGTTCACCAACAAAGAAGGCTTATTCCGGGCCGTTCTGGACAGATACATCGCGCGCTTCGCGGCAAAACATGAAGCCCAGCTGTTCTGCGAAGAAAAAACGGTTGAGCAGGCATTGCAGGATTATTTCACGGCAATCGCGACCTGCTATACCAGCAAGGACACGCCTGCGGGCTGTTTTATGATCAACACCTCCGCGACCCTCGCGGCATCGTCTAAAGAGATTGCCAACACGGTCAAATCGCGACATGCGATGCAGGAGGAGACGCTCAGCACGTTTCTGGCTCAGCGTCAGCAGCGCGGCGAAATACCGGCGCATTGCCCTCCGCAGGAGCTTTCCCAGTATCTGAGCTGTATTTTACAGGGGATGTCCATCAGCGCCCGTGAAGGCGCGACGCTGGAAAAATTGCAGGGGATTACGCAAACAACGCTGCGCCTGTGGCCTGAACTTCTTAAACTTTGACGCAAAAAAAAAGCTCCTCAGCCTGAGCGCATGAGGAGCTAAGTTCAGAGAACATCTTTTTTACACTTTGTTATTCAGTATCAGCTGACCGTTGCTGTCGAGAGGGATCTGCGTGCCAGGATCTTTATCCATGCGGATTTTGCCCTGCTGATCGCCAATTTTGTAGGTTACGTCGTAGCCCAACATTTTTTCAGACTTGTCATACACGGTTTTACAGCGCTGCTGCGTTGTGGTGTAGGTATCATTTTCCTGCATCGCGCCCTGTACCTGGTTACCGGCATAACCGCCACCCAGCGCACCAACCACCGTCGCGACATCCTTACCACGGCCGCCACCAAACTGATGACCAATCACCCCACCAGCAACCGCGCCCAGCACGGAGCCAGCGATACGGTTTTCATCCTGAACCGGACGACGGTGGGTGACAGAAACATTACGGCACTCCTGACGAGGCGTCTTGACCGTCTCTTTGATCGGTGTAGCGGAAACCACCTGCGCATACTGCGGGCCACGATCAAGTACGTTCAGACTGGCAACGGCAGCCACACCTAACGCAGCTGCGACGCCAATCCCTATACCCGCCAACATTGATTTATTCACGGGACTTCCTCCTTTGTTGCAATTGGTAGCAATTTTGCAGCGCAATAAACGCTTCGCCAATAAGATAAAGGATCAAAATCAGGGCTGTTGACCGGGACAACGTGGGTTTAAGAGAACTCTTAAGCGTCAGGAGGGAAATGCACAGCATGATGTGCTAAGAATTCCCTCCGGAGGGCCCGGAGGGAGAGAGAAATTAGTGCAGCTTCAGGCGTGGACGGATCACGCGGTTGATGCGGCCAACCAGCATCATCAGGCCGGTTTTGAAGTAGCCGTGCAGCGCAATCTGGTGCATACGGTACAGAGAAATGTACACGAAGCGGGCGATGCGCCCTTCCACCATCATGGAGCCGCGCATCAGGTTACCCATCAGGCTGCCCACGGTGGAGAAGTTTGAGAGCGACACCAGAGAGCCGTGGTCTTTGTAGACATAGGCTTTCATCGGTTTGCCTTTCATCTGCGCCAGGATGTTATGCAGCACGAGGCTTGCCATCTGGTGCGCGGCCTGGGCGCGAGGCGGTACAAATCCGCCTTCCGGACGTGCGCAGGAGGCACAGTCGCCAATGGCGAAGATGTCCGGATCGCGCGTGGTTTGCAGCGTCGGCTCTGTCACCAGCTGGTTAATGCGGTTCGTCTCCAGCCCACCGATATCTTTCATGAAATCAGGCGCTTTGATCCCCGCAGCCCAAACCATCAGGTCGGCCTGGATATATTCGCCGTCTTTGGTATGCAGGCCGCCCTCATCCGCGCTGGTCACCATGGTCTGGGTCAGCACGCGCACGCCCAGTTTGGTCAGCTCGTTGTGCGCCGCGCCGGAAATACGCGGCGGCAGCGCAGGCAGAATACGTTCACCTGCTTCCACCAGCGTCACATTCAGCGCTTCGTTAGTCAGCCCTTTGTAGCCGTAGCTGTGCAGCTGTTTGACCGCATTGTGCAACTCCGCCGATAATTCAACGCCCGTTGCGCCGCCGCCCACGATAGCAATGTTGACCTTGCCGTTAGCACCCATGTTATTGGTGTACTTCAGGAACAGGTTAAGCATCTCCTGATGGAAACGACGCGCCTGATGCGGGTTATCCAGGAAGATGCAGTGCTCTTTTACGCCTGGGGTGTTGAAATCATTGGAGGTACTGCCCAGGGCCATCACCAGCGTGTCATAGGCCAGCTTGCGCTCAGGAACCAGCAACTCGCCTTTATCATCACGCAGCTCAGCCAGCGTGATGGTTTTGTTTTCACGATTGATATCCACCACCGAACCCAGCTGGAACTGGAAATGGTGGTTACGCGCATGCGCCAGATAGCTCAGCGCATCCACGCCCTCATCCAGCGACCCGGTCGCCACTTCGTGCAGTAACGGCTTCCACAGATGACTGTGGTTACGATCCACCAGCGTGATTTTGGCTTTCTTACCGCGACCCAGCTTCTTACCCAGCTGTGTCGCCAGCTCCAGTCCGCCAGCACCACCGCCGACAATCACTATCTTTTTCAATGGCGTAGTCAACGTGACCCCCTCAAATTATTAACCAATTGTTAATTAAAAGTTATATAAATAACCCTTAATTAACAACAGGTTACTGCGCTGAAACCATTCAGATTCATTGAGAATAGCACGTCAGGCGCATTGGTCATACCAAAATTGATATGTATCAAGTTTTGATGGTTTAAAAGTAGACAACTCTGACAAAAAAGAGGCCCGGTACGCTTTCACGTACCGGGCCTTTATCAGGTTCAGGGAGATCAGCCCAGCGTTTTAAAGGCTTTAATACGCTGCAAGTGCGGGGAAATGTTTTTGAACTTGTGGGTCTGCTCTTCGTCCCAGACAATTTCGTAGTAATGGTGCAGAAGCTCGGCGGCGCGGGAGCTGTTCAGCGCTTCATCGTTGCGGGAGAGGATCACCAGACACCGATCGCGGTTCTTTTCACGGAAATTGCTCACGCATTTAGTTGCGATGTCGGCGTACTCCTCCGGGCGATCGATTTTGCCTTCCATGTTTTCGTTCGGAAAGAGGTTAGGATTAAAAATGACCTGACGGATATCGCACAAAAAACCGATGCGCTCTGCCCAGTATCCTCCTAACCCCACGCCGCAGATCAGCGGGCGATCGTCGATATTGAGCTGCAACATTTTATCCACTTCTTTAAGCAGATGCTGCATGTCATGCTTCGGATGACGCGTGCTGTAACTGATCAGCCGGACATCCGGATCGATAAACTGCAATTGCAGCACTTTCTCATGATTACCAGGACTGTTTGAGTCAAAACCGTGTAAATAGATGATCATCGTCTCACCACGCTACGCCTTCCGGGATGAATTAAAGGGCTGCTTTATGTGCCTGCCAGCGCTCGTTCAGGGCTTCAAGCCGCGCGTTTACCGTTTTCCATCGCGCCGAGTCCATCAGCTCCTGACGACTAAATGAACCTTTATGATACAATTGTGTAACACGTTCAGCATTGATCGGCGACAGGTTATCCAGCACGCTCACCGCCCCTTTACGATTATTGCAGACGAGGATCATATCGCAACCCGCATCCAGCGAAGCCTGCCCACGTTCAGCATAGCTTCCCATGATCGCCGCCCCTTCCATGGATAAATCGTCAGAGAAAATTACGCCATTGAAGCCTAATTCCTGACGCAGTACGGTTTTCAGCCAGTGTGGAGAGCCGCTGGCCGGACGCGGATCGACCTCACTGTAGATGACGTGCGCAGGCATGATGGCATCCAGCTTGTTATCAGCGATCAGCGAGCGGAAAACCGACATGTCTTTAGCGCGAATGTCTGCTTCCGGGCGCGGATCGCGCGGGGTTTCTTTATGGGAATCCGCCGTCACCGCCCCGTGGCCCGGGAAATGTTTGCCGGTGGTTTTCATGCCCGCAGCATGCATACCGTCAATAAAGCGCGTCGCCATTGCCAGCGCAATACGCGGATCGTCATGATACGAACGCTCACCAATTGCCGCGCTAATGTGTCCTACGTCCAGCACCGGGGCGAAGCTGATGTCGATATCCATGGCGATCATCTCGCTGGCCATCAGCCAGCCGGCGTCCTGCGCCAGTTGACCGCCCTCTTCGATCCCCAGCAGCGCAGCAAAAGATTGCGCGGCGGGTAAACGGGTAAACCCTTCGCGGAAACGCTGCACACGCCCACCTTCCTGGTCTACGGCCACCACCAGGTGATTGCGCGACGCCGCACGGATCTGGCGAACCAGCTCACGCAACTGCTCCGGATCATGATAATTGCGGGTGAAAAGAATCAGCCCCCCTACCAGCGGATGCGCCAGAATTTCGCGCTCTTCCGCATCCAGCTCAAACCCTTCGACATCCAACATTACTGGACCCACACCTACCTCTCTTATCCTTTCGTTTGTAACTGACGCCAGGCATCATTTGCCAGCGCAATAAATTGTTTGTCATCTGTCTGCTGAAGGCGCATTTCAAACCATCCCGCCATCAGCATCAACACCCACGGACGCCAGCGCGCGACCTGCCGCGCAAGGGTGAGCGCATTGATGTTGGCGTTTCGGGCATAGGCGGTTATCAGCTGCTCGCGTGACGCCTCATCAGGCATCCAGACCGCAGCGAGTTCGAGCGCCACGTCACCGTCTCCGGCATATTCCCAGTCGATAAGTTTCTCGCCTGCCGTGGTATGAACGATATTACCCGCGTGGACATCCATATGCAGCGGCGCCAGACGTAACGCCTGCGGCTCTCCCGCTCTGCGTAGCCGCTTAAGCTGCGCCAGCCAGTAGGGCGTGCGTCGTCCAGGCGCAGCCTGCTGCCAGTAGTGATCCAGCAAAGGAAGTAACGTTACCCGCCAGCCCAGACGCGGCTGGCGATGCAGATGATACAGCATGGCTGCAAGCGCAGGCGTATCGGGAAGCTCGCTTTTGATCTCACCCGCAATAAACGCCACCGCCATCCAGTCTCTGATAAAGAGATGAGGTTGTGGCGCAAGGTCGGCGGGCAGGCGCTTCAGGGCGCGGAACTGGCGACGAAAATGGGAGGCAGGCGCGGCGGCATCGTGATGCTGACGTAAAACCAGCCGATGGTCGCCACGCTCAATAATGCAACTCGCGCCGCCAAGCCCGGCGGGGGCTTGCGGCGCGATAACACGGTACTGAGGGAAATAACGCGTCAGGACGTCATGACGCGTGCGCTTATTGTTGCGTAACGGCACCTTTACCTGACCAGATAATTTCGCCGGTCTGAACCAGCATTAACTGCATCTGCAACGACGGCGTGTTCACGTTGCCTGTCGCGTTAGAATAAAGGACATACTGCGCGCCAACGTTGCGGGCAATACCCATCGCTTTACTGCGCGAACCCAGGCTGTCCTGAGGCGACAGACCAAGCTGCTGCTTGGCGACTGCGAGCTGCTGAGCTGAGACCAGCGTAAATTTACCGTTGTTTGCCAGCGCGTTGCGCAGGGTTTCCGTCGCTTCTCCCGCATTCAGGGAACCGTTTGTACGGTTGTTCACGCTGTCCACCAGCAGCACGCTGCCGGGCGTAACGCCCTGTGCCTGCAACATTTTGCCCACCATCGGCTGCATCGCGCCGTTCCAGTCATAGTGGCGTACTCGCGGCGCAGGCTGTGCGGTGTCGTCCGGATGTTCGATCGGGCCAGGCTGCGCCGGAATGGTCGGTACAGACGGCACGGTTGGAACAGGCTGCGCTGGCGTTGTTGGCTGTTCCGTTCCCGGCTTCGCCTGATCTACCGGTGCTGGTTCTTCCGTTCGCGTCACACAACCCGCCAGAAAGAGTGCAAAAGCACTCAGGAGCGCATAACGGCTCATTGTTTTAATCAAGGTTCACTCCTTACAAATAAAGATAAAGTCTCACCTTATGTGCACCCAGATAGCTGGCGCTGCCGTAGAGCGTGACTGACGATCTTGCCGGGATGGTCACGCTGCGCGGCGCCTCAAGCGGGTGCATCTCAAGACCTCTCACGTCATACCAGTAGAAGCGATAATGCACCGTCACTGGCTCTTGCCTTTCGTTATAGAGCGTAGAGGAGGCTGAAGACTGGATTTCGCTTATGGTCAGCGAAGGTTTCTCCGCCGTGATGCCCGCAGCAAGCACTGAGGACTCCATCACCAGCGTCTGTTCTTCACTGACCGGGATGGCGGGACGCGCGCTGCACCCAACCATTACCAGCGTCACGATCAGCGCTGCAATACGCCCAGTTAACATATTAAAGACCTTTATGTGCCAGCATCGGTCCCAGTGGACGTCCACCCAGCAGATGCATATGAATATGATAGACTTCCTGGCCGCCATGGCGATTACAGTTCATGATCAGACGGTATCCGTCCTCAGCAATCCCTTCCTGCTCTGCGATTTTCGCGGCTACCGTAAGCATACGGCCCAGCGCCACTTCATGCTCGGTTTTAACATCATTGACGGTCGGGATCAGAATATTGGGAATAATAAGGATGTGCGTCGGCGCCTGGGGAGAAATGTCGCGGAAAGCCGTGACCAGTTCATCCTGATAGACAATATCCGACGGAATTTCGCGGCGGATAATTTTACTGAAAATCGTTTCTTCAGCCATGACCTTTTCCTTTTAAGTTTAATCTGGCGTCGTGCGTCCGTTGTTAACACACATTGTCTGATTTACTGCGTGACACAAGACAAGAGTATGAGCGACTTTCTCCTGTCCTTTCAACCTTCTCCCGTGATTTCTTTCCTGATTGTCCGCCATCTGGCTGAAGAGGCATCGCTTTAGGACATTTCTTTTCTGAAACCTTATTTCAGTTCATCCCGAAACATCTGTTTACAGCGTTAATCACAATGCGTATATTTCGCATTTGCATTTTCATGCGCATTTTTAACATAGAAAACGACGTCAGCCCGTGCTAGCGGGACTGTCGCGAATTACCTTCACCATTCACTAAGGGTTTGATGATGTCTTTCATTAATCACACCAGGGATGGGCAACATCAGCCTGCCGCAACACCTTCGTTGCTGGCCGCCTGCATTGCTATGGCATTGACGCCAACCGCCGCTTTCGCTGCTTCAACCACCGAAGATACCGTCGTCGTAGACGGGGGTTTTGACAACACACAGGATCTTTCTGCCAGCCAGGATCAGGATTACAGCGTAAAAACCACCACCACCGGCACCAAACTGTTGCTGGTTCCCCGCGACATCCCACAGTCCGTCAGCGTTATCAGCCAGCAACGTATGGCTGACCAGAATCTGCAATCCATCGGACAGGTGCTGACGAATACCACGGGCATTACGGCCCAGGTGCAGGACAGCGACCGTACCGTGTTTTACTCACGCGGCTTTTTCGTCAGCAACTACGCCTATGACGACCTGCCAACCTCCATCAGTGAAGTGTGGAACTTTGGTGATACCGCCGCGGATACCGCGATTTATGACCGCATCGAAGTGGTTCGCGGCGCCACCGGCCTGATGTCCGGCACGGGCAACCCGGCGGCGTACGTTAATATGGTGCGTAAGCACGCGGACAGCCCGGAATTTAAAGGTAACGTCTCCGCCAGTTACGGCAGCTGGGACAAGCAGCGCTACGTGCTGGATCTCCAGGCGCCGCTGGTAGAGTCAGGTAAGGTACGGGGCCGTCTGATTACGGGTTATCAGGACAACGACAGCTTCGTGGATAACTACCACTACCGGAAGAAATTCCTCTACGGCGTGATGGACGCGGATGTCACCGACAGCACCACCCTCTCGGTAGGGTATGAATATCAGGAAAGCCATACCGCCGACCCGACCTGGGGCGGGCTGCCGACCTGGTACAGTGACGGAAGTAAGACCCACTACAATCGTAGCCAGACCGTCGCACCTGACTGGGCTTATTCAGATAAAGACAGCACCCGCATCTTCGCTAACCTGACTCAGCGTTTCGATAATGGCTGGGAAGCGCACATCAACGGCATGCACGCTGAAACCAACTTCGACTCCAAACTGATGTATATGTCCGGCTATCCGGATAAAGAGACCGGTGCGGGCCTGGTGGGTTACGGCGGCTGGAACCGTGGGGAACGTAAACAGGATGCGGTTGACGCCTTCCTGCGCGGCGGCTTCGATCTCTTTGGCCGTCAGCACGAAATGATGTTCGGCGGCAGCTTCAGCCGTCAGCGTAACCATTACGACAACTCCATGCCGGATGCGGTATACGGCATGGTTGATGTCGGCAACTTTAAGAACTGGAACGGGAACATCGCCGATCCCCAGTGGACGCCGTGGAAACTCTACAGCAAGGATGATATTCGCCAGTCTTCAGCCTATTCGTCGGCTCGTTTCTCGCTGGCCGATCCGCTGCACCTGATCCTGGGCGCGCGCTACACCCAATATAACATTCGTTATAACCCGGCAGGATCGCCGAATACCCGTCTGGAAAGCACCAAAGATGATGTCACGCCGTACGCCGGCCTGGTGTATGACATCAATGAGGACTGGTCGACCTACGTCAGCTATACCTCTATCTTCCAGCCGCAGGATAAGCGCGATGCCAGCGGACGTTATCTTGACCCTACCACGGGTAAAAGCTACGAAGCCGGGGTGAAGGCGGACTGGTTTAATACCCGCCTCACCACCTCGCTGGCGATTTTCCGCATTGAGCAGGATAACGTCGCCAGCAACACCTATACCTACATGCCGAGCGGTGAGTCGATCTATGAATCGCTGGACGGGGTGGTCAGCAAAGGGGTCGAGTTCGAGCTCAATGGTGCCCTGACCGATAACTGGCAGCTGACCTTCGGCGCGACGCGTTACATCGCAGAAGATAAGAATGGCAACGCCGTCAGCGCCGATCAGCCGCGCACAACCATGAAGCTCTTCACCCGCTATCAGTTGCCAATGCTGCCGGAACTGACCGTGGGCGGTGGCGTAAACTGGCAGAACAAAGTGTGGACGGACGTGGAAGGCGGCCCGGCAGGACGTTCCCGCGCGGAGCAAGGCAGCTATGGGCTGGTGAACCTGTTCAGCCGTTATCAGGTCACCAAAGATTTTGCGGTGCAGGCTAACGTCAACAACCTGTTCGACAAAGAGTATTACGATTACGTCGGCTCTTATGTAGTGTATGGCGCGCCGCTGAACGTCTCGGTGAGCGCGAGCTACGATTTCTGAGTGACAGAAGCCCGGTGGCGCTGCGCTTACCGGGCCTACCCATCACGTAGGCCGGGTAAGACGCAGCCTCCACCCGGCACCACAAACCGCAGTAATAAAAAAGGCAGCCATTCGGCTGCCTTAGTCTCCCCAGGTCACAGCTTAGTTGTTGCGGATGTACTCATCCATTTCGGTTTTCAGGTTATCGGATTTCGTACCGAAGATTGCCTGAACACCAGAACCTGCAACAACGACGCCCGCTGCGCCCAGTTTTTTCAGACCCGGCTGGTCTACTTTCGCAACGTCGGCAACGCTCACACGCAGACGAGTGATACACGCGTCCAGGTTAGTGATGTTCTCTTTACCACCGAAGGCAGCTACCAGAGCAGGCGCCATTTCGCTGGTCGCACCGGCTTTGCTGTCTTCCGTTGCATCTTCACGACCCGGCGTTTTCAGGTCCAGTGCTTTGATCAGCACACGGAAGACGGTGTAGTACACCACTGCGTAGCCCGCACCCACAATTGGGAACAGCCACAGCTTGCTGCTGTTACCGGACAGAACGATGAAGTCGATCAGACCGTGAGAGAAGGACGTACCGTCACGCATACCCAGCAGGATACAGATTGGGAATGCCAGACCTGCCAGTACCGCGTGGATGATGTACAGGATCGGCGCAACGAACATGAAGGAGAACTCGATCGGCTCGGTGATACCGGTCAGGAACGAGGTCAGCGCTGCGGAGATCATGATACCGCCCACTTTTGCACGGTTCTCTGGTTTAGCAGAGTGCCAGATCGCAATTGCGGCGGCCGGCAGACCGTACATTTTGAACAGGAAGCCACCAGACAGTTTACCTGCCGTTGGGTCACCCGCCATGTAGCGTGGGATGTCGCCGTGGAACACCTGGCCTGCTGCGTTGGTGTATTCACCAATCTGCATCTGGAATGGAACGTTCCAGATGTGGTGCAGACCAAATGGTACCAGGCAGCGCTCAATGAAGCCGTAGATACCGAACGCCACAACCGGGTTCTGGTAAGCCGCCCACTGAGAGAAGGTCTGGATTGCCGTACCGATTGGTGGCCAGATGAAAGACAGAACCACACCGGTGAAAATCGCGGCCAGACCAGAAATGATCGGCACAAAACGTTTACCCGCGAAGAAGCCCAGATACTCAGGCAGCTTGATGCGATAGAAGCGGTTAAACATATACGCTGCAATCGCACCGGAGATGATACCACCGAGAACACCGGTGTCCGCCAGATGCTTAGCGGCAATCTCTTCAGCAGGTAAATGCAGTACCAGCGGCGCAACCACAGCCATGGTTTTCACCATGATGCCGTAAGCAACAACGGACGCCAGCGCGGATACACCGTCGTTATTGGTGAAGCCCAGAGCAACACCGATAGCGAAGATCAGCGGCATGTTAGCAAAAACAGAACCGCCTGCTTCGGCCATCACGTGGGAAACTACGGCTGGCAGCCAGCTGAAGTTTGCAGAACCGACACCCAGCAGGATACCTGCGATAGGCAGTACGGATACTGGCAGCATCAGCGATTTACCGACCTTTTGCAGGTTAGCAAATGCATTCTTAAACATAATTGAGAGTGCTCCTGAGTATTTGTGCTTTTTTTACGTTTTCACGCATTGGCCCGGGGGGAGTACCGCGCCGTGGACAGGACATCTAAGCGCCCTTTATTTATTACACAGAGTAAAATAATTCCCTCTGAGTTTGTTTGACGGCTATCACGTTTCAGTTCAAGACGGCCAAAAAACTTGCAGATATTTACATAAAGCATGTCTGGATGTGTCTAAAAACGCCATCACCGCCCCAAATGAGGCGGTGAACTTTACTCGTTTTACTTATTAATTACGAGCCTAAAAATAACAGGCGTATCAGACAGATTGCAGGCGGGCGGGGTCGATATGGAACAGACTGGCGAAGTTTTCCGTTGTCACGCGAGCCAGCTCTTCAATACTGACACCTTTCAGAACGGCCATATACTCAGCGACATCCCGGGTCATCGCTGGCTGATTTTCTTTGCCGCGATGAGGCACCGGTGCCAGGTACGGGGAATCGGTTTCCACCAGAATACGATCCAGCGGAACATATCGCGCCGCATCACGCAGTTGCTCAGCATTCCGGAACGTTACAATCCCCGAGAACGAGATATAAAAGCCTAAATCAAGCAGCTTACCCGCCGTTTCTCTGTCTTCAGTGAAACAGTGTAGTACGCCACCGCAATCCGTCACCTTTTCTTCCCGCAGGATCGCCAGCGTGTCGGCGCGCGCATCGCGGGTATGAACGATAACCGGCTTATTCAGTTCACGGCCAATACGGATGTGGTTGCGGAAGGATTCCTGCTGGCGAGGTTTCGTTTCCGGGGTGTAGAAATAGTCGAGACCGGTCTCGCCCATCGCCACTACGCCCTCTTCTGCGGCAAGACGGCGTAAATCCTCAACGTCGTACGCTTCATCCTGATTCAGCGGATGCACGCCGCAGGAGAAGACGACATTATCGCGCTCGCCTACCAGTTCACGCATGGCGCGGTAACCCGGCAACGTGGTCGCCACGGCCAGGCAAAATTTCACATCGCGCGCGGCGGCTTTCGCCAGCACGTCGTCCACATTTTTATGCAGGGACTGATAATCCAGGCCATCGAGATGGCAGTGTGAGTCGACTAAAAACATAACGTCTCTCTCAGAGGTGGGAAACCGGCGGTATGACGCCTGGTTGCAGGTAGTGTTCGATACGCAGTAACTGGTCGGTCAGTAAAAGCTCGCGATTGAGACCGGTTACCGTCAAAAGTTGTTCACGACTCTGGCAGATATCATGAAGGATAGCGTGCAGCGACTGCCCTGACAGGCGATTCGCCAGCGTGGTGACCAGCGCCCACACGTCAGGGTTAGTCAGAAGCGTCGCCCCCTGCTGGATTTTGAGCGCATCCAGCAGCAGCGCGGCCAGCCAGTGCAGCCGTTCCGGTGCCTGATCGCTGTTCAGCGCTGGCAGCACGCTCAGCCAGTCATGGCTGTCGAGGGCTGATTCAACCGCACGACATAGCGTTTCACGCTGGGACCACACCTCCGGCTGCAATAAGGCCAGCGCAGCCGCAGGCGCACCGCTGCACAGGCGCAACGCCGAGCGCGCCGCATCTTGTGACACCGTCACTTCTCGCTCAAGCCAGGCGAGCGCCCAGGATTCCTGAGGGACAGCGAGGTGGTGAAGAAGGCAGCGACTGCGCAGCGTCGCCAGCAAGCGTTCCGGCTCGCGGCAGGAGAGGAAAAACCAGGTATTCTCTGGCGGCTCTTCCAGGGTTTTTAACAGGGCGTTGGCTGCGGCTTCCGTGAGTAGCGCGGCGTCATTCAGCCACACCACTTTCGCCCCCCCCAGACGCGCATATTCGTACAGTTTCTCACTGACCTCACGCACCGCGTCGATACCGAGCGTATTTTTGCCCTTCTCGGGTTCGAGGGTGTAATAGTCAGGATGCGTGCCCGCCTGCATGAGCTGGCAACCCCGGCATTTACCGCAGCTTTTATGTCCTTCCGGCTGTTGGCACATCAGAAAGCGGGTGATGGCGTAAATCAACGCATCATCACCCATTCCCGGCAGCGCCTGGATCAGTAACGCATGATGCCCCCGACCAACCTGATAGCTGCCGATCAGCTGTTCAAAGTGTGGGCGCAACCATGGATACCATTTCATGCCTGCTGCTCCTGTAGCCACTGCGTAACGGTCTGCTGAATATCACGCGTAACGTCTTCAAGGGATTGCGTCGCATCGATGGTACGAATGGTCTTGTCCTGCCCGGCCAGTTCCAGATAACGCGCACGGGTGCGGTTAAAGAAATCAAAAGACTCCTGTTCAATGCGGTCCAGTTCGCCGCGGGCACGGGCGCGCTTCAGGCCCACCTCAGGAGTTACGTCCAGATACAGCGTCAGGTCAGGACGGAAATCGCCCAGAACCGCGTCGCGAAGCGTAGCCAGCATGGCCTGATCGATACCCCGGCCCCCGCCCTGATACGCCTGGGTTGAGAGATCGTGGCGATCGCCAATCACCCATTTCCCTTCTGCCAGAGCGGGTTTGATCACCGTCTCCACCAGCTGAACGCGCGCAGCATAGAACATCAGCACTTCCGCTTTGTCGGTAATAACTTCATCGCCAACGGATTTGATATCCAGAACCAGGCTGCGCAGTTTTTCCGCCAGCTGCGTACCGCCCGGCTCGCGGGTAAAGACCATGTCGACAACGCCAAGCGACGTAAGCGTATCCACCACCACGTTACGGGCGGTGGTTTTGCCCGCCCCTTCGAGTCCCTCAATGACAATGTATTTACTGCGCATTTTTTTCCTTAAGTGCCTTCAGATAGTCCTGAACGGAGCGATTGTGGCTGGCCAGGTTGGTATTAAACGTATGCCCCCCTTTTCCGTCAGCCACAAAATAGAGATACGGCGTTTTGGCCGGGTGCGCGGCGGCCTTCAACGATGCTTCACTCGGCGTCGCGATCGGTCCAGGCGGCAGGCCGCTAATCACGTAGGTATTATACGCCGTTGGCGTCTCCAGATCTTTTCTGGAAATCCTGCCGTTGTAGTTTTCGCCCATGCCGTAGATGACGGTAGGATCGGTTTGCAAACGCATGCCGATGCGCAGACGGTTAATAAACACCGAGGCAACCTGGTCACGTTCGGCAGCAACGGCCGTCTCTTTCTCGATGATCGAGGCCATCGTCATGAACTGGTTTTGATCTTTATAAGGCAGGCCCTCTGCTCGCCCTTTCCAGGCAGCGTCTACCGCCGCGACCATTTTGTTGTGCGCGCGCTTCAGAATGGCCACATCCGTCGTGCCTGCCGTATACATCCACGTATCGGGCCAGAACCAGCCTTCCACCCACTCGGGATGTTCGAATTTTAAGGCGTCTGCCACGGTCTGGTAGCGGTCATCTTTCAGCGTATGCTTAATGTATGGCGCGTCCCGCAGCTGCCTGAGGTAATCGCTCAGACGCATACCTTCCACAAAACGCAGCGGGAACTGGGCTTCTTTACCACTCTCCAGCAGTTGCAGCATCTCGCGCACGGTCATGCCAGGGGTAAAGCGATAGGTGCCGGCCTTGAAATGGGACAGGTCCGGTTCAATACGCAGCAGCCACTGGAATACGCGTGGGCGATTGATAATTTTGTCGTCATACAGCTGCTGACCAAGCGCCTGCCGCCCGGTACCCGCTTTCAGGGTAAAAATCGTCTCGTCTTTAATCAGGATCTGACTCTCCGCCAGCTGACGGACTTTCCACACTCCCGCTCCGCCAGCGATACCGAACGCAACGATAAGAAGGAGGACAAAGCGTAACATTTTCTTCATGACTACCTGGTTTGCTCACATAACGGGGCCAGAAACTGGAACAGCTCGCGGGATGACCAGCATTTGCGGCCATAAGCGCGAACGGGGACAACGGGCATCAGCGCATTGCAGATAACAACTTCATCGGCAGACAGCAGCGCCTCTTCCTTAGCGTTGACTTCGACAACGCGAAAGCCTGCACGTGCCAGCTGGTGCATACAAAACTGCCGCATAATGCCGTTGACGCCGGCCTGCTCCAGCGAAGGCGTGAACACATCACAGCCCTTCCGCCAGAGTAAATTAGCCGCACAGCATTCCGTAATGTACCCTTCGCTGTCAAGAACCAGCGCCTCCCCGGCCTCCGTCTGCTCAAGATGAGTACGAATAAGCACCTGTTCAAGGCGGTTGAGATGTTTTATGCCAGCGAGCATCGGGTTTCGCCCCAGACGTACCGGACTTAACGCCAGGGCTACGCCCTCTTCACGCCAGTGCGCATAATGGGAAGGATAATCTGAAACGGAAAGGACCCGCGTAGGATGCAGACAGGCAGAACCGCTATAGCCCCGGCCACCGCTCCCGCGGCTGATAATGACTTTCAGGACGCCGCTTGCTTTATCTGACGCCAGCCGACGCATTTCACTTTCAAGAATGTCCCACTGCGAGAAAGGGATCAGTAGTGCTTCGCAGGCTTTTTGTAAACGAAGGATATGGGCCCCGAGCAGACACACGCCACCGTCGAGAATACGCGCAGTCGTGAAACAGCCATCGCCAAACTGGGTCGCCCTGTCGCTTGCCGGCAGCGTTTCTTGCTCAAGGCCATTAATTAAAAACATGGTGGCTCCTTATGCGTGGAGGCTCAGTCTGGCAGGATGTGGACAGCCGGACAAGGGGATTTCGCCTAATAAAAAAGGCCCGGCAAGCGGACCTTTTTTTATCGTCAGCGACCAACCAGACTCAGACCTTTTTGAAGATCAGAGAGCCGTTAGTCCCACCGAAGCCGAAGGAGTTACACAGGGTATACTCCATACCGCTAACCTGGCGTGCTTCGTGAGGAACGAAGTCCAGATCGCAACCTTCATCCGGATTATCCAGGTTGATGGTTGGCGGTACAGCCTGATCGCGCAGCGCGAGAATTGAGTAGATCGACTCTACCGCCCCCGCAGCACCCAGCAGGTGACCGGTCATGGATTTCGTGGAGCTTACCATTACGCGGCCGGCAGATTCGCCGAAGATAGACTTAACAGCCTGCGCTTCTGCTTTATCGCCCGCAGGGGTAGACGTCCCATGGGCGTTAACGTAGCCAATCTGTGCCGGCGTAATGCCCGCATCGCGGATGGCGTTTTCCATCGCCAGCGCAGCGCCTGCGCCGTTCTCTGGAGGAGACGTCATGTGATAAGCATCGCTGCTCATGCCAAAGCCAACAACTTCAGCATAAATTTTCGCGCCACGTTTTTTCGCGTGTTCGTACTCTTCCAGTACGATCATGCCTGCACCGTCACCCAGCACGAAACCGTCACGGTCTTTATCCCACGGACGGCTCGCCGCCTGCGGATTATCGTTTCGGGTAGAGAGCGCACGCGCTGCACCGAAGCCACCGACGCCCAGCGGGGTACTGGCTTTTTCAGCGCCGCCCGCAACCATAGCATCTGCATCGCCGTACGCAATGATACGCGCGGCCTGGCCGATGTTATGCACGCCAGACGTACAGGCTGTCGCGATTGAGATGCTTGGGCCACGCAGGCCGAACATAATGGTCAGGTGACCTGCCACCATGTTGACAATCGTAGACGGAACGAAGAACGGGCTGATTTTACGCGGGCCGCCATTCATCAGAGATGTATGGTTTTCTTCAATCAGACCAAGACCGCCAATCCCGGAGCCGATAGCGGCGCCGATACGGGTCGCGTTCTCTTCCGTAATCTCAAGGCCAGAATCCTGCATGGCCTGAACGCCAGCGACAATTCCATATTGAATGAAGGCATCCATCTTGCGCTGTTCTTTGCGCGAGATGATCTCTTCACAGTTAAAATCCTTTACTAAGCCAGCAAATTTCGTTGCATAGGCGCTAGTATCGAAATGGTCGATTAGGCTGATGCCGCTCTGACCGGCAAGGAGAGCTTTCCAGGTGGACTCTACGGTATTGCCGACAGGAGACAACATGCCAAGTCCGGTCACAACTACACGACGCTTAGACACGCTTGTCCTCCAGGGAGGGATAAAAAAAGAGATTCGTGGGACAACAAAAGATAAAACTCAGGCGGTCGAATGACCGCCTGGAGATGTTCACTTACGCCTGGTGACCGTTGATGTAATCAATGGCAGCCTGAACGGTGGTGATTTTCTCAGCTTCTTCGTCCGGAATCTCAGTATCAAACTCTTCTTCCAGAGCCATTACCAGCTCAACGGTGTCAAGAGAATCTGCGCCCAGGTCTTCAACAAAGGAAGCGGAGTTCACAACTTCTTCCTGCTTAACGCCCAGCTGTTCGCCGATAATTTTCTTAACGCGTTCTTCGATAGTGCTCATACTCTTAAATTTCCTATCAAAACTCGCTTTCGCGATGGTTTTCGTAGTGTATAAAATGTTGAAAAATTTGCAACTAAATCCCGGCAGGTCTTACCACGATTTTACGTTATTTTGAGGCCATTTGCCCAAATAACGCAAATATTTTCGATCGTGATTAAACCATGTACATCCCGCCGTTGACGTGGAGGGTTTCACCAGTGATGTAACCCGCTTCGTCAGAGGCTAAAAATGCAACCGCGCTGGCGATTTCTTTAGGGTCGCCAAGACGACCCGCCGGAACTGCCGCCAGCGTACCCGCACGCTGCTCATCAGTCAGCGCACGCGTCATGTCCGTTTCAATAAAGCCCGGAGCAACAACGTTTACAGTAATTCCGCGGGACGCGACTTCACGCGCCAGCGACTTACTGAAACCGATCAGACCTGCTTTCGCCGCAGCGTAGTTAGCCTGACCAGCATTTCCCATGGTACCAACCACAGAACCTACAGTGATAATACGACCATGACGCTTTTTCATCATAGCGCGCATTACCGCTTTTGACAGACGGAATACAGATGACAGGTTGGTTTCGATAATATCGTTCCACTCGTCGTCTTTCATTCGCATCAGCAGGTTGTCGCGAGTGATCCCGGCATTATTGACCAGAATATCCACTTCGCCAAACTCTGCGCGAATATTTTCCAGAACAGATTCGATAGATGCTGGTTCAGTCACATTCAGTACCAGACCTTTACCGTTCGCACCCAGATAGTCGCTGATGGCCTGTGCGCCATTCTCACTGGTCGCAGTCCCGATCACCGTCGCGCCGCGCGCAACCAGTGTTTCAGCAATAGCGCGCCCAATACCGCGGCTTGCGCCGGTCACCAGGGCAATTTTTCCTTCAAAACTCATGGTATTCCTCTTTTATTGCGAGAGTGCCGCTTTCATGGCTTCCGGCTCGTTAATCGCCGAGGCAGTCAGGGTGTCTACAATACGTTTTGTCAGACCGGTAAGTACCTTACCTGGACCAACTTCATACAGATGTTCAACGCCCTGAGACGCCATAAATTCAACGGTTTTAGTCCACTGAACCGGGCTGTAGAGCTGGCGAACCAGCGCGTTACGGATAGCCTCCGGCGCGGTTTCGCACTGCACATCGACGTTATTCACAACGGAAATCGTCGGTGCGTTAAAGGTCATTTTTTCCAGCTCAACCGCCAGCTTATCGGCAGCGTGCTTCATCAGCGCGCAGTGAGACGGTACGCTCACCGGCAGGGGCAGTGCACGTTTTGCGCCCGCAGCTTTACAGGCAGCACCTGCACGCTCAACCGCTTCTTTATGACCCGCGATAACCACCTGGCCTGGCGAGTTAAAGTTTACCGGAGAAACGACCTGACCTTCAGCAGATTCTTCACAGGCTTTAGCGATAGACGCATCATCCAGACCGATGATGGCAGACATGCCGCCCGTGCCCTCTGGCACCGCTTCCTGCATGAATTTACCACGCAATTCAACCAGGCGTACCGCGTCAGCGAAGGCAATCACCCCTGCGCAGACCAGCGCAGAGTATTCACCCAGGCTATGACCCGCCATCAGCGTCGGCGCTTTGCCGCCCTGCTGCTGCCATACGCGCCACAATGCGACGGAGGCTGCCAGCAGTGCCGGTTGAGTCTGCCAGGTTTTGTTCAGCTCTTCAGCGGGGCCCTGTTGGGTCAGCGCCCACAGATCATAACCCAGCGCGTCAGAGGCTTCACGGAAAGTCTCTTCAATAACCGGATAGTTTGCTGCCATTTCAGACAACATCCCAACAGTTTGCGAGCCCTGTCCCGGGAACACAAAAGCAAATTGCGTCATTTTTTAATCCTTATCCTAGAAACGAACCAGCGCGGAACCCCAGGTGAACCCGCCACCAAAGGCTTCAAGCAAGACCAGTTGGCCCCGTTTAATTCGTCCATCGCGTACCGCTTCGTCAAATGCGCACGGTACCGATGCCGCAGAGGTGTTGCCGTGGCGATCAAGCGTCACCACAACGTTATCCATAGACATGCCCAGCTTCTTCGCCGTCGCGCTGATGATACGCAGGTTCGCCTGATGCGGCACCAGCCAGTCGAGTGCGGTGCGTTCAAGGTTATTGGCTTCCAGCGTCTCATCGACAATATGCGCAAGCTCAGTCACCGCCACCTTGAATACTTCATTACCTGCCATGGTGAGATAAATGGAGTTATCAGGATTAACGCGATCGGCGTTAGGCAGCGTTAACAGCTCGCCGTAGCGGCCATCGGCATGCAGGTGCGTGGAGATGATGCCCGGCTCTTCGGACTGCCCCAGCAGCACCGCGCCCGCGCCATCGCCAAAAATAATGATCGTGCCGCGATCGGTTGGATCGCAGGTACGCGCCAGCACATCAGCGCCGATCACCAGCGCATATTTTACGGCGCCCGATTTTACATACTGATCGGCGATGCTCAGCGCATAGGTGAAACCCGCGCACGCTGCTGCAACATCAAATGCCGGGCAGCCTTTGATGCCGAGCATGTTCTGCACCTGGCACGCTGCGCTTGGGAAGGCATGCGTGGCAGAGGTTGTCGCCACCACAATAAGCCCGATCTGTTCTTTATCAATGCCAGCCATCTCAAGCGCTCGCTGAGCGGCTTCGTAGCCCATGGTGGACACAGTTTCGTCTGGCGCGGCGATACGACGTTCACGGATACCTGTGCGCGTGACAATCCACTCGTCAGACGTATCTACCATTTTTTCAAGATCGGCGTTGGTACGCACTTGTTTTGGCAGGTAGCTGCCGGTACCTAAAATCTTCGTATACATGTACGCTCAGTCACTTTTAGCTAATACAGATCCCAGGCGAGCGGCAATCCTCTGAGGGACTTGTCGCTGCACCGCCTGCACTGCCTGTTCAATCGCGACGGTAAATGCTCGCTGATTGGCGGCGCCATGACTCTTAATCACGATGCCGCGCAATCCTAACAGACAGGCGCCATTATACTGGTCGGGGTTGAGGTGACTGAATCGCCGCGTCAGGCTTTTTTGTAACCAACGCTTTAATAAAATCAGCCACCAGGACCTTTTTTTACCTTCTCCCTGCGATTTCAGCAGAGAAAGGAACATTCGTACGACCCCTTCCATGGTCTTCAACGTCACGTTTCCGGTGAAGCCATCACACACTAATACATCCGTTTTGCCCGTCAGCAACTCATTGGCTTCGAGATAACCAATATAGTTGATGGAGGGGACCTGTTTGAGTATTTCCGCAGCGTCGCGGATACTGTCCAGGCCTTTAGTCTCTTCTTCACCAATATTCAGTAAAGCAACGCGGGGATTGTTAATCCCGACCACGTCTTCAGCCAGCACCGACCCCATAACGGCAAACTGAGCCAGCATTGTACTATCACAATCCACGTTAGCGCCCAGATCCAGCACCACCGTTTTGCCCTTCTGCTGATGCGGTAACACCGTCACCAGCGCCGGACGCTCAATGCCCTCAATCGGCTTGAGCAATAATTTCGACAGCCCCATCAGCGCGCCAGTATTTCCCGCGCTGACGCAAGCCTGCGCTCGCCCTTCTTTCACCAGCTCCAGCGCCATTCGCATAGAGCTACCGCGGCTATTACGAATAGCCTGCGATGGCCGGGCATCACTGGCAATAACTGACTGCGCAGGAATAATCTGCAGACGCGAACGTTGTTCAAAGTCAGCTTTTGCAAGTAATGGCGTGATTGTGTCGGGATTACCGACTAAAAGAAGTGTGAGTTGCGAATTAGAATTCAGTGCCTGCAATGCTGCAGGCACTGTCACGGTAGGGCCAAAATCTCCCCCCATGACATCTAACGCCAGGGTTAGACGTGTCAAGGTATCGTCGCAGCCTGGTTCGGTAAACTCCCCGTTTGCACGGGGAAGTTCCTCACTAAGCCTAATCACGCTGACGCGTGATTACTTAGTGATAACCTTGCGGCCGCGGTAGAAACCGTCAGCGGTGATGTGGTGACGCAGGTGTTTCTCACCAGAAGTCTTGTCTACAGACAGGCTGGTAACTGCGGTCAGCGCGTCATGGGAACGACGCATGCCACGTTTGGAACGGGTTGGTTTATTCTGTTGTACGGCCATGGACCTTACTCCTCAATTACTTACGCTTTAAGCTGGCTAATACGGCAAATGGGTTTGGTTTTTGCGCTTCATCAGGCAGTTCCCCAAAGACCATGTCCGCCTCGGACACTTCACAGTGTTCAGAATCATGCACCGGAACGACTGGCAGGGAGAGGATGACTTCATCTTCAACCAGCGCCAGAAGATCGATTTCACCGAATTCGTTAACCTCAATCGGCTCATACGCTTCCGGGAGTGCTTCAGCCTGTTCGTCAGAACGAACCGGACTAAAACAATACGTTGTGTGAACATGCTGTACAAACGGTTTCCCGCAACGCTGACATTCGAGCGTTACCGTCACCTTTGCATCACCGGTTAACACGGCGAGACGCTGGTTGTCGATAGCGAACGACATGGAGCATTTTACATCACTGTCCACACTGACTACAGATTCGGCAATACGCTCAGCCTGATCGGAAGAATAGATTCCTTCGTAATCGAGGCGTTTTTGAGCCGTACGAACCGGATCAAGAGTCAGGGGTAATTTTACCTTTTGCATAGGGCGCGCATATTAACTTTGTAACGTCATAGAGTCAAAGAAAAAGGCAACCAGAGCTGCCTTTTGCCAATTATTCGCACACATTGCGGCCTGTAGTTTAAAATGGCTGGCATCGATACGCTATATCTGGTGATAAAAATATGCCAAATCTCGTCCTTGCTTCCACTTCACCTTATCGCCGAATGCTGCTGGAAAAGCTCGGAATCCCGTTTGAATGCGCTGCGCCGGAGGTGGATGAAACGCCACAGCCGGGCGAGTCACCGCGTCATCTGGTGACCCGTCTCGCGAAAGAGAAAGCACAGTCGCTGGCCGTACGTTACCCCGCACATCTGATTATAGGCTCCGATCAGGTTTGTGTGCTGGACGGCGAAATCACCGGCAAACCGCATACGGAAGAAAACGCCTGCCAGCAGCTGTTGCGTGCGCGAGGCGGTATCGTGACCTTTTATACCGGCCTGGCGCTTTATAATTCGGCTTCCGGTCATCTGCAAACCGAGTGCGAGCCGTTTGATGTGCACTTCCGTCATCTTAGCGAGCAGGAGATTATGGATTATGTGCGTCGGGAACGTCCGCTAAACTGTGCAGGGAGCTTTAAAAGTGAAGGACTAGGGATTGCGTTGTTCGACAAGCTGGATGGTCGCGATCCCAACACGCTGGTGGGGTTGCCGCTGATTGCGCTGTGCCAGATGTTAAGGCGAGAAGAGTGTAATCCACTGACGGCGTGAGTTTGCCCAGCGGCGCTTCGCTTGCATGGGCCTACGGATTTCGTAGGCCGGGTAAGCGCAGCGCCACCCGGCACAAAATCAGCCGCGCAGAACTTTCAGACAGCGTTTGAGCTGCTCATCCAGCGGCGCTTCAATACGAATAATTTCACCGGTATTCGGATGGGTAAACTTCAGCGCTGCCGCATGCAGGAACAGACGCGACAGCCCGGTCCCCGCCAGCTGCTTATCAAATTCGCGATCGCCATAGCGGTCATCAAACGCAATCGGATGGCCCGCAAACTGGGTATGGACGCGAATCTGGTGGGTACGCCCCGTCACCGGACTACAGCGCACCAGCGTGGCGAATTCGTAGCGCTCTTCGACTTTAAAGCGCGTCTCAGACGGTTTCCCTTCCTGATTAACGCGAACAATGCGCTCGCCGCTTTGCAAAATATTTTTCAGCAGCGGCGCCTGCACCACTTTCACGTGGGACTGCCACTGGCCGCGAACCAGCGCCAGGTAATCTTTCTGCATCCCTTTTTCACGAAGTTGCTCGTGCAAAGAACGCAGCGCAGAACGTTTTTTCGCCACCAGCAGCACGCCAGAGGTATCGCGGTCAAGACGGTGAACCAGTTCGAGGAAACGCGCTTCCGGGCGCAGCGCGCGTAACCCTTCAATCACGCCGAAGCTCAGACCGCTCCCCCCGTGTACCGCCGTTCCGGACGGTTTATTCAGCACCAGAATGTGGTCGTCCTCATAAAGGATAACGTCGCTCAGGGCCGCGACTTTTTGCAGCTTCGGAGAAACGACCTCTTCTTCACGCTCTGCAACACGTACCGGTGGAATCCGGACTTCATCGCCCGCCTCGAGCTTATACTCTGGCTTCACGCGTTTTTTGTTCACCCGCACCTCGCCCTTACGCAAGATGCGATAAATCATACTTTTTGGCACGCCCTTCAACTGGGTGCGCAAAAAATTATCGATACGTTGCCCCGCCTCGTCGTCGGCGATGGCAACCATTTTTACGGCTGGAGTCTCTGTTTTCATGGTTGGCGATTCTAAATAGCGTCAGACATTAGCGCCACTCATTTTTCTATGCTTATATTTACTTTTATCCGGACCACTCCCCTTTCGCGCAATCGATTTGGTGGTTATTAAACCAATCACCCCGTTGAAGTGAAGAAACTGTGAGTAACCGGGTGATAATTGGTAAAAGTCATCTTGCTATAACCCGGCGAGCAGTGGAATAATGAATCCGTTTTCCGCGTTAAATCCGGGTTTTGTAAGGATGTCGACGGAATGACCAATTTTGTCTGACCGATCATCCACGCAGCAATGGCGTAAGACGTATTGATCTTTCAGGCAGTTAGCGGGCTGCGGGTTGCAGTACTTCCCGGTATAAGGATTGTTCTCTGGAGAGTTTTCCCAGGCAATTCCCCTGATAATTGCGCTGTGTTTCCGTATGAAACACAGGCAACCGACACTCTGCGCCTCTTAAGCGAGCGACAACCGTGAGGTTGGCGACGTGAATAGACACGAGGCCATCGGTTCATACCCCGGAAAGCGTCACCTTGCCCGCAGCTTTGTCGTCAATGTAAGAATAACGAGTAAGTTACGATGAAAAGAATGTTAATCAACGCAACTCAGCAAGAAGAGTTGCGTGTCGCCCTTGTGGATGGGCAGCGCCTGTACGATCTGGATATCGAAAGTCCTGGACACGAACAGAAAAAAGCGAACATTTACAAAGGCAAAATCACCCGCATTGAACCAAGCCTTGAAGCTGCATTTGTCGATTACGGTGCTGAGCGTCACGGTTTCCTTCCTCTCAAAGAAATCGCCCGCGAATATTTTCCTGCAAACTACAACTCCCATGGCCGTCCGAACATTAAAGATGTTCTGCGTGAAGGTCAGGAAGTTATCGTCCAGATCGATAAAGAAGAGCGTGGCAACAAAGGTGCCGCACTGACCACCTTTATCAGCCTGGCAGGAAGCTATCTGGTATTGATGCCAAACAACCCGCGTGCGGGTGGCATCTCTCGCCGTATCGAAGGCGATGACCGTACCGAGCTGAAAGAAGCGCTGGCAAGTCTCGAGCTGCCAGACGGCATGGGCCTTATCGTGCGCACCGCAGGCGTCGGCAAATCTGCCGAAGCGTTGCAGTGGGACCTGAGCTTCCGTCTGAAGCACTGGGAAGCCATCAAGAAAGCGGCTGAGAGCCGTCCTGCTCCGTTCCTGATCCACCAGGAAAGCAACGTTATTGTGCGTGCCTTCCGTGATTATCTACGTCAGGACATCGGTGAAATTCTGATTGATAACCCGAAAGTGCTTGAGCTGGCTCGCCAGCACATCGCCGCGCTGGGTCGCCCGGATTTCACCAGCAAAATTAAACTGTACACCGGTGAAATCCCGCTGTTCAGCCACTATCAGATTGAATCCCAGATCGAGTCTGCCTTCCAGCGTGAAGTGCGTCTGCCGTCCGGCGGTTCTATCGTAATTGATACCACCGAAGCGCTGACCGCTATCGACATCAACTCCGCGCGTGCAACCCGTGGCGGCGACATCGAAGAGACCGCCTTCAACACCAACCTTGAAGCCGCTGATGAAATCGCCCGCCAGCTCCGCCTGCGCGACCTGGGTGGTCTGATTGTTATCGACTTCATCGACATGACCCCGGTTCGCCACCAGCGTGCGGTTGAAAACCGTTTGCGTGAAGCGGTGCGCCAGGATCGCGCACGTATCCAGATTAGCCATATCTCGCGCTTCGGCCTGCTGGAAATGTCCCGTCAGCGTCTGAGCCCGTCACTCGGCGAGTCCAGCCATCACGTCTGCCCGCGCTGTTCCGGTACGGGTACCGTGCGTGACAATGAATCGCTCTCCCTCTCTATTCTGCGTCTGATTGAAGAAGAAGCGCTGAAAGAGAACACCAAAGAGGTTCACGCCATCGTTCCGGTGCCGATTGCCTCCTACCTGCTGAACGAAAAACGTGCAGCGGTAAGCGCAATCGAAGCGCGTCAGGGCGGTGTTCGCTGCATCATCGTGCCAAACGACGAGATGCAAACCCCGCACTATCACGTGCTGCGCGTGCGTAAAGGCGAAGAGACAAGCACCCTCAGCTACCTGCTACCGAAGCTGCATGAAGAAGAAATGGCGCTGCCATCGGATGAAGAGCCTGCCGAGCGTAAACTGCCTGAGCAGCCTGCATTAGCAACCTTCATCATGCCGGAAGCCCCGCCGGAAGCGACGCTGGAAAAACCAGCGGCAAAACCTGCCGTGCAAAAGGCGGCCCCTGCCGCGCCAAAAGCGCAGCCTGAGCAGCCGGGTCTCCTGAGCCGCATCTTCGGCGCGTTGAAAAAAATGTTTGCTGGCGAAGAAGTTCAGCCTGAGCAGCCGAAAGAAGCGCCAAAAGAAGCGAAACCTGAGCGTCAGCAGGACCGTCGTAAGCGTCAGAACAATCGTCGCGATCGTAATGACCGCAACGACCGTAGCGATCGTAACGAGCGCCGTGATAATCGTTCCGAGAACAACGAAGGTCGTGAACAACGCGAGGACAACCGTCGCAACCGTCGCGAGAAGCAACAGCAGAACGTTGAAGATCGTGAGATTCGCCAGCAGGCGGGCGATGAGTCCGAGAAGAGCAAACAGCGTGACGAGCAGCAGCCTCGCCGCGAGCGTAACCGTCGTCGTAACGACGAGAAACGCCAGGCCCAGCAGGAAGTCAAAAACCTGAACCGCGAAGCGCCTGTTGAACAGCAGGACACGGAGCAGGAAGAGCGTACTCAGGTTATGCCGCGTCGTAAGCAGCGTCAGCTGACCCAGAAAGTACGTGTGGGTGCTGTTCAGGCGGAAGAAAACGACGTTATCGCGGTTGAAGCAGCAGAAAGCACAACGGGTACCCAGGTTGCGAAAGTTGACCTGCCAGCCGTCGTGGAAAATCAGGTTGAGCAGGACGAAAGCAGCGAAAACCGTGACAACGCAGGTATGCCGCGTCGCTCCCGTCGTTCTCCGCGTCATCTGCGCGTGAGCGGTCAGCGTCGTCGTCGTTACCGTGACGAGCGTTACCCGACTCAGTCGCCAATGCCGCTGACCGTGGCGTGCGCGTCACCTGAGATGGCATCCGGCAAAGTCTGGATCCGTTATCCGGTTGCTCGCCCGGAGCAAGCTGTTGAAGAACAGGCTGTGACCGAAGAGGTGATTGCACCGGTAGCAGCGGTGGAAGACGTCGTGACTGAAGCGGCAACCGTGGTTGAACCGCAGGTTGTTGACACGGCGGCACCGCAGGCTGTGGAAGTGGAAACGACCCATCCTGAAGTGATTGCTGCGCCGGTTGATGCCGCTCCGCAGATCATTGCCGAAGAAGATACCGTGGTGGCTGAAGAAGTCGCGGAAGAAGCTGAACCAATCTCCGCAGCAGAAGAACCCGCAGACGTTGCCGTCGAGACGGTGACGGAAGAGGTTGTTCAGGACGTCGAGATTCAGGTTGAACCTGTTGTCGAAGAGGTCAAAGCGCCTGAAGTGAAATCCGAGCCGGTTGAGGTCGTTGCCGCTCCAGCGCCTGCTCACGTAGCTACCGCGCCGATGACTCGCGCCCCGGCACCTGAGTATGTACCTGAAGCGCCACGCCATAGCGACTGGGTTCGTCCGGCATTCAACTTCGAAGGCAAAGGTGCTGCCGGTGGTCACAGTGCGACGCACATGGCTACTGCGCCAGCTACCCGTCCTCAGCCTGTTGAATAACGCACGCTAAGTAAGACTGAAAGCCGACCTTCGGGTCGGCTTTTTTATGGCTGTTGCAGGGGCTTTCTCATCCCGGTGACCTCCGGCATTATCTGCCGCATCAGCTCCAGAAAACGCCGCAAACGCGCCGGATAATAACGAGACCAGGGGTAAACCAGATGTACCGGTAACGCTGCCGGCTGCCACTCTGGCAGTAGATGCACCAGTCTTCCTTCCCGAATATCATCCTGTACCGTCCAGCTGGATACCACCGCTACGCCAAGCCCGGTGAGTGCCGTATTGCGCGCCACATACAGGCTGTCGGTACTCAGGCGTGGCGTAATGGTAACCCGCGCCGGGGCGGATGATGTGTCGTGGAAAAGCTCCACATGGCGTTGATAAAAAGAGCTGATGGCAATCCAGGGAAGCTGTTGCAAATCTTCCGGCGTTTTAACAGCGGGATAACGGGCCAGTAATTCCGGTGACGCCACCACCGAGCGCGGCACTTCAGCCAGCAGCACGGACACGGTTGCCGGATCGACTTCCACACCCACCCTAATAGCACAGTCAAGGTTGTCGCCGAGGAAATCAACCGAGCGATCGTTGAGCATCCACTCAACAGAAAGCTGGGGATAGCGCTGTAAAAATTCGGTTAACGGTTTCAGAAGCTGATCCTGGCCAAACGCGTGCGGGGCGCGCACCCTCAGCACCCCAACCGGTTCATCTTCCGTCTGCCCTACCTCGTCTTCCAGCGCCAGCCAGCTGTCAATCACCCGTCGGGCATGCTGATAGCAGCGTTCGCCGTCATCGGTCAGCCGGGTCGTATGGGTTGTGCGCAGCATCAGGCGTACTCCCAGCATGGTCTCAAGCGACTGCAACCGTCGGCTCACCGTGGCCTGGGTTGTTGCCAGCTGACGTGCCGCCGCAGAAAGAGACCCCGCCTCCACAATGCGAACAAACGTTCGCATCAGTTCTACCCGATCTATACGCTCAGACCTTTTCATACCATTTTTACCCATACGCCACACGTATAAGCGTTTTACCACCGCGCCCGCTACCGTCGCAAGGCGTACTGATAAAAAATAGCCGCACACGACGAATGAGGAACATCTTATGAACACAACCACCACCCGGGCCGTAAGCCGCTGGGTAATCTTAATGCTGGCGCTCGGTGCGGGCTTTAGCGTGGCATCCATCTATTATGCCCAGCCTCTGCTGCCGCTGATGGGCTCAGACCTGCATCTGAGCATCGAAGGCATGGGCATGGTCCCGACGCTCACCCAGGCGGGTTATGCCCTGGGCATCCTGTTTCTGCTCCCGCTCGGCGATCGTCATGACCGCAGAACGCTGATCCTGATAAAAAGTGCGGCTCTGGCGCTGTTCCTGCTGGGTTGTAGCCTGACCGGACAACTGCACTCCCTGCTGCTCACCAGCCTGCTGATTGGCATGGCCGCCACCATGGCGCAGGATATTGTCCCGGCCGCAGCGATCCTCGCGCCGGAAGGTAAACAGGGAAAAACGGTCGGCACGGTGATGACCGGCCTGCTGCTGGGGATTTTGCTCTCCAGAACCGTGAGCGGCGTGGTGGGTGAGGCCTTTGGCTGGCGGGTGATGTATCAGCTTGCCGCCACAAGTATTGCCTTTATTGGCGTGGTGATGTGGGCCGTGCTTCCCCGCTTCGCCGTTCACTCCACGCTGAGCTACCCGGCGCTGATGCGCTCCATGGAACACCTCTGGCGCCGCTATCCGGCGCTGCGTCGGGCCGCGCTGGCCCAGGGTTTTCTGTCGATTGCCTTTAGCGCATTCTGGTCAACGCTGGCGGTCATGCTGCTGGAACGGTATCACCTTGGCAGTGCCGTAGCGGGTGGATTTGGTATTGCCGGAGCCGCTGGCGCGCTGGCCGCACCGCTGGCGGGTGGTCTTGCCGATAAGCTGGGCGCAGGTAAAGTGACCCAGCTGGGTGCCGCGCTGGTGACCCTCTCGTTTGCCCTGATGTTCATGATGCCGGCACTGGGTGTACACGGTCAGTTGATCCTGATTGCCCTCTCCGCGGTCGGTTTCGATCTCGGCTTGCAGTCCAGCCTCGTGGCCCACCAGAACCTGGTCTACAGCCTTGAGCCGCAGGCCCGCGGACGCCTGAACGCCCTGCTGTTTACCGTCATTTTCATCGGAATGGCGCTGGGTTCGGCATTAGGCAGCAATATCTATACGCTGGCAGGCTGGTCTGGCGTGGTGGCTCTGGCAACCCTGTGTGGTGCCATTGCGCTGGCTATCAGAGTGATTGAAAGCGCCCGGGTGCTGTCCGCACAGGCAGAAAGTGTGTAAAAAAAATGCCCAACCCGGACGGGTTGGGCAGTCAAAACATGCCCAGTTTCAAGACATGTCAAACAGGTCAGAGTCTTATTTGTTCATCTGGAACAAAGACATACCCTGCATATCGCTAAAGGCTTTATACGAGGCCTGCAACGCCGCCTGCTGCATGGTGTAGGACGAAATCACCGAGTTCCAGTCCACGTCAACCAGGTTACTCATCTGCTGCGTCTGACCCAGCGCGCGGTCTTCACCCAGAGCGTCCAGCTTGCCCAGCTCATCCAGCTTGATGCCGAGGTCGGCGCGCACGGTCAGCACGTTGTTGAGGGAGTTGCTCAGGCCACGGTTGGCTTTATCAATAGCCGCCGTAAACGCCTCGGCTTTCGTTTCGTCCTCCCCAATCGGCGTATTCAGCGCTTCAATTGCGGAGTCGAGGATCTTGAACAAATTCGTTTCCGGCGCACTACCATCTGGCTCTGGCTTGGCATTGCTGGTGAAGCTATCGAAAACTTCAGTGCCCGTATGGCTAATTTGCATCGTGCGCGCGGAGTCAACCTGCTGGCTGATTGGCGTTCCGCCGCCCTTATAATCACCCGTCGCCTGGTCGAAAGCCGCCGCTTCGGTCTTGTAACCGGAAAAAATATAGCGACCGTTACCGTCCGTGCTGTTAGCCAGGTTCATGAGCTGATCGCGAATACCTTGCAGGTTCGTGGCCAGCGAAGCGCGGTCATCGTCACTTAACGTACCGTTGCCCGCATTGACAATCTTTTCCTGAGCAGCCTGGATGGCGGTTGTCACTTGCGATAACACGTTCTCTTCCAGCGAGACTTTCGTCGTAGCGAAGGAGCGTGCCAGCGCATACTGGCTGTTTTGCGTTTGAGCCTGAGAGAGCACAACGGCCTGCGAGGCGGCAATCGGATCGTCAGACGGACGGTTGATACGCTTCCCCGTAGACATCTGCTCGCCGTAGCTGAGCCAGAGACTTTGGGAGTTCGTCACACCGCGCATGCTTTGCTCATACATCATTTGAGTACTAATACGCATTTTTTATGCCTCAGCCTTAGCGGATATTGATCAATGCATCAAACAGCGTGCTCGCCGTTTGCAGCACCTGCGCATTCGCCAGATAGTACTGCTGATAGCGTTGCAGGTTGCCATACTCTTCATCCAGGTTAACCCCGGAGATTGACTGCTGTTGTTTGGTCAGCTGCGTCACCACGTTAACTTTGGTTTCGCTGCTGGTTTTCAGCGACGCCGTGGTGCTGCCCACCGTACTGACCAGCGCGGCATAAGCATCGTTAAAGGTTTTGCTCCCTCCCACCAATTTGGCGCTCTGTAAATCCAGCAGCTTCTGGCCATTGGTATTGTCGCTTTCGCCGCTTCCTTTCGCGGAGGCCATCGCCAGTTTGGATTCGTCGCTGATCGCAACGTCCATTTTCACGATGACGTCATTCACCGGCTTCACGATAAAGCTGTCTTTATTATTGGCCGAACCGCTAATCTTAACGTTGAGACCATCAAACGACAGATTACCGCTGGCGTCAGGCTTGGCCGTGAAGCTGGTGTTGTCCGACAGACGCGTAATTGTCCAGTCTGTACCGTTGTATTCAACTTTATAGTTTGTCGCCTGGACCTTTGTACTGTCCGTCATCGTGGCCGTAACGGACGCGCTTCCGGTGTTTTTACCGTTACTCAGCACTGCCGGGGAGCCAAAATCAAACAGCTTACCGCCTGGATCCCCGTTGGCATCAAAGCCTGCCTGGTGCTGGGTATTCATGGCATCGGCAAACGCCAGCGCCATCTGGTTAAGGGTGTTTCGCGCCTGATCCAGATCCTGAGAACGGAACGTTAACAGCCCGCCAAGCGACCCCGTGGTGATCTGTTTTTCTGAGATCTCCACGTTGCCCGCTGCGGCATCCACATACGCAATTGTTGTACGCGCTGGGTCCGCACTGGATTTCACCGCCGCCAGCTGGCTGGCGTTGCTGCCCTGTACCAGGGTGTAACCGTTGGCGATAGAGATGTTGTAGGTGCCGCTGTCCTGTACGGTGACATCCACACCGACAATCTTGTTCAGTTCACTCACCAGCTGATCGCGCTGATCGAGCAGTTCATTCGGGGATGCGCCCGCACCGACGCCAGTCAGCCGGGAGATCTGATCGTTAAGATTGGCAATCTGTTTCGCGTAGTTATTGATCTGATCGACGCTGGTAGAAATCGCCGTATTGACCTGCGCATCCTGATCGCGGAGGTATTGATCGTTGGTTTTAAACTGGTTTACCAGACCATCCGCCTTCCCGAGTACCGTCTGGCGTGCAGCCGGATCTTCTGCGTTACTCACCAGCGTTTGCAGGCTTTTAAAGAAATCCTGGAGGTTGGCAGAAAGCGAGTTCGTGGTATCAGAAAGCACGTCGTCAATTTTTGACATCTGCTGGTAGCGCGTGGTCAGCCCACTGCTCTGGTTCTGCGCCGCGCGCAGCTGGTTGGTGATAAACGCATCATATTCACGCTGAACACCGGAGACATAGACCCCGTTACCCACCCAGCCACCGCCGGTCAGGGTGCTGTTTGATGCCCCCAGAATGGTGGTCTGGCGGGTATAACCTGCCACGTTGTAGCTTGAAATATTATTACTGACGGTATTGAGTGCCGACTGCGCAGCACTGAGGCCACTCATGGCGCTGTTAATCAAACTGGACATGGGGGTTCCTTTTATACGTTCAGACACGAGTCCTGATGAAGGTTATCGGCAACCTCCACCGGGACTTGAGAACTTTCAGAACAGATTTTCGAGATCTGTGCTATACGCTTTGCTGACCTTCTCAGACATGGATTTCAGCTGCTGGATCATGCTGGTCAGCTTGCGCGCATAGTTTGGATCGGTCGCGTAGCCAGCATTCTGCAATGCCTGAGCGCCCTGCTCTGGCGTGGCGGCCTGGGTCACGGCGGTGTAGCGCGGATTCCGGCTCAGCAGCCCGACATAATCCGACAACGCTTCCAGATACGAGCTGTAGACGCGGAATTTGGCTTTCACCTTCACTGCCGCACCGTTCTCATATTCGGTGGTGGTGATTTCCGTGGTCGGCCCTTTCCAGCTGGAGGTGGCCTTCACGCCAAAGATGTTGAAGCTCGGCTCGCCGTTCTCCCTGCGGATCTGACGTTGCCCCCAGCCCGACTCCAGCGCCGCCTGCGCCAGAATCAGATGGTGCGGCACGCCGCTCTCTTCACTGGCAAGACGCGCCGGGAGGGAGAGCTGCGCCAGGAAGTCTTTGCTGTCGCCGGAGAGCGGCTCGTCACGCGTTTCTGCCGGTTTCGGCATCGCCTTACGCACCATCTGCGTCAGCGCCTGATTTTGATAACTGGTCACCTTTTCCAGATCAAACTTCAGCGGCACCTGCGGCGGGGCCTCTTCAGGCGGGAGCCCCTGAGCGGCTGCGGTCTGCTTCACGATCATGTCCGCCAGGCCGAGCCCCTTTCCGGCGGTCATTTGCTGGGCAATCTGCTGATCGTACATGCTGGTGTAAAGCCGCGTGGAATCGCTGCTGAACATGCCATCTTTCGGCAGGGTTTCACGCATGCTTTTCAACATCATCTGTACGAACATGCCTTCCACCTGACGGGCCACCGGGCGGATATTCGCCGCCGGATCCTTGCCCGCTTTGGTTTTCAGCTCGTTGAGCGACTGGGCATCCCAGGCGGCACTGGTCAACAGTTTGCTATCGGTCAGCATTTAGATGATTTCCAGTCTGGCGCGCAGGCAGCCTGCACTTTGCATGGATTGCAGAATGGACATCAGATCCATTGGCGTTGCACCCAGCGCATTCAGAGCACGCACCACGCTGTTCAGGTTGGCGCTGGAGCGCACGCTCTGCAACGAACCGCCGCTCTGTCGTAAATCAATCTGCGTTTGCGGGGTCACTACCGTCTGACCGCCACCAAACGGGGTATCCGGCTGGCTGACGTTGGCCGAGCGGTTAACCGTGACGGAGAGATTGCCCTGCGCCACGGCGCAGCTGTCCAGCGTCACTTCGCGGTTCATCACCACCGAGCCGGTACGGGAGTTGATAATGACTTTCGCATCCTGCACCGGCACGTTCACTTCCATATTCTGGATATCGGCCAGCAACCGCACCTGGTTGCTGCTGCCGGTTGACGTGCGGATCTGCACGGTACGGGCATCCAGCGCGGTGGCGCTGCCGTAGCCCCGGCTGCGGTTGATGGTGTCAGCGATCTGCTGCGCCATCGTAAAGTCTTCGTTATTCAGTTGCAGGTTAATGGTGTTGCCGGTGCCGAACTGGGTCGGCAGCTCACGTTCGATGATCGCGCCGTTGGTAATACGTCCCCCGTTCAGCTGGTTCACCTGCACGCTGCTGCCGCCCGCCGACGCGCCTGCTCCGCCAACCAGAATGTTGCCCTGCGCCAGAGCATACACCTGGCTGTCGACGCCTTTCAGCGGCGTCATCAGCAACGTACCGCCGCGCAGGCTTTTGGCGTTACCCATCGACGAGACAACCACGTCGATGGTCTGCCCCTGACGCGCAAAGGCCGGATAAGACGCGGTCACCATCACGGCCGCCACGTTTTTCAGCTGCATGTTGGTCCCGGCCGGTACGGTAATACCGAGCTGCGAGAGCATGTTGTTCAGGCTCTGGGTGGTGAACGGCGTCTGGGTCGTCTGGTCACCCGTCCCATCCAGCCCCACCACCAGGCCGTAGCCAATCAGCGAGTTTTCGCGCACGCCCTGCACGCTGGTGAGATCGCGTATGCGATCGGCCTGCGCAACGGTAGCGACCAGCGACAGCGCCACGGCGAAGAGAAATTTATACATAGGTCACCTCGCTTACATCGGCGATAAGTTAAGGAAGAAGCGTTGCAGCCAGCCCATATTTTGCGCTTCGTTGATGTAGCCGTTGCCGACGTACTCAATGCGCGCATCCGCCACCTGGGTGGACGGTACGGTGTTGGTGCCGCTGATAGTGCGAGGGTTAACCACACCGGAGAAGCGAATGAATTCCGTACCCTGGTTAATGGCGATCTGTTTTTCGCCCACCACGTGCAGGTTGCCGTTCACCAGAACCTGATCAACCGTAACCGTCAGCGTTCCGCTGAAGGTGTTGCTGGCGTTCGCACCACCTTTACCGTTAAAGGTGTTGCCGCCGGAGGCTTCCACATCCGCACGGGCGTTGCCGAACAGCCCTTGCAGATAGCGCGGCACGGTGTCGAAGCCAAAATTGGTTTTGCCATCGCGGCTGGCGTTCGCCGACGAGCTCTTACTCGCACTGACGTTTTCCTGCAACACAATGGTCAGCGTATCGCCAACGTTACGCGGACGACGGTCTTCAAACAGCGGCTGATAACCGTAGTTAATCGGCTGCGCGGTCTGGAAAATAGAGCCGTTCACCACCGGCGCGGGGCCGGGAACGGGTTGGGCGGTAGTCGCACCCTGTACCAATGGTTTAGACGGGATCCAGGCACACCCGCTGAGGGTGACGGCCAGAACAGTCAGGATCGGATAACGAAACGCCGCGTTTTTTTGCATTGCCTTCATCTTCGAAAACAGGGAGCCGGTGCGACGTTTACCGCACCGGGCTACACCTTAGAGTTGCGTCAGTTTTTGCAGCATCTGGTCGGTCGTCGACACTGCTTTACTGTTAATTTCATAGGCGCGCTGGACCTGGATCATATTCACCAGCTCTTCCGCCACGTTAACGTTCGAGGTTTCCACATACCCCTGATACAGCAGCCCCGCCCCGTTCAGGCCCGGGGTACTTTCATTTGGCGTGCCGGAAGACTGCGTTTCGGTGTAGAGGTTCTCGCCGATGCTTTCCAGTCCGGTATCGTTCATGAAGGTGGTCAGGTTGAGCTGTCCAACCTGGACCGGCGCGGCCTGACCTTGCTGAGTGACGCTGACGATGCCGTCACGACCAATGGTGATACTCAGCGCGTTCGCCGGGATGGTGATCGCAGGCTGAACCTGGAAACCGCCCGCCGTCACCAGCTGGCCGTTCTGATCCACCTGGAACGAACCATCGCGGGTATAGGCGGAGGTCCCGTCAGGCAGCTGCACCTGGAAGAAACCCTGACCTTTAATGGCAACGTCTTTACTGTTGTTGGTCTGCGACAGGTTGCCCTGGCTGTGCAGACGCTCGGTGGCGACCGGGCGCACGCCGGTACCAATTTGCAGACCGGACGGCAGCGTGGTTTGCTCAGAAGACTGCGCCCCTGGCTGACGAATCGTTTGATAAAGCAAATCTTCGAAAACCGCACGCTGGCGCTTGAAACCATTGGTGCTGACGTTTGCCAGGTTGTTGGCAATCACATCCATATTGGTTTGCTGTGCGTCCAGACCGGTTTTCGCGATCCATAAAGAACTGATCATAGGGAGTCCTGTTAACTCATAGCCAGAAGTTGGTTAGCCTTGCCTGCGTTTTCATCGACGCTGCTGATGATTTTCATCTGCATTTCGAAGCGGCGGGCGCTGGCGATCATGTCGGTCATGGCTTCCACCGGTTTGACGTTACTGCCTTCCAGCACGCCGGACATCACGCGGATGGTCGGGTCGGCCTGTAACGTGGCGCCACGCGTGGCCTGCGCCGCCTGGGTCAGACGGAACATCCCGTCATCGCCACGCTGCACTTCGTTGCCTTCCGCTTTCACCAGCTTCAGACGACCGACAGGCGCAACGGTGTTCGCCGGGTCGCCCGGGTTTAACGCCGAGATCGTCCCGTCTGCCGCAATGGTCAGCTCTGACCCTTCCGGCACCGTCAACGGACCGGCTTCGCCCATAACCGGATGCCCCTGAATCGTCAGCTGCCCGGTGGCGCTCACCTGGATATTACCGTTGCGGGTATACCCTCCCCCGCCGTCAGCCGTTTGCACCGCCAGCCAGCCGTCCTGCTGAAGGGCAACGTCCAGCGGACGCGCGGTGTAATCCATCTGACCTGGCGTCATGTCGGCGCCCGGCGTGGAGGCGGTGACCAGCGTACGCGTGGGCAATGACAGCCCTTCTACCGGCACCGCACGCAGCGCGTTGAGCTGCGCACGAAAACCTGGCGTGGAAGCGTTCGCAAGGTTGCTGGCGGTAACAGCTTGCTGATTGAGCGTCTGGCTTGCTGCGCCCATCGCTGTATATATTGCGTGATCCATTGCGCTTTCCCGTCAGCTGCTTAACGCAGGTTAACCAGCGTGTTGAGGATCTGATCCTGGGTTTTGATGGTCTGCGCGTTGGACTGGTAGTTACGTTGCGCGACGATCATGTTCACCAGCTCTTTACTCAGATCGACGTTGGAGGCTTCCAGCGCGCCGTTAGTCAGCGTGCCGAAGTTACCGGAACCCGCGGTTCCCAGCAGGGCAACCCCGGAAGACTGCGTGGCAGACCAGACGTTATCCCCTTCGGATTTCAGGCCTTCGTTGTTGGCGAAGTTTGCCAGCACGATCTGGCCCAGCACCTGGGTCTGTTCGTTCGAATAGTTACCGACAACGGTACCGTCATCGTTGATCTGGTAGCTCACCAGATCGCCCGGCTTATAGCCGTTCTGGCTCGTCGCCACGATGTTGTTCGCACCGGTGTTTTGCTGCATGGAGTTGGCGAAACTCATGTCAAACGTGGCTGGCGTCGCGCCCGGAACGGTGCCCGTTGTGATCTTGATATCATCGCCACCCGTCAGCACACCACTCTCGTTAAAGGTCAGCGTGGTTGCCAGTTTCGCTGCATCTCCCGCTACGCTGCCGTCCTGCGAATACACCTTCCAGGAGTTAGCTGGCGTCTCGTTTTTGACATAAAACAGGTTCATGTTGTGCGCATTACCCTGGCTGTCAAACACCGTCACGGTGCCTTTCTTGTTGTAAGAGTCAGGGTTGGACGGATCGAAGGCGACGGTTGGCGCGGTATCGGTGGAGTTCAGGTTGATCTGCTGAGAGGCAGTGGTGGTGGACTTCGCCGCCATCAGCGTCGTTGGGATGGAGATCGCCTGCGGATTCGCACCGGTTTGCACCGTAGGCGGCGTGCCGGCAACCGGATAACCGGTTAACTGAAGCCCCTGCATGTTCACCAGGTTACGGTTTTCATCCAGCTTGAACTGGCCGTTGCGGCTGTAGAACACGGAACCGTTGGCATCCACCATACGGAAGAAACCGTTCTGGCTGATGGCGACGTCCAGACCGCGACCGGTGTTGGTGGTCGTCCCGTCGGTGAAGTCCTGGGTGATACCCGCAACCTTCACGCCCAGACCCACTTTAGAGCCTGCAAACATATCTGCAAAAGACGCAGAACCGGATTTAAAACCATAGGTCGCGGAGTTGGCGATGTTGTTGCCAATGACGTCCAGGTTGGTGGCCGCAGCATTCAGGCCGCTGACCGCTTGAGAAAAGGCCATGACTTACTCCTGATAAGTATTAAGGCTTAGATAATCTGCCGAACTTCGTCGAGTGTGGTGGTACCGGAGGTACCCAAATCCAGTTTGTTGCCATCGCTACCCTTGATGACGCCCTGAACCAGGGCAAACTGTAGCGGCTGAGCCACCAGCTGAGTGGTGCCGTTGCTGGCGCTAATCGCAACCTGATACGAGCCGTTAGGCGCTTTAGTGCCGTCGGTCAGGCTGCCATCCCAGGTAAAGGTATGAACGCCCGCTTTAAGCTCGCCAATCTCAATCGTGCGCACCACGTTGCCGCTGGCGTCTTTGATTGTGGCGGTGACTTTGTCGGCCGGCTGCTGCAACTCAACGCCAAACGGCGTCGTGGTGGTGGTGGACGTGCCATCGGTAGTGCTGGTGCCCGCCAGAATCGTGGTCCCCGGGATCATCACCCCGTGACCGATCAGGTTGGCGGCCTGCAAGGACTGGCTGTTATCGATTTGACCGGAGACCGAGCCGAGCGTGGTGTTCAGTTTCTCAATGCCGCTGACGGTACTGATCTGCGCAAGCTGCGTGGTCAGTTCGTTGTTCTGCATCGGATTGGTCGGGTCCTGATTTTTCAGCTGCGCCACCAGCAGGGTCAGAAAGCTGCTCTGTAAATCGGAGGCATTGCTCCCGGTGAGAGAGCTGGAACCGGTCGCACTGCTGGTGCTGTTGACGCCGGTATTTGTCGGGTCATTCACGTTTACGGCGATGGACATGCGTGTCTCCTTTACTGGCCGAGAGTGAGTGTTTTGAGCATCATGCTCTTCACGGTATTAAGCACTTCGACGTTTGCCTGGTAGCTACGCGACGCGGACATGGAGTTCACCATCTCCCCGACCACATCCACGTTCGGCATTTTCACGTAGCCGCTGGCATCCGCGAGCGGGTTGCCAGGCTCGTAAACCAGCTTGTCGGGTGCCTGGCTCTCAACCACGTCCGCCACTTTTACGCCGCCCGTTGCCGCACCCGGTGCAGCATCAACCTGGAAGACAACCTGTTTAGCGCGATACGGTTGCCCGTCAGGGCCGGTCACGCTGTCGGCGTTGGCCAGGTTACTGGCGGCCACGTTCAGCCGTTTGGACTGCGCCGTTAATGCCGAACCGGCGATATCAAAAATATTCAGCAAGGCCATTTACTAATTGCCCCCCTGTAGGACGGTCATCATGCCTTTAATTTGCCCGCCGAGTAGCGTCAGACCTGTCTGGTATTGCAGGCTGTTATCGGCAAACTGTGTGCGCTCCCGGTCCATGTCGACGGTATTGCCATCAAGTGAGGGCTGATCGGGAATACGGTAAAGCAGGTCGGTCGTTGGCGCGGTCATCGCCTGAGCGGGAATATGACGTGAGGATGTCAGGGCCAGTGAGACACCCGTTCCTTCGGCACGTCCACGCTCCATCACTTTTTTGAGTTCACTGGAAAAATCAATATCGCGCGCCTGATACCCGGGGGTATCCGCGTTGGCGATATTGGCGGCTAAAATCTCCTGCCGCTGGGCGCGTAAATTGAGCGCTTCCTGCTGAAAACGTAACGCGGCGTCGAGTTTATCGAGCATGTCTCCTCCGCTGATGAGAAAATTTCAGTTCACAGCTTAAATCTCACCCCGTCTCCCCTATCGACGGAATAAGCGCAAAATGCGTCGCTATTTGTTGCGTTGATGGAAAACCACTGCGGGTAGAATTTGCTAAATTCTGGACATGGTGGAACGTGCGATGCGGACTTTTAAACGTGGCCTGGCGGCGACCCTACTGCTTTTAAGCCCTCTGGTGCAGGCTGAGGGGTTAGAGGACCAGCTCAATGCATTCTTTGCGCAGAAGCTGGCCGGTTTCAGCGATGACGTACGCGTGACCGTGCGCACCCCGCCTAACCTTTATCCTTCCTGCGAAGCCCCGTCATTTAGCGTGACCGGCAGCACCCGCTTATGGGGCAACGTGAACGTGCTGGCGCGTTGCGCCAATGAAAAACGCTACTTACAGGTTGCGGTTCAGGCGACGGGCAATTATGTTGTCGCCGCCGTTCCCATTCCCCGGGGCAGCCTGCTGCAACCTGACAGCGTAACGCTGAAGCGAGGCCGTCTGGATCAGCTTCCACCGCGGACGATGCTGGATATCAACCAGGCTCAGGAGGCGGTCAGCCTGCGCGATGTCGCTCCTGGACAGGCGATACAGCTATCCATGCTGCGCCAGGCGTGGCGGGTGAAAGCAGGACAACAGGTGATGGTGGTCGCCAATGGCGAAGGCTTTAGTATCAACAGTGAAGGAAAAGCGCTGAATAATGCCGCAGTGGCGCAAAATGCCCGGGTCAGAATGTCCTCAGGCCAGGTGGTCAGCGGCACGGTCGGTCCTGATGGGAATATTCTGATTAACCTGTAATCTTTTTAAAGATTTCGCGGCGACTGCCGATAAATATTCAACAAATGATGATGTCAGGCGCAAACGCCGCGAACCCTCGATGAGGACAACACTATGAGCATTGATCGTACATCAGCCCTGAAGCCGGTTAGCACTGTACAACCTCGCGAAACGAATGAGGCTGCCCCGCATAAAACGCGTCTGGAAAAAACGTCGACGGCTAACAGCACCAGCGTCACGCTGAGCGATGCGCAGTCGAAGCTGATGCAGCCAGGCAGCAGCGATATCAACATGGAACGTGTTGAAGCGCTGAAAACGGCTATCCGTAACGGCGAACTGAAAATGGATACCAGCAAAATCGCTGATGCGCTGATTCAGGACGCACAGAGTTTCCTCCAGAGTAACTAACCGTATGAGTCGACTGTCAGAAATACTGGATCAGATGACGGTGGTCCTGAACGACCTGAAAACGGTGATGGATGCAGAACAGCACCACCTCTCTTCTGGTCAAATCAACGGCAGCGCGTTGCAACGCATAACTGAAGATAAAAGCTCGCTGCTGGCGACCCTGGATTATCTGGAAAAACAGCGACGCGCTGAGCAAGACGCGAAACGCAGCGCCAATGATGAGATCAACGAACGCTGGCAGACCATTACAGAAAAAACCCAGCATCTTCGCGATCTTAACCAGCATAACGGCTGGCTGCTGGAAGGACAGATTATCCGTAATCAGCAGGCGCTTGAAGTGTTAAAGCCCTATAAAGAGCCGGGGCTGTACGGTGCGGATGGTCAGACGGCCACGGCACGTATCACGGGTGGGAAAAAGATTTCGATTTGACGCAGTAGCGGCACGTCATGAAGCGGGGAGCACCTTCTGGTGAACTCCCCTTTTGGCGTTTATACCGTGCGGCGGGTGAACTCTTTCACTTTGAAGCCAAGCACCGCCAGCGTGGCAAAGTACGCCACCACACCGACCACCACCACGGCCATCAGACGCATCAGGCGGTAAGGCATGGTGCCCTGCGCCCACTCAGGCATGACATACAACATGCCAACCAGCGCGGCCGCCATCACCACTACCGCAATCGCCAGACGCAGCAGGAAGCTTGCCCAGCCCGGCTGCGGTGTGAAGATATCCTGCTTGCGCAGCTGCCAGTACAGCAGCCCGGCGTTCAGACAGGCCGCCAGACCAATCGACAGTGACAGCCCCGCGTGTTTCAGCGGTCCAATAAACGCCAGGTTCATCAGCTGCGTCATGATCAGCGTCACAATGGCAATCTTAACCGGCGTTTTGATGTCCTGACGTGAATAGAAACCGGGCGCAAGCACCTTCACGACAATCAGCCCCATCAGCCCCACCGAGTAGGCTACGAGCGCACGCTGGGTCATGGCGGCATCAAAGGCGGTGAACTTTCCATACTGGAACAACGACACCGTCAGCGGTTTCGCCAGGATCCCCAGCGCCACCGCGCTTGGCAGCGCCAGCAGAAAACAGAGACGCAGGCCCCAGTCCATCAGGCGGCAGTATTCATCGTGGTTGCCGCTGGCGAAACTTTTCGACAGCGACGGCAGCAGAATAGTCCCCAGCGCCACGCCCAGCACCCCGGATGGAAACTCCATCAAACGATCGGCGTAGTACATCCAGGACACCGAGCCCGACACCAGGAAAGAGGCGAAGATGGTATTGATGATCAGCGAGATCTGGCTAACGGACACACCGAGTATCGCCGGTCCCATCTGTTTGATAACGCGCATTGCGCCCGCATCTTTGAAATTAATGCGCGGCAGAACCAGCATGCCGATTTTTTTCAGGTGCGGAAGCTGGTAAGCAAGCTGTAACACGCCGCCGACGGTCACGGCCCAGGCCAGCGCCAGCACCGGTGGGTTAAAATGCGGCGCGGCGAACAGCGCAAAGCCAATCATGCTGACGTTGAGGAACGTGGGGGCAAAGGCCGGAACGGAGAAGCGGTTCCAGGTATTCAGTATGGCACCCACCAGCGACGCCAGCGAAATCAGCAGAATATAGGGGAAGGTTATACGCAGCAGTTGGGTGGTCAGGGTAAATTTATCCGCTGTGTCAGCAAAACCCGGCGCCGTCACCATGATCACCCAGGGCGCTGCCAGCATCCCCAGGACGGTCACGATCGCCAGCGCCAGCGTCAGTAACCCGGAAACGTAGGCCACAAAGACGCGGGTGGCATCTTCGCCCTGTTTGCTTTTATATTCTGCGAGGATCGGAACAAATGCCTGTGAAAAGGCCCCTTCGGCAAAAATACGGCGCAGCAGGTTTGGCAGCTTAAAGGCGACGAAAAAGGCGTCAGTCGCCATCCCGGCGCCAAAAACCCTTGCCACAATGGCATCGCGCGCAAAGCCAAGCACGCGGGAAAACATGGTCATCGAGCTGACGGCCGCCAGCGATTTTAATAAGTTCATTAACGTGAAGTTCCACAACCCTACGGATTTCCAGGACGGGCAAGCGTTAGCGCCACCCGGCAAAGCCAACAAGCGGCGCTTAGTCTAACCGGATTTCAACGAATTACTATCGGCAGATGTTACAACGCGTTATTCCGACATGGCTTCGCGCCAGAGTCGTTCCACAATGCGCTGCGCCAGAATAGCCTGCTCCCCGGACGTTTCAGGAACCGTCTGATTCTGCACGCAGGTGATGAAGTGACGCGCGCAGCCCACAAAGCCACGCTGCTCCAGGGTGCTTTGCCAGCCGGGAACCGGTAACGCGACCACGCCATTGCCCTTCTCTTCCCGCCACTCTCGCATATCGGTGACGTCATACAGCGCGCCATCCGTAACGGCCTGCACGGACTCGCGCTGGCTGCCCGCCCGACGATGCATGCTGGTCGTCACCTGCAAATGCTCAACGGCAAAATGATGTTCGGCGTAAACCATCTCACCCTGCTCGTTAGTCAGCAGCGTGCCGCTTTGCAGCTGGGCTTTTCCGTTACTCAGCCAAAGGGCCGTATCCACGACGTGGAGATAATCATCCAGCAGCGTGAAGTGCAGATCGTTCGGCCCCACGCTGTCGGTACGGTGCTTATCCATACGCAGGGAGGCGAACGAGCCGGACTGCGCTTTAAGCTGCTGATAGAGCGGCGCAAAACGGCGGTTGAAGCCGACCATCAGCGTCAGCTTTTTACGCGCGGCCAGCTCAATCAGTCGCTCAGCATCCTGTACATTTTCCGCCAGGGGTTTATCCACGCAGACGTGAACGCCTGCGTTAAGCAACTCGCTCACCACCTGGTAGTGCGTCGCGGTTGAGGTATGCACAAATACCGCATCACATTCACGGGCTAAATCCTGTAGCGAACCGGCATAAGGGATGCGCCAGGTTTTGCAGATGCGCTCTGCTTTCTCGCGGGTGGGCGACCACGCCCCTTGCAGCGTCCAGTCGGACGCGGCGCCTAAAACGGGCAGCCAGGCTTTTTGCGCGATCCCTCCCAGCCCCACAACACCAATGCGTAATGTTGTCACGATTAATCTCCCAGATGTGCGAGTAACGCATCCAGACGCTGCTTCAGCCCGGCAACCTCGTCTTCCAGGGCCGCCACGCGCGCGTTCAGGCTGTCGTTTGATGCTGGCGTGTCGGATTCTACGGCCAGCGCAGAGGGCTCAACGTCGCCGCTAAAAAGGTGCATGTAGCGGCTTTCACGCTTGCCCGGCTCGCGTGGCAGACGCACCACGTAAGGACCGTCCTCGCGTGAGGCTAATCGCTCCAGCGTCTGTTCAACGTCCTGCATATCCTGAAACTCATGCATGCGGGAGGCGCGCGTGCGCAGTTCACCCGGCGTCTGCGCCCCGCGCAGCAGCAGCGTGGTGATCACTGCCACTTCCGCGGCACTGAGTTTTAAATCGCCAAATTCGGAATTACAAAAGCGCTGTTCATATTTAGTGACGCGATTACCGAAGCCGCTGACGGTGCGCAGGTAGTGGCGCTTCACCAGCTCATCAAGGATATCCTGCACCTCGTGCTCGCCAAGGTTCATCACCGGCTCACGGTTCGTCTTCTGGTTGCAGGCCATCGTGACGGAATTCACGGACAGAGGATACTGTTCCGGCGTGGTGACCTGCTTTTCCAGAAGGCAGCCGACCACGCGCGCTTCGGCGCCATTTAACTGATATTTCATTTTTTCTCCTTAACGACCCGCGGTCCACTCCTGGGTGGTGAGCGCGGTGAGCACATGGTCCCGCCACTCGCCGTCAATCAGCAGATAATCTTTGGCATAGCCCTCTTTCTCAAACCCCAGGCGGGCCAGCAGATCGCCGCTGCGCTTATTGTGCGGCATGTAGTTGGCCATAATGCGATGGATATGTTGCGTGCGCTGCATGTAGCGAATCGCCGCCGTCAGCGCCTCAAACATGAGCCCCTGCCCCTGCCATTTCTGACCGATGGAATACCCGAGGTAACAGGCGTGAAACGACCCGCGTACCACGTTTGAAAAATTGGCAATGCCAACGATCTCTTTCTCTTCCGGATCGAGAAGCGCGAAATAAAACGCACTTCCCTGTTTATGAAATTCTGCAATCATACTGAGGCGCGCCTGCCAGCCAGAGGGGTAGCAGTGGCTCTCGTCCCGAACGGGTTCCCAGGGTTTTAAAAACTGGCGATTCTCGGCGTAATAATCCGCCAGACGCCAGGCATCACGCTCATGCACCAGACGAACGACCAGCCTGTCCGTCGTCAGACGCACTTTTGGCACATTACTGCGATAGCCAAACATCGTTACCACTCCTTCCCGTCGCTTCTGCTCTGCCTGTTAGCTTTACTATACCTGCGCCTGTGCCTTCTGTGAAAACAGTGACATACCATTTTGATCGCTTTTCACATTTTTCGATGAGAACTCTCTATCAAAGCACCTTTTTGATAAAAAAATATTGTCGCCAGCGGGTATGGGAAAAAGCCCGGCGACACCGCAGAATGTTAGCGTGCTCACCTTTTATTTTCCCTGGAGGGAAAATGTCCCGCGTATCACAGGCCAGGAGCCTTGGTAAATATTTCCTGCTCGTCGATAACATGCTGGTCGTGCTCGGCTTTTTTGTCGTTTTTCCGCTTATATCGATTCGTTTTGTCGATCAAATGGGCTGGGCGGCATTGATGGTCGGGATCGCGCTGGGTCTACGCCAGTTTGTACAACAGGGTCTGGGCGTGTTTGGCGGCGCAATAGCCGACCGCTTCGGCGCGAAACCGATGATCGTCACCGGCATGCTGTTACGTGCGGCGGGATTCGCCACCATGGCAATCGCTCATGAACCCTGGCTGCTGTGGTTCTCCTGTTTCCTTTCCGGGATTGGCGGCACCCTTTTCGACCCACCGCGTACCGCGCTGGTGGTTAAGCTTATCCGTCCGCAACACCGGGGGCGCTTCTTCTCCATTTTGATGATGCAGGACAGCGCTGGCGCGGTGGTGGGCGCCCTGCTGGGAAGCTGGCTGCTGCAATACGATTTCCGCCTGGTCTGCGCCACCGGCGCGGTGTTGTTTATTCTCTGCGCGCTGTTTAACGGTCTGTTTCTGCCCGCGTGGAAGCTGTCGACGGTGAAGGCGCCTGTGCGGGAAGGGCTTGACCGCGTGCTGAGCGATAAACGCTTCGTCACCTATGTGTTAACCCTGACTGGCTACTACATGCTCGCCGTGCAGGTCATGCTGATGCTGCCCATTATGGTTAACGATATTGCCGGCACGCCGGCAGCGGTGAAATGGATGTATGCCATTGAGGCCTGCCTCTCTCTGACGCTGCTCTATCCGATTGCCCGCTGGAGCGAGCGCCGTTTCCGACTTGAGCACCGTCTGATGGCCGGGCTGTTGCTGATGACGCTGAGCATGATGCCCATCGGCCTGGTGAGTTCGCTTCAGCAACTGTTTATGCTCATCTGCACCTTCTATATTGGCTCAATCATTGCCGAGCCAGCCCGTGAAACGCTGAGCGCGTCACTTGCCGACGCCCGGGCCCGAGGCAGCTACATGGGCTTCAGCCGTCTCGGGCTGGCGCTTGGCGGCGCACTGGGTTACACCGGTGGTGGCTGGCTGTTTGATGCCGGAAAAGCGCTCCATCAGCCGGAGCTGCCGTGGGTCATGCTCGGCATGGTCGGCTTTATGACGCTGATTGCCCTCTGGTGGCAGTTCAGTGATAAACGCAGCACCCGCGGGATGCTGGAGCCTGGCGCCTGACCCCTTTCATTATCAGTTTTTTCTGCTGGTTTCTGTTGGATCACCCTGACATACTGGCGTATCAGGACAGATGCGCCGATTTTATGTTGAGGAACGCCATGAAAAAGATCGTTATTGCCGCTGCGTTAATTGTCAGTGGTCTGCTGGTGGGATGTAACCAGCTTACGCAGTACACCGTCAGTGAGCAGGAAATTAATCAGGCGCTGGAAAAACATAATAACTTTTCAAAAGATATCGGCGTGCCCGGCCTTGCGGATGCGCATATCGTCCTGACGAATCTCGCCAGCCAGATTGGGCGCGAGGAGCCTAACAAAGTCACCCTTTCCGGCGATGCCAGCCTCGATATGACCTCGCTCTTCGGCAATCAGAAAGCGGATATCAAGCTGAAGCTCAAGGCGCTGCCGGTCTTTAATAAAGAGAAAGGGGCCATTTTCCTGCAAGAGATGGAAATCGTCGATGCAGTTGTGACGCCGGAAAAAATGAAACCGGTGCTGCAAACGCTGATGCCGTATCTCAACCAGTCGTTGCAGAACTACTTTAACCAACAGCCTGCCTATGTTCTGAGCGAAGACAAGAGCAAAGGCGAATCCCTGGCGAAAAAATATGCCAAAGGGATAGAGGTGAAACCGGGTGAAATCATCATCCCTTTCACCGACTAAACACTCCGGGCGCTCAGGCGCCCGTTTTTTTTAACGGAATAGTGTGCAAACGAAAACGTTTCCGCTTATGATTTGTGTCCGGCAAAAACAGCCCTCTTATGACTGATCTCTTTCAAGCCGGAGCTTCCATGACTGTACAATCCCAGGTTCTCAAAATCCGCCGCCCAGACGACTGGCATATCCATCTTCGTGATGGCGACATGCTGAAAACCGTCGTGCCGTATACCAGCGAAATTTATGGCCGTGCGATTGTTATGCCTAACCTGGTTCCGCCAGTCACTACCGTCGAGGCCGCGATTGCCTATCGCCAGCGTATCCTTGACGCCGTTCCGGCCGGACACGATTTTACCCCATTGATGACCTGCTACCTGACGGACTCGCTGGATCCGAATGAAGTTGAGCGCGGGTTTAACGAAGGTGTATTCACCGCCGCGAAGCTCTACCCGGCGAATGCCACCACCAACTCCAGCCATGGGGTGACCAGTATTGATGCCATCATGCCTGTTCTGGAGCGTATGCAAAAACTGGGCATGCCGCTGCTGGTGCACGGGGAAGTGACCCACGCTGACATTGATATTTTCGATCGCGAAGCACGTTTTATCGAAACGGTCATGGAGCCGCTGCGCCAGCGTCTTCCGGGACTGAAAGTGGTGTTTGAACACATTACGACTAAAGATGCCGCAGAGTATGTCCGGGATGGAAACGAGCTGATTGCCGCCACCATCACCCCGCAGCACCTGATGTTTAACCGTAACCACATGCTGGTGGGCGGCGTTCGCCCACATCTGTATTGTCTGCCAATCCTCAAGCGCAACATCCACCAGCAGGCGCTACGTGAGCTGGTCGCCAGCGGCTTCCCGCGCGCGTTCCTCGGCACGGATTCCGCCCCGCATGCCCGTCACCGTAAAGAGGCGAGCTGCGGCTGTGCAGGCTGCTTTAACGCCCCGACCGCCCTGGCAAGTTACGCAACCGTGTTTGAAGAGATGAATGCGTTAGACCATTTCGAAGCCTTCTGCTCCCTTAACGGCCCGCGTTTCTACGGTCTGCCGGTTAATGACACGTTCATTGAGCTGGAGCGCAAAGAAAGCCAGGTTGAAGCGTCGATTGCGCTCACCGACGATACGCTGATCCCCTTCCTGGCCGGTGAAACCGTAAACTGGACGGTAAAACGCTAAAAAAATCGCGCCCCCTGTTGTCAAAGCGACAATATAACTGTATAAATAAACAGTATATTACACAGGGGGCATTTATGCGTATCGAAGTCACCATTGCCAAATCCACCGTCCTGCCTGCTGGCGCACTCGACGCTCTGGCGGGTGAACTATCCCGACGTATTAGCAGCACTTTTCCTGAAAACGATGGCGCCGTAACGGTACGTTATGCGACAGCAAACCATCTTTCCGTCATCGGCGGCGCGAAGGAAGACAAAGAACGCATCAGCGAAATTTTGCAGGAAACATGGGAAAGCGCCGACGACTGGTTCATCACTGATTAAAATTTGCTCCCTCATTGTGTTTTTTTGCCGGGTCGCCCCGGCTTTTTTTCGTTTCGTCTCCTGAAAGTTCAAAATATTTCAGCATCTTCTTAGAAAATCGTGAACAAGATGGCGTTTTATTGTTCGAACAATCCTAAAAAGCATAAAAATGTGTTGCTACCCGTTTATTTTTTCCTTCTGAACCCTTATTAATTGATATACTGAAATTGCTTTCAGAAAAATATGCATTGAACCTCAAAGTCGTTGTCTTCTAACACGCATTAAGGGGGTTATAATGGAAAAGAATAGTGAAGTCATCCAGACCCATCCGCTTGTTGGCTGGGATATCAGCACCGTAGACAGCTACGATGCGCTGATGCTGCGTTTGCACTACCAGACCCCAAATCAGCAAAACCGTGATGAAGCGGAAGTTGGACAGACGCTGTGGCTTACAACAGACGTCGCCCGTCAGTTTATCTCTATTTTAGAAGCAGGCATCGCAAAAATAGAATCTGGCGACTATCAGGAAAATGAGTATAAACGGCATTGACCTTATGCCCCTTTTCACTCAACAGGCACCCTCGCGGTGCCTTATTTATTTCGCTCTTGTATAAGCCCACTTAGTTAATTACTCTGCTAACAAAGCGTTAGTAAAGAGAAGCCTATGAAATACGATTTAATCATTATCGGAAGCGGCTCCGTAGGATCTGCCGCCGGTTATTACGCCACGCAGGCGGGTCTGAAAGTGCTGATGATTGACGCCCACCTTCCCCCCCACTCTGAAGGAAGCCATCACGGCGATACCCGTCTGATCCGTCACGCTTACGGCGAAGGTGAACGTTATGTACCGCTGGTGCTTCGGGCTCAGACGCTGTGGGATGAGCTGGCCACACTCACCGAAGATCGCATTTTTGAGCGCACCGGGGTCGTTAACCTGGGGCCAGCCAGCTCCACGTTTCTGGCGACCGTCGAGGAGAGCGCGAAAGCCTACCGCCTGGACGTCGAGCGTCTGGATGCAAACGGCATCATGGCGCGCTGGCCGGAAATTTCTGTCCCTGACGACTACATTGGGTTGTTTGAAGCCAACTCTGGCGTGCTGCACAGCGAAACGGCCATTAAGACCTGGATTGATCTCGCCGCCAAAGCGGGCTGCGCACAGTTGTTCAACTGTCCGGTCACGGGCATCACCCACCATGCAGAGGGTTCAACCGTCACCACCTCTGAAGGTGAATATACCGCCACGCGTCTGCTGGTGAGTGCGGGAACGTGGGTGACGAAACTGCTGCCGGACCTACCCATCCAGCCGGTGCGAAAAGTCTTCTCCTGGTTCCAGTCTGACGGGCGTTACAGCAGCCAGAACAAATTCCCGGCGTTTACAGGCGAGTTACCCAATGGCGACCAGTTCTACGGTTTCCCTTCGGAAAAAGACGCGCTCAAGATTGGCAAACATAACGGCGGACAGGTAATTTCCTCTACGGAAGAACGCAAGCCTTACGGTGCTTATCCGCAGGATGGTTCCGAAGCCTTCACGTTCCTGCGTAATATCCTGCCGGGCATAGGCGGGTTGCTTTACGGCGCAGCGTGCACCTACGACAACACCCCGGATGAAGATTTTATCATCGACACCCTTCCGGGACACGATAACACCCTGCTCGTAACCGGACTCAGCGGTCACGGGTTTAAATTTGCCTCTGTGTTAGGTGAAATCGCCGCCCAGTTTGCGCAGGGGATCGCGCCTTCGTTTGATCTCAAGCCCTTCGCGCTCTCGCGCTTTGATCGATAATACCTCTACAGGCTCCGAATAACCGGGGCCTGTTTAGCGATAGAGGCATGATGCGCAGACTGGTGAATTACTTTATCAATAACATCCGCGAGCATTTTATGCTCTACATTGTTCTTTGGTCGCTGCTGGCGATCATTGACGTTATCTATATTGTATTCTTCTGAAAATTCTCGCTGACGTTTATTGACACTCCTTTAAATTTATTTAACTTATATTTTTTAAAAAACGTCACCTCAAATTTATTGAACGAAGCGATTGAAATACATTGCGGAAACACATTCAAATTCGCTGAAATAAATTAAATAAAAAACATTATTCATTTTTTTCAGTTGCATTATTTATTTAACCCGTCCATTTTTATTGCTCAGTCATTTGAGAACGGAAATTCATATGCAATGGCGTAACTCCTCCCGTCGCTACGGAATAATATCCATGTGTTTACACTGGCTATTTGCACTTGCCGTCTATGCCATGTTTGGTCTCGGCCTCTGGATGGTGACATTAAGCTATTATGACGGTTGGTATCATCAGGCCCCCGAATTGCACAAAAGCATTGGGGTTCTGCTGATGATGGGTCTGGTTTTTCGCGTGATCTGGCGACATATCTCTCCGCCCCCTCCAGCGCCCAAAAGCCATGGCCGCCTTACCCGCATAAGCGCTGTTGGCGCACATATCGCACTCTATGCCCTGCTGTTCGCCATTCTGATCAGCGGCTATCTCATTTCGACCGCAGACGGTAAACCGATCAGCGTGTTTGGGCTTTTTGACGTCCCAGCCACGCTGGCTGACGCCGGTTCACAGGCTGACACCGCAGGTGTGGTTCATCTGTGGCTGGCATGGAGCGTGGTGATCCTTTCTGTCCTGCATGGCCTTGCGGCCCTGAAACATCACTTTATTGATAAAGACGATACGCTGAAGCGCATGCTTGGCCGTTCGTCAGTTGACTCTGGAGCATAAAATGAAAAAACGCCTGTTGGGTATCGCATTAGGTTCGCTGCTATTTACCACCGGTTCGGCCATTGCCGCTGACTATAAAATTGATAAGGAGGGCCAGCATGCCTTTGTCAATTTCCGTATTCAGCATCTGGGTTACAGCTGGTTATATGGCACATTCAATGATTTCGATGGCACATTTACTTTCGACGAGAAAAACCCTGCTGCCGATAAAGTGAACGTCACCATTAATACCAACAGCGTCGACACTAATCACGCCGAGCGTGATAAACATCTGCGCAGCGCTGAATTTCTGAACGTGGGCAAATTCCCGCAAGCTACTTTCGCGTCGACAGAGGTGAAGAAAGACGGTGATAAGCTCGCTATTACCGGTAATCTGACGCTGAACGGCGTAACAAAACCGGTCACACTGGATGCCAAATTAATTGGACAGGGCGACGATCCGTGGGGTGGCAAACGTGCTGGCTTTGAAGCCGCAGGCAAAATTCATCTGAAAGATTTTAATATCACCACGGATTTAGGCCCGGCATCGCAGGATGTTGAGTTGATTATTTCGGTGGAAGGCGTTCAGCAGAAGTCATAAAACAGGCCCGGCAGGCTTTCGCGCCGCCGGGCAGTGTTTTACTCCGGGTCCGGAATACCCAGTTTGGTATTCAGTCGGCCCCGGGATTTATTAAAGATCTTATTCCCGTTCTCGCGTCCGGCACGGCGACGACGTTGCTCTTCTTCAGGCAAGATACTCTCTTCACTGCACAGCTCGCTACAGCAGCCATTAAACTTCTCGGCACATGCAGGGCACTGAATAAACAGCAGATGACATCCGTCGTTTTTGCAGTTGGTATGCGTATCGCACGGCGTACCGCACTGGTGGCAGTGCGCGATCACGTCCTCTGAAATTCGCTCGCCCATACGCTCGTCAAACACAAAGTTCTTACCGATAAAACGCACCGGTAAACCCTGCTCACGGGCGCGACGGGCATACTCAATGATCCCACCCTCAATGTGCCAGACTTTATTAAACCCGTTGTGCTTCATCCAGGCGCTGGCTTTTTCACAGCGGATCCCCCCGGTGCAGTACATAACGATCTTTTTGTCTTTATGCTCCTGCATCATCTCAACGGCTTTTGGCAGTTGCTCGCGGAAGGTGTCGGCAGGAATTTCCATCGCATTCTCGAAGTGCCCCACTTCATATTCGTAGTGGTTACGCATATCAATGAACACCGCATCCGGATCGTCGAGCATCGCGTTCACTTCAGCGGCCTTCAGGTACTCCCCCACATTAGCGGCATTGAAGCTCGGATCGTCAATGCCATCCGCCACAATACGCTCGCGCACCTTCATGCGCAGCACCCAGAATGATTTACCGTCATCATCCAGCGCAATGTTCAGGCGTAAGCCGTTAAGCGCCGGATCAAACCCGTAAAGGAGGTCGCGGAAGGCGCTGACCTTGCTTTCCGGCACGCTGATCTGCGCGTTAATCCCCTCACGCGCCAGATAGACGCGACCAAACACGTTCAGGGCGGTAAAAGCCTGGTAAAGCGCATCGCGGGTCGCCTGGGGATCATCGATGGTGAAATACTTATAGAAAGAGATCGTTGTGCGCGGTTCGGTTTCGGCCAACATACGCGCTTTCAACATCTCATTCGAAACGCGGTTGTGTAACACTGGCATGGTGTACAAGTCCTGCAATCGTTGAGAAATAAAAATCGGTCGGCATGATATAGCAAACAAAGACAATTTACATCCACACAATTTACGCTACATTTCAGTCAACCTGATTAATCAGACTTAACATTTGCATATTCTTTCATGTTTCGATGACAGACATTTTGGCTATGCCTTAAAAAATGAGACAATATCCTTTCAGGACGTTAGAACACAGGACAGACATGACCCAGTTACCGAAATTTACTGCCGCGCTTTTGCATCCCCGCTATTGGTTAACATGGTCAGGCATTGGCTTGTTGTGGCTAATTGTACAGCTGCCTTATCCCGTCATTTTCCGCATGGGTAAAGGACTGGGCCGCATTGCTCAGCAGTTTATGAAGCGTCGCGCCAGGATCGCGTATCGTAACCTTGAGCTTTGTTTTCCTCAGATGAGTGAATCTGAGCGCCACGACATGGTGATTAAAAACTTCGAATCTGTCGGCATGGGGCTGATGGAGACCGGTATGGCCTGGTTCTGGTCGGATAAACGCATGGCGCGCTGGACGGAAGTGGCCGGGACCGGCATGGAGCCGGTGCATACTCTTCAGGCCAACCAGACTGGCGTCCTGCTGATTGGCGTTCATTTCCTGACGCTCGAAATTGGCGCGCGCATGTTCGGCATGCAGGCGCCGGGTATAGGCGTTTATCGTCCTAACGATAATCCGGTGATCGATTTGATCCAGACCAACGGACGCATGCGCTCCAATAAAAGCATGATCGATCGCAAAGACCTGAAAGGGATGATCCGCGCCCTGAAAGCAGGTGAAGTGGTCTGGTATGCCCCGGATCATGACTATGGCCCGCAATCCAGCGTGTTTGTCCCGTTCTTTGCGGTGGAAGATGCAGCGACGACCACCGGGACCTGGATGCTGGCGCGGATGTCCAAAGCGGCTATCGTGCCGTTTGTGCCGCGCCGTAAACCAGACGGTTCAGGCTATCAGCTCATCATGCTGGAGCCGGAACTCGCGCCACCGCTGATTGATGCAGAAACCACCGCCCGCTGGATGAACGGCGTTGTCGAGAAATGCATTATGCTCGCGCCGGAGCAGTACATGTGGCTGCATCGCCGCTTTAAAACCCGGCCTCAGGGCGTCCCTTCCCGGTATTAACCTGCGTGCGGCCTTCCGGGCCGCATGTTGTTTTAGCTTTAAAAGCTCCCCGTCATTGCGGCAATCATACCCCGGGCGCATAATTAGCAGGCTTATTACCTCACTGTTCACGGTGCCCTGCACCTCATTATGCGGATAGTTATGTCCCCCACAGATGCTCCCATAAACTGGAAACGTAACCTGACGGTTGCGTGGCTGGGTTGTTTTCTTACTGGCGCCGCCTTTAGCCTGGTGATGCCCTTCCTGCCCCTCTACGTTGAACAGCTCGGCGTCACCGGACATAGCGCCCTGAATATGTGGTCCGGCCTGGTGTTCAGCATTACGTTCCTGTTCTCCGCCATTGCGTCGCCTTTCTGGGGTGGGCTGGCGGATCGCAAAGGCCGCAAAATTATGCTGCTGCGCTCCGCGCTCGGCATGGCGATCATTATGCTGCTGATGGGGGTGGCGCAGAATGTCTGGCAGTTCCTGATACTACGCGCGCTTCTGGGCCTGCTCGGGGGATTTATCCCTAACGCCAACGCCCTGATCGCCACCCAAATCCCGCGCCAGAAAAGCGGCTGGGCGTTGGGCACGCTATCCACTGGCGGCGTAAGCGGCGCACTGCTGGGCCCACTGGCGGGCGGGCTGCTGGCCGACCACTACGGACTGCGGCCGGTATTCTTCATTACCGCCAGCGTGCTGTTCCTCTGCTTCCTGGTGACGCTTATCTGTATCCGCGAGAATTTCACGCCCGTGGCCAAAAAAGAGATGCTGCACGCCCGGGATGTGCTGGCCTCGCTGAAAAACCCAAAGCTGGTGCTGAGCCTGTTTGTAACCACCATGATTATCCAGGTGGCCACCGGTTCAATCGCGCCTATACTGACGCTCTACGTACGCGACCTGGCGGGAAACGTCAGCAATATCGCCTTTATCAGCGGCCTAATCGCCTCTGTTCCCGGCGTGGCGGCGCTACTGAGCGCGCCGCGGCTCGGCAAGCTGGGAGACCGTATCGGCCCGGAAAAGATCCTGATCTGCGCCCTGATCGTCTCCGTCCTGCTGCTGATCCCCATGGCGTTGGTGCAGTCTCCGTGGCAGCTCGGCGTCCTGCGCTTCCTGCTGGGGGCTGCGGATGGTGCGCTACTCCCGGCTGTACAGACGCTGCTGGTCTATAACTCCACCAACCAGATAGCCGGTCGTATTTTCAGCTATAACCAGTCGTTTCGCGATCTGGGTAACGTCACCGGACCGCTGGTTGGCGCGGGGATTTCGGCCAGCTTCGGTTTCCGGGCGGTCTTTATCGTGACGGCAGGCGTCGTGCTGTTCAACGCCGTTTATTCGTGGCTCAGCTTATCCCGGGCGCTACGCCCGGCGCGAATAAGACCACATCGTGACGGCTAATTTTCGCATTCATACTTGCAAAATCACATAATCAGCTATTCTTTCCCTGAATACCTTCACGAAAAACAGGGAGACACCAATGACCATGTACGCCACGCTGGAAGAAGCAATTGATGCCGCTCGCGAAGAGTTCCTCGCCGATAATCCCGGCGTTGAGGAAGAAGATGCTGACGTGCAACAACTCAATATCCAAAAATACGTCCTACAGGACGGCGATATTATGTGGCAGGCCGAATTCTTTGCTGATGAAGGTGAAGATGGTGAATGTCTGCCGATACTCAGTGGTGAAGGTGCGCAGGCGGTATTCGACGGCGACTATGACGAAATTGAGTTACGTCAGGAGTGGCTGGAAGAAAATACGCTGCACGAATGGGACGAAGGTGAGTTTCAGCTCGAACCGCCGCTGGATACCGAAGAGGGTCAGGCCGCAGCGGACGAATGGGACGAGCGATAAGTCACCGCTACTCGTAGGGGCCGTGGCTGGCATCGATGGGCAGCAGTAGCGTGTCGAAAATCAGAGAAAACGGCAGATCGAGCACGGTGAGATAGCGCCATGCGGAATCACGGACATCCCACTGTAGGCCGGGGTAGTACTGATTCCCGTGGCCCTGCCCGGGGATGGTGCGGCTGATAATGCTGCCGCAACCGCTGAGCAGGCATGCCATCATGACGACAATGATTACTTTCATTTCTGACCTCTAAAAAAATACCGGCGATTAAGCCGGTATTTTATTTGGCGGGTGGCGCTTCGCTTACCCGCCCTACTTAACAACTTACTTCGCCTTCAGGGCCAGCGGATTGAGCTTCACGTCCTTGTAGTAGTTCACCCACGAAGAGTATCTCTCCGGAGAGGACCACACGCGGTAGTGAAGCCGTGCCATCGTCACCGGATCGCTCAACAACACCAGACGACGGTCGCGGTTAAGCTTTTCTGGCGTCTCGTTCAGCGCCTGCTCAACGTGGCGATCGCGGGCGATCTCCAGCACCTGGCTGGCGCGGTGACGCGCCGTCGCCATCGCGGTTGCCAGCGCGTTGAATGACGGGTTAAACACGGCATGCATAAAGCCATCATCCAGCGTGCGTTTGCGGTTCTGCTCCAGATAGGTATCGGTATCCACCAGCACCTGCGGCTGAGAATACTCTTCCGGGATCAGGAACAGCTTCCAGCGTTTGGTACGCAGGCCCACCGTGGAACGGCTGGAGATCACCGATACAAACGGCGACAGGATCAGCGAGAACACAATCGGCGCAAGCCAGAACAGGAAACGCAGATCCAGCCAGGCCATACCAACGGCCCACACCAGGCCCAGCAGCAGCTGAGAGCCGTGGCGCATAAAGGCTTCACTCCACGGCGTAGAGTCATCGTCACGCTGCGGTGAATTCCACACCACTTCCCATCCCAGGAACGCGCTCACCACAAACACCGTATGGAACAGCATACGCACCGGCGCCAGCAGGACCGAGAACAGCACTTCCAGCAGCAGTGAAAGGGTCACGCGGCAGAAACCACCGTACTCCTTCGAACCTTTGCACCAGATCAGAATGATACTGAGCAGCTTAGGCAGGAACAGCAGCACCATGGTCGACGCGAACAGCGCGATCGCAAGCTCCGGACGCCACTGCGGCCACACCGGGAACAGCTGGCGCGGTTGCAGGAAATACTGCGGCTCCGTCAGGGCATGCACAACCTGCAACGCGGTTGAGAGCGCCAGGAACATAAACCACAGCGGCGCAGACAGATAGGACATAACGCCCGTCAGGAACACCGCACGGTGAACAGGGTGCATCCCTTTCACCAGGAACAGGCGGAAGTTCATCAGGTTACCGTGACACCAGCGGCGGTCGCGTTTGAGCTCATCCAGCAGGTTCGGCGGCAGCTCTTCATACGAGCCAGGCAGATCGTAGGCAATCCAGACTCCCCACCCTGCACGACGCATCAGCGCGGCTTCCACAAAGTCATGCGACAGAATGGACCCGGCAAACGACCCTTCACCCGGCAGCGGCGCCAGGGCGCAGTGCTCGATGAATGGCTTCACGCGGATAATGGCGTTGTGGCCCCAGTAGTGGGATTCACCCAGCTGCCAGAAGTGCAGACCGGCAGTAAACAGCGGCCCGTAGACGCGGGTCGCAAACTGCTGGCAGCGCGCATACAGCGTGTCCATACCGGACGCTTTTGGCGAGGACTGAATAATTCCCGCGTTCGGGTTGGCTTCCATCAGACGGACCAGCCCGCTCAGGCAGTCGCCGCTCATCACGGAGTCTGCATCCAGTACCACCATGTAGCTGTACTGGTTACCCCAGCGACGACAGAAGTCATCAATGTTTCCGCTCTTACGCTTAACACGACGACGACGACGACGGTAGAAGATCTGCCCTTCGCCCTGCACCTCGGCAATCAGTTCCATCCAGGCTTTTTGCTCCGCCACGCAGATATCCGGATTGTAGCTGTCGCTCAGGATATAGACGTCGAAATGCGCCGCGTTACCGGTCGCCTTCACGGACTCCCAGGTAGCACGCAGCCCGGCGAATACGCGGTCAACGTCTTCGTTACAGATAGGCATGATCAGCGCGGTACGATGCTCAGGATTGAGGGGCTCATCCCCGACCGTCGACGCGGAAATGCTGTATTTGTCACGCCCCATCAGCAGTTGCAGGAAGCCCATCAGCGCCGTCCAGAACCCGGCGGAGACCCAACAGAACAGCACCGCGAACAGCAGAAGAATGCCGCTCTGTAAAATATACGGCAGCAGCTGCATGAAGGAGACCCAGATATCCTGGCCAATCATGTCAGCAGGGTTAATCAACGCCCAGCCCTGGTACGGCAGAATGGTTTTCATGTACCAGGTGGCGACAACCGTCTGCGCCAGCGTCAGCAGCAGCAGAATGTAACGACGAATCGTTCCCACGGTACGCCATTTCTGCTCGGATGCCTGCTGTTCTTTGGTCAGACGTGACAGATAGCGCGGCGTCACGTCACGCCCACGCAGGCGATCCCAGAAGCGGCCCACCGGGTTGGTGCGCCACGGATCGGGGAACATGGAGGAACGCGTGGCCTTCGGCATCGCCTGTAGCTGGTCACGCCCTTCGTCATCCTTGATTAGCTGCCCTTCTGCCAGCGAGTCCGGCCATGCCTGCTCCAGACGTGCCTTCACTGACCCCAGCGGCGTATCATCATCACGGGAAAAGTGACGATGTTCACCATCCAGCGCGGTGTGAACCGCGCGGATGTCGCTCGCAGGGAGTGCCGCTTTTTCAATGTCCGTCAGCGGCATGGCATCAATATATTCAGATGTATTATTCATTGGCAGGTAGCTGATAGCTCCAGGTTTCACTCAGCGGCTTATCGTTACTGACCAGCGCGGCGCGCATTTCAGTGGTCTGTTTCGGATCTTTCACCTTCACGCGCAGGGTCAAACGCCACCCTTTGGTGACCGGGTTGTAACGCACGGCGTTCTCAACGATTTCACCGTTATCGCCAATGCTGGCCTGTGCCGTCACGGCAGTATCCGGGGCCAGTTTTTTCATATCCTGCCCGGTGAAGTCCACGATAAATGCCAGCGTGCCATCCGGCTGACGAATCAGGTTGGACTGCTTCACGTCACCCGTCGAACGACGCGTCTGCATTACATACGCGTTATCCGGTGCGTGCAGTTTGTCTTCGTCACGGCTGAAGGTGATCGCATACTTGAAGTTCATCTCTTTACCGGCTTCCGGCAGCTGATCCGGTGTCCAGTACGCCACAATGTTATCGTTGGTTTCATCGTTAGTTGGAATTTCAACCAGCTCAACCTTGCCTTTACCCCAGTCGCCTTTCGGCGTAACCCAGGCGCTTGGACGCAGATCGTAGCGGTCATCCAGATCTTCAAAGCGGGAGAACTGACGGCCACGTTGCAGCAGACCAAAGCCCTGCGGGTTTTCCATCGCAAAGCTGCTGACGGCGAGGTGTTTCGGGTTGTTCAGCGGACGCCAGATCCACTCGCCGTTACCCGCATGAATGGAGAGGCCATTGGAATCATGCAGTGCAGGACGGAAATTGGTCGCCGGAGAGGGCTGGTTCGGCCCGAACAGGAACATGCTGGTCAGCGGCGCGACGCCCAGTTTGCCCACTTTATCGCGCAGGTAAACTTTAGACTGTACGTCAACCACCGTGTCACGCCCTGGCATGATCACGAAGCGATAAGCGCCTGTCGCACGAGGGGAGTCCAGCAGCGCATAAATTGTCAGACGTTTGTCGGTTGGTTTTGGACGTTCGATCCAGAACTCGCGAAAACGTGGAAATTCTTCACCTGATGGCAGCGCGGTATCAATTGCCAGACCGCGCGCAGAAAGCCCGTACACCTGCCCCGCGCCAATCACGCGGAAGTAGCTGGCGCCAAGCATGCTGACGATTTCGTCGTTTTTATCTTTGCTGTTAATCGGATAAAGCACCTTGAAGCCTGCGAAGCCGAGGTCTTTTACCGTGTCTTTATCGTGTTGCACATCGCCAAAATTGAAATAATCCGGGCTGTACTTGATTTTGCGTACCGCGGTCGCCGTCACTTCGTTGATGGCAACCGGCGTGTCGAAGTACATACCCTGGTGGTAAAATTCAAGCTTGAACGGGGTTTTAATATTGTTCCAGTACGCTTTATCGTGATTGAACTGGATCTGCTGATAGTCCGCGTATTTCATGTCGCGGAAAACGGAGGGCAGGTTACTTTTTGGCGCTTCGTAGCTCTTGCCCGCCATCGATTTAGCCTGTTTTGCGACATCATCGATGTTAAAGGCCAGTGCAGATGAGGTATACAGTGACAACAGCACTGCTACACCCAACCAACGCATTTTCATCATTTGTGGTTTATGTTTCATAATAAGTAAGCACTTCCCCCTTTGTGTGCTTATATCGATCCGATCCATTTTAATGGAAACTCAGGCAATCCGACAACATTATCACTGCTTTGTTCAGCTCGCTGGCTCATGGATTAAGCAAATGAAAGAACCCGCTTTTCACTTTGCGTGCTTATCCTGGAGACAGGGTGTCGGTCTTGGTGTAGGGTTGGCTCCGAATGTAACCATTATGAGCCTTAGGGATAAGGCGAAAAGTCTGAGAATGCGCAAAGTTATATGAGCACAACCCCTGTACAACGTGAATATTTCCTCGACTCGATCCGCGCATGGCTCATGCTATTGGGGATCCCTTTTCATATTTCACTGATCTATTCCAGCCACACCTGGCACGTGAACAGCCAGATGCCCTCCTGGTGGCTGACGCTGTTTAATGATTTTATCCATGCCTTCCGCATGCAGGTGTTTTTTGTCATTTCCGGTTATTTCTCTTACATGCTCTTCTTGCGCTATCCCCTCAAACGATGGTGGAAAGTGCGCGTGGAGCGCGTGGGCATACCGATGTTGACGGCCATTCCGCTGCTGACGCTGCCGCAGTTCATCATGTTGCAGCATGTTAAAGGCAAGGCGGAAAACTGGCCGAATCTCTCCTTCTATGAGAAATACAACACCCTGGTCTGGGAGCTGATTTCCCACCTCTGGTTCCTGCTGGTACTGGTGGTGCTAACCACGGTGAGTTTGTTGATCTTCAGCCAGCTGCGCCAGCGTGCGAGCACCGCATCCTCGACCTTCTTCGCCAACATCACCCTGGGCAAGCTGTCTCTGCTGTTTCTTGCGCTGGGGGTCGCGTATGCCGCCGTCAGGCGTACCCTGCTCATTGTCTACCCTCCCATTCTGAGCGATGGGCTGTTTAATTTCGTGGTGATGCAGACCCTGTTTTACATTCCCTTCTTCCTGATTGGGGCGCTGGCATTTATTCATCCTCGGCTTAAAGCGCTGTTTACCACCCCCTCCCCCTGGTGTGCGGTGGGTGCTGCGCTGGCCTTTGCCGCCTATCTTCTCAATCAGCGCTATGGCAGCGGGGACGCGTGGATGTATGAGACAGAGAGCGTGATAACGATGCTGATGGGCCTGTGGATGGTTAACGTGGTGTTCGCCCTTGGCCATCGTCTGCTGAATTTTAAATCCAGTCGCGTCACCTATTTCGTTAATGCTTCGCTGTTTATCTACCTGGTTCACCATCCGCTGACGCTGTTTTTCGGGGCGTACATAACGCCGCATATCGCCTCGAATGCGCTGGGCTTCTTCACCGGCCTGGTCTTTGTGGTTGGCATTGCCATCGTGTTGTATGAAATCCATCTGCGGATCCCGCTTTTGCGTTTCCTGTTCTCAGGCAAACCTCAGGTTAAAGCGGGATAACAAAACGGCGCCTCCAGGGCGCCGTTTTTGCACTTCAGACATCAAAATGCCTGGCTGCGCGCGGTCAAAATCCGCTGATACAGGTCGGCGGTGTGCTCATCGAAACAGACAAAAATGACTTTTTCCGGCATGGGTTTGAGGGAAAGGTAGTGATAAACGGTATTCACGGCGATTGTAGCTGCCGCTTCCTTTGGATAACCGTACACGCCGGTGCTAATGGCGGGGAACGCCATGGTCTTATACCCGTTATCCGCCGCAAGCCGCAGGCAGTTCCGATACGCCTGCTCCAGAATCTCAGCCTCATGGCGGTCGCCACCGTGCCAGACGGGTCCAACGGTATGGATCACCGCTTTGGCCGGGAGATCGCCTGCAAGCGTAATAACAGCATGCCCCGGCGGGCACTCTCCCTGCTGCTGACGCACGGTTTTGCATGCTTCAAGGAGTTGAGGGCCTGCGGCCCGGTGAATGGCACCGTCCACCCCGCCCCCACCCATCAGGGAGGAATTGGCTGCGTTGACGATCACGTCAACGTGTACCGTCGTGATATCGCCATGAATAACATCGATTTGCGGTCTCATAAACGCCCTCTGCAACCCGCCTTTTTCATCAGTGTATCGCAGAGGGAGAAGGAGAAAAACTGCCGTGAAAAAATCGTCGGTTAGCGGTAATCCACCTGAACGACCGCAAGCGTTTTCTGTTCATTCAGGTATTTCATGCTGACAGCGGCCAGAGCTGAATGAGGATGATGGCCCCGGAGCGCCTCGTCATAACTGATGGTATGCGTTTTCATACGGTTATTTTCCGGACAGGAGATCGCAAACTGCTGATGCCGGGGCGTGACTTCGCACGGGTCAGCGACCACCGCGCCACGAAAATGAATCACCCCACCATTTTCTATAGTTGCTGAATAAGCCGGAGATAAAAAAGAGGACAGGATCAGTCCCAGACCAGAAATAATACACGCTGCGGATTTGAACATTATTTGTACTCCTCAATGAAATTCGTCCTTGAGGGGTAAAAACGCTCCGTTATGACGTATCAATTTAAGCAACCCGATGACTGGGTTCTTGATATCAGCATAGCTTACCTGTGCAGCGCCGCCACTTTATTAAATCATTGATTTCATGAATTATTAAAGCGTACTTACCGGTGCGTTCCACTGCTGTGATAAATGAAGCGATTTTCCATCGGAAACGGTGACGATTATTTTTACCGCATCCCCTGAACGAATATTTAAACTGATTCGGCTTAAATCAATCGGCTGATTAGCGGGTATAAAAAGAGTATTTTTCTGCCGCGATGTACTTTGTCCCGCTTGCCCCTGTCGGACAGATAACACCTCAACCTGACATTCGCAGGCGTCTGCCAGCGTGACCTGAGGAATAATGGTTGTCATATTTGCCTGCTGTGAGGTGCTGAACGTTATCTGGCTGGCAAGCGCAGCAAGGAGAATGAAGGTGCTCATGAGATCCTCCCGAAAAAAAACAGGGCACATGCCCTGTTTTTTGGTACAGAATTGAATCAGTACTGATGTGCGGTCGCGTTGTTGCCAAAGCCAACCTGGTGCACAGTCACCGTTGAGCCGGACGCTGTCTGGTCTACCGCCGCGCCGTTGCCGCCGCCGAACTGTTTCACGTTGATAACAGAGTCTTTGCTATTCCACTGGTCGATGGTGGCGCTGTTACCAAAGCCTTTTTGCAGCAGATCGATAGAACTGTCATCAGAGCCCTGACCAACATCTGCGCCGTTACCGCCACCGTGCTGGGTAATGGTCAATTCAGAATCTCGGGCGTCCGTCTGCAAAGCAAGCGCGGAGTTACCGCCGCCGTACTGGTAAATGCTCAGGGTTGAGTCAGGGCCGTTATTGCCGCCACCCCAGCCACCACCGTGGCCGCCGCCAAATTGTGGTACCGCACCTGCGAAAGCACTGCCAGAAACTACGATTGCTGCAATAACTGCCACTTTGAAAAGTTTCATGGTAAACCCCCATCGGATTGATTAAGGCGTCACACATCGCTAGCGTTGAATAACGCGAATAGCCATTTGCGACTGTCTCTGTACTACAACTGCTGTTTTCTGCGTACCATACTGCGTTATATTCGCCCTGTTACCCGAGCCTTTCTGGATAATCATGGCGGTGTTGCCAAAAGCGCCCTGCTTAATACTCGCATCGTTGCCGTTACCGGTCTGATCGATATAAGCAAGGTTATACGTCCCTGACTGATCAACATGCGCGCGGTTATTCCCGCCCTCCTGGGAAATAATGGACAGCAATTTAGAACCGCCCTGGCGTACATCAGCATTATTACCTGAGCCCTGTTGACCAATAATGGCTGCCTGATTGTATGAAGCTTTACTTAATTCATTTATCGCAAAATTATATTCAGAACTGGCTAAATCTGAATCACCTGCGATTACAAACCCAGGCGCACCCAGTAATGTAAACATCATAAACAACATTTTGTTTTTCATGCTGTCACCCTGGACCTGGCTATAAAATAGGTATGTCTTTACCCGTTAACGCGATTCGTTTTGTTAACGCCGCGTTACGGAAAAGAGTATGTCTGCCGAAACATATTTAATATCTCACCCGTGTGCCTTATTTTTATATGCTCATTCACCTCAAAGTCGTAAATCTCGCCTGAAACGACGCGACACACCACTAATGCAGAAATAAATTCTTGTCTGAGCGTCTGGACAACAGCGAGACAGGCTGTCCAACCTGTACCGGCTTCTACAGACAAACATGGCAATGTCTTTTGTCCGGTGCGTGACACGAAGCAAGTTTTCTTAAGAAAAATTTCCAGCTTAGAGAAGTCTTAACTTTTTAGCTGAGTTCATACTTTTTACCGGCTGGCTTACAATAATTAAAAGCTCAATAATTCAATCCGTTATAATATATTGTATGACTTTCAAAATCTGTGCACGTTTATACACCTGTACAACTTTCCCCTTATCTTAAAATCTATTCACCCTGCAAAATACACAACTTAATATCGAATTTTACATTCTGTTACATGATTAACACTTGCTTTAAAGTTTGCAATAGCTAGATTGAAAACAGCAGTACGTTATTTGTTTTTAATTTTACCGCCTCCTTTGGAGGAAGGTTTTTTAACTACACACAGCAGTGCCACACCTGTCAGTACTTCTGGTGCCTTTTTCAATAATACGAGGGCAGCTGCCGGGTGTCATAAATAACGTGGGGTTTCATCATGTTTAATGAAGTCCATAGCTTACCCGGTCATACATTATTGTTGATCACAAAACCTTCCCTACAAGCGACAGCGTTATTGCAGCATTTAAAACAATGCCTCTCGCTTAACGGGAAACTGCATAATATTCAACGTTCTTTTGATGATATCGCTCCTGGCAGCATCATTCTTCTCGATATGATGGAAGCGGATAAAAAACTGGTCCATTACTGGCAGGATAATTTAAGCAGGAAAAACAATAATATCCGCGTATTGTTATTAAATACGCCTGATGAGTATCCTTTCCGCGATATTGAGAGCTGGCCGCATATTAACGGCGTGTTTTACGTCACTGAAGAAGAAAACCGTGTCGTGGAGGGTTTGCAGGGCATATTGCGGGGGGAGTGTTATTTCTCGCAAAAACTGGCCAGCTACCTCATTACCCACTCCGGAAATTATCGCTATAACAGTTCAGAATCTGCACTTCTGACGCACCGTGAGAAAGAGATCCTGAACAAACTGCGTATTGGTGCTTCAAATATTGAAATCGCCCGTTCGTTATTTATCAGCGAAAATACGGTTAAGACGCATCTTTATAATCTTTTCAAAAAGATAGCTGTTAAAAATCGCACGCAGTCGGTGTCGTGGGCAAACGATAACCTCAGGCGTTAATAGCATGAAACGCACCCTAAGTTGGATTGCCGCCGCAGGCATTATGCTTGCTGCCGGAAACCTTCAGGCTGTTGAGGTGGAAGTTCCCGGACTGTTGACCGACCACACCGTCACCTCTGTCGGACACAATTTTTATCGTGCCTTCAGCGATAAGTGGGAAAGCGATTATCCGGGTAACTTAACCATCAACGAACGGCCCAGTGCGCGGTGGGGAAGCTGGATCACAATAACCGCTAATCAGGACGTTATTTACCAGACTTTTTTATTCCCAACGAAAAGAGACTTCGATCAGAACGTCGCTTTCGCGCTGGCACAAACAGAAGAAGCTATTAACCGCCTACAGTTAGACAAAGCCCTTTTGAGCACAGGCGATTTAGCAAAAGATGAGTTCTAGCAACGACACCTATTTCGGAGGCTGTAATGCGTCTCGCACACACAGTGATTTCGTTAATGCTCATTGCGCCGTTGAGCTGGGCCGGAAATATGACATTCCAGTTCCGCAACCCTAATTTTGGCGGCAACCCGAATAACGGAGCCTTTATGCTTAACCAGGCTCAGGCTCAAAACTCCTATAAAGACCCCAGCTATGACGATGATTTCGGTATCGAGACCCCGTCGGCCCTGGATAATTTCACTCAGGCCATCCAGTCGCAAATATTAGGTGGCTTATTAACCAACATTAATACCGGAAAACCCGGCCGGATGGTCACTAACGACTTTATCGTCGATATTGCCAATAAAGACGGGCAGCTTCAGCTAAATGTGACAGACCGAAAAACCGGTAAAACGTCGACAATCCAGGTTTCCGGTTTGCAGACCAGTTCAACTGATTTCTAAACAACCCCGAAATAAGGACAATTATTATGCAGCGCTTTTTTATTTTAGTTGCAGTGTGCTTATTAAGCGGTTGTTTAACTGCCCCGCCAAAAGAAGCCGCTAAACCCACCCTAATGCCTCGTGCCCAGAGCTACCGGGATCTGACACATCTGCCGGTCCCTACCGGGAAGATATTCGTCTCGGTCTATAACATTCAGGATGAGACGGGCCAGTTCAAACCGTATCCGGCCAGTAACTTCTCGACGGCCGTACCGCAGAGCGCCACCGCGATGCTGGTCACCGCCCTGAAAGATTCTCGCTGGTTTATCCCGCTGGAACGTCAGGGGCTGCAAAACCTGCTTAACGAACGAAAAATCATTCGTGCCGCGCAGGAGAATGGTACCGTTGGCGTCAATAACCGCATGCCGCTACAGTCTCTCACCGCAGCCAATATCATGGTGGAAGGCTCGATTATCGGCTACGAAAGTAACGTGAAATCGGGCGGCGCGGGTGCGCGTTACTTTGGCATCGGGGCCGACACGCAGTATCAGCTGGATCAGATTGCCGTCAACCTGCGCGTGGTTAACGTGAGCACGGGTGAGATATTATCCTCCGTGACCACCAGCAAAACGATTCTCTCTTATGAAGTGCAGGCCGGGGTGTTCCGCTTTATCGATTACCAGCGTCTGCTGGAGGGTGAAATTGGCTATACCTCTAACGAGCCGGTCATGCTGTGTCTGATGTCGGCCATCGAAACCGGCGTGATTTTCCTGATTAATGACGGTATCGATCGCGGCTTGTGGGATCTTCAGAATAAAAGTGACGTGAGTAATGCGGTGCTGGTGAAATACCGAGAGATGTCGGTGCCGCCAGAGTCATAATCGGCGGCGCATAAAAAAGGCGAGATTTCCGTCTCGCCTTTTTTTATTTACTTACCGCAGGAACGCTCTGGCTCTTCTCGCGTCGGGCCGCAAGCCAGAGGCCGCTGTTCTTCATGGCGTAGCCAAACAGTAATCCCAGCATGAGCGAAGGGACCACCAGCTTCCAGTCCCCCTGCCCCGCAAAGGTCGCGCAGGCACCCATGAACGTGCCGGGCACAAAGGACAACAGCAGATGTTTTGCCTGAACGCACATCAGGAAGGCCACAATGCCGGTGATGGCGTACCCCAGGATTTCCACATGCGGCGCCAGCGCGCTGCCTTTCATAATGACCAGCGCCCAAATCACACCGCTCATCAGAGTACAGCCGGAGATGAAGAGCCCTTTGAGACCACCCTGCGGGCAGGCGAAATAGGCCGTGCAGCCAAGAAAACCAGCCCAGCTCAACAAGCCGAGAGAGACAGCCACCCAACCCCAGAGGCCGGAGAGGATGCCAGTCGTGATTGCAATACAAAGTAGTATGTTCATGGTGCGCATCTTAGCAGATGCGCACCTTAGAAATGAGATCAGAAGCACATTACGTGCAAGTTGAAATGTATCGTTGCAGGATTTTTGTGATTCAAATCACTCTTCGTTCTCTTCTTCCAGCTCGTCCCACATGGCAGCGATGGCGTCACGCGTCAGCGGAGCCAGCGTTCTCCAGAACGGCGAGGTGGCATGGGCTTCAACTTTACCCAGGAAGGTGCCAACCCACGGAAGCAAATACGTTTCGAACAGGGTTTCAATCGCCTCGTTCTCATCATCACCTGCATTATCTTCAATCCAGGAGGCCGCCAGCAGCAGGGTACCGATATGATCGGCAGGCATATCCGTCAGCGGCATGCCGCGTTCTGAAAGAAATGCCCGAACCTCCGCTTCGGTCGCACCTTCCTGCCAGGCAGAACGATACGGCGACACGCGACACTCTTCTCCCACAAACAGCGCGTTGTAATCCGTTGAAATCTGCTGCATATCGCAGCTTTTTTGCAAGCGTTCCAGCAACTCATCCTGTTCCAGCGGCCAGCTCTGCGCCAGTTTACCTTCACGAATCAGGGTAAACAGCGGAACCAGCAGCGGATCCTGCGGCTGGCGGTAATATAAGGTGCCCAGCACGCGGCAAAGGATGGAAAACTCATTCATGTTTTTATTCCGTTATTAATTAAAGATCGGCAAATTCATCAATCGGCGCCATGCCGCGCGACTCAAGGAAGTCGAGCATACGACGCGGCGTGACGTTCAGGATCTGTTCTTCCGGGAAATTCACGTCCCGCAATATTTTCAGGCACTCGCTGAAATCACCCAGCGTGAAGGCCGTGTGTGAATCAGAGCCCAGCGCCACCACGCCGCCCGCGTCGCGCACGGCCGCCGCCACTTCGCGGCAGTTGGCTTCACTGCCCTTACGCGAGTGAACAAAGGAGGAGTTGTTAATCTCCAGCGCCACGCGGTGCTTCGCTGCCGCCTGCGCCACGGCCTGAATATCAATCGGGTATTTCGGATTTCCCGGGTGGCTGATAATGTGCACGTTGCCGCTGGCAATAGTGGCAATCATCGCTGCGGTGTTGGTCTCTTTATCCTGGGGCGCAAAGACCGGCTCGTGGAAGCCGGCGAGGATCAGATCTAACGAGGTCAGCATCGGGCCGGTGCAGTCAATCTCACCGTCAGTATTTTTGATGTTCGCTTCGATGCCGCGCAGTATCCCGATACCGTCCACCAGGCGTGGCCAGATACGCATATTCACAAAATGCCAGTAGTGCGGCGCATCCGCCATATCCGGACCGTGATCGGTTATCGCAAACAGTTTAATGCCTTTCAGCTTCGCCTGAGCGATATAATCATGGAGGTTACTGTAAGCGTGGGTACTGGCGACGGTGTGCATATGCAGGTCAACGGGATACATCTTTCTCTCCTCTGCGGTTTTCCAAAGGATAGCAGTTATCAGCGGCGAATATTAGCAAAAACCCGGCGAACGCCGGGTTTCTCTCAGTAGCCTCGCTGTCTGTCGACCTGTCCGGTCACCGCGTTGCCCTTCTCTATTTCGCTGATGGTATGCGAGATGTACGCCACGGCCTCCGCCGGTCGCGTCACGGCCGCAATATGAGGCGTCATCGCCACGCGCGGATGTGCCCAGAGCGGGCTGTCTGTCGGCAGCGGTTCGCGGCTATAGACATCCAGCATTGCGCCTTTCAGTTTACCGCTATCCAGCGCTTTCAGCAGATCGTCTTCCACAACGTGTACCCCGCGCGCCAGGTTCATTAAGTAGCTGTCTTCTGCCAACTGGTTGAGGAGCGTGCCATTGATAATGCCGACCGTTTCCGCCGTATTCGGCAGCAGGTTAATAAGGACGCGAGTCCCTTTCAGGAACGCCGGGAGTTCGTCCGTTCCGGCAAAGCTCTCGACGCCTGGATAATCCTTACGGCTCCGGCTCCAGCAGCGCAGTGGGAAGCCCCACGGCGCGAGCGCTTCGGCGACTTTCGAACCCAGTACACCCGCGCCGAGGATGCCGATGGTGAAATCTTCATGCTGATAATCCGGAAGCGGTTCCCAGTGGGATTGCTGTTTGAACGCCTGATAATCGTCGAAACGTCGGAACCAGTGCAGCACCTGGCTCACGGCATATTCCTGCATCTGTTGCCCCATACCGGTATCTTCCAGACGAAACAGGGGAATATCCTCCGGCAGCATTTCAGGGTGTGCCTTCAGCTTACTGAGAATGGAATCCACACCCGCACCAAGAGCAAACACCGCCTTCAAACGGCGTCCCTGAAGCATTTCGACCGGGGGATGCCAGACCAGCGCGTAGTCGGCATGTTCATTATCGCCCTGTTTCCATTCGCGAACGCGTGCGCCAGGCAGTGCCGCCGTGAGCGCGTTAATCCAGTAAGCCGTATCAAAAGTGGGGTGATAGAAGATAATATCCATAGTCATTGCCTTTTATTGCGCTGTTTTATTTTCATTTTCAACTGGCTTGCCAGCATAACAAATTTATCGCTAAACCGCGTTGCTGATAAAAGAGGCGCATTTCGCACATTTCGGAATCAGGTTGCCTGAAGTTTGTCTAAACACGCTAAATTACTGAAAAAGTGGGTTGACGGCAGTACGGCTTTTCCTTACATTAGCGCCCGTCCCGACAACAACGGGATGACAATATGGTGAGGTGTCCGAGTGGCTGAAGGAGCACGCCTGGAAAGTGTGTATACGGCAACGTATCGGGGGTTCGAATCCCCCCCTCACCGCCATATTCAAGACAAGAGCTCGTACGAAAGTACGGGCTTTTTTCTTTTATATTCTCCGTAAGGAGATTCGCTCCCTGCGTTCTTTATGTCGGGTGGCGCTACGCTTACCCGACCTACAAAAAGCTAGTCTTCAACCATCTTTGCATACTCTTCGGTGAGAAAATCCACCAGCGTCCTGACCGATGGCAGCAGGCCGCGCCGGGATGGATACACCGCGTGGATCACTTCCCGTCTGGGTTCCCAGGCATTCAGCACCCGAACAAGTTCACCTGAAGCCAGCTGATCCTTCACCATCAAAATGGGCAGCTGTACCACGCCCACGCCCGCCATCGCCGCCTCCCGCAGCGCCAGCATGTCGGTAGTCACCAGGCGCGGCGTGAAGTGAATTTCTGCCTTTGCGCCCTCCGGCCCGCTCAATTCCCACTTATGCAGGTGCTTGCCCGCCCCCATACTTAACCCCGGCCACTCGCTGAGTTCAGAGGGCATCGCCGGGTTGCCCATCCGTTCAATCAGTGCCGGCCCGGCAACCAGACAGTGCCCCCTGTCCGCCAGCACCCTTAATACCAGATCGCTGTCATCAAACGGGCGCGGACGAACGCGGATCGCCACATCCACCCCCTCCGCCACCAGATCGACCCGGCGGTTGGTGGCTTCGAGCTGGAGGTTGATCCCTGGATAGCGCGCCATAAACCGCGCCAGCATGGGCCCCACGTGAACGTGCAGCAAGGTGACAGGACAGGTGAGCCTGACCATACCGCGCGGCTCAGCCTGTAAAGCAGCCACCGCCTCCTCCGCAGCTTCAGCTTCCACCAGCATGGCTTTACAGTGCTGATAGAACGTCTGCCCCACCTCCGTCACCGCAAACTGCCGCGTGGTACGTTGGATCAACCGAACGCCCAGGCGTTCTTCCAGCTGAGCAATCCGACGGCTCAGTTTCGACTTAGGCTGATCGAGCGCCCGACCCGCCGCCGCAAAGCCACCATGCTCCACCACCTTCACAAACCATACGAAATCATTGAGATCCTGCATACGCCTCTATTGTTCCATTTAAGGAACAGTGAATGTCATTTTTGCTATCTACCGGGATATTAACCCTGAATATAAGCTAATTCCATCAACAGGACATCAGGAGTTAATCATGAAAAACGTAACAGGCGTGTATACCGCACCTCGGCCGCACTGGGTCGGTGACGGTTTTCCGGTTCGTTCGATGTTTTCTTACCAGACGCACGGCGAGCCCCTGAGCCCGTTCCTGCTGCTGGACTACGCCGGACCGCATACCTTCCAGGCGGACGGCGCGAAACGCGGCGTGGGCGAGCATCCTCATCGCGGTTTTGAAACGGTGACCATCGTCTACTCAGGCGAAGTGGAGCACCGTGATTCCACCGGCAGAGGCGGCGTTATTGGCCCAGGCGATGTGCAGTGGATGACGGCAGGCGCAGGCATTTTGCACGAGGAGTTCCACTCCAGCGCGTTTTCGCAGAAAGGCGGTGAACTGAAAATGATGCAGCTGTGGGTCAACCTGCCCGCCAAAGACAAAATGGCGACGCCTGGCTACCAGAGCATCACTCAGTCGGATATCCCGGTGGTCACCCTGCCGGATAACAGCGGAACATTGCGCGTGATTGCTGGCCGTTTTGGAGAGGTAACCGGCCCGGCGCATACCTTCTCACCGCTGAACGTGTGGGATCTCGCGCTGCGCCAGGGTAGCCATCTGACGCTCAATCAGCCCGAAGGCTGGAGCACGGCGCTGGTTGTCGTTGAAGGCAGCGTGACGGTGAACGGCACCACGCCTGCCGGTGAGGCGCAACTGGTCGTGCTGAGTCAGAGCGGTGACAAACTGCATCTCGAAGCCAGCAGCGATGCCAAAGTGCTGCTGATGGCCGGGGAGCCGCTGAATGAACCCATCGTGGGCTATGGCCCGTTTGTGATGAACAGTAAAACCGAAATTGCCGAGGCTATTCGCGATTTCAACTCCGGCCGCTTTGGCCAAATCTAAACGTAATAAGGAGCGCATTATGTCTACCCCTGCAAACTTCAACGGTGCACGTCCCGTTATTGACGTAAACGATGCCGTTATGCTGCTTATCGATCACCAGAGCGGGCTGTTCCAGACCGTAGGAGACATGCCAATGCCTGAGCTGCGCGCCCGTGCAGCAGCGCTGGCAAAAATCGCCTCGCTGGCGAAGATCCCGGTGATCACCACGGCGTCGGTTCCACAGGGACCGAACGGCCCGCTTATCCCGGAGATCCACGCCAACGCGCCGCACGCACAGTATGTGGCACGCAAGGGTGAGATCAACGCCTGGGATAACCCGGAGTTCGTGGCGGCGGTGAAAGCCACCGGGCGCAAAACGCTGATTATCGCGGGGACGATCACCAGCGTCTGCATGGCCTTCCCGTCCATCAGCGCGGTGGCGGACGGATATAAAGTGTTTGCGGTGATTGATGCCTCCGGCACCTACAGCAAAATGGCGCAGGAGATCACCCTGGCGCGCGTGGTGCAGGCAGGCGTGGTGCCGATGGACACGGCTGCTGTTGCTTCCGAAATTCAGCGCACGTGGAACCGTGAAGATGCGGGTGAATGGGCTGAGGTGTACACACACATCTTCCCGGCCTACCAGCTGCTGATCGAAAGCTACAGCAAAGCGCAGGACGTGGTGAAAAATAGCGAAGTGCTCGATTCGCAGCGTTAATCCTGCGCGCTGCGACATAAGCTGATTAAGGCTTAACCGAACAAGCACGAATGCTGAAAATCTGCTTGACCGTTTTAGCGCAACTCCCTATAGTAGCGCCCCGTTGCCCCCCAAGCGGTCAGGCAGCAAAACAATATGGTGAGGTGTCCGAGTGGCTGAAGGAGCACGCCTGGAAAGTGTGTATACGGCAACGTATCGGGGGTTCGAATCCCCCCCCTCACCGCCATATTTGAAGAAGAGCTCGCATGAAAATGCGGGCTTTTTTTTCGCATGTCGCACGCCTTTGGGGGGGATGAGAACCCCCGACCGGGGTTCGACAACTGGCGCAGCCAGTTGGACAGACTGAGAGCGAAGCGAGTCAATCCCCCCGGTGCGACAGGAGCTGCCTCACCTACAAAAAAAGAAAGCCCGTACAAAAGCACGGGCCTGTCTCAACCATTCCTCAGCTATTCAACTTCCCTACCGACTCCTTTCCTTCAGGAGATGAAACCTGCTCAGGCTGAGCACCCGCTTCATCCTTACGCTCCTCCAGCCAGTAATCCGCATTTTTAATCCCCAGCCGAACCGGGTCAAAGTGTGGATCCAACCCCTGTGCATTCTGGATTTCATAATCCTTCAGGCTGGCAAACGCTTTTTTATGCAACAGAACGATGGCAATAATGTTGAGCCATGCCATCAGCCCTACGCCGATATCCCCTAATCCCCAGGCCAGATCCGCGGTGCGTACCGTGCCATATACCGTCGAAGCCATCAGACACAGCTTGAGCAGGAACGTCAGCCACGGGCGATGAATCTTACGGTTGATGTAGGCGATATTCGTTTCAGCGATGTAGTAGTAAGCAATGATCGTGGTGAAGGCAAAGAAGAACAGCGCGATGGCAACAAAGTAATTACCGAAGCCCGGCATCATACTTTCCATTGCCGTCTGGACATATCCCGGTCCTGCGGCCACGCCCGCTATTCCGGTATAGAGCGCTGCGCCGTCGACGCCCTGCACGTTATACAGCCCGGTGATCAACAGCATAAACCCGGTCGCGGAGCAGACAAACAGCGTGTCGATGTACACGGAGAACGCCTGAACCAGCCCCTGTTTCACCGGATGGCTTACGGCCGCCGCCGAGGAGGCATGTGGCCCGGTACCCTGCGCCGCCTCGTTGGAATAGACGCCACGCTTCACGCCCCACATGATGGCCTGGCCCAGAATAGCGCCAAACCCAGCTTCAAGGCCAAAAGCACTTTTCCAGATCAGCAATATAACTGAAGGAAGCTGATCAATATTGATAGCGATAATCACGCACGCCACAATAATATAGCCGAGCGCCATAAACGGAACCACCATGCTGCTAAAGCTGGCAATCCTTTTTACGCCACCAAAAATAATAAAACTCAACAGCACAGCAAGTAACGCCGCCGTGACATTTGGGCTCAGACCAAAGGCAATATCCAGGCTCGCACCAATGGAGTTTGCCTGCACACCTGGCAGTAATAATCCGCAGGAGAAAATCGTTACGATGGCAAATAACCATGCGTACCACTTCACGCCTAACCCTTTCTCAATATAAAAGGCAGGACCACCACGATATTCGCCGTTAATTTTCTCTTTATAAACCTGACCTAACGTGGATTCGACAAAAGCAGAGCTTGCCCCCAAAAATGCCACGATCCACATCCAGAAAAGCGCACCGGGTCCACCAAAGGTAATGGCGGTCGCTACACCGGCAATATTCCCTGTCCCCACGCGGCCCGCCAGCGTCATCGTCAGCGCCTGAAACGACGACACGCCTGCCTCGGTAGGACGCCCCTGAAACATCAGGGTAATCATAAGTTTTATATGCCGTAATTGCAGAAAGCGACTACGCAGCGAGAAATAGAGGCCGACACCCAGACATAAAAATATTAACGCCGGGCTCCAGATAACACCATTAATTGCACTAACCAGTTCGTTCATGTATGACCCTTAGCGTGATGTTCCAGAGGAAACGATCCCCTGGCGAGTTTCTTTTTAGAATTTTGTCTGAACAAGTACGAAACATAGATAATTACCCAAAAGACACCAACTTAATTTTTACTGCTTAGTCATGTTCTGTGACAACATTCACGTTTAATTTTAAACCAATAATTAGCATGATCATTATATTCATAGATATTTTGTGGGTATTATAAATACATATCACATTTCCGTGACCTGTATAAAAAGCGTTCGCAGCAAATTAACAGTAATATTATTATTACCGCAAAACGGGGCGTAAATCCTGTTGAATGCTATAGGAAATAAATATGATTTAAAAAAGCCACGCGTGCAGAGGGAATAAAGGAAGCTTCCCGGCATAACGCCGGGAAGAAATGACTTAAAATGTGAAATGATCTTAGTCGGAGTACACTTCCAGCGTTCGTTGGCACAGCGCTGAGCGGACGCAGTCCTCTTTTGTGAAGCGGACCACCCCTATCATCTCATCTTCCTCAAAACGTGACATGGCATCGCTCAGGCCGGACTTCACGCCCGACGGCAGGTCACACTGGGTAATATCGCCGTTGACGATAACCGTCACGTTCTCCCCGAGGCGCGTTAAAAACATCTTCATTTGCGCAGCGGTCACATTCTGAGCCTCGTCAAGAATAACGACCGCATTTTCAAATGTACGTCCGCGCATATAGGCGAACGGCGCGATTTCCACCTTGCCAATCTCTGGTCGCAGGCAGTACTGCATAAAGGAAGCGCCCAACCGCTTCACCAGCACGTCATAGACGGGCCTGAAGTACGGGGCAAACTTCTCGGAAATATCGCCGGGCAGGAAGCCCAGATCTTCATCCGCTTGCAGTACCGGACGGGTAACGATGATCCTTTCCACGTCCTTATGAATCAGCGCCTCCGCCGCTTTGGCGGCGCTGATCCAGGTTTTCCCGCATCCGGCTTCCCCGGTTGCAAAGATGAGCTGTTTACTCTCGATAGCATTCAGGTAGTGCGCCTGAGCTTCATTCCGCGCCACAATTGGCGATGCATCGCGGCTGTCCCGCGCCATGCCAATGGATTCTACGCCGCTCATCTGCACAAGCGAGGTGACCGATTCTTCTTCACGCTGCTTATGGCTACGTGAATCCCGTCTCAGCACACGTTTTGCTTCACGACGAGCTTTGATCACTGCTTTCTGTCTTCCCATGGATAGCACCTTGAGTTGTTGGTATTCATCACACGCGCCAGCATCGGCACGATTATGCGCACGAACATCAGAGGGTTGGCTTCCTTGTAAGCCATTGCTTGCATTACCGGATGACGATATACAACGGCTACGCGCACCGTTATGCACGTCGGTAGAAAAAGGTTCTTGAGGTGAAGGAGAGAATTTGGTGGTGAAGAAATCGCTGCCGGAGTCTGAGCCTCCGCGCCGGGTACTGCGGTTGATGTGTTTACCTTGTCCAGTACAGGACGCAACCATTCGCGATCTCCATAGTGAGTTAGCATCACTGCCGGGAACTACCGCTGTCTTCTCTTAAGTACATCAGGAATTATCATAAATGCAACATTTATTTTACCTGAATGCAACTTTAGGACTGCCCCTACATGGAAAATCAGTCTTATATAGAAATATTACAGAAATATAACAATAAGATAGTCCTTCGAAAAAATAATGTCCCCGCGAACTGTCGCAGGGACGATTATCAGGCTTCTATCAGACCCTGAGCGAGCCAGGCGTTCGCGTCACGCGCGCCGGGCAGGGCAAAGAAATAGCCGCCGCCGATGGGCTTAATATATTCCTCCAGCGCTTCGCCGTTGAGCCGCTTCTGCACGGTGAGGAATCCCTTCTCCAGATCGTGCTGATAGCAGACAAACAGCAGTCCCATATCAAGCTGACCGGAGTTGGTCACCCCCAGCGAGTAGCTGTAGCCCCTGCGCATCATCAGGCTGGATTGCGTCTCTTTGGTGCGAGGATTGGCGAGGCGAATATGGCTGTCCAGCGCGATGACGTCCCCGTTCGGATCGCGGGCGTAGTCGGGTTCATCGTGCTCGTGCTTCATGCCGAGCGGTGCGCCGGTTTGCTTATCGCGACCGAAGATAGTTTGCTGCTCTTTCAGCGGCGTGCGGTCCCAGAACTCCACGTGGAACTGAATGATACGCACCGCCTGATAGGTGCCTCCGACCGCCCAGGCCGGTTCGCCCTGATCCGCCGTCACCCATACCACGTTCTTCATCAACGCGGTATTGCTGCTGTCCGGGTTGGCGGTGCCGTCTTTGAAGCCCAGCAGGTTGACCGGCGTCTCTTTCCCTTTACTGCGCGCGGCGTGGTCAGAGATAAAACCTTCCCGCTTCCAGCGCACGCTCAGCAGATCCGGGGTGTGCTTGATAATATCGCGCAGGGCATGGATCACCGTATCCTGGGTATTAGCGCAGATCTGCAACAGCAGATCGCCGTGGCACAGCGCCGCGTCGAGAGAATCATTCGGGAATCGCGTCATTTTTTGCAGCGCTTTCGGCTTCTGCTTCGCCAGTCCGTAGCGATCATCAAACAGCGATTCCCCCACCGACACGGTGATGGTCAGATTATCGGGAGCGATAAACGCGCCGAGGATGCCGGAATCCATCGGCGGCAGGCGCGGATTCGGTGTTTCCGGTGCGGGACCGCCGGCGGTGAGGAAGGCAATACGCGTGGTCAACAGCCTGAACAGACGCTCAAGGTCGGCTTTATCACTCGCCAGCGAATCGAAAGCCACCAGCATCATCGAGGCCTGCTGCGGCGTCAGGATCCCCGCCTGGTGCTCACCATAAAACGGCTGCGTTTCCATACGCGCATCCGGGGAGAGCGTGCCAGGGGCGCTTTGCGGTTTTGCCGCATGCGCCACCGGACAGCCTCCCGCCAGGGCAAACGCGCCGCCCAGCGCCCCTACCCCTTTTAACAACCGACGTCGGGAAGGTTCCGCCACGTCGTATTCGTCATGCTTGTTCATCGCTTAATCCAGACCCAGTACGCCACGCAGCAGGGAGAGATCTTCCGCCAGGGTGGTTATCGGGCCTTTCAGCGCGTTACGGTCAGCATCGGTCAGCTTGTCGTAGGTTTCGAACCCGTCTTTGGTGCGGTATTTCGCCAGGATAGCGTCAACTTTCTTAAAGTTGGCATCCACTTTCGCCAGCAGCTCGCCGTTCTCTTTTTGCAGCTGAGGCCTCAGCAGATCGACAATTTTCTGTGCGCCGTCGACGTTCGCCTGGAAGTCCCACAGGTCGGTGTGGCTGTAACGATCTTCTTCACCGCTGATTTTGCTGGCGGCCACTTCTTCAATCAGGCCCGCTGCGCCACCCACCACTTTCGACGGTGGGAATGCCAGCTCGCTGATGCGTTTTTGCAGCTCCAGCACGTCGCTGTTGAGCTGCTCGGCGTATTTCTCCATCCCACTGGTGGAGTTATCGCCAAACAGGGCTTTTTCCAGACGGTGGAAGCCGGTGAATTTCGGATCGGCGGCCTTCTGCTCGTAGTCGTCTTCACGGGCGTCAATGCTGCCATCGAGGTCAGAGAACAGTTCGGCAATCGGCTCAATGCGCTCGTAGTGCTGACGGGTAGGCGCATACAGGGATTTCGCTTTTTCGATGTCGCCCGCTTTCACCGCGTCGGTAAAGGCTTTGGTGCCTGCCACCAGGTCCGCTGTCTCTTTGGTGACGTAGGCTTTATAGGCGGTAATGGCGTCGCCGAGGCTCAGCAGCGCCGTGCCTTTGGCCGCGTCCGCCGTCGCTGCGCCTTTGACGATCAGCTTACCTTTCGGGTTAGTCAGCAGGCCGCAGGTCATGTCATATTCCCCGGGCTGAAGATTTGCGGTCATCTTCTGGCTGAAGCCCGGCGCGATATTCTCGCGCTCTTCCACCACCATCACGCCTTTCAGGATTTCCCACTCCAGCGCCTTCTGGCTGTGGTTCTGAATAATAAACTGCGTTTTACCGCTGTTAACCGTGATGGTCATCGGCTCGCACTGTTTATCGTTGACGGTGACTTTTACCTGCGGAATATCTGCCGCCTGAGCGGTGAAGGCAGACACGAACAGCGCGGCAATGCCTGCGCATAACGCACTACGACGGAACTGAATGGCCATGACTCTTCCCTTTAAAAGTATGTTGTAACTAAAACAGCACTTACGGCGCTACGCGCGACGTCTGCGAGCCGGTACGCGGCGGCATAGCGAACAGGATCAGCGCCGGAACCAGATAGATAAAGTACATCGCCACTTCGCTGACGCTCGGCATTTCCTGGTAGCCGAAGATCCCTTCGAGCAGGGTACCGGTCAGTGAATGGGTCGACAGGACGTTGCTGAGATCGAACGCCACGTCCTGGAAGTGGTTCCACAGACCCGCTTCGTGGAAGGCGCGGATCGCCCCTGCCGCCAGCCCTGCGGCCACCAGCAGAATAAACAGGCTGGTCCACTTGAAGAACGCGCCCAGGTTAAGACGAATGCCGCCCCAGTAGAGCAGGAAGCCAAGCACAACCGCCGTGGCCAGCCCGAGCACCGCGCCCAGCGGCGGCCAGATGCCCACGTCCTGCTGAAAAGCCGCGAGCAGGAAGAACACAGACTCCAGGCCTTCACGCGCCACGGCGAAAAAGACCATCATGATCAGCGCCCAGCCGTGGTGGTTGCCTTTTTGCAGGGCGTTATCCACCGCCTGCTCAAGCTGTACCTTCACGTTACGGGAGACCTTGCGCATCCAGAACACCATCCAGGTGAGGATCACCACCGCAATCACGGCGACGATCCCTTCAAACAGCTCCTGCTCTTTCTGCGGGAACTCCCCGGTGGTTTCGTTGATGAGGATACCGAGGCCCAGGCAGAGCGCCGCAGCAAGGAAAACCCCAACCCACATGACGCCAATCCAGCGTCCGCGCTGGGTACGCTTCAGATAACTGGCGATAAGGCTAACAATCAGGGCCGCTTCAAGGCCTTCACGTAACATAATGAGAAAAGGAACAAACATGCCGACACCTTAAATGTTTATCGCGGTCAACTGATGCAAAGAAAAGTAAATTCTTGTGATAGTGATTATCATTACGGCAACAAGAAAAACAAGCGAAATGTGTTGCGTTTTGATGACCAGATGTAAACGCATTGCGGAGTAATAATTGCCTGAGTAACCGTTACGTTTATAAGGTATAACGAAAATGCCCATTTACGGTTAACCGGGGCTGTGGCTAAATGTCCGCCTCGAAAACCAACTGAAAATAAGCCATGTTTAAAATTGTCCATTTCCTGCTGGCGCTGGTGATTATTCTTGCGCTCGCCTGGCTGGTGAGTTTCGACCGCCGAAAAATTCGTATTCGTTTCATTTTACAGCTGATCGTGATCGAAATCGCGCTGGCGTTCTTTTTCCTCCACGCAGAAAGCGGCCTGTTTATTATTAAATACGTTTCCGGTTTCTTTGAGTCGCTGCTTAAATTCGCTGCCGAAGGGACGAATTTTGTCTTTGGCGGGATGGGTGAAAAAGGGCTGGCGTTCATTTTCCTTGGCGTGCTCTGCCCCATTATTTTTATCTCGGCGCTGATTGGTATTCTTCAGCACTGGCGTATTCTGCCGATCTTTATTCGGGTGATCGGGACGCTGCTGTCAAAACTGAACGGCATGGGCAAGCTGGAATCCTTTAACGTGGTGAGTTCGCTGATCCTCGGTCAGTCGGAAAACTTCATTGCCTACAAAGGCGTGCTGGGCGATCTCTCCTCGCGTCGTCTGTTTACGATGGCTGCCACGGCCATGTCGACGGTTTCGCTGTCGATTGTCGGGGCCTATATGACTATGCTCGACGCCAGGTTTGTCGTCGCGGCGCTGATCCTGAACATGTTCAGCACCTTTATTATTCTTTCGGTCATTAACCCGGCCCGCCCGGAAGCGGAGCCGGATATCAGGCTGGAAAAACTGCACGAATCCCAGAGCTTCTTTGAAATGCTGGGCGAGTATATTCTGGCCGGTTTTAAGGTGGCGATGATTATTCTGGCGATGCTGATTGGCTTTATCGCCCTTATTAGCGCCATTAACGCCCTCTTCTCCGGCATATTTGGCATGAGCTTCCAGCAGATTCTGGGTTATGTGTTTTATCCGCTGGCGTGGCTTATTGGTATTCCGCTGAGCGATGCCTTAAGCGCGGGGAGCATTATGGCAACTAAACTGGTGGCGAATGAATTTGTGGCGATGATCGAGCTGCAAAAAATAGCCCATCAAATGTCACCGCGCGGGCTGGGGATTTTGTCCGTGTTCCTGGTATCGTTCGCTAACTTCGCTTCCATCGGCATTGTGGCGGGGGCAATAAAAGGTCTGAATGAGCAACAGGGTAACGTGGTGTCGCGGTTTGGTTTACGCCTTGTATACGGGGCAACGCTGGTAAGCCTGCTGTCGGCAAGCTTTGCGGGGTTGGTGCTGTAAGTTTTGTGCCCGGCGGCGCTTCGCTTGCACGGGCCTACGATACAACAACGGCGGGTTTCCCGCCGTTTTTCATTAAAACTGCACGCACACCGGCTGGTCGACCCGCATCACCGACTCCTGCGCGAAGCGTGACTTATAGATCCCGCGCAACGCTTCGATATTCTTCTCACTCTGCGCGTCTTTAGCGTGGATCAGCATCAATGCCTTGCTCGGCTCGCGCGCCACTTTTCCATCATTCCCCAGCCACTGACCGCGCGCATCAAATACCGTTAAACCATCGCGAAAGCGTGGCGTCACGTCCTGGTCGACAAACTGCTGCCATTCGTTGCCTGTGATTTGCGCCCCGGCAGGACGGTTTAAGCCGAAATAAAGCGTGGTCTGCTGCATCTGATTTTCTGCTTTGCAGGTTTCCACCGCCGCGTGCTGTGCGGGTGCGCTACAGCCCGACAGCATCACGAATGCTGCCACCATTAACCCTGTTTTAATTCTCATTGATGAAGACTCACATAGGTGAAAGGACTATCCCCTCTCCCCACCGGGGAGAGGGTTAGGGTGAGGGGAAAATTACTCAGCCTGGAGCTTAGACGGCGGCGCTGAGTGATAGTGCGCGTCCGCCTCCGCAAAGCGTTTCTGCATAGACGCAGACGGCGCTTTACCCAGCAGGCTAAACACCACGATACCGAGGCTGCCGAAGATGAAGCCCGGAATGATTTCGTACAGGCCCAGCCACGCGAACTGTTTCCAGACGATAACGGTTACCGCACCGATAATCATCCCCGCCAGCGCGCCGTTGCGGGTCATGCGTGACCACAGTACAGAGAACAGCACCACCGGACCAAATGCCGCACCGAAGCCCGCCCAGGCGTAGCTCACCAGCCCCAGGACGCGGTTTTCCGGGTTTGCCGCCAGCGCAATCGCCACCAGCGCAACCACCAGCACCATAAAGCGCCCTACCCACACCAGCTCTTTCTGGCTCGCGCCCTTACGCAGGAACGCTTTGTAGAGGTCTTCGGTGATGGCGCTGGAGCACACCAGCAGCTGACAGCTCAGGGTGGACATCACCGCCGCGAGGATCGCGGAGAGCAGAATACCGGCAATCCACGGGTTGAACAGGATCTGCGCCAGCTCGATGAACACGCGCTCGGCGTTCTGGTTCACCGCGCCCGCCTGCGCCGGGTTGTTGTTGAAGTACGCGATACCGAAGAAGCCGACCGCACACGCCCCCGCCAGACACAGGATCATCCACGTCATGCTGATGCGACGCGCGTGAACGATGGTGTGGTGAGAATCCGCCGCCATGAAGCGCGCCAGAATGTGCGGCTGGCCGAAGTAGCCCAGGCCCCAGCCCATCAGAGAGACGATGGCGACGAAGTTCAACCCTTTCAGCATATCGACGTTTTCGATGCTCTTCTGCTTGATCACTTCCAGCGATTCGCCAAAGCCGCCGACGGTGAAAATGACAATCACCGGAGTCAGGATCAGGGCGAAGATCATCAGGCTCGCCTGCACGGTATCGGTCCAGCTTACCGCCAGGAATCCGCCCACGAAGGTATAGAGGATGGTTGCTGCGGCGCCGGCCCACAGGGCGGTTTCATAGCTCATGCCGAAGGTGCTTTCGAACAGGCGCGCGCCCGCCACGATGCCGGAGGCACAGTAGATGGTGAAGAACAGCAGGATCACCACCGCGGAGATAATGCGCAGGATACGGCTGTTATCTTCAAAGCGTCCGGTGAAGTAGTCCGGCAGCGTCAGGGCGTTGTTGTTGGCTTCGGTGTGCACGCGCAGACGGCCTGCCACCAGCTTCCAGTTGATCCACGCGCCAACGGTCAGGCCGATGGCGATCCAGCTTTCGGAGATACCGGAGATGAAAATCGCGCCCGGCAGCCCCATCAGCAGCCAGCCGCTCATGTCGGAAGCGCCCGCAGAGAGTGCGGTGACCATCGGGCCTAAGCTGCGCCCGCCGAGGATGTAGTCGTCAAAGTTTTTAGTGGAACGCCATGCCAAAAACCCTATCAGGATCATGCCAAAAATATAAACGAGAAATGTCACCAGCATCGGTGTGCTAATAGCCATTCAAATTCTCCAAAATGTCGAGCGACAACCGTCCGGGTTGCCTTGTTATGTCATCACCGGAACGTAGTGATGTGTGTATGTGTTTCCGTTGGGCGCGCTATCCTGCCGTATACGCATCCCACTGACAAACGATTTAACACTGCATTTACATGAATTTCATCCCTGGTTTTATACGTCTTTCCTATAGGTTGCACTCGCTCACGCTTTTACGGGTTGCACCTTTAAAAAGTGTTAAGCACCGCATAAAAACTGGGCTCAGAAACCGCCGCACGTTCTTTTTCACAGCTAACCAATCGTTAACAATCCATTCATTTTCCAGCTTGCAGACCAGGTCACATTTAACACGGTTGCACAAAGTTGCAACATGGTGGATATTTCACGCTATCAACAGAACGCTATTACAGAACAACAGGAGTTTTGGCATGGGGATGACCACCATGGGGGTTAAGCTGGATGACGCTACCCGCGAACGGATTAAAACCGCTGCGACCCGCATCGACCGCACACCGCACTGGTTAATCAAGCAGGCGATTTTTAACTATCTGGAAAGACTGGAGAGTGAAGAAGGTCTGCCGGAGCTGCCTGCCCTGCTGGCGGGTGCAGCGAACGAAAGCGAAGAGGCCGCGACGGCCGTTGAAGAGAACCACCAGCCGTTCCTGGAATTTGCCGAGCAGATCCTGCCGCAGTCCGTCAGCCGCGCCGCCATTACCGGCGCCTACCGCCGTGCCGAAACCGACGCCGTGCCGATGCTCCTGGAGCAGGCGCGCCTGCCGGAAGCCGTTGCCGCTCAGGCGCACAGCCTCGCGTATCAGCTCGCCGACAAGCTGCGTAACCAGAAAACCGCCAGCGGACGCGCCGGTATGGTGCAGGGTCTGTTGCAGGAGTTCTCCCTCTCCTCGCAGGAAGGCGTGGCGCTGATGTGTCTGGCGGAAGCGCTGCTGCGTATTCCGGATAAAGCCACCCGCGATGCCCTGATCCGCGACAAAATCAGTAACGGCAACTGGCACTCCCACATTGGCCGCAGTCCGTCCCTGTTCGTTAACGCCGCCACCTGGGGCTTGCTGTTTACCGGCAAGCTGGTCTCCACCCATAACGAAGCCAACCTGTCGCGCTCTCTGAACCGCATCATCGGCAAGAGCGGCGAGCCGCTGATCCGCAAGGGCGTGGACATGGCGATGCGCCTGATGGGCGAGCAGTTCGTCACCGGGGAAACCATTGCCGAAGCGCTGGCGAACGCCCGCAAGCTGGAAGACAAAGGCTTCCGCTACTCCTACGACATGCTGGGTGAAGCGGCTCTGACCGCCGCCGACGCGCAGGCCTACATGGTCTCTTACCAGCAGGCGATCCACGCCATCGGTAAAGCGTCCAACGGTCGCGGTATTTATGAAGGTCCGGGCATCTCTATCAAGCTTTCCGCCCTGCACCCGCGCTACAGCCGTGCGCAGTACGACCGGGTGATGGAAGAACTCTACCCGCGCCTGAAGTCCCTGACCCTGCTGGCGCGCCAGTATGACATCGGCATCAACATCGACGCCGAAGAGGCGGACCGTCTGGAGATCTCCCTCGACCTGCTGGAAAAACTGTGCTTCGAGCCGGAGCTGGCGGGCTGGAACGGGATTGGTTTCGTTATCCAGGCCTACCAGAAACGCTGTCCGTTCGTCATTGACTACCTGATTGACCTGGCCAGCCGCAGCCGTCGCCGCCTGATGATCCGTCTGGTGAAGGGCGCCTACTGGGACAGCGAAATCAAACGCGCCCAGATGGAAGGTCTGGAAGGTTATCCGGTCTATACCCGCAAGGTCTATACCGACGTCTCTTACCTCGCCTGCGCGAAAAAACTGCTCGGCGTGCCGAACCTGATTTATCCGCAGTTCGCCACCCACAACGCCCACACCCTGGCGGCGATCTACAGCCTCGCGGGTCAGAACTACTATCCGGGCCAGTACGAGTTCCAGTGCCTGCACGGCATGGGTGAACCGCTGTACGAGCAAGTGACCGGTAAAGTGGCCGACGGCAAGCTGAACCGTCCGTGCCGAATCTATGCCCCGGTAGGTACCCACGAAACCCTGCTGGCCTACCTGGTGCGTCGTCTGCTGGAGAACGGGGCGAACACCTCCTTCGTTAACCGCATCGCCGATACCACCCTGCCGCTGGACGAACTGGTGGCCGATCCGGTACAGGCCGTTGAGAAGATGGCGGCGCAGGAAGGCCAAATTGGTCTGCCGCATCCGAAGATTGCCCTGCCGCGCGAGCTGTATGGTGCAGGTCGCGTCAACTCGGCGGGTCTGGATCTCGCCAACGAACACCGTCTGGCGTCGCTCTCTTCCGCCCTGCTTAACAGCGCATTGCAGAAGTGGCAGGCCAGGCCGATCCTTGAGCAGTCCGTTGAGGACGGTGAAATGCAGCCGGTGATCAACCCGGCAGAGCCGAAGGATATCGTCGGCTACGTGCGCGAAGCCACGGAAGCGGAAGTGGAGCAGGCCCTGGAGAGCGCGGTGAACAACGCGCCAATCTGGTTTGCCACCCCGCCGCAGGAGCGTGCCGCCATTCTGGAACGCGCGGCGGTGCTGATGGAAGATCAGATGCAGCAGCTTATCGGCATTCTGGTGCGTGAAGCGGGTAAAACCTTCAGCAACGCCATCGCCGAAGTGCGCGAGGCGGTCGACTTCCTGCACTACTACGCCGGTCAGGTGCGCGATGATTTCGACAACGAAACCCACCGTCCGCTCGGCCCGGTGGTGTGTATCAGCCCGTGGAACTTCCCGCTGGCGATCTTCACCGGCCAGATTGCCGCGGCGCTGGCCGCAGGCAACAGCGTGCTGGCGAAACCGGCAGAGCAGACCCCGCTGATTGCCGCCCAGGGCATTAGCATTCTGCTGGAAGCGGGCGTACCGGCGGGCGTGGTGCAGCTGCTGCCAGGGCGCGGTGAAACGGTCGGGGCCAAACTGACCTCCGATAACCGCGTACGCGGCGTGATGTTTACCGGTTCTACCGAAGTGGCCTCCCTGCTACAACGCAACATCGCCACCCGTCTGGATGCGCAGGGCCGTCCTACCCCGCTGATCGCTGAAACCGGCGGCATGAACGCCATGATCGTGGACTCCTCCGCGCTCACCGAGCAGGTCGTCGTTGACGTGCTGGCCTCTGCCTTCGACAGCGCGGGCCAACGCTGTTCCGCTCTGCGCGTACTGTGCTTACAGGATGACGTGGCTGACCACACGCTGAAGATGCTGCGCGGTGCGATGGCGGAATGCCGCATGGGCAACCCGGGCCGTCTCACCACCGACATCGGGCCGGTGATCGACGCGGAAGCCAAAGCCAACATTGAAAATCACATTCAGACCATGCGTGCCAAAGGCCGTCCGGTGTTCCAGGCGGTGCGCGAGAACAGCGAAGATGCCCGCGAGTGGCAGACCGGCACCTTCGTGCCGCCAACACTGATTGAGCTGGCAAGCTTCGACGAGCTGAAAAAAGAGGTCTTCGGCCCGGTACTGCACGTGGTGCGCTACAACCGTAACAACCTCAACGAGCTGATCGATCAGATCAACGCCTCGGGTTACGGCCTGACGCTTGGCGTGCATACCCGTATCGACGAAACCATTGCCCAGGTGACCGGCAATGCTAAAGTCGGCAACCTGTACGTCAACCGCAACATGGTTGGCGCGGTCGTGGGCGTGCAGCCGTTCGGCGGTGAAGGTCTCTCCGGCACCGGCCCGAAAGCGGGCGGTCCGCTCTATCTGTACCGCCTGCTGGCAAACCGTCCGGAAAATGCGCTGGGCGTGACGCTGGCGCGTCAGGACGCGGAATATCCGGTGGATGCGCAGGTGAAAGCCGTGCTGACCCAGCCGCTGGACGCGCTGATTAAGTGGGCTGAAAATCGTCCCGAGCTGCATGCGATTGCACAGCAGTACGGCGAGCTGGCGCAGGCGGGAACACAGCGTCTGCTGCCGGGTCCAACCGGTGAGCGCAACACCTGGACGCTGATGCCGCGCGAGCGTGTGCTGTGCGTGGCGGATAACGAGGAGGATGCGCTGGTGCAGCTGGCAGCCGCAACGGCAACGGGCTGTGAGGTGCTGTGGCCGGAAGATGCCCTGCATCGAGACCTCGCCAAACAGTTGCCAAAAGCGGTCTCGGCCCGCATTCGCTTTGCGAAGGCCGATGCCCTGCTGACCCAGCCGTTTGACGCGGTGATCTACCACGGTGATTCCGACCAGTTGCGCGAACTGTGCGAGCAGGTGGCGGCCCGCAGCGGCGCGATTGTCTCGGTGCAGGGCTTCGCCCGCGGGGAGACCAACCTGCTGCTGGAGCGCCTGTACGTTGAGCGCTCGCTCAGCGTCAACACCGCGGCGGCGGGCGGTAACGCCAGCCTGATGACAATCGGTTAATCGTGTAAACTCTCCCCGGTGACGCTACGCTTACCGGGGCGACAAAACAGCCCAGGCCGGATAAGCACAGCGTATCCGGCTTTTTTACATGGAGGGGATGATGAAAAGAGTATTTCTCGCAGGTGCAGCCCTGCTCATGAGCGCCAGCGCGCTGGCCGACGAGTGCGATAACGCGACCACCCAGCTTGAACTGAACACCTGTAGCGCGCAGCAGTACCAGGCCGCCGATAAAAAGCTCAACGAGACGTATCAGGCCGCCATCAAACGTGCGGCAGCGCCTCAGCGCGATCTCTTGAAAAAGGCGCAGCAGGCGTGGATTAGCCTGCGCGACGCGGACTGTGCGTTTATCGGTTCGGGTACGGAAGGCGGGAGCGTTCAGCCAATGATTGTTAACCAGTGTCTGGCGGAGAAAACCGCGGAGCGCGAAGCGTTTCTGGCCACGCTGATGCAGTGTGAAGAGGGCGACTTAAGCTGTCCTCTTCCGCCGGGAAACTAGCGCACGCGGATCCCTTCGATAATCATCCGCTGTACGTTTTCCAGGGTGCTCTGGAAAAACGCCTCGTCCTGGAGCGTTTTACCGGTCACCGCCTCGACCTGGGCCGCGAAGTCAGCGTAGTGCTGGGTTGAGGCCCAAATCATGAAGATCAGATGATGCGGATCGACGGGCGCCAGTTTTCCGCTGGCGACCCATCCGGCAATAATGGCCGATTTATCGTCCACCAGCTGCTTTAAATCGCCGGTCAGCTCCGCCTGCAACAGCGGCGCGCCCTGCAACATCTCCAGGCAGAACAGCCTTGATGCCTGCGGGTAATCACGCGATACCTCCAGCTTCAGGCGTATGTACTCCTCTATCGCCACCAGCGGGGCCAGCTCTTCGCGAAATGCCTTGAGAGGTGCCAGCCAGATATCGAGGATCTGCTGCATCACCGCGATATAGAGCGCCTCTTTTGACGGGTAGTAGTAGAGCAGATTGGTTTTGGACACCCCGGCCTGCTCGGCCACCTGCTCAAGGCGCGTGCCGTGAATACCAAACTGCGAAAATGTCTCCAGCGCAGCGCTGAGGATCGCCTGTTTCTTGGCGCTCACCGCCTGCGAACGTTTACCGGGTGTTTTCACTGCGCCTTGTGTCATTTTCGCTCTCCTTATTGGTTTGCCATAGCATAGCAAAAGCCCTGCTTTCTCTCGACATTTTGGGGAGCGGGGCTGCACCAAATCAAAAAGGAAAATGTACGGACAGGTAGACTTAACAGCCCACTTATATTACAAATTTGATATCACTTTTTTCTCGTTAAGTAAGGGCTTTTCCCATGCCTTTAGTCATACGACAAGCAACATTAGCCGATTCAGTATTACTAAAAGAGCTTGGCTATCGCATCTATCCAGCGCACTTTAAGCATATGTGGCAGTCAGAATCAGGATTGTATAATTATTTGGAATGTGAATATTCTCTTCCTGTTATTGAGCAGAATATTAATGACAAAACATAAGCTGGTATATAGCGGAAATAGTTCAGCCGATTAGTTTTGCGAAGCTGACATGGCAAGCGACTATCCCTAATACAGACATTAGTGGTGTTCTTCTTGACAAACTCTACCTTGCCCCAACTAAAACGAATCAGCATTACGGTCAATTAATGTTTAAAAAAGTCATAGATCTTGCCCGAAGTGATGGAAAAAAATTTTTATGGTTGGAGGTTCTCGAGCAAAACGAACATGCTCATAGATTCTATAAAAAGCAGGGGATGCAATACATCAGCGACATCGTTTTCGAAACAGAGTCACAGCGGAGCATACTCAAGATAATGGGGATGTGTATATAACGTCCGATTTTCGCTCACAGCGGACCTTCGGTGCTGGCTGCATCGTGTCAGGAGTGGACCTTACAAATATCAGCGCGAGAATCAATAGAGAACAAACATACCAGCTCTGGGAGAGATCGTTTCACACAGGTAAAGAACAGACGCAATCACCAATTCTTATACCAAATCCAACCTCACCCGATGGTTTAATGTTTTACTGTTATTCTTCTTTGCTGACGAGAGTAAAAAATGATTGACCACACCGGATTCAACGTCATAAATCTTGAAGACAGTAAGTAATGTTACACAAATGTTCTTGCCAGTCTTGGTCATGTTATCCGGCTTGAATTTCCGGGCAAGGCGGTAGGTTTTGGTCCCGCCCAACTCGATGAAGGGCAAGATCCTGGCGGTGCGTTCTGGTTAACACAGGGAACTCCCTCCACACCCCGAATGCATCTTGCCTTCAATGAAAAAAACAAAGAGGATGTTGAGGCATTCCACCGTGTCGCCCTCCAGGCAGGTGGAAAAGATAATGGTGCGCCGGGTTACAGGCCCCATTATCACCCTGGATATTACGCCGCGTTCATCCTTGATCCTGATGGGTACAATATAGAGGCGGTTTAACACGAGACGCGATAGTCGCTAATATACTTCCCCAATGCTGATAGACGATCCTGCGCAAATATTCAGGCAGGATCATCTGACGGGTGGTATCAGTTCAGTAAAAGCGTTGGTCAATTAATGCGTTTGGCATAATTACTTTCTCTGTATCATGAAAAGCGCTTACATCATTTCCTGTATTTCCGTTCCTCTGCTCATAGCAGCCGGTCAACTACCGTGATTTCTGAAGGTGTATCGGCTGTTATTTTACATAAATGGACGGAACTTCCTGTTTGTCAGGGTGACACGGAAAAGGACACAGGCGATACTTATCCTGGAAGATCGAGAGCTGACTGCTTTAGATTACAACAAAACTGGTCTGAAATATTGCTGAAATGGCGCGTTCCGGGTCTGAATCCCAGAAAATTGGCCCACGAAGCACCACGGTAGAAAACCCAGTTTTGCAGTATGGGGGATTATTATGGCTGAAGTCGTAGCTCATTTTTTGTCCTCGCTAACGCTGCGGGAGTTTCGTCGTTAAATGCCTCCCATGCTCTGACGGATATAGACAGAACAGTCTGAGCATCCCGAGGAAGCAGATATTACAATGAAAGGATCAGTGATGTATAATCAATGATGCCAAAATTAACGGTGTTTTTTGTGGTATGGAGACTGCCTGCTCTGGCTTTTCTTCTTTTGGTTTTTATGGTTTTAAAATACGAGTCCGGTCTTGGGAAAATCTCACTAGCAGCATTTATTTGTTTAGTTGCAGTTGTTTTATATAGGATATTTTTGAACTGATATGTTATCAGTCCCAGTGGATATAAAATGCTGTATGTCCAAGTGATTGCGGAGAATTAAAAGAGTGAAGAAAAGACGGCTGGTGCGGCTCGATGGCTGCATCCAGCTCTTATTGGGAGTGCATCTAGTGGGATCGCATGATAGATGATTTTTTAATCAACATTGCGAGTAGTGGTTATAAATATCCCGTCCTCCCTTCTGCGATAGTTTGAAAACATTACCCGGTTCATTACACATGCGACTTTCATAAAAGTTATCCGTTGTTATATTATGTAAACAGATAAGTCGTGTTCCATAGGTAATATCTTCGCGATCACTAGGAATTACTTCGTGTTCCGGTCCATACCAATATAGTTTGGCTTTATCGCCCTTTGCAATAAATGGAGCTGGATCACCAGAAGCCTCCTTATACTCAAATGTAAATTTTTCTCCATCACAAACCATATTCACCATGCATTTTGTATAACTTGTACTATAAGACAAATCTGAACCAGTATTGGGCTCGTATACAGTTACTTTTCTTCTCTCCCGGTATACAGAGTCTATTGTAACTATTCTTCGGTTGAGTTCCTTAGGTAATCTTAGGTTTAGCTCGTAATCTTGTTTATGCTGGCAACTTTTTGATAAGTTTGTCACAGAGGAAAATAAATCTTTTTCTTGCATAAGGTTTTTTCGCATCAAATCTCGAAATTGAATGAATTCATCTGAGTATGTATGACAAAAATTAAGGAGTGTCAGGATAAAACCAAACAAACTTAGTAATAAAAATGGGACATAACATACAAATATATCAGTGCTAGATGAGTAATACGCACCTATAGAAAGTGTACATAAAATCAGACCAAGCAATACAGCTAAAGATGCAGATTTACCACGATTTCTTTCAGTGTCCATCATTCTGAACTCGATGCAATCGCAATCTCCTAGCCAGCATATCCTATAGCTATTAGGTGATATTTTATATACAATGATATAAAGATCGCTGTTTTTGGAAATGCATTCAATGGAATTAAAATTTGGTGTGACTGGTCTCAGATCGTAGTAACTTAAATAATAGTAGAACTCATTGTAGGTGATTCTTACGTATGAGGCATTGTTACCTTTCTCATCACACATTCTGTCGATTTTTACTTTGTCAAAAGGCAACCTGAGGCATTTATACATATCTTTGCGACCTAAATTATGTTTGATGTTTATGTCCTGGCACAAATTATAGAAGAAACAGGTCATGAAAACAATTCATACACATGATACATGGATTTGTGAAATATATTTACATGGTGAATTTCCCATTACCTGAAATTGGACAGAACAACCTGAACGTCCAAGCTGGTGATTGCTCCGAACCGTTGAATTCACAGCCAACAGCGGGCTTTTAGTTGTTGTCAATGGGAGGGTATTTCAGCAAAATGAGGTTACCTTTAAACACGGCAATTTTTTATGCAGTCTCCAACTATTAAATCTAGCTCCGGCAGGAGTTACTAACTCATAGAATAAAGGATGCACGGGATCGGATTATGCGTACTCATAAACAGAATAAGCCTCGTAAACTGTATTGCAGCGTCAACACGACTACGCGGCACCATTCTAATAATCCAGGTGCTGAATATTGCTGGGAACGTAATCGTAAAAGAGTCGGGGATGAACTACTGGCCAAGCGCGAGTCAATACATGGCGGACAGAAGCATGGCCGAGACTACACATCATTGTTTTATTTTCTGATCAAAAAGATTGGCAAATCGTGGAATGAAATATTCAGCGAAGTAAGTGGACGTCTTGATACCACCGAGCCTGTATTCTGGTTGGTCGCGCTACATGAGCATCAGCGAAGGGATTTATTCTGCATTGGCGAAAGCAGTTTTTATCCGGGTCTGTTTGTTGATGAGAATGGAATTCTGCAAGAAGTAAATACTTCAATCACGATAAAGGATGTTAAGGTGACTTGCCGCTGCTGCACACACACACTTATATTGGAGAATCTGTACCCTGGATAGATTGAATAACAACACCTTTTATCCTGCCACGGGTGCGGCCCTCATCAGCAACGAGAGCGATTACTAACTTTTGCTTTTTGCTCAATGCGGACGACCCGCTCCCCAATCCCTTACCGCCCCTGCACCGCCATCGCGCACCGTTGCCTGTTTGCGTGCATCTATTTTGACCATTTAGTCCACTTTATTTGCACTCTATTCACCAACCTTGCGTTAACACATTAACAATAAAGCCCTTTTAAAAACTGGCATCCCCTTTGCAAAACCCTTTTCACGAGGCTGAACAGGATATGCAGGATGCAGCGCCACGTCTGACTTTCACCCACACAGAGATGAAGAGAGGTTCGTGATGAAAATTGGCGTATTTGTACCGATCGGCAACAACGGCTGGCTTATCTCGACCACTGCCCCGCAATACATGCCGACCTTTGAGCTGAATAAAGCCATCGTGCAGAAAGCGGAGCACTACCACTTCGACTTTGCGCTCTCGATGATCAAGCTGCGCGGTTTCGGCGGTAAGACCGAATTCTGGGACCACAACCTGGAGTCTTTCACCCTGATGGCGGGCCTGGCGGCGGTAACCTCGCGCATCCAGATTTACGCCACCGCCGCCACCCTTACCCTTCCCCCGGCAATCGTGGCGCGGATGGCCTCCACCATCGACTCCATCTCCGGCGGGCGCTTTGGCGTTAACCTGGTCACCGGCTGGCAAAAGCCGGAGTACGAGCAGATGGGGATCTGGCCGGGGGACGATTACTTCTCCCGTCGCTACGACTACCTGACTGAATATGTGCAGGTGCTGCGCGATCTATGGGGCACCGGCAAAAGCGATTTCAAAGGCGACTTCTTCACCATGAACGACTGCCGCGTCAGCCCGCAGCCGTCGGTGCCGATGAAGGTGATATGCGCCGGACAGAGCGACGCGGGAATGGAATTCTCGGCGAAATACGCCGACTTCAACTTCTGCTTCGGCAAAGGCGTTAACACCCCGGCCGCCTTCGCGCCCACCGCGGCACGCATGAAAGCGGCCGCCGACAAAACCGGGCGCGACGTGGGCTCCTACGTGCTGTTTATGGTGATTGCCGACGAAACCGACGACGCCGCGCGCGCCAAATGGGAACGATACAAGGACGGCGCGGATGACGAAGCGCTGAGCTGGCTTACCGAGCAGAGCCAGAAGGATACCCGCTCCGGCGCGGACACCAACGTTCGCCAGATGGCCGACCCGACGTCTGCCGTCAATATCAACATGGGCACTCTGGTTGGCTCGTATGCCAGCGTGGCCAGAATGCTCGACGAAGTGGCTGCCGTGCCCGGCGCCGAAGGCGTGCTGCTGACCTTCGATGATTTTCTCACCGGCGTGGAAACTTTCGGCGAGCGCATTCAGCCGCTGATGCAGTGCCGCGCCCACATCCCTGCCGTGACGAAGGAGGTGGCGTAATGACGACCCTCAACGCTCGCCCGGAAGCCATTACCTTAGACGCGCAGCGCAGCGCGCTGATCGTGGTGGATATGCAAAACGCCTATGCCAGTAAAGGCGGGTATCTGGATCTGGCCGGGTTTGACGTCTCCACCACGCAGCCGGTGATTGAGAACATCAAAACCGCCGTGAGCGCCGCGCGTGCTGCGGGCATGCTGATCGTCTGGTTCCAGAACGGCTGGGACGACCAGTACGTCGAGGCTGGCGGTCCCGGCTCACCCAACTTTCACAAATCCAACGCCCTGAAAACCATGCGCCAACGGCCCGAACTCCAGGGCACGCTGCTGGCGAAAGGCGGCTGGGATTATCAGCTGGTGGATGAGCTGGTACCGGAACCCGGCGATATCGTGCTGCCGAAACCGCGCTACAGCGGCTTTTTCAATACCCCGCTCGACAGCCTGCTGCGCAGCCGGGGCATTCGCCATCTGGTCTTTACGGGCATTGCCACCAACGTGTGCGTGGAGTCGACCCTGCGCGACGGCTTTTTCCTCGAGTATTTTGGGGTGGTGCTGGAGGATGCCACCCATCAGGCCGGGCCGGATTTTGCCCAGAAAGCCGCCCTGTTCAATATCGAAACCTTTTTTGGCTGGGTCAGTAACGTCAATGATTTCTGCGACGCGCTGGATCCCCCGCTCGCCCACATCGCCTGAGGAGAACCGCTATGCCGAAATCCGTGATTATTCCGCCGGGCACCAGCACCCCGATTGCCCCGTTTGTCCCCGGCACCCTCGCCGACGGCGTGGTGTATGTCTCGGGCACGCTGCCGTTTGATAAAGACAACAACGTGGTGTTTATCGATGACCCAAAGGCGCAAACCCGCCACGTGCTGGAGACAATCAAAACCGTGATCGAAACGGCGGGTGGGACGATGGAGGACGTGACCTTCAACAGCATCTTTATCACCGACTGGAAAAACTACGCCGCGATTAACGAGATTTACGCGGAGTTTTTCCCCGGCGATAAACCGGCGCGGTTTTGCATCCAGTGCGGGCTGGTAAAGCCCGAAGCGCTGGTTGAAATTGCCACCGTTGCGCACATCGCGAAGTGAGGCGGCCATGAAACTGTCCATTTCACCGCCCCCCTTTGCGGGCGCGCCCGTGGTGGTACTGATTGCCGGGCTCGGCGGCAGCGGCAGCTACTGGCTGCCCCAGCTCGCCGTGCTGGGGCAGGAGTATCAGGTGGTGTGCTACGACCAGCGGGGCACGGGGAATAACCCGGATACCCTGCCGGAAGACTACACCCTCGCACACATAGCCGACGAGCTCGCGCTGGCGTTAGCCGAGGCCGGGATCGCCCGTTACTGCGTGGTCGGTCACGCGCTGGGGGCGCTGGTCGGCCTGCGGCTGGCTATCGATAAGCCCGACGCCCTCACCGCGCTGGTCTGCGTCAACGGCTGGCTGACCCTCAATGCCCATACCCGCCGCTGTTTTGACGTTCGCGAACGCCTGCTGCATGCGGGCGGCGCGCAGGCGTGGGTAGAAGCACAGCCGCTGTTCCTCTACCCGGCAGACTGGATGGCCGCCCGCGCCCCGCGGCTTGAGGCCGAGGAGGCGCTGGCGCTGGCCCATTTTCAGGGCAAAGCCAATCTGCTGCGCAGGCTGCATGCCCTGAAGCAGGCCGATTTTAGCCGCCACGCTGCACGCGTTCGCTGCCCCGTGCAGATTATCTGTTCCACCGACGATCTGCTGGTGCCGTCCGTCTGCTCCGCTGAACTGCACGCCGCCCTCCCGCACGCCCGCAAAACGGTCATGCGCCAGGGCGGGCATGCCTGCAACGTGACCGCGCCGGACACCTTTAACACTCTGCTGCTGAACGGGCTTGCCAGCCTGCTGCACAGCCCAGAACCCGCTTTGTAAGGAGCTTGAATGAGCGAAGCCATCACGCCCGCCGCGCTGGAAACGCTGTTTACCGGCGCACGTACCCATAACGGCTGGCTGGATATACCGGTCAGTGACGAGACGCTGCGCGAGATTTATGACCTGATGAAATGGGGGCCGACGTCCGCCAACTGCTCCCCGGCGCGCATTGTGTTTGTGCGAAGCCCGGAAGGAAAAGAGAAGCTGCGCCCGGCGCTCTCCAGCGGCAACCTTGAGAAAACGCTCACTGCCCCGGTCACGGCGATTGTCGCCTGGGACAGCGAGTTTTATGAGCGCCTGCCTGAACTGTTCCCACACGGCGATGCCAGAAGCTGGTTTACCTCCAGCCCCGCGCTGGCGGAAGAGACCGCCTTTCGCAACAGCTCAATGCAGGCCGCGTACCTGATTTTCGCCTGCCGCGCGCTCGGGCTGGACACCGGGCCGATGTCGGGTTTTGACCGGGAAAAAGTGGACGCGGCCTTTTTCACGGGCACGCTACTCAAAAGCAATCTGCTGATTAACATCGGCTATGGCGATACGACCAAACTTTACGGACGCCTGCCGCGTCTGGCCTTTGACGATGCCTGCGGGCTGGCGTAAGGAGCGAACGTGATGACACCGGATAAACAAACCTTTCGCGACGCTATGGCCTGCGTCGGCGCAGCGGTCAATATCATTACCACCGACGGCCCGGCAGGCCTGGCGGGCTTCACCGCCAGCGCGGTATGCAGCGTCACGGATTCCCCGCCTACCCTGCTGGTGTGCCTGAACCGCGGCGCGTCGGTCTGGCCGATTTTCAGCGAGAACCGCACCCTGTGCGTTAACACGCTGAGTGCCGGACAGGAGCCTTTATCCAACCTGTTTGGCGGGAAAACGCCGATGGCGGACCGCTTTGCCGCTGCCCGCTGGCAGACAGGCGACACGGGCTGCCCGCGTCTGGAAAATGCGCTGGCCTCGTTCGACTGCCGCATCAGCCAGGTGGTGAGCGTTGGCACTCACGACATTCTGTTTTGCGACATTGTATCCATCGTACGCCACCCGGCGCCGCAAGGGCTGGTGTGGTTTGACCGCGGCTATCACGCACTTATGCGACCCGCCTGTTAATCCGCCTTCAGGAGACAGATCATGTTCGGACTTCCCCACTGGCAGTTGAAATCGACCTCCACAGAAGCAGGCGTGGTCGCGCCGGATGAAAGGCTTCCGCTCGGGCAGACCATGGTGATGGGCGTGCAGCATGCGGTCGCGATGTTTGGTGCGACGGTGCTGATGCCCATGCTGATGGGGCTGGATCCTAACCTCGCCATTTTGATGTCGGGTATGGGTACCCTGCTGTTCTTTTTTGTCACCGGCGGGCGTGTGCCCAGCTATCTGGGCTCCAGCGCCGCCTTCGTGGGGGTGGTCATTGCAGCGACCGGGTTTAACGGTCAAGGTATTAACCCCAACCTGAGCGTGGCCCTCGGCGGCATTATCGCCTGTGGGCTGGTCTACACCCTGACCGGTCTGGTGGTGATGAAAGTCGGCACGCGCTGGATCGAGCGGATGATGCCCCCCGTCGTCACCGGGGCGGTGGTGATGGCGATAGGCCTGAACCTCGCGCCGATTGCGGTGAAGAGCGTATCCGGCTCACCATTTGAAAGCTGGATGGCGGTGATAACGGTGCTGTGCATCGGCGTGGTGGCGGTCTTTACGCGCGGCATGATCCAGCGTCTGCTGATCCTGGTCGGGCTGATTGCGGCCTGTCTGGTCTACGCGCTGCTGGCGAACGTGTTCGGTCTCGGCAAACCGGTTGATTTCACACTGATTCACCAGGCCGCCTGGTTCGGCCTGCCGCAGATGACCTCCCCCACCTTTAACGCTCAGGCGATGATGCTCATCGCGCCTGTCGCGGTGATTCTGGTGGCTGAAAACCTGGGCCACCTGAAAGCCGTAGCGGGAATGACCGGGCGCAATATGGATCCGTATATGGGGCGGGCGTTTGTGGGAGACGGTCTGGCGACCATGCTCTCCGGCTCGGTCGGCGGCAGCGGCGTGACGACCTACGCGGAAAACATCGGCGTGATGGCTGTGACCAAAGTCTACTCGACGCTGGTCTTCGTGGCGGCGGCGGTGATGGCGATGCTGCTCGGCTTTTCCCCGAAATTCGGCGCATTGATCCACACCATCCCGGCCCCCGTGATTGGCGGCGCCTCGATTGTGGTATTTGGTCTGATTGCCGTGGCAGGGGCACGTATCTGGGTGCAGAATCATGTTGATCTGAGCCAGAACGGTAACCTGATCATGGTGGCGGTAACGCTGGTGTTGGGGGCGGGTGATTTCGCCCTGACGCTGGGCGGATTTACGGTGGGCGGGATTGGCACGGCGACCTTCGGCGCGATCCTGCTCAATGCCCTGCTGAGCCGCCGGAAAAGGGATGTACCGCAAGGAAAAGCCATCACCCCCTCCACCTGAAATACGTGCCGCTTTCTTGCCGGGTGACGCTACGCTTACCCGGCCTACAATTGGCAAGTAGGCCCGCGCAAGCGAAGCGCCGCCGGGCTAAACGGGCAGGCTGCGCGTTATTAGCTATCTGCCCCTTGTTCAGCGCTCAATCCGGCAGTCGCCTTACGTCGTTTTTTTAACTTCAACTCGCTCACCAGCACCCCGGCGATAATAAACGCCGCGCCCACCAGCGCCAGCAGGGGCAGACGTTCCCCGGCGAGTCGCCCGAAAATACCCGCCCATACCGGTTCACCGGTATAAATGACCGTCGCCCGAGTTGGGGATACGCTGCGCTGCGCCCAGTTCATGGTGACCTGGATAATGGCGCTGAAAATGCCCAGCCCCAGCGCCACGACGATAAGCCCGGTAGACATCGGCGGGACGGACTCCCCTGCCGGCACCATCGTCGCGAACGCCACCAGCGACGCGGTGGTAAGCTGCACCACCGTCACCCGCTTGACGTCCACTTTTCCTGCCCAGGCGCTAATCAGGATAATTTCTGCCGCAATGGCGACGGCCCCCACCAGAGTGATGATCTCCCCCGGCCCCAGCGCCAGCAGATTATTTTCCGGCCCGGCTAATAAAATAAGGCCGATGAACGCCAGCACGATGCCAATGCACGACATCAAGCCCGGCATTCTGCCGAGGCACAACCACTGCAACAGCGGCACCAGCGGTACGTACATGGCGGTGATGAAGGCGGATTTACTGCTGGAGATAGACTGGAGCCCCCACGTTTGCAGGCTGTAGCCCATGGCAATCGCCACACCAATGGCGACACCCGCCTTAAGCTCTCTCAGGGTCAACCCGCGCAGGGTTTTCAGCGAAATAAGCGCCACGGCAATCGCCGCGGTTGCAAAGCGCAGCCCTACAAAGAAAAACGGATCGCTCATCGTGACCGCGTACTGAACGGCAAGAAAGGTTCCGCCCCAGAACATGGTGATCAAAATCAGGATCGCTTCCTGAGGCTTAATGGAGAAGGTAAAACGGGAAACGGACATGGGACACCAGCACGAAGAATCAATCCTGTAGTGTGCGTTGCCTTTGATGACAGTTCAATGCAGCAGACATAAAAAAACCGCCGGGAAACCCGGCGGCAGGGAGTTAACCCGGCGTACTACTTGTTGCTGCCGTGGCTATTTTTACCCCCTTTTTTACCAGCCTCTGATGCGCGCTGAGGGTCGTTTTTGAAGTTGCCCCCGCTAGACTGGCCACCTTTACGACCTGCTTCTGATGCTCTTTCACGGTCTTCAGCGAAATTACCTGAACCACCACGATGGTTTGCCATCTCTAACCTCCAGAGTGTGAAACATTAGACATCATATTGCATTCAGTAAAAGAGGATTCTTTCACCTCGCGGCTCAAGGACAGTGCCTTTATCTGTGCCGCGTGAAACTAAGCTTAGTGTAATGCGGCTATCCGGCAAGCGAGAGGTAATATTCTGCAACATGATCTCAGCCTTTCGTATGAAATATCGGGGAAGTCATTCATAAGCTGTTCTTATATTTTGAAAAATCCGCGCCGCGAAAGTTGTTTCATTTTGCTACAAGGCGCGTAACCAAAAGATATTGTTATATATCAAAGAAATGCCGTTCATTTTTGCAGTCTGGCTGTGATGTCATATCTTTAAAGGAACGCAGCGATCCGCTGTAAGAAAAACCAACGAGGAGTGATGCAAAATGGCAAAAGTTCTGGTGCTCTATTATTCCATGTATGGACACATTGAAACCATGGCTCACGCAGTAGCAGAAGGCGCAAACAGAGTAGACGGCGTTGAGGTCGTGGTTAAACGCGTACCGGAAACCATGCAGGCGGAAGCCTTCGCCAAAGCCGGGGGGAAAACACAAAACGCCCCGGTCGCCACCCCGCAGGAGCTCGCGGACTATGATGCCATTATCTTCGGCACCCCGACCCGCTTCGGCAATATGTCCGGCCAGATGCGCACCTTCCTCGACCAGACGGGCGGGCTCTGGGCCTCCGGCGCGTTATACGGCAAGCTGGCCAGCGTGTTCAGCTCTACCGGCACGGGCGGCGGCCAGGAGCAGACGATCACCTCCACCTGGACTACCCTTGCCCATCATGGGATGGTGATTGTGCCGATTGGCTACGGCGCGCAGGAACTGTTCGATGTTTCCCAGGTTCGTGGCGGGACACCGTATGGCGCGACAACCATTGCCGGTGGGGATGGTTCTCGTCAGCCAAGCAATGAAGAACTTTCAATCGCCCGCTATCAGGGTGAATACGTCGCGGGTCTTGCCAAAAAACTGAACGGCTAACCCAACAGGAGGACAAGTATGCCAACTCAAGAATCCAAAGCTCACCACGTGGGCGAATGGGCAAGTTTACGCAATACCTCTCCGGAGATTGCCGAAGCCATCTTTGAAGTCGCCAATTATGACGAAAAGCTGGCTGAGCAGATTTGGGAAGAAGGCAACGATGAAGTGCTGGTTCGCGCCTTCGAAAAAACCGACAAAGACTCGCTGTTCTGGGGCGAGCAAACCATCGAACGTAAAAACGTCTGAACGTTCCCCCCGCCCACGCGGGGGGTTATCTTCTATTTCGCCGCGTTGTTCATCACCGCATTGAATTTATCGACAGGACAGAAGCCGTTGCCATCCACCGGACAGCCCTTCAGCTCCAGCGTCACGCGCTGCGCAGGGGATTGCAGCGACAGTACGCTGGCGTTACGCAGCTGATCTGAACTCTGGTAGACATACTCAATTTTCATCAGTTCCTGATTAGTGTTTTTGTCACGCCAGCGCTGGAAGACAATTTTACCGCCAATCGGGGTGCGTTCCTGCTGGTCGTGCAACTGGTAAGGCCTGAAGTCCAGCGCGGTCAGCAGCGAGGCGATGTTGGAGTCGTGCCCCACCAGCAGGGTGATTTTTGGCGCTTTTGCCTGGTCGGTCACCAGCGCTTTATCAATGTACTTCACCAGCGGTTTAGCCACGTTCTGCGCCACCTCCGTCGACGTAAACAGCGAGTCCTGATAGCCGTTTTTCAGCTTCGACAGTACGCGCCACTGCTGATCGGTTTTGATTTCCCCCCAGGCCACCTGGACTGTCGGGAAGCCTTCGTAATACTGAAGCGTGAACGCATCCACCAGCGAGTTACCCACCTTCAGCGGCCCGGAGACGCCCGGCTCTTTTTCATAATCGGCGCTGAACGTATCTTTCGCCTCCGTCAGGGAGCAGACTTTTTTCTCCTTGCAGGACGGCGAGTCGCTGTAGTTTGTCAGCTGTTCCAGCAGTTTGTAGCTTTCATCCAGCTGCATTTTCTGCCGTTCCGTCTCCATCGCTTTCAGCGCTTTCTCACGAAACTCAGGGGAGTTATCGGTAATGACCGGATTGAAGGTGGGGTCCATGGTGCCCATTTTTTCCTGGTGATGCACAGGAACATCGCACCCCGGGAACGCGCCGGTGATAAAGAACTGCGCGGTCGCCACGGTGCGCTGGAGGCTGTTGGCGTAGGCATAGACGGCATCCGCTGGCGGGCATTCACCCGTCTTCACCATCCCCTGCTCTGCCAGCCACTCGCGCATATAGTGACCCATATACACTTCCAGTACGCCACCTTTGGTGGTGAGCTGTCCACCCGGGACGTCCCACTCCGGCCACTGCTTCGGCGTGGACTGCTCCAGCACGCTGCCGTTATTGGCAAGCGGCGCGCGCAGGTTGTGGCGGCTCATGATGAGCACCTGTTCCAGCTGATAGCCGTCCGGCGTGTCCTGCGCCTGTGCGCCAAAGGTCACGGAAAGGGTACCTGCCACGGCAACTGCGAGTAGTGCTTTTCTCATCCCTAATTCCTCACACGTTTTTAATGTCGCCCTGAGTGTGACAGATCCGTGACAGGTTTTTCGGGAAGCATTTCTCAAACTGATGATTAACGTGCTTACGGCGTGTGCCGATGAGTTTTATAAAAAAACCATACCCCACCGGAGAATTCGCTGTGAAACGTACCCGCCTTGAAGAGAGCACCTGCCCCGTCGCCCGTTCGCTGGATATTATCGGCGACTGGTGGTCGCTGCTGATTGTTCGCGACGCGCGCTACGGGGTCGCAGTCGATATTCTGGTGGCCTATCTCACCGATGAAGCGGGGATCCGCGCTACGTAAAACAGTAGCCTAACGCTGAAGCTGGTCGCCGTATTCGCTCATCCAGGCGGCCAGCGGCGAGAGTGCGTCCTGAAGGGTTAGCCCCAGCTCGGTGATCTGATACTCCACGCGCGGCGGGATCTCCGGGTAGACCGTTCGCGTCACCAGCCCGCGCTGCTCAAACAGGCGCAGCTGCTTCGTCAGCTCTTTCTGGGTGATGGGGGCAGCGGCCCGCAGCAGATCGCCAAAGCGAACGGGCGTATTGAACACAATCAGGCGATAGAGAATGGGGATCGCCCACTTACCGGAAATCAGATTCACAAACTGCGTCATCGGGCAGGTATACGCCTCAGATTTTTTTTCGCAGCACGCTTCCAGCAGCTCTGCCATTTCACACCTCTTGCCTCGTTAGTATCCATTTGGTACCTGGTTTCCTTTCGATACTAACGTTTCTATAGTGCTTTCTCCAGAGACATTTCAGGAGAAGAACATGGGTCGTTTAACCGATAAGTATACGTTGATTACCGGCGGCACCAGCGGTATCGGTCTCGCCACCGCGCAGGCGTTTATCGCCGAAGGGGCGCGCGTCGCCGTGACCGGACGCAACCCGGATACCCTCGCCGAAGCAGAGCGCATTCTGGGCGATAAGGCCTGGGTGATCCCAACCGACGCAGGCGATATTTCGTCGCAAAAAGCGCTGGCGGAGACCCTCACCGCCCGCTGGCCACGCCTGGATGCGGTCTTTCTCAACGCCGGTGACGTAACGCACGCGCCGCTGGAAGTCTGGCAGGAAGAGGCCTGGGACCGTCTGATGAACATCAACCTGAAGGGACCGTTCTTTTTAATTCAGGCGCTGCTGCCGCTGCTGAATAACCCATCCTCGGTGATCCTCTGCGGCTCCGTGAGCGCGCGCATCGGCCTGCCCACCAGTAGCGCGTATGCCGCGAGCAAGGCCGCCGTGCTGTCGCTGGCGCGTACACTGTCGGCGGAGCTGCTGCCGCGCGGGATCCGCGTCAACGGTCTGAGTCCCGGTCCGGTGGAAACCCCGGCGTTTACGAAAACGGGCTTAAGCGACGAGGCGCTTAACGCGATGATGGCAGAGGTCATTAAGCTGGTGCCGCTGGGCAGAATGGGCTCGACGACCGAGCTGGCAAAAGCCGCACTCTATCTGGCCTCCGACGAGTCGAGCTACACGGTAGGAACGGAACTGCTGGTGGACGGCGGAATGGGGAGCCTGTAATTCAAAAGGCGCTGATGCCGGTGACCGCGCCGACATACAGCGCCGCCCACGCACAGGCGGAAAGCAGGCTGACGGCGTAGACCTTGACGGCGTTCAGCCTGAGCATCCCGGCCGCCAGCGGGACGATGTAACGCAACACAGCCAGGAAGCGCGACGTAAAAAGCACGATGACCCCGTTCTTTTGCAGCTGATGCTGGACCCGCAGGAACTTATTGGCATGCTTTGAGGTGAAGCGCGTGACCATCCGGGTATGCCCCATCAGTTGGCCGATATGGTAATTCAGCACCGAACCCGCCGTTGCCCCCATCACCACGGCGAGCCACGTCAGCGCAGGATGCATGCTCCCCTGGCTGACGGTAATGCCCGCCAGCAGCATCACCGACGCGGGCGGCAGCACGGAGGAGATCAGCACCGTCGATTTGCTCAGCGCCATCACGAATAACAGCACAAACAGATGTGCCGGATACAGCGCAAAATGATTCAGCAGGTTATCAAACCATGTCATTTTCCCCTCCCCCGTTAATAATTTAATTGTCCATTTAAAATGAATAACCTTAAATAAACCCTCAACATTTTATTAATAAGATTTACCTAAACCGTTCTTAAACATTATTTAATTTTCTGAGCACTAAATTTAAACAGGCGTATTATCCCTCTCGTTTTACAACGATCTCGTTATGGCGAGGCTCCTGTACAAATACACGTTATCGCTCTGGTGGGTTCGAGAGAACCGGCACAGGGTAAAACAGGCACTGTCGAATCAAGGCTTTGTCAGTATAACTTCCCTTGTGGGATACGGTGTACAGTGCTGAACCCAGGACGTGGGGATCTCCTTTCCGACATGCCCTGTCTTGCTCGCCCCTGAGAGATTTTATTATTCAAAGGGAATTTACTATGTCTTACGCTATTCACAACCAAAACCTGGCTTTTAATGACAGCGCCATCGCGCAATATATGAATACCGATTTTATCGTTATCGATATTTCATTATGCGTAGCTCTGGCACGCGAGCAGTTCTTTGAAAAATTAAAAGATGATGATATTCCGTCGCATATTTTTATCGAAGATAACGGTCGCCTCGCGGGTTTAATCGCCGTACGCAAATTATTGCAGGCCACGGACACCGTGCAGCCTGTTAAGGGGTTGATGATATCGGATTTTATTCAGCTCAAACCGGAAGATGAGCGGGCGGATGTCGCCGGGCTGCTGGCGCACGCGGGTGCGGATGTAGTGCCGGTGGTGACCCACGGCAAGCTGGTGGGCTGCCTTACCGAGCGTGAAATCGCCCATCTGCTGGAAGATGACGTTACTGAAGATGCCCAGCTTCAGGGGGCGACGCTGCCGCTGGAGAAGCCCTATCTGGAAACCAGCGCCTTCAGCCTGTGGAAGAAACGCTCCGTCTGGCTGCTGCTGCTGTTTGTTGCGGAAGCGTATACCAGTTCGGTGATCCAGCATTTTGAAGAGGCGCTGGAATCTGCCATCGCGCTGGCGTTCTTTATTCCGCTGCTGATTGGCACCGGCGGAAACAGCGGGACGCAGATCACCTCGACGCTGGTGCGCGCCATGGCGCTGGGTGAAGTCCACCTTCGCGATGTGGGTCGCGTGCTGCGCAAAGAGATCAGCACCTCGTTAATGATTGCCGCCACGCTGGGTCTGGCGGGCTGCGTTCGCGCCTGGATGATGGGTATTGGGATGGAAATCACGCTCATCGTCAGCCTGACGCTGGTCTGCATTACGCTGTGGAGCGCCATCGTCTCGTCGGTGATCCCGATGGTACTGAAACGCTGCAAAATCGATCCGGCGGTGGTCTCCGCACCGTTTATCGCCACGCTAATCGACGGGACCGGGCTGATTATCTACTTCAAAATCGCGCAGTATACGCTGGGGCTGGAATAACGAAAAAACCCTGCGATATTGCTATCGCAGGGTTTTCGAATTTGGCGGAAGCGTAGAGATTCGAACTCTAGAACCCTTTCGGGTCGCCGGTTTTCAAGACCGGTGCCTTCAACCGCTCGGCCACGCTTCCAAAGTGAGGCGCACTATAAACATCTCTGAGCATGATGTAAAGCACGAAATTGCATAACATTACACGTCTTCCGTCCTCCCCTTCCGTCCCGCTGATTTCTTCGCCATCGACTGGCTAAAATGTAAACATTTATTTTTACATTCATAACGTTTATTAGATTCGCGGGTGGTCATTTAGACTCTTTTTCGTACAACACCCATTAACCGTGGATCACTGCGATAAGAGATTAGCCATGGCTTTATTTAACGACGATTATGAATTTTTTATTTATCAGTGATAACTATTACCTTTGCCATGGTGTATCAAGCTCCCTGACATCAACCCATTTGATTCGCGATGACGCGGATATTCACGATCTTGATGGGGTCGATCAGGCGATGGATTTTATCATTGCGATTGAACAGGATAAGTTACGCAATAAAACCATTCGGCAGGTCAAAAAAGTTAAGCGTGATTACATTGTCCTGATGCATGAGATAGAAGCCAACCGCGCAGTGAGAATCGATAATATTATCTATTCGTCGATGCATTTTACTGCTCACCCTTTTCAGCAGCTGATGCGCTTTTACCGGGCGCTCAGAACACACTCCTTTACGCGACGCGAATATGACGTGCTGAAGCTGTTTCATTTGGAAAACCATGAGATCGCGAAAAAGCTGCAATTGTCACAAAAAACGACCAGCACCTACCGCGTGAGGATCCTCGAGAAATTAAATATGCGCTCAAAAAACATTCTGGCGATGACCCGTGTAAAATCGGCGATCGTCGATTAAAAGCTGTGACATTTTGCCTTGCCACGGAAAAACCGGGCCGTCACGTTTCGCCCTGAGGGGGTTTGGCTGGCGCGGTATACCAGTTCTCTTTGGCAACCATTACGCTGCCCTCTGGCTGCATAACAAAATTCGGGGACATGATCTGCACGTTAAATTCGTTAAACACATCCTGTATCTGGCTATGCAGTTCATTGCGGGCAACCGCGAGTGACTGTTCGGGCAGCAGACGGACCTGCAATTCGTAAGCGATATACCAGTCCATTAACCCTAACTGGCGTACCAGCGGCGGCTCGGAAAGGTCAATCCCTTTTGCCCGTTTCGCGGCCAGCTCCAGCATGGCATGCACCTGACGCCATGGGGTGTCATAACCGATCGTGACGCTGACCGTCAGATTGAGGCTGCCATCGGGCTGTAGCGCGCTCAGATTGGTGATCTTACCGCTCACCACCACCGCGTTGGGCACGGTAACGACATAATTTTCCCGGGTAATAATTTTGGTCGCCAGCATGCCAATTTCACTGACCTTGCCTTCGTTATCCGCCACCCGAATGACATCGCCTTTGCGCAGAGCGCGGGAGTAAATCAGGACCAGACCGCTCATGGCATGGTTCATCACCCCTGCCGAGCCCAGCGTTAACATCAGGCCAAAGAAGACGCTAATACCTTTAAACGCCAGCGAGTTTGCACCGGGAAGAAACGGCCAGGCGGCGGAGAGAGCAAATAGCCAGACGGCAACGGAAATGAGCTTACGGGTAGCCCCCACGGTTTCCGGATGTACGCCGGGAAGTTGCAGACGACCAGCCTCCACCTGATTGAGCACCATCCTGAGAAGCTTCAGAATAAAAGCGGTAATGAGGAAAATGATCAGCACAATCGTCAGCCCCGGCAAGGCCGAGACAATCGCCAGGGCGATTTGCTGCACCACGCGAAGCGTCCAGTCTCCCAGCGACGTGCCCCACACCCGCGTCCACGGAAATAGACTGAATGCCCAGCTCAGCCAGACGTAAAAGCCGATAAACCCCAACAGGAACATCAGCAAGGCGTAAAGCCGAATCTCAATAGCGCCAATGTACCGCCGCCAGCTTTGCGGCACCCGGCTGCGATTCTCCACAATACGCCGACGGTAGACGCGCCGGAACCAGCGCCAGGAACGCCACGCGCCATAGCAGAGCAGCAACAGCCCCAGCAGGCCAGCGGCAGTTTTTACCGTAGACAGCGCCAGCCAGCCGGTATCGTATTGATCGCGCAGCGCCATTCTCTGCGCTTCCATGCGCGCCAGCACGCGCTGTGCGGCCTGATCGAGGGTAAGATCGTCCCCTTCGTCCAAATCCCCTTCGGTCAGCAGCATCACAGGTTTACCGTTCATCACTATCAGCCGTCCCTGCTGGTTATAGCGGGTCACGGGGACGATGCTGAGCGGCTCACGCACATCCGCCTCGGTAAAATTGCGCAGGGTGTTGCGGATGCGTAAAACGCGCTCTTCCGGCGTGGTCAGGCCAAATTTCGCCTGTAGCATGACGATGGGCTGATGAAAGATATAGACCGTACGGGCGCGCTCCTGCTCCGTAGGCGCCTGGCGGGGCTCTGCGGCATACGATGAGAAGCCGCTCAGGGCGGCAAAACAGAACGCAAACGCGAGCAGGATCTTTTTCATCCTTACTACCCCAGGTCAGAAATCTTGTTATTTTTCAGGCAACCCGCGAATGCCAGGTGGGTATGTTGAGAATAGTCCAGCCTTTCGTTTCTGCAACAAGCGACGGTGAGCGTGTTGCTCTCAGTCACAATATATGTATTATGTTATAACATAACAATTTCGGATTGCGTTCTATGTTACTTAAAAATGGGTTATTTCTGGCTTCACTGCTCTCCATGGCGCCTGCCGCTTTCGCCGCAACCACCTGGCCCCTCACGATTGAAAATTGCGGCGTTAAGCAGACCTTTACGCAGGCTCCTCAGCGCGTCGTGACCGTGGGTCAGCATGAAACAGAATTACTGCTCGCACTGGGGCTGGAGAAAACGATCGCCGCGACGTCAGTCTGGTTCGGCAAGCTCCCGGCCCCGCTGGAGGATGCCGGGAAAAACCTCCCCAGGCTTGCGGATAATTCCCCCTCCTTTGAGGCCGTGGTAGGGCAGAAACCTGAACTCGTTCTCGCACAGTATCACTGGCACATTGGTCCGCAGGGAGAAGTGGGAACCCGTGAGCAGTTTGCGTCGCTGGGGATTAATACGTGGATCTCCCCTGCCGACTGCACGGATAAAACGGTAACGGAAACCTCAAACGCAGACGGAGCACGTAGCGCGCCGTTTTCACTGGCGGAAATTACACGGGAAGTGAAAGATCTGGCGACGATTTTTGATGTTTCCGCGCGAGGTGAGCAGCTCAATCGTGCGCTGGCGGAGCGTATTAAAAAGGCCCAGGCGCGCGCCTCCGCGAAACCGCTTAGCGTTGTATTCTGGTTCTCCAGCAGCCGTCTGAATGGCGATCCCTGGGTGGCCGGGAATTACGGCGCGCCTGGCTGGATCAGCCGCACGCTGGGGTTGAAGAACATTATTGACTCTCACGACGAATGGCCCGCTGTAACATGGGAACATATAGCCCGATCGCAGCCGGACGTGATTGTTATCGCCGGGATGTCCCGCAGGCTCTACCCTGCCGATGACGTTGAGGTAAAAAAAGCGTTCTTGCGCAGTGACCCGGTGACAAAGAACATGCCTGCGGTCAGGAACAACCACATCATCGTGGTGCCAGCGATGTCGTTAAACCCTTCATTGCGTAACGTCGATGCGGTTGAGCTTATCAGCGATCGGCTGGCTTCTTTCCAGGATGAACAATGAGTCATTTCGCTTTTGACCGCCGCCAGCAGGGTTTACTGGCAGCAGGTGCCATGGCGCTGCCGCTGATGCTGGTCTTTGCCGCCAGTATCGGTGATATGCCGGTGTCGTATGCCAGTACCGGGAAAGCGATCCTCAACGGACTGGGTTTGACCTCTTATGCGTTGCCGCAAACGGAGGAAGGTATCGTCTGGCAATATCGCATGAGCCGGGCAGTAATGGCCGCGTGCAACGGCGGCGGCCTGGCGTTGTGCGGGCTGGTGTTACAGTCGATCCTGCGTAACCCTCTGGCTGAGCCTTATCTGCTGGGGATTTCCGCGGGCGCATCGCTGGGGGCCGTCTGCGTGATGCTTCTCGGCATCGGGGGGAGCGTGATTGGCGTAAGCAGCGGTGCGTTTGTCGGCTCGTGCGCCGCCTTTGCGCTCATCATGGTGATTACGAACGGGATGAGTGAAAGCCCGTCGCGCATTTTGCTGGCTGGCATTGCGGGCACCCAGCTCTTCAACGCCATGACCGCGTACGTCGTCAGTACGTCCGCCAATGCCGAGCAGTCCCGTAGCGTCATGTTCTGGCTGCTGGGAAGTCTGAGCGGCGTGCGCTGGCCTGACGCGCTGCTGGCGCTGGCCGTTACGCTTGCGGGTTTACTGGTGGTATTGCTCTTTTCACGGGCGCTGGACACCTTCACCTTCGGGGATGAGGTCTCCACCACGCTGGGGATCCCGGTTACCGCCGTGCGTATTGTCTTATTGCTGACCTGTGCCATTGTTACCGCAACGCTGGTGAGCGCCACGGGCGCAGTGGGGTTTGTCGGGCTGGTCATTCCCCATGTAACGCGCATGCTATGTGGGCCGGGCCATCGTCTATCTATCCCGCTGACGTTTCTTATCGGCGCCCACTTTATGATCCTCGCCGATATCGTCTCACGCACGCTGATTGTGCACCAGGTTCTGCCCATCGGGGTGGTGACTGCGCTGGTGGGCGCCCCCGTCTTTGTGGCGTTGCTTTATCAAAACCGAAAGGAGCATCCATGAATATTACCGTGGCCGGGTTGACCGTAACCCGACAAGCGCAGACGGTGCTTAAGGATATCGATCTCGACCTGCCATCCGGGCAGATTATCGGCCTGTTAGGGCCAAACGGCTCGGGCAAGTCGACGCTGCTGCGCTGTCTCGCCGGGCTGTTTCCACGACTCAGCGAACGCGTGGCGCTTAATGGCACAACGCTCGGCATGATGCCGCTGAAAAAACGCGCGCAGCACATGGCGTTTGTCCCGCAACATGCTGAGGTCGACGGAGAACTGACCGTTGAGGACATTGTCAGACTGGGGCGTACGCCCTACCGGAAAACATTCCAGAAAACCTCGCGCGACAATGAGGCTGCGGTTGAGCAGGCGATTGGCCTGATGCAGTTATGCCGCTTACGCCAGCGGCGATGGCACTCTTTGTCTGGCGGAGAGCGCCAGCGAAGCCAGATAGCCCGCGCGCTGGCCCAGCAGCCGCAGGTGCTGTTGCTCGATGAACCGACAAACCACCTGGACATTCAGCACCAGCTGGAGCTGATGCGGCTCGTTTCACAGCTGCCGCTTACGGTGGTGGTTGCACTGCACGATCTCAATCTTGCGGCCAATTATTGCCAGCGTCTGATCCTCCTGAAGGCCGGGCAGATCGCCGCCACGGGCGCGCCAGAAACGGTTCTGACGCCGGCAAACATCGAGGACACCTGGTGCGTAAAAGCTCAGGTCTGCAAGGCCGACGCCGGGATCACGATAAGCTATAACATGGTGGCATGACGGAAGCCTGGCGCAAAAGCAAAAACCCCTGCGATATTGCTATCGCAGGGGTTTCGAATTTGGCGGAAGCGTAGAGATTCGAACTCTAGAACCCTTTCGGGTCGCCGGTTTTCAAGACCGGTGCCTTCAACCGCTCGGCCACGCTTCCTAAGTGAGGCGAACTATAAACACCTCACCGCGCGCTGTAAAGAGTGCGCGCATTCGTTCGCTTTAAAAATAGCCAAAATGCGTTTAATCGGTTGAATAGACGACAGATTGGCCGTTTTGGCAGCATAATATCCACTGCGGATCGTTAGTGCTTTTTGATGTACATATCTTTGGTGTAGTAGTACCCGAGCTTGTCTGGCGTGAAGCCCCCTACCCACGGTTTCACCAGGTGCGTGCGCACGTAATGATAGACCGGGATCGCCGGTACATCCCGTCCCAGCAGATCTTCTGCCTGCTGGTAGAATTTACCGCGCTCCTCCGCCGTTTTCGATTTCGCCGCGTTCACCAGTGCCCGATCGTAGTCCGGATTGCTGTACTGAGTGGTGTTTTGGCTGTCCCCGGTACGGAAGTTGTTCAGGAAGGTTGCCGCATCGTCGTAATCGGCAATCCAGGCGTAGCGTACCGCGTCAAAGTTATGGGTGTGCATGGTATCAAGCATGGTTTTCCACTCCTGATTTTGCAGCTTCGCCTCCACGCCGAGGTTCTTCTTCCACATTGAGCTGGCGGCAATGGCAATACGCTGGTGCGATTCCGAGGTGTTATAGAGGAGATTAAAGCTGAGCGGATGGCTGTCGTTAAATCCGGCTTCGGCCAGCAGCTTTTTCGCCTCGGCAATGCGTTTATCCATCGGCCAGCTGGCGTAATCCGGGTTCTGGAGCTTGACGCCGCCAATATCCGGCTGGCTGATCAGCCATGCCGGGCGCTGGCCCTGCCCTAATACTTTCCCGGCGATGATGTCTTTATCCAGCGCCAGGTTCAGCGCCTTGCGCACGCGGGCGTCGTTGAACGGCGGCCGGGTGGTGTTGAACTGATAATAATAGGTGGCAAGCTGCGGTGAAACGTCCAGCTCGCTCCCCAGCGTTTTCTTCAGCTGAGCAAACTGGTTGATCGGCACCGTGTAAACAATGTCGATTTCGCCCGCTTTGTAGCGGTTGACGTCAGCAGCTTCAGAGGAAATGGGCAGATAGGTCACCTTGTTGATGACGGTATGTTCGTTATCCCAATATTTCGGGTTACGCACCGCCACAATGCGTTCGTTAACCACCCACTGTGACAGTTTATAGGCCCCGCTGCTGACGAAGTGCTCCGGTTTGGTCCACTTATCACCGAAACGGCCTACCAGGACTTTATCAATTGGCACCAGAGACGGGTGAGCCAGCATCGCCAGGAAAGCGGCGTTAGGTTGCGTGAGCGTAACTTCCAGCGTGGTGTCATTGATGGCTTTCACCCCCAGCGACTCGGGCGCTTTTTTGCCTTCTGCGATATCAGTGCCGTTGACGATACGCATACTACCGGGATAGCTGGCATACGGAGAGGCGGTTTTCGGGTCGACCAGCCGCTGCCAGCTCCAGACAATATCTTCCGCGGTGATGGGGGTTCCATCGCTCCAGGTAATGCCCGGACGCAGATGGAACGTCCAGACGGTGTTGTCTTTATTTTCCCATTTCTCCGCCAGGCGCGGCTGGATTTCACCTGCCGGAGAGACGCTGACCAGCCCGTCGAATAAATCGCTGATAATATTGAATTCGACATCGCTTTCGACTTTATGCGGGTCGAGCGAGGCGGGTTCACTGCCGTTGTTCCTGACCAGTTCCTGCTTATCTGCCAGCTGGGTTCCTGCCGGCACGTTAGCCGCCCAGGTTGCCGTGCTGGCGCACAGGATCCCTGCGGTTAACAAAGAGAGTGTAAAGTGCGTGCGTGTTTGTGGTTTCATTTCCTTCGCCTTATTGTCTGTTTTTATGACGATCCGGAAATAACTCTTAGCGGCCTTAGGGAAATAACGCAATATTTTTCAGTGACCTATAAGAGGTTGATCTGAATACGCCCTACAAACCGCACTTCATTCTGAGTATAAAGGCTTTGCCAGAATAAAAAACCAGTATAATCCCTAAGGGGCTGAGTAAAGATGGGTAAAACCACTTTGCGTCTGCCGCGCCGTTTCCTATTCTTTGCGCTAATTACATCTGTCATAAGAGAGTGACTCATGGATCGTATAATTACTTCTTCACGCGACCGCACATCGCTACTCAGCACCCATAAGGTGCTGCGCAATACCTATTTCATGCTCAGCCTGACGCTGGCGTTTTCGGCGATTACCGCGACGGCCAGCACCGTACTGATGCTGCCTTCTCCGGGCCTGATCCTCACGCTGGTAGGTATGTACGGTCTGATGTTCCTGACCTACAAAACCGCGGATAAACCGGTGGGTATTCTCTCCGCGTTCGCCTTTACCGGCTTCCTGGGCTACATTCTGGGGCCAATCCTGAATGCCTATCTGTCTGCCGGAATGGGCGACGTGATTGGTATGGCGCTGGGCGGTACCGCGCTGGTGTTCTTCTGCTGCTCGGCCTACGTGCTGACCACCCGTAAGGACATGTCCTTCCTTGGCGGTATGCTGATGGCAGGTATCGTGATTGTGCTGGTCGGTATGCTGGCGAACATCTTCCTGCAATTGCCTGCGCTGCATCTGGCAATCAGCGCGGTGTTTATCCTGATTTCATCCGGCGCAATCCTGTATGAAACCAGCAACATCATTCACGGCGGTGAGACGAACTATATCCGCGCCACCGTGAGCCTGTATGTGTCGCTGTACAACATTTTTGTCAGCCTGCTGAGCATCCTGGGCTTCGCCAGCCGCGATTAACTCACCGTGCTGTGAACAGGGCCCCGCTTATGCGGGGCTTTGTTTTTTTGGTAGACTTAGGCGGTTTTTGACTAACGTGTGAATGAATATGTTGAGTTTTGAAGGCAAAGAGATCGAAACCGATAACGACGGTTATCTGAAAGAGAGCAGCCAGTGGAGCGAAGCGCTGGCGGAGAAAATTGCGGAAAACGAAGGAATTATCCTCTCCCCGGAACACTGGGAAGTGGTGCGCTTCGTGCGAGAATTTTACCTTGAATTCAACACCTCGCCGGCTATCCGCATGCTGGTCAAAGCCATGGCGAATAAATTTGGCGAAGAGAAAGGCAACAGCCGTTATCTGTATCGCCTGTTTCCGAAAGGCCCGGCTAAACAGGCGACAAAAATCGCCGGCCTGCCAAAGCCGGTAAAATGCATTTAATAGCGAATACTGAAGTTAGCGTATTCCCGGTCGGGTTGATGCGGTTCCGTTAGCACCTTATCAACCCGCGCGCTGCGCGGTCCGCCCGCTTTCAGCCACGCCACCAGCTTCTCAACCCGATCCGCCTCACCGCAGGCCACAACCTCCACGCTGCCATCATCCATGTTACGCGCATACCCTGTCAGCCCGAGCTGAAGGGCTTCGCGCTGGGTGCTGTAGCGGAATCCGACGCCCTGTACAAGGCCATGAACCCAGGCAATGGTGCAAACATTTGACATCATCCTTCTCCTTATCCGACTGGCGCGTTGCATTTCCTCACTGAAGTCGGGAAAATGGCGGCCATTTCATTGGAATCGACAGAATAGCAAATTATGAGTGTACGTTTAGTGTTAGCCAAAGGGCGCGAGAAGTCATTACTGCGCCGTCATCCCTGGGTCTTTTCCGGCGCGGTTGCCCGCATGGAAGGTAAAGCCAGCCTCGGTGAAACCATCGATATTGTTGACCATCAGGGGAAATGGTTAGCACGCGGCGCATACTCGCCAGCATCTCAGATCCGCGCGCGCGTCTGGACGTTCGATAAAGAAGAAACCATCGATATCGACTTCTTTGTCCGTCGTTTGCAACAGGCGCAGCAGTGGCGCGAGTGGCTGGCAAAGCGTGACGGGCTGGACAGCTATCGTCTGATTGCCGGAGAGTCCGACGGGCTGCCGGGCGTGACCATTGACCGCTTCGGCAATTTCCTGGTGTTGCAGCTGCTGAGCGCCGGGGCGGAATACCAGCGTGCCGCGCTGATTAGCGCCTTGCAAACCCTGTTCCCGGAATGTGCCATTTACGACCGCAGCGACGTGGCGGTACGTAAAAAAGAGGGCATGGAGCTGACGCAAGGCCCGGTCACCGGCGAACTGCCGCCTGCCCTGCTGCCTATCGAAGAGCATGGCATGAAGCTGCTGGTGGATATCCAGGGCGGCCATAAGACCGGTTATTACCTCGACCAGCGTGACAGCCGTCTGGCAACGCGCCAGTACGTTGCCGATAAACGCGTGCTGAACTGCTTCTCTTATACCGGCGGCTTTGCGGTCTCTGCCCTGATGGGCGGCTGTGCTCAGGTGGTGAGCGTCGACACCTCACAGGAAGCGCTGGACGTGGCGAAGCAGAACGTTGAGCTGAATAAGCTGGATCTGAGCAAAGCGGAGTTTGTGCGCGACGACGTATTCAAACTGCTGCGTAAATACCGCGACCAGGGCGAGAAATTTGACGTAATCGTGATGGACCCGCCGAAGTTTGTTGAAAACAAAAGCCAGCTGATGGGCGCCTGCCGTGGCTATAAAGACATCAACATGCTGGCGATCCAGCTGCTGAACCCGGGCGGCGTGCTGCTGACGTTCTCCTGCTCTGGCCTGATGACGACAGATTTATTCCAAAAAATCATCGCCGATGCCGCAATAGATGCGGGTCGTGATGTACAATTTATAGAGCAGTTCCGTCAGGCCGCCGATCACCCGGTGATCGCTACCTACCCGGAAGGGCTGTATCTGAAAGGGTTTGCCTGTCGCGTCATGTAACTTGAAAAGAGAAATATTGCCCGCACATAGTGTGTATGTAATGTTTCCCGGGAGGTGACTATGATTGCCAGCAAATTCGGTATCGGCCAGCAGGTCCGCCACACCTTGCTTGGATATTTGGGTGTGGTCGTGGATATCGACCCGGAGTATTCCCTTGATGAACCGTCAGCAGACGATCTGGCCGTTGACGCAGAGCTTCGCGCCGCGCCCTGGTATCATGTGGTTATGGAGGGCGACGATGGTCAGCCTGTCCATACCTATCTTGCCGAAGCGCAGCTGAGTGGTGAACTACAGGATGAGCATCCGGAACAACCCACTATGGACGAGCTTGCTCAGACCATCCGCAAACAGTTACAGGCACCAAGACTGCGCAACTAAAGGTGTAAAAAAGCCCGTCAAACGGGCTTTTTTTATTTTGCCAGCCCCAGACGGGGAATATCGATTGCCGGACAGCGATCCATCACCACCTTCAGCCCGGCATCGCGCGCCAGCACGGCCGCCTGCTCATTAATCACGCCCAGCTGCATCCACAGCGTTTTCGCGCCGATGGCAATCGCCTCCTGCGCCACGCCCCAGGCCGCCTCTGAATTGCGAAAAACGTCCACCATATCCACCTTTTCCGGCACGTCCGCGAGCGTCGCATAGCCCTGCTGGCCCAGCAGCGTTTTCCCCGCCACCTTCGGCGAGACCGGGATCACGTGATAACCCTGATCCAGAAGGTATTTCATGACCCGATAGCTTGGGCGATCCGGTTTATCGCTCGCGCCGACCAGCGCAATAGTGCGCGTGGACGTCAGAATTTCGACAATGTCGTTCTCTTTCATGCTTTTCCTCCTGGCTTTTTTCAAAGTGTACGTCAAAGCGGACATCTCAACCACGCATCCCATACAGAAGTATGAGGGCAAAACGGCAGAATATGTCTATATGTTAGTAAACGTGTTTGTCGAAAACTTTTGATACATTCTTACCGGGTAGTTTGTCTACAGGAGTCTGCTATGAAAACCGGCATTGCCTGGGCTATGGTTGCGTTAATCATGCCGGTTTGTGTTTTCGCAACCACCCTCAGACTCTCAACCGACATTGACCTGCTGGTGCTGGACGGGAAAAAAGTCTCCAGCTCCCTGCTGCGGGGTGCAGACAGTATCGAGCTGGATAACGGCCCGCACCAGGTGGTTTTTCGGGTGGAAAAGACCATTCGCCTCGCCGACAACGAACAGCAGGTGTACATTTCGCCTCCGCTGGTGGTCAGCTTTAATACCCAGCGTATCAGCCAGGTCAATTTTCGTCTCCCGCGCCTTGAGACAGAAAAGGAGTCACTGGCATTTGATGCCTCGCCGCGCATTGAACTGGTGGACGGGGACTCCATGCCCATCCCGGTAAAACTGGATATTCTGGCGCTGACAAAAAGGCCAAAGGGAACAGACTATGAAGCGGACACCGAGACCTACAACAGGGCCAGCGGGCGCGCCTCGCTGCCCCAGTTCGCCACCATGATGGCGGATGACAGTACCCTGCTTTCGGGCGTATCGGAGCTGGATGTACTCCCCCCTCAGTCGCAGACCCTTACTGAGCAACGCCTCAAGTTCTGGTTCCAGAATGCCGATCCGGACACGCGCGCCCGTTTTCTGCAATGGGCGAAGCAACAACCTTCGTCGTAAGCCACATTTTTTCGTCCTTTCTCTTGCAGCATCAGCCAGTTCCCGTCATCGTGTAACGAGGTAACCTCACGGATAAGATTATGGAACTGACAACACGCACACTTCCGGCGCGCAAGCACATTGCTCTGGTTGCGCACGATCACTGTAAACAAATGCTGCTTAACTGGGTTCGTCGCCATCAGCCTCTTTTACAGCATCATGCCCTTTCTGCCACGGGAACAACCGGCAACCTGATCCACCGCGAAACCGGTCTGGAAGTGAATGCCATGCTGAGCGGCCCGATGGGGGGTGACCAGCAGGTAGGTGCTCAGATTTCAGAAGGTAAAATTGACGTTCTGATTTTCTTCTGGGATCCGCTGAACGCGGTTCCGCATGATCCGGACGTTAAAGCGCTGCTGCGTCTGGCGACGGTGTGGAACATTCCGGTAGCCACCAATCTTTCAACGGCAGATTTCATCATTGAATCGCCGCAGTTTAACGATCCGGTGGAGATTTTGATCCCGGATTATCAGCGTTATCTTGCGGAGAGACTGAAGTAGTTTTTTGCCCGGTGGCGCTGCGCTTACCGGGCCTACAGAATTTGCCCGGCGCGTTACGGCTTTCTCGCCACCGGCACGTCAATACTCTTCAAAATATCGACAAACACCGACGGCTCCTCTTTGTTGAACAAGAGCCACACGCGATGGCGCGCGCGGGTTATCGCCACGTACAGTAAGCGCCGCTCCTCTGCATCCGGGAAATCTTCCGGAACAGGTAATAACGCCTCTTCCATCACGGATTCCCGCGCTGGTGCCGGGAAACCGTCGCTCCCCTCTTTTAGCCCCACCACAATCACGTAGTCGGCCTGCTGCCCTTTACTGGCGTGAATGGTCATAAAATCGAGCTGAAGTTTTGGCCAGCGCGTCGCCGCTTTTTCCAGCGCCGTCGGCTTGAGGTGATGATAACGCGCCAGGACCAGAATGCGCTCATCCGGTTTCGCATAGCCGCTCAGTTTATCCAGCAGCGGTTCCAGCTGATCGTCCGCCAGCAGCGTGACGGCCTTTTTATCACCCGACGTCAGGCTGTTAAGCGGTTTCGACAGCTGGTGCGGGTTCTGCTGAATAAAACGGTTGGCTATTTCGCCAATCCGCGCGTTGAAGCGGTAGGTGGTGTCCAGATCGCTGCGATCGCCTTCCCCAAAATAGTGGTGGAAGGCCGTCGTGAGGGATAGTTGCGCCCCGCTGAAACGGTAGATAGCCTGCCAGTCATCGCCCACGGCAAACAGCGACGTGTGTTTATTCTGCGCCCGCAGCGCCGAAAGCAGCGCAGCGCGCTGCGGCGAGATATCCTGAAACTCATCCACCAGAATGTGTTTCCACGGGCTGACGAAGCGCCCTTTCTCCAGAATGATGATGGCCTGATGGATCAGCCCCGAAAAATCGACCGCGTTTTCGTCTTTCAGCGCGGTTTTCCACGCTTTCAGCATCGGCGCCATCAGCTTAACCCGTTTAGAAAACACAGCGCGGATCGACTCCGGTGCGCTTTCTATCATCTCCGCCTGAGAGCCGCCGTGCATGCGCATCAGGCTTACCCACCGGTCGAGACGAGAGCCCAGCCGGCGCGCCAGCTTTTCATCCTGCCAGAAGCTGCCCTCCGGCACCTCCCAGTTGAGTTCCTCTTCAAGCCACTGACGCCAGCCTTTCGCCTGCGCCTTTTTTTCACTGCACTGCTGACGCCATGCCTTGATAAACAGCGCCTGGCGAGCCTGAGCGTCGTTCTCCAGCTTGCTGACAACAGGAACTTTTTTGCTGCCCTGTTGAATGATGTGTAAAGCGAGGGAGTGGAACGTGCGTGCCGAGATATCCTGGGTATGCAAACGCGCCTGAATGCGCTCATCCATCTCCTGCGCAGCCTTGCGACCAAAGGCCAGCAGCAAAATTTGGTCGGCAACCGCCTCGCCCGTTGCCAGAAGCCAGCCCGCGCGCGCCACCAGCACCGACGTTTTGCCGCTCCCGGCACCTGCCAGCACCAATAAAGACTGTTCGCCATTCACCACGGCGCGCGCCTGGGCAGGATTGAGGGGCGATGACTCCACCGTACTGAAGAAGTCGGCATATTGCGTAAGCATCGCCTCAGTCCAGGCCTGGTTATGCGCCAGACGGCTTTTCTCGATATCGCTCAGCCAAGCCTGGCACTTCCGCCACGCGTCGCGGCAGTTATCAAATTCCTCAAGCCGCGCCACCGGTAAAGGCAATGCCGTCAGCGCCTGGGCGATTTTTTGCTGAAGCCCGGCGGTTTGCTGGCGCGTCAGCCACTTCTGCTGCGTATTGCTTAGCGCGATATCGTCCAGCACCTGTTGCAGAACCTGTGCGGCAATCACGCTCATCTCCTGGCTCCACTGCTGCCAGCGCGTGTTCAGATGATGGTGGAAGCGTTGGGTTTCCGCCCACTCGGTCCCGTGGAGTCGCACCACTTTATCTGCCGGCAGGACGAACTCCAGCTCCCCCCATACCAGCCCACGTTTACAATGAATGGCCAGTAGCTGATTAAACGGAATAAGGTATTCGTGGCGTTCCCCGGAGACTTTCACTCCTGCATTGAGCAGGACAATCTTGTCGTAAGGGTGCTGCGCCAGGCGTTTGCCCATTGAAGTTGCTTTCAGTTCCATATCCTGCCGGATCCACGAGGTCATAATTTGTCAGACAGTTTAACTGCCAGTTTTAAGGTGCTCCAGCCCAAAAAAACGTTACAATCACCGGGCGTTAATCATATCGAAGGAAATGAGGGTTTATGCGTACCGTTCTGAATGTGTTGAATTTTGTCCTTGGCGGTTTTGCCACCACCCTTTCCTGGCTTTTTGCCACCCTGGTGAGCATCGTGCTCATCTTCACCCTTCCGCTGACGCGCTCCTGCTGGGAAATCACCAAACTCTCCCTCGTTCCTTATGGAAATGAAGCCGTACACGTGGATGAGCTGGAGCCGGAAAGAAAAAATGCCCTGATGAATACCGGCGGCACGCTGCTGAATATTTTATGGCTGATCTTCTTTGGCTGGTGGTTGTGTCTGATGCATATCTTCGCCGGTATCGCCCAGTGCATCACGATTATAGGCATTCCGGTTGGCATCGCTAACTTCAAAATTGCCACCATCGCCCTGTGGCCGGTAGGACGCCGTGTTGTCCCGGTCGAAGTCGCGCAAGCCGCGCGTGAAGCCAACGCCCGTCGCCGTTTTCAGTAATAAGGACTGGCCGCACTCATGCTAAGCCCCCTGCTTCGTCGCTATACGTGGAACAGTAACTGGCTGTATAACGTCAGGATCTTTATCGCCCTCTGCGGCACCGTCGCTCTGCCGTGGTGGCTAAATGACGTGAAGCTCACCATCCCCCTCACGCTTGGGGTGGTGGCCGGCGCGCTGGCGGATCTCGACGACCGCCTGGCCGGTCGTTTGCGTAATCTGGTCATTACGCTGGTCTGCTTCTTTATTGCTTCCGCCTCCGTTGAGCTGCTTTTCCCCTGGCCCTGGCTGTTTGCCTTAGGGCTGACGGTGTCCACCAGCGGCTTCATTTTGCTCGGCGGCCTCGGGCAACGCTACGCCACTATCGCGTTTGGCGCCCTGCTGATTGCCATTTACACCATGCTGGGCGTCTCTCTTTACGATCAGTGGTATCAGCAACCGGTCCTGCTGCTGTTGGGCGCTATCTGGTATAACCTGCTGACCTTAACCGGACATCTTATTTTTCCGGTTCGTGCCTTACAGGACAACATTGCCCGCAGTTACGAACAGCTGGCCCACTATCTGGAACTGAAATCCCGGCTGTTTGATCCGGATATTGAAGAGGACAGCCAGGCGCCCCTGTACGATCTGGCGCTGGCAAATGGCCAGCTGGTCGCCACGCTGAATCAGACCAAAGCGTCTCTGCTCACCCGTCTGCGCGGCGATCGCGGTCAGCGCGGTACCCGGCGCACACTGCACTACTACTTTGTTGCCCAGGATATTCACGAGCGCGCCAGCTCCTCGCATGTGCAGTACGCTAACCTGCGCGAGAAATTCCGCTACAGCGACGTGATGTTCCGTTTCCAGCGCCTGCTGTCGATGCAGTCTCAGGCCTGCCAGCAACTTGCGCGCTCAATACTGCTGCGCACGCCCTATCAGCACGATCCTCGCTTTGAACGCGCATTCAGTCATCTGGATGCGGCCCTCGATCGCGTTCAGGCCAGTGGGACATCGCCGGAACAGTTCAAAGCCCTGGGATTCTTGCTCAACAACCTGAGAGCCATCGATGCTCAGCTCGCCACCATTGAGTCTGAACAGGCGATGGCAATGCCGGGCAATGACGCCGACAACCAGCTTGCCGACGACAGTCTCAACGGTTTCAGCGATATGTGGCTGCGCCTGAGCCGTCATTTTACGCCGGAATCCGCCCTCTTTCGCCATGCGGTAAGGATGTCGCTGGTTCTGTGCGTCGGCTACGCGTTTATCCAGATAACAGGATTGCACCACGGTTACTGGATCCTGCTGACCAGCCTGTTTGTCTGCCAGCCGAACTATAACGCTACCCGCCATCGGCTCGCGCTGCGTATTGTCGGGACATTAGTCGGGGTCGCCATCGGGCTGCCGGTGCTCTACTTTGTGCCATCCGTAGAAGGGCAACTGATCCTGATTGTGATTACCGGTGTACTGTTTTTCGCCTTCCGCAATGTGCAGTACGCCCACGCCACGATGTTCATCACGCTGCTGGTGCTGCTCTGCTTCAATCTGCTGGGTGAAGGCTTTGAAGTGGCCCTTCCTCGCGTTATCGACACGCTAATCGGCTGCGCCATTGCCTGGGCGGCGGTGAGCTTTATCTGGCCGGACTGGCGTTTTCGTAACTTACCGCGCGTGTCCGACAGAGCGATGAACGCTAACTGCCGCTATCTGGATGCTATTCTTGAGCAATACCATCAGGGTCGCGATAACCGTCTGGCCTATCGGATTGCCCGTCGCGATGCGCATAACACGGACGCAGAGCTGGCTTCCGTTGTCTCGAATATGTCAACTGAGCCGCGCGCCACGGCAGAAATCCGGGAGACAGCCTTCCGCCTGCTGTGTCTGAACCACACGTTCACCAGCTATATCTCTACCCTTGGCGCCCACCGTGAGAAACTGACAAATCCGGGCATCCTGGCGCTGCTGGACGACGCCGTTTGCTACGTTGATGATGCGCTTCATCATCAACCTGCGGATGAGCCACGGGTTCACCAGGCACTGGATGAACTGGTGCAACGTATCGCTCACCTTGATCCTGGCACCGACAACAAAGCTCCGCTGGTCCTACAGCAAATTGGCCTGCTTATCGCTTTGCTGCCGGAAATTTGTCGGCTGCGACAGAAGATCGCTACCTGGCGGAATGATGGCCCTGCGACTCAGGCAGCGCATTAAACCACTCCATAAGCTCCCGGCGAATATCCGCCGGGAGTGCCGCTTCATGTAACCCTTCGATGGCGCCTTCAAGCGCGAACAATACCCGGATACTCAGCGCTTTATTCTTAGAGCGCATTTTCAGCCAGCTCGTCTTCGCCCCCAACTGTCGTAGCGTCTCTTCATTGGTAATGCCCGCCTCCATAAGCAGGACCTCAATCTGAAAGGTCAGGTTCGGCAGATCCTTAAGCCGGTTACGCTGATGGCGCTGGTAGCGCTCTTTCCTGGCGGCATCGAGCGCAAACGAGGAGAGCTGAAGCAGCTTTTCCCTGTTTTGCCACAGACCTTCATCCACACGGTAGTAATTAAGCAGCACTGGCCGTCCTCGTTTCATCAGTGTCAGAAAAGAGGAGGCGTTTTTTACACAGTATTTTGCACTTTGCTCACAGGCGCGAAGGTACAGCTCGCCGTCAGACACCATCGCGAACACCGCTTCATCCACGGCCAGGGTATAACCGCCAAACAGGGCGCGATGATGAATTTCGCCCAGCGGAGAGAGGTATTCCTGAGATTGATAAATCCGATCATAAGATATCTTTTTCATGATAATTCCATTAAAAATCATACAGTAAACACGATATTTCTTACTAACGGATCCGTTAGCAGGAAAATAGGCAACTTATTGCCGTTGGGCAAGATGATTTTTTCAGGTTCACCAGGAATGGATGAAATTTGCGAGTCGCTTTCCGAAAATGAGGTTGATCTTTATGCACACAGGGGTTACTGTATATCCATACAGTAACTACAGGGCTGGAATGAATATGTACACTTCAGGCTATGCAAATCACTTAACACCTTCCACTTCTGCCGCAGGCAATGCTGCGCAGAATTCTATCGGGCGTGTATCGACAGGGCTTATCAGTGAAGTGGTTTACCGTGAAGACCAGCCGCTGTTAACACAACTCTTACTCCTGCCGCTTTTGCAGCAGCTCGGGCAACAGTCTCGCTGGCAGCTCTGGCTGACGCCACAGCAAAAATTAAGTCGTGAATGGGTTCAGTCGGCTGGCCTGCCGTTAGCGAAGGTGATGCAGATTAATCAACTCTCCCCTTGCGATACGGTCGAGTCGATGGTCCGGGCATTACGTACCGGGAACTATAGCGTCGTGATTGGGTGGTTGCCTGAGGATCTGTCGCAAGAGGAACATTTGCGTCTGACTGAAGCGGCTGAAGAAGGTAACGCGATGGGTTTCATCATGCGGCCGGTTCGTGGAGATTCCTATCGCAGAGGACAACATCCCGGGCTAAAAATTCACTCAAATGTGTACCATTGAGTCATTTTAAGAGTTTTCCTGGAATTTTTTTCGACCGCAGTATGCAAAAAAAGTTCAACGCGCCAAAACTGCGGCAAGGCTTGTCTGACGCGGTTCTCGTTAATTTTACTGCACAAAATTCGTTCAAAAATTGTTAAATATTAGGTATACGGAACTTTTTTTTTCATATGCCTGACGGACTTCACACTTGTAAGTTTTCAGCTACGTTGTAGACTTTACATCGCCAGGGGTGCTCGGCCTAAGCCGAAGATATCGGTAGGTTTATATTTGACCACGCCCCCCGGTGAAGGATTTAACCGTGATTCCTCCGATGGAGATATTCATGGCAAATTTTGGATGATAACGAGGCGCAAAAAATGAAAAAGACAGCTATCGCGATTGCAGTGGCACTGGCTGGCTTCGCTACCGTAGCGCAGGCCGCTCCGAAAGATAATACCTGGTATGCAGGTGGTAAACTGGGCTGGTCTCAGTTCCATGACACCGGTTGGTACAACAGCAGCCTGAACAACGATGGCCCTACTCACGAGAGCCAGCTGGGTGCAGGTGCGTTCGGTGGCTATCAGGTTAACCCGTATGTTGGCTTTGAAATGGGTTACGACTGGTTAGGTCGTATGCCTTACAAAGGCGACAACGTAAATGGCGCTTTCAAAGCTCAAGGCGTACAGCTGACCGCTAAACTGGGTTACCCAGTGACTGACGACCTGGACGTGTACACCCGTCTGGGCGGCATGGTATGGCGTGCAGACTCCAGCAACAGCATCGCTGGTGACGACCACGACACTGGTGTTTCCCCAGTATTCGCTGGTGGCGTTGAGTGGGCAATGACCCGTGACATCGCTACCCGTCTGGAATACCAGTGGGTTAACAACATCGGTGACGGTGCTACCGTTGGCGTTCGTCCAGACAACGGCATGCTGAGCGTTGGTGTTTCTTACCGTTTCGGTCAGCAGGAAGATGCGCCAGTCGTAGCTCCAGCTCCGGCTCCAGCTCCAGAAGTACAGACCAAGCACTTCACTCTGAAGTCTGACGTTCTGTTCAACTTCAACAAAGCTACCCTGAAACCAGAAGGTCAGCAGGCACTTGATCAGCTGTACACCCAGCTGAGCAACCTGGATCCTAAAGACGGTTCTGTAGTGGTTCTGGGCTTCACCGACCGTATCGGTTCTGACGCTTACAACCAGGGTCTGTCTGAGAAACGTGCTCAGTCTGTAGTTGATTACCTGGTATCTAAAGGTATCCCAGCTAACAAGATCTCCCCACGTGGTATGGGCGAATCTAACCCAGTTACCGGTTCTACCTGTGACAACGTGAAACCACGCGCTGCACTGATCGACTGCCTGGCACCAGATCGTCGCGTAGAGATCGAAGTTAAAGGTATCAAAGACGTTGTAACTCAGCCTGCGGCATAAGTTATCGTCTTATAAAAAAACCCCGCGATGCGGGGTTTTTTATTATCTGAAGAAAAGTAAAAAGCTTATTTTTTACCTAACAGTGCCTGTAGATCGTTCTTCAGCGTCGACATCTGGCTGGCATACTTCTCTTTGTGCTCGGCATCTTCAATCAGCTGCACCACCGTTTCCGACAGGGTTTTCCCGCGCCGTTGCGCAAGCCCGGCCAGACGCTGCCAGACCATGAACTCCAGGTCGATGGATTTCTTACGGGTGTGCTGATGCTCGGCATTGAAATGCCGTTTACGACGAGCACGGATAGTTTGCTTCATCCGGTTTAACAGGGCCGGATTAATGTGTTTCTCAATCCAGCCGTTTACCAGTACCGGTTCGTTTTCGAGGGTCAGCAACATATCCACAGCTTCTTGTGCCGCGCTGGCTTCGATGTAGCAGGTGATCAGCTCCCCTTCACGGTGCTTTTTGACCAGGTACTTCCATTTCCAGCCGCTTTCGAGGTTTTCCAGTTGTTGATATTTCATTGCGATCTCAGTGTTACCGTGTAACTCTGTTCAGAATATCAGTTTTTTGGCAATCTGCTGAAAAGAAATCATATCCTGTGAAACGCCGCAGGCGATCCGCATGACGAAAACCCGAATCCTGATTGGGCAGAGTGCGCCGCTTACGGTATACTCCACGGTTTTACTTCTGACTAAAAAACATCAACTTTGACCATTACGAAACTTGCATGGCGTGACCTGGTTCCGGATACCGAGAGCTATCAGGAGCTGTTTGCACAGCCAGACCTCACAAAAGAACACGAATTCATACTTAGCGATACACAACCGCGTTTGCATTACGCGCTGGAACAGATGTCATCCCCATGGGCTACATCTCCTTTCATGCTGCTCAAAGCCCCGGAAGAAGCCGAGTATCTGACGCTTCTCGGTGATGCCATGCGCCAGTTGCATCCAAAAACGAATGCCGTTTTTGGTGGTCAGTATCATATTGCCGGACGTGACGTGACCTTCGAACCTGCCACGCAGGCAGACGGACAATTCGCTGCAAAAGGCGAAGTGATCACCGCCAACTGGGTGGAAGCAGAACAGCTGTTCGGCTGCCTTCGTCAGTTCAATGGCGATGTGTCACTGCAACCCGGTCTGGTACACCGCGCGAACGGTGGTGTGTTGCTCATCTCCCTTCGCACCCTGCTCGCACAGCCTCTGCTGTGGATGCGCCTGAAAACGGTGGTGATGCAGCAACGTTTTGACTGGATAGGCTACGACGATTCACGTCCGCTGCCTGTTTCCATTCCGTCTATGCCGCTGTCGCTGACCGTCGTGCTGACGGGTGACCGTGAATCTCTGGCTGATTTCCAGGAAATGGAGCCAGAACTCGCGGAGCAGGCGGTTTACAGTGAATTTGAAGACAATATTCAGATCGCCGATGCCGATGACATGGCGCAGTGGTGTCAGTGGGTTATGGCCGTGGCGGAACGTTTCGCGCTGCCCTCGCCTGCCGAGGATGCGTGGCCGGGCTTAATCCGCGAGGCCGTACGCTACACTGGCGATCAGGAAACCCTGCCGCTCTGCCCGCTCTGGATCGGTAAACAGCTGCGTGAAGTGGGCGTTATCAGCGGCAACGGTCCGTTTACTGGTGAGCAGCTTAGCCAGATGCTGGCCCAGCGTGAATGGCGTGAAGGTTATCTTGCTGACCGTATGCAGGATGAAATTCTGCTGGAACAGATTCTGGTGGAGACCGAAGGCGAACGTATCGGGCAAATCAACGCCTTGTCCGTCATCGAGTTCCCCGGACACCCGCGCGCCTTTGGCGAGCCTTCCCGTATCAGCTGTGTCGTGCACATTGGTGACGGCGAATTTACCGATATCGAACGCAAGGCCGAACTGGGCGGAAACATTCATGCCAAAGGCATGATGATCATGCAGGCATTCCTGATGTCTGAACTTCAGCTGGAGCAGCAGATCCCCTTCTCTGCCTCGTTGACCTTTGAGCAGTCCTACAGTGAAGTCGACGGCGACAGCGCCTCGATGGCAGAGCTGTGCGCCGTGATCAGCGCGCTTGCAGACGTACCGATTAATCAGAATATTGCGATTACCGGTTCCGTGGATCAGTTTGGTCGTGCTCAACCGGTGGGTGGACTGAATGAGAAAATCGAAGGCTTCTTCGCTATCTGCCAGCAGCGCGGTTTAAACGGCAAACAGGGCGTGATTATTCCGGCGCCTAACGCTCGCCATTTGAGCCTGAGCCAGGCGATTCTGGATGCGGTAGAGCAGGAACAATTCGCCGTCTGGGCCATCGAAGGAGTTGAGGATGCACTACCCTTACTGACAAACCTGGTCTGGGACGGCGAAGGCCAGACAACCCTGATGCAGACCATTCAGGAACGTATAGCTCAGGCGACACAGCAGGATGCTCGTCATCGTTATCCGTGGCCGTTACGCTGGTTAAGTTGGTTTAGTGCTAACTGATCGGACTTGTTCAGCGTACACGTGTTAGCTATCCTGCGTCCTTCACTAAAATAAGGCTTACTGAGAACATGGTAGATAAACGCGAATCCTATACTAAAGAAGACCTTCTTGCCTCTGGTCGCGGTGAACTGTTTGGTGCGAAAGGCCCGCAGTTACCGGCCCCAAATATGCTGATGATGGACCGTGTCGTGAAAATGACCGAAACCGGCGGCAACTTTGATAAGGGTTACGTAGAAGCAGAACTCGATATCAACCCGGACCTGTGGTTCTTCGGTTGCCACTTTATTGGCGATCCGGTAATGCCTGGCTGCCTGGGCCTCGATGCCATGTGGCAGCTGGTTGGCTTCTATCTGGGCTGGCTTGGCGGTGAAGGCAAAGGCCGTGCGCTGGGCGTAGGCGAAGTGAAATTCACCGGTCAGGTTCTGCCTACCGCGAAGAAAGTCACCTACCGTATCCATTTCAAACGCATCGTTAACCGCCGCCTGATTATGGGCCTGGCGGACGGTGAAGTGCTGGTAGATGGTCGTCTTATCTATACCGCGAACGACCTGAAAGTGGGTCTGTTCCAGGATACCTCCGCTTTCTGATAACGGCATTTAGCCCCTTCCAGAAAGGCGAAACCTCCGCATTGCGGAGGTTTCTTTTTAAAGAGACGGTATCAAGCAAGTACTGCCCTGTCTCCGATGGCTTCTCGCCAGCCCCCTAGCCATTGGGACCTTTGATTCAGGGCCTGATAGGGACACATTTCTTTTGAACGTCCGGCGATGCCAGCCTGATAACCACGTTGATGAGCCCTTTCCAGGCGATCTCGTTTCTGTCTCTTCATGCCTCGTTTCCCTCATTCTTTTGTCTGGTGGAAAGAAAACAGTGATTGCAATATGTGCAAGCACAGTTAACGAATACCCCGAATCAGCGTCAGCGTCAACGTTCAAAATTCATACGGGTGTCATATTTGTGAGCTACATGGAAGATCGTTTGTACAAAAAATGTGACGCGGGACAAGTAACAAACTGAACATAAAACGAAAAAAAAGCCGCAATCAGCAAGAAGCTGAGTGCGGCTTTCGTCGATGAATTTTACTTATGGCAGCCGGGAAATCTCTCTTGCGATAGCAGCCGACTCCTGTGCCCACCCCTGCGCAAGCACTTTCACCATTTCGTCATAGCCATCTTTCTGCTGCTTCAGTTCCAGATGGAAAGGACGCTTAATCAACTGGCCCTGATGATTCAAGAGCCACTCCCCGCTGATAACAACCGCACCATCATAGCGGCCATGGAATCCCGTCACGTTAACATTCAGAGTGTCCTGATCGCTTCCCAGAGGCTGCGAGGCGACTACCCAACCAGGAAGCTGGCTGCTCAGATTCGCCACCAGCGTATTGCGTAGCTGCTGATCCAGCGGGCTGGCCCACAGGTTATTGTTGGCGATAACGTACTGCACATCGCTGGTCTGGTAGACCACCCCGTTGCCCGCCAGATAATCTGGCACGGCAACCTGTTCAACCCACAGCAGACGGCTGCCCTGCGAGGTGCTACTCTGCGCACCGGATTGCGCGCTTAACGGCAACTGGTAGTAGCTTTTGTTATCGCTTCCAGAGCTACAGGCCGTTAATACCAGTGCGCCTGCGATGATTAGCCATTTTTTCATTGTTTCGCCCTCTTAGGCTCAGGATCCTTTTTGTCTTTCGCTTCAAACACCAGCGCGTTGCTCTTTTCATTGAGCGTTTTCAGAACGGGCTGTAGCTCGCGTAAAACCTGATCAAGACGTTGCATATCCGCCACCATCTTGTTGTAAGCCGCTGAGCCCGGCTGGAAGCCCTGCATACTGCGATTCAGTTCGCGCAACGTTTTCTGCATATCCTGCGGCAGCTGCTGCATGGACTGGTTGGCAGTGATCTTGTTGATATTATCCAGCGTGGTTTGCAGACGTTGCATCGTCGCCTGGCTCTGATGCAGTGATCCCGTCGCGGCCTCAAGCATTGGATTCAGCGGCAGATTGTTGATCTTATCCAGCGTTTCCATCAGGCGCTGTTGGATCTGCGCCAGGCCACTGCTGACCGTAGGAATAATTTTGTAGCCGCCAAATTCACGGATCCCCGTCATTGGTGGCGCTTTTGGATAGAAGTCCATATCGACATATAACGCCCCTGTGACCAGGTTGCCAGTTTTCAGCGAGCCACGCAGACCGCGATTCATCAGATCGCTGATATGCTCCCCAATATCCTGGTCCTCGCCTATCTGGTTAATCAAACGCTCAGGCTCAATGCGGATCAGCACCGGAATACGATAATCATCATCAAGCATCTGCTTGAGTCCCGGAACAAAGTAAGGCACTTGTCCCACGGTCCCCAGACGGATACCCCGGAACTCAACTGGCGCCCCAGGCTGCAAGCCGCGTACAGAGTCCTTAAAGAACATCAGGTAGTCGATGTGATCGGTATAGAGCGCATCCTGAATGCTTTTTTGATCGTCAAACAGCCTGAAGGCGGTTTTCTCCGCCACCGGTTGTCCCAGATCGATACCTTCCGGCACATCAAAACTGACGCCCCCACCAAACAGCGTGGTGAGTGAACCCATCTCAACGCGCATCCCCGCAGAGGTCAGATCCACCGCGATCCCGCTGTCTTTCCAGAAGCGAACGTTGCTGGTCACCAGGCGGTCATTAGGCGCATTGATAAAAAGCTGATAGCTGATGGTCCGTTTTTGCGGATCGAAGGTGCTTGTTTCAACCGAACCGACGCGATATCCACGGAACAGTACCGGATCGCCCGGCGAGAGCTGGCCCGCTTTTTTGCTGTCCAGAATAACGCGGATCCCTTTTGCATCCGGTGGCGCAAGCGGCGGTGAATCCAGCAGCTGATAGTTTGCTGGCTGGGCGCCTTTGTTGCCGGGCTGGAGTTCGATGTAGGCCCCTGACAATAGCGTTCCTAAGCCGCTGATCCCTTCTCTCCCGACCCGCGGTTTCACTACCCAAAAAACAGAATCTTCATGGAGCAGTTTTTCCATGCCGGCATTCAGGCGGGCCTTGATTTCAACATGGGTTAAATCATCCGTCAGGGTCGCGCTTTCCACGACACCCACATCCACGCTGCGGCTCTTGATGGTGGTTTTTCCGCCCTCAATCCCCTCTGCATTGGTGGTAATTAGCGTGACTTCCGGTCCCTGATGGCTGTAATGATAAAACAGGATCCATGCACCGATCAGCGCGGTCACGATGGGGAAAATCCACACCGGCGACCAGTTTCTGACCTTCTGCACTTTAGCCTCTCCACTCTTATTTTCCATGCTCTTACTCTTCCTCATGGCTTGAATCGGGCTCACGATCCCACGATAAACGAGGGTCGAAGGTCATGGCCGCAAACATGGTCATAATGACGACCAACGCAAACATCAGCGCTCCCATAGCGGGATAAATACTCATCAGCCCCCCCATACGCACCAGCGCTGAGAGAACCGCAATCACGAACACGTCAATCATCGACCAGCGGCCAACAAATTCCACGACTTCATAAATCAGATGCATACGCTCGCTGTCTCGCTTACCGTGCCCTTTTGCATCCCAGCAAAGCCAGGCAATGGCAATCATCTTTAAGGTCGGAACCATAATACTGGCGAGGAATATGACGCCTGCCACAGGGTATGACCCCTCGCTCCACAGCAAAATCACCCCGGCCAGTATGGTCGAGGGCATTCTGTCGCCGAGCAGATCGGTGATCATGATCGGCAAGATATTGGCGGGCAGATAGAGCATGACAGAGGTCACCAGCAGCGCCATGGTCCATTGCAGGCTATTTTTACGCCGGACGTGACCTTTTGTTTCACAGCGCGGGCACACCTCGACATCCGCGGGCAGCACGGCGGTGCAGCACGAGCAGGAGCGAAGCCCCTGACGGATACCCGGTACGCCCACCTTTACCGTCTGCGAGAGCGTCGGCGCCGGGGCAATATCGTCCCAGGCCCAGCGTCGGTCCACGCACTGGAACGCGCGCAGTTGTAGCACGCAGTACAGACACCACGGAATAAAGCTGCTGCCAATCCCCACATCGCCGTAGGCCATCAGCTTCACGAAGCTGACCAGGATACCCGCGAGAAAAATTTCCGCCATCCCCCAGCTTTTCAACTGGAACAGGATCCGCGCGAGTTTGATTTTAAGGACAGTGGGCATCCTGACGCGGTTGACCAGCAGCAGAATGACGACCAGGCAAAAAGCCGGGACGATCTGCACGAAAAGAAGAAAGAAGGTGCCAAGGCTGGCGTAATCTTCCGAGAACATCACGCCTGGTATTTCCAGTAAATCCACCTGGCTGGTCATCCCGCCCACTTTCATATAGATGAAAGGGAAGAGATTGGAGAGCAGTAACATGAATAAGGCTGCCAGCGCATAAGCCGTAGGACGCTGCCTTGGCGCGTCCCACTCGGTCGTCAGCGTAGCGCCGCAGCGCGGGCAGGCAGCCTTATGTCCGTGACCAAGCTCTGGCAACGCCACGAGCATATCGCATTGCGAGCATAATATATGCCGATCGGCATGGTGCTGGTCACACATAGATTATCCCTGTTTATGCGCCGTTTTTCAGAGACTCAAGGTACTCCCAGCGCTCAAATGCCTCTTCCAGCGCCTGTTCAGCCTGGGAGAGTTCAGCCAATACTTTCTGAGTATAGTCGTGAGGCTGCGTAAAGAATGACGCATCAGCGACCTGGATTTGCAGTGCTTCCAGTGCAGCTTCCAGCTCTTCCAGACGCTGCGGCAGCCCTTCCAGCTCGCGCTGCAAGTTATAACTCATTTTAGCAGGAGACTTTTTGACAGTTTCTGCCTTTGCAACAACAGGTTCAGCGACATTTTTGGTCTTCGCCTGTTTTTGCGCCAGCGACTGCGATTGCTGTCCACGCGCGTCATGATAGCCGCCCACATATTGCCCGATGCGCCCTTTGCCTTCGAAGATCCAGCACTCGGTCACGGTGTTATCGACAAACTGACGATCGTGGCTGACCAGCATTACGGTTCCCTGATAACCATCAATCAACTCTTCCAGCAGTTCCAGCGTTTCGACATCCAGATCGTTAGTCGGTTCATCGAGAATCAATAAGTTACTGGGTTTCAGGAACAGACGCGCCAGCAAAAGACGGTTACGTTCTCCCCCGGACAGCGCGCGCACCGGCGTCATAGCGCGTTTCGGGTGGAACAGGAAGTCCTGAAGGTAGCCCAGCACGTGACGCGGCTTGCCATTAACCATGACCTCCTGTTTACCCTCGGCGAGGTTATCCATCACCGTACGGTCTGGATCCAGCTCGGCGCGGTGCTGGTCGAAGTACGCCACTTCCAGTTTGGTACCGCAGTGGATACGACCGCTGTCGGCCTGGAGCTGACCGAGCATCAGTTTCAGCAGCGTGGTTTTACCGCACCCGTTCGGGCCGATCAGCGCAATTTTGTCGCCGCGCTGAACCTGAGCGGAGAAATCGCTCACCAGCACTTTGCCGTCAACCGAATAATTCACGTTCTCCATTTCGAAGACAATCTTGCCCGAGCGGGACGCCTCTTCCACCTGCATTTTGGCGCTACCCATGACTTCGCGGCGTTCGCTACGTTCGCGGCGCATCGCCTTCAGGGCGCGAACGCGCCCTTCGTTACGGGTACGACGCGCTTTAATGCCCTGACGGATCCATACTTCTTCCTGGGCCAGCTTGCGGTCGAACTCGGCGTTTTGCAGCTCTTCCACGCGCAGGTTTTCTTCTTTCTCCAGCAGATAGGTATCGTAATCGCCCGGATAGGTCACCAGCTTGCCGCGATCAAGATCGACAATGCGCGTGGCCATGTTGCGGATGAACGAACGGTCGTGGGAGATGAAGATAATGGTACCGTTAAAGGTTTTCAGGAACCCTTCCAGCCAGTCAATCGCTTCGATATCCAGGTGGTTCGTCGGTTCGTCCAGCAGCAGCACCTTAGGCCCGCTCACCAGGGCACGACCCAGCGCCGCTTTACGCAGCCAGCCGCCGGAGAGCGCCGACAGCTCCATATCCGCTTCCAGGCCAAGCTGGGCCAGCACTTCGTTAATGCGGTTTTCCAGCTGCCACAGACCGTGGTGATCGAGCATCTCCTGCACTTTTGCCAGCTCGTTGAGATTCTTGTCGCTCGGGTCCGTCATCACCAGATGCGAAATCTCGTGGTAACGCTTGAGGTATTCCGCCTGCTCTGAAATCCCTTCGGCCACAAAATCGTACACGCTGCCGGTGACGTTACGCGGCGGATCCTGTTGCAGACGAGAGACGATCAGATCCTGCTCGTAAACAATACGGCCGTCATCCAGCCCCTGCTCACGGTTGAGGATTTTCATCAGCGTCGATTTACCTGCGCCGTTACGGCCCACCAGACAGACGCGCTCGTTATCTTCGATATGCAGCTCTGCATTATCGAGAAGCGGTGAGTCGCTGAAAGAGAGCCACGCGCCGTGCATACTAATTAAAGACATTTATTTTTCCTTTCAGACCGCGGAGATCAGCCAGCAGTTGTGGATTTGACGGTTACGGGCAAAGTCCTGAGACAGCGTTTTTTGGCTGATTTCTTGTGCTTTCAGTCCCAGTTCGGCCAGGCCGTCGTGATCCATGCGGAATCCGCGCTTGTTATTTGAGAACATAATGGTGCCGCCTTTACGCAGCAGACGCTTCAGGTCGGTCATCAGGCGCAGGTGATCGCGTTGAACATCAAAGCTATCCTCCATACGCTTGGAGTTAGAGAAGGTCGGCGGATCGATAAAGATCAGGTCAAACTGCTCGTCGGTATCGCGCAGCCAGCCCAGCACGTCGGCCTGTAACAGGCGATGCTGACGGCCGGTTAAGCCGTTAAGACGCAGGTTGCGCTCTGCCCACTCCAGATAAGTCCGGGACATATCTACCGTGGTGGTGCTACGCGCACCGCCAAGCCCCGCATGAACGCTGGCGCTGCCGGTATAGGAGAACAGGTTCAGGAAGTCTTTGCCCTTGCTCATCTGGCCCAGCATGCGGCGGGCGATACGGTGATCGAGGAACAGGCCGGTATCAAGGTAGTCGGTCAGGTTAACCCACAGCCGCGCGTTATATTCGCCCACTTCGAGGAAGTCGCCTTTCTCGCCCATCTTCTGATACTGATTTTTACCTTTCTGACGCTCACGGGTTTTCAGCACCAGCTTGTTTGGCGAAATGCCGAGTACGGCGATGGTGGCCGCAATCACATCCAGCATACGCTGACGCGCTTTTTGCGCATCGATAGTTTTCGGCGGGGCGTATTCCTGAACCACCACCCAGTCCGCATAGCGGTCAACCGCCACGTTGTACTCGGGCAGGTCAGCGTCGTACAGGCGATAACATTCGATGCCTTCTTGCTTCGCCCACTTCTCAAATTTCTTCAGGTTTTTGCGCAGGCGGTTGGCGTAATCTTCCGCCACGCCTGACGGTTTGCTATCCGCCGCTACCTCTGCCAGATGGTAGTTTTTCTGCACGCAGTCCAGCGGGCCGTTTTTCGCTTTGAACTGGCGATCGGCACGCAATTGCAGGCAGCTCAGCAGCTCCGGCGAGGCGCTAAACAGGGAGAGGTTCCAGCCGCCGAAATGCGCTTTCATGTTGCGGCCCAGCAGGCTGTGCAGTGCAATCAGCGCCGGCTCGCTGTCCAGACGCTCACCATACGGCGGGTTGCTGATCACCGTACCGTACGGGCCTTTTGGCAGAGGATTGGTCAGATTCGCCACGTCCTTCACCTCGAAGGTCACCAGCTCGCCGATACCGGCACGACGGGCGTTGCTGCGCGCGCGTTCAATCACCCGTGCGTCGCTGTCCGAACCGTAAAAGTGAGAGGTGTACTCCGCCAGCCCTTTACGGGCGCGGGTCTGCGCATCGTCTTTGACCTCTTTCCAGATGGCTTCATCGTGCTGCGCCCAGCCTTTGAAGCCCCAGTGGCCGCGGTGCAGCCCTGGCGCACGGTCGGTGGCCAGCATCGCGGCTTCAATCAGCAGCGTACCGGAACCGCACATCGGATCGAGCAGCGGCGTACCTGGCTGCCATCCGGAGCGCATCACGATAGCGGCAGCCAGCGTTTCTTTGATCGGCGCCATCCCGGTGCGATCGCGATAGCCGCGCAGATGCAGGCCTGCGCCACTCAGATCCAGGGAAATACTGGCCGTATCGCCGTTCAGCCAGACGTTGATACGCAGATCCGGGTTTTCACGGTCAACGTTCGGACGTTCTTTATTGCGACGCGTGAAGCAGTCCACAATGGCATCCTTAACGCGCAGGGCACCATACTGGCTGTTGCGGATCTCATCGTTGACGCCGTTGAAATGCACCGCAAAGGTAGCGTCCGGGGTGAAGATCTCTGTCCAGTCGATCATCTGTACGCCGGTGTAGAGATCAAGATCGCTGTAGACCTTGCACTCTTTCATCGGCAGCATGATGCGCGACGCCAGACGGCTCCACATCAGGCTCTGGTAAATAAGCCGCGTGTCGCCCTCAAAATGGACACCACCCTGAACCACCCGGCACTCTTTCGCGCCCAGGGCTTCCAGTTCAGTTTTTAACAGCTCTTCCAGCCCACGGGCCGTACTGGCAAACAGAGAATTCATATCGTCACTTTTACTCATAGAAAATTGTCGCGCATTATAGCTAATATGGCGTGTATGTCATAAAGTTGAAGGCTTATTTTCTTTAGCGGGAGTGTGCAGTGGCGACGTTATCCAGGCTTTTTATTCATCCGGTGAAATCCATGCGCGGCATCGGCGTCTCTCACGCGCTGGCCGATATGAGCGGATTCGCCTTTGATCGTATTTTTATGGTCACCGAGCCTGACGGTACGTTTATCACCGCACGTCAGTTCCCGCAGATGGTTCGCTTTACCCCTTCCCCGCTTCATGACGGGCTGCATTTGACTGCGCCGGACGGTTCAAGCGTCGTGATCCGCTTTGCTGATTTTGCGCCGCTTGATGCGCCAACGGAAGTGTGGGGCAATCATTTTACCGCGCGTATCGCGCCGGATAACATTAACCAGTGGCTGAGCGGCTTTTTCTCCCGTGACGTTCAGCTGCGCTGGGTTGGGCCTGCGCTGACCCGTCGCGTGAAGCGCCACGATGCGGTTCCTCTCTCCTTCGCGGATGGTTTTCCCTTCCTTCTGACCAGCGAGGCCTCGCTGCGTGATTTACAAAACCGTTGCAAAGCCAGCGTGCAGATGGAGCAATTTCGCCCGAATCTGGTGGTGACCGGAGCGAATGCCTGGGATGAAGATACCTGGAAAGTGATCCGCATCGGCAGCGTTATTTTTGATGTCGTGAAGCCGTGCAGCCGCTGTATTTTTACCACCGTCAGCCCGGAGAAAGGCCAGAAACACCCTTCCGGCGAACCGCTGAAAACCTTGCAGTCATTTCGTACCGCGCAGGATAACGGCGATGTCGACTTCGGCCAGAACCTGATCCCCCGCTCCAGCGGCGTGATCCGCGTGGGCGACGAGGTCGAAATTCTCACCCGCGGGCCTGCCAGGGTGTACGGCGCAGGTCAGGAAGAAGAGATGGTTGACGTTGTCACCAACGTCGCTTCCGCGGTGGATATTCACTGGGAAGGCAAAGTTATCCGTGGTAACAATCAGCAGGTGCTACTGGAACAGCTGGAACAGGCAGGTATCCGCGTACCGTATTCCTGTCGCGCGGGGATTTGCGGATGCTGTCGCATTAAACTGGTCGATGGTGAAGTAAGTGCCCTGAAGAAATCTGCGATTGGCAGTGACGGCACGATCCTGTGCTGTAGCTGTGTCCCGAAAACATCCGTACAGCTGGAAGCTTAAACTGCCTGTTCAAGGCTGAAGGAATCAACGCGCAGCTGTGGCTTCAGCCTGTCATTCATCACTTTGATGGCATCACCTAACTGCATAACTCGCCCGGCAATGGTCACGCCGGGTTGGGCCAGCAAACAGAGCGCAGCGTTTTCACCGGGTTCAACCACCAGCAAATTCACCTCTTCTTCGGTATCGCTCAGATTGACGCTCGCCGCATCGCCGATAGCCGGGGTCCAGCACATGCCGTGGGCGAGAAAATGCCAGCTTTTCGGCATTTGCGGTTTCAGGAAACGGATCGCCACCAGCGCATTTAGTACCAGTTCAGCGCGCTGTTCTTTGGAGAGATCGAACTCGCGGCATTTTTCTTCAAAAGAGAAATAGAGTGCAGCGTCGTCAACGCAAAAGCCTGAGGGAGCAAACGCGTCTGGCGTTAACATTCGGCGCGCAAAACGAGAGCGAAACAACATGCCATTGGCTAAGTCGAGCATCATACGGTCATGCTCGTCACAAAAATACCAGCGCCAGTTATCGTCAGGTTTAATTCGCATGTTTCTCTCCCGTCCCCTAAACGTCCTGTACTAAAAATGTCCTGTTTGCCGCTTCGCTTATAACACTAGTAATAAAAGACTATAATGTTTAAATAAGCAACAATGACGGAATATAAAACAACCAGGGCTGGAAATAAAGCCCTGGTTGTCTGATTAAGAGAAAAGATTAGATATGCGTGACGATTTCTTTAATCAGCGGCGGCCCTTTAAAAATAAAGCCGGAATAAATTTGCACCAGCGATGCACCTGCCGCCATCTTCTCACGTGCAGCGATGACAGAGTCAATGCCACCCACGCCAATAATCGGCAGCTGACCTTTTAATTCTGCGGAGAGTGCGCGAATAATTTCGGTGCTTTTTAATTGTACCGGACGGCCACTTAATCCACCCGCTTCGTCACAGTTTTTCATTCCCTGAACGAGAGAGCGATCGAGTGTTGTATTGGTTGCAATCACACCATCAATATTATGGCGAACTAAACTGTCGGCAACCTGGATCAATTCTTCTGCCGAAAGATCCGGGGCGATCTTAACCGCGACCGGAACATATTTATGGTGGATCGCCTGTAGCGCCGTTTGTTTATTTTTAATGGCGCTAAGAAGATCGTCGAGCGCTTCGCCATATTGTAATGAACGCAGCCCTGGGGTGTTAGGCGAAGATATATTCACCGCAATATAACCGGCATAGGCATAGACTTTTTTCATACAAATCAGATAGTCATCTTTACCCTGCTCGACCGGCGTGTCTTTATTTTTGCCAATATTAATACCCAGCACGCCATCAAAATGGGCTTTCTTAACGTTCTCAACCAGATGATCGACGCCAAGGTTATTAAAGCCCATGCGGTTGATCAGCCCCTCGGCTTCAACCAGGCGAAACAGACGTGGCTTGTCATTTCCCGGCTGCGGACGCGGCGTCACCGTCCCGATTTCGATCGAGCCAAAGCCCATCGCACCGAGTGCATCAATGCATTCGCCATTTTTGTCCAGACCGGCCGCCAGGCCCAGTGGATTTTTGAAAGTCAGGCCCATGCACTGAACTGGTTTTTCCGGCACGTTTTGACGCACCAGCGCGGCCAGAGGCGTTCCTGTAATACGGCGTAACTGCTGAAATGTAAATTCATGAGCGCGCTCAGGATCGAGCTGGAAAAGGGCTTTACGAACGAAGGGGTAGTACATGAACTCTCCTGGATTCCCGGTGTGCAAACCGGGAGGGGATTATGTGCGATTCCGCCCGGAAAGGGAATTGACCTGTGGCAAAAAAAGCCACGTAAAACGCAATCGTTTACTTATCGGTTCGCTTCTTATGCATTTTTCTGCATTCATCCTGAGGATAAATCATTTAGTGGAATAACCACGCAATGTCACACTCCTGAAAATTGTTATGAATGTTAGATAAAAGCAAACAATTAGTTATAAGGAGCAACCATGCGCGTCATTACCCTGGCCGGAAGCCCGCGCTTCCCCTCTCGCTCCAGCGCACTGCTGGAATACGCTCGCGAAAAGCTTAATGCTCTGGATGTCGAAGTGTGTCACTGGAATTTGCACAATTTCGCGCCTGAAGATCTGCTCTACGCCCGTTTCGACAGCCCGGCGCTGAAAACCCTGATCGAACAACTTAAGAGTGCTGACGGGCTGGTCGTCGCGACACCGATTTATAAAGCCTCTTTTTCCGGCGCACTGAAAACGCTGCTCGATCTGCTGCCCGAACGCGCGCTGGACGGTAAGGTCGTCCTGCCGCTGGCCACAGGCGGTACGGTAGCTCATTTACTGGCGGTGGATTATGCCCTCAAGCCGGTTCTGAACGCGCTGAAAGCGCAGGAGATCCTGCATGGCGTCTTCGCTGACGACTCACTGGTAATCGACTACCAGCATAAACCCCATTTCACGCCGAATCTGCAAACCCGCCTCGACAGTGCGCTCGAAACCTTCTGGCACGCCCTGAACCGTCGGGATCGCCACGCGGCAGCATTTCATCAATCACAAGGAGTGGCGCATGTTTAAAACAGTTACCCGTATCGGGCTGGCAGGTCTGCTGGCAGTGGCGTCGCTGGCTCAGGCGGCGGAGAAAGCGCCGGAGAGCCTGCGTATCGGTTATCAGAAAGGCAGCGTCAGCATGGTGCTGGCGAAAAGCCATGCGTTGCTTGAGAAGCGTTTCCCGGAGACCAAATTCTCATGGGTCGAGTTCCCTGCCGGACCACAGATGCTGGAGGCGCTGAACGTCGGGAGTATTGATTTAGGCAGCACCGGCGATATCCCGCCAATCTTTGCGCAGGCTGCCGGGGCGGATCTGGTTTACGTTGGCGTTGAGCCCGCCAAGCCGAAGGCAGAGGTTATTTTGGTGCCGGAAAACAGCGAGATCAAAAGCGTCGCCGACCTCAAAGGCCATAAGGTTGCTTTCCAGAAAGGTTCAAGCTCGCACAACCTGCTGCTGCGCGCGTTGCAGGAGGCCGGCCTTAAATTCACCGATATCCAGCCCGTTTACCTGACGCCTGCCGATGCGCGCGCGGCGTTTCAGCAAAAAAATGTTGATGCCTGGGCTATCTGGGATCCGTACTACTCCGCCGCACTGTTGCAGGGCGGTGTGCGGGTGCTGAAAGACGGCACCACCCTGAAGCAGACCGGTTCGTTCTACCTGGCGGCACGTCCTTACGCTGAGAAAAATGGCGCATTTATTCAGCAGGTGCTGGATACCTTCTCTCAGGCCGATGCGCTGACCCAAAGCCAGCGTCAGCAGAGCATCACGCTGCTGGCAAAAACCATGGGCCTGCCTGAACCGGTGATCGCCACCTATCTTGACCACCGTCCTCCCACCACCATAGCACCGGTTGACGCCCACGTTGCCGCTCTCCAGCAGCAAACGGCAGACCTCTTTTATCAAAACCGCCTGGTTCCAAAGCAGGTGAATATTCGCGAACGCATCTGGCAACCCGCTGGCATTGAAGGAAAAAAATCATGAGTCTGAATCTTTTCTGGTTTTTACCCACCCACGGTGATGGACACTATCTTGGCACAGAAGAAGGTGCCCGCCCGGTCGATCACGGCTATCTACAGCAGATCGCCCAGGCGGCAGACCGCATCGGTTTTACCGGGGTACTGATCCCGACGGGCCGCTCGTGTGAGGATGCGTGGCTGGTTGCCGCGTCAATGATCCCCGTCACCCAGCGTCTGAAATTCCTGGTAGCCTTGCGCCCGAGCGTGGTGTCGCCCACCGTCGCGGCGCGTCAGGCGGCAACGCTGGACAGGCTTTCCAATGGCCGTGCGCTGTTCAACCTGGTGACGGGCAGCGATCCGCAGGAGCTGGCGGGCGATGGCGTCTTTCTCGATCATACCGAGCGCTATGAAGCCTCCGCAGAGTTCACCCGCGTCTGGCGACGTCTGCTGGAAGGGGAAACCGTCACCTTCGAAGGGAAACATATCCACGTTCGCGATGCACAGCTCTACTTCCCGCCGGTACAGCAGCCGCGCCCTCCCCTCTATTTCGGCGGATCGTCGGACGTGGCGCAGGAGCTGGCGGCTGAGCAGGTCGATCTCTATCTGACCTGGGGCGAGCCACCGGAGCTGGTGAAAGAGAAAATTGCTCAGGTACGCGCTAAAGCCGCAGAACATGGCCGTACGGTACGCTTTGGTATTCGCCTGCACGTGATCGTACGTGAAACCAACGACGAGGCCTGGCAAGCCGCCGACCGTCTGATCGCTCATCTGGACGACGACACTATCGCTAAAGCACAGGCGGCGTTTGCCAAAACCGACTCCGTGGGCCAGCATCGGATGGCTTCCCTGCACAACGGCAAGCGTGAAAATCTTGAGATCAGCCCGAACCTGTGGGCCGGGGTAGGTCTGGTGCGCGGCGGTGCCGGCACGGCACTGGTCGGCGACGGTCCAACCGTAGCGGCACGCATTAATGAATACGCGGCGCTGGGGATCGACAGCTTTATCCTGTCTGGCTACCCACATCTGGAGGAGGCGTACAAGGTGGGTGAACTGCTGTTCCCGCATCTGGATGTCGCTATCCCGGAAATTCCGCAGCCACGTCAGCTTCAGTTGCAGGGCGAAGCCGTGGCGAACGCGTTTATCCCGAGAAAAGTCGCGCAAAGCTAAGGAGCCACCATGTCTGCAACCGCACAAAAATGGCTGCTGCGCGCCGCGCCGTGGTTTCTGCCCGTCGGCATTGTCCTCGTCTGGCAACTGGCGTCTTCAACTGGCTGGCTGTCGAGCCGCATTTTGCCCTCTCCGGAGGGCGTTGTGGAAGCGTTCTGGTCGCTAAGCGCCAGCGGTGAGCTGTGGCAACATCTTGCCATCAGCTCCTGGCGCGCGGTAATTGGCTTTTCGATTGGCGGAAGCATCGGCCTGACGCTGGGGCTGATCAGCGGCCTGTCACGCTGGGGTGAGCGGCTGCTGGATACCTCCGTTCAGATGCTGCGCAACGTGCCGCATCTGGCGCTTATTCCGCTGGTTATCCTGTGGTTTGGCATTGATGAGAGCGCCAAAATTTTCCTCGTGGCGCTGGGAACGTTATTCCCGATTTATATCAATACCTGGCATGGGATCCGTAATATCGATCGCGGTCTGGTGGAGATGGCCCGCAGCTATGGCCTGTCAGGTTTTGCCCTGTTTACCCATGTGATCCTGCCGGGCGCCCTGCCCTCCATTATGGTTGGGGTGCGTTTTGCGCTCGGCCTGATGTGGCTAACCCTGATCGTGGCGGAAACCATTTCGGCTAACTCCGGCATTGGTTATCTGGCGATGAACGCCCGCGAGTTCCTGCAAACGGACGTGGTGGTGGTTGCCATTATCCTTTATGCCCTGCTCGGCAAACTTGCGGACGTCAGCGCCCAGTGGCTGGAACGTAGCTGGCTGCGCTGGAACCCGGCCTACACCGCTCAGGAGGCGAAAGCATGAATACTGCACGACTGAACCAGGGAACACCGTTACTGCTGAACGGCGTGACCAAACGCTACGGCGACAACACCATTCTGAATGCACTGGATCTGCATATTCCTGCCGGACAGTTTGTGGCTGTTGTCGGCCGCAGCGGTGGCGGCAAGAGTACCCTGCTGCGTCTTTTAGCCGGGCTGGAAGCGCCAAACAGCGGTGACATTCTGGCAGGCACTACGCCGCTGGCCACGATTCAGGATGATACGCGCATGATGTTTCAGGACGCGCGTCTGCTGCCGTGGAAAACGGTGATGGATAACGTCGGGCTGGGCCTGAAGGGCAGCTGGCGGGAGGACGCCCGGCAGGCACTCGCTGCGGTAGGGCTGGAGAATCGCGCGGGAGAGTGGCCTGCGGCCCTGTCGGGTGGACAAAAGCAGCGCGTAGCGCTGGCACGCGCGCTGATTCACCGTCCCGGCCTGTTGCTGCTTGATGAACCGCTCGGCGCGCTTGATGCCCTGACGCGGATCGAGATGCAGGATCTGATTGAAACCCTCTGGCAGACGCACGGCTTTACGGTGCTGCTGGTGACGCATGATGTCAGTGAAGCCGTGGCAATGGCAGACAGGGTGCTGTTAATAGAAGAAGGTAAAATTGGTCTGGATCTGACGGTAGATATTCCACGTCCTCGCCGCGTGGGATCGGCCAGACTGGCGGAACTGGAAGCCGAAGTACTGGATCGGGTGATGAAACGTGGGGAAGCGGAGATTCAGCGGATAAAGGCTAATGCCTGATGCCCTCACCCCGGCCCTCTCCCACTGTACGGTCCGGGGACATAGTGAACACTTGTTCGGGGACATGGTAGACACTTACAACTAAGGCATAAGAACCCGTTTATGGAGTCGCTTATGCCCTGGGATGCGAGAGATACCATGTCATTACGTACCGAGTTTGTTTTGTTCGCCTCGCAGGACGGGGCGAACATCCGTTCCCTCTGCCGTCACTACGGCATTTCCCCTG
>NZ_KQ090002.1:2775346-2851921 GCF_001037885.1 Enterobacter sp. BIDMC109
AGAGCGTGTGGGGCTGAGGGAGACACAGGAGGACGGCTGCTATGAAGTATGGTGGTACAGCACGAAAGTGGGGATGATCGACCTGAAGAAAAAGTCGATCATCATGGGTAAAGGATGTTAAAAAGTGTTCACCATGTCCCCGAACACCTGTCTACCATGTCCCCGGACTGTACACCCACAGGGAGAGGGAGAAAACCGATGCCCCGCGACCCCACGTAGGCCCGGTAAGCGTAGCGCCACCGGGCTTTTTTACATCAGGCCAGCGCCTTAGCAATCTTCTCGTACAGATCGCCAGACAGATTTTCCAGCCCTTTCAGCTGCTCAAGCGCGGCGCGCATTTTCGCCTGACGCTGCGCATCGTAACGTTTCAGGCGGATCAGCGGCTCAATCAGACGAGACGCCACCTGCGGGTTACGGCTGTTCAGCTCGGTCAGCATTTCAACCATGAACTGATAACCGCTGCCGTCTTCGGCATGGAACGCGGCCGGGTTGCTGCTGGCGAAGGCACCAATCAGAGAGCGGACGCGGTTCGGGTTGCTCATGGTGAACGAACGGTGCTTCAGCAGGCTGCGTACTTTGCTGAGTACATCGGCTGCCGGGCTGGTGGCCTGAAGGATGAACCACTTGTCCATCACCAGACCATCCTGATGCCACTTGTCGTCGTACTCCTGCATCAGCGCATCGCGGCACGGTAGCTCGGCGGCAACGCTTGCGGCCAGCGCGGCCAGGGCATCCGTCATGTTATCGGCTTCGTGGTACTGCTTGCTGACCAGCGTGTTCGCCAGCTCTGCCTCACCAAACGCCAGATAGCGCAGGCAGGTATTGCGCAGGGAACGTTTACCTATATCCGCATGTTCCACCCGATACGCGTCCAGCTTGTTGGCGTTGTAAATGGCGAGGAACTCATCTGCCAGTTCGGTCGCCAGCGTGCGGGTCAGCGCTTCACGCACGGCGACGATGGCAATCGGGTCGATGATGTCAAACAGCTCGGCGATTTCAGTCGCAGACGGCAGCGTTAAAATTTCAGCCGCCAGCGCCGGGTCAATGTTCTCATCCAGCAGGATGGCACGGAACGCGTCTGCCACATGAACCGGCAGCGTCAGCGGCTGGCCCTGCTGGTAACGGTTGACGTTCAGCTTGATGTAGGTCGCCAGCAGGCTTTGTGCCGCATCCCAGCGCGAGAAATCGTTGCGCGCGTGACGCATCAGGAACGTCAGCTGCTGATCGCTCCACTTATATTCGAGTTTCACCGGCGCGGAGAATTCGCACAGCAGGGCAGGAACGGGCTGGAAATAGACGTTATCGAAGATAAAGGTCTGCTCTGCCTGGGTCACGTTCAGCACGTTATGCACCGGGTGGCCGCCCTTCTGTAACGGGATCACGTTGCCTTCGTTGTCGTACAGCTCAACGCTGAATGGAATGTGCAGCGGATGTTTCTCTTCCTGCTCGGCCGTTGGCGGCGTGCGCTGGCTGATGGTCAGCGTGTACTGCTCGGTTTCCGGGTTGTAGTCGTCTTTGACCGTCACAATCGGCGTACCGGCCTGGCTGTACCAGCGGCGGAAATGAGACAAATCGACGTTAGAGGCGTCCTCCATCGCCTGGACGAAATCGTCGCAGGTGGCCGCACTGCCGTCGTGGCGTTCGAAGTAGAGCTGCATCCCTTTCTGGAAATTCTCTTCACCCAGCAGGGTGTGGATCATACGGATAATTTCAGCGCCTTTTTCATACACCGTCAGGGTGTAGAAGTTATTCATCTCAATGACTTTATCCGGGCGGATCGGATGGGCCATCGGGCTGGCATCTTCTGCAAATTGCAGACCACGCATGGTGCGCACGTTGTTGATGCGGTTCACCGCCCGCGATCCCAGATCGGAGCTGAACTCCTGATCGCGGAAGACGGTTAAGCCCTCTTTCAGGCTCAGCTGGAACCAGTCGCGACAGGTGACGCGGTTCCCGGTCCAGTTATGGAAATATTCGTGGCCGATAACGCGTTCGATATCGAGGTAATCTTTATCCGTGGCGGTATCGGTACGCGCCAGCACGTATTTAGAGTTAAAGATGTTAAGACCTTTATTCTCCATCGCGCCCATGTTGAAGAAATCGACCGCAACGATCATATAGATGTCGAGGTCATATTCGAGGCCAAAGCGCGTTTCATCCCACTTCATGGAGTTGATGAGGGAGGTCATTGCCCACGGTGCGCGGTCAAGGTTGCCACGGTCCACGAACAGCTCCAGCGCGACTTCACGGCCAGAGCGCGTTTTAAAGGTGTCGCGCAGGACATCGAAATCTCCCGCCACCAGCGCAAACAGATAGCAGGGTTTCGGGAACGGATCCTGCCACTGTACCCAGTGACGGCCATTCTCCAGTTCCCCTTCACCAATCCGGTTGCCGTTGGAAAGCAGGTACGGGTACAGCGTTTTGTCGGCAATAATTTTGGTGGTAAAGCGCGCCAGGACGTCCGGGCGATCCAGATACCAGGTAATGTGGCGGAAACCTTCGGCTTCACACTGGGTACACAGGGCTACGCCTGACTGGTAAAGTCCTTCCAGCGCGGTATTGGCGGCAGGGCTAATTTCATTCACGATGCGCAGGGTAAAGCGTTCCGGCAGGTTGTCGATGACCAGCTGGTTGCCTTCTTCTTTATAGTCTGACCAGGCTTCATCGTTAATATGCAGGGAAACCAGCGTCAGGTCTTCACCATCCAGACGCAGCGGCACGGCTGTCGCGCTCTGGCGCGTCACCTGGCTTACCGCCGTCACCACGGTTTTTGTGGCATCCAGGTCGAAAGTCAGATCGATATCGCTTATCAGGTATTCCGGCGCACGATAGTCGTGGCGGTATTTAGCTTGTGGCTGTTGTGTCATAGAAAACCTTATGCATCGTTTGTCGAGTAACGATTCAATATATTCCTGTTGTGTAAAACGCGCTATGCAGAATGTTCATCTTTTCAGGCACAACGCCCTTTTTAGCTACATTTTTATAACACGGGGCACGAAATGCTCTCGACCATAAAGTGTGCTTATGTTGTGATCGGGGTTCAATAAATCACTAAACAGGGTATACTCCGGAGTTGTTTATTGTACTAAACGCTCCCGTGAGAGGATGCTACAGCGCACCTATGACTCAATTCGCTTCTCCGGTTCTGCATACGTTGCTGGATACCGACGCGTACAAGCTGCATATGCAGCAAGCCGTGTTTCACCACTATCATGATGTCCATGTTGCGGCGGAATTTCGCTGCCGGGGTGACGACTTGCTGGGTATCTACGCAGATTCCATTCGTGAACAGGTCGAGGCCATGCAGCATCTGGCGCTCACCGATGACGAATATCAGTGGCTTTCAGGCCTGCCTTTCTTTAAAGCGGATTATCTGAACTGGCTGCGTGAGTTCCGCTATAACCCGGAACAGGTCACCGTCACCAATGATAACGGCAAGCTGGACATTCGTCTGACCGGCCCGTGGCGCGAGGTGATCATGTGGGAAGTGCCGCTTCTGGCCGTGATCAGCGAGCTGGCCCACCGCTATCGCTCCCCTGAAACCGGTGTGACGCAGGCGGTTGCCGCTCTGGAGAATAAACTCGTTGAGTTTTCCACACTGACCGAAGGGCTGGATATGTCCCGCTTCCGTCTGATGGACTTTGGCACGCGCCGCCGCTTCTCTCGCGAGGTTCAGGAAGCCATTGTCAGACGTCTGCAACAGGAGCCGTGGTTCGTTGGCACCAGTAACTACGATCTGGCACGTCGCCTTGATTTAACGCCGATGGGCACCCAGGCGCACGAATGGTTCCAGGCGCACCAGCAGATCAGCCCTGACCTTGCCAACAGCCAGCGCGCCGCCCTCGCCGCGTGGTTAGAGGAATACCCGGATCGGCTGGGTATTGCCCTTACCGACTGCATTACCATGGACGCGTTCCTGCGCGACTTTGGCCCTGAGTTTGCCGAACGCTACCAGGGTTTGCGCCATGATTCCGGGGACCCGGTTGAATGGGGTGAGAAAGCCATCGCCCATTACGAAAAACTGGGCATCGACCCCATGAGTAAGGTGCTGGTCTTCTCCGATAACCTTGACCTGGCGAAAGCCGTCGACCTTTATCGCCATTTCTCATCGCGGGTGAACCTGAGTTTCGGGATTGGTACGCGGTTAACCTGTGATATTCCTCAGGTGAAACCGCTGAACATCGTCATAAAACTGGTGGAATGTAACGGTAAGCCGGTCGCGAAGCTCTCCGACAGTCCGGGCAAAACCATCTGCCATGACAAAGCGTTTGTCCGCGCATTACGTAAAGCCTTCGATCTGCCTCAGGTTAAAAAAGCCAGCTAACGGCTTCGGGGGAGCCTTCATGGCTCCCCTTCTCTTATTAATTTCTTATTTCTTCTCTTAAGACGGTGAAATTTACTTGTCTGATAGCGGATGGCAGGTAACATAGATATCCCCCCTACAAGGGCGGACAAGTGTTTATTTTTTCCGACTATTAACAGAGAGAATATTATGAGCGTTGTGCCTGTAGCCGACGTACTCCAGGGCCGTGTCGCCGTTGACCAGGAGGTCACCGTGCGCGGATGGGTGCGTACTCGCCGAGATTCTAAAGCTGGCATCTCCTTCCTCGCCGTCTATGACGGTTCCTGCTTTGATCCTGTACAGGCCGTCATTAATAATTCTCTGCCCAATTACAATGATGACGTTCTGCACCTGACAACCGGCTGTTCCGTGATCGTCACCGGTGTTGTGGTGGCCTCTCCGGGCCAGGGTCAGAGCTACGAAATTCAGGCGACCTCGGTGGAAGTGACCGGCTGGGTTGAAGATCCTGACACCTACCCGATGGCTGCAAAGCGTCACAGCATCGAATATCTGCGTGAAGTCGCGCACCTGCGTCCGCGCACCAACCTGATTGGTGCGGTTGCCCGCGTGCGTCATACGCTGGCGCAGGCGCTGCATCGCTTCTTTGACGAGCAGGGTTACTTCTGGGTTTCTACTCCGCTGATCACGGCTTCCGATACCGAAGGCGCAGGTGAAATGTTCCGCGTTTCAACGCTGGATATGGAAAACCTGCCGCGTACGCCGGAAGGTAAAGTCGATTACGACAAAGACTTCTTTGGTAAAGAAGCCTTCCTGACGGTTTCCGGCCAGCTCAACGGTGAAACCTACGCCTGTGCGCTGTCTAAGATCTATACCTTCGGCCCAACCTTCCGTGCGGAAAACTCCAACACCAGCCGTCACCTGGCGGAATTCTGGATGCTGGAGCCGGAAGTGGCCTTTGCCGATCTGAATGACGCGGCAGCCCTGGCAGAAGCGATGCTGAAATACGTGTTTAAAGCCGTTCTCGAAGAGCGCGCAGACGACATGAAATTCTTCGCTGAGCGTGTCGATAACGACGCCATCGCCCGTCTTGAGCGCTTCGTCTCCGCAGACTTCGCGCAGGTCGATTACACCGACGCGGTCGCAATCCTGGAAAAATGCGGTGAGAAATTCGAAAACCCGGTTTACTGGGGCGTGGATCTCTCCTCCGAGCACGAACGTTATCTGGCAGAGAAGCACTTTAAAGCACCGGTTGTGGTGAAAAACTATCCGAAAGACATTAAGGCGTTCTATATGCGCCTTAACGAAGACGGTAAAACCGTTGCCGCGATGGATGTCCTCGCGCCGGGCATCGGTGAGATCATCGGTGGCTCCCAGCGTGAAGAGCGCCTGGATGTGCTGGACGCGCGTATGCAGGAGATGGGCCTGAACCCGGCGGACTACAGCTGGTATCGCGATCTCCGTCGCTACGGCACCGTTCCACACTCCGGCTTTGGCCTGGGCTTCGAACGTCTGATTGCTTACGTAACAGGTGTTCAGAACGTACGTGATGTGATTCCATTCCCACGCACACCGCGTAACGCAAGTTTCTAACCGACCAAATCATTAATGGCCAGCAAATGCTGGCCATTATTTTATCCTGCAATGTCAGTTTTCGTCAGTCAGAAGTAAGCGTCTTTAAACCACAACCCCGCTATTACCTCTACCTGTTACGTTTTGTTTCCACGAAATATCCTGAGACAAAAAAATAACCCCATTCTTATTGCGCTTAAAACAATCCTTACGCATTAGCATAAAAAACAACCAATTTCACAGCCATCTGGATGGCTTTTATCGATCATAAGAAAAAATGAGCCGTTTAACTTCTGTTTATACGAAAGGCCTTTAGCTAAATTAAACATAAGGAAATCATATATATAAGAATAAAGCGGATGTTTAATTCGCCAGGTGGCACTGAAATTTGAGGTGCTTCACAAAGTTCCCAAAAATACATATTTAGTTACATATATTTTCTTTTGGTAACTGAATCTTGAAGATTGTAGCACTTTCAGTGTAGCGAAACGGTTCTATGAATGGAAAGATGCCTGTCAGACACATAAAGACACCTAACTCTCATCAATAGTTCCGGAAATATTTATTGACAGAATTTATTGGCGGCAGTGGCGAGTGTCATAAAAAAACCAATGAGGGTAATAAATAATGATGAAGCGCAATATCCTGGCAGTGGTAGTCCCTGCCCTGCTGGTAGCCGGTGCAGCAAACGCTGCTGAAATCTATAACAAAGACGGCAACAAATTAGATCTTTACGGGAAAGCAGTTGGCCTGCATTACTTCTCTGATTACGCGGGCAACGATGGCGACAACACTTACGCGCGTCTGGGCTTCAAAGGTGAAACTCAGATCAACGATCAGCTGACTGGCTACGGTCAGTGGGAATACAACTTCCAGGGTAACAACTCTGAAGGTGGCGATGCACAGAACGGCAACAAAACCCGTCTGGCATTCGCAGGTCTGAAATTTGGTGACGCAGGCTCCTTCGACTACGGTCGTAACTACGGTCTGGTCTATGACGCAATCGGCATCACCGATATGCTGCCTGAGTTCGGCGGCGACACCGGCGCGAGCGATAACTTCTTCGCAGGCCGTACGGGTGGTCTGGCGACTTACCGTAACAGCAACTTCTTCGGCCTGGTTGACGGTCTGAACTTTGGTGTTCAGTACCTGGGCAAAAATGAACGTGATGACGCAGTACGTTCCAACGGTGACGGCTGGGCAACCTCTCTGAGCTATGATTTCGACGGTTTCGGCATTGTGGGTGCTTATGGTGCAGCTGACCGTACCAACAACCAGCAGACGCTGGATTGGGGTAAAGGCGACAAAGCTGAGCAGTGGGCAACCGGCCTGAAATATGACGCGAACAACATCTACCTGGCAGCTATTTATGGCGAAATGCGTAACGCAGCGCGTCTGGGCAGCCGTGGTTTCGCTAACAAGTCTCAGGACTTCTCTGTCGTCGCTCAGTACCAGTTCGATTTCGGTCTGCGTCCATCCATCGCTTACTACAAATCTAAAGCGAAAGACGTAGAAGGTATCGGTGACGAAGACTACATCAACTACATCGACGTTGGTGCGACATACTACTTCAACAAAAACATGTCTACCTATGTTGACTATCAGATCAACCAGCTGAAAGATGACAACAAGCTGGGCATCAACAACGACGACATCGTGGCTCTGGGTCTGGTTTACCAGTTCTAATCAGCACACCTCGTTGTTATATGCTTAATGAACAGGGCTTCGGCCCTGTTTTTTTATTCCTGAGAGAAAATAATAGCGACTTTTGAAAAGCCGCACGCTTTTCGTCGCAAACGGTTGGCATTTTGTAAATCTACCGTTAACCTGATAGCGGATTTCACTTCTGTAATCACAATGGAACTTCGTCATGTTTGAGAACATTACTGCCGCTCCTGCCGACCCAATTCTGGGCCTGGCCGATCTGTTTCGTGCCGACGACCGCCCTGGCAAAATCAACCTGGGTATTGGTGTATATAAAGATGAAACCGGCAAAACTCCGGTACTGACCAGCGTCAAAAAAGCTGAGCAGTATCTGCTGGAAAACGAAACCACCAAAAACTACCTCGGTATTGATGGTATCCCTGAATTTGGTCGCTGCACCCAGGAGCTGCTGTTCGGCAAAGGCAGCACCATTGTGAGCGAAAAACGCGCCCGCACGGCGCAGACCCCAGGCGGTACCGGCGCACTGCGCGTGGCGGCAGATTTCCTGGCGAAAAACACCTCTGTGAAGCGTGTGTGGGTAAGCAATCCAAGCTGGCCGAACCACAAGAGCGTTTTTAATTCTGCGGGTCTGGAAGTGCGTGAATACGCCTACTACGACGCGGCAAACCACGCGCTGGATTTCGACGGTCTGCTGGCCAGCCTGAGCGAAGCCCAGGCGGGCGATGTGGTGCTGTTCCACGGCTGCTGCCATAACCCAACCGGTATCGATCCTACGCTTGAGCAGTGGGAACAGCTGGCTAAGCTGTCCGTTGAAAAAGGCTGGCTGCCGCTGTTCGACTTCGCTTACCAGGGCTTTGCCCGTGGTCTGGAAGAAGATGCAGAAGGTCTGCGCGCATTCGCCGCCGTCCATCAGGAGCTGATTGTCGCAAGCTCCTATTCCAAGAACTTTGGTCTGTATAACGAGCGTGTCGGCGCCTGTACGCTGGTGGCTGCTGACGAAGCAACCGTCGATCGCGCATTCAGCCAGATGAAGTCCGTGATCCGCGCTAACTACTCTAACCCACCGGCACACGGTGCGTCTGTGGTCGCGACGATCCTGAGCAACGATGCGCTGCGCGCAATCTGGGAACAAGAGCTGAACGATATGCGTCAGCGCATTCAGCGCATGCGTCTGCTGTTTGTGAACACGCTGGCTGAGAAAGGCGCTGACCGTGACTTCAGCTTCATCATCAAGCAGAACGGCATGTTCTCCTTCAGCGGCCTGACCAAAGAGCAGGTGCTGCGCCTGCGTGAAGAGTTTGGCGTGTATGCCGTTGCCTCTGGCCGCGTGAACGTTGCAGGTATGACGCCTGACAACATGGCGCCGCTGTGCGAAGCCATTGTCGCGGTGCTGTAACCTGCACCCATAAAAAAAGCCTGCATCGCGCAGGCTTTTTTATTTTACCGGGTTTACCAGACAGGCATTTCATCCTGAAGGAACGGGTTATGCAACCGCTCATCGCCCAGCGTCGACATCGGTCCGTGTCCAGGGATAAACGTCACATCATCACCTAACGGTAATAACTTCTGTTTAATCGACTGAATCAGCTGACCGTGATCGCCGCGTGGGAAATCGCTGCGTCCTACGCCCCCTTTGAAAATCACGTCACCGGAAATCAGCAGGCGCGACACGTCATCAAAGAAGACGATATGGCCGGGCGTATGCCCTGGGCAATGCAACACCTGTAAAGTTACATTCCCTACGTTAACGCGATCGCCTTCGTTCAGCCAGCGGTCCGGTGTCAGTGGCTGACACTCATCCAGACCAAACATGCGGCTTTGGGCAGGCAGCCCCTGAAGCCAGAACTCATCTTCTTTTTCCGGGCCGATAATCGGCACACCGTAGTGTTCAGCCAGTTCAGCCGCTGCACCCACATGGTCGAGATGACCATGGGTGAGTAAAATCTGCATCAGCGTTACACCGCTGGCAGCGACTTCCTGCTTGATTGTCTCAGCGTCGCCACCGGGATCAACAAGCGCGGCCAGTTTAGTTTGTTCACACCAGATCAATGAACAGTTCTGTGAGAACGCGGTAACCGGAATAATACGATAGTTCATACTGCTCCTGTGTTTCGTTATTACCAGTGCCGAACCGGCCCGGTATCAATATGCACAAAGTTGCTACGTGGGTAGTATCCTACACCACCTGCGCGCATAGATAACGCCGCTTTGCGAATATTGGCTAACGAAACGCCTTCAATATGGAAATCCATCGCCTGCCCTTTAGTGTGATAGCTTTTTTTCGCTACCCCACGGCTGTGGGCGCGCAATTCATTGTTGGTATCCAGAGAGCGATAGCCAGAAATGAGTTGCACCGGCCTTTTGGTCCCCAGCAGTCCCTGCAAGCGGTAAAGCTGATCGAATAATCCAGGGTCGATGGCTTTGATTTTATTCGCGCGGAAATCACGGAAAAAATGGTTGAGTCTTGCTAATTCATCCTGAATATAGCCTCTGCCATCGAAAAATTCCGCTTTAAGCGTCTCACCAGTATGCAGATTGTTGAGCGTTAAAATACGCGGACGAGGTGTCGAGAGGGTGGCAAATGCTGGCGTCGGAAGGATGGCTGCTGCGCCCAGCGCAACGCCACCTAACGCCAGCAATTTGCGGCGATTAGCGTCAAATTTGTCCATGATAATCAGGTCTACAGGTAAAAGAAATTGTCAATATGCTTAGCGCACGAAGGGCACCATAACTGGCAAAGCCTGCTACGTCAAGGCGCCCAACCCCAGTGAATACGCGGCTTGCAGACAGATCGCCTCATATTCACCATAACTTACGACAATCATTTTTACCGAACTACTTCATTTACCTGATTAATTGTTCCGCTTTTGGCAAAATTTGTGCGCCGGATCGCGCTGTCAGATCATAATTGTAAATATCTGTACGATACTGGGTGCGTCCGTCCGCGCCTACAAACGCCGTCAGATAGTAAAGATTGACCGGAATATTGTGGCGAATATTGACGTAACGCGTATCCCCCTGCTTCAGGGCATCTGATATCCGCGCATCGTTCCAGCCTGCATCCTGCAACAGCATATTCGCCAGCTCGGAGGCCTTGTTCACGCGAACACAGCCCGAGCTGAGCGCGCGTGCATCTTTCTGGAACAGATTATGGTTCGGGGTATCATGCAGGTAGATAGCGTCCGAACTTGGCATATTGAATTTGTAACGTCCCAGCGAGTTATGGGCGCCCGGTGCCTGCTGGAAACGGAACGGCAGGTTCGAAGGCGTAATCGTTGACCAGTCGACCATCCAGGGATCAATCGCTTCTTTGCTGTTCCAGCCCCGCATCACCGTATAGTTATGTCGCTCCAGATAACCCGGGTCATTCCATACCTTAGGCAGGATATCTTTGCGCGCCAGCGTCGGCGGCACGTTCCACGGCGGGTTAACCACCACGTTATTCAGCGCGCTGCTCATCATTGGCGTTTTACGGTCAGGTCGGCCGACAATCACGCGGGACGCCAGCACTTCGCTACCGTCCTGATAGTAGACCAGGGAGTACGCCGGAATGTTGACCATAATGCCGGTGGATAACGTGCCCGGCAGCAAGCGCAAGCGCTGGATATTCAACGCCAGCACCCCTGCCCGCTGGGCCGGAGAGACGTTCAGCCAGTCGCGAGTAGATGGACCAATCACGCCGTCAGCGCCAAGCCCCTGCCCAGCCTGGAACTGCTTCACTGCGGCGACCAGCTCGCGATCGTAAGCGGCGGGCTTATTGCTCAACGCAACGGCCGTTTTCTCTTTTACCGGCGCCGACGGGCTGACGACCGCATTTTGCGTCTCGTCACCGGGCAGCGCAATTTTAGGGCCGCTGTCAAGAATGCCGGAGCGTTTCATAATTTCGCGGATCGCAGGCACATCGCTGCTCCACTGCCCCGGACGCAGCGTTGTGGTGCCACGCAGTTGAGGCCACGGGCGGGAATCCGCAACCAGCTCAAGAAGCGACTGATGCATCGTGGCATATTGCGGATGGGCAGGCGCAAGGCTTGCGATAAAGCGCGGCAGTTCGCCGTTATCCAGCGACAGCTGCCACTGATTAATGACGGACAGCGCAGGCGTCGCCAGCTTGTACGGTTTACTGCTGTATAACCAGCGGTTGCCGTTCACCGAAATCCCCGCCACAAACTGTAAGTAGCCCATCATGGCATCAGACAGCACCACGTCACGCGCCTGTCCGGAAACGGCAGGGTCGGTCAGGAGCTCAACCCAGGTCGTGAACTGCGGCTGAAAGCCTGCAATCGCCACTTCAGCCAGCTGCTGCTGGAAGGCTCGTACCGCCTCGCGATTTTCCCACATCGGTTTCATATCGCGCGCAGCGTAAAGCAGCGTGAGCTGGTTAATATAAGCGGGAGTATAGCCCGAGGGCAGGCCGGTCATAAGCTGCTGGCGTAATGATTCAGTATCGATGCCTTCCGGCAGCGGTTTAATGCCGGCCATGATGGCCGTCGCCGGAGACTGATCCAGCGGTTGTGACAGCGACGTCGGCTGCGCGCCCATCGTCGCGGAGCTGTCAGTCGGTACAATTTCAGGCTCATCGGCCTGAGCGGTAAACAGTGGAGCAAACATCACTGTCAGGCACAAACTCAGCGCAGACAGCTGACGACCACGATTTTTCTTAAGCAACATCCCTTGCCCCCTGTTTTTCACGACATGCCCATTATTCTGGAGCTTTCCTTCAGTATAGAAAGGCATACTCGCTGCTGCCTTACCTTATGTAAAGAAGTTTAAAGATAACGCAGCCCTGAACACAAGTTAAGTGAATAAAAAAAGCGGCGCATGAGCGCCGCTATTTGTCGCACCCCGGGTTAAGAGGCGTCAGCCGTGCCCGGTAATGACTCCGGTGGCTGCGGGGCGAAACCACGCAGGCCCACGACGTGTACGTGTTCACTGTTCTGAAACACCTTACGCACCAGCTTGTAGGTTGTCCCTTTTTCCGGACTGATGTTTTCCGGCGCCGCGATGATGAGCTGCATATCGAGTCGCTCGCAAAGCTCAAACAGCGTGGCGATGGAGCGGGCGTCGAGACGCGCGGCTTCATCGAGGAACAGCAGACGGCATGGCGAGATGTCTTTGCCGCGCAGACGACGCGCTTCATCTTCCCAGCTCTGCACCACCATTACCAGAATCGACATACCGGTACCGATGGCTTCACCGGTAGAGAGCGCACCGGATTCCGCGCGCAGCCAGCCGTCTGAGCCACGGTTAACCTCAACTTCCATTTCCAGATAGTTGCGGTAGTCCAGCAGCTCCTCGCCGATGGTTTGCGGCGTACGCTGGCCCATGTCAATCTGCGGATTCAGACGCTGATATAGCTTCGCCAGCGCTTCGGAGAAGGTCAGGCGGTTACTGTTGAACAGATCCTGATGCTGTTCGTGCTGTTCAGACAACACGTCCAGCAGCGTGGAGTGCGCCTCACGCACGTTCACGTTCAGCCGCACGCTGTTGACCTGGCCAAACGACACGCTTTGCAGGCCCTGGTTCAGCTGACGGATACGGTTCTGCTCGCGCTGAATGGTTTTACGAATAATATTCGCCACGCTGCGGGAGCTGATTGCCAGCTTCTGCTCGCGGGAGGTCAGCTCCTCCGTCAGTCGGCCCAGCTCGATCTCCATCTGTTCGATCGCTTCCACCGGATCGTCGGTACGGATGATATCCTGACGAATACGCTCGCGTAAGTGCTGATAAACCGCCACGAAGAACTGAATTTTGCGCTCAGGACGCTTCGGATCTTCGGACATACGCAGCACGTCGCGCAGATGTTCGTTATCCGCCACCGCCAGACGCAGCGCGCCCAGCGCCTTATCCGACATAGAGCGCAGTTCATCGGCTGACAGGTACGCCAGCTCGCGACGATGCAGACGACGCTCCACGTTGTTATCTTTCACCATGCGCATCACCGCGCACCACCCCGCCTTCGCGGTCACAACCTGTTCACGCATCTCATGATAGTCACGCTCCAGCTTGCGCAGGCGTCGCGTCAGGTTGTCCATCTCTGCTTCACAGAAGGTCAGCGCTTTTTCCAGCTGATTACGACGCGCGCGGTTGTTACTGAGCTGAGCATGCAGCTCATCGCGGCGAATACGCGCCCGCTCTTCTGCACCGCTGTCGGCGCGAACGCCGATGTCCTGCAACTCTTTATGCAGATCGTTTAACAGCTCTTTCTTGGTGTCGAAGGAGCTTTTCAGCGAGGCCATGACCTGGCTGTACTGGCTCAGCTGTGCGGCGTGAGTACGCATCGCTTCACGGGCGCGCGTACGCTCTGCTTCGGCCTGCTCAAGACGCTGGCGCAGCTTTTCATTAAGATCGCTGTTCCCGCTCAGCATTTCTGCTGAATCGGAGTAGCCGAAGTGTGCGCGACGTTGCACCACTTCCGTCAGGGCAAACGCCTGCTGACGCGCTTCGCGCTGCACCTGCTGTGACCAGGCATAATCCTCTTTTAACTGCTCAAACTGTTCCGGGTCGCTCTGGAGAACGGAAACCATCGGCTCCAGTTTTGCCAGCTGATTGCCGTGCTGCTGCACAAAGCGCGCCGCTTCCTGCGCTTCGTCCAGACGTTCCTGAATTTCGTCCACGCGGTCGGCGAGCGTATCGTCCGCCAGCAGGTTCAGGCGCGGCAGGATGCGGTTAAGGGCCGCAACGCCCTCTTTCGCCTGCTCGAACTGCACGCGGCTTTGCTGGTTGTCATTTTCATGGCTGGCAAGCGCACGCTCCAGCTCTCCACGACGGGTGTTGAGCTTGCGAATTTCAGCTTCCGGATCGGGCTCAAAGGCAACGCCCAGGTGGCTGCCGATAAAGCGGCTGAACGCCTGATGCAGACGCTGCGTTTTTTGAACATCAAACGACAGGGTTGCAAAACGCTCAGAAAGCGTTTCGCGCTCAGCGTGCAGGCTTTCAATACGGTTTTCACGCGCGGCGCGGCCAAACAGCGGCAGTTCCGGGAAGCGCGAATAGCGCCACTGGCGATCGGCGATTTTCACCACCACCGCTTTTTCCAGCTCGTCGACGCTGAATACGCTGTCATCAAACGACTGCGGATCCCCTTCGATGAGGTAGAGATCTTCCGGGCAGTCTTCCAGCCCTGCAAGCTGGTCCGAAATCAGCGACAGATCCGGCACCACAATCGCGTTACGGGATGGACCGTACAGCGCGGAGAAGTACGGCGCATCGTCCAGGCCGACATCGTCGTAAATTTCAGACAGCAGCACGCCGCCGAAACGCTCGGCTAAGGCATTCAGGCGCGGATCTTCTGAGCCGCCAGGCTGGCTTAAACGCTCGATCTCTTCATCGACGTCACGCTTGCGCGCACCCACTTCGTCACGCTCAACAATCGCTTCACGCTCGCGCTCCAGCAGCTGTTGCATGTATTCGGTGACGTCCTGGCTGGAGGCAAACTCCTGGCCACACTGTTCGCTGAGCTGGTTCAGGCTGCTTTGTGCAGCCAGCCAGATCGGCGCACGCTGTAAGAGCGTCTTCGAACGCGACTGAAGCTGTTCCAGCTCCTGACGCAGCGTCATGCGCTGTTCGCTGGCGTTCGATACGGTATCCGACAGGGCCGCAATACGCGCTTCCAGCTCCTGGTGCAGGGCCTCAAGCTCGTCGAAATCGTAATTTTTACCCTGACGCTTGCAGAATTCCGCCAGCAGACGCTCGGCTTCCTGCTGTTCACGCAGACGCTGTTCCAGCTCGTTCAGGCGCATGCGCAGCGGCTGCACCTGTTCGGCCAGATGGCGTTGATTGACGCCGTCGCGCAGCAGCTCACGGGCAACGTCCCACGCTTCGTTACGCGCCAGCGGACCGTTGATCGCCACCACCAGCTGGTACGCCTGCTCAAACTGGCTATGCGCCGTTTGCGCCACGCTCATTTTCTGATCGAGAGAAAGCAGTTTCTCAGTGGCTTCCTGCTCTTTGGCCTGGAAGGTATCCAGCCATTCGTCAGCGCTTTCCGGGGTCAGGTCCGGCAGATGGCACAGCTCTTTGGCACGCTGCAACGCCTGCAATGCCTGGTTGTACTGAATCGCACGCGTCTGCTGCACATCCAGCGCCTGCTGGTAATCAGCAAGCTGGCTTTTCAGTTCATCCACTTCCAGCTCGGCGGCTTCCGCGCGGGCTTCGTTCTCTTCCTGCAAATCGGCGGCTTCGGCCACCACTTCATTTTGCTCTTCAAGACGAATTTGCAGCTCATCCAGATCGGCTTCATAGCGCTCGATTTTTTCCTGCTGACGCAGCGCGGTCTGCACCAGGTTCAGGTGATCGCTGGCCGCCTGGTAATCGGCTTCCAGATCCCCTTCCGCACCGTTGTGCTCGCCCAGTTCGCGCGCCATTTCGACATGCTTATACTGCTCAGCCACCAGCTGTTTGCGGGAGGTAAACAGCTCGCGGCGGTATTCCAGCGCCTGATCGAGATGAATACGGCGCTCGTTGGCGTGGCGCATATAGTCCGCCGCCACGTAGTTGGTGGCTTCGCTGATCAGGTGCTTAAACAGGTCGCGGTCAGACTGTGTGACGCGAATCGCTTCCAGCGTCATGCGGTTTTCACGCAGCGCGGCTTCCATATCCTGGAAGGCCTTACGCACGCCGCTGTTTTCCGGCAGCAGGTAGTCGCGCAGGGAGCGAGTAATGGCGCTGGAGATACCGCCGTACAGGGAGGCTTCAATCAGACGGTAGTATTTACTACGATCTGACGCGCTGCGCAGACGACGGGCTACCACACCGAGATCGAACATCAGAGAGTGGTAGTCGGTAATGGAGTTAAACTGCTTAAACTGCACGCCTTCGATAGCTTCCAGCTTGTCTTTCAGCTCCTGGAGCGTGAGGACGCGCGCCTGACGTTCATTCAGGGTTTCCGTCAGCAGCGCGGTCGGCTGTACGGAGGTTGGTAGTCCCTGGATCGCAAACGGTTTGATATCTACTTTACGGTCGCGGCCAGCAACCTGTTGCAGGCGCACGCCTACAACCACGCGCTGATGACGGGAGTTGATCACGTCCAGCACTGAATAACAGACGCCCGCTTTCAGCTTACCGTGCAGACCTTTATCACGAGAGCCGCTCGTGGCGCCCGCTTCAGTGGTGTTACGGAAGTGCAGCAGGGTCAGGTCAGGGATAAGCGCCGTCACGAAGGCCGCCATGGTGGTGGATTTACCCGCCCCGTTACCGCCGGAGAGCGTTGTCACCAGCTCATCCAGATCGAAGGTTCGGGCAAAGAAGCCGTTCCAGTTAATCAGCGTTAGTGAGCGAAATTTACCGCGTTCAATCATTACTCTTCCTCCCCGCTATCCGGCTGATTCTCTTCGTGCTCGTCATTGAGCTGCAAATGGTTTTCCACCGGCATCGCTTCACCGTCGCGGATCATGCGCAGCTGCGCTTCACGCGCATCGTCACCCGCACGCACGTCGGCGCCAAAACGGAAGACCGATTCGGTAATACGGAACTTGCTGCTGTCGTGACCCATGAACCAGACCATTCCCAGACGGCGCAGACGGTTCAGGGAAGAGCGAACTTTTTCCTGTAATTTCTGACGGTCCAGATCGGACCCCGTTGAGCGGTTATTGACCAGCTTGAGCAGCTTGCTTTCATCCGCCAGCGACAGCAGCTCATCGTAAAGCTCCTGCTGGGTGAAGATCCCTTCATTCGCCAGACGTTCCGGGCTGAGATAGAGGTAGCAGAGAATTTTGCCGACCATCATATCCAGTTCGGAAAGCACCGAGCGCGGAATAAGCGTGGTAGAGCGCGGACGCAGGTAGAAAAACCCTTCCGGCGCGCGGATCAGCTCAACGTTATAGCGAGCGTAAAACTCTTCCAGGTACTCCTGAAAGTCCATCAAAAAGGCGTGATTATCCAGCTCGTCAAGGCCAATGTGACGACCGGCACGCAGCTGGCTATCCAGCGCCGGAAACAACGGATTCGCCAGCGCCTGTGCCAGCTTAACTGGCATCACGTGTTCAATATTTGTCAATGACATGCGCCTGTACCTTGGCTCCGTAATCGTTAATCGGCTGCCACTTCGGCGGCAGTCCGGTGAAATCGGCTTGTGCGATGCCCAGGCGCACCGCCTGGTCTACAACAATGCGGGCAACATCGAAGTGGCGCGCGCGCGGATACTGCGCCAGATAGTCGCGTACCACGAGGCCAAGATCCAGCGGTGCTTGTCTGGTTTTGTAGACAGCGAGCTGTTCTTCGATCATCGCCGCAAGCTGCTCGCGAATTTCGTTAAATTCTTCGTATTCCAGATCCGGTGGCAGTTCACCGGTGACCTCTTCATCACGCAGCGCCATCTCTTCGTCGCGCATATCCAGCAGACGATCGGCGTTGGCGTAGGTCAGCGCCCACGGCGCATCGAAGTAGGTCTGTACCGACTGGCGCAGACGTTGAGCAAAGACGCGATTCTTATCCATATCGATGGCGGTACGGATAAATTTATGCACGTGGCGGTCGTAACCGATCCACAGGTCGATCGACTGCTGGCCCCAGCTGATAATGCGGTCAAGCTTGCTCTGCAAATCAAACACCAGACGGTCGATAAAATGCAGATCGTCGTGCGCCATCGTCGCGTCCTGAATGCGTAGCAGATTGGCCTGTAGCTTATCTCCCGCCGCCTCCAGCGTATCCTGCAACTCACGCAGCGTACCCGACGTTTCTGACAGCAAAAGTTCACAGCTGGAGATGGCCGCACGCCAGTCTTTATTAAGCAGTTGAGCGATATCGTCTTTCACCTGCTGCTGCTGTTCGTCCATCAGACGTTGAGTCAGATCGATACTGTCGAAAATCTCGGCAACCGAATATTTCAGCGGCGCGTAAACGTTGCGATGCCAGTGGAATTCATCACCGTTTTCATCAGCCGCGTCGGCGGCACGCTTCAGCTCGCCTGCAACAATAGAGAGCTGCATGGAGAGACGCAGCGTGGAAAATTCGCGCTGGCGGATGTAATAGTCGGTAATGCCAATGCCCAGTGGCGTAAGACGATAGATGGCGTTTCCTTCCGCCTGCTCGCTGGTAAAGCGGTTCAGCAGACGTTGACGCACCATATCATTGATTGCGTTGTTGGCACGCACGCTAATGGTTTCGCTGGTTTGCTCAAACGCATCACTGACGTGGCGGAACGCATCCACCAGTTCGCCTTCACTCATTTCGCCATCCAGGCGTTCGCCGTTTAGCGTCGCAACCGCCAGCAGGAATGAGAGTCTGTCTACCGGCAGCGAGATGGAGAAATCGTTTTTCCTGGCCCAGGCAACCAGTTCGGGGACTGTCTGGGAAAATTCACTCATAGATTATCCTTGCATCTGCGGCTTGCGCGCGGTGACGTGTATATAGCGGCCAAGGCTCAGATAAGGCTCCTGGCGGCAGTACCGCGTCTCTATTTCTGTTAAGGCGTCTAAACAGTCATCCTGTTTTTGTTTATCACGCAGATAATCATGAAACACCCTCACGCCGGTTTTGCCGGTAATTTCCCAACCGATCTCCTCCAGCCAGCCATAGACCTGCTGCGGTTCACGGGGGAAATCCGGTGAAAGCGTGCGTCGTTTCTTTTTATACATGCCCTGCTGTACATAGCCAAAATTGCCGACCAGCACGTTTCGCATTAGCAGGCCGTTGGCATTGTAAAACATCAGCGATAACGCACCGCCCGGGCGCAACATCGACCACAGCGTTTTTAACATCGCTTGTGGTTCGGCGATCCATTCGAGCACAGCATGAAACAATATCAGATCAACCTGCGTTTCCAAATGCTGCGGAATGTCCTGAGCGGCGCAATGTATAAAATGCATGTTGTCGCTCACACCTTTCTCTTCTGCCGCTCGCCCTGCGCGCGCAACCATCTCGGCAGAAAGATCGCAAAGCGTGACGTGATGTCCCCGCTGCGCCATCAGAATTGCAGTCTGACCTTCCCCACCGCCGGCATCCAGCACGCGCAACGGTCGGTCACCGAATTCAGCCAGCAGCTTGTCCAGATCCTGCCAGAGGATCGTCTGACGCAGCTGACCTTTGGTGGTGCCATAAATGTTGCGCGAAAACTTTTCCGCGATGTCATCAAAATTGCGATCCCGCATTGGGAGGGTTCCACTCACTGCAAAACCGCTATTTTGTCACACCCGCGCGGAGAATGAACCACTCTGGTGTAATATCACCGACAATCGCCTGCTGTATGGTTAAAAAAGGAACCAAAAAGGATGCTTTTTACCCTAAAAAAATATATCGGAGGCATGATGCTTCCCCTTCCCCTGCTGTTGCTTCTCATCGCGCTGGGGCTGGCATTAATATGGTTTAGCCGCTTTCAGAAAAGCGGTAAATCCCTCGTTACCGTGGGCTGGCTGGCGCTGCTGTTACTCAGCCTGCAACCGGTCGCTGACGGTTTATTACGTCCGATTGAAAACACCTACCCGACATGGCAGGGAAATCAGAAGGTGGGCTATATCGTGGTGCTGGGCGGCGGATATACCTGGGATCCGAACTGGGCGCCCAGCTCGAACCTGATCAACAACAGCCTGCCGCGCCTGAACGAGGGGATCCGCCTGTGGCTGGCCAATCCTGGATCGAAGATGATCTTCACGGGCGCTGCGGCAAAAACCAACCCGGTCAGTACCGCTGAAGCAGGAGCAAGAGTGGCTGAATCGCTTGGCGTACCACGTTCCGCCATCATCACGCTGGATAGCCCAAAAGATACCGAAGAAGAGGCGGCGGCGGTGAAACAGGCCATCGGTGATGTACCGTTCCTGCTGGTGACCTCTGCTTCACACCTGCCGCGCGCAATGATTTTCTTTGAGAAGCAGGGCCTGCATCCGCTTCCTGCTCCGGCAAACCAGATGGCTATTGACGCCCCGCTCAATCCGTGGGAACGGATAATCCCGTCCCCGGTATGGCTGATGCACAGCGATCGCGTCGGCTACGAGACGCTTGGCCGCCTCTGGCAGTGGCTCAAAGGTTCGTCAGGCAAGCCAGGGCAGGAGTGATTTTGCGGCCAGATCGAAACTGGCGCGATTAAAGCGCCCGGTGTTGACCAGCTGCGCCACCTCATCCCAGAGAAGATAGAGCCAGCGTCGCCAGAGAAAGGCCTCCGCAACGGGGGCGCGCTGAAGATAGTGCCAGAGCAAATCTTCCGCCGCCCCGCCCTCGCTCAGCCTGAACAGTTCGTACTCGCGCGGCGCCCAGAGCATGATCCCCGGCCCGACCATCGCCAGCAGCTGGTCGCTGCGCGAGTCTTTAAGCATACTGCGCAGCGTGAAATTGCCGTGAACCAGCACGCAGTTGTCGTTAAAACCCTCAAACAGCGTCGGCAGACATTCCCGGGTGCGGAATAAAATACGTTTGTCCTGCATCGTTAAACCGGTGTTGTTGAACTGGTTCAGCGTGCCCCACAGCACTTCAACACGCTGGCGATACCACAGCGGCCACAGGTTTTCCTGCGTGCTGTCCACCGCGCCAACAAGGCCCCGGCTGTCCTGCCGATGCCAGGCAAGCAGAGCCTCGACAATCTGATCTTTCAGCTGTTCCCAGCGCTCCGGTGTACGCGTCGGGGCTTCAACAGAAACCCCGCGTAAACGCTCGATAAGCAGAACATCCGGGCCGGGATGCTCCTCATGGGTCATCACGCCGTAGACCGTCGGCATGCGGACAGTCCCTTCCCGCGCCAGCATCGACATTTTCCAGGCCAGCTGTCTGGCGACGCCCGGCGAGGTAAAACTTCTGGCCATCAGCGGCATGGGGTTTCCCTGACTGTCGTACAACGACCAGAGTGCGGTATCGGCCTTTTCATTCACGCATTCCACCCGGCTTAGCTTTTCGCCAAGGAGATGGCTGAGTTCAGCACGCAGCTGTTCCATATGAGATTACCCCTATTAAGACTACTGCTTTTATAATGAGCGCGCGAAACCCGGATGTCACCCGGTAGAGATCAATAATGAAAAAGAAAAGGAAAATAGCCAGGCGGGAGAACATCCCCCCAGACGAGGGGATGCCAGCGAATTAACGCATTTCGACGCGTACGCGCTCGAGATCTTCAGGGGTATCCACGCCGGTGCCTGGGATTTCCTGGGCAACCGCAACGTGAATTTTCTCGCCGTACCACAGCACGCGAAGCTGTTCGAGCATTTCAATATGCTCCAGCGGGCTTGGTGCCCAGGCGACGTAGCGACGAATAAAGCCGGCGCGGTAGCCGTAAATACCGATGTGGCGCAGGAAGGTTTCGCCGATTGTCTCTTTCGATTGCGCGAAACGATCGCGATCCCACGGAATGGTGGCGCGGGAGAAATAGAGCGCGTAGCCCTTTGCGTCCATGACCACTTTCACCGCATTCGGATTGAACGCCTCTTCAGCGTGGTGAATCGGCACCGCGAGGGTCGCCATCCCGACCTGACGCTGTGCCAGGTTGTCGGCCACCTGACGGATAATCGCCGCCGGGATCATCGGCTCATCGCCCTGCACGTTCACAATCACCGTCTCGTCGCTGAAACCGCATTTTTCGACGACTTCCGCCAGGCGCTCGGTGCCTGACTGATGATCGGCACGGGTCATGCACACTTCCCCACCCGCGGCCTCAACCGCGCGCGCAACATCCGGGTGATCGGTGGCGACGATGACGCGTCCGGCGCCCGATTCGCGTGCCCGTTCAAGGACATGCACAATCATCGGTTTGCCATTGATATCCACCAGCGGTTTACCTGGCAGGCGCGTTGAAGCATAACGCGCAGGGATAATGACAACAAAACTCATGGTTTGATCTCTTCTGCCACCAGGGAACGGGCTTCATTTTCCAGCAGGACCGGAATACCGTCACGCAGCGGGAACGCCAGGCTGTCCAGTTTGCAAATCAGCTCTTGTTTATCCTGGCTGTAATACAGTTTGCCGTTGCACACCGGGCAGGCAATAATTTCAAGTAAACGGTGATCCATAGTTCCTCCGTATGGGTAATCGCTAAAGCTTATCACATTCCCTTTTCAGGGAGTGCCTGTTTCCCAGCCACCTCGACAGGTCGTAAACAGCCCCGCAGGCACGCGACCAAGTACAATTTCATGCGCCCCCTGCCAGCGGGCAAATTCACTGAGCGCAGTCGTTAACCCTTTTTCCAGGCCAGCCGTCACCTTTATGTCCTCTTCAAGCCAGAGCGCGATAATTTCAAGCATGCCGGTTTTACGGTGCATTTTAGCGTCCATGCGCCCGACTAGCTGGCCTTTGTGCAGCAGCGGCAAAACAAAATAACCATACTGCCGCCTGGGCGCCGGAGTGTAGCATTCCAGACGGTAGCTGAAATTAAACAACTGCCCGGCCCGCTTTCTGTCCCAGACAACGGGGTCGAACGGCGACAGCACGGCACTGTGGGTCGCCTGGAGTTTGCCCTCCTGCGCCTGCGCCAGCAGAGGGAACAAATCCGCATGCAACCACATTTCACCTAACGACTCTACCGAGACCGGCATGACGCGCTGTTCGCGCTGCCACGATTCCAGCAGTGGTTTTAGCTGCGGCTGACGCAGACGATAATAATCCGCCAGCCACTGTGGGCGGAAGATGCCAAGGCTGCGGGCGCTGTTCCCGAGCATGATGGCTTCGGCTGCGTCCTGAGACAGCAGGTCACGCGTATCGTCCCAGTGAGGCATAACACGGTGCGTGAGGTCATAGACGCGCTGAAAGTTGCGGCGCTCGACCACCATCACTTTGCCCGACGTAAACAGCCCTTCAAGATGGCGTTTGTGCGGTTTCCACTCCCACCATCCGCTTGCGCCTTTTCGCGGGTGTTCAAAATCCGCAGAGCGTACCGGCCCGTTTTCCTGAATATGGGCAATCAGTTGCTCTATTTCATCCGCGTGTTCCACCATCCACTCCTGACGGTATTTCCAGCCCATTTTGTCCGGGGCGAGCATGCGGTGACGCATCAGGGCAAAATCGCTTCGCGGGAGAAAACAGGCTTCATGCGCCCAGTATTCCATCAGTTCGCCCTGACTTAGCGCATTATCCAGCCACTGCGGAGGATAGTTTCCCAGGCGGCTAAACAGGACCAGATACGGGCTACGCGCCACGATGTTAATGGTGTCGATTTGCAGCAACGACATGCGTTGCACGGTAGAGAGGATATCAGCTGGCTGCGCGCGGCGGCGGGGCTTTTTCAGAAGCCCCTGGGCGGCAAGATGCAGGTTTCGTGCGGCTGCAAGTGAGAATTGCGGTAGAGACATGCGTTTTCCTGTCAGTCAAAGCGCCACCGGAACCGCGTAGAAGTTACTGCACTAACGCGAGCAGTTCCTTGAGCAAATGTTCCGGCTGTTCGCCGCTGAGTTCAGCGTCAACCGGCAGATACCACCAGTTTTCTTTCGCAAAGGCCCGGCATTTTACCGCGTCTTTTTCCGTCATGATCAGCGTCTGTCCCGGCGCTGCCAGCCTTTCAACCTCTTCGGCAACTAACGCCTGGTGATCGGCGAGCGGCACCCGTTTATCAAGCTTTGCGCCGCACTGCTCCAGCGTTGCGAAGAAACGCGGCGGATGACCTATACCGGCCATCGCAACCAGATGTTCCAGTTGCGCGACGTCTTTACGCACGCCGGTCAACATATTCACGGCCTGTCCGGGACGAAGATGCATCGGGATTTCGCCCGCTCTGGCTTCACCACCGTTTACAATCACAGCATCGACGCTCTTCAGGCGCGACGCACGCTCACGCATTGGACCGGCTGGCAGCCACCAGCCGTTGCCAAAACGCCGCACGCCGTCAATGACCACGATCTCTTTGTCACGCGCCAGCGCGTAATGCTGCAAACCATCATCGGTAATAACGATTTGTACGTCATGCTCCGCAAGCAGTGCCTTCACGGCATCACTGCGCACCGGCGATACCGCAACCGGCGCGCCGGTACGCTGGTAAATCAGTACCGGCTCATCACCGGCTTCAGCGGTTGTCGTAGCTGGGCTCAGCACCAGTGGATACTGCGCCGCTTTACCACCGTAACCGCGTGAGACAACTCCCGGGCGGATACCGCGCCTCTGGAGCTGTTCTACCAGCCAGATCACCACCGGGGTTTTGCCGTTTCCACCCGCCGTCAGGTTGCCGACCACCACCACCGGTACCGGTGCGCGCCAGGCGCGCTTGATCCCGAGGCGGTAAAGCAGACGAATAGCACCGCTCACCAGGCCATACAGCCAGGAGAGCGGGAGAAGCAGCACCCACAGAGGGGATTCACCCGACCAGATGCGTGCAATCATTGACCGAACTGCATTTTATGAAGCTGCGCGTAAACACCACGCTGTTCCAGCAGGTCCGCATGGCTGCCGCGTTCAACGATCACACCATCTTCCACCACCACGATTTCGTCAGCCTGTTCGATGGTCGACAGACGGTGCGCAATAACCAGCGAGGTACGGTTTTTCTGTAATTCATCCAGAGCAGACTGGATAGCGCGTTCAGATTCCGTATCCAGTGCGGACGTTGCTTCATCGAGGATCAGAATCGGGCTGTTGCGCAGCAGCGCACGGGCAATCGCGATACGCTGACGCTGACCACCGGAAAGCAGCACCCCGTTTTCGCCAATGATCGTATCCAGACCGTTATCCATTTTGTTAATGAAGTCCATCGCATAGGCCATACGCGCCGCATTCTCAATCTCTTCACGGCTGTACTCTTCGGTACGGGCATACGCAATGTTGTTCGCCACCGTATCGTTGAACAGATGCACGTTCTGCGAGACCAGCGCGACCTGGTTACGCAGCGACTGGAGGGTATATTCCCGCAGGTCGTGACCATCAAGCAGGATCTCGCCCTGGTCGATATCGTAGAAACGGGTAATCAGGCTGGCAATGGTCGACTTGCCCGAACCGGAACGACCGACCAGCGCAACGGTTTTACCCGCCGGGATGGACAGGCTGATATCACGCAGCGCCGGCACTTCACGGCCTGGATAGGTAAAGGTGACGTTACGGAATTCCAGGTCGCCTTTAGCGCGCTCGATCACGCGTGTACCTTCATCTTTTTCCTGTTCGGAATCGAGGATGCTGAACAGCGTCTGACAGGCTGCCATCCCGCGCTGGAACTGGGCGTTGACGTTAGTCAGCGATTTCAGCGGACGCATCAGCGCAATCATGGATGAGAACACCACCGTAATGGTACCCGCAGTCAGGGTTTCCATGACGCTCGGGAAACTGGCGGCATACAAGACGAAGGCCAGGGCCAGAGAGGCAATCAGCTGAATGATCGGATCGGAAATCGACGAGGCCGATACCATTTTCATTCCTTGCAGGCGCATTCTGTTGCTGACCTTGTCAAAGCGTTTGGTTTCGACTTCCTGACCGCCGAAAATCAACACTTCCTTATGGCCTTTCAGCATCTGCTCGGCGCTGGTAGTCACCTGCCCCATCGTATTCTGCATATTTTTACTGATGTTGCGAAAACGCTTTGATACCACGCGGATCGCGATGGAGACAATCGGCGCCAGCACAATAAGGATCAGCGACAGTTGCCAGCTGTAATAGAACATCATCGCGAACAGGCCGATGATGGATGCGCCTTCACGCACAACGGTAATCAGTGCGCTGGAAGAGGACGACGCCACCTGCTCTGAATCGTAGGTAATACGCGACAGCAGGGTGCCGGTTGACTGTTTGTCAAAGAATGAGACCGGCATCCCCATCATATGGCTGAACAGCCGGCGGCGCATGGTCATCACCACTTTACCGGATACCCAGGAGATGCAGTAGCTGGATACATAGCTGGAGATTCCGCGTAAGATCATCAGCCCAATAACCACCAGCGGCATCCATAGCAGCACTGAACGATCCGTTTTACCGAAACCGTCATCCAGTAACGGTTTGAGAAGCGATAACATAAACGTATCGCTGGCTGCGTTGAGGATTAACGCTACGCCCGCCACGATCAAGCCTGCTTTGAAAGGAGCAATCATCGGCCAGAGCCGGCGGAACGTTTGCCACGTGGAGAGATCTTTGTCGTTATGCATTCAAAAAACCAGCATTTGTTGAAATAGCCGCATATTCTACCCGTTATCTACGGGCGCGCCAAACCACTGATGATACCAACGCGGTAAATAGTGTTCGCGTAAGCGACGAATTTGCCGACTATGGTGCGAAAAGGTCACAGATATCTGCCCGGAATGCGGGGTATCAAGCCAGAGATATCCCTCCGTTCGATAGCGCCGGACCACTTTAATAGAAGGGAAACGCCACGCGTTATAGCGAGCCATCGAGGCCAGCGAAACCTGCCCCTCTACGCGCTGTAGCAACGGTGTTGAAGATGACGTGTTACTTCCATGATGTGGCACCTGGATCAGTGTAGACGCAAGCTGACGCCGCGATGGCTTAGCATTGCCAGTTCTGCCTGCGCTTCAATGTCTCCGGTCAGTAAAACGCTCTGTTCGCCGTCATCGATTTTTACCACACAGGAGCGGTTGTTACCTTTCGCCGAGGTGTTTTCGGGTGGCCAGTGTACGGAGAACGTTAAACCCTGCCACTGCCATCGCTGTCCTCGAAAGCACGGAAGATGTCCGGACCAGGATAAGGGGCTCCTGATCCACATTGCGGGCCAGGCAGCTTTTAGCGATGCCAGTCCCCCCGCGTGGTCGAGATGTTCATGGCTCAGGATCGCCCCTTCCGGTTTCAGATGATGCCAGCGTAGCCAGGGGATAATCAGCTGCTGCGCACTGTCCCCACCGGGCCATGCCAGCCCGGTGTCATACAGAATGGCCTTGCCGTGACGCTCAATGACCATCGCCAGCCCCTGCCCTACATCCAGCATATGCAGGGACCAGCTGTCTGTTTTAACCCTGTGCCAGAGGGGAAAGGCCAGCACCACGCTGCCTGCCAGACAGACTGCGGGTGCTGCGCTGAAGGCCCTGAATCGCCAGCCAATGACCAGCAGCCACGGCAGTAACGTCAGGTATTGCCAGCGTTCATCAACGTCCTGCCAGCCATTCGGTAAACGCATCAATAGCCAGAAAAGCCCTGCCAGAGATTTATCAGTAGCCAGCCAGACGATACTTTCCAGCACAGCGACCGGAAACAGATGCAGAAACATGCCGAGCAGGATCAGCGGAACTGAGATAAACGTGACCAGGGGAACGGCAAACAGGTTCGCCACCAGCGAGGAGAGGCTGAAACCATGGAAAATCAGGACCTGAAGCGGCAACAGAAGCAGCAACATTCCGACCTGCAAATACACTAGCGTAACCAGCGGCCGCAGGCACCGGCCACGTTGCCAGTGCGGGAGAGGCAACCACTGATACCAAAAAATAAGCGCGGCGACCGCAAACGCTGACAACGCCAGGCTTTGTGACAGTATCGCCAGTGGGTCGAAAATCAGGATCGCTGCCACGCAGGTAAGCCATACCTGCCAGGGCGACCACTGGCGACCGCTCATTTTTAATGCAGCCAGTACCACAAGCGCGATAACCGTGCGCAGCGCGGGCGGCTGCAAGCCCGTTAGCCATGCGTAAAACGCGGCAAAAATCAGCCCTGCCAGCAAGGGGATTTGGCAGATAATCCAGCGGCCCGGCAGGAAGAACTGAATGCCCCGCGCCAGAAACCAGATGACAGAAGCGGCCAGCGCAATATGTAATCCCGAGATTGCCATCAGATGCATCGTTCCGGTATCACGCATCAGGTTTTTTATCTCCCGCGAGACCGACAGCCGCTCCCCCATCCCCAGCCCCAGGATCACGGGTCCCCACTGATATGCTGAAAGAGTATTCTGTAGTGATGTCAGGTATTGCGCACGCAGACTACAGCCTTCGTCAACGAGCGCCGCATGGGTAAACCGTCCACTCAGCGTCTGGTGTCGGGCAAAGGCATTTTTCTGTGAATCATAGCCGCCATCGTTGAGTTCTCCGTGTACCGCCCTGAGCCGCAGGGTCATTGCCCAGCGTTGACCCACGCAGACGTTTTGCGGCAGATAGTTGCCATACAGCGCCACGCCCATGGCAGCCCACACGCGTTTTCCATTGAGTCTGACAATCCTTCCCTGATGCATCGTTGCGCCGTCCGTTGCGGTAATGACCACCTCGGCCTGCTGCGGTGCTTGCGTTAAATAGTTCATCTGCCACACGCTTTCCTGAGCGGCCAGGATCCCCCAGCACATAAAAAGCAATGCGAGGCCTGAAAACCTGAGCCATTTTCTCTGCTGTACGGATAACGCAATTCCTGCGGCAATCAGCAACCAGACAATATGCAAATCAGGCAAAACGGGTAACCAATAGAGCGGGATTATGGCCAGAATGGCGCACATACTGATAACGTGGATCCCCATCTTCACCTCCATGTTTCAGGCGATTATGCGGCGGGACTGATGCGTCGTCAGACAGAAAAAACGTGATTTACAGCGGGCGTTGCAACCTTTTTAAGTGTTTACAGCAAGGAGAAAATTTAAATGCGGCGCGTATTCAGAAATGCAGGGGCGGGATACAAAAAAAGCACCCTAAGGTGCTTTCTTTAAACTCAGTTTAACCCTGATGATTAAACTCAGTTACCGTAAATATTGGCGCGATCACGCAGTTCTTTACCCGGCTTAAAGTGCGGAACATACTTTCCTTCCAGCTCCACTTTATCGCCAGTCTTCGGGTTACGCCCGGTACGTGGTGCACGATAGTGCAGAGAAAAACTACCGAAACCGCGGATTTCAATGCGCTCGCCCTGGGCAAGAGTGGTAGCCATATGCTCCAGCATCTCTTTAACGGCATCTTCCACAGCCTTGGCAGGGATATGCGGTTGCTGACTGGCAAGTCTTTCAATCAATTCTGACTTGGTCATGATTCCTCCGGTTCCTTTCAAACCCATTAGCTGAACAGCTTATTAAACAAGGGCGGCCGTAGCCGCCCTTTGTTATTGATTACAGGACGAATCCTGCAATCTGTCAAGTCTGCTCTCCATCCTTCGCGCTGTAAATGCGTTACAGCTCAAATGATGGTGCGAACCTGAACTTACTCGCCTTTAGCTGCTTTGAAAGCTTCAGCCATTGCGTTGTTAGAGAAGTTTGCATCTTCCTGTTTGTTCACAGTTGCGATTGCATCTTTCTCATCAGCTTCGTCTTTAGCACGAACAGACAGGCTGATTGCACGGTTCTTACGGTCAACACCGGTGAACTTAGCTTCAACGTCGTCACCAACGCTCAGAACCAGAGTTGCATCTTCAACGCGGTCACGTGAAGCTTCGGAAGCGCGCAGGTAACCTTCAACGCCGTCAGCCAGTTCTACGGTTGCGCCTTTAGCGTCAACAGCAGTCACTTTACCGTTTACGATTGCGCCTTTCTTGTTCAGTGCAACCCAGTTGTTGAACGGATCTTCTGCGAGCTGTTTAACGCCCAGGGAGATACGCTCACGCTCTGCGTCAACTTGCAGAACAACTGCTGCGATTTCGTCGCCTTTTTTGTATTCACGAACTGCTTCTTCGCCTGCAACGTTCCAGGAGATGTCAGACAGGTGAACCAGGCCATCGATGCCGCCGTCCAGGCCGATGAAGATACCGAAGTCAGTGATAGACTTGATTTTACCTTCAACACGGTCGCCCTTGTTGTGGGTTTCCGCGAACTGCTGCCATGGGTTGTTTTTGCACTGCTTCAGGCCCAGGGAGATACGACGACGTTCTTCGTCGATATCCAGAACCATCACTTCCACTACATCACCAACGTTAACAACTTTGGATGGGTGGATGTTTTTGTTGGTCCAGTCCATTTCGGAAACGTGCACCAGACCTTCAACGCCTTCTTCGATTTCAACGAAGCAGCCGTAGTCAGTCAGGTTGGTAACGCGACCAGTCAGTTTAGTACCTTCTGGGTAACGCTTAGCGATAGCTACCCATGGATCTTCGCCCAGCTGTTTCAGGCCGAGGGATACACGAGTACGCTCGCGGTCGAACTTCAGCACTTTAACAGTGATTTCGTCGCCCACGTTCACGATTTCGCTTGGGTGCTTAACGCGTTTCCACGCCATGTCGGTGATGTGCAGCAGGCCATCAACGCCGCCCAGGTCAACGAATGCGCCGTAGTCAGTGAGGTTCTTAACGATACCTTTGACTTCCATGCCTTCCTGCAGGTTTTCCAGCAGCTGATCGCGTTCTGCGCTGTTTTCGGATTCGATAACGGCACGACGGGAAACAACAACGTTGTTACGCTTCTGGTCCAGCTTGATTACTTTGAACTCAAGCTCTTTGCCTTCGAGGTGCAGGGTGTCACGGACTGGACGAACGTCTACCAGAGAACCTGGCAGGAACGCACGAATACCATTCAGCTCAACAGTGAAGCCACCTTTAACTTTGCCGTTGATAACACCGACCACAGTTTCAGCTTCTTCGTAAGCTTTTTCCAGCGTGATCCATGCTTCGTGACGTTTAGCTTTCTCACGAGACAGCAGGGTTTCGCCGAAGCCGTCTTCTACTGCGTCCAGAGCAACGTCAACTTCGTCACCAACCTGGATTTCCAGCTCGCCCTGGGCGTTTTTGAACTGCTCAGCCGGGATGGCAGACTCAGATTTCAGACCGGCGTCAACCAGTACAACGTCTTTGTCGATAGCAACAACAACGCCACGAACGATGGAACCCGGACGGGTTTCGATTTCTTTTAAGGATTCTTCAAACAGTTGAGCAAAAGATTCAGTCATGTTTAATCTTCAGGTTAATATTAACGTCCACCTGGCTCCGTGCCGGATGGGGTTGTTTCACATACCCGCCGTCAATCCATTGCAGCGGGGGTACTGCTAAATCGGTCGCGATTACGCGAGTGCCAGTTTTTGGCGCGCATATTGTAGCGCTTTTTCAATCACTTGCTCAATAGTTAAACTGGTTGAATCCAGCACTAATGCGTCTTGCGCGGGAACAAGTGGTGCGACGGCGCGGTTACGATCGCGGTCATCGCGCTCTTTTATCTCGGATAAAAGGCGATCAAAGTTAACACTAAACCCCTTTTCCTGCAACTGAAGCATGCGGCGTTGAGCACGTTCTTCTGAAGAGGCGTCAAGGAAAATTTTCACTGGCGCATCGGGGAATACCACGGTTCCCATGTCGCGGCCGTCGGCGATCAGCCCCGGCGCTTCACGGAAACCGCGCTGGCGACGTAACAGCGCTTCACGAACGCGTGGGAAAGCCGCCACCTGAGAGGCCGCATTGGCCACTTCTTGCGTACGGATTTCACCGCTGACATCTTCCCCTTCAAGGATCACTTCAAGGTTGCCATCGGTCGAGACAAAGCGCACATCCAGATGCGCAGCCAGCGGTACCAGAGCTTCTTCAGACGCAACATCCACATGATGATGCAGCGCAGCCAGCGCCAGCACGCGATAGATTGCTCCCGAATCTAAAAGATGCCATTGCAATGCTTCCGCCATCGCTTTGCACAGAGTACCTTTCCCTGCGCCACTTGGCCCATCAATGGTGATTACCGGGGCAATTGCCGTCATCTTTTTCTCCTTAATTAAGGCATACCGTTTACATGAACGCCGCGCATTATACGCGCCAACGTGCGCAACTGTTACCTTTGCGTGCAAATTACGGAATGATTGAAGCAGAGTGTAGAAGAAATGAAAGAGGATGAGTGTCAGAAAGCGTAAGGAAATGCCGCATCAGGTGATGCGGCATACGATCATCAGGCCAGGGTGCTAATGCGCGCCAGCTGTTCGAAGTAGTCCGGGAACGTTTTTGCCGTACACTTCGGATCAAGGATAGTGACTGGCGTATCTGACAACGCCACCAGCGAGAAACACATCGCCATGCGGTGATCGTTGTAGGTGCCAATTTCTGCAAATTGCAGTTTTGCCGGCGGCGTGACGCGAATGTAGTCTTCGCCCTCTTCTACCTCGGCCCCCACTTTACGCAGCTCGGTTGCCATCGCGAACAGGCGGTCCGTCTCTTTCACACGCCAGTTGTAAATGTTTCGCAGCGTGGTGGTGCCTTTCGCAAACAGCGCAGCGGTGGCAATGGTCATCGCCGCATCCGGAATATGGTTCATATCCATATCGATGGCGTTCAGCTCACCGTGGGTGCAGGAGATGAAGTCATCGCCCCAGGTCACCACCGCGCCCATTTTTTCCAGCACGTCAGCAAAACGGATATCGCCCTGCACGCTGTTGCGGCCAATGCCCGTCACTTTAACCGTACCGCCTTTAATCGCGCCTGCGGCAAGGAAATAGGAGGCGGATGAAGCATCGCCTTCAACCAGGTAGTGGCCCGGGGACTGATACTGCTGCGCTCCGCGCACCACGAAACGCTGATAAGACTGGTTTTCCACCTCAACACCAAAGGTGTTCATCAGGTGCAGGGTGATATCAATGTACGGCTTAGAAACCAGGTCGCCTTTAATGCTGATGACGGTGTCCTGTGGTGCCAGCGGTGCGGTCATCAGCAGCGCAGTCAGGAACTGGCTGGAAACGCTACCGTCAACCTCAACATTACCGCCAGTGAATCCCCCGCGCAGACGCAGGGGCGGGTAATTTTCCTGCTCAAGATAATCAATCTGCGCGCCGCCCTGACGCAGGGCATCCACCAGATGGCCGATCGGACGCTCTTTCATTCGCGGCTCACCGGTCAGCACAATATCGTTACTCCCCAGACACAGCGCAGCGGCCAGAGGACGCATCGCGGTACCGGCGTTACCCAGGAAAAGCTCCAGCGCTTCAGCAGAATGTAACGCGCCGCCGTTACCGGTGACTTCACAACGGGTACGATCGTCAGACAGCGCGTACTGAACGCCCAACGCTTTCAGTGCATTGAGCATATGGCGCACGTCATCGCTGTCCAGCAGATTAGTGAGGACGGTGGTGCCGTTTGCCAGAGCTGCCAGCAGCAGAGCGCGGTTCGAGACACTTTTTGAACCAGGCAGATTAATGGTGCCATCTACCCGCGCGATAGGTTGTAACGTCAGGGATTCCATGAAACTCAACTCTCAGCTCAACATAATAAAAACCCCGCAGGAACGCTGCGGGGGTGAAAAACAGCCAATTAACCGTGACGACGTTCGAAGTCGATCATGAAATCAGTCAGGGCTTTAACGCCCTCCAGCGGCATGGCGTTATAGATAGAGGCGCGCATTCCGCCTACCACACGGTGGCCTTTCAGCGCATGCAGACCCGCCGCGAAGGACTCTTCCAGGAACACGTTATCCAGGTTGCTGTCCGCCAGCTGGAACGGCACGTTCATGCGCGAACGGTTAGTTTTGGCGACATCGTTACGGTAGAAATCGCTCTTGTCGATCACGCCGTACAGCAGTTCAGCCTTTTGCTGATTGATCTTATCCATCTGCGCCACACCGCCTTTTTGCTTCAGCCATTTGAAGACCAGGCCGGAGAGATACCAGGCAAACGTTGGTGGGGTGTTGAACATGGAATCGTTGTCGTTCAGGACGGTGTAATCCAGAATTGACGGGCAAGACTTATGGGCTTTCCCCAGCAGGTCTTCACGCACAATAACGATAGTCAGACCCGCAGGACCGATGTTTTTCTGGGCACCCGCGTAGATGACGCCGTAGCGGCTGACATCCAGCGGGGTGGACAGAATGGTTGAAGAGAGATCCGCCGTCACAATGACATTTTCGCCAAAGTCTGGCTCTTCGTGAATGGCAATACCGTCGATGGTTTCGTTCGGGCAGTAGTGAAGATACGCGGCGTTGTCAGAAAGCTGCCACTCACTCATCGGCTTCACGGCGCGCAGACCGTCAACGGTCACTTTGGCATCGATGACATTCGGCGTGCAATATTTGTGCGCTTCTTTTACCGCACTGGCCGCCCAGTAGCCGGCATCAACGTAATCAGCGGTGGTTTTGTCGCCCAGTAGATTGAGCGGGATACCCGCAAACTGGCCGCGTCCACCGCCGTGACAGAACAATACTTTGTAGTTCGAGGGAATGTTCAGCAGATCGCGAAAATCCTTTTCTGCTTCTTCCGCCACCTGAATAAACGCTTTACCCCGGTGGCTGACTTCCATCACCGACGTACCCAGACCGTTCCAGTCACACAGCTCCTGTTGAGCCTGTTTGAGCACGTCTGCCGGTAACATTGCCGGACCTGAACTGAAATTAAAGACTTGAGCCATTTCCCCTCACCACGCTAAAAGCCATAAGTTATAACTGTGGATATCGGTTTTATCATTCAGTGACACGCGCCGCAATGTCTAAAACTGATGGCCGAAGAAATGTGCCCCTCGTCACACAATACAATCTGCCGTACCGTTGTCACAAAACCGACAAAATCGCTGTCAGGTGTTACGTTTAGCCCGGCTAACCTTCGTCCATTCTGGATTCGTACAGCGGGGGCATAATTGATGTTCGCCCGCCTGCATAACCACGACATGACTACATTTTATGCAGGCGTACTCGCCCGCTTCAGGTACAGTTTTGTATCGCTCGATGAGCATATCCGGCAGGATGCACAGGCCGGGCTTCACCTCATCGTCGGAATAGTAATAGACGCTGATTTGACCATTCGTTTCCATAATCGCCAGACGCACCTGCCCCAGTTGCTCAACGCTGCTCAAACGGAGTTCCATAAAGAACTCAAACTCCGTCATATTGGCGCTTTGCACATTCTCCCAGGCCAGTTGACCATCTTCGACAATCACCACCGGCTTCCCTTCGAGCAGATCTTCCAGTTTCTCACTTTTCGACATCAGCCACATGACCAGCCGGTACAGCAGTGCAAGCGTCACGAAGACGATAAAGACCGGCACCATCGGCACATCGTCATAAAAGGCAACGTCCCCTGCCGCCGACCCCAGCGTCAGGATGATCAGCACTTCAAACAGCGACATCTGCCGCACGCCGCGACGTCCGGTGATTTTCAGAAACAGGAAAACGAGTACAAAGGTGTACAGGCTGCGCAGCGCTACTTCGCCTAAAAACTCAGGAGGGACTTTATCAAACGCCATCCGCTGGAGATCGAAAGCTTTCATTTTTTTATGCCTTAACAGTAGGTTACTGCTTATAAGCATAGTCCAGCCATTTATTTTCGCCGGAGATAGCACCCGTCACGCAAAACCCGTATCATTGCGCGCTTTACGTACGATAAAAGTGAACGCCATGACTCAAACGTTTATCCCCGGCAAAGACGCCGCTCTGGAAGATTCCATCGCTCGCTTCCAGCAGAAACTGACCGACCTGGGCTTTAATATCGAAGAAGCCTCCTGGCTGAATCCGGTGCCTCACGTCTGGTCCGTGCATATTCGCGACAAAGACTGTGCGCTGTGCTTTACCAACGGTAAAGGCGCGACCAAAAAAGCGGCGCTGGCCTCTGCACTGGGTGAGTATTTTGAGCGTCTGTCCACCAACTACTTCTTCGCCGACTTCTGGCTGGGCGAAACTATTGCCAACGGTCCGTTCGTTCACTATCCGAACGAAAAATGGTTCCCGCTGACCGAAAACGATGAACTGCCGGAAGGCATTCTCGATGCCCGCCTGCGCGCGTTCTACGATCCGGAAAACGAACTGACCGGCAGCATGTTGATCGACCTGCAATCCGGCAATGAGGATCGTGGGATCTGCGCCCTGCCGTTCACCCGTCAGTCTGACGAGCAGACCGTTTATATCCCGATGAACATCGTCGGCAACCTGTATGTGTCTAACGGCATGTCTGCCGGTAATACCCGCAACGAAGCGCGCGTGCAGGGATTGTCTGAAGTTTTCGAGCGTCATATCAAAAACCGCATTATTGCTGAATCCATCAGCCTGCCGGAGATCCCGGCTGACGTGCTGGCGCGCTACCCGGGCGTGGTGGAATCCATCGCCAAACTGGAAGCAGAAGGTTTCCCAATCTTTGCTTATGACGGCTCTCTGGGCGGCAAATATCCGGTTATCTGCGTGGTACTGTTCAACCCGGCAAATGGCACCTGTTTCGCCTCCTTCGGCGCGCACCCGGACTTCGGCGTGGCGTTGGAGCGTACCGTAACCGAACTGCTGCAAGGTCGTAGCCTGAAAGATCTCGATGTCTTTACTCCGCCAACCTTTGATGACGAAGAAGTCGCCGAGCACACCAACCTCGAAACTCACTTCATCGACTCCAGCGGTTTGATCTCCTGGGATATGTTCAAACAGGACGCGGACTATCCGTTCGTGGACTGGAGCTTTGCCGGTACGACGGAAGAAGAATTCGCCACCCTGATGGCGATCTTCAACGCGGAAGATCAGGAAGTTTACATTGCCGACTATGAACACCTCGGTGTTTACGCGTGCCGTATTATTGTGCCAGGTATGTCGGACATTTATCCGGCAGAAGATCTGTGGCTGGCGAACAACAGCATGGGCGCACATCTGCGTGAAACCCTGCTGGCCCTGCCAGGCAGCGAGTGGGATAAAGAAGATTATCTGAACCTGATCGCCCAGCTGGACGAAGAAGGACACGATGATTTCACCCGCGTGCGCGAACTGCTGGGTCTGGCGACCGGAAAAGATAACGGCTGGTACACCCTGCGCATCGGCGAGCTGAAAGCGATGCTGGCGCTGGCGGGCGGCGATCTGGATCAGGCTTTGGCCTGGACCGAGTGGACGATGGAGTTTAACCAGTCCGTCTTCTCCGCCGAGCGCACTAACTATTACCGTTGCCTGCAAACGCTGCTCCTGCTTTCTCAGGAAGACGACCGCGAGCCATTGCAGTATCTGAACGCCTTTGTACGTATGTACGGTGCGGATGCCGTTGAAGCTGCCAGCGCGGCGTTGAGCGGTGAAGAACCATTCTACGGCCTGCAAGCGGTTGACAACGATCTGAAAGCCTTCCCGGCGCATCAGTCACTGCTGAATGCGTATGAAAAATTGCAGAAGGCAAAAGCCGCTTACTGGTCAAAATAAGCGCATATAACATTAATGGCTGTAGGCGTATTCAATCGCCTGAGCTATATTACGGGGCAATTTCATTGCCCCTTTTTTTTTATTTTTCCGCAATGACGTTTAATTGTAATAATTAAGTTAACCACGGGTAAATATAAAAACGCTTACCTGAGCTTTACTGTTACTAATTATAATAAATACTCCATTTTAATTAACTGTTCCACGGGAGGCTGAAGGAAAAAATTCAACTCTTTTCATAACTTTTAAAATTTATTTTTATACGGATAATCAAATAGTTACTCCGCTTTTGCTGTAAAACCATACACACTGCGGGCCTATAAGCCAGGCGAGATATGATCTATATCAATTTCTCTTCTATAATGCTTTGTTAGTATCTCGTCGCCGACTTAATAAAGAGAGAGTTAGTGTGAAAGCTGACAACCCTTTTGATCTATTACTCCCCGCTGCGATGGCGAAAGTTGCCGAAGAAGCGGGTGTCTACAAAGCCACGAAACATCCGATGACGACGTTCTTTCTGGCCATTACGGCTGGGGTGTTCATCTCCATCGCTTTCGTCTTCTATATCACAGCCACCACCGGCACTGCCGGGATGCCTTTCGGCATAGCGAAATTGATTGGTGGTATTTGCTTCTCACTGGGCCTGATTCTCTGCGTCATCTGCGGCGCCGACCTCTTCACCTCAACGGTGCTGATTGTGGTGGCAAAAGCCAGCGGAAGAATTACCTGGGGTCAACTGGGGCGCAACTGGCTCAACGTTTACGTTGGCAACCTGATTGGCTGTCTGCTCTTTGTTCTGTTGATGTGGCTCTCTGGCGAGTATATGACCGCCAACGGCGGCTGGGGGCTTAACGTCCTGCAAACCGCCGACCACAAAATGCACCATACATTTATCGAAGCTGTTGCTCTCGGCATCCTCGCAAACCTGATGGTCTGCCTGGCGGTCTGGATGAGCTACTCTGGTCGTAGCCTGATGGATAAAGCCATGATTATGGTTCTGCCGGTTGCGATGTTTGTTGCCAGCGGCTTTGAGCACAGTATTGCGAATATGTTCATGATCCCGATGGGGATTGTTATCCGCAACTTTGCAAGCCCGGAGTTCTGGACTGCTGTAGGTTCAACCCCGGAAAGTTTTTCACACCTGACTATTATGAACTTCATTACTGATAACCTGATCCCCGTCACTATCGGGAACATTATCGGTGGGGGTCTGTTAGTTGGGTTGACATACTGGGTCATTTACCTGCGTGGCGGCGATCATCATTAATGGTTGTCTCAGGCAGTAAATAAAAAATCCACTTAAGAAGGTAGGTGTTACATGTCCGAGCTTAATGAAAAGTTAGCCACAGCCTGGGAAGGTTTTACGAAAGGTGACTGGCAGAATGAAGTCAACGTCCGTGACTTCATTCAGAAAAACTATACCCCGTATGAAGGTGACGAATCCTTCCTGGCTGGTGCGACTGACGCAACCACCAAGCTGTGGGACAGCGTAATGGAAGGCGTTAAACTGGAAAACCGCACTCACGCGCCAGTTGATTTTGACACCTCCGTTGCTTCTACCATCACTTCTCACGATGCTGGCTACATCAACAAAGCCCTTGAGAAAATCGTTGGTCTGCAAACTGAAGCACCACTGAAACGCGCAATCATCCCGTTCGGTGGTATCAAAATGGTTGAAGGTTCCTGCAAAGCGTATAACCGCGAGCTGGACCCAATGCTGAAAAAAATCTTCACCGAATACCGTAAAACCCATAACCAGGGCGTATTCGATGTTTACACCAAAGACATTCTGAACTGCCGTAAATCTGGCGTTCTGACCGGTCTGCCAGATGCCTATGGCCGTGGCCGTATCATCGGTGACTACCGTCGCGTTGCGCTGTACGGTATCGACTTCCTGATGAAAGACAAATACGCACAGTTCGTCTCTCTCCAGTCTGACCTGGAAAACGGCGTAAACCTGGAAGCGACTATCCGTCTGCGTGAAGAGATTGCTGAACAGCACCGTGCGCTGGGTCAGATCAAAGAGATGGCGGCTAAATACGGCTGCGATATCTCTGGTCCTGCAACCAACGCTCAGGAAGCTATCCAGTGGACCTACTTCGGCTACCTGGCCGCTGTTAAGTCTCAGAACGGTGCAGCAATGTCCTTCGGCCGCGTATCCACCTTCCTGGATGCGTACATCGAACGTGACCTGAAAGCAGGCAAAATCACCGAACAAGACGCTCAGGAAATGATTGACCACCTGGTCATGAAACTGCGTATGGTTCGCTTCCTGCGTACCCCAGAATATGATGAGCTGTTCTCTGGTGACCCAATCTGGGCAACCGAATCTATCGGCGGTATGGGCGTAGACGGCCGTACTCTGGTAACCAAAAACAGCTTCCGCTTCCTGAACACCCTGTACACCATGGGTCCTTCTCCGGAGCCGAACATCACCGTTCTGTGGTCTGAAAAACTGCCTCTGAACTTCAAGAAATTCGCCGCTAAAGTGTCCATCGACACCTCTTCTCTGCAATACGAGAACGATGACCTGATGCGTCCTGACTTCAACAACGATGACTACGCTATCGCTTGCTGCGTAAGTCCAATGGTTGTTGGTAAGCAAATGCAGTTCTTCGGTGCCCGTGCAAACCTGGCGAAAACCATGCTTTACGCAATCAACGGCGGCGTTGATGAAAAACTGAAAATGCAGGTTGGTCCTAAGTCTGAACCGATCAAAGGCGACGTGCTGAACTATGACGAAGTCATGGAGCGCATGGACCACTTCATGGACTGGCTGGCTAAACAGTACGTGACCGCGCTGAACGTTATCCACTACATGCACGACAAGTACAGCTACGAAGCCTCTCTGATGGCGCTGCACGACCGTGACGTCGTTCGCACCATGGCGTGTGGTATCGCAGGTCTGTCCGTTGCTGCTGACTCCCTGTCTGCAATCAAATATGCGAAAGTTAAACCAATTCGTGACGAAGATGGTCTGGCTATCGACTTCGAAATCGAAGGCGAATATCCGCAGTTTGGTAACAACGACGCTCGCGTTGATGACATGGCGGTTGACCTGGTAGAACGTTTCATGAAGAAAATTCAGAAACTCACTACCTATCGTAACGCTATCCCGACTCAGTCTGTTCTGACCATCACCTCTAACGTTGTGTATGGTAAGAAAACCGGTAACACCCCAGACGGTCGTCGTGCTGGCGCGCCATTCGGCCCAGGTGCTAACCCAATGCACGGTCGTGACCAGAAAGGTGCGGTTGCCTCTCTGACCTCCGTTGCTAAACTGCCGTTTGCTTACGCGAAAGATGGTATCTCTTACACCTTCTCTATCGTGCCAAACGCGCTGGGTAAAGACGACGAAGTGCGTAAAACTAACCTGGCGGGTCTGATGGATGGTTACTTCCACCACGAAGCGTCCATCGAAGGTGGTCAGCACCTGAACGTGAACGTGATGAACCGTGAAATGCTGCTCGACGCGATGGAACACCCTGAGAAATATCCTCAGCTGACCATCCGCGTATCTGGCTACGCAGTACGTTTTAACTCCCTGACGAAAGAACAGCAGCAGGACGTTATTACCCGTACTTTCACTCAGTCCATGTAAGTGGAATTGACTGAAATCACGCGTTAAAAAGCGTACAATAAAGGCTCCACGCAAGTGGGGCCTTTTTAACACCCTCGCTTCATCAGTCTCTTTTGTCCGCTATCTATACTTAATGGATAACAGCCAAAACAGACTCGACATAGCCTTTGAGCTGTGCATCTACATAGGCCCCCGGATGGGCCAAATTCGGAGATATCACCGCAATGTCAATTATTGGTCGCATTCACTCCTTTGAATCCTGTGGCACCGTCGATGGCCCGGGGATCCGCTTTATCACTTTCTTCCAGGGCTGCCTGATGCGCTGCCTGTACTGCCATAACCGTGACACCTGGGACACCCATGGCGGTAAAGAAGTCACCGTTGAAGATCTGATGAAAGAGGTGGTGACCTATCGCCACTTCATGAACGCGTCCGGCGGTGGCGTGACGGCATCCGGCGGTGAAGCCATTCTTCAGGCTGAGTTTGTGCGCGACTGGTTCCGCGCCTGCCACAAAGAAGGCATTCATACCTGCCTCGACACCAACGGCTTTGTGCGCCGTTACGATCCGGTTATTGATGAACTGCTTGAAGTGACCGATCTGGTGATGCTCGATCTCAAGCAGATGAACGATGAGATCCACCAGAATCTGGTTGGCGTTTCAAACCACCGTACGCTGGAATTTGCCAAATACATTGCCAATAAAGGCGTCAAGACCTGGATCCGCTACGTGGTGGTGCCGGGCTGGTCAGATGATGATGACTCTGCACATCGTCTGGGTGAATTTACCCGGGATATGGGTAACGTGGAGAAAATTGAACTCCTGCCCTATCACGAACTGGGTAAACATAAATGGGTGGCGATGGGTGAAGAGTACAAACTCGATGGCGTGAAGCCGCCGAAAAAAGAGACGATGGAGCGCGTCAAAGGTATTCTTGAGCAGTATGGCCACAAGGTCATGTATTAACGAAAAGGCCCGGTGAAAACCGGGCCTTTTTATATTCTATTTAAAGACGCCGTTAATAACGGAAGTCACAATCGCCGTACTTAGCGCAATTAAGACCAAGTCGTCACCTACCACGCGCCATTCATAGCCCGGATAGGAAGGAAGCTGACCCAGCATATCGGCTGGCACGGTTTTCTTCGCAATGCCCGGAGGCAGTGGCTTACCGCGCGCCAGGTTTTTCGCAATTCCCGGAGGCAGAGAGTCGTAGCCCGTTAAGCCGTAATTCAGTGCCAGATGGCGGGCATGATCGAAGCTCACGCGAGCATCCACATCATTACCGACATCTTTGCTGTTTTTAAAGCTCTTATCCGATTTCCCAGGGTTATCCTGACCGTTATTGTGTTTATTACCATGGTTACCAGCGTTCCCGTTACCATGATTGCCGCTATTACCTTGTCCGCCACCGTTTCCGTGACCACCACCATTCCCGTTTCCAGGATTAGCCATGGCCGGAGCCGTTGCAAACGTTAAAGCCAACACTACGGCAAGTGCGATAGTGGAAAAACGACGAGTAGACATGATTGCAGCCTTTTAGTGGTAAACTCATTTGAATTATCGCCAGGCAGTAAAAACTCACAATAAGTAAAAGTCTTATATGTGACAGGGACAAAAAAGCCTGTCATCGACAGGCTTTTAATAAGTCATGCATGGGCCACTGGCGTTGGATGTTCGCCCACTTTGCGCAGCAGCATTAACAGATAAATAAACGACACGCTGGCGATCATAATAAACAGCAGATTGTCAGAATAATTTTGCATGAGCATAGCGGTAAAAGTCGGCCCCAGTAAACTGCCGATGGTGTAACTCAGCAACAAAGCCTGGTTCATTGCAACCAGCTGGTGATGCTCAACTTTCTCACAGGCCCAGGCCATCGCGACCGGATAGAGGGTAAAGCCCGCAGCCCCCAGAATGAACAGCGCAGGCGCCATCGCGGCGTTGCTGAGCATGGCGAGACAGCCCATGATGACCACGAAGACCTGAACGCGCAGCACCAGCAGACGACCAAAGCGGTCCGCCAGGCGGCCAATCGGCCACTGGCCGACAATCCCCGCGCTGACCATCACCGCCATCCAGAAACCGATCCCGGAATCACTGACGCCCTGATGGTTAAGATAGAGCGGCATCAGGCCATAGAGCGAGCCCAGCACAATCCCGGAAATAATGCAGCCGTTAACCCCCAGACGCGCCTGGCGCAGTCTCAGCATCGGCCAGACGTGGGTAGCTTCCTGATGCTCGCTGTTTTGATTCACAATGCGGGTAAAGAGCAGCGGCAGGATCGCCGCCAGAACCATGCCCGTCACCCACGGCAGCACGCTCATCAGGTCGGTTGGCAGTTTGCTGACCATCAGCTGTCCCAGAACGGTACCGACGTAGTAAACCATCATATAGGCCGCCAGCAGACGCCCGCGATTACGGGACGTTCCGCTGCACATTAGCGCACTTTCAACCACCACCCAGATCATGGCGCAGCCGACGCCCGCAATAAAGCGCCAGACCATCCAGCTCCAGAAGCCGACCATGAGGCCTAAACCGGCGCAGCCGACGGCAAAGATCAGCGACGCCAGATAATAACTGCGGTTAAAACCAAAGCGCTTAATAAGGCTGCCCGTTAATAAGGTGCCCAGCAGATTGCCCGTAAAAAAGGACGAGCTAACCATACCCACCTGCCAGGTCGGTAAGTTTTCATGGGCGAGCCATAGTGGGACGAGTGTGTTTAACACCGCGATCGCCAGGGTCAGCAAAAGCAGGCCACAGAGCAACAAAAGCACCGGGCGGGTATAGGTGGTCATGGATTAAAAACCGTGAGGAAGTTCAGATTTCGTGCGCATCATGCCACTGGCAAAAACAAAGTCAATCCACCGGTTCAGGCGTCACGCACGTTATGCGCCTTGTCGATTTAAAAAACTCATCCTGCTAATGCAAAGCCTGTTACTGATATTAATTATCTATTTGTTTTTATTTATTTCCGGGAATTTTTACAACGAAACATCAGTCGAAAAATTTCATGAATGAAAAAAGAAAAGCCGGGCGCTATGTCCCGGCTTTTTATAACAAAATCTAAAATTAGCTGGCGATAGCCATACCGACCGTCATATGCAGACCGTAAAATACGCCGCGACCAATTAACTCCCCTGCCAGCACCAGCACAAAGGCCAGGGACAGTAACGGCAGCGCAGGCGAGTAACCTTTAAGCTGAGGGGCAATCCAGCACACCAGCGCCGCCGTCAGCAGCACCACACGCCAGGCCATCAGCGAACCGTAATCCGGCACCAGCGCCGAAGCCTGCTGGATAGAGCTGTGAATGGTCGCCAGCTCCGCTCCCTGCATGAGCGCGACAACGGTACTGATTACCAGCGCCAGCAGCGAGACCGCGGGCAGTAGGCGCATCGCCCAACCATTAATGCCAGCCACACGCAGCAGCAGATAACCCAGCAGCGGCCCGCCAATAAACATGGTCAGGAAGAAGCTCATCGGCGTCCAGACGCTGTACCAGGTCGGAACGGTATCGATGGTGTTGTACACCCGGACCATCATCCAGACGAAGACAACGCCCAGTACCATGGTGACGATGAGCCACAACGCGCGTAACCCTGACGGCAGCTTTTTCACCGCTGCCAGTAACCACCCCAGCCCGCCAACGGCAAAGAAGATTGCGCCGCTGGCAATCTCGTTACTCAGCGAAGAGGCACCTACGCGGTTCAGGGAGTTGAACGCGCGCATCGGTGAGCCCAGGTGCAGCGTAGAGGCGATAAACCCAATGCCCATCAACACCCACAGGCCAAACATGCTTAACACCAAACGCTGCTGCTGTTCAGCATTGAGGTTCCCTTTTAACAGCGCCAGCGCAAGGACGATAAACCCGCCCGCCACGCACTGCCCAAAGACCGTGAAGATCATCAGCGGCCATTCATGCCATCCACTTCCCATCTCACACCTCCTTCGGGTTTGCCAGGTAGCCGGTGGTGTCACCCGTCGGACGGCTGTTGGCGTTAGGTTTAATCACAATACTCGGCTTCGTGAAGTGCGCAGACGGCAGCGGCGCGACGGCAGCAAGCTGACCGTGTTTTTTGCGCAGCTCTTCAATCGGGCCAAAGTCCAGCGCGCGCAGCGGGCAGGACTCGACGCAGATGGGCTTTTTGCCGTCCGCCACGCGGCTGTGGCAGCCGTCGCACTTGGTCATGTGGCCTTTGGCGGCATTGTACTGCGGCGCGCCGTACGGGCAGGCCATGTGGCAGTAGCGACAGCCGATGCAGACATCCTCGTCCACCACCACAAAACCGTCGTCGCGCTTGTGCATTGCCCCGCTCGGGCAGACCTTGGTGCAGGCCGGATCTTCGCAGTGGTTGCAGGCAATCGACAGGTAATAGGCGAAGACATTCTGATGCCAGACGCCGTTGTCCTCCTGCCAGTCGCCGCCCGCGTATTCATAGATACGCCGGAAGCTGACGTCCGGGGTCAGATCTTTGTAATCCTTACAGGCCAGCTCGCAGGTTTTGCACCCGGTGCAGCGGCTGGAATCAATAAAAAATCCATACTGGGTTGTCATCGGTTACTCCTTACGCCTTTTCAACCTGAACGAGGTTTGTGTGGGATGGGTTGCCCTTCGCCAGCGGCGACGGACGCTGCGTAGTGAGAACGTTGATGCAGCCCGCCTGATCGATACGGTTCGCATCCGGGTTATACCAGGCCCCTTCCCCCAGCGCGACAACGCCAGGCATCATACGCGGAGTCACTTTAGCTTCGATATGCACTTCGCCACGTCCGTTGAAGATACGTACGCGATCGCCATTACTGATGCCGCGCGCTTTCGCATCCATCGGGTTGATCCACATCTCCTGTCGGCAGGCCGCTTTCAGTACGTCAACGTTGCCGTAGGTGGAGTGAACACGCGCTTTGTAGTGGAAACCGGTCAACTGAAGCGGGAATTTCGCCGTCAGCGGATCGTTGTAGTTTTCGAAGCCTGGCGTATAAATCGGCAGCGGATCGATTACGTCCCCTTCCGGCAATTCCCACGTTGCGGCAATTTTTGCCAGCTCTTCGGAGTAGATCTCGATTTTGCCCGACGGCGTGGTCAGCGGATTGGCCTGCGGATCGTCGCGGAAGGCTTTATACGCCACGTGATGCCCTTCGGGATCGCGCTGCTTGTACATGCCCTGCTTGCGGAAGGTATCGAAGTCCGGCAGGTCAGGAATGGCTTTGCGTGAGAGCTCGTGCAGATGGCGCATCCACCCTTCCTGAGTACGTCCTTCAGTGAACTGCTGCTCAACGCCAAGACGTTTCGCCAGCTCAGAAGTCATCTCATAGATGGTTTTGCACTCGAAGCGCGGTTTGATGGCCTGGTCAGTGAAGATCACATAGGACATGTTGCCGCAGGAGGCATCCAGCGCGAAATCCATCTGCTCAGACGCGGTGCAGTCTGGGAGCAGAATATCGGCATACTTCGCCGATGAGGTCATGTGGCAGTCGATCACCACAATCATTTCGCACTTCTTGTCGTCCTGCAAAATTTCATGGGTGCGGTTGATTTCAGAGTGCTGGTTGATCAGGCAGTTACCGGCGTAGTTCCAGATCATTTTGATCGGCACGTCCAGCTTATCTTTGCCCCGAACACCGTCACGCAGCGCGGTCATTTCCGGGCCGCGCTCGATCGCGTCCGTCCACATAAACATGGAGATGCTGGTCTGAACCGGATTATCCAGCGTTGGCATACGTTCAAACGGGACTTCATACGAGCCTTCACGCGCCCCGCTATTACCGCCGTGAATACCAACGTTGCCAGTCAGAATCGAGAGCATAGAAATAGCGCGGGTGGCAATTTCGCCGTTCGCGTGACGCTGTGGTCCCCATCCCTGGCTGATATAAGCCGGTTTTGCTGAACCAATTTCACGGGCCAGCTGAACAATACGTTCGACTGGAATGCCGGTAATGGTGGATGCCCACTCAGGGGTTTTCGCTACCCCGTCGCTGCCCTGACCAAGAATGTACGCTTTGTAATGCCCGTTAGCCGGTGCGCTGGCTGGCAGGGTCTTCTCGTCATAACCAACGCAGTATTTATCAAGGAACGGCTGATCGACGAGGTTTTCAGTGATCATCACATACGCCAGCGCATTGACCAGCGCCGCATCGGTACCAGGGCGAATAGGGATCCACTCGTCTTCACGTCCCGCGCCGGTATCGGTATAGCGCGGATCGACGATGATCATACGTGCGTTGGATTTGGCGCGCGCCTGCTCAAGATAATAGGTTACCCCACCGCCGCTCATCCGGGTTTCGCCTGGGTTGTTACCGAACAACACCACCAGTTTACTGTTTTCGATATCCGACGGGCTGTTACCGTCTGCCCAGCCGCCGTAGGTGTAGTTCAGACCCGCAGCAATCTGTGCGGAAGAGTAGTCGCCGTAATGATTGAGATAGCCGCCGCAGCAGTTCATCAGGCGCGCCACCAGCGTTTTACCCGGCGGCCAGGAGCGGGTCATGGTACCGCCCAGCGTCCCGGTGCCGTAGTTGAGGTAGATGGATTCGTTGCCATACTCTTTGATCAGGCGCTGCATGTTAGTCGCGATAATATCGTAGGCTTCGTCCCAGCTAATACGCTCGAACTTCCCTTCCCCACGCTTACCGACGCGCTTCATTGGGTATTTCAGACGATCCGGGTTATAAACGCGACGGCGCATTGAACGGCCACGCAGACAGGCACGAACCTGATGTAACCCTTCGTAGTTATCATCGCCGGTATGGTCTGTTTCGACATATTTGATTTCACCGTCCACAACATGCATACGCAGAGGACAACGGCTACCACAGTTAACGGTACAGGCACTCCACACCACTTTTTCCGGGGCTGAAGCGGGAGACAGAGCCTCCGCCGCCGACGCCAGACGGGTAAAAGGGAGCGTAAAGGCGCTGCTGGCAACCGCCAGACCGCCTATTGCCGTGGTTTTCATCAACCCACGGCGAGTGACCTCGGCAGCCATTAACGCTTCAGGCGCTTTGATTTTCATAAAGACTCACTTTGGTTGCTCACAAAGAAATAAAGGGCGGCATACACCGCTATATAGTTTTATGTATAACGATATTTTTGGTTATCAGTGTTTTATGCTGACTTTCGTTCGGAGGAGTATTACTACTTTAGAGGGAGGGGTTATTGCTTCGTATCAAATCAGAGGCATAAAAAAAGCGCCCTGAGGCGCTTTTTTGTCTTAGAGCAAATAATTAGCCGATGAACTGCTGGCCTTTCATGTAAGGGCGCAGCACTTCCGGGATCTCAATGCGTCCGTCAGCCTGCTGGTAGTTTTCCAGCACAGCAACCAGCGTACGGCCTACTGCCAGACCGGAACCGTTCAGGGTATGAACCAGACGGGTTTTCTTGTCAGATTTGCTGCGGCAACGCGCCTGCATACGACGCGCCTGGAAATCCCAGACGTTGGAGCAGGAGGAGATTTCACGGTAGGTGTTCTGCGCAGGCACCCAGACTTCAAGGTCGAAGGTTTTGCAGGCACCGAAGCCCATGTCGCCGGTGCACAGCGCCATACGGCGGTACGGCAGGCCCAGCAGCTCCAGCGCTTTCTCAGCATGACCGGTCATCTCTTCCAGCGCGTCCATAGACTCTTCCGGACGAACGATCTGCACCATCTCAACTTTATCGAACTGGTGCATACGGATCAGACCGCGCGTATCGCGACCGTAAGAACCGGCTTCAGAACGGAAACATGGAGAGTGCGCGGTCAGTTTGATTGGCAGATCGTCTTCGTCGATGATCTCATCACGCACGAGGTTGGTCAGCGGCACTTCCGCGGTTGGGATCAACGCGTAGTTGCTGCTGTCTGCTTCCTCGTCCAGCGGACGGGTGTGGAACAGATCGCCGGCAAATTTCGGTAACTGGCCGGTACCGTACAGCGTATCGTGGTTAACCAGATACGGAACGTAGGTTTCGCTGTAGCCGTGCTGCTCGGTGTGCAGATCCAGCATGAACTGCGCCAGAGCGCGATGCAGATGGGCAATTTGACCTTTCATGACCACAAAGCGAGAACCCGTCAGCTTAACCGCAGCCGCAAAGTCCAGGCCCGCGTGCATTTCGCCCAGCGTGACGTGATCGCGCACCTCAAAGTCAAACTCGCGAGGCGTGCCCCAGCGTTTCACTTCAACGTTGTCGTTTTCGTCTTTGCCGACAGGCACGCTGTCGTCAGGAATGTTCGGGATCGCCAGAGCAATATCACGAATTTCAGCCTGAAGAACATCCAGTTCAGCTTTCGCCTGATCCAGCTCTTCACCCAGTTTGTTCACTTCCAGGCGTAATGGCTCAATATCTTCCCCGCGCGCTTTCGCCTGGCCAATGGATTTCGATCGAGAATTACGCTCTGCTTGCAGATTTTCAGTTTGTACCTGCAAAACTTTACGACGCTCTTCAAGAGCGCGCAGCTTATCTACATCCAGCTTAAAGCCCCGGCGTGCCAGTTTTTCAGCGACTGCGTCTGGCTCATTACGCAGCAGATTGGGATCGAGCATGCTTATCCTGTGCTTATCGAATTAAAAAAGGAAAAAGTGACCACAGCCTGCGGCCACAGAGATATATTGCCAACATTACCGCAACGATTGAACTAACGGTAGCGTTTTATAGGGCTATTTTGATCCTGTCCGGCAAGCCAGGCGAGCTTTTCGCCAATCTTACCCTCAAGACCTCTGTTTGTGGGGTGATAATAGCGGGTTTGTGCCATCTCCTGCGGGAAATACTCCTCGCCGGCGGCGTAGGCATTGGGTTCATCATGGGCGTAGCGATACTCCTGCCCGTAACCCATCTCTTTCATCAATTTGGTTGGCGCATTGCGCAGATGAACCGGCACATCGTAGTCCGGACGTTCACGTGCATCTGACATCGCCGCTTTGAAGGCGGTATACACCGCGTTACTTTTCGGCGCGCAGGCCAGATAGACAATTGCCTGCGCAATGGCACGCTCACCTTCCGCGGGTCCGACGCGGGTAAAGCAGTCCCAGGCGGAAATAGCGACCTGCATGGCGCGTGGATCGGCATTACCGACATCTTCTGACGCGATGGCCAGGCAGCGACGCGCGACATATAACGGATCGCCACCGGCGGTAATAATACGCGCGTACCAGTAGAGCGCCGCATCCGGGGCGCTGCCGCGCACGGACTTATGTAATGCAGAGATCAGGTCGTAAAAACGATCGCCTTTATTATCGAAGCGTGCGCTGCGCTCACCGGCTATTTCGGTCAGCAGCTCCTGCTTTAGCACCCGCTTTCCGGCATCATCCACTTCGGCCATATCGGCCATCATTTCCAACGTATTCAGCGCCCGACGCGCATCGCCGTTGACCAGTTCAGCGATCGCACGACGCGTGTCGTCCGGCAGAACGATATCCTGTCCGCCGTAACCCCGCGCTTTGTCCTCCATCGCCTGGGTCAGAACCTTTTCGATATCCTCTGTGGTCAGGGATTTAAGCAGGTAAACGCGGGCGCGGGAAAGCAGCGCGGAGTTGAGTTCAAACGACGGGTTTTCCGTGGTTGCGCCGATGAAGAAAATCGTGCCGTCTTCAATGTGCGGCAGAAACGCATCCTGTTGGCTCTTGTTGAAGCGGTGGACTTCATCAACAAAAAGAATGGTGCGGCGCCCGGCATTACGGTTTTGCCGCGCGCGCTCGATCGCCTCACGAATTTCCTTCACGCCGGAGGTAACCGCCGAGATACGCTCAACGTCCGCGTTAGCATAGCGGGCGATCACTTCAGCGAGGGTTGTTTTGCCGGTGCCGGGTGGCCCCCAGAGGATCATGGAGTGCAGATGCCCGGCCTCTATGGCGCGCGGCAAGGGTTTCCCCGCAGCCAGCAGGTGTTGCTGGCCGATGTACTGCGCTAAATTTTCTGGCCGCATACGGGCGGCCAGAGGTTGAAACGCATTATCTGAAAAATCGAGCGACAGGTTGCTCACTCATGCCTCTTACTTATTACGTTGGTCGTCCACCGTTACGCCCTGCGGCGGGGTAAAGGTGAATTTCGAAGCATCTACAGCGCCGTTTTGCTGAGACTTAAGCTGATAGCTACTGCGCTGATCGTCCTGCTCAACCGCACCGAACTGATTAATGGTACCGTTGCTGCTCACGTTAATGGTGAACTGCTTCAGGTTACCGTTGCTGCCTTTTGGCGTCAGGACGAACTCATCACCGTTTTGTTTAATGTTGTACTGCTGCCAGTCGCTGGACTGGTTACGGGCAATGAGCATAAACGGCGTATTGCTGGTCGCGTCTTTCAGCCAGGTGGCGGTCGCCTGCTCAACAAACGGGTTGTAGAACCATAAGGTTTTCCCGTCGGACACCAGCACGCTTTCATCCGGCTGGGTCATGTGCCAGTTGAAGAGATTCGGGCGTTTCACCCACAAATCCCCCTGACCTTCCTGCACCGCGTTGCCACTGCCGTCAGTCACTTTTTGCGTGAAGCTGGCGTGGAAGCTGCTCACTTTATCCAGTCGGCTTTTAAGGTCGCTGGCTGCATCAGCCCAGACGCTGCTGGCAACAAAACTGGAGAGTAATGCACAGGCGATGGCGATTTTTTTCATTGTTATTCCTTAAAATACGTCTTCCCGATATGGGGGTTCCGTTTCTATTCTGGACCTGCCCGAAGGCAGGCGACAGAAGAATATGCTTAATTTTTGCTGATTTACCCTTCTTTGCAATCGCTGAAGGTTAATCAAACGGCGGTGGCGCCAGCACCTCACGGTTACCGTTATGCCCCTGTTCGCTCACAATACCCTGGGCTTCCATCTGCTCGATAATACGCGCCGCGCGGTTGTAGCCAATACGGAACTGGCGCTGGACGCCGGAGATGGACGCCTTACGTTTTTCGGTAACGAAATTAACCGCCTGGTCAAATAACGGATCCAGCTCTTCGCCGCCGTCAAAACCACCGCCGCCACCTTCGCTTTCACTGTCGGAGGTGATGCCGTCAACGTATTGCGGCCGACCGCGCGCTTTCCAGTCCTGCACCACCGCATGCACTTCCTGGTCGCGAACAAACGCACCGTGTACGCGCACCGGCGAGGTGGAGTTCGGGCCGGAATAGAGCATATCACCCATACCCAGCAGCGACTCTGCACCGCCCTGGTCAAGGATAGTACGCGAGTCAATTTTACTCGACACGGTAAACGCGATACGGGTCGGGATGTTTGCCTTAATAAGACCGGTGATAACGTCTACGGACGGACGCTGCGTCGCCAGCACCAGGTGGATGCCCGCCGCACGCGCTTTCTGCGCCAGACGCGCAATCAGCTCTTCCACCTTCTTGCCAACGGTCATCATCAGGTCGGCGAACTCATCCACCAGCACCACGATGTAAGGCAGTTTTTCCAGCACCGGATGCTGGGTATCCATGCTGTCCCCCGGCTTCCAGTATGGGTCCGGAATCGGACGGCCCATACGTGCCGCCTCAGCGATTTTCTCGTTATAACCGGCCAGGTTACGCACGCCCAGCGCAGACATCAGCTTGTAGCGACGCTCCATTTCATTGACGCTCCAGCGCAATGCGTTGGCGGCGTCCTTCATGTCGGTCACTACTTCCGTTAACAGGTGCGGAATGCCTTCGTAGACGGACAGTTCAAGCATTTTCGGGTCGATCATGATGAAACGCACATCTTCAGGCTGCGCTTTGTAGAGCATACTGAGGATCATAGCGTTCACCCCGACCGATTTACCGGAGCCGGTGGTACCCGCAACCAGCAGGTGCGGCATCTTCGCGAGATCGGCAACCACCGGATCGCCAGCGATATCTTTACCCAGCACCACGGTCAGCGGGGACGGATTGTCGCGGAATTTGGTGTTATCCAGAACTTCACGCAGATAAACGGTCTGGCGTTTCTTGTTTGGCAGCTCAAGGCCAACGTAAGGCTTACCTGGGATCACTTCCACCACGCGTACCGCCACGGTCGACAGAGAACGCGCCAGGTCACGGGAGAGGTTAGAAATACGCGCCGCTTTTACGCCTGGCGCCAGATTCAGTTCGAAACGGGTGATCACCGGGCCAGGTGAGTAGTTCACCACGTCCGCTTTAATACGGAAGTCAGCCAGACGCGCTTCCACCAGACGGGCCATCTGCTCAAGAGCAAAAGTATCCACCGGTTCGACTTCCGCTGGCGGCGGCGTTAACAGATCCAGCGACGGCAACGGCGTACTTGGTCGTTGCAGCGGACGGCTGTCTCCGTTACGCATCAGCAGCGGGTGAATCAGGCTTTCCTGCGGCTGTGGTGCTGGCTGCTGGAACTGCGGCTGCGGCGGTTGGGCCGACGGTGTATGCGGCTGCGCATAAGCCTGCGGCGCTGGCTGTTGTGGCTGCGCATTAACCTGCGGCGCTGGCGCCTGACGCACCGGTTCCGCTTCTGGCATCACGCTCGGCGTGAACAGCGGTTCGCTCGGACCGTCATCCACCAGATCTTTCATCGGTGAAAATTCAAAATCCGAGAGCGAGAACGGGTTTGCCCCTGAAGGCTGCTCACCGGAATAACGTTGCTGTTGCGTGGCCGCAAACTGACGCGCTAATTCCGCTTCGGCAGCATCATCTTCATCCTGCTGAGAATGAACATCGTGTTGGTACTCATTCCCGTAGCGTTGAGTCTGCTGGGCGGCAAACTGACGCGCCAGCTCATCCTGATGCAGTTCGTCGGCATCATCTTCGTAGTCGGACTCACGGGCTTTCTCTTCCGCCATACGCTGGGAAGGCAGTTTAATGCCATAGGAGGCCAGCTCCCGGCGCGTCGGTACGCGCACGCGATTAGGACGCGGCAATTGTGGACCAATGCCCTCTTTTACCTGAGGACGTGGCGCACCATCGGTTGCCGGGCTGAATAGCGGAGCGGACGCGGCAGCGGCTGCCGTTGCCTGCTTCACGGTTTCCGCTCTCGACGCAACGGCTGGCGCTGGGTCTACAGGTGCAACGCTCGCAGAAGGCGCTTTTACAACAGGCTCCTGCACCGGCTCAGGCACGGGCTGATACCAGGCGGCAAGCTGCTCGCGCTCTCGGGCACGGCGCTCTTCCACCTCTTCAAAATAGTACAATGGCGGACGGGATGGCTTCGCTTCCTCCACCATTTCGGGTTCAGACACCGGCGCAACGTATGGCTGTTCAGGCTCAGCAGGTTCGGGCGTATAGGCCTGATACGGCTGTTGCGGCTCGCTGGCAGGCTCAGGCGGCTGATACGGTTGCTGCCACTGTTCCTGCTGCACAGGAATATAGCTTTCAGGCTCCGGCGCAATGGTCGGTTCAGGCGTATGGACGCCTGGCGCAGTCTGCCAGTCCACCTGCGGTTGCTGGATCGCGGACTCCGGTGCCGGAACAGGCGAGGACGGCATCACGGCTTCAACAGGCGCAACATGGGCCTGCGCAGCCGTCGTTGCGGCAGCAGCAGCGGCTACCGGTTCAGTCACGGAATGACCATGCAACAGCGGATCGTATTCATCATACTCACCCGGCGTAGCTCGATGACCAGAGAACAACACATCATCAGGATCGACGGCCGCGCCGCGATACTCAATCTGCTCCTCTTCATCCATACGTTTGCCGGAGAAAAGCGCGGCATCCGTTTTACGGCCTAACGGGTTAGCAAATTTTTCAGCAACGCGCTGGCGGCGTGCCAGAGCACCGCGCAGAATACGGGCACGGCGGGATTCACGACGCTGCACGGGTGCCTCGTCTTCCTCTTCGTACTCATCTTCATATTCGTCTTCATCGACCCACGTGTCATCACGACGGGTGCGATTGCTGGCAAACGTCAGCAGAGTCAGAATAAAGCTGCCGATTTTTTCGGCAATGCTCACCCAGGACCAGCCGGTAAACAGCGTCAGGCCCGCTGCCCAGATACAAAGCAGCGCCAGCGTGCCGCCGCTGCTGTGAAGCATCGGTTGCAGCGCGGAGCTCAACAGGCTGCCAATCACCCCGCCGGAGGCGAAGTACCAGATGTCATCGGCGTTGATCGCCGCCAGTCCGCAGGAGGTGAGGATCAGCGCCAGGGCGCCAATCAGGCGCAGCGAAACGGCAAAATAATCGATGTAGTCGTCGTTCTGTCGATGACGCCAGGCAAACCAGCATCCGCCAATAATGATGACGGGAAGGGTATAGGCCATCACACCGAAAATGAAGAAGAGTGTGTCCGCAAGCCAGGCACCGGGAACGCCACCTAAATTATGGATAGGCTCATGCCATGCGGTTTGCGACCAGCTGGGGTCTGAGGGGTTGAAACTGAGTAAGGCAGCCATCAGCCAGACGGCAAAAAGGGCAATAACAATCAGTAACGCCTCAAGGAGACGACGTCCGCTGCTTAGCTTAGATAATGTGACTTCTTTGTCTTCAGTGTATTCCTGGCTCAAGAAAGGCTCTCCAGGTATCAGGCATGTCCTGCCTGTGTGCTAAAACGGACAACAGCGCCGGGACTCCCCGGCACTGTTGCTGTATGGATTAACAGGAGTGTAATCAAACTACACTGATTTTGCACCTGTTCCGTGTTAGCGCGTCTTAATAACCAGACGATTGCTCTGTTTGACCTCTTCCATCACCACATAAGTACGGGTGTCGTTCACGCCTGGCAGACGCAGCAGGGTTTCACCCAGCAGCTTACGGTAGGCGGACATATCAGGCACACGGGTTTTCAACAGGTAGTCAAAATCACCGGAAACCAGATGACACTCTTGAATTTCTTCAAGTTTTTGTACAGCGGCGTTAAATTGCTCAAACACATCTGGTGCACCACGATTCAGAGTAATCTCAACAAATACCAGAAGTGAGGCATCCAGATAATGCGGGTTCAGCAGAGCCGTATAGCCCTGAATAAAACCCTGTCTTTCCAGTCGACGCACACGCTCAAGGCACGGCGTCGGGGAAAGTCCCACACGTTTTGAAAGCTCGACGTTGGAAATACGCCCATCCTTTTGCAATTCATTAAGAATGTTACGATCGATACGGTCGAGATCTTTGCCAGGGCGCTTCTTGCTATCTACCATTATTATTGTCTCTCTGTATTCCTTCCCTACTCCTGCCTGGACCCTGTGCACATCACTGTTCAGAGCCTGGACCCGTTATTCATCACATCGCCTGGTTATGTATTAGACGCGATGTAGATTCGGGTTCTGCGGTAAGAAGACCGTTGCCCGAAAGCAGTCACAGACATCACGTATGGCGTCTGTCCACACCATGCGTAGATTTCACTGACCCGGTAAAAATGGCATTTCCGTGCATGTCTATGCGGCATGCAGTTCGTGCGTCTTTTTTTCTTCCTTGAATGTTTTCGCAAAAGCGCAGGGGATTGTCAAAGCAAAACATCGATTTTTAGTACAACATGCCGGATATTCATTACGGAGGGGTATTAATCCTCATTTTATTGCCTTATAAACGCGCGGTTTTCAGTAGCAGAAGTGATGTGACCGCCTCTGACCCATAGGGCGCGTCTATTGCATATATCGGAAGCAAAACTCTCCTGCTCTTTTTTTACGGCAACAAATTCCCTACAATCCAGCCCATTGCCTGCCAACAACAATGGGGATCTCATGGGCACGACCAAACACAGTAAGCTGCTAATCCTTGGTTCTGGACCTGCGGGATATACCGCAGCGGTCTATGCTGCACGCGCTAACCTGCAACCGGTACTGATCACCGGGATGGAAAAAGGCGGTCAGCTGACCACCACCACGGAAGTGGAAAACTGGCCTGGCGACCCGAACGACCTGACCGGGCCGCTGCTGATGGAGCGCATGCACGAGCATGCCGCCAAATTCGAAACCGAAATCCTGTTCGACCACATCAATAAAGTGGATTTGCAGAACCGTCCGTTCCGCCTGACGGGTGACAGCGGCGAATACACCTGCGATGCGCTGATAATCGCCACCGGCGCCTCTGCCCGCTATCTCGGCCTGCCGTCTGAAGAAGCGTTCAAAGGCCGCGGCGTGTCAGCCTGCGCGACCTGCGACGGTTTCTTCTATCGCAACCAGAAAGTTGCGGTTATCGGCGGCGGCAACACCGCTGTGGAAGAAGCGCTGTATCTGGCAAATATTGCCTCAGAAGTACACCTGATTCACCGTCGCGACACCTTCCGCGCGGAGAAGATCCTGATTAAACGCCTGATGGACAAAGTGGCGAGCGGCAACATTGTGCTGCATACCAACCGTACGCTGGAAGAAGTGACTGGCGATCAGATGGGCGTGGCGGGACTGCGTATCCGTGATACCCAGAACACCGATAACGTCGAAACGCTGGAAGTGGCAGGCCTGTTTGTGGCAATCGGTCACAGCCCGAACACGGCTATCTTTGAAGGCCAGCTGGAGCTGGAGAACGGCTACATCAAAGTGCAGTCTGGCATTCACGGCAACGCCACCCAGACCAGCGTTCCGGGTGTCTTCGCAGCTGGCGACGTGATGGACCATATTTATCGTCAGGCGATCACCTCTGCGGGCACCGGTTGTATGGCCGCGCTGGACGCAGAACGCTACCTGGACGGGCTGGCTGAACAAGGCAAATAATCTTTACAAGTCAGTAACAAACGTAAATAAAGGCGGCCACTGGTCGCCTTTATTTTTGCTCGCGTGTAACATGCAGAGGTCTAATTTCTTATAACGTCACCTGCAAAGTACGCAATGGAAAAAACCCGTCAACAAGAGTTAACCCGCTGGCTGAAACAGCAAAGCGTTCTGTCCCGCCGCTGGCTTATGATTTCCCGCGTTTTGGGATTCATCAGCGGTCTGTTGATTGTTGCCCAGGCATGGCTGCTGGCCCGCATTCTCAACCATATGATCATGGAGAACATCCCGCGCGAAGCGCTGCTGTTGCCGTTTATCGTTCTGGTGCTGGTTTTCGTTCTGCGTGCGTGGGTGGTCTGGCTGCGCGAGCGGGTTGGGTTCCACGCCGGGCAGCACATCCGCTATGAGATTCGCCGCAAGGTACTCGATCGGCTTTCGGAAGCCGGACCTGCGTGGATCCAGGGTAAGCCAGCCGGCAGCTGGGCGACGCTGATCCTTGAGCAAATCGACGATATGCACGATTACTACGCGCGTTATCTTCCCCAGATGGCGCTGGCGGTGTTTGTGCCCCTGATGATTGTTATCGCCATCTTCCCTGTTAACTGGGTGGCGGCGTTGATCCTGCTAGGCACCACCCCGCTCATCCCGCTGTTTATGGCGATGGTCGGCATGGGCGCGGCAGATGCTAACCGTCGTAACTTCCTGGCGCTGGGTCGGTTGAGCGGTCATTTCCTGGACCGTCTGCGCGGAATGGAAACCCTGCGGATCTTCGGTCGTGGTGAAGCGGAAACCGAAAACATTCGCCTGGCGTCGCAGGATTTCCGTCAGCGCACCATGGAAGTGTTGCGCATGGCCTTTCTCTCTTCTGGCGTGCTCGAATTTTTCACCTCCCTGTCGATTGCGCTGGTGGCGGTTTACTTTGGCTTCTCCTACCTCGGCGCGCTGGACTTTGGCCACTACGGTACGGCGGTCACGCTTTCCGCCGGGTTCCTGGCGCTGATCCTGGCCCCGGAATTTTTCCAGCCGCTTCGCGATCTCGGCACCTTTTACCATGCCAAAGCGCAGGCGGTGGGTGCTGCCGACAGCCTGAAAACCTTCATGGAAACGCCGCTGGCGAATCCGGAGCGTGGTGAGGTAACGCTGAATACGAACGATCCGGTGACCATTGAAGCACAGGATTTTTCTGTTCTGTCGCCTGAAGGCAAAGTGCTGGCCGGTCCGCTGAACTTTACCCTGCCTGCCGGGCAACGTGTGGTGCTGGTGGGTACCAGCGGCTCAGGTAAAAGCTCATTGTTGAATGCGCTGTCAGGTTTTATGGCGTACACCGGATCGCTGCGTATCAATAAAACGGAGCTGCGCGAGCTCGATCCTGATGCCTGGCGTAAACAGCTGAGTTGGGTGGGGCAAAACCCTCAGCTGCCAGCTCCGACGCTGCGCGAGAATGTGCTGCTGGCACGCCCGAATGCGCATGAAGATGAGCTGCAATCGGTCCTCGACCGCGCCTGGGTCAGCGAGTTTCTGCCGCTGCTTGCGCAGGGTGTCGATACCGTCATTGGCGATCAGTCTGCCGGGCTGTCAGTTGGCCAGGCACAGCGCGTCGCGGTTGCCCGTGCGCTGCTGAATCCCTCTTCGCTAATGCTGCTGGACGAACCCGCCGCCAGCCTGGACGCTCACAGCGAGCAGCGCGTGATGGATGCGCTTAACGCAGCCTCACGCCAGCAAACCACCCTGATGGTGACTCACCAGCTGGAAGGTATTGCCGACTGGGATCAGATCTGGGTGATGGAAAACGGACACATTGTTGAACAAGGCGATTACGCCGCGCTTGTTGCCGCGCAGGGGCCGTTTGCGACCCTGCTGGCGAACCGTCAGGAGGATATCTGATGCGCGCCCTGCTTCCGTATCTTGCACTGTATAAACGCCACAAATGGATGCTGACGCTCGGGATCGTGCTGGCGATCGTTACTCTGCTGGCCAGCATCGGTCTGCTTACGCTTTCCGGCTGGTTCCTCTCCGCGTCTGCGGCCGCAGGCTTTGCCGGGCTGTACAGCTTTAACTACATGCTGCCTGCCGCCGGGGTGCGCGGCACGGCGATTACGCGAACTGCCGGGCGCTACTTTGAACGTCTGGTCAGCCACGACGCGACCTTCCGCGTGCTGCAACACCTGCGTATTTACACCTTCAGCAAACTGCTGCCCCTCTCCCCTGCCGGGCTGGCACGTTTTCGACAGGGCGAATTACTCAACCGCGTGGTCGCAGATGTGGATACGCTGGATCACCTCTATCTGCGCGTCATTTCACCTATGGTGGGCGCGTTTGTAGTGATTGTCGTGGTCACGCTGGGGTTGAGTTTCCTGGATGTTCCCATCGCACTGACGCTCGGCGGCATCATGCTGATGACGCTGATTATTCTGCCGCCCCTGTTTTATCGTGCAGGTAAAACCACCGGGGAAAACCTGACGCGCCTGCGTGGAGAATATCGCCAGCAGCTCACCGCCTGGTTGCAGGGACAGGCCGAGCTCACCCTTTTTGGTGCCAGCAAGCGCTACCGCGCCCGCATGGAAAATACGGAGCTGAACTGGCATGAAGCCCAGCGTCGCCAGTCTGAACTGACCGCGTTCTCCCAGGCGCTGATGATGTTAATTGGTGGGATTGCCGTTATCGCCATGCTCTGGATGGCCTCCGGTGGCGTGGGCGGTAACGCGCAGCCTGGCCCGCTGATTGCGCTGTTTGTTTTCTGTGCCCTGGCAGCCTTTGAAGCCTTAGCCCCGGTCACGGGCGCCTTTCAGCATCTCGGCCAGGTGATTGCCTCTGCGCTGCGCATTACGGATATTGCCGAGCAGGAGCCGGAAGTGAAGTTCAGCGCGGGTCAAACCGCTGTGCCAGAGCAGGTCGCGCTGACGCTCAGCAATGTCACTTTCGCCTACGACAAGCAGGCGCAAAACGCGCTGGAAGACATCACCCTTTCTGTTGATGCCGGGCAGCGCATTGCGATCCTTGGCCGTACGGGATGTGGGAAATCGACACTTCTGCAACTTCTCACGCGCGCGTGGGACCCACAGCAGGGCGAGATTCGGTTTAACGACGTTCCGCTGTCTGGTTTTAGCGAAGCGGCCTTGCGTAAAACGGTCAGCGTCGTGCCCCAGCGGGTGCATCTGTTCAGCGCTACGCTGCGCGATAATCTTCTTCTGGCGGCACCAGACGCCTCCGACGATACGCTGCGGGCAATGCTGGAGCAGGTTGGGCTGCACAAGCTGCTTGAAGACGACGGGTTGAACAGCTGGCTGGGTGAAGGGGGTCGACAGCTTTCCGGCGGCGAACTGCGTCGTCTGGCCATTGCGCGTGCGCTGCTGCACGATGCGCCGCTGATGCTGCTGGATGAACCGACAGAAGGACTGGATGCCACCACAGAGAGCCAAATCCTTGATTTACTGGCGAATGTGATGAAAGGTAAAACCGTGCTGATGGTCACGCACCGTCTGCGCGGGCTGGTGAATTTCGATCAGATAATTGTGATGGACAACGGACACATAATTGAGCAAGGTAGTCACGCAGAGCTGCTGGCAAAACAAGGTCGCTACTACCAGTTTAAACAGCGCCTGTAGACTATATTTGTAGCGTCCTCTCTCGCGTACTGGAGTTCTGTTGTCATGCGCCTGGTGCAGCTTTCTCGCCATAATATTGCGTTCCCTTCTCCGGAGGGGGCGCTGCGTGAACCTAACGGCTTGCTGGCTCTGGGCGGCGATCTCAGCCCGGCACGGCTCTTAATGGCTTACCAGCGCGGCATCTTTCCGTGGTTTTCTCCTGGCGACCCGATCTTATGGTGGTCTCCCGACCCGCGAGCCGTGCTGTGGCCTGGGCAGTTTCACCTGAGTCGCAGCATGAAGCGTTTTCATGCAAAATCACCCTTTCGCGTCACGCTTAATCACGCCTTCGGCCAGGTTATCGAAGGCTGCGCTGAAGATCGTCACGAAGGCACCTGGATAACCCGCGATATCATTATCGCCTATCACCAGCTTCATGAGCTGGGTTACGCGCATTCGATCGAAGTGTGGAGCGGGGACGACCTCGTCGGGGGCATGTACGGCGTGGCGCAGGGTACGCTGTTCTGCGGCGAGTCGATGTTCTCCCGCGCCACGAATGCGTCGAAAACCGCGCTGCTGGTTTTTAGCCAGGAATTTGCCCGACGTGGAGGACAGTTAATGGATTGTCAGGTGCTGAATGAGCATACCGCCTCGCTCGGCGCCGTTGAAATCTCCCGCCGACACTATATCGAACACCTGGAACAGTGCCGAAAGGAGACCCTACCACGCGATTTTTGGGTTCCCAGAACGCTCTTTATACCCAATGCCTAAATGTTTTCCGCATATTTTTTATGAGGGTGTTATAATTACGCCGCAGAGTAGCTTCTGCCTGTTGCCCCGCCGCCGTTTGGGACCCTCGCTTCAGATAACGTCCTTACGTTTATCCTGTCGTCTCCCCTTTACGAATGCGCTTTCCGTTCGGTTGTACCGTGACGCTTGGGCAATACGCTGAGACTGTTTTGCTGCGTTTTAAACGCGCAATTCTTTACTTAATTGAGGAATTTCGGCATTATCTTGCCGGTTCAAAACTTGGTAGTGATACCCCAGAGGATTAGATGGCCAAAGAAGACAATATTGAAATGCAGGGTACCGTACTTGATACGTTGCCTAATACCATGTTTCGCGTAGAACTGGAAAACGGTCACGTGGTAACTGCGCACATCTCCGGTAAAATGCGCAAAAACTATATCCGCATTTTGACGGGCGACAAAGTGACTGTTGAGCTGACCCCGTACGACCTGAGCAAAGGCCGCATTGTCTTCCGTAGTCGCTAATTGTTTTCGCCTGTAATGGCAGATGAATATTTAAAAGGTCGGGACAATCCCGGCCTTTTTTATTTATGGCTTTAGTGTGGCTGTTCAGGAAGAGGTATTTTAGTGCGGTCTGATGCCCTCACCCTGACCCTCTCCCACAGGGAGAGGGAGAAAAGCGGACACAAAAAAGCCGGGTTAAAAACCCGGCTTTTACACTAAAGAAAATCAGTGAGCCGCTTCCGGCTTGTGCTTCGCCGCACTCTGGAAATCGTACGTCAGTTCGTTCTTCGCCTGATCCAGCCCCACCGTTACCTGGCCGCCGTCCACCAGCGAGCCAAACAGCAGCTCGTTTGCCAGCGGTTTCTTCAGGTTGTCCTGAATCACGCGCGCCATCGGACGGGCGCCCATCGCACGGTCGTAGCCTTTCTCAGCCAGCCAGTTGCGGGCCTCCTGGCTCACTTCCAGCGACACGCCTTTCTGATCCAGCTGAACCTGCAACTCGACGATGAACTTGTCCACCACCTGATGAATCACCTCGGTAGACAGATGATCGAACCAGATAATGTTGTCCAGACGGTTACGGAACTCCGGCGTGAAGATCTTCTTGATCTCTTCCATCGCATCGGTGCTGTTATCCTGGTGGATCAGGCCGATGGATTTACGCTCGGTTTCCCGCACCCCGGCGTTGGTGGTCATCACCAGCACCACGTTGCGGAAATCGGCCTTGCGCCCGTTGTTATCGGTCAGCGTCCCGTTGTCCATCACCTGCAACAGGATGTTGAATACGTCCGGGTGCGCTTTCTCGATTTCATCGAGCAGCAGTACCGCGTGCGGGTGCTTGATAACCGCGTCCGTAAGCAGGCCGCCCTGGTCAAAGCCCACGTATCCCGGAGGCGCACCAATCAAACGGCTGACGGTATGACGCTCCATATACTCGGACATATCAAAGCGCAGCAGCTCAATGCCCAGCGCTTTGGAGAGCTGAACCGTCACCTCGGTTTTACCCACCCCGGTCGGGCCGGCGAACAGGAAGGAACCGACAGGCTTGTGGTCATGCCCCAGGCCAGCACGGGCCATCTTGATCGCTTCGGTTAAGGCCTCAATGGCTTTATCCTGACCAAAGACCAGCATTTTCAGGCGATTGCCGAGGGTGCGCAGCGTATCACGGTCGCTCTGAGAAACGCTCTTCTCAGGAATACGCGCGATGCGGGCCACCACGGACTCGATATCCGCCACGTTCACAGTTTTCTTACGCTTGCTGGCTGGCATCAGGCGTGCACGCGCACCCGCCTCATCAATCACGTCGATCGCTTTATCCGGCAGATGACGATCGTTGATGTATTTCACCGCCAGTTCCACCGCCGCACGGACCGCTTTCGCGGTGTAACGCACGTCGTGGTGTGCTTCGTACTTGGTTTTCAGGCCATTGATGATCTGCACCGTTTCGTCAACCGACGGCTCGGTCACGTCGATTTTCTGGAAACGACGCGCCAGCGCACGATCCTTCTCAAAGATGTTGCTGAACTCCTGGTACGTCGTGGAGCCCATCACGCGGATCTTGCCGCTGGAGAGCAGCGGTTTGATCAGGTTAGCGGCATCCACCTGGCCACCGGAGGCCGCACCTGCGCCGATGATGGTGTGGATCTCATCGATAAACAGGATGCTGTTGGTGTCCTGCTCCAGCTGTTTTAACAGCGCTTTGAAACGTTTTTCGAAATCACCGCGGTATTTGGTGCCCGCCAGCAGCGAGCCAATATCCAGCGAGTAGATGGTGCAGTCGGCAATCACTTCCGGCACGTCGCCCTGCACAATGCGCCAGGCCAGCCCTTCGGCAATCGCGGTTTTACCCACGCCAGATTCCCCCACCAGCAGCGGGTTGTTCTTACGGCGGCGGCACAGCACCTGGATGGCACGCTCCAGCTCTTTGTCGCGACCAATCAGCGGGTCGATACCGCCAACGCGAGCAAGCTGGTTAAGGTTGGTGGTGAAGTTTTCCATACGATCCTCCCCGCCTGCTTGCTCTTCATTGCTGTTGATCTGTCCGCTGGGATCCGATGCCTGGTTAGGCTCGTCTTTTCGCGTTCCGTGAGAGATGAAGTTGACCACGTCGAGCCGGCTGACTTCGTGTTTACGTAGCAGGTAGGCCGCCTGGGACTCCTGCTCGCTGAAGATGGCGACCAGGACATTGGCGCCAGTCACTTCGCTACGTCCGGAAGACTGGACGTGGAAAACCGCGCGCTGCAACACGCGCTGGAAGCTGAGCGTCGGCTGCGTGTCGCGCTCTTCTTCACTGGCTGGCAGCACCGGTGTAGTTTGTTCGATGAAGGCTTCGAGTTCCTGACGTAGCGCCACCAGATCCACGGAGCAGGCTTCCAGCGCTTCGCGGGCAGATGGGTTGCTAAGCAGTGCGAGCAGCAGGTGCTCGACGGTCATAAACTCATGTCGGTGCTCACGCGCTCTGGCGAAAGCCATGTTTAAACTGAGTTCCAGTTCTTGATTGAGCATAGGCACCTCCCCCAATTTTATGCCTTATCAGGCCTTTTCCAGCGTACACAGCAACGGATGCTCGTTCTCCCTTGCATAGTCGTTCACCATCGCTACTTTGGTTTCCGCAACCTCGGCAGTAAAGATGCCGCAGATCGCTTTGCCACGATAATGAACGGTAAGCATCAGTTGCGTTGCACGTTCAACATCATAAGAAAAGAACTTTTGTAGCACGTCAATAACAAATTCCATCGGCGTGTAATCATCGTTCATTAACATAACTTTATACATAGATGGCGGTTTTAGCGCGTCGCGCACTTTATCTTCCGCCAGCTGGTCAAAATCCAGCCAATCGTTGGTCTTACCCATTATGCATAACCACTTTGAATCTACCTCAGATGTTAGATAACAATCATCTATTACTGTCATCCGCGATGTCTGTCACAAACTGTTGCAATAGCGTTAACTGCCTCAAATTTTGGTTGATTATTGTCCCAACTCCAGCGCCAAACGCTTGACGGCTTCTTCCGTTTCTCTAAATTGTACAAGCGTGAGTTGGCGAGGTTTTGAACAGCCCCCACTCCACCACCGGTTCATTCCATCTTAATTTATAAGATTTACGAAGGATGTCGAAGCATGGAAATGGGTACTGTTAAGTGGTTCAACAACGCCAAGGGGTTTGGCTTCATTTGCCCCGAAGGCGGCGGCGAGGATATCTTCGCTCACTATTCCACCATTCAGATGGATGGTTACAGGACGCTCAAAGCCGGGCAGTCCGTCCGGTTCGATGTACACCAGGGGCCAAAAGGCAATCACGCCAGTCTTATCGTGCCCGTTGAAGCAGAAACGGTTGCATAGCTCTCTGATTCATTGTGTACACCCCGCAGGCAAAATGCCAGCCCGATCGGCTGGCATTTTTATTTTCGGGTTATTCCCGCGCCAGCGCATCCACCGGATCCAGCCGCGCCGCGTTTCGTGCCGGCAGCCAGCCAAACAAAATGCCGGTAAAGGTGGAGCACAAAAACGCGGTGAGGATCGCCATCGGTGAGAAGCCAATCTCCCACCCCGGTAAAAAGAGCTGGAGCGCGAAGGCGATCATCATCGAGAGCGCAATCCCCATTGCGCCTCCCACCAGACACACCAGCACCGCTTCAATCAAAAATTGCTGGAGCACATCGCTGGCTCTGGCCCCGACCGCCATGCGAATGCCGATCTCCCGCGTACGTTCGGTCACCGACACCAGCATAATGTTCATCACCCCTATCCCGCCGACGACCAGCGAAATCACCGCCACCAGCGTCAGGAACAGCTGAAGAGTACGTGTGGTCTTTTCGGCCGTTTTCAAGAGGCCGTCCATGTTCCAGGTGAAGAAATCCTTTTTCCCGTGGCGCAACGTTAACAGCCGCTCGAGCTGCTGTTCCGCCAGCGCGCTGTCGTAGCCCTCTTTCACTCGCACGGTAATGGAGTTGAGCCAGGACTGTCCCATAATGCGCCCGGAAATGGTGCTGTACGGCAGCCAGACGCGCAGGATCTTGCTGCTGCCAAACATGGACTGTTTCTCTTCCGCCACACCAATCACCGTGGCGGGCATGTTACCCACCAGGATCACTTCCCCCACCACACGGGTTTTATTGGGGAAAAGCTGTCTGCGCGAGTTAGCGTCTAACACCACCACCTGCGCCCTGCCCGCCAGCTGTTCCGCGTTGAAGGTCGCCCCTTCGCTGAAGGTCATGCCGTAGACGTTGAAGTAATCTCCGCTGACGCCGTTAGCGCTGGCCGCCACGTCGATGTTGCCGTAGCGCAGACGAAGGTTTTGCGACACGGCAGGCGTGGCGGAGTTCACCCACGGCTGCTTCTGAATAGCCGCCAGATCGTCGTATTTCAGCGCCTGCTGATACTGCGGCTCGTCGTCGCCAAAATCTTTGCCGGGGTAAACGTCGATGGTGTTAGTCCCGATGGCGCGAATATCCGCCAGCACCAGCTGTTTCGCCGCATCGCCCACCACCACAATCGACACCACCGAGGCAATACCGATAATGATGCCGAGCATGGTCAGCAGGGTGCGCATTTTGTTGGCCGCCATCGCCAGCCAGGCCATGGTCAGCGCTTCACGAAAGCCGCTGGAGAACTGTCCCCAGCCGGTGGACGCAGGTAAGGCTTCTTTCGGTGCCGCCGCTCTGGACTGACGTGGCGGCGGGTTGCTGACCAGCTCGCCGTCGTGGATCTCAATGATGCGTTCCGCCTGCGCTGCGACCTGCGGATCATGGGTGACGATAATCACCGTATGCCCCTGATCGCGCAGCTGATGCAGGATCGCCATCACCTCTTCACCGGAATGGCTGTCAAGCGCACCGGTTGGCTCATCGGCAAGGATCACCTGTCCGCCGTTCATCAGCGCACGGGCAATACTCACGCGCTGCTGCTGACCGCCGGAAAGCTGCGAAGGCTGATAATCAACACGCTCCGCCAGCCCAAGACGCGTTAACAGCGCCTTCGCGCGTTCAAGGCGTTTTTTGCGCTCGACGCCCGCATACACCGCCGGCACCTCCACGTTCTGCGCCGCGCTCAGGTGTGAAAGCAGATGGTAACGCTGAAAAATAAAGCCAAAATGCTCGCGACGCAGCTTCGCCAGCGCGTCGCCGTCCAGGGTGGAAACATCCGTCCCGGCCACGCGATAGGTGCCGCTGGTGGGCTTATCCAGACAGCCAAGAATGTTCATCAGCGTTGATTTACCCGAGCCCGACGCCCCGACAATCGCCACCATTTCACCGGCTTCAACGCGCAGGGAGATGCCCTTCAGCACCTCCACCGGCCCGTCGCCGGACGGATAGCTGCGACGAATGTCATTCAGCTCAAGCAGCGCCGTCATTGCGCGGCTCCGGGCAGGGTTTCGCTGGTGACCACTTCCTCACCCTCTTCCAGCCCTTTTACCACCACCACATCGGTGTCGTTACGCGCGCCAATCACCACTTCCCGCTCGCGGGTTTCGCCGTTGCGCAGCACTTTCACCTTGTAGCGATTGTCCCCGGCGGATTCACCCAGCGCGGAGAGCGGAACCGTCAGCACGTTTTTCACGCCGGTCAGCTGGATATGCACCTGGGCGGTCATCTCCAGCCGCAGCACGCCCTGCGGGTTTGGCACCTCAAAACGCGCATAGTAGAAGATGGCGTCGTTGACCTTCTCCGGCGTCGGCAGGATATCTTTCAGCACCCCTTCATAGCGGGTTTGCGGATCGCCCAGCACCGTAAACCAGGCTTTCTGCCCCGGCTTAAGGTGAATGACGTCCGCTTCGGATACCTGGGCTTTCACCAGCATGGTGCTCATATCCGCCAGGGTCAGGATGTTCGGCGCCTGCTGCGCGGCGATGACCGTCTGGCCTTGCAGGGTGGTTATCTGCGTCACTTCCCCGGCCATTGGCGCAACGATTTGCGTGTAATCGAGGTTGGTTTTCGCCGTATCCAGCGAGGCCTGATTCCGTTTGATTTGCGCATCGATGGTGCCAATCTGCGCCTGCTTCACCGCCAGCTCCGTGGCGGCTGTGTCCAGATCCTGTTTCGAGATAGCCTGCGTTTTCGCCAGCGCCCGCTGGCGCGTCAGGGTGACCTGAGCGAGATTACGCTCCGCCTGAGCCTGCGCGCGCTGCGCGCGCAGCTCCATCAGCGTCGCTTCCACTTCGCGGATTTGGTTTTGCGCCTGCTCAGGATCGATCACGCCCAGCAGCTGGCCTTTTTTAACCTTATCGCCAATCTCAACTGACAGGGTTTTAAGCTGACCGCTGACCTGCGCGCCCACGTCAACCTTACGCAGGGCATCCAGTTTCCCCGTCGCCAGCACGTTTTGTTGCAGCTCGCCCGGACGAACAATCAGCGTTTGATACTGTGGTACCGGCGCGTTCAGTACCTTCCATAACCAGAATCCGCCCGCTAACACCACTACCGCCAGCAGCAGAAACAGCTTTCTGCGTTTTCCCTTCAGGTTCATAAATATTCCAAATAATTGTTCTGGCTATCATCACCGTTGATTTTATCTAAACCACTCCTCAACGAAACCCCCGATCCCCGTAATCGTCGGGAATTGTTTACCCGATGTTGATAAAGCGCCTGCTGAAATAGCGATATTCCACCAGAAGCAGGATCTAACATGTCTTCCATCGTCGATACACCTTATTCAACGCTGCCCCAGCCTAAATCGGGCTGGCAACTGTTTAAAAGCCTGGCATCGGGTTCCCTCACGCCGGGGCTGGCGTGGCAAAATCCGGCCTATCGACGTAAGTTTATGTTGCGCTCGCTGGCAACGCCGTTCACCACTGCGCGCCTGCTCGAAAACCTTGCAAAACAGCCCCGTCTGATGCAGATCCTGCGCGTGCAGCCCGGCCTGCCGTGCCGCCTGCACCGGCCGTGGCTGACCGTCAATATGGGCCGTCAGACTACGCTGGACGCATTGAACGATCACTATGAGATGATGAGCCGCCATCTTCCGGCGTCGCTGCTGAATGGCTACCTCTCCAGCCAGGGCGTTATGCTGGTGACGTTAACGGGCAAAGAGGAGCAGCAGTTTAGCGTTCGCCTGAGCGCGGATGCGTTTCTGGACAAAGAAGGGGAAGCGACCCTCACTTTTTGCGACCACCAGAACACGGTGCTGGCCGAGCTGACCTTTACGCTGTGCACATACCAGGGCAAGCCAACGCTCTTCATCGGCGGAATGCAGGGGGCGAAAGCGCATGTCCCGCACGAGCACATTCAGCTGGCGACCAAAGCCTGTCACGGACTGTTCCCAAAACGTCTGCTGGTTGAAGCGGTCATGACGCTGGCAGGCGCCTTCCCGGTCGAGCAGATCCTCGCGGTGAGTAACGCCACCCACATCTACCGCAGCTGGCGCTATCGCAAGAAAAAAGAGGGAAAATTGCTGGCTGACTATGACAACTTCTGGCGCTCCCTTGGCGGACAGCAGCAGGATAACGGCAACTTTGCCCTGCCGCTGACCATGCCACGCAAACCGATGGAAGAGATTGCGAGTAAAAAACGGTCCGAATACCGCCGCCGCTATGCCCTGCTTGATAGCCTGATCCAACAGGTTTCGCAGGCGACTGCCCGTTAATCGGCCCTCCCGCGAGCCAGCCAGAGGACGCGGGAGAACATTTTACGCAGCAGCGTGGGCACCGACTCCACGCCTCGCCTGCCCGCTTCCGTCGCAACTTCAATGGCCAAATCCGGTTTTGACGACCGATGGATAGCTTTGGCAATCACCCGGCGCATATTCATGGGCACATCTACCGGGATCATCGCCACGCGGTGAAAGACGTCGTCAAATCCCTGGCGGTACATAAAGTGCTCCATGTCCATCGCAGGCAGCGCGGTCAGATGTTCCCGCTCCTCTTCACGATCGTTATTGAGCAGGCTGCGCACGGTCGCCGCATATTTTTTACCCGCCTCATCGCCATCCACCAGTACGTGCCACTCTATCCCCATCCGGCGCGCAAATTTGATCAGCGGTTTTAAGCCAGACTGAGCAAATTCGATCACTTTGATCCCTTCGGCGTCAAAGTGGTGTCCGCACTGGCGAGCCAGCTCGTTTATCACCCAGGTTTCCGTTTCCCCTTCCACCAGCAACCAGCAGCGGGCAAACAGGGAAGAGGCACGGTTAAAACGGATATGAAACGCAATTCGTCGGCCATCTTCGGCATTTAACCCGCCGGGCCCGAGCCGGTAAGCGGTGACCCGCGAGGATTCACGCACCAGGCGGCAGACATACTCCACCGGCGTCAGAGAGAGCAGCTCTCCGGAATTCGTGGTGGTGACTCGCTGCAACGGCAGCAAATTAAGAAGATGCCACGCCACGGAAAGCATAATCGGGTGCAGCCGCGTTTCCGGATCTTCCACCAGCAGCAGCGGGCGCGCGTCCCGATCCAGGCGCACCGTCCCTTTCGCCTGTAAAAGCGTGGAGAATAATCCCAGCAGGATCACCCGATGCGTGCGCCCGCCGGGGCGGTCGATCATGCGGTTGATAATATCGAGATAGCGCCAGCTTCGTTGTTCATCGTGCGAGCGGCGACGCATCAGACGGTGGCGCGCCTGCCCCGTTCCCTGCTCGGAGAAATAGTGCTCCAGCAGTTGCACCATGGCAGACAGGCCCTGACGGATCTGGCCGTCGGTGAGGTTCTGCGGCCGTGAGACCAGTTCACGGGCGAGGAAATCCAGTTCGCGGGCGGTCACCTCCACCTCGGGCATATTCGGCACGGTGCCGTTACGGATCCGCCGCATAAAGCGCGCGTCTCGTAAGCGCAGCACGGGGGAGAGGCGGATAAGATGGCGGGCAAGCTCGTCAATATTATCGAGCGGGATCGGATTTCCCTTCTCATCAAGAAATTCACGCAGGGTTAACACCCCGTCGTTTTGCGCCATTTCGCCCTCAAGGCGATAGAAAATACGCTGGAAACCATCTTCACAGGGCACCCAGCAGGGCGACATAGGGCGAAAACGACGCACGCGATGGCGACCGGGCTCGGATTCGCGGAAGGTCAGAATGATATGCAGGTGTTTCTCGCGTCCGTTGACATCCCCTGGCGGAAACCAGAAGTCATCATGAACGAAGTGGTACAAGTTCTCTTCGGGCGAAAGCAGCAGCGTCAGGGCATCCAGCAGGCTGGATTTACCCCAGGCATTTTCGCCTATCAGGACGTTGTTCTGTTCCAGTTGCAGCGACAGGCGGTTAATCCCGCGAAACCCGACAATCTCCACACGTTCGAGTAGCATACATCCCCCGCAATTCGGCCACTTTTTCCTTCAAGTTATCAGCAGTATAGCGGCAGGCTGTGGGTCACGACAGCAGAATATACGCCCCCTTAATTATTGGGCTATGCTCTAATTACCTCCGATCTGAACAAGGATTGACATCACATTGCCTTAAATCAAATTTAGTGAATTTATTTGAGTGGCGAAGGGATGTTGATGGTTTCAAAATACTGGCTCTTTGAGTCGTCATCCCTTTATGGCGATATAACCCGCGCGCAGGAATGGGCGCGGACGTTTATTATTGAGGTGGTTATGTTCAGAAAATTAGCGGCAGAATGCTTTGGTACATTCTGGCTGGTGTTTGGTGGCTGCGGTAGCGCAGTACTGGCAGCCGCATTTCCGGAATTAGGTATTGGCTTTGTCGGCGTCGCGCTGGCATTCGGTTTAACTGTATTAACCATGGCATTCGCCGTGGGGCATATTTCCGGCGGTCATTTCAACCCGGCCGTCACATTAGGATTATGGGCGGGCGGACGTTTCCCGGCGAAAGATATTATTGGCTATATTATTGCCCAGGTTATTGGCGGTATTATTGCCGCGGCGGTGCTGTACGTAATTGCCAGCGGAAAAGCCGGGTTTGACGCCGCGGCCAGCGGATTTGCGTCGAACGGCTTCGGCGAACACTCTCCAGGCGGCTACTCGATGCTGTCTGCCATCGTGATTGAAATTGTGCTCACCGCAGGCTTCCTGTTGGTGATCCACGGCGCAACGGACAAATACGCGCCTGCGGGCTTTGCCCCCATCGCTATTGGTCTGGCGTTGACGCTGATCCACCTCATCTCCATTCCGGTGACCAACACCTCCGTTAACCCGGCGCGCAGCACCGCGGTGGCTATTTTCCAGGGCGGCTGGGCGCTTGAACAGCTGTGGCTGTTCTGGGTGATGCCTATTATCGGCGGTATTCTAGGCGGCGTGCTGTATCGCACCCTGCTGGAAAAACGCGATTAATTAAGTGCGGCCTGTAATGTCGGGTGGCGCTAAAGCTTACCCGACCTACGTTAGTGTGCACTTTGTAGGCCGGGTAAGGCGCAGCCGCCACCCGGCTTTCTTTTGCCGCTTTACTGTACAGCCTTTATTGGGTAGTGTCTCTGGCGCTTAACGAAAACTCAAAAGGACCGACTGTTCATGTTCTCAGGACTCCTCATCATTCTTCTGCCCCTGATTGTGGGCTACCTTATTCCGCTGCGTCATGAATCGGCCTTAAAGCTTATTAATCGCTTTCTCAGCTGGATTGTTTACGTCATTCTGTTCTTTATGGGGATCAGCCTGGCCTTCCTGGATAATCTGGCGACGAACTTGCTTTCCATCCTGCATTATTCTGCGGTTACGGTAGTGGTTATTCTGCTGTGCAATATTGCTGCGCTGTTCTGGCTGGAACGCACTATTCCCTGGAAAAATCACCACCATCAGGAAAAGCTTCCCTCCCGTATTGCGATGGCGCTGGAATCATTAAAACTGTGCGGCGTGGTGGTACTCGGTTTTTTACTGGGTCTGACCGGCTGGGCATTTTTACAGCACGCAACGGAAGCCAGCGAATATACGCTTATTTTCCTGCTCTTCCTGATTGGTATTCAGCTGCGAAATAATGGCATGACGCTGAAACAGATTGTCCTTAACCGCCGGGGCATGATGGTTGCCGTTATCGTTGTGGCCAGCTCACTGGCGGGGGGAGTGATTAACGCCTTTATTCTCGATCTGCCGCTGAAAACCAGCCTGGCGATGGCGTCCGGTTTCGGCTGGTATTCGCTCTCCGGTATTCTGCTGACCGAATCGTTTGGTCCGGTGATCGGCAGCGCCGCCTTCTTTAACGATCTGGCGCGCGAGCTGATAGCCATCATGCTGATCCCCGGCCTCGTACGCCGCAGCCGCTCTACCGCGCTGGGCCTGTGCGGGGCCACCTCAATGGACTTTACCCTGCCGGTGTTACAGCGCTCGGGAGGGCTGGAGATGGTCCCTGCCGCCATCGTACACGGCTTTATTCTGAGCCTGCTGGTACCCATTCTGATGGCGTTCTTCTCAGCCTGATACTGCTTTGGCGGTAGTGAACCTGCCGCCAAAATTGCGCTAAATCAATAACCCTCCACTTAGTATAAGAAAGCACTTTTCTCCGTTGTGGCACAGGCATAACCTTAAACATGTATCTCAAATATAACTTTAACAGGTGTGATTATGTTTTGTGTGCAATGTGAACAAACCATCCGTACCCCAGCAGGCAACGGCTGCTCTTACGCGCAGGGTATGTGCGGCAAAACCGCAGAAACGTCCGATCTCCAGGATCTGCTGATTGCGGCGCTGCAAGGCTTGTCCGCCTGGGCCTTCAAAGCCCGTGAATATGGCATTGTTGATCACTATGTCGACAGCTTTGCGCCGCGCGCATTTTTCTCCACGCTGACCAACGTTAACTTCGATTCTCCACGCATTGTGGGCTATGCCCGCGAAGCGATTGCCCTGCGTGAAGCCCTGAAAGCGCAGTGCCTGAATGCCGACGCCAGCGCCCGCGTGGACAACCCGATGGCGGAGCTACAGCTGGTGAGCGACGACCTGGGCGAGCTACAGCGTCAGGCCGCAGAATTTACTCCCAATAAAGACAAAGCGGCGATTGGCGAAAACATCCTCGGCCTGCGCCTGCTGTGCCTGTACGGTCTGAAAGGTGCTGCGGCCTATATGGAACACGCGCACGTACTCGGCCAGTACGACAACGCTATTTACGCCCAGTACCACAAAATCATGGCCTGGCTGGGCACCTGGCCTTCCGATATGAACGCCCTGCTGGAATGCTCGATGGAAATCGGCCAGATGAACTTCAAAGTGATGAGCATTCTGGATGCCGGTGAAACCAGCACCTACGGCCACCCAACGCCAACGCAGGTCAACGTCAAAGCGACCGAAGGCAAATGCATCCTGATCTCCGGTCATGACCTGAAAGATCTCTACAACCTGCTGAAGCAGACCGAAGGCACCGGCGTTAACGTTTATACCCACGGCGAAATGCTGCCCGCGCACGGCTACCCGGAGCTGCGTAAATTTAAGCATCTGATCGGTAACTACGGCAGCGGCTGGCAGAACCAGCAGGTGGAGTTTGCCCGCTTCCCTGGCCCAATCGTCATGACCTCTAACTGCATCATCGACCCGACCGTCGGCGCCTATGACGACCGTATCTGGACCCGCAGCATCGTCGGCTGGCCGGGCGTGAGCCACCTTGAAGGCGACGATTTCGGTCCAGTTATCGCGCAGGCGCAGCAGATGGCAGGCTTCCCGTACAGCGAAATTCCGCACCTCATCACCGTCGGTTTTGGCCGTGAAACCCTGCTGGGTGCGGCGGATTCCCTGATTGACCTCGTCAGCCGTGAAAAACTGCGTCACATCTTCCTGATCGGCGGCTGTGACGGCGCGCGCGGGGAACGTAACTACTTCACCGATTTCGCCACCCGCGTACCGGAAGACTGTCTGATCCTGACCCTGGCCTGCGGTAAGTACCGTTTCAACAAGCTGGACTTCGGCAACATCGAAGGTCTGCCGCGCCTGGTGGATGCGGGTCAGTGTAACGATGCATATTCAGCCATCATTCTGGCGGTCACGTTGGCAGAGAAACTGGGCTGCGGCGTGAACGATCTGCCGCTGTCGCTGGTGCTCTCCTGGTTCGAGCAGAAAGCGATCGTTATCCTGTTGACCCTGCTCTCTCTCGGCGTGACCAACATCGTCACCGGGCCGACCGCGCCAGGCTTCCTGACGCCGGACCTGCTGGCCATCCTGAACGAGAAATTTGGTCTGCGTTCTGTGACCAACGTTGAAGATGATATGAAGCAACTGCTGAGCGCGTAAGGAGTAACTCATGACCATGCCAACCTCACAATGTCCGTGGCGGATGCAGGTTCATCACATCCATCAGGAGACGCCGGATGTGTGGACGCTGTCGCTGCTGTGCCATGACTATTATCCGTACCGCGCGGGCCAGTATGCGCTGGTGAGCGTGCGTAATTCGGCGGATACTCTGCGCGCCTACACGATCTCCTCCACGCCGGGCGTGAGCGAGTACATTACGCTCACCGTTCGTCGTATTGATGACGGCGCAGGATCCGAGTGGCTGACCCGGGACGTGAAGCGCGGGGATTACATCTGGCTGTCTGACGCGCAGGGCGAGTTTACCTGTGACGACAAGACGGAAGATAAATTCCTGCTGCTGGCGGCGGGTTGTGGCGTGACGCCGATTATGTCGATGCGTCGCTGGCTGGCGAAATACCGATCTCAGGCCAACGTGCAGGTGATTTTCAGCGTTCGTTCCCCGGAAGATGTGATTTTTGCCGAAGAATGGCGCAACTATCCGGTGACGCTGGTGGCTGAGCACAACGCGACGCACGGTTTTGTCGCGGGGCGCCTGAGCCGAGAGCTGCTGCAAAGCGTGCCGGATATTGCGAACCGTATCGTGATGACCTGCGGCCCGGCGCCGTACATGGAGATCGTGGAGAAAGAAGTGAAAGCGCTCGGCGTGACCCGCTTCTTCAAAGAGCAGTTCTTCACGCCTGTAGCGGAAGCGGCGACCAGCGGGATGAAGTTCACGAAGCTGCAACCGGCGCAGACCTTCTTTGGCCGCGTGGGCACCACGCTGCTTGAAGCGCTGGAAAGCAACAACGTACCGGTGGCAGCGGCCTGTCGCGCCGGGGTGTGCGGTTGCTGTAAGACCAAAGTGGTTTCCGGTGAGTACACGGTCACCAGCACCATGACGCTGACCGACGCGGAAATCGCGGAGGGCTATGTGCTGGCATGTTCGTGCCATCCGCAGGGCGATCTTGTGCTCGCATAATCTGTCGTGGTTCACCTGTAGGCCCGGTAAGCATCAGCGCCACCGGGCTTTTTTGTCCGTGCAGGCCAGCTCATTTGCCTTTGTAACTCCTGTAGGCCCGGTAAGCGTCAGCGCCACCGGGCTTTTTGCCCATGCAGGCCAGCGCATTTGCCTTTGGAACCTCTGTAGGCCCGGTAAGCGTCAGCGCCACCGGGCTTTTTGCCCATGCAGGCCAGCGCATTTGCCTTTGGAACCTCTGTAAGCCCGGCAAGCGTCAGCGCCACCGGGCTT
>NZ_KQ090002.1:2852091-3351827 GCF_001037885.1 Enterobacter sp. BIDMC109
CAGCGCCACCGGGCTTTTTGCCCATGCAGGCCAGCGCATTTGCCTTTGGAACCTCTGTAGGCCCGGTAAGCGTCAGCGCCACCGGGCTTTTTGCCGGGTGGCACTACGTTTACCCGGCCTACATTGTGCCTACGGCCTGTACGGCAGTGAACCGTGGCTAAAGGCATGAGCAAATCAGGCAAGATTTCTAAGCTGCCTGCCCGGCAGTGAACAAAACACGCTGGCGCGTGTCGGTGTCGCCGTATTTCTAAGCTGCCTGCCCGGCAGTGAACTGAAGCAATCTACATCTATCCCTTTGTCTGATAAACCAATACCTCAAAAACTCCCTCCAACCCCTTTTTTATTCCCCTTCAGCCTAACCATATAAAATCAACAACTTATGCACCATCAGGAAAAAAGGGTCTGCAAACCCGCTTCCTCCCGCCCCAACCTCAGCCCGCTGGCGGCGCGTCGCGCAGAAAAACCACCTGTACTTAAGGAATACTGAGCAGGCAATACAGCGACTTTCTTCTAAGCTTGTAAGCGATATCACAAAAAGGAGACGGACAACCATGAAACAAACTGTGGCTGCATACATAGCGAAAACCCTTGAGCAGGCTGGCGTAAAGCGTATCTGGGGCGTCACTGGCGATTCTCTGAACGGACTCAGCGATAGCCTTAACAAGATGAAAACTATTGAGTGGATGCCCACCCGCCATGAAGAAGTCGCCGCCTTTGCCGCCGGTGCCGAAGCGCAGCTTACGGGTGAACTCGCCGTCTGTGCAGGTTCCTGCGGACCGGGAAACCTGCACCTCATCAACGGTCTGTTCGACTGTCACCGCAACCATGTTCCGGTGCTGGCGATTGCGGCTCACATTCCGTCATCTGAAATCGGTAGCGGCTATTTTCAGGAGACGCATCCGCAGGAGCTGTTCCGTGAATGCAGCCACTATTGCGAGCTGGTCTCATCGCCGGAGCAGATCCCACAGGTGCTGGCGATAGCCATGCGTAAGGCGATCCTGAATCGCGGGGTTTCGGTGGTTGTGCTGCCGGGGGACGTGGCGCTGAAGGCCGCACCTGAAACCGCCACCACCCACTGGTACTCTGCGCCCCAGCCAACCATTACCCCTGCCGAAGAAGAGCTGAAAAAGCTGGCACAGCTGCTGCGATACTCCAGCAATATCGCCCTGATGTGCGGCAGCGGCTGCGCCGGCGCGCATAAAGAGCTGGTGGAATTTGCCGGTAAGCTGAAGGCGCCAGTTGTGCACGCCCTGCGCGGGAAAGAGCACGTTGAATACGATAACCCGTACGATGTCGGCATGACCGGGCTGATCGGTTTTTCCAGCGGCTTCCACACCATGATGAACGCCGACACGCTGATCCTGCTCGGCACCCAGTTCCCGTACCGCGCGTTCTACCCGACGGATGCCAAAATTATCCAGATCGACATTAATCCCGGCAGCATCGGCGCGCACAGCAAGGTGGATATGGCGCTTATCGGCGATATCAAATCCACCCTCGCCGCCCTGCTGCCGCTGCTGGAAGAAAAAACGGACCGCAAATTCCTCGATAAAGCCCTGAGCGATTATCGCGATGCGCGCAAGGGGCTGGACGATCTCGCCAAACCGAGCGAAAAAGCGATCCACCCGCAGTATCTGGCGCAGCAGATCAGCCACTTCGCCGACGACGATGCCATCTTCACCTGCGACGTAGGAACGCCCACCGTCTGGGCCGCGCGCTATCTGAAAATGAACGGCAAACGTCGCCTGCTTGGGTCGTTCAACCATGGCTCAATGGCCAACGCCATGCCGCAGGCGCTGGGTGCAAAGGCGACGGCACCGGAACGTCAGGTGGTGGCGATGTGCGGCGACGGCGGGTTCAGTATGCTGATGGGGGATTTCCTGTCGGTGGCGCAGATGAAGCTTCCGCTCAAAATCGTGGTCTTTAACAACAGCGTTCTGGGCTTCGTGGCGATGGAGATGAAGGCCGGAGGCTACCTCACGGACGGCACCGAACTGCACGACACCAACTTCGCCCGCATCGCCGAAGCCTGCGGTATCACCGGTATTAGGGTGGAGAAAGCCTCAGAGGTGGACGACGCCCTGCAACGCGCCTTCGCCATCGACGGCCCGGTGCTGGTGGATGTGGTGGTCGCCAAAGAAGAGCTGGCGATCCCGCCTCAAATCAAGCTGGAACAGGCCAAAGGTTTTAGCCTCTACATGCTGCGCGCCATCATCAGCGGGCGCGGTGACGAAGTGATCGAACTAGCAAAAACCAACTGGCTCAGGTAAAACATTTCACAAGACCTCTTAAATTAAAGGGATGTGAAATGATTGATTTACGTAGTGATACCGTTACCCGTCCGGGCCGCGCCATGCTCGAAGAGATGATGGCCGCCCCGGTCGGGGACGACGTCTACGGCGATGACCCGACGGTCAACGAACTCCAGCGCTATGCGGCAGAGCTGAGCGGTAAAGAGGCTGCCCTGTTCCTGCCCACCGGCACGCAGGCTAACCTGGTGGCGCTGCTCAGCCACTGCGAGCGCGGCGAGGAGTATATCGTCGGCCAGGGGGCGCATAACTACCTGTACGAAGCCGGCGGTGCGGCGGTGCTTGGCAGCATCCAGCCGCAGCCGATCGATGCCGCACCCGACGGTACGCTGCCGCTGGACAAAGTCGCGGCGAAAATCAAAGCCGACGATATTCACTTCGCCCGCACTAAACTGCTGAGCCTCGAAAACACCCATAACGGTAAAGTCCTGCCGCGCGAATACCTGAAAGCGGCATGGGACTTTACCCGCGAGCGTAAGCTCGGCCTGCACGTTGACGGCGCACGTATCTTCAACGCCGTGGTGGAGTACGGCTGCGAGCTGAAAGCGATCACCCAATATTGCGACTCGTTCACCATTTGCCTCTCTAAAGGGCTGGGTACGCCGGTAGGTTCCCTGCTGGTTGGCAGCGCGGACTACATCAGGCGCGCCAACCGCTGGCGCAAAATGACCGGCGGCGGGATGCGTCAGGCGGGTATTCTGGCGGCTGCCGGACTGTACGCCCTGAAAAATAACGTGTCACGCCTGAAAGACGATCACGACAATGCGGCGTGGATGGCAGCGCAGCTGCGTGAAATCGGCGCTGATGTCATGCGTCACGACACTAACATGCTGTTTGTCCGCGTCGGCGATGAGCATGCTGCCGCGCTGGGCGACTTTATGAAAGCCCGAGGCGTGCTGATTAACGCCTCCCCGGTCGTACGGCTGGTGATGCACCTTGACGTTAACCGCGAGCAGCTGACCGAGGTGGTGGAACACTGGCAGGCATTTTTACAGCGTTAAGGAGCATACCGTGCCGCAACGTATTCTGGTGCTCGGCGCCAGCGGGTATATCGGTCAGCATCTGACCACTGCGTTAAGCCAGCAGGGGCACCAGGTGCTGGCAGCGGCACGTAACACGGAACGCCTGCAAAAGCTACATTTGCCTGGCGTGACGTGTCACAACGTTGACCTTAGCTGGCCGAAAGCGCTTCCTGCGCTGCTGGAAGGGGTCGATACGCTTTACTACCTTGTCCACAGCATGGGCGAAGGCGGCGATTTTATCGCCCACGAGCGTCAGGTGGCGATGAACGTTCGTGATGCGCTGCTGCAAACGCCGGTGAAGCAGGTGATTTTTTTAAGCTCGCTCCAGGCGCCTGAGCACGAGCAGTCAGACCATCTGCGCGCCCGACAGCTGACGGCAGAAACGCTGCGGAGCGCCCGTATCCCCGTTACCGAACTGCGGGCAGGGATCATCGTCGGCGCGGGGTCCGCCGCGTTCGAAGTGATGCGCGATATGGTCTACAACCTGCCCGTGCTGACGCCGCCGCGCTGGGTACGCTCGCGCACCACGCCCATTGCGCTGGAGAATTTACTCCACTATCTGGTGGCATTGCTGGATCACCCGGCGGAGCAGCATCGCGTGCTGGAGGCGGCAGGTCCGGAAGTGCTGAGCTATCAGGCGCAGTTCGAACATTTTATGCGGGTGAGTGGCCGCCACCGCTGGCTGATCCCCATCCCCTTCCCGACCCGCTGGATATCGGTGTGGTTTTTGAATGTGATCACCTCCGTGCCGCCGACGACCGCCAAAGCGCTTATCCAGGGGTTGAAGCACGATCTGCTGGCGGACGATCTCGCGCTGCGCGCCTTAATTCCCCAGGAACTCATCCGCTTTGACGACGCGGTGCGCAACACGCTGAAAGAGGAAGAGAAGCTGGTGAACTCCAGCGACTGGGGTTATGACGCGCAGGCGTTTGCCCGCTGGCGGCCCGAGTACGGCTATTATCCGAAACAGGCGGGCTGTACGGTAAAAACCACGGCCAGCCTGGCAGCGCTGTGGGAAGTTGTGAACCAGATCGGCGGCAAAGAGCGCTATTTCTTCGGCAATATTCTGTGGCAAACGCGCGGCGCGCTGGATCTGCTGGTCGGTCACCGGCTGGCAAAAGGCCGCCCTGCCCATCCCTGGCTGAAGGTGGGCGATACCGTCGACAGCTGGAAAGTGATTATTGTTGAGCCGGAAAAACAGCTGGCGCTGCTGTTTGGCATGAAGGCGCCGGGGCTGGGGCGGCTCTGCTTCACCCTCAAGGACAACGGCGACCATCGTGAACTGGACGTTCGGGCATGGTGGCATCCTCACGGAATGCCGGGTCTGTTTTACTGGTTGCTGATGATCCCGGCACACCTGTTTATCTTCCGCGGAATGGCGAAACGGATTGCGCAACTGGCAGAAGAAAAGCGGGAAAATAACTAAATAAAACTCTTAATCTTTCACCTTTCCCATTGCAACACATCGTAATTCACGAAAGAATGCGCACGAAATTCTTTTCAACACAGTGGATTGTTATGAAGGTACTGGTTACCGGGGCGACCAGCGGCTTAGGCCGAAATGCGGTCGAGTTTCTGCGCAACAAAGGCATCAGCGTGAGGGCCACCGGTCGCAATGAGGCGATGGGTAAGCTCCTGCAAAAAATGGGCGCTGAATTTGTCCATGCCGATCTGACGGAGCTGGTCTCCTCTCAGGCCAAGGTGATGCTCGCCGGTATCGATACGCTGTGGCACTGCTCCAGTTTTACCTCTCCGTGGGGTACCCAGGAAGCCTTTGATCTCGCCAACGTGCGCGCCACGCGTCGTCTGGGCGAATGGGCCGTCGCCTGGGGCGTGCGTAACTTTATTCATATCTCCTCCCCGTCGCTCTATTTCGACTATCACCACCATCGTGATATTCAGGAAGATTTCCGCCCGGCGCGCTTCGCCTGCGAGTTTGCCCGCAGTAAAGCGGCGGGCGAAGAGGTGATCGACCTGCTGGCCCAGTCAAACCCGCACACCCGCTTTACCGTGCTGCGTCCGCAGAGCCTGTTTGGGCCGCACGACAAAGTCTTTATCCCGCGACTGGCCCAGATGATGCACCACTACGGCAGCGTGCTGTTACCGCGCGGCGGCGATGCGCTGGTGGACATGACCTATTACGAAAATGCCGTTCACGCCATGTGGCTGGCGAGCCAGCCGGAATGCGATAAGCTGGTGTCGGGCCGCGCGTACAACATCACCAACGGCGAACCCTGTACCCTGCGCAGCATTGTGCAAAGGCTGATTGACGAGTTAAAAATCGACTGCCGGATCCGTTCTGTTCCTTACCCGATGCTGGACATGATTGCCCGCAGCATGGAGCGCTTTGGCAGTAAATCGGCGAAAGAGCCTGCGCTGACGCATTACGGTGTATCGAAGCTCAACTTTGATTTTACGCTGGATATTTCGCGGGCGGAGAACGAGCTGGGATATAAACCGATTGTATCGCTGGATAAAGGGATAGTGCGTACGGCGGCGTGGTTACGGGATCACGGGAAGTTGCACCGGTAAGCGTTCCAGCCTCATGTAGGCCGGGTAAGCGCAGCGCCACCCGGCAAAAAACAGAGAGTGCGGACTGATGCCTTCACCCCGGCCCTCTCCCACAGGGAGAGGGTGCAGACACTAAAACGGCAACCCTGGGGGTTGCCGTTTGCTGTTTATAATGCCGTCCAGGCTTCAGCCCATGCCAGACCTGCGCCAGGTTCATAGTACGTCGGCGCATTGTTACACCAGCCGCTGTACGGGAACGGTTTGCACTGGAATAGTTTACCGTGGTTGTTCACGATATCACCGGCGTTGTACTTGCTGTTCGCGCTCCATGCCGGGTAAGACGTATCTTCTCCGGATGGCGTTGCCGCTTTCGCTTTCACGTTCAGCAGGTAAGACGTGGTGCTGCTCAGTTCGCCATCGCTAACGGTCAGGCTCACTTCATACTGCTGCGCCGTCGCAGACTCTGGTGCTGTAAAGGTCACAACCGCTTTGTCCTGACCGGTAACAGTCTGACCATCCTGGGAACGCCAGGTATACGTCAGCGTGTTACCATCTGGATCGGTAGAGCCTTCGGCGCTCAGAGAAACCTGCGCACCCGCTTCCACTGCACCGATCGGACCGGCAATCTGCGCAACCGGCGCGTGGTTCACCACAACCGGCGTTTCATCCGGCGTTGGGGTTGGTGCCGGCGTTTCATCGTCGGATGGCGTCGGTGTTGGCGTGACCGGCGTTTCGTCCGGGGTCTCGGAAGAACCCTCGTCGTTAACAATTTTCACGTTAAAGAAGTGCTGCACGCACTTGCTGTAGTCACCGTCTTTAAATGCGCTGAACGGGGTCTGGTAACCCACCAGCTGGCAAGAGTAGGTTTTGCCGTCCGGAGTATCCGCGCTCCATCCCCAGTCCTGTTCCCAGTAAATCTTCAGGGCGCCTGCGCCACCTTCGTCGAACTGCTTCATGTTGGCGCAACCCAACACTTCGTTCGCCGGAACAGGCACTTTCAGGTAGTTCGCGAACTCTTTGTAGTACTTGATACGGTTTTGAGACTGCGCAATTTCAGTCGGGCCGTCGCACTCAACGCCGCCGTTGATGATCTGGGTGGTCACACCAAAGCCCGGAACCAGACCGTTGGCTTTATCGTGATCGTTCGGCTGCCATGTACCGTCGATCACCTGCAACATGCTTGGTTTTGGCGGCTGCGGATAGGCGAAGAAGAAGATCGCACTCGCCAGGTTCAGCCAGGTGTCCGCCACCAGCTCAGGTTTGTCGAGCAGCGTACGCACGTCGCCGTACATCGCTTCAGAGAATGGGCCGTAGTTGTAATTGTAGGACAACTGTTTCGCACCACGACCGAAGTAGCTCAGGAAATCGCCGTCTTTATCTTTACCGCAAGGCCAGGTCTGCCCCTGCCAGACGTCCGGGTTACATTCGCCGTTATAACCGCCCTTCTGCCCTTCGCTCCAGCCCATTTCACGTACGTGGACCAGCGCCTGACGCCATTCGGCTTCCGGACGCCAGCTTTCGTGGCCGCCGGTCTCCTGGGCAAAGTGGGCAAACATGGTGGCCAGTTCTTTGCGGCAGATGGCGTCGCTGTCACGACCGTCATTGTAGGTCTTACACAGCGCCGGGAATTTACCCACGGCTTTCAGGAAGTTGCTGTAGGTATAGGCCTGCGCGCGCAGCGGGAAGAGATATTCCCAGTCGCTGGCTTTCACAATCCCTTCAACGCGTTTAACGTTGTCCGGGTTCGCCGCCCGGCCTGGCTCAATCAATTCAACCTGCGCGTTATCCAGCGTCTGGATGGTCTCTTTAACCGAAGCCATCAGCGGGAAGTCCGTCAGTTCCTTCTCTTTCTTCGCCAGATCGCTGGCTTTGATGGTGTACGGCTCACTGCTGGTCTCCTTCAGGTTAGCAGCCTGAGCCATGAGTGGCGCCACGCAGGCTCCCGCAATGAGTACACTCAGTAACGTCCTTTTGTTCATTTCAGTTTTCCTGTTCGTTTAAAATTAAATGTTATAATCCCGGCTTAGGTATTACTCCGTTAATACATAAACCACATTCAGCTGTTTTCACTTTTCGAAGAACACCTTCAGGAATTCTTCAAAAATAAAAAACGTTAATAACGTGCTGCTAATTTGAGTTGCTGATATTTGGCCCAGACCTTATGGGCATATTTCATCCTCTGCGGATAATTTTCTTTTTTCAGTCCGGCGTTATATGCGCCAACGGCTTCCCAGTTATAGCCATACACCCTGATCATCCCGGCGAGGATAGAAGCCCCGACCATGATCGAAGTACATGGCTCCGTGATTAACCGGTATTCGTCGATTCCTCTGCTTTCCAGCGCGGTAAAATGCGAACTGTTGATTTGCATCAGCCCGACATCCCGCGTGCCATCGCGGTTTTGCCCAACCGCATACGGGTTCATTCCGGATTCCACATTCGCTATCGCGTACAGTAAATAAGGGTCGACATGATAATAATGCGCCGCTTTATTCCAACAGTTTGCCAGAGCGCTTTGGCTTATTATCAATAACAACAAAATCAACTTTTTCATTTTTACCTGCTGACAGTTTCGGTTATTTCTCCTTACCAACATCCTGTAAAATGAATTTTGAATCACTCCCCCTCTAAAAGGGGGAGTCATTAATGGGTTAGATTATTTGCAGTCTGTTGATGCGCCTTCTTTTACCCATACGTCGCTGTTGGCTGGATTATCACCACGGGTCCACCATTTCGCACGGTAAACGTTTCCTTCATAGGTGGTGGTGTCGCCGCCGTTGTAGACCAGGTCAGAACGCCAGTTCATCTTCACGTTGCTCACCAGCTCCCATGCATCCACACCGAAGCCAGGCTGATTGCCCTGAGTCCAGTACTTCGCTTTCCACACCAGATGGTCGAAGCTTACGGTATCGCCACCGTTGTAGATTTTGCTGGATTCCCATGCCGCATATTTGCTGGCGTTAGCATCCACAGGCGCATCGCAGCTCCCTTTGTCAGACGGTGGAGTCACATCATCAGCCGGCGGGGTAACGTCATCCGCCGGGTTAGTGTCTTCGTCATCTGGCACAGGTGCAGGCGCCGCTTTCGGATTCACGGTGACCTGGACGTTAGACTGCACGCTGGTCTTACCGTCGCTCACCACCACGCTCAGGGTGTAGGTAGACGTCGAGCTCACTTCCGGCGCAGTGATGTTCACGTTCGCGGAGTCAGTCCCGGTAGCGTGCATATCTGCTGGTACACTCCAGGCGTAGGTCAACGCATCTCCGTCTGGATCCGCGGCCTGGGCATGCAGCGCATAGGTTTCACCTGATTCAAGCGTGATCGCTTCCATTGGGTTTAAAACCGGTGCCTGGTTAGCTTTCGGCGCCTTGTTCACCACCTGGACATCAATCGCGTTGCTCAGGCCTTTTGCATCGGTCACCGTCAGGCGGAACACCATGGTCTGGTCGGACGTCGCGGCGGCAACGTTAAAGGTCGCTTTCGCTTTGGTGCTGTTGGTGATGGTGACCGACGGACCAGAGACCTGAGTCCATTTGTAGGTAATCGCATCGCCATCAGGATCGCTTGAAGCAGAGCCATCGAGCGTGACGGTTACCGGGCCAGACACGTTCTGATCGGCAGAGGACGCGATTGGCGCGTGGTTGGTGACCTCCGGATCAACCGGCGTAGCGTCGCCGCCCAGCAGGCTTTCGTTCATCGCGTTCAGGATGTCACCGGTGTCAGAGTCGATAGACCATGCGAACAGGCCACCCAGTTTATTCGCCAGAACATACTTACCTTTCGCCGTGGTTGAACGCGCATCTTCGTACGTGATCAGGTCGCCGGTAGTTTTGTTGAAGACGTAAGGGGCTTCCGCATCAGCGTCGTAGCCGTATTCCCAGCCTGGTTTGCCTTTGTATTCGTTAACGATCTGACGATAGTCAACCACACCGGGTTCCCAGGTCCCTTTCACCATACCTGTAGCGGTGCCGGTGAAAGGATTGTTACCGGTGTAGCCATGCACGCCGGTCCAGCCGCGGCCATACATTCCCGCACCCACCACGATCTTGCCTGGTTGTACGCCCTGGGAAAGCAGCGCGTTAACGCCATTTTCAGTGGTGTAGTCAGTGTCCGGACGCCATGCTGGCGCGCGCAGCGCCGCCTGGTGGCCGAGAACGGTGTTGCTCCAGCCGCCGTAGAAGTCATAGCTCATCAGGAAGATGTGGTCGAGGTACTGCTGAGCGGCAGTGTAATCCACGTCTTCGATCTTATCGCGACCTGCACCGATGGCGCTGGTCAGTTCATAGGTACGGCCCGTCTGTGCAGAGAGCTCGTTCAGCATGGTGCGCAGGTCATGCATCAGCGCGGTATAGGTCGCTTTATCCTGCTGCGGATTGCCCAGGTTTTCGCTCACACCGCCGCCGCCAGGGAATTCCCAGTCGATATCCACGCCGTCAAAGAATTTCCAGGTCTGGAGGAACTCTTTCACAGAAGAGACAAAGCGTGCGCGGATAGCCGGGTCACCCATGTGGAAGAAGGGATCGGAGAGCGTCCAGCCGCCGATAGATGGCAGCACTTTCAGGTCCGGATGCGCTTTTTTCAGCGCCATCAGCTGGCCAAAGTTACCTTTATACGGGTCGTCCCAGCCGGAGACGCCAGCCTGTGGTTTTTGCAGCGCAGCCCATGGGTCGTGGATCGCCACGGTATAGTCAGGTCGGCCCTTACAGTCGTTCTGGAGCACGCGGAAGCTGTTGCCGCCTTCAATGGTTTTCAGGCCGTCGTTGATGCCGTCACCGCCACAGATTGGAATGAAGCCGTAAAGAATGTGGTTGAGGTTTGCCGCAGGGATCTTATCAACCGGGAAGTTACGGTCATAAACGCCCCACTCCGGGAAGTAGGCCGCAACCACTTTATCGGTATGCTTCGCGAACGCTTTGTTGTTCTCCTGGAGAGACGTATTCAGCGGCAGCAGGTGGCTACCGTCGGTGTCAGCCACAATAATCAGCTTACTGGCGCTTTTCGCACAGCCGCTGGCGTTACAGACTTCAACCTGTTCCTGATAACGCCCGCCTTTTTTCACTTTAAACGTTGCAGAGCCCGTCGCACCGGCTGCGCCGGTCCATACGGTCTGTCCGTCCAGCAAAACTTTCGCAGAAGTTGGCGCATCACCACTCCAGACGTTCCACTCAACTTTTACATCCACGCCATCGTTATGCACTTTGACAAGATTGTTATAATCCTGAGCAGCCTGATCGACTTCCACCAGGGCAAATTTGTCATTGCCATAGCCGATCGTCGGTGCACCTGGCGCTGCTGCAAATGCGGAGCTGGTTGCCGCCGCAATAAAGAGCGCCAGATATTTTGGCTTCATAAATTTCATTTTTATTTCCTGATAAATTTATTTATAACGTAGTAACCCATGTCTTCCGTGAGATCATGGATGCGTTTCGCGTAATGCGTATTTAACCAACGTGAGTGCCGTGAACAAAAAATTGTTGCTGCGTTGTATTCCTCCATTAAAAGATACAAGCTAAATCCCGTGTAGCTTATATCTCTTACGATACACTGAGCGTAAAGGATCGTCCTTTCCTTTCTCCATCAAAAAGATTTATAAAAAATCTTGACCTGTATATTTAAAATGTGAAAGCAATTTGCTGACTAATAAACACCCCTATTCCAGCAAAGGCGAGATAAGGACCAAAAGAAATAGTGAGGTTATTTTTATTTAAATTATTTACGGCGAAATAACCGACAATACCGCTTAACGCTGCCGCCAGTTCAATAGAGGGCAACGCCTGCCAGCCGCACCAGGCGCCCAGCGCCGCCAGTAGCTTAAAATCCCCGTAACCGAGACCTTCTCGTCCGGCGATCAGTCGAAAAGCCCAGTAGAGCAGCCAGAGCGACAGATAGCCCGCCACCGCGCCGAACAGCGCATCGCATAGCGGCAACGTGTGGTCAAACGCATGGAGCACTAACCCCGCCCACAGCAGCGGCTGGGTCAGGCAGTCCGGAAGCAGCTGGTGCTGCCAGTCGATCATGGCCAGCGGCAGTAAAAAAGCCGCCAGTAACCACAAAGAGAACAGCGCCTGAACGTCCGGCATGCACCAGGCGGTGATGCCAAAAAACAAGGCGGAGATCAGTTCGACCAGAAAGAGTCGCAGCGGGATCGCGCTGCCGCACTGGTGGCAGCGCCCCCGTAATAAAAGCCAGCTGAGCAGCGGGATGTTTTCCCACGCCGCAAGCGTGTGCTGGCACACCGGACAGTGCGAGGCCGGAAAGAGCAGATTGCCGCTCCCCTCTTCATCCATCACCATCCCCGGTACGCGCTCGGCGACAACGCCAAGAAAACTGCCCACAATGCCACCCAGGATCGCACTCATTATCGGGAACCCTACCGGGCAGGCGTCCCGTATCAGCGCGAAGGTATTCATGCGTTTTTTGACCAGGTGAGCTGCACCTGCGCTTTCACGTCGCTGAGGTGGTCAACCGGCGTGAGGTTTATTTTTTGCAGTCTCACGCCGGAGGTCTGATTAATTTCGCGCAGCCAGCTTTTTAATTCATACACATTCACCCGATTCACCACGAACGATAAAGTTTGCCCCTCCTGGCGCACATCCGTCAGTGAAAGGTTAATTTCATGGGCGCTGTTCTCGACCACCGTACGCGGATTATCCGTTTTGACTAACTGGACCTGAAGATGATTTTTATCAATTTCACTGCGCATCCAGTTAAGCGTCTCTTTTTGTCTTTTAAGCGTCGATTTACTATTTTGAATCATATTATCCAAGGGGATCACTCCTGTGTAATACACCGCTGCCCCCACAATGGCAACGGCACATATTTTTAAAATAATTTTTTCCCGGGCGCTGTAATTCTGATAGCGCGCTTTCAGCTGCGCGATTCGCTCTTTCATTTATGTTTCCCTGCGATCATGGCGGTATACGGTTCGGTTGTTGAAACAGGCTGTAAGGTAAAATCAAAATTCTCACGGGTCTGGTTAACAAACGCCTGCAACGCGGGCTGGTTTTGCGCGCTGACGCTGAGCGTCAGGGTGTTTTGCTGCGCATCGTATTCCAGCAGATCGATCTCCATCGCAGGGACTGCCTGCCGGGCTTTCTCCAGCTCATCAAGCTGAAGAAAGAATCCCTTGCTCTGTTTTTTCAGGCTTTGACCAAAGTGATATTTGATATTGGTCTGCTGGCGCATGCTGGGGAAATGGTGCTGATAAACCTGGACTATCTCCTCCTGCACCCGATTTTCCTGCTGCACCAGCATCCAGGCCATCGCAATGCGTGGCCCCAGCAGCAGACCAACAGACAGCACGCCCGCCGCCACCATCGCCGCTTTCATACTTTTCGCCGCCCGCCCATGACCGGCCTTAAGGCTGAATTCACCGTGAAGCAGGTTAACGCGGCAGGTTTGCCACTGCGGCTGGATCAGCGCCAGCGGATGCTGCCAGGCATGCTGCACGTCAACGTGTACCTTCGCAGGCGCATCGCCGTAGCACCACACTTCCCCGACCCCGGCTTTCTGCATTAACAGCGGCAGCAGGGTTGCCTCCATTTCACCCGCCACATGGGGCGATAAACGCAGCCAGTAGCCATCATCCTGCGCGACCAGCGTGCTGCCCCCTGCCGTCACAGGCAGCAGCCAGGCATCAGGCAGGGCCTGAATCACGTTTAATCCGGCCTCCTGACAGCGGGTTAATGCCGCGCGCAGGCGGTCGGCGTCAATGGCCACGGCGTCGACGTCGGCGCCTTTTTTGTGGAGTACCGTCCAGTGGAGGTTGTCCACGTCGCCAATCAGCGTCTCTTCCGCCATCCACGAGAAAGCCATCGCCTGAGAAGCCACCTTTTTCGGCAGCGTAAAATGGCGGAAAATCATGTCGCTGGCGGGCAACAGGAGACAAACGCGCGTAGCCAGGGGGTGTTCGGCCAGCATCTCCAGGCTGTCGACCACCTCGACGCGCTCGCTGCCGGACTCACACCACATTATTTTCCCGCCCTCGCGGCTGTCGGGACGAACAAAAAGTACCTGTTTCATAACGTTCTACTTTTCTTATTCAATCATTCGGTAACGACGCTGCCACGTCACGATCTCACCGGCTTCGTTATTCACCTGAAGCTGGCTGACCACGCGAAGCGTTAATTCATCGGTATTGCCGGTGTAATTCACGCGGAAGTACCGGCTGTTTATAGAAAATTGATCCGCCACCTGCGGGAGATCGTCTTTTAACTGCGGGAAGGCCTGCTCCAGCGCTTTGCTGAACGCTTCCATATTTTCCCAGCCCGATTCCGGACGCGCATCCAGCAGGCGAACGGCGTCATCCCGCGTGAGTTTTCCCGGGAACATGGCCGCCAGCACGGCGGCCTGTTCCGGTTGCAGGGTGTTGACATCGATCTTGCTGGCAGCGTCCGGCAGCGCGCATAACAGCTTGCTCACCTTCGGATACGCCGTAACAGGGAACGCCGGCAGCAGTTTGATTTCCGCGATGCTGCGCATCATCTGATTTGCTGGTTGCCGCGCGGGCACGACGCCAGCCCACGCATCGCTTTCGGCCCCCTCTTTCGCCGTGGTGCTGTCGCCATCGAGATAATCCACCAGCTGGAAATAGACCGCCTCCGCCGTGCCCGGGCTGAGGCCGCTTTCCGTCAGGAGTTGTTCAACAATCCGCTCTTTACGCGGTTTTTCCGCCACCGCGGGAGCGCTTTGCCCCTGGGGTGCGACGTCGGCGGTCAACAGGTTGTTGACGTTAAAGCAGTCCTGCGCATCTTCCACCTGGCTCACGACCGTATAATCTTCACCCTGCGTCTCCAGCGGCTGATGCCAGTCGCCGTCCAGGGCCAGCGGCTTGCTCTCGCCGCTGGCGTCGGTCTGTAACCGGTCCTTCACCACTTTTTCCTGGGCCTGCATCGCCCAGCGCAGCTGCTGCTGGCTTACCTGATAATGCGTTTTCTGCAAATTACGGCAGAACTGCTGGCTGATTTTGGCGGCCAGCGCCGACATCATCACCAGCAAAATCAGCACCACCAGCAGGGCGACGCCCTGTTGTTGACGGATCCGCTTCATGGTCTGGTCTCCGGCGAAGGCGCTGCATCCGGGGTCGGCGCAGGCGCGTCGGCGGCTTTCTCTGGCGCCGCGGCAGCGGCCACCTCCGGCATATCACCCGGCGTGGTGAACACCCAGCGCCAGGTATCCCCGTTTTCCATCGTCAACGTAATCTCCACGCCGTCCGGCAGATGGGCGGCGTCGTGCCAGGCTGTCAGCCAGCCCTGACGATAAAACCGCCACTGCAATGATTTTACGCCGCTGACAATCGGCACTTCGTCAGGCTTAACGTCCGCCGGGCCGTCAATGACCGGCCAGACGTCGCGATACAAACGCCCCTCTTCCAGCCGCCAGCGCACGCGCTCCAGCTGGACCGTTCCGCTCACGCCATTCAGGGTGGTCAGTTCAAGGGTATCGCCCTCCTGACGAAACAGCTCCGGCTCATTACGCGGGGCGCGCGCCTGAAGCTGGAAAAAATCACGCTCCATCAGACTCCAGGCACGCTGAAGCTGGTTGAGCTTTGCGGCGCTGGCATCCGTCGCCGAGCTGGTACGCATCGCGCCGTCCAGAATTTGCCAGGCCAGGGTGCTGATCACCGCGAAGATAGTCAGCGCAATCATGATTTCCAGCAGGGTAAAACCGCGCTGGCGTCGCGTTTTCTTCACTTGCTCTCTCCCGGCGGAATGATGCGCAGGGAAATAACCGGCTGGCTCTCATCGCCTTCCGCATACACGCGTAGGGTATTCGCCCAGACGTTGTCGGCGGTTTTCACCCGCTGCTTACGCCAGTTCCAGCTGCGCCCGCCCATGATTTCCGTCCCCTGCTGTTCAGCATCCGGGAAGTCGGTTTTCGTGAGCTGTGCTTCCGCCAGCTGGTTTTCCGCCACCCAACTGGCCTGCAAGGTATCGGCCAGGCCATGGGTAAAACGCACGTTCAGGGAGACCGAGTTCATCAGCGCCAGCGCGGCGGTGGAGAAAATCACCAGGGCGACCATCACCTCCAGCAGCGTCATCCCCTTTTGCTTTTTGTTGCCGTTAGCCATCGTTTTCTACCGATACCGGCGCCGCACCGTGCGACACCACGCGGAAATGGTGCTGTTTGTCGTAACTTTGCAGCGTCAGCGTAAAGCGGCTGATTTCACCGTCCGGTAAAAAGATCACCTGCGGCTCGGACGTCACCGTCGCGGCCAGGCGCTGCGGCGAGAGCGACACGTGCATCTCTTCCGGAAAATCACCTTTGGTGTTAATGCGTCCGGCAGATAATGGCACCCAGTGACGCTCGCCATTTTTATCGGCGATCGTCACCAGCTGATATTTATCGGTGGTGATCACCAGCCCGACAATATTTCCGTCCATCACCGCACGGTCTGAACCATAATCAACGAGCGCTTTTAATTGCTGGCCAAATATATCCGCGCCGCTGCGCGAAGGAATGGTGGATACCACCATCATGGCGCAACTGGCAAATATCACCAGCGCCAGAATAATTTCCAGCAACGTAAAGCCGCGTTGATTTTTCATTATTTCTCTTTCTTATCCAGAGACCAGTTGGTAATGTCATCGGCGGTATTGGCTTCGCCGTCCGGACCGGCTGAGAAGACGTCCACCGCGCCGTGTTTACCCGGGCTTACCAGAATATAATCATTGCCCCAGGGGTCCTGCGGCAGGCGACGGATATAGCCGTCCGTGCGGTAGCCGTTCGGGATTGGCGCGATTTCAGGTTTGGTCACCAGCGCCTGCAAACCCTGCTCTGTGGTCGGGTAGCGGTGGTTATCCAGCTTGTACATATCCAGCGAGCCTTCGAGCGCGACAATATCGCTGGTTGCTTTTTGCGTATCAGCTTTTTCCTTATTGCCCATTAAATTTGGCACCACCATACTCGCCAGTACGCCGAGAATAACAATAACCACCATTAATTCGAGCAATGTAAAGCCCGCCTGGCGAGCCAGGTTTTTACGTTTTAAAGCCATGATTTAACCTACCATATTATTAAGTTGCAGAAGCGGTTGTAATATTGACAGAACGATGAATAAAACAATCGTCGCCATGGATACCACCAGCGCCGGTTCAAAGACCGACAGCGTTAATGTAATTCGATGTTGTAAGGCCGATTCCTGGTTTTCCGCCGCGCGGTCCATTAAATTACCTAATTCCCCGCTCTCTTCGCCGGAGGCAATCATATACAGCATGGTGGGCGGGAATAATTTCGCCTGTTCCAGCGCCGCATACAGCGACGCCCCCTGGCGCACGGTGTCGGCGGCCTGCTCCAGCACCTGCCGGGCATAGCGGTTTTCGATACCGTCCATCGCGATATACATCCCCTCCAGCAGCGGCACGCTACTGGCCTGCAAAATGCTCAGGGTACGGATATAGCGGGCGCTGTTGATGGCGCAGACCAGCTTTTTAATCGGCGAGCCGTTCACCAGCCAGCTGTGCCAGCGAAAACGGTTTTTGGCATTCCTCAGCCAGGTTTTGAAGCCGATAAAGCCGCCCCCCAGAATGCCCACAATATAAATGCCCCAGGCTTGCAGGAAATCACTGACCGCAATCAGCGTCCGGGTGGTGATCGGCAGCTGCTGCTTCATGTGGGTAAACTGCTCGATCACCTGCGGCACCACCGCCACCAGCAGGATGCTGTTGACCGCGATGGCGACCACGGTGAGGGTTATCGGGTAGACCATTGCCTGCGTCAGCTTGCTTTTCATCTTCTGGCGCTGCTCGTTGTACTCCGCCAGCTTTTCCAGCACGTCGCCCAGGTGACCGGTTTTCTCCCCGGCCATCACCAGCGTGCAGTAAAGCTTGTCGAAGGTGCGCGGAAACTGGCTGAAGGCATCGAACAGGGTGTGGCCTTCCACCACCTTTTCGCGGATCTCCACCACCATCGCCGCCAGCTTTTTGTCTTCCGTCTGCTTCGAGATCGCTTTCAACGCGCTCTCCAGCGGCAGCGCGGCGTTGACCAGCGTCGAAAGCTGACGGGTAAACATCGACAGCACCGGAGTGGAGAGCTTCACTCCGGTTTTCGCTTTCCCGCCAGCCGCCGTTTCGCGGGTTTCGGTGATGCTGACGGGCATCAGCTTTTGCTCGCGAAGCCACTGGCGAACCTGCTTCTGCCCCTCGGCCTGTAACGTCCCGCGCTGTGTTTTCCCCGCGGCATCCGTCGCTGTCCAGGCGTAGAAAGCCATTACGCATCCCCCCCACGCTCGGCGGTGACGCGCATGACTTCTTCCAGAGACGTCACGCCGCTAATCACCTTCAGCAGCCCGTTTTCACGCAGGCTGTAGGCCTGCTTAAAGAGCTGCGTTTCGAGGGTCATTTCATCCTTATCTTCATGGATGGCGCGGCGCATGGCGCTGTCCACCACCAGAAATTCATGGATACCGGCGCGGCCCTGATAGCCGCTCTGACGGCAGTGTTCGCACCCCACCGCGCGGTAAATCGCTTCTGGCGGCGCGTCCATAAAGCTGAACAGCGCTTTTTCATTGGCGTCCAGCGGACTGGTGGTGCGGCAGTGCGTACACAGCCGACGCACCAGACGCTGGGCAATGACACCGAGCAGCGATGAACCGATTAAAAACGACTCCAGCCCCATATCCCGCAGACGGGTTATCGCCCCTGCGGCACTGTTGGTGTGCAGCGTCGACATCACCAGGTGACCGGTCAGCGACGCCTGCACCGCGATCTGGGCGGTCTCACCGTCGCGAATTTCCCCGATCATCACCACGTCCGGGTCCTGACGCAGAATGGCGCGCAGCCCGCGGGCAAAGGTCATGTCCACGCGCGGGTTAACCTGCGTCTGCCCCACCCCTTCCAGCTCGTACTCAATCGGGTCTTCCACGGTCAGAATGTTGCGTTCGTGGCCGTTCAGCGCCGAAAGAATGGCGTACAGAGTGGTACTTTTACCGGAACCCGTCGGGCCGGTAACGAGGATGATCCCGTGCGGGCGGTCGATCAGCCCTTTCAGCTTCTCCAGCTCTTCATCAATCAGCCCCAGCTTGTTGATGTCGGGCTTGAGATTGCTTTTATCGAGCAGGCGCATCACCACGCGCTCGCCGTACTGGGACGGAATGGTCGAGACGCGCACGTCGATGGCCTTGCGACCGATGCGCAGGGAGATACGGCCATCCTGCGGGAGGCGTTTCTCGGCGATGTCCAGTTTCGACATCACCTTGATACGCGACACCAGCAGCGGGGCGAGCTTACGCGCCGGTTGCAGCACCGGGCGCAGCACGCCGTCAACGCGAAAGCGAATACTCAGGGTGCGCTCGAAGGTTTCGATATGAATATCCGACGCGCCGTCCTTCACCGCCTCGCCGAGAATGGCGTTGATCAGGCGGATCACCGGCGAGTTTTCATCGTTATCGAGCAAATCTTCGTTATCCGGGATCTCCTCGGTTAACGCCATCAGATCGATATCCGCGTCCATGTCGTCCACCAGCTGCTGCGACACGCCGCTGCTCTGCTGCCAGATTTTGGCCAGCATCTCGTCAAACGCTTCCGGCGCCAGGGTGAGCGGGACGAACGCGCGTCCCAGCACCCGGCGCACCTCCAGCAGTGCTAATGCCGGGGTGTCCTCACGGATATAGACGTCATTGTTGTAAAGCAGAACGCCGTTTTCTTTTGCGTAGTTGCTGCTACACAGGGTTTTAGTCAGTTCGTCCACGTTTCCCCTCCGCCTTACTCTTTAAACGGATTGCGTGCCGCGTGGGTTTTCACGGGTGCAGTGCTGGCGGCAGGAAACGCTGGCAGTACGGCGTTGTCGCTCGGCTCGACAATACCGAGCTTTTTCTCTTCCACGCGCTGCATCTGGCGCACCCGGATCTGGTCGTATTTCTCTTTCGAGGCTGCGCTGTAGTTGTCGTCGTCACGCAGGACGGTGGTATGAATAAACACCATCAGGTTGCGTTTAGAGGTATCCTGCGAGGTGTAGCGGAACAGCTGCCCGACCAGCGGGATATCGCCGAGCAGCGGCACTTTGGAGACCGACTGTTTGGTCACATTTTCCATCAGGCCGCCGAGCACCACCGTCTGGCCACTGTGGACCATCACTTCGTTATTAATCGTGCGCGTGTTGAAGGTTGGGCCGAGGCTGGAATCTTCCGTTGCGCTGTTGTCGACGCTGGATACTTCCTGCTCAATCTTCAGGTGGATCATGTCGCCATCGTTGATTTGCGGCACAATCTTCAGCTTGGTCCCCACGGTTTTACGCTCAACCGAGTTAAAGACGTTGTCGCCGCTGGTGGTTTGCGAACCGGAAAGCACCGGCACATCCTGACCGACGTTGAACGACGCTTCTTTATTATCCAGCGTGACCACGCTTGGCGTGGAGAGGATGTCGTTTTTACCGTCGGTGGAGAGCGCGGTCACCAGCGCACCGAAATCACCGTTAAAGAAGCCGGTCGCAAGGCCCGTGAAGCTCGCCCCTTTCATGGTGCCATTTTTAATCTGGCTGATTGGCAGGCCGGTAGCGCCAAACTGCACGCCGCCGTGCTTGCTGGTCCACTGCACGCCAAGATCCAGGCCGTTGCCGTCCTGCACTTCGGCAATGATCGCTTCCACCAGCACCTGCGGACGGCGAATATCCAGCTTGTCGATCACCTTCTCCAGGGAGTTCATCACGTTAGGCTGCGCGGTGATCACCAGAGAGTTGGTCGACTCGTCGGCGGTAATGTTCAGGTCGGTTGAGGCGCTCGCGGTTTTCGCTTTGGCCGCGCCCGGCTTGTCTTTCAGCTGCTCGCCAATCCCCGTCAGCACCGGTACCACTTTGGTGGCGCTGGCATATTTGAGATAGAAGACGCGGGTGTTTCCTTCGTTATTCTGCTCGCGATCCAGCTGATGGATAAGGGAACGGGTACGCGCGCGCGCATCTTCCGAGCCGCTGATCACCAGGCTATTGGTTTCGTCATCCGCCACCACCTTGGTCGCCAGCTGCGGCGCATTCTGCCCCTTCTGCTCTTCGTTGTTGAGGTTATTCAACATATCCGAAAGCTCTTTGGCAGAGGCAAAGCGCAGCGGGATGATTTCGCGGCGCTTAATACCCTCTTTATCGACGCGCTGAACCAGATCCACCAGGCGGTTCACCACCGAGGCTTTACCGGTTAACAGCAGGACGTTGGACGGCTCAAAGTGGACCACATTCCCGATGCCGGTGGCATCCTTGAGCTGACGCAGCAGCGGGGCCAGCTCGCGAACGGGTACGTTTTCCATACGCACCACGCGGGTGATAATCTCGTCACCTTTGCCCGGGTTCTTGCTGTCTGCCAGCGGCGCACCGGCGGTACGCGCTACGCTTGAGCGCACCACTTTGACCATGCCGTTGTCCATCGGGATCACCGACAGGCCGTAGAGATCCAGCACGCTCAGGAAGAACTGGTAATACTCATCCTCCGTCAGCACGTTGTAGGTTCTGACCGAGACGGTTCCCTGGACGGACGGATCGACCAGAATAGTTTTGTTGAGATTGCGACCTACCGTATCGATAAACTCGCGAATATCAGTATTTTTAAAACTTGCGCTAAAGTTAGCTGCAAGCAGCGAACTAGAATATAACGACAATGCGGTCAGCGCCACGCACGCCCAGGGAAATTTTTTCATGTCTGCACACTTATTAATTGTTTAGAACATTAACCCGAATATTTTCAAGGTGAGCGTGACGTCGTACGATGACCTCCGCTTCTTTCATTTTCGACCAGTTGGCAATAATGCTTTTCGCTTTTGCTTCATCGGTCATATCGACAGAGTTAACCTGAATCGCCACATCGCCTTTTTCCAGACCTGACTGACTGTAAAAGGCGGAGGCATTCCTTGGGTTTATCCTGTAGCCTTCCAGTCGGCCTTTTTCAATGATGGGTTTTAACACCAGATAATCATCAAGATGCACACTCTCTGCGCCAGCATCTTTCGTCGATTTTGTAACCGGGCCGCTCTCCACGCCCCCCTTAAAATAGTCCGGTTTATTTAACGCCAGTACCTGCGTAGCACCTTCATAATTAACCACCACATTATCTTTGTTTATTTCCTGAATAAATGCGTCGTTAAACCCGGCGAGCGGTTCACCCTCGCGGTAGCTTCGCTGGCCGCCCGGGGTTTTGATGACAGCGAAGGAGAGCCAGGCGTCATCACTGCGCACAATGCCTTCAATCTCCGCCGCCAGCGGGGGTTTTGCCGCAGCCGATAAGTTCTCCTGACGGACGGCAGCCGTAAAAAGCGTGAAGGGTTTGTCTTCGCGCGTTTTTTTCAGCGGCTGTAGGTCAGAATTAGCAAACTTATTCATAACTTTTTTATAATCTTTAAAGGTGAGATAGCCTTGCTGGCCACAAAAAATGAGCAGCAAAAACATAATACAAGGCGTTATCCACCGTGACAGAAATGAGAACCTCATTTTTTATCCGGCCTATAGCAAAGCAAAAATAAGCAGCGTCATACTGCGCCAATATGGAGGAAAATAGTAATAAGCTGTTGCAAACGCGACCACTGACTTCGCCACCAACTTTCATAAAGAAAAATATTGACCGTATAAATTCCAGATGTTAGGCGCAGCCGGCTGGATATTTTTACTCTGTCTGCAAATTGACCGCTCAGGGGCATTACCTTACTTTCAGCTGCTGTTGCTATTCCTAATCAGAGACGGTAAGTCGTTATGTATCAGAGCCACTTTAATTTTAAAAATCCGCCATTCAGGACAATCACCCGTTTATCCGGTGATTTTCTGGTGCCTTATCATCAGGACGTGTTCAACCTGCTGAAAGAGAAAACCCAGCTGGCGGGAATTATCGGGCTTTTTTGCGACGACGCTCCGCTTCTGGGTCAGTTCATCGACGCGCTGAAAGCCAGCAACCATACCGTTCTTGCCATCAACGCGTTTCCCAAACTGAGTGCCAGTAGCCTGCTGTACAAACTCAACCCGGGAACGAAAGTGATTAAAGATCGCATGCAGGCAGTGGATGCCGTCCTGCGCCAGTGGCAGGAGGGGAAAGCAAAATCCAGAGTGCTGACGATCGCCCATGCCGAAGCCATGAAGGAGAGCTGCCGTGAAGTCCTGGGAACGCTGCTCACGCGCGCCCAGGAGCTGAACTTCCGGCTCGCCGTGGTACTGACGGGCACTGCGGATCAGGAGATCCTGCTAAAGCAACCTGAACTGCGCGAATATACGCACACGCATCATGCCCTGCGCCCCCTGACCTGCCGCGAATACCTGAGCTATGTACAGGCCCAGTGCGAAGAACACGGCTGCGAAAACTCGCCGTTGCCGCCTGCCCGCGTGCGTAAAATGCACACGCTAACCAAAGGCAACATCAGCAAACTGAACGCGCTGGCGCACCTGTCAATGCTCGCCGCCTGGACGGAACGCGCGGCGCAGGTCAGCCCACGTCATTTACGTCTGGCGGCGGGAGAGATCCTGCCCGCCCAAAAACATGGTAAGCGCCTGGCGACCGTGGGGCTGTTTGCGTCCGTGCTGTTTGCCGCCTGTGGCTGGTATTTGACCTCATCGATCGGCGCACGCCTGCCGATCCAGCTCCCGGTGCCCGTCAGCTGGAAACAGCAATCGCTAAAAGTCGAAGCGCCCGTAGTGCCGGTTATCGACAACGAAATAGTTAATCAGCCGGATGCGATGCATCAGCTGTATCTCATGTGGGGGTATGACGCCTCGGCCGAAGATGCGTTGTGCCAGAACGCCGCCAAAGTGAACCTGATGTGTAAACAGGGGAACGCGTCGCCGGAGGCGCTGGCGCAGGAAGGGTATCCGTGGGTCAGTGAACTGAAAACCAGCGGCCATCTTAACTATGCGGTGGTCGCCAGGGTCGGGGACACGTCCATTGACCTGTTAATGAATAACCGGACCTGGCAGGTGAGCCGCAGCTGGTTTAACCGGCACGCGACCGGCAACTTCACCCAGCTGCACCGCCTGACACCGGAAGGTAAAGACGCGATCGGCGCGGCCAGCGACAGCAAAGATATGGCCTGGCTGGATCAGCAATTAAGCCTGGCGCTGAGCCAGCCCGAAACGCATGCCCGGATCTGGACCACAGAGATGATGAAACGCACCCGCGAGTTCCAGCAAAAAATGCATCTGCACGTGGATGGTATCCCCGGTGAAGATACGCTGATGCAGCTGATGCGTGTGACCAACAGCACGCCGGGCGTACTGATTCAGGCCACCCGCACCACCCCGGACGCGAAAATGCAGGAGAAGAAAGCCTAATGTCGACCATCTGTCTTGCGGCCCAGCGCAGCTATACAACCGGGGAAGCGGTCTGGTTTTCGTACCGTCTCCCCAGCCTGAAAAACGTATTCGGCAAAACAGCGTTATGGCTGGTCGGGCTTTGCGTCATGCTGGTTGTCGGCCAGTATATGCACGTCTACTGGAACCTGCACCACCCGGCGCCTGAACCGGTCAACGCCAGCGTTGCGAAACCGGAAACGCAGCTTTCGGATATGCATTACGTGTACGTGAGTAAACCGTTCCCGCATCCGCAGCCTAAAGCTGCGCCAGTGCCAGTTGATGTTCCATCGATGCAGGATCTGCCGATCAACAGTGATGATGGCGACTGGCAGCAGGCGCCCGACGGCGCGGTGCCACACGACGCCTCGCGGGATACCTTACCCGGGACCGAAGCGCATGAGCACGATAACGCTCCCGCCAGCACGGGCAGTGAAGAGTCATCATTAACAGAATTATTTAAGCAGGCGCTAAAAGAGCAGGAGCAGGATTATTCTCAAGGAAAAATTCCCGCGCCGCCGGTTGACGAAACGCAGGATAATTCACAAGCCAGTGTAAAAAACAGTGGAAATAGCCGTTCTCCTTTCAGTGAAAAAGGAGACGGCGGGAGCAGGTATTAATATTTTTCAGGCAGTGCGGTAAGGTTAAGCAGTCGACCTTTTTCCACCACAATATATTGACCCTTTTTCAGATCGGAGAGGATTTTAATAATAGTGCTACGTGCCAGGTTAGTGTATTCCTGAATGTAATCATAAACGTTAATATCACGCTGTTGTTGAACAATCAGGTCGTTAATCTCATATAAAAATTCGCGGACAACGGAATACGCACTGCGGGCAACCAGAACATCATCACGTTTGCTCAGCATGCAGATGTACCAGGAAAGGACTTTGGTCAGTTCTGGCCACAGATTTTTTTCGGTCATCAGCTGGGCGAAGACCTCTTTCTTGATCGAGCGAACAACCGTATTCGTCCGAACAAGGCCGTACATATGGGTGGCGTTGTAATACATTGACGACAGGCCGAAAATGCATTGCCCGGTGACGGTGAACATGCACAGTTCGTCAGATTCACGTCGAAATTCGACTTCACCGCTAACGATAATATGAATATAGCCGGAATCAGAAGTGGAAATTTTCTGCCATTTTTTTAACGTTCTTTCTTCAACGCCTGAGGTTGCAGAAATGATCTTTTCCATTTCATGTTGCGGACGTAATTTTTTTCCATAGATGCTTAACATTGTTATACCCGATTTAAGATGTGATTTTTAAAAAGCATGGCCACGGTGTTGTTACCGAGCCATAAATATTTTTCCTGATGAAAACGTCAAGAATAAACAAAAATAGAGTGAAGCTTTTTATTAATTCGCCAAATTACTTAGCGCGCTATGTGTCCATCTTAAATCGGGATAATTTTAAGTCAATTAACTAAAAATGAAATGAGTTTGTACTTAGGATTAATCTGATAGGAACTTACGAAAATATACTCATTCGGGGGTAGTCCGAAGGTTTACCCCTGCCCGTATTTCTCTAAAAGTGCTTCGGCAATCGCCATGGTTTCCACATCCGCTACGCCATTCCATAACTGCGGACGGAAATGCATCTGGAAAACCATGATGATGCGTTTTTGCTGTTCGGGCGTACTGTTTTCTGGCACCTCGTAACCGTAGCGCGCCAGCAAATCGAGCAGTGCTGCGGTATCAACCTGCTGATAATGCGGTCGCCCGTTGATATAAAAATTCACGCGCCCCGGATCGGGCCAGGCTCCGATACCCTGCTGCGCCAGTTCGCGCCACGGAAACAGCGGGCCAGGATCGTCTTTACGCTGCGGGGCGATATCCGAGTGTGCCACCACGTTCTGCGGTTTAATGTCGTAGCGGGCGATGATATCTCTGGCAAGCGGGATCAGCGCCGCAATTTGCCCCGGTTCGAAGGGGGTAAAGGTTTTCACGTCACCGGTTTTCCGCCAGCCGCGGTTTTCCAGCTCAATGCCGACGGAGGTATCATTTATGCGGTTGGTGCCACGCCAGAAGCTGATGCCCGCATGCCAGGCCAGTTCGCTCTCCGGGACCAGCTGCCAGATACGCGGTTTGCCCTGCGGAGCTGGCGGCTTTGCGGGGATGAGATAGTGAGAGCTGACGTTTTTATCGGTCAGGGTCGCAAGCGAGGTGTCGAAATCATCGGCGGTGTAGTGAATAACCAGCACCTTTATACGCGGGTAGGCCGCCTGCGCCTGATGGCGCGTATCCAGCTCGTACGCGCCTTTATCAACAATGCCCTCTTCCGAGGCGCATCCTGCCAGCAACATCGCCAGCAGGAGGGTTGAGAGCGAACGCTTCATCGACGGGTCTTCACCGCCGTGCCGCTTACGCTCACCATCAGCATGCTGGCATCTTTCCCGACCGTTTCGTAGTCGATATCAATGCCCACCACCGCATCCGCGCCCAGCGCTTTGGCCTGCTCGCCCAGCTCCTTAAACGCAATCTCGCGCGCCTTACGCAGCTCTTTCTCGTACGCGCCGGAACGACCCCCGACGATATCCCGAATGCCGGCAAAGAAATCGCGGAAAATGTTGGCGCCCAGAATCGCCTCACCGGTGACCACGCCGCAGTACTCGGTAATCGGTTGACCTTCCAGGGTTGGCGTTGTTGAAAATTGCATACTTTCTCTCCTTCTTTAGCGTTCAATGCGTTAGCGACAGCATTATCGGTTCGTTACGCTATGATTGAAAGGATAGTTAATAAATAAGGAAATCAACATGCGCTACTCTGCTTTAACGCTTTTAGTGCCATGCGCGCTGGTGCTCAGCGCCTGCACAACGCCGGTCACGCCAGCCTTTAAGGATATCGGAACCCGCAGCGGCCCTTGTATTGAGGGTGGCCCGGATGCCGTGGCGCAACAATTTTATGATTACCGTATTCAGCATCGCGGTAATGACCTGACCGCCCTGCGCCCGTACCTGAGCGATAATCTGGCGAAACTGCTCACCGACGCTTCGCGCGATCCGCAGCACAACGCCCTGCTGTCATCCGATCCGTTCTCCAGCCGCGCCACGCTGCCGGACAGCGCCGACGTTGCCAGCGCGTCCACCATACCGAATACCGACGCACGCAATATTCCCCTGCGCGTGAAGCTCACCCAGGGGACGCAAACATGGCAGGATGAGGTTCTGATGATCCGTGAAGGCCAGTGCTGGGCAATAGACGATGTGCGCTACATTGGCGGCAGCGTTCATGCCCCGGCGGGCACCCTTCGCCAGTCGATTGAGAACCGCTAACGCCTCCGTTAAATAAACGTTAACCCCGTAAAATGTCCGGCATTTCCTGCGGAATGCCGACATTTATACTCGCCCCCCATTCCCGTCGCTATTTTGTGCTATGTTTAAGAGTAAATACGGGTTATATTTAACTTTTAACGCAGAAATATTGCATAACTATTCTGTCAACGGTACTATCTGCGGCCTCAATTGCTATAGATTGCCTGGATGAGTAAAGACTGCCCCGATGAGTATTAAACTAAACGGCATTAACTGCTTCTACGGCGCACACCAGGCGCTGTTCGACATTACGCTGAGTTGCCCGGAGGGCGAAACGCTGGTTTTGCTCGGCCCAAGCGGCGCGGGAAAAAGCTCCCTTCTGCGTGTTCTTAATCTGCTTGAAATGCCCCGTTCGGGGACGCTGGCCATCGCCGGTAACCATTTTGACTTCGCGAAAACCCCGTCTGATAAAGCGATTCGTGAACTGCGTCAAAACGTGGGCATGGTTTTCCAGCAATACAATCTCTGGCCGCATCTGACGGTGGTGCAAAACCTGATTGAAGCCCCGTGCCGCGTGCTTGGCTTAAGCAAAGACCAGGCGATGGCGCGTGCGGAAAAGCTGCTGGAACGTCTGCGTCTGAAACCGTACAGCGACCGGTATCCTTTACATCTTTCTGGTGGTCAGCAACAGCGTGTGGCGATCGCCCGTGCGCTGATGATGGAGCCTGCGGTGCTGCTGTTTGACGAGCCGACCGCGGCGCTGGACCCGGAAATTACCGCCCAGATCGTGAGCATCATTCGTGAGCTGGCGGAAACTAACATTACCCAGGTCATCGTGACCCACGAGGTGGAAGTGGCGCGCAAAACCGCCAGCCGCGTGGTCTATATGGAAAACGGGTATATCGTTGAGCAGGGTGACGCGAGCTGCTTCACTAACCCGCAAACCGATGCCTTCAAAAACTACTTATCACACTAATGTGTTAGGGAAATTATAATGAAAAAAGTATTGATTGCCGCGCTGCTTGCTAGCGTCAGCCTTTCCGCTACCGCAGCCCAGACCATCCGTTTCGCCACTGAAGCGTCCTACCCTCCGTTTGAATCCATTGATGCGAACAACAAGATTGTTGGCTTCGACGTGGACCTGGCAAACGCCCTGTGTAAAGAAATCGACGCGACCTGTACCTTCAGCAACCAGGCGTTCGACAGCCTGATCCCAAGCCTGAAGTTCCGCCGTATCGACGCCGTAATGGCCGGAATGGACATCACTCCGGAGCGTGAAAAGCAGGTTCTGTTCACCACCCCTTATTATGACAACTCGGCCCTGTTCATCGGTCAGAAAGGTAAATACGCCTCCGTTGACCTGCTGAAAGGCAAGAAAGTCGGCGTGCAGAACGGCACCACGCACCAGAAATTCATCATGGATAAGCATCCGGAAATCACCACCGTGCCGTATGACAGCTACCAGAATGCGAAGCTGGACCTGCAAAACGGTCGTATCGATGCGGTGTTCGGGGACACGGCTGTTGTGACTGAATGGCTGAAAGCGAACGACAAGCTGGCCGCCGTGGGTGACAAGGTGACCGATAAAGACTACTTCGGTACAGGTCTGGGTATTGCCGTACGTCAGGGCAATACCGAGTTGCAGCAGAAATTCAACGCTGCGCTGGAAAAAGTGAAGAAAGACGGCACCTACGAAACCATCTACAAAAAATGGTTCCAGAAGTAATTCCTGATGAATGAAATTTTTCCTTTAGCAAGCGCCGCCGGGATGACCGTCGGCCTTGCCGTTTGTGCACTGATTATCGGCCTCGTACTGGCGATGTTCTTTGCGGTGTGGGAGTCCGTTAAGTGGCGCCCTGTCGCATGGCTCGGTTCAGCGCTGGTGACTGTGCTGCGTGGACTGCCGGAAATTCTGGTGGTCCTGTTTATCTATTTCGGCTCCTCACAGCTGCTGTTAACGCTGTCGGACGGCTTCACGATTAATCTCGGCTTTGCGCAGATCCCGGTGCAGATGCAGATTGAGAACTTCGACGTCAGCCCGTTCCTGTGCGGCGTGATTGCGCTCTCCCTGCTCTATTCGGCCTATGCGTCACAAACGCTGCGCGGCGCGCTGAAAGCGGTACCGCAGGGTCAATGGGAATCCGGCCAGGCGCTGGGTCTGTCGAAAGCGGCGATCTTCTTCCGCCTGGTGATGCCGCAGATGTGGCGTCATGCCCTGCCAGGGCTGGGTAACCAGTGGCTGGTACTGCTGAAAGATACCGCGCTGGTGAGCCTGATCAGCGTGAACGATTTGATGTTGCAAACCAAAAGTATCGCCACCCGTACGCAGGAGCCGTTTACCTGGTACATCGTCGCGGCGGCTATCTACCTGGTGATCACGTTGCTGAGCCAGTACGTTCTGAAGCGTATTGATCTGCGCGCAACGCGTTTTGAACGGAGACCAGGCTGATGCTGGATTATTTACCCGAACTGATGAAAGGGCTGCACACCAGCCTGACGCTGACCGTCGCGTCTATCATCGTGGCGCTGATCCTGGCGCTGATCTTCACCATCGTCCTGACGCTGAAAACGCCGGTGCTGGTGTGGATTGTACGTGGCTACATTACGCTCTTCACCGGAACGCCGCTGCTGGTGCAGATCTTCCTGATTTACTACGGCCCGGGCCAGTTCCCGTCGTTACAGGAATATCCGGTTATCTGGCATCTGCTCTCTGAGCCATGGCTCTGCGCCCTGATTGCCCTCTCCCTGAACAGCGCGGCCTATACCACGCAGCTGTTCTACGGCGCCATTCGCGCGATCCCGGAAGGCCAGTGGCAGTCCTGCGGGGCGCTGGGCATGAGCAAGAAGGATACGCTGGCGATCCTGCTGCCTTATGCCTTTAAGCGCGCCCTCTCTTCCTATTCCAACGAAGTCGTGCTGGTGTTCAAAAGCACCTCTCTGGCCTACACCATCACCCTGATGGAAGTGATGGGCCACGGACAGCTGCTGTACGGACGCACCTACGACGTGATGGTGTTCGGTGCGGCGGGTCTGGTCTATCTGGTGGTCAACGGTCTGCTGACCCTGATGATGCGTCTTATCGAGCGTAAGGCGCTGGCGTTTGAGCGCAGAAAATAAACGACTTAATGCATAAAGCTGTTTTCGTAGTGCGGGTAACCTGATGGGTTACCCGCATTTTTTTATGCATTAAATAATATTTAATCATATTTATTGCATATAAATTCATTGAGTGGCATTGTACATCCATGCCGCAGACACGGCGCATAATGACAAGATTGACAGACGGGAGCATTACAATGAAAAAGTTAGTTCTGGCCGCATTACTCGCAACCTTCGCCGCTGGCGCATCCGCCGCCGATAAAATCAATTTCGGCGTTTCTGCCACCTATCCGCCGTTTGAATCGCTGGATGCCAGCAACCAGATCGTCGGCTTCGACATCGACCTGGCGAAAGCGCTGTGCAAGCAGATGCAGGCCGACTGCACCTTTACTAACCACGCATTTGACAGCCTGATCCCGTCCCTGAAATTTAAAAAGTACGACGCGGTGATCTCCGGCATGGACATCACGCCAGAGCGCAGCAAGCAGGTCGCGTTCACCGACCCGTACTACGCGAACTCTGCGGTGGTGATTGCGAAGAAAGGGGCTTATAAATCTTTCGACGAGCTGAAAGGCAAGCGCATCGGCATGGAGAACGGCACCACGCACCAGAAATACCTCCAGGACAAGCATCCTGAAGTCAAAACCGTGGCCTACGACAGCTACCAGAACGCCATTATCGACCTGAAAAATGGCCGTATTGATGGCGTATTTGGCGACACCGCGGTCGTGAATGAGTGGCTGAAAACCAACCCGCAGCTGGGTACAGCGACGGAGAAAGTGACCGATCCGCAGTATTTCGGCACTGGCCTCGGTATTGCCGTGCGTCCGGATAACAAGGCTCTGCTTGAGAAACTGAACGGCGCGCTGAAAGCGATCAAAGCTGACGGCACATACCAGAAAATCAGCGAGCAGTGGTTCCCGCAATAACCTTTTTTGCCGGGTGACCTGGCCTACGGGGGTGGTCTGTAGGCCGGGTAAGGCGAAGCCGCCACCCGGCAATTTCTTAAAGCGGCACAAAGAACCTGAACCGTGCCCCGCTCACGGACTCCATCAGCCTGATCCCCCCGCCGTGCAGCTCCAGCATTCTTTTCACGATTAACAGCCCTAACCCGCCCCGGTGCTCCCGCGAGGCCTGTGGATTTAACGCTGACGGACGCTGGAACAGATCGTCCCGTAATGCGGCATCAACACCCGTTCCGCTGTCGGCCACTTCAACCTGTAACCGGTCGTTCTCCTGCCACACCGCCAGACGAATGTCTCCACCTGCTGGGGTATGGCGTATCGCATTATCCAGCAGATTCGTCACCACCCGTTCAATCATGGAAACATCGGCCAACACCTGCGGCAGCGGACCCGGGACGTCAATGTGCAGATTTAACTCACGCGTGCGGGCAGCGAGTTCAAACTTTTGCGCCACGTCGGAAATCAGTTCAGCCATGGCAAAACGCTCGCGCTGGGGCTTGATGCCGCCGTGCTCAAGACGCGCCAGCTCGAACAGCTGCTGCGACAGATGGCGTACCTTTTGCCCCTGACGCAGCGCGGTAGCGAGGTACTGCTGATGCTCCTGCGGCGACAGCGTTGCGGATTTCAGCGACAGCGTTTCCAGATAACCCAGCAGCGACGTCAGCGGGGTGCGTAAGTCGTGCGAAATGTTGGCGATAAACTCCCGGCGCTGGCGGTCGCTGTCGGCCAGCCGATCCCACTGAGAGGTGATTTTGCGCGCCAGCTCGATAAAGGTATTGCGCAGGATCGCCACTTCATCCTGGCCGGCAGGCTCAAGCGGCTGGGCCGCCAGCTGCTTAATCGCGCTGATGCTGTCCTGCTCCAGCCCGGCCACGTCCAGCGTGAGCTCTTTAACCGGGCGCGTCACCCAGTACCAGAGCAGCAACCCCGCCAGCAGACCAAACAGCGCCACCAGCAGCATCGACCACAGCGCCGTACTCCAGAGCGCTTTGTGCCAGGCCATCTCCGCCAGCGCGTTGGACTCCTCCCCCTGCAAAATAATGTACAGATACCCCTTCAGCTCACCGTCCTGCCGCAGCGGGGTGGCGCTGAAGACTTTCTTATTCTGGCTTCGGGGATCGTCGCCAAACACCGGCATCACCGTCCCGCTGAGGAAATTCTGTATCGGCGCGAGGTCAATTTTTTGCCGCTGAATGTGCCCCGGCGGGGCGGCATCGGCCAGGATATCGCCATCTGGCGAGACAACATACAGCTCGACGCTCGGATTAAAGGTCATCAGCCGGTCGAACAGCGGTTTTAAGGCGCTGCGATCCACCCTGCCCTGCGCATCCAGAATCGCTTCCCGCTGCACAATCTGCTGCGCCAGCCCACCGGAGAGCCGCTGCACCATCGCATTGCCGTACTGCATGCTACTGTAGAGCTGCACCGCACAGGCGACGGTGGCGCAGAGCAGCAGTAACGCCGTAAACAGCAGCGTCAGGCGCTGGCTCAGGCTAAAGCGACGCATCATGATTCTGCTCCGCAAATTTGTAGCCTTTGCCCCAGACGGTGCGAACGATCTCCGGCTCGGCGGCATCTTTCTCTATTTTAATGCGCAGGCGGTTAATGTGGGTATTGACGGTGTGTTCGTAGCCTTCGTGCTGATACCCCCATACCTGCTCCAGCAGTGCCAGCCGCGAAAAGACCTCTCCGGGATGGCGGGCAAAGAAATAGAGCAGTTCAAATTCGCGCGGGGTGAGATCGACGTGTTGGCCGTTAAGGCGCACGGTGCGCGCCAGCGGATCGATAGTCAGTCCGTGCGCCTGAATAATGCCGTCCGTCTGCGCCTGGCCCATCGCCTGCTGACGGCGAAACAGCGCCTTAATGCGGGCAATCAGCTCCTGCACCGAGAAAGGTTTTGCCAGATAATCATCCGCCCCGGTTTCCAGGCCGGTAATACGGTCAGTTTCACTGCTGCGGGCGCTAATGATGATAATGGGCAGATAGCGGGTCATCTGGCGGATACGGCGGCAAATCTCCAGACCATCAACATTCGGCAGCATCAGATCGAGGATCACCGCGTCCCACAGCTGTGTTTCAAGACGCTGTAAGGCGTTGCCCCCGTCGGGCTCGTGGGTAATGGCATAGCCTTCATCTTCCAGGTTAAGACGCAGGAGTGCCGCGATATCGTGGTCATCTTCTACCAGCAGGATCTGCTTCATGGGTAAGCCTTCAATCATTTGTTATGACGTAAGCTTACCTGATTTCGAGCGGGGGAAGAGTTCACATTTTGTTGAACATTGTGCGGGGTTTATGCCGGGTGACGGCTTCGCCTTACCCGGCCTGCGCTTTGGTTAACAACGTGAGCTGACAGGCTATTTTGCCGACCAGTTGAAAGCGCCACGCTGGCTTAAAACAGAGACGGGAGTCGCATTACTGGGTTGAGCAAACAAAGCCGGGTGGCGGCTACGCCTTACCCGGCCTACTCCGGATCGTAGGCCCGGTAAGCGCAGCGCCACCGGGCGATGTTGAGGATTAGCGCGTTTTCACCAACAACGTCAACACTTCATAATGGGCGGTATGGGGGAACATATCGAAAAGCTGAACGCGCGCAATGCGGTAGCCCGGCAGGCTGGCGATATCCTTCGCCATGGTCTGCGCGTTACAGCTGGAGTAGACAATGTACTCCGGCGCCATCTGGCTCAGGTAGTCGCAGAGCGCCTGGCCGATACCCCGGCGCGGCGGGTTCACCAGCACCAGCTCCGGCACGTTGCCCTGTCCGGTGGCGAACCGGGTCGAGTCCAGCGCCTGGAAGTGCAGATTCGTCAGCCCCAGCTCTGCGGCGGACTGCTTCGCGCAGGCAATCGCTTCGGCGGAGATCTCAATTCCGGTGAGCTGCATGTCTGGCGTGGCACAGTGCAGGCCAAAGCCGCCGACGCCGCAGAACAGATCCCACATGTGATGAACCTGTAACGCACGCACCCAGTCGCGCGCGGTGGCGTACAGCGCGCTGGCGACGGTGGGGTTAGTCTGGAAGAAGCTTTGCGGACGGATCCACAGCGGCACGCCGTTGAAGTTTTCAGCCAGCGCATGCTGTTCGGTGAAGAAAATCTCTTTCTCCCCTTCCATGATCGCAATATGCACCGGCTGAATATTCGCGGTGATAACCTTGAGCTGCGGAAGCTGTTCCTGCAACCCCGGAAGCGCCGCGCGCAGCTGCTCCAGCTTGTTTTCCGAACGCAGCACAAAGCGCAGCATCATTCCGCCGTCGATCTGGCTTTCGGTCAGCAAAAGGTATTTCAGCTCGCCGCGCCTGCGGGCAACGTTATAGGGCGTTAACCCCGCCCGGGCGATAAACGGTTTCAGCGCGCTAAACACCGGCTCAAACGAGGCGGGATATAGCGGGCAGTCGGTTAAATCTTCCGGGGTGCCGTCGCGGTGCAGCATCCCCAGCAGCGGCTTTTCAACGCTGCCGCTGACCACCATTTTGGCTTTATTGCGAAAGCCCTGTTCCGGGCCACTGACGGGTGCGCACCACTCGCCCACCGCATGTGCTGTCAGCAGCTGTTGCAGGTCGGCCATTTTGGCGGTGAGTTGTTGAGAGACCGGCTGTTCTATCCACTGACAGGAGCGGCAGCGTCCGGCGTCATAGAGTGCGCACTGCATATGAAAACCTTAAGAAACACGAGGGCTGCGATTATACACATTATTGCAGGCGGAAGAACCGCCGACTGGAAGCCGGGAGATAAAGCAGGCAGAGCACCAGCATATCCGGCAGTTTTTGCATCACCAGTGAATGGAAAATCTCGCGTCGCGACTCACCGGGTATGCTGAACAGCTCCGGATAGCCATAGCCCAGCGAGGCGGCCCACAGGTAGCCTGCGGCGGTGATCTGCGTAAGCAGATACACCCAGCGCGCCCAGTTACGTCCTTTCACCAGCGAGAACGCACAGTAGATCTCAATAAACACCAGCATCAGGCTGCTGAGAAACACCAGCGTCAGATTCCACGTCTGCGCGCTGCGGTGAATAAATTCCCCCATTCCGCGCGGACCCAGCGTGTTCATTATCATCAGCACATCCAGGCAGCGGATCATAATAATGGCGAGCGCCGCCACCTGCACCAGTGCAGGGACGTTCGGACGAGCGTGCGAATGACGTGTTTTTTGTAAGAATCCCAATGTTTTTACTTCCCTGAAAAACAGTGCCGCGTCATACGCAGCACATCATTGGAAATAGTAATTCCTTCAGCCGCGTCTTGCACGCTGGATATCGCGCACACGCTGTTTTTCCGCGCGCGCCATCAAATACCAGGCGATAAATCCGACAATTCCGACCACGCCAAGGATGATGGACGCCAGGGCGTTGATCTCCGGATTCACCCCCATCCGCACGCTGGAGAAGACCAGCATCGGCAGCGTCGTCGCGCCCGGCCCCGACACAAAGCTGGCGATAACCAGATCGTCGAGCGAGAGCGTGAACGCCAGCAGCCAGCCGGAGATCACCGCCGGCATAATCATCGGCAGCGTGATGATGAAAAAGACCTTCAGCGGCGTTGCGCCGAGATCCATCGCCGCCTCTTCAATGGAGCGATCCAGCTCGCGCAGTCGCGAGGAGATCACCACCGCCACATACGCCGTACAGAAGGTGACATGTGCCAGCCAGATGGTGAGCATCCCGCGATCCGCTGGCCAGCCGATGGCGTGCGCCAGCGCGACAAACAGCAGCAGTAGCGACAGGCCGGTGATGACGTCCGGCATAACCAGCGGGGCGGTGATCATAAACGCGAAACCATTCGCCCCGCGGAAACGGCCAAAGCGCACCATCACCAGCGCGGCGATAGTGCCCAGCACGCAGGCCATCGTCGCCGCCAGCGCCGCAATGGTCAGGCTCAGCCCCACCGCGCTCATCATCGCATCATCATGGAACAGCTCGCTGTACCAGCGCGTGGACCAGCCCGCCCAGACGGTGACCAGCTTAGAGCTGTTGAACGAGTAGATCACCAGCATCAGCATTGGCGCATACAGGAAGGTAAAGCCGATAATCAGGATCGCAATTCGCCACGGGGAGCGTACTACCGGTAAGTTGTTCATCCGTGGTCTCCCATCTGTTTCTGCTGATGTTTGTGGAACCACATGATCGGCACGATCAGCAGCAGTAACATGACGATCGCCACCGCCGAGGCCACCGGCCAGTCGCGGTTATTGAAGAACTCCTGCCACAGCACGCGGCCAATCATGATACTGTCCGGGCCGCCGAGCAGTTCCGGGATCACAAACTCCCCGACCGCCGGGATAAATACCAGCATCGATCCGGCGATGATCCCGCCTTTGGTGAGCGGCACAATGACGCTGAAGAAAGTCTTCAACGGGCGTGCGCCGAGGTCCAGCGAGGCTTCCACCAGCGAGTAATCGATTCGCGTCAGCGCCGTATAGATTGGCAGCACCATAAACGGCAGATAGGCATAGACAATCCCGATATACACCGCAAGGTTGGTGTGCAGGATCGTCAGCGGCTGGTCGATGACCCCAAGCCACAGCAGGAAGTTATTCAGTATGCCGTTATTCTTCAGGATCCCCATCCACGCGTACACGCGGATCAGGAACGACGTCCACGACGGTAAAATGACCAACAGCAGTAAAATATTTCGCGTCGACGGCTTGCTGTGCGCCACTGCCCACGCCAGCGGGTAGCCCATCAACAAGCAGCAAATCGTAGAAATAGCCGCAACCTGTAACGACTGCAAATAGGCTTCGAAATAGAGCGGATCGTCGGTCAGTTGCAGGAAATTACCGAGGTTTAAGGTCAGCGTCAGCTGCCCGTCGGCCCACTCCCACAGATCGGTATACGGTGGGATCGCCCGCGCCATCTCCGCCAGGCTGATCTTAAAGACGATCAGGAACGGCAGCAGAAACAGCAGGATCAGCCAGATATAGGGCATGGCGATGACCAGCTTGCGGCCATGCGCCATCTGCATGCGCGCCAGCCAGAGCGCGAAACCGCCCGGTTTTTTGACGCGGGCTGGAGGTTCAAGTGTGCTCATGACCGCTCCTTATACCGTCAGGACTACGCAACTGTCCGCATCCCAGCAGAGGCTCACTTCGTCGCCCCAGGTTGGCTGTCCCTTGCGATACCGGTGTTCGTTCTGTAACTGGGCGCTGAGCATCTGGCCGCTTTTCAGGCGCACATGGTAAATCGACAGATCGCCGAGATAGGCAATGTGCACCACTTCGCCCACGGCAAAGTTATAGCCATCGGCGGGCGGCTCATCGCAAAGCATGATTTTTTCCGGGCGCAGGGCAACGTAAACCGGCACGTTGTCCACCACGGAGTTATCAGAATCAACCTTCAGCGGGTGCACCAGCCCCGGCGATTCAATCACCAGACCGTCTTCCTGGCGTTCCTTCAGTAGCCCTTCGAAGACGTTTACCGAGCCGATGAACTCCGCGCTGTAGCGGGTTGTCGGGTGTTCATAGATCTCTTCCGGCTCGCCGATCTGCACGAACTTACCGCGATTCATGATCGCAATGCGCCCGGCCATGGTCATCGCCTCTTCCTGATCGTGGGTCACCATCACGCAGGTCACCCCCACGCGCTCGAGGATATCCACCACTTCCAGCTGCATCCGGTCGCGCAGCTTTTTATCCAGCGCGCCCATCGGCTCGTCGAGCAGTAATAATTTTGGACGCTTCGCCAGACTTCTTGCCAGCGCCACGCGCTGACGCTGGCCGCCGGAAAGCTGATGCGGCTTACGCTTCGCAAACTCCTGCATATGCACCAGGCTCAGCATCTCTGCCACGCGCGCGGTGATTTCGGCTTTCGGCAGTTTGTCCTGCTTCAGGCCGAAGGCGATGTTCTGCTCAACGGTCATGTGCGGGAACAGGGCATAGGACTGGAACATCATGTTTATGGGCCGCTGGTACGGCGGCACGCTGGAGAGGTCTACCCCATCCAGCACGATCTGCCCGGCGGTAGGCTGTTCAAAGCCTGCCAGCATACGCAGCAGTGTGGATTTGCCGCAGCCCGATGCGCCGAGCAAAGCAAAAATTTCACCTTTGTAGATCGTCAGGCTGACATCGTCCACGGCATGCTGGCCGTCGAAGGATTTGGTGAGGTTACGAATTTCAAGAAGCGGGGTCAGCGCTTTACGGACTTTCGCCTGCGGGCGGGGGATCGCGTCATTCACGGGGTGTTCTCCGGCATAGATCAACACTGGTGCAAACGCACCGTCAGGGTGCGCATCGCCGGGCGGCGCTAACGCTTGCCCGGCCTACGGGATCTGTCGGCCCGGTAAGCAACAGCGCCACCGGGCAACGATATCAAACGCCGTTACTTACCGCTTTTCACCTTGGTCCACGCGCGGGTACGCACACGGTCAATTTTTGGTTCCTGCACTTTCAGGGTGAACAGCTTGGCAAACACATCGGCTGGCGGGTAGATCGCCGGATTATTGCGGATATCTTCGCTCACCAGCGGCACGGAGGCCTTGTTACCGTTGGCGTAGTAGACATGGTCGCTGATGTGGGCAATCACGTCCGGACGCATCAGGTAGTTGAGGAACTGATACGCTTCCTCTTTATTTTTCGCATCAGCCGGCATCGCGAAGACGTCGAAGAACGCCAGCGCCCCCTCCTTCGGAATGAAGTAGGAAACATTCACGCCGTTTTTCGCCTCTTTCGCGCGGTTCGCCGCCTGCCAGACGTCGCCCGCCCAGCCGATGGCCACGCAGATATCCCCGTTAGCCAGGTCATTGATGTACTGAGAGGAGTGGAAGTAGCGAATATTCGGACGCAGCTTCAGGAGCAGGTCAGTCGCCGGACCGGTGTAGTCGTCAGCCTTGCTGCTGTTTGGATCTTTGCCGAGATAGTTAAGCACGGTGGCGAAAATCTCTTCCGGCGCATCAAGGAAAGAGACGCCGCAGCTTTTCAGCTTCTCGAGGTTTTCCGGCTTCAGCACCACGTCCCAGCTGTCCAGCTTGACGTCCGGGCCCAGCGCCGCTTTGACTTTATCCACGTTATAGCCAATACCGGTGGTCGCCCACAGGTAAGGCATCGCGTATTTATTCTCCGGATCGTGCTTCGCCACCAGCTTCAGCACGTCCGGATCGAGGTTTTTCCAGTTTGGTAATTTGCTCTTGTCCAGCGGCTGGAAGACACCGGCGGTCAGCTGACGCTCCAGGAAGCTTGCCGACGGCACCACCAGATCGAAACCGGTGCTGCCCGCCATCAGTTTGCCTTCCAGCACTTCGTTGGAATCGAATACGTCGTAGACAACCTTAATGCCGGTCTCTTTTTCAAAATTCGCGACGGTGTCCGGCGCAATATAGTCAGACCAGTTATAGACGTGCAGCGTTTTTTGTTCCGCAGCGAGCGTGCCGGCAGAGACGGCCATCAGAGCACCCGCAACCAGACCCGATAACCATTTTTTATTCAAGGCGATCATATTGTTATTCCTTCTGAAAGTTCGTTAACAAACGAACCAAATCTGTGCAGCCTGAAGATATGCAATAATCATGCATAGTTTGTCGCTCTGCCCGAAATAAAATACCCCCCTCATTCCGGCAGGTTCCGCTCGCTTTTTTAAGCACCGCAAGAATAACTGTAGCCCGTGTCTCCGGCTATAGCCCAGACGAAAAAACGCCTTTTATCAATTTTTTATGCAGATTATGTCTACGTGATAAGCCGAAACGGCCGCAGAGGAGGTGAAAAACTCTTTAAAGAAAGGTTAAAAGCAGCAGAAAAAACGGTGTTATGCAGCCGCTCTGGCAGCGACTGCGCAAAAGTCAGACAGGCTTAGTGGAGAAAATTGGGAGATGCATCATTATTCTCGGCGTCATCTTCCGCGCTATACAGCAGGTGATGTGCGTTGGCTTCCATCATTACCATGGAAATTTGCTCTTCGCTCAGGCGCATAAACCAGGCGAACTGCTTGAAGGAGAGCCCCGCGCCGGAGAATAAAGACTGGCAAACCACCAGCTTTGGCAGATTATCATCCTGTATGTCGAGAAACGCTTTCACCGTCAAAGAACTGGCGTTGATCGCTGACAGATCAGAGGCCAGCGCCAGCAGCGCTGAAGGCTTTACTTCGGCCAGCGCGGAGAAAAGGATCACGTCGTTGATCAGATCGATTTTGGCATCGAAAATGCCGTCGAAATTTTGCATGTGAGGCAGATGCAGCGCCTGGCAGGAGTCGCATTCGAAGAAAGTAATACCGGCATCATCGAGCCATTGACGTAACGTATCCAGTGTAGGTACGACCTGTAAATCCATCGCTGTGCAGCCTCTTAAATAAAAACGTTGTCCAGATTACGCAAAAAGTGCGCGCCGATCCATTTAACCGCCCGTTTTCAGGCAAAATCCCGGCGTCGCATGGCGTTCAATCCATGCGATCATTTTACCTGCAATATCGACGCCTGTGGTTTTTTCCACCCCTTCCAGCCCCGGCGAGGCGTTGACTTCCATCACCAGCGGCCCGCGCCCGGCACGCAGCAGATCGACCCCCGCCACGTCCAGGCCCAGCGTCTGCGCTGCTTTCACCGCAATCTCGCGCTCGCGCTCGCTAATAAGGGCCACCCGCGCGATACCGCCGCGGTGCAGGTTAGAGCGGAAGTCGCCCTCTTTTGCCTGCCGCTCTATGGCGGCCACCACCTCATCGCCCACCACAAAGCAGCGGATGTCGCACCCGTTGGCCTCTTTAATATACTCCTGCACCAGAATATGGGCATTCAGACCGCGAAACGCGTCGATCACGCTTTCCGCCGCCTGACGCGTCTCCGCCAGTACCACCCCAATACCCTGCGTACCTTCCACCAGCTTAATAACCAGCGGCGCACCGCCCACCATGTCGATTAAATCGCTGGTGTCGTCCGGGGAGTGGGCAATCCCGGTGACGGGCAGATCGATTCCCTGGCGCGCCAGCAGTTGCAGCGAGCGCAGCTTATCGCGGGCGCGGGAGATCGCCACGGACTCGTTGAGCGGATAGCTTCCCAGCATTTCAAACTGGCGCAGCGCAGCCGTACCGTAATAGGTGATCTGGGAGCCAATGCGGGGGATAACCGCATCAAAATGCGGGAGTTTGCGGCCTTTGTAATGAATCGACGATGCCGCAGGGTCGATGTTCATATAGCAGGACATCGGATCGAGGATCTCAATCTGATGTCCGCGTTTCGCCGCCGCTTCTCGCAGGCGTTTACATGAATAGAGCGTTCCATCCCGGGACAATATGGCAATTTTCACCCTGCACCTCTCTAAAGACATGGTAAAAGCCTGCCTATCATACACGAGGCGCAGGAGGAATGGACTACCGCGTTGCCCAGCCCTGTTTGTGCAGGTAATCAAGAATGAACGGGCGGTTCTCCTTGATGATGGTGCGACGAATATGGTCGCTCCAGGTGTCGCGGCGGTTGTTGCTGTCGCGCGTCAGATAGTAGTTCGCTAGCTCTTCATCGTATTGATGCAGAACGTCCTGGTCGACCGGCTGGCAGTGGTTTTCATGCACCAGCATCGCAGCAGGAATGCGCGGCTTCAGATCCGGGTTATCCGCCGGCCAGCCGAGGCACAGACCAAACAGCGGCAGAACGTGTTTCGGCAGCTTCAGCAGTTCCGTCACGCTTTCGATGTTGTTACGCAGCCCGCCAATATAGACGCCGCCAAGCCCCAGCGATTCCGCCGCCGTGAACGCGTTTTGCGCCATCAGCGCCGTATCCACCACGCCCAGCAGCAGCTGTTCCGCCAGCCCCAGCTCGGCCTCGGGGCAGATTTGCAGATGACGGTTAAAATCGGCGCAGAACACCCAGAACTCAGCCGCCTGGGCAACGTGCTTTTGTCCGCCCGTCAGCGTTACCAGCTGCTCACGCATCGCCGGATCGGTGATGCGGATAATGGAGCTGCACTGCAAAAAGCTGGAGCTGGAGGTGCCTCTTGCGCTGTCGATGATCGCTTCCCGCTGCGCCTGGGTAATCGGCTCATCGGTGAAATGGCGAATGGAACGGTGGGAACGAAGCAGGTCAATGGTTGGCGTCATTTTGTCTCTCTTTGTGTTGCGTAAAACGTATGGCAGCCAGTATAGGCAATGATCCACCTGATGTAATTGGCGAAACATAGCCTGACTGTATCAAAGTGACAGGTGAAACCTTCTTTCCATGACGGCAGGTTATCGTGCACTATAGGCGCTATTCGCCGTCAGGCTTGTTTTTTGAGGAGAGAGAAATGTTTGCAGTAATTTTTGGTCGTCCAGGATGCCCTTACTGTGTACGCGCGAAAGAGCTGGCAGAGAAACTGACTGAAGAACGTGATGATTTCAACTTCCGTTACGTGGATATCCACGCGGAAGGCATCACTAAAGCCGATCTGGAAAAAACCGTGGGTAAACCGGTTGAAACCGTGCCGCAGATCTTCCTCGATCAGAAACACATCGGCGGCTGCACCGATTTTGAGGCCTACGCCAAAGAACACCTGGGCCTGTTTGCGGCTCAGTAATGCGAAGACGCCCTCACCCTGAGGGCGTTTTTATTTACGGTGCTTCCGCTGTTGCAGCAGGCTGCGCGTAAATAAGAAACAGAGCGCGCCCAGCGCACACCAGAAAACGCCACTCAGTAGCCACGCCACTTCCTGCCAGACGCTTCTCGACGAGAGAAACAGCACGCGCATCAGAAGCAGGCAGAGCGGGGCCGCAAGCATTGCCCCAATAAGCGGCATCACCACCTCGCCTTTACGCGAGAGAAAACCAGCGACTACCCCCGGCAGGATGAAGAACAACAGGCCCAGCTCGGGATGACCGGACGCTCTGAAGGCGCCTTTCACGTTAAAAGCGAGCGACATGCAAACGACCGTAAACAGCAAAAAACAGCTGATTACGCCAGCCCAGTTTCGTTTAAAGTTCAAACTATCCTCCTGACTTATCTCTATCAAATACAAAAATCGTCCGGTGGACGCCCAGTCAGATAAAGCAATGCGGCAATCCTTGCCAAAGCACGCACAGAAGTCGTGCGATAATAGGTGGCTGTCGGTAGCTATTACGATTAAACTAACCGACTGCTAGTGTTTAGGGTATTTATCAGGAAGCAGGGAGATGCAAAGTGATTCCCTGACTCTGAAAACAGTAGCCCAAATAGTCCTTTCATTCAACAACTTACTGGTAAACAAGAAGTTAGCCTCCGTGAATATAAACGTCGCAGACTTGTTAAATGGGAATTACATCCTGTTATTATTTGTGGTACTGGCGCTGGGCCTTTGTCTGGGTAAATTACGCCTGGGTTCAGTTCAACTTGGTAATTCCATTGGCGTTTTAGTCGTCTCCCTGTTATTAGGTCAACAACATTTCAGTATTAACACGGACGCGCTTAACTTAGGTTTCATGCTGTTTATTTTTTGCGTAGGCGTGGAAGCCGGTCCGAACTTTTTTTCCATTTTCTTCCGAGACGGCAAAAATTACCTGATGCTGGCGCTGGTGATGGTCGGCAGCGCCCTGCTGATTGCGTTAGGGCTGGGCAAACTGTTTGGCTGGGACATCGGCTTAACGGCCGGTATGCTGGCAGGCTCGATGACCTCCACGCCGGTGCTTGTTGGCGCGGGGGATACGCTTCGTCATTCTGGCATGGCAGGCACGCAGCTTTCCTCCGCGCTGGACAACCTGAGTCTGGGCTATGCCCTGACCTATCTGATTGGTCTGGTGAGCCTGATTGTTGGCGCGCGCTATCTGCCAAAACTTCAGCATCAGGATCTTCAGACCAGCGCCCAGACCATCGCCCGCGAGCGCGGCCTGGACACGGACTCCAAACGTAAAGTTTACCTGCCGGTGATCCGCGCCTACCGCGTCGGGCCGGAGCTGGTTGCCTGGACCGACGGGAAAAACCTGCGCGAGCTGGGGATCTACCGTCAGACCGGCTGCTACATCGAACGTATCCGTCGTAACGGCATTCTGGCAAACCCGGACGGTGACGCGGTGCTCCAGATGGGCGATGACATCGCCCTTGTTGGCTACCCGGACGCCCACGCGCGTCTCGATCCGAGCTTCCGCAACGGGAAAGAGGTGTTTGACCGCGACCTGCTGGACATGCGTATCGTCACCGAAGAGATTGTGGTGAAAAACCACAACGCCGTGGGCCGCCGTCTGGCACAGCTGAAGCTGACCGACCACGGTTGTTTCCTCAACCGCGTGATCCGCAGCCAGATTGAAATGCCTATCGACGATAACGTGGTGCTCAATAAAGGCGATGTGTTGCAGGTCAGCGGCGATGCCCGACGGGTTAAAACCGTTGCCGACCGTATCGGCTTTATCTCGATCCACAGCCAGGTGACGGACCTGTTAGCCTTCTGCGCCTTCTTCATTGTCGGCCTGATGATCGGGATGATCACTTTCCAGTTCAGCAACTTTAGCTTCGGCATTGGTAACGCAGCCGGTCTGCTGTTCGCCGGGATCATGCTGGGCTTCCTGCGAGCGAACCATCCCACCTTCGGCTATATCCCTCAGGGGGCGCTGAATATGGTGAAAGAGTTCGGTCTGATGGTCTTTATGGCGGGTGTCGGCTTAAGCGCCGGGAGCGGCATTGGCAACGGCCTGGGCGCGGTCGGCTGGCAAATGTTGGTTTCCGGACTTATCGTCAGCCTGGTACCGGTGGTGATCTGTTTCCTGTTCGGCGCCTACGTGCTGCGCATGAACCGCGCCCTGCTCTTCGGCGCGATGATGGGCGCGCGCACCTGCGCACCGGCGATGGAGATCATCAGCGACACCGCGCGCAGCAATATCCCGGCGCTGGGCTATGCAGGCACGTACGCAATCGCCAACGTGCTGCTGACGCTGGCGGGTACGCTGATCATCATTATCTGGCCAGGACTCGGATAAATCTCAAGTTTGCGTGTGGCTGAAAAAATTTTCGTTACGCGCAGAACTTTTTACGCAGGGTGCAGTCATAACTAGTGCCACTGCTTTTCTTTGATGTCCCCAATTTGTGGAGCCCATCAACCCCGCCGTTTTGGTTCAAGGTTGATGGGTTTTTTGTTGCCTGCTATATTATCCCCTGAAAACCAACCACTTATAACCTTTCACTAAAGCCATTGGCGACAAAATGGCGGCAGCGCTTAATCACGTTGATGGAGTCTATATGGGACGACAAATTCCACAGCCAGTTATTTCGGTTTTATCTGACCATATGGGCTCAGTCGAAACTCACGCAACCATGAACAGTTTGTTCATGTACGCTGATGCACCTGGCGATGCTCCTGATTTAGCGAAAGCGGCGAAAGCACAGGACTGGCTGAGAAGAATCAACAAAGAATGTGACGACCCATTAGCAATCCTTGGCAGATTGATAGAAGGCTACATGGAAGCTGATCAGCCTAAAGGCAGCATATTCGGTTGGGAGCAACCCAAGGTTGATTTTGCCGAAAAAATGACTGATTTGCTTGGTCGATATGGATTGCGATATCTAACTGGCGGACATATTTCTGATGGAGCTTCGATAACTTCTGTCACCCTAAAAGAGGCAATTGGTAAACGCAACATTCCCGCAGTAGAGATGGAGTTTTCCAGGGCACTTGAGAATATCCACACTGATCCGAGAGAAGCAGTATCCGCAGCCTGTAACATTATGGAATCTACCTTCAAAGTGTTTATTGCCGATGAAAAACTTCAGGTTCCAGCTAAGCAAGATCTCCAGGGACTATGGAAAGTTGTTCGCGAGTCTTTAGGGCTTGATACTAAAGCAGTTGAAGATGAAGACCTCAAACGCATTCTTAGTGGCCTTTATTCGTTGACTGATGGGATTGGTGCCCTACGAACTCACGCAAGTTCAGCTCACGGAGCCGGGAGAAAAATCTATAACTTAAAGCCTCGCCACGCTAGATTAGCTATAAATGCCGCACATACCTTGACTATGTTCATTCTCGAATCTTGGGATGAACAGAAACAAAAAAGCCCGTGATACTTTGAATAAACCTAAGCATTCAAGTAAGTATTTGTTGGCCGAGAAATGAGTGACACAAAAGTGTCGCACACGATTTATCTGTTTGTGATGTATGACACTCTATGCGCCTTAGTCCTGATGCTTAATAATTCTTATATGATAACTCGTTACAAACTGAGGAGGACTCAATGGCTGACCCTTTAGCAACGGTTCTATCGCACTTAACAAATCTTGTTTCATTTAGATCGTCACTCAGGCTGCTGATAATCGCTGGTTCGATCATTTTCTGCTGGGTTTTTATTGCACCAATGCTGCCCCCATTTAAGCTACCCAGCGAATTATCATTAGGATTAATTACAGTAATTGGTTTTTCATTTGGTGCTTTGACATCTTCCATTCTATTCAACTCAGTAGACTTCATTTACAGTTTCACCAAAAACAGAATACAACTCAGAAAGAATAAATTGGACCTTCAAAAACAAGCAGCAGAAAAAGAGATAAGCGAGCGCAAGAAATTAGACTTATTTAAAAGTAGCTTCAATGACTATTCATTTCAAGCCAAAAATATAATGTTAAAGCTCAATAAAAGTGATTGCACAATTGCTCTGGAATCATATAGTGAATCTGAGCACAATAAGGCATTCATGGGGCTTCTTGAAAGTAAGATTATATTGCCGCTACACCGACTAGATAAAAAAACCACTTTCTGCACTATTAATCCTCTATATAAAAACGTAATCAACCAATTATTTGAATTCAAACATCGAAAAGAAGTTGATGAATTATTTGATTTCAACCCTGATGGACTTAAAATGTTGATGAAATTTTTTCAAGATAACACCTTTGATGAAGAACATATATTCAACATTCCTTTTGTTAGTTATCAAAACAGGTACAACTATCAACCTGTTATTAAAAATGAAATATACGAACTAGGTGAATTCATTGATAACTGCAATATACAGTTTTATATCGACGAGCATCATTACCCGTACGTTCATGAGAAATTTGGCGCAGAGATTAGAAGTTACATACTCTGTAATTTTAATGAAGAGAGGGCTTTGAAACGACTTGGCCAGTTACATTCCTAACGTGCCCCCATAAAATCATGTGTATCCTAACACTGATAATCTTTTCAGTTTTTCATAGGTTCTTGCCTAATGGAAAACCCGCACCAGTTCTCACCCTGCGGGTTTTCCCTGAGCTTCTCGCCTCATAAAATTTGATATTCTTTTTTTCACTTAAAATTCAAAAATGTCATTTGTTTTCCGATGGTTACATGTTTCATTAGATCGTCCACAGATCCATAAAAGTGAAAAATACTGAAATTATTTTCAATCTTTTCAGTTCCGGTTTTCCTCAAAGCCGCCAGCACTGGCGCGGTCTGGCGGTCTGGTTTGTAGAAAAATAAAACTGAAAAATTTTTATGATCCAAAAACCGCAGGCGGGTGCGGTGTAGTGCGATTTTGGTCTGCGAAAGATTTTTTTGGCCGTGCTGTGACGCGCCAGCGCCCCGCTGTAGGCATGATCTGTTTTAAGGGTGGCTCTGAGTGTGCGAAAAGGCTGAACGCGCCAGAGCGCCGCTGACAGCGCGTAGCGTTAGCTGCTTAAGAGGTAAGAAATGAGATATCCCCGCCTGGGGATGAAGGGCATAAAAAAACCCGCTTTCGCGGGTTATGTTCTGGACAGGTTTACTTGCCAATCACCGGGGAATATTTGCCGTTCAGCGTGTCCGCTTTCGTTCCGGTGTTCCGGATGGCCCCCGCGTTGGTCGGTGCTCCCGTATTGCTGTGCGTGTGGCTTGCCGTTTGCTCTGCCAGCTCTTTAACCACGTCGAGCGTGTCGAGCATCAGCTGTGCCACGTTGATAGTGCCTGAGCCAATCCACACCACCGGGGCAATAATCTGCTGTTGCACGGCCGCCACGCTTTTACGTATCTGGCCAATTTTCTCGACCAGGACTTTACCCGTTGTGACTGTCTGGCTCCCGGCTATGTCCGTTTTATCATTGCTGCCGATAATGGCGAATAAAATCGTCCTGGCAGTGTGGGAACTTTCGTAAGTCATTTCTATTACTTGGTTAAAATTTACCTGGTCAATTTCCTAAAAACAGATTCATTGGGTTTAACATGATCAGGTTTGAATTTTCATCTCATCTGCGGGCATATGCTGCGGCGAATAAATGTAAATAATGGAATTAACAGAGATGGACTTTACAGCAGTAGTATTTGGATTAAAGATGGCGACCATGCCGAAGATAACATCCAACGGTGACAAGAAGGGTTGGTATGTATGGCTATAAATGGAACAATGACGCTAAATGGTGCTGACTACGCCCCATTTAATTTATATGGGGTTGGCATCTTTATGGCGCATTCCGGACAGGGAACTTACCGTAATCAAGGAACTTGTGGCGCAATACAAGGTGCAGGCCCAATTCCCCCAGGTAAATATTGGATTGTTGATCGAGGCTCAGGAGGTTTCTTATCCTCATTAAAAGCTCATGTTCAGGACCAATGGAACAAAATAAGATCCGGTGCGGAATTTGGCCGTGATGAGTGGTTTGCTTTATATAAGGATGATTGGGGTATCGACGATGGAACATGGGTTGATCACGTCTATCGCGGGCTGTTCAGACTCCATCCCGGTACAGTGTCAGAAGGGTGTATAACAATCGCTCATAACTCCGATTATGCATTAATCCGTAACGCTCTTATGAACACAGAGCTTATTCAGGTTCCATGTATGCGTTCACTTATGGCTCGCGGCTGTATTGAGGTTGTTGACGGTGGATATAGCTACACTTGCCCGTAAATGGGGATCAAGACTGCTTAAGGCCGTCTGGTTTGTGTTAATTAGCTTTCCGCTAGGACGCACGCTGGGTCCTTCAACAGATTATATTAATCATAATGTTGCAACTGCTATTTGCGGCTTCATCTATGGTGATGTGAATGCGGAAACAATGTACGAAACATATATAAACACCGATATTTTAATCCTGTTTACTCTCACAACGGTTTTCTATCTCTTAACAATGAAGTTATTCAATAAAATAAGGAAAAAATAATATGCCAATCCCTCCCTATATGTGGCTCAAAGACGACGGCGGCGCAGATATCAAAGGCTCAGTAGATGTTCAGGACCGCGAAGGAAGCATTGAGATAATCGGTTTAAGTCACGGTATCAATCTTCCGGTTAACAGCGCAAATGGAGCGATTACCGGTACACGACAGCACTCTTCTATGAGGATCGAAAAGGAGGTGGATAGTTCTACCCCATATCTTTATAAAGCTGCCGCCACTGGCCAGGCGCTAAAAAGCGCAGAAATTAAGTTCTATCATATTAACGATGCCGGTCAGGAAGTGTGCTATTACACAGTCTTCATGGAGAACGTGAAGGTGACTGGGGTTAACTGTAGCGTACCTAATGTGAAAATCGCGGCCAACGATAAAATTAACCACGTCGAAAGCGTCAGCTTGCAGTATGAGAAGATCACCTGGCGCATTGTTGATGGGAACATCCAGCACAGTGACGCCTGGAACGAACGCACTACGGCGTAAAATAAAAGTACTTCTTTAAGGGCATTTATTTGCCCTTATTGCCCTTCCCTCACCCGCCACAAACATATATGATTTAATGCATATGACAAAAACCACGCAGGATCGCCAGATGCTTCACCCCGTTCAGCTCTTCAAAACCCTCTCCGACGAAACGCGCCTCTCCATCGTCATGCTTCTGCGTGAAGCGAGCGAGCTGTGCGTCTGCGATCTCTGCTCCGCTACCAACGAGCCGCAGCCGAAAGTCTCCCGCCACATGGCCTTACTGCGCGAGGCCGGGCTGGCCATCGACCGTCGCGAGGGTAAGTGGATCTACTACCGTCTCTCTCCCAACATGCCTGCATGGGCGGCAACCGTTATCGACACCAGCTGGAACTGCCTGCGGGAAGAGACGCGTATGAAGCTGAAAAATCGACTTCCGGGCTCGTGCTGACCAAAACATATTCACAATAACAGATATAATGGAGTAAAAGATGTTTCTGGCAGGAGCGATTTTTTTATTCACACTGGTGCTGGTCATCTGGCAACCCGGAGGGCTCAGCATCGGCTGGAGCGCGACCATTGGCGCCGCGCTGGCGCTGATGAGCGGCGTAATCCACATTAGCGATATCCCTGTGGTGTGGAATATCGTCTGGAATGCGACGGCAACGTTCATCGCCGTCATCATTATCAGCCTGCTGCTGGATGAGTCCGGCTTTTTCGAGTGGGCCGCGCTGCACGTTGCCCGCTGGGGAAACGGTCGTGGGCGATTGCTGTTTACCTGGATCGTGCTGCTGGGCGCAGCCGTGGCGGCGCTGTTTGCCAATGACGGCGCGGCGCTGATCCTCACCCCTATCGTCATCGCTATGCTGCTGGCGCTGGGGTTCAGCAAGCAGGCTACGCTGGCGTTCGTGATGGCGGCGGGATTTATCGCCGATACCGCCAGCCTGCCGCTGATTGTCTCCAACCTGGTCAACATTGTGTCGGCGGACTTCTTTAAGCTGGGCTTCAGCGAATACGCCTCGGTGATGATCCCGGTTGATATCGCTGCGATTGCCGCAACGCTGGTGATGCTGCATCTGTTCTTCCGAAAAGAAATTCCCCACGAATATGACCAGGCAAAACTCCGCGAGCCCGCACGGGCCATTCACGACCTTCCAACGTTCAGAACGGGCTGGATCGTGCTGCTATTACTGCTTGTCGGTTTCTTTGTGCTTGAACCTCTGGGTATCCCGGTCAGCGCTATCGCAACAACTGGCGCGCTGATTTTGTTTGCCGTTGCAAAGCGCGGGCACGCCATTAACACCGGAAAAGTGCTGCGCGGCGCACCGTGGCAAATCGTAATCTTCTCGCTGGGGATGTATCTGGTGGTGTATGGCCTGCGCAACGCCGGGCTGACGGAGTCTCTTTCAGGCGTTCTTGATCACTTAGCCGGATACGGACTCTGGGTTACCACGCTGGGAACCGGATTTATCACCGCCTTCCTGTCATCCATAATGAACAATATGCCAACGGTGCTGATTGGCGCGCTCTCCATTGAGGGTAGTGCTGCAACAGGGTTGATCAAAGAGGCGATGATTTACGCCAACGTGATTGGCTGCGATTTGGGGCCGAAAATCACCCCCATCGGGAGCCTGGCTACCCTGCTCTGGCTCCATGTGCTGGCACAGAAAAACATGACTGTTACCTGGGGCTACTACTTCAGGACGGGCATCATAATGACCCTGCCGGTTCTCTTTGTGACGCTCGCCGCACTCGCGCTACGTCTCTCCTTCACACCATAATGAGTCACTGATATGAGCCACATCACTATTTATCACAACCCCGCCTGCGGCACGTCGCGCAATACGCTGGCGATGATCCGCAACAGCGGTACGGAACCAGAGATTGTCCTCTATCTGGAAAACCCGCCGTCACGCGATCAACTGACCAGGCTGATTGCAGACATGGAGATTTCCGTATGCGATCTGCTGCGTAAAAACGTCGAACCTTATGAGCAACTGGGCCTTGCGGGGGGAAATTTCACCGACGACCAGCTTATCGATTTCATGCTGCAATACCCCATCCTGATTAACCGTCCGATTGTGGTGACACCGCTGGGCACCCGTCTGTGCCGTCCTTCTGAAGTCGTTCTCGACATCCTTCCGGACGCGCAAAAAGGGGCATTTACGAAGGAAGATGGCGAAGTCGCCGTTGACGCCAGCGGGAAAAAAATCTCCCGACAGTAAGCGTAGCCGGGGCGAGTGCTATCAGACGGTATCCTCGCCTGCAATTCGCCCCACCATCACCCGGATCTCCTCCCGGGTTAACGGCGACCGATCGGTCACAAAATGCAGCGTCATCCCCTCGATAAACGCATCCAGCGCGCGGGCGGTGGCCGGATCAAACCACTGCTCCAGCGTAGCCTGGCTCATCTTCATCCAGTCCTGCATCACCGTTTTCAGCGCGGCGCTGCGGTGCATAAACGCGTATAACTGATACATCAGCGCCATATTGTGTGGCGTGGTCACGGCTGAACTGTGGATCAGCGTGGTAATGGCCTCGCACGCCCTCTCGCGCCCCGTAACCCCCGCGAAGAAATCCCGGTACTGCTGAGACATCTGCTGCGTAAACCACGTGAATGCCTCCTCCAGAAGCGACTCCATCCCGTCGAAATAGTAGGTCATCGACCCCAGCGGCACGCCTGCGCAGGTAGCAATTTTGCGGTGCGTGACGGCATGAATACCGTGCTCAGCAATGGTGTCCAGCGTCGCCTGGAGTATCTTCTCGCGGCGGTTAGGGTCGTTCGGTGGTCTGCTCATAAAATCCTCATCCGGTTTATGTACAAATGTACACAAAGTTGCTAGTGTTGTCGCTATTGTTGTACTTCTGGTGCTGATCCCAATGACGCTAACTTCTCCTCGCAAAGCCCTGCATCTGCGCATGTGGGCGCTATTTATGTTCTTCTTCATCCCCGGGCTGCTGATGGCTTCCTGGGCAACGCGCACCCCGGCAATCCGCGATACGCTATCCGTTTCGACTGCGGAGATGGGGATCGTGCTGTTTGGCCTGTCGATTGGCTCGATGAGCGGCATTCTCTGCTCGGCCTGGCTGGTGAAACGCTTTGGCACGCGCGCGGTGATCCGCACCACCATGTGCTGCGCCGTGGTAGGTATGCTCGGTCTGAGCGTGGCGCTGTGGTTCGCCTCGCCGCTGATGTTTGCCCTTGGGCTGATGGTATTTGGCGGCAGCTTTGGTGCGGCGGAAGTGGCCATTAACGTCGAGGGGGCCGCCGTTGAACAGGCGATGAACAAAACGGTGCTGCCGATGATGCATGGCTTTTACAGCCTCGGCACGCTGGCGGGCGCGGGCGTGGGGATGGCGCTGACGGCGCTGGGCATTGCGGCCAATGTGCACATTTTACTCGCGGCGCTGGTCTGTATTATCCCGATCCTCACCGGCATCAGGGCTATTCCCGCTGGCACAGGACAAAATGCCTCGGACGAACAGAAGTCTGCGGCAAAAGGGTTGCCCTTCTATCGCGATTTCCAGCTGATGCTGATTGGCGTGGTGGTACTGGCGATGGCGTTTGCTGAAGGCTCCGCCAACGACTGGCTACCGTTGCTGATGGTGGACGGGCACGGATTTAGCCCCACCTCCGGCTCGCTGATTTACGCCGGGTTTACGCTCGGCATGACCGTCGGACGCTTTACCGGGGGCTGGTTTATCGACCGTTACAGCCGCGTGGCTGTCGTCCGTGCCAGCGCCCTGCTGGGTGGGCTGGGCATCGCGATGATTATCTTTGTGGATGTGGACTGGATTGCCGGCGTGTCGGTGATCCTGTGGGGACTGGGCGCCTCCCTTGGCTTCCCGCTGACCATTTCCGCTGCCAGCGATACCGGCCCCGACGCGCCGACACGCGTGAGCGTCGTGGCGACCACGGGCTACCTCGCTTTCCTGGTGGGCCCGCCGCTGCTTGGATTCCTCGGTGAGCACTACGGGTTACGCAGCGCGATGCTGGTGGTATTAGGGTTAGTCATTATTGCCGCCCTGGTGGCGCGAGCGGTGGCAAAACCGGAAGCAGAAACAACGTCAATGGAGAAGGGATATGAGCGTTAAACTGATTGCAGTCGACATGGATGGCTCCTTCCTGAGCGATGCGAAAACCTATAACCGCGCGCGTTTTCTGGCGCAGTACGCGCGCATAAAAGCGCAAGGCATCCGTTTTGTGGTCGCCAGCGGAAACCAGTACTACCAGCTGATCTCATTTTTCCCGGAGATCGCCCATGAAATTGCCTTCGTTGCCGAAAACGGCGGCTGGGTGGTGGATGCGGGCGAAGACGTGTTTAACGGCGAACTGTCGAAAGAGCATTTTCTGACCGTCGCCACCCTGTTAAACGACGTGCCCGGCATTGAGATAATTGCCTGCGGAAAAAACAGCGCCTACACGCTGAAAACGTATAACGACCTCTTCAAAGAGATTGCTGCGAAATACTATCACCGCCTTGAAAGCGTCAGCAGCTTTGACAACCTCAACGATATTTTCTTCAAATTCGGGCTAAACGTCTCTGACGACGAAATTCCGCGCATTCAGGCGCTGCTGCATGAGAAGCTTGGCGACATCATGGTGCCGGTGACCACAGGACACGGCAGTATCGACCTGATTATCCCCGGTGTGCACAAAGCTAACGGCCTGCGGATCCTGCAAGCGCGCTGGGGCATAGAGGACAGTGAAGTGGTAGCCTTTGGCGACAGCGGTAACGACGTGGAGATGTTGCGCCAGGCTGGGTTTGGCTTCGCGATGGCCAATGCCAGACCGCACATTAAGGCGGTGGCCCGCTATGAAGCGCCGAACAATAATGACGAAGGGGTGCTGGACGTAATTGATAGGGTGCTGGATGGGAGGGCGCCGTTTAATTGATTCCGTGCGCTCTGGTGCCCTCATCCTAACCCTCTCCCACAGGGCTAAGGGTTCCCCACAAAATAATGCCTGCACAGACGGCCCCCTCTCCCTTGAGGGAGAGGGCTGGGGTGAGGGGGAACATACGGCTCTGGTGGTCATTCCGTTCACTTTATGTTCCTTGCTACTCTGTCACGACATGAGCGGTGAACGTGCCAGGGTGGCTCAGTCGCCACCACCCTGGCGACCCGGGCTTCCGGCGGAAAATCGCCGCTTCGCGGTGCCTTCGGCTTATTCCTTCCGGCTTATCGGGGACGGGCGGAGGTAACATCCCTGTAAAGCCCGCCCTCTCGGCGCATCCCTGCGCCTCGCCCCGGCCTACAGGAAACGCCTCAGCGATTTACAGCCGGACCGAGGCATCGCTGAAAGCCCTCAGTTATTCTGAGGCAACGTTATAGCTTTTGCTTTCAAATTACTGGGGATCCCTCGGCCCACAGGGAGAGGGGACTGTCCCGAGCTCGCCCACGGGGGAGAGGGAATAAGAATTACGGTTGCAGGGCGTTTCCGACGCGTTTGTCTTTCAGGAATACCACCATCAGGGCAATCCACAGCACGCCGTTGGCGAGGTTAAACAGGCTGAACAGTCCGTTACCGCCGAAAGCATAGGCATGCTTGCTCACCTCAATACCGACGGTGAAAATCAGCATTTGCAGCATCCCCATCGCGGCAGACACCGTGCCTTTACTCATTTCACTGGCGAACAGCGTCAGGCGCACCAGGCCGGCATTCGCCACGCCAATACCAAACGCATAAACGCTCAGCCCCGCCGTCATCCACAGGTACGCATGGGACGAGACTACGGTCGCCACCGCCGCGATAATCAGCCCTGCCGCTATGGGCCAGCCGCCCATAATAATCAGCGAACGTACGGTACGGCGGGACGTCAGACGCGCCAGCACCAGGTTACCGATAATCAGCGCGCCAAAAATCGGCACCTGTAACAGGCCATACTCATAGCTGCTAAGCTGTTCGCCGCTGATGATAATGACCGGCGACTGGGCAATCCACGCCAGCAGCGGCAGGCTGACAAAGCCCGTCGCCAGCGCGCCCGCGACAAAACGACCGTTTTTCAGCACCGCCTTATAGTCACGCCCCAGCTCTTTAAGCGAGAGCTTTTCGCCCAGGCGGGTGGCGGTCTCCGGCATCGCACGGTGCAGCCCAAAGAAAGAGATGGCCGCAAGCGCGGCAAAGAGGACGAACATCCCTTCCCACGGCGCAACGTGGACCCATGCGGCTCCCACCAGCGGCCCCAGAAGCGGCGCAATCAGCGCCACGTTCGCCATCAGCGCGGTTATTTTGATACATACCGCCTCCTCAAACGACTCCTGAATAGCGGCGTAGCCCACGGCGCCAATAAAGCACAGGCTCACGCCCTGAAGGAAACGCAGCAGCGTGAATTGCTCAATGTTCTGCGCCAGCAGCGTGGCGAGACAGGTGACGATAAACCACACCACGCCCGTCAGCATCACCGGGCGGCGGCCAATACGATCCGACAGCGGCCCTAAAAGCCACTGTAAAAACATGCCGCCCGCCAGATAGGCGGTCATGGATGTAGGTACCCACTCAATACCTGCGTTGTACTGCTCAACCACAGCCAGCATGCCTGGCTGGATCATGTCGTTGCCGATGTAGGTAGAGAATTCGTAAAGCACCAGACACAGAGGAAAAAGTAACGCCTGCCGACCCAGACGATTACCGGAAGAAGAACGGTTTATCATGCAATCTCTTTAGTATGAAAAAATCGCGATGAGTGTAATGAATTGCCGCTGTCTGAGATAGCATAATCACGTGAAAACACAGAAATAAAGCACTTATCGTTGTTGTTTAAGGTTTCCTTAAGTTGCCCTCCCTATGATAGTGCTATTTCACGTTATTGACCGAAACTATGACACACGCCGTCAGCCCTTCAGAATTATCTAAGTTACCGACAAATAAGACAAAACGCCTTTACCGTTTGCCTGCCCGCTTTTATGGTTATCAGCTTTTCGGGCTGATCGTCCTTGCGCTGCTTTTTACCTGGCTTTCGCGCGATGAATCGCTTGACCGATGGATCACCGGCTTCTGGTATGACGCGGCGACGCACCATTTCCCGCTACAGCAAAACCCGCTGCTGGATCTGCTGAACCATCGGCTGGCGAAATATGTGACCATTGCGCTGGCTGCCGCATCGCTGATTTACGGCGCTTACAAACGCAATGCCCGGCTGGTGACGGCCGCGCTTCTGATGGGGCTGGGGGCGCTGGTAGTTGGGGTGCTGAAAAGCATAAGCCACCACAGCTGTCCGTGGGATCTGGTGGAGTATGGCGGCAAAGCCGTCTCGTATCCCCTGTTCAGCGCCGTTCCGGCAGACAGCGGACCAGGACGCTGCTTTCCCGGCGGCCACGCCTCAAGCGGGTTTATGGTGATGGGGTTGTTTTTTGCCTTCTGGCGTGAACGTCCGCGCCTGGCATGGTCCTTTGTCGCGTTAGGCGTTGTTATGGGGCTGCTGATGGGATTCGGGCAGGTCATGCGCGGCGCGCATTTTTTCTCTCACAACCTGTGGGCCGGGTGGTGGGTCTGGTTTTCCCAGGTGCTGGTTTACGGGCTGGTTTCCACCTGGTTTGCTAAAGAGTAACGAGATTATGTTAGAAAATCTGAACTACGAACTGTTTTACCTGCTCAACGCCACGCCAGCATCACCGGAATGGATGATCGATCTCGCCACCTTCATTGCGAAAGATGTGATCAGCATTGTACCGGCGCTGGCGGTGATCCTCTGGTTATGGGGACCTCGTACACAGGTCACCGCCCAGCGCCATCTGGTGATCAAAATGGCGATGGCGATCGGCGTGAGCGTGCTGGCAAGCTACGTGCTGGGCCACGCCTTTCCGCACGATCGTCCGTTTGTCGATCGCGTCGGCTACAACTTCCTGCACCATGCGCCGGATGACTCGTTCCCGAGCGATCACGGCACGGTGATCTTCACCTTTGCGCTGGCCTTCCTGTTCTGGCATCGCCTGTGGTCTGGCATGGTGCTGATGGGGGTGGCGGTCGCCATCGCCTGGTCCCGCGTCTACCTGGGCGTGCACTGGCCGCTGGATATGGTCGGCGGTTTCCTGGTGGGGCTGATGGGCTGCGTCAGCGCAGCCATCCTGTGGAGCCTCTTTGGTCCGGCGCTTTATCGTGGATTATCACAGGCCTATCGCGTTCTGTTTGCCCTTCCGATCCGCAAAGGCTGGATACGTGACTAACCCCGGTCCGTCAGGTTACACTTGAGCCCCCGCCCTGCGGGGGCTCACTTTTTTAGCCCGAGGATCTATGGAAACACGTCGCGATGACCGCATTGCTCAGCTACTTCAGGCGCTGAAGCGCAGCGATAAGCTGCATCTTAAGGAAGCCGCTACCCTGCTTGGCGTGTCTGAAATGACCATTCGTCGCGATCTGAACAGCGACAGCGCCCCCGTTGTGCTGCTTGGCGGGTATATTGTTCTGGAGCCGCGTAGCGCCAGCCATTATCTGTTAAGCGATCAAAAAACACGCCTGGTGGAAGAGAAGCGCAAAGCCGCGCGGCTCGCCGCCTCGCTGGTGCAGCCGCATCAAACGCTGTTTTTTGACTGCGGTACGACAACCCCGTGGATCATCGAGGCCATCGACAGCACCGTTCCCTTTACCGCCGTCTGTTATTCGCTAAACACCTTCCTGGCCTTGCAGGAGAAACCGGCGTGCCGGGTGATTTTGTGCGGCGGCGAGTTTCATGCCAGCAACGCCATCTTCAAACCGCTGAATATTCAGGACACGCTGAGCAATGTATGTCCGGATATCGCCTTTTACTCTGCGGCGGGTGTGAATGTGAAACAGGGGGCAACCTGTTTTAATCTTGAAGAGTTACCGGTGAAACAGTGGGCGCTCAACGCCGCACAGCAGCATGTGCTGGTGGTTGATCACAGTAAATTTGGCAAGGTTCGTCCGGCAAGGATGGGGGAACTGTCGCGCTTTGACGCCATCGTCAGTGATTGCCGCCCGGATGACGAGCTGGTGTCGTATGCAAAGGCGCAGCAGGTGAAGTTGATGTATTGAGGTTGTGCCGGGTGGCGGCTTCGCCTTACCCGGCCTACAACGGCTCAAACGAAGGCCGGGTAAGCGCAGCGCCACCCGGCAAAAACCTAGCTGAACCAGCTGCCAAACCAGCCGTGGAACTTCATTAACACAAAGTCCCACATCCGGCTGAAGAAGCCGCCCTCTTCCACCGCTTCCATCACCACCAGCGGACGCTGCTCAATGGATTTGCCGTTAAGCTGGAAATCTATCGTCCCGACCACCTGGCCTTTTTTCAACGGCGCGGTCAGCTGTGGCTCGGTCAGGGTATAGCTGGCTTTCAGGTTTTTCAGCTGACCGCGTGGAATGGTGACAGAACCCGCTTCACCTGCCCCCAGGTTCACTTCGCTTTTATCCCCAAACCAGACGCGCTGGCTGACGAAGGTGGCGTCCGGCTTAATCGGCGTGACGGTTTCAAAGAAGCGGAAACCCCAGGTCAGCAGTTTTTCGGATTCATTAAAACGAATGCGGTCGGTTTTCGTCCCCAGCACCACCGAGATCAGGCGCATGTCGCCCTGCGTCGCAGAAGCCACCAGGTTGTATCCGGCCCCGGCGGTCGTCCCCGTTTTCATGCCGTCCACGTTAACGTTACTGCTCCAGAGCAGACGATTACGGTTAGGCTGGCGGATATTGTTGAAGGTAAACTCTTTCTCTTTATGGATGGCGTACTCATCCGGCACGTCATGGATCAGCGCTTTGCCCAGCAGCGCCATATCGCGCGCGGTACTGAACTGACCGGGCGCATCCAGGCCGTGAACGGTTTTAAAGGTGGTGTTGGTCAGACCCAGTTTTTGCGCGTAGCCATTCATCAACCCAATGAATGAGTCCTGACTGCCTGCGACGTAATCGGCCAGCGCAATACAGGCATCATTTCCCGACTGAATAATGACCCCTTTATTCAGATCGGAAACGGAAACCTGATCGCCGGGCTTCAGGAACATGACGGACGAGCCGCGCAGCGCCGGGTTACCCGTCGCCCAGGCATCTTTGCCGACGGTGACCATGTCATTCAGCTTGATTTTGCCCGCTTTCAACGCCTGGCCGACCACATAGCTGGTCATAATTTTCGTCAGGCTCGCCGGGTCGAGTTTTTCGTCGGCGTTACCTTCCGCCAGCACTTTCCCGCTGGCGTAATCCATCAGGATCCAGGCGCGCGCATCGACAGGCGGCGCTTCGGGCGCCGTCTGTTCCGCCGCATGGAGCGTTGGGGCAAAAAGGAAAAGCAGCGCCGAGCCTGCCGCCAGGCTGCGCAGAGAAGAAGTTTTTTGCGTCATAAATGCCACCCGAGTGTCCATTCTAAAAATCACGTCACAATCACCGTGTCGCAAGAAGCGATGAGTAATAGCGCACTACAGCGTTCAAAGAAACCTGTTCCAGGTAAAGTTTTTAAAGTTTATGCAATAACATTCAGATACGCTTTGATTGCGGCGTTTTTTTTAGCATCTGTTGCGTAATTGTTAGGTTTATCTCACCATGGCGAAAAGCTGACTCGGATTCACATCTCATCGGGAGTAAATATGATTACGCTGTGGGGCAGGAACAATTCGACTAACGTGAAGAAAGTGCTCTGGACGCTGGAGGAGCTGGATTTACCGTTCAACCAAATCATGGCTGGCATGGCGTTCGGGGTGAATAAAGACGCCGACTATCTGGCGATGAACCCAAACGGACTGGTGCCGTTGCTGCGCGATGACGAGACAGACGCCACGCTGTGGGAGTCCAACACCATCGTGCGTTATCTCGCCGCGCAGTACGGCCAGGGTCGGCTGTGGGTTGAAAATCCAGCCCGCCGCGCGCAGGGCGAAAAATGGATGGACTGGGCAAACCAGACGCTTTCCCCCACGCACCGGGTGATCCTGATGGGGCTTATCCGCACGCCGGAAGCCGAACGTGATTATCCCGCCATTCATGCCGCCCAGGACGCCTGCGAATCCCTGTTCGCGATGATGGACGACGAACTGGCGAAGCACACCTGGTTCTCCGGCGACACCTTCGGCGTGGGCGATATCGCCGTCGCCCCCTTCGTCTGGAACCTCACTAACATGGGTCTTAGCTGGAGCCCGCGCCCTCACCTGGAGCGCTGGATCCAACAGCTTAGCGAGCGCCCGGCGTATCGCAACGTGGTGATGATCCCGGTGACCTGATTACGACCTGGACGGGCTGACTTTCAGCAGTTGCCCGTCCGTCTCGTCAGTCAGCACGTACAGATAGCCATCCGGCCCGACGCGCACATCGCGAATACGCTGATCTTTATCGCCCAGAATGCGTCCGTCCTCCGTCACGCTATTGCCCTTCACGCTCAGCACGATGACGTCTTTCTCCTTCAGCGCGCCGATAAACAGCTTGTTTTTCCACTGCGGGAAGACGTCGCTGTTGTAGAACGCCATGCCGCTGACGGCGGGCGATACTTTCCAGACAAACAGCGGCTTTTCGGTGCCCTCAACGTGCTCGCCTTTCGCTTCCGGGATTTTCAGGCCGCTGTAATTAATCCCGTGCGTCGCCAGGGGCCAGCCGTAGTTTTTGCCCTTCTCAGGAATGTTAATCTCATCCCCACCGCGTGGTCCGTGTTCGTTGAGCCACAGCGTATCACTCCACGGATTCATCGCCATCCCCTGCGGGTTGCGAATGCCATAGGACCAGATTTCCGGGCGCGCACCGGCGGTGTTCACAAACGGATTATCCGGCGGCACTTTTCCGTCCTCCGTCAGGCGCACCACCTTGCCCTGAAGCTTGTCCAGCTCCTGCGCCGTCGGGCGCTGGTTGTTTTCACCCAGGCCAATAAAGAGATAGCCTTTGCCGTCGAACACCAGCCGTCCGCCAAAGTGGTTGCCGGTAGAGAGCTTCGGCATCTGTCGGAACACCACCTGGAAGCCCTCAATGCGCGAAAGGTCATCGCTCAACCGCCCGTAGCCCACGGCGGTACCCGCTTTGCCATCATTACCTGCCTCGGCGAAGCTGAGCCAGACCCGCCGTGACTGTGCAAAATCCGGGGCCAGCGCGACGTCCAGCAGTCCGCCCTGGCCGCTCGCCCACACTTTCGGCACGCCGACAATCGGATCGGAGAGCCCTTTTCCAGCCTGCCAGTGCTTAAGCTGCCCGTCTTTGAGCGTGATGAGCAGCCCCTTGTTATCTGGCAGAAACGCCAGCGACCAGGGGTGATCCAGTTTTGTCTGTAGCACGTCGACCTTAACCGTCTCAGGTGCTGCAAGCAGTGAAAGCGGGAATAACAAGACTGGAAGGAAAATCAGCGAGGATCGAGGCATAACGCACTCCTTTATCGACATATGGCTTAAAGATTAGCCACTGTTCCCGGGTGCGTTACCACTTTTACAAAAGCTTAATCAGAAGGGGGAGTTGCCTCCCCCGGGTTCAGTGCCGGGCAAGCGTTTCCGGCTTGTTCAGACACATGATGCAAAGCGCGAGCGTGGTCAGGCAGTTTTCAAGCTTCTCCGCGTTAACGGCAATAAAATTCGGGCAGTCGTGACGTCCGTTCATCAAACAGACTCCGGCGATGGAGAGCACCTCGGCGGCGCGGCGCAGCGCCACTAATTCGCTTTCAGCGCAGTGCGCTTTCAGGATGGGTGCTTTTTCACGCATGAAATTGCAAAGTTCAAAGAAGTTATCACGCAGATTTTCGCTTTCGCTGACTGACATATACCCTTTCGCCTTGCGGAGTTGCAGATATGCGGCCAGGTCGATTCGGGCGTTGATCAGCTTGTTAAGCAGATCGCGTTTCAGTCTGTCAACGGACATGCTACTTCCTCCCCTGTCAGCCATGTTACCTTATTAAGGATAAGGTCATTTTTTGTACAATGTAATGCCTGAGATCAATAAACGATAACTGATTAACATTCTTTACAATGTTACAACGATTGCCCGCCTCAACTGCGCCATCAAGAGTGTATAAATCCCCCGCGATACGCTGTAAAATCCCGCCCTGATAACTCCATAATTGATGAATTTTTAACCTATGAGCAATGTTACGCACCCGCCGAAAATCGGCTTTGTCTCCCTCGGCTGCCCGAAGAACCTGGTGGACTCCGAACGCATCCTGACTGAACTTCGCACTGAAGGCTATGACGTGGTGCCAAGCTACGACAACGCCGACATGGTGATCGTCAACACCTGCGGGTTCATCGACAGCGCGGTCCAGGAGTCACTGGAAGCCATTGGTGAAGCCCTGACGGAAAACGGCAAAGTGATTGTCACCGGCTGCCTGGGCGCGAAGGTGGATCAGATCCGCGAAGTGCACCCGAAAGTGCTTGAGATCACAGGCCCGCACAGCTACGAGCAGGTGCTGGAACATGTTCAACACTACGTCCCCAAACCAAAGCACAACCCGTTCCTGAGCCTGGTGCCGGAACAGGGCGTGAAGCTGACGCCGCGCCACTACGCCTACCTGAAAATTTCCGAAGGCTGCAACCACCGCTGTACCTTCTGCATCATCCCGTCGATGCGTGGCGATCTGGTGAGCCGTCCGATTGGCGAGGTGCTGGCAGAAGCCAAACGCCTGGCCGACGCGGGCGTGAAGGAGCTGCTGGTCATCTCCCAGGACACCTCCGCCTACGGTGTGGACGTCAAACACCGCTCCGGTTTCCACAACGGCGAGCCGGTGAAAACCAGCATGGTCGGCCTGTGCGAGCAGCTGGCTAAGCTCGGGATCTGGACGCGCCTGCACTACGTCTATCCTTACCCGCACGTTGACGATGTGATCCCGCTGATGGCGGAAGGCAAAATCCTGCCGTATCTGGATATCCCGCTACAGCACGCCAGCCCGCGTATTCTGAAGCTGATGAAACGTCCTGGCTCCGTGGATCGCCAACTGGCGCGCATCAAGCAGTGGCGTGAGATCTGCCCGGATCTGACCCTGCGCTCCACCTTTATTGTCGGCTTCCCGGGTGAAACCGAAGAAGATTTCCAGATGCTGCTCGACTTCCTGAAAGAGGCGCGTCTGGATCGCGTCGGCTGCTTCAAGTACAGCCCGGTTGAAGGCGCAACCGCCAACGAGCTGGCGGACCAGGTGCCGGAAGAGGTAAAAGAGGAGCGCTGGAACCGCTTTATGCAGCTGCAACAGCAGATCTCGGCTGAACGCTTGCAGGAGAAAGTGGGCCGCGAAATTCTGGTGATTATCGACGAAGTGGACGAAGAAGGCGCGATTGGCCGCAGCATGGCGGATGCGCCTGAAATCGACGGCGCGGTGTACCTGAACGGCGAAACACAGGTTAAGCCGGGTGATATTATTCGCGTGAAGGTTGAAAACGCGGATGAGTATGACCTGTGGGGTAGCCGGGTTTAAACACCCTGCTTCCCTTTTGTAGGCCGGGTAAGGCGTAGCCGCCACCCGGCACATTTCACTGCACTACCCCTTAATCCTCGGATCCAGCGCGTCGCGCAGCCCATCCCCCAGCAGGTTAAACGCCAGCACGGTCAGGAAAATCGCCAGGCTCGGGAAGATCGCCACGTGTGGCGCAATCACCATATCCGCCCGCGCCTCGTTCAGCATCGCCCCCCACTCCGGCGTCGGCGGCTGTGCCCCTAACCCCAGAAACGACAGGCTGGCCGCCGAGATAATCGACACGCCTATGCGCATGGTGAAATAGACCACGATAGACGAGACCGTTCCCGGCAGAATATGGCTGAACAGGATGGTGGCATCGCTGGCTCCCATGCTGCGCGCCGACTCGATAAAGGTCTGCTGCTTCAGCACCAGCGTGTTGCCACGTACCAGACGCGCGAAAGCGGGAATCGAGAATACCGCCACGGCGATAATGACGTTCGCCATGCCGCTGCCCATCACCGCCACCACGGCAATCGCCAGCAGAATACCGGGAAAGGCAAACAGCACGTCGCAGATACGCATGATGATGCGGTCCCACCAGCCTTCGTAGTACCCGGCCACCAGCCCCAGCACGGTGCCAATTGCTGCGCCCATCAGCACCGCGAAGACCCCGGCCGCCAGTGAGATCTGCGCCCCTACCAGCACGCGGCTAAAAATATCGCGCCCGAGCGAGTCCACGCCAAACCAGTGCATCATCGACGGACCATCGTTCAGCCGGTCGTAGTCGAAGTAGTTTTCCGCATCAAACGGGGCTATCCAGGGGGCGATAATCGCCACCAGGATCAGCAGTAACACAAACAACCCGGCGACCATAGCGACGGGCTGACGACGGAATCGACGCCAGAACTCAACCCACGGGGTGCGAATATGGTCCGGCCTGATCCCCGGCATAGCGTTTAAAATGGCCTGGCGACGCCAGTTCAGTAATCGCATCTTACTTATACCTGATGGCCGGGTTAATGGCGGCGTACAGCACATCCACCACTAAGTTGATAAGAATAAACTCCAGCGAGAAAAGCAGGACTTCAGCCTGAATAACCGGATAGTCACGCATATCGACCGAGTCGACCAGCAGGCGCCCCAGCCCCGGCCAGTTAAAGACCTTCTCAACCACGATAGAGCCCCCCAGCAGGAAGCCGAACTGTAGCCCCATCATCGTGACCACCGGGATCATCGCATTACGAAAACCATGCTTCAGAATGACCCATTTCTCACTCACCCCTTTTGCCCGCGCGGTGCGAATGTAATCTTCGCTCAGCACGTCGACAAACGAGGCGCGGGTAAATCGGGCCATAACCGCCGCAACGGCCGCGCCTAGCGTCATAGAGGGCAGAATGTAGTGCTTCCAGGTGTCGGCCCCGACGGTCGGCAACCAGCCCAGCTCGACGGAGAAAATCTGCATCAGCAGCATGCCCAGCGCAAACGCCGGGAAAGAGATGCCGGTGACCGCCAGCGCCATACCGAGCTTATCCGGCCAGCGGTTGCGCCAGACGGCGGCGACAATCCCCGCGCCCAGGCCAAAGACAACCGCCCAGCTCATACTGGCAATCGTTAACCAGAAGGTAGGCATAAAGCGGCTGGCAATCTCCTCCGACACCGGACGACGCGACACCATTGAGATGCCGAAATCGCCCTGAAGGACATTGCCAATGTAACGCAGAAATTGCCTGTACAGCGGCTGGTCAAGACCGAGCTGTTTACGCACCAGTTCAATAACCGTCGCATCCGCTTCCGGTCCGGCAATCAAACGCGCCGGATCGCCGGGCAGCATATGGACAAACAAAAACACCAGCACGGCCACAATCAGCAGCGTCGGGATAAGCCCCAGCAGGCGTTTACACACATAATTCAGCATGAGTTTTATTTCAAATCCGCGTCATCAAAGCTAAAGCCCGTATCCGGCATGATGTAAAAACCGGTCAGCGCTTTGTTGTGGGCTGAGACCAGTTTTTCCACCACCAGCGGCACCCACGGCGACTCTTTCCAGATAATGTCCTGCGCCTCTTTGTACAGGCGTGCTTTCTCTTCCGGTTTGGTGGTTTTCAGGGCATCGGCCAGATCTTTATCCACCTGCGGATTACTGTAGAACGCGGTATTGAACAGCGTTGGCGGCCAGTTCTGGGAAGCAAACAGCGGCGACAGGGACCAGTCCGCTTCTCCGGTTGAAGCCGTCCAGCCGGTGTAGAACATCCGCACGCCGCTCTCTTTCTGTCCTTTGCCTTCCACTTCCGCCGCTCGCTGTCCGGCATCCATCGCCGTAACCCTGGCTTTAATGCCCACCTGCGCCAACTGCTGCTGGGTAAATTGCAGCACCTTCTGCGCGGTACTGTGGTTATGCGACGACCACAGCGTAGTGCTAAAGCCGTTCGTATAGCCCGCCTCTTTCAGCAGTTCCCGCGCTTTCGCCGGATCGTAAGGCCACGGCTGATAGCTTTGCGCGTACTCAATGGTTGGCGGCATCACGCCCGTCGCCGGGGTGGCGTAGCCGGCAAAGGCCACCTTCACCAGCGCCTGGCGGTTAATGGCGTAGTTGATGGCTTCACGCACCTTCGGGTTATCAAACGGTTTCTGCGTAACGTTCATGCTGATGTAGCGCTGCATAATCGACGGGCTGGCCACCAGTTCCAGCTTGCTGTTTTTCGCCAGCAGCGCCGCCTGTTCGTACGGGATCGGGAAGGCAAACTGCGCTTCGCCGGTTTGCAGCATTGCGGCGCGGGTGTTGTTGTCTACTACCGGCCGCCAGGTGATGGTATCCAGCTTCGGCAGCCCCTGCTGCCAGTATCCGGCGAATTTTTTTACCTTCACAAAATCGGTCTGATTCCAGGTAAGCAGTTCGTACGGTCCGGTCCCCACCGGGTGGAAGCCAATCTCTTTGCCGTATTTTTTCAGGGCGGCGGGCGAAATCATCGCCGTCGCGGGATGCGCCAGGATATTGATAAACGCCGAGAACGGCTCTTTGAGGGTGATCTTCACCGTCGCCGGATCAACCACCTCGGTTTGGGCGATATTTTTATACAGGTTGTAGCGTTTAAGACCGTTTTCCGGATTGCTGGCACGATCCAGGTTGACCTTAACCGCCTCGGCGTTGAAGTCGGTGCCATCCTGGAACTTCACGCCGGTACGGAGCTTAACGGTATAGACCAGCCCGTCGTCCGACACGGTATAGCCTTCCGCCAGCACGTTTTTCAGCTTCATTTCGCGGTCCAGGCCGAACAGCCCCTGGTAGAAGGATTTTGCCACCGCCTGAGAAAGAGTGTCGTTGGCATCATACGGATCCAGGGTCGTGAAGTTAGACCCCACAGCCACCACCACATCTTTCGCCGCGAACGCGGGGGCGGCGGCCAGCGCAGCCGTCACGCTCGCGGCCAGCAGCCATTTACGAGCAACAAAAGGAACCATTGTGTTCTCCTGCCTGTTGTAAGTTATAACCGCGAGAATGCATTGCCCTGACGCGGTGGTGCGACAAAATGACCGGGTCCCACCTCACGCAGCGCCACGCGCTCCAGGGTTTCGCCCCGTTTACGAATATTGCTCGGCATTTCGTCCTGCAACAGCACGCGCTGGGCGTGACGATGCTCAGGATCGGCAACCGGTACGGCAGCCATCAGCTTGCGGGTGTACGGGTGCTGCGGGTTTTCAAACACCGCCCGACGGGGGCCGATTTCAACAATTTGCCCCATGTACATCACCGCCACGCGATGGCTGATCCGCTCCACCACCGCCATATCGTGGGAGATAAACAGAAACGCAATGCCCAAATCCCGCTGTAAATCGAGCAGAAGATTGATAATTTGCGCGCGGATAGAGACATCCAGCGCTGACACGGACTCATCCGCAATCACCACTTTCGGATTGAGGGCCAATGCCCTCGCAATGCAGATACGCTGACGCTGACCGCCAGAAAATTCGTGCGGATAACGCCAGGCATGCTCCGACTTCAGGCCCACGCGCTCCAGCAGCCATGCGACGCGGCGCTGCGCGGCTTCACCGTCGAGCAGGTTATGCACCCGCAGCGGCTCCATAATCGAGTACCCCACCGTATGGCGCGGATCGAGCGACGCATAAGGATCCTGGAATATAAACTGAATATCCCGGCGCACCGCCTGCAATTTACTGTTAGGGAGCGTGTCGATGCGCTCACCGTTGAAGGTGATGCTCCCCTCCTGCGACGCCACCAGCCTGAGCAGCGCCCGCCCGGTGGTGGATTTACCGCAGCCGGACTCCCCCACCAGCGCCAACGTTTCGCCCGGCCAGAGATCAAAACTGACGTTTTCAACCGCATGCACTTCGCGCTTCACGCGATTGAGGATCCCGCTACGCAGCGGGAAACGGGTCACCAGGTCACGCACTTCGAGGATTGGCCTGCCGGGAACCACCGTATCCTGCTCGGTTTCGTCTTCCTGCTGGCCCTGTTCGGTCTGTGAGAACAGCGGAAAACGGCGCGGAAAATCACTGCCATTCATGGCCCCCAGACGCGGGACCGCCGCCAGCAGCGCTTTGGTATAAGGATGCACCGGCGCATGAAAGACCTGCTCCACCGTGCCGGTTTCCACGGCATTGCCCTGATGCATAACCAGCACCCGATCGGCAATATCCGCCACCACCCCCATATCGTGGGTGATGAAAATCACCCCCATCTCCATCTCCTGCTGCAACACCTTAATCAGTTGCAGGATCTGGGCCTGAATGGTGACATCCAGCGCCGTGGTGGGTTCGTCCGCAATGAGCACCGCCGGACGGCACGACAGCGCCATCGCAATCATCACCCGCTGGCGCATGCCGCCGGAAAGCTGATGCGGATAGCGGGACAAAATCGCGTGCGCCTCAGGGATACGCACCAGCTCCAGCATCCGTTTTGCTTCGTTGAGCGCCTCATCACCGCTCAGTCCCTGATGCAGGCGGATAGATTCGGCAATCTGCTCGCCCACCGGAAAAACCGGGTTCAGGGAGGTCATCGGCTCCTGAAAAATCATCGCAATATCTGCCCCGCGCACCCCCTGCATCTGGGACGCACTCAGCTCGTTGAGATCGATAACCTGACGGTTGCGACGGCGCAACAGCATCCGCTCGCTGGTGACCTGCCCGCCCGTCTGCTCAAGCAGACGCATCAGCGCCAGCGCGGTAACGGATTTACCGGAACCTGATTCGCCAACAATCGCCAGCGTCTCGCCGCGCCTGAGCGAAAACGATAAATTCTGTACTGCGGGGATGAACTGCCGCTCTTCCTGAAACGCAATATTCAGTTGGTGGACAGCCAGCACTTCGCAGTTGTCCAGCTCTTCACGGTGCGGCACGCAATGCCCCCTTATTCACGATAAATGCCTGTGCTGGGCGCATCGCCGGCATACCCCCACGCCCGGTACATCCCTTCACTGTTGAACGGCAGAGCCACGTTGCCCTCCCGATCCACCGCAATTAAGCCGCCAATCCCGCCCAGCGCCGGCAGTTTCTCCATCACTACCCGCTCGCAGGCCTCACTCAGGCTTAATCCGCCGTAATCCATTAGCGCGGTAATGTCGTAGGCCGCCAGCGCGCGGATAAACACTTCGCCGGTGCCGGTGCATGACACCGCCGCGGTGGCGTTATTGGCGTAACACCCGGCCCCCGGCAGCGGGCTGTCGCCGACGCGACCGGGAAGTTTGTTGGTCATACCGCCTGTCGACGTCGCGGCGGCGAGATTACCGGCTTTATCCAGCGCCACCGCGCCTACCGTGCCCATTTTGCTGCGTTCATCGAGCGGCGCGGCATGGTCCAGCTGCGTCATCCCCGCTGTACGGGCCTCCAGCAGTTGCCGGTAACGCTCCTCGGTGGAAAAAAGATCGGGCGAGACCGTGTCCATCCCGTGCTCGACGGCAAATTTTTCCGCCCCCGCCCCGGCCAGCAGCACATGCGGGCTTTGTTCCATCACCAGACGCGCGGCCAGCACCGGATTACGCAGACGGCTGACGCCCGCTACCGCGCCCGCCTTCAGGGTGACGCCGTCCATCACGCAGGCATCCAGCTCGTGCGTTTCATCGCGCGTAAAGACCGAGCCAATACCGGCATTAAACAGCGGGCACTCCTCCAGCAGACGTACTGCTTCGGTCACCACGTCCAGCGCGCTGTCGCCCGCTTCCAGCATCCGCTGGCCTGTTTCCACAATGGCGTTCAGCGCATCAATATAACGCTTCTCCTGCTCGGGACTGAGCTGTGCACGGGTGATTGCCCCGGCACCGCCATGAATTGCGATAACCGCTTTACTCATTTCGCATCACCCATCAGCCTGGCTGGCTGCTTTTTCTATAAATATCATTATCGTCGACGAATCTTCAGATGATTTTTGAATATAGAAAGACGCAACTGTGATGTAAAGCGTACACCCATCGGGTCATACAGTTAGCCGCACTTTTCTGCCATAATGAGCGCTTTCGTTGTTACTCCGCAGGAGCCCACCATGGATTTTACCGCCGGACTGATGCCGCTTGAGACGGCACTCTCGCAGATGCTTGACCGCATTACTCCACTGCACGACGTTGAGACACTGCCGCTTGTGCGCTGTTTTGGCCGTATTGCCGCGCGCGATATCGTCTCGCCGCTGAACGTGCCGGGGTTCGATAACGCGGCGATGGACGGCTATGCCGTACGTCTGGCGGATCTGCAAACGGGTCAGCCGCTGCCGGTGGCAGGTAAAGCGTTTGCCGGGCAGCCGTTTAACGGTGAGTGGCCAGCGGGCACCTGCGTGCGCATTATGACCGGGGCACCGGTGCCAAAGGGCTGTGAAGCCGTGGTGATGCAGGAAGAGACCGAACAAACGGACGACGGCGTGCGCTTCACCGCCAGCGTCAAAGCGGGACAGAATATCCGCCACATCGGGGAAGACATTACCCTGGGCGCAACGGTCTTTGCCGCCGGGCAAAAGCTGACGGTCGCCGAACTGCCGGTGCTGGCATCGCTTGGCATCGCGGAGATTGACGTGGTCCGCAAAGTGCGCGTGGCGGTGTTCTCCACGGGAGATGAGCTACAGCTTCCGGGTCAGCCGCTGAACGAGGGGCAGATTTACGACACCAACCGTCTGGCGGTGCACCTGATGCTTGAGCAGCTGGGCTGTGAGGTGATTAACCTCGGTATCATTCCTGACGATCCGCAAAAACTGCGCGCGGCGTTTATCGACGCTGACGCCTCTGCCGACGTGGTGATCAGCTCCGGCGGCGTATCGGTTGGCGAAGCGGATTACACCAAAACCCTGCTTGAAGAGCTGGGCGAAATCGCCTTCTGGAAGCTGGCGATTAAACCGGGCAAACCGTTCGCGTTTGGCAAACTTCCGCACAGCTGGTTCTGTGGCCTGCCGGGTAACCCGGTCTCTGCCGCGCTGACCTTCTACCAGCTGGTGATCCCGCTGCTGGCGAAGCTTTCAGGCAACAATGCCAGCCCGCTGCCGGAGCGTGTGCGCGTGCGGGCGGCAACGCGCCTCAAAAAATCACCGGGCCGTCTCGATTTCCAGCGCGGCATTCTGGCGCGCAACGCCGACGGCGAGCTGGAGGTGAGCACCACCGGGCATCAGGGTTCGCACATCTTTAGCTCCTTCAGTCAGGGTAACTGCTTTATCGTGCTGGAGCGCGATCGCGGCCACGTTGAGGCGGGCGAATGGGTTGAAGTGGAACGCTTTAACCACCTGTTCGGAGGCTGACATGACGGTGGAACTGAGCGACCCGGAGATGATGCGCTATAACCGCCAGATCGTGCTGCGCGGGTTTGATTTCGAGGGCCAGGAAGCGCTCAAGGCGGCCAGCGTGCTGGTTGTGGGTCTTGGCGGGCTGGGCTGCGCGGCGGCGCAATATCTGGCTGCGGCGGGCATCGGCAGCATGACGCTGCTGGATTTCGACACCGTGTCGGTGTCCAACCTGCAACGCCAGACGCTGCACAGTGACGCGACGGTCGGTCAGCCTAAAGTGGAATCAGCACGCACGGCGCTGGCGCGCATTAACCCCAACGTTCAGTTCACCCTGATTGACGCGATGCTGGATGACGACGCGCTGTTTGCCCAGATTGCACGGCATGACCTGGTGCTGGACTGCACCGATAACGTCGCCATTCGCAACCAGCTCAATGCGGGCTGCTTTGCCCGTAAAACGCCGCTGGTTTCCGGCGCGGCCATCCGCATGGAGGGGCAAATCACCGTCTTCACCTACGCTGAAGGAGAGCCCTGCTACCGCTGCCTGAGCCGTCTGTTTGGCGAGAATGCGCTGACCTGCGTCGAGGCGGGCGTGATGGCGCCGCTGGTTGGCGTTATCGGTTCCTTGCAGGCGATGGAGGCGATCAAAGTGCTGGCGCACTACGGCACGCCCGCAGCGGGTAAAATCGTGATGTATGACGCGATGACCTGCCAGTTCCGCGAGATGAAGCTGATGCGTAATCCCGGGTGTGAGGTGTGTAGCCAGTAAAAAAGTCGGGTGGCGGCTTCGCCTTACCCGACCTACAACGGCTCGAACGGCGCCACCCGGCAACAGCAATGCGAATGTAGGCCGGGTAAGCGTTAGCGCCACCCGGCAACAGCGATGCAAATGTAGGCCGGGTAAGCGTCAGCGCCACCCGGCAACAGCGATGCAAATGTAGGCCGGGTAAGCGTCAGCGCCACCCGGCAACAGCGTCAAATAGACGTCCGCCCAAACGCCCCCTGCCAGTCCTGCTCAAACTTCACAATTGCCGCATCCACGGCCGGAGAGGTAATAAACTGCTGCGCCACGTCCAGCGGCAGCGTGATGGATTCGCACCCTGCCAGCAGGCAGTCCAGCGCCTGGCGCGGGGTTTTAAAGCTCGCCGCCAGCACTTTTGACTGCGGGGCATGCAGGGTCAGCAACTGTTGCAGTTCGACCACCGTCTGGATCCCATCCCCACCCTGCGCGTCCACGCGGTTCACGTAAGGAGCCACATACTCAGCCCCCGCCAGTGCGGAGAGCATCCCCTGCGCTGCGCCATACACCGCCGTACCCAGCGTCGGGATCCCTTCTGCTTTCAGCATTTTGATCGCCGCCAGTCCTTCAGCGGTCACGGGCACTTTCACCACCAGGTCATTGATTATCGCGCGCAGTTTACGTGCGTCTTCCACCATTCCCTCGGCGGTCGTCGCCATCACCTGAGCGAACAGCCGGCCCTTGCCGCCCAGCGCGTCGTGCAGCGCGGGCAGCAGCTCTTCCAGAGGCGTTTTACCCGCCGCCACAATGCTTGGGTTAGTGGTCACGCCCGCCAGCGGGAAGATACGCGCCAGCTTTTTGACTGCCGCAACGTCAGATGTGTCGAGATAAAGTTCCATGATGTCACCCTCAAAATTAGCCTGCACTTACCCTATCACAGCAAAACCTGCTCAGGAATTGACCCACATCAAGATAACTTTCATACGAAAGTAATTTAATCTTCATATGTAATTCGAGGGCAAGAAAATGATCTTCAATATACAGCGTTACTCCACCCACGACGGTCCCGGTATTCGAACCGTGGTATTCCTGAAAGGCTGCTCGCTGGGCTGTCGCTGGTGTCAGAACCCGGAAAGCCGCTCCCGCACGCGGGACGTCCTGTTTGATGCCCGCCTGTGCCTGGACGGCTGTGACCTGTGTCAGCAGGCCGCGCCGGGGTGTGTTGAACGCGCGCTGAACGGGCTGGTCATTCATCGTGAGACGCTTAACGACGAGACGCTCACTGCCCTTACCGACTGTTGCCCGACCCAGGCGCTTACCGTCTGCGGTGAAGAGAAGCAGGTGGAGGAGATTATGGCCACCGTGCTGCGCGACAAGCCCTTCTACGACCGCAGCGGCGGCGGGATCACCCTCTCCGGCGGCGAGCCGTTCATGAACCCGGCGCTGGCACACGCCCTGTTTAAAGCCAGCCATGAACAAGGTATTCATACCGCCGTTGAAACCTGCCTTCACGTACCCTGGCATTATATCGAGCCGTCACTGCCGTATGTCGATCTGTTCCTGGCAGATCTGAAACATGTGGACAGTGACGTATTCAAACAGTGGACCGATGGCTCAGCCAGACGGATCCTGGACAACCTGAAACGCCTCGCCGCTGCCGGGAAAAAAATCACCATCCGCGTGCCGCTGATCCAGGGCTTCAACGCCGATGAAGCGTCGGTTACCGCCATTACCAATTTCGCCGCCGATGAACTCGGCGTCGAGGATATTCATTTTCTGCCGTATCACACGCTGGGCATGAACAAATACACCCTGCTCGGCCAACCCTACTCTGCCCCTGACAAACCGCTGGATAACCCTGCCCTGCTGGACTTCGCGCAGCAGTATGCCTGCCAGAAAGGGTTAACCGCGACCTTACGAGGATGAACTTATGACCACCCTGAATATCAACACCCTCAGCGAGCGCATCAAGGCGCACAAAACGGCGCTGGTGCATATCGTTAAGCCGCCGGTCTGTACCGAGCGCGCGCAGCACTATACCGAAATGTATCAGCAGCATCTGGACAAGCCGATCCCGGTACGTCGCGCGCTGGCCCTCGCCCACCACCTGGCAAAACGTACCATCTGGATCAAGCACGACGAGCTGATTATCGGCAACCAGGCAAGCGAAGTGCGTGCCGCGCCGATCTTCCCGGAATATACCGTCTCCTGGATTGAGAAAGAGATTGACGATCTGGCGGACCGTCCGGGCGCGGGCTTTGCGGTCAGCGAAGAGAACAAGCGCGTCCTGCATGCGATCTGCCCGTGGTGGCGCGGCCAGACGGTGCAGGATCGCTGCTACGGTATGTTTACCGACGAGCAGAAAGGCCTGCTGGAAACCGGCATCATCAAAGCGGAAGGCAACATGACCTCCGGTGACGCACACCTGGCGGTGAATTTCCCGCTGGTGCTGGAGAAAGGGCTTGACGGCCTGCGCGCGAAAGTGGCCGAGCGCCGGTCGCGCATCAACCTGACGGTGCTGGACGATCTGCACGGCGACCAGTTCCTGAAAGCCATTGATATCGTGCTGGAAGCCGTAAGCCTGCACATAAAACGCTTTGCCGACCTGGCGCGTGAAATGGCCGCGACAGAAACCCGCGACAGCTGCCGCGACGAGCTGCTGGCCATGGCGGAAAACTGCGACATCATCGCCCACCAACCGCCAAAAACCTTCTGGCAGGCGCTACAGCTGTGCTACTTCATTCAGCTGATCCTGCAAATTGAGTCCAACGGTCACTCCGTCTCCTTTGCCCGTATGGACCAGTACCTTTACCCGTACTACCGCCGCGACGTGGAGCTGGACCAGAGTCTGGATCGCGAGCACGCCATTGAGCTGCTGCACAGCTGCTGGCTGAAGCTGCTGGAGGTGAACAAAATCCGCTCCGGCTCACACTCCAAAGCCTCTGCGGGCAGCCCGCTGTATCAGAACGTCACCATCGGCGGCCAGAAGCTGGTCAACGGTGAACCGATGGACGCGGTCAACCCGCTCTCTTACGCCATTCTCGAATCCTGCGGTCGCCTGCGCTCCACCCAGCCAAACCTGAGCGTGCGCTACCACGCGGGCATGAGCAACGACTTCCTCGACGCCTGCGTGCAGGTGATCCGCTGCGGCTTCGGGATGCCGGCGTTTAACAACGATGAAATCGTGATCCCGGAATTTATCAAGCTCGGCGTGGAACGAGAGGACGCGTATGACTATGCGGCGATTGGCTGCATCGAAACCGCCGTTGGCGGCAAGTGGGGCTATCGCTGCACCGGCATGAGCTTTATCAACTTCGCCCGCGTGATGCTGGCGGCGCTGGAAGGCGGTCGCGACGCCACCAGCGGCCAGGTGTTCCTGCCGCAGGAAAAAGCGCTTTCTGCCGGTAACTTCGGGAATTTTGATGAGGTCATGGCGGCGTGGGATAACCAGATCCGCTACTACACCCGCAAATCCATTGAGATCGAGTACGTGGTGGACACCATGCTGGAAGAGAACGTCCACGATATTCTCTGCTCGGCGCTGGTGGACGACTGTATCGAACGCGCGAAAAGCATTAAGCAGGGCGGCGCGAAGTATGACTGGGTTTCCGGCCTACAGGTGGGGATCGCCAACCTCGGCAACAGCCTGGCAGCGGTGAAGAAGCTGGTGTTTGACCAGGGTGTTATCGGTCAGCAACAGCTGGCGGCGGCGCTGGCGGATGACTTCGAGGGGCTGACCCACGAGCAGCTGCGCCAGCGCCTGATCAACGGCGCGCCGAAGTACGGCAACGACGACGACAGCGTGGACCTGCTGCTGACCCGTGCTTATCAGACCTACATTGAAGAGCTGAAGCAGTATCACAACCCACGCTACGGCCGCGGCCCGATTGGGGGTAACTACTACGCGGGCACGTCGTCTATCTCCGCAAACGTGCCGTTTGGCGCAGCAACCATGGCGACGCCGGACGGCCGTAAAGCCCACACCCCGCTGGCGGAAGGGGCAAGCCCGGCCTCCGGTACCGACCACCTCGGCCCGACGGCGGTGATTGGCTCCGTGGGTAAACTGCCGACGGAAGCGATTCTCGGCGGCGTGCTGCTAAACCAGAAGCTGAACCCGTCGACGCTGGAAAACGACAGCGACCGTCAGAAGCTGATGGTGCTGCTGCGCACCTTCTTCGAGGTGCATAAGGGATGGCATATTCAGTACAACATTGTGTCTCGTGAAACGCTGCTGGAAGCGAAGAAACACCCGGATCAGTATCGTGACCTGGTGGTGCGCGTGGCGGGCTACTCGGCGTTCTTCACTGCCCTGTCGCCGGATGCGCAGGACGATATTATCGCCCGTACTGAGCATACGCTGTAAAAAAACGCCCGGTGGCGCTGCGCTTACCGGGCCTACATTGTTCCCCCGTAGGCCGGGTAAGGCGAAGCCGCCACCCGGCTTTCTAACTTTCATTCGAAATTAAATTTGTGCTCCCCGTCACCTTGTTATTAGAATGTTTCAAAACGCAGTGACCCAGGAGCACAGTATGACCGTAAAAGTTATCGTCACCGATATGGACGGAACTTTCCTTGATGATGCCAAGCAGTACGATCGTGACCGCTTCCAGGCACAGTTTGAGCAGCTTAAAGCCCGCAACATTGAATTTGTTGTCGCCAGCGGCAACCAGTATTACCAGCTCATCTCCTTTTTCCCGGAGCTGAAAGATCAGATCTCCTTCGTCGCGGAAAACGGCGCGCTGGTCTTCGATCACGGCGAACAGATTTTCCACGGCGAGCTGACGCGTCATGAGTCGCAGATCGTCATTGGCGAGTTGCTGAAAGACAAAGGGCTGAATTTTGTGGCCTGCGGGCTGGAGAGCGCGTACGTCAGCGATAAGGCGCCAGAAGCGTTCGTGAAGCTGATGTCGAAACACTACCATCGCTTAAAACCCATCAGCGATTACCGCGACATTGACGACGTGCTGTTTAAATTCTCCCTGAACCTGCCGGACAGCGATATCCCGAATCTGGTCGATAAACTGCATGTCTCCCTGGACGGCATCATGAAGCCGGTCACCAGCGGCTTCGGTTTTGTCGATTTGATCATCCCCGGCCTGCACAAGGCCAACGGCATCAGCCGCCTGCTGAAACGCTGGAAAACCTCCCCGCAGGAGTGCGTCGGCATTGGCGACAGCGGCAACGATGCGGAAATGCTGAAGCTGGTGAAATACTCCTTTGCGATGGGCAACGCGGCGGACAGCATTAAAGCGGTCAGCCGTTACACTACCGACGATAACAACCATCAGGGCGCGCTGAATGTGATTCAGGCCGTGCTCGACGCGCACTCCCCGTTCGACGCCTGATCCCCCTACCTGCCGGAGCCTCGCTCCGGCCCCCTCACTCTTTTCCCATCCTGTGGCGCCCGTCAAGGTTTTAAACTTGCATTAACTTTTTTTTAACTTAAAGTATCACTTGTAGACACTTTTACTTTCGAATGAAAGATGCGAGGCAGTTATGACCTTTACCAGCGAAACGTTGCCAGCGGACCATAAAGCGGCAATCCGTCAGATGAAACGTGAACTACGCGCGCAGATCGGCGACGTGCAGGCGGTGTTCGACCGGCTCAGCGATAAAATCGCCACCCGCGTGGCGGAAATCAACGCTCTCAAAAACAAAGGCGAAACCGTCTGGCCAGTGATCCCCTTTGCCGACGTGAAAAACGGCACGATTACCGCCGAACAGCGCGAAGCGGTTAAACGTCGCGGCTGCGCGGTGATCAAAGGCCATTTCCCGCGCGAGCAGGCGCTGGCGTGGGATCAGTCGATGCTCGACTACCTCGATCTGAATAAGTTTGACGAGGTGTACAAAGGACCCGGCGATAACTTCTTCGGCACCTTAACGGCCTCTCGTCCGGAGATTTACCCGATCTACTGGTCGCAGGCGCAAATGCAGGCGCGCCAGAGTGAAGAGATGGCGCAGGTACAGTCGTTCCTGAACCGTTTATGGACATTTGAGAGCAACGGCAAGCAGTGGTTCGACCCGGACGTGAGCGTGATTTACCCGGACCGCATCCGCCGTCGCCCGCCGGGAACCACCTCGAAGGGACTTGGCGCACACACTGATTCTGGCGCGCTGGAGCGCTGGCTGCTGCCCGCTTATCAGCAGGTCTTTGCCCGCGTGTTTGACGGCAACGTTGAAAAATACGATCCGTGGAATGCCGCGCACCGTACCGAAGTGGAAGAGTACACCGTGGATAACACCACCAAATGCTCGGTGTTCCGTACCTTCCAGGGCTGGACGGCGCTGTCGGACATGATCCCCGGCCAGGGCTTGCTGCACGTGGTGCCGATCCCGGAGGCAATGGCTTATATTCTGCTGCGTCCGCTGCTGGACGACGTGCCGGAGGACGAGCTGTGCGGCGTGGCGCCGGGACGCGTGCTGCCGATTTCTGAGAAGTGGCATCCGCTGCTGATCGAAGCGTTAACCAGCATTCCGGCGCTGGAAGCCGGTGACTCCGTGTGGTGGCACTGCGATGTGATCCACTCCGTCGCGCCGGTGGAAAATCAGCAGGGCTGGGGCAACGTGATGTATATTCCTGCCGCGCCAATGTGCGAGAAGAATCTCGCCTATGCGAAAAAGGTCAAGGAAGCGCTGGAAACCGGCGCGTCACCGGGCGATTTCCCGCGCGAGGATTATGAGAAAAGCTGGCAGGGCCGCTTTACCGTGGCCGATCTCAACATCCACGGCAGGCGCGCGCTGGGCATGGCTTAACCGTCATACAGCCCTTCCCGCTCCACGGCGGTGCGTCGTTTCCCCTGACGTATCCGCCGTACCGACTCCCGTACGGTCAGCGTACCGTTTAGCAGCAATGTTCCTACCGGCGCGTCCGGGCGCATCAGCCGCTGCTGGAGCATATGCACCGCTTCCGTTCCCAGCTCATCGCGCGGAACATGTACCGCGGTTAAGGGCACATCCTGAATCGCCGCGAGATTAAAGCCGTCGATGCTCATCACCGAGACATCCTGCGGCACGCGCAGACCGTGTTTTTGCAGCGCGCTGATGGTCCCCGCCGCCATAAAATCGCCACCAACCAGGAACGCCGTTGGCAGGTCTTTCCCTTTCTGCTGGTGAAGCCACTCGATTACCAGCTGCTCCGTCTCTCTGGCGCTGAAGCTGGACACCATCAGCAGGTCGCGCCTGTCGCTGAACCTGAGGTTATGACCGTGCCACGCGTCGCGGATCCCGGACAGGCGCAGCTCCATGGTGTAGCGACGCAGGCACAGCACGTTCATCACCTCCCGGTGCCCCATCTCGAACAGGTACTCCGCCGCCCGCTCGCCAATCGCGCGATGATCCGGCGCGACGGCGGGCAGGCGCATGTGGCGGTCCCGGCAGTTAATCAGCATGCAGGGTTTCCCCACGTCCACCGCCAGATCGTGGATATGCGGATCGTCGATACCGAGGAGGATTGCCGCCTGGGTGTCCACTTCGTTCATGCGGGCCAGAAACAGCTGGGCATCGCTGTCGTTCTCCTCCAGCGCACAGTAACGCAGGCGAACTTCGTGCGAGGCCAGCCCTTTGCTCACGCTCTGGATGACGCGGTAGTAAAAGATGTCGGACCGCTCGTCAAACGCCCGCTGCGGGGCAAACACCACCAGGCTGTTAAGCAGCAGACGCCCCGCCGCCATGCCGTCCATTACCCCCAGCTCCCGCGCGCACGCCAGCACCTTTGCCCGTGCTTTTTCGCTGGTGTTTGCCTTCCCCGCCAGCACGCGAGAAACGGTGCTGATGGAGAGCTGCGTCCGGGCGGCGATTTCGGTGATTTTAAGCCTTTTGTCCATTTTGTGATCTGGCTCCGGATGTGAAATGAAAAAATTTTCACAACTTGTTTATCAGGTAATAACTTGCAAGAAGGCCATAATGCCGAAAATTAAACCTCGGTTATGAGAAAGTTTGCACAAAATACACTATTCCCTGCCCAATTTCTTTCTTAAGGTGAACCTGTCACACAACTTCCATACTAGTTGTATAGCAGCTTAGCGCTCTAAAACAGATAACTTTCAAACGCCTGACGCTGTGTGACACCTGAACCTTTGTCCCCTTACCGTCCGTCTTGTGGAGAAGAAAATGAGTCAGGACATCAATAACACCGTAGCGACAAGCAAAACACGTCGCGTCATCAGGAACCTGCGCTGGTACGTACTGGTGCTGTTTCTTCTCGGCGTGACCGTTAACTACATCACCCGTAACTCGTTAGGTATTCTCGCCCCTGAACTGAAAGAGAGCCTCGGGATCACCACCGAGCAGTACTCCTGGATCGTCGGCGCGTTCCAGATCGCCTACACCATTTGCCAGCCCCTGTGCGGCTGGCTGATTGACGTTATCGGCCTGAAAATCGGCTTTATGGTCTGCGCCGGGATCTGGGCGCTGATGTGTATCTTCCACGCGGGTGCCGGAAGCTGGCTGCACCTGGCAATTCTGCGCTTCTTTATGGGTGCGTCCGAAGCCGCCGCCACGCCAGCGAACGCCAAAACCATCGGTGAATGGTTCCCGAAATCAGAGCGCCCTGTTGCCGCAGGCTGGGCGGGGGTAGGCTTCTCCATTGGGGCCATGCTGGCCCCGCCTATCATCTACTTTGCCCACGCGTCGTTCGGCTGGCAGGGTGCGTTTATGTTTACCGGCGTGCTGGCGCTGCTGTGGGTGATCCTATGGTGGGCGTTTTATCACAACCCGGAACAGCACCCGAACCTGAGCCGCGATGAACTGGCGTTTATCAAGCAGGATAACGAACCTGCGCCGGTCAAACTGCCCTTCCTGACCGCGCTGAAAACCGTCTCGAAGAACAAACGTTTCTACGGTATCGCCATCCCGGCCTTTATGGCGGAACCGGCCTGGGCCGTGCTGAGCTTCTGGGTGCCGCTGTACCTCGCCAAAGAGCACGGTATGGATTTGAAGCAGATCGCGATGTTCGCCTGGCTGCCGTTCCTGGCCGCCGACCTCGGCAGCGTGGCGAGCGGCTACCTCACCCGGCTCTACACCCGCTGGTTTGGCTGCACCCGCGTCAACTCGGTGGTAGCCAGCTCCGTCACCGGCGCGTTTCTGATGATTTCTCTGGCCGTCGTGGCCGTGACCCGCGACCCGTATATCACCATCGTGCTGATCTCCATCGGCGGCTTCGGGCACCAGATCATCTCCTGCATGCTTAGCGCGCTGGTCGTGGAGTCGTTCGACAAAGGCCAGATGGCGACGGTCAACGGCATGCGCGGCTCGGCGGCGTGGATCGCCAGCTTCCTGTTCTCCCTTTTGATTGGGGTGACCGCCGACAAAATCGGCTTCAACCCGCTCTTTATCGCCATGGGCTTCTTTGACCTGCTTGGCGCTGTCTTCCTGGTGGCATTTATTGCTGAACGTCGCGCCAAGCGCGCCTGATTGTGGATGTATTGCATATGAAAACCCTGAAAAACTGGACCGTCGATACGCAGTCGGCGAATCATCTGGAACTGCTGATCGATAACCAGCACCGCCTGTGCCTGTATGTGCTGGAAGAGAATCTGTTCCGCGTGCTGATCAAACGTAAAGGCGAGCTGGCGCTGAACCGCACCTGGAGCATCGCGCCGGAACAAGATGTGCCGTGGGAAGGCCGCCGTCGTGACGATGTCAGCGGCTTCACCTGCCCTGCCTGGACGCTGACGCAGCAGGACGACACGTTAACCGTAGCGACTGAACAGCTGCGCGTCACCGTCCACCAGCCGCTGTGGCTGGAGTGGCACTACCGCAATGAGGCGGGCGAGTGGCAGCCGCTGGTCAATGACCGCCCGACCAGCGCCTACCTGCTGAACGCCCACGGTGACGGCGCGGCGCACTATCTTAGCCGTCGTAAGGATGAACGTTTTTACGGTCTGGGTGAGAAAGCGGGTGATTTACAGCGCAACGGCAAACGCTATGAGATGCGTAACCTGGACGCGATGGGCTATAACGCGGCCAGCACCGACCCGCTTTACAAGCACATCCCGTTCACCCTCACCCGCCGCGATGACGTGAGCTACGGTCTGTTCTACGATAACCTGAGCAGTTGCTGGCTGGATCTGGGTAACGAGATCGACAACTATCACACTGCCTACCGCCGCTGGCAGGCGGAAGCGGGCGATATTGACTACTACCTCTTCACCGGCAAGCGCGTGCTGGACGTGACCAAAGCCTTCGTGCGCCTGACGGGGAAAACGCTGTTCGGACCGAAATGGAGCCTGGGCTACAGCGGCTCGACCATGCACTACACCGACGCGCCGGACGCGCAAAACCAGCTGATGAACTTCATCCGCCTGTGCGATGAGCATGCCATTCCGTGCGACTCGTTCCAGCTCTCCTCCGGCTATACCTCGATTAACGGCAAGCGCTACGTCTTTAACTGGAACTACGACAAAGTGCCGCAGCCGAAGGTGATGAGCCAGGCGTTCCACGACGCGGGGCTGCGGCTTGCGGCCAACATCAAGCCGTGTCTGTTGCAGGATCATCCCCGCTACAGCGAAGTGGCGGAACGCGGCCTGTTCATTCGTGATTCAGAAACCGATGCGCCTGAACGTTCCAGCTTCTGGGATGACGAAGGATCGCATCTCGACTTCACCAACCCGCAGACGGTGCAGTGGTGGCAGAACGGCGTGACCACGCAGCTGCTGGAGATGGGCATCGACTCCACCTGGAACGACAACAACGAGTATGAAGTGTGGGACGGGGAAGCGCGCTGCTATGGCTTCGGTCAGGAGATCGCCATCAAGCACATTCGCCCGGTGATGCCGCTGCTGATGATGCGCGCCTCGCTGGAAGCGCAGCAGCGCTTTGCGCCGGAGAAACGTCCGTATCTGATCTCCCGCTCCGGCTGCGCCGGGATGCAGCGCTACGTTCAGACCTGGAGCGGCGACAACCGCACCAACTGGGACACCCTGCGTTATAACATCCGCATGGGGCTGGGCATGAGCCTGTCCGGACTGTTCAACGTCGGTCACGACGTCGGCGGTTTCTCCGGCGACAAGCCGGATGCCGATCTGTTCGTGCGCTGGGTACAGAACGGCGTGATGCACCCGCGCTTTACCATCCATTCGTGGAACGATGATCACACGGTGAACGAGCCGTGGATGTACCCGGGCGTCACGCCTGCGATTCGCAGCGCCATTGAACTGCGCTACCGCCTGCTGCCGTATCTCTACACCCTGCTCTGGCAGGCGCACGCCGACGACGAGCCGATGCTGCGCCCGACCTTCCTCGATCATGAGCACGATGCGCAGACGTTTGAAGAGTGCGACGACTTCCTGCTGGGCCGTGACCTGCTGGTGGCCAGCGTCGTCGAAGCCGGGCAGCGCGAGCGCCGCGTCTGGTTGCCGGATAACGAAACCGGCTGGTACGATTTTTACACCCACGCGTGGTATGCGGGCGGGCAAGCGATCGTCCTTGATGCGCCGCTGGAAAAGCTGCCGCTGCTGGTACGCGCCGGGGCCGGTTTGCCACTCAGCGAACGCATCCGTCACGTGAGCGCAGATAAAGACGATACCCGTGAGCTGAAACTGTTCCCGGTGAAAGGCGTCGGCACCACCGCCGGGCTGCTGTTTGAGGATGACGGCGAAAGCTGGGGCTACCAGAACGGCAATGCGCTGTGGGTGGAATGGGAGATGGTGTGCGACGGCGCAAGTATCAACCTGAAGGTGAATGCGCGCGGCGACTATCGTCCGGCATGGAAGGCGCTGAAGGTGTCATTACCGGCGGGGGAAAAACGTACGCTGCGGGTGAACGGAGTTGAAGGGGGCGAGTGGGTGGTGTAGCGCGGCCTGTTGCCCTCACCCTAACCCTCTCCCACAGGGAGAGGGGATAGAACGTAGGCCGGGTAAGGCGAAGCCGCCACCCGGCTATTTTTTTAACTCTCGATACCTTTACTGCGCAGGTAATCTTCGTAGTTACCGGTGAAGTCCACCACGCGCTCTGGCGTAATTTCGATCACGCGGGTCACCAGCGAGCTGACGAACTCCCGGTCGTGAGAGACGAAGATCAGGGTGCCCTGATACATCTCCAGCGCCATGTTCAGCGACTCAATAGATTCCATATCCAGGTGGTTAGTCGGTTCGTCCATCACCAGAATATTCGGTTTTTCCATCATCAGCTTGCCGAACAGCATACGGCCCTTTTCACCACCGGAGAGCACTTTGGCGGGCTTTTTGATGTCGTCCTGGCTGAACAGCAGACGCCCCAGAATGCTGCGTACCGCTTGTTCGTCGTCGCCTTCCTGCTTCCACTGGCTCATCCAGTCGAAGACGGTCAGATCGTTTTCAAACTCATATTCATGGTCCTGCGCGTAGTAACCAATCTGCGCGTTTTCAGACCATTTCACGGTACCGTTATCCGGTTGCAGTTCACCGACCAGGGTTTTCAGCATAGTGGATTTACCCACGCCGTTGGCGCCGAGGATGGCAATCTTCTCGCCCACTTCCAGCAGCAGGTTGAAGTTTTTGAACAGCGGGCCTTCATCGAAGCCTTTGGTGAGGGCTTCCACTTCCAGCGCGTTACGGAACAGCTTCTTGTCCTGCTCGAAGCGGATGAACGGGTTCTGACGGCTGGAGGCTTTAACCTCTTCCAGCTTGATTTTGTCGATCTGACGGGCACGCGACGTTGCCTGGCGCGATTTAGAGGCGTTGGCGCTGAAGCGGCTGACGAAGGATTGCAGGTCAGCAATCTGCGCTTTCTTCTTGGCGTTGTCGGCCAGCAGACGCTCGCGCGCCTGGGTTGCCGCCGTCATGTACTCATCGTAGTTGCCCGGATAAACGCGCAGCTCGCCGTAGTCCAGATCCGCCATGTGAGTACACACCATGTTCAGGAAGTGACGGTCGTGCGAGATGATGATCATGGTGCTGTCGCGATCGTTCAGCGTCTGCTCCAGCCAGCGGATGGTGTCGATGTCCAGGTTGTTCGTTGGTTCGTCGAGCAGCAGGATGTCCGGGTTAGAGAACAGCGCCTGCGCCAGCAGCACACGCAGCTTCCAGCCTGGCGCGACTTCGCTCATCGGGCCGTAATGCTGTTCAACCGGAATACCCACGCCCAGCAGCAGTTCGCCCGCACGCGCTTCCGCAGAGTAGCCGTCCATTTCGCCGTATTGCGTTTCCAGGTCGGCCACTTTGTAACCGTCTTCTTCGCTCATCTCAGCGAGACCGTAGATACGATCGCGCTCCTGCTTCACTTCCCACAGCTCCGCGTGCCCCATGATCACGGTGTCGAGCACGGTGAACTCTTCGAAGGCGAACTGATCCTGACGCAGCTTACCGATGCGCTCGTTAGGGTCGAGCGACACGTTACCGAGCGTTGGCTCCAGGTCACCGCCGAGGATCTTCATAAAGGTGGATTTTCCGCTACCGTTGGCACCAATCAGGCCGTAACGGTTGCCGCCGCCAAATTTGACGGAAATGTTTTCGAACAGCGGCTTACTGCCAAACTGCATAGTGACGTTGCTGGTAACTAACACGGAGAGATTCCTGCGAAAAGTGTGATAAACGCGGCATTATGCCACAATTCCGAATTGAGATCCCCTGTTGCGGTAATCCACTAAACTTTAACAAAATCGAAAAAAATGTGATTTCGTACACATCTGAATTCCCAGTTAACGGGAATGCACATATAATGCGCTCCCATTACCGATTCAGACTTATCAACTCATCGCCAGAATGGCTTAGATACCTCGCATAACATGAACATGAAATTAACAACGCTTTTTGCGGCGGCGTTAGCCGTAGTAGGTTTTTGTAAGACCGCGTCTGCGGTGACGTATCCCCTGCCGACAGACGGAAGCCGTCTGGTGGGTGAAAACCAGGTGGTGACGGTGCCGGAAGGGAACTCTCAGCCGCTGGAATACTTCGCGGCGCAGTATCAGCTCGGTCTGTCGAACATGCTGGAGGCGAACCCGGGCGTTGACCCGTATCTGCCGAAAGCGGGTACCGTACTCAACATTCCACAGCAGCTGATCCTGCCGGATACCGTGCACGAAGGTATCGTGATTAACAGCGCCGAAATGCGTCTGTATTACTACCCGAAAGGCACCAACACCGTGATCGTGCTGCCTATCGGTATCGGTCAGCTGGGTAAAGACACTCCGCTGAACTGGACCACCAAAGTGGAGCGTAAGAAAGCGGGCCCAACCTGGACGCCGACCGCCAAAATGCACGCTGAGTACATTGCTGCCGGCGAACCGCTGCCAGCCGTTGTGCCTGCCGGCCCGGATAACCCGATGGGTCTGTACGCGCTGTACATTGGACGTCTGTATGCCATTCACGGTACTAACGCCAACTTCGGTATCGGCCTGCGCGTAAGCCACGGCTGCGTGCGTCTGCGTAATGAAGACATCAAATTCCTGTTCGATAACGTGCCGGTCGGTACGCGCGTGCAGTTCATTAACGAACCGGTGAAAGCGACGTCAGAGCCGGACGGCAGCCGTTACATTGAAGTGCATAACCCGCTGTCCACCAGCGAAGATCAGATCAACAACAACGAAATCGTACCGATTAAGCTGACCAGCGCGGTGCAGTCCGTCACCTCTCAGGCGGATGTTGACACGACCATTGTTGACCAGGCGATTCAGAACCGTTCCGGTATGCCGGTGCGTCTGAACTAATCGTGAGAATTAAAAAAGCGGGCCGCGGGGCCCGCTTTTTTTTATCCGTTATTCACGATAACGATGCCGCCATGGTCATAGCGATAGTGACAATGGGCGTACTCCAGCGGCGTACCATCTTCAAGATAGATCACCTGCTCTACCTCCAGCACCGGGTCGGTTGGCTCGCAGACAAGGTGTTGCATATCCAGCGCACTGGGCTTCAGCGCCCGCACCACCCGATACGATCCCATGATCTTCAGCCCCAGCGTCTCCTGTACATACCGGAATACCGAACTTTCAAGATGGGTTTTGTTCAGACCGGGCACCAGATTGAGCGGCATTACCGTAGCGTCCAGAGACATCGGCTCACCGTTCAGTAAACGCAGACGGATAAAGTCATAGATCGGCGTATCCGGATTTATCATCAGCGATGCCTGCTCTTTCTCGTTCGGGAAGCGCAGTTCGAAGTGCACCACCTGACTCGTCACCGTGCCTAAATGTTCCCAGGTTTTGGTCGCCCCGAAGTAGTCGCTGCCGGAGAGATCCCACTGGGAAAGCTGGAGGAAATTTTTGCGGATGAACGTGCCCTGCCCCTGTCGGGTATAGACCAGCCCTTCTACGATCAGCTGACGCATCGCCTGCTGAATGGTCATCCGGCTGGTGCTGAACTCCGCCGCCAGCGCAAACTGGTCCGGCAGAGGTTCATTGGCGGCGTACTGCTGGGTGATAATGCGTTTCTTAATTTCCCGCGCTATGGTGATGTACTTCGCCGCCATCGTCCTTCCTTAAATTAGTGTTCTGTCCCGCTGTTTTTCAACGCCACTCGCTCGGCAACTTTGAGGAAAGGCAGGTAGAAGAATACACCAAATACGATGATTGCCAACTGCACCACCACCGCCCGCCAGTCCCCCGCCGTCGCCAGCCAGGCGCTGAGGATCGGCGGGGTCGTCCACGGGATCATCACCACGCAGCGCGACATGAGCCCCAGCGTGGTACAGAGCCACGCAAAGTAAATCCCGATAGCGGGCAGCAGCACAAACGGGATCATCAGCGGCAGGTTAAAGACTATCGGCAGGCCGAAAATCACCGGCTCGTTGATGTTAAACAGACCCGGCGCCAGCGACAGACGCGCCACCTGCTTCGCTGATTTCTGTCTTGAGAAGATGAAGATAGCAATCAGCAATGAGATTGTGCTGCCCGTCCCGCCCACCATGCCAAAGGTCGGCACAAAGATGTTGTTGATGATGTGCGGGATCGGCTGGCCGTTGGCAAAGGCCAGCATATTCTCATTGGTATTGATCAGCAGGAATGGCTCCAGCACCACGCTGTTGACCACCGACTGATGAATACCGAGCGTGAACAGGAAGTTACCGAAGCTGTAAATGAAGATCGTCCCGGGCAGGCTGGTGTTGATCAGCCGCAGCGGCTGCTGAATAAATGTCGTAATGAGATGGATCAGATCCGTGTGCAGCACGTTCGCCAGTATAGCCGCCAGCACCGCAAACAGGGAGAGCGTGAGGATCGTCGGGATCAGCGCGGTAAAGGATTTGCTCACCGCTGGCGGTACGTTCTCCCCCAGAGAAATGTGCAGCGCCTTCAGCCGTGAAATGGCGATAAACAGCTCGGTTGAGAGCAGCCCAATCAGCACCCCGGCGAAAATCCCGGTGGAGCCGATATTGGCGAACGTCAGCACCTGGGTAACGTTTACCGTGGCGTCGCTGCCGACGGGAGTAATCTGTAAGCGCATCGGCATCATGATGATGAAACTGCTGACGGCGATAACCACTGCCGAGACCGGATTGTCGAAATCTTTGTTGCGCGCCAGCGACCAGGCGATCATCGGCGCCAGCAGCAGCGCGGCGATGTTCAGCGTGCCGTTGATGATCGCCTCGCCCCACACCTTAAACTGCGTGAGCGTGTCGCCCTCTAAGATCCAGGGAAACACCACGTTGTTCACCAGCACCGCCAGACCGGCAAGGATGAAAATCGGCATTACCGTGGCGAAGGCATCGCGCAGGGATCGCAGGTGCACCTGATTTGCCAGGCGCGCCGAGAACTCAACAAATTTATCGACAAAAGACTGCATGTGCGGTGTTATTTTTGTTTCAGACATAGCGGATAGTTCCCATCAATCAGTCACAAAAACGGCCCGGCAGCGTACGGCTTACATCTCGCGTCCGTTGGTATGGATAACATGTTTTAACCACGCATAGCTCTTCTTCGGCACGCGCTTCAGGTCTTTCAGGTCGTGGTTTTCACGGTTGACGTAGACCACGCCGTAGCGCTTGCGCATGTCACCCTGCGAGCTGAGAATGTCAATCAACCCCCAGCCGAGATAGCCCAATACCTCTGCCCCGTCCTCGAACATCGCCTCTTTCATGGCCTCGATATGCGCCCGGTGGTAGTCAATGCGGTAGGTATCCTCTATGGGGTTTACGCCATCCCAGGACTCAATCACCCCAATGCCGTTCTCAATCGGGAATACTGGCATCCGCCAGTCGTTGGCATAGCGGGTGATGATGGTGCGAAAGCCCAGCGGATCGATCTGCCAGTTCCACTCGGTGGCCTTCAGGTACGGATTGTTTTTCTCGCCGTGCAGCAGGTAATAGTTCACCGGCGTGCCTTCCGGGATGGCATCGCTGTCCAGCGTTTTGCTGGCGTAGTAGCTGAAGGCCATAAAGTCGTTCTTCGTGCGCGCAAACAGCGCGAGATCGTCTGCGCGGTAGATATCGCCGAAGCCTTCCTGCTCCACCACCGCCATCACCGCCGGGCTGTAGCCCTGGCCCGCGAAGACGCGCAGCAGGTTCTGGTTGAGGAATTCGTCGTACTGCTGGGCGCAGAAGATGTCATGCGGTTTGCAGGTGGCCGGATAAATCAACTGGTGCGCCAGCATGCCGCCCATCAGCTTGCCCGGCTTAGTCTGGTGCAGGTACTCGGTCAGCGCCATGTGCGCCACCATGGTGTGATGCTGCACTTCGTACAGCTCGCGCAGGGTTTCCTCCCCCTTCATATAGCCGGAGATGCGAAAGGCTATCGGCATGTGGAAAATATTCTGCTCGTTAAAGGTCAGCCAGTACTTCACCCGGTCACCAAAGCAGTCGATCATCTTTTTGCCGTAGCGGATAAACGCCTCCACGACGCGACGATCGTTAAATCCGTTGTACTCCTGTGCCAGCGCCAGCGGCATATCGAAGTGGTAGAGGCAGACCATCGGCTCGATACCGCGGGCGATCAGATCGTCGATAAAACGGTCATAAAACGCGATGCCTTCGGCGTTGAACTCGCCGTCACCCTGCGGGCAGACGCGGCTCCAGGAGATCTGGAAGCGGTAGCAGTTCATGCCCAGATCCTGCATCAGGTCGAAATCTTCCCGGTAGCGGTGGTAGGAGTCGGTGGCCACTTTCCAGTCAGAGATATTTTCACCGGCTTCGCGAATGTCATACACCGATATCCCCTTTCCGCCCTCATTCCAGGCCCCTTCCGTCTGCATGCTCGACACCGAGTTGCCCCATAAGAAGTTGGCTGGCAGTGATTGATTCATGGTTGCCTCCTATATGACTAGTCATTTAAATGATATGACTAGTCATATAGCCGGAGATGAAATTTCGATCAAAGGGGAGGAACGATTTTTGTGAGATGGGTTTGAATAATGACGAGGGATGTCTTGCGAACTGCGCCCTGGCAGCAAGTCCTATTGCTGCCAGACGTAAATGAGTCTGCGCAATTCAGGGGAAAGATACCGAACCGCCGAACTCCATATAGATTTTTGCCAGATTATTTAACTGGTTAAAGCGATTTTCATACAGTGCCAGTTCGGCCTGACGGCGTTTCTCCTGAGCATCAAGCCAGAAAGAAATTCGCACCGCGCCCTGGCGATAGCGAACTTCGTTTAGCCTCTCTGATTTTTTCGCCAGTTCCAGGCCTTCACGTAGAAGCGTCTCCTGTTCCAGGAGTTGATGACGCAAAGCAAGCGCATCTTCTATGCTACTCATCGCCTTGTAAAGTTCCTGTTTAAACTCCAGAACCCGTTGCTCGTAGTCGTTGCGGGCAATCTTCACGTCCATGCCCCTTTCTCTCCATTCCAGGAACGGCAGGGTCAGGTTTGCTCCAACAGAGCCTACAGGATTTTCCAGGAAGGCCATAAGGCTGCTGCTGCTGGTGCCAAGCGAGCCGGTCAGACTAAACGCTGGATAAAATGCAGTACGCTGGACATCAACGGTGGCCAATGCTTCCCGTACCCGCCACTCTTTAGCGCTGATATCGGGTCGATGCCGCAGCACGTTGACCGGGATCTTTCCACTGACCTGCGGCAGTGGTCCCATTGGTAACGCTTTCGGTTCGACTATCGCGCTGCCCGGCGCGGTTCCAAGCAAAACGGCTTGCTGATTGAGCGCCTGTAAACGTTCGTTCTTCAACGCCGCCAGCCTGTTTTCCTGCGAAAGCACGCCCTGCTGAGCATCCACAACATCCAGAGAGGAGGCACCGCCCGCGGCATAACGCGCGTTAGCCAGGCGCAGCGTCTCTTTTGCATAGTCGATGCTTTGTTGCAGGACAGACAGCTGCTGGTTAATAAAGCCTAAGCGCCAGTAATTATTACTGGCATTTGAAAGCAGCGTCAGGCGTGCAGAACGCAGATCCTCTTCCGAGGCAAAACGTGCCCACGCCTTCGCATCGCGCTGCCGCGCTATTTTGCCCCACAGATCCAGCTCATAGCTGGTATTAATACTGGCAACGCTGCCCCTGCTCCAGTGGGCTGAGCTGTTCAGCTGTTTTTTACCGTCAAGCGCGAGCGAACCTTTTAGTCCCGGATCGTTTGTGATGCCAATCCGCTCTTCTTCCAGGCGGGCGCGATAAACACGCAATACTGCTCCAGCGACATCGTTATTGCGCACCATCACCTGCCGCAGCCAGCCGTCGAGGTCTGGATCGTTAAAGGCCTGCCAGTCGAACGGCATCCTCTCCTCCGCAGCATCCGCCTGATACCAGTTGGCAGGGTATTTCACCTCAGGAGGCTGATAGTCGCTTTTCAGAGAGTCGGCGCAGCCAGCACTAAGCAGGACAGCAAGGCATACCGTTAAAGGGGATAATATTTTCATGGGTTACTCGCTGGCCAGTGAAACGACCGGATCCATCCTTGCTGCCTTGCGGGCAGGGAGATAACCAAAGATCATGCCGATTAAAGTTGAGCAGAAGAATGCGGCAGCAGCGGCCTGCCACGAATAAATGGCGGTGAAAATGCCCCCTGCCAGCGCGGTGAACAGCGCTCCGGCGGCATACGACAGTGCAATACCTAACACTCCGCCTATTAGACATACCAGCACAGCCTCAATCATAAACTGCTGCATGATATCGCCCTGACGCGCACCGACCGCCATTCGTACGCCAATCTCATGGGTCCGTTCCGTGACCGACACCAGCATGATATTCATCACCCCAATGCTGCCGATCATCAGCGAGATGCAGGCCACCATCAGAATCAGGATGCTAAAGGTCATTGAGGTCCGTTCGATTGATTGTCGAATCTGCTCGAAATTATAAAGCTGGAAGTCTTTCACGCCGTGGCGTTGAGTGAGAAGCTGAGAAATAGCGCTGACCGCTGCCTCGTTGGCAACATCATCCTTAAGCCTTACGCTGATGCTGGTCAACACCGGTTTTCCTGTCATTCGATACATCACCGTGCTGTAAGGCATCCAGACGTTAATGCGATTAGGCGCATAGCTTCGGCTGTTCCCTTTGGCGATGCCGACAACCCGTGCAGGCACGGAACCCAGAAAAACGATTTGCCCAAGTGCCTTGAGTCCCGCATCGTCAAATAACGCCTTGCGGGCGTTTTCATCAATGATGACTTCCTGCGAGGCATTTCGATCGTCCTGGAAAGTTGATCCCTGCAACAGTTCAATACCGTTTACGCGAAAATGATCGCGCCCAACGCCATTGATCGTGGCGGTAGCGGATTTACCCAGAAAGCGAATGTTGTCGGAAGCGTTAACTTCGGGGCTGACGCTGTCAACAAACCCCTGCTTTGCTAATGCTTCGGCGTCTGCCGGGACCAGTGTACGAATGGCTTCAGTGCTGTCGTCAAAGAAATCCCTTCCCGGGTAGATGCTCACCACGTTGGTTCCAAGCTCCTTGATATTATCAAGGGTTCGCTGTTTCGCGCCTTCTCCCAGTGCCACCACCGTAACAACCGCGGCGATACCAAAAATAATGCCCGTCATGGTTAACGTCGTGCGCAGGCGATGCGCATTCATCGCTTTTAACGCCATGTGCAGGGATTCACGGGTACGGTCAACAATACTTTGCCACCAGCTTTGCTGAACGCTGTCAGGTCGTTTAAGGGCAACCCCGGAGGTAACACGACTGCCGGTATCAGAAATAATTTCACCGTCACGCAGCTCAATAATACGGTTAGCATGCTGCGCTACCTTCATATCATGTGTCACCATAACCACGGTATGGCCACGCTGATTCAGTTCACTGAGTATTGACAGTACCTCCTGACCGGACTGCGTATCCAGCGCGCCGGTGGGTTCATCCGCCAGAATGATTTCACCGCCGTTAATCAGCGAGCGGGCAATACTCACACGCTGCTGCTGGCCGCCTGAAAGCTCTCCCGGTTTATGATGTTCACGACCTTCCAGCCCGAGTCTTCCAAGCAATGTCGCCGCGCGCAGACGGCGCTTTTCGCGCTCACTATTGGCATAAATCGCCGGAATTTCAACGTTACTTAACGCGCTCAGGTCGGGCATTAAATGATAACGCTGGAAGATAAAACCGATGTGCTCACGGCGGATCCTTGCCAGATCGTCAGGTGAAAGCTGGGCGGCATTTTGACCGCTGATAAAGTAATCGCCACAATCAGGGACATCGAGACAGCCCATAATATTCATCAGGGTTGACTTACCGGAACCGGAGGCGCCGATGATCGCGACCATCTCCCCAGCAGCGATAGTCAAATCAATCCCTTTAAGCACGGTGAGATCCTGTCCACCGTTCCTGTAGGTGCGGCTGATGCCCTTGAGTTCTATGATATTACTCAAGATACAAACCCTTCCCCGGGCGCTTTTTCACCCGGCTGCGATAACACAACATGTTCCCCGACTTTTACACCGTCCAGGATCTGGATATCCACACTGTTAGTAATGCCGGTTTTGACCTCACGGGTTTCCAGCCGGTTATCACTGGTCAATATCTGCACCTGCTGTTTGTTGCCATTCACCTTGTGCACAGCCTGAATCGGCACCAGTAACGTATTTTTAGCTTCTCCAGCCAGCAAGGTCACCTGTGCTGTCATGGCAATTCGCAGCCGATTTTCTGGATTGGGGACATCCAGCAGCGCGTTGTAGTACACCGAAGCATTTGACGTGCCTGACCCTGAGGCTGAGCTACTGCTGGCAAGGCTATCATCTTTCATAACCGACTCAGGTGCCAGTTCAACGGTACGTAACGTGGCGTCATAATGCTTATCCGGCTCAGAGAAAATGGTGAATCTGGCTTTCTGTCCCGGTGAAATTCGCGTGATATCCGCCTCAGAGATCTGGGCTTTAATTGTCATCACGTCCAGACGTGCGAGTTTGATAATGGTCGGCGCACTTTGGCTGGAGTTAACCGTTTGGCCCTGTTGGGTGACAACGGCAATAACAATGCCGTCCATGGGAGCAACAACTTTTGTATAACCCAAATCGACCTTTTTCTTGTCGACATCAATTTGCGCCTGGACGAGTTTGGCATTCAGTGCCGATAGCTCAGCGCGGGTACTGGCCAGCGTGGTTTCAGCCGTTTCGAAATCTTCTCTCGAGCTGGCATCCTCATTTAACATCTGGCGCTGGCGCTTAAAACGCAATGAGGCTTGCTTCAACTGCGCCTGCTTAGCCTGAAGGTCCGCTTTTACCACGTTGAGAGCAGCTTCTGCGTTGCGTAAATCATTCCGCTGCGGCACGTCATCAATTTCAGCGATGAGCTGCCCTTTAGTGACACGATCGCCTAACTTCACCTTCAGCGACTTAACCTGGCCAGAAACCTGTGCCCCAACGTTGACCCGCTCAATCGCATCAATTCGACCGGTAGCAAGTACGGCGTTTTCAATATCGCCGATGCGTACTGGAGCGGTAACATACTCGGGAACCTCGGGGCTTCTCAGGAAGAAGAACAAGGCGATGCTAAAAATAATTAGCAGAGCCGCAGCACAGGTCATTACGCGTCGGGGAGGGAATTTTGTTAACATTACGCAGGTTTTCCATAACGATAAACAGCAGTGAATCAGGCATCATAGTAACATCGCCAGTATTTACGGGAGGTAAACCCGCGCTATTTGGTGAAGTAGCGTCATCGTAGACCCCCGCCATCAATTACACAGAATCACCAGGTCCGCCTGTAAACCGCCGCAAGCGTGGGATTTTGTGCCTAAATCCACAAAGTCCCCTTTTGCTGAGCCCCACCTGCGATTTTTCCCATAATCGATTCATTGTGCATTAAGTGCTTAATTATAGTTGCAACTCACATATGATAATAGTAATTATTATCATTAGCATTTGCACTGATGGTTTATCTGGCAAGGTATACAGAGGTCTCAGGAAACAAGCCTCTCCAGGTTTGTTGAACGGTCTCACACTCAACAAATGCATCTGAACACCGCGGCGTGGCAGCACGACGCCGCCTGGGCTGTTCAAAAGGACAACGGCGCGTAAGCGTTAATGGAAGCCGGGACAAGGAATTCCCGATTCACCAGCCTACGTCACGGAATAGTCAGCGACAGGACCGTTCGTAAGGCTGATGAAACTCAAAAAGGACGCAGCGTCTGTCAAAGCAGGCTTAACGAAAATTAACGTCCTGCTGCTGGCATATGACTGCGTCGACTTCCTGATTTAGTTCGTCAAGCGGAGAGGGATTTTCTCATGCGTATTTTGTTTGTAGGCCCGCCTCTCTATGGGCTGCTGTATCCTGTGCTGTCTCTGGCACAGGCGTTTCGCGTTAACGGCCATGAAGTGCTGATCGCCAGCGGAGGAAAATTCGCCCAAAAAGCGGCAGAAGCAGGGCTGGTGGTATTTGACGCCGCACCCGGTTTTGATTCTGAAGCTGACTATCGCCGCCGCGAGGCACAGCGAAAAGAAAGCAACATCGGCACAAAAATGGGCAACTTCTCATTCTTCAGCGAAGAGATGGCCGACCACCTGGTGGAGTTTGCCGGACACTGGCGGCCCGATCTCATCATCTACCCGCCGCTCGGCGTCATCGGGCCTCTGATTGCCGCCAAATACGATATACCGGTCGTAATGCAAACCGTCGGCTTCGGGCATACGCCCTGGCATATCAAAGGCGTAACGCGTTCGCTCGCGGACGCCTATCATCGCCACGGCGTTGGGGCCGCACCGCGCGATATGGCCTGGATCGACGTAACACCACCGAGCATGAGCATTCTTGAAAACGACGGAGAACCCATTATTCCCATGCAGTACGTCCCGTACAACGGCGGCGCGGTGTGGGAACCGTGATGGGAGAGGACGCCCGACCGTAAACGTCTGCTGGTGAGTCTCGGTACCGTCAAACCGATGGTCGACGGCCTTGACCTGATCGCCTGGGTGATGGATTCCGCCAGTGAAGTCGATGCCGAGATCATCCTGCATCTTTCGGCCAATGCGCGGTCGGATCTGCGCTCACTGCCCTCAAATGTTCGCCTGGTCGACTGGATACCCATGGGAGCCTTCCTGAACGGCGCAGATGGCTTCATTCATCATGGTGGCGCGGGCAATACCCTGACGGCGCTGCACGCCGGTATTCCACAGATCGTCTTCGGCCAGGGTGCCGATCGCCCGGTAAATGCCCGCGCTGTTGTCGAACGCGGCTGCGGGATCATCCCCGGCGACGACGGCCTGTCGAGCAGCATGATCAATGCTTTCCTCGACAATCGCGCGCTTCGCGACGCCTCTGAAGAGGTAGCGGCGGAAATGGCAGCGCAACCCTGTCCGAGCGAGGTGGCGAAAAGCCTGATCGCGAGGGTACAGAAAGGGTAGCCACTACGCCGTCATGACGATCATACGCCAGCACGCATCCAGGAGATACGCCCGTAACAATGCGGGACCGGATCGGGCTGGCGCTTTTTTTTGCACAGCGATCCGACTTGGATCCTATTGTTTACAGACGGAGGAGGCTTAATGCCTGCGACTCACTCTCCCACTCCTGCGCGGTCCTGGATAGTTCGCCTGGCACGCGTGTGCTGGGAACGTAAGAAACTTAGCATCATCGTAGTGGTAGCGTCGGTCTCGACCATTCTGCTGGCCGCGCTGACGCCGTTGCTGACAAGGCAAGCGGTGAACGACGCGCTGGCGGGCAATCCGACTCGTCTGCCGTGGCTGGCCTGCGGGCTATTGCTGATTGCCTTTTTTGATTTCATCGGTAACTACGTGCGCCGCGGTTATGCCGGGGAGCTCTCGCTCTGGGTGCAGCACACCCTGCGAGGACGGGCATTCGACAGTATTCAAAAACTTGACGGCGCAGGCCAGGACGCACTGCGCACCGGGCAGGTGATTTCACGGACCAACAGCGATCTGCAGCAGGTGCATACCCTGCTACAGATGTGCCCGGTGCCGCTGGCGGTGTTCACTTATTACATTGCCGGCATTGCCGTGATGCTGTGGATGTCACCCGCCATGACGCTCATCGTCGTGTGCGTACTGGCATGCCTGGCTATCACTGCGCTGCGCGCGCGTCGCCGGGTCTTTGCGCAAACCGGGCTGGCCTCGGACCGACTGGCAAATCTCACCGAACATATGCGCGAGGTGCTGGCGCAGATCTCAGTGGTAAAATCCTGCGTGGCGGAGCTGCGTGAAACGCGCTGGCTGGATCGCCAGTCGCGGCAGATGGTGCGGGTACGCATCGGCGCGGCCATCTCGCAGGCGATGCCAGGTGCCACCATGCTGGCGCTACCGGTGCTCGGGCAAATCGTCCTGCTGTGCTACGGCGGCTGGTCGGTTATGCACGGGCGCATCGATCTCGGCACCTTCGTGGCGTTTGCCAGCTTCCTCGCGATGCTGACCGGGCCAACCCGTGTACTGGCATCGTTTCTGGTTATCGCCCAGCGCACCCAGGCGTCCGTGGAGCGCGTGTTTGCTCTGATCGACACCCGTTCGCAGATGGAAGACGGGACGGAGGCGATTAACGGTCAGGTTATCGGGCTGCAACTGGAGAATATGAGCTTCGAGTACCGTGGCGGCAGACGCATCCTCAGCGATGTCTCCTTTTCCCTGCACGCCGGTGAAACCGTGGCGGTAGTGGGCGCATCGGGTTCAGGGAAATCCACGCTGCTGATGCTTCTGGCGCGTTTTTACGATCCCAGCGCCGGAGAGATATGGCTCAACACCAGCGCAGGCCGACAGAACCTCCGCGATCTCAGGCTGGAGGCGCTTCGTCGTCGGGTAGGCGTTGTGTTTGAGGATGCTTTTCTGTTTGCCGGTACGGTGGCGGAAAATATCGCCTACGGGCACCCTCAGGCAACGGCGGACGACATTCGCCTCGCGGCGAGGGCAGCAGGAGCCATCGATTTTATCAACGCCCTGCCGAAAGGCTTCGATACCCAATTAACCGAACGCGGTACGAATCTTTCCGGCGGACAGAGGCAGCGAATCGCGCTGGCACGGGCGCTCATTACCGCGCCGGAAGTGTTGATCCTCGATGACACCACCTCGGCGGTCGATGCCGGTACTGAAGCGGAGATCAACACCGCGCTGAGTCGCTATGCTGACGAAAAGCATATGCTGCTGGTGATTGCCCGACGCCGTTCGACGCTTCAGTTAGCCAGCCGGATTGTGGTGCTGGATAAGGGCCGGGTGGTGGACACCGGAACCCAGGCAGAACTTGAAGCGCGCTGTCCGGCGTTCCGCGCGCTGATGACCGGCGACGGCGATTTCCTCGCGCCTACCCACCGTGGGCCTAACGGATTGTGGCCGACCGTACCAGCGGCACAAGACGATGCGGCGCAGACGGGGGATAAAGGCTTTGTCGCCCGTATGACGCGCGTGCCGGAAAATGCAGTACAGCAGGCGCTGGCCGGTAAAGGCCGCAAAGTCACGTCGCTGCTGAAGCCCGTGGCGTGGATGTTCGTCATCGCCGCCCTGCTGATCGCCCTCGATTCGGCGGCAGGCGTCGGGGTACTTATACTGCTGCAGCGCGGCATTGACTCCGGCGTTGCCACAGGCGATATGTCGACTATTGGCCTCTGTGCCCTATTCGCCCTGTGCCTGGTGGCCGTGAGCTGGTGTTGTTATTCACTACAGACAGTCTTCGCCGCCAGAGCGGCAGAGTCAGTCCAGCATACGGTGCGCTTGCGCAGCTTCGGCCATATGCTGCGGCTTGGTCTCCCCTGGCATGAAAAGCATGTCGATTCGCGTCTGACCCGCATGACCGTAGATGTGGACTCTCTCGCCCGCTTTCTGCAAAACGGCCTTGCCGGTGCAGCCACCAGCCTGGTGACAATGTTCGCCATCGCCGCCGCCATGTTCTGGCTCGACCCGCTCCTGGCGCTGACGGCATTAAGCGCGGTGCCAGTGGTCGCACTGGCAACCTGGATTTATCGCCGCCTCAGCTCCCCTGCTTATGCGCAGGCGCGGCTGGAAATAGGCAAAGTCAACAGCACCCTGCAGGAGAAAGTCTCCGGCTTGCGCGTTGTGCAATCGCATGGCCAGCAGGAACAGGAAGCCGCCCGGCTGCGCGCGTTATCGGATCGGTTCCGTGCGACCCGCGTACGTGCGCAAAAATACCTTGCCGTCTATTTCCCGTTCCTGACCTTCTGCACCGAGGCCTCCTATGCCGCCGTTCTTCTGGTGGGTGCATCGCGGGTCGCCGAAGGCGAAATGACCGCCGGGGTGCTGGCGGCTTTCTTCCTGCTGCTGGGGCAATTCTATGGGCCAGTGCAGCAGTTATCAGGAATTGTCGACGCCTGGCAGCAGGCGACGGCCAGCGGCAAACATATCAATGAACTGCTGGCGACCGAAGGCACAGAGAACATCGAGCCCTCTTCCGCACCGCCCGCCACCGGCGCGCTGCATCTTAATGAGCTCACGTTCAGTTATCCCGACAGTCCTCAACCCGCGCTGAACAAACTTACCCTGACAATCCCTGAGGGAAGGGTCGTCGCGGTCGTTGGTCGCAGCGGTGCGGGTAAGTCAACGCTGATTAAGCTGATCGCCGGATTGTATTCCCCCACCCACGGCAGGATCAGCATTGGCGATCGGATAATTGATGATGCCTCGCTTGCCGATTACCGTCGCCAGATTGGGCTGGTCGATCAGGATGTGGCGTTGTTTAGTGGTGATATCGCGGAAAACATTCGTTATTCACGGCCATCCAGTACCAATGACGACGTTGAGATTGCCTCTCAACGGGCAGGGCTGTATGAGACGGTGCGCAATCTGCCGCAGGGATTCCGGACACCGGTGAATAACGGCGGTGCCGATCTGTCCGCAGGTCAGCGCCAGCTGATTGCGCTGGCCCGCGCACAACTGGCGAATGCTCACATCCTGCTGCTCGATGAAGCCACGTCACGCCTGGATCGCACATCCGAAGAGCGATTGATGTCATCGTTAACAGACGTCGCGCACACCGGGAAGCACCTGGCGCTGATTGTGGCGCACCGTCTGACCACCGCGCAGCGCTGCGATCTGATTGCCGTTATCGATAAGGGGCAGCTTGCGGAATACGGCACCCACGAACAGCTGTTAGCGGCCGGCGGCCTCTACACCCGCTTGTGGCATGACAGCGTCGGCAGCTCTGTTCCCCATCGCCAGCACGACATCACGGGGGAAATCGTGGAAGAGTAATTGCGCACGTAAGACATTACAAAACACGCGCTAAAGCGGCTGTTCCCGGAATAGCCGCTTTAGCTATTTATACTGACACCCTTCATATTCAAAGAGAGTGAATGCTGAACATGCAACAACATCCCTCTGCTATCGCCAGGCTGCGCAGCCAGCTGGCAGCAGGCCACATTGCTAACCTTTCTGACTTCTGGCGAGACGCTGAGTCGCTAAATGTACCGCTGGTGACGCCAGTCGACGGAGCGAAAGACGAGCGTGATGTGACATTTCTGTGGCGCGCCAGGCACCCTCTACAGGGCGTTTATCTGCGTCTGAATCGGGTGACGGATAAAGAGCACGTGGCGAAAGGGATGATGACCGCCCTTCCCGCGACGGATATCTGGACTCTGACACTGCGTTTACCCGCAAGCTACTGCGGCTCCTATTCGCTGGTGGAAATCCCCCCCGGCACCCCGGCCGAGACGATTGCACAGTCCGGAGGCCGCTTTGCTACCCTCGTCGGGCACGCCGATCCGCTAAACAAAACGCCGGGGATCAACGTTCGGGGAAGCACACAGGAGTCGGTGCTGGCGCTTGATAAAGCCCCCGCTCAGTCCGAATGGCGCGGCGGGTCACCCAGCGGACAATTGCTTACCTCGGCGCGCACTCTCGCCGGGGAATCGCGCCGGGTTCGGCTCTATCTGCCGGACGTTGATGTTTCGCAGCCCCTCGGCCTGGTGGTACTGCCCGATGGTGAAACCTGGTTCGATCACCTTGGCGTATGCGCGGCAATTGACGCCGCCATAAACAACGGACGCATCGTGCCCGTGGCTGTACTTGGCATCGACAATATCGATGAACACGAGCGAACTGCGATACTCGGCGGGCGCAGCGAGCTGATAAAGGATATCGCCGGCCAGTTGTTGCCGACGATCCGCGCCGAACACCCACAGCGGCGGTGGGCAGACCGTTCGCGCACCGTGCTGGCCGGACAGAGCCTCGGCGGGGTCAGCGCGCTCATGGCCGCTCGTTACGCACCGGAAACGTTCGGGCTGGCGCTCAGCCACTCCCCTTCGATGTGGTGGACGCCAGAGGGTGCCAGCCGGCCAAACGTGTTCAGCGAAACCGATACGTCATGGGTGAGTGAACATCTGCTTTCTGCCCCGCCGCAGGGCGTGCGCATCCGCCTGTGCGTGGGATCGCTGGAAGGTTCGACGGTACCCCACGTTCAGCGGCTGCATCAGCAGTTGCTTACCGCTGGCGTCGACAGCCATTGCGCAATGTATACCGGGGGTCACGATTACGCATGGTGGCGCGGCGCACTGATTGACGGGCTTGGTTTACTCCAGGGTTGACTTGACCCGCGAACACTTTCAGGCAACTGTACAGGCTTCCTGAATAAAGAAAATGTCACCTGCGGAAAAGGAATAAACATCAGATGTATGCCCGCGAGTATCGCCCAACACGCTCACGCAAGGCGCTTGTCACTCTTCTTTCTGGTCTCACCCTTATCTGGAATGCGCACGCTTTCGCAAAGCCGGATATGCAGCCACTGGGGCCGAATATCGCCGATAAAGGCTCTGCGTTTTACCATTTCAGCGTCAACTCGTTCGACTCCGCCGATGGCAGCCGCCATTATCGGGTATGGACGGCCGTGCCAAATAAAGCCGCACCGGCGTCGGGCTACCCGATTTTATATATGCTCGACGGCAACGCAGTTATGGACCGCCTGAACGACGACCTGCTCAAACAGCTGGCAGAAAAATCACCGCCGGTGATTGTGGCTGTCGGGTATCAGACCAACCTCCCCTTCGATCTCAACGGCAGGGCCTACGACTATACGCCAGCAGCAGAAAGCGGCAAAACGGATACCCGCAACGGGCGTTTTAACCGTAAGAGTGGGGGTAGCAACGACTTCCGCCAGTTACTGGAAACGCGTATAGCGCCAAAGGTGGAACAGGGATTGAATATCGATCGGCAGCGTCGCGGCCTGTGGGGGCACTCCTACGGCGGCCTGTTCGTGCTGGATGCATGGCTGTCTTCCCCTTATTTCCGGACGTATTACAGCGCCAGCCCGTCGTTGGGCAGAGGCCATGATGCGCTACTGAGCCGCATCACGGCGGTTGAGCCGTCGCAATACTGCGCCAGGCGCCTGATGATAATGGAAGGTTCGGCGACACCGGGCGATAACCGGGAAACGCATGCTGCCGGAGTGCTGACGAAAATTCATGCCATCCTCGCCACGCTGGAAGATAAAGGCGTCAATGCCGCCTTTTGGGATTTCCCAAACCTGGGACACGGGCCGATGTTCAACGCCTCCTTCCGCGGAGCGCTGTTAGATATCAGTGGTGAAAACGCAGGTAACACAGCAGGCTGTCATTCATTAAGCCGCTAAACACTGCCCGCCTTGACGCGGGCAGTACACCTGTAACACTACGATCAAAATGACGCGGTAACACCGGCATAATAAGCCCGGCCAGGCTCGTTATAGGTATTCGCCCCTTCGGAAGATCGGTAGATCTGTTTAGCTAAGATATTGCTGACACCAACGTTAAGACGCAGATTTTTATTAATATCGTAATTGAAGTTCGTCCCCACCAGCGAATAAGCGCCCAGCTCTTTACCTGACAGACCGCCAGTATCTTCACTACGAGTTTCCGAATGAGAACGCGGTTTTTGTCTGCCGTATAACGTCCAGTTGACGCTGGCAGAGAACGCCTGGGTGATGGTCCAGTCAAGCGAGTTATTAATGGTGTATTTCGGGATGATCGACAGCGGATTACCGGTGTCTTTTTGCTCCGAGGTGATCATCCAGGTGGCATTGGTATTCCAGTTCAGACGATCTTTCACCAGCGGGAACGCCATGCTGGCTTCGATACCGTCCACCAGTGCTTTCCCGCCGTTCTGCCACTGGAGAATATATGCGCCGGAAGCGGTTTGCCCGATAACATTATCGCCGGCCACGATCTTATTCTGGTAGTCATTGCGGAAGTAGGTCACGCTGGCATGGTAATCTTCCCAGGCGAACTCCAGCCCAATTTCTTTATTGATGCTGATTTCCGGATCGAGATCTTTATTACCGATCAGGTAGCAGCCGCCCGATGTAATATCTTTTGGACAACCGTTGCCTTTCGAGTAGAGCAGATAACCTTCGCTGGATTGATACAGGTTTGGTGCTTTAAAGGTTCGGGCAATCCCCGCTTTGACTTTGAAGTAATCCCCCAATTCCTGCGAGAGGTTCAGGCTGGGGCTGAAGTTACCGCCGGACTCGTTGAGATAATCAAAGCGCAGGCCGGGAATGATATTCGTGCCGGGAACTGGCTCAATATTATCTTCAATATACAGCGCACTGATTTGGGAATGGTTTTTACTGCTGCGATCCGCAGCCGAGCCAGAAATGCCGCCGATATCACTGTCATCCACGGTCAGGCTGGTAGAGGAAGGATCGTCGAGCTCATCGCGGCTCCACTCCGCACCCACGGTCAGCGTTTGATCGATCAGCGCATTCAGCGGAATATTAAGCTCGCCGCTGGTTCGCCAGGAGCTCAGGCGATTGGTCGTGAACTTTTCATCCGCCGAAATACGCCCTTCACCGCCACCGGATAATCCTTCATTCATGCGGGTGTTATTGGTTTTCTCGTAATAGACACCAAAACGGCTTTGACCCCAGTCCCAGATACCATTATGTGTAATGCCATAATTCTGCCGGTACAGGCGGTTCGTCTCTTCGCCGGATTTCGCCAGGCTTTCAGTGACGGCACTGGAAGAACTGTTTTGCGTATCGCCTGCATAGATATTCCCCTGGCGGCTATATCCGGCTTCGAAATCGATAATTTGCTGCGGATTTAATTTCCACGAGACAACGCCGTTAATATCTTTGTTGCGCACCCCTTCATGCCCGGCCGCGTTTTTCGTACCGGCCGAGGAGTTAATATCCCAGCTGTCGGCATCGGTTTTATTCAGGTTTCCGTACAGGCGCATGGTCAGCGCATCGCCAGCCAGCGGCCCGCTAAGGCTGAAGTTGGCGCGACGCGTAGCGCCTTCGTCGCTGCTTTCCGGCTGGTTGGTGTATAACGACAGCGAACCGTGCCAGTCGTTGGTAGGGCGTTTGGTAATGATGTTCACCACCCCGCCCGCTGCGCCCGAACCGTAGCGTGCCGCCGCAGGGCCGCGGATCACTTCAATACGCTCAACCTGTTCCGGTGGCACCCAGTTGGTGTCGCCGCGGGTATCACGCTCTCCACGCCAGCTATAACGCACGGCGTTGCGCGACGTCACCGGCACACCATCAATTAAAATTAAGGTGTTCTCCGGCCCCATGCCGCGAATGTCGATCTGGCGGTTATTACCACGTGTACCCGAGGCGCTGTTGCCGGTCAGATTGACACCGGGCATTTTGCGAATAATATCGGAGAGATCGTTGACCGGAGGGTTCTTTTTAATATCTTCGCTGGTAATAATCGACACGCCCGGCTGCTGTTTGAGTACCTGCTCAGCGGTGGCTTCCACCACCAGGGTCTCGTCGTTATCATCGGAGGATTTTGCCAGTGATACCTGACTGTTCAACCCTGCCAGGAGCGCAGTGAGCGGCCAGAAGATCTTGATAATTCTCATACCCATTCCCTAATACATGCCTAACGTAAAAGTGATCGATCGTTAAGCTCACATCCTTGCCAGATATTTTAAACTGCCATTATTTTTATAATAAGAATGATAATTAATATCATTTGAAGAGGATTAAGGCAATCCTTAATACACGGATGCGCGCATTAATGAAACGCACGCATTGGCCCGGAGTGATTCTTCCCGGGTACCACCCTTTGCGTTCGTAAAGCTGGCATACTGAAACAGCAGAAGAAGAGAACAGCCCATTGGTATTTCGTGTAGTGACATAACGTTAATATGTCATTACAAGGGAACGCAGCCCCGGTAAGCGCAAGCGCCACCGGGGAAAGAAAGGTTATTGTTGCGCTAACTGATTGCGACGGTACTCACCCTGGCGCTCCAGCATCCAGCCAGGATACTCGCGCGGCAGCGCGCTGACCGCATCCAGCTGTTTCAGCTCATCATCGCTCAGCTGAATGCCGGTTGCGGCAATGTTGTCATCCAACTGATCGACCCGTTTCGCCCCGATGATGACGCTGGTCACCGCCTTCTGGTGCAGCAGCCACGCCAGCGCGATTTGCGCCACGGAAACGCCTTTACTTTCGGCGATGGTACGCATCACGTCCACGCAGTCGAAGGCGCGATCTTTATTCACCGGCGGGAAGTCGAACGCCAGGCGACGACTACCGGCCGCGCTCTGCCCGTCGCGATCGTATTTTCCGCTCAGCAGACCACCCGCCAGCGGGCTCCATACCATCAACCCGACGCCTTCGCTCTGCATCATCGGCACCAGTTCGCGCTCAAGGTCGCGCCCGGCGATGGTGTAGTACGCCTGCAATGAGGCAAAACGCGCCAGCCCCAGACGCTCAGAGATGCCGAGCGCTTTGGCAATCTGCCATGCCGCCCAGTTCGAGACGCCGATATAGCGTACGTGACCGTGCTGCACAAGATTATCCAGCGCGTAAAGCGTCTCCTCGATGGGGGTCGCGGGGTCGAAACCGTGCAGCTGATAGAGATCGATATGATCCAGCTGCAAGCGACGCAGGCTCTCCTTCACGCCGCTGATGATGTGATAGCGCGAGCTACCGCGCGAGTTCACCCCCGCTGTGCCGGTTTCACCGAACACCTTGGTGGCAACGACCACGTTTTCGCGCGGAATTTTCAGGTTCTTCAGCGCCTGCCCGGTGATCTCCTCTGAACGCCCTTCCGAGTAGACATCTGCCGTGTCGATAAAATTGATCCCGGCGTCCAGCGCGCGGCCCACCAGCTGCTCGGCGTCGCTTTGCTGAAGCTGACCAATTTTGCCCCACATGCCGCCTTCACCGCCGAAGGTCATGGTGCCGAGGCAGAGTTCAGAAACGAACAGTCCGGTATTGCCCAGTTTTTGATAACGCATAACGCTTTCCTCGCATGTCGATTGGGTGTCTGTTAGTTATACCCGCCCCCCAGCCATCGCGAATGTGGCGTTCCTGTCCGTTTCTTGCCCAATCCTCTGAATCTATCCGCGCGGGGCGTCGCCAAAGACGCTGTAGTCTGGCAGCCGCACCTGCTGATACGGCTCCCAGCCGCCGCCGAGGGCTTTGTAGAGCGCCACCAGGTCAAGCGCGCTCTGCACCTGCGCCTGCGCCCGCTGCTGTTCGGCCTGAGCGAGCTGACGCTGGGCGTCCAGCACGTCAATAAAGCTGGCGATCCCCTGCCGGTAGCTGTCGCTGGCGAGATCAAAGGCGTTTTGCAGCGCGTCGATGGTTTTCGCCAGGCCCGCTTCACGCTGCTGGTCGGTGCGATAGCTCACCAGCGCGTTTTCAACGTCGTCGAGCGCCGTCAGTACCGTCTGGCGATAGTCCAGCACTGCCGCCCCCTGCTGCGCGCGCGCCACCTTGACGCTGGAGACCAGCCGACCGCCCTGGAAAATCGGTATGGAAACCTGCGGGCCAAAGCTGTAGAAGTGGCTGCTCCAGTCGGTCAGCCAGTTAGATTCACTGTTGCGCAGGCCAAACTGTCCGGAGAGGGTAAAGCTCGGGAACAGTTCTGCCACCGAGACGCCAATCTGCGCCGTGGCGGCATGGAGATTCGCCTCGGCTTCGCGCACGTCCGGGCGACGGCGGGCCAGCGTCGACGGAATACCGGTCTGCACAATATCTGGCAGGGCAGGCATCGGCTGCACGGATTGCAGTTCGGCATCCAGCGCGCCCGGAGGTTTGCCGAGCAGGATCGCCAGCCCGTTCATCGCCTGGCGTTCCTGCGCCTGATACTGCGGCAGCTGCGCTTCAAGATTGCCCAGCTGCGCCCGGGCGTTCTCCACGTCCATCTGCGGCGACAGCCCGCCCCGCTGGCGGCTTTCGGTCAGATCCAGCGTCTGCTGTGCGCTTTCAATTTGCGTATTAAGCGTGGCAATGATGCTCTGCGCCCCACGCAGCTGTAGCCACGCCCGCGCCACTTCGGCTTCCAGCGAGACCAGCGCATCGTTACGCTGCTCGATCGCCGCCCGCTGCTGCGCCTCGGCCACTTCTACCTGACGGCGCACCTTGCCCCACAGGTCGATTTCCCACTGGGCGTCGAAGCTGCCCTGATAGAGGTTAATCGGCTGCGTCAGCGGGCCTAACGCGCCCCGCAGTTCAGGATCGACATTATTCAACTGGTCGTACACGCCGTGGGATTTCAGCTCCCCTTCCAGCCCAAGCTGCTGGCGCGTCGCCTGCACATTGCCATTCACCGACGGGAAAAACGCCCCGCCGGCCTGGTTAATCTGTTCGCGCGCGCCGGCGATGCGTAATACCGTTTGCTGTAGCGTCAGATTCCCGGCGATGGCGCGTTCAATCAGGCTGTCGAGCTGCGGCGAGCCGAAGGTTTTCCACCAGCGCGGGTTGGTGGCGGCGGAGGAAGTTTGTGATTTCACCGCGCTGTCGCCCTTATCGTTCCAGTGCGTGGTAGCGGGCGGTGCTGGCTGTTGGTAGTCCGGCCCGACGGCGCAGCCCACCAGCAGCATCATTATCATCAGAGGGTGTAAACGTCTGTGTATCATCAGTGTGCTCCTGCACTCCCCTCGCTCTTAACCGGCGAGAGCAACAAACAAAACGGAATCAGTAATAGGGCCACCGCGCTCAGAATGGTGAAGACGTCGATGTAGGCCAGAAAGCGCGACTGCTCGATCATCGTCTGGTACATCCGCCCGGTGGCAATGCCGGTCGGATCGCCCACCTGAGTGGTGAAGTTCTGGATCGCCTGGGCGCTTTCGCGAATCGCCAGCTGGAACTGCTCGTTAAACGGCGAAGCGTGGTAAGCCAGATGCGCGCTGTGCGCCTGCGAGCGCTCGGTGATCGCCGCCGTCGAGAGCGAAATCCCAATCGAGCCGGCCACGTTGCGGAACATGGTAAACAGCGCCGCTGCGTCGGCATTGAGCCGCCTCGGGATCGAGATAAAGGCGATGGTGGTGAGGGGCACAAACAGGAACCCCAGTCCAATCGACTGGGCGCTGCGGAACAGCACCAGCGTTTCGAAGTCGATATCCGGCGTCAGCGTGCGGGACCAGAAGAACGACACCGCCAGGCAGGTAAAGCCGAAGGCGATGATCCAGCGCGTCTGCACCACCGGCATCAGCTTCAGCACCAGCGGAATGGTCAGCACAATCAGCACCGCGCCGGGCGAGAGCACCAGCCCGGACCAGGTGGCGGTATAGCCCAAATCCTGCTGCGCCAGCTGCGGAATAACCACCGAACTGCCGTACAGGATCATCGCCATCCCCGCCATCAGCAGGCTGGAGATCGCAAAGTTGCGGTCCTTCATACAGTGCAGATCCACCACCGGCTTTCTGGCATACATCAGCCAGTAGATCGCGCCGATAATGCCGACCAGCGTCAGTACTGCGAAGGTGCGGATAAAGTTCGAATAGAACCAGTCATCATCTTCGCCCCGGTCGAGCATCACCTGCAAACAGCCAAGACCGAGGGCGATCAGGCCGATCCCCGTCCAGTCGACGGTGAGCTTCTCTTCCGACTTTTTCTCCCACGGCGGATCTTCCAGCAGCTGATAGATGGCCAGCACCGTCACAATCCCTACCGGGATATTGATAAAGAACACCCAGCGCCAGGAGTAGTTATCGGTGATCCAGCCCCCCAGCGTGGGACCGAGTACCGGCGCGACGATAATGGCAATGGATGAAAGGCCAAAGGCTTTGCCCCTGTCCTCCGGCTTGAAGTAGTCGAGTAGCACCGACTGCTGGGTAGGCTGCAATCCGCCGCCAAAGAACCCCTGCATCACGCGGAACAGGATGATTTGCCATAGCTCGGTGGCGATGCCGCACAGGAACGAGCAGATGGTGAACATCACAATGCAGATCAGGAAGAACTGCTTGCGACCAAACAGGCGGCTCAGAAAGGCCGAAATCGGCAGCACGATGCCGTTCGCCACCAGGTAGCTGGTGAGCACCCAGGTGGATTCGTCATAGCTGGCCGAGAGCGACCCCGCGACGTGGGGCAACGCCACGTTGACGATGGTGGTGTCCAGAATTTCCATAAACACCGCCAGGGTGACCACAATCGCCACCGCCCACGGGTTACTGGCGGGCTTCCAGTTATCGTGGCTGTGATCCGTCATTCCACGGTGACCTTCGGTTCAACCGACAGCCCCAGCGGCAGCGGCTTGTTCGGATCCAGCCCTTTATCAATGACGATTTTCACCGGCACGCGCTGAACGATCTTCACAAAGTTACCGGTGGCGTTTTCCGACGGGAAGGCGGAGAAGCGCGAGCCGCTGCCCTGCTGGATGCTGTCGATATGGCCTTCCAGCTCCATATCCGGCCAGGCATCGACGGACACGGTCACTTTGTCGCCCGGCTTCATGCGCTCAAGCTGCGACTCCTTGAAGTTCGCCACCACCCACACGTTCGGGGAAACCAGCGAGAACAGCGCCGTACCTGCCTGCACCAGCGTACCGGGCTGGACGTTGCGTTTGGTGACAAAACCGTCGAACGGGGCGCGGACTTCGGTATAAGAGAGGTTCAGGTTGGCGGTTTCCAGCTGCGCTCTGGCCTGATCGACCTGCCGTTCGCGGGCTTCGACGTTGGTCTCCTGCTGGCGGATTTGCAGCTGAACCTGCTCCGCCACTTCCAGCTGCGCCTGCGCGCTGGCCAGACCCGCCTGGGCACTCCTCAGTTGAGCGTTCGCGGCATCGATACTTTGTTGCGTGGTCGCGCGCGGGTCAACGCCGCGCTGACGGCGGTACTCCGCCTGCGCGTTGGCCATATCCGCCTGGGCTTTCAGTACCTGGGCTTTGGCTTCATCGCGCTGAGCGGGATATTGCACCTTCGAGAGCGCCAGCTGCGCCTGCGCCTGATGCAACTGCGCAACCGCCAGCCCAAGCTGAGCCTGGGCCTGATCGCGCTGGGCGGTGGTATCACGCGGATCGATCACCACCAGCACATCCCCTTTCTTCACGCGCTGGTTATCCCGCACGCGAAGTTCGGTGACGTAGCCTGCCGTTTTTGGGGCAATGGTCACTACGTCGCCGTCGGTGAAGGCGTCGTCGGTGGTCTCTTCGTTACGGGTTAAAAACCACCAGACCAGCGCCACAATCACCATCACGATGACCACGATGCCAAGGATAATTAACGGTTTTTTCCCCGGGCGCTTGCGCTCGTTATTGTTTTGATCCTGCTCGTCAGCAGGTGGGTTTTGATCTTCTGCCATAGTTCAGCAACGGTCCTGTCAGTGAGCGGCATCACACTATGCCGTTCACTAAAGCTAGGACGTTGCTATACATTTGCCAGGAAAAACTGACAAATTGCGCACTATATGAGAAGGAATAGTCCGAAACCGACCGCCGCTGACCAGAGCAGCATCGGGATTGACCATAAATGGAAGCGCCACCAGATGCGGCGATCGTTGGCCATCCGCAGGGCGATGAGGTTAGCCAGCGAGCCAGGCAGCAGCCCAAAGCCGCCGACGTTGACCGCCCACGCCAGCAGTACCGTTGGGGGAACATAGTTAAGCAGCAAAATGGTGGACGGCACGTTACTGATCACCTGCGAGAGACCAATCGCCGTCAGCCATAATCCCGGCTGCGACAGACCGCTGACGCTATGGAGAACGTTCTGCAATACCGGAAGCTGGATCAGGAGATGGACGTCAATAAACATCGCCATAAACACCAGCAGCAGCGTCCAGTCAACGCTCACCAGCACCCGCCGGGCGAGGAACAGGAAGCCGCACGCCACCAGCAGCGCGCCCGCCAGCGCCTGGTTTAACTCCAGCGCGATAAGGAAAACGATATACAGCCCCAGGCAGCTCCAGACGAGACGCGGCTGCCAATGGGGGCCGGTTGTACCGCTGTGGTACTGCAACGATTTATTCGGGAAAGCAAACCAGCCCACCGCCAGCAGCGACGCCACGATCGCCAGCGCCAGCGGCGCCATCTGCCCGGTAAACGCGGTAAACGACAGGCCGGAGCGTCCCCACAGCAGAATGTTCTGCGGGTTACCGATCGGCGTGAGCAGCGAGCCCGCATTGACGGCCAGCGCTTCAAAGATAATCAGACGGGTAACCGGTATTTCGCACAGCTTACGCAGCGTGAGCGTAAGCGGCACCACGATAAAAAGCGCCACGTCATTAGTGAGAAACGTCGACAACAGCGCCGCCGAAAAGACCATGAACAGGGCCAGTTTGCGCTCGGTGGCGAAGCGGCGCACCATTTTGCGCCCCAGCACGTCAAAATAGCCGCTCAGCTCCACGCCTTTGGTGAGCATCATCAAACCGCTCAGAGTAATAATGGTGCGCCAGTCTATGGCCGCCGGCCAGGTGTGCGGCGTGAAGGGCACAAAGACGCTGAGCCCAACGCCAGTGATCAGTAAAAGATGGAAAAAGCGATCGCGTTTCAGGGCCTGCAAGCCGGGGATGTTCATTCAGCGGAGGGACCGTATTTGAGCGTAAACTCGCGGAACTTCAACAGCGTCTCTTCACTGACGTGGTGTTCCATACCTTCGGCATCCCGACGGGCAATTTCCGGGCTGACGCCCAGCACCAGTAAAAAATTCTCGACGATCTGGTGTCGCTCGCGGCTCTCCTGCGCCAGCTTCTCGCCCTCAGCGGTGAGAAACACCCCGCGCCAGGGGATCATTTCGATCAGCCCGACCGACGCCAGACGTTTTAACATTTTGGCAACGGTTGGCTGCGACACCCCCAGGCGTGCGGCCATATCCACCTGGCGCGCTTCTCCAACCTCACGGATCAGATCAGAGATCAGTTCGACATAATCATCAATCAGCTCCCGGCGGTGCGCCTCACGCACCTGGCGGAAGCCTTCCACATGCTCTTCAACGTTCACCAGTTGCGTCGTTTTTTTTGTTGTTGGCTTACCTGCGCGACGGTTCATTGTGCTTCCTCAATGGGGTTGACGCTTCCAGCGCCCTGTAACGGAGCGCACATTGTAAACCATAGCTCTACAAGCACAAAAAATTAACGAATTAGCCATAGCTATACAATATAGCCTGTGCTATATCTGTATGTAATGCAGTCACCCTTCACGGATCGAAGGGATCATGAATCAGGAGGTCTTATGAATGAATTCAAGAGGTGTATGAACGTGTTTACCCACTCTCCTTTTAAAGTGCGCCTGATGCTGTTGAACATGCTGTGCGATATGTTTAACGCCAAACCGCAGCAGGACGACAATTCTTCCCACTAAGCGGCGTCGCGGTACGCCGCTTCATTTTCCCGTCACACTTACGTTGTAAACTGGCCTGTTCCCGATTATTTTTGCGGATTTGCAGCCCCCTTCGCAAAACATCTGTTTAGCAACTGTTGACCTTAATTCACGCTCGCACTATCTTCTTGCAGCCCTGCACAATTTGCGGCTCGCTGAAGCGGACCTCTCATTCCCTTTCCACGCACTGTCCGGCAGGCTTTGACCCTTGACGCCAGGGTGAGCACATGGCGTTTTCGTGATAGTGATCTATGAACGTAACCCTGATTGATACACTTGTTACCCGCAGCCGGGCCTTAAGCCCGTGGACGGGATTCTATTTTTTGCAATCGCTGTTGATTAACTTTGCTCTTGGCTACCCCTTTAGCCTGCTTTATGCCGTCGGATTCACCTGTATTCTTCACCTGCTCTGGCGAAGCGCACCGCGCGTGCAGAAAGTGCTTATCGGGATCTGTTCTCTGATTGCTGCCGCCTATTTCCCGTTTGGCCAGGCCTATGGCGCGCCGAACTTTAATACTCTGCTGGCGCTCCACTCCACCAATATGGAAGAGTCCACAGAGATCCTGACGATCTTTCCTTGGTACAACTACGTGGTTGGCCTTTTCATTTTTGCCCTCGGCGTGATTGCGGTTCGTCGTAAGCCCGTCGGGAAAAAGGCATGGGGTAAAATTGAAAGCCTGTGCCTGGCCTTTAGCGTGGTGACGTTTTTTGTTGCACCGGTACAAAATCTGGCCTGGGGCGGCGTGTTTAAGCTTAAAGATACCGGGTATCCGGTGTTTCGCTTCGTCAAAGACGTGGTGGTGAATAACGAGGAAGTGCTCGACGAGCAGGCGCGTATGGCCGAGCTTTCCACCATGAAAGATACCTGGAACGTGCTGGCGGTGAAACCGAAGTATCACACTTACGTGGTGGTGATCGGGGAAAGCGCGCGTCGCGATGCGCTCGGCGCGTTTGGCGGTCACTGGGATAACACGCCGTTTGCCAGCGCCGTTAACGGTACGCTGTTTACCGACTACGTGGCGGCCAGCGGCTCGACGCAGAAATCACTCGGTCTGACGCTCAACCGCGTGTTGGATGGAAAACCGCAGTTTCAGGATAATTTTGTCACCCTGGCCAACCGGGCAGGTTTTCAGACATGGTGGTTCTCTAACCAGGGACAGATCGGCGAGTATGATACCGCCATCGCCAGCATCGCGAAGCGTGCCGACGAGGTACAGTTCCTGAAAAGCGGTGATTTCGAAGCCGATAAAAACACAAAAGATGAAGCGTTGCTAAAAATGACGGCGCAGGTCTTTGCTACTCAGCGCACCCAGCCGCAGCTGATTGTCCTGCACCTGATGGGGTCACACCCGCAGGCATGCGATCGTACCGGGGGAAAATATGCGGAGTTTGTGCAATCCAAAGAGACCTCGTGTTATCTCTACACCATGACGCAAACCGACGATCTGCTCAGCAAGCTGTACGCACAGCTGCGCAACAGCGGCGACAGCTTCTCGATGGTCTATTTCTCTGACCACGGTCTGGCATTTAAGGAGCGCGGTAAACAGGTGCAGTATCTGGCACACGATGACAAGTTCCAGCAAAACTTCCAGGTACCGTTTATGGTGCTGTCGAGTGATGACAAAACGCATCGCATCATCAAAGCGCGCCGTTCCGCGAACGATTTCCTGAAATTCTTCTCACAATGGACGGGAATTAAGGCGAAAGAGATAAAAAATGATTACCCGTTTATCTCCGGGAAGAAGGGCCCGCCAGTTTACATTACCAACTTTAAGTTACAGAAAGTCGACTATAACCATCTTGGGACGGATATTTTCGATATTAAGAGTAAGTAATTTCTGCCGTTTCGTGCGGGCTGATGCCCTCACCGGCCCTCTCCCACGGGGAGAGGGTACAAACAAAAAAAATCCGCCACATTGGGCGGATTTTTTACTGGCTCACCGAAGTGATTAGAAGCGGTAACCTACGCCCGCGATCCAGGTGCCAACGTCAACGTTGCGGATACGGCTCTGCTCATAGGAGAAGTCCAGAGCAACGTTTTCGATTGGGTTGAACTGCATACCTGCGCCATAGGAGAAACCATAGTCGCTGTTGCTTGCAGTACGGTTCAGACCCTGGTTTTCGGTCTGCTGGAATTTACCGTAGCCAACACCTACAACACCGTAGATGCTTGCCCAGTCATTCAGGCGGTAAGCAGGACCCGCGGTGATGCCGTAGTACTGACCTTTATTGTAAGAGCCATTTTCAGTACGATCTTTCTCGGTGTAAGTGAAAGAACCGATCACACCCAGCGGGTTGTTGTCTTGCTCGTAACGGTACTTCAGGTTGAAACCGTTGGTTTTGTTCATCACGCCCTGCATATCGCTCTGAGCGTAACCACCGGTTACAGTAGAAGTTGCCGCTACAGCGGTACCTGCGGAAACAGCCAGAACAGCTGCCAGTGCTGAAAGACATGCAATTTTTTTCATAACCACCTCAAATGTGCTTCAAGTAAGTCCGTAAGTTTTAAATATATCAAAAAATTCTGTGAAACTCTTTGTCATTCACGATGTCTAATGCGACCTTTCCTGTAACAGAACATTTCCAGCACCAGCTATCTCGTTCAAATAACTCCAGATTTTCACCTGTAAATGCTAATAGTGCGCGTCATCGCCATTTAGTTCATCCAGATTATTCCTAATCTTTCGGGCGATAAAATCATCAACGTTTTCTCATTTTACGGATTTTCCCTGGATTTTTTTCAACAGTAGCTCAACCGTTGCAGCTTATTTCCATTACACTGCGACTTTTACCTCATTTGACATAAATTGACAGGAGAAAGGATGCCAGGTTTACCTCGTAAATCGTCGGTCTGGATGCCGGTGGCAGTCATACTTATCGCGATGATGTCCATACAAAGCGGCGCGTCGCTGGCAAAATCGCTGTTTCCGCTGGTTGGTGCGCCCGGCGTCACGGCGCTGCGTATCGCATTAGGCACCCTGATCCTCGTGGTTGTTTTTAAACCCTGGCGGCTACGGTTTAAAAAGGAGCAGCGACTGCCACTGCTTTTTTATGGGCTGGCGCTGGGAGGGATGAACTACATGTTCTATCTCTCTATTCAGACGATCCCGCTGGGGATCGCGGTCGCGCTTGAATTTACCGGCCCGCTGGCGGTTGCCCTCTTCTCTTCTCGTCGTCCGGTAGACTTTATCTGGGTCGTACTGGCCGTGCTGGGGCTATGGTTCCTGCTGCCGCTCGGGCAAAGCGTTTCACAAATCGATCTGACAGGGGCAGCTCTGGCGCTGGGCGCGGGGGCATGCTGGGCGGTGTATATTCTCACTGGCCAGCGTGCGGGGGAAGAGCACGGCCCCGCGACGGTCGCCTTAGGCTCGCTGATTGCCGCCGTTATCTTTGTCCCGATTGGAATGGCACAAGCGACAGACTCAATATGGCAATGGTCAATCCTGCCGGTTGGGCTGGCGGTTGCCATTCTCTCCACGGCGCTGCCCTACTCTCTGGAGATGATCGCCCTGACGCGCCTGCCCACACGCATTTTTGGTACGCTCATGAGCATGGAGCCCGCGCTGGCCGCCATCTCAGGAATGATTTTCCTCGGTGAAACCCTGACCCTGGTACAAACGCTGGCGCTCTGTTCCATTATCGCGGCGTCTATGGGCTCCACCCTGACCATGCGTCCGGAACCTAAAGTGGAAAAAATAGACCTCAACTAAGCCTTAAATTCTGCATGGCTAACCCGCCATGCAGAATATACTCCACGTCAGTAGCTCAAATAATTTCTTACAAACTCTCTCATATTGCCAAAATATTTCACCTGCTCGCCTTCCTGGAAAGTGAATTAAGATTGATCTGCATCAATTTAAATAAAACACTTATTTTTCAAAGTATTGAAAATACAACCATCCTTTCACTATTAAACCAATAGGCAGAGCCAAATCGCAGAGAAAAAATCCGGTGCTATACTTAGTCCCGTAATTACCTGGGACACAAACATCAAGAGGATATGAGATTATGAGTACCGCTAAACTGGTGAAAACGAAAGCGTCTAATCTGCTTTATACCCGTAACGATGTATCGGATAGCGATAAAAAAGCGACCATCGAGTTGCTGAATCGCCAGGTGGTCCAGTTCATCGATCTTTCGCTGATCACCAAACAGGCCCACTGGAATATGCGCGGTGCAAACTTTATTGCCGTTCATGAAATGCTGGATGGCTTCCGCACAGCACTGGTGACTCACCTGGATACCATGGCCGAGCGCGCCGTACAGCTGGGTGGCGTGGCACTGGGTACCACACAGGTGATCAACAGCAAAACGCCATTGAAAAGCTATCCGCTGGATATCCATACCGTCCAGGATCACCTGAAAGAGCTGGCGGATCGTTATGCGATTGTGGCGAACGATGTTCGTAAAGCGATTGGCGAAGCCAAAGATGAAGATACCGCTGATATCTTCACTGCCGCATCACGCGACCTGGATCAGTTCCTGTGGTTCATCGAGTCCAACATCGAATAATCCCTGCGGATTGTCCGAATAACCCTCGCCCCTGGCGGGGGTTTTGCACATTTATGGTGCGCACTTTTGCCCGCAACGGCCGCAAAAGTGAATAAAATGTAATAATCACCTCACACAACCGTTAACGGAAGATTGTTTTTTCGTCAGATTCTGCGCTAAATATCCCCCTGTCAGAAGACCTTAACGAAGCGCACCAAAACGGTGCTCCATTCTGGTGCAACCTGGCAGAATTGCCACGCTTTTTGTGCAATGCGTGACATCATCCCCTTTGCAAAACAACAGCTTGTAAAATTGGCACGATTTTTTCATTGTGCCTGAGGTTCTCGCAGGGGATCGCCCCGTGGATATAAAAGGAAATGCTATGAAGTCTGTATTAAAAGTTTCACTGGCTGCACTTACCCTGGCGTTTGCGGTGTCCTCGCAGGCTGCCGACAAACTGGTTGTGGCGACTGACACGGCGTTCGTACCGTTTGAATTCAAACAGGGTGATAAATACGTTGGTTTTGACGTGGATCTGTGGGCCGCTGTCGCAAAAGAACTCAAACTGGATTACACCCTGAAGCCAATGGATTTCAGCGGCATTATCCCGGCACTGCAAACCAAAAACGTTGACCTGGCGCTGGCAGGCATCACCATTACCGAAGAGCGTAAAAAAGCCATCGACTTCTCTGACGGCTACTACAAAAGCGGCCTGCTGGTGATGGTGAAAGCGGATAACAACGACGTGAAAAGCGTGAAAGATCTCGACGGTAAAGTGGTCGCAGTGAAGAGCGGAACCGGCTCCGTTGATTACGCGAAAGCCAACATCAAAACCAAAGACCTGCGTCAGTTCCCGAACATCGACAACGCTTACATGGAACTGGGCACCAACCGCGCTGACGCGGTGCTGCACGACACGCCTAACATCCTTTACTTCATCAAAACCGCCGGTAATGGCAAGTTCAAAGCGGTAGGTGATTCCCTGGAAGCTCAGCAGTACGGTATTGCGTTCCCGAAAGGCAGCGACGACCTGCGTAACAAAGTTAACGGCGCGCTGAAAACCCTGAAAGAGAACGGCACCTATAACGAAATCTACAAAAAATGGTTCGGTACCGAGCCTAAATAATTTCACCTGACTTCAGGTTTGTAACGCCCGGTGGCGCTTCCGCTTACCGGGCCTACGTTTTTTGTTTTTCACCACGGTATACAGGAATACATCATGCAGTTTGACTGGAGCGCCATCTGGCCTGCCATTCCTCTCTTGCTTGAAGGCGCTAAAATGACCCTGTGGATTTCGGTCCTCGGTCTGGTTGGCGGGTTGATTATCGGTCTGGTGGCCGGTTTCGCCCGCACCTACGGCGGCTGGATTGCAAACCACATCGCACTGGTTTTCATCGAAGTGATCCGCGGCACCCCCATTGTGGTGCAGGTCATGTTCATCTACTTCGCCCTGCCGATGGCCTTCACCGACCTGCGCATCGACCCGTTCAGCGCCGCCGTTGTCACCATCATGATCAACTCCGGCGCCTACATTGCGGAAATTACCCGCGGTGCGGTGCTGTCGATTCATAAAGGCTTCAGCGAAGCCGGCCTGGCGTTAGGTCTTTCCCGTCGCGAAACCATTCGTCACGTGATCCTGCCGCTGGCGCTGCGCCGCATGCTGCCGCCGCTGGGTAACCAGTGGATCATCAGCATTAAAGACACCTCGCTGTTTATTGTTATCGGCGTGGCCGAACTGACCCGTCAGGGCCAGGAGATCATCGCGGGTAACTTCCGCGCTCTGGAAATCTGGAGTGCGGTCGCCGTTGTCTATCTGATTATCACGCTTGTCCTGAGCTTTGTTCTGCGTCGTCTTGAAAGAAGGATGAAAATCCTGTGATTGAATTTAAAAACGTTTCCAAGCACTTTGGCCCAACCCAGGTGCTGCACAATATCGATTTGAACATCAGGCAGGGCGAAGTGGTGGTGATCATCGGGCCGTCCGGTTCCGGCAAATCCACCCTGCTGCGCTGCATTAACAAGCTTGAGGAGATTACCAGCGGCGATTTGATCGTCGATGGTCTGAAGGTTAACGATCCGAAAGTGGACGAGCGCCTGATCCGCCAGGAAGCGGGCATGGTGTTCCAGCAGTTCTACCTGTTCCCGCACCTCACGGCGCTGGAAAACGTGATGTTTGGTCCTCTGCGCGTGCGCGGGGCCAGCAAAGCGGCAGCGGAAGCGCTGGCAAAAGATCTGCTGGCGAAGGTTGGTCTGGCGGAGCGTGCCCACCACTATCCTTCCGAGCTTTCCGGCGGCCAGCAGCAGCGCGTGGCCATTGCCCGTGCGCTGGCGGTGAAGCCAAAGATGATGCTGTTCGATGAGCCAACGTCGGCACTCGACCCGGAGCTGCGTCACGAAGTGCTGAAAGTTATGCAGGATCTGGCGGAAGAAGGCATGACGATGGTGATCGTTACCCACGAAATCGGCTTTGCCGAAAAGGTGGCGTCCCGTCTGATCTTCATTGATAAGGGCCGTATCGCGGAGGACGGGAATCCGCAGGCGCTGATTGCGAACCCACCAAGCCAGCGCCTCCAGGAGTTCCTGCAACACGTCTCCTGATAGCCACACCCAGAGCCGGGCATGCCCGGCTTTTTTACGCCGGATTGTTCCCAAAAACTCCCCTCCGCTCCCCGCGCTCTATACTTATCATTTTGCACGATATTTTTGTCGGAGGACGCCGTGCCGTGGATCCTGTTGCTACTGTTTAGCCTGTTTAGCGCGCCATCACTTGCTGTAACCCTTCCCGGCGTTACCACCGGAGCCACCGCCACCCAGCAAAATGCGCCGCCAGAGCCAGACGCTGAAAAGAAAAAAGCCGCCTACGGCGCGCTGGCCGACGTGCTTGAGAACGACACGTCCCGACAGGAGCTGATCGATCAGCTGAGGAAGGTGGCCGCCACGCCGCCTCAGGATCCGGTTCCTGCTATTGCGCCGCCGGAAGCCGAAGAAGAAAAAACGGTGCTGGAAAACGTCACCGACATCAGTCGCCGCTACGGGGAAGCCCTGTCGTCGCGTTTTGCCCAGCTCTATCGCAACCTGGTTGGCACCTCACATAAGCCTTTTAATCCTCACACCTTTTCCGCAGCCGCCACCCAGTTTGCTATTCTGGCCGGCGCCGTCTTCATTTTTTACTGGCTGTTGCGCCTGTCTGTCTGGCCGCTTTACCGGAAAATGGGCCAGTGGGGGCGCAAAAAGAACCAGCATAAAAGCAGCTGGCTGCATCTTCCGGCAATGATTACCGGGGCGTTTGTCATCGATTTACTGCTGCTGGCCCTGACGCTGTTTGTCGGCCAGATGCTGGCCGACCGCCTTAATACCGGAAACAAAACCATCGCGTTTCAGCAGGGACTGTTCCTCAATGCGTTTGCCCTGATTGAGTTCTTTAAAGCCCTCCTGCGGTTGATCTTCTGCCCGCGCGTGCCGGACCTTCGCCCCTTCGCCATTTCGGATCAGAGCGCCAAATACTGGGCGGTGCGGCTCAGCGTGCTGAGCGGGTTGATCGGTTATGGCCTGCTGGTTGCCGTGCCGATTATTTCCAACCAGGTTAACGTGCAGTTCGGGGCGCTGGCGAACGTGCTGATCATGCTGTGCATTACCGTCTGGGCGCTGTACCTCATCTTCCACAATAAAAAAGCGATCACCGACAGCCTGCTGCACCTGGCCGATCGCTCCCTCTCCTTTTTCAGCCTCTTTATTCGCGCCTTTGCGCTGGTGTGGCACTGGCTGGCCAGCGCCTATTTTATTGTGCTCTGTTTCTTCTCCCTGTTCGATCCGGGCAATAGCCTGAAATTTATGATGGGGGCGACGTTCAAAAGCCTGGCGATTATCGGCATCGCGGCCTTTGTCTCTGGCCTGCTCTCCCGCTGGCTGTCGAAAACGATCACCCTGTCGCCGCAGGTTCAGCGTAACTACCCGGAACTGCAAAAGCGGGTGAATGGCTGGATGACGGTATCCCTGAAGGTGGCGCGTATTCTGACGGTCTGCGTGGCAATTATGCTGCTGCTGAACGCGTGGGGGCTATTTGATTTCTGGAACTGGCTGCATAACGGCGCGGGGGAGAAGACCGTTGATATTCTTATTCGTATCGCGCTGATCCTGTTCTTCTCCGCCGTCGGCTGGACGTTGCTGGCAAGCCTTATCGAAAACCGTCTGGTGTCGGATGTCCACGGCAGGCCACTGCCGAGCGCCCGCGCCCGCACGCTGCTCACCCTGTGCCGCAACGCGCTGGCGGTGATCATCAGCACCATCACCATCATGATTGTGCTGTCGGAAATCGGCGTGAATATCGCCCCGCTGCTGGCGGGTGCCGGTGCGCTGGGGCTGGCGATCTCCTTTGGTTCGCAGACGCTGGTGAAGGATATTATCACCGGCATTTTTATCCAGTTTGAGAACGGGATGAACACCGGGGATCTGGTGACCATCGGACCGCTCACCGGCACGGTGGAACGCATGTCCATTCGCTCCGTCGGTGTGCGTCAGGATACCGGCGCGTACCACATTATTCCGTGGTCATCGATCACCACCTTTGCTAACTTTGTGCGCGGCATTGGTTCGGTGGTGGCGAATTATGATGTCGATCGTCACGAAGATGCAGAGAAGGCGAAACAGGCGCTGCGGGATGCGGTGAGCGAACTGATGGAGATGGAGGATATTCGCGGGCTGGTGATTGGTGAACCGTCGTTCGCGGGCATCGTCGGGCTGACGAACACTGCCTTTACCCTGCGCGTGTCGTTCACCACCCAGCCGCTTAAGCAGTGGACGGTGCGCTTTGCCCTCGACAGCATGGTGAAAAAACACTTCGATCTGGCGAACGTGAGAGCGCCGGTGCAGACGTATCAGGTATTGTCGCCGCCCGCTTCGCCGCTCCCTCCGCAGGAGCCGACGCTGTAACCGAGCCGGGTGGCGGCTTCGCCTTACCCGGCCTGCGATGGGGTGCTATTTGCGGCGTTTGTTATCGTCCATAAAGGTCCAGGCGATAAAGCGGCTCTGCTTCTGGCCCTGCGCCATCTCTTTTTTGACCACTTTCACCGCGCCGACGTCGGTCAGGGCGCGGTAAAGCGGCGGCAGGTTATCGCCACGGGAAACCAGCGTGGTAAACCATTTCACCTGACGACCGAAGCCCTTACTCTCGGCAATCATGCGCAGAATAAATGCCACTTCCCCGCCCTCGCACCACAGCTCCTGCTGCTGGCCGCCAAAGTTCAGCGCGCCATCTTCAGCCTGGCCCAGGTTACGCCGCTTGCGTTCACTTCCCGCACGAGCGGAGGCGGCGGAGTCGTGGAAGGGCGGGTTGCACAGGGTGGCATCATATTGTTCGTTCTTGTGAATAATGCCGTTGAAAATAGCAGCGGGATCCTTTTGACGACGCAAACGAACGGCCCGGCTTAACCCTGGGTTAGCGTTGATAATGGCCTGTGCGCTGGCAAAGGCCTCGGCGCCGATCTCGCTGCCGGTAAACCGCCACTGGTACTCATGTGCGCCTATCAGGGGGTAGATCAGGTTCGCGCCCGTACCGATATCAAGCACGGTGGCCTGTTTCGGCACCACGCCGCCATTATCATCTGCCAGCAGATCGGCAAGATGATGGACATAATCCGCACGTCCTGGCACCGGTGGGCAGAGAAAGCCATCCGGGATGTCCCAGTGCGTAACGCCGTAAAAATGGGCCAGCAGCGCTTTGTTCAGCGTTTTAACCGCCAGCGGATCGGCAAAGTTTACCGACGGTTCACCGGCTGGTGTCTGAACAATAAAATCCTGCAATTCCGGGCAGCTCAGGCACAGGGCTTTCATGTCGTAGCGGCTACGGTGGCGGTTACGCGGGTGCAATCCCGGCTTTTGGGAAGTCATGGCATTCTCCTTTAGACAGCCGCGTAAGATACCCTGTGACGGCGCGGGGGTAAATATCTGTCTGCGCTGCACAAAAAACCGACGAAAATCAGCATCCTGTATGTCTATGATCTGTCAGCAAATTGTCAGATTTTATCGTTCAAAAAATAAGCAGATCATCATCAAATTTTTGCGCTAAATCACGCGCGTCAGGCTTCTAAACTTAAGAGGAATCACCTGTTGTTTCCCCTGAGGATGTGATTATGAAAAAGTATCTGACCTTTATTATTGCGGGTGCGCTGGCAGGCGCATCGTTCTCAGCCTGGTCCGTTCAACCTCTGACCGACAGCAATGACACCAGCCAGCTACGTGCGGCCGGGACGGTCTCTGTCAGCCGGGCAAGCAACCTTGATGACCTTCAGGACAAGCTGGCCGAAAAAGCGCGTCAGGAAGGGGCTAAAGGCTTCGTGGTGAACGCCGCCGGTGGCGATAACCATATGTACGGCACCGCGACCATCTATAAATAACGCCCTCTTTTCCCACACTGCATCTGCAAGGCAGATGCAGTTCTCATTTCCTTCCTTCGCCTTGACTGTGCGTTTTTTAACCCCATATTAAGATGAATGGCTTAAACAGATCAGGAGAACATGATGGCTTCCGGCTGGGCGAATGACGACGCCGTTAACGAACAGATCAACAGTACCATTGAAGATGCGGTCGCGCGTGCTCGCGGTGAAATTCCGCGCGGCGAAAGTTTGACGGAATGCGAAGAGTGCGGGGATCCGATTCCTGAAGCACGGCGTAAAGCCATTCCTGGCGTACGGCTATGCATTGCCTGTCAGCAGGAGAAAGATTCAAAAAATGCGGCACATTCAGGATATAATCGTAGAGGATCGAAAGACAGCCAGTTACGTTGACTTTCCTTTACCGAAGTTAACCGCGCCAGCCGTTTACTTTACGCTCACGACTTTTAGCGAAACGCGTAGCAAAACGTGCCCTTCCGATGGCTTCTGTAAAGCGCATCCCCAAGAAATGTCAATTGCGCTTCTGAATTTATTAATAATCAATAAGTTATTTTTCATTCAATTTTTTTGAGTAACCACGTCAATTCTCTTCGATTTTATCTTCCACTAAAAACCGTGATACTTATCACATCGACGGAACATCGTCCCCTTAACAGAATAACCTGCGAGAATTGACCTATGAAAACCATCAAATATGCTGTTGCCGCTGTTGCCCTGTCCGCTCTGTCTTTCGGCGCTTTCGCCGTAGAGCCAGTCTCCTCTACTCAGTCACAGGATCTGAACAAAATCGGGGTGGTGAGTGCTGAAGGCGCGACCACGCTGGACGGTCTGGAAGCCAAACTGGCGGAAAAAGCTGCCGCTGCCGGCGCAAGTGGATACACCATCACCTCCACTAACGGTAATAACAAACTGAGCGGTACCGCGGTTATCTACAAGTAATCGAACAAATTATGCTCCACCCTCACCCTCCCCTCTGGTGAGATGCTCCAACCCTCATTGACCCTGTTGTTGTTACCCTTGTTTGCCCGTCCGCCACTGGACGGGCTTTTTTTTTGCTTAAAACGACTGCGCCACGCGCTGCAACCCGGCGTCCACGGACGCCACTTCCCCTGCCGCCAGCAGACAGCAGGCCATTTGCAGCTTGATAGACTGCGGAACCGGCACCTTTCCGGCCAGACACTGTACGATCCAGTGCGCGGTGACTTGCGGATCTTTCAACTCAGGCAGGATCACATCGCTGTTCTCTTCCCCACGTTCCAGCACGACCCGCGTCCCGGCAGGCTCAATCAGCATCAGCTGTGGACAACGCTGCGGGTTGGCGTAAACCTCCCCTTCAGTTCCATGCATCAGCAGCGCTCGCCCGCCGATTTCGGCAAAGAATTGACCGACCCGCGTCACGTACTCCGGATGGGAGACACTGGAAAGACGCAGCGCGGCGTCTTCGGCAAACGGCGTCGCCAGCTTCGCCAGGGTGTGGGCGCTGTTACGTACCCCCATGCGCCAGCGCATGTCCAGCTGCTTTTCCAGCGGCGGGCAGAGCGCGCGCACGGGAATATAGACCGGCTGGTTCCCCTCCAGCTTTGCCTGCGCCTGGCCAGCATGGAGAGTGGGTTCGATGCCTAATAATTCCAGAATGGTTTCTGTCAGCACGCGCGTCGGATCTTCGCTCACGCCATGCACCACCACCGGGAAACCGAGTTTCTGCAACAGAATAGCCAGCAGCGGCGTGAGGTTTGCCTGCTTACGCGCGCCATTGTAGGTCGGGATCACAATCGGCATCGGCTTCGTGACGGGCGGGGTTAAACGCATCGTCTGCGACTGCATGGCCTCATAAAAACCGCGCATCTCCGCCTCACCTTCCCCTTTGATGCGCAGCGCAATCAGAATGCCGCCCATTTCCAGATCCGGCACGTCGCCATTGAGCATATGCGTGTACAACGCACGGGCCGTTTCCTGATCCAGATCGCGAGCATGGTTTTTCCCACGCCCTACCTCTTTGATAATTTTGCGGTAATCCACGACATTTCTCCTGACAGCATCATCTTGTTAACAATATAGCCCGATGAACACGCACCCGATAGTGTTTTGTGATCATTATCAACCTGCTGTTTTCAGGTAAAAAAAATAAACTCAAGCACTATTTGCATTATTTGTGATTGGAACTAAAGATTCGTACCTGCCCTTTTTTTGATTAAATAAACATCTGAAAGTTATTAAGGGTCAACGGTAAAAACGTCCAGGCAACGTTTTTGCCAGAAACACATCGGGATTTACTATGAACAAGGTTGCATTAGGGTTGTTTATCGCCGCAGCGGTGGGATGTTCTGCATCCGCATTTGCGGCAATCAACGGTGAAGGGCAGATTAATTTCACCGGAGAAATTATCGATTCTGCTTGCCAGGTCGTGAATGGATTAAGTAATCCATTAGATGTTCAGTTAGGAAAAGTATCTAAAACGGTATTTACCGGCGCAGGCTCTACCAGCACACTCACGAAGTTTGATATTAAGTTAACCAATTGTCCGGAAACCGTAACCTCGGCTGCGATTAACTTCGGTGGTACCCCGGATGCGAATAATAATGCCACGCTGGCATTAACGCCCGATACCGGTGCAGCTACTGGTGTGGCGATTCAGCTAATGGATGCTTCCGGGCAGCCTGTCACCCTGTATACCCCTTCGATGCAATATCCTTTAGTCTCCGGTACGGAGGTTAACGACCTGGAGTTTGGTGCACGTTATATTCAAACTCAGGCGGCAGTCACTGCGGGCCCTGCTAACTCTGTATCGACCTTCACCGTTATTTATAACTGATCTTATCAATCCTGAGATATTAATGCTCTTGCGGGCATTAACATCTCATCTTTTTAATGAGAAATCTTTATGCGCCACGGTTATTTACTGAGCACTCTTTTACTGGTAGCAGCCTCGGCACAGGCGGGTGTCGTGATCAATGGCACCCGTCTGGTCTATCAGGGAGATAAAAAGGAATCATCTCTTGGTCTTTCAAATCCAGATACCACGGATTATCTGGTGCAGTCCTGGGTCGATTCCGGCGGTAAAAACCCGGCCAAAGCCCCGTTCCTGATCACCCCGCCGCTTTTCCGACTGGATGCGAAAGAGGATAACGTCCTGCGCGTGGTGCGTACGGGAGGAAATTTACCGCAAGACAGGGAATCTCTGTACTGGCTGAATATTAAAGCGATCCCTTCCTCAAAGCATGTTGAGGGTGTAAATACGCTGCAAATTGCCATTAACACCCGAATTAAATTGCTCTATCGCCCGTCAGCGGTAAAAGGCAAACCAGAAGATATGGCCGATAAACTTGAATGGCATCGCGAAGGGAATGATTTAGTGGTGAACAATCCCACGCCTTTCTATATGAATTTTCAGGCCGTCACCCTGAATGGTCAGAAAATCACGAAAGCCACCTGGGCTGTGCCAAAAACTGAAACGCATTTTGCTTTACCTGGCAATGTCGGAGGCTCGACCGTCGCGTATTCCATTATTACTGATTACGGCAGCATCAGCCAGACATGGTCTAAACACGTTCATTAATAATATTGCCCGGTAATAAAATCATCATGTACCGCCATAAAAAGCCGTTCACCTGCCGATTTTCGTCATTGCTGATGACTTTTTGTTGCCTGGCAATGGCGATCTTTGCGCAGCAGGTTTTGGCTGATGATTATTTTAACCCAGCCCTGCTGGACATTGATAACCCACAGCAGGAAAAGACCGATCTGTCTGTCTATGAAAAAGGTCCCGGTCAGGCGCCAGGTAAATATCAGGTCGCGGTATTTATCAATAACAATAAAATTGATACCCGTGACGTGACCTTTAACATAGTTAAAGATCCGCAGGGCACCAGCACGCTTCAGCCCTGTTTTACACTGGACGAATTAAAGAGCCTCGGGATCAAAACGCAAAAATATCCGCAGCTGAGGGCAGAAGGTCAGTGCGCCGATCTACACGCCATCCCTTCGGCATCCGCGACCTTTCGCGTGCGCAATCAGCAGCTGCTGCTGAGCATTCCGCAAAAGGCGCTCGGACAGGTGCCACGCGGTTACATCGACCCGAAAGAGTTTGACGAAGGGATCAACGCGGGCCTGCTTAATTACAGCGTCAACGCCAGCCAGAGCCATGCGCGCCAGCAGGGTGAAGAGGATAGCAGCAGCCAGTACGTTAACCTGCGTCCCGGCTTCAACCTCGGGGCATGGCGCGTTCGTAACTACTCCACCTGGAATCGCAGCACCACGGGCCACGAGGAGGAACAGAAATTCACCTCCGTTTATACCTATGCGCAACGCGACATTGTGGCAATGAAAAGTGACGTGACGGTGGGGCAAAGCACCTCACCTTCCGACGTTTTTGACAGCGTCCCCTACACCGGCGTGGAGCTGAAATCCGACAGCGACATGCTGCCGGACAGTGAAAAAGGCTATGCCCCTATTATTCGCGGCACCGCCCACAGCAACGCGCTGGTGATGGTCCGCCAGAACGGGTACGTGATTTATCAGAACACGGTCGCGCCGGGCGCATTCGAAATTAACGACCTCTACCCCACCGGCAGCAGCGGTGACCTCCAGGTTACGGTGAAAGAAACAGACGGCAGCGAGAGCCATTTCGTGGTGCCGTTTGCCTCCGTGCCGGTATTGCAGCGTGAAAAAAACCTGCGCTACAGCGTAACCGCCGGGCGTTATCGCTCTTATGACAAAGACGTTGAAAAGACCCCGTTTGCCCAGGGAAGCGCCATCTACGGTTTACCTCACGGCTTCACGGCCTATGGCGGCGTGCAGCAGAGCAGCCACTATCAGTCCCAGGCGCTCGGCGCCGGGAAAAACATGGGCGATCTCGGGGCGTTCTCCATTGACGTGACCCGCGCCAGAGCCCTGCTGAAAAAACAGCAGTCCAGCAAGGGCCAGTCGTGGCGCGTACGCTACAGCAAAGATTTCGCCGGTTCAGGCACCAACTTTTCGCTTGCGGGCTATCGCTATAACAGCAAGGGGTTTTACACCCTGGACGACACTATGGAGTCGTATACCCGCGCCGACGACTGGTCTGCTCCCCAGCAGCGCCGCGCCCGTACAGAAGCCACCATTGACCAGACGCTGCCAGAAGGTTGGGGGTCGGTGACGCTGAGCATGGTGAAGGAAACTTACTGGAGCCAGAGCCAGAACATGACCTCCCTGAGCGTCAGCTACAACAACAGCTGGCACGGCGTGAGCTACAGCCTCAGCTACAGCATGAACAAAAACACTCACGACAGCGATGAAGACGGTAATGAGGTAACAAACGACAACCAGTTCTCGCTGAGCGTTTCGGTTCCGCTGGATCGCTGGATGCATAATACCTGGGCCACGTACAACCTGAACAACACCAAAGATGGCACCACGCAGAACATCGGTCTTAACGGTACGGCCCTGAAAGAAGACAACCTGAACTGGAATATCCAGGAAGGGCTCAGCAGCACCGGCAGCGGTAACTCCACCAGCATCAACACCGATTACAAAGCGACCTACGGCGAAGTGAGCGCAGGCGTCAGTCAGGATAAGTATCAGCAGACCCTGAACGTCGGTTTGCAGGGCGGCGTGGTGGCCCACGCTAACGGGATAACCCTGAGCCAGCCGCTCGGTGACACCATCGCGCTGGTGAAAGCGCCGGGTACGCACGGCACCCATATCACCAACCAGACAGGCGTGGAGACTGACTTCCGTGGCTATACCGTCGTGCCGTTCGTGACCGCGTATCGCCATAACACCATCGCACTGGATACCGAAACGCTGCCGGAGGATGCCGACGTCACCCACGCGGCGCAAATTGTGACGCCAACCCGCGGGGCCGTGGTGCGCGCCAGCTTTACTACCCGCGTGGGTAATCGCGTCCTGATGACGCTTACACAAAATGGTAAACCGCTGCCCTTCGGCGCAACGGTCACCACCGGGGATAAGGACAGCGAATTTATTGTCGGAAATGACGGCCAGACTTACCTCTCGGGTCTGCCACAGCAAGGGCATCTCAACGTTTCCTGGGGACAGGAGGCGAGCGAGCACTGCGTCGCTGACTATGCGCTAACGGATGAGGAAGAGAAAACCAGCATCATTAACGCTGCCGCGCAGTGTCATTGATTACCGTTCAGGCTAACGATTATGCAAATGATTAAACAGTGCTTTTTCTTACTGGTTCTGGGAACCGCCGCGTTATTTATGCCGCATGCGAAGGCGACCTGCACCACGCCGGATCTGCCCAAAATGATTAACGTGGCCTCCATCTCTGTCCCGACGACGCTGGCCGTTGGCGCAACTATCCCGGGTACAGAGCAAAGCGTTCATGTTGCCGGGCACTGCGATCAGAGTATTGACAGCGGTCTGGAAATTGTTTCCTGCTACTACGGCACCGGCGCGGAAATTCCTGGGCTCAGGGGCGTTTATGATTCCGGCGTACCGGGAATTGGGGTCGCACTAATGAACGATCAGGGTCAGCGAATCAGCGGAGCCGGCGGAGTACAGTGCGATTCACGCGGAACGCCTGTTGCCTATGTTTCTACTGATGGCACACAGTCGTTCAACTTTGACGTCACGCTTGAACTGGTCAAAACAAGCGACGCCGTGACCTCCGGCACGCTGGTGCAGTCTCAGACCGAATTCGGCATTGGCGTTTTTGGCCATGAAGGGATCGGCAGCCCTAATCATATTGCGTATGCAGGTAACGTCATTTTGCATCAGGTCACCTGCTCTGTTTCGCCAAAAAATCTCACCGTTAATTTGGGCGATTTTCCCGTCAGTGATTTTATGAGCGTGGGGTTTTTATCCAGCCCCGCTCAGACGTTTAATATCACCGTTAACTGTGACACAACCGTTCAGCCTGAGCTAAAAATCACCAGTGCTAACGGGTACGAAACGGCATTTGAGGGAGTGATCAAACTGACGAAGCAGACGGGCATGGCAAGGGGCGTCGGGGTAAGAATGCTGTTTGATGACCATATCGCGACCTTTGACTCCTACGTCAACACCCAAAGCCAGGCCGTTGCCAATGAAACGCTGGATATCCCCTTTCAGGTTCGCTACGAGCAGACCAGCGATGTGGTGACGCCCGGCCCCGCCAACAGCGTAGCAACCATCACTCTCGCCTATAAGTGACAAACATGAAAAAGACAATCGCGTTTCTGGCGGTGGGCTTACTGGCCCAGGCTCACGCAGACGACATTCAGATCCAAATGACGGGAAATATTTACGCCAATACCTGCGTCATTGACAGCGCCAGCCGCAACCTGACGGTGGACTTAGGCCAGGCGGTGTCGGGCAGTTTTAGAGACGTGGGGGATACCGGCGAGTGGAAAGACTTTTCCCTGTCAGTATCGCACTGCCCAGCCACGCTGGCGCTTGCCACGGCCTTTTTCTATGGCCAGGCAGACAGCGTGCATCCGACCAAATTTGCCAATATCGGTAGCGCAAAGGGACTGGCGCTGGAGCTGGCAGACCGACAGGACAAAATACTGATTGCCCCGCAGGCCGCCTTTAACGCCGCCATCAATCCGAGCGACCACACGGCAACCTTTCCTCTGTCCGCACGCTACTACGCCACCTCAATGCCCGTCACTGCCGGGACGTTCAGCAGCGTGATTCAGGTGACATTCACTTACCAGTAGGACCGCGCCTCTTTGCACGGATGCTTTTTGTACGCCCGGCAGAGGGTTTTGCCGGGCGTTTTTTTACCTCCGGCACTTCTGGCTGCTCAATCGGGAAGATCGGCAGCGCATTCAGCAGCCGCTGGCCATAGTTTTTGGTAAGCAGGCGTTTGTCATAAATCACCACCTCGCCCCAGCAGCCGTGGCTACGGATCAAGCGCCCGACCTGCTGGATCAGGTTAAACGACGCCGCAGGCAGGCTTTGCACTTCAAACGGATAACGGTTAAGGCTTTTCAGCCATTCGCCTTCGGTGATCACCACCGGGCTGTCGATGGGCGGGAAGGCAATTTTATGGATATGCACCTGCGTCAGGTAGTCGCCTTTTAAATCCAGCCCTTCCGCAAAGGACTGTAGCCCCACCAGCACGCTACGCTCGCCGTTATCAATGCGTTTACGGTGCGTTTCCACCAGCCGATAGCGCGGCTGATCGCCCTGCACCAGCAGGAGTAAGCGCAGATCGGTGACGTGCTCCAGGAAGCGTTGCATCGCGCGGCCGCTGGCAAACAGCACCAGCATACCGGGGTATTTTTTACTCTCAACTTGCTCGCGGAAGTAGGCCGCCATTTCCGCAATATGCTGCTCTTCGTTATCGATAAGCGGCTCATAGTTCATGCGCGGGATCACCAGCTTGCCCTGCTCACAGTGGTTGAACGGCGAGTCCAGGGCCACAAAACGGTCCCCCGCTTTCTCTTTCAGGCCGCTCATTTCCTGTAACCTTGAGAAGCTGTTCAGTGAACGCAGGGTTGCCGACGTCACTACCACGTGCGGCACGCTGCGCCAGATCAGCTTTTCCAGCTGATCGGCCACGCGGATGCCCACGCAGTGGAAGAACAGATGTACCTGTCCGTCTCGCACTTCGCGGGTGGCCCACTTTGTCACTGGCGCCCCGGACGCCTGCGCCATCGAGGCCAGCCGCCAGAGTTTGCTCTGCGCCTCAAACATGCCCAGCGCGCGGTTCATTTGCAGCAGAATGCGGTGCAAGCGCACCACGTCATGGGTACCGGTTTTCTCGCTGAGATCGTTTAAGAACATCTCCGCCAGCCCGCGCAGCTTTTCAAGGTGCTTCGCCAGCTGCTGGCAAATCTCCATCACTTCCTGTGGCAACTCACCCATCGCAAAGCGGTGTTCCGCTTCCTGGGTGGCGGGGAGATACAGGTTGAGAATGTTATTCAGCGAGGCGATGAGGCCGTACACCTCTTCACAGTGCTCGCTCAACCGCTCCGGGACCGCCAGCGGCGGCGTGGTTTTCGGGCGGAACTGCTCCATGCAGGTTGCCACCAGCTTGCAGAACAGATCGAGTTGCAGGCGAAACCACGGGGCGGTAATTTCCGCACTCATCTCCAGCGCATCCCGCGCCACGTCGGGCAGATGATGACCTTCATCCAGCACCAGCAGCAGGTTTTTGGGCTCCGGCAGGACCGCTTCACTCTCCAGGGCAGCCATCACCAGCGCATGATTGGCGACAACCACCTCCGCTTCCTGAATCTCACGCCGGGCGACAAAGAACGGGCACTCGCGATAGTAATGACAGTTGCGGTTCAGGCAGCTCGCTTTATCGGTGCTGAGCCTGCGCCACAGGTCGTCGCCGATCGCCTGGCTGGTGTGATCCCGCAGGCCGTCCCACCTGTAGCCGTCGAGATCGGCCTTTAGCTTTGCGCACTGCTCCTGCTCCGCCTTGTTGTTTGGCGTCAGCTCGTCATCAAGAAACGCGAGCAGATCCTGCTGGGAGGGTTCACTGCTGGCCAGCGCCGCCAGATTGCGCGGGCAGACGTAGCGCCCGCGACCAAAGGCGGCGGTGAACCGTAAATCGGGGATAATTTTGCGCAGCAGCGGCAAATCTTTGCTGAAGATCTGATCCTGCAAGGCCACGTTAGCGGTACTGACCACCAGCGTTTTGTCTTCTTCCCGCGCGATGGCAATGCCGGGAATGAGATACGACAGGGTTTTCCCGACGCCGGTCGGGGCTTCAATCGCCAGATGTCGTCCGTCGTCCCCGGCGAGCGTTTTTGCCACGTCGGCAATCATCTGCCGCTGCGGGGCTCGGGGGATAAAGTCGGGGATCTGCTGTTGTAGCGCCTTATACCATGCGCCAATTTGCGCCTTGAGCGCAGCGGTTAAAGCCATCGGAAAACCTGAAATACTGTATAAACAGCCACTATTGTGGCACTTTCTCTCCGCTGCCGCAAAAAGAAAAGCCCGGCTTTACGACCGGGCTTCCAGATTACTGCGGGTTAGCAGGTTTACGCGGGCGGCGTCGGCGCTGCCCCTCGCCTGCCGGTTTCCCTTCGCCGCTACGCCATGGGTTTTCACCGGCCGGTTTGCTGTCGTTATGACGACGCGGCGGTTTGCCCGAAGATTTCGGTGCGCCACCTTCTGAACGACGCGGCTGCTGACCGCGACCACCGCCGCCCTGACCGCGACCGCCGCCCTGACGACCGTTCTGAATTGGCTCGGCTTTGATCGACGGGTCCACTTCATAGCCCGGGGTTTCAATGCGCGGGATCTCTTTCTTCAGCAGGCGTTCGATGTCGCGCAATAACTTATGCTCATCCACGCAGACCAGAGAGAGCGCTTCCCCGGTTGCCGCCGCACGGCCGGTACGGCCGATACGGTGCACGTAGTCTTCCGGCACGTTTGGCAGCTCGTAGTTCACCACGTGCGGCAGCTCTTCAATGTCCAGGCCACGGGCGGCGATGTCGGTTGCCACCAGCACACGTATGTCGCCGGATTTAAAATCAGCCAGCGCGCGGGTACGCGCACCCTGACTCTTGTTGCCGTGGATCGCCGCGCTGCGAATACCGTCTTTATTGAGCTGTTCCGCCAGGTGGTTAGCGCCGTGCTTGGTGCGGGTAAAGACCAGTACCTGCTGCCAGTTGCCCTGGCCGATCATCTGGGAGAGCAGTTCCCGCTTGCGCTTCTTATCCACAAAGTGCACGTGCTGCGTCACCTGCTCGGAGGCGGTATTGCGGCGCGCGACTTCCACTTCCAGCGGGTTATGCAGCAGCTTTTCCGCCAGTGCCTTGATCTCGTCGGAGAAAGTCGCGGAGAAGAGCAGGTTCTGACGACGCGTCGGCAGCTTCGCCAGCACGCGGCGAATGTCGTGGATGAAGCCCATATCCAGCATACGGTCGGCTTCGTCCAGCACCAGAATTTCGATGTTATCGAGCTTCACCGCGTTCTGGTGTTCCAGATCCAGCAGACGCCCCGGCGTTGCCACCAGCACGTCCACGCCGCCGCGCAGCTTCATCATCTGTGGGTTAATGCTTACCCCGCCGAAAACCACCAGCGAACGAATGTTGAGGTAGCGGCTGTATTCACGCACGTTCTCGCCAATCTGGGCCGCCAGTTCGCGGGTTGGGGTGAGGATCAGCGCACGCACCGGACGACGGCCTTTGGCGTGCGGCTGGTTTTTTACCAACAGCTCCAGCAGCGGCAGGGTAAAGCCCGCGGTCTTACCGGTACCGGTCTGCGCGCTTGCCATCAGGTCACGGCCCTGCAAAACGGCCGGAATGGCCTGCTGCTGGATAGGGGTTGGCTCAACGTAGCCCTGCTCTGCGATGGCGCGCAGAATTTCCGGGTTCAGACCAAGGGAATCAAAAGACATAAAAACTCCGAACCGCCCCGACCATCACAGGTGTAGTTTTCAGGGAGATATAACGAATAGAAGGACAAAAACCACAATGTCGCGAAGGAGCGGAGTGTAGCAGCTTTTGTGACGTGGCGCATAAAATATCCCCGGCGATGACTCGACGTTTGCGCAAATCAGGCATAATCTTAATCAATCGATTGATTAATTTTTAATGCTGCTATGAATACAACCCCAACGACAACCAAAGGCGAACAGGCGAAAAGTCAGCTTATCGCCGCCGCGCTGGCGCAGTTTGGCGAGTATGGTCTGCATGCCACCACGCGGGATATCGCCGCTCAGGCCGGGCAGAATATTGCGGCCATCACCTACTATTTTGGCTCAAAAGAGGATTTATACCTCGCCTGTGCCCAGTGGATCGCGGATTTTATCGGCACCAGCTTTCGCCCGCACGTGGAAGAAGCCACCGCGCTGTTCAGCCAGCCAGAGCCGGACCGGGCTGCCATCCGCCAGTTGATCCTTAACGCCTGTCACAACATGATCCGCCTGCTGACGCACGACGATACGCTGAACCTGAGCAAATTTATCTCCCGCGAGCAGCTCTCCCCCACTGCCGCCTACCAGCTGGTGCACGATCAGGTGATCGCTCCGATGCACGGCCATCTGACCCGGCTGATCGCCGCCTATACCGGACGGGACGCCAGCGATACCGACACCATTTTGCATACCCACGCCCTGCTGGGCGAAGTGCTCGCCTTCCGTCTGGGGCGTGAGACCATCCTGTTACGTACGGGCTGGACACAATTCGATGAGGATAAAGCCGCGCAAATTAGCCAGGTCATTACCTGTCACGTTGATCTGATCCTGCAAGGCTTAACGCAAAGGAGCCAGAAGTCATGAAAAAACCTGTCGCCATCATTCTGGTGGTTGTTGTGTTACTTGCTGCGGGAATCGGTGGCTGGCTGTGGTATCAGAGCCAGCAGGATCGTGGCCTGACGCTGTACGGCAACGTGGATATCCGCACCGTGAACATGAGCTTCCGCGTCGGCGGACGGCTGGCCTCGCTGAACGTTGACGAAGGCGATGCCATCAAAGCCGGGCAGACGCTGGGAATGCTGGACAAAGCCCCGTTTGAGAACGCGCTGATGCAGGCAAAAGCAGGCGTCTCCGTCGCACAGGCGCAATACGACCTGATGCTGGCGGGCTACCGTGACGAAGAGATCTCCCAGGCGGCCGCTGCCGTTAAGCAGGCAAAAGCAGCCTATGACTATGCGCAGAATTTCTATAACCGTCAGCAAGGCTTATGGAAAAGCCGTACTATTTCCGCCAACGACCTGGAAAACGCGCGCTCATCCCGCGACCAGGCACAGGCGACGCTGAAATCTGCCCAGGATAAGCTAAGCCAGTACCGCACCGGTAACCGTGCGCAGGACATTGCCCAGGCGAAGGCCAGCCTTGAGCAGGCGCAGGCGCAGTTAGCCCAGGCGGAGCTGGATCTGCACGACACCACGTTAGTCGCCCCGTCTGACGGCACGCTGATGACCCGCGCCGTGGAGCCGGGCAGCATGCTCAGCGCGGGCAGCACCGTGTTAACGCTCTCCTTAACCCGTCCGGTGTGGGTGCGCGCTTACATTGATGAGCCAAATCTTGGCCAGATGCAGCCGGGCCGCGAACTGCTGCTCTATACCGACGGTCGCCCGGACAAGCCGTATCACGGCAAAGTGGGCTTCGTCTCCCCTACCGCCGAGTTCACGCCAAAAACCGTTGAAACCCCGGACCTGCGTACCGACCTGGTGTATCGCTTGCGCATCATCGTCACCGATGCGGACGACGCGCTGCGTCAGGGCATGCCTGTTACCGTGACCTTAAACGACGGGGAACGACATGAATGATGCGGTTATCCAGCTCAACAATCTGGTCAAACGCTTCCCGGGAATGGCCAAACCGGCGGTCGCACCGCTGAATTGTACGATTCAGAAAGGCTATGTGACCGGGCTGGTGGGGCCGGACGGCGCGGGTAAAACCACGCTGATGCGGATGCTGGCGGGATTGCTGAAGCCGGATGAAGGCAGTGCCAGCGTGCTTGGCCTCGATCCGATCAAAGACGACGCGGCGCTCCACGGCATGCTCGGCTATATGCCGCAGAAGTTTGGTCTGTACGAAGATCTGACGGTAATGGAAAACCTCAATCTGTATGCCGATCTGCGCAGCGTTACCGGCGAAACCCGGCAGAAAACCTTCCAGCGTCTGCTGGCGTTTACCTCCCTCGGCCCGTTCACCGACCGGCTGGCGGGCAAACTTTCCGGCGGGATGAAGCAGAAGCTGGGGCTGGCCTGCACGCTGGTGGGCGAACCGAAGGTGCTCTTGCTGGATGAACCCGGCGTGGGCGTGGACCCGATTTCCCGCCGCGAGCTGTGGCAGATGGTGCACGAGCTGGCGGGTGACGGCATGCTGATCCTCTGGAGTACCTCTTACCTTGATGAAGCAGAGCAGTGCCGCGACGTGCTGCTGATGAATGAAGGCGAACTGCTCTATCAGGGCGAACCCACCGAGCTGACGCAAACCATGGCCGGGCGCAGTTTTCTGCTGCACAGCGCGCAGGAGTCCAACCGCAAGCTGCTGCAACGGGTACTGAAGCTGCCGCAGGTGAGCGACGGGATGATTCAGGGCCGTTCGGTGCGCGTGATCCTCAAAAAAGAGACTTCCGCCGACGATATCCGCCGTGCGCAGGGTATGCCTGAGATCGACATGACAGAGACCGCGCCGCGCTTTGAAGATGCGTTTATCGATCTGCTGGGCGGGGCGGGAACCTCAGAATCACCGCTTGGCGCCATCCTGCACACGGTGGAAGGCACGGCGGGCGAAACGGTCATTGAAGCAAAATCGCTCACCAAAAAATTCGGCGATTTCGCCGCCACCGATAACGTCAATTTTGCCGTGAAGCGCGGCGAGATATTTGGCCTGCTCGGGCCGAACGGCGCGGGGAAATCCACCACCTTTAAAATGATGTGCGGCCTGCTGGTACCGACCTCCGGCAAAGCGCTGGTGCTGAACATGGATCTCAAAGTCAGCTCCGGCAAGGCGCGCCAGCACCTGGGCTATATGGCGCAGAAGTTTTCGCTCTACGGCAACCTGACGGTGGAGCAAAATCTGCGATTTTTCTCCGGCGTCTATGGCCTGCGGGGACGGGCACAGAATGAGAAGATCGGCCGCATGTGCGACGCCTTCGGCCTGACCGATATCGCCTCACACGCTACCGACGCTCTGCCGCTTGGCTTCAAACAGCGGCTGGCGCTGGCCTGCTCACTGATGCACGAGCCGGATATCCTGTTTCTTGATGAACCGACTTCAGGCGTGGACCCTCTCACCCGCCGCGAATTCTGGCTGCATATCAATAGCATGGTGGAAAAAGGCGTGACCGTGATGGTCACCACCCACTTTATGGACGAGGCAGAGTATTGCGACCGCATCGGGCTGGTCTATCGCGGCAAGCTGATTGCCCACGGCACCCCGGATGACCTGAAAGCGCAGGCCGCCGACGACGCGCAGCCAGACCCGACCATGGAGCAGGCGTTTATCACCCTCATCCACGACTGGGATAAGGAGAATACTCATGCGCAGTAACGCCCTTTCCTGGCGCCGGGTGCGCGCCCTGTGCGTCAAAGAGACGCGGCAGATTGTGCGTGACCCCAGCAGCTGGCTGATTGCGGTGGTGATCCCCCTGCTGCTGCTGTTTATTTTCGGCTACGGGATTAACCTCGACTCCAGCAAACTGCGGGTCGGGATTTTGCTGGAGCAGCAGAGCGAAGAGGCGCTGGACTTCACCCACGCCATGACCGGCTCGCCCTACATCGATGCCACCATCAGCGACAACCGGCAGGAACTGATCCAGAAAATGCAGGCCGGAAAAATTCGCGGTCTGATCGTCATTCCGGTCGATTTTGCCGCCAATATGGCACGCCCTGGCGCCGATGCGCCAATTCAGGTGATCACCGACGGCAGCGAGCCTAACACCGCCAACTTCGTGCAGGGCTATGCGGAGGGGATCTGGCAGCTCTGGCAGATGCAGCGCGCCGAAGACCGGGGGGAGGAGTTTGAACCGCTGATTGACGTGCAGACGCGCTACTGGTTTAACCCCGCCGCCATCAGCCAGCATTTTATTATTCCGGGGGCGGTCACCATCATCATGACGGTGATTGGCGCGATCCTCACCTCGCTGGTGATCGCCCGCGAATGGGAGCGCGGCACCATGGAGGCGCTGCTCTCGACCGAAGTGACGCGCGTCGAGCTGCTGCTCTGCAAGCTGATCCCCTACTACTTCCTCGGCATGCTGGCGATGCTGCTGTGTATGCTGGTCTCGGTATTTATTCTTGGCGTGCCGTACCGCGGCTCGCTGGTGCTGCTGTTCTTTATTACCAGCCTGTTTTTGCTCAGCACGCTGGGGATGGGACTGTTAATTTCCACCATCACCCGCAACCAGTTTAACGCCGCGCAGGTGGCGCTTAATGCCGCCTTCCTGCCGTCGATTATGCTCTCCGGCTTTATCTTCCAGATAGACAGTATGCCGGCGGTGATCCGCGCCGTGACGTACATCATTCCGGCGCGCTACTTTGTGAGCACCCTGCAAAGCCTGTTCCTGGCGGGAAATATTCCGGTGGTGCTGATTATCAACACCCTGTTTTTGCTGGCGTCGGCGGTGATGTTTATCGGGCTGACGTGGATGAAAACGAAAAGAAGATTAGATTAGCCATCGGATTTTGTAGGTCGGGTAAGCACAAGCGCCACCCGACAGGAGGACGACGCGATGTTTCACCGTTTATGGACATTGATCCGCAAAGAGCTGCAATCCTTGCTGCGCGAGCCGCAGACCCGCGCCATTCTGGTGCTGCCGGTGCTGCTTCAGGTTGTACTGTTTCCGTTTGCCGCCACGCTGGAGGTCACCAACGCCACCATCGCCATTTACAACGAAGACAACGGCAAGCATTCCGTCGAGTTGACGCAGCGTTTCGCCCGCGCCAAAGCCTTTACCCATGTCCTGCTTCTGGAAAGCCCGCAGGCGATCCAGCCCACCATCGACACGCAAAAAGCATTATTGCTGGTGCGCTTCCCGGCGGACTTTTCCCGCAACCTGGACACCTTCCAGACCGCGCCGATGCAGCTGATTCTCGACGGACGTAACTCCAACAGCGCCCAGATTGCGGCGAACTATTTGCAACAGGTGGTGAAGGATTACCAGCAGGAGCTGATGGCAGGCAAACCCAAACCCAACAACAGCGAACTGGTGGTGCGCAACTGGTACAACCCGAACCTGGACTATAAATGGTTTGTGGTGCCGTCGCTGATCGCCATGATCACCACCATTGGCGTGATGATTGTCACCTCGCTGTCCGTGGCGCGCGAACGTGAGCAAGGTACGCTGGATCAGCTGCTGGTCTCACCGCTCGCCACCTGGCAGATATTTGTCGGCAAGGCGGTGCCGGCACTGATTGTCGCGACGTTCCAGGCCACCATCGTGCTGGGGGTGGGAATATGGGCGTACCAGATCCCGTTTGCCGGATCGCTGACGCTGTTTTACTTCACGATGGTGATTTACGGCCTGTCGCTGGTGGGGTTTGGGCTGCTGATTTCCGCGCTCTGCTCAACGCAGCAGCAGGCGTTTATCGGGGTGTTTGTCTTTATGATGCCGGCGATTTTGCTTTCAGGGTATGTTTCGCCAGTGGAGAACATGCCAGTGTGGTTACAGGATTTGACGTGGATAAACCCGATTCGTCACTTCACGGATATCACCAAGCAAATCTATCTGAAGGATGCGAGTCTGGATATTGTGTGGGGAAGTTTGTGGCCGCTACTGGTCATCGCGGCCACAACGGGCTCAGTGGCCTATGCGATGTTTAGACGAAACATCGCGTAGCTTTTTCTCTTTGGTGAGCAACGACACCACCGCAGGCCCTGCGAGGATAGCCAGACCCGCCAGGGCCAGCAGCAGGTTGTTTTGCAGCACGCGTGACAACAGCCACAGGACGATCATTGCCGCACCAAAATACCAGGTGGTGGTGAGCTCTTCGAGCACATCACCCACTTCACGCCAGCGCGCGTCGTGGTGACGCTGTAAAAACAGCATCGACAGCACGGTCACGCCGTAAACCACGCATAACCCTAAGCCGACACGCACCAGCGTGCCGCTCATCCAGCCCATCACCAGTACGGCCACGACCAGTAAATGCAACATTATCTGCCAGCAACTCAAACCGGTTGCGACACGAACGCGTTGTTGCCACTTCATGGCTTCTCTCCTGAAGGATTTTTCTCTGCTAATTCAGACTACCGCACTTTACGGAAAATTCCGTAACGCCGCATCTTTTTGTGACGCCTACTACACTTTATTTTCATCGGGATAGTCACCCAGGAAGGTGTTTATGAGCAAAAAAACGCAGCATTTCTCGCTTAAGGTGCTGACGATAAACATTCATAAGGGCTTCACAGCATTTAACCGCCGCTTCATTTTACCGGAGCTGCGCGACGCGGTACGCACCGTCAGCGCCGATATTGTCTGCCTCCAGGAGGTCATGGGCGCGCACGAAGTGCACCCGATGCATTTCGAAAACTGGCCCGACACGCCCCACTACGAGTTTCTGGCGGATACCATGTGGAGCGACTACGCCTACGGGCGCAATGCGGTCTACCCGGAGGGGCATCACGGTAACGCGGTGCTGTCGCGTTTTCCTATCGAGCATTATGAGAACCGCGACGTCTCCGTTGGCGAGAGCGAAAAACGCGGGCTGTTATACTGTCGTATCACCCCCCCGGCGCTCGATTTTCCCATTCATGTGGGCTGTGTTCATCTTGGCCTGCGTGAAGCCCACCGTCAGGCCCAGCTACAGATGCTGGCAGACTGGACCAATGCGCTGCCGGAGGGCGAGCCCGTAGTAGTGGCCGGTGATTTCAACGACTGGCGACAGCGGGCCAACCATCCGCTGAAGGTGAAGGCGGGGCTGGAGGAGATCTTTACCCGCTCACGCGGTCGTCCCGCGCGGACGTTTCCGGTGCGCTTCCCCCTGCTGCGCCTTGACCGCATTTACGTAAAAAATGCCCACGCCAGCAGCCCGACGGCGCTGGCTTTACTCAACTGGCGACATCTCTCCGACCATGCCCCACTCAGCGCGGAGATCCACTTATGAAATGCTCATGGCAGGAAGGTAACCGTATTACGCTGCTGGAAAATGGCGATAACTTTTATCCGGCGGTTTTTGAGGCGATTAGCCACGCACAGCAGAAAGTCTTTCTCGAAACGTTTATCTGGTTTGAAGACGACGTGGGCAGGCAGTTGCACAGCGCACTGCTGCATGCCGCCCGTCGCGGTGTAAAAATCGAGGTTCTGCTCGACGGATATGGTTCGCCGGATCTCAGCGACGAATTTGTTAACGAGCTCACCGCCGCAGGGGTGGTGTTCCGCTATTACGATCCCGGCCCGCGTCTGTTCGGCATGCGCACCAACCTGTTCCGCCGAATGCACCGCAAAATTGTGGTGGTGGATGAAACGGTGGCCTTCGTTGGCGGCATTAACTACTCCGCCGAGCATATGTCGGATTACGGTCCCGAAGCTAAACAGGACTACGCGATCCGTATCGAAGGACCGGTGGTTCAGGACATCCAGCTGTTCGTGCTGGAAAACTTACCCGGCAAAGAGGCCGCTCGCCGCTGGTGGCGACGCCGTCATCGCCCGGAAGAGAACCGCAAGCCCGGCGAGGCGCAGGCGCTGTTCGTCTGGCGGGATAACGAGGAGCACCGGGACGATATCGAGCGTCATTACCTGAAGATGCTGGCGAACGCGAAGCGCGAGTTGATTATCGCCAACGCCTATTTCTTCCCCGGTTACCGGATTTTGCACGCCATGCGCAACGCGGCCCGACGCGGCGTGAGCGTGAAGCTTATCGTGCAGGGTGAGCCCGATATGCCGATTGTGAAGGTGGGCGCGCGTCTGCTCTATCGCTATCTGGTCAAAAGCGGCGTGCAGATCTATGAATATCGCCGCCGCCCGCTGCACGGCAAAGTCGCCGTGATGGATGACCACTGGGCGACCGTTGGCTCCAGCAACCTCGATCCGCTGAGCTTATCGCTCAATCTGGAAGCGAACCTGATCATCCACGATCGCCAGTTTAATCAGACCCTGCGCGATAACCTTCAGGGTCTTATCAATAAAGACTGCGTGCGTGTGGATGAGTCCATGGTGCCGAAACGGAGCTGGTGGAACGTGGGCATCGGCGTGGTGGTGTTCCACTTCCTGCGCCACTTCCCGGCCATGGTGGGCTGGCTGCCCGCGCATACGCCGAAACTGGCGCTGGTGGATCCGCCTGTGCAACCCGAAATGGAAACCCAGGACCGCGTAGAGGCGGAAGATGGAGGGAAAACCTGATGTCGAAATCTCATCCTCGCTGGCGGCTGGCGAAAAAAATCCTGACCTGGCTGTTCTTCATTGCCGTCGCGGTCCTGCTGGTGGTGTATGCCCAAAAGGTGGACTGGGAAGAGGTGTGGAAAGTTATTCGCAACTACAACCGGACAGTCCTGCTGGGGGCCGTTGGGCTGGTGATTGTGAGCTACCTGATGTACGGCTGCTATGACCTGTTGGGACGCGCCTACTGCGGACATAAGCTTGCCAAACGGCAGGTTATGCTGGTGTCATTCATCTGCTACGCCTTTAACCTGACGCTGAGCACCTGGGTGGGCGGGATTGGTATGCGCTATCGCCTGTACTCCCGCCTTGGCTTACCGGGCGGCACCATCACGCGTATTTTCTCCTTAAGCATCACCACCAACTGGCTGGGGTATATCCTGCTGGGCGGGGTGATTTTCACCATCGGCGTGGTGCAGCTGCCTGCGCACTGGTACATCGATGAGGCTACCCTGCGCATCCTGGGCATCGTACTGCTGCTGATCATCGCCGCCTACCTGTGGGCCTGCGCCTTTGCCAAACGTCGTCACATGACCATTAAAGGCCAGAAGCTGGTGCTGCCGTCATGGAAGTTTGCCGTCCTGCAAATGGTGGTTTCCAGCGCTAACTGGATGGCGATGGGGGCCATTATCTGGCTGTTGATTGGCGAAGATGTGAACTACTTCTTCGTGCTGGGCGTGCTGCTGGTAAGCAGTATTGCCGGGGTGATTGTGCATATTCCGGCGGGTATTGGCGTACTGGAGGCGGTGTTTATCGCGCTGCTTGCGGGGGAGCATGTGTCTCACGGGACGATTATCGCCGCCCTGCTCGCGTACCGCATGATCTACTACTTCCTGCCGCTGGCGCTGGCAACGGTCTGTTATCTGGTGCTGGAGAGTCGGGCGAAGAAGCTGCGCGCGAAGAACGAGAGGATGTTGGCGAAGTGAGTTGTGTCGGGTAGCGCTGCGGTCTGATGCCCTCACCCCGGCCCTCTCCCACGGGGAGAGGGAGAAAAGCCCGCACCGTGCAATCCCCTCTCCCTGAGGGAGAGGGTTAGGGTGAGGGGGAAATAACTAGCGACGGTTGCCAAAAATACGCAGCAGCATCAGGAACAGGTTGATGAAGTCCAGATAAAGCGTCAGCGCGCCCAGAATCGAGTATTTGCGCAGGTTTGAACTGTCGCGAACATCAATTTGTTCACCGATGTTTTTCAGCTTCTGGGTGTCGTAAGCGGTTAAGCCCACGAAGATCACCACCCCGATATAGGTCACCGCCCACATCAGCGCGTCACTCTTCAGCCACAGGTTCACCAGCGACGCCAGCACAATCCCAATCAGCCCCATAAACAGCATGTTGCCGAAGCCGCTCAGGTCACGTTTGGTGGTGTAACCGTACAGGCTCATCACACCGAACATCCCGCCGGTCACCACAAACGTGCTGGCGATGGAAGAGTAGGTGTAAACGATGAAAATACTGGAAAGCGTCAGCCCGGTCAGCGCCGAATAGAGCATAAACAGCGTGGTCGCCATACCCGCGCTGAGCTTGTGCACCAGCCCGGAGAGCACGAACACCAGCGCCAGTTGCGCAATAATCAGCCCAAAGAAGGTGATTTTGCTTGAGAAGATAAACATCATCAGTTCAGGCGTGTTTGCCGCATACCACGCGATAAACGCGGTAAGCAGCAGGCCAACCGTCATCCAGCCATACACCTGAGCCATGTAGGTTTGCAGCCCGCTACGGGTCTGCTGAACTATCGAATCGGAACGCGGAAATCGGTCCATGATTCACTCCTGATTAAGTAAACACACACGTTAAGAGTAACACATCCGCGTAAACCAACTACCAACGGCTGGCGGCATGTTTATCGCTGTCGCGTGATTCCACCCAGCGCTCACCTTCCGGCGTCGCTTCACGCTTCCAGAACGGCGCTTTGGTTTTAAGGTAATCCATGATGAACTCCCCCGCCGCAAAAGCACTCCCGCGATGGGCGCTGGTGACGCCAACAAACACAATCTCTTCGCCGGGCCACATTTCGCCGATGCGATGGATAACCGTAACGCGCCCCAGCGGCCAGCGGCCTCGCGCCTCTTCGACAATGGCCGCCAGCGATTTTTCGGTCATTCCCGGATAGTGCTCCAGCGTCAGCGCTTTTACGCTGTCCCCGAGATTATGATTACGCACTTTCCCGGTAAACGTCACGACCGCGCCGTCTTCGTCGCGCCCGGCCAGCCAGTCATATTCCGTGCCCACGTTAAAACGCTCATGGCCGACCAGAATTCGGGTTTCCGTCATCTTAACCCCCTGTGACCGGCGGGAAGAAGGCCACTTCGTCCCCATCGGCCAGCGGGTGGGTTAACTCCACCAGCGTCTGGTTCACGGCGGCCAGCAGTTTGCCTTCGTCCAGCGCCAGCGCCCAGCGGTCGCCTTGCGCCGCCAGATGCGCACGCAGGGCGGCGACATTTTTGAAAGAGCCGTCCAGCGTCAGGCTGTCGGTATTGACCAGCTCACGGACCTGGGCAAAAAAGAGCACCTTAATCATGGCTTTCCACCTTAAAATCACCGGATTTGCCGCCGCTTTTTGCCAGCAGACGCACCGGGCCAATCACCATATCTTTCTGCACCGCTTTACACATGTCGTAGATGGTCAGCGCCGCCACGGAGGCCGCCGTCAACGCCTCCATCTCCACGCCGGTTTTCCCGGTCAAGCGGCACAGGGACTCGATACGCACGCGGTTATGCTCCGGCTGCGCCTGCAAATTTACCTCCACTTTGCTGAGCATCAGCGGATGGCAGAGCGGGATGAGGTCCCAGGTACGTTTAGCGGCCTGAATACCGGCGATGCGGGCGGTGGCAAACACATCACCCTTGTGATGGCTACCGTCGATAATCATCGCCAGCGTCTCCGGCAGCATGGTGACGAACGCTTCAGCACGCGCCTCGCGCACCGTTTCGGCTTTGGCGGAGACATCCACCATATGCGCTTCGCCAGCGGCGTTAATGTGGGTCAGTTGTGACATAGCTTATTTCTTTAAATGGGGATGGAAATTACATGGACGGGTACGGGCATCCAGCTGCGGGGCAATAATGTTTTCCCACGCGGTGCGGCAGGCTTTGGTCGACCCCGGCATGGCGAAGATCAGCGTCTTATTCGCCACCCCCGCGACGGCACGGGACTGAAGCGTAGAGGTGCCAATCTCTTCAAAGGAGAGCATGCGGAACACTTCGCCGAAGCCTTCCACTTCGCGATCGAACAGCGGGAGCAGCGCTTCCGGCGCCTGGTCGCCTGCGGTAAAGCCGGTGCCGCCAGTGATCAGAACAACCTGGACGTCATCGCTCGCAATCCACTGTGAGACCTGAGCGCGAATGGCGTAACGGTTTTCTTTGACGATCGCTTTATCAACAATCTGGTGTCCGGCTTCGTGTGCCGCCTCGCGCAGCCAGTGGCCGGAGGTATCATCCTCTTCACCACGACGTTCGGAAACGGTAAGAATAGCAATGCGTGTCGGGATAAATTCCGCGCTTACCTGACTCATCTTCTGGTTCCTTCTAAAGCCTGATTACCCGCCGATATAGGACAGGTTCTGAGTAATGCCGGTGTTGCCCTGATGCAGGAAATGGGTCTGCTTTTTGTGCGTCAGCGCCTCGGAAATACGTGCTTCAAGCGCGTCCTGCTGGGCGTCATCTTCCAGCAAATCGCGTAGATCGACGCCGCCATCCCCGAACAGGCAAAGATGGAGCTTGCCGACGGAGGAGACGCGCAGGCGGTTGCAGCTGGCACAGAAGTCTTTTTCATAGGGCATGATCAGGCCGATTTCGCCTTCATAATCCGGATGACAAAAGACCTGCGCCGGGCCATCGCTGCGCTGGCGGATCTGGTGGATCCAGCCGCGTTTCAGCAGTTCGTCGCGCAGAACCATGCCGGAGATATGATGGCGACGGAACAGCTCGCTGCCCTCCCCGGTCTCCATCAGCTCAATAAAACGCAGTTGAATGCGGCGCGGTTTGATCCACGCCAGGAAGGTGTCCAGCTGATGGTGGTTCACATCACGCATCAACACGGTGTTGACTTTGACCTTGTCGAAACCGGCGGTGAACGCGGCATCGATGCCGTCCATCACCTGCTGGAACTTGTCCTGGCCGGTAATGGCGTGGAACTGACGGGCGTCCAGGCTATCGACGCTGACGTTGATCGCCGTCAGCCCCGCATCGCGCCAGTTCGCCACGTCACGCGCCATGCGGTAACCGTTGGTGGTCACCGCGATCTGGCGGATACGTTCGTTTTCACGCACGGCGGCAATGATGTCAGGGAAATCACGGCGCAGGGAGGGCTCTCCCCCGGTAAGACGCACTTTTTCCGTGCCAAGTTCAGAGAACGCGCGCGTGACGCGGCGTACTTCATCCACGGAGAGAAAGCCATTATTGGTGACGCTGCCCGGCTTGTAGCCATCGGGCAGGCAGTAGGTGCAACGGAAGTTACACACGTCGGTAATCGACAAACGTAAGTAGAAAAACTTACGCGCGAAAGCATCAGTAAGTTGTGAAGCCATGTACACCTTTCCAGATCGGGAGGCACAGTCATTTCTTTCTGTACCCTGGTGGCAAATCCGCCACGGCCAGGGCGCCATATCTCTCGACACAGGCGCCAGGGCTAGAGTGTATGTTTTCAGTTTTGAAAACGTGGTTATGGCGATAGTAGCGTGGAAATCGCCACTTCGCCATTGTCGCTTTTCGCTATATAAATTTATATATAACGATGTTATCGTGCATTTTCACTACAGAATACGCAAAAACAGCGCTTTCGCATTGATATACGTCATTATGGTTTGTGAGAGGCATCGTCTTTTAGGAGTAGTTGCGTTACTGTGACGCAAGCTTAACAGGATAAGGAATAGGTATGCGCAATCGCACTTTTGCGGATCTGGACCGTGTGGTCGCTCTTGGCGGAGGTCACGGTCTGGGACGCGTGATGTCGTCGTTATCGTCACTGGGCTCGCGCCTGACTGGCATCGTGACAACAACGGACAACGGCGGCTCAACCGGGCGGATCCGACGTGCTGAAGGCGGGATTGCCTGGGGTGACATGCGCAATTGCCTCAACCAGCTTATCACGGAGCCAAGCGTGGCCTCGGCGATGTTTGAATACCGTTTTGGCGGGAATGGTGAACTTTCAGGCCATAACCTTGGAAATCTGATGTTAAAGGCACTTGATCACCTGAGCGTGCGCCCTCTGGAAGCGATCAATTTAATTCGTAACCTGTTAAAGGTGGATGCATTCCTGATCCCGATGTCTGAACAGCCGGTGGATTTAATGGCGATCGATGCCGACGATCACGAAGTGTATGGTGAAGTGAATATCGACCAGCTTCTTCTTCCGCCAAAAGAGCTGATGACCTACCCCAGCGTACCCGCAACGCGTGAAGCGGTAGAAGCGATTGCCGAGGCCGATCTGATCCTGATTGGGCCGGGAAGTTTTTACACCAGCCTGATGCCGATCCTGCTGGTGAAAGAGCTGGCGCAGGCGCTGCGCAGAACGCCTGCGCCCATGGTCTATATCGGTAATTTAGGCCGCGAACTCAGCCCGGCGGCGGCAAGCCTGTCGCTGGCGGATAAGCTGGACCTGATGGAACAGTACGTTGGTAAGAAAATTATCGATGGTGTCGTGGTCGGGCCGAAAGTGGATGTATCGGGGATTGGCGATCGCGTGGTGGTGCAGGAGCCGCTGGAAGCCAGCGATATTAAATATCGCCACGACCGCCATCTGCTGCGCGAGGCGCTGGAGAAGGCGATTCAGGCATTAGGTTAGGTTCGTTTTGTGCGGCCTGATGCCCTCACCCCGGCCCTCTCCCTTGTACAGTCCGGGGACATGGTAGACAGGTGTTCGGGGACATGGTGAACACTTTTTAACATCCTTTACCCATGATGATCGACTTTTTCTTCAGGTCGATCATCCCCACTTTCGTGCTGTACCACCATACTTCATAGCAGCCGTCCTCCTGTGTCTCCCTCAGCCCCACACGCTCTCCCCTGAAGGCCTTCCCTGCGTTCAGACTGATACCCTGTATGCTCAGCTTCCCGCTGATATCCACCTTCCTGACCACCACGCCTTCATCGTACTCCGGTGGGGGTGTGCCGGCGCGGTACTACCGCGCAGACGGCTGGTATCTCGAGGCCGGTACTGCCATGTCCAGCGCTTCATGTGGCCGTTCAAGGTTGTACACCGTCCGCCAGTGGTCGAAAGCGCGCTGCAACTCACCGCTGTCCGCGAACCATCTCTCCTGTAGCACTTCCGCCTTCAGGCTGCGGTGAAAACGCTCCAGCTTGCCCTGCGTCTGCGGATGGTAAGGCCGGGAATGGCCCACCCGGATACCGTGGCGCATCAGCCACAGCTCCAGCGCCGTCCAGGTGCCGGTGGTGTCACCCCACGGCGAGCCGTTGTCCATCGTCATCCGGTCCGGCAGGCCGTAACGCTCAAACACGCTGACCAGTTGCTGCTGCACGGTCTCGCGCCGTTCATCGGTACAGTGCGCCAGGCACAGGGAAAAACGGGAGTGGTCATCCAGCAGGGTGAGCGGATGGCAGCGGCCACCGCCAAAGGGAAAGTGGCCCTTAAAATCCATCTGCCAGAGCCTGTTCGGCGCATCGTGTTCGAAGCGGCCCGTAGCCGGAATACCGGGCGCCGTTCCCGGCAGCAGGCCATGGCGGGCCATCAGGTTATGGACGGTGCTGAAGGCAGGCATGGTGTGTCCCTGGTCTTCGAGCCAGCGCTTAATCTTGCGGGCTCCCCAGCGTTCATGACGGGCATGTGCCATGCGCAGCAGGGCAGTGATGTCGTCTGACGAGCGGTTCGGGGAATGGTGCGGTATGCGCGGGCGGTCCTGAAGGCCGGCGGCGCCTTCCTGAACCCAGCGCTGAAGCCACTTGTAGCCGGTGGCAGGGGAAATGCCGTAGTGACGGCAGAGGGAACGGATGTTCGCCCCGTCCTGCGAGGCGAACAAAACAAACTCGGTACGTAATGACATGGTATCTCTCGCATCCCAGGGCATAAGCGACTCCATAAACGGGTTCTTATGCCTTAGTTGTAAGTGTCTACCATGTCCCCGAACAAGTGTTCACTATGTCCCCGGACCGTACACCCACAGGGAGAGGGAGAAAACGCCACCGGGCAAAAAACTACGATGCCGCAATAAACAGATCCCGCAGCTGATGCAGCTGATCGCGGATTTGCGCGGCCTCTTCGAACTCCAGGTTCTGCGCATGCTGCATCATCTGCCCTTCCAGCTCGTGGATCTTCTGCTGCAACGCTTTCGGCGTCAGCGCGACGGTATCCTCTTCCACCACTGAACGGGCCTTGCCGCGGCCTTTCGCTTTGGTCTTCGCAATGTTCTGACCCAGCGCCAGGATATCCACCACCTTCTTGTTCAGCCCCTGCGGCGTGATGCCGTGCTCTTCGTTGTAGCGCTGCTGCTTCTCGCGACGACGTTCCGTTTCGCCAATCGCTTTGGCCATCGACGGGGTGATTTTATCCCCGTACAGGATCGCCTTCCCGTTGACGTTACGCGCGGCGCGGCCAATGGTCTGGATCAGCGAGCGCTCGGAACGCAGGAAGCCCTCTTTGTCCGCGTCCAGAATCGCCACCAGCGACACCTCAGGCATATCCAGCCCTTCTCGCAGAAGGTTAATACCGACCAGCACGTCGAACTCGCCCAGACGCAGATCGCGGATGATCTCCATACGCTCCACGGTATCGATATCCGAGTGCAGATACCGCACCTTCTCACCGTGTTCTTCCAGATACTCCGTCAAATCTTCCGCCATACGTTTGGTGAGCGTGGTAACCAGCACGCGCTCGTTGATGGCGGAGCGGGCACGTATTTCCGAGAGCAGATCGTCCACCTGCGTCGCCACCGGACGCACCTCGATAATCGGATCCAGCAGCCCGGTCGGACGCACCACCTGGTCCACCACGTCATCACCGGATTTTTCCAGCTCGTAGTTGCCCGGCGTGGCCGATACGTAGATGGTCTGCGGAGCAAGCGCCTCAAATTCTTCAAACTTCATCGGACGGTTGTCCAGCGCTGACGGCAGTCGGAACCCGTACTCCACCAGCGTCTCTTTACGCGCGCGGTCACCGCGGTACATCCCGCCGATCTGGGGGATCGTAACGTGGGATTCGTCGATCACCAGCAGGCCGTCCGCCGGAAGGTAGTCAAACAGCGTCGGCGGCGCTTCGCCCGGCCCGCGCCCGGAGAGGTAGCGCGAGTAGTTTTCGATGCCGGAGCAGTAGCCCAGCTCGTTCATCATCTCCAGATCGAACTGGGTACGCTGGCTCAGGCGCTGCTCTTCCAGCAGCTTATTGTTCGCCAGCAGCACCTTGCGGCGGTCCGCCAGCTCGGTTTTGATCTCTTCCATCGCCTGCACAATACGCTCGCGCGGCGTTACATAGTGCGTTTTTGGGTAGATGGTGAAGCGCTGGATCACCGACTCGACGTGACCGGTCAACGGATCGAACAGCGACAGGCGTTCAACCTCTTCGTCGAACAGCTCCACGCGCAGCGCCATATCGTCCGACTCCGCCGGGAAGATATCAATCACCTCGCCGCGCACGCGGAAGGTCCCGCGCTGGAACGCCTGATCGTTACGGGTGTACTGCAACTCCGCCAGACGGCGCAAAATCGCACGCTGATCGATGATCATCCCCTGCGTCAGGTGCAGCATCATCTTGAGATAGAGATCCGGATCGCCCAGGCCGTAGATCGCCGACACCGAGGCCACCACCACCACATCACGACGCTCCAGCAGCGCCTTGGTCGCCGACAAACGCATCTGCTCGATATGTTCGTTCACCGAGGCATCTTTCTCGATAAACGTGTCGGAGCTGGGAACGTAGGCTTCCGGCTGGTAGTAGTCGTAGTAGGAGACGAAATACTCCACCGCGTTTTCCGGGAAGAACTCTTTCATCTCACCATACAGCTGCGCCGCCAGCGTTTTGTTCGGCGCGAGAACCATCGTCGGACGCTGGAGATCGGCAATGACGTTGGCAATGGTGAAGGTTTTGCCCGAACCGGTAACCCCCAGCAGGGTCTGGTGCGCCAGCCCGTCCTCCAGCCCCTCTTCCAGGCGACGAATAGCCTCGGGCTGATCCCCGGAAGGACGGAAAGCAGAATTCAGTTTAAACGGTTTACTCATGGGCGACGACCTGATGACAGAATAAGCGGCAGGTGAGTAATTTTACTCGTTGTGGCCAGGATTGCCAGTAAAAAACACTGGATGAAAAACCAGTAGCGTGTCAGGATATTTAGCGTAGCGCAGAGAGGATTAGTGCGTTCGCGAGCCAAATTTCGACTGTGACAAAATAAAACACCAGCCTCAGGGGGTTATCCCCAGAACTATTACTTTTTTAACATTTGTCAAGGGCGGTTATGAAAGTTTTATGGCAGCAGGTCTCGCTGGCGTTGAGGGAATTGCTTTTATCTAATTCGTTAAAAAATAAAGACTAATTTATTAAGCCGCGTTTCGCATCAATTTGGTTGTAACCCGCGTATTCTCTCGCTTATCGCGGGTTTTCTAACTCTAATGCACAAGGTTATCCACAGGAATAGTGGATAACTGCCTCCAGCCCGTACAGCATGCACTCCAGCAAATTCCCGGTTTTTCCCACGAAGCGGCAGTAAAAAATTTTTATCACTCTTTTTTGCCTGGAAAACGTTCATTTTTTCATAAGCGACTGGCGAGATCTTAATCACAATTCTGTCATTTCTCCTGCACCACAATTCGACATACGCAGCACCGGGAGTGTGCAATTCGTATAAACGTTCAGCTTTTGATAGTGAGTTATTCCTAAAAATGGCCTTTTTTTAATCATTATGAAGTTCCTGGCAGGCGTTTTGCAGACATCACTCTGTGCATCACCCCACACATTTTTAAGGAGAGAAAGATGTTGAGTCTGCGTGCTGTAAATCAGTTTTACGGAAGCCAACATACGCTATGGAACGTGAATATCGATTTCCCGCAAGGCATCTGTACGGGCATTGTTGGCCTGCCTGGCATGGGCAAATCCACGCTTATGAACTGCATTACCGGAAAGGTGCCCGTCGAGAGCGGCACCATCATCTGGCATGAGGCTGGCGCGCCGCCGCATAACTTGCTCAACCCTGCGTCAGCATTCCCGGCGCCGCCGACGATAGGCTACGTCCCGCAGGATCGGCGAATATTTTCCCAGCTGACCGTCGATGAAAATCTGCATATCGCTATGCGGGCGACGGGGAAACCCGACCCGGCATCAAAAAGTGACGTGTATGCCCTGTTTCCGGAGCTTTTTCCGCTGCGACAGAGCCGTGCCTCTGCGCTGTCCCCTGACGACCAGTATCAGCTGGCCCTCGCCAGTGCGCTGGTTAATCGTCCGCGCGTGCTGATTCTGGATGAGCCCATGCATGGCGCAGGGCACGGTTTCGCGCGCAGGCTGGGGCAGCTGCTGGTGCGGCTGAATCGGGAGCTGGGAATGACGGTGCTGTTAGCGGAGCAACAGCTGTCGTTTATCCGCCGGGTAGCGGATCGTTTCTGCATGCTCTATCGCGGGCGTAACGTGGCACAGGGCCACGTTAACGAGCTGGATGACGACCTTATTGCGCACTGGATGGCGCGGGACATAAGGCGCTGAGGTCGAGATAGCGTCCGGTTTCCGCCTGCTCTGCGCCGTCGGCAAGCCACGGGATCTCGCCGAGAAACGGCGCAGGCAGCACCCGCTTCAGCGTCGCCAGATACTCAGCATGACGTTTACCCGGCGCTACCACGTCATTGGCAATCCACCCTGCCAGACGCAACCCGGCCTGCTGCACGGCCTGGGCGGTCAGCATGGCGTGATTGATACAGCCAAGCTTCACGCCAACCACCAGAATGACCGGAAGCTGCTCGGCCTGCACCCAGTCAGCAAATGTCTGCTCGTCGGACAGCGGGGTAAACCAGCCGCCAGCCCCCTCCACCAGCACCCAGTCGGCCTGCGTTTCCAGGACGCGTAACCCGGAAGAGAGCACCGAAAAATCAATCGGACGATCTTCATCGACGCTGACGATGTGCGGCGAGGTGGGTTCAGCAAAGGTATAGGGGTTCACCGCAGAATAGGCCAGCGTAAGGCTGCTGTTACGCTGTAGCGCCAGCGCATCGGTATTACGTAAGCCTTCCGGCGTCATCTCGCTGCCGGAGGCTACGGGCTTATACCCGGCCGTAGTTTTCCCCAGCAGACGCGCCGCCTGCAACAGCGCGGCGCTGGCAACCGTTTTACCGACTTCAGTGTCCGTGCCGGTAACAAAATAACGTTCAGTCACGTTCAATAATCCCATGAAAAAGATGATAAGAGAGCGGGAACCGGCCCCGCTCCTGCGGCCAGGCCAGCTCGAGACGCTGGAGTTGGCCGCGGGTAAGGGGTTTCTTCTCCCGTCCGGCGTGCAGGTGCGTCGCGCCTATGCCCTTAAGCGATCGCATGGCGCTTAACGCATCGCTAAATTCGAGGGTGACGGTCTGGACCACGCTGCGATAGCGCCAGCCTGCCAGCGCCTGAGTGACCTGTTCGTGCGAGAGAAACCGGTTGACGTGCGGCTGTGCATCCACTGCCCTCCACGCCTGATTCAGCTCTGGCAACGAACTTTCCAGCAGGGTGGTAAAGGCCACCGCTCCGCCGGGCCGCGCCACGCGGTATAGCTCGCGTAGGGCCTGCGGCAGGCTGGCGCACCACTGCACCGCCAGATGGCTCCAGACAAGGTCAAACAGCGCATCCTCCAGCGGGATGGCCTCGATATCGGCCACCAGATAACGGTCTGCTGACTGCTGCTGGCGGGCCTCATCCAGCATCTGCGCGGATAAATCCAGCGCCGTGACGTGGCTACCCGTTGCGCGCCAGTAGCGGCTATTGCCGCCAGGCCCGCAGCCAGCGTCGAGCACCTGCGCAAAACGCCCCTCACCGAGCGCGGCCAGCAGCCCGCGGGCGCTCAGGCGTTGCAGCTCATCGTGCTGTGAATAGCTTTGCGCTGCCCGGCCAAACGCGGCGGCAACGGCCTGTTTATTGACAGGAGACATACAGTGCCTCCAGAAGCGTATCGATATCCTGCGGCTCGTGCGCTGCCGTGAGCGTCAGACGCAAGCGCGCGGTGCCTGGCGGCACGGTGGGTGGGCGGATCGCCGTGACCCACTGCCCCCGCTCTCGTAGCGCCTGTGCCAGCATCAGCGCCCGATGGTTTTCACCCACAATCACGGGCTGAATGGCGCTGTGCGAGTCGGTAAGCCGGTAAGGCAGTGCGCTTACCCCCCGGCGAAAACGCTGAATATGGTCGGCCAGGCGCGCCCGGCGTTCAGCGCCGTCTTCGCCGCGGATCACCGCAAGCGACGCAGAGAGCGCCACGGCCTGCGCCGGGGGCATGCTGGTGCTGTAGATCAGGTGCCGGGCGAACTGCACCAGGTAATCGGCCACCGGCTCGCTGCACAACACCGCGGCGCCGCTGACGCCGAAGCCTTTGCCGAAGGTGACCACCAGCAGTTCCGGCCTGACGCGTTGCTGGTGCGCGCTTCCGCGCCCCTCCTCGCCGGTGACGCCAATGCCGTGGGCATCGTCGACCAGCAGCCAGGCGTTCTGCTGTTTTGCGACGTCATGCAAAGTGGCAAGCGGCGCGCTGTCGCCGTCCATGCTGAATACCCCTTCCGTCACCGCCAGCTGAAGCCCTGAACAGGGTTTACCCAGCAGGACGTTCAGCTGAGAGGCATCGTTATGGGCAAAACGCCGCAGCTGCGCCGGGCTGAGACTGGCCGCTTCAAGCAGGGACGCGTGGCTCAGGCGGTCCGCGATGATGCGGTCGTCTTTGCCCATCAGGGCGGTAATCACCGCCTGATTCGCGGCAAAACCGGAGATAAACAGCAGCGCCCGCGGGTAGCCCAGCCAGTCGGCCAGCTCTTCCTCCAGCGCCTGATGCGCCGTGGTGTAGCCGCTGACGTGCCCGGAGCCACCGCTGCCCACGCCGTAACGATCCGCGCCCTGCTGCCAGGCGCGAACGATCTGCGGGTGCTGGCTCAGGCCCAGATAATCGTTGCTGGAGAAATTACAGAACCGCTCTCCTTCCCGGGAGAGAAAACGGCCTGCACCGTTTTCCACTACCCTGCGCACCCGAAACGCATCCGCCGCCCGCCGCTCGTCGAGCGCGGTCCTGATACGTGCCTGCCAGGTCATACGGCTGCCGCGTTGTAGAACTGGTCGGTGTCGGCGTTAAAAATCTGCTGCTCCAGCTGCTGCTGTTGCTCGTTATCCCCCGCCTGTACCTCGGTCTGGTGTGGGTTCAGCCCCAGCTTGCGGAACAGCTGGACATCTTTGTCCTCTTCCGGGTTTGGCGTGGTCAGCAGTTTGCAGCCGTAGAAGATGGAGTTGGCCCCGGCCATGAAGCACATCGCCTGGGTCTGCTCGCTCATCTGCTCGCGACCGGCGGAGAGGCGAACGTAAGAGGTCGGCATCATGATGCGCGCCACCGCGATGGTGCGGATGAAATCGAAGGCATCCACGTCCTCGTTATCCGCCAGCGGCGTCCCTTTTACCTTCACCAGCATGTTGATGGGCACGCTTTCCGGCGGGGTCGGCAGGTTTGCCAGCTGTAACAGCAGGCCGGCACGATCTTTTACCGTCTCGCCCAGTCCCACGATCCCGCCGGAACAGACCTTGATCCCCGCATCACGCACTTTATCCAGCGTGTCCAGACGCTCCTGATAGGTGCGCGTGGTGATGATGTTGCCGTAAAACTCCGGCGAAGTATCGAGGTTGTGGTTGTAGTAATCCAGCCCCGCCGCCGAGAGACGCTGCGCCTGCTCCTCGTTCAGCGTGCCCAGGGTCATGCAGGCTTCAAGCCCCATCGCCTTCACCCCCTTCACCATCTGCTCCAGATAGGGCATGTCGCGGTCATGTGGATTTTTCCACGCCGCGCCCATGCAGAAGCGGGTCGAGCCAGCGTTTTTGGCCTTGCGCGCGGAGTCGAGCACCTGCTCGACTTCCATCAGGCGCTCGGATTCGAGACCGGTTTTATAGCGCGCGCTTTGCGGGCAATATTTGCAGTCTTCCGGGCAAGCCCCGGTTTTGATCGACAGCAGCGTGCTGACCTGAACATGACGCGGATCGAAGTGCTGGCGGTGCACCTGTTGCGCCTCAAACATCAGCTCCAGGAAAGGTTTGTTGAATAATTCAGTGACTTGCGACATCGTCCAGCGTGCGTGGTGAGCCATCGGGCTTCTCCAAAGGGTTTTGTTAATTGTCGGTTCGGTTTATACTTGTAAACCTAAAACTTTTCAAAATGGTTTACAAGTCGATTATGACCCAGGACGATCTCGCCTTCGACAAGCAGCATATCTGGCACCCTTACACCTCCACGACCCGCCCCCTTCCCGTCTATCCGGTAGCCTCGGCCCACGGCTGCGAGCTGCATCTTGCCAGCGGCGAGCGGCTTGTTGACGGGATGTCCTCCTGGTGGGCGGCGATCCATGGCTACAACCACCCGCGACTGAACGCGGCGATGAAAGCGCAGATTGACCAGATGTCACACGTGATGTTTGGCGGGATCACGCATCAGCCCGCGGTGGATTTATGCCGTCGCCTGGTAGCGATGACGCCTGAATCGCTGGAGTGCGTTTTCCTGGCCGACTCCGGCTCGGTGGCCGTGGAAGTGGCGATGAAAATGGCGTTGCAGTACTGGCATGCGAAGGGCGAAACGCGCCAGCGGTTCCTTACCTTCCGCAACGGCTATCACGGCGACACTTTCGGCGCGATGTCGGTATGTGATCCGGACAACTCCATGCACAGCCTGTGGAAAGGCTATCTGCCGGAAAACCTGTTTGCGCCAGCCCCGCAGAGCCGCTTCGACGGCGAATGGGACGAGATGGACATGGTGGGCTTCGCGCGGCTGATGGCGGCCCATCGCCACGAGATTGCCGCCGTTATTCTCGAACCGATTGTGCAGGGCGCGGGCGGAATGCGGATGTACCATCCCGAGTGGCTGAAGCGCATTCGCAAGATGTGCGACCGCGAAGGGATCCTGCTGATTGCCGATGAGATCGCCACCGGCTTTGGCCGCACCGGAAAGCTGTTCGCCTGCGAGCATGCGGGGATCGCGCCGGATATTTTGTGCCTGGGGAAAGCGCTCACCGGCGGCACCATGACGCTCTCCGCCACGCTTACCACCCGCCAGGTTGCCGATACCATCAGCGACGGCGACGCGGGCTGCTTTATGCACGGCCCGACGTTTATGGGCAACCCGCTGGCCTGCGCCGTGGCAAGCGAAAGCCTCGCCATTCTGGAAAGCGGCGCATGGCAGACGCAGGTGGCGGCGATTGAGGCGCAGCTGAAGCAGCAGTTAAGCGCGGCGGCGGAGGCGGAATACGTCGCGGACGTCCGCGTACTGGGCGCCATCGGGGTAATCGAGACAACGCATCAGGTGAACATGGCCGCGTTGCAGCGCTTCTTCGTTTACCAGGGCGTGTGGGTGCGACCTTTCGGTAAGCTGATTTACCTCATGCCGCCGTACAGCATTTCTGCGGATCAGCTCCGCAAGCTGACCGGGGCAGTGGTTGAAGCCGTTAACACTTCAGCGCATTTCGCGATTTAACCCCATGCGTTACACTTTCTGAATGAGTGAGTAACGAGGGAAATCGGATGAAAATCATCAGTAAAGATTTGCGCGACGGCGAAAAGCTGCCGGAACGTCACGTGTTTAACGGGATGGGTTATCAGGGGGATAATATCTCTCCCCATCTGGCGTGGGACGATGTGCCAGCGGGAACCAAAAGTTTTGTCGTGACCTGCTACGATCCGGATGCGCCAACCGGGTCGGGCTGGTGGCACTGGATCGTGGCAAACCTGCCCGCCGACACGCGCGTGCTGCCGCAGGGCTCCGGTTCCGATCTGGTTGCTCTGCCTGACGGTGCGATTCAGACGCGCACTGACTTTGGCAAAGCGGGCTACGGCGGCGCGGCGCCGCCAAAAGGGGAAACGCACCGCTATATCTTCACCGTGCACGCGCTGGATGTGGACAAGATTGAGGTCGACGAAGGGGCGAGCGGCGCGATGGTAGGCTTTAACGTGCATTTCCATTCGCTGGGCAGCGCGTCGATTACGGCGATGTATTCGTAATCGTGCGGGCTGATACCCTCACCCCGGCCCTCTCCCGCAGGGAGAGGGAGAAAACCTAACAATTCCCTCTCCCTGTGGGAGAGGGTTAGGGTGAGGGTAAAAATCACAGCACCGAAGGTAACAGCCCCACCAGCCGACCTTCCTCCAGAAGCTGCATCGCCTTATCAATATCCGGCGCAAAGAAGCGGTCGTCATCGTAGTGCGTAACGTGCTCGCGCAGTTCCTGGCGCGCCTGCTCCAGCAGCGGGCTGGATTTTAGCCCTTCGCGCAAATCAATACCCTGACACGCCGCCAGCCACTCCACCGCCAGCACGCCGCGGGTGTTAGAGGCCATCTCCCAGAGGCGACGCCCGGCAGCCGGGGCCATCGAAACGTGATCTTCCTGGTTGGCTGAGGTTGGCAGGCTGTCCACGCTGTGCGGATGCGACAGGGCTTTGTTCTCGCTTGCCAGTGCCGCGGCGGTGACCTGGGCTATCATGAAGCCCGAGTTCACGCCGCCGTTGCGCACCAGGAATGGCGGCAGCTGGGACATGTGCTTATCCATCATCAGCGCGATTCGACGCTCAGACAACGCCCCGATTTCGGCAATCGCCAGGGCGATATTATCTGCGGCCATCGCCACCGGCTCGGCGTGGAAGTTACCGCCAGAAACCACCTCGTTTTCCTGAGCAAATACCAGTGGGTTATCGGACACCGCATTGGCCTCCACCAGCAGCACTTCTGCCGCCTGGCGCAGCTGCGTCAGGCATGCGCCCATCACCTGCGGCTGGCAGCGCAGGGAATACGGATCCTGCACCTTCTCACAGTTGTGATGCGAATCGGCAATGTCGCTGGTATCGGTAAGTACGTGGCGGTACATGGCAGCGGCATCAATCTGCCCGCGCTGGCCGCGCACCTCGTGGATGCGGGCATCGAACGGACGACGCGAGCCGAGCACCGCCTCAGTGGTCAGTGCACCGCACACCACCGCCGAGGCGAACAGATCTTCCGCTTCAAACAGACCGCGCAGCGCGAAAGCGGTCGACGCCTGCGTGCCGTTGAGCAGCGCCAGCCCCTCTTTTGCCGCGAGGGTGATCGGCGTTAAGCCAGCTTTTTTCAGCGCCTCTTTCGCAGGCAGCCACTCCCCTTGCCAGCGCGCCTGGCCTTCACCCAGCAGGAGCAGCGACATATGCGCCAGCGGCGCCAGATCGCCGGAGGCGCCGACGGAGCCCTTCGCCGGGATCCACGGATAAACTTCCGCATTGACCAGCGCCATCAGCGCCTGGATCACGCTCAGACGAATGCCGGAAAACCCACGCGCCAGGCTGTTGATTTTCAACACCATCATCAGGCGGACGATCTCATCGTCCAGCGGCTGGCCAACCCCCGCCGCGTGCGACAGCACCAGCGAACGCTGTAAATTCTCCAGATCGTGCGTGGCGATGCGGGTCTGCGCCAGCAGGCCAAACCCGGTGTTGATGCCGTAGGCGGTGCGCCCCTCCGCCACAATCGCCTCCACGCAGGCCACGCTGTCGTTAATGGCACGGTGGGCGCTTTCATCAAGGGAGAGTGTCACCGGATGACGCCAGACGTGACGCAGCTGTTTGAGCGTCAGCGAGCCGGGAGTAAGTGTTAACGCGTTCATGCAGGCTTTCCTTGTGTGGCGGGGATCATCGGCAGGTTCAGGCCCTGCTCTTTGGCACAATCAATGGCAATCTCGTAACCCGCATCCGCGTGACGCATCACGCCGGTTGCCGGGTCGTTGTGCAGCACGCGAGCGATACGCGCGGCCGCTTCATCAGTTCCGTCACAGACGATGACCATCCCGGAGTGCTGGGAGAAGCCCATCCCGACGCCGCCGCCGTGGTGCAGCGACACCCAGGTCGCGCCGCTGGCGGTGTTCAGCAGGGCATTCAGCAGCGGCCAGTCGGAGACCGCATCCGAGCCGTCGCGCATGGCTTCGGTTTCACGGTTCGGACTGGCGACAGAGCCGGAGTCCAGGTGGTCGCGGCCAATGACGATCGGCGCGGAGACTTCGCCGCTGCGCACCATTTCGTTAAAGGCGAGGCCGAGTTTTTGCCGCCACTCCAGCCCGACCCAGCAGATACGCGCCGGCAGGCCCTGGAAGTTAATGCGTTCGCGCGCCATATCCAGCCAGCGATGCAGGTGTTCGTCATCGGCGACAATCTCTTTCACTCTGGCGTCGGTTTTGTAGATATCCTCCGGGTCGCCGGACAGGGCAACCCAGCGGAATGGCCCAATGCCGCGGCAGAACAGAGGACGAATATAGGCGGGCACGAAGCCGGGGAAGTCAAAGGCGTTAGTCACCCCCATCTCTTTCGCCATCTGGCGGATGTTATTCCCGTAATCAAAGGTCGGAATACCCATCTTACTGAAGGCCAGCATCGCGGAGACGTGTTCCGCCATGGCGCGTTTGGCCGCCAGTACCGTGCCCTCAGGATCGGTTTCCGCTTTTTGCTGGTAGTCTTCCCACGTCCAGCCTTTTGGCAGATAGCCGTGGAGCGGATCGTGAGCGCTGGTCTGGTCGGTGACCAGGTCCGGACGCACGCCGCGCGCCACCAGTTCCGGCAGAATATCCGCCGCGTTGCCGCACAGGGCAACCGAAACGGCTTTGCCTTCAGCGGTGTACTTTTTGATGCGCGCCAGCGCGTCATCGAGGTTGTCGGCCTGTTCATCGACATAGCGGGTACGCAGACGGAAATCGATGCGGCTCTGCTGGCACTCAATGTTCAGGGAGCACGCGCCCGCCAGCGTCGCGGCCAGCGGCTGCGCGCCGCCCATGCCGCCCAGTCCGGCGGTGAGAACCCAGCGGCCTTTCAGTGATCCGTTATAGTGCTGACGGCCCGCTTCCACGAAGGTTTCATACGTGCCCTGCACAATCCCCTGGCTGCCGATGTAGATCCAGCTACCCGCGGTCATCTGGCCGTACATGGCCAGCCCTTTTGCGTCCAGCTCGTTGAAGTGTTCCCACGTTGCCCAGTGCGGCACCAGGTTGGAGTTGGCAATCAGCACGCGGGGCGCATTTTTATGGGTTTTGAATACGCCAACCGGTTTGCCGGATTGCACCAGCAGCGTTTCGTCGTTTTCGAGATTCGTCAAAGACTCAACAATCGCGTCATAGCACGCCCAGTTGCGCGCGGCGCGGCCAATGCCGCCATAGACCACCAGCTCGTGGGGATTTTCTGCTACCTCAGGATCAAGGTTGTTCATCAACATGCGCAGCGGTGCTTCGGTGAGCCAGCTTTTTGCGGTGAGCGTGGTGCCGCGCGCGGCGCGGACATCCTGCTTGCGGTATTTATCTGACGACATTGTGTGTTCCTCATAAGGGACAGGTGATGCATTTAGATATACTTGTATAGACAAGCACACACAAGGTCGGATTTAACAAAAAAGATACAATTTTGCTATATTGCGTTAGCGATCACGCTTATAAAACTTATGACATAAAGTGGCCCTGCAACCGGTAGCGATTCCCCGGGAATAGCAGCTTCGCATGCGACACAATTTGCGAGGACGACCAGGTACGACGGCGGATCAGCAGACAGGGATCGTGCTCTTTAATACGCAACAGCTCGCACTCCTGCGGCGTGGCGCGCACGGCTTCCACGATATGCTCCCCTTCCGTCAGCGGGGCGACGAGCGAGAGATACGCATGCGGTGTGGTTTGGGTGTAATCCTGGCTCAGGTAATCCGGTATCCGCTCCGCGTTGACGCAGCGATCTTCAATCTGGACCGGAATGTCGTTCTCATAATGCACCATCACCGAATGGAAAATCCGGGTGCCCTCGGTAACGTTCAGCTCGATGGCTTGTTCGGCGCTGGCCTGCGTCTCTTCAAGCACCAGCACCTCGCAGTGGTGCTGATGGTTGCGGGCGGCAATTTCATCGGCAATGCTGCGGATTTCAAACAGCGCCGACTGTCCTTTTGGCTCGGCGACAAAGGTTCCGACACCCTGCAAACGCACCAGCAACCCTTCATCGGTCAGTTCACGCAGTGCGCGGTTGATGGTCATTCGGCTAAAGCCAAACTGCGCCACCAGCTCGGCCTCGGACGGAATGCGGTCGTGCGGGCGCCAGACGCCGGCGGCGATTTTTTCGCTGATCGCCTGCTTCACCTTTTCGTAAAAAGGCGCGGGAGGGCTCGGCTGCGGCAGGGGCGAGCGTGAAAACATCATGACTCCTTGAATGTTGTTATGCCCACCAGTGAGCAATTTGCCAGGCCAGTCGGGCGGCGAGCTTAGCGCCCTGACCGTCCCGATCGTAGTGCGGATTGAATTCCACCAGATCCGCCGCCTGTAGTTTACCGCTTCGGCAGATACGCTCAATCACCGGGAACAGATCCAGCGCCGGGATCCCCAACGCCGCAGGGGCGGACACGGCGGGCATTTCTGCGGCAGGCAGCACATCAAGGTCAACGGTGAGATAAACCCGGTCTGCCTGCGCAAGCACGCTATCCAGCGCGGATAGCGCATCCCGGCGAAAATCGAGATCTTCAACCAGCGTCACGTTCAACCGCTCAGCTTCCTCCCACAGCGCCTGAGTATTCGCCGCACGGCTTACCCCCAGGCAGGCGTAGTGAAACACCCGCGACTGAGACGCGCAGTAGTGCGCCAGCTGGCGGAACGGCGTGCCGGACGTTGCCCGTTCGGCCTTGCGTAAATCGAGGTGCGCATCCAGGTTGATCACCGCAAGGCGATCGTTCGGAAAGGCGTCCAGCACGCCGCGCCCGTGCGCCCAGGCGGTTTCATGTCCACCACCGAAAACCAGAGTACGCATCCCGGATTGCTGGCACGCGGTTATGGCCTCGCTCAGCGCCTGCTGTGCCGCCTCCAGCGCGTGGCCTTCAACATAAATAGCGCCCATATCCACGAGGCGCGCATGCCCCTGATGGCTCGCCATATTCGCCAGCGCGCCACGCAACACATCGGGCGCCTGTGCAGCACCGGGCCTGCCCTGGTTACGCTTAACCCCTTCATCACATTCAAAGCCCAGCAGGGCGATGCCTGACGGCGCGGGAGAAAAGTGTTCGCGCTGCTGTATGGTCTGGAAGAGACGTTTCGCGGTGCTGGACTCGGCGCTGTCGTCACGACCCTGCCAGACCTGCGGTGAGACGGGATGCCACAGTTTCATGCTACCTGCCCCCGAAACACGCGTTGATACATAGGATTCCGCCCCGGCTCGTAAACCATCTCAACCGGATGATTCGCCTCCCAGACGACGAAATCAGCCACATAACCGGGCTTTAACTGCCCGTGCGTCGCACCACGTCCTAGCGCCTGCGCCGCATGCCGCGTCACGCCAGCCCAGGCCTCTTCCGGCGTGAGGCCAAACTGGACGCAGGCCATGTTCATTGCCAGATGCAGGCTGGCAAACGGGCTGGTGCCCGGATTGTAGTCGGTAGCCACCGCCATCGGCACGCCCTGCTCTCTCAGCTGCGCCACCGGTGGACGCTGGCGCTCCTGAAGAAAATAGAACGCGCCGGGGAGCAATACCGCCACCGTGCCGCTTTGCGCCATCGCCTGAATACCTTCATCATCAAGATACTCAATATGATCGGCCGACAGCCCTTTATACTGGCTGACCAGCGCCGCGCCGCCGAGATTCGACAGTTGTTCTACATGCCCTTTTACCGGGATCCCGAGCGCGGCGGCGGCCCGGAACAGGCGCTCGGTTTGCGCCGGGGTAAAGCCGACGTTTTCACAAAACACGTCCACCGCTTCAAATAACTCTTTTTGCCACAGCGTGGGCATGATCTGCTCACAGACCAGCGCCAGATAGGCATCCGGATCCTGTCGGTACTCGGCAGGAACGGCGTGCGCGGCCAGCAGCGTCGGGCTGATATCGACCAGATTATTCAGGCTGAGCTGGCGGGCAACCAGCAGCATTTTCTCTTCGGCTTCGGCATTCAGTCCGTATCCCGATTTGATTTCAACGGTCGTTACGCCTTCATTCATCAGCCGCTGGAGTCGCTGCTGCGCCACCGTCAGGAGCGTTTCCGGCGAACTGTTGCGGGTGGCCGTGACCGTGGCGTTAATTCCGCCGCCCTGCGCGCTAATGGTCTGATATGACACGCCGTTAAGCCGTTGCTCCCATTCCGCTGCGCGATCGCCGCCGAACACCAGATGGGTGTGGCAATCGATCAGGCCGGGGGTAACCAGACGCCCGTCGAGATCGACACACTGACGATGCCCGGAGGGGATCCCGGATTCAGGAATAACGGCCAGAATCGTCTGGCCGCGCACAACGAGGGCATGTTGTTCTCTCAGGCCGTAGGGCTCCGCCTCACCTGTCGCCAGGGTTGCCAGTCGCGCATTTCGCCATATCACATCATCGGGATGAAGCTGCTGCATGTGCCTTCCACTTGTCATGGGTTGTATAGACATTTATTTTCATCTGCCGCCTGCTGTCAACCGCATTGGGGGAAAATGTTATTTATTTGTGATGACTTTCCCGTCGCCTGCGGGCAAAAATGCAACTTTTCCGGTTTTTATCTTCCCGTTTCGCTCAACTTAGTATAAAAAAGCAGGCTATTTCGTCTATCCAGATAAGACTTGCATACCCAGGAGCATTACCTTGAATATTTCCAGGATTTCCCGTCTGGCGTTGGCACTCGCCTTTGGCGTGACTTTATCCGCTTGCAGTTCAACACCACCGGATCAGCAACCTTCTGAGCAGGTTGCTCCGGGCACCGCTTCCCGTCCGATCCTGTCAGCGGCTGAAGCGAAGAACTTCACCCGTGCGCACTATTTCTCGGCGATGGATCCCAATGCAGCCCCGTGGACGCCTTCTTCTATTAACCTGCCGAAACAGCCAGACTTCGTTGTCGGCCCGGCCGGGGCAGAGGGCGTTACACACACCTCTATTCAGGCAGCCGTTGATGCCGCAATTACCAAACACAGCGCATCTCGTCAGTACATTGCCATCCTGCCGGGTGAATACGAAGGAACCGTTTATGTTCCGGCGGCACCGGGAAGCATTACGCTTTACGGCCTGGGCGAAAAAGCGGTCGACGTAAAAATTGGCCTGGCGATTGATTCAGAGATCGACAGCACCACCTGGCGCCATCTGGTGAACCCGGCCGGTAAATACATGCCAGGTAAACCGGCGTGGTATATGTTTGATAACTGCCAGCGCAAGCGTGCCGCCACCATTGGCGTGATGTGTTCGGCGGTATTCTGGTCACAGAACAATGGCCTGCAATTGCAGAACCTGACCATTCAGAACACCCTGGGCGACAGCGTTGACGCAGGTAATCATCAGGCCGTGGCGCTGCGTAGCGATGGCGACAAGGTACAGATTAACAACGTCAATATCCTGGGCCGCCAGAACACCTTCTTCGTGACCAACAGCGGCGTGCAGAATACCCTTCAGAACAACCGTCTGACGCGTACTCTGGTCACCAACAGCTACATTGAAGGCGACGTGGATATGGTCTCTGGCCGCGGCGCGGTGGTATTTGATAACACCGACTTTCGCGTGGTGAATTCACGTACGCAGCAGGAAGGTTACGTCTTTGCCCCGGCCACGCAGTCTAACCTGTTCTATGGCTTCCTGGCCGTGAATAGCCGCTTTACTGCTGCTGGCGATGGCGTGGCGCAGCTTGGTCGCTCGCTGGACGTGGACTCCGCCACTAACGGCCAGGTCGTGATCCGCGACAGCGTGATTAACGAAGGCTTTAACATGGCAAAACCGTGGGCGGATGCGGCGATCTCGAAACGTCCTTTCTCCGGCAACACCGGCACGGTGGATGAGAAAGACAACGTGCAGCGTAACCTGAATGACGCTAACTTTAACCGCATGTGGGAATATAACAACCGCGGTCTGGGTAGCAAAGTGGTTGCTGAGCCGAAGCAGTAAAATGCCTGCTGCCGGGTGGCGGCTGCGCCTTACCCGGCCTACCTCATGCATTAACCGCGCATAAAAAAACCTCGCATTTGCGAGGTTTTTTTTCGTCTACGGATCAATGAGCGTTAATCACAACCCACATCGGCCCTTGTCCGACCGCATAGCGTCCTTTCTCTTCCAGTAGACCCTGCACGCCCTGGATTTCATAGAGCGCAATGTGGTGGGATTTCTGCCCCGCCGCAATCAGGTATTTGCCGCTGTGATCGACATTAAAGCCGCGCGGCTGGGTTTCTGTCGGCTGGAAGCCTTCAACTGCCAGAACGCTGCCGTCTTCAGAGACGCTGAAGATGGTGATCAGACTGGAGGTACGGTCACAGGCATACAGGTGACGGCCATCCGGCGTAATGTGAATGTCTGCCGCCCAGCGTGTGTCGGAGAAATCAGATGGCATCATGTCCAGCGTCTGTACGCACTCGATCTGTCCATTAGGATCGTTCAGTTCCCACACGTCTACCGAGCTGTTCAGCTCGTTAACGACATAGGCATACTGCTGATTCGGGTGGAAGACCATGTGGCGCGGGCCTGCGCCTTCCACGGTGGTGACTTCCGCCGGGCTCTGCGCGACCAGATGGCCGTCATCGCTCAGGGTGAACAGGCAGATGCGGTCCTGCTTAAGCGCTGGCACCCACAGCGTGCGGTTGTCCGGCGAAATGTTGGCGGAGTGGCAACCTTCGAGCCCTTCTACCACGTCGACGGTTTCAACGGGAATACCGTCTTCCAGGCGGGTGACGCTCACGCAGCCTGCATTGTAGGAGCCGCTGAAGATAAAGTTGCCTTTATGGTCAGTGGAAATATGGGTCGGGCTGCCCGGCAGCGGGGCTTCTGCGGTATAGGTCAGCGCGCCGTCGTCCGGGGAGATGCGGTATGCCAGCACGCGGAATTCCGGGCGTACGCCGACATAAAGAAAACGTTTATCCGGGCTGACGACCATCGGCTGCACCTGGCCTGGCACATCAACAACCTGAACCAGCGTAAGCGAACCTTCTGTATTCAAACGCCAGACATGGATCTGCTGACTTTCAGGACTGGCGGTATAAACGGTTTGTTTCATGAATACTCCTGATTATTTTTAACGGTGAATGCTGAATTGTAGTCCGGGATTTTGCAGGGTTCCGCTCTCGGTGTACCATCCCGACAGACCTTAAATTCAACATTAACCCGGAAGAAAAAATGACCTCGCGAGTGATTGCCCTGGATTTAGACGGAACACTGCTTACCCCTCAGAAAACCCTGCTCCCCTCTTCTCTTGAGGCCCTCAAACGAGCCCAGGAAGCGGGGTATCAACTTCTCATCGTAACGGGTAGACATCACGTAGCCATTCATCCTTTTTATCAGGCACTGGGCTTAGATACACCTGCAATTTGTTGTAATGGCACCTATTTGTATGATTATCAGGCAAAAAAGGTTTTAGCCTCCGATCCGCTTCCCGTTACGCAGGCGCTGCAATTGATTGATTTACTGGATGAGCATGCCATTCACGGCCTGATGTATGTGGACAACGCCATGGTGTATGAACGCCCTACCGGCCATGTGATCCGCACCAGCAACTGGGCTCTGTCTCTGCCGGAAGCGCAGCGTCCGGTGTTCACTCAGGTTTCCTCCCTGCGCCAGGCCGCGGAAGACGTCGACGCAATCTGGAAATTTGCCCTGACCGATGAAGACACCGCCAAACTGAATACTTTCGCAAAACATGTCGAGCATACGTTGGGTCTGGAATGTGAATGGTCCTGGCACGATCAGGTGGATATCGCCCGCAAAGGCAACAGCAAAGGAAAGCGTCTGACCCAGTTCGTTGAATCGCAGGGCGGATCAATGCAGGACGTAATTGCCTTCGGCGATAACTATAACGACATCAGCATGCTGGAAGCGTCCGGAACGGGCGTGGCGATGGGTAATGCCGATGACGCGGTGAAAGCGCGCGCTGACGTGGTGATTGGCGATAACACCACCGACAGCATCGCGCAGTATATTTATACCCACCTGCTGTAATCAGGCGGTGATGGAGACGCTCTTGATTTGCGCGTAAAGCCACAGGCCAGGCTTGATGCCCAGCTCATCCCTGGCCCACGGGCTGATGCGCGCCCACAGCGTTCTGCTGCCCACTTCCAGCTGCACTTCCACCTGGCCGTTATCATCAAAACACTGCGCTACTTTTGCGCGCAAAATATTGCGGATACTGGTTTGCAGCGGCGGTTGCAGGACCAGAGAGACATCCGACGCCTGAATGCGGATCCGTAACGTGGACTGAATCGGCGTATCGATTTTATTCACCCACAAATGCTGATCGCCCAGCGCCAGCGCAGTCATCGCGTAGTGCGGATGGTGCTCCAGCACGCTCACCTTCAGAATGCTGCTCTGCTGCTCCTTTGGCAGCCATGGATGCATAACGCTGCTGCCCCACACCTCCTCCAGATTGCCGAATGCCTTCACCCTGCCCGCTTCCAGCACCAGCACTTTGTCGGCCAGATGTAAGATCTCATCCAGCGAATGGCTGACGTAGAGCATGGGCACGTTGATTTCCCGCGCCAGACGTTGCAGATACGGCAGCAGCTCGCGCTTGCGCGGAATATCCAGCGAGGCCAGCGGCTCATCCAGCAGCAACAGTTCCGGCGCGGTTAACAGGGCGCGGCCAATCGCCACGCGCTGTTTTTCACCACCCGACAGCGACGACGGCAGACGATCCAGCAGCGGTTCGATGCCCAGCAGCGCCACCAGCTTATCGAACTGTCCGGCCATGCTTTTTGCCATGCCGTAACGCAGGTTCCCGCGTACGCTGTAGTGCGGGAACAGGCGCGCATCCTGAAACACATAGCCGATGCGACGTTTGTCCGGTGACAGGCAGACCTTCTTCTCCGCGTCATTCAAGACGCGGTTATTTAACACAATACGGCCAGACTGGGGACGCGTCAGGCCGCTAATCGCATTAATCAGCGACGTTTTCCCCGCCCCGGACACGCCAAAAATGGCGGTGATACCGCTGGCAGGCAGCGTTTCGTTCAGCGTCAGCGTGTGGCTGCCCAGGGTTTGCGTAAAGTTGAGTTCCAGCATCACGGTTTCCCCATCCGTTCACGGCTGAGGCGCGCCAGCCACTCAGACACCAGCAGCGAGACCAGAGCGAGCACAATTGAAATAATACACAGCCGGGCCGCCGCACCTTCGCCGCCTGGGGTCTGAATCAGGGTATACATGGCCGACGGGATGGTCCGCGTCTCGCCGGGAATGTTCGACACAAAGGTGATGGTCGCGCCAAACTCACCCAGCGAGCGGGCGAAGGCTAACACCGTACCGACGATAATGCCCGGTAACGTCAGCGGAAGCGTAATGGTCAGGAATACCCGCCAGCGGCCTGCGCCCAGCGTGCGGGCGGCCTGTTCTAACCGAGTATCCACCCCTTCCAGCGCCAGACGGATAGCGCGCACCATCAGCGGGAAGGACATCACCGCCGCGGCCAGAACCGCGCCGCGCCAGCTGAAAGCAAAGGTCAGGCCGAACCAGTCGTACAGCCATTCGCCGATAAAGCCGCGTCGACCCATGGAGATCAGCAGCAGATATCCGACCACCACAGGCGGTAAGACAAGCGGAAGATGGAGAACACTGTCGAGCAGGGCTTTGCCTGGAAACTTCACGCGAACCAGTAACCAGGCAAAGAACACCCCAAAGGGCAAACTCAGCGCAACCGCCAGGGAAGAGACTTTCAGGCTCAGCAGCACGGCCTGCCATTCAGGTTCGGTCAATATCATTCGTGAGTCGTAAATCCGTAACGTTTAAAGATCGCGGACGCTTCCGGCCCCTTCAGGTAGTCAACGAAGGCCGTCACGCTCGCATTTTTATGTCCATCAACTATCGCAACAGGATATTCCACTTTCTTATGCGAGTCTTCCGGGAAGGTGCCTACCACCTTCACACCTTTACTGGCGACGGCATCGGAGCCGTAAACGATCCCGAGTGGCGCTTCGTTACGCTCCACCAGCGCCAGCGCGCCACGCACATCTTCTGCGGGAGCCAGCTTCGGCGATAAGGTCTCCCACGCGCCCAGTTTTTGTAGCGCTTCTTTCGCATAAATCCCGGCAGGAACATGCTCCGGATCGCCTACCGCCAGACGGCCACCGTTGAGCAGCCGGGTCCAGTCCGTCTGTTTGTTGATGGCGATGTCGTCCTGCTTGCTGTTTGCGGGCGCGACCACCACCAGGCTATTTCCCAGCAGCGTTTCGCGGGTAGCCGTATCAACAGCTTTTTTCTCCACCGCGTAATCCATCCATTTCTGATCGGCAGAGATGAACAGATCCGCGGGCGCCCCCGCTTCAATCTGGCGGGCCAGCGTGGATGAGGAGGCAAACGACGAGACCACCTCGACGTTTTTCTCTTTTTTGTATACCGCAGCAATATCCTGCATCGCGTTAGTCAGCGACGCCGCCGCAAAGACCGTGATTTTTCCTTCATCCGCCAGTGCGTGGGCGGTGAGTGAGAGAGTCAGCGTTGCCCCTGCGAAAAGGCGTACCCATGAACGTGCCATTTGAAGCTCCTGTGCGTGTCGTTATATACAAATAAATATAACGACATATCGCAGGCGTTCCTAGCGCTAAATCGTACCCATTAATGCGTAAACTCAAGGAACGTTGTAAAAGATATCGGCGGGAGAGGAATAAACTTGAGAGCAAAACGCCCGGGCTGGCCGGGCGTTTTGGAGGAAATCATTGCTGCTTTTTAGGCTGGTCACGACGATGACCAATGTTCGAAAAGACGTTGAACACTTCACCCAGGCCGTAGATGGCACCGAGGATGATAGCCATCACTACTGGCACCATGATTACCGCGAATACCAGACTTTTCAACAACTCTAACATGGTTTTCTCCAGATCTTGTGAACGGCTTATTCTACCCTGAAAAGTAAGAAAAACATCCCCTTTTGTGCGGTGCGCTTTCCGCCCCCGGGCATTTGGGTCACAATAGCCTTTTTGCCGGGACACTGTTATGCAGGCCGAAATTCTCCTCACCCTACGACTTCAGCAGAAGCTTTTCGCCGATCCGCGACGCATCGCCCTGTTAAAACAAATAGAACAAACTGGCTCGATTAGCCAGGGAGCCAAAAACACCGGCATCAGCTATAAAAGCGCCTGGGATGCGATTAACGACATGAACACCCTGAGCGAACATACGCTGGTTGAGCGCGCCACCGGCGGGAAAGGCGGCGGCGGCGCCGTGTTGACGCGTTATGGGCAACGTCTGATCCAGCTCTACGATTTACTGGCGCAGATCCAGCAAAAAGCATTTGATGTGCTGAGCGATGACGACAACCTGCCGCTGGACAGCCTGCTGGGCGCCATCTCCCGTTTCTCTTTGCAGACCAGCGCCCGCAACCAGTGGTTTGGTACGGTGACGGGGCGCGATCATTCGCAGGTGCAGGAGCATATAGAGATCCTGCTCGCGGACGGTACGACGCGCCTGAAAGCCGCCATCACCGCGCAAAGTGGTCAACGCCTTGGGCTGAACGAAGGTCAGGAGGTGCTGGTATTACTCAAAGCGCCCTGGATCAGCATCGCACTCAACCCTGAGCAGGCCGCAGAGGCCGACAACCAGCTACGCGGGCGTATCAGCCACATCGAGCGCGGCGCAGAACAATGTGAAGTGCTGATGACCCTGCCGGATGGACAGTTGCTCTGCGCCACCGTTCCGGTGAACGACGCGACCGAATTAGACGAAGGTGCTGTGGTGACCGCATATTTCAATGCAGACAGGGTAATTATCGCCACATTGTGCTAAGCGCATTGACAACCCTGCTTACACTGAGTATCCCTGACATCTGTTGCTGCAAAAAATGGGATAACACATGTCATCATTGCATATTTCGCAAGGCACGTTTCGTCTTAGTGATACCCGTACCCTATCGCTGCCAGAGTTAACCCTTCGCGCCGGAGAAAGCTGGGCATTTGTGGGCACGAATGGCAGCGGAAAATCCGCGCTGGCCCGCGCTCTGGCAGGCGAATTAACCCAACTGAAGGGTGAACGTCGGTGCACCTTTACCCGGCTGACGCGCCTTTCCTTCGAACAGCTGCAAAAGCTGGTCAGCGATGAGTGGCAGCGTAACAATACCGATTTGCTCAGCCCCGGCGAAGAAGATACCGGCCGCACGACGGCGGAAATTATCCAGGATGAGATAAAAGATCCTGCCCGCTGTCAGCAGCTGGCGGAGCAATTTGGCATTACCGCCCTGCTTAATCGCCGCTTTAAATACCTTTCAACCGGTGAAACGCGCAAAACGCTGCTGTGTCAGGCGCTGATGAGCGAGCCGGAACTCCTGATCCTGGATGAACCGTTTGACGGACTGGATGTGCAGTCCCGCGCGCAGCTGGCAGCGTTGCTGGCGTCGCTTAACCAGCAGGGATACACGCTTGTGCTGGTTCTTAACCGCTTTGATGAGATCCCGGATTTCGTACATTATGCGGGCGTGCTGGCGGACTGTAGCCTGACCGAAACCGGCGAGAAAGCCGTACTGCTTCGGCAGGCGCTGATTGCGCAGCTGGCCCACAGCGAGAAACTGGACGGTATTGCCCTGCCGGAGCCGGATGCGCCTTCAGCACGCCACGGGCTGGAGCCTGACCAGCCGCGCATTGTGCTGCGCGATGGGGTGGTTGCTTACGACGATCGCCCTATTCTTAATCACCTCAGCTGGACGGTTAATCCTGGTGAGCACTGGCAGATCGTCGGCCCCAACGGGGCGGGTAAATCCACGCTGCTGAGCCTGATCACCGGGGATCACCCGCAGGGATACAGCAACGATCTCACCCTGTTCGGCCGTCGCCGCGGCAGCGGGGAAACCATCTGGGATATCAAAAAGCACATCGGCTATGTCAGCAGCAGCCTGCATCTGGACTACCGGGTGAGCACCACGGTGCGAAACGTGATCCTCTCTGGCTTCTTCGACTCCATTGGTATTTATCAGGCGGTATCCGACAAGCAGCACAAGCTGGCGCAGCAGTGGCTGGATATTCTGGGTATGGATAACCGGGTCGCCGATGCGCCATTCCACAGCCTGTCGTGGGGGCAGCAGCGGCTGGCATTGATCGTCCGCGCGCTGGTCAAGCACCCTACGCTGCTGATTCTTGACGAACCGTTGCAGGGGCTGGATCCGCTCAACCGTCAGCTGATCCGCCGCTTTGTGGATGTCCTGATTAGCGAAGGTGAAACCCAGCTGCTGTTTGTGTCCCACCATGCTGAAGATGCCCCGTCCTGCATCACCCATCGGCTGGAATTTGTCCCTGACGGCGAGCAATACCGCTACCTGCTGAGCAAAATCGATTAACACATGGAGGGCGCTGCCCTCCGCTTTTCAGACAACCTGCAACAATACATCTCTATCTCTTTGATCTACAATGCACTCAGTCTGTGAAAAAGCGCGTGTGAAAACCAGTGTAAACGATACCACTATTTTATCCCATGTCACACTTTTCGCGTCTCTGATATGCTATGGTTAATTCATACCATAAGCCTAATGGAGCGAAATATGCGAGTTCTGGTAACAGGTGGTAGCGGTTACATAGGAAGTCATACCTGTGTGCAACTGCTGCAAAGCGGCCACGATGTCGTCATTCTTGATAACCTGTGCAACAGTAAGCGCAGCGTGCTGCCGGTCATTGAACGCCTTTCGGGTAAACAGCCGACTTTCGTGGAAGGCGACATCCGCAATGAAGCGTTGATGACTGAAATCCTTCACGATCACGCGATTGCAACCGTTATCCACTTCGCGGGCCTGAAAGCGGTTGGCGAATCGGTGGCAAAACCGCTTGAGTACTATGACAACAACGTTAACGGTACCCTGCGTCTGATCTCCGCCATGCGAGCGGCCAACGTTAAAAATTTTATCTTCAGCTCCTCCGCGACCGTCTACGGCGATCAGCCAAAAATCCCTTACGTTGAAAGCTTCCCGACCGGTACGCCGCAAAGCCCGTATGGCAAAAGCAAGCTGATGGTAGAGCAGATCCTGACCGACCTGCAAAAAGCTCAGCCTGAGTGGAGCATTGCCTTGCTGCGCTACTTCAACCCGGTTGGCGCGCATCCGTCAGGTGATATGGGCGAAGATCCGCAGGGCATTCCTAATAACCTGATGCCGTATATCGCGCAGGTTGCCGTAGGGCGCCGCGATTCCCTGGCGATTTTTGGTAACGATTATCCCACCGAAGATGGCACCGGCGTGCGCGATTACATTCACGTCATGGATCTGGCCGACGGCCACGTGGCGGCGATGCAGCAGCTGGCTGATAAACCGGGCGTGCATATTTACAACCTCGGCGCCGGGATCGGCAGCAGCGTACTGGACGTGGTGAATGCCTTCAGTAAAGCCTGCGGCAAGCCGGTGAAGTATCACTTCGCTCCCCGCCGGGATGGCGACCTCCCGGCTTACTGGGCCGATGCCACCAAAGCGGATAAAGAGCTTAACTGGCGTGTCACCCGCACGCTTGATGAAATGGCACAGGATACCTGGCACTGGCAGTCGCGCCATCCGCAAGGCTATCCAGATTAAGGATTTGTCATGACGCAATTCAATCCCGTCGATCACCCGCATCGTCGTTTTAACCCGCTCAGCGGGCAATGGATTTTAGTTTCACCGCATCGCGCCAAGCGCCCCTGGCAGGGGGCGCAAGAGACGCCTGCCAAACAGACGCTGCCGCAGCATGATCCGGACTGTTTCCTCTGCCCGGGCAATATGCGCGTGACGGGCGATAAAAACCCGGACTACCAAGGCACCTTCGTGTTTACTAACGACTTTGCCGCGCTGATGACCGATACGCCGGACGCGCCGGAAAGCCATGATCCGCTGATGCGCTGCGAAAGCGCCCGCGGCACCAGCCGCGTGATCTGCTTCTCGCCCGATCACAGTAAAACGCTGCCGGAGCTCAGCGTTGAGGCGCTGAAAGAGGTGGTCAGCACCTGGCAGGCGCAAACCGCAGAGCTGGGGCAGAGCTATCCGTGGGTGCAGGTGTTCGAAAACAAAGGCGCGGCGATGGGCTGCTCCAACCCGCATCCGCACGGTCAGATCTGGGCGAACAGCTTCCTGCCAAATGAAGCCGAGCGTGAGGACCGACTGCAAAAAGCATATTTCGCCCAGAACGGTTCGCCGATGCTAGTGGATTACACCCAGCGTGAGCTGGCGGATGGCAGCCGTACCGTGGTGGAAACCGAGCACTGGCTTGCGGAGGTCCCTTACTGGGCGGCGTGGCCGTTTGAGACGCTGCTGCTGCCTAAAGCCCATGTTCAGCGCATTACCGAACTCAGCGACGCCCAGCGAGACGACCTTGCGCTGGCGCTGAAAAAACTGACCAGCCGCTACGACAACCTCTTCCAGTGCTCCTTCCCCTACTCCATGGGCTGGCACGGCGCGCCGTTTAACGGCGAAGAGAATCAACACTGGCAGTTACATGCACACTTCTACCCGCCGCTGCTGCGTTCTGCGACGGTACGTAAATTCATGGTGGGCTATGAAATGCTGGCGGAAACCCAGCGCGACCTGACGGCGGAACAGGCGGCAGAACGTCTGCGTGCCGTTAGCGACGTCCATTACCGCGAATCAGGAGTCTAAAAATGAGTCTGAAAGATAAAACACAATCCCTGTTTGCTGAAAAATTTGGCTACCCTGCCACCCATGTTATCCAGGCGCCAGGCCGCGTTAATCTGATCGGCGAGCACACAGACTATAACGACGGTTTTGTCCTGCCGTGTGCCATCGACTACCAGACGGTGATCAGCTGCGCGAAACGCGACGATCGTCATGTGCGAGTGATCGCCGCGGATTACGGCAACGAAATTGACGAATTTTCCCTCGATGCGCCGATCGTGACCCACGACAGCCAGCAGTGGTCGAACTATGTTCGCGGCGTGGTGAAGCACCTGCAAAAGCGTAACAAGAATTTCGGCGGGGCCGATCTGGTGATCAGCGGCAACGTGCCGCAGGGGGCGGGATTAAGCTCTTCCGCATCGCTGGAAGTGGCGGTCGGCACCGTGTTCCAGCAGCTTTATCATCTGCCGCTGGACGGGGCGCAAATCGCCCTCAACGGTCAGGAAGCGGAAAACCAGTTCGTAGGCTGCAACTGCGGCATTATGGATCAGCTGATTTCCGCGCTGGGCAAGAAAGAACACGCTTTGCTGATTGACTGCCGCTCGCTCGGGACCAAAGCGGTTCCGCTGCCTAAAGGGGCGGCTGTGGTGATCATCAACAGCAACTTCAAACGCACCCTGGTGGGCAGCGAGTACAACACCCGTCGCGAACAGTGCGAAACCGGCGCGCGCTTCTTCCAGCAGCCAGCCCTGCGTGATGTCTCACTTGATGAATTTAACAAGGTTGCCCACGAGCTGGATCCGGTTGTCACGAAGCGCGTGCGTCATATACTGACGGAAAATGCCCGTACCGTAGAAGCCGCCTCCGCGCTGGCAAAAGGTGACCTGAAGCGGATGGGCGAGCTGATGGCCGAATCGCATGCCTCCATGCGTGACGATTTCGAAATCACCGTGCCGCAAATCGACACCCTGGTTGAAATTGTGAAAGCCACGATTGGCGACAAAGGCGGCGTGCGTATGACCGGCGGCGGATTCGGCGGGTGCGTCGTCGCCCTGGTGCCGGAAGAGCTGGTCCCTGCCATTCAGGACGCGGTGGCTAAACAGTACGAAGCCAAAACGGGCATCAAAGAAACTTTCTATGTCTGCAAAGCATCACAAGGAGCCGGACAGTGCTAAACGAAACACCAACACTCGCACCGGATGGTCTGCCGTATCGCCTGTTAACCCTGCGCAACAGCGCCGGGATGGTGGTTACGCTGATGGACTGGGGCGCAACGTTACTTTCTGCCCGCGTACCGATGCCTGACGGCAGCGTGCGCGAAACCCTGCTTGGCTGCGCATCGCCGGAGCAGTATATCGAGCAGACCGCTTTTCTGGGCGCATCCATAGGCCGCTACGCTAACCGCATCGCCAGAAGCCAGTTTACGCTGGACGGCGTAACGTATTCCCTGCTTGCCAGCCAGGGCGAAAATCAGCTGCACGGCGGCCCGGAAGGGTTTGATAAACGTCGCTGGAAGATTGTGCAGCAAAATGACGGTGAGGTCTGGTTCTCTCTGGACTCCCTCGATGGAGACCAGGGCTTCCCGGGCAATCTCACCGCAACAGCGCGCTTCACCCTGACCGAAGATAATCGCATCGCCATTGAGTACCGCGCGACCGTCGATAAGCCGTGCCCGGTCAATCTGACTAACCACGCCTATTTCAACCTTGACGGTAATCAGACCGATGTCCGCAGCCACAAACTCCAGATCCTGGCGGATGAGTATCTGCCGGTCGATGAGATGGGTATCCCTTATCAGGGGCTGAAACCGGTAAGCGGAAATAGCTTTGATTTCCGTCAGCCGAAAACCATTGCTCAGGATTTCCTGAGTGATGACGATCAGCGCAAGGTGAAAGGCTACGACCACGCGTTCCTGTTGCAGGCAAAAGGCGATCTTTCTCAACCTGCCGCACAGGTCTGGTCTGCTGATGAGAAGTTACAGATGACGGTCTACACCACCGCCCCCGCCCTACAGTTCTACTCCGGTAACTATCTGGAGGGTACCACGGCGCGTGAACATGACGCCTACGGCGCCTGGCAAGGACTGGCGCTGGAGAGCGAGTTCCTTCCGGACACGCCTAACCATCCTGAATGGCCGCAGCCGGACTGCGTGCTACGTCCGGGTGAAGAGTACGTAAGCGTCACCGAGTATCATTTCATTCCGCGCGCTTAATGTCCGGCGGCGCACGGGCCTACGAATATAGGCCTGATAAGCGAAGCGCCATCCGGCAAAAAAGACTGGCCCTCATCGCGAGGGCTTTTTTATCTCCGCCTTGCTGAAAATAGCGGCGATCGCAGACAAAATCATAACCCTGGATTCACATGCATCTTACACTCTCGAACTATTTTCGCTATGGTTAGGGTTAAGCGTTGCTGCTGGCACAGTCACGGCAATATAATGAGAATTGTTATCATTCAAAATGCTTGAGGAGTAAGAAATGGCTAATACTAAGCTTGTCCTGGTGCGCCACGGCGAAAGCCAGTGGAACAACGAAAACCGCTTCACCGGTTGGTATGACGTTGATCTGTCCGAGAAAGGCGTGAGCGAAGCAAAAGCGGCAGGTAAACTGCTGAAAGAAGAAGGCTTCACCTTTGACTTTGCTTACACCTCTGTGCTGAAACGTGCCATCCATACCCTGTGGAACGTTCTGGACGAGCTGGATCAGGCCTGGCTGCCGGTTGAGAAATCCTGGAAACTGAACGAGCGTCACTACGGTGCGCTGCAAGGTCTGAATAAAGCGGAAACCGCAGAAAAATACGGTGACGAGCAGGTTAAGCAGTGGCGTCGTGGTTTTGCGGTCACGCCTCCAGAGCTGAGCAAAGATGACGAGCGCTACCCGGGCCACGATCCGCGTTACGCGAAGCTGACTGAGGCTGAACTGCCGCAGACCGAAAGCCTGGCGCTGACCATCGACCGCGTTGTGCCTTACTGGAACGAAACCATTCTGCCACGCCTGAAAAGCGGCGAGCGCGTCATTATCGCTGCTCACGGTAACTCCCTGCGTGCGCTGGTGAAATACCTGGACAACATGGGTGAAGATGAAATCCTCGAGCTGAATATCCCTACCGGCGTGCCGCTGGTGTACGAGTTCGACGAAAACTTCAAGCCAGTTAAACATTACTACCTGGGTAACGCCGACGAAATCGCTGCAAAAGCGGCGGCCGTGGCGAACCAGGGTAAAGCGAAGTAATATTCGCCGGACATAAAAAAAGCGTGGAGCAATCCACGCTTTTTTATTGCCCGGGACAAACTTAGCCGCGACGCGCTTTAACCGCATCCGCCAACTGACGCAGGATCGCATCGGTATCGTCCCAGCCAATGCAGGCATCCGTCACGCTCTTACCGTAGACCAGCGGCTCGCTGCCCTCCAGGTTCTGGTTGCCTTCCACCAGATGGCTCTCAATCATCACCCCAATCACTGCGCGTTCACCGCTGGCGATTTGCTGACACACATCTGCGCCGACTTCCATCTGCTTTTTAAACTGTTTGCTGGAGTTGGCATGGCTGAAATCGATCATCACCTGCGGTGCCAGACCCGCTTTCTCCAGCCCTGCTTTTACCTCCGCTACGTGTTTAGCACTGTAGTTAGGCTCTTTACCGCCGCGCAGTATAATATGGCAATCGCCATTACCGCTGGTATTCACGATAGCGGAGTGGCCCCACTTGGTCACCGACAGGAAGCAGTGCGGCGCGCCAGCCGCATTAATGGCGTCAATAGCGACTTTAATGGTGCCATCAGTGCCATTTTTGAACCCCACCGGGCATGACAGGCCAGACGCCAGCTCACGGTGAACCTGAGATTCCGTCGTACGCGCGCCAATAGCGCCCCAGCTCATCAGGTCAGCCAGATACTGCGGGGTGATCATATCGAGGAATTCTCCGGCAGCAGGCAGCCCGCTGTCGTTGATCTCCAGCAGCAGCTTACGCGCAATGCGCAGGCCGTCGTTGATCTGGAAACTGTTGTCCATATGCGGATCGTTGATCAACCCTTTCCAGCCCACGGTGGTACGCGGTTTTTCGAAATAAACGCGCATCACGATTTCCAGTTCGCCTTTCAGCTCTTCACGCAGGGCGAGCAGACGGGACGCATACTCTTTGGCCGCAGCAGGATCGTGAATGGAGCACGGCCCAATGACCACCAGAAGACGATCGTCGCTACCTTTCAGGATCTTGTGGATCGCCTTGCGGGCATGAGACACCGTGTTGGCGGCATTTTCGGTGGCGGGGAATTTTTCAAGGAGCGCTACGGGAGGTAATAACTCATTGATCTCTTTAATGCGTAAATCGTCGTTCTGATAATTCATCTTCTTTCCGGCTCTGCCATATCTTTAGTAATGAAAGCAATCCTTTCAATCTAACTTGTCGGCCACGAAGTGTAAACGGGCTTTTACACTTCGCGCAGATAATTCCTGGAATTCGCCTAAAATACACAACAAAATAGCGAAAAATGAGATCTCGCCTAAGCTTTTTACTTGTAACGACTGTTTTTAAATATTTATACGCGATTCCATCCTGACATAAATCAGGAAACTGGGATCTTTCGCCACTGAACAAGATGCACTGTTGGAGAATGTTATCCAGCGTAACGATAAGAACAGGAGCACCATGATGAAAATGACGAAACTGACTACGCTTTTCCTGACGGCAACCCTTACTCTGGCAAGCGGTAGCGTACTGGCTGCTGACGCAGGCTCATCCGGCAGCAACGGCGACGCGAATGCCGCTGCCGAAGCAGGCCAGGTTGCGCCGGATGCAAAACAGAATATTGCGCCAAACAATGTTGATAACAGTAATATCAACACGGGCAATACCAACACCGGCGGGACGAACACAGGCACGATGAACCATGAGGGTATGACTACCGACGAGGTTCATAAAAACTCAGTGTGTAAAGACGGGAAATGCCCGGACCCGAATGACAAAGTAGGCAGCGATGCCAATACCAAAACGGACGGTACTACCCAGTAACCTTCCGCAAGGTAAAACAGGGAGAGCGAATGCTCTCCTTTTTTATTTAAGCTCTTAAAAACGCTACACTAAAAATAATAATAAATCAGGAACGATACCATGGCGCACTCCCACTCCCATTCCCACTCCACTGGCGATGAAAATGCCAAACGGCTTCTGCTGGCTTTTGGCGTCACTGCCACCTTTATGATAATTGAGGTCACAGGCGGGCTGATATCCGGATCGCTGGCGCTGCTGGCCGATGCCGGGCATATGCTGACCGACGCTGCCGCGCTCCTGTTTGCTCTGCTGGCCGTGCAGTTTGCCCGTCGCCCTCCCAATACCCGCCACACCTTTGGCTGGCTCAGACTGACCACGCTTGCCGCCTTTGTGAATGCGATTGCACTGGTGGTCATTACTCTTCTTATCGTCTGGGAGGCTTTTCAGCGCTTTCGGCATCCACAACCGATAGCCGGGACGACAATGATGGTTATCGCCATTGCCGGGTTGGTCGCCAATATTCTGGCGTTCTGGATATTGCACCGCGGTAGCAGTGAAAAAAATCTGAACGTACGGGCCGCGGCGCTTCATGTGCTGGGCGATCTGCTGGGTTCCGTAGGGGCCATCGTAGCCGCGCTGATCATTATGGGCACGGGCTGGACCCCTATCGACCCGATTCTTTCCGTGCTGGTATCGTGCCTTGTATTACGCAGTGCCTGGCGGCTGTTGAAAGAGAGCGTCAATGAGCTGCTGGAAGGCGCTCCCACGTTGCTGGATATTGGCGAGCTAAAACGCAATCTGTGTCGTTCCATTCCTGAAGTCCGTAACGTTCACCACGTTCACGTCTGGCTGGTGGGTGAGAAACCGCTTATGACGCTGCACGTTCAGGTTATTCCGCCCCACGATCACGATGCGTTGCTTGAACGTATTCGGCACTTCCTTGAGCATCACTACGAAATTGCGCACGCCACCATCCAGATGGAGTATCAGCCATGTAACGGGCCAGACTGTCACCTGAACGAGGCGCAGTCCGGCCACTCACACGCCCATCACCATTAACGGGAAAGCGCGCGCGAGCCACGCTCACGCGCGCTGTTAATCCACATGCGACTGCCGTTCAGGGCAATGACCGTCAGCAGCATGTACTCCAGCGACATGGCATAAACACCCTGGCGGGCAAAAATCACCACGCTAATGACGTTGATGACCACCCACAGCAGCCAGTTCTCAACGTATTTACGGGTCATCAGGATCATTGCGGCAATCGACAGTACCATCATGCAGGAATCCCAGAACGGGAAGGCATCCGGCTGAAGCTCAGGCATCGTCACGTTTAATCCCAGACCCGACATGACCGAGACCGCCACGCGCGTCAGGAAGGCAAATACCGGATCAATAAAGACGGTCATAAAGCCGATAGCTACCACGCAGGCCGCGAACCAGGTGATGGCTTTTGGCAACGGCAGCCAGCGGATTTGCAGTTCCGCCTCCTGCTGACTGTTTTGCCGAGACCAGGCGTACCAGCCATAGATATTGGCTGCGAAGAAGAACAGCTGTAGAAGCAGGCTGGCGTAGAGCTGGATCTGGAAGAAGATGATCGCAAACAGCGTGACGTTTATCAGCCCGAACGCATAGTTGCTGATCTTCTCAAGGCTGGCCAGCCAGATACAGAGTAAACCGGCCAGCGTACCCACCGCTTCAATCCACGACAGGTCATAGCCGCCCGCACCAATCGGGATATGAACCAGGATGTTCTGTGTGCTAAAAAAATCCATTTTTTCTCCGGGGCGTAATAAGTTAAGTACGTAGTGTAGCCGCAAAATCCAGCATACGGTTAAGTGGTATTAACGCGCCTTCACGCAGAGCGGCATCCACGTGGATCTCATGCGCTGCGCCACCGTTTTCCAGCCCCTCCGCAATCGCTTTGAGCCCATTCATCGCCATCCACGGGCAATGCGCGCAGCTTCGGCAGGTCGCCCCTTCTCCGGCGGTCGGCGCTTCGAGCAACGTTTTTTCCGGCACGGCCTGCTGCATCTTGTAGAAGATACCGCGATCGGTCGCCACAATGAGCTGCTTGTGTGACAGGGTTTTCGCAGCATGAATGAGCTGGCTGGTTGACCCGACGGCATCGGCCATGTCGACGATGGACTGCGGGGATTCCGGGTGCACCAGAATCGCGGCGTCCGGGTATAACCCTCTCATGCGCGTCAGGGCCTGGGTCTTAAACTCGTCGTGAACGATACAGGCGCCCTGCCAGCACAGCACATCCGCACCGGTTTGTTTTTGTACATAGTTTCCCAGGTGACGATCGGGCGCCCAGATGATTTTCTCCCCCAGGCTGTCCAGATGCTCAATCAGCTCAACGGCGATACTAGAGGTCACTACCCAGTCTGCCCGGGCTTTCACCGCCGCAGACGTGTTGGCATAGACCACCACGGTACGATCAGGGTGGGCATCACAGAAGGCGGTGAACTCATCAATCGGGCAACCGAGGTCAAGGGAGCATTCGGCATTCAGCGTCGGCATCAGTATGGTTTTTTCCGGGCTGAGAATTTTTGCCGTTTCGCCCATGAAGCGCACACCTGCAACCAGCAGCGTGGAGGCAGGATGTTTTGCACCGAAACGCGCCATTTCCAGGGAGTCTGAGATACAGCCGCCCGTCTCTTCTGCCAGCTGCTGAATTTCCGGGTCGGTGTAGTAATGCGCCACCATCACCGCATCACGCTCTTTAAGCAGGCGCTTAATTTTTTCACGATAGAACTGTTTTTCATCCCGGCTTAGCGGAGTGGGCTTCGGCGGGAAGGGATAGATTGCGGTTTCGGGATCAAACATCACACTCATTATGGCTTCTCGTTTTACTGGCTTAACAATATTGCCTTTGTTTTGCATGAGATAACAAAAATGAGGCAATGGTGTTTTGTATACTAAACAAGATAGCGAATTTGAGGGGGAATGTCATCGGGAATTGATGCCGGTAGCATCTGTCGGGTGGCGGCTTCGCCTTACCCGACCTACAAGGCACTGGCGAACGACAGATAGCAAAAAGGCGCCTTTAGGGCGCCTTTCAACACTGGTGGGTCGTGCAGGATTCGAACCTGCGACCCCCTCCGTGTAAAGGAGATGCTCTACCAACTGAGCTAATCACCCACTCTGTACTGCCAGAACTGCTTTAATTGGTGGGTCGTGCAGGATTCGAACCTGCGACCAATTGATTAAAAGTCAACTGCTCTACCAACTGAGCTAACGACCCGAGTGGTGGGTGATGACGGGCTCGAACCGCCGACCCCCTCCGTGTAAAGGAGATGCTCTACCAACTGAGCTAATCACCCACTCTGTACTGCCAGAACTGCTTTAAGTGGTGGGTCGTGCAGGATTCGAACCTGCGACCAATTGATTAAAAGTCAACTGCTCTACCAACTGAGCTAACGACCCACTTTTGCGCTGCTTTCACGTTGTTTGATATCCCGTGGCAACGGCGGCATATATTACTGATTTAAGAATTCTGCGCAACAAAAATTTCGATGAAGATCACTTAACTGCTTAGGAATCATGCTGCACGACCAGAAATGACGCGATTTCTGGTCATGCGATAATCAACCCATCGAACTCAAACGTTTTTGCGCTTGTTTGGCGCCGTCTGTACCCGGGAATTTTGCAACCACCTGCTGATAAACCGCTTTGGCTTTTGCAGTGTCGCCTTTGTCCTGCATGATCACGCCGACTTTATACATCGCATCAGGCGCTTTCGGTGATTTCGGGTAATTTTTCACCACAGAGGCAAAATAAAACGCCGCATCATCCTTTTTACCCTTGTTGTAATTCAACTGACCCAGCCAGTAGTTCGCATTTGGCTGGTAAGTGGAATCAGGGTACTTCTTAACGAAGTTCTGAAACGCAACGATAGCATCGTCCTGGCGCGATTTGTCCTGCACCAGGGCAATGGCCGCGTTGTAGTCCGTATTCGCGTCACCGCTCTGTACAGGCGCACCAGACGACGCGGAGGCATCTGCCGCAGGTGCAGGCGTTGCCGCACCGCTTTGATCGCCTGCTGCTGGCTGTGCTGCTGCTCCGCCGCTGTTCAGGCTATCCATCTGCAACAAAATTTGCTTCTGGCGCTCCACAACCTGATTAAGCTGATACTGACTCTCCTGGATCTGACCACGAAGGGAATCAATATCATTCTGGTTATCGGAAAGCTGCTGCTGGAGTTGAGTTAAAAGCTGGCTGTGAGCGTTAGAAATACGCTCGAGTTGAGTGACCCGGTCTTCTACCGAGCCTGAGCCGACACTACTGATTGGTGCCTGAGCAAAAGCGGCCCAGGGGGCCGCTATTCCAACCAGTAACGACAGACTCATCAGATGATGTCTGAAGTTACTGCTCATGCAATTCTCTTAGTAAACGAGTACGGCACGACGGTTTTTGGAGTAAGCCGCTTCGTCGTGACCCAGTACTGCTGGTTTTTCTTTACCGTAAGAAACGATGGAGATCTGGTCAGCAGAAACGCCTTTACCCTGGAGGTACATTTTAACAGCGTTTGCACGACGTTCACCCAGGGAGATGTTGTACTCCGGAGTACCACGTTCGTCCGCATGACCTTCTACGGTGACTTTGTAAGACGGGTTGCTACGCAGGAAGTTTGCGTGCGCATCCAGCATTGCAGCGAAGTCAGAACGGATGTCGTATTTATCCAGATCGAAGTAAACGATGTTGTTCTGCTGTAACTGCTGCATCTGAAGACGCGCTTGCTCTTCAGAAGACATATTGCCATTGCCGTTAGCGTCCATACCGGTGCCGGCACCCATCATGCCTTCGCCGCTCTGGTCATTGCTTGCATTCTTGTTAGAAGAACACGCTGCGATTGCCATAACAGGCAGAGCGATCATCAGCCCCTTCAGCACTTTGTTCAGTTGCATTTCTAAGATTCCTTTAGTAATCAATTAATTATTATTACAGATACGGCGACCAGGCAGGTGATTTTACCTGTCCATCAGTTGCCGGAAGACGCGCTTTGAAACGCCCATCTGTAGAAACCAGATTCAGCACGGATCCCATCCCCTGAGAAGAGCTGTAGATTACCATGGTGCCGTTAGGTGCCAGACTTGGCGTTTCATCCAGGAACGTTGACGACAGTACTTGTACGCCCCCCGTTACCAGATCTTGTTTGGCAATGTGCTGCTGACCACCCGCAGTACTGACCATTACCATCGTTTTACCATCGGCACTGACGTCAGCATCCTGGTTCTGAGAACCTTCCCAGGTAATACGCTGCGCTGCTCCGCCGTTGATATTCACTTTATAAACTTGTGGACGACCTGCCTGGTCAGACGTAAAGGCCAGATTCTGGCTGTCCGGGAACCAGGTTGGCTCAGTGTTGTTGCTACGACCATCCGTGACCTGACGGATCTGACCAGAACCAATATCCATCACGTACAGGTTCAGACTACCGGTTTTAGACAGGGCAAACGCCAGTTTGGTACCGTCCGGAGAGAACGCAGGCGCACCGTTGTGACGCGGGAATGACGCAACCTGACGCACAGCACCGTTAGAGAGCGTCTGGATAACCAGCGCGGAACGGCCGCTTTCGAAGGTCACGTACGCCAGCTTAGAGCCGTCCGGAGACCATGCCGGAGACATCAGCGGCTGTGGTGAACGGTGTACGGTGAACTGGTTGTAGCCATCGTAATCAGAGACGCGCAGCTCATAAGGGAACTGGCCGCCGTTGGTCTGTACTACGTACGCGATACGAGTACGGAACGCACCTTTAATACCGGTCAGCTTCTCAAACACTTCGTCACTCGCCGTATGGCCTGCGTAACGCAGCCACTGCTTGTTCACCTTATACGTGTTTTGAGCCAGAACGGTACCCGGCGCACCGCCGGTATCCACCAGCTGATAAGCGACGTTATAGCCGCCGTCTGGCGCAGGAGTAACCTGTCCGACAACCACGGCATCAATACCCAGTGCAGACCATGCAGCAGGTTGAACTTCCTGAGCGGTACCCGGCTGCTGCGGCAGACGAGAACGATCTAAGGGGTTAAATTTACCGCTGTTACGCAGGTCAGCTGCAACAATGCCGCCAATATCTTCAGGCGCAGCGCCCGGGCCTGCCCACTGGAACGGAACGACACCGATTGGACGCGCTGAGTCGTTCCAGTCGGTAATGTCGATGCTTACTGTGGCATGCACTGCTGACGTCAACAGTACTAAAAAACCAAAAGCTAATCGTAATGCCTGCTTCATCATATCTCCCTTATCCGAACAATAAGTCCTGGATAATTTAGCAGAAGGTTAACAAACTCAAATACACAAAACTATCAGAACCCGATAACCGCAGCTCTGCTTATGGCTTAAAGTTCAGCGAAGCGTCTTTGAACACTTCATAGACAGCCTGTGACGGAGGTTTTGGCAGTTTTGCCTGATTCACTGCCACAAGTGCAGCCTGGCATAACGCTTCATCTCCCCCTTCTGACTCAACGCTCAGCACCATACCATCCGTAGCCAGTTTAATATGCAGTCGGCAGGTTTTCCCGGTATAGAGCGATTTATCGTTAAGTCTGCTGGCAATAGCCGCAGCAATCTGATTCTTATAGTCGTTGATCTCAGCGCCAGAAGCACCGTTGTTCTTAGTGTTACCACTTCCTGCCGGTGCTGCGTTACTTCCTTTCGCCCCACCGCCCGTTTTCGGTGCATTCTTACCGGAGCTCAGGTCGCCCAGCAGATCGTCAACCCCTGCGGCAGCGGCTTTTTCCGCAGCAGCGGCCTTTTTAGCTGCGGCTTTTTCGGCAGCCGCTTTCTTATCAGCAGCGGCTTTCTCAGCTGCCGCTTTTTTATCAGCAGCGGCTTTTTCCGCAGCGGCGGCTTTTTCTGCCGCAGCTTTCTCGGCGGCGGCCGCTTTTTTCGCAGCATCGGCAGCCGCCTTCTTCTCTGCTTCCTGCGCAGCTTTTTTGGCGGCTTCCGCTTCGGCTTTCTTCTGTGCGTCAGCGGCCGCTTTTTTCGCCGCTTCGGCTTCTGCTTTCTTCTTCGCATCAGCCGCCGCTTTCTTCGCTGCTTCGGCTTCCGCTTTCTTCTGCGCATCAGCAGCCGCTTTCTTCGCCGCGTCTGCGGCTAACTTAGCCTGAGCATCTGCCTGCGCCTTCGCGTCTGCTGCGGCTTTGGCTGCCGCCTCTTCCGCCTGCTTCTGCTGCTCCTGAGCTTTCTTCGCTGCGGCTTCAGCCTGTTTCTGCTGCTCCGCCTGCTCTTTAGCGGCTTCCTGCGCCTGCAAACGCTCTTTCTCAAGCTGCTTCAGACGTTCCTGCTCGGCGGCCTGCTTTTCACGCAGCTCTTCCGCCTGCTGTTGCGCCTGTTTTTCACGCTGTTCTTCCGCGCGTTTTGCGCTCGCCTGCTGCTGTTGCTGGCGATTATAGTTCTGCACTACCGCACCGGGATCCACCATGACGGCGTCGATGGACGAGCCCCCACCGCCGCCTGATGCATCAAGGTGCTCATCGAACGAACTCCAGATCAGCGCTGCAAAAAGAATTACGTGCAGCACTGCGGAGACGATTATCGCTCGCTTAAGCTTGTCGTTCTGTTCGGTTGCCTTTGACACTATCGGTTCCCAAAAACTACGCAGATGATCAAATAGGCTGAGTCATTAAGCCAACTGACTTAACGCCCGCGCTATGTAGCAAGTTCAGCGCTTTGATAATTTCATCATATGGTACGTCTTTCGCACCACCGATTAAGAAGACCGTCTTCGGATTTGACTCCAGGCGTCGTTGCGCTTCAGCAATAACCTGCTCTGGCGGAAGCTGATCCATACGATCTTTCTCTACCACCACGCTGTACTGCCCTACGCCGGAAACCTCAATGATGACCGGAGGATCGTCATTGGTGCTTACCGCCTGTGATTCTGTCGCATCCGGCAGATCAACTTCCACGCTCTGGGTGATGATGGGCGCCGTCGCCATAAAGATCAGCAGCAGCACCAGCAGCACGTCCAGTAACGGAACGATATTGATTTCGGACTTGAGCTCGCGACGACCTCGTCCACGCGATCTGGCCATGGTTTACCCCTTGTTGCTCTCGGTGCTGGTAAACGCCTGACGATGCAGAATCGCGGTGAACTCTTCCATAAAGTTGTCGTAGTTCAGTTCCAGTTTGTTCACGCGCTGGTTCAGACGGTTGTACGCCATTACCGCCGGAATTGCGGCGAACAGACCGATTGCGGTCGCGATCAGTGCTTCGGCGATACCCGGTGCAACCATCTGCAACGTTGCCTGCTTCACCGCCCCCAGGGCGATAAAGGCGTGCATGATCCCCCACACCGTTCCAAACAGGCCGATATACGGGCTGATGGAGCCAACGGTTCCGAGGAAAGGAATATGCGTTTCAAGATTTTCCAGTTCGCGGTTCATGGAGATGCGCATCGCACGCGACGCTCCTTCTACCACGGCTTCCGGCGCATGGCTGTTAGCGCGATGTAAGCGAGCGAACTCTTTGAAACCGCTATAGAAAATTTGTTCGGAGCCTGAAAGGTTATCACGGCGTCCCTGGCTTTCCTGGTACAGACGAGAAAGCTCAATACCCGACCAGAACTTATCTTCAAACGCTTCGGCTTCGCGGCCGGCGGCATTGAGGATACGCGTTCTCTGGATGATGATGGCCCAGGATGCGATTGAAAAACCAATCAAAATCAACATGATAAGTTTAACCAGAAGGCTTGCCTTCAGGAACAAATCAAGGATATTCATGTCAGTCACTGCTTAAACTCCGCGACAATAGACTTAGGAAGCGCACGAGGCTTCATTATGGTTGGATCAACACAGACAATCAGGACTTCAGCTGAGTTCAGTACCGTATTCTCTGCATTGACTATCCGCTGCGTGAAAACCAGTGAAGTTCCGCGCATTGATGTAATTTCTGTTTGAACTTCGAGCATATCGTCGAGTCTGGCAGGCGCAAAATACTCAAGCGTCATCTTGCGTACCACGAAGGCAACTCGCTCAGCCAACAGCACCTGTTGACTAAAGTGATGATGGCGCAGCATCTCTGTGCGTGCCCGTTCATAAAAAGCAACGTAGCTGGCGTGGTAGACCACACCACCGGCATCAGTATCTTCGTAATAGACACGTACCGGCCATCGAAACAGCGTTGTATTCACTTTACATCCCGGTAATACAAGAAAAGTTGGAGCTTTCAAACTTCGCTACTATACGCGCGGGAATGATGGTTTGGAATGGGGGAAAGTAAACGGAGAGTAAATTTTTATGGGCCAGGGTAAGCCCATAACGTTAACGGACATTTCTTATTCAGAAGAAGAAGAAAATCAAACCGGCGAGGAGAACCAGATCGGCAATCAGTGGGCAGAAGATGCCCTGCCAGTGAAGCGCTTTCGGACGAAAGCCGACACCGTGAATCACGCCTGCGCACACCGCCCACATAATCAGGAAGCCGTGCCAGATTTCAAGCTCGCTGGTTTTCGCCGCGAAGCGCGACGGGTCCCAGAAGATACAGCCTGCCAGCAGTAATGCCATAATGAGGGAAAGCGCCCTCAAGGGGCGCTTATCCATTACCGCATATAACGTTGCGATAATATTCATTAGTGCTTTTCTTCACCTGCTTTGGTCGCTTCTACATGCTCAAGCGCCAGGGCAGTGATGACACCAAACGCACAGGCAAGAAGCGTCCCTAAAATCCATGCGAAATACCACATATTCAGCTCCTTACTTAGTACATAGAGTGGGTGTTGCTTTCGATATGTTCTTTAGTGATACGACCGAACATTTTCCAGTAACACCAGATGGTGTAAGCCAGAACAATCGGAACGAACACGCAAGCCACATAGGTCATTAAGTTCAGCGTCATATGGCTGGACGTTGCATCCCACATGGTCAGACTGGCATTCATCATGGTGCTGGATGGCATCACGAACGGGAACATCGCAATACCGGCCGTCAGGATGATGCACGCCAGCGTCAGGGAAGAGAATACGAACGCCAGAGCGCCTTTCTCCAGACGAGACGTCAGCACGGTCAGCAGCGGCAGCAGCACACCCAGAGCCGGGATAGCCCACAGCACAGGGGTATTGTTGAAGTTCACCAGCCATGCACCGGCCTGACGCGCCACCTCTTTGGTCAGCGGGTTAGACGGCGCAGCATGGTTGATAGCAGACGTCACCACGTATCCATCAATACCATACACCACCCACACGCCTGCCAGCGCGAAGCAGACCAGCGTCACCAGCGCCGCCACCTGAGCGGTAGCGCGGGAACGCAGATGCAGTTCACCTACGGTACGCATCTGGAGATAGGTTGCCCCCTGGGTGATGATCATCGCCACGCTCACCACGCCCGCCAGCAGACCAAACGGATTCAGCAGCTGGAAGAAGTTACCGGTGTAGAACAGACGCATATATTCGTCGACGTGGAACGGTACGCCCTGCAACAGGTTACCGAACGCCACACCAATGACCAGCGGTGGAACGAAGCTACCGATGAAGATGCCCCAGTCCCACATGTTACGCCAGCGGGTGTCTTCAATCTTGGAACGGTAGTCGAAACCCACCGGACGGAAGAATAAAGAAGCCAGCACCAGAATCATCGCCACATAGAAGCCGGAGAACGCAGCCGCGTAGACCATCGGCCAGGCAGCGAACAGCGCGCCGCCTGCGGTGATCAGCCACACCTGGTTACCGTCCCAGTGCGGGGCGATGGAGTTGATCATGATTCGACGCTCGGTGTCATTACGACCGAGGAAACGGGTGAGCATGCCCACGCCCATGTCGAAACCATCGGTGACCGCGAAACCAATCAGCAGAACACCGATCAGCAGCCACCAGATAAAACGCAATACTTCATAATCGATCATTTGATGACTCCTGTCTTAGCGTGCCGGCTGAGTAGTCGCAACAGACTGCTCGTAGTGGTAGCGACCGGTTTTCAGGCTGCTTGGGCCAAGGCGCGCGAACTTGAACATCAGGAACAGTTCAGCCACCAGGAACAGGGTGTACAGACCGCAAATGAGCAGCATGGAGAAGATCAGGTCGCCTGCGGTCAGGGAGGAGTTCGCTACCGCTGTTGGCAGCACCTCACCGATGGCCCACGGCTGACGGCCATATTCCGCAACAAACCAGCCGGACTCGATAGCAATCCATGGCAGTGGGATACCGTACAGCGCGGTGCGCAGCAGCCATTTTTTCTCACCGATACGGTTACGAATGACTGACCAGAACGAGGCCGCGATGATCAGCAGCATGATAATGCCGCAACCCACCATGATGCGGAACGCGAAGTACAGCGGCGCAACGCGTGGAATAGAGTCTTTGGTTGCCATCTGAATCTGCGCTTCCGTCGCGTCGGAGACGTTCGGGGTATAGCGTTTCAGCAGCAGACCGTAACCGAGGTCTTTCTTCACGTCGTTAAATTGATCGCGAACGGCCTGGTCGGTAGAGCCGGCGCGCAGCTGTTCCAGCAGCGAGTAGGCTTTCATCCCGTTACGGATACGCTCTTCATGCTGCACCATCAGATCTTTCAGGCCAGTCACCTGTTTGTCGACGGAGCGCGTGGCGATAATACCCAGAGCGTAAGGAATTTGAATGGCGAAGCGGTTTTCCTGCGCTTCCTGGTCAGGCACGCCGAACAGGGTAAACGCTGCCGGTGCCGGCTGGGTTTCCCATTCAGCTTCAATTGCGGCGAGTTTGGTTTTCTGCACGTCGCCCATTTCGTAACCGGATTCATCACCCAGAACAATAACGGAAAGAATCGCGGCCATACCGAAGCTTGCTGCGATAGCGAAAGAACGCTTGGCAAAGGCGAAGTCGCGGCCGCGCAGCATATAGTAGGAGCTAATGCCCAGCACGAACATCGCGCCGCACACATAGCCAGACGCCACGGTGTGAACGAATTTAACCTGAGCAACCGGGTTCAGGACCAGCTCAGCGAAGCTGACCATCTCCATACGCATGGTTTCGAAGTTGAAATCAGATGCGATTGGGTTTTGCATCCAGCCGTTCGCCACCAGGATCCACAGTGCGGACAAGTTGGAGCCTAATGCCACCAGCCAGGTTACCGCCATATGCTGGACTTTACCCAGACGGTCCCAACCGAAGAAGAACAGACCTACAAAGGTGGATTCGAGGAAGAAGGCCATCAGACCTTCAATGGCCAGCGGCGCACCGAAAATATCCCCCACATAATGGGAATAGTAAGACCAGTTTGTCCCGAACTGGAACTCCATGGTCAGACCGGTTGCCACGCCCAGCGCAAAGTTGATACCAAACAACTTGCCCCAGAACTTGGTCATATCTTTATAAATCTGTTTGCCGGAGAGGACATAAACCGTTTCCATGATGGCCAGCAGGAACGCCATACCGAGCGTCAGCGGCACAAACAGGAAGTGGTACATCGCGGTCAAGGCAAACTGTAAGCGCGACAGTTCGACTACGTCTAACATTATGACTCCTTGCTCATCGCATGAAGACTCCGAGAGTGAACCCCGTTAGATAAGGATCCACACGCATGCCCCAATACAAAGTAATCTGCTTCCCTTCTTCGTTGCTTATTCTCTACATGAGGAAAAAGCAATGATGAAAGGTTACAAATACGTTAAGAAAAAACCAAATTGATCCCGTAAATATAATACGCTGCAAAACCCTTACAATAAACAGGTTTTTATTCGAACAGATTTACGTTTTTCGACGGCGATCAATTTATAGCAAAATTACCACTTTTCGGCCATTTTGATCGGGAACAATTTAACGCCTTTCGGAGCCTTTTTCCAAGTATTAAACATTGATTTAAATCAAAAACAGTCAGAGCTGTTAATGATGTTTCTTTGTGGTGCGGATAGTAAAAACCTTGTTAACAATATGTATATTTAAAGGCGTTATTGGTTATAAAAGCCAGAAGATAATATAAACAGTTGTGATTTTTATTAACGCGCAAGAAAAAACGCATTTTGCCGGAAGATAAACATATAATGTTATCTGCTTCACAGTATTTTTCTTTCGCTTTGCTACCCGCCGAAGCGATTACATTTCATTCACCTTTAATAATCTTAAAATTAACACCCTTTCGTGACTATTTGATGAAATAAAGGCCGCATTCCTGCGGCCTTTATTTTGTTCGGAGGATTACCTTTCAATTTTTATGCTAAAGGTGCGTGACTGGCCTGGCCGGAACGGTCCCGTAATGGCTGAACCCTCCTCCCCTTGCGCCTTGCACACCTCATTCATGTCCGTTTCGCAACAGGCCTGGACCTCACGGTTCACAGACAAAGCCACGTCACAGGAGCGGGTCTCCGAAGGGTTGTACAGACGAAGAATCATCTCGTCACGATCCTCCGCTTTTTTCAGCGCACTGAGTACGCATCCGTTAGGCGCCAGCGTTAGCAGGCTATAGCTACAGGGAGTGGTGAAAGAGGCGCGGTTAAGCTTCATCGCATCCCACGGGATTTTGTTATAACAGTGCACTGGCGTTAACCACGACTTCGCCTGCTGCGCAACGCCAGCACTGACTGGCGTACCATTAAAACTGAACAGGCTAAAGCGACAGGTTAACTGGCCCCGCATCTGCGAATCAGGCACCGGCATTTTGATCCCGGACGGTCTGCCGGGGCGCAGCAGTAAATCTTCCTTCCCAAGCACCCCCACGCCGCGAAGCAACGTCAGGGCAAACGTTTTTTGACGCTCGCCAGTCACTTCAAATTCGCGCAACCCTTCGGTAAACAGCGCCATCCCGTTACGCCGTTCCTGGAGCACAGCGTAGTTAAGCAGATTCCACACCGGCAGCGGCGCTTCCTTCCAGCCCTCCTCCTGCCAGTTCGCCATCGCTTCATCCTGTACAGGACGCGTCAGCGAACCGAACTGGGTATCGGCTAACACCGTGTCTGTGGTAAATGGCGTCGGGATCAGCACCCGCACACGGTGGTCATCCGCGTGATTTCCGAGACGCGCCTCAACGTCGATACGTCGGCTGTTATGGCTGAGCGTGACCGTGAGTTCTGCCTCAAGCGTTCCCGTCTGCTGACGCGCAGAACGTTCGGCGAGATCCGCCGGCACCGCCATGCGATGGCGGATCACCGCCCTGCTCTGCCAGGCCTCGTGGATCACCTCAACCTCATGCTCGCCCTGAGCGGAAGTGAGTCTCCACTCTTCCCGTGAAGGCGAGTAGTCGTACTCATCGCCATCATCCGAGCTCTCTTCTATTTCCAGCGCGCGGTCATAGATAAGCCCAGACGCTTTATCGAGCAGACGCAGGGTGCCGTCGTCGTTTAACGTTATTTCCCAGAAAGCATTTTCCAGCAACGCCTCCGACGATTTTTCTGCCGCCAGCAGCTTGCCGGCCACGTGCGGCTCGATATAGAGCGTGCGGTAACCCATTGATGGCAGGATCTGATTGAGCTGGATATCAAACTCCATAAAGGGATCGTAGTTGCCGTAATGCACAATTTGCCGGTCAATCAAGCCGGGGTCGATTTCACGCGCGCTGCGCAGGCAGTAAGGGATTTCATTCCCCCTATCGTCCAGCAGGCGGAACTGGCTGGCGCGCAGACGTATCGTGGTGTTAATCACTTCCTCACGCGGCCAGGGCGTGAGGTTAAACATCACCAGTTTGTCTTCCTCGCTCTGCGGCATGTTGTCGACAATCTTGCGCATATAGAAGCATGTCAGGTTATCGGCCATGTCTTCCGCCAGCTCGAAGCGTGACATCACCTCACGATGCACTTTGTCACTACAGCAGCAGCCGATACTGTCGTGGGCGTGATTCTTGAGGATCTCTTTCCACATTTTTTCCAGCAAGCCGTGGTGATACTCAAAACCCAGCGTCCAGGCAAGCGTGGCCAGCGGCTCAAGGACGTTGACGATTTTATTCTCTATCCGGGCGTGGGCGATTTTGATATCCATCCGCGTGGAGCCTATCGTCCGGTGCACTCGCATATATTTACCGTCAATAAACTCCCCTTTCAGCGTCGCCAGTTCATCGCGGTGCGCGTCAATGTGGTCAAACACCTCCTCGAAGCGGCTCATCACAAACTGACGCTGCGGATAGATTTCGCGCAGCTTATCCATCACCGCAAAGATGTTCTGCTGGAGCGGCATCTGATCATGGCCGTTAGGCAGTAAAATTTCTTTCGTCACGGAGGCTTTTTCCAGCACCTCGAAGTACGTGTCGAGCCGTTTGCGCAGCCCGGCCTCATCCTCCGGTAAGTACTTACCAATCGCGTAGCCCAGCGGCAGCACCTGTGCCGTCACTTCGCTGCCGTCCTGGCTTTGCCAGAGAAATTCGGTTTTATCGGTACCGTGCCGCTCGGAACACCCGCGCCAGAACATGGTGCGCGTGATGCCAAAACCGTTGTAAATGTGCGGCAGCTGGGAAGACATGCCGAAGGAGTCCGGCAGATAGCCAATTTTCATCGGCTCGCCAAAGGCCAGACAGTCGCGAATACCGTACATCAGATTTCGGACAATCGACTCGCCGGAGACAAGGGTGGTGTCCGTCTGGGTATACCACGGCCCGATAATCAGCTTCCCGGCCGCCACCAGCGCCTTCACGCGTGGCCTGTTTTCCGGTTTCACGGCAAAATAATCTTCCAGCACCGCCGTCTGGCCGTCGAGAACGTAGTATTTATACTCTGCGTCCTGCTCAAGACGGGTGAGGATCTCTTCCATATTATTGACCAGAAGAATACGTGACGCTTCGGTGGTGAAGTACCACTCCCGGTCCCAGTGCATATGTGGCGTGATATGAACGCGAGATACAGCTTTCATCTTCGTTTCCTGTCAGTGCGTGTTTACGATGGTATGTCTTCAGTCACGTAGGTGCCGCTCTTCACGGCCTGGCGTCGCCAGAGCAGTAAAATGAGCGTAGAGATTGCGGCGCCAGCCAGCGCGGCGCCAAACCAGCCGACAGCGGCCATCACGCCGCCCAGCCCGGCATCATGCAGTAAGAAGAGCGAGAAAATGCCCGCGCCGGGGGTGGATAGCCCAATCCCCATCGCCCCGACAATCGCTCCGGTCACCATTGACCCCAGAACAAATGAGCCAATGACCCGCAACGGATCCTCGATAGCCATCGGAATTGCCCCTTCGGTGATGCCCGCCAGCCCCAGCAGCCAGGTGGACTTGCCGGTTTCAATTTCGAACTGTTTGAACAGGTTCGGAGCCAGCATCGTTGATGCCGTCACGGTAAAGGCCGATACCATTTTGACGGAGGCAAAAATCGCATAAGGCCCGTATACGCCATTGGCCATCGCTCCCAGACAGAACGCGTAAGAGGCTTTGTTGACCGGACCGCCCAGATCGAACGAGCACATAAAGCCCAGGATCGCCCCCAGCAGCAGCGCATTCGCGCCGGACAGACCGTTAAGCCAGGCGGTCAGGGCGTTATTGATCCAGGCCACCGGTTCGCCGATCACAAACAGCATCAGGCTGCCTGCGCCCAGCACGCCAATCACCGGATAGAGATAAAAGGTCAGAAAGCCGTTGTAGCGGCTACTCAGCCGGATGTGGTTTTTCACCCAGCGCATCAGGTAGCCCGCAATCAGCCCGCCGACGATGGCCCCGAGAAAACCAGAGCCGATCATATTGGCGGCAAGACCCGCCGCAAAGCCGGGCGTAAGCGCAGGTTTATCCGCCAGCGAGTAAGCGGTATAGGCCGCCAGAACAGGCACCATCAGAATACCGAGCATCCCGCCGCCCAGTTTGCGGTACATCCACAGCCACGAGTTTTCCTGATCGAACAGATGCTGCAAGCCCAGGATTTGCGCCAGTAGTACCGACACGGCCAGCACCGTGCCGCCAGCGACAATCAGCGGCACCGCAAAAGAGATACCGCTGAGCAGCGCCTGCTTGAGTTCGGTTTTAACGCACTTTTTCGCGTCCGTGTCGACGTGCGCAGGACGCGCATCGGATACAGGCTGTAGCGCCAGCGCACGCTCAATGAGCGCTTCAGCATGGCGTAAGGGTTCCGCGACGGGCACGGAAATGGCGGGGATCCCCTGAAAACGCTCACGCTCTTTGATCGCCACTTCCGCCGCGAAGATACACGCTTTTGCCTCCTGCAACTGCTGCGCGGTGATGCGCCCCTCAATACCATTCGCCCCCTGCTTTTCGACCACCACATTGACGCCGAGCTTACGTCCCGCTTTTTCGAGATATTCCGCTGCCATGTAGGTATGGGCGATCCCGGCCGGACAGGCGGTTACGCAGACGATCGTCGGGGCATTCTCCGCAACGGCGGTTTCTTGTGCGTCAGGCGCCGTCTCCAGCGCCGCAAGCACCGCTTCCGCGCTGGTCGCCGTCATCACGCGCGCCCTGAGCTCGTCATCCGCCAGGCGAGACGTCAGTTCCGTCAGGACCTGAATATGCGTTGACCCCGCTTGAGCGGGAGGAATGGCGAGCAGAAAAATCAGCTCGACCTCCTCCGGCCCGTCCACGCCTTCCCAGGCCAGCGGCTCGCGCAGTGTGGCCACGGCAAAAGCCGCTTCCTTTACCGCCACTGATTTACCATGGGGTACGGCCAGCCCCTCGCCCAGCGCCGTCGGGCCAAGCGATTCCCGATGGAAAACGTCTGCCAGAAACGTATCGGCGTCGGCTATTTTGCCCAACGCCACCAGCCGCGTCGCAAGCTGACGGATTGCCTCATCACGGCTGGTAAACTGCGCCTGCACGCAGACAGCACGGGGGTCGGTCAGAGTCGTCAGGTTCATAAGATCCTCACCTATCCAAAGTTATTGTCTGGGGAGGATTGTGGCAGACCAGATAATACATTTACGTGATCATTTTCACTAACATCGATATTTGTATTTTATTTGTATTATTTACAAATTTACAGCTGAAGGCATAATTCCCTGAAAAGGTATTAAAAAGGCGCGACACAATGGGTAATAAACCGATGTACCGGCAGATCGCCGATGCGTTCCGCGAAAAAATTAATGCCGGTGAGTTAAAACCTGGCGACGCGCTGCCGACAGAATCCAGCCTTCAGGAGGCGTTTAGCGTCAGCCGGGTCACCGTGCGGCAGGCTTTGAAGCTGCTCGCCGACGAGCAGATCATCGAAAGTATTCAGGGCAGCGGCTCGTATGTAAAAGAGGAGCGGGTGAATTACGATATTTATCAGCTCACCGGCTTTTACGAAAAGCTGGCGGATCGCAACGTCGATACGCACAGCGACGTCAGCGTCTTCGAAGTGGTGAAAGCCGATGAGCGGCTCGCGGCAAAACTGGCGCTCAATCCGGATGATAAAGTCTGGCACGTCAAGCGCGTACGCTTCATCAGGGAAAAGCCGGTGAATCTGGAAGAGACATGGATGCCGCTGGCGATGTTCCCCGACCTCACCTGGGAAGTGATGGAACAGTCGAAATACCATTACATTGAGCAGATCAAAAAGATGGTTATCGATCGCAGCGAGCAGGAGCTGGTGCCAGTCATGCCATCGGATGAGGCGATTGCCGCCCTGGCGCTCGATCCGGCAAAACCGATTCTGGAAAAAGTCTCCCGCGGCTTTCTGAAAGACGGCCGGGTATTTGAATACAGTCGCAACGTGTTTAACACCGACGACTATAAATTCACTCTGGTGGCTAAACGCAGACAATAAAAAAAGGCCGCTTTACAGCGGCCAACCATGTCGAAACGGACATTTTTTTATACTTCAACGCGCCCCATTCGGGGAGCAGAGAGGACTTACTTAATGATGGATTTCAGTGCTTCACCGATATCCGCCAGGCTGCGAACGGTTTTCACGCCTGCGGCTTCCAGTGCTGCGAATTTCTCATCAGCCGTACCTTTACCGCCAGCGATAATCGCGCCCGCGTGACCCATACGTTTGCCTTTCGGCGCGGTCACACCTGCGATGTAACCCACCACTGGCTTGGTCACATGATCTTTGATGTAAGCAGCCGCTTCTTCTTCCGCGCTACCACCGATCTCACCGATCATCACGATCGCTTCGGTCTGTGGATCTTCCTGGAACAGCTTCAGGATGTCGATGAAGTTAGAGCCCGGGATCGGGTCACCGCCGATGCCCACGCAGGTGGACTGGCCGAAACCGTAATCGGTGGTCTGCTTAACCGCTTCATAGGTCAGGGTGCCGGAACGGGAAACGATGCCCACTTTACCCGGCTTGTGAATGTGCCCCGGCATGATGCCGATTTTGCATTCGCCCGGAGTGATAACGCCTGGGCAGTTCGGGCCGATCATGCGCACGCCTGCTTCGTCCAGCTTCACCTTCACGGTCAGCATATCCAGCGTCGGGATACCTTCGGTGATGGTGATGATCAGCTTAATGCCTGCGTCGATCGCTTCCAGAATAGAGTCTTTGCAGAACGGCGCCGGAACGTAGATCACGGTCGCGGTTGCGCCCGTCGCTTCTACCGCTTCACGCACGGTGTTGAACACCGGCAGGCCCAGATGCGTGGTGCCGCCTTTACCTGGCGTTACGCCGCCAACCATCTGCGTACCGTAGGCAATCGCCTGTTCGGAGTGGAAAGTCCCCTGGCTACCGGTGAAGCCCTGGCAGATAACCTTGGTATCTTTATTAATTAAAACGGACATTATTTCCCCTCCACTGCGGCAACAACCTGCTGAGCTGCATCCGTCAGACTTTTCGCTGCAATAATATTCAGGCCGCTGTCAGCCAGTTTTTTCGCGCCGAGTTCAGCGTTGTTCCCTTCCAGACGTACAACAACCGGAACGTTAACGCCCACTTCTTCTACCGCGCCGATGATACCGTCGGCGATCAGGTCGCAACGTACGATACCGCCGAAGATGTTCACCAGAACCGCTTTCACGTTGCTGTCAGAGAGAATGATTTTGAACGCTTCGGTTACGCGCTCTTTAGTTGCGCCACCGCCCACGTCGAGGAAGTTCGCTGGCTCACCGCCGTGCAGCTTAACGATGTCCATGGTGCCCATTGCCAGGCCCGCACCGTTAACCATGCAGCCGATGTTGCCATCCAGCGCGACGTAGTTCAGCTCCCACTGTGCAGCCTGTGCTTCACGCGGATCTTCCTGAGACTGATCGCGCATTTCACGCAGATCGGACTGGCGGAACAGCGCGTTGCCGTCAGCGCCCAGCTTGCCGTCGAGGCAGATCAGGTCGCCCTGGGTGGTGATCACCAGCGGGTTGATCTCGATCAGCGCCAAATCGCGCTCCAGGAAAATGGTCGCCAGACCCATGAAGATCTTGGTGAACTGCTGAACCAGCTTGCCTTCCAGACCCAGTTTGAATGCCAGCTCACGACCCTGGTAAGGCATTGGGCCCGCCAGCGGATCGATAGCCACTTTGTGGATCAGGTGCGGGGTTTCTTCCGCCACTTTTTCGATTTCCACGCCGCCTTCGGTAGACGCCATGAACACCACGCGACGGGAGCTACGGTCTACGACTGCGCCGAGGTACAGTTCTTTCGCGATGTCGGTTGCCGCTTCCACCAGGATCTGGTTAACCGGCTGGCCGTTCGCATCTGTCTGGTAGGTTACCAGACGCTTGCCGAGCCAATGTTCAGCAAACGCACGGATCTCTTCTTTGCTCTTAACAACCTTCACACCGCCCGCTTTACCACGGCCACCAGCGTGAACCTGACATTTAACTACCCACGGGCCGGAACCGATTTTAGACGCGGCTTCTTCTGCTTCACGCGGGGTAGTACAGGCATAACCCACCGGAGCCGGTAAGCCATACCGGGCAAACAGCTGTTTGGCCTGATATTCATGTAAGTTCATGTGTTCTATCCATCCTTCAGGTAATCGTTAGGTAGTGCTTTTGTAGGCCCGGCAAGCAACGCGCCGCCGGGCAAGACTGCAAAAACTAGACGTCCAGCAGCAGACGCGTTGGATCTTCCAGCAGCTCTTTAATGGCAACCAGGAAGCCTACGGACTCGCGGCCGTCGATCAGGCGGTGATCGTAAGAGAGCGCCAGGTACATCATCGGCAGGATCTCCACTTTACCGTCTACCGCCATTGGACGATCTTTAATGGCATGCATACCCAGGATCGCGCTCTGCGGCGGGTTGATGATCGGGGTAGACATCAGCGAGCCGAACACACCACCGTTGGTAATGGTGAAGTTACCGCCAGTCAGGTCCTCAACGGTCAGCTTGCCGTCGCGGCCTTTCACGGCCAGCTCTTTGATTTTCTTCTCGATGTCAGCCATACCCAGGGTATCCACGTCACGCAGAACCGGGGTAACCAGGCCGCGCGGGGTAGAAACCGCCATGCTGACGTCGAAGTAGTTGTGGTAAACCACGTCATCGCCATCGATAGACGCGTTCACTTCCGGGTAGCGTTTCAGCGCTTCAACTACCGCTTTCACGTAGAAGGACATGAAGCCCAGACGGATACCGTGACGTTTTTCAAACGCGTCACCGTACTGCTTGCGCAGATCCATGATTGGCTTCATGTTGACTTCGTTAAAGGTGGTCAGCATCGCGGTGGAGTTTTTCGCTTCCAGCAGACGCTCGGCCACGCGCTTACGCAGGCGGGTCATCGGCACGCGTTTTTCGCTACGTGCGCCCAGAGCGGGCTGTGCCGCTGGTGCTGCCGCAGGGGCTTTCGCTTCCGCTTTCGCCTCAGAAGGCGCTTTTGCCAGATGCTTGTCGATGTCTTCGCGCGTCAGACGGCCACCCACGCCGGTGCCTTTGATGGCTGCCGGATCGAGGCTGTGCTCAGCCAGCAGGCGACGGATCGCCGGGCTGAGCGCGTCGTTGGTCTGATCGGACAGAGACGCCTGCTGGCGCTGGGCCGGGGTAGACGCTTTTTCTTCAGATTTGGCGCTGGACTCTTTGCCCGCGCTATTGCCTTCACGCAGGCGACCCAGGATCTGGCGAGAAGTGACGGTCGTACCTTCATCTTCCAGGACTGCATCCAGAATGCCATCCGCTGAAGCCGGTACTTCCAGTACCACTTTGTCAGTTTCGATTTCTACCAGCACTTCGTCACGGGTTACCGCGTCGCCTGGTTTTTTGTGCCAGGTGGCGACGGTTGCATCTGCTACGGACTCAGGCAGGTCGGGAACAAGAATATCTACGCTACTCATTATGTATCCTTTAATTAATCGACGTTCAGCGCGTCATTGACCAGATCTTGTTGCTGCTTCTGGTGAACGGACATATACCCTACCGCCGGAGAGGCGGAGGCCGGGCGACCTGCATAACGCAGGGCAGACCCAAATGGAATCACTTCACGGAAATGATGCTGGCTGCAATACCATGCGCCCTGGTTGAGCGGCTCTTCCTGGCACCAGACAAAATCATGAACGTGAGCGTACTGTTTCAGCACTTCCTGCATCGCCTGATGCGGGAACGGATAAAGCTGTTCGATACGCACGATGGCGACATCTTTCTGATCGTTCTTACGGCGCTGTTCCAGCAGGTCGTAATAAACCTTACCAGAACACATTACGACACGCTTAACGGCCTGCGGATCCAGCTCGTCAATTTCACCGATGGCCGGCAGGAAGGTGCCGTTTGCCAGCTCTTCCAGGCTGGAGACCGCCAGTGGATGGCGCAGCAGGGATTTTGGCGACATGACCACCAGCGGACGGCGCATACCGCGCAGCGCCTGACGACGCAGCATGTGGTAAACCTGAGCCGGAGTGGACGGCACGCAAACCTGCATATTCTGCTCGGCGCAGAGTTGCAGATAACGCTCCAGACGCGCGGAGGAGTGCTCCGGACCTTGTCCTTCATAGCCGTGCGGCAGCAGCATCACCAGACCGCACATACGGCCCCACTTCTGCTCACCGGAGGAGATGAACTGGTCGATGACGACCTGCGCACCGTTGGCGAAGTCACCGAACTGCGCTTCCCAGATGGTCAGGGTGCGGGGTTCTGCGGTGGCGTAGCCGTATTCGAAGGCCAGAACCGCTTCTTCTGACAGCACGGAGTCCCAGACCTTGAACTGGCCCTGACCGTTATGCACGTGCTGAAGCGGAGTGTACGTTGAACCGTTAGACTGGTTGTGTACAACCGCATGACGGTGGAAGAAGGTGCCACGACCCGCATCTTCACCGGACAGACGAACCGGAATACCTTCGTCAACCAGCGTCGCATAGGCCAGCGTTTCCGCGCCGCCCCAGTCGAACAGCTTCTCACCCGCCGCCATTGCCTGGCGATCGCCATAGATCTTGGCCACGCGGGACTGCATCTCGATCGCTTCCGGCACGGTGCTGATGCGTTTAGCCAGTTCCTGCAAACGCTTCATCTCAACCTTGTTCGGGTAGCTCTCGTCCCACTCGTGGTTGAGATACGGCGACCAGGTAAAGGAGTGCATGTTCATTGGGCGCAGCTCTTTCACTACGCATTCACCCGCATCCAGCGCGTCGCGATAAAGATTGACCATCTCGGTCGCATCTTCCAGCGTCGCCACTTTTTCGCTTTCCAGCTTGTCAGCGTAGATTTTACGCGGCGTCGGGTGTTTTTTGATTTTCTGGTACATCAGCGGCTGGGTTGCACTTGGCTCATCCGCTTCGTTGTGGCCGTGACGGCGGTAGCAGAAGAGGTCAATGAACACGTCGCGCTTGAAGGTGTTACGGAAGTCCAGCGCCAGACGGGTAACGAAAGCAACGGCTTCAGGGTCATCCGCGTTAACGTGGAAGATGGGTGCCTGAACCATTTTACCGATGTCGGTGCAGTACGGGGTGGAACGCGCATCCAGCGGGTTAGAGGTGGTGAAGCCCACCTGGTTGTTGATTACGATGCGAACGGTACCGCCCACTTCATAACCACGCGCTTTCGACATGTTCAGGGTTTCCTGAACCACGCCCTGCCCTGTGACCGCCGCATCACCGTGAATGGTGATTGGCAGCACTTTATTGCTGCTCGGCTCGTCCAGACGATCCAGACGCGCACGCACGGAACCGATAACCACCGGGCTGACGATTTCCAGGTGCGACGGGTTAAACGCCAGCGCCAGGTGAACCTGACCGCCCTCGGTTTCGATATCTGACGAGAAGCCCATGTGGTACTTCACGTCACCGGTGCCGAGGTGCTCTTTATGTTTACCCGCAAATTCGTCGAACAGATCCTGCGGCTTTTTACCCAGCACGTTAACCAGCACGTTCAGGCGACCACGGTGCGCCATGCCCAGCACCACTTCGCGCGTGCCGCTCTTACCGGCATGACGAATCAGCTCTTTCAGCATCGGGACTAACGCATCGCCGCCCTCCAGTGAGAAGCGTTTTGCGCCAGGGAATTTCGCGCCCAGATAGCGCTCAAGGCCTTCCGCTGCGGTCAGTTCGCTGAGGAAACGTTTTTTCTCTTCTGCTGAGAAATTCGCGTGGCCTGCCACGGATTCGATACGCTGCTGGATCCAGCGTTTCTCTTCGGTGGAGGTAATGTGCATATATTCCGCGCCGATGGAGCCGCAGTAGGTTTGCTTGAGCGCGTCAATCAGATCGCCCAGCTTCATCGTGTCTTTGCCGATGGCAAATGAACCTACGTTAAAGCTTTCCTGGAAATCGGCCTCGGTCAGATCGTGATAAGCCGGATCGAGATCCGCCACACGTTCCTGCTGCCACAGTCCCAGCGGATCGAGATTCGCATGCTGGTGACCACGGAAGCGATAAGCGTTGATAAGTTGCAGGACTTTAACCTGCTTCGCATTGGTGTCAGGGTCGGAAATCGCAGAAGAGTAACGTGAGGCATCCTTCGCCAGACGACGGAAATAATCACGTGTTTTTGAATGGAATTGATCCGGTTTGACCCCTGTACCAGGCAACTGCTGGAACATGGAACGCCAGTTTGCGTCCACTGAGTCAGGATCGGTTAAGAAGTCTTCATAGAGCTGTTCTATCCAGCTCTGGTTTGAACCAGAGAGGTAAGAAGAGTCCAGCCAGGCTTTCATTGCGCCGTTCTGCATCGTGATCCCTTAAGCATTTTTATGCTTACTTTCGCCGTAGAAACTACCACGCACACCACGTGTACGTGCCGGGGTTCACCTGCGAGCTCTTTGTGGCCCGCGAAGGAACCTTTAGAAACTGTCTAAATAATCTTCGTCGTTCCGGCTGCGACTGCGTTGCGGCTTTCACTCACCCCAGTCACATAGTCAACTATGCTCCAGGGGATTCGTTCAACCGCGCCTTGTCTCGCGCTGAACGTCTCGATTATTTACTTATCTGGCAGTTTTTAAAGGTTTCTGCAATTTGCCCGGTGGCGCTACGCTTACCGGGCCTACTGTTACGTAGGCCGGATAAGCGCAGCGCCATCCGGCGTTGTTACTTACGCACTGCGCTGCAACAACATCGACTTAATATGGCCGATGGCACGCGTCGGGTTCAGCCCCTTAGGACACACACTGACGCAGTTCATGATGCTATGGCAGCGGAATACGCTGAAAGCGTCACTTAGCCCTTCCAGACGATTCTCGGTTTCGGTATCGCGGCTGTCGATCAGGAAGCGATAGGCAGCCAGCAGACCCGCAGGGCCGATAAATTTATCCGGGTTCCACCAGAATGACGGGCATGACGTTGAACAGCATGCACAGAGAATACACTCGTACAACCCATCGAGTTTTTCACGCTGCTCAGGAGACTGTAAGTGCTCACGAGCGGGTGGATTTTGCCCATTATTCAATAAGTAAGGCTTAATCTTCTCATATTGTGCATAGAATTGCCCCATGTCCACCACCAAATCACGCACGACCGGCAGGCCAGGCAGAGGACGGATCACAATTTTCTGGCCAGGACGCTGTAGCGCTGAAATTGGCGTGATACAGGCCAGACCGTTTTTGCCGTTCATGTTCACACCGTCAGAGCCACACACCCCTTCACGGCAGGAGCGGCGGAACGACAGCGTAGGATCTTTCTCTTTCAGCTGGATTAAGGCATCCAGCAGCATCATGTCACGACCTTCTTCCGCTTCGAGGGTGTAATCCTGCATACGCGGAGCATCGTCTACATCCGGGTTATAACGATAAACTGAGAATTCGAGTTTCATTATCCTGTCTCCGCATTAGTAGGTACGAATCTTCGGCGGGAACGCCGGACGCAGTTTCGGTTCCATGTTAACGCTACGACGCGTCATGGTTTCCGACTCTGGCAGATACAGGGAATGGCACAGCCAGTTTTCGTCATCACGATCCGGGAAGTCGAAGCGGCTATGGGCGCCACGGCTTTCGGTACGGAAGTTTGCCGACATCGCAGTGGCGAACGCGGTTTCCATCAGGTTATCCAGCTCCAGGCACTCAACGCGCTGGGTGTTGAACTCGCTGGAGGTATCATCCAGACGGGCATTCTTCAGACGCTCGCGGATCGCTTTCAGCTGCTCAAGCCCTTTGGCCATAGCGTCACCTTCGCGGAATACCGAGAAGTTGTGCTGCATACACTCCTGCAACGCCTTACGGATCTCCACCGGATCTTCGCCGCTACGGTTGCCGTTCCAGCGGTTGAGGCGCTCAAGAGAGGCATCTATTTCGTCGTCGGTCGCATCACGCAGCGCGCCCTGCTCGGCAATAGACTCCTGGAGATGCAGACCCACCGCACGACCAAATACCACCAGGTCCAGCAGGGAGTTGCCGCCCAGACGGTTTGCGCCGTGCACGGATACGCAGGCAATTTCGCCTACCGCGAACAGGCCAGGGATGACCACGTCTTCGCCCTGCTCGTTCACGGTCAGCGCCTGACCGGTCACTTTGGTCGGAATACCGCCCATCATGTAGTGACAGGTTGGGATAACCGGAATTGGCTCTTTCACAGGGTCGACGTGCGCGAAGGTGCGGGACAGCTCCAGAATGCCCGGCAGACGGGATTCCAGCACGTCTTTACCCAGATGGTCGAGTTTCAGCTTCGCGTGTGGACCCCAAGGGCCGTCACAGCCGCGGCCTTCACGGATTTCGATCATGATGGAACGCGCCACCACGTCACGGCCCGCAAGGTCTTTTGCGTTTGGCGCATAACGCTCCATGAAGCGCTCGCCATGTTTGTTCAGCAGGTAACCACCTTCACCACGGCAGCCTTCTGTCACCAGTACGCCCGCACCGGCGATACCGGTTGGGTGGAACTGCCACATCTCCATGTCCTGCACCGGCACGCCAGCGCGGATCGCCATCCCAACGCCGTCACCGGTGTTGATATGGGCGTTGGTAGTGGACTGATAGATACGGCCTGCGCCGCCGGTCGCCAGAACGGTTGCGCGGGCTTTGAAGTAGACCACCTCACCGGTTTCGATGCACAGGGCGGTACACCCCACCACGGCGCCATCGGCGTTTTTCACCAGATCCAGCGCATACCACTCGGAGAAAATTGTGGTGTGGTTTTTCAGGTTCTGCTGATACAGCGTGTGCAGCAGCGCGTGGCCGGTACGGTCAGCCGCCGCTGCGGTTCGTGCCGCCTGCTCGCCGCCGAAGTTTTTCGACTGGCCGCCAAACGGACGCTGATAGATGGTGCCATTTTCCAGACGAGAGAACGGCAGACCCATGTGGTCCAGCTCCAGAATCGCTTCCGGGCCGGTTTTACACATATATTCGATGGCATCCTGGTCACCGATGTAATCGGAACCTTTTACCGTATCGTACATATGCCATTCCCAGTTATCTTCATGGGAATTACCCAGCGCAACGGTGATACCGCCCTGCGCAGACACAGTGTGGGAACGGGTCGGGAATACTTTAGAGAGCAGCGCACAGGTCTGGCCGCTCTGGGAAATTTGCAGTGCGGCGCGCATACCTGCGCCACCCGCACCAATCACAACAGCATCAAATTCTCTGACTGGCAGTTTCATTACACACCCCACACCACAACAAATCCATAAATGACGTAAACCAGCAGAGCAACAACAATAATCAGTTGCAGCGGAAGGCGAATCGCCAGCGGTTTAACGTAATCGGTCAACACCTGCCACATGCCAATCCAGGCATGAATAAGGATGGAGAACAGGGCCAGCAGGGTGAACACTTTGGTGAAGGCCGATCCGAAGAAACCACTCCAGATTTCCCACGTCAGCGTGCCGCTGGTCGCGAAGAAACCGATCATATAGATGATGTAAAGGGTGAGAACGATGGCGGTAGCACGGACCAGGATGAAGTCATGTACGCCGTTGCGTCCTAATGCGGAGGCGTTGCTTACCATACGAGAACTCCTGCGAGAAGTGAAAGCACGACAGTGATCACAAATGAAATGTTAGCGGTACGTTTACCGGCCTCGAACGTCTCTTCCAGGTAGCCAAAGTCCATCAGCATATGGCGAACGCCGCCAACCACGTGATAGGCCAGCGCGGTCAGAATGCCCCACATGATAAATTTCACGAAGAAGCTGTTCATAATGGCTGAGGCCTGGAGGAATCCTTCAGGGGATGAGAGGCTGGTTCCCAGTAACCACAGCAAGATACCGACCGCCACAAACGTAATCACACCAGAAACACGGTGCAGAATGGACGCTATTGCTGTTACAGGGAATCGGATCGTTTTCAGATCCAGATTGACAGGTCTTTGTTTTTTCACATTTCTTATCATGAATAACGCCCACATGCTGTTCTTATTGTTTCCTTCCTCCGGACTGCGATGCGGGTCAGACAGCGTTCCTTTTCTATAACTGCGCGTCATGCAAAACATTGCTTCCAAATGCTAAAACGACACGTTACAACGCTGGGTGGCTCGGGATTGCAGGGTGTTCCGGAGACCTGGCGGCAGTATAGGCCGTTCACAAAATCATTACAATTAACCTACATACAGTTTGTTGGGTTTTCTCTGGAACAGTGATCGGGGTCACGATAACAACATCTTTTTAATTTTTAATCATCTGATTTGACAAATGTTAAACAATATTGTTACAAACGTCATCAGAAAAGGCATATAATGCGCAAAAGTTATGAGGTCTCTCTTTCACCTGACAAATAGTTATGTAACAGTGTGATGGTATTGACCGAAGTTATCAGGACAGTTATTAGTGATATACAGGTTTGAATAATTCGGACTGCAAAAACGCTGATTTGCTGTTGTTTCACTGATATTTCATTCGTTTACCTGCAAGGCGCCATAGCTCTGTACCCTGGTTTCTCCTCGTGAGCTGAGCGGTAAGCCAAATAACAATCTGGTAACGATGATTAACAGCTGAAAGCAAATCCGGTAAAGCGCAGTCTTAAGCATAAGGCGCTAAGGAGACCGTAAATGGCTGATACAAAGGCAAAACTCACCCTAAATGGTGATGATGCTATTGAACTGGATGTGCTAAAAGGCACGCTCGGTCAGGATGTTATTGATATCCGTACGCTGGGTTCCAAAGGGGTATTCACCTTTGACCCTGGATTCACCTCCACCGCATCTTGCGAATCCAAAATCACCTACATTGACGGTGACGAAGGTATCCTGCTCCATCGCGGCTTCCCCATCGATCAGTTAGCCACCGAATCCAACTATCTGGAAGTGTGCTACATCCTGCTGAACGGCGAAAAACCGACGCAGGCGCAGTACGATGAATTCAAAACCACCGTGACCCGTCACACCATGATCCATGAGCAGATTACCCGTCTGTTCCATGCGTTCCGTCGTGACTCTCATCCGATGGCGGTCATGTGCGGTATTACCGGTGCGCTGGCGGCGTTCTACCACGATTCTCTGGACGTGAATAACCCACGTCACCGTGATATCGCGGCGTTCCGTCTGCTGTCTAAAATGCCTACCATGGCGGCGATGTGTTACAAATACTCTATCGGTCAGCCGTTTGTGTACCCACGCAATGACCTCTCCTACGCGGGTAACTTCCTGCGTATGATGTTCTCCACGCCGTGCGAAGAGTACGAAGTGAACCCGGTGCTGGAACGCGCGATGGACCGTATTCTGATCCTGCACGCTGACCACGAACAAAACGCCTCGACCTCTACCGTCCGTACCGCGGGCTCTTCCGGCGCGAACCCGTTCGCCTGTATCGCTGCGGGTATCGCCTCCCTGTGGGGACCGGCGCACGGCGGCGCGAACGAAGCGGCACTGAAGATGCTGGAAGAAATCAGCTCCGTTGAGCACATTCCTGAGTTCGTGCGCCGCGCGAAAGACAAGAATGACTCCTTCCGTCTGATGGGCTTCGGTCACCGTGTTTACAAAAACTACGACCCGCGCGCGACCGTCATGCGTGAGACCTGCCACGAAGTGCTGAAAGAGCTGGGCACCAAAGATGATCTGCTGGAAGTGGCGATGGAGCTGGAACACATCGCGCTGAACGACCCGTACTTCATCGAGAAGAAACTCTACCCGAACGTCGATTTCTACTCTGGCATTATTCTGAAAGCGATGGGCATTCCGTCTTCCATGTTCACCGTAATCTTCGCCATGGCGCGTACCGTGGGCTGGATTGCGCACTGGAACGAAATGCACAGCGAAGGCATGAAAATCGCGCGTCCTCGTCAGCTGTATACCGGCTACGAGCAGCGTGATTTTAAGTCTGACATTAAGCGCTAAAAAACACGCCCGGCGGCGCTTCGCTTGCCGGGCCTACAAGTGCGAGATGTAGGCCGGGTAAGGCGTAGCCACCACCCGGCTTTTTTACATCTGGCACCCAGGACACCAGTAAAACGGCCTGGAAGAGATCGTCGCCTTCTCAATCACCCCGCCGCACCGCTCGCACTTTTTACCTGCCCGATGAAACACCTTGAAGCGGAACAGCGCCCCGTGATGCTTGTTCTCATCCACCACGCCGCGCGTGTTGTACGACAGCCGTGGAATATCCAGTAACGCGTGCGACAGCGCCTCCAGCTGTTCATCGCTCAGCTGCGACGCTTTGCGCTGCGGCGCCAGCCCCACTTCCCAGAGGATCTCCACCCGCAGGTAGTTTCCCAGCCCCGCCAGAAATGCCTGATCGAGCAACAGCCCGGAAAACTGCCGGTTGCGGAATGTGGGGGATAACAACCGGGCTTTCACATCGCTTGCCGTCAGACGCATGTCGAGCACGTCCGGTCCGACCCGCTGTAAGAACGGATGCGTCAGCAGCTGCTCCGGTGTTAACATTTCGATATCAGAGGCGCTGTAAAGCAGGATCGCCTTATCCGCCGTTTGTAGCCGCACGCGCAGCACGCGGGTCGTTTGCGGCTGCTCGTCCGCCTCCACCACCCGCCAGACACCGTAAAGCTGATTATGGCTGTATAACGTCAGGTTATGGGAAAAGTGGGTGAGTAACGCCTTGCCGCGCGTTTCAATGTGGGTCACCGTCTGCCCCACCAGCTGCGATTCAAACGGCTTGAGTTGAGGAAAGGCAAACCAGACGTGTGTCAGAGGTTTGCCCTTTATCGCCGCCTCCAGGCTATCCGCCGCGCGGCGGATCTCCGGACCTTCTGGCATGTTATTGTCCTTTCATGATTATTCTGCGCTGACAACAATGCCCTCTTCCGAGAACGCCGCCCGCAGGCGTCGCGCAAACTGGAGCGCATGCTCGCCGTCACCGTGTAAGCACACCGTATCAGCCTGAACGTTTGCCGTTGTCCCCTCCGTTGAGGTTACTCGCCCGAAGCGCACCATCTCCAGCGTCTGCGCCAGTGCTTTACCTTCGTCGGTGATCAGCGCACCGGCCTGCGTACGCGGAACCAGGCTACCGTCCGGCAGGTATCCCCGATCGGCAAACACTTCCTGCCGCGTCGTCAGCCCCAGCCGTTCTCCGGCACGAATAAGCTCGCTGCCCGCCAGGCCTACCAGAATCAGTTGCGGATTACAGTCCCGCACCGCACGGGCAATGGCATCCGCCAGCGCCGGATCTTTCGCCGCCTGGTTATAGAGCATGCCGTGCGGCTTGACGTGGCGCAACACGCCATTCTCAGCGCGCACTATCGCCTCCAGGGCGCCGATCTGGTAGAGCATTTGCGCGTAAACCGTCTCAGGCGGCAGAACCATCACCGTGCGACCAAAGTTTTCCCGGTCGGGAAAGCTGGGGTGAGCGCCAATCGCCACGCGGTTTTTCATGGCATTGCGCACGCTCGCCAGCATGGTCTGCGCATCGCCGGCATGAAACCCGCAGGCGATGTTCACCGAGGAGACCAGCGTCATCAGCGCCGCATCGGCGCTGCTGCCCTCCCCCAGATCGGCGTTTAAATCAATCTTTACCATCGAGCCTCCACGCCAGCTGATCGAGATAACGCTGCTGATCCTGCCGGGCTTTCAGCGCCTCCTCCAGCGAACACTGCACAAAATGAATGGGCTGACCTAGAGGAATTTGCGCCAGATGGTAGCGATCCGCTTCGATAATGCAGGCAATACGCGGATATCCCCCCGTGGTTTGCGCATCGTTCATCAGTACGATGGGCTGCCCGTTGCCCGGCACCTGAATCACCCCGGGCAACAGACCATGGGAAAGCAGTTCCCGGTCAGTCGTGCGGGTCAGCGGCTGCCCCTGAAGCCGGTAACCCATGCGGTTACTCTGCGGGCTGATCTTCCACGGCGAGCGCCAGAAAGACTCTTTCGCGGCTTCATCAAACTCATGGTATTCCGGTCCTGGTAAGGCGCGGATCACGTTCCCCCACAGCAGCTGTTTCACGCCCTGCGTGGTGGTGAAATGGCGCGTTGAGGTCTTTATCCGCAGACGATCGCCGTCACGCAGCAGCCGTCCTTCATGGCCGCCCATTCCCGCTTTCTGGTCGGTGCTGGATGAGCCCAACACCTCCGGCACGTCGATCCCCCCCGCCACCGCAAGATAGCTGCGCACGCCGTGCAGAGGACGCTTGAGCGTCAGACGCTGCCCGGCCTTCGCCCGCAGGCGCCAGCCGGTCCACACCGCTTTGCCGTCCAGCATCGCGTCACAGCCCGCGCCGGTTAAGGCAAACCAGGTTTCCTGACCAAACTCAATCACGCACTGACCCAGCGTAATTTCTAACGCCGCCGTGCTGCCTGCGTTACCTACCAGCAGGTTGGCAATCTCCAGCGAAGGGCGATCGAGCGCACCGCAGTAGCTTACGCCCGACTGACGCAACCCAAAACGCCCGGCATCCTGTACCGAGGTGTAAAGCCCTGCGCGAATAAGCGTTAACATACCCCCTCCTTCTGCGGGATAAAGCGCAGGGTATCCCCCGGACGCAGGAGTATGGGCGCGTCCTGGCCTGGTTCAAATAACGGCGTGGACGTGTGCCCAATCAGCTGCCAGCCTCCCGGTGAGGCGAGCGGATAAATTCCCGTTTGCTCGCCACCAATCGCCACGCTGCCCGCCGGTACGCTCAGGCGCGGCTCAGCCCGGCGCGGCGTATGCAGCTGGGGCGATAACCCGCCCAGATAGGGGAAACCCGGCTGAAATCCCAAAAACCAGACAACATAGTCGACTGAGCTATGCAGCTCCACAACCTGCTTCTCCGTTAATCCACAGTGTTCGGCCACCACGCCAAGGTCGGGACCTCCCTTGCCGCCATAGACAACCGGGATCTCAATCGTCCGCGATTCCGGCTCCAGCGCCTCGCTCTCCTCCCACCAGCGTTGCAGACGCTCAATGGCATCCAGCGCCCCCGTGTGCGGATCACGCAGCACCACGGTGATATTATTCATACCCGGAATAGCTTCAACCACGCCGGGTAGCTCGGGCAGTCGCTGAGCCAGACGCCAGATACGCTTTTGCGTAGCAAGCGTCACCGGAGGCTCAAGCTCCAGAACTACCGCGGTTTCACCCAGAAGATAACAACGCGCTCGCTGCACTTAACTACCTCTCATCAGGCCGGATTAGGGATATCAATAAACGTCACATCCAGATCGGTATTTTCCGTCAGCCACTCGCTGAGGGCGCGGATGCCGCCACGCTCGGTGGCGTGATGGCCCGCCGCGTAAAAATGCAGGCCTTGTTCACGGGCTGAGTGAATGGTCTGCTCGGAGACTTCGCCGGTAATGAAGGCGTCGACACCAAAACGCGCCGCGCTGTCAATAAAGCCCTGGCCGCCGCCGGTGCACCATGCCACGCGCTTCACGGTATCCGGCCCGGTGTCGCCGCACCACAGCGGACGACGCCCCAGCCGCGCTTCGATCCACGAAGCCAGCTCCAGACCCGGAACCGGCATCGACAGTTCGCCCCACGGCACCAGAGGTTCAATTTCACCCATCACGGTAATCCCCAGCAGCTGCGCAAGCTGAACGTTATTTCCCAGTTCAGGATGCGCATCGAGCGGCAGGTGATAGCCGTACAGATTGATGTCATTCGCCAGCAGCGTTTTAAGTCGGTTGCGCTTCATGCCGCGAATAATCGGTGATTCGTTTTTCCAGAAATAACCGTGGTGGACAATCACCGCATCGGCTTCCTGACGCACCGCCTCATCCAGCAGCGCCTGGCTTGCCGTCACGCCGGTGATGATTTTTTGCACCGTCTCACGCCCCTCCACCTGCAAGCCATTCGGGCCGTAGTCGCTAAACGAAGCCGTGTTGAGTTTTTCGTTAATCAGGCGTTCCAGTTCACTGTTTTTCATCATCATTCTCTCAAACTTTTCGGGCGGCTTCGTACGCCGCCAGCGTGGCGACGCGCGCCTGTTTATGGTCGACAATGGGACGGGGATAGTTCAGGGTAACACGCTGTTTATCCGCCCATATCCAGGGTTCATGAATGGCTTTGGCCGGGACATCCTTAAGCTCCGGCAGCCAGCGACGGATAAATTCGCCGTCGGCGTCAAATCGTTGTCCCTGCGTGGTCGGATTGAAGATCCGAAAATAGGGAGCCGCATCCGTTCCGGTGGAGGCCGCCCACTGCCAGCCGCCGTTATTCGCCGCCAGATCGCCATCGATCAGCTGAGAGATAAAATAACGCTCTCCGGTTCGCCAGTCGATAAGCAGATCCTTCACCAGGAAGCTGGCGGTAATCATTCGCAGACGGTTATGCATCCACCCGGTTTCATTGAGCTGCCGCATAGCCGCATCAACAATCGGGAAGCCGGTGAGCCCATGCTGCCATGCCTTAAGCAGCTTCTCATTCGACTGCCACTGTACCTGTTCGGTCCAGTGAATAAAGGGCCGATGTTTACACAAATCAGGATGATACGTCATCAGATGGCGATAAAACTCACGCCAGATCAGTTCGTTCAGCCACACTGCGCCCGCCCCCCCCGTCTAAGGCCTGAGGCTGTTCCGCCAGCAGGCGATGTAAACACTGGCGCGGAGAGAGCGCGCCCAGCGCTAAACAGGCCGACAAGCGACTGGTGCCTTCAGTCGCTGGAAAATCCCGACGCGCCTCGTACTCTGCCGCCCCCTGCGTGCAGAACTGACGCAACCGGTCAATAGCTGCTTTCTCACTGGCGGGGAATACCGTTTCATCGAACGACTGCTGGGGATAATTCAGCCTGATCGCCGGCATATCCGTTATCGTTTCCCCTCTCACGGTCGGGGCGGTAACGCACTCAGGTAGTCCCTCTTTCAGGCGTTTGATAAAGGCATTTTTAAACGGCGTGAAAACTTTATACATCTCGTGGCTACCGGTCATTACGCTGCCCGGCGCGAGCATCACGCTGTCATCAAAGCCTTCACAGACCACGCCCGCAAGGGTTTTCTCCAGCTGACGATCCCGCTGTTGCTCGTTGAATTCATACTGATAGTTGTAATAAAGATGCGTTACTGCGTGCTGCTGGCAGATTGCCTGCACCGTCTGGCGCTGCGCGGCAAAATCATGGGCCTCTTTATAGATCAGCGGAATGCCTTTTTCAGCCAGTGAATGTTGCAGGTCATTCAGATACGCGCTGAGTAGTGCCGCTTGCCGGGGCGCCATGTCATGCTGCCGCCACTGTTCAGGCGTGGCGATAAACAGGGCCAGCACATTCGCGTCTTTAGCGCGGCAGGCCGCCGCGAGAGCGAAGTTGTCGTGAATGCGTAAATCCGCGCGAAACCAAACCAGATGGGTGGGCATAAAACTCCTGGCAATTGTCCATTATGTCCGTAAGGGCATGCCGTAAAAGGAAAAAGGCACGCTTTGAACTACTTTGCCATGAAGTGTAGACGGGATGAAATAAAAAAGGCCGCCCAAGGCGGCCTTAACGCTACTTGTCCTGCGCTATCAGGGTAAAGGCAATAAACACATCCGGTTTATCACTCTTTACAACGAGTGCGCTGGCGACAATGAACGCGATGCATAAATAGCGTTTCACTATGCGGTCCCTGCTGCTAACCGCTCCACCTATCACCACCGGTGATAAATCGGTGGACACAAGCCCGGGTAGGTGGGCTGCTTTACGGCTATGGATACACCTTTCCCAGGACCGATGCCCATTTGCGAGATGGCGGAAAGGGACGCTGCATAGTAGGCATCACGTGAGCAAAACGTAATCCATTGAACCTGTTTTTAAGAATTTATTTAGGAGTGAAGCGTTTGCTTATTAAACCAGCAGAAGTATGCTTGTAAGCCTCTGTGTGAGAGCTTGAAAACCACCCAACGGACCGCGAATCCCGAGGGACAAAAAAACCGCCACATTGCTGTAGGCGGTTTTTTTATGGCTACGATGTCACACCGTATCAGTAGAAATCGCAGGTCGCTTTCTCGGCCTGATCCATCCACACCGGCTTCTCGCTGGTTTTCGCCCAGACGCGGTGCAGGTAACTGTAGAAACGTGCGCGATCTTTCCAGAACAGCATCACCGGCAGGGCCAACACGCCAGCCACTACGGCGAAAGTGCGACGCATGAAAATGATATGAGCCGGAAACTCTTTATAAAGATCCATAATTTTCTCCCCTGTAGTTGGCCGGAAACCGTCTCCGGAAAATGTGAAATCTGTGACCTGGTTAAAATAATACCGCTTTGTTTGTAATTTTACTACTCATCCGACCACTTATTTTCATCCATTTCGTGAATATTTACATTCCCGCCTGTAATTAAGTTACAAAAAAGTTAACGATTTACTTACCAATAGTTAAATTGTGGTCTTTCCCTTTTTATACTTTTTTTACACCTGCCCTTCTGATTTTTGCGAAATCTTTGCGCCATAAATCCTACCGTTTGTACAACAACAAAAGTCACCCGGAGGTGGATTGTGAGTGCAGGTCTGATTGCCGGCATCGTGCTGGTGTTCCTGTTATTGGGTTATCTGATTTATGCCCTGATTAATGCGGAGGCATTCTGATGGCTGCTCAGGCGTTTTTGCTTATTGCCAGCTTTTTACTGGTACTGTTTGTGCTCGCCAGGCCGCTGGGAACAGCGCTGGCGCGGCTGATAAACAACGTGCCATTGCCTGGCACGCGAAATATTGAAAACGTGCTCTGGCGCATTTCAGGTATCAGCGACCGGGAAATGAACTGGCGCCAGTACCTGATGGCGATACTGCTTCTGAATATCCTGGGACTTATTGCCCTCTTTACGCTGCTGATGCTCCAGGGCAGTCTGCCGTTGAACCCGCAGCAGTTACCGGGTTTATCCTGGCATCTGGCGCTGAACACGGCGGTCAGCTTTGTCACCAACACCAACTGGCAGTCTTACGCCGGTGAAACCACGCTCAGCTACTTCAGCCAGATGGCCGGGTTAACCGTGCAAAACTTTCTTTCTGCGGCCAGCGGTATCGCGGTGATCTTCGCCCTGACGCGCGCGTTTGCCCGTCAGAATGTCAGCACTCTCGGCAACGCCTGGGTTGATGTCACGCGCATCACTCTTTGGATCCTGGTGCCTGTTGCGCTGATTATTGCCCTGTTTTTTATTCAGCAAGGCACTCTGCAAAACCTGCTGCCTTATACCCCTTACACCTCGCTTGAAGGGGTCAGGGAACTCCTTCCTATGGGGCCGGTGGCGTCGCAGGAAGCGATCAAGATGCTGGGCACCAACGGCGGCGGCTTCTTCAACGCCAACTCATCGCATCCGTTTGAAAACCCAACGGCATTAACCAATTTTGTACAGATGCTGGCGATCTTCCTGATCCCCGCCGCGCTCTGCTTCGCCTTTGGCGATGTGGTTAACGATCGCCGCCAGGGACGTACGCTGCTGTGGGCGATGTCGTTGATCTTCGTGGTCTGTGTAGCACTGGTGATGTGGGCCGAATGGAACGGCAACAGCCACTTCATGCTGCTGGGGGCTAACAGCAATATCAACCTGGAAGGCAAAGAGAGCCGCTTCGGCATTCTTGCCAGCAGCCTCTATGCGGTGGTCACCACGGCGGCCTCCTGCGGGGCAGTGAACGCCATGCACGACTCTTTTACCGCGCTCGGCGGCATGATCCCGATGTGGCTGATGCAGATTGGCGAGGTAGTTTTCGGTGGGGTCGGTTCGGGGCTGTACGGCATGCTGTTGTTCGTTCTGCTCGCCGTGTTTATCGCCGGGCTAATGATCGGTCGCACGCCGGAGTATCTCGGCAAAAAAATCGACGTCCGCGAAATGAAATTAACCGCGCTGGCAATTCTGGTCACCCCCACCCTTGTGCTGCTCGGTACCGCGCTGGCGCTGATGACCGACGCCGGGCGCAACGGCATCTTTAACCCGGGCATTCACGGCTTTAGCGAAGTGCTTTACGCCGTTTCGTCTGCCGCCAACAACAACGGCAGCGCCTTTGCAGGGTTAAGCGCCAACTCGCCGTTCTGGAACTGTTTGCTGGCGTTCTGCATGTTCATCGGACGTTTCGGCGTGATTATTCCCGTCATGGCGATCGCTGGAACACTGGTGAATAAGAAGATCCAGCCGACCACCACCGGTACGTTACCGACTCACGGCGCGCTGTTCGTCGGCCTGCTGATTGGCACCGTTTTGCTGGTGGGTGCCCTGACCTTTATCCCCGCCCTCGCGTTAGGCCCGGTTGCGGAATATCTCTCTTTACGCTGATTTTGCGGAGAATTTGTCATGAGTCGTAAACAACTGGCCCTGCTCGAACCGACGTTAGTTCGTCAGGCCCTCATGGATGCGGTAAAAAAACTGAGCCCGCGCGTGCAGTGGCACAACCCGGTGATGTTTATTGTCTGGACTGGAAGTTTACTCACCACCGCACTGGCGATTGCCATGGGAACGGGACACCTTTCAGGGAATGCAACCTTTACCGCCGCCATCAGCCTGTGGCTGTGGTTTACCGTGCTGTTCGCCAACTTCGCCGAAGCGTTAGCGGAAGGCCGCAGTAAGGCACAGGCCAACAGCCTGAAAGGGGTAAAAAAGACCGCCTTTGCGCGCAAATTACGCGAACCTAAATACGGCGCGCAGATGGACCACGTTCCGGCGGATGAACTGCGCAAAGGTGACGTGGTGCTGGTGGAAGCTGGCGACATCATCCCCTGCGACGGTGAGGTGATTGAGGGCGGCGCGTCGGTAGACGAAAGCGCCATTACCGGGGAATCCGCACCGGTGATCCGTGAGTCGGGCGGAGATTTCGCCTCAGTTACCGGCGGAACGCGCATTCTTTCCGACTGGCTGGTGATCCAGTGCAGCGTTAACCCGGGCGAAACCTTTCTCGACCGGATGATCGCCATGGTGGAAGGCGCACAGCGTCGTAAAACGCCGAACGAGATCGCCCTGACCATTCTGCTGGTGGCGCTCACCATTGTCTTCCTGCTGGCAACGGCGACCCTGTGGCCCTTCTCCGCCTACGGCGGTACAGCGGTTAGCATCACCGTACTGATCGCCCTGCTCGTCTGTCTGATCCCCACCACTATCGGCGGCCTGCTTTCCGCGATTGGCGTGGCGGGGATGAGCCGGATGCTGGGCGCGAACGTCATCGCCACCAGCGGACGCGCCGTTGAAGCGGCGGGTGACGTAGACGTGCTGCTGCTGGATAAAACCGGGACCATCACCCTGGGCAATCGTCAGGCCTCTGACTTTCTACCTGCTCCCGGCGTGGATGAAAAAACGCTGGCTGACGCGGCGCAGCTTTCCTCGCTGGCCGATGAAACGCCGGAAGGCCGCAGTATCGTGATCCTCGCCAAGCAGCGCTTTAACCTGCGCCAGCGCGACGTTCAGAGCCTGCACGCCACGTTCGTGCCCTTCACAGCGCAAACCCGAATGAGCGGAATTAACATTCAGGACCGGATGATCCGTAAAGGGTCCGTTGATGCCATTCGCCGTCATATTGAAGCCAATAATGGACACTTCCCCCCGGAAGTCGACAACCTGGTGGAAAGCGTGGCGCGTCAGGGAGCAACCCCGCTGGTGGTGGCGGAAGGTGCAAGCGTTCTGGGGGTTATCGCCCTGAAGGATATCGTTAAAGGCGGTATTAAAGAGCGTTTCGCCCAGATGCGTAAGATGGGCATTAAAACAGTGATGATCACCGGGGATAACCGTCTGACTGCGGCGGCCATTGCCGCCGAAGCGGGCGTGGATGATTTCCTTTCCGAAGCGACGCCGGAAGCGAAGCTGGCACTCATTCGCCAGTATCAGGCGGAAGGCCGTCTGGTGGCGATGACCGGCGACGGCACCAACGACGCCCCGGCGCTGGCGCAGGCCGACGTGGCGGTGGCGATGAACTCCGGTACCCAGGCGGCAAAAGAGGCGGGCAACATGGTGGATCTCGACTCGAACCCGACCAAGCTGATCGAAGTGGTACATATCGGGAAGCAGATGCTGATGACGCGCGGCTCGCTGACCACGTTCAGTATCGCCAACGACGTGGCGAAGTATTTCGCCATCATTCCGGCGGCTTTTGCGGCAACCTACCCGCAGTTGAATGCCCTGAACGTGATGCACCTGCACTCTCCGGCCTCGGCCATTTTGAGCGCGGTGATCTTCAACGCGCTGATTATTGTCTTTCTTATTCCGCTGGCGCTGAAAGGGGTGAGCTATAAGCCGCTGACGGCCGCCGCCATGCTGCGCCGTAACCTGTGGATTTACGGTCTGGGTGGGCTGGTGGTGCCCTTTATTGGGATCAAGGTTATCGACATGCTGTTAACGCTGTTCGGGCTGGTTTAAAAGGTGGATCCAATGACGATGTTACGTCCCGCTATACTGTTGTTTATTCTGCTGTCTCTGATTACCGGCGGGCTTTACCCGCTGATGACTACCGCGCTGGGCCAGTGGTGGTTTAAAGATCAGGCCAACGGCTCGCTGATTATCCAGAACGGTGAAAACCGCGGCTCGCGTCTGATTGGGCAGAACTTTACGGACCCGCGCTACTTCCAGGGACGCCCTTCCGCCACTGCGGAAAGCCCGTATAATCCAATGGCCTCCGGCGGCAGCAATCTGGCTGGCAGTAATCCTGACCTGGACAAAGCCGTTGCTGAACGCGTTGCCGCCCTGCGCGCCGCGAATCCGCAGGCCAGCCGTGAGGTGCCGGTTGAGCTGATCACCGCTTCCGCGAGCGGGCTGGATTACAGCCTGACGCCGGATGCGGTGGTGTGGCAGATCCCACGCGTGGCAGCCGCCCGTCAGCTGACCGTCGAGCAGGTGAGCCAGCTGGTCGCAGAACATACGCAAAAGCCGCTGGTCAGCTTCATCGGCATGCCGGTAGTGAACATTGTTGAGCTGAATCTGGCGCTGGACGCGCTAAGGAAGAACTAAATGACCGACGAGCCCATGCGCCCGGATCCGGACAGGCTGCTTGAACAGACGGCTGAAGCCCACCGCGGCAAGCTGAAAATTTTCTTCGGCGCCTGCGCGGGCGTCGGGAAAACCTTCGCCATGCTGACGGAAGCCCAGCGGCTTCGGGCGCAGGGGCTTGATATTCTCATCGGCGTGGTGGAAACCCACGGTCGCAAAGAGACGGCTGCGCTGCTGACGGGGCTGGCGACGCAGCCGCCCCAGCGTATCAGCCATCGCGGGCGGCTGGTCACGGAGTTTGATCTTGATGCCGCCCTCGCCCGCCGCCCTGCCCTGATCCTGATGGACGAACTAGCGCACAGCAATGCGCCAGGCTCCCGCCATCCGAAGCGCTGGCAGGATGTTGAGGAGCTGCTTGAGGCAGGCATTGACGTCTTCACCACGGTAAATGTTCAGCATCTGGAAAGCCTGAACGACGTAGTGAGCGGCGTAACCGGTATCCAGGTGCGGGAAACCGTCCCCGATCCGTTTTTTGATTCTGCCGATGAAGTCGTACTGGTTGACCTGCCGCCGGACGATCTACGCCAGCGCCTGCACGAAGGCAAAGTGTATATTGCCGGCCAGGCCGAACGCGCCATCGAACATTTTTTCCGCAAAGGAAACCTGATTGCCCTGCGCGAGCTGGCCCTGCGCCGCACCGCCGATCGCGTTGATGACCAGATGCGCGCCTGGCGAGACCTACAGGGACAAGAGCGCGTCTGGCACACGCGGGACGCCATTCTGTTATGCATTGGTCACGGCAGCGGCAACGAAAAACTGGTTCGCACCGCCGCCCGGCTGGCAGCGAAATTTGGCAGCGTCTGGCACGCGGTCTACGTCGAAACGCCGCAGCTGCATGGCCTGCCAGAAAATCAGCGTCGCGCCATTTTGAGCGCGCTGCGGCTGGCGCAGGAGCTGGGTGCCGAAACCGCCACCCTTTCCGAACCGCAGGAAGATAAAGCCATTCTGCGCTACGCGCGCGAGCACAACCTGGGCAAGATTGTCATTGGACGTCGACAGCATCGCCGCTGGTTTAGCCGCGAATCTTTTGCCGACAGGCTGGCCCGCCGCGCGCCGGATCTTGATTTAGTCATCGTCGCGCTGGATGACAAGCCCGCCCCACTGCCCAACCGTACGCCGGATGCTCGCACCTTTGGCGATAAATGGCGCATTCAGATCCGGGGTTGCCTAGTGGCAGTGGTCCTTTGCGCCCTGATTACGGTGATTGCCAGCCAGTGGCTCATCGCCTTCGACGCCGCCAATCTGGTCATGATTTATCTGCTCGGCGTCGTTGTGGTCGCGCTCTTTTATGGCCGCTGGCCGTCGGTGCTGGCAACGGTGATCAACGTCATCAGCTTCGACCTTTTTTTTATCGCTCCGCGCGGGACGCTTGCTGTCTCGGACGTGCAGTACATTCTGACCTTTGCCGTGATGCTTACCGTCGGGCTGGTGATCGGGAATCTGACGGCAGGCGTACGCTACCAGGCACGCATTGCCCGCTATCGCGAGCAGCGCACGCGCCATCTGTATGAAATGTCAAAATCGCTGGCGGTTGGCCGCACGCAGCGGGATATCGTGCAGACCAGCGAGCAGTTTATCCGTTCGACCTTTCATGCCAGTAACCTGATTTTGCTCCCCGACGAACAGGGGCGCCTTCGCCCGCTGACCTCCCCTTCGGGGATGACGCCCTGGGATGAAGCGATTGCCCGCTGGAGTTTCGATAAGGGGTTACCTGCCGGCGCCGGCACCGACACGCTGCCCGGCGTGCCTTACCAGATCCTGCCGCTGCGCAGCGCGGATAAAAATCACGGGCTGGTCATCGTCGAGCCGTCTAACCTGCGTCAGCTGATGATCCCAGAGCAGCAGCGCCTGCTGGAAACCTTCACCCTGCTGGTCGCCAGCGCCCTTGAACGGCTGGCGCTCACCGCCAGCGAAGAGCAGGCGCGGCTGGCAAGCGAGCGCGAAAGTATTCGCAATTCGCTGCTGGCAGCGCTGTCTCACGATTTGCGCACCCCGCTTACCGTGCTGTTTGGCCAGTCCGAAATTCTGACGCTGGATCTGGCGGCGGAAGGATCAAAGCACGCGATGCAGGCCAGCGAAATTCGCCAGCACGTGCTGAATACCACGCGCCTGGTGAACAACCTGCTGGACATGGCGCGCATTCAGTCCGGCGGGTTTAACCTCAAAAAAGAGTGGCTCACCCTTGAGGAGGTTGTCGGCAGTGCGCTGAAGATGCTGGAGCCGGGTCTCGGCGGGCGCCATATTGAGCTGGACATGCCGGAACCCCTGACGTTAATCCATGTGGATGGCCCGCTGTTTGAGCGCGTGCTGATTAATCTGCTGGAAAACGCGGCTAAATACGCCGGGACAAAGGCCCGGCTGGGGATTGCTGCCAGGGTGGATAAACGTGTGCTGCGGCTCGACGTCTGGGATAACGGGCCGGGTATTCCGGCCGGTCAGGAGCGCGCCATATTCGAAAAATTTGCGCGCGGTAATAAGGAATCCGCCATTCCGGGCGTTGGGCTGGGTCTGGCGATCTGCCAGGCGATTGTCGACGTGCATGGTGGCACCATTTCCGCAGAGAACCGCCCGGAAGGTGGGGCACGCTTTTGTGTTACACTTCCTCTTGAAACCCCACCAGAACTTGATGAATTACCAGAGGATTTGTGATTAACGTTCTGATTGTTGAAGATGAGCTCGCTATCAGCCGATTTCTGCGTACCGCGCTGGAAGGCGACGGCTTGCGCGTGCATGAAGCCGGTACGCTTCAACGGGGGTTAATTGAAGCCGCCACCCGCAAGCCAGATCTGGTGATCCTGGATCTGGGACTTCCGGATGGCGACGGCATCGATTTTATTCGTGAGGTGCGTCAGTGGAGCCAGATGCCCATTCTGGTGCTCTCTGCCCGCACCGAAGAGACGGATAAAATCGCCGCGCTGGATGCCGGAGCGGATGATTATCTGATCAAACCGTTTGGCATTGGCGAGTTACAGGCCCGGCTTCGTGTGGCGCTGCGTCGACACAGTGCCACGTCCCCTTCTGATCCGGTGTACGCCTTTGGCGATATCCGCGTCGATCTTGCCGCCCGCCGCATCGTGCGAGGGGAAGAAGAGATCCACCTTACGCCTATCGAATTTCGTCTGCTGGCCGTGCTGCTCAATAACCACGGAAAAGTGTTAACGCAGCGACAGCTGTTAAGCCAGGTCTGGGGACCGAATGCTGTCGAGCATAGTCACTATTTACGCATTTATATGGGACACCTTCGCCAGAAACTTGAAGCCGATCCCGCGCGTCCTCGTCATTTATTAACAGAAACCGGTATCGGATATCGGTTTATGATCTGAATAAGTATTCACTTTAATTTTAAATAAAAAACATACCAGCCTTAATATAGCCATGAAAATAACGATGAGTTTATTTTCATAGCTATATCCGCCCTCTTTAAACACAATTAAAACATCAATTTAACACCGAACCAACAAAACAGCATTTTGATCTGCGTCATTCACTCAAAACGACTAATTATTTCTGAAATGATCGGTTATTGGTGATCTGTTTCACAGTTAATCCCTTTTTCCTGGATAAAATGACCATGCTTTCAATTACTGAAAGGAAACTGAACATGGAAAACAATAATCGTTTAATGCCCCATATAAGGCGGACAACACATATCATGATGTTTGCCCACCGTAACTGTTTTGACTTTCATCTCTTTAACGCCCGGTAGTCCTTCGACTTCTGGCGCATCTGCTTACAGGTTATCCTGAAAAACGCTATTTTACAGGCTGTTGCCTGTGAACACCTGCGCTCATTCCTTGTGATTCAGATTCTCCGCAACCGGGCGGACTGAATTCTACTCAGCAAAAAAGCAATTAACTGATTTCGTATCAGCGGACACGCTTTGCTTTTTTTTCCGGAAATAATCGATTTCTTTACCGCAAGAAGTCGAGGGCCCCATATTGCCTGAAATAAAGAGATTAAGATGAAAACGTTAAAAATTGCCGTCAGCCGTGCCTGCCCTGAATGCTTTACCACTTCGCGCGACATCGTGGATATCACCGCATCAGATTATATTGATGTGGCAGCCGTAGTTCTGGCCGTCAGCGATATTTTCAATGGCGCCATAGAAGAAATAGAAGCCACGGGATTCGGCATCCCGGTGTTTATTGCCACGCATAAAGAAGAAAGGGTTCCGGCTGAATTTCTGTCGCGTATTCACGGCGTTTTTGAGTACTCCGACACCAGCAATGCGTACTACGGACGCCAGCTTGAAGCGGCTGCGCAGAAGTACGAAACCCAGCTCCGCCCGCCGTTCTTCCGCGCGCTGGTCGATTACGTCCAGCAGGGGAACAGCGCGTTTGACTGCCCCGGACATCAGGGAGGCCAGTTCTTCCGCCGCCATCCGGCCGGAAACCAGTTTGTCGATTTCTTTGGCGAAACGCTTTTCCGCGCCGATCTGTGCAATGCCGACGTGGCAATGGGCGATCTGCTGATCCACGAAGGCGCGCCATGCATCGCCCAGCAGCATGCGGCAAAAGTCTTTAATGCGGATAAAACCTACTTCGTGCTGAACGGCACCTCCTCTTCCAACAAGGTGGTGCTCAATGCCCTGCTCACGCCAGGCGATCTGGTGCTGTTCGATCGCAATAACCATAAATCTAATCACCACGGGGCGCTGTTACAGGCGGGCGCGACGCCGGTGTATCTGGAAACGGCGCGCAACCCGTACGGGTTTATCGGCGGTATCGACGCACACTGTTTCGACGAGAGCTACCTGCGGGAGCTGGTGTCAGAGGTCGCGCCTGGCCGTGCGCGGGATGAACGTCCGTTCCGTCTGGCGGTGATCCAGCTGGGCACCTACGACGGTACCATTTATAACGCCCGTCAGGTGGTGGATAAGATTGGTCACCTGTGCGATTACATTCTGTTTGACTCCGCCTGGGTGGGTTACGAGCAGTTTATCCCGATGATGGCCGACTGCTCGCCGCTGCTGCTGGAGCTGAACGAAAACGATCCGGGCATTCTGGTGACCCAGTCGGTGCATAAGCAGCAGGCGGGCTTCTCGCAAACCTCGCAAATCCATAAGAAGGACAGCCACATAAAAGGCCAGCCGCGCTATGTCCCGCATAAACGCCTCAACAACGCCTTTATGATGCACGCCTCCACCAGCCCGTTTTATCCGCTGTTTGCCGCCCTGGAAATCAACGCCCGCATGCACGAGGGTCAAAGTGGGCGCAACATGTGGATGGACTGCGTGGTGACGGGTATCGAAGCGCGGAAACTGATCCTTCAGAACTGTCAGTTTATTCGTCCGTTCGTGCCGGAGACGGTGGATGGCCGTCCATGGGAAAGCTGGGATACGGCAGAGATTGCTACCGATCTGCGCTTCTTCCATTTCGTTCCGGGCGAACGCTGGCACGCCTTTGAGGGATATGCCGAGCATCAGTATTTTATCGATCCCTGCAAACTGCTGCTGACTACGCCGGGCATCAACGCCCGCACCGGTGAGTACGATGATTTCGGCGTGCCCGCCACCATCCTCGCCAACTTCCTGCGTGAAAACGGTATCGTGCCGGAAAAATGCGACCTCAATTCCATTCTGTTCCTGCTCACCCCGGCGGAGGACATGGGCAAATTGCAGCAGCTCGTCGCCCAGCTGGTGCGCTTCGAAAAACTGCTCCAGAGCGATGTGCCGCTGAAAGAGGTTCTGCCCTCTCTTTATAAGCAACATCCGGAACGTTATGCGGATTATACCCTGCGTCAGATTTGTCAGGAGATGCATGACCTCTACGCCCGTCATAACGTGAAGCAACTGCAAAAAGAGATGTTCCGCAAGTCTCACTTCCCACGCGTCATGATGAACCCGCTGGAGGCGAACTATGCCTATCTGCGCGGTGAGGTCGAGCTGGTGTCCCTGCGCGACGCGGAAGGCCGTATCGCCGCGGAAGGCGCGCTGCCTTACCCACCGGGGGTGTTGTGCGTGGTGCCGGGAGAAGTCTGGGGCGGTTCCGTGCTGCGCTATTTCGCCGCGCTGGAAGACGGGATCAATCTGCTGCCGGGTTTTGCGCCGGAGTTACAGGGGGTTTACGTCGAGGAGTGTGACGGTCGCAAACAGGTGCGCTGCTACGTCATCAAACAACCTGCCGCTCAGCCATCGCTGCTGAAAGGAGAAAAATTATGAGTAAGGCCAACAAGATGGGCGTGGTGCAACTCACTATTCTCACCATGGTGAATATGATGGGTTCGGGGATCATCATGCTCCCCACCAAGCTCGCTGAAGTGGGGACGATTTCGATTATCTCCTGGCTTGTTACCGCCGTGGGTTCGATGGCGCTGGCGTGGGCGTTTGCCAAGTGCGGTATGTTCAGCCGCAAGTCCGGCGGCATGGGCGGCTATGCCGAATATGCGTTTGGTAAGTCCGGTAACTTTATGGCGAACTATACCTATGGCGTGTCGCTGCTGATCGCCAATGTGGCGATTGCCATTTCCGCTGTCGGTTACGGCACAGAGCTGTTTGGCGCGACGCTGACCCCGGTGCAAATTGGGCTGGCGACCATCGGCGTGCTCTGGATCTGCACCGTCGCTAACTTTGGCGGCGCGCGCATCACCGGACAGCTCAGCAGCATCACCGTCTGGGGCGTCATCATCCCGGTTGTCGGCCTGTGCATCATCGGCTGGTTCTGGTTCAGCCCGACGCTGTACGCCAATTCCTGGAATCCGCATCACGTACCGTTCTTCACCGCCGTGGGATCGTCCATCGCCATGACGCTGTGGGCCTTCCTCGGGCTGGAGTCGGCCTGTGCGAATGCGGAAGTGGTGGAAAACCCGGAGAAAAATGTGCCGATCGCGGTACTCGGCGGGACGCTGGGGGCGGCGGTGATCTATATCGTCTCAACCAACGTGATTGCGGGAATTGTGCCCAACATGGATCTGGCTAACTCCACGGCGCCGTTCGGACTGGCGTTTGCGCAGATGTTTACGCCGGAGGTAGGGAAAGTGATCATGGGACTGATGGTGATGTCCTGCTGCGGCTCGCTGCTGGGCTGGCAGTTCACCATCGCCCAGGTATTCAAATCTTCCGCTGACGAAGGTTATTTCCCGAAAATCTTCTCCCGCGTCACCAAAGCGGATGCGCCGGTGCAGGGTATGCTGGCGATTGTGATTTTCCAGAGCGGTTTGTCGCTGATGACCATCAGCCCGTCACTGAACAGCCAGTTTAACGTGCTGGTCAACCTGGCGGTGGTGACGAACATCATTCCGTACATTCTGTCGATGGCGGCGCTGGTGATTATTCAGAAGGTGGCGAAGGTGGATCCGCGCAAAGCCCGGGCGGCCAATATCGTGGCGCTGATTGGGGCGATTTACAGCTTCTATGCGCTCTACTCGTCCGGTCAGGAGGCGATGCTGTATGGGGCGATGGTGACCTTTATGGGCTGGACGCTGTACGGTCTGGTGTCGCCGAGATTTGAATTGAAGAACAAACATAGCTAAAAAAAGCCCGGTGGCGCTAACGCTTACCGGGCCTACGATCGCTGTTGTAGGCCGGGCAAACGCAGTGCCGCCCGGCACACAAACCGCACTTACGCGTTTTTCAGCACTTCGCTGACAATCTCTACCGCTTCTTTCTCAATCTGCTGACGGTGCTCAGCGCCGAGGAAACTTTCGCAATAGATTTTGTACGCATCTTCCGTACCGGATGGACGCGCGGCGAACCAGCCGTTTTCGGTCATCACTTTCAGGCCGCCGATGGATGCGCCGTTACCCGGCGCCGCCGTCAGACGCGCGGTGATCGGGTCACCTGCCAGGGTACTGGCACTGACCATCTCCGGAGAGAGTTTTGACAGAGCTGCTTTTTGCGCAGACGTGGCGCCAGCCTGAATACGGTTATAGCTTGGCGCACCAAAACGTTCCGCCAGCTCGTTGTAATGTTCCTGCGGGTTCTTACCGGTGACCGCGGTGATTTCCGCCGCCAGCAGGCACATGATGATGCCGTCTTTATCGGTTGACCATGGGGTGCCGTCGAAGCGCAGGAAGGATGCCCCCGCGCTCTCTTCACCGCCAAAGCCGAAGCTGCCGTCGTGCAGACCATCAACAAACCACTTAAAGCCCACCGGCACTTCCACCAGCTTGCGACCCAGCGCGTCGACCACACGGTCAATCATAGCGGAAGAGACCAGCGTTTTACCCACCGCGACCTCTTTGCCCCACTGCGGACGGTGCTGGAAGAGATAATTGATTGCAACAGCCAGGTAGTGGTTCGGGTTCATCAGCCCTGCCGGGGTGACGATACCGTGGCGGTCGTAGTCCGGGTCGTTGGCAAACGCCAGATCGAACTTGTCGCGCAGCGCCAGCAGGCCAGCCATTGCGCATCCGGAGGAGCAGTCCATACGGATCGCGCCGTCTTTGTCCAGGTGCATAAAGCGGAAGGTCTGATCGACGTGATCGTTCACGATGGTCAGATCCAGCTTGTAGTGCTCGGCAATGCGTTTCCAGTATTCAATACCGGAGCCGCCCAGTGGATCCACGCCCAGCTTCAGACCGGCTTTCTGGATAGCGGCCATATCGACGATATCCGCCAGCCCTTCCACGAACGGCTGCACCAGATCCTGCTCTTTCACGTGGCCGGAGGCCATGGCTTCATCCAGCGAGATGCGTTTTACACCGTTCAGACCGTTAGCAAGTAATGCGTTGGCACGATCTTCCACCACTTTCGTGACGTTGGTATCCGCCGGGCCACCGTTAGGTGGGTTGTACTTGATGCCGCCATCTTCCGGTGGGTTGTGGGACGGGGTGATCACAATGCCGTCAGCCTGCGCGCCACCTTTTTTGTTGTGTACCAGAATAGCGTTAGAAACCGCTGGCGTTGGCGTGAAACCGTTGTTCTCCTGAACAATCACGTCTACGCCGTTCGCCGCCAGCACTTCCAGCACGGAGATAAAAGCAGGTTCAGACAGGGCGTGGGTATCTTTCCCTACATAGCACGGACCGGTGACGCCATTTTTGGCGCGCTCTTCCGCGATGGCCTGAGCAATGGCCAGAATGTGCGGTTCGTTAAAGCTGTGGCGCGCCGCACTACCGCGGTGGCCAGATGTACCAAACTTCACTGCGTGTTCTGCGTTGCCCACCACCGGCTTCAGCACGTAGTACTGCGCGGTCAGTTGAGCGACGTTAATCAAATCGCTTTGTTGTGCAGGTAGTCCTGCACGGCTGTGATTTGCCATTGCCTGGTCCTTCTGATGCAAGGGTTAAATTGTACCGCAAACCTTTTCGATCAATTCCGCCGGGAACTGCATGGACTGCATGATATGTTCGATCATGCTGCACTTACGGCCCGTATTGGTGTTGGTGATCACCCAGTATGGTGTACCGGGAACGTGTTTGGGCTTGGTTTGGTTGCCATTTTGCAGCAGGGTCTGCTCGTCGCCTGCGAAGTAAACGCGCGTGCGACCGTGCAGCGACTCTGTCGCTTCTGCAAATGCGTTGTTATCCAGTGAGTAAAGTGTAGACAGCACCAGCATAAAGCGGTTAACCGCCTTTTTCTGCTCGGCATATTCATCGGACAGCAGCAGCTCGCGCATCGCGCGCACTTTGTCTTTTGCCGGCATGACAGCAGGTTTTACTTGTGCAACAACGCTCGGCTGAGACACGACATCTTTAGTGACAGGAGTGGGCTGTGAGGCGGCGGAAATTTTAAGCATGCGCCGTAAAATGTCGGACGCGCTCTCCCCAATATGCCGCGTCTGGCTGGCAATATACTGATAGAGTTCGTCATCAACTTCGATTGTTTTCATCTTAATCCAGTGCGATATCTTATCTGAATACAAGTCGTTGAGATTATAAGGTCAAATCCCAACAGCGGATAGCGTCAAACCAGGTTGGCGGCAAAAGTCAGATTAAACTGGATCCTTGCCCCCGGGCGGCAGAATGGTCAACATGATACCCTAACCTGACAAACCTAAAAAAAGAACTTTGCCATGAAATTGAATACCCGAGCGCAAACTGCACAATCGCCGAACAATAATTCTCCCATCGTACTGGTTCACGGCCTGTTTGGTAGCCTGGATAATCTGGGTGTGCTGGCGCGCGATTTAGTGACCGATCACGCGATCCTCCAGGTTGATATGCGCAATCACGGTCTTTCTGGGCGCTCGGAGGAGATGACCTACGCAGCCATGGCGCAGGATCTGCGGGACACCCTCGATGCGAATAATATCCAGAAAGCGACGCTTATCGGGCATTCAATGGGCGGCAAAGCGGTGATGGCGCTCACTGCGCTGGCCCCTGAGCGAATTTCCGGGCTGGTGGTCATCGACGTTGCGCCCGTCAATTACGACGTTCGCCGTCACGATGAGATTTTTGCCGCCATCAATGCGGTCACCGAAGCGGGTGTCGCAACCCGCCAACAGGCGGCTGCCGTTATGCGTGAGCATCTTGATGAGGAAGGCGTAGTTCAGTTCCTGCTGAAATCGTTTGTTGACGGACAATGGCGCTTTAACGTCCCGGTATTGTGGGATCAGTATTCGCATATTGTGGGCTGGGAAACCGTCCCCGCCTGGCCGCACCCTACCCTTTTTATTCGCGGCGGCAACTCCCCTTACGTCACTGATGCGTATCGTGACACGCTGCTGGCGCAATTCCCGCAGGCTCGCGCTCACGTTATTGCGGGTGCCGGGCACTGGGTACACGCGGAAAAACCGGATGCCGTCCTGCGCGCCATTCGCCGCTATCTTACTGATACAGCGAATTGATTAAAAAGCCAGCGTCCGGAAGACGACGGGCTTCCAGTCGTTGGCGTGTGGATTTGGGTGATGTATGATGGCGCGCTTATCGCCCGGGCATTAGCAGGGCGGCGTGTTTCCCCCGAAGTCTCAGAATCATGGCCAAAGAACAAACGGACCGTACGACACTAGATCTGTTCGCGAATGAGCGTCGACCGGGACGACCGAAAACGAATCCGCTTTCGCGCGATGAACAGCTGCGTATCAATAAACGCAACCAGCTTAAACGCGATAAAAATCGTGGGCTTAAGCGTGTCGAACTGAAGCTTAATGCCGATGCCGTCGATGCGCTTAACGAGTTAGCTGACGCGCGCAACATCAGCCGCAGCGAACTGATCGAAGAGATGCTGATCGCCCAGCTTGAGACGTTACGCGGCAAGGCGTGAGTCAGAAAATCCCCAATATTACCTTTTTCATGTAGCACAGAGTGCAGTCCTGCGTGATAGCTGTTTCCGCAGGGTTGCCTGTTCTGCTATTATTGCCCTTATCCGTGGACAATTTGCGCCACCATACCATTAAGTTTCAAGAGGTTATTTTACTCATGGCAATCATCGGCATTTTCTTTGGCAGTGATACCGGCAATACTGAAAATATCGCAAAAAACATTCAAAAACAGCTCGGTAAAGACGTTGCTGATGTGCATGACATCGCCAAGAGCAGCAAAGAAGATCTCGAGGGCTATGACATCCTGCTGCTGGGCATCCCGACCTGGTACTACGGTGAAGCACAGTGTGACTGGGACGATTTCTTCCCGACGCTGGAAGAAGTAGACTTCAACGGCAAGCTGGTTGCCCTGTTTGGCTGTGGCGATCAGGAAGACTATGCTGAGTATTTCTGTGATGCGCTGGGCACTATTCGCGACATCATTGAGCCACGCGGTGCGGCGATCGTCGGTCACTGGCCAACGGCGGGTTACCATTTCGAAGCGTCCAAAGGTCTGGCAGATGACGATCACTTCGTTGGCCTGGCCATTGATGAAGACCGTCAGCCAGAGCTGACCGCTGAGCGTGTAGAAAAATGGGTTAAGCAGGTTCGTGAAGAGCTGAACCTGGACGATATCCTTAACGCCTGATATCTCTGCGGCGCAACTCCGGTTGCGCCCGTTTTCCAGGTAAAACCGATTAAATTAATTGCTACAAACTTTTAACTTTTTCGCCCAGACCTGTACAATATCCCCCTGGTAAAAAGTGGGTGCCATCGAACAAGTTTGTTGGTGATACCACGTTTTTATAAGCATACTTTGCTTGAGACTTGCAGTTTTCATTTAGCCATGGCAGTTCTATAATGAGACGCATTATCCCAAGTGCATTTTCTGTCACTTCTTCTTTTGAAGTGAATCGTTTAGCAACAGGACAGATTCCGCATGACTGACAACAATACCGCATTAAAGAAAGCTGGCCTGAAAGTAACGCTTCCTCGGTTAAAAATCCTTGAAGTGCTTCAGGGGCCAGACAATCACCATGTCAGTGCGGAAGACCTTTATAAGCGTCTTATCGATATGGGTGAAGAAATTGGGCTGGCAACCGTCTATCGTGTGCTGAACCAGTTTGATGACGCGGGCATTGTTACTCGTCATAATTTCGAAGGCGGTAAATCCGTGTTCGAGCTGACTCAGCAGCATCACCATGATCACCTGATCTGCCTCGACTGTGGCAAGGTCATTGAATTTAGCGATGATTCCATTGAATCACGCCAGCGTGAAATCGCCGCCCGTCATGGCATCCGCCTGACCAACCACAGCCTGTACCTGTACGGTCACTGCGCTGAAGGCGATTGCCGCGAAGACGACCACGCGCACGACGCGAAATAATATCGTGTTCATACTCTGAGCCAGCCGTAAGGTTGGCTTTTTTTTGCCTGAAAAAAGTCCGGTGGCGCTGCGCTTACCGGGCCTACGGGCTGTGACACCGTTGTAGGCCCGGTAAGCGCAGCGCCACCGGGCGTAAAGCAACTTATTTATTGTTATTGCGAATCTCGTCCCAGATCTTATCGCAACGCTTCGCCACTTCCTGATCGTTACCGCTTTTCCGCGCCTGGATACAGGCCTGGTAATCCATCACGCGAACATTTTCCTGCGTCGCAAACTGCTCATGCGCTTTCTCTTTTTTCAGCACATTCAGCACGCTCTGGCAGGCTTCAATCTTCTCTGGCGATCCTTGTGCTGTATTGATGCAGGCGCTATACGCCTCCTTCAGACGGGAGTCTTCTTTCTGCGCCTGATCCTGCGCACACGCCACCAGCCCCGATGCCAGCAGCGCAACGATTACCATTTTTTTCATCATATGCAGTCTCCATGCAGGCGGGATTTCGCCCGCCAGCGTGTTCATCAGAAGATTGTGAATGGCGCAATGACCATGAATTTCACGTCACGTTCATCCTGGAAGATGTTGCCGTAACCGCCCGCGTAGCTCGGGATATCGGAGTGGTTGTCATACTGGGTGAAGTGCAGTTTGAACATCGTGCCTTTCGCACGGCCCTCCTGAAGGGTGTAAATCGCATCCAGGCTGTATGAAGACTCTTTCAGACGGTAGTTCGGATCGTAGTAGGCGTCTGGCGTAGCCATATCTGCTGGCTTCGCGTCCCAGGCGTACGCGTAGGACGCACCCACCGCCCAGCCAGGCAGGTTCCAGTTCTTCAGGTCATACATTGCGCCGAAGAAGACCGCCTTTTCGCCGTCGGCGTTAAAGTCAGAGCGGTTATCCCACCAGATATCCAGACGACCATTGGAAGAGGCGTAGGTTGGCGTCATACGTTGCAGGAAGTAGCCCTGCTGCCCTTCTGCCTTGACCCATGTTCCCTCCAGACGTAAATCAACCTGACCTACCTTGTAGCCGAAGGTCAGCGCCTGTAACCACGCGGTGCCGTCATAGATATCATTTACGCTGCCATCACTGACTTTGTCGCGCGTACCGTAGAACTGATAGCTGGTGCTCAGCGGGCTACCCGCGATATCAAATTTGTAGCTGGCTTTAGCAAAGTACTGATCGATATAGCCTTCAGCCTGACCAAAAGCAGCTTCCAGCACCAGATCGTTTTTGAAGTCGTACTTCGCCCCCAGCGAGTGGAGATAATCAACTTTGGTTTTTTTATCATTCTGATAGAACTTGTCCATCTCAATGTGCCACGGCGCTTTGTACTCGTTGGTCCACATATAGGAGAAGCTCAACGCCCCCGCATCGCCGTAGTCAAAATTAGCACCGGCTTCCGCACCCTGATAGGTACCTGGCATAAAGCTCCAGTGCGGTGCTAACAGCGTCTGACCGGTTGGCTGGATATAACCTCCACGCGCCCAGACCGGACCATATTTGAATTTTGCAGCCGCTTTATACAGGCTGATTCCGCTTTTATCGCCGGACCAGTCTTCGTCGTAGGCTTTATTGCTGGAGGAGAACGCAATTTCGTTCGGATGGCCGCTGTCGCCATTTTCGGCCATTTCAATTGCGGTGAACGCTGCAATATCGATCCCGAACATATCGGCGGCATATCCCGACTGAAAATCCAGGTTGGCGTTCCAGGTCGAGTGAGAAAGGTTGGTTTTGTATTTATCTTCAGTGACGTCTTTACGGTCACGCTCACGCTGCCAGTAATAAATACCGCCCGTGAGGGTGGAATCTTCAATGAAACCTGCTGCTTTTGCCTCTGGCGCAACCACCAGGCCCGACATTGCTGTCACACCGGCGATAGCCAGCGCCAGCGCACTACGTTTGCCACTGAACGTACGCATAGATTATTCCTCTTTGACTAATTAAAACGCCTTAAACGGCGAAAAACAGAAAAGACCAAGTGGTCAGGGGTAGTCAGAAATACCCTCGAATTAACTACCGTCTTTAGGTTATTTTTCGCGACGCGAATTATCAATGCTTTTAATCAGGCAAAAGTCAGGATTATGACGAAGAGCACATATTTCGTAGTGCTTTGTAACATTTACCGGGAAGCAAGTACTGGCGGGGGAATGCGCTAATTTTCAGTAAGTAACATTGATATTGTGAATATATTTTTCAGCGTTTCTCTTTTTGGAAAACAACAAACTTTTTTAAATAAAATAAGTAGCACCACATTGACCTGGAATGTTGGCTTTAATTCATCATCCCGATGCTTAACGACATGATCGTTAAATAAAAAAACGCCGCATTACGCGGCGTTTGTTTCTCATTGACCATGCCAGCGTTATTATTCGCCGATCTTAGTCCAGGTATCACGCAGACCGACGGTACGGTTAAATACCGGTTTTTCTGCCGTGCTGTAACGGCTGTCCAGGCAGAAGTAACCCTCACGTTCAAACTGGAACGCTTTACCGGCTTCAGCGGCTTTCAGAGACGGCTCGGCATAACCCTGCTTGATAATCAGCGACTCAGGGTTGATAACCGCCAGGAAGTCCTCCGCAGCGCCTGGGTTAGGTACGCTGAACAGACGATCGTAGAGACGGATCTCAACCGGCAGCGCATGCTGCGCACTCACCCAGTGGATCACACCTTTCACTTTACGGCCATCCGCCGGATCTTTACTCAGCGTCTCTGCGTCGTACGTACAGAAGATGGTCGTGATGTTACCTTCCGCATCTTTCTCTACGCGCTCGGCTTTGATCACATAGGCGTTACGAAGACGCACTTCTTTGCCCAGCACCAGACGCTTGTACTGCTTGTTCGCTTCTTCGCGGAAGTCGGCGCGATCGATCCAGATTTCACCGCTGAACGGCACGTCGCGGGTGCCCATTTCCGGTTTGTTCGGATGGTTAGGCATCGAGACCAGTTCGCTTCCGCCCTGCGGATAGTTTTCGATGACCAGTTTCACTGGATCGATCACTGCCATCGCGCGCGGCGCGTTTTCGTTCAGGTCTTCGCGAATGCAGGATTCCAGAGACGCCATTTCGATGGTGTTGTCCTGCTTGGTAACGCCAATACGTTTGCAGAACTCACGAATAGACGCCGAGGTATAGCCACGACGACGCAGGCCAGAGATGGTCGGCATACGCGGGTCGTCCCAGCCTTCAACGTGCTTGTCGGTGACCAGCAGGTTCAGCTTACGCTTGGACATCACGGTGTATTCCAGGTTCAGACGAGAGAACTCGTACTGACGCGGATGCACAGGAATGGTGATGTTATCCAGCACCCAGTCGTACAGACGACGGTTGTCCTGGAATTCTAGCGTGCACAGAGAGTGCGTAATGCCTTCCAGCGCATCGCTGATGCAGTGGGTGAAGTCGTACATCGGGTAGATGCACCACTTGTTACCGGTCTGGTGGTGTTCAGCGAACTTAATGCGGTACAGCACCGGATCGCGCATCACGATGAACGGAGACGCCATATCGATTTTGGCACGCAGACACGCTTTACCTTCTTCGAAGCCACCGGCACGCATTTTTTCAAACAGCGCCAGGTTCTCTTCCACGCTACGATCGCGGAACGGGCTGTTTTTACCAGGCTGAGTCAGCGTACCGCGGTATTCACGGATTTCGTCAGCAGACAATTCGTCGACGTATGCCAGACCTTTGTTAATCAGTTCAACCGCATAGGCATACAGCTGATCGAAGTAGTCTGAGGAGTAGCAGATATCGCCAGACCAGTTGAAGCCCAGCCATTGCACGTCGTTTTTAATCGACTCAACGTATTCGATGTCTTCTTTTACTGGGTTGGTGTCATCGAAACGCAGGTTGCACTGCCCCTGGTAATCTTGCGCAATACCAAAGTTCAGGCAGATCGATTTGGCGTGACCAATGTGCAGGTAGCCATTTGGCTCCGGCGGGAAACGCGTGTGGACTGTGGTGTGCTTACCACTGGCCAGATCTTCATCGATGATCTGACGAATAAAGTTACTCGGGCGGGCTTCTGCCTCACTCATCGTGGATTCCTCAAAGCGTAAACAACGTATAACGGCATATGATCTTATAAGCCGGACGTAGTGACAACCCTTAAAACGTCCCGGAAGAAAATAATGGGGGCAATTGCCGCAAAAAAAAGCGGCGGAGGATATCCCCGCCGCTAAAGGCATAACTCTACTCAGGAGCGATTACTTGCCTTTAATCTCATACAGTGGCGTCTGGCCTGCAACCACCTGACCCTGCGCCTGGATCACCAGACCGCTGAAGTCGTCGATGTTGCTGCACACGACCGGGCTTATCATGGAGCGCGCGTTGGCATTCAGGAAGTCCAGATCCATTTCCAGAATCGGCTGACCTGCCGCCACTTCAGCACCCTCTTCCACCAGACGAGTAAAGCCCTGACCGTTCAGCGCAACGGTATCGATACCCATATGGACAACGATCTCCGCGCCTTTTTCCGTTTCCAGGCAGAACGCGTGGTTGGTGTTGAAGATTTTCACGATAGTACCGGCAGCCGGAGAGACCACGGTTTTGTCCGTTGGTTTCACCGCCACGCCGTCACCGACCGCTTTGCTGGCGAACGCTTCGTCAGGCACCTGCTCAAGCGCAACAACGTCACCTGTCACCGGAGAAACCAGCGCAGCGATGGTCACCGCGTTTGGCACAGCCTGCGGTTTTGCAACCGGCGCGTCAGCCACTGGCGCGTTATCCGTTGAGGCGGCAGCGACCGGCCCACGGGCAACCACTTTTTTCATTTCATCGCCGATAGATTCGGCTTTCGCACCCACGATAACCTGGATGGTTTGTTTGTTCAGTTTCACCACACCAGACGCACCCAGGCGTTTGCACATTGCATCGCTCACGCGCGCGGAGTCACCTACGGTCAGACGCAGACGGGTAATACAGGCATCGATCGCTTTCAGGTTGTCGGTGCCACCCACAGCGGCAATGTAGTTGGTTGCCAGCTGGGTTAAACCCTCTTCGGTATTGCTGTTGGCTTCACTGGTCACAACATCATCTTTCGTATCTTCGCGGCCCGGCGTCTTCAGGTTAAACATACGAATAACCGCGCTGAACAGAACGAAGTAGATAACGAAGAAGATCAGGCCCATCACCATCAGGATCCAGACGTTGCTGCTTGCCGCCGGCAGGTTGTACATCAACACATAGTCGATGGCGCCTGCGGAGAAGGAGAAGCCAGCATGGATACCCAGAAGAGTGGCGACGAACAGGCTGATACCGGTCAGGATCGCGTGCATCAGATACAGCAGCGGAGCCAGGAACATGAACAGGAATTCCAGTGGCTCGGTCACGCCGGTCAGGAAGGCGGTGATCGCAACGGACAGCAGCATCCCGCCAACCATTGGGCGACGCGCTTTCGGCGCAGCCAGGTACATTGCCAGCGCCGCGCCAGGCAGACCAAACATCATGATTGGGAAGAAGCCAGACATGAACATGCCCGCGGTGCCGTCGCCTGCGTAGAAGCGGTTGATATCACCGTGGAATACCGCGCCGGCCGCGTTGGTGAACTCACCAATCTGGAACCAGGCGATGGTGTTCAGTACCTGATGCAGACCGGTTGGGATCAGCAGACGGTTAATGAAACCGAAGATGCCCGCGCCCATTGCGCCCGCAGACACGATCCACTCGCCACCCGCATGGATAGCATGCTGCACCGGTGGCCAAACGTAGCCAAAGATGGCGGCGAGGATCAGACAGAAAAAGCCCGTCGCAATCGGCACAAAACGTTTACCGCCGAAGAAGCTCAGGAAGTCAGGAAGTTTGATACCTGCCCAACGGTTGTACACGGCGCCACCCACCAGGCCGGTAATGATACCTGCCAGCACACCCATATTGATTTCAGGGTTGATGGTTACCATCGCTTTCGTGAGGATGAAGTAACCGACAGCCCCTGCCAGTGCCGCGGCACCAGCGCTGTCTTTTGACCAGCTTGACGCCACACCGATGGCGAAAATCAGCGCCAGGTTGTCAAAAATTGCACCGCCTGCCTGGGCAATAAACGGCACGTTAAGAAGATCGGGTTGCCCGAATCGCAGCAGCAACGCTGCAACCGGTAGCACGGCGATAGGGAGCTGCAAAGCCCTACCGAGGCGCTGGAAAAAACCTAAAATATTCATCCTATTCCCCCTACGAGACCCTTTGTTAAGACTCGCGCATAAACTATGTTTTTATTGTGTCACGAACGATAGATACAGTTGATGATTCACTGGCAGTGTGAGTGTGTGAAAAATTAATTCGTATCGCAAATTAAACACCTATTTTTTGTGATTATTGTCACCAAATATCGTATTAAACCCTCCCTTTCACTGGCTAACGACGAAAACTTATTTTATCATTAAAAAAATCAAGACGGATTGATCCGGCCTGAAAGGTTCCAGGTTACGCTTAGTTCAGGTTGCACTAATCATCCGCCCACTTTTACTTAAACTTTAGAGGTGAATAATGAGACTGATTCCCCTGGCAACAGCTGAACAAGTCGGAAAATGGGCTGCTCGTCATATCGTTAACCGCATCAACGCGTTCAAACCAACAGCCGATCGTCCTTTCGTTCTCGGTCTTCCAACCGGTGGCACGCCCCTGACCGCGTATAAAGCTCTGGTTGAAATGCACAAAGCGGGCCAGGTTAGCTTTAAACACGTTGTGACCTTCAACATGGACGAATATGTCGGCCTGCCGAAGGAACATCCGGAAAGTTACCACAGCTTTATGCACCGTAATTTCTTCGATCACGTTGATATTCCGGCTGAAAACATTAACCTGCTGAATGGAAACGCGCCTGATATTGACGCAGAATGCCGTCAGTATGAAGAAAAAATCCGTTCCTACGGTAAAATCCACCTGTTTATGGGCGGCGTAGGCAACGATGGTCATATCGCGTTCAACGAACCGGCATCTTCACTGGCTTCCCGTACCCGTATTAAAACGCTGACCCATGATACGCGCGTGGCTAACTCCCGCTTCTTTGACGGCGACGTCAATCAGGTGCCTAAATACGCGCTGACCGTGGGCGTGGGCACGCTGCTGGATGCCGAAGAAGTGATGATTCTGGTGCTGGGCGCGGTGAAAGCGCAAGCGCTTCAGGCTGCCGTTGAAGGTAACGTGAACCATATGTGGACGATCAGCTGCTTACAGCTGCATCCAAAAGCGGTTGTCGTGTGTGACGAACCGTCCACCATGGAGCTGAAAGTGAAAACGCTGAAATACTTCAACGAGCTGGAAGCTGAGAACATCAAAGGTCTGTAATTGAATAACCGCCTCTTTATATCCGGGGCGGTCGCTTTTTTTAACCGGGGGTCGATATGTACGCTTTAACCCACGGTCGGATTTATACCGGCCATGAAATTCTGGATGACCATGCGATTGTAATCGCCAATGGCCTGATTGAACGTGTTTGCCCGCTGGCGGAACTGCCGCCGGAGATCGAACAGCGTTCCCTCAATGGAGCAGTAATCTCCCCCGGTTTCATCGACGTACAGCTCAACGGCTGCGGCGGTGTCCAGTTTAACGATACCGCAGAGGCGGTATCGGTTGAAACGCTGGAAATCATGCAAAAAGCCAACGAGAAATCGGGCTGCACCAGCTATCTGCCAACGCTGATCACCAGCAGCGATGACCTGATGAAACAGGGTATCCGCGTCATGCGCGAATACCTGGCAAAACATCCGAATCAGGCGCTGGGCCTGCACCTGGAAGGACCATGGCTGAATATGGTCAAGAAAGGCACCCATAACCCAAACTACGTGCGCAAACCGGATGCCGAGCTGGTGGATTACATGTGCGCCAATGCCGATGTGATCACCAAAGTAACGCTGGCCCCGGAAATGACCGGCACGGACGTTATCAGCAAACTGGCCGCCGCCGGGATTGTGGTGTCTGCGGGCCATTCGAACGCGACGCTGAAAGAGGCGAAGGCCGGTTTCCGCGCAGGCATTACGTTTGCCACACACCTTTATAACGCGATGCCCTATATTACTGGCCGCGAACCGGGACTGGTTGGCGCCATTCTGGATGAACCAGACGTCTACTGCGGCATTATCGCCGACGGCTTGCATGTCGATTACACCAACATCCGCAACGCCAAACGCCTGAAAGGCGACAAGCTCTGCCTGGTAACGGATGCTACCGCTCCGGCAGGAGCGAATATTGAGCAGTTCATTTTTGCTGGTAAAACAATATACTACCGGAATGGACTGTGTGTGGATGAGAACGGCACGCTGAGCGGTTCTTCTCTGACGATGATCGAAGGGGTACGTAACCTCGTTGAACATTGCGGCATCGCGCTTGAGGAAGTGCTGCGCATGGCCACGCTTTATCCGGCGCGCGCCATTGGCGTCGATAAACAGCTCGGCGGTATTGCGCCAGGTATGGTTGCAAACCTGACGGCGTTCACACACGATTATAAAATTATTAAGACCATCGTTAATGGTAACGAGGTCGTCACTGAGTAAGTAAAAGTATGACACCAGGCGGACAAGCTCAAATCGGTAATGTCGATCTCGTTAAACAACTTAACAGCGCGGCGGTTTATCGCCTGATTGACCAGCACGGGCCAATCTCGCGCATTCAGATAGCCGAACAAAGCCAGCTTGCTCCCGCCAGCGTGACAAAAATTACACGCCAGCTTATTGAGCGCGGCCTGATCAAAGAAGTCGATCAGCAGGCCTCCACCGGGGGCCGCCGCGCGATTTCCATCGTCACGGAAACCCGCAATTTTCAGGCCATTGGCGTTCGCTTAGGACGTCATGACACCACGCTTACGCTCTACGATCTGAGCAGCAAGGCCATTGCCGAAGAACACTACCCCCTTCCTGAGCGCACGCAGGAGACGCTTGAACATGCGTTGCTGAATACCATTGCGCAGTTTATCGAAAGCTGTCAGCGCAAGATCCGTGAACTCATCGCCATCTCGGTGATTTTGCCCGGCCTGGTTGACCCGGAAAGCGGCGTTATTCGCTACATGCCGCATATTAAGGTAGAGAACTGGGGGCTGGTTGAGGCGCTGGAAAAGCGCTTCAAGCTGACCTGCTTTGTTGGTCACGATATTCGCTCGCTGGCGCTGGCGGAGCACTACTTTGGTGCGAGCCAGGACTGCGAAGACTCTATTCTGGTGCGCGTTCACCGTGGTACAGGTGCGGGCATCATCTCGAATGGCCGCATTTTTATTGGCCGTAACGGTAACGTAGGCGAGATTGGTCATATCCAGGTGGAACCGCTTGGCGAGCGCTGCCACTGCGGTAACTTTGGCTGTCTTGAAACCGTTGCCGCCAATGCCGCCATTGAACATCGCGTTCGCCATCTGCTGGAGCAGGGTTACCAGAGCCGCGTCACGCTGGACGATTGTAAGATCGGCGCCATCTGTAAAGCGGCAAACAAAGGCGATGCGCTGGCCTGCGAAGTGATCGAACAGGTAGGACGCCACCTGGGTAAGACCATCGCCATTGCCATCAACCTGTTTAATCCGCAGAAAGTGGTGATTGCCGGCGAGATCGTTGAAGCCGAAAAAGTGTTACTGCCCGCCATTGAAGGCTGCATCAATACCCAGGCGCTGAAGGCATTTCGCCAGAATTTGCCGGTGGTGCGATCTACGCTCGATCACCGCTCGGCAATTGGCGCATTCGCCCTGGTAAAACGTGCCATGCTCAACGGGATCCTGCTGCAACATTTGCTGGAATCCTGATCGGACCTTATAGTAACGCCTTCTTTTTTTGATGTCGGATTGTCCATGACCATTAAGAATGTAATTTGTGATATCGACGGCGTGCTGATGCACGACAACGTTGCCGTGCCGGGTGCTGCGGAGTTTCTTCACCGCATCATCGACAAAGGAATGCCACTGGTTCTTCTCACGAACTACCCTTCACAGACTGGTCAGGATCTGGCAAACCGCTTTGCTACCGCAGGCGTCAACGTCCCGGACAGCGTGTTCTATACTTCTGCGATGGCGACCGCGGATTTCCTGAAGCGTCAGGAAGGCAAAAAAGCCTATGTGGTTGGTGAAGGTGCGCTGATCCACGAGCTGTATAAAGCGGGCTTCACCATCACCGACGTGAACCCGGACTTTGTCATCGTGGGCGAAACGCGCTCCTTTAACTGGGAGATGATGCATAAGGCAGCCTACTTTGTCGCCAACGGTGCGCGTTTTATCGCCACCAACCCGGACACGCACGGTCGTGGTTTTTATCCCGCCTGCGGTGCGCTGTGCGCCGGTATCGAAAAAATCTCGGGTCGTAAGCCGTTTGTTGTCGGTAAACCGAGCCCGTGGATCATCCGCGCCGCACTGAATACGATGCAGGCACACTCAGAAGAAACCGTCATCGTGGGCGACAACCTGCGTACCGATATTCTGGCTGGCTTCCAGGCGGGGCTTGAAACCATCCTGGTGCTTTCTGGCGTTTCACAGCTTGATGACATTGATACGATGCCGTTCCGGCCAAGCTGGATTTACCCCTCTGTCGACGAAATCGACGTTATTTGATTCAGAACCACGCCTCAGGGCGTGGTTTTTCATTTCTGCTGCCTGAAAACATCACTTCATCTAACGAAATCAGCCCTTCATTGAGAAATCATCAATAATATCGCTTAACACATACTCTTTTTTTAAGATTCGGCAATTGCCATTGCACTTTTTACGTTTTCATCGGTAAAACGCTTGCGCCCCCTCCCCCTTTTGCGGCATTTTCATAAGCAAGCAACATCACAACGCAACAGGGTTAACGGAGAAGGTTATGTGTTCTATTTTTGGCGTACTGGATATTAAAACTGACGCGGGCGAACTGCGTAAAAAAGCACTCGAATTGTCCCGCCTGATGCGCCATCGCGGTCCGGACTGGTCAGGCGTATACGCCAGCGATAAAGCGATTCTGGCTCACGAACGTCTCTCCATTGTTGATGTCAACGCTGGCGCACAGCCGCTGTATAACGAGAAAAAAACGCACGCGCTGGCTGTTAACGGTGAAATTTACAACCATCAGGCGCTGCGCGCCGAGTACGGCGATCGCTACGCGTTTCAGACCGGCTCAGACTGCGAAGTGATCCTGGCGCTGTATCAGGAGAAAGGCCCGGAGTTCCTCGACGATCTGCAAGGTATGTTCGCCTTCGCGCTGTACGACAGCGAAAAAGACGCTTACCTGATTGGCCGCGACCATATCGGTATTATCCCGCTGTACATGGGACACGATGAGCACGGCAACTTCTACGTTGCCTCAGAGATGAAAGCCCTGGTGCCGGTGTGCCGCACCATCAAAGAGTTCCCGGCAGGTAGCTACCTGTGGAGTAAAGACGGCGAGATCCGCCCGTACTACCAGCGCGACTGGTTTGATTATGAGGCGGTGAAAGACAACGTGACGGACAAAGCCGAACTGCGTCAGGCCCTGGAAGAGTCAGTGAAAAGCCACCTGATGTCAGACGTACCTTACGGCGTACTGCTCTCCGGCGGTCTGGACTCCTCCGTGATCTCCGCGATCACCAAGAAATTCGCCGCACGTCGCGTGGAAGATCAGGAGCGCTCTGAAGCCTGGTGGCCGCAGCTGCACTCCTTTGCCGTAGGTCTGGAAGGGGCACCTGACCTGAAAGCCGCCCAGGAAGTGGCGAACCATCTTGGCACGGTGCACCATGAAATTCACTTCACCGTACAGGAAGGTCTGGATGCGATCCGCGATGTGATCTATCACATTGAAACCTATGATGTGACCACCATTCGCGCCTCCACGCCGATGTATTTGATGTCGCGGAAGATCAAAGCGATGGGCATCAAGATGGTGCTCTCCGGCGAGGGTTCTGACGAAGTGTTTGGCGGTTACCTCTATTTCCACAAAGCGCCAAACGCCAAAGAGCTGCATGAAGAAACGGTGCGTAAGCTACAGGCGCTGCACATGTTTGACTGCGCGCGCGCCAACAAAGCGATGTCCGCCTGGGGTGTGGAAGCCCGCGTGCCGTTCCTCGATAAGAAATTCCTTGATGTGGCGATGCGCATCAACCCGCAGGACAAAATGTGCGGCAACGGCAAAATGGAGAAACATATCCTGCGTGAATGTTTTGAATCCTACCTGCCGGCGAGCGTGGCGTGGCGTCAGAAAGAGCAGTTCTCGGATGGCGTGGGTTACAGCTGGATCGACACCCTGAAAGAGGTGGCGGCGAAACAGGTTTCTGATCAACAACTGGAAACTGCGAGCTTCCGTTTCCCGTACAACACGCCAGCCTCGAAAGAAGCGTATTTGTACCGTGAGATCTTTGAGGAGCTGTTCCCGGTTCCAAGCGCAGCAGAGTGCGTACCGGGTGGCCCATCGGTCGCCTGCTCTTCTGCTAAAGCCATTGAATGGGATGAATCATTCAAAGCGATGAACGATCCGTCAGGACGCGCGGTGGGCGTTCACCAGTCTGCCTATAAATAATGTTCAGAGTATCATCAGGCCCTCCGGGGCCTGATTTTTTTGCCTCTCTTTTCTCCGCATAAAATCGATTAATAACCAATAATTGTCGAATATTCGGCCTCGCTGTTCGCAACCTAACCAAACAGTCACATTCCGGCTATTTTCATTGAAAAAGGTGTTGACGCTGCAAGGGTCTATACGCATAATGCGCCCCGCAACGCCGATAAGGTAACGCGAAAAAAAGATGGCTACGTAGCTCAGTTGGTTAGAGCACATCACTCATAATGATGGGGTCACAGGTTCGAATCCCGTCGTAGCCACCATCTTTTTTGCGGGAGTGGCGAAATTGGTAGACGCACCAGATTTAGGTTCTGGCGCCGCAAGGTGTGCGAGTTCAAGTCTCGCCTCCCGCACCATTCCCAGGTAAGCGTTGCACGGATGGGGTATCGCCAAGCGGTAAGGCACCGGTTTTTGATACCGGCATTCCCTGGTTCGAATCCAGGTACCCCAGCCATCGAAGATTGCAGTACTGGCTACGTAGCTCAGTTGGTTAGAGCACATCACTCATAATGATGGGGTCACAGGTTCGAATCCCGTCGTAGCCACCATATTTATGTTATCGAATACGATTCGGTAAACTGAACATTGTTGGGGTATCGCCAAGCGGTAAGGCACCGGATTCTGATTCCGGCATTCCGAGGTTCGAATCCTCGTACCCCAGCCACTTTAAAGTCGTTAAGCAGTTTGTTTAACGCAATTGGGGTGTCGCCAAGCGGTAAGGCTCTGGTTTCTGATACCAGCATTCCGGGGTTCGAATCCCTGCACCCCAGCCACTTAAAACAAACAAGCCCGCTCTGCGGGCTTTTTTGTTTTTGTTGCTCAGAATAGTGCGGCCTGATGCCCTCTCCCACGGGGAGAGGGAATAAAGATCAGAGTCCGAGGGCATATTTCAGGGCCTGACGCTTCAGACCACCGGCGCGTTCCGCTGCCATCAATCCAATATTGCGCACTATACGCACCGGACCAACATCGTTGCTGAACCCGGCATAGAACAGATCCATCCCCGACTGCATAATGAAGTTATCCGCCATACGGCGCGTCTGGTAGCGCTTCAGTACCTGATGGCTGGCCCAGGCTTCCGCGTGGGCGCGAGCGTTACCCAGCACATCCAGTAACGCATCGACGTCACGGTATCCCAGATTCACCCCCTGCCCCGCCAGCGGATGAATGGTGTGCGCCGCGTCCCCCACCAGCACCAGTCCTTCACGGGCATACTGTAACGCATGGCGTCGCATCAGCGGGAATGCGCCGGCGGCAACCGGGGTCACGTTACCCAGACGACTCGGGAAGTGCTGGCGAATTTCGCGCTGCAACTGATCCATGGACAGCCCCTGCAACTGTCGAATGCGCGCCGGTTTGTCGTACCACACCAGCGAGGCCCAGTTATCAAACAGCGGTAAGAATGCATGCGGGCCGTTCGGCGTAAAATGCTGCCAGGTGCTTTCGCCCGGCGCGTTTTCTGACTGCACGGTGATCAGCATGCAGGACTGCTGGTACTGCCAGGCATGGATCCCAATGCCTGCCATCTGCCTGACCTGCGAGTTCGCGCCATCCGCCCCCACCACCAGCTTCACGGCCAGCTCATCGTCGTTGTCCAGCGTCAGGAGATACCCGCCCTCATGACGATGCAGGGCTTTCAGCGAGTCCGGAACGCGCAGCGTCACCTTCGGGTGCGCCTCCAGCGCCTGCCAGAGTGCCTGCTGGAGCACGTTGTTTTCCACCATATAGCCCAGGCGCGGCAGTTTCAGCTCGGCGGCATCAAACGACACGTGAGCATTTTCCCACTCCCAGGTTTCAAGACGGCTGTATGGGTGCGCGCGCATCGCCAGCACCGCCTCCCAGACGCCCAGCCCGCGAAGCAGATCAACAGAGGCCGCGCTGATGGCGGAAATACGCACGTCCGGTTGGCTGGCAGGATCGAATGCCGGCGGAGCCGCCTGTTCAATAACGGTTACGTCAAATCCCTGCTGCGCCAGCCCCAGCGCCAGCGCGCCGCCGACCATACCGCCGCCAACAACGGCAACTTCGGTTTTCAGGAGTGTCATGGTCACTATTCCTTATTGGAGAATACCTTAAGTTTACCGGATTTTTGCGGCCCTGAGGTTGACAACCTTCATACTGGTCACAACCGCACCAAAGCATTACAATACGCGGCTTGCAATCCTGAGCTGAGCAAGTCGATGACTAAAAAACTCCATATAAAAACCTGGGGCTGTCAGATGAACGAATACGATTCATCGAAGATGGCCGATCTGCTGGATACCACCCACGGATACCAGCTGACTGAAAATGCGAAAGAAGCCGATGTGCTGCTGCTGAACACCTGTTCAATTCGTGAAAAAGCACAGGAAAAAGTCTTTCATGTGTTAGGCCGCTGGAAGCTTCTCAAACGGAAAAATCCGGACCTGATTATTGGCGTGGGTGGCTGCGTCGCATCGCAGGAAGGAAAGCTGATCCGCCAGAGAGCCCCCTATGTGGATATCGTTTTTGGCCCTCAGACCCTGCACCGCCTGCCAGAGATGATTAATCAGGTTCGCGGCAGCCGTAGCCCGGTGGTTGACGTGAGCTTCCCGGAGATCGAGAAATTTGACCGTCTGCCTGAGCCGCGCGCTGATGGCCCGACCGCCTTCGTCTCCATCATGGAAGGCTGCAACAAATACTGTACTTACTGCGTGGTGCCTTACACCCGCGGTGAAGAAGTGAGCCGCCCGGCAGACGATATCCTGTTTGAAATCGCGCAGCTTGCCGCGCAGGGCGTTCGTGAAGTGAACCTGCTGGGTCAGAACGTGAACGCCTGGCGCGGGGAAAACTACGACGGCACCACCGGCAGCTTTGCTGAACTGCTGCGTCTGGTGGCGGCGATTGACGGCATCGACCGCATTCGCTTTACCACCAGCCATCCGATGGAATTTACCGACGACATTATTGACGTCTATCGCGATACGCCAGAGCTGGTGAGCTTCCTGCACCTGCCGATCCAGTGCGGTTCTGATCGCGTGCTGAACCTGATGGGTCGTCCACATACGGTGCTCGAGTATAAGTCCACCATCCGCAAGCTGCGTGAAGCGCGCCCGGATATCCAAATTAGCTCCGACTTTATCGTCGGCTTCCCTGGCGAAACCGCTGATGACTTTGAGCGCACCATGAAGCTCATCGGCGAGGTGAATTTCGACGTCAGCTACAGCTTTATCTTCTCTGCGCGCCCGGGCACCCCTGCGGCCGATATGGTTGACGATGTGCCGGAAGAAGAGAAAAAGCAGCGTCTGTATATTCTACAGGAGCGTATCAACCAGCAGGCCAACGCCTGGAGTCGTCGTATGCTCGGCACTGTCCAGCGTATTCTGGTGGAAGGCACCTCCCGTAAGAGCGTCATGGAACTGTCTGGTCGAACCGAAAATAACCGCGTGGTGAATTTTGAAGGCACCCCGGACATGATCGGTAAGTTTGTGGACGTCGAGATTGTCGAAGTACTCACGAACTCGCTGCGCGGGAAGGTGGTACGCACTGAGGACGAAATGGGTCTGCGTATTGCCGAGACGCCGGAATCCGTTATCTCTCGCACCCGCAAAGTCAACGACTCTGGCGTGGGTATTTACCAGCCTTGATCCTTCTGGCCTGCCTGTCCGGCAGGCCTTGTATTTCCTCTCATCGCCCCCAATATCTACCGCAACGCTTGCGCCTTTATTCTGTGGCGTGAATAATTTCGGTAATGACCGTTTTATTACGCCGTGTGGCCACAGGTCAGTTAACCAATTAAAGAGGAACAGTTTGAACATAGATACGCGTGAAATTAGCCTTGAGCCCGCAGACAACGCTCGCCTGCTGAGCCTGTGCGGGCCGTTTGATGACAACATCAAACAACTGGAGCGACGTCTGGGTATCGAAATCAATCGTCGCGATAACCATTTCAAACTCACCGGACGCCCAATCTGCGTCAACGCCGCGGCGGATATTCTCCGCAGCCTGTATGTTGATACCGCCCCGATGCGCGGTGAGATCCAGGATATTGAACCTGAACAGATCCACCTGGCCATTAAAGAGGCGCGCGTGCTTGAGCAGAGCGCGGAGAGCGTGCCGGACTATGGCAAAGCCATCAACATCAAAACTAAACGCGGCGTGATTAAGCCTCGTACCCCGAACCAGGCGCAGTACATCGCCAACATTCTCGACCACGACATCACCTTCGGCGTAGGCCCGGCGGGTACGGGTAAAACCTATCTGGCGGTTGCCGCTGCGGTTGATGCGCTCGAGCGTCAGGAGATCCGCCGTATCCTGCTGACCCGCCCTGCTGTTGAAGCCGGTGAAAAACTGGGCTTCCTGCCGGGCGATTTGAGTCAGAAAGTAGATCCCTACCTGCGCCCGCTGTATGACGCGCTGTTCGAAATGCTCGGCTTCGAGAAAGTTGAAAAGCTCATCGAGCGTAACGTGATTGAAGTTGCTCCGCTGGCCTACATGCGTGGCCGTACGCTTAACGACGCGTTCATCATTCTGGATGAGAGCCAGAACACCACCATCGAACAGATGAAGATGTTCCTGACGCGTATTGGCTTTAACTCGAAAGCGGTTATCACCGGTGACGTCACCCAGATTGACCTGCCGCGTAACACCAAATCGGGTCTGCGTCACGCCATCGAAGTCCTGGCCGAGGTAGAGGAAATCAGCTTTAACTTCTTCCACAGTGAAGACGTGGTACGCCATCCCGTGGTCGCGCGTATCGTTAACGCTTATGAGGCCTGGGAAGAGGCAGATCAGAAGCGCAGGGCCGAGCTGGCCGCAGAACGTAAGCGCGAAGCGCAGGAGCATGAACAGAAATGAGTCAGGTGATCCTCGATTTACAGCTGGCCTGTGATGATAATTCCGGCATGCCAGAAGAGGCACAGTTTCAGAAATGGCTGGATGCCGTTATCCCCCAGTTTCAGGAAGAATCAGAGGTCACGATTCGCCTGGTGGATGAAGCAGAAAGCCATGAGCTCAACCTGACCTACCGCGGGAAAGATAAGCCGACCAACGTGCTCTCTTTCCCGTTCGAAGCCCCTCCGGGCATTGAGATGCCGCTGCTGGGCGATCTGATCATCTGCCGTCAGGTGGTTGAGCAGGAAGCCAAAGAGCAGCAAAAGCCGCTGGAAGCGCACTGGGCACACATGGTGGTGCACGGTAGCCTGCATCTTCTGGGTTACGACCATATTGAAGATGACGAAGCGGAAGAGATGGAATCCCTCGAGACAGAGATAATGCTTGCTCTGGGCTATGAGGATCCGTACATTGCCGAGAAAGAATAGTCAGTCACTGACTACCATGCCGCCGCGCAGGGACATAGCGCGGCGGTTAATATTGAACTAACAAGAGAACCCTTAACAAACGCCATGAGCGACGACAATTCACACAGTAGCGACACGACAACCACTAAAAAGGGATTTTTCTCCCTCATCCTGAACCAGCTTTTCCACGGCGAACCGAAAAACCGTGATGAACTGCTGGAGCTGATTCGTGATTCCGGGCAGAACGACCTTATCGACGAAGATACGCGCGAAATGCTCGAAGGGGTGATGGACATCGCCGACCAGCGCGTCCGCGACATCATGATCCCCCGCTCGCAGATGATTACCCTGAAACGCAACCAGACGCTGGACGAGTGCCTCGATGTGATTATCGAATCGGCTCACTCACGTTTCCCGGTCATCAGCGAAGACAAAGATCACATTGAAGGGATTTTGATGGCGAAAGATCTGCTGCCGTTTATGCGCAGCGATGCCGAAGCCTTCAGTATGGAAAAGGTGTTACGCCCGGCCGTGGTTGTGCCGGAAAGTAAACGTGTGGATCGGATGCTGAAGGAGTTTCGCTCCCAGCGCTATCACATGGCGATTGTTATTGATGAATTTGGTGGCGTTTCCGGTCTGGTCACAATCGAAGACATCCTTGAGCTGATCGTGGGCGAAATCGAAGATGAGTATGACGAAGAAGAGGATATCGACTTCCGTCAGCTGAGCCGCCACACTTGGACCGTGCGCGCGCTGGCCTCCATTGAAGACTTCAACGATACCTTTGGCACCAGCTTCAGCGATGAAGAAGTGGACACCATTGGTGGTCTGGTGATGCAGGCCTTCGGCCATCTTCCGGCCCGCGGTGAAACCGTTGACATCGACGGTTACCAGTTCAAGGTCGCAATGGCTGACAGCCGACGTATTATTCAGGTTCACGTCAGAATGCCGGACGACTCACCGGTGCCAAAACTGGAAGATTAATGTAAATGGCATTTGCCCCAATCTTTGAACGCCAGCGCGTCCGTTTGCTGCTGGCGCTGTTACTCGGAGCCAGCGGTACGCTGGCTTTTTCTCCTTACGATATCTGGCCAGCCGCTATTCTCTCCCTGATGGGGCTACAGGGTCTTACCCTGAACCGTCGTCCGGTACAGGCCGCGGCCATTGGCTACTTCTGGGGGCTGGGGCTGTTCGGCTCTGGTATCAACTGGGTCTACGTCAGTATCGCGCAATTTGGCGGAATGCCGGGGCCGGTTAACGTCTTCCTGGTTGTGCTGCTCGCCGCCTATCTCTCGCTCTACACCGGCCTGTTCGCGGGCATCCTGTCTCGCCTGTGGCCAAAAACGACCTGGCTGCGCGTGGCGATAGCGGCACCCGTTGTCTGGCAAATCACCGAATTTCTGCGCGGCTGGGTACTGACCGGCTTCCCGTGGTTGCAGTTCGGCTATAGCCAGGTAGACGGCCCGCTGAAAGGCCTGGCCCCGGTCATGGGCGTGGAGGCGATCAACTTCCTGCTCATGGCGGTCAGCGGCCTGCTGGTGCTGGCTCTGGTGACACGTAACTGGAAGCCGCTGGTTGCCGCGTTGATCCTGTTTGCCCTGCCCTTCCCGCTGCGTTATATCCAGTGGTTTACGCTGGAGCCCGCGCGCGCCACGCAGGTTTCTCTGGTCCAGGGCGATATCCCACAGTCCCTGAAATGGGATGAGAATCAGCTGCTGAACACGCTGAAAATCTACGCCAACGCCACTGAAAAGGTGATGGGCAAATCGCAGCTCATCATCTGGCCTGAGTCTGCGATCCCGGACCTGGAGATCAATCAGCAGCCCTTCCTGAAGATGATGGACGATCTGCTGCGCGCGCGCGGCAGTACGCTGATCACCGGAATTGTGGATGCGCGTCTCAATCAGCAGAACCGCTATGACACGTACAACACGATCATTACGCTCGGTAAGGACAGCGAATACAGCTATACCTCCACCAATCGCTACAACAAAAACCACCTTGTACCGTTTGGCGAATTTGTTCCGCTGGAGTCTATTCTGCGCCCACTGGCACCGTTCTTTGATTTGCCGATGTCCTCATTCAGCCGGGGCCCTTACGTTCAGCCGCAGCTGCATGCGCACGGTTTTGCCCTGACGGCCGCCATTTGCTACGAGATTATCCTCGGCGAGCAGGTGCGCGATAATTTCCGCCCGGACACTGACTATCTGCTGACCATCTCAAACGATGCGTGGTTCGGTAAATCGATTGGCCCGTGGCAGCACTTCCAGATGGCGCGAATGCGCTCTCTGGAGCTGGCGCGTCCGTTGCTGCGCAGCACCAATAACGGCATTACCGCCGTGATTGGTCCGCAAGGTGAAATCCAGGCCATGATCCCGCAGTTTACCCGTGAGGTGCTGACTACTAACGTCACGCCAACTACCGGGCTTACGCCTTACGCGCGCACCGGGCACTGGCCGCTGTGGATCCTGACTACGCTATTCGGCTTTGGCGCCGTACTGATGAGCCTGCGTCAGCGTCGTAAATAACCTTACCTTCTGTTGCCGGGTGGCGGCTACGCCTTACCCGGCCTACTCTCCAGCGCCGCCACCCGACAATTTCCTCCCAAACTTCAATTCTGGCACGCCTGTTGCTTTGTTTATTCACATCAACGCTGTCTGGCTTAACGTGCAACTTTGTCGCACCAGCGTAGATCATCGGTAGCACCGAAACGGTGCAACGAGGGATTATTGCCTCTGAATGGTGCGGCGCGCTTCGCAAAAATAAACAATAACGCAGCAAAATCTTTACATTAAGCCAGACTAAATGTTAACAAGCTTGCATAACACTGCACTCGCATTGCGCGAGATATAACAACATCACAATGGGTATCTATGCGTCACTGGCGCTGATAAGAAAGGAGTTGGGTATGCAATTACGTAAACTGGCCACAGCAATGCTGGTTATGGGAATGTCTGCGGGGGTTGTCCACGCTGAAGACGCTCCGGCAGCAGGAAGCACTCTCGACAAGATTGCCAAAAACGGCGTGATCGTGGTCGGCCACCGTGAATCTTCTGTCCCGTTCTCTTACTACGACAACACGCAAAAAGTCGTGGGCTATTCACAGGATTACTCCAACGCCATCGTTGAAGCCGTGAAGAAAAAGCTGAACAAACCTGACCTGCAAGTGAAGCTGATCCCCATCACTTCACAGAACCGTATTCCTCTGCTGCAAAACGGCACATTTGATTTTGAATGTGGCTCAACCACCAACAACCTTGAGCGTCAGAAACAGGCCGCTTTCTCGGACACTATCTTCGTTGTGGGCACCCGCCTGCTGACGAAGAAAGGCGGCGACATCAAAGATTTTGCTGACCTGAAAGGCAAAGCGGTTGTCGTGACCTCCGGTACCACGTCCGAAGTGCTGCTGCACAAGCTGAACGACGAGAAGAAAATGGACATGCGCATCATCAGCGCGAAAGACCATGGCGACTCCTTCCGTACCCTGGAAAGCGGCCGTGCTGTCGCGTTTATGATGGATGACGCCCTGCTGGCGGGCGAACGCGCGAAAGCGAAGAAACCAGACAACTGGGAAATCGTCGGTACCGCCCAGTCGAAAGAAGCCTACGGCTGTATGCTGCGTAAAGGTGACGAGGACTTCAAGAAACTGATCGATGACACCATCGCTCAGGCGCAAACCTCCGGCGAAGCGGCAAAATGGTTCGACAAATGGTTCAAGAACCCAATTCCACCAAAAAACCTGAACATGAACTTTGAACTGTCTGACGACATGAAAGCGCTGTTCAAATCACCAAACGACAAAGCTCTTAACTAATTAGAACGACAGGGGCGGGATCTCCTGCCCTCTCGATTGTCGGGAAGCATGGACAGACTATACGTTGAGTGGTCGTTCCCCACTCAGCGCAAAAATTGAGCTTCTCACCAATCTTCGAGGGTAGCGCTGCTACCCTTTTTTTTCTGGAGTTTACTATGTCAATTGACTGGAACTGGGGAATCTTTCTGCAACAAGCCCCGTTCGGCAACACCACCTATCTCGGCTGGCTGTGGAGCGGCTTTCAGGTTACCGTTGCGTTATCGATAACGGCGTGGATCATCGCGTTTCTTGTCGGTTCGCTGTTCGGTATTCTGCGTACCGTCCCTAACCGTTTTCTCTCTTCGATTGGCACGCTCTATGTGGAACTGTTCCGTAACGTTCCGCTGATCGTGCAGTTCTTTACCTGGTATCTGGTGATCCCGGAACTGCTGCCGGAAGATCTCGGCATGTGGTTTAAGGCCGAGCTGGATCCTAACGTACAATTTTTTGTCTCCTCTATGCTGTGTCTGGGGCTGTTCACCGCTGCGCGCGTCTGCGAGCAGGTACGTGCCGCCATACAGTCACTGCCGCGCGGGCAAAAGAATGCGGCACTGGCAATGGGCCTGACTCTGCCCCAGGCCTACCGTTACGTACTGCTGCCTAACGCTTACCGCGTCATCGTTCCGCCGATGACGTCCGAGATGATGAACCTGGTAAAAAACTCGGCTATCGCCTCAACCATCGGTCTGGTGGATATGGCGGCACAGGCGGGCAAACTGCTGGATTACTCCGCTCACGCCTGGGAATCCTTCACGGCGATCACGCTCGCCTATGTTCTGATTAACGCTTTCATCATGCTGGTGATGAACCTGGTTGAACGCAAAGTACGCCTGCCGGGCAATCTGGGGGGCAAATAAATGTACGATTTTGACTGGAGTTCCATTGTTCCCTCCATGCCCTATCTGCTGGATGGACTGGCAATCACCTTAAAGATCACCGTTATCGCCATTATCGTCGGTATCGTCTGGGGCACCCTGCTGGCAGTGATGCGCCTGTCGAGCTTTAAGCCGCTCGCCTGGTTTGCCACGGCTTACGTTAACGTATTCCGCTCCATTCCACTGGTCATGGTGCTGCTGTGGTTTTATCTGATTGTTCCCGGCTTTTTACAGAACGTACTGGGACTGTCGCCAAAGACCGATATCCGCCTGATCTCTGCCATGGTGGCGTTTTCCATGTTTGAAGCCGCCTACTACTCAGAGATCATCCGCGCAGGTATTCAGAGTATCTCTCGCGGGCAGTCCAGCGCTGCGCTGGCGCTCGGTATGACGCACTGGCAGTCCATGAAGCTCATTATTTTGCCGCAGGCGTTTCGCGCCATGGTTCCGCTGCTGCTGACGCAGGGCATCGTCCTGTTCCAGGATACCTCCCTGGTCTACGTGCTGAGTCTGGCAGACTTCTTCCGTACCGCCTCCACCATTGGCGAACGTGACGGAACGCAGGTTGAGATGATCCTCTTCGCGGGCGGGGTCTATTTTGTGATTAGTTTAAGCGCATCGCTGTTGGTCAGCTGGCTGAAGAAAAGGACGGTATAATGATTTCCCTGAAAAATGTTTCTAAATGGTATGGGCACTTTCAGGTGCTGACCGACTGCTCAACAGAAGTAAAAAAAGGCGATGTGGTAGTGGTATGCGGCCCGTCCGGTTCCGGTAAGTCCACGCTTATCAAAACCGTTAATGGGCTGGAACCTGTCCAGCAGGGCGAGATTGTCGTTAACGGCACCAAAGTAAATGACCGCAAAACCAACCTTGCCCAGCTTCGCTCCCACGTAGGGATGGTGTTCCAGCATTTTGAGCTGTTCCCTCACCTGTCCATCATTGAGAACCTGACGCTGGCGCAGGTCAAAGTGCTGAAGCGCGACAAAAAAGCGGCGCGCGAAAAGGGGCTGAAGCTGCTGGAACGCGTCGGGCTGTCTGCGCATGCGAATAAGTTCCCGGCCCAGCTTTCGGGCGGCCAACAGCAGCGTGTGGCAATCGCGCGTGCGCTGTGCATGGATCCGGTGGCAATGCTGTTTGATGAGCCGACGTCCGCGCTCGACCCTGAGATGATCAACGAAGTGCTGGACGTCATGGTGGAGCTGGCGCACGAAGGGATGACCATGATGGTGGTGACGCACGAAATGGGCTTCGCCCGTAAAGTGGCCAACCGCGTGATCTTCATGGATGAAGGGAAAATTGTTGAAGACTCACCAAAAGAAGAGTTCTTCGCAAATCCTAAATCTGAACGTGCAAAAGACTTCCTCGCCAAAATCCTGCATTAATCCTTTTAGTGCGCAATCTGCGGATTGCGCACTGCTTCACGCTTTAGATCTCTTTTTCTATTCGGCGTCACATCGCAGCGTTAACCTTGTCACAAATAATGCTGAGAATGGAGAACGCTATGGCACAGCCAATTATTCTCGACTGCGATCCGGGTCATGATGACGCGATCGCACTCGTCCTTGCTCTTGCTTCCCCTGAACTGGACGTAAAAGCTGTCACCTCCTCCGCCGGGAACCAGACGCCGGATAAAACCTTACGAAACGTGTTGCGGATGTTGACGCTGCTGAAACGCACCGATATTCCGGTCGCAGGTGGCGCCGTTAAGCCACTAATGCGCGAGCTGATCATTGCGGATAATGTTCACGGTGAAAGTGGGCTGGATGGCCCGGCGCTACCGGAGCCGAATTTCGCCCCGCAAAACTGCACTGCCGTCGAGCTCATGGCGAAGGTGCTGCGTGAGAGCGCAGAGCCCGTGACGCTGGTGGCGACCGGCCCGCAGACCAACGTAGCGCTGCTGCTGAACAGCCATCCTGAACTGCACAGCAACATCGCCCGTATCGTCATCATGGGCGGGGCAATGGGGCTGGGGAACTGGACGCCAGCAGCAGAGTTCAACATCTTCGTTGACCCGGAAGCCGCGGAAATCGTCTTCCAGTCGGGCCTGCCGATTGTGATGGCGGGGCTGGACGTTACCCACCGCGCACAAATTATGGCGCAGGACATCGAACGATTCCGTTCTGTGGGCAACCCGGTTGCAACGACCGTGGCCGAGCTGCTCGACTTCTTTATGGAGTATCACAAAGCCGAGAAGTGGGGCTTCCACGGCGCCCCGCTGCATGACCCATGCACCATCGCCTGGCTGCTGAAGCCGGAAATGTTTACCACGGTCGAGCGTTGGGTTGGTGTGGAAACACAGGGGAAATATACCCAGGGAATGACGGTGGTGGACTATTACTCGCTGACGGGAAACAAGCCGAATACCACGGTAATGGTGGATATCGATCGGGAAGCGTTTGTGGATTTGCTGGCGGAGCGGCTGGCTTATTATTCTGCGGCCTGATGCCCTCACCCCGCCCCTCTCCCACAGGGAGAGGGTGCAAACAGTTTTACTTTTACCTACGGCTCAAATGGCCGACGCTGGAACTGGTCGTGCCCGCACTTCGGACACAGCGACAACACCTCCGGCGTATAAACGGCGATATGATGGTGGCACTTCTCACACACCAGGTTCCCCAAACCCACTACTTCGCCGCTGTGATAGACACCGTGGTGGTTTAAATCCTGAAACACCTCACGCCATTCCAGCTGAGTTTTATCGGTAATATCCGCCAGCTCCTGCCACAGGCTCTCTTTGATGACCCGCATAAAAACGCTGTCGGCGATCTCGTCCTGGCTCTCTTCATAGCTTCGCGCGAACTCCTCCAGGTCACGGCGCACGGCGCGCGTCACCTCTTCCACTTCGGTTCGCGTTAACTCACCCGTTTGCGTCACGCGTGCGCGTGCCTGTTCGACCAGCGCGTCGATATCACGCTCGCCGTTACGCAGCCGTTCCGTCAGAGTCGCTACCAGTTCACGGTAAAATTGAGCAACCTTGTTCATCATTTTGCCTCCCGGGTAAGTAACTGTCTCTAATAATAGACCTTATTTCGCCGCCGCTTTGTCAGGTGAAGCACAGACCCGGTAAATTCCTGCAAAGTGCATTTGCGTGAAAGGCTGTTTTGACGCGGGCGTTTGGGCTATGCTATGCGGATCTGAATTACCACATCCATTGGCTACATTTGTAGCTGTATTGAACACAGGACCACTGGCTGCCATGCAAGAGCAATACCGCCCGGAAGAGATAGAATCAAAAGTCCAGCAACACTGGGACGAGAAGCGCACCTTTGAAGTAACCGAAGACGAGAGCAAAGAGAAGTATTACTGCCTGTCGATGCTTCCCTATCCTTCTGGTCGACTACACATGGGCCACGTGCGTAACTACACCATCGGTGACGTGATTGCGCGCTACCAGCGTATGCTGGGCAAAAACGTTCTTCAGCCTATCGGCTGGGATGCGTTCGGCCTGCCTGCTGAAGGCGCGGCGGTGAAAAACAACACGGCACCGGCTCCGTGGACGTACGACAACATCGCGTACATGAAAAACCAGCTGAAAATGCTGGGCTTCGGCTATGACTGGAGCCGCGAGCTGGCAACCTGTACCCCGGAATACTACCGCTGGGAGCAGAAATTCTTCACCGAGCTGTATAAAAAAGGCCTGGTGTACAAGAAGACCTCTGCCGTTAACTGGTGCCCGAATGACCAGACCGTTCTCGCGAACGAACAGGTTATCGACGGCTGCTGCTGGCGCTGCGACACCAAAGTAGAGCGTAAAGAGATCCCGCAGTGGTTTATCAAAATCACCGCCTACGCTGACGAACTGCTGAACGATCTGGATAATCTGGACCACTGGCCAGATACCGTTAAGACCATGCAGCGCAACTGGATCGGCCGTTCCGAAGGTGTGGAAATTACCTTCAACGTTGAGAACTACGACCAGACCCTGACCGTCTATACCACCCGTCCGGACACCTTCATGGGCGCGACCTACCTGGCCGTGGCCGCAGGTCACCCGCTGGCGCAGAAAGCGGCAGAAAACAATCCGGAACTGGCGACCTTCATCGACGAATGCCGCAATACTAAAGTGGCCGAAGCCGACATGGCGACGATGGAGAAAAAAGGCGTTGATACCGGCTTTAAAGCCATTCACCCGCTGACGGGCGAAGCGATCCCTGTCTGGGCAGCCAACTTCGTACTGATGGAATACGGCACAGGCGCAGTGATGGCCGTGCCGGGTCACGACCAGCGCGACTACGAATTTGCCACCAAATACGGCCTGACCATCAAGCCTGTTATTCTTGCTGCTGACGGCTCTGAGCCCGATCTCTCTGAGCAAGCGCTGACTGAAAAAGGCACCCTGTTTAACTCCGGTGAGTTCAGCGGCCTGAGCTTCGAAGAAGGCTTCAACGCCATCGCCGACAAGCTGGCCTCCCTGGGCGTGGGCGAGCGTAAAGTGAACTACCGTCTGCGCGACTGGGGCGTTTCCCGTCAGCGTTACTGGGGTGCGCCAATCCCAATGGTGACTCTGGAAGATGGCACCGTGATGCCAACGCCGGAAGATCAGCTGCCGATGATCCTGCCGGAAGACGTGGTCATGGACGGCATCACCAGCCCGATCAAAGCCGATCCTGAGTGGGCGAAAACCACCGTCAACGGTCAGCCAGCGCTGCGTGAAACCGACACCTTCGACACCTTTATGGAATCCTCCTGGTACTATGCGCGCTACACCTGCCCGCAGTACAAAGAAGGCATGCTGGATTCCGATGCAGCAAACTACTGGCTGCCGGTAGACATCTACATCGGTGGCATTGAACACGCCATCATGCACCTGCTCTACTTCCGCTTCTTCCACAAACTGATGCGTGACGCAGGCCTCGTCAACTCCGACGAGCCGGCAAAACAGCTGCTGTGTCAGGGTATGGTGCTGGCAGATGCGTTCTACTACGTTGGCGCGAACGGCGAGCGTAACTGGGTTTCTCCGGTTGATGCGATTGTGGAGCGCGACGAGAAAGGCCGTATCGTGAAGGCGAAAGACGCCGAAGGTCATGAACTGGTGTATACCGGCATGAGCAAGATGTCCAAGTCGAAAAATAACGGTATCGACCCGCAGGTAATGGTTGAGCGTTACGGCGCTGACACCGTGCGTCTGTTCATGATGTTCGCCTCCCCGGCAGATATGACGCTGGAATGGCAGGAATCCGGCGTTGAAGGGGCAAACCGCTTCCTGAAACGCGTCTGGAAACTGGTGTACGAGCACACCTCTCAGGGTGATGCGCCAGCGCTGAACGTGGCTGCACTGAGCGAAGATCAGCAGGCGCTGCGTCGTGATGTTCATAAAACCATTGCGAAAGTCACCGATGATATTGGTCGTCGTCAGACCTTCAATACCGCAATTGCGGCTATTATGGAACTGATGAACAAGCTGGCGAAAGCCCCGCAGGACGGCGAGCAGGATCGCGCCTTAATGCGTGAAGCGCTGCTGGCGGTCGTTCGCATGCTTAACCCGTTCACGCCGCACGTTAGCTTCACCCTGTGGCAGGAGCTGAAAGGCGAAGGCGATATCGACAACGCGCCGTGGCCAGTGGCGGATGAATCCGCTATGGTGGAAAACACCACGCTGGTGGTGGTGCAGGTTAACGGTAAAGTGCGCGGTAAAATTACCGTCGCGGTCGACGCAACCGAAGAACAGGTTCGCGAGCGCGCAGGCCAGGAGCATCTGGTCGCGAAATACCTTGAGGGCGTTACCGTACGTAAAGTGATCTACGTACCTGGTAAACTGCTGAATCTGGTCGTTGGCTAAGCGCGGGAGGAAACGTGCGACAACTGGCAACAATACTCTTATCTCTGGCGGTGCTGGTCACCGCTGGCTGCGGCTGGCACCTGCGCAACACCACGGCAGTGCCTGCTCAGATGAAAACAATGATCTTCGACTCATCCGATCCGAACGGACCGCTGAGCCGGGCCATTCGTAACCAGCTGCGTTTGAACGATGTTGAGCTGATCGAGAAGGGAACCCTGCGTCAGGATGTTCCTTCGCTTCGCGTCCTGAAATCAACGCTGGCAAAAGACACTGCGTCAATTTTCCAGGATGGGCGGACGGCGGAATATCAGATGGTGCTGACCGTTAGCGCGGCTGTTCTGATACCGGGTAAAGATATTTACCCTATCAGTACCAAAGTCTACCGTTCGTTCTTCGATAACCCGCAGACGGCGCTGGCGAAAGACGCCGAAGAGCAGATTATCATCAAAGAGATGTACGATAAGGCTGCGGAGCAGCTGATCCGTAAGCTGCCTACCATTGCCGCGTCGACGAAAAAAGGCGCTGACGTCATCGAAACACCGGATGCCCGCACGCCGGATATGCCAACGTCTCTGGGTAACTGATGATCAGGTTGTATCCTGAACAACTCCGCGCGCAGCTCAACGAAGGGCTGCGCGCGGCCTATCTGCTACTCGGCAATGACCCCCTGTTACTTCAGGAAAGCCTTGATGCGGTTCGCCATGCGGCAGCCGCACAGGGTTTCGATGAGCATCATACGTTCCAGATCGATAACAGTACCGACTGGAACGCTATCTTCTCGCTTTGTCAGGCCATGAGCCTGTTTGCCTCTCGTCAGACAATCCAGATCCTGCTGCCGGAGAATGGTCCTAACGCTGCCATCAATGAACAGCTGGCTATGCTGGTGAGTTTGTTACACGGCGATCTTCTGCTTATCGTACGCGGCAACAAACTCACAAAAGCGCAGGAAAACGCGGCCTGGTTTACCCGGCTAGCCCCCAGTGCGGTGCTGGTCACCTGCCAGACGCCAGAGCAGGCGCATCTGCCAAAATGGGTTGCCGCGCGAGCAAAGCAGCACAATTTGCAGCTGGATGAGGCCGCCAGTCAGCTCCTGTGCTACTGCTACGAAGGCAACCTTCTGGCACTGGCGCAGGCGCTGGACAGGCTCGCCCTGCTGTGGCCCGATGGTAAGCTGACGCTGCCGCGCGTGGAACAGGCGGTGAATGATGCCGCGCACTTTACCCCCTTCCACTGGGTTGATGCGCTGCTGTCGGCGAAAAGTAAGCGTGCTCTGCACATCCTGCAACAGCTGCGCCTGGAAGGGAGTGAGCCGGTCATTCTGCTCCGTACGCTCCAGCGCGAATTACTGCTGCTGAACAACCTTAAACGCCAGTCAGCACACACGCCCCTGCGCGCCTTATTCGACAAACATCGCGTCTGGCAAAACCGTCGGGCGATGACCACGGAGGCGATAAACCGCCTGAGCCAGGAGCAGTTGCGTCAGGCAGTACAACTTCTGATGCGCGCCGAACTGACGTTAAAACAGGATTACGGCCAGTCTGTCTGGGCGGAGCTGGAGAGCCTCTCTTTGCTGCTCTGCCATAAGGCGCTGGCAGACGTATTTATCGATGGGTGATATGCATTCTTTACAGGCAATGTATGGCGGGACCTTCGACCCGGTACACTATGGGCATCTTAAGCCGGTAGAAATCCTCGCGAATTTGATTGGGTTGCAGCGGGTAATCATCATGCCCAACAATGTTCCGCCGCACCGTCCTCAGCCAGAAGCAACCAGCGAGCAGCGTAAAGCGATGCTCGCACTGGCTATCGCCGATAAGCCTCTCTTCACGCTGGATGAGCGTGAACTGCGCAGAGATACCCCTTCCTGGACATCGCAAACGCTGCGGGAGTGGCGCGCTGAGCAAGGGCCCATGAAACCGCTGGCGTTTATCATCGGCCAGGATTCCTTGCTCAACTTTCCCAGCTGGTACCAGTACGAAACCATTCTGGAAAACAGTCATCTGCTGGTCTGCCGCCGTCCGGGCTACCCGCTGACCATGCGCGACGCACAGCAACAGCAGTGGCTTGACGCGCATCTGACGGACAATATAGAAGACCTGCACAGTCTCCCCGCCGGGAAAATTTATCTCGCTGAAACGCCGTGGTTTGATATTTCCGCAACCCTCATCCGCGAGCGTCTCCAGCAGGGTTTAGACTGTGACGATCTCCTCCCCTCGCCCGTGCTGGCCTATATCCACGCACACGGTCTGTATCAGAAAAGTACAGATGTCTGAGCATCGCCGGCGAAATTGTCCGTTAATGATTATCCTGCCTTGACAGGCTAAGCCATACTGATATCCTCCGCTGCCAGACTTTCCCGCCGATCGCTGCTTTACAGAAATTGTTTTACATAAATGGCGATGCAATATCAGGCGGAGGGTGGGATGATACCCGCCTTCAAAAGCCGGGCGGTGACATTTGTCCCGCGACTGGCGTCAGTTCAGGTATACTGACTGACCACGAATTCATAGTTGTACAATCTCATTCACCCAGGGGGAAAACTTGCAGGGTAAAGCACTCCAGGATTTTGTTATCGACAAAATTGATGACCTGAAAGGTCAGGACATCATCGCTATCGACGTTAAGGGTAAATCCAGCATCACCGACTGCATGATCATCTGCACCGGGACCTCAACTCGTCACGTTGTTTCGATTGCTGACCATGTTGTTCAGGAATCGCGCGCGGCAGGGCTGCTTCCGCTGGGCGTTGAAGGTGAAGCGACCGCTGACTGGGTGGTTGTCGATCTCGGCGATGTGATTGTCCACGTCATGCAGGAAGAGAGCCGTCGCCTGTATGAGCTGGAAAAACTCTGGGGTTAATGCGTGAAGTTGCAACTGGTCGCCGTCGGCACCAAAATGCCGGACTGGGTACAAACCGGTTTTACTGAGTATCTGCGTCGTTTCCCAAAAGATATGCCGTTCGAACTGGTGGAGATCCCAGCAGGAAAGCGCGGCAAGAACGCAGATATCAAACGTATTCTCGATAAAGAGGGAGAACTGATGCTGGCTGCCGCAGGCAAAAACCGCATCGTGACCCTCGATATCCCGGGCAAACCCTGGGATACGCCGCAGCTGGCGCACGAACTGGAGCGCTGGAAGCAGGATGGTCGGGACGTCAGTCTGTTGATTGGCGGACCAGAGGGGTTATCTCCCGCCTGCAAAGCGGCAGCAGAACAAAGTTGGTCACTCTCGGCGCTGACGCTGCCCCACCCGCTTGTACGGGTTCTCGTGGCAGAAAGTTTGTATCGCGCATGGAGCATCACTACCAACCACCCTTATCACCGCGAGTAATGACTGACCAGGGTAATTTAAGCAGCGGATGAAACTACAGAATTCTTTTCGCGACTATACGGCTGAGTCCGCGCTGTTTGTGCGCCGGGCGCTGGTCGCCTTTACGGGGATTTTGCTGCTTACCGGCGTGCTGATCGCCAACCTCTATAATCTGCAAATTGTCCGCTATACCGATTACCAGACCCGCTCAAACGAAAACCGTATCAAGCTGGTGCCCATCGCGCCCAGCCGCGGCATTATCTACGATCGTAACGGCACGCCGCTGGCGCTTAATCGCACCATCTACCAGATAGAGATGATGCCCGAGAAAGTGGATAACGTGCAGGATACCCTGAACGCGCTGAGAAGCGTTGTCGACCTGACTGATGACGATATCGCTGCGTTCAAAAAAGAGCGCGCACGTTCTCACCGCTTCACCTCCATTCCGGTAAAAACCAACCTGACGGAAGTGCAGGTCGCCCGTTTTGCCGTTAACCAGTACCGTTTCCCCGGTGTGGAAGTCAAAGGCTATAAACGCCGCTACTATCCTTACGGCTCCGCGCTGACGCACGTCATTGGTTACGTCTCCAAAATCAACGATAAAGACGTCGAACGCCTTGATAAAGACGGCAAGCTGGCTAACTACGCCGCAACCCATGATATTGGCAAGCTGGGGATCGAACGTTATTACGAAGATGTGCTGCACGGTCAGACCGGGTATGAAGAGGTTGAAGTTAACAACCGTGGCCGCGTGATCCGTCAGCTGAAAGAGGTTCCCCCGCAGGCGGGACATGACGTCTATCTGACGCTCGACCTGAAGCTCCAGCAGTATATCGAAACGCTGCTGGCGGGTAGCCGTGCTGCGGTTATTGTGACCGACCCGCGTACCGGCGGCATTCTGGCGATGGTTTCGATGCCAAGCTACGATCCGAACCTGTTCGTGGATGGCATCTCCAGCAAGGATTACTCCGGCCTGCTCAACGATCCAAACACGCCGCTGGTGAACCGCGCGACGCAGGGGGTTTATCCTCCAGCTTCAACGGTTAAACCGTATGTTGCCGTGTCTGCGCTGAGCGCGGGCGTCATCACCCGTAATACCAGTCTGTTTGACCCCGGCTGGTGGCAGTTGCCTGGCTCTGAGAAACGCTACCGCGACTGGAAAAAATGGGGCCACGGCCATCTGAACGTGACCAAATCACTGGAGGAGTCGGCGGATACCTTCTTCTATCAGGTCGCCTACGACATGGGTATTGACCGTCTGTCTGAATGGATGAGCAAATTCGGCTACGGGCATTACACCGGCATAGATTTGGCGGAAGAGCGTTCCGGCAACATGCCAACCCGCGAATGGAAGCTGAAGCGCTTTAAAAAACCCTGGTATCAGGGTGACACCATTCCGGTAGGGATCGGCCAGGGCTACTGGACGGCAACGCCGCTGCAAATGAACAAGGCGATGATGATCCTCATTAACGATGGCGTTGTGAAAGTGCCGCACCTGCTTCAAAGCACCGTTGAAGACGGCAAAAAAGTGCCGTGGATACAGCCGCACGAACCGCCGGTGGGTGACATTCATTCCGGGTACTGGGAAATCGCGAAAGACGGCATGTACGGTGTAGCCAACCGCCCTAACGGGACGGCGCACAAATATTTCGCTGGCGCACCGTATAAGGTAGCCGCGAAATCAGGTACGGCTCAGGTCTTCGGTCTGAAAGCGAATGAAACTTATAACGCACATAAAATTGCCGAACGTCTGCGTGACCACAAGCTCATGACGGCGTTTGCCCCTTATGATAACCCGCAGGTTGCGGTGGCGATGATTCTTGAGAACGGCGGCGCAGGCCCGGCGGTGGGTACCATCATGCGTCAAATCCTCGACCACATCATGCTGGGTGACAACAACACCGAACTGCCAGCTGAAAACCCGGCAGCCGCTGCGGCGGAGGACCAATAATCATGACGGATAATCCGAATAAAAAATCGCTGTGGGACAAGATCCACATCGACCCTGCCATGCTGCTGATCCTGCTGGCTCTGCTGGTCTATAGCGCCCTCGTTATCTGGAGCGCCAGCGGCCAGGATATCGGCATGATGGAGCGTAAAATCGGCCAGATCGCCATGGGTCTGGTCATTATGGTGGTGATGGCGCAAATACCGCCGCGCGTGTACGAGGGCTGGGCGCCCTATCTCTATATTTTCTGTATTATTTTGTTGGTGGCAGTAGATGCTTTCGGCGCCATCTCGAAAGGGGCGCAACGCTGGCTGGATCTGGGGATTGTCCGCTTCCAGCCGTCGGAAATCGCCAAAATCGCCGTCCCGCTGATGGTGGCGCGCTTTATTAACCGCGACGTCTGCCCGCCGTCGTTGAAAAATACCGCCATTGCGCTGGTGCTGATTTTCCTGCCGACGCTGCTCGTGGCCGCACAGCCGGACCTCGGTACTTCAATTCTTATCGCGCTCTCCGGCCTGTTCGTCCTGTTCCTGTCCGGCCTGAGCTGGCGTCTGATTGGTATCGCCGTGGTGCTGGTTGCCGCGTTTATCCCTATCCTCTGGTTCTTCCTGATGCATGATTACCAGCGTCAGCGCGTTATGATGCTGCTCGATCCCGAGACCGATCCGCTGGGCGCAGGCTATCATATTATTCAGTCGAAGATTGCGATTGGCTCCGGAGGCCTGCGTGGTAAAGGCTGGCTGCACGGTACGCAGTCGCAGCTCGAATTTTTACCGGAACGCCACACCGACTTTATCTTTGCCGTTCTGGCTGAGGAGTTAGGGCTGGTTGGCATCCTGGTGCTGCTTGCACTCTACGTGCTGCTGATCATGCGAGGTTTGTGGATTGCCGCGCGCGCGCAAACCACCTTTGGTCGCGTGATGGCAGGCGGATTAATGTTGATTTTGTTCGTTTATGTCTTCGTAAATATTGGTATGGTGAGTGGTATTCTGCCGGTTGTTGGCGTACCGCTGCCGCTGGTGAGTTACGGGGGCTCGGCACTGATCGTGTTGATGGCCGGGTTTGGTATCGTCATGTCGATCCATACCCACAGGAAAATGTTGTCCAAAAGCGTATAAAAATAAGGGGATCGCAATGCGTAAGCAGTGGCTGGGGATCTGTATCGCAGCAAGTTTACTTGCCGCCTGTACAAGTGATGATGGTCAGCAACAGGCAACCGTCGCGCCGCCGCAGCCTGCGGTCTGTAATGGCCCGATTGTTGAGATTAGCGGTGCCGATCCCGTTTATGAACCGCTGAACGCCAGCGTGAATCAGGATTATCAGCGCGACGGTAAAAGCTATAAAATCGTTCAGGATCCTTCCCGTTTCAGCCAGGCTGGCTTTGCTGCCATCTATGACGCTGAGCCCGGCAGCAATCTGACCGCGTCGGGTGAAACCTTCGATCCGATGCAGATCACGGCGGCACACCCGACGTTGCCTGTCCCGAGCTATGCACGCATCACTAACCTGGCGAATGGCCGAATGATCGTGGTGCGTATCAACGATCGCGGTCCTTACGGCACCGATCGCGTGATCTCCCTGTCCCGCGCGGCTGCCGACCGTCTGAACACCTCAAACAATACTAAAGTGCGTATCGACCCGATTATCGTGGCGCAGGATGGTTCACTGTCTGGCCCGGGCACGGCCTGTACCACGGTCGCGAAACAGACCTATGCCCTGCCCGCTCGCCCGGATCTGAGCGGTGGTATGGGGGGGGCTTCAACGCCGGCAGAGCCCGCACAGCCGCAGGGTGAAGTGCGTGCTATCAGCAACGATACGCTGCAAAGTGAAGACGCGACCGGCGCCCCGGTGAAAAGCAGTGGTTTCCTTGGCGCACCCACCACGTTAGCGCCGGGCGTGATTGAATCAAATGAACCTGCCCCAGCGCCTGCGCCCGTCGCTGCTGCACCCGCTACACAAGCCGCCCCGGTGACCGCGCCTGCTGCTACGCAGACTGCGGCGCCTGCGACGGCGAGCGGCAGCTACGTGGTTCAGGTTGGCGCCGTCAGCGATCGGACCCGTGCAGAGCAATATCAGCAGCGTTTAAGCAAGCAGTTTGGCGTGCCAGGCCGCGTTGAGCAAAACGGTGCGGTATGGCGTATCCAGATGGGTCCGTTTGCCAGCAAATCGCAGGCAGCGTCCCTGCAACAGCGTTTGCAGAGCGAGGCGCAGCTCCAGTCGTTTATCGCTGTTGCAAAATAATTATTCGGTGGTATCCGAAATGTCAGTTTGTGTAAAGCACGTTAACACTCTCATGATGAAAGTCGGATGCCTGCCCGTATAGCATTTGCTATAGTAAGGCACTTTTTTTAATTCCATCACGGATGTCGTAGTTCTGACCATGAAGACCACTTTTTCTGCTCGTTTTGTGCAGCGCATGGCGCTGACCACGGCCCTTTGCGCTGCTGCGTTCTCCGCAGCTCACGCGGACGACCTGAACATCAAGACCATGATCCCTGGCGTTCCGCAGATCGACGCGGAATCCTACATCCTGATTGATTACAACTCCGGCAAAGTTCTGGCAGAACAGAACGCCGATGCCCGCCGCGATCCGGCCAGCCTGACCAAAATGATGACCAGCTATGTTATCGGCCAGGCCATGAAAGCAGGCAAATTCAAAGAAACCGACCTGGTGACCATCGGTAATGATGCGTGGGCAACCGGCAACCCGGTGTTCAAAGGTTCATCGCTGATGTTCCTGAAGCCAGGCATGCAGGTTCCGGTCTCTCAGCTTATCCGTGGCATCAACTTGCAGTCCGGTAACGACGCCTGCGTGGCCATGGCCGATTTTGCAGCGGGCAGCCAGGACGCGTTTGTGGGCCTGATGAACAGCTACGTCTCCGCCCTGGGCCTGAAAAACAGCCACTTCCAGACCGTTCACGGCCTGGACGCCGAAGGTCAGTACAGTTCCGCGCGTGACATGGCGCTGATCGGTCAGGCGCTGATCCGCGATGTGCCAAACGAGTACTCTATCTACAAAGAGAAAGAGTTCACCTTCAACGGCATTCGTCAGACCAACCGTAACGGCCTGCTGTGGGACAACAGCCTGAACGTCGACGGCATCAAAACTGGCCACACCGATAAAGCCGGCTATAACCTGGTGGCCTCCGCCACTGAAGGCCAGATGCGTCTGATCTCTGCCGTGATGGGGGGACGTACGTTTAAAGGCCGCGAAACGGAAAGCAAAAAGCTGCTGACCTGGGGCTTCCGCTTCTTCGAAACCGTGAACCCGCTGAAAGCCGGTAAAGAATTTGCCTCTGAACCTGTCTGGTTTGGCGATAACGATCGCGCTTCCCTGGGCGTGGACAAAGATCTCTATCTGACGATCCCACGCGGTCGTATGAAAGATCTGAAAGCCAGCTACGTGCTGAATACCACCGAGCTGCACGCCCCGCTGCAAAAGAATCAGGTCGTGGGTACGATTAACTTCCAGCTGGATGGCAAAACCATCGATCAGCGCCCGCTGGTGGTGCTGGAGGAAATTCCTGAAGGCAATTTCTTCGGCAAAATCATTGATTACATTAAGCTGATGTTCCATCACTGGTTTGGTTAAAAATTGAACACTTGAAAGTGTGATTTTGATCCCCATATACTACGTATCAGTAAAACTCCCGCCCCGTGGCGGGAGTTATTATTTTTTACACACACGCCGGAGCTGACATGAAAACCAAACTTAACGAACTGCTTGAATTCCCTACCCCTTTTACTTACAAAGTAATGGGTCTGGCGAAACCTGAGCTGGTTGATCAGGTGGTTGAAGTGGTACAGCGCCATGCGCCGGGCGACTACTCTCCATCAGTCAAACCGAGCAGCAAAGGTAACTACCACTCGGTCTCAATCACCATCACTGCGACACACATTGAGCAGGTTGAGACGCTGTACGAAGAGCTCGGCAATATCGAAATTGTTCGTATGGTGCTGTAGTCCCTCAGCGGTTACCCGGTTTGCCGGGTAACCCACTTCCCCGCTGTGATATACTCCCCGTTACCTATTCTCCCTTGTCTTCGGAGACGTCCTTTTGTACCAGGATAAAATTCTTGTCCGCCATCTTGGGCTACAGCCTTACGAGCCAGTCTCTCAGGCTATGCATGAGTTTACCGATATGCGCGATGACACCACCCCTGATGAAATCTGGCTGGTTGAACACTTGCCGGTGTTTACTCAAGGCCAGGCAGGAAAAGCCGAACATTTATTGATGACGGGTGATATCCCGGTGATCCAGAGCGATCGCGGTGGACAGGTAACCTACCACGGCCCGGGCCAGCAGGTCATGTATGTCCTGCTTAACCTGAAACGCAGAAAGCTGGGCGTGCGTGAGCTCGTGACCTTACTGGAACAAACCGTGGTGAACACGCTCGCTGAGTACGGTATCGATGCTCACCCTCGCGCCGATGCCCCGGGCGTCTACGTGGGAGAGATGAAGATCTGTTCGCTGGGGCTGCGTATCCGTAAAGGCTGCTCGTTCCACGGGCTGGCGCTGAATATCAATATGGATCTGACCCCTTTCCAGCGCATCAACCCATGCGGGTATGCCGGTATGGAAATGACGCAAATGCGCCAGTGGGTCGATACCGCCACCCCTGAGAATATCCGCCCCGTGCTTCTGAAGAAGTTTTTAGCGCTGCTTAACAATCCTGACTACGAATATATTGCTGCTTAACACACTTCCGGCAGTGGTTCGGTTATTTGACCAGCCACTGCTTAATTGCCGCATTTACGCTTTACAATAAACCGCATATTCTATATTTTCGAGTCGCCCATATATTAGCGTCCCATATTAATTAGAACCTTAATAGTACCATCACCGGGTATCGTGTAACGTGCGTGATAATCACCCAACTGCTTGTTTTCGATAAACAAGGGAAACTTACGAAACACTTTACGAATCTCTGCAAGCATAATAAATAAATTCAACTATCATTCATATTGTGAATGGATACGGAGTAAGAGCGTGGAGCCTACTAATTTACCAGCCAAACGCCTGAATGAAACCAGCGGCGAAGATAAGCCGCAAATTTTCCGGACTTTACGTAATATTGATCTCAATTTATTGACTATTTTTGAGGCGGTATATGTCCACAAAGGTATCGTTAATGCTGCGAAAATTCTTAATCTCACGCCCTCCGCTATTAGCCAGTCAATTCAAAAATTGCGCGCGATATTTCCCGATCCCTTATTTATTCGTAAAGGCCAGGGCGTAACCCCCACCGCGTACGCCACCCATCTGCATGAGTACATCAGCCAGGGTCTGGAATCGATTCTGGGCGCGCTGGATCTCACCGGCAGTTACGATAAGCAACGAACCATCACCATAGGCACCTCTCCCTCTGTGGGCGTTCTGGTCATGCCCGCTATTTACCAGGCTGTTAAACAGCATGCGCCACAGCTGCTGATCCGCAACGTGCCCGTTAACGATCCGGAAACTCAGCTGGCACAATTCCAGACGGACCTGATCATCGACAGCAACAGCTTCGCGGCCAGGGCATTAGGGCATAACGTTCTCTATACCGACTCTCTGGCGCTCGTGTGTCGTCAGAATCATCCTGCATTGGGCGCAGCTTTGACGCCTGAAAATTTGCGTCATTACGAACATGCAACCTTTATGTCCGAGGGACAGGGTCCGGATCCGCTGCGCCAGCGTATTGACGAACTGTTCCCGGACCGTCTGATCAGCTTCAGCAGTTACAATATGTTTACCCTCGCGGCCCTGATTGGCAGCAGCGATTTGCTCTGTATTATGCCTGTGCGTCTCTTCACTCTGCTTCAAAAGTGCTGGCCGCTGGAGAGCATTCCATTGAGTCAACTTACGACGGAATCTGTTGAAATCTCACTGCATTACAACAAGCTAAGCCTGCGCGATCCGGTGCTGGAAAACGTCATTAACGTGATCCGCCAGGCGTTCTGATCCCGCCTTTCAGCACAAGCCCCTGCCGCAAGCGGGGCAAAAGGCACAAAACAACAACTATTTTACAAATTGGCGACCTGGCAGGCTGCTTTATCGCCCCTTTAAATGATATACTGCCTGTCGTTCGTTCAAAAATAGTTGATAATTACAACATTCCCTTGAATTGAAACGCTTTCCTTCGATATTCGCAACTGGAACACGCACGCTATGAGTAAACCCATTGTGATGGAACGCGGTGTTAAATACCGCGATGCCGATAAAATGGCCCTTATCCCGGTTAAAAACGTGGCTACAGAGCGCGAGGCGCTGTTAAGAAAACCGGAATGGATGAAAATCAAACTTCCGGCCGACTCTTCGCGTATCCAGGGGATCAAAGCGGCGATGCGCAAAAATGGCCTTCACTCTGTCTGTGAAGAGGCCTCCTGCCCTAACCTTGCTGAATGTTTCAATCACGGTACCGCGACATTTATGATTCTGGGTGCCATCTGCACCCGCCGCTGTCCGTTCTGTGACGTTGCCCATGGCCGTCCTGTTGCGCCTGACGCAAACGAACCGCAAAAACTGGCGCAGACGATTGCCGATATGGCGCTGCGTTATGTTGTTATCACCTCCGTTGACCGTGACGATCTGCGCGATGGCGGTGCTCAGCATTTTGCTGACTGTATTACCGCCATCCGCGAAAAAAGCCCGAACATTAAGATTGAGACGCTGGTGCCAGACTTCCGTGGCCGTATGGATCGCGCGCTCGATATCCTGACCGCGACGCCACCAGATGTGTTCAACCACAACCTGGAGAATGTACCGCGTATCTACCGTCAGGTACGTCCCGGTGCAGACTACAACTGGTCGCTGAAGCTGCTGGAGCGCTTTAAAGAAGCCCATCCGCATATTCCAACCAAGTCCGGCCTGATGGTCGGCCTGGGTGAAACCAACGCTGAGATCATTGAAGTGATGCGCGATCTGCGCCGCCACGGCGTCACCATGCTGACGCTGGGCCAGTACCTCCAGCCAAGCCGTCACCACCTGCCTGTACAGCGTTACGTGAGCCCGGATGAGTTCGATGAAATGAAAGCCGAAGCGATGGCGATGGGCTTTACCCATGCCGCGTGCGGTCCGTTTGTTCGCTCCTCTTATCACGCCGATATGCAGGCGAAGGGCGAAGAAGTGAAATAAAGCTGTAAAATTTATTTACAGTAAAACAAAAAACCGGCCTCGTGAGCCGGTTTTTTTATGCAAGCCTTGCAGCATTGCCATTACTCTTTGTGTGAAAGCTTCTGTGCAGTGATGTCATCTTCGGCGCTTTTCTTTGCTGCCGCGTCGTCATCGTTCATTGCTTTCTTAAAGCCCTTAATGGCAGCACCCAGGTCTCCACCCAGCGTGCGTAACTTCTTGGTACCGAACAGCAGGACGACCAGTGCGGCAACCACCAGCAGTTTGGTAATACTAATCTCACCCATAAATACCTTCTTTACATGAAACAGGCTGCATTCCGCCAAAAAACCTGAACGTATTAACGGTCATTTGGCGCGTGCACACAATAGCAATCTGTAACAAGGTGAATCAAGCATTGTTGAAAAAAACATCACATTAATTGCGGTGGCGCAAACCTGCGGTTGCGCAGAACAGGTAATTGCTGACGCGCAAGCGCTATTCGGGCGGAAATTATCTCCGTCAGCAATAACGCAGGCGTCTCCGCTGCTGCCGCAACCGTCACCCCCAGCGGATCGACAACCCTGCTCTGCCCGATATTTTTGTTACCACATTCACCCGCGGCTACCACGTAACAGGTGGTATCCAGCGCACGTGCTGCCAGCAGCGTCGCCCAGTGATGCTCCTTAAGCGGTCCTTTGACCCACGCGGCAGGCAGAACCAGCACCTCGGCCCCCTGCAATGCCAGGTTCAGCGCCAGCTCGGGAAAACGGATATCGTAGCAGGTCATCAGGCCAATCTTAAAACCCTCGACCTCAATCAGCGGCGGAATTACACTCCCCGGATCGACCAGGCGCGACTCCTGAACGCTGAACGCATCATACAGATGAAGTTTGGCGTAGCTCGCGACGATGGCACCCTCACGTATCGCCACCAGCGTGTTTACCGCGCGCCCCGGCGAGGACGGAATATGGACCGTCAAGATGGTGGTGAGCGTGTTGCCAACGCTTTCGGCCAGCAGTCGTTTCAGAAACGCCCCTTCCAGCGTTTGCGCAGACTTTACCGACAGGTCTGGATCGCCATCATCACGGGCCAGTAACGCCTCGGGAAGTACCAGCAACGACGCCCCCTTTTGCTTCGCCTGATGCATCAGGGAGACGCATTTTTCCGCGTTTTCATTCCAGTCCGGCGTCACCGCGAACTGCCCTACTGCAACATACATAATTGTCTCCCGGTTAAAAACAGCGTTACACTCGACGCACTTACACAGCAAATAGCAGGTATTGACAGTGTTACAACTACTTATAGCCGTTTTTATTGGTGGAGGCACGGGTAGCGTTGCGCGGTGGCTCTTAAGCATGCGGTTTAACCCTCTGCATCAGGCTATTCCGATGGGGACACTGGCGGCAAATCTGATCGGGGCGTTTATTATTGGGATGGGGCTGGCCTGGTTTAATCGCATGACCAACATCGACCCTATGTGGAAGGTTCTGATTACAACTGGTTTCTGCGGCGGCTTAACAACGTTTTCTACCTTCTCTGCGGAGGTGGTGTTTCTGTTTCAGGAAGGCCGGATGGGCTGGGCGCTGACGAACATTGCCGTTAACATGCTTGGCTCGTTTGCGATGACTGCGATCGCATTCTGGTTATTTTCCTCCGCCAGCGGACAGTAAGCACGGCAACCTTAATGTTGGCTTAATTTTTCTCTGTCACTCTTGGCTCAATATTGAACGAGGGTGATAGCATGAAAGAAACTCTGTCAGGCGTGGGTATGGTATTGCTAAGCGTCGCGATCATCGCCAGCTTCCTGAAGATCTATCTTATTGGTTGATTCAGAACGAAAAAAACCCGCTCATTGAGCGGGTTTTGAAATTCTTGCTGACGCGTCTGAATTACAGAGCGATTACGTTAGCAGCAGAAGGGCCTTTGGCACCGTTAGTGATTTCGAACTCTACGCGCTGACCTTCAGCCAGAGTTTTGAAACCATTAGACTGGATTGCAGAGAAGTGTACGAACACGTCTTTGCTGCCATCTTCAGGAGTAATGAAACCGAATCCTTTGGACTCATTAAACCACTTAACGTTACCTTTAATCTTAGACATCAAAATTACCTTTACATTAAAAAACGACACAAATGCTGTGTCGGGTATCAGTACAACAATTGTGAGGCGTTTTGTCCAGCGGATCTTTGATAAAAAGTGACAAAAGTCGCGTTAATTTTCGCTGTTCGATTTTTATCCTTTACATTTCAATGCCTGTGCGTTTTTTGGCCGATTTAGCAGAAAAATTCAGTTAAAACTGAAACCGCATCCAGGCAAAGTAAACGTTACCGTTGTTATAGGTACCCGGTATGTAGGTCATCTGAAACGTTGCCGGACCATAGCCGATGGAGGCAAGCGGCAGCAGTACCGGAACAGGAATGTATTTCCAGTTATCACGCGCCGTGAACCCTGCCGTATAGCCCAGCCCCAGACGGAAGTTGTCGTCTGATAACGGACGCCAGGTTTTTTCCCAGCCGTAGCCACCAATAGGCTCCCATTTATTGTAGGAGTCCTTAAACGCCATCAGGTACAGGCCATGCCAGTTACCTTTTTCATCCCAGCGAGACTGACCGAAGCCGGCCCCCCCACGGACGCTCGTTATAACGGTCAGTTTTTTCTTTATCGTAGGCAAAACGTGCATGCCACGTAATGGCCGGAATATAGAGATCGTAATGCTCAGGCTCATTCCATGTTTGCGCGACGTTATCCGTGAAGGTGGTGAACCAGCCTTTATCCGCTGTATTGCTGTCTGCATTAACCGCAGACGCAAACGATAACTGCCCAATAATAAACAATAAAATCAGGGGAAATTTAATTCGTACAATCACAATGCCATTACCATATTTAGTATTCGGTGCAGACCTTAACACAGAATACTTGAATGAACGCTTAACAGCATGGGTGTTATTCCTAATTACCATCCCGTTCCTGGGAATAATCTGAGGATACATAAACTGCATGCCTCAATAAGCACATGCAGTTGACATATTTAACGTTGATGTAACAATTTGTAGAGTGCGGGAATAACTAACATCGACAATAACGGTGCCGTTACCATGCCACCAATCATCGGCGCGGCAATACGTTGCATCACCTCCGAGCCACTCCCACTCCCCCACATGATGGGCAGCAGTCCTGCCATAATAGTGGCGACCGTCATCACCTTCGGACGCACGCGCAGCACGGCACCTTCGTGGATCGCCCGCATCAGCACCGTATTTCCCCCTTCTGGCTCCAGCCTGTGATATTTATCGAGCGCATGATTCAAATAAAGAACCATAATTACGCCGAATTCTGCCGCCACTCCGGAAAGGGCGATAAAGCCAACGGCCCCCGCCACTGACAAATTATATTCAAGCAGCCACAGTAACCACACGCCCCCAATAAGCGCGAACGGCAATGTCCCCATTATTATCAAGACATTTGATATCCGCCTGAAGGTTAACCATAAAAGGACGAATATAATCATCAGCGTGACAGGTAAAACTATTTTGAGCGTCGCGATCGCCCGTTCCAGATATTCAAACTGCCCGGACCAGGAGAGAGACACGCCCTGCGGCAATACCACCTTCTCCTCCACCCGTTTTTGCATTTCATCCACGGCGGACTTCAGATCGCGCCCGCGCAAGTCCACGTAGATCCAGCTGGAAAGGCGCGCGTTTTCACTTTTGAGCATCGGTGGGCCTTCCGTCACGACGATATCGGCCAATTCCCCCAGCGCCACCTGGTTACCGCTGGCGGTCACTACCGGCAACACCCGCAACGTGTCGACGTTATCACGCAAATCGCGGGGATAACGCAGGTTGATGGGATACCGCTCGCGTCCCTGGATCACCTCGCCAATGTTTTCACCCCCGACCAGCGTGGAGACCAGGCTTTGCAGTTCATCGACGGAAACGCCGTAGCGCGCGGCTTTTTGCCGGTCGATACGTATATCCACATAGCGCCCGCCTTCCAGACGCTCCGCCAGCGCAGAGGAGACGCCAGGAACGTCCTTCACCACCTGCTCAATCTGCCGGGCCACGCGCTCAATGTCGGCAATATTATTGCCGTTCACCTTAATGCCGACAGGGCTTTTGATCCCGGTTGCCAGCATGTCCAGGCGGTTACGGACAGGCGGCACCCACACATTGGCAATACCCGGCAGCGACACGGTTTTATCAAGCTCCTCCACCAGCTTTTGCGGCGTCATTCCTGGCCGCCACTGCTCGCGGGGCTTAAAGTGAATGGTTGTTTCCAGCATGGTTAATGGCGCGGGATCGGTTGCCGACTCCGCGCGACCGGCTTTGCCAAACACGCTCGCGACCTCCGGTACGCTTTTGATCAAGCGGTCCGTCTGCTGAAGCAGCCGCGATGCCTCGCGAGCAGAGATCCCCGGCAGCGTGGAGGGCATATAGAGTAAATCCCCTTCATCCAGCGGCGGCATAAATTCGCTGCCCAGGCGGCTCAGCGGCCACAGTGTGGCGATCAGCAGCAGACATGCCAGTGCCAACGTCATTTTCGGGAAGGTCAGCACCTTGTCCAGCAGTGGCTCATACAGGCGGATCAGGAGGCGGTTGATCGGGTTTGCCTTCTCATCCGGGATTTTCCCGCGAATGAAGAAGCCCATTAGCACCGGCACCAGGGTGATCCCAAGCCCGGCGGCCACGGCCATCGACCAGGTTTTGGTGAACGCCAGCGGCGAGAACATTCGCCCCTCCTGCGCTTCCAGCGAAAAAACCGGTATAAATGACAGCGTGATGATTAACAGGCTGCAAAACAGCGCCGGTCCCACTTCAACCGCCGCCTTTTCCGCCAGACGCCAGTACTCTCCCGACGCGGGCTCCTTGCCCGGATTATCATGCCGCCACTGCTCCAGCACCTTGTGCATGTTTTCAATCATCACAATTGCCGCATCCACCATCGCCCCGATGGCAATGGCGATCCCGCCGAGCGACATCATATTCGCGTTAATGCCCTGATAGTGCATCACCACAAAAGCACCGAGGATCCCCAGCGGCAGAGAGACCATCGCCACCAGCGCGGAGCGCAGGTGGAAAAGGAACAGCGCGCACACCAGTACCACCACGGCAAACTCTTCGAGCAGCTTGTGCGTCAGCGTTTTGACCGAGTCCTCAATCAGCGTGGAACGATCGTAGACCGGAACAATCTCGACGCCCTGCGGCAGCGTTTTTTGCAGCTCGCTCAGTTTCGCTTTTACCGCACGAAGCGTTTCCAGCGCATTCTGCCCGTAGCGCATCACGATCACGCCGCCAGCGACCTCCCCTTCACCGTTAAGCTCCGCCACGCCCCGGCGGATCTCCGGGCCAATGCCAATGGTGGCGACATCTTTCAGCAGGACAGGTACGCCATCGCGGTTGGCGATCACCACATTGCGAAAATCCTCCAGCGAGCGCAAATAGCCCGTTGTCCGCACCATATACTCCGCTTCGCCCATCTCCAGCAGGGCGCCGCCGCTCTCTTTATTGGCGGCCTGCACCGCGCCGGATAGCTGGCTGTGGGTAATATTCAGCGCGCGCATCTTCGCCGGGTCCGCCACGATCTGATACTGACGCACCATTCCGCCAATGCTTGCCACTTCAGATACATTCGGTACCGTCTTAAGCTCGAACTTAAGCGTCCAGTCCTGAAGGGCCCGCAGATCTGCCAGGCTGTGTTTTCCACTACGGTCGATCAGCGCATATTCGTAGATCCAGCCCACGCCCGTCGCATCTGGCCCCAGCGACACCTTCACGCCTGGCGGAAACTGCGCCTGTACCTGGCTTAAATATTCCAGCACCCGGGATCGCGCCCAGTAGAGATCGGTGCCATCCTCAAACAGCACGTACACATAAGCGTCACCAAACATTGAAAAACCACGCACGGTTTTAGCTCCCGGCACAGACAACATGGAGGTTGTCAGGGGCCAGGTCACCTGATCTTCAATCACCTGCGGCGCTTTTCCGGGGTAACTCGCTTTGATAATGACCTGCACATCAGACAGATCGGGCAACGCGTCCAGCGGCGCGCGCTGCACCGCCCACCAGCCCCAGCCGGCCATGATCAGCGCGGCCAGGATCACCAGCAGGCGGTTACGCAACGAGGCGCGAATCACAGCGGCAATCATGGCGTCACCTCCGGCATCACGCTACGCAGGCTGGCTTCGGAATCAATGAGGAATTGCCCGGACGTCACCACCTTATCGCCCTCTTTGACCCCGGACAGGATCGCCGTCCAGCCCTGCGCCGTCAGGCCGGTTGTCACCGTCACAGGCTGGAAATAACCGTCCCCGGTGGCCAGCAGCAGACGCGCAGACTCTCCGCTGTTAATCACCGCCTCTTCCGGCACCGCCAGAACCGGCGGGCCTTTCATCTCTTCCGCACGCCTGACGGAGAGGTACATGCCTGGCTTCAGCTTATGTGCGGTATTTTCCAGCACGATACGGGCTTTCAGGGTTCGCGTGGTCGCCTCCATCTGCGGCAGCAATTCGCTGACCGTGCCGTGGAATTGCTCCCCCGGCCAGCTTTCTGACGTTGCTACCACGTTGCTGCCCACTGCCAGAGACTGCGCCTGCGTTTGCGGGTAGTCGACCACCAGCCAGACAGGATCGAGGCTGGCGATCTCAAACAGCGGCGCCGTTGCGGTGATTTGCGCCCCTTCCCGCACGTCCAGCTTCACCACATAGCCCGCCCGGTCAGCGCGCAGGGTGAGCGTGGTCTGCGGCTTACCGCTACGCTCCAGCAAACGAATGACCTCTTCCGGCATAAACTGCAACGCCAGCCGCTCGCGTGCGGCGCGGGTCAATGCGGCATCGCCAAGCTGACGAACCGCGAGATACTCCTGCTGGGCGGTGGTCCATTGCGGGATCCACAGTTGCGCCAGCGCCTCTCCGGCTTTCACCTGCTGCTGTGGCGCATTAACAAACAATTTTGACACCACGCCATTGGCCGGGGCTGACACCACCGAGACGTTACGTTCATCCGTTGCAACCGTGGCAAAGGCCGAGAACGGCGAAACCAGCTGGCGCATCTCAACGTTGGCGGTTTTCATCCCCAGGTTTTGCTGCTGTTGAGTGCTGATGACCACGCCTGACGCCGCCTGTGCTTCATCGGCGTAGCGCGGGACCAGATCCATATCCATAAAGGGGGATTTACCCGGCTTATCGAAGCGCTGACCGGGCACCATAGGGTCGTACCAGTAAAGCACCTTACGTTCAGAGGGTTGTGCAGCCGCAGCCGGCTGATGCGTCTGCTTCTTTCCGACAAAATAGCCGCCAGCGGCAGCTATCGCGATGGCAATCGCCATTAACGTTGTTTTTTTCATTGCGCCAGCTCCTGCGGGATCAGCCAGTTCACGGCAGCCCAGGTTCGCGCCATTTCGCGCTCCGCCTGGTTCACCGCCAGTTCCGTATCCAGTACGCCACGACGCGCCTCCAGCAGGGCCGGAAGCGCCGACTGTCCAGAGCGATATTGCGCCGTCAGCACCGCCAGCCGCTGACGCTGCAACGGTAGTACCTCGTCCCGCTGTCGCTGCCACACCGTTTGCGCAGCCTGATACTGCGCCACCAGCGTTTGCACCTGGGCAATGTGTTCACGTTTGAGCAGCGTCAGTTGATCCACCGCCTGCATTGAGCGGGAAACATCGGCGGCGTAATCCTTGTCCTGACGTTTTGACTGGAACAAAGGCAGATCCACGCTGAACATCACGCCAGCCATATCGTCATAGCCTTCGGCGCGGTGGGCGTAATAGACCTCCACATCCACATCGGGTATCGCCGCCACGGCAGATTGCGCTGAACGCGCTTTCGCGGTCTCGGCTTCACGTCGTGCGGCCTCCACTTCCGGGTGCCTGACGATCCCCTCCTGCAACGTTTTTTCATCGGCAGGAAGACGCTGATAGCGCGGCAGCGGACCGCGAACCGCCGTAATCGCGTGCCCCGTAAGCTCCAGCAGACGGCTTTGCGCCAGCTGCACATCCCGCTGCGCCAGCGTCTCTTTGTCGCGCATGGCGCTGAGGATCATTTGCAGGGCCAGTACGCTGTCCGGCGTGGCGCTTCCCGCCCCGACGCTCGCCTTCTGCACGCCCCGCTGGCGTTCCGTTTCGCGGACCAGCGTTCTGGCCGTGTTCAGCGCCTGCTGGGCCAGCGCCAGATCCAGCCAGGCCTGGGCGGTATCACGCTGAAGCGCGGCGCGGACGGCCTCGGATTTTGCCAGCACGCTTCGCGCCTGCGCCTGAAAGGTCTGCGCTTTACGTTCCCGCTTCTCTGAGCTGACGTAGCTTTGCATGATGCCAACCTTCTGCATGGTCATCCCTTCGCGCGTCAGCCGCCGATCGTTGCTGCCCTGTACCGGCACGTTTTCGATACCGAATTTCAGTTTTGGGTCAGGTAATTGCGTGGCGGAATCCGCCATCGCATCCAGCGCCTGCGCTTCGTTACGGCTGGCGGAGAGTTCTGCTGAGTAGCGCTGGGCTTCGGTGAGGGTGTGTTCGAGCGTCCACGGCTCCGCCTGCGCGGCGGAGGTTAACAGGCCGAACAACACCCCACCGAGCCACAGGCTCAGTGTGTGTTGTTTCATGGTGACCTCGCTTAGCGTGCTGGCGTCAGCGAGATAATCTGGAAACCGTCACCCGCACGCTCAAGCGTGAAGGTCACTTCATCCCCCGGTTTGGCGCCATTCAGCGTGGCGTCGGCAGATAAAGTAAACGGCATGGTCATTGCTGGCCATTTTAGTTCCGGTATGGCCTCGTGCCGGAGCATGACGGCGCCGTCAGAGATCGACTGAACCACGCCGCGGCCCTGCCAGGTCTGGTTTGCCTGAACGGTATAAGAAGCGAAAGAGACGGACGCGCCAACCAGCGCGGAAAGGAATACGGTACGCATGATAAAACTCCTGTTAAACGTTAAGTAAATAAAATCAACGAATTAACAGGTTTTTACTCCCGAAACCGGCAGTAGCGGATCGTTGCCGGCGGCCCCACAGCAGGGGGGGTAACGGACCACGCAGAATGGCTTGCAGACGAGCACTCTGGGGTCGTTAAGGTCAGGGTCATGGCGGCAGGCAGCGCCACCAGATGCGGCTGGGCAGGATCTTTTTGTACCTGATCCGGCACACAATGCTTTTCACACAGCGGTGAAGCACCGGCAGCATAATGCGGCCCCGGTTGCGCCATCATCTCCATGTGCTGGATAGTGGCCACCTCACCCCGCAAATCCATTGAACATTGATGGGAGGCGACGGCCACCTGACTCTGGATCAACAGCCAGCCAAACGCCAGCAAAAACATCAGCAGATGTTTTTTGATAAAGCGCAGGCGATATGTCCAGCTGGCGTGCATATTCAGATCGTCGGATAGGGTAAAAGTGAACCGAGTATAAGCAGGCAAAAGAATGAAAGAGAAGTGGTTTTAAAGAGATTTACGTTTTAAATCGATTCTCGGCAAGTAATACTCAAAACCTTAACACTTCACCATCAATTTAATGACATATAATATCTATTCATCAGGTCAATAACGTCTTAATATAAATGACGCAGGGTTAGCAAAAATATCGTCATCAGTGCCTTTAGTAGTCTCTTTCTTGATTTTAATCAGCAAGGACTGGACATTTATTCGGCACATTTCAGCTTCTTTTTTATTGATTATTTGTCTCTCGGGCAGCAAGGATACAGGGGAAATCATGCTTACTTTTCTCGAACTCCTCATTGGAGTCGTGGTCATTGTCGGTGTAGCACGCTACATCATTAAAGGTTACTCAGCCACCGGCGTGCTATTTGTCGGCGGCCTGACGCTGCTGATCATTAGCGCGCTAATGGGTCATCAGGTTTTACCCGCCAGCGAAGCCAGCACCGGATATACCGCTACCGATATTGTGGAATATATAAAAATTCTGCTGATGAGCCGCGGCGGCGACCTGGGCATGATGATCATGATGCTCTGCGGTTTTGCTGCCTATATGACCCATATCGGCGCGAATGATATGGTGGTAAAGCTGGCTTCTAAGCCGCTGCAATATATTAATTCCCCCTATCTGCTGATGGTCGCGGCCTATTTCCTGGCCTGTCTGATGTCATTAGCCGTTTCCTCAGCAACGGGCCTTGGCGTGCTGTTAATGGCAACGTTGTTCCCGGTAATGGTTAACGTCGGGATCAGCCGTGGCGCAGCGGCGGCTATTTGCGCCTCTCCGGCGGCGATTATTCTCTCCCCTACTTCCGGTGACGTAGTGCTGGCCGCAAAAGCCGCGGAAATGTCGTTGATTGACTTCGCCTTCAAAACCACACTGCCGATCTCCATCACCGCTATTCTCGGCATGGGCGTGGCGCATTTCTTCTGGCAGCGCTATCTCGATAAGAAAGAGAACGTCAGCCATGAAATGATGGACGTCAGCGAAATCACCACTACCGCCCCGGCGTTTTATTCCATCCTGCCCTTCACGCCGATTATTGGCGTGCTTATTTTCGACGGCAAATGGGGCCCGCAGCTGCACATCATCACTATCCTGGTGATCTGTATGCTGCTGGCGGCCATCCTGGAATTCGTTCATGGTTTTAACACCCAGAAAGTGTTCACGGGTCTGGAAGTTGCCTTCCGCGGTATGGCGGATGCCTTCGCGGGCGTGGTGATGCTGCTGGTTGCCGCGGGGGTGTTTGCCCAGGGGCTGAGCACCATCGGCTTTATTCAGAGCCTGATCTCTATCGCCACCTCGTTCGGCTCGGCTAGCATTATCCTGATGCTGGTGCTGGTGGTGCTGACCATGCTGGCGGCGATGACCACCGGCTCCGGTAACGCGCCGTTCTACGCCTTTGTTGAGATGATCCCTAAGCTGGCGCACTCCTCCGGCATCAACCCGGCTTACCTGTCCATTCCAATGCTTCAGGCTTCCAACCTGGGTCGTACCATTTCTCCGGTATCGGGCGTGGTGGTTGCGGTTGCGGGGATGGCGAAAATCTCTCCGTTTGAAGTGGTAAAACGCACGTCAGTGCCGGTGCTGGTTGGCCTGATTATCGTTATTATCGCCACCGAAGTGCTGCTTCCCGGCGCTGCCTAAGCGAAATTCCTGATTTCCAAAAAGCGCCTGCGGGCGCTTTTTGTGCTTTAATAACCCCCAGAAATTAATCGCGCCCAACCAATCAGGAAAGCAAATGTTCAGGAAGGATATCGTTATCCCGTCTGGCGCAGTAGCGCTTGCACTCTGTGTCTTCTCAATTCAGGCAGATCCGCTTAAGCCAACCCAGTACGGCGATTTCGATCGCTACGTTCTGGCCCTTTCCTGGCAAACCGGATTTTGCCAGAGCATGGTCGAACGTAACCGTGACGAACCGGAAGAGTGTCGCCTGCAAAAAGAGAGCAGCAACAAAACCGATTTTCTGACCGTCCACGGCTTATGGCCCGCGCTGCCGAAATCTATTGCCGCTCGCGGAGTGGATGAACGCCGCTGGATGCGCTTCGGCTGTGCCACTCGTCCGGTTCCGAATATGCCGGAAGCAAAAGCCAGCCGCAAATGTGACGCCGCAGAGACCGGACTATCGCTAACCGGCGCGGCGAAGCTGAACAGCGTGATGCCCGGCGCGGGCGGCAACTCCTGCCTTGAACGTTATGAATACGCGAAACACGGCGTCTGCTTTGGTTTTGATCCCGACGCTTACTTCGGCACCATGGTGCGCATGAACCAGGAAGTGAAGCACAGCGCGGCAGGAAAATTTCTGGCGGAAAATTATGGCAAAACCGTCCGCCGCAGCGACTTCGATGCAGCCGTGGCCAAAAGCTGGGGGAAACAGAGCGTAAAAGCGTTCAAGCTTACCTGCCACGGCAATCCGGCTTATCTGACCGAGATGCAGATCTCGCTGAACGCCAGCACCATCAACAACCCGCTCTCTGCCGGCTCCTTTGCGCCACAGCCGCATCCGGGCAACTGCGGCAAACAGTTTGTCATTGATAAAGCCGGTTACTGATGCTGCGCCGGGCACCTTTTTGCCCGGTTTTTCATTGATTTCCGTGATATGACGATTAACCTCACACTTCCGCTCACACGCATCATTTTTCCAGCAAAAGCATTATTAATCCGGTAAACATCACTGAAACCTCCCCGCCATAATCATGGCGTTATCTACAGGAGGAATTTCACATGGCTAAAAAACTGATTGCACTGTGCGCCTGCCCGATGGGCCTGGCACATACCTTCATGGCAGCCCAGGCGCTGGAAGACGCAGCGACGGAAGCCGGTTATGAGGTAAAAATTGAAACCCAGGGCGCGGACGGGATCCAGAATCGCCTGACCCCACAGGATATTGCCGACGCTGACATTATTATCCACGCCATCGCGATCACCCCGGAAGACAATGAGCGCTTCGAAACGCGCGACGTGTATGAGATTACGCTTCAGGACGCCATTAAAAACGCGGCAGGCACCCTGAAAGAGATCGAAGAGATGATTGCAGCAGAACAATAATAATCCTCACACCCAGGGGTTTTCGTCATGGCTATTAAAAAACGCAGCGCGGTTCGCCCGGACAGTCACGAGGGTGACACACTTGCCATCAAATCCGCACCGGTTGCCGCCAGTGCGTCTTTCTGGAAAGAGCTTCCACAGCACATTATGTCGGGGATATCCCGCATGGTGCCAACGCTTATCATGGGCGGGGTTATCCTCGCCATTTCACAGCTCATCGCCTACGTCTGGCTGGAGATCCCGCCTGACACCGGTATTCTCGACGCGCTTAACTCAGGCAAATTCACCGGTTTCAATCTCTCGGTATTGAAATTTGGCTATCTGACCGAATCGTTCGGCGGGCTGCTGTTCAGCTTCGCCATCCCGATGTTTGCCGCCTTTGTTGCCAACTCTATCGGCGGAAAGCTGGCCTTCCCGGCCGGGTTTATCGGTGGCCTTGTCGCCACGCAGCCGACGCTGGTGCTGAACTTTGATGCGGAAAAACTGACCTGGCTTGCCACCAAACCCGTGCCCTCCACGTTTATTGGCGCGCTGATTATCGCCATAGCCGCAGGCTATCTGGTCAAATGGCTGAATAGCCGTATTAACGTACCGCAGTATCTGCTGGCCTTTAAAAGCACCTTTCTGATCCCAATCCTCTCGGCGCTGTTTGTGATGCTGGCGATGTATTACATCATCACGCCGATTGGCGGCTGGCTGAATGCAGGTATGCGGACCGTACTGCTGGCGGCGGGTCAGGCGGGCTCCATGATGTACGCCATCGGGATGGCGGCGGCCACGGCGATCGATCTCGGCGGCCCCATTAACAAAGCGGCGGGATTTGTTGGCCTGGGGCTGACAACCGATCATGTCCTGCCCATCACCTCCCGCGCCGTGGCGATTGTTATTCCGCCCATTGGTCTGGGGCTGGCCACGCTGATTGACCATCGTCTGACCGGCAAACGCCTGTTTAGTCCGCAGCTTTATCCGCAAGGCAAAACGGCCATGTTCCTCGCCTTTATGGGCATCAGTGAAGGGGCCATCCCGTTCCTGCTGGAAAATCCGCTTGCGACGCTGCCGGCGTATATGGCGGGTGCGATCGCGGGTGCGATGACCGCCACCGCGCTCGGTGCCGTGCAGTGGTTCCCTGAATCGGCGATCTGGGCGTGGCCGCTGGTCACCAATCTGGGGGCGTACATGCTCAGTATTGTGGTCGGGGCGGCGATCACCGCGCTGTTGGTCGTGATTATTCGTAACAGTCTGCACAAGCGCGGAAAACTCGCTATCGACACGCTGTAACGGGGTGAACCATGGAATTACTGAGAAGGCTTCATGCCTGGCTGGCTGCGGAAAAACTGGACGGCGTGCTCATCTCTTCGCGCCAGAATAAACAGCCGCACCTGGGCATTTCAACCGGTTCGGGATATGTGCTGGTGACACAAACCGCGGCACATATCCTGGTGGATTTCCGTTACTACAGCGATATCGCTTCACGAGCGGCGGGCTATGAGATGCACCTGCTTAACACGGAGAACCCGTTTGCGCAGGCGGTGAACCAGATTATTGCGAAGGAAGATCTTACCCGTCTTGGCTTTGAGGGTGAATACGTGAGCTGGCAAACAGGCGTGCTGTGGCGCGATACGCTGAATACTACCCTTTGCAGCACCTCGCTCGACGCGCTGCGGCAGATAAAAAGCGCTGACGAAATCGACCGTATCCGTGCAGCATGCGGCATTGCCGACCGCGCCGCACGACACATCCGGCGTTTCATTCAGCCCGGTATGCGCGAGCGTGAAGTCGCTGCCGAGCTGGAGTGGTTTATGAAGCAGGAGGGTGCGGACAAGCCCTCTTTCGACACCATTGTCGCCAGCGGGCCGCGCGGTGCGCTGCCCCACGGCAAAGCCTCTGACAAAGTGATTATGCCTGGCGAGATGATCACCCTTGATTTCGGCGCCCAACACCAGGGGTATTGCTCGGATATGACAAGGACCTTTCTTGTCGCCGGGCAAAACACGCCGCCGGAGGAGCACCCTCTCTATGCGGTGTACCAGATCGTTCTGGCGGCACAACAGGCGGCCATTGATGCCATCCGCCCCGGCGTTTCCTGTCATCAGATCGATAGCGCCGCACGTTCCGTGATTGAACGTGCAGGTTACGGCCCGCAGTTCGGGCATAACACCGGCCATGCCATTGGTATTGATGTCCATGAAAATCCACGTTTTTCCCCCACCGATCGCACCCTGTTACAGCCCGGCATGGTGCTGACCGTTGAGCCGGGGATCTACCTTGAACACCTGGGCGGGGTACGAATTGAAGATGTGGTGCTGGTGACGGAAACGGGCGCCGAGGTGCTTTATACCCTCGACAAACGGCTATTGCTGACGGGAGAACAAGAGTGGACAGAGATTTACTGCGCGCCCTGAGCGAAGCAGACGCCATTGCGGCCTCAGAGCAAGAGGTACGCGACATCCTGCTCAGTGAGGCGCAAAAATACCATAAAGAGGTTCAGTTTGATGGGCTGGGTTCCGTGCTTATCCGCGTCAACCAAAGCCGGGGCCCGAAGGTGATGGTCTGCGCCCATATGGATGAAGTCGGTTTTATGGTGCGTAGCGTCTCGCGCGAAGGGGCCATTGATGTCCTGCCCATCGGCAACGTGCGCATGATGGCCCGTACCCTTCAGCCGGTGCGCATCACCACGCGTAACGGGGAAAAAATACCGGGCCTGCTGGATGGAGATCTGAAAGGAGAAAACGTTGACAATTTGCGTGTCGACATTGGCGCGACGTCGGCGAAGGAGGTGTTCGCCGCCGGTATCGACGCAGGCGACCGCGTGACGTTCGATACACCCTTTCAGACCCTTCCCCACAATCGGGTGATGGGTAAAGCCTTCGACGATCGTCTCGGCTGTTACCTGCTGATTGCGCTGCTGCGCGAGCTGCACCAGACGCCGCTCGACTGCGAGCTTTGGCTGGTGGCCAGCTCAAGTGAAGAGGTCGGCCTGCGCGGCGGCCAGACCGCCACGCGCGCCATTCATCCTGATATCGCGCTGGTGCTGGATACCGCCTGCTGGTCAAAAAATTTCGATTATGGCAGCGCCAACCATCGCCAGATCGGTGCGGGCCCGATGCTGGTGCTGTACGACAAAACGCTCATCGCCCCAGCCAAACTGATTGCGCTGGCTGAGACGATCGCGCGCTCGCAAGGGATCCCGCTGCAAAAAGACATGTTCAGCAACGGCGGAACGGACGGCGGGGCGATCCATCTCTCCGGCACTGGCGTGCCGACTCTTGTGCTTGGTCCCCCGACCCGACACGGGCACTGCGCGGCATCCATTGCCGACGAAAAAGACATTCATCACACCCAACAACTGCTTGTCGCGCTTGTGGCATGCATGAACCGTGAGACCGTGGATCATCTGACGGACTTCAGATGCTGATCTCACGCGGCCAGGAGGAAGTATGCTTTCAATTGAATTTTTCTGCCCACTGCCCAACGGCCTGCATGCGCGTCCGGCCTGGGCGTTAAAAGAGCAGTGCAGCGCATGGCGCAGCGACATCCGTTTTATCAACAGACGGCTTAACACTCACGCGGATGCCAAAAGCTCGCTGGCGCTGATCAGTACCGGTACGCTGTTTAATGACAGCTGCGTGCTGGAAATTAACGGCAGCGACGAGGAGCAGGCCCGACGCGTGCTGGAGGCGTATCTCACCGGCGCGTTTATCGACAGCGACAGTATTCCCTCCGGCGACGCGCCGCACGTTGCGCATCCCCTGCCCCGTTCGCTTGTAAGGCTTGCTCCCCACCTTCAGCACGGCATTACGCTCGCCAGTGGCATCGGGGCTGGCACTCTGCGAGGCTGGCAGAGCGATAACCTCAAACGTTATTGTCAGATCCCCGCCTCGCCGGAAGATATTACCCGCCTGGAACACAGCCTGGCGACGCTGGCTGAACAGCTCAACCACCGTCTGCGCGGGCTGGACGGCGAGAGTAAAACCATTCTCAGCGCGCATCTTTCGCTGATCCAGGATGAGGAGTTTGGCGGCACCATACGCCGACTGATCGCCGAGGAGCGGCTAAGCCTTGCGGAGGCGATCATTCGTAATATGGAGCTGATCTGCGACAAGCTGTCGCTCTCCGCCAGCGACTACCTGCGTGAACGCGTCAGCGATATTCGAGACATCAGCGAGCAGCTTCTTAACATTACCTGGCCGGAGTTGCAGCAAACCTCCGCATTCACCCTCAGCGCCCCCACTATTCTGGTGGCGGAAGATCTGACGCCCAGCCAGTTTCTCAGCCTCGACACGCAGTACCTGAAAGGCATGGTGCTTGAAAAAACAGGCCGGACGTCGCATACGCTGATCCTGGCACGCGCGGCCTCCGTGCCTGTGCTGAGTGGTTTAACGGTCGCCTCGCTGGCGCCGTTGATGGGAAAAGAGGTCATTCTGGACGGCATCTGTAGCGTGCTGGTCGTTGAACCCAACGACGCGGTGAATGATTACTATAGCGTGGCGCAGCGCCTTGCCGACCGACGCCACCAGCAGCAGATCAAAGATGCGGGTCTTCCAGCACTCACCCGCGACAACGTACCGGTAGAGATTGCCGCCAACATCGGCAGCGCGCTGGAAGCGCCCGGGGCGTTTACCTGCGGCGCGCAGGGTATCGGGCTGTTTCGCACTGAAATGCTGTATATGGACAGAGACTCCGCGCCGGACGAGCAGGAGCAATTCGAAGCCTATCAGCAGGTGCTGCTCTCCGCGCAGGGCAAGCCGGTCATCTTTCGCACAATGGACATCGGCGGCGATAAGCAGATCCCTTACCTGAACATTCCCCAGGAAGAAAACCCGTTCCTCGGCTATCGCGCCGTTCGCATTTATCCCGAATTTGCCGATCTCTTCCGCACCCAACTGCGCGCGATCTTACGCGCAGGCGCGAGCGGCAATGCGCTGTTGATGATCCCGATGGTGCACAGTCTCGATCAGATTTTATGGATCAAACAGGAGCTGCAAAACGTTCGTGACGCCCTGGCCTCACAGGGGTTACGTCACACCGCGCACCTGCCGCTGGGGATCATGGTTGAAGTGCCTTCAGTCTGCTTTATCATCGATCACTTCTGCGAAGAGGTGGATTTCTTCAGTATCGGCTCGAACGATATGACTCAGTATCTCTACGCTGTCGATCGCAACAACCCGCGCGTTTCGGCGCTGTATAACCCCATCACACCATCTTTTTTACGCATGGTTCGCCAGATAGTCACCGCAGCGCATCGTCACGGGAAATGGGTCGGCATTTGCGGGGAACTTGGCGGAGAGCAGCGCTACCTCCCTCTTCTGCTTGGTCTGGGCTTAGATGAGTTCAGCATGAGCGGGCCGCGCATCCCTGCGGTAAAAACCCAGCTGCGTCAGCTGGACATGGCGGCCTGCCGGGCGCTGGCAGATAAGGCCTGCGACAGCCGCAGCGCAGAGGAAATTGAAGCCCTGCTGGCGGATTTCACACCGGAAGCGCCGCCGCGTCCCTTGCTGGCGCTGGAGACTATCGTGGTCAATGAGCCGCTGACCTCAAAAGAGCAGGTGCTTCAGTTCTTATGCGGAAATCTTGCGATTCATGGCAGGACCGAAAACCCGCTCGAACTTGAAGAAGATCTCTGGCAGCGCGAAGAGATTGTCACCACCGCCGTCGGGTTTGGCGTGGCGATCCCTCACACCAAATCGCAATGGATACGCCACTCCAGCATCAGCATTGCACGCCTGGACAGGGCGATTGACTGGGAGTCGGATTTGGGCGACGTCGAGCTGGTGATCATGCTGACGCTCGGCGCTCAGGAAGGGATTAATCACGTGAAGGTCTTTTCCCAGCTGGCGCGGAAGCTGGTCAATAAAACGTTTCGCGAGTCGCTGTTTGCAGCAACGACGCCGCAAAGTATCCTGGATCTGCTGAACGCTGAAATCACGTTCTGACTGTCACTGAAAGCGTGCGCGATACTCCCCCGGCGTCAGGCCAAACTGGCGCCGGAACAGACGGCTAAAATAGTCGCTATCGGCATAGCCGCAGCGCTTCGCCACTTCCCCCACCGGCAGGTGGTATTTTTGCAGGATGGTTCTCGCCTTCGCCATACGCACCCAACGAACGTAATCCACAAAACTCATCGTCCCCTGTTGGGAGAACAGGCGTGACAGATGGTTAGCCGAAATATTAAACAGCGCGGCGACGCTGTCCCGCGACAGGGATTCAGCATAGTTTTCCTGCACCCAGTTACAAATGCTCTGATAGAGGAAATCCCCGCGCGACAGTCCCGGTTCAGGCAGCGACGACACCACTTTCCGGCACCAATGCAGCAGGCTCAGCACCAGCGGTTGAATAATGGCCTGATCCTGCGGGGAAGCGCTCAGGTGCGTCAGGGCCATCAGCATCGCAGCACATTCGCCTCGTTCAGGATGAGGAAGCTCAACGTGTCGCTGCGCAGGCACGGAGCGCCCATGACGGGTATCATGAAACACCAGCCCCAGCCACGACGGCGCAAAAAGAATGCTCAGCAGCATGACCGGTCGTTCAAACACCGGGACGCTGGCGGCCTGGGCGGGAAGAAACAGCATTTCCCCCTGGCAGAGGGTCTGGTGCCCGGTAACCAGTCTGTTGCCATATTCCCCGCGAAGAACGACATCAAGCCGTGGCCAGTCGCGGCTCACGCTTCCGACAGCGTCAGACGCGCCACGTTGAGCAAACCAGACTCGCCCCAGCTGCTGTGGGTTGAGCACCAGGCCGCTCAACAGATCGGCAAAAAACTGCTGATCGGCGGGCAACAGGGTTGCGTGCATATCACCCCCTGCGCGCATCCGGGCGTACCAGATCGAAGCGATGGCTGTCACTGATGGCGTAGTAGGCCGTCGGTCCACCCGCACGCAGAATGGGCTGCGCTTTCGCGGTCTGGTAAATCCCCTCTTCCAGCAAACTCTCGGCGATATGGACGCCCACGACTTCGCCGAGCACCAGCCAGGTATCAATCGGTGTCCCATCCGCGCCGGTAAGCTGAATGCACTGTGACAATCGACACTCGAAATTCACCGGGCTTTCCGCCACGCGCGGCGAGCTCACAAGCTGGCTGGCTACGGGCGTCAGGCCTGCAAAGGTAAATTCATCCTCGCCATGAGGGAGCGTGGCGGAGGTTTCATTCATCGCCTCGGCCAGATCGCGCGTTGCGAGGTTCCAGACAAACTCCCCCGTTTCGGTAATATTCCGCACGCTATCCTTCCAGCCGTTGCTGGAAAAACCAATGATCGGTGGGCGATAGTTAAAGCAGTTAAAGAAGCTGTACGGGGCAAGGTTCAGTTGACCGGCCTTATCACAGGATGAGATCCAGCCAATCGGACGTGGACCGATAATGGCGTTCAGCGGGTCGTGCGGCAGGCCGTGCCCCTGAGACGGTTGGTAAAAGTACATATCGCTCTCTCTACGCTGGGGCTGCAACGCGCATTGCCCGGGTTCAGTCTTTCCAGCGTAACGAAATTTCCGTTCAGCGTGAATCGGGACGCCGGGTTTATTGCCAAAAATTCATATGGCGCATGATTGTGACCTTCATCACTTCAAACTTACGGTTTCAGACAGTATCATCAGATAAGTTAAACCCTCGCTGCCAGACGGCGAGGGTTTTCTTTTGGATTGGTTTCTGCGTTACACGCAGCATTAACGACATGGAGTAAAAATGTCCAGACCTACGATTATCATCAATGAACTCGACGCAGAACGTATTGACCGACTGTTGGAGAAACCAGAATTCGCCTCGCTGCCGGTAGCCGATGCGCTGAACGAAGAGCTCGACCGGGCGCAGATGTGTACGCCTGAGACCATGCCGCATGATGTGGTCACCATGAACAGCCAGGTGAAGTTCCGCAACCTGACCACCGGAGAGGAGCTCACTCGTACGCTGGTCTATCCGGCGCAGATGACCGACAGCAGCACGCAACTGTCGGTGCTGGCACCCGTGGGCGCAGCGCTGCTTGGACTGCGCACGGGCGATACCATCCACTGGGAACTCCCGGGCGGCGCCTCAGCTCACCTGGAAGTGCTTGAGCTGCTCTACCAGCCCGAAGCCGCTGGCGATTACCTGCGTTAATCCCTTCTGAACAAGCGACCCCGCTTTGCACAGAGGATGCACCCGCATCCTCTTTCCGCAAATTCACCCTATTGTGCTATACCGGACAAAAACCGCTTAATCCACGCTTAGTCTGTTGTAGTGCCGTGGGGACGGTCATGGGTGAGATACTTGTTATCACACTGGTTTTTCTCATCATCCTGGCGATCCTCGTCGTGGCGGTGCTGTATCTTGAGCGCCACTGGTGAGTGAGGAGCCTCACACAACGCCGCCGGGGAAGGCATTCACCAGTCCCTTCACTTTCTGCTGCGCTGCCTCCGGGGTGTCTGCGCCAGGCACCAGGATCACCTTGCGGCACTCCTCCTCCCGTTTTTCGAAGATCTTATAGGCGCGTTCCGCATCAGCCAGCGGAAGATAGTGGGTCACAATATCTTCTGGGGTAAGCAGCCCCTTTTCGATGAGCGGCAGCAGCTCTCCCAGCCAGGCATGGACGTGGGTCTGCCCCATCTTAAAGCTCAGCCCTTTATCGAAGGCATCGCCAAACAGGAAGCCGTGAATAAAACCGGCGTACACGCCCGGCACGCTGACCACGCCGCCGCGTCGCACCGCAGCAATGCACTGGCGCAGGGCTTTGCCGCTGCTGCCTTCAATTTTCAGGTTACTGAGGATCGTTTCCGTGGTGCTGCCTTTGGCCTCAAACCCGACGGCATCAATCACCGCATCCACTCCGCGCTGTCCGGCCGTTTGCTCAATGATTTTCTCCGCCGCGTCGTTATCGTCATCAAAGTTAATCGGGATCGCGCCGTAGCGCTCCTGGGCAAACCGCAGTCGATAGGGATGATGGTCAACCACGAAAATCTGCTCTGCGCCGAGAAGCCGCGCGCAGGCAATGGTCAGTAACCCCACCGGCCCGGCCCCGAATACGGCGACGCTGGAGCCTTTCTGGATCTGCGCATTTTTTACCGCCTGCCAGGCGGTAGGCAGAATATCTGACAGGAAAAGCGCTTTGTCGTCAGACAGCAGCTGGGGCACTTTAAACGGCCCCACGTTGCCTTTCGGGACGCGCACATACTCCGCCTGTCCGCCCGGCACGCCGCCGTAAAGATGGCTGTAGCCAAACAGCGCGGCAGGGGCGGGAATTTGCTTTTTGTTCAGCGCCGCGCCCTGCCCGCGATTCGTGTTTTCGCAGGCCGCGTACTGTTGCATCTGGCAAAAGAAGCAGTCACCGCAGGCAATCACAAACGGGATCACCACCCGGTCACCTTTCTGCACGTTTTTCACTTCGCTCCCGCACTCCACCACCTCGCCCATAAATTCATGACCAAAGATATCGCCGTGCTGGACCTTGGGAATTTTTCCGCGATAAAGATGCAAATCAGAACCACAGATCGCCGTGGCCGTTACGCGCAGGATGATATCGTCAGGCTGTTCGATGCCCGGATCGGGGACATTATCGACCCGAACATGATGTGGACCGTGATAGGTGAGAGCTTTCATGCAACCTCCGAAAGGGTGTGGGTAAGCTTATAAAAGGGTAGCTACCTCTCGGGATCTGCCCCGGAATCCGGCTGTTTTGAGATTTATCCTGGCGAGATAAAAAAGTGCTGTCGGGATTACAGAAACCTTTTATATTTTGTGGTTGAATGATTTCAGCGTTTATAAACAAGGAGAAACGGTTATGTATCAAACAATCATTATGCCGGTTGATGTTTTCGAAATGGAACTGAGTGATAAGGCTGTACGTCACGCGGAATTTCTCGCGCAGCAGGACGGAGTTATTCATCTTCTGCATGTTTTACCGGGCTCTGCCAGCCTGAGCCTGCATCGTTTCGCTGCTGATGTGCGTCGTTTTGAAGAGCATTTACAGCATGAAGCCGAGACACGCCTGCAAACCATGGTCGGGCACTTCAGCATCGATCCTTCCCGCATCAAAACCCACGTCCGGTTCGGTAGCGTGCGCGACGCCGTTAATGAGCTGGCGGGGGAATTAAATGCCGACGTGGTAGTGATTGGTTCACGTAACCCTTCCATCACCACTCACCTGCTGGGGTCGAACGCCTCCAGCGTGATCCGCCACACCCACATTCCGGTGATGGTCGTGAGATAAAAAAAGAGGCCACCTTTTGGTGGCCTCTGGCATTGCAGGTGTCGTCTTGCTTTCTTTTATTATGCGGTTTTGGTGCGGATCAGATAATCAAACGAGCTCAGCGACGCTTTCGCACCTTCGCCAGTGGCGATGATGATCTGTTTGTACGGCACGGTGGTGCAGTCGCCCGCCGCAAATACGCCCTTCACGCTGGTTTCGCATTTCGCATCAATGATGATCTCGCCCATGCGGTTGCGCTCAATCGCGCCTTCCAGCCAGGTGGTGTTTGGCAGCAGGCCAATCTGAACAAAGATCCCTGCCAGCGCCACGCTGTGGATATCGCCACTCACGCGGTCACGGTATTCCAGACCGGTCACTTTGCTGCCGTCGCCTTTCACTTCTGTCGTCTGGGCATTGAGCACAATATCGACGTTATTCAGGCTACGTACTTTATCCTGCAACACCTGGTCCGCTTTCATCTCAGGGGCGAACTCCAGCAGGGTAACGTGTTCAACAATTCCCGCCAGATCGATAGCCGCTTCCACGCCGGAGTTACCGCCGCCGATCACCGCGACGCGTTTACCTTTGAACAGCGGGCCGTCACAGTGCGGGCAATAGGTCACGCCTTTGGTGCGATACTGATCTTCGCCCGGGACGTTCATGTTGCGCCATTTCGCGCCGGTGGCAATGATCACGCTGCGCGCCTTCAGCACCGCGCCGGACGCTGTTTCAATCTGGTGCAAACCACCCTCGACCGCCGCCGGAACCAGTTTGCTGGCGCTCTGGCTGTCAATGACATCCACGTCGTAGTCGCTGACGTGCGCTTTCAACGCCCCGGCCAGCTTCTGGCCTTCGGTTTTCGGCACGGAAATGTAGTTTTCAATGTCAACGGTATCCAGAACCTGACCACCGAAACGCTCCCCCATCAGACCGGTACGGATCCCTTTACGTGCGGAGTAGACCGCTGCCGCCGCGCCCGCCGGGCCGGAGCCAACAATCAGTACGTCGTACGCATCGCGTTGGTTCAACTCTTCCGCCGCACGTTTTTCTGCGCCGGTATCCACTTTGGCGACGATTTCGGTCAAGGTCATACGCCCCTGGCCGAACTCCTGACCATTCAGGTAAACCGCCGGAACGCCCATCACGTTGCGCTCGGTGATTTCGTTCTGGAACGTACCGCCGTCAATCGCCGTGTGCTTAATGCGTGGGTTGAGGACTGACATCAGGTTCAGCGCCTGCACCACGTCCGGACAGTTATGGCAGGAGAGTGAGTAATAGGTTTCAAACTCAAAATCACCGTCGATATCGCGGATCTGCTCCAGCAGCGCCTGCGCTTCTTTTGACGGATGACCACCGGTCCACAGCAGCGCCAGCACCAGCGAGGTAAATTCATGCCCCAGCGGAGAGCCCGCGAAACGCGGCCCCTGGTCAGACCCTGGGTTAGCGATCAGGAAAGAAGGCTTACGGACTGCCAGCGTGTTGTCTTCTTTGAAGGTCACTTTCGGCGACAGCTCAGCAATCTCTGTCAGCAGCGCTTTGATTTCTGCCGATTTCGCGCTGTCGTCCAGCGTGGCAATCAGCTCAACAGGTTTGGTCAGTTTCTCAAGGTAGGCCTTGAGCTGGGTTTTCATGTTAGCGTCGAGCATTATTCTTCCCTCTCTTAAAACGTCATCATGCAAGACGCCTTATACGGGCTGCCTGAATGCAACTTGCATCATGGTGCTGGAATGAAATGGGCGCGGGGAGCGCCCATTGATTGCCGGGTGGCACTTCGTTTACCCGGCCTACGATACTGTAGGCCTGTGCAAGAGTAGCGCCGCCAGGCTTTACAGACTTAGATCTTGCCGACCAGGTCCAGAGATGGAGCCAGCGTCGCTTCGCCTTCTTTCCATTTCGCCGGGCACACTTCGCCTGGGTGAGAAGCAACGTACTGAGCCGCTTTCACTTTGCGCAGCAGGTCAGATGCATCACGGCCGATACCTTCAGCGGTAACTTCGATAGCCTGGATAATGCCCTGCGGGTCAACAACGAAGGTCGCGCGGTCAGCCAGGCCTTCATCTTCACGCATGTTGTCGAAGTTACGGGTCAGGGCGCCAGTCGGGTCGCCGATCATCGCGTATTTGATTTTCGCGATAGTTTCAGAGCTGCTGTGCCACGCTTTGTGGGTGAAGTGGGTATCGGTAGAAACAGAGTAAACGTCTACGCCCAGCTTTTGCAGTTCTTCGTAGTGGTCTGCCACGTCACCCAGTTCGGTCGGGCAAACGAAGGTGAAGTCAGCCGGATAGAAGAAGAACACGCTCCAGCGGCCCTCGGTATCTTTCTCAGTAACTTCGATGAACTCACCGTTTTTGAACGCCTGGTTTTTGAAAGGTTTAATTTTGGTGTTAATCAAGGACATCTGTACTTCCTCCGTGTTTTCGTTGAGATGTAAGGTAACCAACTTTGTTCATCGGGGCTAATGCGTATGCTTTATCAAATCAATCAGCCAAACCTTACAACAGCAACAAGACAGCAAGGTGAACCTTTTACAGGAAAGCCTGAAAGTAAAAAGGCCGCCTCAACGGGCGGCCCTGATACCTGAATTCCCCGCAGGTACATTCAGTGCCAGCCGAAGCTGGCGTTGCGTTGCGCTCTACATACCTTGTATCAAGGCCGTAACAGCGGTTTGATTACAGCATCCGTGCGCGCATTGAGCAATGCATAAGAGGGATAGTCCTGCCTATGGTTGTGATAGGCAGAATCGAACAGGCCTCAGAAACGTTATAAATTTAATTTCATTATAAATTTCGCGCTATATATAAATGCCAGTTGTCATTCAAATAATTCAATCACACTTTAAAGATAAAATTATCTTAATAAATCTTGAAGTTGTGTTTCAATAATCCAAAGCCGTGATATATTAAGATCACTTAATTTTTAAATTAAGCGAGTTACCCCCACGGATTGTTAAAGGTAACTTCCCTCTGTCGTACTCCATGATGTGATAACGACAGCAAACACAGCACACTCAGGACGAAACATGGCCAACCTCTACGACCTAAAAAAATTCGATCTCAATCTGTTAGTCATCTTCGAATGCATTTACCAACATCTCAGTATCAGTAAGGCTGCCGAGACACTTTATATCACGCCATCCGCCGTGAGCCAGTCGCTGCAACGTCTGCGTGGCCAGCTCAATGACCCCCTGTTCATCCGCTCAGGTAAGGGAATTACGCCGACCACGGTGGGCACCAACCTGCATCATCATCTTGAACAGAATCTCAACCAAATTGAGCAGACGATCAACATGATGCATCACTCGGACATCAAGAAAAAGTTCGTTATCTATTGCTCTCAAATGATGTCGCCCGGCTATATGCTCGAACCAATGAAGCTGCTAATGTCAGAGGAAAATTACGAGATAGAACAACGAGATATGCTTATCTCTCCGGAATCCGCAGAGGACCTGCTCGCCTACCGTAAAGCCGACCTGATCTTTACTATTGCCCCAATTAAGAATCGCTCTGTGGTGTGTTCTCACTTTGCCACGGTGCCAATAGCGTTAATCTGCCGAGAAAACCACCCAAGACTCGCCGATACGGTCAGTCTTGAAGCGTTATACCGGGAAAAATTCACCTTTTACCAGAGTGCGCACCCGGGCGTTAAAGAGTTCCAGAATCGCGCCAATGACCTTTTCCCGGAAAGAGATATTGCTTTTCGCACGGACTCCATCAGCTCGCTTATCTCCATGGTCAGTTCATCTGATCTGTTAGGCTTTATACCCGTATCAATCTATGAAGCCTATAAAGAGACGTTAAAAATAAAACGGATCGCCGCCCCATTTGAATTGCCCGAAATACATGTCTATATGCTTTACAGCCGTTCATCGCTGAACAGCAGCGTTTTTTCAACGTTCATTGAGAAAATGCATAAACTCTGTCTTTCCGCTCCATCTGCGTAAAATCATTTATATGATGAATATAAAAATCGCAAACTGAAAAAATGATCCCGTGAAAATAATGAAAAATGATTTCATAATATCGTCTTAATTTTTTCCAGACATTTAACACGCAGGATGCGATTAACCATGTCTATCTATAAAATCCCTTTACAGGAAAATGTTTTAGACGCTTCAGCGGAACGCATAGACTGGACGCTAAACAATTTCTCCAGGGTATGCGTTTCCTTTTCCGGTGGAAAAGATTCTACCGTGATGCTGCATCTCGTTGCCCAGCAAGCACGGCAATTAAAGCGAAAAATAGATGTCATCTTTCTGGACTGGGAAGCGCAATTCTCCTCAACCATTCAGCATGTTGACACGATGAGAACGCTGTATCGGGATGTTATCCATCAGTTCTGGTGGGTAGCGCTTCCGCTCACGACCCAGAACGCCCTGTCACAGTTTCAACCTGAATGGCAGTGCTGGGAACCCGGGACAAACTGGGTTCGCCAGCCACCGGAAGATGCCATTACCGATTATCACTATTTCGATTTTTATCAGCAGGGAATGACGTTTGAAGTCTTCGTGCGAGAGTTTGCCGAATGGTATGCGCAAAAACGTCCTGCCGCCGTCATGGTGGGGATCCGCGCCGATGAATCCTACAACCGCTTTCTGGCTATCGCGTCGGCACGTAAGCAGCGCTTTTCTGACGATAAACCCTGGACGACCGTCGCACCGGGCGGGCACACCTGGTATATCTACCCTCTGTACGACTGGAAAACCGCCGACATCTGGACGTGGTTCGCGAAATCGAAATGTTGCTATAACCCGTTATACGACCTGATGTACAAGGCGGGGGTGCCGCCGCGTTATATGCGCATCTGCGAACCGTTTGGCCCGGAACAGCGTCAGGGCTTGTGGCTCTATCATGTCATTGAACCCGAACGCTGGGCGGCGATGTGTGAGCGTGCCTGCGGGGTGCGCAGCGGCGGTATTTATGCCGGGCACGATAACCATTTTTATGGCCACCGGAAGATCCTGAAACCAGACCATCTTGGCTGGCGCGAATACGCCATGCTGCTACTCGACAGCATGCCGCAAAATACGGCGGAACATTACCGCAATAAAATCGCGGTTTATCTCCACTGGTATCAAAAGCGAGGCATGAACGATATTCCCGATACGCAGGAGGGTGACATTGGTGCAAAAGATATCCCCTCCTGGCGACGCATTTGTAAGGTTTTACTCAACAATGACTATTGGTGCCGGGCACTTTCGTTTAGCCCAAATAAGCCCAAACACTATCAGCGCTACAGCGACAGAGTGAAAGCAAAACGCAAGGAATGGGGGATTTTATGCAACAACGAATAATCACCGAAATGGAAACGTACCTTCAGGCACTTTCTGAGGAAGAGCGAATAGCCGCTATTAATGCGTTTCGTCAGGCATTACATGAAATCAGCCCTTTTCGCGATCAGCCCGTCGATTGCGTATTGTGGATAAAAAAGACAAACATCAGCGCTAACGATTACAACCCAAATAACGTCGCGCCACCGGAAAAGCGGCTGCTCAGCAAGTCACTGGAGCTGGATGGATTCACACAGCCTATCGTGGTGACGGAAAATGCGCCACAGCACTACGAAATTGTCGATGGTTTTCACCGCCATGATATCGGCAGTAACCGGGCGCCCCTGAAGCGCCAGCTTAAGGGTTACCTTCCTGTCACCTGCCTGCGTAAAGCGCGGCAGGAAAAGTTCGACCGCATGGCTGCGACCATTCGCCACAACCGCGCGCGCGGACGCCACCAGATCAACGCCATGTCAGAAATCGTGCGCGAGCTGGTGCTTATGGGCTGGAGTGAGCAGAAAATTGGCCAGGAGTTGGGTATGGATAGCGACGAAGTGCTGCGCCTCAAACAAATCAACGGTCTGCTCGAACTCTTCGCAGACCGTCGTTTTTCTGAAGCCTGGACGGTGAAATAGTCAGAGCGCGTTTAACCGCGCAGCCGCTGCCAGCAGCGTCGATTCCTGCTTCGCAAAGCAAAGCCGGATCAGCTTATGCGGGAAGGGATCGGCGCAGAACACCGACAGCGGGATGGCCGCCACACCCACCTCTTTCGTCAGCCACTGGCAGAAACTCACGTCGTCCAGATCGGAAATCGCGCTGTAGTCGGCCAGCAGGAAGTAAGTACCTTCACAGGGTAAAATCTCCAGCCGACTCTGGCTCAACGCAGCCACAAACCGATCCCGACGCGCACGGTAAAAATCCGGCAGCTCGCGGTAGTGTCCGGGTTCGCTGCGCAACATGTCCGCCAGCGCCAGCTGAGCGGGTGTGTTCACCGCAAACGTCAGATACTGGTGCACTTTACGCAGCTCAGCGCTGATGGCGGCGGGCGCCACGCAGTACCCGACCTTCCAGCCGGTCATATGGTAGGTTTTGCCAAATGACGATACCGCGATTGCACGCTCACGAAGCTGCGGATGCGCCAGCACGCTGGCATGCCCCTCTTCGGCGAAGCAGATATGCTCATACACCTCGTCGCTCAGAACATAGATTTCACGTTCGGCGATGGCCTGCCACAGGGCGGCAAAATCGCTCTTCTGCCACACCGTCGCCGATGGGTTGTGCGGCGTATTCAGGATCACCAGCCGGGTTTTATCGCTCAGCAGCGCGGCAAACGCCTGCCAGTCCGGACGAAAATGCGGCGGCTGGAGCGCCACGCGTTTCACTACGCCGCCGGCCAGTTCAATCGCCGGGGCGTAGCTATCGTAGCTTGGGTCAAAACAAATAACCTCATCGCCCGTACGCACCAGGGCGGTTATCGCCGCATACAGCGCTTCGGTCGCCCCTGCGGTTACCGTGATATCGCTGTTCGCATCAGGTTTATAGCCATACAGCTCAGCCGTTTTATCCGCAATGGCTTCACGCAACGCCTGCACGCCGGTCATCGGCGCGTACTGGTTTGCCCCCTGCGCCACGTGGTACGCCAGACGCTCCTGCAAATAGCGCGGGCCGTCAAAATCCGGGAACCCCTGCGAGAGGTTAATGGCGTTATGCTGCTGCGCCAGAGCGCTCATCCGGGTAAAAATTGTCGTGCCGAGATTTGGAAGTTTACTATGCGGGATCAACGGGTTATTGCTCATTGTAGTGTGCCTGCCTGTAATACTTATGTTGCTGACACTATAACACGATGTTAGTCTTTGGCAATCAAGACGCTTAGACGTCTAAACGATATAAATATTCCTGACCGAGAGGGTAAAAGGAAATGACAGACAACCTGCAACTCACACACCTGGTCGAGGCCTGCCGCTGGATTGGCGCAAAAGGCTGGGCGCCCGCTACCGGCGGCAATATGTCCGTGCGTCAGGATGAACACCTGTGCTGGCTGAGCGAATCCGGAAAAGACAAAGGCAGCCTGACCACCGCCGATTTTCTACAGGTTGAAATCGCCACCAACCGTGCGCCGTCTGGCCGTAAACCGTCGGCAGAGACCGGGCTGCATACCCTCATCTATCGCCTGTTTCCCGAGGCTAACGCCGTCCTGCACGTTCACACTGTCAATGCCACGGTGCTGTCGCGTCTGGTCAACGAGGCCGAGCTGAAGATCACCGGTTTCGAGATGCAAAAATCCCTTACCGGGCAGACCACGCACCAGGATACGGTGGCCATCCCGGTGTTTGATAACGACCAGGACATCGACGCCCTCGCCTCGCGCATCGCCCATTACGCGCAGGAACGCCCGCTTAATTATGGTTTTCTTCTGCGCGGTCATGGCTTAACCTGCTGGGGACGCGACGTGGCCGAAGCCCGCCGTCATCTGGAAGGGTTAGAATTCTTATTTGAATGCGAAATGCGTTTACGACAATGGGAGAGAGTATGATTCGCGCGATTGTGACGGATATTGAAGGGACCACCAGCGATATCCGTTTTGTCCATGATGTTTTGTTCCCCTACGCGCGTGAGCGGCTGGCGGCCTTCGTGACCGCGCAGCAGTACGCCGAGCCGGTCAAATCGATTCTGGACAACCTGCGCGATGAAATCAGCGCTCCGCAAGCCAGCGTCAGCGATCTCATCAACGTACTGTTTACCTTTATGGATGAAGACCGCAAATCGACGGCGCTCAAAGCCCTGCAAGGCATCATCTGGCAGGACGGTTACGTCAACGGTGACTTTACCGGACACCTCTATCCTGACGTACTGCCCGCGCTGGAAAAATGGAAGGCGCAAGGGATTGATCTCTATGTTTATTCCTCTGGCTCTGTCGCCGCGCAGAAACTGTTATTTGGCTACAGCGACGAAGGTGATATTACTCATCTGTTCAGCGGCTATTTTGATACCCGCATTGGCGCCAAGCGCGAGGTGCAGTCTTATCAAAATATTGCGGCGCAAACGGGCATTGCCCCGTCGCAGATCCTGTTTCTGTCGGATATTCATCAGGAGCTGGACGCAGCTGAGCAGGCGGGTTTTCGCACCCTGCAACTGATTCGCGGTGAAGATGACGGCGCAAGCCATCATCATCAGATCCACCAGTTTGACGAGATTAATCCGGAGCAAATCCCTTCATGAGCGCATTGACCATTTATTCCGATAAAGACGCCAGTCAGCACCAGTGGCACAGCGCCGACGCCGCCGAGATTGCCCAACAGCTCAACGCCAAAGGCGTGCGGTTTGAACGCTGGGCGGCGGATCGCGATTTAGGGCACGATCCCGCGCCTGAAGCCGTGATCGCGGCCTATCAGCATGCGATCGACAAGCTGGTGGCAGAGAAAGGTTACCAGAGCTGGGATGTGATCAGCCTGCGCGCCGACAATCCGCAGAAAGAGGCGCTGCGCGCGAAGTTTCTGAACGAACACACTCACGGTGAAGACGAAGTGCGCTTTTTCGTGGAAGGGGCGGGATTGTTCTGCCTGCACATCGGCGATGAAGTGTATCAGGTGCTGTGCGAGAAAAACGACCTGATTTCCGTTCCCGCGGGCACGCCGCACTGGTTTGATATGGGCTCAGAGCCGAACTTTACGGCGATTCGTATTTTCGATAACCCGGAGGGTTGGGTGGCGCAGTTTACCGGGGATGCGATTGCGGATGCGTATCCACGCCTGGCATAGTCTGAACAGGCACGGTTAGCCCCCTCTCCCTGTGGGAGAGGGTTGGGGTGAGGGCACCCGCGCGCACTACGCGTTAAGCCCCTTAACATACCCCACCAGATGATCCAGCACCACGCCCCATGCTTCGTGGAAGCCCATCTGCTCATGTTGCTCGCGGATCTCCTTCGTCGGATGACGCGCAATCGCCGAGGTCGCGCGGTGCATCCACCACGCGCTCCAGTTTTAAGTCTGTGTCAGGATCGAGCGTCACGATGTTGTCCTCTCAGGGAACGCCCTTAAAGGATAGCCGGACTCAGGCAAATTTCCCTTTCGCTACCTCGTCCGGTGTGACCACGCCTGTATCCAGCACCCAGCCGCTAATCAGCGAGGCGGGGGTGACGTCAAACGCCGGGTTATAGACCTGCGCCTCTTGCGGCGCCCACTGCACCGCGCCAAAGCTCCCCGCCACGCCCGTCACTTCACTGGCCGCGCGCTGCTCAATCGGGATTGCGTCACCGTTCGGGCAGTCCGGGTCGAGGGTCGTTTGCGGGGCAGCGACGTAGAACGGAATGCCGTGAAACTTCGCCAGCACCGCCAGGGAATAGGTGCCGATTTTGTTCGCCACGTCGCCGTTGGCGGCAATGCGGTCTGCACCCACCCACACGGCGTCCACCTGCCCTTTTGCCATCAGGCTGGCGGCCATGGAGTCGGTAATCAGCTGATACGGTACGCCCAGCTCGCCGAGTTCCCACGCGGTCAGCCTGCCGCCCTGCAATAGCGGACGGGTTTCATCCACCCAGACGTTGCTTACCTTGCCTTCCTGATGCGCGCGGGCAATCACCCCCAGCGCGGTACCGACGCCCGCCGTCGCCAGCCCGCCGGTGTTGCAGTGGGTCAGCAGACGGCTGCCGCGCTTCACCAGCGCGCTGCCCGCACTGGCAATAGCGTCACAGAGCCGTTTGTCTTCGTCAATCAGCCGCAGCGCTTCAGCCACCAGCGCCGGAACATAATCTTCCTGCCACAGCGCATTCTTCATGCGATCGAGGTTATTCATCAGGTTCACCGCCGTCGGGCGGGAGGCGCGCAGGGTTTCCAGCGCCACCGCCAGCTCGTCGCGGCTTTTGCCGCTTTCCGCTAACAGCGCCAGCAACAGGCTTGCAGAGAGACCAATCAGCGGCGCGCCGCGCACCCGCAGGGCGTGGATGTGCCCGACCAGCGCCTCGACCGTCGAGGCATCCAGCCAGCGTTTCTCCTGTGGAAGCGCCTGCTGGTCGAGAATAAAGAGCTGATTATCCGCCACCCGCAGGCTGGTCGTCTGTAATGTCTGCATGTCGTTAATTCCCTGTTGCGTTGTTGTAGCACATTGTGTCAGGATGAAATCCAGATGTATAGACGTCTACATGTCTTAATTAGCAAAACTGAGGAGCAGGCCATGTCGCAATACCGTACCTTTACCGCTCAGGACGCCGTGGAGTATGCCAGGCAGTTTGGCGGACTTGACGATCCTTCATCGCTGGTAGAGGCGCAGGAAATCGGCGACGGCAACCTCAACCTGGTCTTTAAAATTTTCGACCGCGCGGGCGTGAGCCGCATCGTCGTTAAGCAGGCGCTGCCCTATGTACGCTGCGTCGGCGAATCCTGGCCGCTGACGCTGGATCGTGCCCGTCTTGAAGCGCAAACCCTGGTCGAGCATTACCAGCACAGCCCGCAGCACACGGTAAAAATCCACCACTTTGACCCGGAACTGGCGGTGATGGTGATGGAAGATCTCTCCAGTCATCGCATCTGGCGCGGCGAGCAGATTAACAACATTTACTACCCCCAGGCGGCGCGTCAGCTGGGGGAATATCTGGCTCATACCCTGTTTCACACCAGCGATTTTTATCTGCATCCGCACGATAAAAAAGCGCAGGTAGCGAAATTCATCAACCCGGAGATGTGCGAGATCACCGAAGATCTGTTCTTTAACGATCCGTACCAGATCCACGCGCGCAACAGCTACCCGGCCGAGCTGGAAAACGACGTTGCCGCCCTGCGCGACGACGCCCAGCTTAAAATCGCCGTGGCCTCCCTCAAGCACCGCTTTTTCTCGCACGCCGAAGCCCTGCTGCACGGAGACATTCACAGCGGTTCGATTTTTGTGGCCGACGGCAGCCTGAAGGCCATCGACGCTGAGTTCGGCTATTTTGGGCCGATTGGCTTTGACGTTGGCACCGCCATCGGCAACCTGCTGCTGAACTTCTGCGGCCTGCCTGGGCACCTCGGCATTCGCGATGCCGCCGCCGCGCGCGAGCAGCGCCTGACCGATATTCAGGAACTGTGGAACACCTTCGCGGAGCGCTTCCAGGCGCTGGCAAACGAGAAAGCCCGCGACGCCGCACTCAGCGCGCCGGGCTATGCCTCCGCGTTCCTGAAAAAGGTCTGGCATGACGCCATCGGGTTCTGCGGCACCGAGCTGATTCGCCGCAGCGTCGGGCTTTCACACGTGGCGGATATCGACACCATCCAGGATGAAGCCATGCGCCACGAATGCCTCCGCCATGCAATATCCCTCGGTAAAGCGCTGATTGTCATTGCCGACCGCATCGACAGCGCGGAAGAGCTGGTGGCGCGGGTGCGGCAGTACAGTTGAGAACGTTTGCCCGGTGGCACTGCGCTTACCGGGCCTACGGGTGCAAAATGTAGGCCGGGTAAGGCGAAGCCGCCACCCGGCAAAAACTCACCCCAGATACTCAATCACCGACATCCCGCCGTTATAGTCCGTGCTGTAAATAATCCCCTGCGCATCCACAAACACGTCGCACGACTGGATCACCTGCGGGCGGTTGGGCCGCGTATCCATCATCCTCTCCGGCGCCGCGGGCACCAGCGCTCCCGTTTCCACCGGGCGATACGGATTGGAAATATCGTACGCGCGCACGCCCGCGTTCTGATACGTCGCAAAAATTAGCGTTGAGCTGACGAAGCTTCCCGGCCGGTTCTCGTGCAGGTTGTGCGGGCCGAAATGCGCCCCTTTCGCCACGTAGTCAGTTTCATCCGGCTGCGGGAAGGTGGCAATACTTACCGGATTCGACGGCTCGCGGATATCAAACAGCCAGATCAGCTTTTCGCCGTCCTGCTGGTTATCCAGCACCGCCTCGTCCAGTACCACCAGCAGGTCGCGGTCCGGCAGCGGCAGCGCGGTGTGCGTTCCGCCGCCAAACGGCGGGCTCCAGTTGCGATGGCTAATCAGCTTCGGCTGCGCGCGGTCCTTCACGTCCAGCAGCGTCAGGCCGCCGTCGCGCCAGCTGCCGTAGGCGGTGTCGCCGGCAATAATCGCATGGTGCAGGGCGTAACGTTTTCCTTCCGGCCAGTCCGGCTTCTCACCTTCGGCCTGGTTCATCCCGGGCAGCCACCAGCGCCCCGCGACTTCAGGCTTACGCGGGTCCGCCAGATCGATAGTCAGGAAAATGTAATCGGTAAAGCCGTCGATCAGCGCTGAAACGTAGGCCCAGCGGCCACCGACGTACCAGATGCGGTGAATGCCGATGCCGCTCAGCGACAGAAAGCCGATTTCGCGTGGCCTGTCCGGCGTGGAGATATCAAAGACGCGAAGCCCGGCGCTCCAGCCTTTATCCTGCACGTCGCTGACGGTCTCCCCCACCTGGCGGGTGTAGTAGACCTTCTCATCGGCAAAACGCGCATCGGCAAACAGATCCCGGGCGTTAATCACCAGCAGAAAATCGTCGTGCGCCTGGAGGTGTACGTTCCAGGTACCCGGCGGCGCGGGCACGTAACCTGCGGCTTTTGGTTTTTTCGGATCGCGCACGTCGACAATGGAAAAGCCCTGCGACACCATATGACCGATATAGGCGAAACCACGGTGCACCATCAGCTGTACACCGTCCGGACGACCGCCCTGGTCGCTATGGCCAATCAGCCGCATATTGCGGCTGTATTCGGGAGGGGGTAATTGAGACACCTTATGCTCCTTACGCCCGGTGGCGCTACGCTTACCGGGCCTACGGGTGCGAAATGTAGGCCGGGTAAGGCGCAGCCGCCACCCGGCTTGGTTTACTTGTTTTTAGCGGCAAGCGTCGCAAACCACGGCGCGATAAAATCTTCCGTCTGGCCCCAGCCCGGAATGATTTTCCCCAGAGACGCCACGTTCACCGCGCCCGGCTGGGCGGTCAGCAGCGCCTGCGGAATAGCCGCCGCCTTGAAATCGTAGGTGGCAGGCGTCGCTTCTCCGGCAATCTTATTGGCGATCAGGCGTACGTTGGTCGCGCCAATCAGCTTCGGATCTACCGCCACGCTCACCTTCCACGGGCTACCCGGCTCGCGCATCAGCTGGAGATCCTGGTTGGAGATGTCGATGCTGTAGAGCTTGATCTCGGTGCGGCCGTTCTCTTTCAGCGCCTTATACGCGCCCTGACTGAAGGCATCCCAGGTCCCCCAGATGGCGTCGATTTTACCTTTCGGGTATTTCGCGAGGATCGCCCCCACCTTGTTGGCGGTGTCGCCCTGCACGTCAGAGGAGACCGCGCCGATGGACTCCAGCTCTTTAATCTCCGGATACTGCTTTTGCAGTTCTTTATACGCCGCCTGACGGCGCTCCATCGGCGGGAAGCCCGCGACCCACAGCTTGACGATATTGGCCTTGCCGTTGAAATCTTTCGCCAGTTGACCAAAAGAGAGGTTGGTCAGGGAGGCATCGTCCTGCTGGGTAACGGTTACGCCCGGGATCTCGCCGTTCACGGCGGTATCAAACACCGAAACTTTAATCCCGGCATCCACCGCCTTCTTTACCAGCGCGGTGGAGTACGGATCGCGCCCCTGAGAGAGAATAATCCCGTCGTATTTCTGGCTGATGGCCTGGTTCACGAAATCCTGGAATCTGGCGTCGTCCCCGTTACTTAAAAACGTGCTGACCTTAAAGCCGAGCTTTTTCCCTTCCTGAATCGCCCCGGCAACAAACTGCGTGGTGTTGTCGTCCGAGCCCAGGTTGCGGATCACCGCAATGCGAATGGGGCCGTCATGGCTGGCAATGGCGGCCGGAACCGGCGCGGGGGTAGCCGCCAGGCCCGGCAAAGAAGTGAGTAATCCAAGAGCTACCAAAGAGAGCGCAATCTTTTTCATTTATTATCCCGTTGTGTTGTCAGCGTTTTTGTATGTAAGTAATCGCCAGTGCCACCGCGAGCACCAGCCCTTTTATAATGTCCATGGCGTAATACGGCACGGAGAGCATCACCAGCCCGTTCGACAGCACGCCGAGGATCACCGCCCCCACCAGCGTGCCCAGCGCGTTCGGCTTGCCGGACCCGGCCAGCGAGAACCCGATCCACGCCGCCGCCACCGCATCCATCAGGTAGCCGCCCCCCGCATTCACCTGCGATGAACCGATACGCGAAGCCAGCAAAATTCCACCCAGTCCCGCCAGCAGCGAGGCGATCACGTAGGCCGCCACCTTGTAGCGCGTGGTGCGAATACCGGAGAGACGCGCGGCTTCCGGGTTGCCGCCAATGGCGTACATCCGGCGTCCGTGGGTGGTCAGCGACAGGCCAAGCTGCGCCAGAATCGTCACCACCAGCATGACGATCACAATGGTCGGCACCTGCCCCAGCAGGCTGAACGCCGCCGGAATGGTCCCTTCCGCCATGTCGCCGCTCGGCAGCACCATGTTCTCGGTAATCGACCCGCCGTAGCTGTAGGTCATCGCCACGCCCTGGATGACAAACAGGCTGGCAAGGGTCGCGAGCATGTCCGGAATGCGCAGGATGACGATCAGAAAGGCGTTAAACAGGCCGACCAGCGTGCAGAGCGCAAGGGTCAGCAGAATCGACTCGGTGGTGCCGAAGCCGTGCCAGACGAAAAGCGAAATCACCAGCGCGTTCGCCAGCGACGCGGTTGACCCCACCGAGAGATCGAACCCGCCGACGGTCAGCGAAATCGAGACGCCGATGGCAATCACCGTCACGATGGCAATCGAGCGCAGAATGTTGATGATGTTGTTCGGATCGAGGAAGCTGTCCGACGCCAGGCCAAACACCGCCACCAGCGCGACGACGGTCAGCAGCATGCCCCACCTGTAGAGAAAATCGAAAATCTGCTGACGGCCAGACGCCGCCGCATTCACTGAAAGGGCCTTGCTCACGACGCCGTTCCTCCGGTTGAATAATAAAGTAGTGTCTCTTCCCGGGCCTCGGCTCCGGCGATTTCCGCCACGATGCGTCCGTCCCACAGCACGCAGATGCGGTCGCACAGCCCGACCAGCTCGGCGAACTCGCCCGAGGCGTAAATGACACCTTTGCCCTCGCGCGCCAGGCCGTCGATCAGCTGAAACAGATCGGTTTTGGCCTTCACGTCCACGCCTTTGGTCGGCTCGTCGAATATCAGCACGCTGGCGTCATTGCGCAGCCATTTGCCGATGGCGACCTTCTGCTGGTTACCGCCGGATAAGCGTCGCAGCACCTGCCCCGGCCCGCGCGTGCGCACGCCGACGCGGGCAATCACCTCTTCTGCCCAGCGCCACGCCTGACGATGACCAAACAGGCTCCAGCGCGAGAAGCTGTTATCGGCGCACACGGCAAGGTTCATGCTCACCGGCTCGTCGATAAAAATGCCCTCTTTGCGCCGCTCCTCCGGCACCAGCGCCAGACCGCGCAGTACCGAGTCTGCCGGATCGCGCGGTTTCCAGGCCTGATGGTTCAGCTCGCCGCGCGCGACGCGGCTTTTGCTGGCGCCAAACAGCGCCTTGCAGAGTTCCGTTTTCCCCGCCCCCGCCAGCCCGGCAATGCCGAGGATTTCACCTTTGCGCAGGTGCAGGGAGATATCTTTCAGCAGCGCATCGTCGTGCAGCCCTTCCACCCGCAGCAGCGTCTCCTCACCGTGCGGCGGGCGCGGGGGCGGATAGATATCGCTCAGCTCGTGGCCGAGCATCTTCTCAGCAATCGCTTCGCCGCTCAGATCCGCCATCGGGCCGGACTCAATCAGCCTGCCGTCGCGAAGCACCGTCAGGGTGTCGCAGATGGCCTTCAGCTCGTGAATGCGGTGAGAGATAAACACCACGCCGATACCCTGCTGTTGCAGACGTCTTACTACCGCAAACAGACGCTCACTCTCGTGCGCGTCCAGCGGCGCGGTGGGCTCATCAAGAATGAGAAAACGGCAGTGGTGCGAGAGCGCCCGCGCAAGCAAAATCTGCTGTTTTTCAGCCAGCGTGCAACTGTCGATGGAGCGGCGTACGTCGAGCGAAACATCCAGCTGCGCCAGCGCCTGCCGCGCCTGCTGACGAACCGCGCGCCAGCTGTAGCGGTGCCCCGGATGCGCCAACTGGTCGAGCATGATGTTTTCGGCAATGCTTAACCCGGGGATGAGCGCCACATCCACCTCCTGCTGCACAAGGTGGATACCCAGCCGTTTGGCGTCCAGCGGCTCGCGGATACTTACCGGCTGGTTGTTAATGCAGATTTCGCCTTCATAACGATCGTGCGTCCCGCACAGCACCGCCATCAGCGTCGATTTCCCCGCGCCGTTGGCGCCGGTCAGCGCATGCACCGACCCGCCGTTCAGGGTGAAATCCACGCGCGACAGGGCCTGAAAGCCGGAAAAGGCCAGGCTGATACCGCGCATCTCAAGGCGACTGGAAACCATCCGCGTAAATCCTTCATTACTCTTCTGATTTAGCGAATTTTTCACAGCTCTTGTTGACTGACAACGACGTAAAAGGCATAAGTTAAAGCAAAATATTATTAGCCATCCGGATGTCCAGACATAACATCGGGTTAGCGCTTGCTAAAAAAGGACAACTTCATGAGCAACACCGATATCCGCGTCGTGCCCGGCCCGGCGAACTACTTCTCTCATCCGGGAAGCCTTGCCCACCTGGATGATTTCTTTACTCCGGAACAGCTTTCCCGCGCGGTGTGGATCTACGGCGAGCGGGCAATCGAGGGCGCACGCCCTTATCTGCCGCAGAGTTTTAACGCGACGGGGGCAAAACATCTGCTGTTTAAGGGCCATTGCAGCGAGCGTGACGTCACCCATCTGGTGAACGAGTCTGGTAGTGAAACCAGCGTGGTGATTGGCGTGGGCGGCGGTGCGGTAATGGATACCGTCAAGGCCGTGGCGCGTCGTCTGGGCGTGCCGTTCGTAGGCATTCCCACTATCGCCGCCACCTGCGCGGCGTGGACCCCGCTCTCCGTCTGGTACAACGATGCCGGTCAGGCGCTACAGTTTGAGATTTTTGACGACGCCAACTTTCTGGTGCTGGTGGAGCCGCAGATCATCCTTAACGCCCCGGCGGAATATCTGCTGGCGGGCATCGGCGATACGCTGGCGAAGTGGTACGAAGCGGCGGTGCTCGCCCCTCAACCTGATAGTCTGCCGCTGACCGTGCGTCTTGGCCTGAACGGTGCGCTGGCGATCCGTGACGTGCTGCTGGAACGCAGCGAAGAGGCGCTTGCGGATCAGCAGCGCGGCGAACAGACGCAGGCGTTCCGGGACGTGGTGGATGCGATTATTGCCGGAGGCGGAATGGTCGGCGGTCTGGGTGAGCGCTATACCCGCGTGGCGGCGGCGCACGCGGTGCACAACGGCTTAACCGTGCTGCCGCAGACGGAAAAATACCTGCACGGCACCAAGGTGGCCTACGGCATTCTGGTGCAGAGCGCCCTGCTCGGTCAGGACGACGTGCTGGCGCAGCTGGTGGCGGCGTACCAGCGCTTCAATCTGCCGACCACGCTTCGCGAGCTGGACGTCGATATTCACAACCGCGACGAGCTGGATAAGGTCATTGCCCACACCCTGCGCCCGGTGGAGTCGATTCATCTTCTGCCGGTTACGTTAACGCCTGAGGTTCTGCGCGCCGCGTTTGAGAAGGTGGAATCCTTCAGCCGTTAATCGCGCCGACGGACTATACCTAATGATGATTCTCTCCACTCTCGTAACGAGGTCATCATGCAGATCGATTTAACAGGTAAAAAGGCGCTGGTTACCGGCGCCAGTCGTGGGCTGGGTCGGGCGATTGCGCTGTCGCTGGCACGCGCCGGTGCCGATGTGGTTATCACCTACGAAAAATCCGTCGATAAAGCCCAGCAGGTTGTCGATGAGATCAACGCGCTGGGGCGACACGGCGAGGCGATTCAGGCCGACAGCGCCAGCGCGCAGGCGATTCAGGATGCGGTCACGCAGGCGGCGCGCTCCCTCGGCGGGCTGGATATTCTGGTCAATAACGCCGGGATTGCGCGCGGCGGCCCGCTGGAGTCCATGACCCTGGCGGACATCGACGCTCTGATGAACGTCAACATCCGCGGCGTGGTGATCGCCATTCAGGAAGCGCTGGTGCACATGTCTGACGGCGGTCGCATCATCAACATCGGTAGCTGTCTGGCGAACCGCGTGGCACAGCCGGGGATCGCCGTCTACTCGATGACCAAGTCTGCCCTTAATTCCCTCACCCGAGGTCTGGCCCGCGATTTAGGCCCGCGCGGCATTACCGTCAACCTGGTGCACCCCGGCCCGACCAACAGCGATATGAACCCGGAAGACGGCGAACAGGCTGACTCTCAGCGTCAGCTTATTGCCCTGGGCCATTACGGCCAGCCGGAGGATATCGCAGCGGCGGTCACCTTCCTCGCCAGCCCGGCTGCGGGGCAAATTTCCGGCACCGGTCTGGATGTCGACGGCGGTCTGAACGCCTGATCGCAAATTTACTGTATGCCTCTGTCGCCCGGCAGAGGCCTGTTCGAGCCGCCTCGACGATTCGCGTTTTGCCGCTTTCTCGCGGTTTTTCTCCGCTCTACAGTACCCCATAAGAAATTCGGAATTTATCTAATAGTCTTATTATTTCCTTATAATTTGTGTGGGCGTACAGTGGAGGTACGGATGAAGATTGTCTGGTCAAAGAATGCAAAGAAAGAGTTTTCCAAAATCGATGGCCGATATCAGCGAAGAATCAAAGCAAAACTTGCTGAGCTGGACGATCGCTCAGCTCCCCGGCCCGATATCAAAAAAATATCGGCAACAGAAAATCATTTCCGGCTACGCGTTGGCGATTACCGCATTCTGATTACACTTCGGGACGATCCCGATAACCATTGTTATGTTTTGGCCGTCAAGCGCAGAACATCAACGACCTACCTTCACGAGGAGAAAGCCCCCTATGGCTGTTCAGCTAATTAAGGACGATGACGGAAAAGCGCAGTACGTCGTTATTCCCTATGATGAATACTTTCGTATGTGCTTACAGATGGCAGAAATTGACGACGAAACCGATGATGATCTAGAGGATATTGAAGTCGAACACGATTGTTATGATGACGTAGGATTACCTGGTGAAGTATGCGACATCATGCATAACGAGAACGTCAGCCTACAGGCCGCCTGGCGCATTTTACGCGGCATGTCCCAGCAGGAGGTGGCGGAGAAGCTTGGCATCAGCCAGTCCGCCGTGTCACAGCTGGAAGCGCTGGACTCCCGACCGCAAAAGCGCACCCGCGAAAAGCTGGCGGCAATTTACGGCTGTAAACAGGAGCAGATCAGCCTCTATTTACCAAAAGAGGGTTAACAGCACTTCGCCCCGCCCTTGCCGCCGTAGCGGGCGTCCTGACGGTCGCGGAAAAATTCTTCGTAGGTCATGGGCGTCTGGTCCGGGTGGTTGACGCGCATATGCTCGACGTAGTTGTCGTAATCCGGCACGCCAATCATCATTTTAGCGGCCTGGCCCAGGTATTTACCTGCTTTGGAAAGGGTGTCGAACATAGTTCTGATCTCACAGGAAATGTAGGCCGGGTAAGGCGAAGCCGCCACCCGGCACACGGGTTAATGCGCCCCTTTCGCCTGGGTGACAATCTCGTCCAGGTTCTCAGGCATTGGCTCATACGGCGTCTCTTTCGCCGTCGGTGTGTCGACTTTCAGCGCCGCCAGCGCGGTTTTCAGAGAATACAACGCCAGCACCACAACCACCACCATAAAGAAGATGGTCAGCCCGGCGTCCAGACGGTTGTTAAACACCAGCTGCGACAGCTGCGACTCGGTGTACTGCGCCGGGATCTTACCGCTGTCGATCATCGCCTGGAACTTGTTGGCGATCGCCAGGAAGCCCACCTTGTTGTCCGGGCTGAAGGCTTTCTGCCAGCCCGCGGTCAGGGTACAGATCAGCAGCCACGCCGTTGGCACCAGCGCCACCCATGCGTAACGCTGGCGCTTCATCTTGAACAGGACTACGGCACAGAGCATCAGGGCCATGCCCGCCAGCATCTGGTTGGCGATACCGAACAGCGGCCACAGGGTGTTAATCCCGCCGAGCGGATCGACCACGCCCTGATGCAGGAAGTAGCCCCACGCCAGCACGCACAGCGCCGTCGCCAGCAGGTTAGCCGGGAGTGAATCGGTACGCTTCAGGTTCGGGGAGATCACCCCCAGCAGATCCTGCAACATAAAGCGCGCCGCACGCGTACCGGCATCCACCGCCGTCAGAATAAACAGCGCCTCGAACAGAATGGCGAAGTGATACCAGAACGAGACATCCATCAGCCCGCCCAGCGCGCCGTGCAGAATGTAGGCCATGCCCACCGCCAGCGTTGGCGCCCCGCCTGCGCGGGAGATAATTGACTGCTCGCCGACCTCATTAGCGATATGCGTCAACGTTTCAGGGGTAATCGCAAAGCCCCAGCCGCTGACCACCTGCGCGGCAGAGGCAACCACGTCAACGGTGCCGGCCGGGGCCAGTACCGCCATTGGGCTGTTCATCGCAAAGTAAACGCCCGGGTCAATAATACAGGCCGAAACCAGCGCCATAATCGCCACGAAGGATTCCATCAGCATGCCGCCGTAGCCAATCAGGCAGGCCTGATTTTCATTCGCCAGCATCTTCGGCGTGGTTCCGGAGGCGATCAGCGCGTGGAAGCCCGACACCGCGCCGCAGGCGATGGTGATAAACAGGAACGGGAACAGGTTGCCGGTCCAGACCGGGCCGGTGCCGTCAATAAATTTGGTCAGCGCAGGCATGGTCAGGGTCGGGCGCATAATCAGAATGCCGATCGCCAGCCCGACGATGGTGCCGATTTTCAGGAAGGTGGAGAGGTAGTCACGCGGGGCCAGCAGCAGCCATACCGGCAGCACCGCCGCCACGAAGCCATAGCCCACCAGCATCCAGGTCAGTTGCACGCCGGTGAAGTCGAAGAACGGCGCCCAGGTCGGGCTTTCCGCTACCCAGCCGCCGGAGATAATGGCAAACACCAGGAACACCAGGCCAATAACTGAAACTTCACCAATGCGCCCCGGACGCAGATAGCGGATATAGATCCCCATAAACAGCGCCAGCGGAATGGTGAAGGCGACGGTATAGGTTCCCCACGGGCTGTGGGTCAAGGCTTTCACCACGATCATCGCCAGCACCGCGAGGATGATCACCATGATCATAAAGGTCGCCACCAGCGCAATCACCCCGGCGGTTGCGCCCATCTCCTCTTTCACCAGCTCACCCAGCGAACGACCGTCGCGGCGGGTGGAGACGAACAGCACCATGAAGTCCTGCACCGCGCCCGCCAGCACCACCCCCGCGAGGATCCAGATCATCCCTGGCAGGTAGCCCATCTGCGCGGCCAGTACCGGCCCCACCAGCGGGCCTGCCCCGGCAATCGCCGCGAAATGGTGACCGAACAGCACTTTTTTATCGGTCGGCACGTAGTCCAGACCGTCGTTATGACGCACGGCCGGCGTCATGCGCGTGCCGTCTACGCCCAGTACCGTCTTAGCGATATAGCGGCCATAAAAACGGTATGCGATCAGATAAATGCAGACGGAGGCGACGACGATCCACAGCGCGTTGATCTGCTCCCCCCGGTTGAGGGCGATATAGCCCAGGGCAAAGGCTCCCACCACGGAGAGCACCGCCCACGTAAGGTATTTCCCTGAGTTGTTCATAGTTGTTGTCCGTTGTTGTGAAACAGTGAGATGTTACATTTTGTTTCTAGAACAACGGATAAAATTTAACAACTTTGAAACGCAATAATGCGTGGTCAAACCAGAGATTTACACCACAGTGTTAAGCCGATCACTTTCAGCTGAATGACTTACCCCAACACCATCGTACTCAACCGACAGGTACAGCACCGCCGCCCCTGCTCGTCGAACACCACGATCTCCCAGCTCTGGCTGGAACGGCCCAGATGCAGCGGCTGACACACGCCGCGTACCTTACCGTGAGAGACCGCGCGGTGGTGCGTGGCATTCAGTTCCGTGCCCACCACGTTCTGCCCGTCACGGGTCATCAGAAAACCGGCCATTGAGCCCAGCGTTTCCGCCAGCGCCGCCGAGGCGCCGCCATGCAGCAGGCCAAACGGCTGGTGGGTGCGGGCATCCACCGGCATCTCCGCTTCCAGCGTATCGTCCCCGAGGCGGGTATAGACGATGCCAAGGTGCCCCACCATCGTATTCAGGCTGGTGGCGTTCAGCTCCTCGAGCGTTAAATGACGTTTCCAGATCATTACGCCCCCAGCGTGGAGCCGCCGTCCACCACGATATCCTGCAAGGTGATATGGCTGGCGGCATCGGATGCCAGGAACAGCACGGTCGCAGCAATCTCCTGTGGACGGGCAATTTTACCGAGCGGAATGCCGAGCTTGAACTGCTCGCCAAAGCCGCGAATGCGCCGCTGTTCCGCATCATCGCTGGTCCACAGGGTGCGCTGCATGTCGGTATCCGTTGAACCCGGCGACACCAGGTTACAGCGTACGCCGCTGCCCGCCAGTTCCAGCCCGACGGTCAGCGCCAGGCTTTTCAGCGCCGCTTTCGACGCGCCGTAGGCGCTCATGCCGATGCGCGGCGTGTGCGCCGCGTCAGAGGCCACCGTCACAATCGCCCCCCCCTGCTGATGACGGAACTGGCCCATCGTCTGCTGGAACAGGTTGAACGCGCCGCCGACGTTGACCGCAAAGGTCTGCTGCCAGTCCTCCTGCGAGAGCTGATCCGTCGCGCCCATACGCAGAATGCCCGCCGCGTTAACCAGCACATCGAGCCGCTCAAGGCTGCTGAGCAAACGCCCGCAGACGTCACTCGCCTGCGCCGCATCCGCCACGTCCAGCGTTTCGGTGGCAAACGGATATTCGCCGTGAGGGAAAGCCAGATCGAACCCGGTCACCTGCGCCCCGGCCTCCACAAATGCCAGCGCGGTCGCATAACCAATGCCCTTACCCGCGCCCGTCACCCAGACCGTTTTACCGGTGAAATCAAAAGCCATCACTTCACCTCGCGGGAGAGCAGCGCCCACCAGGCATCGAGGGTCGGATTTTTTGCCAGCATCACGAAATCAATGTCGCCGTGCACTTTGCGCCAGCGGGCGGCCAGCGCCATCATCCTCACTGAATCCAGACCGTAGTCGATCAGGTTTTCGTCATCCATCGGCTCGTCGGACTCGTCCAGCAGCGGCAGGATCAGCTCACGCAGAGCGGCTTTCGTTGTCGGAACGGACGGCAGCAGTTCGTCGGTCATCACCACGCGGCCCGAACGTCCTGCCACGTATTTCAGCGACATCAGGTGCTCGTCGCGGGTGAAATCCGCCAGCGCGTCGGCGATAAAGAACGGTTTGATGTCGCGCATAAAGGCGTCGGTGGCGGTGGTCATGCAGCCGATGTGGGCGTACACGCCGGTGATCAAAAGCTGGTTGCGCCCGGTCTCTTTAAGCATCTGCTCCAGCGGCGAGCGGTGAAACGCGCTGTAGCGCCACTTCACCAGCACGGTGTCCGCTTCGTCCGGGGTCAGCTCAGCGACGATGCGCTGCTGCTCCGGCGAGCGAGTCAGGCCCGGCCCCCACATATCGTTCAGCAGGGCGCGGTCTTCGTCGCTCTGATCTTTCGGCTGCGCGGTGTAGTACACCGGAATATTGTGCTCTTTGCAGTACGCGCGCAGTTTAGCGATGTTCGCCACTACCTGCTGCATCATGTCGCTATTTTCGCCCCAGAAGTTCAGGAAGTACTCCTGCATATCGTGGATCAGCAGCGCGGCGCGCTCCGGTTCAAACGCCCAGTTCACTTTACTGGTCGGCAGTTCGGCGGCGGTTGGCAGCGCGTATGCGGTTAATTTTGGAATGGCCATTCTCTGTTCCTCAGCCCCGGGCGCGTTCAGCAAGCCACAGGCGCAACTGTTTCTTATCAACTTTGCCGACCGGCGTGAGCGGAAGCGCATCCACGCTCTCCACGCGGTCCGGCAGCTTAAATTCGGCGACGCCCTGCTCGCGCAGGAAGCGGCGCACCTCCACCGCGCGCAGGGGCTGTTTCACCACCAGGTACGCGCAGCTTTTTTCGCCCAGCAGGCTGTCCTCCATGCTCACCAGCGCGGCGTGGATCACCGCGTCGTGGCGCAGCAGCAGGTTTTCGATCTCTTCGGCGGCGATCTTCTCGCCACCGCGGTTGATCTGATCTTTCTCGCGCCCCTGCACGGTGATGTAACCTTGCTCATCGATGGCGATCAGATCGCCCGAGCAGTAGAAACCGTTGGCATCAAAGGCGCTGGCGTTGTGTTCCGGGCTATTGAAATAGCCGCGGAAGGTGTAAGGGCCGCGCGTCATCAGACGCCCGACTTCCCCGCGCGGCAGCGGGTTGCCGTCCTCGTCCGCCACCCACACTTCATCGTCCGGGCACATCGGGCGGCCCTGGGTATTGATGATGCGCTCCGGCGCATCGTCGAGGGCGGTGTAGTTCACCAGCCCTTCCGCCATGCCAAACACCTGCTGAAGCTGGCAGCCAATTTCCGCCGGAATACGTGCCGCAAGCGTGGCGGAGAGACGTGCGCCGCCTACCTGGAGCAGTTCGAGGGATTTCAGCTGGGCGTTCCCCGCGCCGTCGGCAATCGCCTGCAACCACAGGCTGACCGCGGGCGGCACCAGTGAGGTGACGTTTATCTGATGCTGCTCAATCAGCGGGAAGCAGAGCGTGGCGCTCGGATCGTTAGCCAGCACCACGCAGCCGCCCGCCGTGAAAACGCCTAACGATCCCGGCGAGCTCATGGCGTAGTTATGCGCCGCAGGAAGCGCGTTCAGATAGCGGGTGTGCGCAGTGATACCGCAGATTTCGTTGCTGCGGCGAATGCTGTAGTCGTAGTCGTTGTGCGTACGCGGGATCAGCTTCGGCGTGCCGGTGCTGCCGCCGGAGAGCTGGAAGAACGCCACTTCGTCGGCGGGCGTCGGGTTCGGGATGAAATTGTCCGCCGGGCGTGCAATCGCCGCCTCCAGCGCGTGTTCGCCCTTATCGCCGCGTAGCAGCACAACGCGTACCGAGCGATGCGCATCCACAAAGGTATTGAGAAAATCATCACCCGCGAACAGCGTGTGGTCGCGGTCGGCAATCAGCACGGCGGGTTTGATCTGCTCCGCGTAGGCGTTGAGTTCGCTGCGCTGATGGCTAAAGAGCGCGTTGACCGGTGCGACGCCGATTTGCAGCAGCGCGAAGAAGGTGATGTAGAACTCGGCCACGTTGCCGAGCTGCACCAGCGCTGTCTCGCCGCGATGCAGCCCCTGCGCCTGAAGGACAGACGCCAGATTCGTCACCGCCTGATTAAACGCGCGGTAGGTGATGCGGCGATCGCCGTCAATTATCGCGACCGCATCGTTGTCCGCATGGTCCGTCAGGATGTGGGTCAGCGGCAGATCCTGCCAGTAGCCTTTTTCACGGTAGCGGCGGGCAAAATCCTCAGGCCAGCGGGTAAAAGGGATGGTCATGAGTATTCCTTAGTGCAAACCAAACACGTTGAGCATGGTGGAGAGCTTCACGCCCGTCTCGCGCCACTCGCCCACCGGGGAGGAAGCAGGCACAATGCCCGCGCCGGCAAACAGGCGAACGGTATTTTGATGCAGCCGCGCGCAGCGGATAGTTACCACCCACTCGCCGTTACCTTCGCTGTCGCACCAGCCGACGATGCCGCCGAACAGCTCACGATCGAACGGCTCCAGCTCGGCAATCAGCTCTTTTGCCGCCTGATGCGGGAAGCCGCTTAGCGCTGGCGTCGGGTGCAGCAGACAGGCCAGCGTCAGGGCGTTCTCGTTTTCACGCGCGTCACCTTCTACCGGCGTCGCCAGATGCCACAGCGTCGGGGTGGTGATGAGCTACGGGGAAGCCGGCATGGTCAGATGATGGCTGCGCGGTTCCAGAATGGTTTTCATCGCCTGCGTTACCAGGTCGTGCTCGTGACGGTCTTTTTCGGAGGCCAGCAGCTTAGTGCCCGCTTCGCGATCCAGCACATCGTCCGGCTGACGGCGCGCAGAGCCCGCCAGCGGCAGCGAGCTAAAGTGCGCGCCCTCTTTACGCAGCAGCAGTTCCGGGCTGGCGCCCAGCAGCACGCCGCCGTCTTCCAGCGGTACGTGGAAGTTAAAGCTCGCCGGGTTCTGGGCGATAAGACGCTCCATCAGCGCGCTGCTATCAATCTGTTTGTCGGTGGCGATATCAATCAGGCGCGACAGTACCACCTTATTCACCTGCGGCGTGGCGGTGAGCGACGCGGCGCGGGCGACCATCTCCTCGAAAACCGGCTGCGGCGGGATCTCGGTGCGTTGTTGCACGTTCAGCGTCTGCGCGCCGGAGGCGTAGCGTGCGGACTGCTGACGCGCCGGGCGGGAGAAGGTTTGCCAGCGTTGCGGAATAAACAGCGATGACAGTTTGCGGGTATCGAAGGGGATCGCCCCTACCATCACCGGATGGGCAATGCCGCTATTTTTCGCATTCTGGAAAGCCTGAGCTAATTTCTGCTGAAAGGGGCCCGCCGGATCGTCACCGCCGACGGCGGGTTCAGAAAAACGGGCAAAACAGCCTGACGTGGTAAAACTGCGATAGGGCGACATAAAGAAAAAGCTGTCTGATTGCAGCGTGGTCGCGGTGTGCTGAAGGTCCTCAGCCAATGACGTATCCATATCATCCTCCTAAAATGATAAAAGCAGTAATAATGATTATCATTTATATTTTCGTCGGCTAACCTAATCCCACATCGCCCTGGTGTCAACCGCAGAGCAAACAACTTGTGCGACTAACGCTTGCATCCCTTCCCCGCAATCATGAAAATGAGAAGCATTAACTTCAACAAAAACAGGATGCCGCTCTGTGAAACTCCCTGCCGTTTGCCGTAATGCCTTTCTTTTAACAGGACTTTTTGTTTTAGGACTAACCTCAGCGACGGCCGCCGACTGGCCGCGTCAGGTCACAGACAGCCGCGGCGTTCATACGCTTGAGAGCAAACCGACGCGCATTGTCTCCACCAGCGTGACCCTAACCGGCTCCCTGCTGGCCATTGACGCCCCGGTTATTGCCAGCGGAGCCACCACGCCAAACAACCGCGTGGCGGATGCACAGGGCTTTTTACGTCAGTGGGGCGATATCGCGAAACAGCGTAAGGTTGCCCGGCTGTACATCGGCGAGCCGAGCGCCGAAGCGGTCGCGGCCCAGATGCCGGACCTGATTTTGATCAGCGCCACCGGCGGGGATTCCGCGCTGGCACTCTACGATCAGCTTTCCGCCATAGCCCCGACGCTTATCATTAACTACGACGACAAAAGCTGGCAGGAACTGCTGACCCAGCTGGGGACGATCACCGGGCAGGAAACACAGGCCGCAGAGCGCATCGCTGCCTTCGATGAACAGCTCGCCCAGGTGAAGCAGCAGATGAAGCTGCCGCCGCAGCCGGTGAACGCCATCGTCTACACCGCCGCGGCGCACACGGCGAACCTGTGGACGACAGACTCGGCTCAGGGCAAGCTGCTGCACCAGCTGGGCTTCACGCTGGCAGCGTTACCTGATGGATTGCACACCTCGCAAAGCCAGGGCAAGCGTCACGACATTATTCAGCTGGGCGGGGAAAACCTGGCGACGGGGCTGAACGGCGAAGGGCTGTTCGTGTTTGCCGGCGACCAGAAAGACGTGGACGCGATTTACGCCAATCCGCTGCTGGCGCATCTGCCGTCGGTCAAGAACAAGCGTGTCTGGGCGCTGGGAACGGAGACGTTCCGCCTGGATTATTACAGCGCGTTGTTGGTGTTGCAGCGTTTGAATTCAATTTTTAAATAAGTGGCACGTTTCCCTTAGGCCCGGTAAGCGCAGCGCCACCGGGCGTTTTGTCGGGTGGCGGCTACGCCTTACCCGACCTACAGGTTCTGCCTGAACCGACGCAACTCCACCAAAACCGCCAATAAAATTACGCCAACCACGGCTAACACAAACCCGCTGCTGCTCGCCGACGCCACCGGGGTCATTATCGCCCCCAGCCCGCCGAGGATCGCTGCGCCAATCGCATCGCCCGTGACGTTCTGCGCCGTCCACAGGCCGTTAATGCGCCCGAGCATCCCTTCCGGCGTCTGGGTCTGGATCAGGGTGTACTGTAAAAGAGAGCTGACCGCGCTCAGCCAGCCAAAAATCACCAGACACATCACCCCCAGCGCCCACACCGGCATCAGGCTGAAGAAACCAATCGCGATAAACGAGGCCAGCGTCGCCACCAGCATGATTAACCCCGGTCTCGCGCTCTGCGCCAGGTTTCCGCTGGTCAGCGCCCCGCACGCGGCGCCGAGCGGAATGGCGGCGTACAGCACGCCAATCTCTGAGGCGCTCATCTGCCACTCGCCCGCCAGCGCCGGGTACAACACGCGTACGGCGCTCGCCATCGTCAGCAGGCCGCCGAGCAGCGCAATGCCGCCAATCAGCGGGTTGCTGAACAGAAAACGAATCGCGGCCATCAGGGACTTCAGCGGATGCTCGCGCGGCTGCGGCGGCGGTGGCAGGAGCGGCAGACGCAGCAGCGTCAGTGTGGTGATAAAGGTTCCCGCCGCGGCAAGGCCGTAGTTCCACGCCACGTTGCCGGTCGCCAGCAGCAGGCCGCCGACCATCGGCGAAATCACCGATCCCAGACGCACGGTGAGCATGGTGATCGCCCCCGCCTGCATCAGGTTCTCGCGCCCGACCAGCGCGGGCGTGGCCGCCAGCAGCGCCGTCACGCCTAACGAGGCAAAAAAGCCGTCCCACAGGCCCAGGGCATAAATCGCCATCAGCGACGGCTCCGGCAGCATTGCGTTCAGACACAGCCCGACAAAGCCCACCCCGCAGGTGCCGCGCGCCAGCAGGATCAGTTTTTTACGCTCGTAGCGGTCCGCCAGCACGCCGCCCACCATCAGGCCGATAAACATCGCCCCGCCGGTTAAGGTGACGGATAACCCCACCAGCCAGCTGGAGTGGGTCATGGTCTGGATCTGTACCGGCACGGCGACCCCGAGCAGGCCGAGGGATAAAATGGAGATAAAGCGGGCGATAAAAACCGCTCGAAACGCCGGGTGCGTTTTCAGCAGGCTGAGGTTGAGCAGCCAGGATTTTTGATTCATGACAAGGCCTTGAGGTATCGGTCTACCATTTCCATGGGCGCACATGCTAACATAGCCAAATAAGATAGATAACGATAATTACTATCATTATCACATCATGGACGTTGCTATGTCGTTTTCCTCTTCCGCGGTGCGCGCCGTAGCCGTGCCCGTTTTATTGCTGCTGTTGATCCTTGCGATTGCACTCAGTTTGCTGGTTGGCGCGAAGCCGCTGCCCGCGTCCGTTATTGTCGATGCGCTCTCCGGTACCTGCCAGAGCGCCGACTGCATTATCGTGCTCGACGCCCGCCTGCCCCGCACCCTTGCCGGCCTGCTGGCCGGTGGCGCACTCGGGCTTGCCGGTGCCCTGATGCAAACCCTCACCCGCAACCCGCTGGCGGACCCTGGCATTCTCGGCGTGAACTCTGGTGCCAGTTTCGCCATTGTGCTCGGCGCGGCGCTGTTTGGTTTCACCTCTCCGTCTGAACAGCTGGTGATGGCCTTCTGCGGCGCGCTGGCCGCCTCGCTGGTGGTGGCCTTTACCGGCAGCCAGGGCGGCGGACAGCTCAGCCCGGTACGTCTGACACTGGCGGGCGTGGCGCTCGCGGCGGTGCTGGAAGGCTTATCGAACGGCATCGCCCTGCTCAACCCGGACGTGTATGACCAGCTGCGCTTCTGGCAGGCCGGTTCGCTGGATATCCGTACCCTTGATACCCTGAAAGTGGTGGCATTCCCGGTGTTTATCTCTGCCGCCGTAGCGCTGTGTTTAAGCCGGGCGCTCAACAGCCTGAGCCTCGGCAGCGACACCGCGACCGCCCTCGGCAACCGCGTGGCGCGCACGCAGCTGACGGGCCTGCTTGTCATCACCGTGCTGTGCGGCAGCGCGACCGCCGTCGTCGGGCCGATTGCCTTCATCGGCCTGATGATGCCGCACATGGCGCGCTGGCTGGTGGGGGCGGATCACCGCTGGTCGCTGCCGGTCACGCTGCTGGCGACCCCTGCCCTGCTGCTGTTTGCCGACGTACTGGGCCGCCTGCTGGTGCCGGGTGAATTGCGCGTCTCGGTGGTCAGCGCCTTTATCGGCGCGCCGGTGCTGATCTTCCTGGTACGACGCAGACGCGGGGGTGGCGCATGATGGCCCCGTCCCGTAGATTACTCACCAGCGTCGTCCTGCTGGTCGTCGCCAGTCTGCTGCTGGCGGTCTGGAGCCTGCAAAGCGGTGCCGTAACGCTTGATTTCGCGCAGGTCTTTCACGCTCTCACCGGCAGCGCGCCGCGTAACATCACCATGGTGGTCACCGAATGGCGACTTCCGCGCGTGGCGATGGCGATCCTGGTTGGCGCGGCGCTTGGCGTCAGCGGCGCAATATTCCAGTCGCTGATGCGTAACCCCCTCGGCAGCCCGGACGTGATGGGCCTGAATACCGGCGCGTGGAGCGGCGTGCTGGTGGCGATGGTGCTGTTCGGGCAGCATCTCATGGCCATTACCTTTACGGCGATGGCGGGCGGCATTCTCACCTCCCTGCTTATCTGGGCCCTGGCCTGGCGCAACGGCATCGACACCTTCCGCCTGATCATCATCGGGATCGGCATCCGCGCGATGCTGATGGCGTTTAACACCTGGCTTCTGCTACAGGCGTCGCTGGAAACCGCACTCTCCGCCGGGCTGTGGTACGCCGGTTCCCTCAACGGTCTGACGTGGGGAAAAACCTGGCCCGCCGCGCCGCTGATTATCCTGATGTTTATTGGCGCGTTGCTGCTGGTCAGGCGCATGCGCCTGCTGGAGATGGGCGACGACAGCGCCTGCGCGCTGGGCGTGAGAGTAGAGCGCTCGCGCCTGATGCTGATGCTGGTGGCGGTCTTGCTGACCGCAGCGTCTACCGCCATCGCCGGGCCGATCTCGTTTATTGCCCTTGTCGCGCCGCATATCGCGCGGCGACTTAGCGGCACCGCGCGCTGGGGATTAACCCAGGCAGCGCTGTGCGGCGCAGTATTACTGCTGGCCGCCGATCTCTGCGCTCAGCGGCTGTTTACGCCTTATCAACTGCCGGTGGGCGTGGTGACCGTCAGCCTCGGCGGGATTTACCTCATCGTCTTGCTCGTTCAGGAGTCACGCAAGAAATGACAGATTCAACACCCCGCTTGCGCGGCGAAAACTTGACCCTCGGCTACGGTAAAAAAATCATTGCCCGGGACTTATCCGTTGCCATTCCGGACGGCCACTTCACCGCCATTATCGGGCCAAACGGCTGCGGCAAATCGACATTGCTGCGCACGCTGAGCCGCCTGATGTCGCCGGTTGAGGGTAGCGTGTTCCTCGACGGGGAGCAGATCCAGCGCTTCGCCAGCAAAGAGGTGGCGCGCCGAATTGGGCTGCTGGCGCAAAACGCCACCACGCCGGGGGATATTACCGTGCAGGAGCTGGTCTCCCGCGGGCGCTATCCGCACCAGCCGCTGTTTACCCGCTGGCGTAAAGAGGATGACGAGGCGGTGAACCGAGCGATGCAGGCGACGGGTATTACCGATCTGGCCCAGCAGAGCGTGGACACCCTTTCCGGCGGACAGCGCCAGCGCGCGTGGATTGCGATGGTGCTGGCGCAGGAGACCTCCATCATGCTGCTGGACGAGCCGACGACCTGGCTCGACATCAGCCATCAGATTGACCTGCTGGAGCTGCTGAGCGAACTGAACCGTACGCAGGGGTACACCCTGGCGGCAGTGCTGCACGACTTAAACCAGGCGTGCCGCTACGCGACGCATCTGATTGCGCTGCGCGACGGCGAGATTGTGGCGCAGGGCGCGCCGAAAGAGATTGTGACGCCGGATCTGATCGCGCGGATCTACGGCATGCGCTGCATGATTATTGAGGATCCGGTGGCGGGTACGCCGTTGGTGGTGCCGTTGGGCAAGCGTGCGGTCTGATGCCCTCACCCCGGCCCTCTCCCACAGGGAGAGGGAGCAAACCATCCCCTCTCCCCGTGGGAGAGGGTTAGGGTGAGGGGCTTTAAACGTTACCCCAAAATTTCCTTCAGTACCGGCCCAATCTTTTCAAACGCCTGCGGTGAAATGATATCCACGTGGGCGCAGTCCTGGCTGTACACCTCCTGCTCACCCACCCACGGTGCCCACGCGGCCTGCGGATCCAGGGTTCGCGTTCGCTCGGCGACAAACAGCGTCGCTTTACCGTCAAACCGCGCGCTGTGCGCCGTGGTGAGCAGCCGCACCGCGTCCGCATAGTTGCCTTCAATGGCGTTAAACAACTCGCTGGAGCCCTGCCCCTGCTGGGCAGCGATAAACGCCTGGCGTTCGCGCTCAATTTCCGCCAGCACCTCCGGATCGAGGCCGTTGGCCTCTTTCTCCGCCCAGTTCTGGGTTTCCGGCGGCCAGGTATCCAGCAGGCCGAGGAACGCTACGTCTTCACCCTGCTCGCGCAGACGCGCCGCAATGCCCTGCGCCAGCGTGCCGCCGAGGGAATAGCCGAACAGATAATACGGCCCCTGCGGCTGTTGCTTACGCAACGTGTTCAGATGATGTTCGATCACCGCATCAAGATCCGCACACTGCTGCATCGGCCCCTCAGGCCGGGGAGACTGAATGCCGACGATTGACCAGCGCGGGCTGAGGTAGCGCGCCAGGACGCTAAACTGCCATGCAAAGCCGGACGCCGGATGGAAGCAGAACAGCGTGGGGCCGTTGCTTTCACGCAGCGGGAGAACGGTTTCATACCCCAGACGCTGCGCCTGCTCGTCGCTCATCTGCGAGTCCAGCAGGGCGCTAAGCTTGCTCACCGTCGAGGCGACCATAATCTGCCCCGGCGTGACCTTGCGGCTGAACGCACGGCTGAGCTGAGCCGCAAGGCGCATCGCCAGCAGCGAGTGGCCGCCGAGGGCAAAGAAATCGGCCTCGATATCGTTCACCGCGCAGCCCAGCAGGGCAGAAAACGCCTGCGCCACGGTGACTTCAGTTTGCGTCTCGGGCGCGCGACCGGAAGTTTTGCTGGTCAGCTCCGGCAGCGGCAGCGCCTTGCGATCCAGTTTGCCGTTGGCGCTTAACGGCAGCGCGCTGATTTGCAGCAGCACCACCGGCACCATATGCGGCGGCAGCTGGGCTTTGAGTGATGCAAGCAGCGCGTCGCGATCCAGCGGTAAGCCGGATTCAGAGACAACGTATCCCACCAGCTGGCGGGCATCGCCGCCCGTAGCAGCCGCCTGGTTGAACACGCAGGCGTGCGCCACCGCCTGGGCCACATCCGGCAGCGCGAGCATCGCCCGGTCGATTTCGCCCAGCTCGATGCGCTGGCCGCGGATTTTCAGCTGATCGTCGCTGCGGCCCAGATATTCCACCGCGCCGTTGTCCAGCCAGCGGGCAACGTCCCCGGTGCGGTACATTCGCTCGCCGGGGGCAAACGGATCGGCGATAAAGCGGCTGGCGGTAAGGTCGGGGCGTCCCAGATACCCCTGCGCCAGCTGGATGCCGGTGAGATAGAGATCCCCCGCCACGCCGAACGGCACCGGGCGCATCATCGCGTCCAGAATGCGCAGCCCCGTATTCCACACCGGGAAGCCAATTGGCACGCTGTTGCCCTCCACCGCCGCCAGCTCGGGGCCAAACGCCGGATACCAGCTGACGTCCACCGCCGCTTCGGTCGGGCCATAGAGGTTGTGCAGCGGCGCATGGGTGAGCTGTTCCCACTCGCGACACAGCGCAGTCGGCAACGCCTCGCCGCTACAGAACACCTGCTTCAGCGTCCTGCAACAGTCGACGTTTTCCGGCGTCAGCGAGGCGACGAACGCCGCCAGCATCGACGGCACGAAGTGGGTGGTGGTCACGCCGTACTGCGCGAAGAAACTCTGCATTGCCTGCGGATCGCGGTGCGCGTCCGGCTCGGCCATCACCAGCTTCGCCCCGGCGATAAACGGCCACCAGAACTCCCACACCGACACGTCAAAGCTGCACGGCGTTTTCTGCGCCACCACGTCATGCGCCGCCAGTGGATAATGATCCTGCATCCACTTCAGGCGGTTAACGATGGCGGTATGGCCGACCATCACCCCTTTTGGACGCCCCGTCGAACCGGAGGTAAATATGATGTACGCGGTCTGCTCCGGCTTCGCCAGTCGCAGAGGTTCAGCATCGGTGGCCGGTAATAGTGTGTTGTAACTAAAGGTGGCGATCGGCAGATCGTTAAAGCGCGGAAGCTGCTCGTCGGTGGTAATGAGCAGCGACGGCTTCGCGTCCTCCAGCATCATCCGCAGACGGTCATCCGGGTAACCGGTATCCAGCGGCAGCCAGGCGGCGCCTGCTTCAACAATCCCGTGCAGCGCCAGGGTCAGGAACACCGAGCGCGGGAGCGCCACCGCCACGCTGTCGCCCGGCTTCACGCCGCGCGCGCGCAGCAGGTTTGCCAGCGCGACCACCTGCTCGCGCAGCTGGCGGTAGTTCAGTTCAGTATGGGCATCCGCCAGCGCGGGGGCGTCCGGCGTTTTGCTCGCCTGCTCCGCCACAAGATCCGCCAGCGTGGTGGACGGCAGCGCCAGCCCGGTATCGTTGATGCGCGCCAGCCGGGCGTATTCCTGCTCTGATACAGTTTCCACGTCGCCACAGCGCAGGTCCGGATTGGCGGCAAACTGCGTCAGCATTGCGTTCAGGCGCGCCGCGTGCCCCTTCAGCGTCGCCTCGTCGTAACGCTGCCCGTTGGCGAGGATCTCAATGCTCAGTCCGCCCTGCTCGTCCGGGAACAGCGCCAGCTCCAGATCGTTCACCGGGCCGGTTGCCAGCGTGTGGGTAATGGCCTCCACGCCGTTGATATTCAGCTGATAATCGAACACCTTGACGTTCAGCACCGGACCAAAAAGGGCTTCGTCGCCTGCGGCACGTCCGCTGTCGCGCACGATCTGCTCGGCGTCGTAACGCTGATGGCGGCGCATCTTTTTCAGCTGGTTCGCCAGGCGCAGCGCCAGTTCCGGCAGGCTCTCCTGCGGGCGAATATTCACCGCCAGCGGCAGGACGTTGAGCACCGGTCCGGTCGCGGTCAGCGCGGCGGAGCCCATGCGGCGCATAAAGATAAACCCGGCGGCGTAGTCCAGCCGTCCGGTCAGGCGGCCCAGCCACAGCGCCACCAGCGCAAGGGCCAGATCGGTACGCTGCGCCTGGCCTGCCTTCTGTGCAAGCTGGCTGAACGCACGGCCGTCCATCGCAATTTTCAGGCGCAGGATATCGGTGGTGGCGGCGCGTCCCGGCAGCGGCGCGGAAGAGAGCGAGACCGGAGAAGGAAGCTGTTTGCGTTGTTCGGCCCAGAAAGCACCGTCGCGCTGATACGCCTCGCTGTCGCGATAGCGCTGATACTCCTCCACCACCTCGGCGAACGGGGTGAACGGCGAGGCCGGCGTGGATTCACCTTTCTGCCACGCAGCGTAAATGGCGGCGATCTGACGGGTAATAGCAGGGAAGCTGAAGCCATCTACCACCAGATGATGATACCGCTGATACCAGTACCAGTGGCTTTCTCCCACCTGGATCAGCTGGTGAAACGCCAGCGGCTGACCGCTGTCGACGCGCAGGTTCTGGTTGAGATCGGCCTCCATCAGCGCCACGGCGGCGTCGTGGGAGTCAACGCGCACGATGGACGGCTCCGGCAGGAGCATGGCCTCATCGATCCACTGCCACACCTCACCGTTATCTTCGGCAAAACGCATCCGCAGGGTGTCGGCCTGCATCATGCCTTCAGCGATGGCTTTTGCCAGCAATGGCGCATCGATAGCGCCTTTCAGCTCGGTGTAGTGCGCGACGCTCCAGGCGTTTGGCAGGGAGGAAAGCTGCTCTGCCATCCAGATCCCCGGCTGGGCGGCGACAAGAGGGAGACGGTTCATGCGCGCTCCCCCGCAAAACATGACGGCTCAAGCGTCTGCCACTGTTCCACCAGCCACTGCTGGCACGCCTCCTGAGATTGCGGTTCGCAGACCACGCGCCAGCCCGCGGGCAACTCGCACTGCTGCGGCCACAGGCTGTACTGCCCCTGGTCATTTTGCAAAATGGCGAACTGTCCCTGCGGATTATCGAAAGGATTGCTGAATTCCATACAGACTCCGTTATTGAATAAGCGGCTGCCAGAGGGTCATCAGCCCCTGCGTCAGCCCACCGCGCCAGCAAAGCGCATCGTGTCCGCCGTCAACCTGACGCCAGAAAACCGGTTGCTGAGTGTGTAGTTCGGCGAGGATCGCCTGGTTTGCGCGCAAAATAAGCGGCTCGTTGCGCCCGGCCTCAAGGACGATGCGCAGCCCGCGAGCGGTTTTGTCACCCGCTTTGAGTTGTTCGATGAGCAGCCCGTCCTGCTGCGCGCCGCGGTGCGGCCACCAGTAGGATCCGGACTGGCTGAGGATGCAGCCAAAACGCTGCGGCCAGTTGAGGCCCGCATAGAGGGAAGAGAGCCCGCCGAAGCTCTGACCCGCCACCACGGTATGGTCGGCGCGGTCGCTGAACGGGGCCATGCTTTTCACCTGCGGGAGAAGTTCGTCCTGCACCGCCAGCCAGAAATCAGGGTTACACGGCAGCTCGCGGCTGCGGTGTGCGGTGTCAATCACGTCGATTAAGACATAGACCGCAGGCGGCAGTTTGCCTTCAAGGGTGAGCGACGCCAGCGCAGGCCAGACGGGCATGCTTTCGGCCCAGAACTGCCCGTCGAGCAGCACCGCCAGCGGGCGCTCGGGGCTTTCATCCCCGGTGGTAAAAATCCACACGCGGCGACGGTTCTTCAGACGCGCGCTGTGCCACTCAATGCAGACAGGCTTTTTGTAAGGGGTATCGGGATGGTTCCAGCCGGGCTGTACGGGCGCCTCCGGCATCTCCAGCGCCGAGACTGCGTGCCCGCGCCCGCCGCGCCAGCTCTGGGCGTTCAGCGGGTCGGACACCGCGTGCGGCAACAGTTTGCGCCAGCCTTCGCGCAGCGCCATGCGGTCCGGCTGATCGCCTTCAAACACTGCGCTGGCAAAATCGTTTTCATTGTCGGAGGGGATAAAACAGTAGCTGCCGCGCCATTCGGGGCTGAACTCGCCCTGCCACTGCCAGACGTCGGTATCCGGGATACGTTCAAGGGACTGCGGACGGGCATTTTGATGGTGATCGGTCACACCGGTGACGTAGAGCCAGACGCGTTTAACCGTCGACGTTTTCTGCGTTCCCGCCGGGTCCCGCCACCAGAATGTCACGCGATAGTTTTCCTGATGACGTTCCCGTTCCGGCCCGTCTTTCGCCTGCCACCACGCTTCACTTCCGGTTGTTAACGCCGTCACCCTTATAACCCCATGTTTAACAGTCTTCTTTGTTTCAGAGCAAATTTTATTGATAATATTATTGATAACTATTTGCATTTGCAATAGCGTAATGCCCGCGCTGTGGGAAGCGCGCTCATTAAATAACCATAAAAGCGGGACGTACAATGAATAAGAAGATTCACTCTCTGGCCTTGCTGGTCAATTTAGGGATTTATGGTGTCGCGCTGCCCGTCATGGCAGACGACAACACCGCCTCCGCGCAGCATGAAGACACCATGGTGATCACCGCCGCCGAGCAGAATTTGCAGGCGCCGGGCGTGTCGACCATCACCGCCGACGAGATCCGCAAAAACCCGCCCGCGCGCGACGTGGCGGAAATCATCCGCACCATGCCGGGCGTTAACCTGACCGGCAACTCCACCAGCGGCCAGCGCGGGAACAACCGTCAGATTGACATTCGCGGCATGGGCCCGGAAAACACCCTGATCCTGATCGACGGCAAGCCGGTCACCAGCCGCAACTCCATCCGTCTGGGCTGGCGCGGCGAGCGTGATACCCGCGGCGATACCGGCTGGGTCCCGCCGGAGATGATCGAGCGCATCGAAGTGATCCGTGGCCCGGCTGCTGCCCGCTACGGTAACGGTGCGGCGGGCGGCGTGGTGAACATCATCACCAAAAAATTTGACGACCAGTGGCACGGCTCCTGGAACACCTACCTGAATGCGCCAGAGCATAAAGACGAAGGTTCCACCAAACGCACTAACTTCAGCCTGAGCGGCCCGCTGGGCGGGGATTTCAGCTTCCGCATGTACGGTAACCTGGATAAAACCCAGGCCGACGCCTGGGACATTAACCAGGGCCATCAGTCTGACCGTACCGGCGCATATGCCGACACGCTGCCGGCAGGCCGTGAAGGGGTCGAGAATAAAGACATCAACGGCGTGGTGCGCTGGGACTTTGCGCCTATGCAGTCCCTGGAGTTTGAGGCGGGATACAGCCGCCAGAACAACCTTTACGCGGGCGATACCCAGAATACCAACAACGACAACAGCTCCAGCGGGCTGGTGAAGAAGAACTACGGTAAAGAGACTAACCGTATCTATCGTCAGAACTTCGCCGTGACCTGGAACGGCGGCTGGGATAACGGCATTACCACCAGCAACTGGGCGCAGTACGAGCACACCCGCAACTCACGTCTGGGCGAAGGCCTGGCGGGCGGTCTGGAAGGCCTGTTCAACAGCAATAAATTCACCGATACCGACCTGGCCGACGTGATGCTGCACAGCGAAATCAACCTGCCGATTGATTTCATTGTGAACCAGAACCTGACGCTCGGCACCGAGTGGAACCAGCAGCGCATGAAGGACTCGACCTCCTTCACGCAAACCCAGCAGGGCGGCACCATTCCGGGCATGAGCGAAGACCGTAGCCCGTACACTTCAGCGGAGATCTTCTCCCTGTTTGCCGAAAACAACATGGAGCTGACCGACAGCACCATGCTGACCCCTGCCCTGCGCTTCGACCACCACACCATTGTGGGTAATAACTGGAGCCCGTCCCTGAACCTGTCGCAGGGTCTGGGGGATGACTTCACCCTGAAGATGGGCATCGCGCGCGCCTATAAAGCGCCAAGCCTGTACCAGACCAACCCGAACTACCTGCTGTACAGTAAAGGCCAGGGCTGCTACGCCAGTTCCGACGGCGTGGGCTGCTACATGATGGGTAACGACGATCTGAAAGCGGAGACCAGCATCAACAAAGAGATTGGTCTGGAGTGGAAACGCGATGGCTGGCTGGCGGGTGTGACCTGGTTCCGCAACGACTACCGCAACAAGATTGAAGCGGGCTACGCGCCGATTGGCCAGACGTCCACCGGCAAAGTCACCACCGATATCTACCAGTGGGAAAACGTGCCGAAGGCGGTAGTAGAAGGTCTGGAAGGCTCCCTGAACGTGCCGGTCAGCGACACCATCAACTGGACCAACAACATCACCTACATGCTGCAAAGCAAGAACAAGGAGACCGGCGATCGTCTGTCGATCATCCCGGAGTATACGCTGAACTCTACCCTGAGCTGGCAGGTACGTCAGGATGTCTCATTGCAGTCGACCTTCACCTGGTATGGCAAGCAGCAGCCGAAGAAGTACAACTACAAAGGTCAGCCGGTGACCGGGTCTGAGAAAGACGAAGTCAGCCCGTACAGCATCGTTGGCCTGAGTGCGACCTGGGACGTGACCAAAAACGTCAGCCTGACCGGCGGCGTGGACAACGTCTTCGACAAGCGCCAGTGGCGTGCGGGTAACGCCCAGACCACGGGTAATACCACCACCGGCGCGTATATGTACGGTGCGGGCGCGTATACGTATAATGAACCGGGCCGTACCTGGTATATGAGCGTGAATACGCGTTTTTAAGGCACTGAAGTCAATCCTTCCCTCTCCCCTCTGGGGAGAGGGTCAGGGTGAGGGGAAAAACCATGCACACCACCCACAGCACATTTTCTCTCGCCGGCCACACCCTCCACCGCATCACTTTCGACCCCGCCACCTTTACCGACGCCGATCTCCTCTGGCTCCCCCATCACGCGCAGCTTGCTGACGCCGGACGCAAACGCAAGGCCGACCACCTGGCAGGCCGCATCGCCGCCGCGCACGCCTTACCTGACCACACCATGCCCGCCATTGGCCCCAGCGGGGAACCGCTCTGGCCGCAAGGTATTTCCGGCAGCATCACCCACAGCGGCACGCAGGCGATAGCCGTCGTCACGCAATACCCGGCGCTTATCGGCATCGATTGTGAAACGATCCTCTTCGAAAACGAAGCCAGGGAAATCAAAGACGGCATTATTGATACGCAGGAAGAACCTGTGCTTTTCCGCCTGGGATACCCGTTCGCCCTCGCCCTGACGCTGGCGTTCAGCGCCAAAGAGAGCCTGTTCAAGGCCCTCTTTCCACAGGTGCAGGCTTACATGGGTTTTGACAGCGCCCGCGTAACGGTGCTCGACGCACAGACGATTACGCTGGCATTGACCCGTCAACTGGCAGGCTTTGAAGAAGGCACCGCCTTCCGCCTGCACTGGCAGCAGCACGGCGAACAGGTCATCACCCTGCTGTCACACGCTCCTGGCGACGAGCCTTCACGCTGGTCACCACAAACGTCACGATAAACACCATCGCGAACAGGACCACAATGGTCGGCGCAGGCGCGCTGTCGAGATAAAACGAGGCATAAACGCCGCTTACCGACACCAGCGCTGAAACGGCGACCGCCACCAGCAGTGCCATGTGAAAGCGTCGGGTAATCAGCACCGCCACGGCGCCGGGCGCAATCAGCAGGGAAATCGACAGAATGATCCCCACCGCTTTCAGCGTCGCAACGATGGTCAGCGAAACCATGCACAGTAAGCCGTAGTGCAGCCAGCGGGTGCGCAGGCCACTCGCCTGCGCCTGCTGATAGTCAAAGCAGAACAGCAGAAAATCGCGCCACTTCAGGCCAATCACCAGCGCAATCAGCCCCGCGACGAGACCGCTTTGCAGAATGTCCATCCCGTTAATACCCAGCATATCGCCGAACAGAATGTGGTCGAGATGCACCTCAGGTTTGACGGCGATATAGAGGATCAGCCCGGCGCCGAACATGCCGGAAAAGACGATCCCCATGACCGTATCCTGTTTGATGCGGCTGTTATCCTTCAGATATCCGGTGGCGACCGCGCAGAAAAGACCGGCTACGAACGCGCCCAGCGCCAGCGGCAGGCCCATCATCCAGGCCAGCACGACGCCGGGAAACACCGCGTGGCTCATGGCGTCGCCCATCAGCGCCCAGCCTTTCAGCACCAGAAAAACCGACAGCAGCGCGCAGGGCACGGCCACCATGAGTGAAATCAGCAGCGCGTTGTTCATAAACGCAAACTGGAACGGTTCGAGAAGCAGCGTCAACATGGGTGTGCCTCCCGCGCCCGACGGCGGCTGGCAAGCAGTCCGTGCTTCGGCGCAAAGACGAACGCCATCAGGAACAGCAGCGTCTGGGCGACCACGATAATGCCGCCGGTGGCGCCGTCCAGGTAATAGCTGGCCCACGCGCCGAGGAAGCTGGTGATGCTGCCAATGGCGACCGCAATCATCAGCAGGCGCGGGAAGCGGTCGGTCAGCAGCCACGCGGTCGCGCCGGGCGTGACCACCAGACAGATCACCAGAAATGCGCCGACGGTTTGCAGCGCCGCCACGGTAGAGACCGCCAGCAGCGTGAAGAAGAGAATTTTCAGGCGTTCAGGACGCAGGCCGATGGCGCGGGCGTGGTTCTCATCAAAAAAGGTCACCATCAGATCTTTCCATTTGAACAGCAGGATAACTATCGACACCACGCCGATAATCGCCAGCTGGACGATATCTTCCGGGGCGATAGCCAGAATATTGCCGAGGACGATGGTCTGAATGTTCACCGAGGTCGGGTTGAGCGAGACCATAAACAGCCCCAGCCCGAAAAACGAGGAGAAGATCAGCCCGATAATGGCGTCCTCCTTCAGGCGGCTGCGCTGGTTGAGAAACAGCATGCTGCCCGCCGCCAGCCCGCCCGATAAAAACGCCCCCAGCGAGAACGGCAGCCCGAGCATGTAGGCCCCCGCTACGCCCGGCACGATGGAGTGCGACAGCGCATCGCCGATCAGCGACCAGCCTTTGAGCATCAGATAGCAGGAGAGAAACGCGCACAGCCCGCCCACCATCGCCGAGACCCACATCGCGTTGAGCATGTACTCGTAGCCGAAGGGTTCGAGAAGCACGTTCATTTGGCCTCCTGACGGTGCGTGACGAAGGGGCGTTCGTCGTCGGTAATAATGCGATCTTCCGAGCCGCTGAGCACCACGTGGCGCAGCACGCCGCTAAAGGCGCGCTCGAGATTCTCGGCGGTAAAGGTGGTTTCCGTCGGGCCGCTCGCCAGCACGGTGCCTTTGACCATCACCGTGTAATCGCAGAATTCCGTGACCGAGCCCAGGTTATGGGTCGAGACCAGCATCGTTTTGCCCTCGTCGCGCAGCTCCCGCAGCAGGCTGATGATCCTGGCTTCGGTTTTGACGTCCACGCCGGTAAACGGCTCGTCGAGCAGGATCACCTCGCCCTGCTGGGCAATCGCCCGCGCCAGAAACACGCGCTTCTTCTGCCCGCCGGACAGCTCGCCAATCTGCCGATGGCGCAGCTCGAGCATATCTACACGCTTCAGGGCGTCGGTGACGATCTGCTTATCGCATTCTTTGGGACGACGCAGAAACCCCATATGCCCGTAGCGGCCCATCATCACCACGTCCTCGACGAGCACCGGAAACGACCAGTCGACCTCTTCCGACTGCGGCACGTAGGCGACCAGGTTCTGACGCAGCGCCCGGTGAGGCGGCAACCCCAGAATGGAGATAGTGCCGCTCGCCGCCCGCACAAAGCCCATCACCGCCTTGAACAGCGTGGATTTGCCGGAACCGTTTACGCCAACCAGGGCGGCAATCGATCCGCCCGGCACGCTGAACGACGCGTCGCGCAGCGCCGTGTGGCCGTTGCGGTAGGTCACGGTGACGTCTGAGACAACAATCCCATCGTGCATGGTTACTCCTTCATGCCGTCACGGATGCCCTGCACCAACGTGCGGGTGGTGACGTTCAGCAGATCGATATAGGTCGGCACCGGGCCGTTTTCCGCGCTCAGGGAGTCGACGTACAGCACGCCGCCGTAGTGGGTGTCGGTTTCCCGCGCCACCTGACGCGCGGGCTTATCGGAGACCGTACTTTCGCTAAACACCGCCGGAATGTGATGTTTTTTCACCATGTCGATAACCTTGCGCACCTGCTGGGGCGTGCCCTGCTGATCGGCGTTGATTGGCCACAGGTAAAGCTCCTTCAGGCCCAAATCCCGCGCCAGATAGGAGAACGCCCCTTCGCTGGTTACCATCCAGCGTTTGTCTTCAGGTATCTCCGCGACCTGCTTGCGCAGCGGTTCGAGAGTGGCGGTGATCTTATGCTTGTAGGCTTCCGCATTGCGCTGATAGGTCTGTGCGTTGGCCGGATCGTACTTCACCAGCGCGTCGCGGATGTTATCGACGTAAATCAGGGCGTTGTCCGGCGACATCCACGCGTGCGGATTGGGCTTGCCGTTATAGGGCCCTTCGCTGATGCCCATCGGGGTGATGCCTTTGGTGACAATCACCTCCGGCACGCCGTTCAGATGCTGATAAAAGCGCTGGAACCACAGCTCCAGATTCATGCCGTTCGCCAGGATCAGCTGTGCCTTCTGCGCGCGTTTGATATCGCCCGGGGTGGGCTGGTATTCGTGAATTTCCGCGCCCGGTTTGGTGATGGAGGTGACCTCTGCGGCATCCCCCGCCACGTTTTTCGCCATATCAGCGATAACGGTAAAAGTGGTGATGACCTGGAACTTTTCAGCCGCCAGCGCGCCGGTCGTGGTCGCAGTCATGAGCAGCGCGCCGAGCAACAGACGCTTCAATCCTTGCCGTGGATGCATCGCAGAAGTCTCCTGAGGTGATTAAATTCAAAGCAAAATTAGCCTGTGCTATAAGGTATAGCACAGGCTATGTTTAAATGAAAATAATTATCATTAAAGTTGTGTCAACCTGGACTGTCAGGCGGAATTTTTAGGAAAAGTGCGTTCTTTTTCCTCTGCCGTTCAGGCGTATGATTGAAGACCAATATCCACATAAAAAACATGGAATTGTTATGCCTGTTAATGAAAGGATCCACCCCACTTCGGGAACCCCAATTAATCCAGGCGGGGTCCGACAGCTCACGATCGGTGAAATCGCCCTTGCTAAGACGCTTTACGGTTACAGCATCCGTTATCATCTGGTGTGGATACACAGGGAAAGTTATCTTCCTTTTAATTTACAACCTGTAAATGTTGCTATGACTCCCAACGGGGAAATGTGGTTTAGAGAAGACACATATTCTCCGGATTTTTCATTAGAAAAATTGTTAGATAAAAAACACCTATTCATGCATGAAATGATGCATGTCTGGCAAGCCCAAAAAGGGATGTTTGTCAGAACAAGGGGATTATTCTCTGGTATTGCTGACTACACCTATAGCTTTGATAAAGCAGATCTGTTGCATTACGGATTAGAACAGCAAGCATCGATCATAAGTGACTACTGGTTATTACAGTTTTATGGGTTTGAAAAATATACATTCCTGCCAAAATATCGAGATATTAATTCGAATGAACCCGTTTATTCTCTGCTGCAAAAATATAAAAATATTCTGAAAGGATTCCCAGGATGAAAACTATAACGCTCATCTCACCATTATGTATTCTCCTGACGGGGTGCCCTGGTTGCCCGCCGTTGTCTCATCCCAGAGCTACTTTTATTGAGGGTAACCATGTTTGCTTTAGTATTAATAAAAAAGATGTCGTGAACTATTACACCATTGATTCCAGCAAAGGCCCCGACATTACTACCATCACAAGTTCGGGAAGGAATAAAATCAGTTGGTCTTATCCTAACAGTTGCATAGATGTTAATTGGGAGTATGGCTATACATATGTTATTAGCTATGGTTTAAATAATAAAAATTATCATCACGAATTCTTTATTGATAATGACGGACAGCTTACTAATTTAGGAGAATTATAATGTCATTACCCGCTTACCTATTTCTCTACGATGAGAACGGAATGCAGGTTCAGGGCGACTGTATGATGCCAGGCCGGAAAGGTGCTATCGAAATTATGAACAGCAGTTACGGCATAAAACAGGCAGTGGACAGCCATACCGGGAATATGACCGGAACACGGCAGCATGGCCCTGTTACTCTGCATAAGCAATTGGATAAAGTGAGCCCTTATCTTGCCGTTGCCGCCTGCGAGGGCAGACGGCTGCAAAAAGCCATTATCAAATATTATGAAATTGTTGAAGCGGGAGCAGAAAGGGAGATCTACACCATGACGCTTGATAGCGTGGTGATCGCATCTCTGGATTTCACGCATGTTTATTACCCGGGCAGTTCAGCCCCGAATATGCATGAAGTGGTGGGACTTCGATTCCGCGGCATTCAGTGGAATTATGTGAAAGGTAATATTATTTATGGCGATGCATGGATGAAACCAGCTCAGAAAGAAAAGAGTAACGCATAATTTACCTGGCTCATAAAGATCAATGCATGCTGCCGCTCAGAAACGGCGATCCTGGCATTCCCTGGATCGCCTCGTTAATTTTTACCGCTACTATTTTCTACTTTCGTTCACGGGCAAATCCCCCGTATCAATTAACGCTCCCGGAAACGTCTCCAGCCACTTCATCATCTTCAGTTTGTTGGTATACGTTGCACTGACGCCTTCCAGACAGCCCCACAGCTCACGGGAATTTTGCGGCGTGATCACAATACAATCCGGCATCACGCGGATCTTCACGGCTATTCCTGCTTTAAACCCTGCGCGGGTTAACCACGTGCCGGTTAACGGCAGATAGTTGCGCTCCATTCGAGTATAAAGTTCCACACAGGCGGAACCCGCCTCTCCTCTTTCATGCAGATACGCAGAGTGAACCGGCTCGTCATGCAACGCCCGGATGCGTTTTTTGCGTAGCTTCTCGCGATTTTCTTGCTGAATCTCTAAATCTGCATTTTCTGTTTGGGCAATAGCCCGCTCTGGCATAGAATTCTTCGCAGCCATAATCAACTCCGTGTTAGTTGTTTGTGGTTAGCGGTATGGGGGTGGTCGCACACCTTTGTACCGCGATTCCTTTTCTTACCTTTTTACCTATTCTTTCAAGATCTCAGTGCTGGCTTAACTGCCGCTATTATACTGCCATGGATAAATGTACAGGGGTCGAATATTAGGGAAATGCGAGGCGGCTCGAGTAAATGAAGAAAAATAAAATGGTGAATATAAAGAAAGGAAATATTGCCCTTCAGATCCAATGCTCATTAAACGCCTGATGGCGCTTCGCTTATCAGGCCTACGATAAACCGGTTTTGTAGGCCGGGTAAGGCATCGCCGCCACCCGGCATGGGGGCAGCGGCGCTGCCTTTGTAGGTTCTTCAGATCAAGCCTCAAACATCCGGGAACATCACGCTATTCCCCGGCGCTTCCCTGTGCAGATGGATAAAGTTCAGGTGCCGTTCATACTGATCCAGAATGTCCGTAATCACCTGCTCCTTGCTGTAATCCATCAAATCATTCCCCTGGCTGCCTTCCAGCAGGAAGGTCTCCAGCCGGTAGTAGGTCGACTTCCCGCTGCGCGCCCGGTAGGTGAACCCGGGCACCGAATACTGCTGCGGCCAGATCTGATAGACAAAGTTCTGCTCGTCGCCCATGTGCACCAGCAGATCCAGGTGCCCCAGATTTTCGCCCTCTTCCGGGGGCAGGTTTTTCAGCTCCACGTAGGCGCCACGCAGCTTCAGCTCCTGGGCCACCTCTTCCATCGCCGGGAAGCAGACCGTCTCCATCATCTGGCTGGTGTAGCGCGTGCCGGGGTAGTTCATCAGGCGCGAGAGGCGTTTTTTCCAGCTCAGCCTGTCCTGCGCGCCCAGCGGACGCGGGGCGGTGTCGCGGCTGGCGCTGACGCGGCGGTAGTCTTCCACCTTAAGCGATTTATACAGCCCGGCCATCACGAAGAAGATCACGAAGCTGAACGGCAGGCCCATGATCACCGTGGTGTTCTGCAACGCCGAGATACCGTTGGTCATCAGCATGCCGAGCGTCAGCAGGCCGATGGCGACGGACCAGAAGATGCGCAGCCAGTTCGGCGCGTCGCTGTTAATGTCCTTGAGCTTCGAGGTGAAGTTCCCCAGCACCAGCGCGCCGGAGTCCGCCGAGGTGACGTAGAACAGCAGGCCGGTAATGGTCGCTACGGACGCGCTAAAGGTAAACGCCGGATACTGCGCCAGCAGGCTGTAGAAGCCGCGCTCCGGGTGCGCCATCGCTTCCTGGGCAAAAGTCGCATTGCCGTGGATGATCTCGTGCAGCGCGCTGTTGCCGAAAATCGACAGCCACAGCAGGGTAAAGGTGAATGGGATGATCAGCGTGCCCATCACGAACTGACGGATGGTGCGCCCACGCGAAATACGCGCCAGGAACAGGCCGACAAACGGCGACCACGCCACCCACCACGCCCAGAAGAAGAGCGTCCAGTTGTTCATCCACTCTGTCGGACGGTCAAAGGCGAAGCTGTTCAGCGTCATGCCCATAAAGCGGTTCACGTAATCACCCACGTTCAGCACTAAGGCATTGAGCAGGAACGAGGTGTCGCCCATAAACAGCACGAACAGGATCAGCCCCAGCGCCAGCGCGACGTTCAGCTCGGAGAGCACGCGAATCCCTTTATCCACGCCGGAGGTCACCGAGATGGTGGCGATAATCACCGACAGCGCAATCAGCGCCGCCTTCGCCGCCATCGAATCCGGGATGTCAAACAGCACGCTCAGCCCGTAGTTAAGCTGCACTACGCCAATTCCGAGCGTTGTCGCGATACCAAAGATGGTGCCGATCACCGCCGCAATGTCGACGCTGTGGCCTATCGGGCCGTTAATCTTTTTACCGAAAATCGGGTACAGCGCGGAGCGGATGGTAAGGGGCAAATTATAACGATAGCTAAAGTATCCGAGCGCCATGCCCATCAGGGCGTACATCGACCAGCCGGTCAGACCGTAGTGGAAGAGCGTCCAGACCATCGCCTGGCGCGCGGCCTCCATCGTCTGCCCTGCCGCTTCCGGCGGCTGCATATACTGCGTGACCGGTTCCGCCACGGAGAAGAACATCAGGTCGATGCCGATGCCCGCGGCAAACAGCATCGCGGCCCAGCTCAGCAGGCTGAACTCGGGCTTAGACTGCTCTGGCCCGAGCTTCACCGAACCGAAGCGCGAGCAGGCAATGCAGACCACGAAGACAATATAGAGCGTCGCCGCCAGCAGATAGTACCAGCCGAAGGTCTTCGACACCCAGTTCAGGGTGCGCCCAATCCACTCGGCAGAAAAATCACGAAAGAAAATGGTCGTCAGGGAAAACAACAAAATCAGCCCGGCGGACGTATAAAAAACGACCGGGTTGATTTTGTCTTTTTCTCTGTCCTGTGAAAGGTCTGTCATCCAGTATCCCCACTGTTTTTGTAACTATTGAAATCCAAATCCGCAACAATTAAGACACATTTTATATTGAACGTCCAATCAAAAACCGCTTTAATAGTTAACCAACGCTGATGAATGGAGTGGCAAAAATGCCCAAAGTGGGGATGCAGCCGATCCGGCGCAGGCAGCTAATCGATGCCACGCTGGAAGCAATTAATGAAGTGGGAATGCATGACGCAACCATCGCACAGATCGCCCGTCGGGCGGGCGTATCCACGGGGATCATCAGCCACTATTTCAAAGATAAAAACGGTCTGCTGGAAGCGACCATGCGTGACATCACCGGTCAGCTGCGCGACGCGGTATTAAGCCGTTTACGCGCCCTGCCGGACGGCAGCGCAGAGCAGCGATTGCAGGCGATTGTCGGCGGCAATTTTGATGAAACCCAGATCAGCGGCGCGGCGATGAAGGCCTGGCTGGCCTTCTGGGCCAGCAGCATGCATCAGCCGATGCTCTACCGTTTGCAGCAGGTCAGCAGCCGCCGGTTGCTCTCTAACCTGGTGTACGAGTTCCGCCGCGAGCTGCCGCGTGAACTGGCTGAAGAGGCGGGCTACGGGCTCGCCGCACTGATTGACGGGCTGTGGCTGCGCGCTGCGCTCAGCGGCAAACCGCTGGATAAAACCCTGGCCCAGTCGCTCACCAGCCACTTTATCAGCCAGCATTTACCGACCGATTAACCGAGGAGAATTTATGTCCCGAATGGCAGAACAGCAGCTTTATATCAATGGTGGTTACACATCGGCCACCAGCGGTCGCACCTTCGAGACCATCAACCCGGCGAACGGTGAAGTTCTGGCAACCGTGCAGGCCGCCGGGCGCGAAGACGTGGACCGCGCCGTGGAAAGCGCACAGCGCGGGCAGAAGATCTGGGCGGCGATGACCGCCATGGAGCGCTCGCGCATCCTGCGCCGCGCCGTCGATATCCTGCGCGAGCGCAACGACGAGCTGGCAACGCTGGAAACCCTCGACACCGGTAAAGCGTATTCCGAAACCTCGACCGTCGACATCGTTACCGGCGCGGACGTGCTGGAGTACTACGCGGGGCTGATCCCGGCGCTGGAAGGCAGCCAGATCCCGCTGCGCGACACCTCGTTCGTCTACACCCGCCGCGAGCCGCTGGGCGTGGTGGCGGGCATCGGCGCGTGGAACTACCCGATCCAGATCGCCCTGTGGAAATCCGCCCCGGCGCTGGCGGCGGGCAACGCGATGATCTTCAAGCCGAGCGAAGTAACTCCGCTTACCGCCCTGAAACTGGCGGAGATCTACACCGAAGCGGGCGTTCCGGACGGCGTGTTTAACGTCCTGCCAGGCGTGGGCGCGGAGACCGGCCAGTTCCTGACCGAGCATCCGGGCATCGCCAAAGTCTCCTTCACCGGTGGCGTGGCCAGCGGCAAAAAGGTGATGGCGAACTCGGCGGCCTCGTCCCTGAAAGAGGTGACGATGGAGCTGGGCGGTAAATCTCCGCTGATAGTGTTTGACGACGCGGATCTGGATCTCGCGGCAGATATCGCCATGATGGCGAACTTCTTCAGCTCCGGTCAGGTGTGCACCAACGGCACCCGCGTGTTCGTGCCCGCGAAGGTCAAAGCCGCGTTTGAGCAAAAAATCGTTGAGCGCGTGGGCCGCATCCGCGCGGGCGACCTGTTCGATGAAAACACCAACTTTGGCCCGATGGTCAGCTTCCCGCACCGCGACAGCGTGCTGCGCTACATCGCCAGAGGCAAAGAGGAAGGCGCGCGCGTGCTGTGCGGCGGCGACGTGCTGAAGGGTGACGGCTTTGACAACGGCGCGTGGGTGGCCCCGACCGTGTTCACCGACTGCACCGACGAAATGACCATCGTGCGCGAAGAGATCTTCGGCCCGGTGATGTCCATTCTTACCTATGACACTGACGAAGAGGCCATTCGCCGCGCCAATGATACCGACTACGGTCTGGCGGCGGGCATCGTCACCGCCGATCTGAACCGCGCCCACGGCGCTATTCATCAGCTCGAAGCGGGCATCTGCTGGATCAACACCTGGGGTGAATCCGCCGCAGAGATGCCGGTCGGCGGCTACAAACACTCCGGCATTGGCCGTGAGAACGGCGTCATGACGCTTCAGAGTTACACCCAGGTGAAGTCCATCCAGGTTGAGATGGGTAAATTCCAGTCCATATTTTAACCGGGAGGTTTATTTGCAATTTGACTACATCATTATCGGAGCCGGCTCTGCCGGCAACGTACTGGCAACACGACTGACTGAAGATCCGAACACCACCGTCCTGCTGCTTGAGGCGGGCGGGCCGGACTACCGCTTTGACTTCCGCACCCAGATGCCTGCCGCGCTGGCCTTCCCGTTGCAGGGCAAGCGCTACAACTGGGCGTATGAAACCGAGCCTGAGCCTTTCATGAACAATCGCCGCATGGAATGCGGACGAGGTAAAGGGCTGGGCGGCTCGTCGCTGATCAACGGCATGTGCTACGTGCGCGGTAACGCGATGGATCTGGACAACTGGGCGAAACAATCGGGTCTGGAGCACTGGAGCTACCTCAACTGCCTGCCCTATTACCGCAAGGCAGAGACCCGCGACGTGGGGCCGAACGACTACCACGGCGGCGACGGTCCGGTGAGCGTCACCACCTCTAAGCCGGGCGTGAACCCGCTGTTTGAAGCGATGGTAGAGGCGGGCGTGCAGGCGGGCTACCCGCGCACCGACGACCTTAACGGCTATCAGCAGGAAGGCTTTGGCCCGATGGACCGTACGGTCACGCCGCAGGGCCGACGCGCCAGCACCGCGCGCGGCTATCTGGACCAGGCCAAACCGCGCCCGAATCTGACCATCCGCACCCACGCCATGACCGATCACATTATCTTTGACGGCAAGCGCGCGGTGGGCGTCGAGTGGCTGGAAGGCGAAAGCACCATTCCGTCAAAAGCGACAGCGAAGAAAGAGGTGCTGCTGTGCGCGGGCGCCATCGCGTCTCCGCAGATCCTCCAGCGCTCCGGCGTGGGCAACGCTGAACTGCTGAAACAGTTTGATATCCCGCTGGTGCATGATTTACCCGGGGTGGGTGAAAACTTGCAGGATCACCTGGAGATGTACCTTCAGTATGAATGTAAGGAGCCGGTCTCCCTCTACCCTGCCCTGCAATGGTGGAACCAGCCGAAGATTGGCGCGGAGTGGCTGTTTGGCGGCACAGGCGTGGGCGCTAGCAACCACTTCGAAGCGGGCGGATTTATCCGCAGCCGCGAGGAGTTCGAGTGGCCAAACATTCAGTATCACTTCCTGCCGGTGGCGATTAACTACAACGGCTCGAACGCGGTGAAAGAACATGGCTTCCAGTGCCACGTTGGTTCCATGCGCTCGCCGAGCCGCGGCCACGTGCGCATCAAGTCGCGCGATCCGCACCAGCATCCGGCGATCCTGTTCAACTACATGTCCCACGAGCAGGACTGGCAGGAGTTCCGCGACGCGATCCGCATCACCCGCGAGATCATGCACCAGCCTGCGCTGGACAAGTATCGCGGTCGTGAAATCAGCCCGGGCGTCGAATGCCAGACCGACGAACAGCTGGACGAGTTCGTGCGCAACCACGCCGAAACCGCCTTCCACCCGTGCGGCACTTGCAAAATGGGCTACGACGAAATGGCGGTGGTTGACGGCGAAGGCCGGGTTCACGGGCTGGAAGGGTTACGCGTAGTGGATGCGTCGATTATGCCGCAGATTATCACCGGCAACCTGAACGCCACCACCATCATGATTGGCGAAAAGATTGCCGACGCCATTCGCGGGCGCGAGCCGCTGGCGAAGAGCACGGCGGCGTATTATGTGGCGGATGGGGCGCCGGTTCGCCGCTGAGTGCGAACTTCTCCCCTCACCCCGGCCCTCTCCCAAAGGGTGTACAGTCCGGGGACATGGTAGACAGGTGTTCGGGGACATGGTGAACACTTTTTAACATCCTTTACCCATGATGATCGACTTTTTCTTCAGGTCGATCATCCCCACTTTCGTGCTGTACCACCATACTTCATAGCAGCCGTCCTCCTGTGTCTCCCTCAGCCCCACACGCTCTCCCCTGAAGGCCTTCCCTGCGTTCAGACTGATACCCTGTATGCTCAGCTTCCCGCTGATATCCACCTTCCTGACCACCACGCCTTCATCGTACTCCGGTGGGGGTGTGCCGGCGCGGTACTACCGCGCAGACGGCTGGTATCTCGAGGCCGGTACTGCCATGTCCAGCGCTTCATGTGGCCGTTCAAGGTTGTACACCGTCCGCCAGTGGTCGAAAGCGCGCTGCAACTCACCGCTGTCCGCGAACCATCTCTCCTGTAGCACTTCCGCCTTCAGGCTGCGGTGAAAACGCTCCAGCTTGCCCTGCGTCTGCGGATGGTAAGGCCGGGAATGGCCCACCCGGATACCGTGGCGCATCAGCCACAGCTCCAGCGCCGTCCAGGTGCCGGTGGTGTCACCCCACGGCGAGCCGTTGTCCATCGTCATCCGGTCCGGCAGGCCGTAACGCTCAAACACGCTGACCAGTTGCTGCTGCACGGTCTCGCGCCGTTCATCGGTACAGTGCGCCAGGCACAGGGAAAAACGGGAGTGGTCATCCAGCAGGGTGAGCGGATGGCAGCGGCCACCGCCAAAGGGAAAGTGGCCCTTAAAATCCATCTGCCAGAGCCTGTTCGGCGCATCGTGTTCGAAGCGGCCCGTAGCCGGAATACCGGGCGCCGTTCCCGGCAGCAGGCCATGGCGGGCCATCAGGTTATGGACGGTGCTGAAGGCAGGCATGGTGTGTCCCTGGTCTTCGAGCCAGCGCTTAATCTTGCGGGCTCCCCAGCGTTCATGACGGGCATGTGCCATGCGCAGCAGGGCAGTGATGTCGTCTGACGAGCGGTTCGGGGAATGGTGCGGTATGCGCGGGCGGTCCTGAAGGCCGGCGGCGCCTTCCTGAACCCAGCGCTGAAGCCACTTGTAGCCGGTGGCAGGGGAAATGCCGTAGTGACGGCAGAGGGAACGGATGTTCGCCCCGTCCTGCGAGGCGAACAAAACAAACTCGGTACGTAATGACATGGTATCTCTCGCATCCCAGGGCATAAGCGACTCCATAAACGGGTTCTTATGCCTTAGTTGTAAGTGTCTACCATGTCCCCGAACAAGTGTTCACTATGTCCCCGGACCGTACAAGGGAGAGGGTTAGGGTGAGGGGAAATTATTGCCGAAATGCTTCAAGCCGCTTAACCTGCCGTCCTTCCCCGTCAAAATTCTCCGCCGCCAGCCAGGCGCGCAGCTCTGCATCGCGCTGCGGCCATTCGCCGTCAATAATCGAAAGCATATCGCTGTCGCGGTTGCGTCCTTTACGCACCAGCTTCTGGCGCAGGCGCCCTTCCCAGACAAACCCCAGCCGCTCCGCCGCGTTGCGTGAGGCGATGTTCATCGAATCGCACTTCCACTCCAGCCGGCGATATTGATGCTCAAAGGCATTTTTCAGCAGCATCCACACCGCTTCGGTACCCACGCGGGTGCCCTTCATTCTGCGCGACCAGGTGACGTGGCCGATCTCAACCGAGCCCTGAAAGCGTTCTATCGCCATATAGCTGACCAGCCCTACCGCCTTTTCGGTGCGCAGATCGATAACGGCAAAGGGCACCAGGTCGTCATCCAGCACCTTTCCCAGCACCCAGTGCGCAGTGGCCTCAACGCTCACAGGCTGGGTGCTGGCAAGCCACGTCCAGTCGCTGTCGTCACCCAGCGCATAGGCTTCAAACAAATCAGCCGAATGGCGGTCGGCATCCAGCGGCTCCAGGCGGCAATACTGCCCGGTGAGCAGGGTACGGGTTAACGCGCGGGCGCATTTCCAGTCCGGGACAATATCGTTAACGGTTTGACCATGTTGATTGATTTCGGGCACGGCGGTGACTCCCTGAAAGGTAAGGAGTTTGTTATAGCAGGTTAAAAAGCGAACGAAAAGAGAGGTGACTCATAACCAGACCGAATGCGTTATTCCCGGAGGGCATAAGCAAAGCAGAATTTCGACTTTGAGGAAATCCTCAGCCAGCCTACCGTAACGGTGCATAAAACAATCACAATATATTTTCTTCAGGGATCGCTATGAATAAAAAACTGCTGCCGTTACTGGTGCTGGCTGCGCTCTCAAGCGCTGCTCACGCCGCTACCCCGCCCAACACGCTGGTTGTCGCCCAGGGTCTGGATGATATCGTGAGCCTTGACCCGGCCGAAGCCAACGAACTTTCCAGCATCCAGACCGTACCGAGTTTGTATCAGCGTCTGGTACAGCCGGACCGCGATAACCCGGAAAAAATCACCCCGGTTCTGGCCGAAAGCTGGGAAGCGGACGCGGCAGCAAAAACCCTGACCATCAAACTTAAGCCCGATGCAAAATTTGCCTCCGGCAACCCGCTGCGCCCGGAAGATGTGATCTTCTCATATACCCGCGCCGTGACGCTGAACAAATCCCCGGCGTTTATCCTCAACGTACTGGGCTGGGACGCCAGCAACATCGCCAGCCAGCTGAAGAAAGTGGACGACCATACCCTCACGCTTCGCTGGACGGCGGACGTCAGCCCGTCGGTAGCGCTGAATATACTCTCCACGCCGATTGCCTCCATCGTCGATGAAAAGCAGGTTGCGGCGAACGTGAAGGATAACGACTTCGGCAACGCGTGGTTAAAAATGCACTCTGCGGGCAGCGGCGCGTTCAAAATGCGCGTTTACCAGCCGCATCAGGCCATCGTGCTGGAAGCCAACGAATCCGCGTCCGGCGGCGCGCCGAAGCTTAAAAGCATCATCATTAAAAACGTCCCCGATCCCGCTTCCCGCCGCCTGCTGATCCAGCAGGGTGATGCGGACGTGGCGCGCGATCTGGGTGCAGACCAGATAATCGCCCTCAGCGGCAAGCCGGGTGTGAAGGTGCTTAGCATCCCTTCTGCCGAGCAAAACTATCTGGTGTTTAACACCGGCAACAGCGCTAACCCGCTGCTGAATAATCCAGCGTTCTGGGAAGCCTCGCGCTGGCTGGTGGATTATGAAGGCATCACCAAGGACCTGCTGAAAGGCCAGTATTTTGTTCATCAGAGCTTCCTGCCGGTCGGCCTGCCGGGCGCGCTGGAGGACAATCCGTTCACGTTTGACCCGGCAAAAGCAAAAGCGATCCTCGCCAGGGCGGGCATCAAAGACGCGCATTTCACGCTGGACGTAGAGAATAAACCGCCGTTCATCACCATCGCGCAATCCATGCAGGCGAGCTTCGCTCAGGGCGGCGTGAAGGTGGATCTGCTGCCCGCGGCGGGTAGCCAGGTGTACGCCCGCGTGCGTGCGAAACAGCATCAGGCGGCCATACGTCTGTGGATCCCGGACTACTTCGATGCACACTCCAACGCCAGCGCCTTCGCATGGAATGACGGGAAATCCAGCACCGTGGCCGGGCTTAACGGCTGGAAAATTCCGGAGCTGAACAACGCTACGCTGGCGGCGGTTGCCGAGCCGGATCCGGCAAAACGTCTGGATCTGTATAAGAAGATGCAGGAACAGTTACAGCATAACTCGCCGTATGTGTTCGTTGACCAGGGCAAAACCCAGATCGTGGTGCGCGATAACGTGAAGGGGTATCAGCAGGGGCTGAACGCGGATATGGTCTGGTACGATCGCGTTACGAAGTAGCCCTTGTTGCCGGGTGGCGCTGCGCTTACCCGGCCTACGTTCCTGGTTTTTGTAGGCCGGGTAAGGCGAAGCCGCCACCCGGCATAAAGAGATTTCCCATGCCACATCTTTCCACCCGCGTGCTTCAGGGTCTGCTGACTCTCCTGCTCACGCTGTTCGGGCTACTGCTGGTCACGTTTGCGCTCTCTGCCTTTTCCCCGGTCGATCGCGTATTGCAGATCGTCGGCGATCACGCCAGCCAGTCCACTTACGATCAGGTTCGCCACCAGCTTGGGCTGGATCGGCCCCTGCCGGTGCAGTTCTTGCACTACCTGCAAAACCTCGCTCACGGGGATTTAGGCACCGCCAGCGCTACCGGTCAGCCGGTATTGCAGGACCTGCTGCACGCCTTTCCCGCCACGCTGGAACTGGCAACGCTGGCGCTAATTATCGGCACGGTACTCGGCGTGATTGCGGGTGTACTGTGCGCCCGCTACGCCGGTTCGCCACTGGACTTAGCGATCAGAACGCTCACCCTGCTCGGCAATTCGGTGCCAATATTCTGGCTCGGACTGCTGATGCTGGCTCTGTTCTACGCGAAACTACAGTGGAGCGCTGGCCCCGGCAGGCTGGACGACATCTGGCAATTCACCGTCGAGCCACGAACCGGATTTGCGCTGGTTGATACCTGGCTTTCCGGCGACCGCGAGGCGTTCCGCAACGCCATCAGCCACCTGGTGCTGCCGGTACTGCTGCTGGCCTACTACTCGCTGGCAAGTATCACCCGACTGACGCGCTCCGCCTGTCTGAGCGAGATGAACAAAGAGTACATATTGCTCGCCCGCGCCAAAGGCGCCGGAGAGATGACCATCCTGCTGCGTCACGTGCTGCCGAACATTCGCAGCACCCTATTGACGGTGATTGCCCTGGCCTACACCAGCATGCTGGAGGGCGCGGTATTAACCGAAACCGTCTTCTCGTGGCCGGGCATCGGGCGCTACCTCACCACCGCCCTGTTCGCCGGTGACACCACCGCGGTGATGGGCGGCACGCTGCTGATTGGCGTCTGCTTTGTTCTGATCAATAACCTTACCGACCTGCTTGTGCGGGCGACCGATCCCAGGGTGCGCTAATGCCGTTTTATCTCTTCTTACGCCGCCTGCGCCGCTCCCCTGCTGCGTTTTGCGGGCTGATCGCCATCGCGCTGCTGGTGCTTATTGCCCTGTTCGCGCCGTGGCTTGCACCGCATGATCCCAACTGGCAGGACGCCGCCGCGCGTTTGCAACCGCCCAACGCGCAGCACTGGCTGGGTACCGACAGCTATGGGCGGGATCTGCTCTCCCGATTAATCTACGGCACCCGTCCGGCACTGGGGCTGGTGGCCTTAGTCACCGTTATTACCCTCCCCGCCGGTCTGCTGGTGGGGATTTTGTCAGGCTACTACGGCGGCTGGATGGAGCGCATCCTGATGCGCTTTACCGACGTGGTGATGTCGATGCCGCGCCTGATCCTCGCCTTCGCGTTTGTCGCGATGCTCGGCCCCGGTCTGGTGAACGGCGCGCTGGCGCTGGCCTTAACGACCTGGCCTGCCTATGCGCGCCAGGCGCGCAGTGAAATCCAGCGTCTGCGCCACAGCGATTATCTGGCCGCCGCGGAGATGATGGGCATTCGCGGCCCGCGCCTGCTGGTCGGCCATATTCTGCCCCTGTGCCTGCCCTCCGCGATTGTACGGCTGGCGCTGGATCTGGCCGGGATCATTCTGGCCGCCGCCGGGCTGGGCTTCCTTGGCCTGGGCGCACGTCCACCGATGGCGGAATGGGGCGCGATGATAGCCGACGGCATGCAGGTCATTTTTGACCAGTGGTGGATTGCCGCCATTCCAGGCGGGGCGATTCTGTTTGCCAGCCTGGCCTTTAACCTGCTGGGCGATGGCCTGCGCGACGTACTGGAGCCACAGCATGACTGAACACCGCGTCATCGTCGATGCGCTGAATATCGACTACCCCGCCGCGCGCGTGGTCAACAACCTGAGCTTTACGTTAGGCAACGAGCGGCTGGCGCTGGTGGGAGAATCCGGCTCCGGCAAGTCCATGTCTGCCCGCGCCCTGCTGGGGCTGGTGCGCAAGCCCGGCATCGTGAGCGCTAAGCGGCTTAACGTGCTTGGCAACGACCTGCTGACCCTGAACAGCCGCCGCTGGCAGGCGCTGCGCGGCAACGGCATTGCGATGGTTCTACAGGACCCGCGCTACGCGCTAAACCCGGTGAAAACCGTCGCCGCCCAGCTTGATGAAGCGCTGACCCTCCATCAGCGCCTGCCCCGCGCCGAACGCCTGGCGCGCATTCACGATATCATCCGCGCCGTGGGGCTGAACGAGCACGTGCTCCAGCGCTATCCCGGCGAACTCTCCGGCGGCATGGGCCAGCGCGTGATGATCGCCATTGCGCTCATCAACAACCCGCAGGTGCTGATCGCCGACGAACCGACTTCCGCGCTGGACGCACGCCTGCGCAACCAGATCCTGGAGCTGCTGGTACAGCAGTGCGAGGCGCGGCAGATGGCGATGCTGTTAATCAGCCACGATTTGCCGCTCGTCGCGGAACACTGTGACCGCGTGCTGGTGATGTATCAGGGTGAGAAAGTTGATGAAATGGCGGCGAGCCAGTTGCCGCAGGCAACCCATCCTTACACGCGCACGCTCTGGACCTGCCGCCCGAACGCCGGGACGTTTGGCCAGATGCTGCCGACGCTCGACCGTTCGCAACCGTGGAAGGAGGCCGACAATGGCACTCGTTGAGGTTAACCAGCTCCGGGTGAGTTTTGGTGGAAAAACGGCGGTTTCCGCCGCCAGTTTTGCGATCGAAAAAGGCGAAACCTTCAGCCTGATCGGTGAATCCGGCTGCGGCAAATCGACTCTTCTGCGCGTGCTGGCGGGGCTGCTGCGCGAGTGGAATGGCCACATTTCCGTCCTCGGGGAAAATTTACGGCCAGGACGACGTTTTGAAGGCGCGCTTCGCCGTAACGTGCAGATGGTGTTCCAGGATCCGTGGGCGTCTTTGCACCCGAACCACACCATTGCCCGCACCCTGTCGGAGCCGTTAAACATCCACGGCGAAACCCAGGTTGCCGAAAAGGTGGCGGATGTGCTGCAACAGGTGGGTCTGGCTGCCGACGCCAGCAGGCGTTACCCGCATCAGCTTTCCGGCGGACAGCGTCAGCGCGTGGCCATTGCCCGCGCGCTGCTGCTGCGCCCGCAGCTTCTGCTGCTGGATGAACCGACCTCGGCGCTGGATATGTCGGTACAGGCGGAGATCCTGAACCTGCTCAACCGCCTGAAGGCGCAGCACGGCATGACCTACCTGCTGGTGAGCCACGATGCGGACGTGATTGCGCATATGTCCGACCGGGCGGCATTTATGGCGCACGGGGAGATCCAGCGGGTATTTGACCGTGAAGCAATGTTGCGGGGCGAGCACAGGATGGGGTAAACCGTGCGGCGGCGAGTGCCGCACGCATTTCGTAGGCCGGGTAAGGCGTAGCCGCCACCCGGCAAAAAATCACTTCAGCAGCTTCACCGTGGCATCAATGTCGATCTCATCTTCAGTGAAGATCATCGTCGTGTTCTGGAAGGTGGTGATCGCCAGCTTCTTCACCGTGCGCATTTCGCCCGGCTTTTTCTCGGTTTTTGGTTTGATGCTGTTCATCAGCAGCCCCACCGACAGCACCGCATTCTCTTTGTCGATTTTGGTCTCAACGGGCTCTTCCTCGCTGAACACCACGAAGGATTTAATTGAGGTGAGCTTCACGCGCTCGCCCGCAATATAAAGATGCTTACTCTCCGGGATCACCTTCACCGCATACGCGGAAAGGCCTTTGCTGTTGGTGGTTGGCTCGAAGGTCACCGCCGCATCTTTCTTAATCAGATCAGGGTTGGCGACCTTAATCACATGAAAATAGCGGTTGTCGCCGTTTTCATCTTTGATAAATCCAAAGCCTTTATCTTTAAACCACGTTGTGATTGTACCGTTCATCGCTGTTACCGCCTGTCAGATCTCAAGACTAAAGTTTTGCAGCGCGCAGTGTAATGCACAATGGCTGACGAGACAAAAAAAAGCCCCTGCACGGGAGCAGGGGAAAGTTCATGTCAGAGCTTATTAGAATTTAGTTGAACACCATCCCACCATCAATCAGCAGCGACTGACCGGTCATGTAGTCGGAATCCGGCCCGGCCAGGTAAGAGACGCAGGCGGCCACATCTTCCGGCTCGGACAGACGGCCAAGCGTAATGCGTTTGGCAAAGGTTTCTGTCCCGTAGCCGAGCGGTTTACCCGCCGCCTCGGAGACCTGACGGTCAATTTCCGCCCACATCGGCGTTTTGACGATCCCCGGGCAGTAGGCGTTAACGGTGATCCCCAGCGGCGCGAGATCCCGCGCGGCGGTCTGGGTTAAGCCGCGCACCGCGAATTTACTGGAACTGTAGACGGCCAGCTCCGGGTTACCGGTGTGGCCCGCCTGGGAGCAGGCGTTGATGATCTTGCCGCCGTGCCCCTCTTTACGAAACGCGTCAATTGCGGCCTGAATGCCCCAGATCACCCCTTTCACGTTGATGTTGTAGACCTTGTCGACAATCTCCGGCGTGATGGATTCGATGGGCGTGGACGGCGCCACCCCGGCGTTATTGACGATGACGTTAAAACCGCCCAGCGCGGTGCGGGCTTTTTCCACCGCCGCGAACACCTGCTCGCGGTCAGAGACGTCCACCTTCACGGCGACGGCCTTCCCGCCGTTACGGGTGATCTCATCCGCGACCGCTTTCGCCGTCTCTTCGTTGTAATCCGCAATAGCAACGGCAAAACCATCCTTCACCAGGCGAAGCGCGATCGCTTTGCCAATCCCCTGGCCGGAGCCGGTTACGAGAGCCACTTTTTGCATTTCTCTGTCCTTATATTGATTCACAAAATCTGGCTGAGATGGAGCTGGCCCATCAGCAGCGGGTTATCGCTGTAGTCGACGGGAATGGCCACCACGGCCGGGCCATCGACATCCATTGCCGCACGCAGCGTAGGTTCGAGCGCATCCGCGCTCTCGACGGCAAAGCCTTTCGCACCGAACGCGTCGGCATAGACTTTGAAATCGACCGGGCCGAACTCGACGCCGGAAAGCCTCTGGTATTTTTTCTCTTCCTGGATGGCCACCATGTTGTAGGCGTTATCCACCCAGATGATGTGCAGCACATTGGCGTTGAGGCGTACGGCGGTTTCCAGCTCCATGCTCGACTGCAAAAAGCCGCCGTCCCCGGAGACCGAGACCACCTTGCGCCCCGGGTTGACCAGCCACGCGCCAATCGCCCACGGCAGCGCCACGCCCATGGTCTGCTGACCGTTGGAGATCATCACCTGACGCGCCCGGAAGCTGTAGAGGTAGCGGGCGATCCAGATGTGGAAGCTGCCCATGTCGACGGTGAGCGTCACGTCGTTGTTCACGATGTCCTGCATGGCGCGCACGATGCGCAGCGGATGCAGAGCAAACTGGTTAAGCGATGCGCCGCGACGGTCGAGGAGGTCCCGCTGATGCTGGCGATCGACAAGAATTTCCGAGGCGCGCTGGCTGAGTTCAAGTTTGTGCTCGATTCGACTGGCAAGCAGATTCAGCGTGGCAGCAATATCCCCGACCAGTTCCAGATCGGGAACATACTTGCGCTCCTCATAGGCGGGCAGCACGTCAATGTGCACCAGCGTGGCGTCGCCGCTGTTCCACATGGACGGCTCGTACTCCACCGGGCTGTAGCCGATGCAGATAATCAGGTCCGCCAGATGCAGCAGCCTGTCGCCCGCCTGGTTGTTAAAGAGGCCGACGCGTCCGGCGAAGCGGGTGAAGTGTTCCTGATTCACCGCCCCGGCGGCCTGATAGGTGCTGGTGACCGGAATACGGCTTCTCTCCAGCAGCTTATGCAGCGCGGCGCTGTTGGCGGGCTGGCTGGCCATCAGGCCGAGCAAAATAACCGGGTTTTTGGCGTTCTCGATAAGCTTCGCCACTTCGTTAATGGCGGATTCCGGCGCCGGGCCCATCAGCGCCGGGCCGCTGGCGGGTAAAATCGCCCCCGTGGTGGGCTGGTCGACAATATCCTGCGGCAGGCTGACAAACGCCCCGCCCGGCCTGCCCTGCTCGGCAGCGCGAAACGCGTTCGACACCACCTCGGCAATCGCGTCCGGTGAATTAACTTCGACGGCGTATTTGGTGACCGGGCTGAACATGGCGACGGTATCCATGCTCTGGTGCACCAGTTTCGCTTTATCTGCCCGCTTCACCGCCCCGCCCAGCGCCACCACCGGGTCACCTTCGCTGTTGGCGGTGGCGATGCCGGTGATCAGGTTGGAGCAGCCCGGCCCGGAGGTGACCAGCGCGACCCCGGCCTTACCGGTTAGCCGCCCTACCGCTGCCGCCATAAACGCCGCGTTCGCCTCGTGACGCACCGGGATAATCTCGATGGAGGAGTCCAGCAGGGAGTCAAAGACCTTGTCGATTTTTGCGCCCGGTATGCCGAACACCTGCTTCACACCCTGCGCTTCCAGCTGGCCGACAACCATATCGGCGCCGTGCGCCCACTGACGTGACTGTTTCTCACTGTTCACGGTAGTTCTCCTGTTAGTTTTCGACGGCGCGGATAGCCGCATCAAGGTTGCTGGGGTGCAGGTTGGCCTGTAAAAACGCGCTGTCGGCGGGCAGGTCAATCATCAGCTTGTGGATTTCGCCGAAGGTAAGCACGCCGTTCTCCAGCTGATAGTCGAGCAGGTGGCCCCCGCCCTGACGGTCGTCGGTGATAAAGTGTTCGTGATAGCCCGCCACGTTAATGCCCTGCATATGCTGCGGGGTGCGGAACCCGACCAGTACGCCCTCGCGCTGGTTAAAGCGGAACACCGGCTGGTCATCCAGCACGTCGGTCATCGCCCGGTACGGCGGTGTCTGGCGCGGTACGGTGCGGGTGTGCGCGTGGCGGAAATTGCCGTCGATGCGCAGCGCACAGAACAGGTTATCGGAGGGGATTTGCTGGTCGATCACGTCGTGGATCTGCTGACGGCTGACCGGCCCGTCGAAGGCTTTGCGGTACTGCGGCTGGAACCAGGTCATCACCGCGAACGGCGTTTTTTGCTCCGGCTTCGCGGCGCGGGCGCTGCCGTCGGCGCGCAGCTGGTACACCTGGCTGCTGAAGGCAATCATTTCACCGTCCAGCTCGTTAAAGGTACCGAGACCAAAATCACCGTGTGCCAGCAGGTCGGCGATGGTCGTCTCCCCTTCGTAGACGCCGCTTAGCAGGGCGCTCATTAGCGATGTCTGATAGATCACGCTGTCAGGATGCTGAGCCGAGAACCCACGCAGGGTCTCGCATAAACTCGCCTCACAGTCGCATGCAGATGAATGCATCATCATGCCCGTCCTCTTCAACTTTATTTATAAAGGTTAAATAAATGTTGACCCGATTCAGCAGAGAGTTCCAATATAGAATCCATGCTGGTTTGAGACGTTTTTGATATGGAACTTCGTTATCTGCGCTATTTTGTCGCGGTAGCACGCGAGCGACACTTCACCAGGGCGGCCAAAGCGCTGGGTATTTCACAGCCTCCTCTGAGTCAGCAGATCAAACGGCTCGAAGAGGAAGTGGGCACGCCGCTGTTCAGGCGCCTGACACGGGGCGTGGAGCTGACCGAAGCGGGAGAGGCCTTCTATGAGGACGCCTGTAAGATCCTGGCGCTGAGCGACGCCGCGCTGGAGAAAGCCCGGGGCATCGCGCGCGGGCTGAACGGCAGCCTGTCGATTGGCATCACCAGTTCAGATGCTTTTCATCCCAAAATCTTCGCCCTGATTCGCCAGTTTCAGGTGCAGAACATGGCTGTGCAGGTTCACCAGGTGGAAGCCAATATGTCGTCGCTGACGACGATGCTGGCGGAGGGTGAGCTGGATATCGCCTTTGTGCGCCTGCCATGCGAAAGCAGCAAGGTGTTCGAATTAAAAATCCTCGATCGGGAGCCGATGGTGGTGGCGCTGCATCGCGATCATCCCCTGGCGGCATGTGGCGATCTGGCGCTGGATGAGCTGCGGGATACGCCGGTGGTGCTGTTCCCCCAGGAGGTAGCACCGGGGCTGTATGACCGCGTTTACGGCAGCTGCGAGCGGGCCGGGATCGATATGCAACACACGCTGCAATCTTCACAACTTTCCTCTTCCCTGAGCATGGTCTCCGCTGGCGGCGGGTTCGCGCTGGTGCCGAAATCGATGGCCGCTATTTCGCCGCCGAATGTCACCTACCATGCGCTGCGCTCGCCGGAGCTTTATACCGATATCGCGCTCTGCTGGCGGCGCTTTGAGCGTTCGCGGACGGTGAAGCGGTTTCTGGCGATGATGAGCGAGGGGTAGCTACGGTGCGGCTGTGCCCGGCGGCGCTGCGCTTGCGCGGGCCTACGCTTCGTGTCGCGGGTTGGTTGGCTTGTTGGCGGTTTTGTAGGCCGGGTAAGGCGCAGCCGCCACCCGGCAATGCCCTTTGGAAGCCGCCTCGCAAACTTTTAAGCAACCTTATGTAATTCAGGGTTATCCCTTTTCATCCCTTCTTCGCGGTCGTAAAGTGCCTGCGTTGCGGCACATCCGTAACCGGGCGTAGGAACCCGTTAGCATAAAGCGATATTTTTTGTCGCGACAGCGCATATCCCGTTAGAATCACGGTGGCGCTGACGGAGCAGTCGAAAGGCTGGCCGTTTTTCTTTATGCACGGTATTCCTACCTCCGTCAGCGCTACCCCCTCTGAGCGTAGGAACTCATCGGGCGGTTAACATTTTTTGCATAAAGAGGATGCCTTATGGCTACTATCCCTGGATTTTCTTACGCGCTTACTGAAGAAAGCGCTCTTCATCACCTTCTTCACCTGCAACTTCCCGATTCTGCGGATCTCTTTGAACTGGCTGACACCTGTGCGGCGTATGTAAGCGTACTGGTGGAAACGGACGATGCGGTGACATTTGCCAGGCTCTGTAAGCAACTGCTGGCTGCGCTAAAACGAATGCGTGAGCGCTGTGACTCGGAACTTCCGCCGTATCTGGTGGAACAGCTAATTGCGGGGGAAAAGATCGCCTCCTGCGTACCGGACTGCTGGCAGGATACGGCGTTGCAGGTGGATTATGCTGTGGCGTTAACGCTGGCGGTAATGGGCGGGACGTTGCCTGTGAGCGTGGCGAAAGAACTCACCGGGCTGCTGCATGATATGGTCTGGCTGCTGGCGGAGTTTGTGAAAGAGCCTTATATAACGGCGCACTGAGGCTGGCGATGGAAGGCCGGGGTTCTGCTGGGTAAAAAGCGGGATTTCGGCCTTTTCCAAAGAAAAAGTTGCTTGATGAATGACTGTTAAGAGCGAGGGGCGGACGTTGCAACTTTGTTGGCGTACTTTTAACACCTATTTTTGAGAGTGGTTAGAAAGCTTTTGGCATAAAGGATCTCCTCTCCGATAGTACTTTTGATCATGAAGGGAACATAACAATCGCCAGAAGAAGTGATGTCAAAGTATTGAGCTCGGCGCTAAGATTAAATAACTTACAGATAAATCCAATATTTTATGGAAGGATAAGATGGCACTTAAGCGCGCATACTACGGTAACGATAGTGACCGAGACTACTTTGAGCGGGTATTTCAGTCAGCTAACATTAACTTTCTCATCGGTTCTGGTGCATCCCTCCCTGCGATTAAAGTACTGGGGACAATCGAAACGGACCTTCAGCAGCTAATTAATGATGAGCAAGAAGAGGAATACTTCAGGATGGGCACTGACTTTTTGTCAGCTGTTTGGCTTCCTCATGAATGCATGTTGCAGCGCGGCCACGGCGCCCCATTCGCACCTCAGGTGATCACCAATTTAGAATGTACCCGTAAGAATTATGATGCATTTATGTCTTCACTGGAAAAGATACTGACTCGACGCCGGACTGGCTTACTTCCGAGGCGTATTAACGTTTTTACAACTAATTACGATTTGTTCATTGAAGACGCTGCCACTCGTAATAATAATATTCTTTTTAATGATGGTTTTAATAGAAGATCAAATATCTGGGGAGATAAGGAATTTGATGCGGGCAGCTTTAACCACTCGGTAAGTGCAACTGGGAACCTGTATAATTATAAAGTTGAACTCCCTACTGTTAACCTTATAAAACTTCATGGATCAATTTCTTGGAAGCATTCTAAAGGAAAGATTATTTATCGTATTGCAGATATTATGCCGCTTAACTTTCCCACCCCTGCCGAAATGAAAGAATGGGTACTTGCTCATACACTTGTTCTTCCACGCAAGGAAAAGTTTAAAGAGACTCTACTACAAAACGTTTATTATGATTTACTGAGAGCCTATTCCAATGAGCTTGATAAAGAAGCAACTCTACTAATTGTCTTTGGATTCTCGTTTGCTGATGAGCACCTTGAAACAATAACTAAAAAAGCCTTGCGCAACGCTACCCTGAAACTACTGATCTTTGCTTACGATGAGGCCAGTGTTAGTGGGTTTATGGAGAGATTTCGAGATTACTCAAACGTTGAGATTATTTATCGTCCGGGAGGAAATGTTGATTTCTCGGTAATGAATAACATTATCACGTGCTATCTGGGAGGCTCGAAATGAGCAGGCATTTTACTGAAGAGGAAGCGGTGCTCCGTATAGGTGAAGTCTGCGAGGTTTCTGGACGTGCAGTGACCATTTTGGTAGATAAAAATAAAAATCTCAGCGATTTATTTTATCATGGAAAAGTTCTAAGAAATGTATCAGTGGGTAGCTTTATTGAAATAAAAAAAGGTTTCATGAGCCTGATCGGCAAGGTTGAAGCGGAACGAGTCATTGAGGAAAAACATCTCGGTGGGAGCGGCAGTGATGCTTGGCGATATCGGCGATACCTGACCTCGACTCTGACGGGTTACATTAATCGTACTGGTTGCTTCATTGGTGGTTCGCGTGAACTACCTCTCATCGGCAATGAAGCCTTTGTGGTGACTGAAGAGATGATACATACGGTGCATCAGATAGCTGATGCAGACGAAACTGTAATGAGGTTTACTCGTACAGATCTTGAAAATATTGAAATTTCATTACCAATCAATGGACTTATTAATTCTCACATTGCAATTTTCGGTAATACTGGTAGCGGAAAATCAAACACCCTAGCCGCGCTATACAAAGCAGGTACAGCCCAAGTTAAACATATTCTCGGCAATCATTTTAGAGAAAGATGTAAATTTATTCTATTCGACTTTAATGGAGAATATACTGCCCCATACTGTATTACTAACGAGAAGACGGTTTATAATCTCAATACGCATCATGCAGGTGGTGACAAACTTCCTCTGCCCAGAGAGGTTCTACTTGAACATGATATGCTCTCCGTTCTAACCGATGCAACAGACAAAACACAGAAACCATTTCTGAAGCGAGTGCTTGAATTTCGCAAGAAGGTGATGACCGCTGACAATCCTCTTGAGTATATGCGTAATGTCCTGAAGAAAAGAGTTAGGCAGAATCTCTTTAGTGGCGATAAGCCCAAATGCGATGCTATAAATCAGTTTTTCAGTCCAATTTTTAACGATGACCCAGAACTTATATCTGATCTTGAGTATCATTCGACTGCATATAAATGGAAATTGAGAGGTGGTATCATTTTCAATGCTGAGGTTGATACTGAACGCTCCTATCTATTCAGTCTCGCAAGCAATTTTTTATTTAAAGCAGACATGATTGAAGATTTATTGGATTTTATGTATTTACAGTTAATTCAGGAATGTTTTTCCAACAAGTCTAACCCTGAACATATTTCACCAGTTATAAATAGAATGAGTGCTAATCGTAAAGATATAGCAAAAATTTTTGACACTTCAGGACGTCTTGATTTTTGGGGTGAATATAACTTCACGGTTTTGAATCTAAACATGGTTAATATAACCATGAAAAAAACGCTTCCTCTTTTAATAGCCAAGTGGGCTTACAATATGAAGAAAATGTCTACAGAGACATCTACACTACACATCATTATAGATGAAGCCCACAATATTTTGTCTAATACTTCTTTTCGAGAAACGGAAAGCTGGAAAGATTATCGTCTGGAAACTTTTGAGGAAATCATAAAGGAGGGGAGGAAATTTGGAGTTTTCATCACAATTTCCAGTCAACGCCCTAATGATATATCGTCGACAATCATATCCCAAGCACACAATTATTTTATCCATCGCCTTATTAATCAGAATGATCTCTACGCAATTGAAAAATCGGTATCATATATAGATAGACTGACTGAAGAGTCGATTCCCACGCTATCTACAGGAACATGTATTTTTAGTGGTGTCGTCTGCCCCATGCCGCTCAAATTAAGAGTAGCTGAACTTCCCAGTGAAGAGAAACCTAAGAGTAATACTATTTCCTTCAACGATTTAATACCTGAGAGGCAGGGAGACGATGACTAGAGCGACTACATAATAACCAGTATCGCTAATTAACAAGGTGCTGAAGCGGTAGCGTCCGCTTCTGGCACATAGCGGACGCATCTTTCACACGCTTCTAAATAACCTGGTTAGCAAAACTATCTCCACGGCACTCCTGCCCAGCAAGCAATTTCTGAATACGCTTCGCAAATCAAACAAATACTTCAGGCCAAGATACTTCTGGCACTTTAATGGCATACCACTCCAATTTAAAGTGCTCGCACTCAATGCAAAGTTCAATTGTCACGATCATGTAGAAACTGCAATTTCATCGAAGTTTCCGCATTGTCAACTCACCAACCACTATCTATAATGTTTCCATCTTGGCAACAAGGGGCAAGGATGCACATAGTCTCAAGAGCGCCTTTCGACACAGCGGCCAGACATTATCCCAATCAAGCACAAGCCCTGGACGATCTTTACCGGGTACTAAAAAAGGAACACTACCCCTCACCAGACGAGATGCGAAAGCGCTTTCCCAGCATGGACCGGATGAAATACCGGGAAAAATGGTGGGTCATTGATGTGGGTGGCGGGCATCTAAGAGTAATGTTTTTTGCTGATTTTGAGCGGGGAAAGTTCTTCATCAAACACATCAGCACGCACGCAGAGTATGACAAGCTCACGGACTACTATCGGAGAACGAAAGAATGAATTATGCAGCAGCCATCAAAGCGGCAAACGCTCTGACAAACGTACTCCCTTTCCTGGGTTCAAGCCCGTCGCGGCAAGACTACGAGGATGCGCTGGCGCTGGTGGAGTATCTTATCGAGCACGACCCGGATAACCCGCTGGTAGAGATGCTTACTGCCAAAATCGATAAGTACGAAAACGAGTCCTCGGAGTTTGCAGAATTTAACGCGCGTATTGCCAGTATTCCGTCAGGCGTTGCGTTACTGCGAACGCTAATGGATCAGTACCAGCTCACTCAGAGCGACTTCGAGAACGAGATTGGTAAGAAGTCTCTGGTAAGTCGGATCCTGAACGGACAGCGCACGTTAACGCTGGATCATATGCGGGCGCTGGCGAAGCGTTTTGGTTTGCCGGTGAGCGCATTTGTGGGGAATTGATGCGAAAGCAGGCTCTATGTACCCAATCCGCGTTCTATTTGATTGATTAGCGATTAAAAATCTTAACAAACCAATCGCCCATATTTGCAAACCACGGTGAAATACTTCGGCTTTCATAATCCGCATCAACAAAAAAGTATCTATTTCATATCCCTATTGCGCCAACATTGACGGCCTTTTTTATAAACGTTAACGTCCCATCTGTTCTTTAACCGACTGTAATAGAAGAATTTATCAGGATTTTCTTAAAAGGAGTTTAAGCAAATGTCTATAACCGTTTATGTATGGTGCAAAAACGATGTCGGCAAGCGGGGACTAGTGCGATGAAATACCCAATCGTCCTGCTGCTTTGTGCGCTCACTGTCCCAGCCATTGCAGCCAGCACTGACTGGCCATCAGCACTTCATGGAATCGCCTCAGGTGACACACACTGGATTGAGCAAGCCCCAACGCTGGCTGCCACGGCTGACGTCAGGCAGGCGCAACTGCTGGAGGATGCTTTGGCCGCAGCGCTCACAACAAACACCAGCGCCACACTGAAAGCGCTCCAGACCATTGACGCGGGAAAGTGGCCGCACATGGTTGGCAGCGATATCGTCTGCACGCCGCCTCTAGAGAAATCCCCCGCCGAAGTCGACGCGTTCTATCAGCGCACCCGCCGGGCGCTGCTGGATACGGTTGAGGGTGCTCAGTGCCTCTGGATCCTGGAAGCAACAATGGAAGAGCTAAACGCTGAGAAAGCCCGTCAGGGTAAGTAAGAGTTACCCGGCGCACAACGGCCGGGTCTTCCTTCTCGCCAGACCCTGGCTCACCCCGGCCCCTCGCTCCCCGCCGCCAGCAGCGGCACCACCACATCGCTGACGGGCACCGCAATCCCGTGCCTGCGGCCGTAGCGCTGGATGACGCCATTACGGATATCCCACTCCATCGGGCGATCCGCCTGACGGTCGGCGAGGATCGACGTGCCCAAATCCACTGGCGCGCGCTGAAAGTTCGCCAGAATCTCCTGCGCCACGTCATCGGCCAGCTTCGCCCCCTCGGCGCGGGCGACGGCCAGCCCCTCGCGCAGGTAGGCCAGCGCCAGTTCGCTGATATCCTCGCGCCTGAACATCCCGGCGCGGCGATTGGCCAGCACCATCAGCCCGGCGACCGCGTTTTGCAGCAGCTTGCGCCAGGCGACGGTGGGGAAATCAGCCGAGAGTTCAACGTCACAGCGCGTGCCGCGAAGCGCCTCCACCACCCGCTGCGCCTGCGGCACGTCCGGCAGCGTAAGGCGCGGTTTGGCGCGCAGCCAGACGGAGGCATCCGGCTCGCGCTGGGCAGGGAACCAGACCACCGAGGGCAGCACCGTTGCGCCATTGACCAAAGGCGCAAGCTGGGCTTTCTGCTCCACGCCGTTTTGCAGCGCGCAGACCACGGTGTTTTCATCGCACAGAGCGCGCAGCCACCCGGCGCTGTCGGCATTTTGCGTCGTTTTGACCGCAAAAAAAACAAGGTCAACGGGGCGCGTAATGACGCTGGGATCGGTGAGTACCGGACCGGGCACCACAATTTCACCCTCATCATGACGCAGGCGCAGTTCCGGATGCGCGGTGCGCCCACACAGCAGCGGCGTGCGGCCCGCTTCATGCAGCACCGCGGCGATGGTGGTCCCAATCGCACCGGGTCCTGTCAGCGCAATGGTTGGATAGTCAGACATGGGTCACTCCCCTTTTGCTAAGCCTGCTATCAGTTATACCACCCTGAGACGAGCGCGCCACGCCCATTGTCTATACTCAACTCATAACAGACAACGGAGTGCGCCATGCCTTTACCCGACTTCAAATCCTCTGAACCTTATACCCTCGGCATTGAGCTCGAACTCCAGGTGGTTAACCCGCCGGGTTACGATCTGAGCCAGGACTCCTCTGCCCTCATCGCCGCCGTCAAAGACGACATCAAAGGGGGGGAAGTCAAACACGACATCACCGAAAGCATGCTCGAAATCGCCACCGGCGTGTGCCAGACCATCGACCAGGCAGCGGCGCAGTTTTCAGTGATGCAGCAGAGTATCCTGCGGGCGGCGGAAGATCAGCATATCCAGATCTGCGGCGGTGGGACGCATCCTTTCCAGAAATGGCAGCGGCAGGAAGTGTGCGACGACGAGCGCTATAACGTCACGCTGGAGCGCTTTGGCTATCTGATTTTGCAGGCGACGGTGTTCGGCCAGCACGTACACGTCGGCTGTCGGACCGGGGACGACGCCATTTACCTGCTGCACGGCTTGTCGCGCTTTGTGCCGCACTTTATCGCCCTGGCCGCCGCATCACCGTATATGCAGGGCACGGACACGAAGTTCGCCTCATCGCGTCTCAACATCTTCTCGGGCTTCCCGGATAACGGTCAGATGCCGTGGGTCAACAGCTGGCAGGAGTTCGAGGGGCTGTTCCGCCGCCTGAGCTCCACCAGCATGATCGACAGCATTAAGGATCTGCACTGGGACATCCGCCCCAGCCCGCACTTCGGCACCGTCGAGGTGCGGGTGATGGATACGCCGCTGACGCTCAGCCACGCCATTAACATCGCCGGGCTTATTCAGGCGACGTCGCACTGGCTGCTGACCGCGCGGCCGTATAAGCATCAGGAACGGGATTTTTTGCTGTATCGCTTTAACCGTTTTCAGGCCTGTCGCTACGGGCTGGAAGGCATTCTGACGGACGTACATACCGGCGAGCACAAAACCGTGGCGGAAGATATCGCCTGGCTGCTCGAGCAGGTTGCGCCGTCGGCCGAGAAGCTCGGCGCGACAAGCGCAATCAATGAGATTGCCCTGCTGTTAAAGCAGGGCAAGAGCGAGGCGCAGCGCATGCGGGACTTTATCGCCGATGGCGGCTCGCTGATTTCTCTGGTGCAGAAGCACTGTGAGCTGTGGGCGACGAGTCCGTAAGGCCGTGGCCCCACTCGCGCAGGCGCTGGAACAGCACGAACAGCGCCGGGATGAACACTATCCCCACCACGGTCGCCACCAGCATGCCGCTGAACACCGTAGTGCCGATGATGCGGCGGCTCTGGGCACCCGCCCCGGTCGCCAGCATCATCGGCAGGACGCCGATAATGAACGACACGGCGGTCATCATTACCGCGCGGAAGCGGCGCGATGCCCCCTCCCGTGCGGCATCGACAATCGCCATTCCATCCATGCGCCGGGCGCGGGCAAACTCCACGATAAGAATTGAGTTCTTGGCGGCGAGGGCTATCAGTAGCACCAGACCAATCTGCACATACACGTCGTTGGCGTAGCCCGCCAGCCACAGCCAGACCAGCGCCCCGCCGATGGCGAACAGCACTGAGAGCATCACGCTCGCCGGCAGCGTCCAGCTCTCGTACTGGGCGACGAGGAACAGCCACGCCATCACCACCGCCGCCAGCACAATCCATATCGCCTGATTGCCGGTCTGCTGCTCCTGATACGACATGCCGCTCCAGGCGTAGTCGTACCCGGCTGGCAGGTTTTCCGCCAGAATCTCGCCCATCGCCGCCATTGCGGTGCTGCTGCTCACCCCTTCCGCTGCCGAGCCGCTCACCGATACCGACGGGAACTGGTTGTACTGCTGAATAAATGGCGCGCCGACGGTCGGCGTGATGGTGATGAGGTTGCTCAGACGCACCCGCTCGTCGCTGTTGCTGCGCACGAACAGCTCGCTGATTTGCTCCGCGCGCCCGCGCCACTGCATCTCGTTCTGCATCACTACGTGGTAGACGCGGTTGTTGACGCTGAAATCCCCGGCGCGCGTGCCGCCAAAGGCGGTTTGCAGGCTGCTGAAGATGCGTGACACCGGCACGTCGAGGCGGGCCGCGCGCTCGCGGTCAACGGTGAGCGTCATCTGCGGCACGTTGCTGCTCCAGGTGGTGAACACGCGGCTCAGCTGCGGGTTCTGGTTGGCTTTCGCCAGCACCTCACGCGTCACGCGCTCCAGCTCCGCCGGACTTTGCCCCGCCTGCGCCTGAATGCGCAGGTCGAAGCCGGAGGCGTTGCCCAGCCCCGGCAGCGTCGGCGGCGCAAAGGTCATGATGGTGGCTTCCGGCAGGGCCAGCAGCTGGCGCTGAAGGATGCCCATCACCTCATCCAGCGGCGGACGCTCGCTCCAGTCTTTGAGCATGATGGAGATAAACCCGCCGTTCGATGCGCTGGTGCCGTTGAGGATGTTAAACCCGGAGACCTGAATCACGTCTTCTACCGCCGGGTTGTTAGCGATCAGCTCGCGCGCGGTGGTCATCACCGCTTCGGTGCGCTCCAGCGAGGCTGCCTCCGGCAACTGGACGCTGGCGAAGAAGTAGCCCTGATCCTCCTGAGGCAGGAAGCCCTTTGGCATCGACATAAAGCTGAATACCACCACCGCCGCCGCGCCTGCGGTGGCCAGCAGCGCCAGCCACGGGCGCAGGTTTAAAACGTTCACGATGCGGGTGTAGAAACCGCGCGTGGCGTCCAGCCCGTGGTTAAAGGCGCGATAGAGTGCCGCAGGTTTCTCCGGTCGCGGGCGCAGCAACAGCGCGCACAGGGCGGGCGTAAGAGTCAACGCCACCAGGCTTGAGAGCGTGACGGCAGTCGAGAGCGTCACCGCGAACTGGCGGTACAGCTCGCCGACAATCCCCGGCAGGAGCGCCACCGGCACAAACACCGCCAGCAGCACCAGCGTGGTGGCAATCACTGGCCCGGCAATCTGGCGCAGCGCCAGCGCGGTCGCCGCCGTCCGGCTCTGCCCTTCCGCCATCAGCGTTTCGACGCTCTCCACCACTACGATGGCGTCATCCACCACCATGGTCAGCGCCAGAATGATGGCGAACAGGCTCAGCGTATTGGCGGAGTAGCCGAGCGTATAGAGCACCGCGAAGGTGCCCACCAGCGACACCGGAATGGCAAGGGCAACAATCAGCGTCGCGCGCCAGCTTTGCAGGAACAGGGACACCACGACCACCACCGCCAGCATCGTCAGCGCCAGCGAGACGCCAATCTCTTTGATGGTGGCGGCCACAAACGAGGTGGTGTCGAATTTGACTTCATAGACCAGATCGTCCGGGAAGCGCGTGGATAACCGTTCCAGCTCCGCGCGCACCGCATCGGCCACGCGCAGGGCGTTAGCGGACGGCGTCGGGTAGATGCCGAGGTAGGCAGAGTCGTGCCCGTTCAGCTGCGCGCCAGAGCTGTAGCTGCGCGAGCCAAGCTCGATGGTGGCGACGTCCTTCAGGCGCACCAGTTGCCCCATATCCCCGGCGCGGATAATGATGTTGGCAAAGTCGTCGGCCTGATTTAAGCGCCCCAGCCCGTTAATGGTCAGGGTCTGCTGCTGGCCGTTAAACACCGGCGGCGTGCCGACCTGGCCTGCCGCCCCCTGCACGTTCTGCTCGCGCAGCGCCTGCGCCACGTCATCGCTGGTCACGTTCAGGGCGTTCATGCGGTCCGGACGCAGCCAGATGCGCATGCTGTAGTCCCGTGCGCCAAACATCTGTACCTGCCCGACGCCCGGCAGACGCGACAGCGCCTCGCGCACCTGGGTGCTGGCGTAGTTGCTGACGAACAGCGGCGCGTGGGTGTTGTTCGGTGAGTAAAGGCTTACCCCCATCATCAGGTTGGTGGCGCGCTTGCGCACCTGCACGCCGTTTTGCTGCGCCTCGGTCGGCAGCTGCGCCACGGCCTGCGCCACGCGGTTCTGCACGTCGATGGCGGCGAGATCCGGGTCGGTGCCTGCCGCAAAGGTAATGTTCAGGCTATAGCTACCCTCGTCCGAACTGGTGGACTCCATATAGAGCATATGATCCACCCCGTTCAGCTGGGTTTCCAGCGGCGTGGCGATGGCCTCCGCCACGTCAGCCGAGCTGGCGCCCGGCCATGACGCTGACACATTCACGACCGGCGGGGTGATCTGCGGGTACTGCTCCACCGGAATAATCCTCAGCGCGATGGCCCCCAGCAGGGTGATGACCAGCGCTATCACCATCGCAAAGCGCGGGCGTTTGATGAAAAACGTCAGCATGATGGCTCCTTAATTCAGTATCTGGACGGCAACGCCTGGCTGCACGCGCTGCGCACCGTCAGTAATCGCTCGCTCACCGGGCTTCAGGCCGGAGGCAATCTGGAACTGCTGGCCGATCTGTCCGGCGACCTTCAGCGGACGCATTTCGGCTTTATCCTCGGCGTTAACCACCCATGCGAAGAATCCGTGGCCATTCTGCTGTACGGCAGCGGCGGGCAGAGTCAGCACTGGTTGCTCACTTGACGGACGCAGGTAGACGTTCACGTTGCCGCCGGGCAGCAGCTGATGGCGCGGGTTGGCGAACTCGGCGCGCAGCATCACGCTGGCGGTGCGCGGGTCGATGCGGTTGTCCACGGAGGTGAGTTCCCCGCTGATGCGCTGGCCGTTGCTGTCAATCAGCGCCTGCCAGGCCTGCTTCATGGCGCTGATATCCGCATGCTGTCCGGCTTTAGTGGCAAACGTGCCCTCTTCCAGCGCAAAGGCGATGCGGATGGGATCGAGCTGCACCACCTCCACCAGCACACCGCTGGCAGGATTCACCAGGCTGCCGACGTGAAAGTTGCTGTGCCCCACGCGCCCGTCAATCGGTGAGGTAATGCGCGTGTAGTTGAGGGTGACGCTGCGGGTGTCGAGCCGGGCTTTCGCCTGCTCCAGCGCGGCGCTCGCTACGTCGCGCTGCATGCGGGCGTTGTCCACGTCGTGGCGGCTGATGGCGTTGCTGCTGCCCAGGCTTTCGAAGCGTGACAGCTGCTGCTGCGCCTGACGCAGCGTGGCTTCGGCGCTTCTCACTTCGGCCTGCGCCAGACGCAGGGCGGCGCGCGGCTCGGCGTCGTCCAGTTCGAACAACACGTCGCCTTTTTTCACGTACTGCCCGTCGCGGAAGTGGATTCTGGTGATGACGCCTTCCGTGCGGGCGCGCAGTTCAACGGTGTGGATAGCTTCAATGCGACCCGGGATCTGACGCTCGGCGGCGTGGGCGGTCTGCTCCACGGTGGCGACACGCACGGGAATGGCCGCGGCGAATGCGGGTGGCAGGGTGCAGGCGAGGAGCGCGAACAGGAGTGGGAATTTCATGGGAGTACCTCGGCGTTGTTTTCCCTCACCCCGGCCCTCTCCCACAGGGAGAGGGAGGTCAGAGTTCCCTCTCCCTGTGGGAGAGGGTTAGGGTGAGGGCAAAAGGTTATGCAGCCTTACGGAACCTGCGGGTCAGTCGCTTCTCGATTTCGACGACGAAGAACATCACGCCCGCCACCGCCAGCGTCACGAACCAGTAGCGCAGCGGCAGCGCTTCGGTGCCGAACAGCATCTGCATAAACGGCAGGTAGATAATCGCCGCCTGGAGCAGGAACAGTACGCCCGTTACCAGCCAGATCCCTTTGTTCGCCAGCAGGCCGCGGTTCAGGGAGAACCCGTCGGTATTGCGGCAGTTAATCATGTATACCCACTGGGCGCAGACCAGCATCTGCAACAGCACGGTGCGGATGAACTCCGCGCTGTGGCCGCGCGGGGCCAGCCAGGCTTCCAGCGCAAAGGCGGCGATGGCAATCATGGTGCCGACGAAGGCCACGCGCCAGACGGCGTAGGCGTCCATCACGTGCTGCCCGGTCTGACGCGGCGGGCGGCGCATAATGTTGCGCTCGGCGGCCTCGAAGGCCAGGCCGAAGGAGAGCGTGGCGGAGGTCGCCATGTTCATCCACAGGATCAGCACTGGCGTCAGCGGAATGATGTTCCCCGCCAGCAGCGCAATCACAATCAATAGCCCCTGCGCCAGGTTGGTCGGCATGATGAACAGAATGGTCTTCTTCAGGTTGTCGTAAACGCGACGTCCCTCTTTCACCGCGCTGGCGATGGTGGCGAAGTTATCGTCCGTCAGGACCATGTCCGCCGCCTCTTTGGTCACTTCCGTGCCTTTGATGCCCATCGCGATACCCACGTCCGCCTGGCGCAGCGCCGGGGCATCGTTCACGCCGTCACCGGTCATGCCGACGATTTCGCCTTTGTCCTGCAACGCTTTCACCAGGCGCAGCTTATGCTCCGGGCTGGTACGGGCGAAGATGTCATACTTCACCGCCGCTTCCGCCAGCTCGGCGTCGTCCATCTTCTCCAGCTGGTAGCCGGTAACCGCCTGCTCGCTGTTGGTGATCCCCAGCATCTGGCCGATGCTCATCGCCGTCTGCGGGTGATCCCCGGTGATCATCTTCACGCGGATCCCCGCCTGCTGGCAGGCGTTAATCGCCTCAATCGCTTCCGGACGCGGCGGATCCATCATCCCGGCAATGCCGAGGAAGATCAGACCGTGGCTCAGGTCGTCGTGAGTTAATGCCTGCTCGCCGTTCGCTGGCTTGAACGCCGCGGCGACCATGCGCAGCCCCTGACGCGCATAGCGCTCCATCTCCGTTTCCCAGTACGCGCGGTCAAAGGCTTGCGCACCGTTACGGGTCTGCTGCTGCTCACACAGGGCGAAAATCACGTCCGGCGCGCCGGTAATCAAAATCTGCTCCTCACTGCCAATCTGGTAGTGGGTGCTCATGTACTTGTACTGAGAGTCGAACGGGATCTTGTTAACCAGCGTGGTCACGACCGGCTCGAGGTGGGCCTTGGCCGCCAGCACCTTCAGCGCGCCCTCGGTTGGCCCGCCGGTGATGCCCCACAGGCCACGCTCGTCCTGAATCAGCTGGCTGTCGTTACACAGGTCGATGGTGCGCAGGTACTGCTCCAGCACGGTGCCCGGCTGGATCTGCACCGGCTCGTCGCTGCCTTCGAGGTAGATGTTGCCCACCGGCTCGTAGCTGTTGCCGTCCACGCGGTAGCAGGTGTCCGCGGTGATGATGGCTTTCACCGTCATCTCGTTCATGGTCAGGGTGCCGGTTTTATCCGAGCAGACCACGGTCATCGCGCCAAGGGTTTCAACCGTCGGCAGCTTGCGGATAATCGCCCGCTTGCGCGCCATCGCCTGCACACCCAGGGAGAGGATAATGGAGATAATCGCTGGCAGACCTTCCGGTACGGAGGCTACCGCCAGGCTAATCAGGGAGAGCAGCAGCTCGCCCATCGGGATCTCGCGGAACACCAGGCTGAAGACAAACAGCGCGGCCATCATCGCCAGAATGATGGCGAAGATCGCTTTGCCCAGCTTGTCCATCTGCACCAGCAGCGGGGTGCGGTGTTTTTCAATGCCCGCCATCATCTGGTTGATGTGGCCGAGTTCGGTCTCCTGGCCCGTGGCAATGACCACGCCAACGCCGCCGCCCGCGCTGACCGTCGTACCGGAAAAGACCAGGTTCGTGCGGTCGCCCAGCGGTAATTCGCCGTTCAGCGGGTTCGTGTGTTTATCCACCACGGTGGATTCACCGGTCAGAATTGCCTCTTCCACGCGTAAATTATGCGCTTCGATTAAGCGCATATCCGCCGGTATACGATCTCCTGCGCGCAACACAATAATATCGCCCGGGACGATTTCCGTCGTCGGGATAGTTTCATGGTTGCCGTTACGAATAACGCGCGCCTCGCTGGAGAGCATATTGCGAATACTCTTCAGGGATTTTTCCGCGTTACTTTCCTGAATGTGGCCAATTAAGGCATTAATTACCGCCACGCCCAGAATAACCAGCGTATCAACCCAGTGTCCCATTACTGCCGTTAATACGGCGGCGGCCAGCAGGACGTAAATCAGGACATCGTTAAAATGCGCGAGAAAACGCAGCCAGCCCGGCTTGCCTTTTTTCTCCGGCAGCGCGTTCGGGCCATGCTTCTGTAAACGCGCCTGCGCCTCGGCACGGTCCAGGCCATTAGCCTGGCTCTGCGCCTGAGCAAGCACCTGCTCTACGGTCTGCTGGTACGCCTGCCCGCCTGCGGGTGGCATATTCTGCGAGAAATTTTTTTTGGTCATGGTATTTTTCCTTCAATATCCGGTGGACGGAAGCCGGAATTCCTTTCTGGCTTTAAATAATTCATTTTTAAGTCTTGCGGGTTAAATTGATCTACCGCAATATATTGACTACCCGGTTATTCAAAACTGATTAAAATTATTTCGACGCGTTGATTTTTACAAAATATTTCTAAACCAACACTAAACGAGGAGGAAGCATGTTTGGTATTTATCGCGGACGGCGTCTGGCGTTATACATTGTCGCAGCCATTGTTATTGCGACGTTAATTGGATATAGCACCTATAGCTTTGTAAAATTATTTTCGTGAGAAAGACGTTTATTTACATAACGCGATATTAATTTAATCGTCCCGAAAATATTATCTATTTTCTGTTATTAATTCGCAGAATAACGGTGGCCTTTTACCCAATTTTGCCAGCGGGGATGATATTGCTTTACGTTTCAGGATGCCGGACAATGACATTTTTAACTGACGATTAACATTACGATGAAACACCCGTTAGAATCGCTGCTCACCGCAGGGGGCATTTTGCTGATGGCCCTGCTCTCCTGCCTGCTGTTACCCGCGCCGTCGCTGGGTCTGGTGCTGGCGCAGAAGCTGGTTCAGACCTTTCATATGGTCGATCTGAATCAGCTGTACACCATTCTGTTCTGTCTGTGGTTTTTGGTGCTCGGCGCCATCGAATTCTTTATCCTGCGTTTCATCTGGCGCCGCTGGTTTTCACTGGCGTCGTAAGCCAGTGAGATCGCGCATCCCGTGGATCAGCGCTTCAGACCAGGCCGCGTAGTCGTGGCCGCTGGATGAGGGGTGGAAGCTGACGCGGTAGCCTTTATTCCTCAGCACCTGTTCAAAATCCTGCGTGGTGCGATAGATGCCGCCGCCCGGTCCCGTGGTTTCAAACTTCCCGGCCTGTAACCAGAAGCGCACCGGATACGGTGGAGACTGTTGGTACTGACGCGTCAGCCAGCCGGGAGCGTCACCTTCTGGTGCCCACCAGTAAGAACCGGAAAGGCTCAGCACGTTGCCAAACAGGCGCGGATAGCGCAGCGCCACCCATGAAGAGGCAATTCCCCCGTAGCTTGATCCTGCCAGTACGGTTTTCTGCCGCTGCATGCCGATGCCCTTCCCCCGCAGCCACGGCAGCAGCTCGTGCGCCATAAAGTCAGCAAAATCCGGGTTCGGCGGCAGCTCGTTGCCGCGACGGGCGTGATCGAGGCTGTCGATAAACACCACGTTAATCGGAGGCAGGTGATGTCGGGCAATCAGACCGTCCAGCACGTTGGCAAAATGGTATTCGTCCTGATAAACCTGTCCGTCGAAAAGGATGAGCGTCCAGCGTGCAGGCTGTGCGCCGCGCGGTTGGTAGATCATCACGTCGCGGGCATTGCCGAGGATGTTGCTGCTCAGCCTCTGGCGGCTCAACGTCCCGTGTAACAGCGGCTGTGCCGTAGCCCGAACGGAGCAGTAGCGCGCCGGGCTGAGATCGAGCAGAGAATAGCGATTCCAGCGATCGGTCTTCTGCTCCCCAAAGCTATTCGGGTTAAGCGGATCGGCCTGCGCGCTTACCAGGATGGCGCGGCGTTGATCGCGGGCAGAGCCTTCAACGATCGGCACATCGGGGGCGAGCTTGTACTGCATCACCGTATCAGCGGGGACCACGTAGCTGCGGAACCAGACGTCGCTGTTGCCCAGGCGGAACAGCGGATCGTGATCCCCCGCCGGCGAGCCGAGAATGAAGACGTTATCCCCCGCGCCGCGCCACAGAAAGGTCACCCGCTTATGGCTCGCATCTACCGGCTCCACCATCGGCGTTCCCTGTCGACGCTGCGCCTGCCAGAACGCCTCGGTACTTCCACCGGCAGAAATGACGTTTGCCAGCGCCTTCAGCGTCGGGCTTTCTGGCGCCAGCATCTGCACGCGTGGTAACGGAGAGGTCTCTTTCATCCGCCACTGAAAACGCCACGGCTTGCCGGCTTCGCCGTGTAGCACCAGCGAGGTGTTCTGTTTCACCGGCAGGGCAAACAGCAGCGTGTGTTCCCCGTCCGCAGGACCGTTTTCGATCAGCGTGCGGATGCGGCGGTTTTGCCCATCCAGCAGGCGCGCATCCGTCACGCCATGCAGCGTGGCGGAAACGTAATTTTCATCCAGCTCGGGCAGGGAGAAGCAGACTTCGCCGCTGGCATCAAACTTTCCCTGAACATCGCCCTGCCGGGACGACTGCTCGCACGTTGCCGCCACGGCGGGCAGCGCGCCGATCCCCAACAGCAACCCACTCCATACCCTTTTCATTACCGCTTGTTCCCCAACGAAATTTGTTAACAACGCTAATGCAAATGGTAATAATTTGCAATATCATCAGCGGCGTTTTACCGGTGTTTTTATGGCGATAGCAACCAAGGACGTTCAATAAAAATGTTTAAAAATAATAAGATAATGCAGCTCTGGCTGCTGAGTCTGGCGACGACCAGCGTCGCGGCTCAGGCAGAAACGAAAGAAGAAACGATTACGGTGACGCAGGGCGTGACTGAAGAGCCCACTGCGCCCGTAAAAGGCATTGTGGCGACGAAAACGCTCTCCGCCACCAAGTCCAGCGCGGAGATCGTGAAGACGCCGCAGTCGGTATCGGTGATCACCCGCGATCAGATGAACATGCAGGACGTCACCTCCGTTTCGCAGGCGCTGCGCTACTCGGCGGGCGTGTTTACCGAGTACCGGGGCTCGTCTAACCGTAACGACGAGGTGTTTGTGCGCGGCTTTAGCTACGTGCCGAAATTCCTCGACGGCTTAAGCTTTGGCGCAACGGCTTCCTCACAGACGGGCACAGTTGACCCGTGGCTGCTGGAGCGCGTGGAGCTGGTGCGCGGCCCGGCGTCGGTGCTGTTTGGACAGGTGAATCCGGGCGGGTTAATCAGTATGACCAGCAAGCGCCCGACGGCGGAGGCCATTCACAACGTGCAGTTCCGCACCGGCAATAACGATCTCGCCGAAGGTGCGTTTGATTTCGGCGGCAAGCTGAGCGACGACGGCCGCGTGCTGTATCGCGTGAACGGTATCGCCCGTACGCAGCATAATCAGGTGGACGATTATAAAGAGACGCGGATGGCGATCGCCCCGGCGATCACCTGGTACCCGAACGATCAGACCCGCTTTACGCTGCTGACCAGCTACCAGAAAGATCCGGATGCCGGATACCGCAACTTCCTGCCCGCGTATGGCACGGTGAAAAGTGCCGACGGGAAGTACATCCCGCGCGACTTTAACGTCAGCGATCCGAATTACAATCAATCCTGGCGCGAGCAGACGATGATTGGCTACGAGCTGGAACACCAGTTCGCCGACAACCTCACCTTCCGCCAGAACGCCCGTTACGCCACCATCAAGCAGAAATATCGTTATCTGGTTTACGCCAACAGCGCGGCCAACAGCACGGTGTTGACCCGTCGCGCCCAGCGTGAAGAGCGCACGACCAACGAATTTGGCCTTGATAACCAGCTGGAATATCTGCTGGAGACCGGAAGCGTCAACCACACCCTGCTCGGCGGGTTTGATTACAAGACCAGTAAGGATAAACAGCTGCTGGCGCGCGGGAGCGGCTCACAGTATGACCTCGACTGGACAAACCCGGTTTACGGCGTGAACGTGGATGAAAGTACCTTCAAAACGGCCACCGACGAGCAGCAAAATCTCGACCAGATGGGCCTGTATCTTCAGGATCAGATGAGCTGGAACAACTGGGAGTGGCTGGTTTCCGGGCGCTACGACTGGAGCGAAGTGCGTACCAACGACTTCACCGATAACAGCTTTACGCAGCAGAACGACAACAAATTTACCTGGCGCACTGGCCTGCTGTACGCGTTTGATTCTGGCCTGTCGCCGTACATCAGCTACAGCACCTCGTTTGAACCGAACCTGCAAACCAACCGTGCGCCGGGCGTTGCGCCATTCAGGCCTACTACCGGGGAGCAGACCGAGATTGGCGTGAAATATTAGCCGGTCGACACCACGCTGATGACCCTGGCGCTGTACGATTTGACTCAGGACAACGTCGCGACCTATAACAGCGCTGAAGGCTGGTTCGAAAATGCGGGCAAGGTGCGTTCGAAAGGCGCTGAAGCGGAAATCCACGCCACGCTGATGGATAACATCAACCTGATTGGCTCCTACACTTACACCGATGCAAAAACCGAAAGCACCACGGTGGCGGGAACTGAAGGCAAAACGCCTGCGCGCATTCCAGCGCATATGGCATCGGCGTTCGCCAGCTATACCGTTCCGGGCGGAGCGCTGAAGAGCCTGACCGCTGGCGTGGGGATGCGCTACATCGGCACCAGCTACGGCGATGCGAAGAACACCTTCAAGGTGCCATCGGTGGATCTGTATGACGCGATGCTGCGCTACGATCTGGGCGAGATGAACCGCAGCCTGAAAGGGGCAAGCGTGCAGTTCAACGTCAATAACGTGGCAGACACGAAGTATGTGGCGTCATGCGCAAGCGATACGGCGTGCTTCTACGGGATTGGCCGGACGGTGACGGCGACGGTGAATTACAGCTGGTAAGCATGGTGCGGTCTGATCCCCTCACCCTAACCCTCTCCCTAAAGGGGAGAGGGCCGGGGTGAGGGGATGTTTTTCAGTGCGCCCGACCGTGGTTTTCTTTGCGATACGCCCCGGGCGGCTGGTTGAAGGTGCGGGTAAAGATGCGGGTAAACGTCTGCTGCGAGTCAAACCCGTAGCGCAGGCAGATATCGTACACGCGCTCGTCTGACTCACGCAGATCGCGCGCCGCCATCAGCAGCTTGCGTTCGCGGATGTAGCGCCCCAGACTTTCGCCTTTGTACTGCATAAACAGCCGCTGTAAATGCCATTTTGAGTAACCCGCATGGCGGGCAATCTCTTCGATGCGTAACGGCTGGTGTAGATTGTCATCAATCCATTCGACAATCGTATCAATGACCTGAGCGGAAATCGTCATACTGCTCTCCCCCTCTGCTTCTCGCTTAAACATTATTCCCACCACTCGCGAAATTGTTGCGTGGTATCACTCACCCGCACGGGCTCGCCCAGCTCCGGCGTCAGCAGCCGGTAGTTTTTATCCTTACTGGCTTTCGCCAGCTGGATCAGTGGATCGTTCCAGGTATGTTTCGCCAGCACAAAACGCCCGTTATGTCCCGGTACGACCGCTTTGGCATTGAGATCTGCCGAGGCCTGCGCCGTTTCTGCCGGGTGCATATGGATGTACTTCCAGTCCTGGTCGTACTGGCCGTTTTCCATGATGGCTAAGTCAACTCCGCCAAACTGCTCGCCAATCGCTTTGAAGTGCGAGCCGTAACCGGAGTCTCCGCTGTAGTAGACCTTTCGCTCTGGGGTGACAAACATAAAGCTGCCCCACAGGGTCTGGTTACGCTTAATGCCGCGCCCGGAAAAATGGCGCGCCGGCAGAACGTGTACCGTCAGCGCATCGCTGATATGCACCGACTGGTTCCAGTCCCGCTCGTCGATAATCTCCGGGTTCATCCCCCAGTAGCGCAGATGCGACCCCACGCCCAGCGGGGTGACCACGCGCTTAACCTTCGGCAGCAGCGCCTTGATGGTGGCGTAATCCAGATGGTCATAGTGATCGTGGGAGATAATCAGCAGGTCGATCTCCGGCATGCTCTCCGCACGCCACGGGTACTCCCCCGCAAACGCTTTATTGAGGAAGGAGAACGGTGCGGCGTAGCTACTCAGAACCGGATCGATCAGGATGCGTTTCCCCGCCAGCTGCATATACCAGGAGGAGTGGCCGAGCCACACCAGCGTGTCCTGTTCAGGCGACAGGCTCGCCAGATCGGTTTTCACCAGCGGCAGCGGCTGCGCAGGACGGGCGTTTTCGGTTTTACGGGTAAGGAACTGCCACCACGCCACCAGCATATTTTGTTGCCCGGTAAAGCCCGGCGTAGGGAGCGTGTTATGGAATTGCCCGTCGCGATAGTGCGGAGAGGCTTCCACTTCAGAGAGCTGCGCACCCTGCGGTGGCTGGCCAAATCCGGCATTCAGTACAAACGGTAAACTGGCAGCTGAAGCAATAATCATGACTAACACCACGCAGATGAATAGAGGCTTTTTCATTTCCTGACCCGCCTACGCGCCCCATCCGATGGTTTGCGCGGGTGACACTTGATTATGAGTGAGTAAGCACTCATTATAGATAGGATGATTACGCCGTCAAGAAGGTTTTCGTTCTTTGACATTCCGCGTTGCAGCGTATCAAGGCTCGTGTTTCAATCAGGGCTTTTACAATTGACGGGAGGAAAAATTTAGTGGCACGTCCGAAGAGTGAAGATAAAAAACAGGCCTTACTGGAAGCAGCAACGGCTGCGTTTGCGCAGTCAGGTATTGCCGCCTCAACGGCGTTAATTGCCCGTAATGCGGGCGTCGCTGAAGGGACACTGTTTCGCTACTTTGCTACCAAAGACGATCTGCTGAATGCCCTCTACCTGCATCTGAAGCAGGATCTCTGCCAGACCATGCTGGCGAATCTCGATCGCACCATCACCGAGCCAAAAGAGCATACCCGCAATATCTGGAACAGCTATGTAGACTGGGGCATTCGTAACCCCCTGGCGCATGCGGCTATCCGCCAGATTGGCGTCAGTGAAAAGCTGAACGCCGAAACCGAGCAGGCGGTGAAAGACATGTTCCCGGAACTGCATGAACTGTGTCGTCGTTCGATCCGCCCGGTGTTTATGTCTGACGAGTTTAAGACCTTCGGTGATGCAATGTTCTTATCGCTGGCTGAAACCACCATGGAGTTTGCCGCGCGCGATCCGTCCCGTGCCGTCGATTTTAAAGCGCTGGGCTTTGAAGCCATGTGGCGCGGGCTTGCTGAGGAAGATAACCATGGACAGTAAATCCTTGCAGGAACATGCCAGACGCGTCGCGCTGGAGATGCCTTTTACCGAACATTGCTGGCCGTTTGGCCCGGAGTATGACGTGTTTAAGGTGGGCGGGAAAATTTTTATGCTGATGGCGACCGCACACGGTCGGGCCCACGTCAGCCTGAAATCCGATCCGGAAAAATCGCTGCTCAATCAGCAGATCTACCGTGGCGTGGAGCCCGGTTACCATCTGAATAAAAAACACTGGATCTCACTTTATGGCACGGACGACATCACGCCTGAACTGGTCACCGACCTGATTACGAATTCGTGGAATCTGGTCGTTGATAAACTGCCGAAAAAAGATCAGAAGTGGATTCGGCCAGCCTGATTGTTCGTCTGAGACGAACAGAATAAGCGCTCGAATCGCACTTATCTTTTCCCGCTTCGCGCGGTAATCTGCTTTCCTTTCACGCCCGCCCGCGGGCGAATTTCATCACCAGGAGTTGTTATGGATATTATTTCTGTCGCCCTGAAACGCCACTCTACCAAGGCGTTCGACCCAGCCAAAAAAACTGACCGCAGAAGAAGCGGAAAAAATCAAAACGCTGCTGCAATACAGCCCGTCCAGCACCAACTCCCAGCCGTGGCACTTTATTGTTGCCAGCACTGACGAGGGTAAAGCGCGCGTGGCAAAATCCGCGGCGGGCACCTATGTGTTTAACGAACGCAAAATGCTGGATGCCTCTCACGTGGTGGTGTTCTGCGCGAAAACCGCGATGGACGATGCCTGGCTTGAGCGCGTTGTCGATCAGGAAGAGGCTGACGGCCGTTTCGCCACGCCAGAAGCAAAAGCCGCGAACCATAAAGGCCGCTGCTATTTTGCCGACATGCACCGCGTGGATCTGAAAGATGACGACCAGTGGATGGCGAAGCAGGTTTACCTGAACGTCGGCAACTTCCTGCTGGGCGTGGCCGCGATGGGCCTCGATGCGGTCCCCATCGAAGGGTTTGACGCCGCGATCCTCGACGAAGAGTTTGGCCTGAAAGAGAAAGGCTTCACCAGCCTGGTGGTGGTCCCGGTCGGGCATCACAGCGTGGAAGATTTCAACGCCACGCTGCCGAAATCTCGCCTGCCGCTGAGCACGATTGTGACTGAATGCTAATGAAAATGGGCCGCTGCATGCGGCCCGTTACGCTTTACTGATGACAAGCCTGCGATGCGGATGGACCTCACGATCGTTTCCCCAGGCAAAAGCAATCCAGCGCTCTTCCAGCTCAGCGTAGGAATTTACGGGCGTTAACGTCCACTCTTCTCCCACCGTACCGTCCGCCACGCTAATGCGATAGTTCATGGTAAACGCCCAGTCGATCATGCGCAGCCAGAACCGTTGCCCGTCTCCTGTTTGTTCGCTGTCAGAGACAACGATGTCGTATTCGCTTAGCACCCACTGAAAAAAGAGTTGTGGCAACCCGCTTATTACGCGTTGATGAACGGCACGCGGTGTACGCCACACCATCACCTGCGTGGCGGCACCGTGGGGAAAGGTAATTTCTTTATGAAATTTAAGCTTTACGGCATACGCCGTATAAGGTTTGCCGTCATCGGTGGTCACGAGACGATATTCATCACCATAACGCGATTTCAGGAGCCGGTATCCCACAGGCAGCAAAAACCCCGGCAGATGAAAATCCGCCGTACCTCGTGCCAGGAACGCTTCGGTGTGTTCGACGTTTCGGGAGATAAGGCCGAGTTTTTGGCTGAAGTCTGCGGAATCAATCATCAGTGGCGACATTTGTTGTTTCTCATGGCGTGAGTATAGTCGACTTAATCCCTCATCGAAATGATGTCGATTCAGTCGGTTGGTTTAAGTTAAACGCCACCTTATACCTGTCTCATCCGCTTATCAGAGCCAGCTCTTATTCCCTGAAAGCCCCTCGCAAAAAACTTATTTCCCCTGCTCCGCCAGCCACGCCATCGCCCTCTCCCCTGCCTCATCCACGGGTAAATAGACCAGCAGCCGCGATCCGTTTCGCGGGGCGGAGTACCAGTACATCTGCTGGAGATGAAAATCCCCCAGCTCGGGATGGGTGAACAGCTTGAGCTGGTTCTCCACACCGCGCACGTCGTTACGCTGGTGCCACAGGGTTTTGAACTCTTCGGACACCGCAAAAAAACGCGCCAGCTTCGCTTCCCAGAGCGGGTCGCCACGGTGCTCAGCCATGGCCGCGCGGAAGTAGGAGACGAAAATCGGCAGCACGTCGTCACGTTTGCCGAGCCGCGCGCGCCACGCCGGATGGGTGAGGAACAGGTAAATACAGTTGCGATCTTCCGGCGGGATGGCGTTGAAATCGACGCCCATCAGGTGTCCGAAGCTGTCGTTCCAGGCCACGATATCGAAATTCGGTTTCTGAATACTGGCTGGTTTCGGCATCAGGGTATCCAGCAGGCGACGCGTGCCTTCGCTGATCCCCTCGCAACACACCGCCTGCGGGGCTTCGCCCGGCGGCAAACCGGCGAGCACAAAAAGATGTCGGGCTTCGGTCGGGGTGCATTGCAGCGCTTTTGCGATGGCGGCCATCACCGCGCTGGACGGATTGACGTCCCGGCCCTGTTCCAGCCAGGTGTACCAGGTCACCCCCACGTCGGCGAGCATCGCCACCTCCTCTCGCCGCAGGCCCGGCGTGCGGCGGCGGCCGCTGCGCGGTAAGCCGAGCCGCTGCGGATCAAGGCTTTCGCGCCGGGCACGCAAAAACGCGCCCAGCTGCTTGCGGGTGTCATCCTGAAGAGAGGTGACAGGTTCAGACATCAGCGCCATAACATCTCCTGCATGGTAGTGCCAGTACCAGTATAAGCAAGAACTGGTACCCGTTTATCAGATGGTTGATGCTACGACTCTACGCTGTTTGACGCAATGGAGTCACCATGAATACGTCAGTTGTTTCACCGGGTCGTGCGGGCCTGATATTGCTGTTAACCGGCCAGATGCTGCCGCTGATTGATACCTCAATCACCAACGTGGCGCTGGATTCCATCACCCATTCGTTACACGCCACCGCCACCGAACTGGAGCTGATCGTCGCCCTCTACGGCGTGGCCTTTGCCGTCTGCCTGGCCCCCGGCAGCAAGCTGGGCGATAACCTTGGCCGCCGTCGCCTGTTTATGTGGGGCGTGGCGTGTTTTGGCCTGGCCTCGCTGCTGTGCGGCATGGCGGGCAATATCGAACAGTTGCTTGGCGCGCGCATTCTTCAGGGCGCGGGCGCCGCGCTGATCATGCCGCAAATTCTCGCGACGTTGCATGTGACGTTAAAAGGAACGGCACACGCCAGAGCGATCAGCCTGTTCGGGGGTATCGGCGGAATTGCGTTTATCGTCGGCCAGATGGGTGGCGGCTGGCTGGTGTCGGCGGACATCGCCGGGCTGGGCTGGCGCAACGCCTTCTTTATCAACGTGCCGATTTGTCTGGTGGTGCTGGCGCTGAGCCGTCGCTACGTGCCGGAAACCCGCCGCGACACGCCATCGCGCATTGACTGGACCGGGACTGTCCTGCTGACGGCAATACTGTGCTGTCTGCTGTTCCCGATGGCGCTCGGCCCACAGTGGCACTGGTCGTGGCCGCTGAAGGCCGCACTGCTGGCGATTGTGCCGCTGGCCTGTTTGATGGTGCTGAACGCGCGCAAAAAAGAGCGTGAGAATGCCCACCCGCTCATCGCGCCGCGCCTGTTGCAGCTGCGCAGCATCCGCTTTGGCGTGCTGATTGGGATACTCTTTTTCAGCGTCTGGTCCGGGTTCATGTTCTGTATGGCGCTGACCATGCAAAGCGGTCTGGGGATGGAGCCGTGGCAGTCAGGGAACAGCTTTATCGCGCTTGGCGTCACCTATTTTATTTCTGCCTGGTTCGCCCCACGCCTGATTGCCCGCTACAGCACCAGCGCCATCCTGCTGACCGGGCTTGCGATTCAGCTTGTCGGCCTGGTGGCGCTGATCGCCACGTTCCGTCACTGGGGAATGCAGAATACCGCGCTGACGCTGGCCCCGGCCACCGGGCTGGTGGGTTACGGGCAGGCGCTGATTGTAAACAGCTTCTACCGTATCGGGATGCGCGATATTCAGCCTGACGACGCGGGGGCCGCGAGCGCGATTTTAAGCACGCTGCAACAGGCTGCGCTGGGGCTTGGCCCGGCCATTTTCGGCGCGATTTTGCTGCACGGGCTGCAAAATCATCACGGAGATTATACCCAGGCGGTCAACGTCTTCCTGATGGTGGAAACGGCCATGATGGTGGTGCTGGCGCTGGTCACGCTGCGTATGCGTCATCGTCTGTGTTTACCGGTCGTCAAGGCCTGTCCGGCGACAAAATAAAACTGCCTGAATTTGCATAATAGATCCGCAGCCGCCATTATGGGGCTGCATCAATACAGGAGACGTTATGCAGGAATTAATTGCTCAGGTTGAAGAGTTAGGGATTGAAATTAATCACACCACCTCTTTAGTGATTATCTTTGGTATTATTTTTCTTACGGCCATTATCGTTCATTTTATTCTGCACAAAGTGGTGCTGCGCGCATTCGAGAAACGCGCCCAGGCCAGCAGTCATTTATGGTTGCAGATCATTACGCAGAACAAATTATTTCACCGTCTGGCGTTTACCCTCCAGGGGATAATCGTCAACGTTCAGGCGGTTCTGTGGCTGCAAAAAGGCAGCGAAGCGGCGGAATTACTCACCACCTGCGCGAAATTGTGGGTGATGATTTATGCCCTGCTCTCCTTCTTCTCGTTGCTGGACGTGATTTTCAATCTGTCGCAGAAAATGGCCACCGCCTCGCAGCTGCCGCTGAAGGGGATATTCCAGGGCGTTAAGCTGGTGAGTGCCATTCTGGTGGGGATACTGATTATCTCCCTGCTGATCGGTCAGTCACCCGCCATTCTGATAAGCGGCCTGGGTGCGATGGCTGCCGTTCTGATGCTGGTCTTTAAAGACCCGATACTGGGCTTAGTGGCGGGCATTCAGCTCTCCGCCAACGACATGCTCAAGCTCGGCGACTGGCTGGAGATGCCGAAATACGGCGCCAACGGCACGGTGACCGACATCGGCCTGACCACCGTTAAAGTGCGCAACTTCGATAACACCATCACCACCATCCCGACCTGGGCGCTGGTGTCCGATGCGTTCATCAACTGGAGCGGCATGTCCGCCTCCGGTGGTCGCCGCATCAAGCGTAGCCTGAATATCGATACCACCAGCATTCATTTCCTCGACGAGCAGGAGCAGCAGAAACTGATTCAGGCGAAACTGCTGAAGCCGTATCTGGCGGCGCGTCATGAGGAAATTAACCTGTGGAATCAGCAGAACGGCGAAGGGGAATCGGTATTAAACCTGCGCAAGATGACCAATATCGGCACCTTCCGTGCCTACCTGAATGAATATCTGCGTAACCACCCGCGCATTCGCAAAGATATGACGCTGATGGTGCGCCAGCTCGCGCCGGATGCCAACGGGCTGCCGATTGAAATATATGCCTTTACCAACACGGTGATCTGGGCGGAATACGAAGATATTCAGGCCGACATCTTCGATCATATTTTCGCGGTGGTAGATGAATTTGGCCTGCGTATTCACCAGTCGCCAACCGGAAACGATATTCGCTCGCTGGCTGGCGTCATCGCCAGATAATCAGGAGCTGGCGCGGGAAATAAAGCGCCAGTCCATCATGACCCTTTCCGTGGGCGCATCCGGGTTGTCGATCTTATTTAACAGCAGATTGACCGCCTTGCGCCCGATATCCCGCGACGGCTGTTCAATAGTGGTGAGTGAAATCATCTCCGCCAGCTCGGTGCCGTCAAAGCCGACCACCGCGATATCTTCTGGCACCCGCAGCCCTGCCTGCTGAATGGCGCGCAGCGCCCCCGCCGCCAGCGTATCGGAAACGGCAAACACCGCATCCGGCGGGTTTGCTTTTAACAGATTTTGCATCGCCGCCATGCCCGCACCAGAGCTGAGCTCACTGGCGTACTCCACCGCCTGATAATCCAGATCCCGCAGGTGTATGACGCTCTTATAGCCGCGCTCGCGCAGACGGGCATATTTGTAGCTGAGGTCGTGGTTGATGAGCGCAATGCGTTTGCGTCCCCCGTCGGCAAGCTGGCTGACAACGTGCTGGGAGGCATCAACATCATTAATCCCCACGCAGGAGACCGCGCCCGCATCGGCGTATTCAGCGCACTGCACCCACGGCGCGTTGCCAATCAGCGCGGCCAGCTCCGGCAGTTTCGAGAACGCATCCATGGTGATAATGCCGTCGACGATTTTGCCGGAGAGCAGGCTTAAGCCCGAGCGGGAGCGCTCAATATCCGAGCCGGAGTTGCACAGCAGAATGCGATAGCCGTTCTTTTCTGCCTCGGCTTCAATGCCCTTCACCACTTCGGCGCAGAACGGGTTGGCGATGTTCGAGACCATCACCAGGATCATATAGCTGCGGGCAGTGCGCAGCTGACGCGCCAGCAGATTGGGCTGATAGTTACTCTCCTGGATCGCCTGCAAAACGCGCTCGCGGTTTTTCGCCTTCACGGTATCGCTGTTATTCAGTACGCGGGAGACCGTTGCCACGGATACCCCGGCCAGTTGAGCGATTTTCTGAATTGACATAGCGACGATACATCCTGCGGTTAGCGTTTTGTGCAGGCTACCATAAATTGATTGCCCGGCGAACCGGGCAATGCGTCAGTATTCCACGCGCACCCAGCGCTGCTGATGATGACTTTTCATAATCGCATCAATGATATACATCACACAGGCGCCATCGTGGAAGGTGGCAAACTGCGGATTATCCGGCATCGCGCCCGCCTGCACGGCACGGTAAAACTGCGCCATCATATTTTTAAAGGCATCCGGCCAGCCTTCAATGTGCCCGCCGGGGAAGTGGGCGCTGTCGGCCACGTCACGGTTCATCAGGCCCGGATCGTCGCTGAGAATCTGGTTTGCCCTGGCGCGATGGCCGACCCACAGCTGCTGCGGGATTTCCTGATCCCACGCCACCGACTGCTCGCTGCCGTTAATTTCAAAGGTCAGGCGATTTTTTCGCCCCGCGCTCACCTGCGAGACGCTAAAGCTGCCCTTGCTGCCGTCTTCAAAGCGGAACAGCACCGAGCCAAAGTCTTCGGTGGTGACCGGTTTGTCTTCATACTCCGCCTGCTCGTCATGGGAGAAGGTCTGATGACCGCCCGCGCTGGCCTTGCGCGTCGGCCAGACGGTGGATAAATCAGCCATCACCCCGGTAATACGCCTGCCGGTCACATACTGTACCGTATCGCACCAGTGGGAGCCGATATCCGCCACCGCCCGCGACGCGCCACCGAGCGCGGCATCCACCCGCCAGTTGTAGTCGGTTTCCAGCAGCATCCAGTCCTGTAAATAGCTGCCGTGCGAAGCAAACAGCCGCCCGAGGCTGCCCGCACGCATCATGCTCGCCGCCTGGCGCACCATCGCAAACTGGCGATAGACAAAACTCACGCCATGCACCACGCCTGCCTGCTCCGCCAGCGCCACCAGCTCGCGCGCCTCGTCCGGCGTCATGCACAGCGGCTTTTCGGAAAACACGTGCTTGCCCGCACGCAGGATCTGGCAGTTAATCTCCGCGTGCAGGTGGTTCGGCGTGCAGTTGTGCACCGCGTGCAGATTAGGGAGCGCGAGCAGTTCCTCCACGCTGGCACAGGCGTGCGGCACATTGAGCTGGTGCGCCTTTTCCTGCGCCTTAACGAGCGAGCCGTCACAGAGCGCGACCACCTGCACAAACCCGAGACGCCTGAGCGCCTCGATATGTGCCGGGCCAATAAACCCGCTGCCGATAATCCCGACGTTAATCATGGCTGCCCCCTGCGGCGAAATCATCAAACGCCCGTCCGGAAACCGGGATGATATGACGGCGGATAAATTCACTGCCCTCACTCGCGCCGGTATCGCCATCCTTCAGGCAGCATTCCCACTCCAGCACCGCCCAGCCGTCGTAGTCGTACTGGGTCAGCTTGCTGAAAATGCCCTTAAAGTCGATCTGTCCGTCGCCGGGCGAGCGGAAGCGTCCGGCGCGGTTGATCCACGGTTGGTAGCCGCCGTAGACGCCGCTGCGCCCGCTGGGGCGGAACTCGGCGTCCTTCACGTGGAACGCTTTAATGCGCGCATGGTAGATATCAATAAAGGTCAGATAGTCCATCTGCTGGAGCAGCATATGGCTTGGATCGTAGAGAATATTACAGCGCGGATGGTTATCGACCAGCGCCAGAAAACGCTCGAAGGTGACGCCGTCGTGCAGATCTTCCCCCGGATGCAGCTCAAAGCAGACGTCCACGCCCTGCTCGTCGAAGGTATCCAGAATCGGCCGCCAGCGGGCTGCCAGCTCCCCGAATGCATCCTGAAAACGCTGCTCGTTGTGCGGCGGCCACGGGTAGAAAAACGGCCAGGCCAGCGATCCGGAGAAGGTGGCGTGTGCTTTGAGGCCTAATCGGGCCGAGGCAACCGCCGCCTGCTTCAGCTTCTCCGTCGCCCACGCCCGTCGCGCCGCATCGTTACCGCGCACGGAAGCAGGGGCGAAGTGGTCAAACGCCTCGCTGTAAACCGGGTTTACCGCAACAAGCTGCCCTTCCAGATGGGTCGACAGCTCGCTGATGACCAGCCCATGCGCGGCCAGCCTGGCGGTGATGTCGTCGCAGTAGGCCTGACTCTCTGCGGCTTTCTCCACATCAAAGATATGCGGATGGTTGCAGGGGATCTGCACCGCTTTGTAACCCTTCCCCGCCGCCCATCCTGCCAGCCCGTCGAGCGTGTTGAAGGGCGCTTCCCCGCCAATAAACTGCGACAGAAAAATGCCCGGTCCTTTCATTGTCCTCATACCACCTCCTGAACGTTACGCCTTGTCATCGTCATACTTAAACGTGAGAAGGAAAATTAGCGCGATCGCCGCGGCAGCCACCGCCGGGATCCACCAGAATGTGACCCACGCCTGCGGCACGGTCTGTCCTGCCACCAGGCGGTTGTAGAGCGCGCCGGAAATCTGAGAGCCGAGCAGCATGCCGATACCGTAGGTGAACATCACGATCATGCTCTGCGCCTGGCCTTTGACCTTTTCGCCCGCCACGCGGTCGGTGTAGATAAAGCCGACGACAAAGAAGAAATCGTAGCAGACGCCGTGGAGCAGAATGCCGAGATACAGCAGAATGCGCCCCTCCTCGCTGACGCCCAGCGCGAACATGGCATAACGTACAAACCACGCCAGCATGCCGATCAGCAGCATATATTTCACGCCCAGGCGGCGGAACAGCAGAGGAATAACCAGCATGAAGACGATCTCAGACATCTGCCCGAAGGACATGGCGGTGCTGACGTCGGCAATGCCGGCATCCGCCAGATACGAGGCGGTGTAGGCGTAATAGGTGCCGAGCGGGACGGAGATCAGCATCGCGCAGACGGAGAAGACGAAGAAGTGGCGGGTTTTGAGCAGCGCGAAGGCGTCCGCGCAGAAGAGATCCCGCACCTTTACCGGCAGGCCTTTCGCCGGGGCGGGCGTGTGCGGCAGCGTCAGGCTGTAGAGCGCCAGCAGCACGGAGCTTATCGCCGCCACCTGGAAGATGGTGACGCTGGACGCCACGCCGGTGACGCCGATGAAAATGCCCGCCGCGATCCAGCCGATGGTGCCGAACACACGCACTACCGGGAAGGTTTTATCCACGTTCGCCAGGCTGTGAAACGCAATGTTGTTGGTCAGCGCCAGCGTCGGCATATAGCAGAGTGTGTAGCCAAACAGCAGGCCAATCAGCAGCGCGCCGTTCTCAGCAATCAACGCCCCCGGCACGAACCAGAGGATCGCCGCGCCTGCGAGGTGCATCACCGCCATCACCTTCTGCGAGGCAAAGAAGCGGTCCACCAGCATCCCGAGCACGAACGGCGAAAGAATGGAAGCGATGGGTCCGGCAGAGAACGCGTCGCCAATCAGCAAAGACATGTTGTGCCGGGTCATCACCAGGCCAAGCGTGACCGACCAGCTACCCCAGATAAAAAATTGCAGAAACATCATCAGCGACAGACGCGGCACCAGCAGCCGGTGCTGCGTTATCGCCTTTTCACTACTCTCAGTTGACACCATGATAAGCCTCACCCGGAAAAAGTAATCGATTACAAATGCGTTCAAATGAAAAGTAATCGATTACAAAACAAAGATCCTCTGGATCAAAACAGAATTGGGAGGGGAGTCACGATAACGGTGAAGGGGAGGTGCCGGGTGACGGCTGCGCCTTACCCGGCCTACTAAATAACGTCCCCGAACATGTAGGCCCGGTAAGCGCAGCGCCACCGGGCGTGAAGGCGGGTGCGGTCTGGTTTGGTGCGGTCTGGTGCCCTCACCCCGGCCCTCTCCCACAGGGAGAGGGAGAAAACCGCGCTACTTTTTGCGTGAAAGCTTAAACGCGATAAACAGGAACACCACCCACACCGGCAGCAGCATCGCTGACAGGCGCATCTCATCCATGGTGCACATCAGCACCAGAATCAGGCCGAGGAAGGCGATACAGAGGTAGTTCCCCGCCGGATAGAGCAGCGCTTTAAACTGCGTCTCGCGCCCCTTGCGTCGCATCGCCGCGCGGAAGCGAAGGTGCGCCAGGCAGATCATGATCCAGTTCAGCAGCAGCGTGGCGACAACCAGCGCCATCAGCAGGCCAAACGCCTCTTTCGGCAGCAGATAGTTAATCAGCACCACCAGCGAGGTGATAGCGCCAGAAAGGAACAGCGAATTGATCGGCACGCCGCGACGGCTGACGCGGGTGAGGAACTTCGGCGCGTTGCCCTGTACGGAGAGGCCAAACAGCATGCGGCTGTTGGAGTAAACCCCGCTGTTGTAAACCGACAATGACGCCACGAGAATGACGAAGTTGAGCGCCGAAGCCACCACGTTGCTGTTCAAATCGTGGAAGATCATCACGAACGGGCTACTGTCAGATTTCACTTCTACCCACGGATAGAGCGCCAGCAGCACCACCAGCGAGCCGATATAGAACAGCAGGATACGGTACACCACCTGGTTGACCGCTTTCGGAATGCTTTTGTGCGGATCGCGCGCTTCAGCCGCGGTGATGCCAATCAGCTCCAGCCCGCCGAAGGAGAACATAATGACCGCCAGCGACAGGATCAGCCCTTTCCAGCCGGTCGCCAGAAAGCCGCCGTGCTGCCACAGGTTGTCGATGCTTGCACGCTCGCCGCCGTGACCGGAGAACAGCAGCCACAGGCCAAAGCCGATCATGCCAATAATCGCCAGCACCTTGATCAGCGCAAACCAGAACTCGGTCTCGCCATACAGGCGCACGTTCACAAGGTTAACGGCGTTAATGATGATGAAGAAGGCCGCGGCCCAAATCCACGTCGGCACGTCCGGGAGCCAGTACTGCATATAGATGCCGGCGGCGGTCAGCTCTGCCATGCCCACCAGCACGAACATCACCCAGTAGTTCCAGCCGGAGAGGAAGCCTGCGAACGGCCCCCAGTATTTATAGGCAAAGTGTGCGAAGGAGCCGGACACCGGCTCTTCAACGACCATCTCGCCGAGCTGGCGCATGATCAGGAAGGCGATAATCCCGGCGATAGCGTAACCCAGCAGAACCGCCGGGCCAGCCATTTGAATGGCGGGGCCGATGCCGAGAAACAGCCCGGTACCGATCGCGCCGCCAAGGGCAATTAACTGAATATGTCGATTTTGCAAACCACGTTGCAGCGTCGGACTCTGATCCGACGAAGCTTCAGCGCTACCATGGCCTGAAGCGGATGACGCGTCTTTCACGCCCTACCCCTGTCTCTTTTTTAGAAGGGGCACGTTTTAACACTTCATGCTGGTGGTAGCAAGCTTAACGCCGGGCCAGCGCATGCGCCCGGCGGATAAACGTCACGACCCGATGATCCCGCCGTCCGCTTTGGTAATCACCACCGTTGACGATCGCGGACGCCCGTTCGGGCTGGCGTCTGGCCAGTTGGAAACAGCGCGCGGATTGGCCGGGTCGGTAATATCATCCCCGCCCTCCCCCGGATGCTGAATGTTGATAAACAGCGTGCGGTTGTCCGGCGTAAACGCAATGCCGGTGATTTCACATCCGCGCGGCCCGGTCAGAAAACGGCGATACTCGTTGGTGCCCGGAATGGTGGCGACCATCTGGTTATTGCCCATCCCCTCGTACGCTTTCTTATTGATGGTGCTGGAGGAGACGTCGGTCTGGATCCACAGGACGCCCTGGTGATCGAACGACAACCCATCCGGGCTGCCGAATGCCGCGCCCTGCATGGAGCCTTTGGCCTTCGGATCGTCGCCGTCGGTACGCCCGGCCATAACCAGAATATCCCACTTAAAGCGTGCGGCGGCAGGATCGGCACCCTCTTCGTGCCAGTGCATGATGTGACCAAATACGTTGTTGGCGCGCGGGTTAGCGGCATTGACCGGTGCCTTCCCCTCTTTACCGCGATCGCTGTTGTTGGTGAGCGTACAGTAGACGCTGCCGCTGGCGTGCGGATCGACGGCAATCCACTCGGGACGATCCATTTTCGTTGCCCCCACCGCGTCGGCCGCCAGGCGGGTTTTGATCAGCAGATCGCCCTGGCTTTCAAACCCGTTGCTTTTATCCAGGCCATTTTGCCCGAAGATCAGCGGCAGCCAGTCGCCGCTTCCGTCCTGGTTGAACCTGGCGACGTACAGCGTGCCGGACGTCAGCAGCTGCATATTGGCTTCCCGGTTCGCGGGATCGTATTTTTTGTCGGAGACAAACTTATAGATGTACTCAAACTTCTGGTCGTCGCCCATGTAGACCACCACGCGATTATCGGCGGCGAGCGTGACGGCGGCCCCCTCATGCTTGAAGCGGCCCAGCGCGGTGTGCTTGCGCGGGGTGGAGGTCGGGTTGTAGGGATCGATCTCCACCACCCAGCCGAAACGGTTGGGTTCGTTAGGGGTTTTATCGACGCTGAACCGCTCATCCACCTCGTTCCAGCGGTAGGACTCATCGCTGTCGCTGATGCCGTAGCGTTTTTCCAGCGGATTGAGATCGGCTTTTTTCACAAAAATGTCCGACCAGTTCTCCTCGCAGGTGAGATAGGTGCCCCAAGGCGTGTGGCCGTTGGCGCAGTTCTGCATGGTGCCCAGAACGCGTTCCCCCTGCGGATCGGCGGCGGTTTTCATTAAATCCTGATGCCGCGCCGGGCCGGTAAGCTGCATTGGCGTATTGACGGTAATACGCCGGGCGAAGGATGACGGACGCACCACCTCCCAGCCGCTGCCCGTTTTTTTCACTTCCACCACCGACACGCCCATCGCGTTCTGCCCCTTGCGGGCTTTGTCGAGGCTCCAGTTCGCCGTACCGTCGGTAAACAGCATCCCGTTATCGATGTATTCATGGTTCAGCGCCAGCAGGCCATGCTCCGGGTTTTGCGCCCCCTGCGGCAGGCTAAACCACGCCATGCCGTCGTGGTGCATGCCCGCCTGCACAGCCTGTTCGTCTGTGGTATTGCTGGCGTCCGGCTTAAATGCCGGCATGTTGTCTTTGATTCCCGTCGGATCACCCCAGCGATAGAACGGGCGGGCAATATAGCCTTCTGGCACCCTGACCGTGTCTTCCGTGGAGACGTCGATGCTGGTAAAGCCCAGGGAAACCGCTTTTGCCAGCGCGGAAGGCTTCGATACCGCGGCAATGGCATTTTCGGGTGTGATCAGATACGGGAATGATACGGCGGCCCCCGCTACGGCCCCCATCTGGAGAAAACGGCGGCGGGAGAGGAACACCTCTGCAACCTCGGAGAATACCGGGTTAGCGCTGCGGTTACTGATATCGTCGCGATGTTCTTTTTTAAATACGGATTTGAGGGGTCTGCCCATAGCGGCTTCCTGTCATTGGCCAAGAGGTAAGGATGTGGCGACCAGTGTAAGAAGCTTTTATTACAATTTTATAACACGACAACGAAGGGATTGGGGCGTCCCTGCCCCGGATAACGAGGTGGAACGCTTAGAACTCGTAGCCAACCGAGACCTTAAAGGTACGCGGCTCGCCCTGAGTGATGTAAGTACCGGAATCATCCACGCTTGACCAGTAGTTCTCGTTGGTCACGTTGTCGATGCCTGCCCGCACGGTCATCTGGTTTTCATTGTGGTTCACCGCGAAGCGATAGCGCATGCCCAGATCCAGCGTGGTGTAGCTGTCCAGCTTTTTGGTGTTCGCAAGATCGGCATACTGCGTGCCGGAGTGGTTAACGCGCGCGGTCGCCGTCAGGCCTTCAATCGGCTTGATATCGTACTCTGCTCCCAGCACGGCGTAGAAGCTCGGAATACCGATCGCATCGTTGCCCTGATTGACGCCGTTTTTGGTTTTGGTCAGCTCGGCCTGCAACCAGGTGGCGCTGGCGTTCAGGCGCATCCCAAGCATTGGCTCGCCGAAGACGTTCAGCTCCACGCCGCGGTTACGCTGTTCTGCATCCAGGCCGTAGTGACCGCTGTCGTCAAGGATCGCCGACGGCATTTTGATCTCAAACAGCGCCAGGGAGCCGCCCACGCGGCTAAAGTCCGCCTTTACGCCCACTTCGTTCTGCTTAGAGTGCACGATACCGGTGCTCTGGCCGTAGTTAGTAGCAGTGTTCGGCGCAGTTTCACCGGGCTGTAACGCCTCGGTGTGGTTGGCGTAGAGGGAAATTTCCTCCCACGGTTTATAGACTACGCCGTAGGTTGGCATCCAGCGGCTGCCGTCGAAACCGTCCGCGTCGTTTTCCGCGCCGGTGATTTTGTTGTACCCGCGGATGACAACTTTCTGATGACGTGCGCCTGCGGTGAACAGCAGCTTGTCATCCAGCACGCCCAGGGTATCACTCAGCAGCCAGCCCTGCGTGCGGGTGCGCCCGCTGGTCAGCGGATCGCTGTATTTGCCGCCAGAGCCGCTGAAGTTGCTGCTGTCCGGCATAGCCACGCCGGTGTTGTGGTAGATGTTGGTGGTCGGATTATCCGCCGCGGCCGACATTTTCCACGCGATTTTTTCGTTTTTGGTCATCGCCGAATACCCGACGTTCACCTTGTGCGAGACGAAGCCGGTAGTGAAGTTACCGCGAATGCCCGCCATGCCGCTGACGGAATCGCTGATGCGGTTGGTATCAAGGCGGCTGACCGTCGCATTACCGCTCTTATCGAGGAGCTTCGGCGCGCTGTAGATCCCTTCTTCGTGCGCGTGCTGCGCGCCGAGACCGGTATATGCCGTCCAGCTATCGGTGATGTCATACTCGCTGCGCCACATCCCGAACTCGTTTTCGATATCGCTGTAGGCCCACTTCTGCGAGAAGTTGCGATCGTTCTTCGGCGGCTCAGGCACAAAGTCCACCGCCGAGATGTTGACGCTGGTTGGGCTGCCGTGGAAGGTTTTTTTCTGGTAGCCCAGGTCCAGCGAGGTGCGGAAGCGGTCGCCTTTGTAATCCAGGCCGGTGGAGAGCAGCGTGGTGCGGCGGCGGTCGTTCGGCACGCCGGTTTCCCCTTCGCGATGCACGAGGTTCACGCGCGCGCCAAACTGGTCGTTATCGCCAAAGCGACGACCCGCATCCAGCGTGGTGCCAATCTGGGAATCCGAGGTGTAGTCAACGCCCACTTTCGCCTGCGGGGTGTCGCCCGCGTGTTTAGGCTCAAGGTTGATCATCCCGCCCACGCCGGAGCTTGCGGCGCCGTTCATCAGGGAGTTGGCCCCTTTGAAGATCTCGATACGGTCGACCATCTGGGCATCCACCACCTGACGCGGCAACACCCCGGACAATCCGCCAAAGGTCATATCGTCGCCGTCAAACTTCAGGCCGCGAATGCGGAAGGTTTCCGCGCTGTTGCCGTAACCCTGAACAAATTGTACGCCCGCGTCGTTGGCAACCACGTCAGCAATGGTTTTTGCCTGCTGATCTTCAACCAGCTTCGAGGTGTAGCTGATGATGTTGAACGGCACGTCCATGGCGTTCTGCTGACCGAGCATACCCATGCGCCCGCCGTTCGCCACCTGGCCGTCGAGGAAGGCTGGAAGCAGCTGGTCACCACCGGGTTTGAAATCACTCCCCGCCGTGGACTGGACCACGATGGTGTCCTCTTTTTTCTCATCCGCCGCAAAAGCGGAGTGTGTAACCGCGCCGATGGCAATCGCCAGCAGCGTTTTGTGCATTGTGGTGTTGTTCATAATGAGCTCTTAACGTGCGCGCAAAAATGACCCGTTGTCGGGCCTTAAAAGTTATTAAAAGAAATGCAAATGAGAACTATACGCATTATGAATGCGTAATCAAGTGTCAACGGGCATCTCTGAGCGAGAAGAGACAAGAAACAAGGCTGGCGGGAGGTATGGCGCGCAACCACCCCGAAACAGGGGTGGTTGCTAAAGTATTATTTTTTCTTGAAAATATCGGCGGTACCGTGAATTTTGTTGTTGGTATTACCGGAAGTCAGCACCAGCACATCAGCACCTTCTTTATCGGCTTTCTCGATCAGCTCTTTTTTCGCGTCGTCTACCGAGACTTCATTGGAAGTGCTAACCGTACCGATTTTTTCATACTGTGATTCCACTTTCTCAAACTCGTTTTTCGTCAGCAGTTCAGCCGCAAAGGTATTGGTGGTAAACAGAAATGCAGCGCCCATCAAAATAGCAGTCGTTTTTTTCATAACCTTTTTCCTTGAGATTAATCAGCAACTACGAAAAGCCCCACGAGTAAGAGTGAGGTGATATGAGCATGGTAGAGGAATAGCAAAATTGCCATAGGGTAAGAAAAATACTGTTATAACAGTCAATTGTGCTGTGAAAAATGTGCGTTAACGCTACTTTCGCGAGGGGTGTTTCATGGAGAAAATCAGCAGGACATCGCGCAGGCGGCAATCTGTGAAATTTAATGGCACGCCCTGTAGGATTCGAACCTACGACCTACGGCTTAGAAGAACGTAGAGTACTATTTAACGCACTGTAATATCATTGGTTTTTCCGCGCTCGCTACGCATTTGTGTCATTACGTGTCGTTACCTGCTTTCTCGTTTTCTTCTGATACATCCATGTATGACACATCTATGACACAGAGAATGCATAGCCATGCCACCAGACATCGCTATGTAATTTCCCGATCCCCCAACTTTGCGTAGCTCCTTCCAGTTTCGTAACACGCAGCTTTACGCCCTCCCATACCATCAGCATAATCCCCACCGATCCGATTGTAAGACTTAACTAGCGCGCGCTACTTTTTCTCCCTGCCCTATACTTTCAGTCTGACTGACTGGAGGTTTCTATGTGTGGACGTTTTGCACAAGCCCAAACCCGTGAAGAATATCTGGCTTGCCTGGCCGACGAAGGCGAACGCGGCATCGCATATGACCCGGAACCGATTGGCCGCTACAACGTTGCGCCCGGTACCAAAGTGCTGCTGTTAAGCGAACGCGACGAACAACTGCACCTCGATCCGGTATTCTGGGGCTACGCGCCTGGATGGTGGGACAAAGCGCCACTGATTAACGCGCGTGTAGAAACCGCGGCCACCAGCAGAATGTTTAAATCTCTGTGGCAGCATGGCCGGGCGATCTGCTTTGCCGATGGATGGTTCGAATGGAAAAAGGAAGGCGAAAAGAAACAACCCTACTTCATTCACCGGGCCGACGGGCAGCCGATATTCATGGCGGCGATCGGCAGCACGCCATTTGAACGAGGCGATGAAGCAGAGGGCTTTCTAATCGTGACATCTGCTGCTGGCAAAGGCCTGGTCGATATTCATGACCGTCGGCCACTGGTTCTGTCGCCGGAAGCTGCAAGGGAATGGATGCGTCAGGATGTAGGTGGGAAAGAAGCTGAGGAGATAATAGCCGACGGGGCAGTGCCCGCCGACAAGTTTATCTGGCATGCCGTTACGCGCGCCGTGGGTAATGTGAAGAATCAGGGACCAGAACTTATAGAGCCCGTCACTTAACCACAGGAAGATCTGAAAACCGGGTGGTGTAGCGTGGAGAAAGCATTTCACGCTTCATCTGCCATTGCTGCTGTATACCCTGCCCGGCAAAATAGAGCGTGCCCTTTCCGTCCTTTGCATTCAGGTGATCCAGTACTTCCATTAACTTCTCACTACCAGCTCGGGGAGCACTGTCATCGAAAAGGTTTAGCTGGGCGACGCCCTGGCTGAAGAAATCTCCCAGCATGACTCCCGCTTTCTGGTAGCGATGGCCATCCTTCCAGATTTTGTCCAGACACTTTACCGCGGCGTTGATGATGTCTCTGCTGTCCTGAGTTGGCGTGAGCAGCCGAACGGATGCGCTGTTGCCGTAATAGGGTTCCTTCAGCGCAAACGGAGAGGTCTTAACGAAGGCGGATATAAAACGGCAATACTGGTGCTCACCACGTAGCTTTTCAGCTCCACGGGCCGCATAGCTGCAAATCGCCTGTCGCATTTGCTCATAGTCAGTAATGCGTTCGCCAAACGATCGGCTGCATACGATTTCCTGCTTCACTGGCGCGAACTCCTCCAGGTCGAGGCAAGGCTCACCACGCAGTTCCCGGACGGTTCGCTCCAGCACGACATTGAAGTGCTTGCGGATAATCCACGTGCTTTGTTCTGAGAGGTCCAGTGCCGTTTTGATGCCCATAGCGTTCAGCTTCTTGCTGATGCGCCGGCCAACGCCCCAGACATCCTCTACCGGCACCAGTGCCATTAACCTGCGCTGCCGGTCGACGTTTGAGAGGTCAACCACCCCGCCAGTCTGCCGTTGCCATTTTTTCGCAGCATGGTTAGCCAGCTTCGCCAGCGTCTTGGTCTGGGCTATGCCGACTCCGACTGTGAGATGTGTCCGCTGTAAAATAGTCGCGCGGATCTCTTTCCCGAACTCAGTCAGGTCCCGGCAGTTTCTTACGCCGGTCAGATCGCAGAATGCTTCGTCTATGCTGTAAATTTCCACGCGTGGGCTCATTTCTTCCAGCGTAGTCATTACCCGGCTGGACATGTCTGCATAGAGCTCGTAGTTGCTGCTGAAGCAAACAACACCAGCGCGCCGGAATAGGTCCTTTTGCTTGAAGAACGGCTCACCCATCGCTATCCCGGCTGCCTTTGCCTCGGCGCTACGTGCTATTACGCAGCCGTCATTATTCGACAGAACGACAACAGGCCGCCCACGCAGGTCTGGTCTGAATACCGTCTCGCAACTGGCATAAAATGAGTTCACATCGACAAGGGCAAACATCACATCACCGGATTGTCGTCTGTGAACGCCGCAGCGCCATTGATAAAAAAGGTTACAACTCCCATGACTTCGACTTCATCTAAAGCATCTCCCTCTATGCTTTCACCGTCTTCGGTGATGAGCGCACCGCCCATAACGACCGCGAACTGTAGCTGGCCGAACGCATGCACCAGCACGCGCGTTCCGTTGTCGGGCACAAGATCAGGCTGAAAAAGCGCATAACCACCTGATGTTTCAACCAGGCATGAGTAGCGGTTAACGCTACATAACTGTTCAAGTTTGTATCGCTGAGCTTTTGCCTCCATGGCCCCTCCAAAAACAACTGTATTTATGTACAGTATCGTCAAATATGAGAGTCGATCAAGTTGGACAGTGATGCTAAACTTCAGACCTTTCCGAATTTGCTGATTTTTATAATGTTAAAGCTCTTTGCTAAGTACACATCGATCGGCGTCATAAACACGCTCATTCACTGGGTTGTGTTCGCTATTTGCATATACGCGTTTCACACAGGTCAGGCTCTTGGCAACTTCGCCGGGTTCGTCGTGGCGGTGTCATTCAGCTTCTTTGCAAACGCCAGGTTCACGTTTAAGTCTTCGACAACCACGATGCGCTACATGCTGTATGTAGGGTTTATGGGATCCTTGAGCGCAGCTGTTGGTTGGGCTGCCGATAAGTCCGGTATGGCTCCAATTGTGACTCTCATTCTCTTCTCCGCTATCAGTCTGGTGTGCGGCTTTATCTATTCAAAGTTCATTGTCTTTAGGGATGCGAAATGAAAATTTCTCTGGTCGTTCCGGTATTTAATGAAGAAGATGCTATTCCAATCTTCTACAAAACCGTGCGGGAGTTTGAAGAGCTACAACAGCATGAAGTAGAGATAGTCTTTATCAACGACGGCAGTAAAGATGCGACAGAATCAATAATAAATGCGCTCGCTGTGGCCGATCCGCTTGTCATTCCTCTTTCCTTTACCCGCAATTTCGGTAAAGAACCTGCGCTGTTTGCAGGACTGGACCATGCAAGCGGCGAAGCTATTATCCCGATAGATGTTGATTTGCAGGACCCAATTGAGGTTATACCGCACCTGATAGAGAAATGGCAGGCCGGGGCGGATATGGTGCTGGCTAAACGCTCTGACCGGTCCACCGATGGGCGACTCAAGCGTAAGACCGCAGAGTGGTTCTATAAGCTGCACAACAAAATCAGCAATCCGCAGATCGAGGAAAACGTTGGCGACTTCCGCCTGATGTCTCGAGATGTGGTTGAAAACATCAAGCTAATGCCAGAACGCAACCTTTTCATGAAAGGCGTTTTGAGTTGGGTTGGCGGCCGCACTGATGTTGTTGAATATGCCCGCGCAGAACGTGTTGCCGGGGATTCTAAGTTTAATGGCTGGAAACTGTGGAACCTAGCGTTAGAGGGTATCACCAGTTTCTCAACTTTCCCACTGCGCATGTGGACGTATATCGGCTTGTTCGTTGCTGGCCTGGCCTTCATCTATGGCGCATGGATGATCGTCGACACGTTAGCGTTCGGCAACCCGGTTCGCGGCTATCCATCAATGCTGGTTTCAATACTTTTCTTGGGCGGGATTCAGTTGATAGGCATAGGTGTGCTTGGGGAATATATCGGCAGAATTTATGTTGAAGTTAAAGGAAGGCCTCGATACATCATCAAAAAAGATTTCAATGATATTCGGAAGGACGAGAAATGATTAGTCAGACTTTGGGAAAAGAGATTCAAATAAAGTGGGTGTTGTTCACATTTGTATTCGCAGTTGTGGCTGTGTTTTTTACGGTTATTCATCCGGTAACTATTACTTCTGGCGATGAGTGGATCAACCTTTCTTCCGGTAGGCAAGCATATCCGCAATGGGGCGGTTTTAACCCTATCAAGGTAGTTCCTGAGGTATCTTTCCCACTATTTGGTAACATTGCCTCATCTGTCGTTATGCCTCTTGGGTTTACATTCCTTGAAGCTATTGCTTATTTGACAGCGGTTTTAGTTGCAGTTCTTGTTGTGTTATTCCTTTATCAATTCTATCTTTTGATGAGGAAGACCGCAGGGTTATCAACTTACACAAGTTCAGTTTTAGTGATCTTCTACTTACTGTGCCTGTTCGGCCTATTCAGAACTCTAAATAATAATAACAGTCCATACCTGTTGTGGGAGCAAAATCTTACCTGTTATTATCACTATATTGTTCCAGCCCTAATAAACGGCACGCTGGCACTTTACGTTTTAAGAATGTCGTCAACCTTAAAGCCATTCTTTTACGAAAGAGCGATCTTTTCTGGCGTTCTGATATTTTCCATTTACCTATGTGTATTTTCGAACATTTTTGCCAGTGTTTTGCTTGCAGTTATGTGCGGTGTGGTACTTCTTCTGAATCTCATTAGCAACAGATTTAAAATTGTTGAGACGATTAAGGATTACCCTTTCCACTGCATCACTCTGGCGATGTGGGCTATTTCTGCTCTCTTTGAAATGAACGGAGGAAGAGCGGACCGAATGGCAAAAGATCATCTGGATATTTCAGGTACAGTCAATGCATTTTACTCACTGCTTAAATTAACAGATCGCACCTTCTTCATTGTGCTGACTGTTGGATTGGTTTGCGGTGCAGTGTTTTTGCTAAGAAGAAATTCAGATGAAAGTACTGAAGGTAAAAGATACGCTTTCTGGGTATCGGTTATCTCTGGTGCCATCACTACATTGGCTCTTATTCTGGTGTGCGCAAAGGCTAGTGCTAACTATGCTACTCGACCTGTGGCAATGTGGGGTTCTTTTATGTACTTGATAGTTGCTGCCAGTTTGGGCTTGGGGTACTTCATTGAGCGCTTTAAGGCTGTTCACTATTTCGCTCCAATAGTTATGCTGTTCTTAATTAACAAGACCACGGACCAGTCTCATTCTTTGCGAGAGTCAAATAGTGGGAACGTTCCTTTTTCAGTTGCTTACGCGATAGGTCAAGATATGATTGAGCAGGTGCAAAACGCAGTTAATGGAAACCAACGCACAATGACCCTACATGTGCCCAAGGGTGATAACAATGACAACTGGCCGTTCCCGGTAACAAGAGGAAAAGCCATTTCAGAAACTCTTAAGTCCAATGGGTTGATACCTCGTAACATTGAGATAAAAATCCAGCCGGACAGAGAAATGAATGCCAAATATGGTATGCCAATCTGAATAGTTGCGCCCCATTAGGGGCGCATTAGTTATGACTTAATATTCAATGATTCTACGTTCCCAGTACCACCGGAAATGCTAACTGCCGTCGCTCCTGAGGTTGAGCGCGCGTGATTGGTATACGCCATGTTATAAGCCCCGCCACCAAGCACCACAGAATAAATCATAGAAGGCCCTACTGCGTAGTTATCAGATGCATTGCAGCGGTTGCAATTGCTTAGATTAATGCCGTTGTACGTGCCGGTTGTGGTAAACCCGGCATCCGCAATGCTATTACCCATAACCCGCAGCCCCTCACAGGATGCTAAGTCAATACCATGGCCCCTGACTCTTCGTACTTGGTTCTGGCTAACACTTCCGTATGTCACAGTATCCATAACAATACCAAGACCCGCGGAGCCGTTCCCGTCAACTATATTACCGTTGACATTTGTCATGAAATTAGCCGAAGTTGTTCCAGTCATAATCACCCAGATAGCTCGTGATGTAGACGTATAGATGACATTATTTGTTATCTGAACATCGGCAAAAGTCTGATTCTGATACTCAGGGGTTGAGTTTGACGGGTTGTAATAACGGATGCCTGTAAAGCAGGCCTCAATATTGTTATTTGAAATGATGATGCGGCCACAAGACCTGTCTCCGATAAACACTCCATCGTTACATTGGTGAATCTGATTTCCGGTTATAATCATGCCGAAGCAGTTCTGGTGGTCAATTGCGTTATTCGGGAAACCGCGCACAATATTATCAGTGGTGCTCAGGTGGATCTGGGCAGATGCTGATATCCCCTGGCAGTCTGCCGTCGTACCTGAAGCGGAAACTACAATGTTGTTACGCATGGTATTAAAGTAACCTTGAGATGTTCCTATGGTATTTCTCATTAGGATTCCCCAAGCGCAATGGGTGCAAATGTTCCCCTCCATAACAGCATGTTCGTTCTCGTTGAACCAGATACTGCAACGGTAGTTGCCTGTTCCTAAAAGACCGCAAGAGTCTGTCTGGTTATTCCTGGCAACAACTCGCGAGGCGGTGCTGTATATCGCGGTTAGCCCAGTATTGGTTACTTTACAGCTCTCAACAATAGTACCTGTTGCGGTAGATTCTACATTAATACCAAGAACTTTAGAGTTGCTCCCCTCAATACGTATTCGTCGTATAGTGTGGTCTGCGTTGCGCACGCGCACAACATTGAAAGATGCAGCGACATCAGTAACGACAAGACCCATATTCTGAAAAATTATGGAGTTGCTGTTGTTGATTGTGCATTCCCCGGTTACATTAAATGTAGCTCCGAGCCCATCAAATATGGCGTTTTGTGACACAGCGGCTGCCGCCGCCGCATTAATGGCTGTATGTGCTGTAGGGGTAGTTGCGTCAACCCTCGGTAGCGCTCCGAACATATACGGTGATATATAACCGACGTTTACCCGCACCCATGCAGCGCCACCGCTAGTTTTGATGATTGTCCCGTTGTTATCAGCGTACGACGATCCTGACATTACGGCCCGGAACTGACCACCACCATAGCCGGTATTTGCGGTGTGCTCCCGTACGGTGATGCGCTGCTTGTCATAGGATGGCTCTATAGTTCGAAGCGTAGCAATGTCTGGACACTCACCAATTAACTTCTCGCCATCCATCGCGGCCAGTGCTGCACGAAGAGATGCATCACCGACACCAACCCATGAACCAGGACCAACGCCACCAGTGCTGGCAGGGGTAGAGTTTTCCGGAACAACTTTCGGGCCGGATGCAAACGTACCAGTCCATTTGTAATATTCGCCGTCGGAGGTGTTCAGAAGCACCTCATTAGGGTTGTTGATAGTCGCGCCGGTGGTGAATGTTTTCCCTGAAAGGATAACGTAACCGAAGGCGTTCATTGCCTGCTGCGCGATGTAATTGATTCCCTCGATTGTGTAGTGCTTCTGACCAAATCGATCGATATAAGTCCACCCCATCGAAGTGACGAACTCGTCAATTTTCCCGGCGTTATACTTCAGATCGCGTGGTGATTCGCTTGGAACAGGCAGGTTGGTAGGTGTAGTAGCCATAATTATTCCATAAAAAACCCGGCACGGTGGCCGGGTTGGGGTTGGTCGGGGACGGTTCTTATTGGTAGATGGCGTCGCTGTATTCCGCGACGGTCAGAGATACCGTGTTATCTGTGTTCGGTTTGATGCTGTTGACTGTCCATAGTTGGCTGTCCAGTTCCTCCACCGTCGCAATGAGGTAGCGCGACGGGAGCTGGACAGTGTCTCCGTTCCAGATATTGAGCTGAATGCCGGGTATTGCCGCGGTGAATCCGTACTTCGTGTCGCTACGGGCGGTGGCCGGATAGCGCGGAGTTGGGTTAGCGCCTTCGCTGATACCGTGTTGTGATGCTATTTCTCGGAGGGACATCACTCCGGCCCGGTACGCCGTCTCGATGGCCTCCCAGTCCGGTTTTGCCATTATTCACTCCAATAAAAAAAGCCACCAGCGAGTGCCAGTGGCTTGAATGTGGTAATCAGAAATGGGTTCGAACCGTTGGGACAAACAATATTAAGCGCTCACCCGCTGGATTAAAGTAGCATCACGCTTCGTCTGGCCGATATGAACTCCTGTATCACTCTACTGACGTATAGAACCAAGCATGCCCCATCCTACTGCTACGCGCCAGTCTCGCTGCTTTCAACCAATTAGAGCATCATAAGCCTCGATAATTTCTTTCCTGCTCACGTATCTGTCGGCTGCCACCAATATGGCTCCACTTTCGCCTTTCAGAAAAGTTGAAAAAAAAATCACCACATCCAAACACCTCACCTCATCATTAGCATACAGATAAAGAATCTTGCTCCGATAACTTCGAATTTTCAGCAACTTAGCAGGCTCATCATCAGCAAAAATCAATAGCTGTGCCATAAAATCTCCTTCTACACATAATTCCTTACAAGAGAAGATTGTTAGTCCCATGAACACTCAATCACATTGACGAATCTTTTGCCTGTGATTTACGTTACCTTTAATAGCCCAAAAGTCTTTTTTAACTCATTCACCTGAATTCAATTCTGAAAGAAGTGAAAATGGCAGCAAACAAATCACCAGGAGTTTAACTTTCTTTAATTAGTTATAGTGCAGAATGCTTAACCCTGTATATAGAGTTCGCTTCTTCGCACTTTTCTTTCAAGTATATGAACCGGGTGGATACTTCACTGTTTGAGCAGTTCGTCACAATGCAGTAACCCTCTACCCATGCCTTTTCATCCTTTTCGGCAAACAAACTTTCGAAAATGGCAGCCCAAGTGCTGTTAGGCATGCGTTCCAGTTCAAAATACTTCATTGTCCCTCCCTCACGAAGGGTTCTGTACTCATCCAATCCTAAGATTTTCATACTGCATCTCACGGTCTTTTTAATGTTATGATTTCTAGCATCATATCCAGGCTTTTCCTACCCCAAAATCCATGGGACTCCGCATTTTATCATCATTAGCAACCAGCAGATGAGCTTTGTAATGGCCGGCTTAGCTAATCAGCAACTCAGGCTGCGTAACCTGCATGATGTGCTCATGCTCGAGCTCCAGAACGCGCTTCTCTTTCTTCCGCTCATTCATCAATCGGCTTCCGATCGTGCCTTTCAGCTTTGAGCGCGTTTCTTTAATGGCGAAGCGGTGCTGCATTTCTTCACCCATCGCCATGCGTCGGTTTAGCTGCTCGGCCATCCAGTTAAAGGCATTGATGTAACACTCCTTTACTGCGGCAGCTGTTTTGCCAGTGAACCCCATCACGAGCATCATGCATCCGTCACGGGTGATGTTATACATAGGCTGAACATCGCCATTTTTATCAATGAAATCAATGGGCGCAAAATTGCGCTGGGTGAAGTCATCGGAGCATTTCAGGTTGCTAATTGCCGTTTGATGAACACCAATGGCATCAGCTGCTTTTACCTGACCAACCTCGTCGACATATTCAGCGAGTGAAATTTTCATTTTTAACGTGACTCCTTACCGTTGATACAAAAACAATACCATAAGTATTAAAACATGCAATACCGGCGGTATTTTTAAATTAATAGCTCAGGTATTACTATCTGAAAATGGAAAAGAAAAAAGACATCACACCGACTCAGGCTGAGGACGCAAAGCGCCTTAAAGCCATCTATGAGGCGAAGAAGAAAGTACTCGGAGTTACCCAGCAGTCGATTGCTGACGAGCTGGATATTACTCAGGGAGCGGTAGGCCATTACCTTAACGGGAGGAATCCACTTAACCTTCCTGTAGCTTCAGTTTTTGCTCGCCTTCTGAAAGTTGGCGTTGAGGAATTCAGTCCGACACTGGCAAAAGAGCTTTCAGAAATGGGGCTAACCAGCGTTAATGAGCCATCAGTTCCGTATGTAATTGGATATACACCAGGTAAACGCTACCCGGTTATTAGCAGCGTTCAGGCCGGATCATGGTGTGAGGCATTGGAGCCATACTCGATTAAGGATGTTGATCAGTGGCTGGAATCAGATGCTCACATTCAGGGAGATGCATTCTGGTTGCGTGTTGAAGGGGATTCAATGACTGCGCCCGCTGGCTTAAGCATACCAGAAGGCACGTTTGTTCTTTTCGATACCGGACGAGAACCAATCAATGGCAGCCTCGTTATCGCTAAACTATCTGATTCAAACGAAGCTACATTTAAGAAACTGATCATTGATGGAGGCCAAAAATACCTTAAGGGCCTTAACCCGCAGTGGCCCCTCGTTCCCATCAATGGTAATTGCAGAATTATCGGTGTTGCTATTGAGACGAAACTAAAGCTCGTTTGATAAGTTTGCGAACAGGGGCGTTTGCGTCCCTCTATTTGCACTGACCGGCGACCCTGCCCACCATTGCCTTCGTTGAATCCATCCCTCCAAAACCAGACAGTGTTTTACTCATCAACACCACGCCATCAGGCTGTACAACCCAAGTCTCCATGGCGTGCTTTCCAGGCTCAGTGGTAAGCCCTACGACAACATTTTTACTCATAGCTCGATATACCATCCCTCCACCATCAAGACCGTCATACAGTACTGTCGCATTATCGCCATCAATTACGATTGTGAATGTTCCAGAAAACGCGTCGTCAATCCGCGAATACCCTTCTCTCTCACTGTAGCTTGACCCTTTAAGATCTTTCACGGTCCAGCACGATGCGTTAGAAACCATTGGTAAAGCTAACACCGCAGCTACAAGTAACCTCATTTTCCCTCTCCAATAAAGTTCGAAACCCCATCAATACTAGCCGCTCTGCTCGCTTACAAAAAATATTTCTTCCTAGTTTTCATGAACATAATACCGCCGCACCAATTATTAATACCGCCAGTATTGATTTATATTAATACCGCTAGTATTGTTTGCACATCGGAACGAAACATCGACAGCTGAGCGAAGTTAGCCAGCGGCGAAGTGGAGATTCGGTCAGTCGAACGGCGCGACAGTAAACCATGCGTCGGACGCCCGGCGGGCTCAGGGAGAGCGGCAATGGTGCGTAACTGGAATGTTTTGGGCTGGCAGACGGTTATCAGCTAGTTGGTGAGGTAATGGCTCACCAAGGCGACGACGGCCTTCCCTGCTGCTTGAAAGTGGGGAGCCAGCACCAAAGCATTTCTCCCGCATCAGCGGGTAACGACAGAGGGTAAGGGTATGGAGATTGTTGTAAGGGTAACAGTTGCTGAGCTTGAAGAGTCGAATTTGTCGACTGGCGAATTGCACAGCGCAATCCTTGAGGATTTAGACTCCGCACGGGACTACCCAGGATTCAACGTGAAAATTGAAATTGTTAGTCAGCAAAAATAACCAGCTCCGGCTGGTTTTTTATCGGCCATACATAGGCAGATTTTCGAGTCTGCCCATTTATGACAACCGGCGGCCATCCACCGCCCATTAGCGCAGAAGTCTTGTTTAACGTTCAGCAGCCCAGCTTACGGGCGGAGTGATTATGCAAAAATTTATCGTTATCCAGCAGCACGCCTGGTCAAACGACCACGGATACGGCATTGGTTATTCCTCAGATTTGGAAATATTTGATAAGCGGGAAGTGGCAATTTCTCACGGATTTGAAGTAAATCCGGAGAACGCGAAGGCGGGCAAGGCTATCGGCGTGGCTCTGAATGATACCGCATGTAGGGTGTTAAGGGATCAGATCGGGAAAAGTTCCAGGTGGGTATTCGTTCACACGAAGCCATCAACGCGCCCGGATAAAACCGTCACTCCGGCTGTCCGCAAAATGCGAGTGGATGACAATGTCGCCTGGCGCATTGGACTGGAAAGAGCGGGTATAGAAGACTTCCGTTTTCATGACCTCCGGCATACCTGGGCGAGCTGGTTAATTCAGTCCGGCGTTCCGTTGTCAGTTCTGCAAGAAATGGGCGGCTGGGAGTCCATCGAAATGGTACGTCGATACGCTCACCTGGCACCGAACCACTTAAGCGAACACGCACGGAAAATTGATGCCATTTTTGGCAATCATGACACAAATACGACACAAGGAGAAAATCAGGCTGGCTTGAAACTGGCGTAAGCAACTGTTTTTAAATGGCACGCCCTGTAGGATTCGAACCTACGACCTACGGCTTAGAAGGCCGTTGCTCTATCCAACTGAGCTAAGGGCGCACGGAGAAGAGTGTACTTCGCGGTGGTGAAACGCCTGGAATTATACGGTCAATGCGTAGTGAGTCAATGCCTTTTCCGCCTTCTCTGGCGATAATGACTAGCTGATTGTAAATACGGCTGTTTTTTCAACATTTATCCCTCTTTTACGGGCTGCGAAAAGGCTTAGCCGCTTTTAAGTAACGCCTGCTGTTTTCCTGTTTACTTCACCTTCACACTGTCCAGCGGTAACCCGGCCGCCTGGAGGCTGGAAGTGAACAGGACGACGGAGTGACAGCGCCAGACCAGACAGGTTTTCCCTCGTGCGTGCAGCACATCTCACACGATATTACAGGCATTAAGCTTGAACCCATTGTCGCCCTCTCATCTTCGCGCACGGTGGGGGCCGAAGTGCTCAGCGTGCTGTCGCCGCATCAGCAAAACGAAAGCTTTTTCCAGGACTGGTCCGCCGCCCGGGCGCTTATGCTGCTGGAAGCACAGATCGCCGCGTTAAAAAACCCCTGCCCCTGTGACAACCTTTTCATAAATTTGCCGATAACCGTTCTGACCATACCGGAAATGTTTCAGCGTTTACTGCAACTTAACAGCCCACCGCTGAACATTGAACTCGTGGAGCCTGCCTCGTTCTTTACACTCTCAGACCCGGCGCGTCTGAGGGTGAGTTGTGCGCTTCAGCAGTTGACCGCGCGAGGACACCGGATCTGGCTGGATGATATTGATGAAGCGTCAGGACAAGCATTTTTATCCTGCCGCCTGCCATTAAGCGGAATAAAAATCGATAAGATCGCTTTCTGGCGTTTACGTGAAACGCCGGCGCTGACACAGCTGGTCACCCTTTGTTCAAAAATCGCTGCGAATGTGCTTATTGAAGGCATTGAAACAGAACGGGACCGTACTTGCGCGCTTCATGCTGGCGCGCGCTTCGGTCAGGGATATTATTGGCCATCCTGGAGATGGCAGGAGGACTGAACGGTCATCGCCAAGAGGGAAGCTATGCGAATGACAGTGCGCCGTTACCGGCGTCGTCGGACAGGAAGTGATTCACTGGGTTCTACGCACTCGCCTTTTGCTCTCCCATTTTTTGATCGTCTCGAATATTTGAGCCAGTCAATCAACCAGACCCGCAAAACCGATGCTCCCTTTATCATTCTGGTCACACAGGATAATTTTTTCCGTTCCGGTTTACTGAGCGGGCAGTCGCCCCTGAGCAATTGCTGCGACTATTCCACGCTGGAAGCCGCCCTCAGTGATTTAAATCACTGGCCTTCATCGCGTCTGGTAATAGACATTGAGAGCCGCGCCTCGCCGCTCATCGACCTGCTGGACCGATTACGCCGCCACAGCCTGTTCGCCCCCTACCTGACACCCTACCTGCTCGTCCGCGCCGATGATTATGATGCTCGCCTGTTTTGTAAAGCGGCTGGCCCTTTTCATGTGCTTGAACGCCAGCTAACGGCGCTGGCTATGCAACAAACCTTGCTGGAAGCACCGTCACCCGCCGGCAACCGCAAAGAGTGGTTTTCACGGGATGAATGGCCGATCTTACAGGCGCTGTCGCAGGGGAGCTCCTTGCGGCAGATCGCGCAGTTACAGAACCGCCCCTACAGCCGCATTATTTACCGTCTCAGCTGCATCCTGGCGAAACTTGGGCTGAATCATCGTCATGAGTTGCTACATCTTCTCAACAACCTCTCAGATTTCACGTATTAACGTATTCAGTAACTTCTTAATTCCTAAAGACCTTTAGGAAATTACTTAGGATGTATGTTAAATTTTTGTGTTTTTTAACAAAACTTTCGATTTTATAACTATTCCTAATTCCAGGTCTTAAACCATGCGAAATGCTGCCGGTACGCTCAACGAGAGTGATTTTATCCATGCGTTAAGGTTCTGGCGCTTCAGTTAACAGGATGATAATGGTGTAAAAACAAGCGATTCACCTGTAAAAGAATGCGATGAGAGGTGAAGAAAACAGCAGATAGTACTGTTCTGTTGTTGGGAACGGCAATTTGCCAGGAGGCGTTTGAAACGGAGAGATGACGCACGAAATGGCGGATTTCAGGGATGGCAGGCAGGCGGGATGCTGGTTGTCACAGCCTGCTCGCTGTTAACATTCATTTAACATACAGTAAAATCGTTTATTTTTTGTTATTACATAAAGATGAAAGTGTGTGGTAAATGCAATATCAGGACATTTTTGCTAATTTTAAAAAGTTAGTGATTCAGATCCAGAACATAATAATCAGCAATATATGGATATTAATTTACAGGCTTTTCGGACAATACTTAAACGGTATAATAAGACGTGTTTGACACGCGAATAAGAAAAATCATTTTGCCATAACCAGCCTTATGAGATAACTGCGCTGAGGCATTGATATCACCACTACGTAAACAAGGATGCTTTCGCTCTTCCCAGGGACATTTACCGTACAAGGATCTGCGCAATTATCCTTCCGGCTTTTCGAGAGTTTTAACAAAACTCAGCATAACGCTTTTAACAATCTGAGGCATAAAAAATGAAACCGGCATCCGTTATCATTATGGACGAACACCCTATCGTCAGAATGTCGATAGAAGTCCTGCTACAGAAAAATAAAAACATCCAGGTCAAACTGAAGTCAGGCGACAGCCACGAGGTGCTTGACTGTATACGCAACCACCCCATTGACCTGGTCATTCTCGATATTGAAATGACGGGCACGGATGGGTTCGTATTACTGAAAAGAATCAGGAACTTAAATAAAGACATTAAGGTTCTTTTCCTCTCTTCGAAATCTGAAGCCTTCTACGCAGGACGCGCCATCCGCGCCGGGGCAAATGGTTTTGTCAGTAAGCGAAAAGATCTGGGGGAAATTTATAACGCGGTGGAAATGATCCTGACGGGCTATTCCTTCTTCCCCTCAGAAACATTGAGTTTTATAAACCATCTGGGCTCGCGGACGGGCGCCGCTGTGGATATGCCATTATCAAATCGTGAAGTGACGGTTCTGCGATATCTGGCGAACGGATTATCTAATAAGGAGATTGCGGATCAATTATTACTTAGCAACAAAACAATTAGCGCCCATAAGTCTAATATCTTTTCCAAGCTGGGCGTGCAAAGTATCGTTGAATTAATTGATTACGCGAAAGCGCACGAATTACTGTAATCCTACCCTCTCCCTGCAACATATAACCGTTACAGGGAGAGTGGATACGATTAATTATAATTAATCATGAAAGTTGCATCGGCGTCAGCCCGTCCCGGCTGCGGGTTATCCGCCGTGGCGATATAATTGGCATAAAACGACAGTTCGGCATTTCCCTGCGCATCTACCGCCACCGTCTGGCTGGCCTGCTGCAACGCGAGGCGCGTTTTATCCCGGTCGAGGATCTCCACGGCCACGTTGCTGGCCGCGCTGGCATCATTCAGCGCCAGCAGGCTATTATCATGCCCGTCCATCTTCCCCGTAAATGTGACCGAAGCCGCCCCCGGCGGACATCCGGTCAGCTTCAGGGTGAACGGTACAGGCTGCGTCCGGCTCCCCGTTGTGCGAAGCTGTTTCGTGGGCCAGGTGCCGAGCGTGACGGTTTTATTGCTGTCGTCCCCCTCCGCCACGCAGGTAAAATCCACGATATTGCCGTAGAGCTGAATGTTAATTTCCCCAAGCGCCGTCTCTGCGTGTGCAGGGGAGCAAAGCGCAAAGAGCGCGACGGCTAAATACCGCATTCCGTTTCGCATACCTGCTCCTTAGTCGTAGTCGACGCGTAAATAGCCGCGAGAGGTAAAACGCCCCTCGGCAGGTTTTTTACCGGTTACGCTGACGGGCCACGCGCGGATCCCCACCTGCGCCTGAGCGCTGTCGTCCAGACGGAACGGGATTTTGCTGGTCAGGTTGTTGGGCGTCAGCGGCACGCCATTACTGTTGGCAATCACAAAACCCACATCCGCGTTATCGGAAACCAGCGTACTGCCTGAAACCTTCTCCGCCTCAACACGCATCGTGAGCATGGCGTTCGCCTCGACGTTGGTGCATTTGATGCCGATGGTTTTGCTTTGCGCTGAGATCCCCTCCGGCTTATTCCCGATGCCCGCTTTACTGAACAGGGAGGCGCCGATATCTCCGAAATCGAACTCCACCACATTCCCGGCATTAATTTCACAGCTCTGAGGCACCTGAATGGTCCCGCTGTAGCTGATGGTATAAACCGGCGTGGTGAGTGGATCCGAGGAGGTCGTGGTGACGTAAACCCGGAACATAGTCGCCCGGGGGATCACCACCATATTGATAAAGCGTCGGGTCACTTTAAGCCGGAAGACGAGGCTGGAATCCTGTACGCCAAACGGTTTGTTTTTAGACACATTCGGGTGGCTCCCCATCTGAATGTAGCTTTTGGGCGGATAAAACGTGCCAGCGTAGCTGTCGGTAATTTTCATCGCCCCGTCCAGATAGTCGTTTAGCTTCAGATATTGGTAGCCATCGCTGGTGCCCGTAACAGGGAAATCGGTAACATAGCTGCGCTTGGTGGTGTTCCCGGACGTTCCCTTAGGGCAGACGGCGTTGACGCCCACCCACTGGGACTTCTCGCTGAGCGTGACAATCTGCCCCACCTGGTTATTGGAGCTGTTAAATTTATCCGTCAGGTCGTAATACACCTCCGTCGGCACGCCATTTTCATTGACGCAGACCGTGGCGAAGGCCTCAGATAGCGGAAAAAACGCCAGCAGGGATAGCCCCAGATAATGGATTTTATTCACAGCGGATCCCCTTAAGTGTGATCGCCTGTTGCAGGCTTTGTTCTGGCAGGCTGTAGGGCGCACGACACTGGGACTGTTTCCCGTCTCCCCACTGAATCAGCAGTTCTCCGCTCAGCGGCAGCCCGCTCAGGTAAATCTGACCGTCATCTCCCACCATGCTGGTTACGCCGCTCTGCGTCTCACGCACCACCGCCCCAAACGGTACAGGCTGGTTATCACGCTTCACGGTGAGCAGCGCACGCACGCCGATGCGGGTGTCAAAACTGGCGCGCACCAGCGCACCGTTCGTCGGCACGACGCTGGAAACGTTATTTTCAATGTCGGTGTTGTTGCTCATGGTGTTGGTGTCGAGCGCCACGCGGTTGTAACGGTACACCGTGGCGTACGGCATCACCGCATAGCCACGCCAGTCTGTTTTGACGCCGGTCTGGTTTTCGACGCTCACGCCTGACGCGCCCGGCGCTTTGATCAAGACGTTGGTATCGCCCAGCGGCTGACTGAATGTGATGCCGTCTGAATGCCCTACCACGCCGCCGGAGAGCTGCCAGTTGAGGTCGTGCTGATCCCGGGCGTAGTTGTAGCCCACGCCCAGCGTGCCGTACGTCGCCTGCCAGTTAGCGCTGGCGCTGCCGCTGGCACCGTTATTGCTGGTGTGACCCTGCGTGACGCTGTAGTTCAGGTTACGATCCTGGAGCAGCGTTCCGCTGATCCCGGTCTGCCAGCTGGTATCACCGTCGCCGTTACGGCTGGCAGAGGCTGTGGCATAGGCCCGGTCGATCGCGTTATCGCGACGGTAGCCGTGACGGGTGAACAGGCTGAACGGGACGGAGACGTTGAACGAGGCGATCCGGTCGGTTCCGTCAATGCCGACGGCCTTGTTCCACGACCAGGATAAGGCGTAGCTGACCCCTTTCACCCCGCCCGCGTAGCCAAGCTGATACCAGACGTTGGATTCGCTGGTGCCCCAGTAACTCTGCTGGCTGCCCGACACGTACACCGAGCCGTAATCGCCGAGAGACTGGGAGATATTGAGCTGGAAACGCCCTTTTTTATTCAGCGTCAGGTTGTGATAGCTCTGCACGTCCGGCACGCCGTCATCGTCCTGATCGTCGCCATACTGGTAGCCTTCCATTGTGCGCCAGGCCACATCGTCGAGGGTGTAGAAGCCTTTGGTCGAGTAGCGATAGCCCAGCAGCTGGAAGTTGGTGCCGAATCCGTTAAGGGATTTTGCGTACAGGAACCGCAGGGACTGCCCTTCATGGCGACTGTCATCGGCAAGCTGGCTGCGGGCATGGGTGAGATCAAGTGAAACCGCCCCCCAGTCACCGAGGTTTTTACCCGCGCCAATAGCGATGGCAGTATAGCGCGAGGCCAGCTGCGTTCCGCCGTACAGCGTGTAGCCGTCGGCAAGACCCGCAATCATCGTACCCTGAGTAAAGAACGGCGTGTCCTGCTCGCTGTTGCCGCTGCGATAGTCCCCTGCCACCAGATCGTATTTCCAGCGCCCTTCACGCTGGAGCAGCGGAACGGTGGAATACGGAACGGTGTAGCGCTGCTGGCTGCCGTCCTTCTCTTCCACCGTCACCTCCAGGTCACCGCTTGAGGAGGTCGGGTTAAGGTCAGTTATCGCAAAAGCCCCCGGCTGCACGTAGCTCTGGTAAATCACGTATCCGTTCTGGCGGATCACCACTTTGGCAGGGGTGCGGGCGATTCCGCGCACGGTAGGCGCGTAACCTTGCAGGCTGTCCGGGTACATACTGTCGGACGAATAGAGGCGACCACCGCGAAAACCAACGCTGTCGAAGACATCGTTACCGGTGTTGCTGTCGCCAAGCACCAGCTCGCTTTTCAGCGGGATGATCGTACGCTGCGCCCAGGTACCAATATTTTGCCAGCTGCTGTGCCGCTGGCCGTTGCTTTCGGTATAACGCCACGCGCCGTTATTGCGTAATCGCCAGGCGCCATAGTTCAACCCGCTTTGCAGGTTCAGATAGTAGCTGTCGTCGTCGCTGCCCCGGTTGCCGGTAAAGCTGTAGTTCAGCAGCGCGGCGGGGATGCCTTCATCCCACTGTTCAGGCGGAATATACCCGCGGGCGCTGTTTTGCATCGCCACCTGAGGCAGGCTGACGTTCAGGCGCAACGAGGCGAAGTTGAACGCCGTTTCGCTGCCCGGAATAGCCGTGGTGAGTGGAACGCAGGTATCGCCCTGCACGTTGCTCAGTTCCGGGAAGGCGGCGATATTGACGCCAAAGCGATCGAGCATCGCGCGCGTAATGCACGGCGACAAACCGCCCGCGACCGGCGGCGTGTTGTCAGCTTGCTCAAACCGCACGTCCTGCGTGCCGATAAACTCATCATTACGCCAGATATCGACGCGATAGACGCCCGGTGCCTGCTGGTGGCCTTTTTCAAAACGCGACAAATCCGCCACGTTCGCCGTGTCATCGGAGAGAAACGCCGGGTTAAAGTAGCTTTCGCCCCAGCCAGCGAGTGGCCAGAGCGTTGCCATCAGTGCCAGCGCAACCGGGCAGTAACGCCATTGAGTGTTCATCGCCCTGTCTCTGCTCACAGGCTGACGCTACGCGCCGGCGTAATGGCGCCATAGTCATTCACACTCTGCCAGGAGAGCGTGCCGCTCGCAGCGGCAGGCAGCACCTGCTGTGCCGAGCTTTTAGGGGCAACCATCAGGTTATCCAGCGTCTGACCGCCGAGCTTCAGATTGACCAGCGTGACGTAATACGGCGAGGCATTGCTCACCTTAAGATGGTTGCCGACGCGCTCAAAGCGCAGCTGTGAGAGCGCCTCTTCCGGCGGCATCGCCAGGTTAGCCGGGCGAACAAACAGCTTGATACGTGACAGAATAGCCAGTTGCAGGACGTTGTTGCCGTCCTGATGTTTTTTGCTGACGGAGGGAATCGCTTTGACGTTCATGTAAAAGAGCGATTCGCGATCGGCAGGCAGCGCCGGGCCTGCGTAGATAATGCGCAGGGTGTTTTCGCTGGCCGGCTCGCTGACAAACAGCGGCGGCGTGACGGCAAAGGTTTTTTCCTTTTGCCCGTTGGCATTTTCTATCCACGCGTTAATTAAATAGCGCTCTTGTTTATTGCTGTTGGTGATCGCCAGCGACGTTTGTTTGGCATCGGCCGGATAAATAACGCGCGTCGCGCCCAGCGCAATCCCGCCGGACGCATTCGCGCTGGCAGAAACCATCATCAAAATAAAAGCTAAAAACAGTCCAGGTTTAATCAGGGTGTTCATCACAACCGTACCTTTAATAATTAGTTCGCAGGCGTCAGGGATAAATCAACGTAAACCAGACATTCGACTGAATAGTGCCTGGTACAAGGTGTTCGGAAATTGCCCGGTAGCGGGCGCTGAAATGAAATACCAGCTCGCGGGTGTCAATGGGTAACCAGCTCACCGCCGTCGCGTTCGGGATGATCTGACGTTGCTGTTCGTCAAACAGCGCCAGCCCGACACCACTGCTGACCGCATTTTCCCCCGGCCGCGATGTCGCCAGGAAAACCTGCGGGTCTTCTGCCGGTGTCACTCCCTGGAACTGGATCCCCACGGTGCGGGAGACGTCCACGCTGCAATCCAGCAGACGTACGGTGAAAGGCACATTAACCGTGGAAAAGCTGCCGACGCCGGAAAAGGCGTTTGTGCGGTATTGCCCCATATCCACGCGCATATTCTGGCTGTCCGGGGCCACGGCGCAGCCGCCGTTAACCAGTTCTCCCCTGAGGTGTACTTTGCCGCCGTCTATGACCACGGTATGTGCGTTTACCGCTGAGGCAATCGCAAGGGCACACAGCAGTATCCCAGTCCTTGTCATCCTTCGCTCCCGGTATAGGCGATCAAAAGACCTCTTCCCTGAGGCCAGCCACATCCCTGTACTCAGGCATTACTCGTATTTCATTACGAATGTTGCGTCCGCGTTTGCCTGGCCTGGCTCGGTGGTCGCCGCCGTGGCTTTATAGCGCGCGGTGAAGTTCAGGGTGTTAGTCCCTTCAATCAGGTTCTGCGCCGCAGAGAAGGTGGCGCCGTCCGGGGTCAGCGTGGAGGATTTGCTGTCGAGGATCTCAATACCTACGCCCTTCGCGGAGTTGTCGTTGTTACCGGAGCTTACCGCCAGCAGCGTTTTGTCGGTGGCGTCGATCTGGCCGGTAAACGCGACAGCAGCGGTTTTCGCTACCGCAGGATCGCAGTCGTTCAGTTCGATGGTGAACGGAATATTGGAGGTGGTGTCACCCACTTTAGTGAATTTCGCGGTACGGTACTGGCCAAGATTAACCGTCTGCTCTGAAGAGTCAGTATTCACTGAACACGCGGCATTCACTAATTCACCTTTAAAATGCACCGTACCACCGTTTACAGATACAGGCGCTACCGGATCTTCTGCGTGAGCGGCACCCGCGACCAGGGCCAGAGTTGCAATAACAGTAGAAGCAATGTTGCTGAGTTTCATGTCTATTCCTTTAAAATGTAAATAACCCTTCCCGCGCATATTCGGGAATAAGAAATACGTTCAATTAAAAAATTGAAGGCTTATTTCGGAGAGGACAAAGTAGCTCAGGAATCTATTTCGTAATATGTCAAAACGCTGCCATTTTGCCAGGTCACATCCTAATCGCCTCTAAGAAATTGACCATGCCCTGAGAAGGGGTTTTGCGGGCCATCGATGAAATCTCGTAAAGGGTGACTGACAGCGGCGCTCGCTTCTGACAAAATACAGGCAATCCCCCCTTTCTAACGTTACAGACGGAATCTTCTCTCTGATGGCAGCAAAGATTATTGACGGTAAAACGATTGCGCAGCAGGTGCGCTCTGAGGTTGCGGAAAAAGTGAAGGCGCGTAAAGCCGCCGGATTTCGCGCCCCCGGGCTGGCCGTTGTGCTGGTTGGCAGCAACCCGGCTTCGCAAATTTATGTCGGCAGCAAACGCAAAGCGTGTGAAGAGGTGGGGTTCGTCTCCCGCTCTTACGATCTGCCGGAAACCACCAGCGAAGCGGAACTGCTGGAACTGATCGACACCCTGAATGCCGATAAAGAGATCGACGGTATCCTGGTTCAGCTGCCGCTGCCTGCGGGCATCGACAACGTGAAGGTGCTGGAGCGCATCGCGCCGGACAAAGACGTTGACGGTTTCCATCCGTATAACGTGGGCCGCCTGTGCCAGCGCGCGCCGCGCCTGCGTCCGTGTACCCCGCGCGGCATCGTGACGCTGCTGGAGCGTTATAACATCGATACCTACGGCCTCAACGCCGTGGTAATTGGCGCCTCCAACATCGTGGGCCGTCCGATGAGCATGGAGCTGCTGCTGGCGGGCTGCACCACCACCGTCACCCACCGCTTCACCAAAAACCTGCGTCACCACGTCGAAAACGCCGATCTGCTGATCGTTGCGGTCGGCAAGCCGGGCTTTATTCCGGGCGAGTGGATCAAAGAGGGCGCAATCGTCGTGGACGTGGGTATTAACCGTCTGGAAAACGGCAAAGTGGTCGGCGACGTGGTGTATGAAGATGCCGCAGCGCGCGCATCCTATATTACTCCGGTCCCGGGCGGCGTAGGCCCGATGACGGTAGCAACACTGATTCAGAATACCTTGCAGGCGTGCGAGGAGTATCACGACGTAGAGGACGCGTAATCATGGCAACTTTTTCTTTAGGTAAACACCCGCACGTTGAGCTGTGCGATCTGCTGAAGCTGGAAGGCTGGAGCGAAAGCGGCGCGCAGGCAAAGATCGTCATCGCCGACGGGCAGGTAAAAGTAGACGGCTCGGTGGAAACCCGCAAGCGCTGCAAAATTGTCGCGGGTCAGACCGTGAGCTTCGCAGGACAAAGCGTGACCGTGACGGCCTGAGCTGTCTGATGCCCGGTGGCGCTGCGCTTACCGGGCCTGCGTACTGTCTCCGTTTGTAGGCCGGGTAAGGCGAAGCTGCCACCCGGCAATTTCTCTCACAATCCCCTCACACCCATCACGGTTAATTATCGATCAACTTCAAATAATCACTATTCCCTCTGGCGAAATGTGAAAATTAAGTTGCGCGATTTTCAGACTTTCCCCACGATAAGTAGAACGTTCTACTAAAACGTTCTACTTAAAAATAACAGCGCGAAAAAGCGCTACTCGGGGGAAATCAGCATGAGCCTGATATCAGGGTTTGTTAAATCGCTGTCTAAGTTATCGATGATTGGTCGCGCCTTAATGCTGCCAATTTCACTGCTTCCCGCTGCGGGCCTGCTGCTGGCCTTCGGCGATAAGTTCCATCTGCCGCTGATGATGAACGCCGGCGGGGTTATCTTTGATAACCTGCCGATGCTGTTCGCCATCGGCTCTGCCGTCGGACTGGCTTCGGAATCCGGCATTGCCGCACTCTCTGCGGCGGTCTCCGTGTTTGTCACCAACATCACCATCAGCACCGTGCTGAACATCACGCCGGAAATGGCCTCTCAGGGCGGCAAATACGCCATGGTCGTTGGCATTCCGACGTTGCAGATGGGCGTCTTTGGCGGCCTGATCTGCGGTATTCTTGCGGCCTGGTGTTACAACCGCTTCCACACCATGCAGCTGCCGGAGTTCCTCGGCTTCTTCTCCGGCAAGCGCTTTGTGGCGATTGCGACGGCGTTTCTGTCGTTCCTGCTCGGCCTGCTGCTGCCGTACGTCTGGCAGCATATTCAATCCGGGATCGACGCCCTGTCCGTGGTGGTAAACGGCGATAACCAGGCGGCCTCGACCTTTATCTTCGGGCTGGTGGAGCGCGCGTTGATCCCGCTCGGCCTGCACCATATCTGGTATCCATCCTTCTGGTATTCCTTCGGGGATTACACTACCCAGGCGGGTCAGGTGATCCACGGTGACCAGACCATCTGGTTCAAGATGCTGGAAGAGGGAGTGAAATCCTTCAGCAGCGACACCTACCAGAACGCCGGGAAATTCATGCAGGGCGAGTTCCCGCTGATGCTGTTCGCACTGCCCGCGGCGTGTCTGGCGATGTACCACGAAGCGCACACGAAGAATAAGAAAATCGCGGCCGGTATTCTGTTCTCTGCGGCCCTCACCTGCTTCCTGACGGGCATCACCGAGCCGGTAGAGTTCACCTTTATCTTCGTGGCGCCGATCCTTTACGTCTTCAACGCCATCATGGCGGGCCTGGCGTACATGACCATGTACCTGCTGCATGCGCACATCGCCAAGTCGTTCTCGGCGGGCTTTATCGACTACCTGTCGTTCGGGATCCTGCCGTCGTTTAACGGCTATCAGACCAACTTCCTGAGCGCCATTATCATCGGCATTCCAATGGCATTGATCTACTACTTCACCTTCCGCTTCGTGATCCGTCGCTTCGACGTGAAGACGCCGGGCCGCACCGAAGTGACCGCCAGCGCGAATGACAAGTCCGATTCCGAACTTGCCACCGAAATCATCGGCCTGCTGGGCGGTGCGCAGAACATTGATTCCGTTGGCTCCTGCATCACGCGTCTGCGTCTGGAAGTGGCGAAGAGCGAAGCGGTGGACCGGGACGGGCTGAACGGGCTTGGCGCGCGCGGCGTGGTGTTCGTTGGCGATAACGGAATACAGGTGATTTTCGGGGCCAGAGCACAGTTTATCGCCCAGACCATGTCCACGATGATTGGCAAATAATAAGATGCCTGAAGGAGGCGTCTCCTGTACGCTGGGGGACGCCTCTTATCTGGCTGATAATCGGGAAATTTCAGGGAGCGGTTTTGAAGAAAGTCAGCATCATTGATGTCGCAAAGCATGCGGGCGTGTCGGTTTCTACCGTTTCGCTGGTGCTGCGCCAGAAAGGGAAGATCTCAGAGGCGACGATCGGGAAGGTCAATGCCGCCATCACAACGCTGGGCTATGTTCATAACGTCGCCGCTGCCAATCTTCGCGCCAACACCTCCAACTTAATCGGCCTGATCCTGCGCGACTTCAGCGACAGCTTTTCCATCAAGGTGATGGCGAGCATCGTTCAGGAGCTGGAGAAACAGGGTTATATGGTATTTCTCGGTCAGCCGCTGAACGACGGCGAACATCTTGAGCGTACCCTGCTCTCATTTAAGCAGCAGGGCGTGGCGGGCGTCATCTACCTGGCGTCGGACACCCGCGCCGCCTCTCTTCCGGAACACATTCGTCACTGCCCGCTGCCGCTTGTGGCGGTTTCGCAGTCGTTGCTGGAAGAGAAATGCAACCTGGTGATGCGCGATAACCGCCAGGCGGCGAACCTGGCCGCGCGTTATCTTATCGAGCGCGGGCACCGTAACATCGCCTACATTGGCGGGCGCGACGGGTGCCGTATCCGCGAGCAGCGCCTGCTTGGTTTTCGCAGCGCGATGACGCAGAGCGGCCTGGTCTGGCGTGAGGAATATTCTCCCGCCTGCACCGATGACACGCAGGCGGCGGCCATGGCGACTCGTCAGCTGCTGGAGAAGAACAACACGATTACCGCCCTGCTCTGCCATTCACCGGACGCGATGATCGGTTCAATCTCAGGTATTCACCAGGTGGGGCGCACGGTGGGTAAAGACGTGTTTTTAACCCAGCAGGTGGCGCTGATTGGTTTTGAAGATATGCTCCACGTTAATCTCACGTCGCCGTCACTGACTTACGTTTCGTCTGCCAGCGAAGAGACCGGCCGCCAGGCGGCAGGGCTGATGATCCGCAGGCTGAAAGAGCCGGATCTGCAAACGCAGCGCATTACCCTCTCCGGGCAGCTTATCGCGCGGGAATCGGCGTAAAATCAGAATTTAGCACAGGTTTGCTGCGGCGGATCTGCTGCTATATTCCCATGATTTGCCATGGATAAATGCAATGCCTACCATTATCACCCACGCTGCCGTACCTCTGTGTCTGGGCTTAGGGCTCGGAACCAAAGTCATCCCACCCCGCCTGCTGTTTGCCGGGATCGTCCTCGCCATGCTGCCCGATGCCGACGTACTGGCGTTTAAATTCGGTGTCGCCTACGGGAATATTTTCGGCCACCGCGGTTTCACTCATTCGCTACTGTTTGCCCTGGTGGTGCCGATACTCTGCGTGCTGGCAGGCCGACGTTGGTTCAGGGCCAGCCTGACGCGCTGCTGGCTGTTTTTAACCGTGTCATTGCTGTCGCACAGCCTGCTGGATTCAATAACGACAGGCGGGAAAGGCGTCGGCTGGCTGTGGCCATGGTCTGATGAACGCTTCTTTGCGCCGTGGCAGGTGATCAAGGTCGCGCCGTTTGCGCTGTCACGCTACACCACGCCGTACGGGCATCAGGTAATCATTTCAGAACTGCTGTGGGTGTGGCTGCCGGGGATGGTGCTGATGGGGTTGCTGTGGTGGAGGCGGAGGTAAAAGAAAAGCCGGGTGGCGGCTACGCCTTACCCGGCCTACGGTCGTGATTTTGTAGGCCCGGTAAGCGTTAGCGCCACCGGGCGTTACGGACCTACTTACGACGCCAGGTGGTTCCCTGCGGGCCGTCTTCCAGAATAATGCCCATCTCGGTCAGACGGTTACGCGCCGCATCCGCCGCCGCCCAGTCTTTCGCCTGACGCGCTTCGAGACGCGCTTTGATCAGTGCTTCAATTTCCGCCACTTCACCGTCGTCCGCCTGCGCGCCGCTTTGCAGGAACAGGTCCGGCTCCTGCTCCAGCAGGCCGAGCACGGAAGAGAGCTTACGCAGATGAGACGCCAGCGCATTGGCAGCCGCCATATCTTCTGACTTCAGGCGGTTCACCTCACGCGCCATGTCGAACAGCACGGAGTAGGCTTCCGGGGTGTTGAAGTCGTCGTTCATGACCTCAACGAAGCGGGCCTCGAACGCCTCACCGCCTGCGGCCGGAACAGATTTATCGGTGCCGCGCAAGGCGGTATACAGACGCTCCAGCGCAGCGCGAGCCTGCTTCAGGTTCTCTTCGCTGTAGTTCAGCTGGCTGCGATAGTGGCCAGACATCAGGAAGTAGCGCACGGTTTCCGCGTCGTAATACTTCAGCACGTCGCGCACGGTGAAGAAGTTACCCAGCGATTTCGACATCTTCTCGCGGTCAACCATCACCATCCCGGAGTGCATCCAGTAGTTCACGTACTCGCCGCCGTGTGCACAGGTGGACTGCGCGATTTCGTTTTCATGGTGCGGGAACATCAGATCCGAACCGCCGCCATGGATGTCGAAATGGTTGCCCAGCTGTTTGCAGTTCATCGCGGAACATTCAATGTGCCAGCCCGGACGCCCTTCGCCCCACGGGGATGGCCAGCTCGGTTCGCCCGCTTTGGACATCTTCCACAGCACGAAGTCCATCGGATTACGCTTCACGTCCACCACGTCCACGCGCGCACCGGCCTGGAGCTGGTCCAGATCCTGGCGGGAAAGCGCACCGTAGGTTGGGTCCGTCGGCACCGAGAACATCACGTCGCCGTTGTCCGCCACATAGGCGTGACCGCGCTCGATCAGCTTTTGGGTGATATCAATGATTTCATGGATATGGTGGGTCGCACGCGGCTCGCTGTCCGGGCGCAGAATATTTAAGGCATCAAAATCCTTGTGCATTTCGGCGATCATGCGATCCACCAGCGCGACAAAGCTTTCGCCATTTTCATTAGCACGTTTAATGATTTTGTCGTCGATATCGGTAATGTTGCGCACGTACTTCAGGTTATAGCCCAGGAAGCGCAGGTAGCGTGACACCACGTCGAACGCGACAAAGGTACGGCCATGGCCGATATGACAGAGATCGTAAACCGTAATACCACACACGTACATGCCGACTTCCCCGGCATGGATAGGTTTAAATTCCTCTTTTTGGCGCGTCATTGTATTAAAGATTTTTAACATCGAAGATTCCATGTAAACACGTGTGTGGATTGTTTGTTCCTTATAATACCCATAATTCGGAGTACGGTCAGCACACAATGCAAGGTGATCGTGTCCTGTGGTTATGCTATAACAAGCCCCTATATGTGACCCGAGCACGGGTCGACGCACCACAATAACGGAACAGGATGCAAAAATGGTTACTTTCCACACTAATCATGGCGATATCGTAATCAAAACCTTTGATGACAAAGCGCCTGAAACAGTTAAAAACTTCCTGGACTACTGCCGCGAAGGTTTCTACAACAACACTATTTTCCACCGTGTGATCAACGGCTTTATGATCCAGGGCGGCGGTTTCGAGCCTGGCATGCGCCAGAAAGAGACGAAAGAAGCGATCAAAAACGAAGCGAACAACGGCCTGAAAAACACCCGTGGTACGCTGGCAATGGCCCGTACTCAGGCGCCACACTCTGCGACCGCACAGTTCTTCATCAACGTAGCAGACAACGACTTCCTGAACTTCTCTGGCGAAAGTCTGCAAGGCTGGGGCTACTGCGTATTCGCAGAAGTGGTTGAAGGAATGGACGTGGTCGACAAGATCAAAGCCGTTTCTACTGGCCGCAGCGGTATGCACCAGGACGTTCCTAAAGAAGACGTTGTGATCACAAGCGTGACCGTCAGCGAGTAATTCGTGGCGACACTCTTTATTGCGGATCTGCATCTGCAAACAGAAGAACCGGCGATAACCGCCGGTTTTCTGCGTTTTTTACGCGGTGAAGCGAAAAGCGCCGACGCGCTGTACATTCTGGGCGACCTGTTTGAGGCCTGGATAGGCGACGACGATCCGAACCCGCTGCACCGTGAGATAGCTGCGGCCATTAAAGTGCTGGTGGATTCCGGCGTCCCCTGCTATTTCATTCACGGCAACCGTGATTTCCTGATCGGCCAGCGCTACGCCCGCGAGAGCGGTATGACGCTGCTGCCGGAAGAGCAGGTGCTCAACCTCTATGGCCGCAATATTCTGATCATGCACGGCGACACGCTCTGCACTGACGATACCGGCTACCTGGCGTTTCGCGCCAAAGTTCACACCCCGTGGATCCAGAAAGTGTTCCTCGCCCTGCCGCTGTTTATCCGCAACCGCATCGCCGCCAGAATGCGCGCGGGCAGCAAGGCCGCCAACAGCAGCAAAACGATGACCATCATGGACGTCAATCCGCAGGCGGTGGTGAAGGTGATGGAGAAGCATCGCGTTCAGTGGTTGATCCACGGCCATACCCATCGTCCCGATGTGCATTCCCTTATCGCCAACGGCGAGCCCGCCCATCGCGTGGTTTTAGGCGCCTGGCACAGCGAAGGATCGATGGTCAAAGTTACGCCGGAAGGTGTCGAACTGATCGCCTTCCCGTTTTAACGCCTCCCCGTCTTTTCGCTCATTTCCCGACCACGCAACCGTTTTCCTTGCCGGTATTACATGCTATTCTCTGTGCCCTCGAAAGCAGTGTGTTCCGCACCACAGGAGTTTTAAGACGCATGTCTTCCCGCAATAATCCGGCGCGTGTCGCCATCGTGATGGGGTCCAAAAGCGACTGGGCTACCATGCAGTTCGCCGCCGAAATCTTTGAAATCCTGAATGTTCCGCACCACGTCGAAGTGGTTTCCGCGCACCGTACGCCGGATAAACTGTTCAGCTTCGCCGAAAGCGCCGAAGAGAACGGTTACGAGGTGATCATTGCCGGTGCGGGCGGCGCAGCACATCTGCCGGGCATGATTGCCGCCAAAACGCTGGTGCCGGTACTGGGTGTTCCCGTGCAAAGCGCCGCGTTAAGCGGGGTGGATAGCCTTTACTCTATCGTCCAGATGCCGCGCGGTATTCCTGTCGGTACCCTGGCGATTGGTAAAGCAGGTGCGGCAAATGCCGCCCTGCTGGCCGCGCAGATCCTGGCGACGCATGATAAAGATTTGCACCAGCGTCTGGCGGAGTGGCGTAAAGCCCAGACCGATGAGGTGCTGGATAACCCGGATCCGCGGGGTGCAGCATGAAGCAGGTTTGCGTTCTTGGTAATGGTCAGCTTGGCCGGATGCTACGTCAGGCCGGTGAGCCGCTGGGTATTGCCGTCTGGCCCGTCGGACTGGATGCCGAGCCGGAAGCCGTGCCGTTCCATCAGAGCGTGATCACCGCCGAAATTGAACGCTGGCCGGAAACCGCCCTGACCCGCGAGCTGGCGCGCCATAACGCCTTTGTGAACCGCGACGTCTTCCCGATCATTGCCGACCGTCTCACGCAAAATCAGCTTTTCGACAAGCTCGGCCTCGCGACCGCGCCGTGGCAGCTGCTTTCCGATAAGCGCGAGTGGGATGACGTGTTTGCGATGCTGGGAGACCTGGCGATTGTGAAGCGTCGCGTCGGCGGCTACGACGGCCGCGGGCAGTGGCGCCTGCGCGCGAACGACACCGCCGAGCTGCCGGACGACTGCTACGGCGAGTGCATTGTTGAGCAGGGCATTAACTTTAGCGGTGAAGTGTCGCTGGTTGGCGCGCGCGGGCATGACGGGCACACCGTTTTTTACCCGCTAACGCATAACCTGCATCAGGACGGGATTCTGCGCACCAGCGTCGCCTTCCCGCAGGCCAATGCTGACCAGCAGGCGCAGGCGGAAGAGATGCTCTCTGCTATTATGCATGAGCTGGGCTATGTGGGCGTGATGGCGATGGAGTGTTTCGTCACGCCGTCGGGTCTGCTGATCAACGAACTTGCGCCGCGCGTGCACAACAGCGGCCACTGGACGCAAAACGGCGCCTCCATCAGCCAGTTCGAGCTGCACCTGCGCGCCATCACCGATCTGCCGCTGCCGCAGCCGGTGGTGACCAGCCCGTCGGTGATGATCAACCTGATCGGTACCGATCTGAACTACAACTGGCTGAAGCTGCCGCTGGTGCACCTGCACTGGTACGACAAAGAGGTGCGTCCGGGGCGTAAGGTCGGCCATCTGAACCTGAACGATACCGACACGGACCGCCTGAGCGCCACGCTGGAAGCGATTGTTCCCCTGCTGCCGCCAGAATATGCGAGCGGTATTGTCTGGGCGCAGTCAAAACTGAAGTAAGTATCCCTCGCCGGGGAGTTGACCTTCCCCTTCCCCGGCGTACAATCCCCGCCCATTGCTGCTCAGTTTTCTTCTGGAACCACCATGAACGATGGAACGGACTATCGCGCGATCCTCGCGTCCGATACCCCTTTAATCGACGTTCGCGCGCCGATCGAATTTGCCCAGGGTGCGATGCCCGCCGCACTCAACCTGCCCTTAATGAACGACGACGAGCGTGCCGCCGTCGGCACCTGCTATAAACGCCAGGGTCCGGACGCCGCGCTGGCGCTCGGCCATAGCCTGGTCAACGGCGAGACGCGCGAGGCGCGCATCAGCGCCTGGCGGGAAGCCAGCCTTGCCCATCCTGAGGGCTACCTTTGCTGCGCGCGCGGTGGCCAGCGCTCACACATCTCCCAGGCCTGGCTGAAAGAGGCGGGCATCGACTACCCGCTGATCCGCGGCGGCTATAAGGCCCTGCGTCAGACGGCGATTCAGGTGACCATTGAGCAGTCACAAAAGCCGATGGTGCTTATCGGCGGCTGTACCGGTAACGGTAAAACGCTGCTGGTGAAGCAGCATGCACAGGGCATCGATCTGGAAGGGCTGGCGCACCATCGCGGCTCGTCGTTTGGTCGCACGCTCACCCCGCAGCTTTCTCAGGCGAGCTTCGAGAATCACCTTGCGGTTGAGCTATTGAAAAAAGACGCCGCGCGCTGGGTGCTTGAAGACGAGGGCCGGATGATTGGCTCCAACCACCTGCCGGAGTGTCTGCGCGACCGCATGGCTGAAGCGCCTGTCGTGGTGGTCGAGGATCCGTTTGAGATCCGTCTTGAGCGCCTGCGCGAAGAGTATTTCGTCCACATGTGGGCCGACTTTTCTGCCGCCTGCGGTGAAGAGGCGGGCTGGAAAGCGTACAGCGAATATCTGCATCACGGCCTGTACGCCATTCGTCGCCGTCTGGGGCTGCAACGCTTTGCGGAATTTACCGCCCTGCTGGATGCCGCGCTTGTCGAGCAACAGCGTACTGGCAGCACTGACGCGCACTTCAGCTGGCTTGTGCCGTTGCTGAAGGACTATTACGACCCGATGTACGGCTATCAGCTGGAGAAAAAGGCGGAGAAGATTGTGTATCGCGGGACGTACGAAGAAATTGCTGAGTGGCTCGATCGCTGAAAAAAGCCGGGTGGCGAGGTAAAAGCAAAACGGCAACCTGGGTTGCCGTTTTTAATGTTTTTTCCCTCTCCCCGTGGGAGAGGGTCAGGGTGAGGGCATCAGGCCGCACCCTACATGACAACTTAGAAGTCGTAACGCAGACGCACCAGGTTCATGTCGCCCAGGTTGTCGGTGCTGGAGGTGAACACGTGTTCGTAATCCACGCGGAAACCGTAATCCAGCTGGAAGCTGATACCCACGCCGTTGTCGATGCGCTGGTAGTTACGGCCATTCACGTACTCGATACGGTCGCCCATGAAGTACGGCTGGATGGATTTCACCGCATACTGACCAACCGGGAACTTGTAACCCGCAAAGTATTCAATACCCCATGCATCACCGGCGAAGTAGTCGTTAACGGACACTTTTTTGGTGGTCAGGAAGTTCTGATACCAGCCGCCGCCTGCGGAGAAGGTCCAGTTATCCGGCGTCCAGCTCAGGGCGGTACCAAGGATGTTCTGGTCGTAGGATTTGCTGTCGCCGTTGTCCGGGTTACGCATGTCCGCGCGGGTGTAGTTCCACGCTGCGCCCCAGGTCAGATCGGTAGTCAGGTGATAATCGATACCCAGTGAACCGCCGCCTTTACGTTTGTAACGCAGGCCGTTGCCCGGCAGGTATTCGCTGTCTTCAAACAGGTAAGAGGCGTAGATGTCAGCATCGCCCACAGTTTTCTTGTACTTCAGCATCTGGCGTGAACGGTAAGAGCCGTCATAGTCGCCGTTGATCCCGTTACCTGGCGCCTGACCAATCATGTCGTAGTCCCAGATATCGGTTTTTGCGCCCACTACGTCATAGTACACGCTGTTCTGCTGACCGAAGGTCAGCGTACCCCAGGTGTCGCTCTTCAGACCGGTGTAGAGCATACGACGAGAGGTGTCGTGCGCGCCGTCGGCGTAGTGATGATCCCAGTTGAACTGCGCCGGAATGTTCACACCCAGCTCGTAGTAGCTGATCCAGCTGATGTCATCGAACAGGTAGTAATCCGCAGCGAAACGGAAGCGGGTGCCGCCGTCAAAGCCGTTGCGCTTGTAGCTGTTTTTGCCGTCATCACCGGTCATATTCTGGAACTGAGGACGAATACTGCCGCCAACGGTGAAGTTCAGGCGGCTCAGCGGGTTACCCGCCTGCGGATCCTGTTTCAGAAGGGTGATTTCCGCCTGAGATGCGAAAGAAGCCAATGCCACTGCTGCGCCGATCGTTGTCGCCAGCGCTGTTTTTCTTATAGTCATTCTTTTTCCTTGATAGACACGCTGCTAAATATTTAGCTGGTGAATATTAACCGGAAAAATTCGGGCTGTGTGGGCGGGTTTTTAATGTTTTGTGCTACTAAATGCAGGGGCATTAACAATTTGTGCCGTTAAGCGATGACGCACCAGCAGAAATGCCGGTGCGTCATCATCACGTCAGTAAACTAGCTGACAAACTGGCGGAATAGCGCTTTACCTTTCAACAGCCGGGTTCCGAGCCAGCCGCCGCACAGGGACAGCAGCACGGCGCCGCAGACGGGCAGCGTGAGCCACAGCCGCCAGTCGGGCTCCCACGGGAAGTCGAAGACTTTGCTCTGGAGTACCGCCAGCGCGGTTTCCGCCCCGATGGCCGCCACCAGGCCCGCCACCAGACCGAGCAGAGCAAATTCGCTCCACAGCGTGGCGCGCAGCAGCCGTTTACTGGCTCCCAGCGTGCGGTAGACCACCAGCTCTTGATGACGCTGACGCATGCCCACCTGCACCTGCGCCAGCAGCAACAGCACGCCGCAGACGGTCACCAGCACTACCATCACCTCCAGCGCGCGGCTCACCTGCTCCAGCACCTGCCCGACCTGTTTGAGGATCGCGCCGATATCCAGCAGGCTCACCGTCGGAAATTCCCGGTTAAGCTGCGTCAGCATGCCGTTGCCGTTTTCCCAGCGGAAGCTGGTGAGCCAGCTCTGCGGCTGTCCGTCCAGCGCACCCGGCGGGAAGATGAAGAAGAAGTTTGGTCGCAGGCTTTCCCAGTCCACTTTGCGCAGGCTGGTGACTTTGGCGGTGAAATCCTGGGTATCGCCGGTGAAGGTCACGCTGTCTCCGAGCTTCACGTTCAGGCGTGTCGCCAGCCCCTCTTCCATCGACACTTCCCCCGCTTTCGGCGGCCAGGTGCCGGCAACGATCGGGTTATGGTCCGGACGTTTCGCCTGCCAGGTCAGGTTGAGTTCGCGATTGAGCGATTCATCCTTATTTCCCTCCGTCGACTGGCCGTTGATCTGCGTCAGGCGGGCGCGCACGATCGGATAGAACGATTCCGGAATAATGTGATGCTCAGACAGGAAACCCTTCAGCGGCGTCACCTGTTCGGGAGCAATGTTGATCAGGAAATAGTTCGGGCTTTCCGGCGGAAGCTGTTGCTGCCAGCGATCCAGCAGATCCCCGCGCAGCACCAGCAGAAGCGCCAGCAGCATAAACGACAGCGAAAATGCCGAGAGCTGGCTGAGGGTAGACCACGGCTGGTGCAGCAGTCGGTTAACCGCTAACCGTATGGGGAGTGATTTAACTGTCAGCTTTCTCAGGACATTAAGCAGTATCCAGCCCACTACGCCGCACAGCAGCGCCAGCACCACCGCGCCCGCCAGCACCGCCCACAGCAACGTACTGCCGCCCATCAGCCAGGCCAACAGCCCGACCGCCACCGCAATAATCACCGGCAGGTAGAACTTCAGCGGCCAGACGCTGGCCACCACATCGCGGCGCAGCACGCGCAGCGGCTGGGTGGCGAGCAGCAGCCGGTACGGGCGTAACCCTACCAGCAGGGAGATCGTCGTCATCGCGCCGATGGCCCACAGCCACGGCCAGAGGCTGGCAGGCGGTAATGCGGCGGGGAGTACCGGTTTGAGCAGCACCATCAGCAGCTTTTCAAACAGCAGCCCTATCGCCCCGCCGGTCAGAGCCGACAACGCCAGCACCATCAGCCACTGGCCGACAATCAGCTTGCGCAGCTGCGCGCGGCCCGCGCCGAGGGTTTTGAGGATCGCCGCCAGATCGTAACGGCTGCGGCAGTAGTGCCCCATCGCCACGGCAACCGCCGCAATGGCAAGCAGCAGAGTTAACAGCGCCGACAGCAGCAGGAACTGCTGGGAACGTTCGAGGGATTTGCCGAGCGCCCCGTCATCCTGCTCCAGCCCGTACCAGCGGTGTTCCGGCTTGAGCTGCGGCAGGAGCCATTTTTCGTACGCCTCCAGCTGCGCAGGCGTCCCGCCAAACTTATACCGCCAGGTGACACGGCTTCCCGGCTGGACGGCGTTGGTTTTCGCCACATCAGCGCTGTTCATCAGCAGGCGCGGCGCAAGCTGGAACGGATTAAATCCAGAGTCGGGCTCCTGCACCACTTCCCCGGCAATTTTGAGTGTCGCGTCGCCGACGTCGATACTGTCGCCGGGTTTCAGGTTCAGCAGCGCCATCAGTCGCGATGCCAGCAGGACCGTACCGGCCGTCGGTTTTAGCCCCGGCGGGCTGGTTTGTAAGTCACCGTACATCGGGTAGATGTCATCCACGGCTTTTACGCTTGCAAGCTGCGGCGTGTCGCCCGCAAAGGTCATAGTCTGAAAGGTGATCTGCTCCCCTACCTTCAGCCCCTCTTTGCGCGCTTCCTCAATCCAGCCCGGCGGCACGGGGCGAGAACTTTGCAGAGCCCGGTCCCCGGCCATAAATTCCCGACTCTGCTGGCTAAGCCCTTTCTCCATACGATCGCTGACGCTACCGAGCGCCAGCACGCAGGCCACCGCCAGGCTCAACGCCAGCCAGACAATCAGCAGCGAGGGCGAGCGCCACTCGCGCCAGAACCAGCGGGCAATCATGCTTCCTCCTGAAGAATACCGTTCACCAGCCGCAGGCGGCGGTCGCAGCGGGCGGCCAGCTGCGGATCGTGGGTAACCAGAATCAGCGTGGTGCCGTGCTCGCGGTTGAGGGAAAACAGCAGATCGGCAATCTTGTCTCCGGTTTTACGGTCAAGGTTACCAGTGGGTTCATCGGCAAACAGCACTTCCGGGCGCCCGTTAAACGCCCGGGCCAGCGCCACGCGCTGCTGCTCACCGCCGGAAAGCTGTGCCGGAAGATGGTCGAGACGTTTGCCCAGCCCCAGCTGTTCCAGCAACGCCTTCGCGTGATCGCGGCTTTCACGGGTATTTTCACCGCGCAGCAGGCCGGGCAGCTCAACGTTTTCCAGCGCGTTCAGCGTCGGGATCAGCATGAATGACTGAAAGACAAACCCGATATGCCGGGCTCGCAGCGCGGCGCGGGCCTCTTCATCAAGCGCGTGGAGGGGCTGGCCGACCAGGTTCACTTCCCCACTGCTGCCATCGTCCAGACCGGCGAGAATGGCCAGCAGCGTGGATTTACCGGAACCGGATTCGCCAATCAGGGCGATGGTTTCGGCACGTTTGACAACGAGTTCAACTCCGGTGAGGATGGAAAGCTCGTGTTCTCCCTGACCGACGGACTTCTTAAGACGATGAACTTCAACAATGTTTTCCGCTGGCATTTGCCCTTCCTGTTTTTGATGCTGATGACCTTCCGCGCGGCGGCTGCGGACACGTTATTGATTCTGGGCGACAGCCTGAGCGCGGGCTATCGTATGGCCGCCAGTGCGGCCTGGCCCGCCCTGCTCAATGATAAATGGCAGTCCCGGGCGTCTGTCGTGAACGGCAGCATCAGCGGTGATACGTCGCAGCAAGGCTTATCGCGCCTGCCTGCCCTGCTTAAGCAGCATCAACCGCGTTGGGTGCTGGTTGAACTGGGCGGTAATGATGGTTTGCGCGGCTTCCAGCCTCAGCAAACGGAGCAAACGCTGCGGACCATTTTGCAGACCATTAAGGCCGCCAATGCCCAGCCGCTGCTGATGCAAATTCGCCTGCCCGCCAACTACGGCCGTCGGTATAATGAGGCGTTTAGTGCGATCTATCCTAAGCTTGCCAAAGAGTTTGATATTCCGCTGCTGCCATTTTTCATGGAAGAGGTCTATCTGAAACCCCAGTGGATGCAGGATGATGGCATTCACCCCAATCGCGATGCCCAGCCGTTTATTGCCGACTGGATGGCAACCCGGCTGGCTCCTTTAGTAAAACATGACTCGTCAAACAGCTGAGAACCTGACAGGTAAAGTTATGCAAAAATCGGTCTTAATAACAGGATGTTCCAGCGGAATTGGCCTTGAAAGCGCCCTTGAACTGAAACGTCAGGGGTTTTGGGTACTGGCAGCCTGCCGCAAACCCGAGGATGTCGAACGCATGCGAGGGCTGGGATTTACCGGCATTCTGCTGGATCTCGATTCGCCAGAGAGCGTGGAGCAGGCCGCCGATGAGGTTATCGCCCTGACCAACAACCGTCTTTACGGTCTGTTCAACAATGCGGGCTATGGCGTGTACGGCCCGCTACAGACGCTCTCACGGGAACAGCTGGAGCAGCAGTTCTCCGCAAACTTTTTCGGGGCGCATCAGCTTACCATGCGCCTTCTCCCCGCCATGCTGCCGCACGGCGAAGGGCGCATCGTGATGACCTCCTCGGTTATGGGCCTGATCTCCACGCCGGGCCGCGGGGCTTACGCCGCCAGCAAATATGCGCTTGAAGCCTGGTCCGATGCGTTGCGCATGGAGCTGCGCCACAGCGGTATTAAGGTCAGCCTGATTGAACCGGGCCCGATCCGCACCCGCTTTACGGAAAACGTTAACCAGACGCAGGCGGACAAACCGGTCGAAAACCCCGGTATCGCGGCGCGTTTTACGCTTGGGCCAGAAGCCGTGGTTGCCAAAGTGCGCCACGCGTTTGAGAGCGATACCCCTAAAATGCGCTATCCGGTCACGCTGGTAACCCATGCCGTCGGCTGGTTGAAACGCCTGCTGCCGGGGCGGATGATGGACAAAATTTTGCAGGGTTGAGTTGAAGCGACGACGCTTACCCCCATGTAAAGAGTAAACCGATAAAAGAGAATGCCGCATGTCCGTACAGAATATCGTCAACATAACTGAAGCTAACCTGCAACAGACGCTCGAACAGTCAATGACTAAACCGGTGCTGTTCTACTTCTGGTCTGAACGCAGCCAACACTGCCTGCAACTGACGCCGGTCCTGGAAAGCCTTGCCGCGCAGTACAACGGTCAGTTCATTCTGGCGAAGCTGGATTGTGACGCCGAACCGATGGTGGCTTCCCAGTTTGGCCTGCGCGCGATCCCAACCGTCTACCTGTTCCAGAACGGTCAGCCGGTGGATGGCTTCCAGGGGCCGCAGCCGGAAGAGGCGATCCGCGCCCTGCTGGATAAAGTTCTGCCGCGCGAAGAAGAGCTGAAAGCGCAGGAAGCCATGGCGCTGATGCAGGAAGGCAAGTACGACGAGGCGCTGCCGCTGTTAAAAGACGCGTGGCAACTGTCGAACCAGAACAGCCAGATTGGTCTGCTGCTGGCAGAAACCCAGATTGCGCTGCACCGCCCTGAAGACGCGGAAGCCGTGCTGAAAACGGTGCCGATGCAGGATCAGGATACCCGTTATCAGGGTCTGGTGGCGCAGATTGACCTGCTGAAACAGGCGGCCGATACCCCTGAAATTCAGCAGCTTCAGCAGCAGGTTGCGGACAACCCGGAAGATGCCGCGCTGGCAAGCCAGCTGGCGCTTCAGCTTCACCAGGTGGGGCGTAACGAAGAGGCGCTGGAGCTGCTGTTTAGCCATCTTCAGAAGGACCTGGGCGCCGCAGACGGACAGGCGCGGAAGATGTTCCAGGAGATCCTGGCCGCGCTGGGTACCGGTGACGCGCTGGCGTCGAAATATCGTCGTCAGCTGTACGCGTTGCTCTACTAGCAAAAAAATGCCCGGTGGCGCTAACGCTTACCGGGCCTACAAAAGCCGATATTACCCCGTCTTTTTCAACGGCGTCACCACCAGCTGGTGGCGTGCGTTGTAAAACTTCCGATAGGTCAGGTAGCAGGCAATGATGGTGGACAGGCTCGCCGTAGAGAGCAGCATAAACGTCACCATAATCTGGTATTTAATGGCTTTTACCGGATCGATACCGGCAAAAATCAGCCCCGACATCATGCCCGGCAGGCTCACCAGACCCACGGTTTTAGCGGAATCCACCGTTGGGATCAGCGAAGAGCGAATGCTGTCGCGGATCAACCTCGCCGAGGCCACCTTCGGCGTCGCGCCCAGGCTTAGCTTCTCCTGAAGCTGCTGCTGTTCACTGCTGAACCGTTGCCCCAGATTGTTGTAGCACAACCCGACCGCCACCATCGCATTGCCCGCAATCATCCCGGAAATAGGGATCACCTGCATCGGCGTAAATTCTATCGAGCCGGAAAGCACCAGCACCGCCAGCGTTAATGCGGTCCCGGTAGTGATGGCGATAAACGACGAGATGAACGCTTTATCGATGTATTTACTGCGTTTCTGCGCGTTCCATGCCGCGTTAAAGCAGATAAACAGCACCATCAACAGGGTCAGCACGGCATGATTGACGTTGAAGATGTATTTCAGCACATAGCCGACGATGATGAGCTGAATGACCGCGCGGGCGATACTCCAAAGAATATCTTTTTCCAGCCCCAGCTTTTCCCGGTAGCTGACCACAATCGCCACCAGCACCAGGACCATCGACAGCGCCAGCGATTCGTTGGTTATGTTATGTTCACCCACGATGAGCCTCCTCCATTTTCCCGCCCTGCGGCCTGAGCGTGATGACATCATCCGCATGGGTAATTTCATTTGAATCATGCGTCACCCACAGCACGGCAATATTCTGCTCCCGGGCGTAGCGATGGATAATGTCATTGACGTTGCGCTTGTTAGCGTCATCCAGCGCGCTGGTGATTTCGTCCAGCAACAGCGCCTTCGGCAAGAATTGCAGGTTACGGATCAGCGAGACGCGCTGCTTTTCCCCTCCCGACAGTTCGGCGATCGATTTGGTCAGCGTCTCCGGCGAAAGCCCGAACCGGGTCAGATCGTCGGTAAACTTTTTTGGATCAGGCGTTTGGTTGCGGATGTGCCAGGGGAAAACCAGATTGTCGTACACCGTGTCGCCAAACAGGGACGGCGTTTGCACGCAGTATGACACCTGCTGGCGATAGCTTTCCGGTGAAAGCGTGGCGATATCTTTTCCTGCAAACAGGATGGTTCCCTCCGTTGGGCTCAGTAGCGAAGCCACGATTTTCAGGAGGGTGCTTTTGCCGCAGCCGGAGGGGCCAGTTATCAGTTTAAATTCGCCCGGAGAGAGACAAAAATCGACGTGCTGAAGGATGGTGTTATCACCCACACGAAAGCCAACATCCCTGATATCCAGAAGATTTTTTTTATTATTCATTCCGATTCCATTAACCGCTGTAATAAGAACAGCCTTTAGCATAATCCTTTCCGCTACGCAGCGCGAATAGCCTTAACCTATAGCAAGTGTTAAACTTTTTGCTCGCTAATTGTCACCTCTATAACTACAGGAAGTCAGCAACATGACACATATCTTTTATGAGTTCTCTTCCCTGAAGCCTGGTGTTCCTGATGTGGAAACATTAATGGAAGTCATCAATTCTTCTGAACTCACGCGTTTTGTCATGGGTGCAGAGGTGGTCGATTTTGTTAAGAAGGCGCTCATCGTTAACACCACAATCGGTAGCTTTAAAAACTGCTATTTTGCTTTCGATGATGGAGCTTACTTTCTCGAGTTTGACGGCAAGGGTAAATCCAGACGCTTTACTGAGGTGCCGGACTGGTTCGTTTCCCCTGCGGAATTTGCCCGCTCGCAATGGCTGATTAACCATGATCTGGCCGATGTGAAGGCGACGGCGTTTATTGACGTGCTGATGTCCTATCCGCTTAAAGAGCGCCGGGCGCACTGCAATCTGCTGTTTGGTCTGGATCTGCATAAGGTCAATGTGGTTCCGGCGCCTACAGCCCCTGCCGGAAAAATGGGCAATAAAAACGGAAAAACCACCAAGCCTCGCGTCACGGATCTCGGCTCTTTTGAGCTTTTTACCGCGTTCTTTGCGCGTATGAAAACCGCCGTCAATGCTAATGAATTCCCTACCCTACAGGTGCTGACCGGCCAGGAGGATCTTACAAAAGCGCCGCACAGCTTAAAGCAAGGGATCAGAACCTGGTTTAAGGCGATTACCGGCGATCTGCCGCCGAACAACAAACGTGTCGGGGCGGGCAATGCGGTATTGTTCTGCGCTCCCGTTCGCGAGCAGATCCAGCAGATAGAGGCCATCGGCCTGGAAAAATACTATCAGGGCTTATCAAAAGCCATCGCTGACGCCGGGGATGGGTTTATCACCGACTTCAGCTATACCTGGTCTGAAAAGTAACGTTTTGCGCCCCGCATTCCGAACGGGGCGTTTTATTTCTGCCAGTCCGGTTCCCACCTCTTTACAGGGGCGAAATCCTCTTCGTTAGCCGATATACTTACGTTCAACAAATACGCAGTTTTTCTCGTTACGGCATGCAAAACAGGAGGTTTTTATGCTCATCGTTGTTCCTGTCCTTATATTCGTTGCGCTGGTTATCGTGGGCGCAGGCGTCAAAATTGTCCCGCAGGGTTACCAGTGGACCGTCGAACGCTTCGGTCGCTACACCAATACTCTTCAGCCGGGTTTAAGCCTGATCGTCCCGTTCATGGACAGAATTGGGCGTAAGATCAATATGATGGAGCAGGTGCTGGATATCCCTTCCCAGGAAGTCATCTCCAAGGATAACGCCAACGTCACCATCGATGCGGTTTGCTTTATTCAGGTGATTGATGCGCCGAAAGCGGCCTATGAGGTGAGCAACCTGGAGCTGGCGATCGTCAACCTGACCATGACCAACATCCGTACCGTGCTTGGCTCAATGGAGCTGGACGAAATGCTCTCCCAGCGCGACAGCATAAATACCCGCCTGCTGCACATTGTGGATGAAGCCACCAATCCGTGGGGGATCAAAGTGACCCGCATTGAGATCCGCGACGTGCGCCCACCGGCAGAGCTGATTGCTTCCATGAACGCGCAGATGAAGGCCGAGCGTACCAAGCGTGCCTATATTCTTGAAGCCGAAGGGGTGCGTCAGGCTGAAATCCTGAAAGCGGAAGGGGAAAAACAGTCGCAGATCCTGAAAGCCGAGGGCGACCGTCAGTCTGCCTTCCTCCAGGCGGAAGCGCGTGAACGTTCGGCAGAAGCGGAAGCCCGCGCGACGCAAATGGTCTCCGAGGCGATTGCCGCCGGGGATATCCAGGCCGTGAACTACTTCGTCGCGCAAAAATATACCGATGCGCTGAAGGAGATCGGCTCCGCGAACAACAGCAAGGTGGTAATGATGCCGCTGGATGCCAGCAGTCTGATGGGATCTATCGCCGGAATTGCCGAGTTGATCAAAGACGGCGGAAACGAGCGTAAAAAATGATAGAGCTCATCGTTGCACATCCTCATGCGTTCTGGCTAAGCCTTGGCGGCTTACTGCTGGCCGCCGAGATGCTTGGCGGCAACGGTTATCTGCTGTGGAGCGGGGTTGCCGCGGTGATTACCGGGCTGGTCGTCTGGCTGCTGCCTGTCGGCTGGGAGTGGCAGGGCGCGCTGTTTGCCGTGCTGACGCTGCTGGCCGCCTGGCTGTGGTGGCGCTGGCTGAACAAACGGGTGAAGGCGCAGAAGCCGGTCGACGCGCACCTCAACCAGCGTGGGCAGCAGATCGTGGGTAGACGCTTTACGCTTGATAACGCGCTGATCAACGGACGCGGTCATATGCGCGTGGGGGACAGTTCGTGGCCGGTGGTGGCCGACGATGACCTCAGCGCCGGCACGCGGGTTGAGGTCATTGCGGTGGAAGGCATTACTCTGCGGGTTAAAGCCTGTTAGGCGTGGGTTTTACGGTGGCAGCAGCCGGAAAGATTGTCGATAATCGGGCACTCGGCGCTGTCATCTCCCGGGCAGGATTCTGCCAGCTGTAACAGTTGCTCACGCATCGCCTGTAATTCGATGATATGGCGTTCGATCTCCGCCACTTTTTCCAGCGTACGTTTTTTCACGTCGGCACTGTGGCGTTTCGGATCGTTAAACAGGTTAACCAGCTCGCCGCACTCTTCAAGGTTAAATCCTACCTGTCTTGCCTGGCGGAGTAACGTCAGTTCATCAAGATGCAGCTGCGTATAGCTGCGGTAGCCGTTCTCACTGCGCAACGGTGGCGTCACCAGCCCTTTTTCCTCATAAAAGCGAATCGCTTTGCTGGTTAAGCCGGTTTTTTTCGCAACATCGCTGATATTCACATTTCCCCCTTGACCTTCCCCTTGATGGTGGGATTCTGACAGGCGCAGCCCCTTAAGGTACTGCGCCGAATCAGTATTTTACAGACTTAACTAACCCGCAAATCCCCCGCTTTGCCTCCAGAGTGTGGACACAATGTGGACATTCCGCTGAGAGGATTATAGCTCACAGCGTCCAGTAAATAATCTGGAGCGAAGTGTGCGTAAACCATCGTTTGCGAAATATCCGCATGACCCAAGATTCTCTGTAAGGCAATGATGTTGCCCCCCTTCATCATGAAGTGCGTCGCGAACGTGTGCCGCAAAGCATGGGCCGCCTGTCCATCTGGCAAATTGGGTTTTGCTTCTTTCATCCTCAAGCGGAACGTCTTGTAACTCACCCGGAAAAGTCGCCCTGATTCCCTGTGTTTAATTATCCTGGCGATATCATCAGATATCGGAACAACGCGCCTTTCACCGTTTTTTGTCAGGGTAAACATGACTCTGTTACCGACAATATTTTCCGCTTTCAGATTGTATGCCTCCCCCCACCTTGCACCTGTAGCCAGCAGCAATATCGCTATGCGGTAGTAATCACCGGAACATAGCGACAAGAGCCGATCAACCTCGGTCTGTGTCAGGTATGACATCTCGGTTTTGGGCTCTTTCAACGCGGAAACCGATGTCACGGGATTTTCCCCGTGGAACTCGTCGATCTCCGCCATTGACTTGAAAATTCCACTCAAGGCGAAAAGGTCATGATTTATCGTTGAAGCCTTAATCCCCTGCTCCAGCCGGTATGCTCGGTAATCAATAATGCAACGTGCATCAAGCTGGTAAAGCATAGGGTCGCCCATATCCTGGCAGATGCAATTAACCGCGCTTAGTCTGCGGTTCGCATAGTTTTTGTTTCGTCCAATCAACTGCCACCAAAGCGCAATAAACTCGCTTAGCTTTCGTTTATCAGCCGGTTTATTCAGATAATCATGATTCTGAAATTTGGCAATGATACTGCGCTCAAATGCGTGCGCTTCTGCCTTTCTATCAAACTTCCGCCGAATGCGTTTTCCATCGCGCCCGCGCGGCCTTACATCCACTTCATAGCGACCATCTTCGAGTTTCTTAACGGACATAAGAAGACCCTCCGATTGTCAGTTCACTATCCTGGTAACAAATAGTGAAAATGTAATGTTTATATAAAGTTAACCAGTCTGTTTCCCGGAGTGGTCTGATTGCGTTGTCTCTTGCCCAAAGTGTGCGAGAGCCGGTGCGATCTGGCCCCGGCTTGGGTCGATCCGGTCATACATAAACCAGTCTTGATACTTATGAAAACGAGGGTGTCCAAAAATACTCACTGCTGCTTCGAGCGTCATTTTCGTCTTATCACGCTCATACCCCCCATAACTTGAATAATTTAACCCTGTTAATTCAGACATTTGCCTTTTAGTTAAACGTTCAGAGTCGCGAATAAGCGCCAGTTTTTCGCCTTGCGTCATTGACATAATGATAGGATCTCATCACAATCATAAAAATTAAGCACACAGGCAACATTTGCCCACAGTGCCACCAGAAGCCGATTAGTGCTCATTAAGCCTCAAATGACCTCAACGTATGGAGTCTAACAAATGACACAATTACGAGAAATTGATTTAACGGCGGGATCTCAACATTTACGCCAATTCCCGTTAGACAACGCTCGCGTTGCTCGCACGTGCAAAATGACAACCGCGCAGGCTGAAAGCATCCGGGATATGAATACCGAAGAACTACAAAAACAGATTTTCGTTACGCCGGTCGAGTTTGCTTATCTGACTGGCCGCACGTTAAAGAGCGTTCGCAACCTGATGGACCGCGCACAATTGCCAGTTCATCGCGAAGGAATGCCCGGTTCGAAACGTCCTAAACGTTTCATCATGCTGCAAGAATATTGGGATGCAGTGGCGCATTGCCGCGCCCTGATTACCCCAGAAGAAAAGCACTTCATTGATCGGTTGATGCGAGATAAGAAAACATATCGCCGTGTAACTGGTAACCAGCATTCAACACACAAGCGCAACAGTCACAGCCAGCAAAGCCGCATTGCATGACAACAGCGGGTATACAGGTACAGGGATTGAAAATGCTTATCCAGATCAACAGCAAAACAGCAATCTATCGCGGCTTCACCATCGTGAAGCTGCCACGCAAAAAACCGTATTCGCGCCAGCGTTATCAAATCACCAAAGATGGTAATTATCTGGGTTTGGACTTCGGATTGTCTCAAGCTCGACAGACTATCGATCAGCTACATCGGGGGCATTAATGACAACTTCAACAGCAGCAGTTATTGAAGCGCGAAACCGTTTAAATGCTAACAGGCAAGATGGTGCGCGCACTTTATCGCGTGGCGGCTACGGCCCCGATCATCAATACAGCAGATCGCGTAATGTTGCTCAGGGTATGGCTCTTTCCGATATTGCGCGAAATGGTTTTGAGGTGCGTTGTAAAGAAACAGGCATTCAATTTTCAATTCTTCCAGGGGGCTCAATTTGCGAATTATTCACCGCAGAATTAGAAGCGTACTGGAATAGCGGCGCGCGCTGATTTAATAACGGCACTATGAAATGATTTATATACGGCATTTTTTTACCGGGGCTTCGCTTTATCTTTTTTCAGGGGATTGAACATGACAATTCAAAAAAATGACCGCGCGCACCTGCTTGGGTTGTTGCGTATCAAATTAAACCTGATGAAGAAAGAAAAGCTTTCCACTAATGAAATTTACCGCAGCCTGGAAGATTGGATCGCCAACAGAGAACAGGTTGCAGTAAACAAGGAGCATAAAAATGGTTAACTCCCCTCTTATCTGGGCGGGCGGCAAGTCTCGCGCTATGTCGCATGTGCTTGATGCTTTGCCCCACGGTGATTGCCTGGTTGAGCCTTTCGTGGGCAGTGGTAGTGTTTTCCTGAATACTGACTATAAGACTTATATTCTGTGCGATAGCAATGCCGCGCTTATTAATTTTTATTCGATTCTGAAAAGTAACACTGAAGGTTTGTTGAATGCCGCCGCTGAACTTTTTGAAGACGGAAATAATAAAGAATCATATTATCAGTATCGAAATGAATTTAATGTATTCAATCGTGATTTTTGTTCATGCACTGATAATAAAGGGCACGATGACAGGCTGTATTATCCTGAAGAGTTTATAAGATTCGCCGCCCTATTCCTTTATCTGAATCGTCACTGCTATAACGGTTTGTATCGTGTAAATGCAAAGAATGAATTCAATGTACCTTTTGGACATCGCCGCAAGCCAATTTTCCCTGTGGCGGAGATTCAGCACTTTTCTAAAAGGGCATATGAGAAAGGCGCTCAGTTTCTTTGTGCGGATTTCCGCTACACCATTCCTGTTGCCAGCCGTGTATTTGAAAACACAGTAATTTACTGTGATCCGCCATACCTGCCAGCCAGCGCAACGGCTGATTTCACAGCTTATGGAAAGCCCTTCACGGCAACTGATCACCGTGACCTGGTTGGGGCATTAATCGCCGCTCATAACAATGAAGGTTGTGTGTCCGTTTTTTCAGGTAGTGACACCGCGGACACGCGCCAAATTTATTACCCGTTCACCCTTAAGCCTTTTGAAGTTCGGCGCTCAGTTGGGGCTAAAACTCGTAATATGGCTGGCGAGGTGATTGGCACTCTGCGTGTCTGTGATTGCTGCGGGCGCGTAGGCGGTGGCTGTCCTGATTGTGGTGCTGTAATGGGCGATACGACTTATTCAGAAATGGTGGCTTCTGGTGCTTTTGAAGATCAGGAGGTGTTCTGATGAATACAGTTGAGGCGGTAGTAACTAAGGTTCTGGACGTGCGTCCATACCGTAATTTCTGGATCACGCGCGTTGAGGTTCTTAGTGAGGGTGGTTACAGCAGCACCGAGATAATCAGTTATTCCGAACGTGACGCGCGGGAAGTAAAGCCCGGCGACACTGTGGCAATCTAGGGTGAGCCGGTGACTCAGGCGCGTCGTGTTCACTCTATGACTACGGATAAACCGGGCAGCTTTAACGAGGCGACCCGGTACGCCTATCCGTGGAATGAACCCAAACAGGCCATCGCTGTCGATAAGACTCCCGCTGTTGATCTATATGAACTGGGTCAAGAGCAGGAGTTTTTCGCGTGGGTTGAAGATACCCTCAAACCACTACCTACATTTATCCGCCGCCGCGTTTCCTCCCGCATAAATGCCGTACACGCTGACAAAGGGCGTCACATCGCAAAGTTAACCCTTCGCAATATCGTGGCACGCGACCTTCCCCACGTGCGAGCAGTTACAGAGCAATACGCCGTGCCTGTTGGCAGCGACTGGATCATTTCTTCCGAATTAAACCCACTGTTTCATACGTTTGAAAACCTTCGTGAGCTAACGCGCCGGTTCAATCAGTTGGCTGACAGCACGGACGAAGATATTGATTTACTTGCTCAGGATATCGCTATTTATGCAAATGCAGCCTTAGCTGAAGTGAGTGAAGCCTGTGCTGTACTTAGCCCTGTGGATTACAGCAAACGAATGCTTCGTGAAGGCTCAAGGCTAATTGCTTACTTCGGGCTAATCGCGCCCTGGGCTTCACGGCGCAAAATGCCACTTGATGAAATGGCCGCTTCAATTCGAAAAATTCTTGATGATCGTTTTTGGTCACGCCTGCTGCGAAAGTACACGCGCCGCTGGCGTGAACATCTGCATATTGCCTTTGGTGATGTGCGCCGCGATGTTTCCCCCTATTGCAGCAAAAATCACGTTAAACAGTGGGATGCCCGCCGCAAACGTAGCAGGGAAATCATGAGCCGCCTGGAACTTGAAGATCAGGTTACTGGTGAGCGCATGTCGCTGATAGAGCAGATTGATAAAAGCGTATCGAACCCTGAAAAACGCCGTGTAGAACTTATGACGCGTATTGGTGGTTTTGAGAAGGTGGCAACGGAAAGCGGTTATGCCGGAAGTTTCTTCACGCTCACGGCCCCATCTAAATATCATGCCTATACCGCGTTTGGACATCGTAACCACAAGTGGAACGGAGCAAGCCCACGCCGTTCACAGCGGTATCTCAATCAAATTTGGCAACAGATTCGCGCTGAACTCGCACGCCGCGAAATTCCTGTTTTCGGTCTTCGCGTAGCTGAATCCCATCATGACGGTACTCCGCACTGGCATGGCCTGCTGTTTACAGCCCCAGAGCACACTGCGGAGTTGAAAGAGGTTATGGAAGACTACGCAACGCGTGAGGATGCGGAAGAGCTAACTGGCAAGTCTGGTAAGCAGCCCCGCTTTGAACTTAAGCCGATTGATCCGGCTTTGGGTAGCGCTACGGGTTATGTCGTCAAATACATCTCAAAAAACATTGATGGTTATGCCCTAGACGGCGAGAGCGATCACGAAAGTGGACGCCCACTGAAGGAAACCGCTAAGCACGCAACAGCCTGGGCGTCATGCTGGGGTATACGGCAATTTCAGTTTGTAGGGGGAGCGCCAGTGTCAGTCTGGCGTGAGCTGCGTCGCCTGAGAAATCAGGAGTTAGCTGACAAAGTTAGCCCTGTCTTTGGAGAGCTGCATCGCGCGGCTCATGCGGGAGATTGGCAGGGTTACATCACTTTGCAGGGTGGCCCTTTTGTTTCCCGCTCCAGGCTTGTCCTCCGCGCCTGGTATCAATACAAAAACGAGCCGACCAGCTATGGCGAATATCAGAAATCTATTAAGGGTTTGGTTATGCCTACTTCCAGCATTCCGCCCGTAGAAACGCGCCTCCATTCTTATCGAATTGTGAAGATGAAACCTAAATCTTCAGACCACGCCGATCCGGATTTTGACCTTAAGGGCGCGTCTGCGCCCTCTTGGACTCGTGTCAATAACTGTACCGAGTACAAAAAACATACAGCTCCACCCCCTTTAAATCCACCAGATCTGACTGTGCCAACAGGCGAAGTGCAGCCAGAGCAATTTGAAATCGGTCAATTGAGCCGAGATCAGAGAAAACAGATTGCGGAAGACATCAGAAACCACAAATCAAATCAGCGTGTTTCACCTGCTGATCAGTTTGAGGCGCTCGCTTTAAGCATTACTGCCGGTGATTGCACCGACTATGACCGGGCTAGGGCTGAAAGCTATCTCAAAGCTGCACACGCTATACGCCAAGAAGAAAATGCAGCAAGCGAGGATGTTACAGTACTGTCAGATGAGATCATCAGTTGGGCAAAATTAAGAAAAATCCAAATCAACTCGGTGCAGGCGATGAAGCTAGCACAAGGGAGAGAAGTTACCGTACTCGATACAACTTATAGGGCCAATCTAATAACCGGGGAACTGGTTACGACCGGTGCGGACACGCACTGGCGTAAGACGCTCGCTCGGCACAAGGCGGACTTACTGCTCAACCGTTGGCGGCAGGCGTCCAGGTAAGTGTGATTCATAAAACATACTGTAATTTCATATAGCATTCCCCTTTCCTGTTCTGAGAATAAGTGCAATACTATAAAAGTAGTCCAATGATGTTTTTGTATTTTTTATTTAAAATTAAGAGGTTAGAATTACAATGGGCGAATTAAGTGGTATTCAGTCAGATTTAGCCCAACTAGTCAGGCTGGTTATAGCCGAACAATATGATGATGTTCGGTTGTATGTCGCTCGCTTAGTGCGTAAGTATCGTGACTCATCACCTGACTTAGCGGCTCAGCTTGATCAATACTTGCGTTCGAAACCTGCGGGTAGCCATAACAGTTTGCGTAAGGCACCCAGCCCTGCACCTGCAATTTCTCAACAGCCTTTGCCTGTTGATGATGAGTCGCGCCTAAGTTTGCTAAAAACGCCGGTTTTGAAAGATGAACTTGAGAAACCAGTGCTTTCGGAAAAAAATGAATTGGTATTAGACAGGCTCATACTTGAGCGTAAAAACATCCAACGGTTAAACGATTTGGGATTGTCACCAACACGATCTGCAATTTTTGTAGGCCCCCCAGGAGTAGGGAAAACCTTAACTGCGGCTTGGTTGGCAAAAAAACTTAATGTACCTTTTTATATACTTGATTTAACTGCTGTTATGAGTAGTTATCTTGGAAAAAGCGGTAACAACCTGCGAGCTGCACTGGATTATGCGAAGAAAAAACCATGCATCTTATTACTTGATGAAATTGATTCAATAGCCAAAAAACGCAGTGATGACTCTGATATTGGAGAACTCAAAAGGTTGGTAACAGTCATCTTGCAGGAAGTTGATGAATGGCCGACAGATTCTCTGTTGTTGGCGGCCACAAATCACGAAGAGTTAATTGATCCTGCATTATGGCGTCGCTTCGACATGATTGTTAACTTTGACAGGCCGGATGCCGAAAATATTGCTGATGCAATAAGAAGATTTTCAGGGCCTGATTTTGCGATGTTTTCACGTTGGGTTGATATCTTGACTTTAACGTTTAAAAATGAATCGTTTAGTAATATTGAAAAAGAAATAAATAAATTCCGTAGAGCTGTTGCATTAGGGATTGCATCTGATCAGGAACTGATTGAAGAGTTTATAAAAAGTAGGATTTCTATATTGGAAAGGCCTGAGAAGCTGGAGGTGGCCTTAAGTCTCAGTAAAAAGACAAAGCTCTCGCAGCATTCTATCTCAGATATTACCGGGGTTAGTCGAGATACTATCCGTAAACGTCGTGCCTCTGAGGGCACAATTGCATAAAAGGAATTGTAATGGCTACTAACTTTCTAATAGGTCGTGGGGAGTTGCTGGCGAGTGCTGTTTCAGGCCCTCGCCGTGGCATGGATAAATCAGAGGTTTATACATTTGCTGAAGCAAAGCAAAGGCTAATACCTCAAGTTCAACAAGCAACATCTGATTTGGATGATTTACCCGCTAGTGCCTGCCCAAACGATTATGCTGTTGCTAGTTTAACACTTAATCCTAGTTATATTGCGCGTTCTTTTTTTCCTGACACTTTACTCAGAGAAAACAACCTGCAATCAATAGGAAGTAAAACCGTTAAAATTAAGCCTGACGGCTGGAAGCGCAAAGTCGAAGTGACTGAGTTTCCAACTACCCAGATTTTTGTGGCGGGTAAGCGTTCTTCTTTTAAAAATATACTGCCCTGGGTACAGTCTCTAGACGCTGGCAGTGATCAAGCGATAGACTTTGCGCGAATTGAAGCGTTTTCTGCTTATAAGCCAGAAGAAAGAATCGTACCCTTTAGCAAGAAGGAGGCTGGTGACTTCTACGAGGTAGGTGTACATCTTTTACCTAGTGACAATAGTGACCTTGTCCAGTCTGCTTTTATGCGTTATGCCGAAGCTAACGATATTACACCTTACTCAGAGCTTTCTTTTACTGCGGGTAACCTTTGGTTTGTCCCTGTACAGTGTGGGAAAGAAAAAATTGAGATTTTATCCTTATTCACTTTCGTTAGGGTAATCCGACCCGTACCTCCTTTGCGCGGTATTCGTCCAATACAAAGAGCCGCTGGAGCTCAAGTTCAAACGCTATTACCAAGTGATCCGCCAGTAAGTGATTTAAGAGCAGCTATTTTAGATGGTGGCCTGCCTAAACAACACTCAATACAGAAATGGCTCAATTCATATCGAGTTATGGATGATGGTGCAGCAGATGATAGCGATGCGTTGCAGCATGGCCTTGCAGTAACTTCTGCTTTTCTTTTTGGCCCATTAAAAGCTAGAAATATGGCTCCACGCCCATACTCTTATGTTGATCACTTGAGAGTTTTAGATGCTGATATCTGTAATGAACACCCGCTTGAGCTTTATAGAACACTAGGGTTGATTGAAGAGGTGCTTCTTTCTAGACAGTATCAATTTATTAACTTGAGTTTAGGGCCCAATTTGCCTATTGAGGATTCAGAAGTTCATGCATGGACTTCTGTGATCGATGATCTGCTCAGTGATGGTGAAACGCTCATGACAATCGCTGTAGGAAACAATGGTGAGATGGATCAAGAGTCCGGCAATGCCAGGATTCAAGTTCCTTCTGACTCAGTGAATGGTCTTTCGATAGGAGCGGCTAATTCTACAGATCCTAATAAATGGGCGCGTTCCTCGTATAGTGCTATGGGGCCAGGCAGAAGCCCTGGTGTTATTAAGCCTGACTTAGTTGCTTTTGGGGGCGAAGAAAGCGAATATTTTCATGTACTAACTGAAGATGTAAATCCAGTAATAGCACCTCTAATGGGTACAAGCTTTGCTGCGCCATATGCATTACGGACTGCGGTTGGAATCAAGGCCCTTTTGGGTGGAAATCTAACAACGTTAGCGATTAAAGCGCTGATGATTCATTCATGTTCTCAAAAAAATTATTCCCATGCCGAAGTTGGTTGGGGAAAACTACCTGAAGATGTTAATGATATAATTATAAGCCCTGATGGAGTCGCCAGAATAGTGTATCAAGGAGAGTTGAAGCCTGGCAAATATCTCAGAGCAGCACTACCAATACCTGATGGCGGTCTTAATGGTATGGTGAACCTAACAGCAACCTTTTGTTATTCAACATCTGTCGACCCTCAGGATTCAGCCTCTTACACAAAGGCAGGCCTCGAAATTTCGTTCCGACCGGATGAGAATAAGAAAAAGCAAGGCGCTCAGAACGCTGATACTAAAGGTTTTTTTGAGCTTAAAAAATATGCTAATGAACAAGAGCGTCGTTCTGATATGGGGAAATGGGAGACAGTACTACATGCATCAAAAAGTATGCGTGGCACGTCTCTAAATAAACCTGTTTTCGACATTCATTATAATGCAAGGCAAGGAGGAGGCGCGATACAAAGTAACAAAGCTGACAAAATTAAATATGCTTTGATACTTACGATAACCGCAAATAAACATCCGGATTTGTATAACGATATATTACGAAGTTATAACCAAATTTTGGCACCTATTCAGCCTCAAGCTACTGTCCCTGTCAGAACTTAGTTACCTATCTAAAAGCCTCATTTTTGAGGCTTTTTTTATCGCTGCAAGAATATGAGCGAATTTTCACAATTTTTTTGATGTTATTAATCCCCTTCCGCGCCAGTTCTGTTACGGTTCCGGCTGTATTTCAAAAGTGCACAAAAAGAGGCACGTTTGGCGCGCAGGCGAGGCCAGGGAATGAGCGCGCTGAGGGGTGGGATATATGAATGAATCACGCCTGACACCTTCCTGTCTACGTCGCTAGATTTGGCGGCATTCCTTTCTTCTTGGCCTCTTTTCTCTGTCGCACAATAGTGCACAAACTTGCACAATTTTTTTGACGCTATTTATGCCCTTTCCGCCCTGTGGCAGTGTGGTCTGGCCACGGTTCGGCAAATGCACAAAAAACGAAGCAAATGTCGCGCGCAGGTGACGGGGGAACAGCCCACGCGACGGAGGGACGTGAGGGGATGCCTTTAATTGCCATTCCTCGGCCTTTTCCGCCTTCTCCGCGCGTTTTCTCGCTTCCGGCTGTGTGCAGGGTAAATTGCAGAAAGCGCCTGCCAGAATGGCGCTCATTCGCTCTGAGTGAGGGGGGTAAATGCTGCGCTGAGTGGTGTTCAGGTGGTGGCCGGTCATGCGAGGATTGAAAATTACTGAAGGAGAACCGCCGCAGGATGTGCGGCGGGTGGAACGGGTCACTCGTCTTTGAGCAGAGCGTAGGGATTAAAGCGGATCACTTCCTGACCGAGCCAGTCATTGACGCCTTTCATTGCTTCCATCACAGGCAACATTTCGTTGATGGCAAAGACGCGCGCCGCTTTCTCAACATCACCGAGCGATCCGTTGCCTTCCGGCATTGCGCCCATCAGTTGCGGCGGGATGCGGTGAGCGTCGCGCAGATCGTTGCGCGTTGCTGATTTGATGTTAAGAAACTCATCCTTTGCCGATATCTGGCTGAAGGGCAACAGTTGCACGCCGTCTTTGCCGCCGCCCGGCGCGTGGATCAGCACGTTTTTGAAGGACCCTTTCCCTCTGGCCTGCGACAGCGTCTTTTGCACCACCTTTATGCTTTCCTGATCCACCTTCTCCGACCCGACATAGAGAATGCATCCGGCATGGGATCCGTTGTCGTAATAGAGTTTGCGGAACCTGTCGGCAGAATGGGACAGGCTGGCGGACAGCAGCGCTCCCATGTATTCAGGCATACCGTAGATTTCCTGATGGATATCCGGGTTCATGATGTGGCAGACCTGCCCTGTTTTAAATTCGTATTCATCTTTCCACTGCCGGATAAACCAGTAAGTATCAAGGTCACTCCCCCGCCGTGTGTTCAGGGCCGGAACATGCTGGAGTTTGAGCGGGTCTCCCAGGCGATTAGACCGACGCTCAAGATAGGCATTGCCGAAGACAAACCAGTCCAGCGCAAACGCAGAGAACGCCTGACGTGACAGCAAGGGGTGAGGGATATAGCACCCGGTCAGCACATTGCGTTTGAAGTAAAGAGCCGACTGATGCAGCGGGGATTGTGCGAACGCACGGGTTAACCCTTTCCAGTCTATTGGCGTTTCGTAGTACCGGCCGTTATCGACGCAGCACATGCTGTCCAGCAGATCATAGCCGTCCGTTACCGAATAGGGCCCGTCAAACGTGAAAGCGCTGAGCGCCGGATCGCTTCTGAGTGCGTCAGAGATATCTGGCTGTCCGGCACTGCCACTACTGGCGGTGTGTTTGTTTTTGTAGGTGCGCTTCTTCATCAGAACTCCATAGCAAACCCGCCGCTGCCACTCTCCTGGCCCAGCGGTTCGTTAATAATGGCGAGCATATTCGCCCAGGCTAAATCACCGTGGCTGACGCCGCGGGAGCGGTCAGTGTCATAGGTGATGAATCCGCCAGGCGTCTTTACCTTGCGAACAGAGTTAAAGGCATTGATCAGCGCGCGCTCGCTGCGGTCATACTCCCATCGTCCGGCGCGGATCAGCTGTAGCATTTTCAGCACCAGGGCGCGTTTTGACGTCATTGACATGGTGTAAGGCATCGCCATCGGGAAAAACTTCTTCACTATCTGGTAAACAGCTTCACCATTACCGCCCGTCACGTCGATGCCGACATGCTGAACGTTGTATTTAAAGGTGAAGTTTTCGATAACTTTTGCCTGTTCTTCAAACTCAAGGCCGCGTACCTGTTCCGTTTCCACCGTGCGGAATTTGCCGCCCGGCACCAGTGGCGGCACCACAACACAAATCGCGCCGCTGTCACCATTGCCGCTGCTGCCGTTGGCGTCATAGCCTATCCAGACCGGGCGATTACCCATCGGCCTGGACGCGAAAGGCTTCCAGTCCGGCCATTCGTCATAACCATCTGCCCCGCAGCCAATCAGGGCGTTAAGGTTGAAGGCTGACTCGCCGTCGCGAACGAACTCGCACATGTACAGGTTGCGGAATTCATCCTCGCTGTTCTCATCCTGAATCTCTTCAAGGTCGGTATACTCCCAGCCGTGGTCTATCACATCCTTCAGGGTGACAATCTGACGCCAGGTTTTATCCGGGCATAACAGCCCGCTGTTCAGCGTTTTCCAGCCCACATCAAACGCTTTGCGCTGTGCCTTCGGGCGTTTCTCATTCCAGCGATCTCCCGTCCAGAACGGGTAGGCCTCATGGGTCTCGCCTGATGGCGTGGAAAAGTAGGTACGCGTCAGCCCCTTCAGCGTTGCCATCGCACCTGCAACCTTTCGCAGGTTGGTGAAGTTGCTGACCCAGAAGAATTCGTCAAACTTCAGGTTGCCCGTATATGACTGCGCTGTTGCAGCGGACGTGCCGAGGAAATGCAGCTCTGCGCCGTTACTCAGTACGATTTTGTCACCGCCCTTAAGCTCAACGTCCACCTCTTCCGCCACCTTCTGAATGAATCCCCTGAACTGGTGCGCCTGACGGCGGGATGCAGACAGAAATATCTGGTTGCGCTGGTACGGGTATTTCACATCATCGCGCAGCGCATCAAGCAACGCCTCGCGGGCAAAGTACCAGGTTGCGCCAATCTGGCGGGACTTCAGTATCATGCGGTTTCGGTGATGGCGTTGCTCATACCAGCCGCGTTGATGCCACGAAAGCGAATCAAGAATTTTCTCCCGCAGCGCGACGATCTGTTCTTCGGTGAAGTGATTTTTCAGCTTGCGCCTGCGCGGCTTTTTGCCCGTGCCAGCCCCTGCCGGTTGTCCGTCAGACAGTTTTTTCAGTTGCCGGGTCAGCAGATCAATCTCCTTGAAGTCTCCCCCGGTCTTGTCTTTCTTGTCCGTAAGCTGGATGAGGCGGGCATCCATAGACTGGCTGACGCGCTGGACGGGCGGCGTTTCATCCCATTCATCGCGTTTCTTCCAGGCATAAATTGTGTTCTGATTAATCCCCATCAGGCGCGCGATCTCCGCTGGCGGGTAGCCCTGCCAGTAAAGTTGTTTTGCCCTCTGACGTACAAAAGCGTCCTGTATCATCTGCCCTCCAACGTTTATGGAGTGAAGATTACCCCGCGCGCGATCCCACTATCGCCCCCTTTATGGTCTGGCCTTCCTCCGACAACAAAACCTCGTTGAGACAGCAAGTTACGCTCTGCCATCATGGCCGTACAGAAACCACTCAACAGGATTATCGACATGGCCAGCGCAGCTAAACCAGCCCGTAAAAAATTCCGCGTTGCTGTCTCCGGTGCCACCGTTGACGGGCGTGAAATTCGCCCTGAGCACCTTCGTGATGCAGCAGCAAACTACAGCCCGGACGTGTACGGCGCACGCGTTAACGTGGAGCACTACCTTTCGCCGTTCCCCGGCAGTGATTTCGGCGCAATGGGGGATGTGACAGCACTGAGTGCTGAAGATATCAGTGAAGGCCCGCTCGCCGGACGCACCGCGCTTTACGCCGAGATTGAACCTTCTGAGCGCATGAAGAAGCTGACGGAAGAAGGCAAGAAAATTTACTCCAGCATTGAGCTGCACCCGCAGTTTGCGCTTAACGGCAAGGCTTATGTCATGGGGCTGGCAATGACCGATACCCCGGCGAGCCTCGGCACCGAGCGCCTGAAGTTTGCCGCGCAGCAGCGTCAGCAGGTTATGTCCTTCAACAATCAGCAGGGTGAAGCCCCGCTGTTCACCGATGCCATTGAGGCCGAAATCATCGAACTAGCTGAGCAGCGCAGCGATGAGGGTAAACAGTGGTTCGGGCGTGTCATGGGGATTATCGGCAAAGGCCGTAAGTCTGACGGTGAGCAGTTCAGCCAGGTGCGTGACGCCGTTGAGAATGTCGCTCAGTCCCATGCCGAACTGCTGGACAACTTCAACGACCTGAGCCGCGCCCGCGAGCAGGACCGCCAGGCCATCCAGAAGCTGACCACCGATCTTGCCGCGCTGACCAGCAAACTGGGCAGCACAGACGCCAATTTCAGCCAGCGTGCACCCGCGAGCGGTGGCGCTAACGCGCAACTGGCTGATTACTGATATTCACAAAGAGAGCAGAGAGCATGGATAACAATACCCGCCAGTTATTTGATCAGTACATCGCCCGGCAGGCACAGCTCAACGGCGTATCAACCGCCGCCGTTGCTGCAAAATTTGCCGTAGATCCGACGCGTCAGCAGCGCCTTGAGCAGGCCGCACAGCAGGATGATTCTTTCCTGAGCAAAATTAACGTGTTTGGCGTCAATCAGCAGATCGGTCAGAAAGTCCTGATCGGCAGCAAAGGCCCGATGGCTGGCGTAAACAACAGTGTTACCAGTCGTCGCAACCCTGGCTCAAATCATTCAATGGAGCCGTTCGATTACATGTGCCGCAAGGTCAACTATGACTACGGCATCAGTTATGAACAGCTTGATGCGTGGGCGCACATGCCGGAGTTCCAGCCGCTGATCAGTAAGGCGATGGCTCGCCAGATGTCGCTTGACCGCATCATGATTGGCTTTAACGGCGTGAAGTACAGCGACCCGTCTGACCGTGCCGCTAACCCGCTATTGCAGGACTGTGGCATTGGCTGGCTGGAAAAAATCCGCCAGGAAGCGCCGCACCGCGTCATTTCCAATGTGACGATCACCTCACGCGATGAAGATAACAAGATTGTCGCAAAAGGCACCTACGGCAACCTTGGCGCTGCGGTGTACGACGCCAAAAACAGCCTGATGGATGAGTGGCACAAACGTAACCCGGATAACGTGGTGATTCTTGCGGGCGATCTGCTGACGAGCAGTAATTTCTCGGCCATCAACGCGTTAAGCCAGACCAACCCGAATACCGAAATGCTGGCCGGTCAGCTGATTGTCGCGCAGGAGCGCGTAGGCAATATGCCGACCTTTATCGCGCCTTACTTCCCGGTGAATGGCGTGCTGATCACGCCGTTCAAAAACCTGTCGGTGTACTACCAGCGCGGCGGTCTGCGCCGGACGATCAAAGAAGAGCCGGAATACAACCGTGTCGCAACGTATCAGTCTTCAAACGATGACTTCGTCATTGAAGACTACGGCAATGTTGCGTTCATTGACGGCATTCAGTTCGCCCAGGCCGAAGCGGCAGGCGAGTGACAGAAGCGGCGGGGCATTGCCCCGCCATGACGGGGAGAAGTGACGATGTTAACACCGGCACAACGACATTTTCAGAGGGTCATGGCAGAACGCCGGGGCCAGGCGGATGAAGAATCCGATATCCAGCGTACCGCGCATGAGCAAATTCTGCATCGGCTGCGTATGGACTTGTCCCGCCTCAGCGGCGTGCAGTCCGAAGAAACCAAAGCCGAAATGAAAAAATCCATGCTGCCTGAATATGACGGGTGGATTGAAGGCACGCTCGACGGCGACAGTGGGCGGCAGGATGAAGTCATTACCAGGCTGATGGTCTGGGCGATTGACTGCCGTGACTATGCGCTTGTGTTGAGGCTGGGGCGCTATGTGGTGCGCCATGGATTGACGCTGCCGGATAACTTCAACCGTACGGCAGCTACCTTCCTGACCGAAGAAATGAGCAAACCGGTGCTGACGCTTGCCGCAGCTGATGCTGACGCTGATTTATCGGCCAGTAGCGCAGTGCTTGATGAAGTGGCGGACATTGTCGCCGACAGTGATATGCCGGATGTGGTACGCGCCAAATTGTGCAAAGCCCGCGCGCTTGCCCGCCGTGGTGCGACTGATATCACGACCAAAGCTGAGGCGCTGGCGCTGTTCCGTGAGGCGCTGACGCGAAACCCTAATGCCGGGGTGAAAAAAGAGATCGCCACGCTTGCCCGTGAAGTTAAGAAGCTGTCTGCGGATGGCGGCACGGGTGAAGGCGACGCGGCCAGCACCGGCAAAACTGACGGTACTTGAGCCTGTTCCTGAAAAGACCGCCACAGCCAGCACAGCAGGTAAATCGACGGCGCGTAAGACCACGACTAAGACGGCAACAGGCAAAGCGACAAAGCGCAAGCCTGCCAGCCAGAAAAAGAATTAACGACTTCGGCCCCGTCCGACAGGCGGCGCGGGTGGATACCTGCCCGTATACGGTCTTTTAACCACCCGCCCACCGCCTGATTTATGGGAGATAAGTGCATGAGCAGCCTTGTGGCAAATAAGCGTGTGTTGCCTGCCGACAGTGATACCCCCGATGTTGATGATGGCGATACCACCGTCAGCGCAGGGGATTTCTGGCCAGTGATTAAACTGGCCGATCTCCGTCTGGCCGCGCGCATCACTGGCGGTATCACCACGTCCAGACTGATGCACGTCACCACGGAAGCGGTAGCCCATATCACCGCGCAGTTGCTGGACTGGCGCGCCGCGCAGGTCAGCGCAGGCTTTCACACGCTGGAAGATGTGCCTTCAGCCCTGCCGTCAGGTGAGCCGGAAAAGCTGGTTATCAATGGTGAAAACGTGAAGGTGTACCGCTTCCGCCGCGCAGTCTATTCGATTGCCAGGGCGCTGGTACTTGAAGGCTATCGCGACGTTGATACCACGGCGAAAGGCGATAAAGACGCCGCCGCGCTTGACCTGCAACGGGATGATCTCTGGCGGGATGCCCGCTGGAGTATCGCTGACATTCGCGACACCCCGCGCCTCTATGCGGAGCTTTGCTGATGAAAGTGAAGGCATTGCAGGGGGATACGGTGGATTTGCTTTGCTGGCGTCACTACGGCACCACGCAGGGCGTGACCGAAAAAGTGTTGTCTGCCAATCCCGGACTGAGCCAACAGGTTTTTCTTGATGCCGGTCAGGAGATTGAAGTGCCGGAAATCGCGCGTAAAGCGACACAGGAGATGGTGCAGCTATGGGATTAAGTTTTTTTCAGCGCCTGAATGACTGGCTGACATTCACGATGTCAGCGATGGTCACGAGTATCGGCGTCATGACACTAAGCGAAAAGATTGCGCTGGCCGGTCTTCTCGTCGGGATGGTTTTTGGTGCCCGTGGATGGCTCTATCGCGCCCGCATCGAACGGGGGCAGAAGCGTCGAAACGAACTGATTAACCAGATCCTTGAGCAGGCAGAACACAGACAGATGAGTGAGTCAGATCGCCGGGCGCTTGACCTTCTGCAACAGAATGAGCCGGAAGATGAAACAGCTTATTAAAAAATGCTCCATTGCGGCCATTGTTGCGCTGGGTATAACGCTGAGTCCTGGCGCGTTGCGAACCACGCCTGAAGGCCAGCAAAAGATTGCTGGCTGGGAAGACTGCCGGAATACGCCCTACTACTGCACTGCTGGCGTGCTGACGGTTGGAATTGGTTCGACGGGACGTGTTGAAAAACGTGAGTACAGCGACAGTGAGATCGCCGGTCGCTGGATTAACGATATGCGGCACGCTGAAAACTGCATTAACCAGAATTTTGAAGGCGCGCATATGCCGCAGTCTGCCTTTGAGGCCATGACGGATGCCGGTCTTAATGTGGGGTGTACTGGACTGATGTGGTTCACGGACGGCCAGAAGCGAAAGCAGCGCACGACCATCTGGAAGAAGGCGCAGGCGCATGAATGGCAGGCGATGTGTAATCGGCTGACGGACTTTGTAAACAGCGGCGGTAAACGCAGCCAGGGGCTGGTTAACCGGAGAACGGATTTTAAGGCATGGTGCCTGCGTGACGTGGAGTCTGGAAAGTGAAGATTACAGCCATCTTATGTGCGTTGCTGGCGCTGACCTCTGGTGGCCTGCTCTGGCAGACACATCAACGCGGTAAAGACTCCGTCCGTAACGAGGAGCTTTCCCGCGAGGTGAAGAGCAATGGTGAGGTGCTGGGCGAGCTGCGTGCGCTGACTGCTGACGCCCGCGAAGTTCTTGCACAGCTGCGGGCAACCGAACAGCAAAGAAACGCCGAGGGAGAAAAGCGACGTGAATACATGCGCGATGCCATCAAAGACGATACGTGTGCCAGTACTATTGTGCCTGCTTCTGTCAGTAACAGCCTGCAACACCGTACCGCCGCAGCCGCAAATGAAAATCGTGCACGAACCGGTGCCGGAAAGCCTGACGGCAGCAACGCCAGCGCCGGAACTGACCGCCCCGGTAACGTGGGGCGCGATAGCCATCTGGAGTGACCGCCTGCGCGATGCGCTGGATACCTGCAACGCCGATAAGGCGGCGATAGCCGATCTCGATCTGCGTCGCCTGAAAAGACTGACTGACCACGCGAGGGCAACACCATGACTTTATTCGACTACCTGAGCGCTCACCCTTACTGGACGCTTATTTATCTGCTGATCATTGCGGGCGCGATTGAACGTTTCGGGCGTTAAGAAGGTATCACCATGCTGAAAGCTGACTCACTACGCGAGACCCTGACCCGCGCTAACAAATGGTGCAGAGCCAATCCTGAAGCCTTCACCGTTTTTGTGGAAGAAGGGAATATCGAGACGACCGGCGAAACGCCATCGTTTATGTACCGCTATACCCTGGTGCTGTTTGTAATGAACTTTGCCGGTGATATTGATGATTTCACGCTGCCGTTAATGGCATGGCTCTGGCACAACCAGCCCGATCTGCTGCTGAACCCGGAGAAGAACCGGAACGTTAAATTTACGACCCTTATCAACAACGACGATACCGCCGACATTCTTTTTGAAATGCCGCTGCACGAGCGCGTAAAGGTCACTCTGGACGCAAAAGGCATCCCCAGGGCGGAGCATTTACCGGAACCTAAACCGCGCATACCGTCAGCGGACGGCGACTGGAGCACCATCTTTGAAGATGTAACGTGGGAGGCTGACGCGCATGAGTAACGATCTCTTCCGTGAGCTGGATCAGGTATTCAGTGACATACTCGCGGGCACCTCTCAGGCCGGACGTGTTCGCACCGCCCGCGCGGTTGGCCAGGCACTGCGAAAGAGCCAGCAACAGCGCATCAAAGCACAGCAAAACCCCGAAGGTTCGCCGTATCCTGCCCGACGCCGCAGGGTGCTGCGTTCTCAGCAGGGTATTATGTTTGTCTGGCAGGGTGAGATCCGCCGCCTGAAAAACTGGCATGGAGGCCGGGGGAAATACGGGCGCACCATTACCGGCTTTGACGAAGAGCGCAACGATATTCGCACCTTTTACCGCAGTGATATTGAGCGTTACATCGAGATCAATACGCGCTCAGTGCGCCGCAGCACTGCGAAGAAGGTGCCGATGTTTCAGCGACTGCGCAGTTATCGCTTTCTCAAAATGCGCGCTGATGCAGGGGGCACATCCGTGGGTTATGACGGCGTGGCGGCACGCATTGCGCGTGTGCACCAGTACGGCCAGCGCGATCAGGTTGGGCCGGGTGCCTTTGCTAAATATCCTGTGCGTGAGCTGCTGGGCTTTACCGCTGGCGATGAGCAGATGATTACGGAAAAGGTGCTTAACAGCCTGGGGAGTGGCGCGCGATGAGTGCTGAACTTATCCGCCTGCTGGAAAATATCCTCCGCGTCGGCGTCGTTATTGCCGTTGATGAAGAGAGCTGGCGCGTGCGCGTGCAAAGCGGCGAGCTTCAGACCGACTGGCTGCGCTGGAACACCACGCGTGCCGGGGCATTCAGTATATGGGTGCCGCCTTCCGTGGGTGAACAGGTCTGGCTGGGCTGTATCGGTGGCAACCCTGAAACGGCGGTCATTATCGGCAGTCTCTACAGCAGTGACAACCCTGCGCCGGGCAGCAGCCTGAAAGAGATTGTGCTGACAGCGCCAGACGGTGCCTCTTTCCGCTATGACGCAGAAGCCAGCGCGCTGGAAGCGCAGGGCATGAAGACAGCACATATCAAAGCCTCTGCCAGCGTGACGCTTGAAACACCGATTGTAGAATGCACCGACCATCTGAAAGCGCGGACGTTCGAACTGTCGGAGGGCGGCACGATGAAGGGCAATGTTACCCATTCTGGCGGATCGCTTTCGTCTAACGGGGTGACGGTTCATTCGCACGTGCATGGCGGTGTGCAGGGTGGCAGCAGCAACACAGGGGGGCCGAAATGACAGTCCGCTATATCGGCATGAATCCGGACGGCACGGGCCAGCTTACCGATACCGATCAGCTTTGGAATTCAGTACGCGACATACTGACCACGCCGCTGGCAAGTCGGGTGATGCGACGGGATTACGGCAGCATGATCCCAGATCTGCTGGATGAACCACAGAACGAAGTGACACGCCTGCAATGCATGAGTGCGGCGGTAATCGCCCTGACGATGTGGGAGCCGCGTATTGTCCTGAACGGCATCAATATCAGTTATTCAAAGGATGGCGCTGTCACCGCTGAACTGGTCGGCATTATCACCGAAACCATGCAGACGGCTGGCAGTTCGTTGACGCTCAGGAGTGGCAGCAATGGCAACAGTTGATTTATCGCAGCTACCGCAGCCGCAAATTATCGAAGTCCTGGACTTTGAAGTCATACTCAGCGAGGTCAAAGCCGTCATGCTTGCGGCATTCCCGCAGGAACAGCAACCATCTGTTGCCGCCGCGCTGGAGCTGGAATCCGAACCGCTGAACGTGATCGCTCAGGTGATTGCCTACCGTGAAATGACGCTTCGCCAGCGCATCAATGAGGGCGCCGCGGCATGTATGCTGAGCCATGCCGTCTCAACCGATCTTGATAACCTTGCGGCCAACCTGAATACCGAGCGTCTGATCATCACCCCGGAAACGACAACTGCTGACGCGGAAACGGAAAGTGATACCGCGCTGCGCCTGCGTGCTCAGTCTGCATTTGAAGGCCTGAGCGTGGCCGGGCCCACCGGGGCATATGAATATTTTGCAAAGAGCGTCAGCGGAAAAGTGGCGGACGCGAGAGCAACCAGCCCGTCGCCCGCTGTCGTGATCGTTTCTGTGCTTTCCACAGAAGGTGACGGTACGGCATCGGCAGAATTACTGAGCAGTGTCAGAAATGCCCTCAATGACGAAAACATACGGCCAGTTGGCGACAGGCTCACGGTGCAAAGTGCTGCAATTATTGATTATCAAATCAGGGCGCAGCTTTATTTTTATCCAGGCCCTGAGTCTGAGCCGATCCTTACCGCTGCGCAAAATGCCCTTCAGTCATGGCTCACTCAGCAGGGCAAAATTGGTCGCGATGTCGCCCGTTCGGCCATCATGGCTGCCTTGCATGTTCAGGGTGTGCAGCGGGTGGAATTGCAGGAGCCTGCCAGCGATCTTGTGATTGATGATACGCAGTCGGCGCGATGCACGTCTTTCGCTATCAGCAAAGGGGGAACCGATGAGTAATAGCCTGCTGCCTCCATCGGCAAGTGATTTCATGCGAAACGCGGAGAAGGTGGCGGAGATGATTACTGATATTCCGGTAATGCTTCGCACCTTATGGAACGCAGATACCTGCCCGGTGAGTCTTCTGCCCTATCTGGCTTGGGCGCTTTCAGTAGACAGGTGGGATAAGGACTGGCCGGAGCAGACCAAACGGCAATCTATCCGTGACGCCTGGCTGATTCACCGGCACAAAGGCACCATCGGCGCATTACGCCGTGTTGTTGAGCCACTCGGATACATCATCAATGTTACAGAGTGGTGGGAAACCAACGATCCCCCAGGCACATTTCGCCTTGATATCGGTGTATTAGAGTCTGGTATCACCGAGGAAATGTATTACGAAATGGAGCGGCTCATTGCCGATGCCAAGCCCGCAAGCCGCCATCTTATCGGGCTAAATATTATTCAGGACATACCCGGCTACCTCTACACCGGTGCCCTTACCTATGACGGCGACATCATCACGGTTTACCCCGGATAAGTGAGAACACAATGGCAGTGAAATTTAAAACAGTTATCACCAAAGCCGGTGCGGAAAAACTCGCGGCAGCAACCATTCCGAACGGGAAAAAGGTGAACTTTACGGCGATGGCCGTGGGCGACGGTGGCGGCACGTTGCCGACGCCTGACCCGAATCAGACAAAGCTCGTTAAAGAGGTCTGGCGTCACGCGCTGAACAAAATCAGCCAGGACAAAAAGAATAAGAATTATGTCGTGGCGGAGCTGGTTATCCCGCCTGAGACCGGTGGTTTCTGGATGCGCGAAATGGGGCTTTATGATGATACCGGCACACTGATTGCGGTCGGCAATATGGCTGAAAGCTACAAGCCAGAACTGGCGGAAGGGTCAGGACGTGCGCAGACCGTGCGTATGGTAATCATGGTGAGTGATATCGAGTCGGTCGAGCTGGCCATTGATACCACACTGGTGATGGCCACGCAGGACTATGTCGACGATAAGCTCGCGGAGCATGAGCAGTCACGCCGACACCCCGACGCCTCGCTCACCGCAAAAGGTTTCACTCAGCTAAGCAGTGCGACCGACAGCACGTCTGAGACACTCGCAGCGACGCCGAAAGCAGTTAAGGCGGCGTATGACCTTGCAAAAGCGAAATACACGGCTCAGGACGCTACCACATCGCAGAAAGGCATTATTCAGCTCAGTAGCGCAACCGACAGCACGTCCGAGGTGCTCGCAGCGACACCGAAAGCGGTGAAGGTAGCAAACGATAATGCAAAAGCGGCCAATGAAAATGCGAATACCCGTTTACCGATAGCGGGCGGCTGGCTGACAGGCGGGTTTGGAATTAAAACCGCGATCGGCAGCGTGTCATTCGGGGTGGGTAACTCAGATGTGTATATCGCTAACGGTGCGTCGAATAAGTTTCTGCAACTGAAGCATACGGGCGAGCTGAAGTATGACGACAAGGCTGTTTACCATGAGGGATATAAGCCAACGGCTGACGATGTGGGGGCGCTGCCAGTAAAGGGCACTGCCGAAGCGGCTAAGAAACTCGCCACCGCGCGAAAAATTGCAGGTGTGGATTTTGACGGCACCAAAGATATCAGCCTGAAAACCACGAATCTGGATGATGCGGGTACAGCTGCCACAAAAGATGTGACCACCTCCAGCACCGATACCACTGGCGGGCGGGTCTTGAAGGTGGGTGATTTTGGTGTGGGTGCGGTGGCAGGAGTCGGCCTGACTGATGCTAATAATATCAATTTTAATGGTTTTTTCAGAATGAGCGCCGAGGGTGTTCATGGCCCTGTCGCGAATCAGGCTTCTGAGCTGATTCATTGCCAGTATGATCAGAATACTGGTCGCCAGATTGGCTGGCGTGCTGGTCGCCCCGATGAACCATTACGCCACCGCACAAAAATGAACGGCGAGTGGCAGGGCTGGATTAAGCTCTACGATTCAAATAACCCACCCTCGGCTGATGAAGTCGATGCCGTTTCAGCGTCAAAGGGGGGCACCTACCAGAAAGAGGTCACTTTCTCTGAAGGCGTGAAAATCAGGAACGCAACGGGGATTTATCAGGGCGAGGATGCCGCAGGTTTTTCCAGTAATAACCTGATGCTGAAATCATGGAACGGTATCGGATTTTATTGCACCCTTACCGGCAGTGAGGGCGTCACGGTCTTTGTCGATACCCGTGGCGGGAATGTGGAGGCGAGAGGCCAGATTAAGCCGGGCAGCTATGAGAATTTCGATAACCGGTTTTATACCAAGACGCTGGCTAACAGCACTTTCCAGAAGGTCAATACCGCATCAAAAGGGTCACGCGGATGGTTTAAAGATTCAAACACGGGAATGATATTTCAGTGGGGGATTGAGAGCGTTAGCGGTGCAACCACGCGGACATTCAGTTTCCCGGTTTCGTTTCCGACTGGTTGCGCATCGCTGACGGTATCAAACAACATAGAGCGAACGGCTGGCGAAAACTCAATGACGGGATTTATTAAATCGGCATCACAATATTCCCTGTCAAATACTGCCGCAACAGATCGCCAGTTATGTTGGTTTGCAATTGGTTATTAGGAAGATAAACGATGAATTATTATTTTTCGAAATCAGAGCTGGGATTCTATTGCGATGAAGTGAATGAAGCCATTCCGACTGATGCAGTGGAGATCAGTGAGGATGTATATTTATCTCTTCTGGAAGGTCAATCCAAAGGGAAATTCATCTCCGCAGATAGCGCTGGAACACCGGTTCTGACTGATCCGCCTGAACCTACCCAGGTGGAATTAGTGGCGCAGGCAGAAGACAAGCGCACAGCATTAATGGAGGAGGCAAATGCCAGTATCACCCCGCTACAGGATGCCGCTGATCTTGATATTGCAACTGATGAAGAAATGGAATCTCTCAGGGCGTGGAAGAGGTATCGTGTTTTGCTGAACCGTGTTGATACCAGTAAAGTCCCTGATATTGAATGGCCTGATAAGCCGGAGTAAGTCCATGTTCCGGCACTTGCCGCCAGGAGATGAAGCGGGCAAATGCCCGCTTTAGTTTTATGTGGATGCCGTCAGTACAAGCCCGACAGTGTACTACTGGCAGAGTTGTAGGCGGACGTAGCTTTATCCTTCAGGCCTGAAAGCAGATCGCCAACGGACGACGCTTGCAGGCGTTCTCGTAGGTCTTCATCACAGCGCTGAAAACTGATCGAGAATTCTATTTTTTTCGCCTTTCCGTAGCGGTCAAATTCTGTATGCGTGGCCTGAAGCCCGGTCAGCACATACATGCCGTAAATCTGCCCCGCGCCGCTGATTAAAGGCCAGGGGCGCCCGGTATATGCCTGCGTTGCCAGAACGGTAAGAGACACGTCGCCGCCCGTAATTTCAGGGTAAAGCACCCCATCAAGGTTGATCTGTGTTTCCCCCGCACCGATGTACTGCCATTTTGCCGATCTGTTGATGCGGTCATTTTTTACGTGTCGCCAGTTAAGCGAATGGCGTAGCTGCTGGTAAGGCAGCGTTTTCAGTTCAAAAACGAACATCCCGTATATCATCATCATAATGTTGCGTCCCCTTAATCTCTGTCTTTGAAGCTGCCACGGTTGAGCCGTTCACGGCGGGCGAATTCGGCACTTACGGCGTCGGCGGCAATCCTGCCAATTTCGCGCGCGTCCTGCCGGTCAACGCCGTGCAGGTGTACATGGATTTCCCCCGTAAAGCCGCCAGCGGCAAGCGGTATATTGCTGGCGCTGCGGCTGACTGGCTGAAGTTCCGCCTGTTTAACTGGAAGCGATGCCGCCACCACTGCGGGACGTTCACTTAACCGGCCTGCCGTAGTGGTGCTGGCAAGCTGCGACTCCTTCCATTCCCCACGAACGGCCAGCGCACGCGGCAGGTTTTTAAACACGATATCGCCGGGGCCGATCTTCTTCGTGTTGTCGGCTGTCGCTTTGGTGTTGCTGTCGATACTCTGCAACCGGCGCATAGTGCCGTTATCGCCGGTCAGCGGTGATGAGGGTTGCGGTGTGCCAGGCGGAACGTTTTTCACCTCAACTTTTTTCGGTGCAACTTTAGCGATATCGCCCTGAAGAAGGGCTACTTTGTCCTGAAGAACGGCCATGCGTTGCGCGTCCTCGATCTTCTTCCTGGCTTTTTCAGCTTCATCAGGCAGAACGCCGAGCTTTTCAAGGATCCATGCCAGTGTATCCAGCAGCATTTTTGCAGGCGCCAGAACAAGCTGGAGAGCACCACCAAGAACGTTACCGAATACCTCACCAGCGCTGGCGCACTTATCCAGTGTTTCCTTGCTGGACTCCATCGGGGAAAGCAAAGATTTGAACCAGTTAAAGACCTGGCTGACAGTGCTGCCTATCGCGTCAAAGATGGGGCTGAATTGCGCGAAGGTCTCGCGTAATGGGGAAAGTCTTTCCATGATGCCGGTGAACACGCCAGCAAAAAATGCTTTAAGAGGTTCCCAATACCGCCAGATAAGCACGCCTGCTGCAATAAACGCTGCCACTATCAGGCCAATCGGGCTAAACAGCAGTGACAGTGCTGTACCCAGCATAGACACCGCAGCAGTGATCATGCTCCATATGGCCGGTAAGCCCGTCAGGCGAAGAGCGAGCATTCCGAGGTTTTTAGTTAATGCTCCCAGCGCGGCACCGGGCGCGAGAAATGCCCCTATAAGTGCACCACGCATAGCGGGGATGATGGCTGAAACGCCTCGCATTTTCCCTGCTAACGAGCCGAGAACTGGCCCCCACCCGTGCACGCTAGCCATCGCCGGGCCGGAAGCCGTGCCGAGTGTTCTGAGAGCGGCAATCGTTCCGGTTATACCTCTGCCCCCTGTCAGCAGGGTAAAGCCTAACTGGAGTTTAGCCAGCGGCCCCATAAGCAGGCCAATCGCCAGCGATGTGCCGCCAATCGCGGCGGTCAGTGTCAGAACGCTACCGCCGACAACCAGCAGGGACTGGGCAAGCTTCGGATTTTCTTTCGCCCATTGCGTCATATTTCCCACAACTTCACTCAGTCCCTGAGTAAGGGCACGCAACTGATTGTTGACGAGATCGTTAATCTGGATGCGGAAGCCTTCCCAGGCGCTGTCCAGATTCTTGAGATCACCATCAAGGTTATCCGCCATTATTTTGGCGGCTTTCTGCGCCTCACCTTTGGCGTTTTTCAGTTCACCCAGCAGCTTCTGAAGTTCGCCACTCCCGGCTGACATAACCAGCGCCTGGAATGACTTTGACGCCTCTTCACCGGCAATATCTTTGAAGAATGAGAGCTTGTCGGTATCCCCGTATTTGCTGATCTTTTTGTAGAGATCGGTTAGAACCACTTCAGCAGGGCGCATTTTCCCCGTTGCGTCAGCAACTTCTACACCCAGTTCTTTAAGCGCGGTTTTTGCCCTGCCTGTTGGCGCGGCAAGGCGTGAAAATGTGGCCTGCAAACCTGTACCGGCGATACTCCCGCGCAAACCTACGTTCGCCATCACACCGATCATGGCCGTGGTCTGTTCGACGCTGACGCCAAGGTTGGACATACCTGTCCCGGCGTACTTCATTGCCTCGCCGATATTTTGCAGATCGGTGTTGGTGCGGGTGAACGCGCCAGTTAATACGTCACTGACGCGATCCATTTCTTTGGGATCGAGGCGGAACTGAGACAGGATGTTTGAGCTGATATCGGCACTTTCGCCTAAATCCATACCACCGGCCAGCGCCATATTGAGTACGCCGGGCAGCGCGGCCTGAATGGCCTGCGGAGTGAAACCGGCCATAGCGAGAAACGCCTGCCCGCTGGCAGCGTCAGTCGTTGTGAACTGCGTTTCAGCACCCAGCTTTTTGGCCTGATCGCGGAGTGCGGAAAAGTCTGCTGAGCTTTTATCTATGCGGGTTAGCGCCTGCACACGGGACATTTCACGGTCAAACCCAACGGCGGGGGATAAAAAGCGCCCCGCTACGTAACCGGCAGCAGTGGCCCCGGCAACGGCCATCGTGCCCCCGCCGCGAAGTTTACCAGCCGTTTGCTGCATCTGGTCATAGCGCGCACGTGCCTGCGTGACCGCAGAAAGCTGTCGCCGTTCCCGCTCAAGGGTCTGGTTGTACTGTTCAGTACGACGAATGGCACTCTGAATGGTGCGGTCACTGCCGACCAGTGAAACGCCGTGGCTGCGCAGTGCCTGTGAGGCGGCGCGCAGCTTAACCATTTCCTGCTTGCGCGCAGAATTAAGGCGCTCCAGCTTTACGGCCAGCGCTGCCATATGTGCTTTTTGCTTGTCTGTAAGTTGTGTACCTTCCCGCTGTGCCTGATTCAGCCCTTCAAGCGCCCGGCTGGCGTCGTCAATTTTGCGGGAGGTCTTTTGCACGCTGTCGCGCAGACGGTTGAACGTGCGGGACTGACTGTCCAGATCTTTAATACTGGACTGCGTTTTTTTGAGGGATTCAGACAAACCGCCCGCACTCTGGCGGGCGGCATTGACCGGGCGGGTAAGTTTATCGATCGCGCTGAACGCGACGCGAATATTAAGGCTTTTCACTGTCACTGGCTCCACTTCGGACAGCCGCCCGTTCACGCCAGGCTATGACTTCGCCCAGTTCCATCGTGAAGACTTCAGAGGGCGGCCAGTTGAAAACAACCGCGATATCAGCAACCAGATCGTCGATCAGGTCGAACCGCAGGAGGGTTACTGATTCTCCGTCTCCGCCTCGCTCGACGCTCCAGACCCCGCAGGTGTCAAAAAAGGGACGAGCGCTTCAGACAGACTGACAAAATCGCGGGTATCCATTTCGTTGATTTCGGTCTGTTTGAGTCGCGGTGATGTGACGCGGGTTAGCAATACCGCCACCGAATCCACATCCATATTCATCACATTAACCAGCTTCAGCCCGCGCAGAGAGCCAGCCTGTTTGATCTCATCCGTGATCGTTACCTGGGTAATTTTCTCATCGCCGCGAACAACGGGTTTTGCCAGCGTAATGGCGTTATCGGTTTTCTTGCTCATTCTTGAATACTCCGGGCGGCACGGATGTGCCGCCACTTATCAGGTTAATCAGTTACCCATTCCCAGCGCAGACGTTATGCGGTCAGGGTAGATATTTTTGCCATCTTTCTTGTAGATGAAGTTCAGCAGATCAAACTCAAACAGCGGCTTGTCGTCGATAGTGAGCCTGTAATAGGTGTTCTTCATTGTGTAGCTGACGGAGGTGTCTTCTCCCTGCTTGCTTTCACCGCCGTCCATTTCGGTGATACGGCCGCGCAGTTCAACCTCAACAAGCAGGCTTTCTCCATCGGTGTAATATTCACCGGCGAAGCGGAAGCGGGTTTCGTCGATATCGCCGCAGTAGTTCAGCAGTAAAGACTGAACCAGACCGCCAACCACCATTGTGGTATCCAGCGCGCCACTGTCCAGACCGAGATCCACCGCAGCGGAGCCAATCATCCCGCCGCCCTGAAAGTCTTCAGTTTTACGGGTCAGTTTTGGCAGCGTCACGGAAGATACTTTGCCGATGCAGTTGCTGCCGTTCACAAAGCAGGTGAACAGGCGCAGTTTGTGAGGAACCGCCATTTATGCACCTCCCAGGGAAGAAAACGCCGATTCGAAATACTCGTCCGTGAAGGTCTGGTAGAGCGTCAAATCTTCCATTGGCGGAACCGGTGTATATTTATAGCGAATGCGTACCTGACCCTGGCGGAGACCGGTTGTCGGGTTATCCAGGATATCAAACCAGCATTCAGCACCAATTAGCCGCCCCTGCGTCACCAGCGAATTGAGTTTGCCGCTGATGCCGCTGACCACATCCTTGACGTTGGCCGGGGTTAGCGGTTCGTCCACTGATTCAAATTGCGCCTCAGCGATACTGTCAGCCAGAATCTGTGCAGTTCGGGTATAAACCTCAAAGATATAATCTTTGGTGTCGGTAACGCGGTTGCCCCAGAACCGGAAACCGTTACGCTTGATGAGCGTCGTGATCTCCTTGTTGTTCAGTTCGTTCGCGTCGCTGTCTTCGGCCTGAAGCGACCAGAAAACATCCTGCGAAATACCCAGCACGTTCTTGACCGCCACGTTGGAAAGCGATTTATGCCAGCCCTGATTGTTGTCAATCAGCGCGCGAAGCCCGCAGGCATAGGCGGGGGCCGGGAAGATTTCATCTTCTCCGGTCTGAGGGTTGTATGCGATGAAGTCAGGCCAGATAAGCATTAGCTCACGATAGGCAAAGGTAGCGCGGTAGGCGATAGCTTCTGCCATCGTCGTGCAGCCGTAACAACTGGCATAAACAAACGCACGCAGATTCTGCGCAATGACGCACAGCGCAGAGGTCACTTCTTCCGTGTCGTAGTCTGGCGCGGCCAGAATGCGCGGACGATAGCCCACCTTCTGTTCAGCCGTCAGAAATGCGTACATGCCGGTATAGCTACCGTCTTCTGCCGTGCCACCCATGATGAGCTGCGACTGCGTTTTACCGCCTTCCTCTTCCGTGGCTGCTGCCACGCGCACAACGATGACCTTCGGGCTGGTCTGGTCAGCGATGGCTTTAAGCGTTTTGTACAGGGAGCCGGTTTTACCCGCCTTACCCAGCACGTTGTTAACCCGCGTCAGTAACACGGGGGTATTCAGGGGAAAGGTATCAGCGTCGGCATCATCCGCCACGGCAACGACCCCAATGACACTTGATTCAATGTCATTGATGGCTGTCACCAGGTCGGTATTCTCCCGGACGCGTACACCGTGGAAACGTGTCTCTGACATGTTAGCCACCATTACGTTATTGAGTTCGCAGTGATAATCCCTCATGTCTGAACACCACTCACGCTATTGCGGGTCTGGCCGGACTGCGACAACAAAAACCGATTTAGTCTCTCCCGCGCGCGTGGGATCCTTCGCCGAAAGAAGGGGGAAAGCATGGCACTTACAGACCTGACAAAATCACTTAACGACGCCATCAGCAGTTATAACGATTCACTTACCGAGGCGGTAAAAAGTCCGGGATTCAGCATAACGATGGGCGGTAAGGTACGGACGCAGCTTGACGAGCGGATCATGTCGTTGTCACTGACGGACAACCGGGGTTTTGATGCCGATCAGCTTTCCATTTCTATTGATGACAGTGACGGTATGGTTGCTCTGCCTCCGCGTGGCGCTGAGCTTGCGGTATCAATTGGCTGGCTGGGTGAGTCGCTGATTTACAAGGGACTGTACACGGTTGATGAGGTATCCCATGAAGGGCCGGGTGATATCATTGGTATTACTGCCCGCAGCGCTGATTTTCGTGAAGAGTTCAACATAAAGCGCGAAGTCTCATGGCATGACGTGACCGTCGAGCGCGTCGTGTCGACCATAGCGCACCGTTACGGACTTAAGGCACAAATCAGTGAAATGCTCATGGATATTGAGATTGATCACGCCGACCAGACGCAGGAAAGCGATATGTCTTTCCTTACCCGCATGGCGGAAATGCTGGGTGCAATTGCCACCGTAAAGAACGGCAGTCTGCTGTTTATCCTGCCGGGTGGCGGTGTAACCGCTGACGGGAAGGCAATACCCTCTGCCAGCATTGACCGCACGAGTGGCGACCGTCACCGCTTTCGTATTGCCGATCGGGATGCGTATACCGGCGTCAGGGCTTACTGGCTGGATCTCAATTTCGGCAAAAAGAAAAAGGTCAGCGTAAAGCGCCGTAAGCCAGCAAAGCCCAAAAAAGAGAAGAGCAGCAGCCGTGAGGGCGATTACATGGAGGGCGCAGACGGTAACGTCTATGTACTGCGCAAAACTTACCAGAATGAAGAGGCGGCGAAACGTGCGGCAGCGGCAAAGTGGCAACAGCTTCAGCGTGGCGCGGCAGAGTTTTCGATCACCCTGGCGCGTGGCCGCGCTGAGTTATACCCCGAAATGCACATCACGGTTAGCGGTTTTAAGGATGAAATTGATAATCAGGACTGGATCATTGCGCTTGCTGAGCACGTCATCGACGACAGCGGCTTTACCACCCGACTGGAGCTGGAAGCGAAAATACCTGACTGGATAGCGGAAACTGAATAAAATGAAATGGAGTTCAACTCCCACAGGGGAGCCATCATTATGTTCAGATGTCCATTTTGCGGCGCTATGGCCCGCACTCGTACCAGCCGTAAAATAACCGATATGACAATCCGGCAATATCACCAGTGTCAGAATCTGGAATGTAGCCGGTCATTCACCACGCTTAACAGCGTGGAAAGGGAGGTAACAAAGCGTGCAGGTACTGCGCCGTTACCGCCAGACTTCATCCCCCGCGATGCCTTTCCCGCCTCGCACTACGGAAATAATCAACTTAGCCTGATTATTTAAACAAAAGCCCCGTTTGTGTAACGGGGCTTTTCGCTTGTCAATGCGTCCAAATCCGATAAAATCCCAATGATTTGTAACAAAAAGATAAGATTTTCATTTAAGGAGATTTGTTTATGGCATTGGTTAGCTGTCCAGAGTGTCTTAAGGATGTAAGTGATACAGCATTACGCTGCCCGTCATGTGGGAAGCAACTTAAAAAGCCACGGCGTTCACTTTTTGGAAAAGTCATCAAGTGGGCTTTTATACTGTTCAACTTATTTATGATCTACTGCCTCTTCGCAGGATTAGGTGGTAGTGGTGAAGTAATAAATCACGCAACTTCCGATGCAGAAAGAGCTGGGGCTGCAATTGGTACCGGTCTAGGTTTAATGGCAATCGCTAGTGTCTGGGTTATAGGCGACATAATCATCGGTATCCTTGTATTCCTCACAAGACCAAAGGGATGATTAAATGAAAAAGCTGTTTTTAAATGCAATAGCATCATTTATGGCACTCAATGCAGCGTCTGTATACGCAGGAAGTGAACATAAAAACTTCAATGCAGTCCTTGAATGTCGGGCTATGGAAAATAATGCTGAACGACTTTCTTGTTACGACAAATCAATACCGCCATCACGAACACAAAATGCTGATAAATTCGAGAGTAGAGATCAATGCCCTGAGGAGAAAGATAACGATAAACGACTATCTTGTTACGATCGCTTCTTCTCACCAACGTTTAAAGCTACAACAAGCACGATAAACACGTCAGCAAAAACTGATTATCAGCAACCTGACCGAGCTAAGTTGTTAGAGTGCCAAAGTGAAATTAATGGCACTAAAAGGCTGGCATGTTTCGACAAGTTATTCCCGCAAACTACATCCGCAGAAACTGAAGCTGTAGAAAATTCTGTTTCTAACCCTGGCAAGTGGCAAACATCAATTAGCACCTCGCCGGTAGACGACTCAAAAAACATAATCCTCTCACTTAACAGTAATGATTACATTCGAACACCTTTTGGAGAAAGTGTGATTCCAACAATGTATGTAGCCTGCCGCGAAAAGAAAACGGAGGTATTCATTAACTGGGATGTGTACCTAGGCCTTGAGCAAACGAGCATGCTCTACCGCTTGGATAAGCAGAAAGCAGTTGAAAAAGAATGGTCTATCTCAACTGATACCAAAGCGGTTTTTTACAAGGGTAGTGACATTGACTTCATTAAATCTCTAGCCAAAGCAGACAAAATGTTCACCAGAATCACCCCATACAATGAAGCCCCTGTGAGTGCAACCTTCGATCTGAAGGGCCTTTCAGATGCAATGAAACCGCTTCAAAAAGCTTGTGGTTGGAAGTAAACGAAGTTTATGTCATTAAACAGAGCTACCTTCAGACGATGAAGAGTAACTTGTTATGAAAAAAGCCCCGCTCATTAAGCGGGGCTTTGTCATTGTAATGTGGACACTTTTGTCGAAGTGTGGACGCTATGTGGACGCTGATTTTAAAAATCCCTTTCAATCAGCAATTTAAATTCTTGACCTTCCCCTTGATGGAAGGTTTAACCTTCATAACAGTTAGCGAAAAGCAGAGTGAAGGTCAACAATTGACCAGAACATTATACGGGAGTTTTGTTATGTCTCACACTATTGACCTGACACTGGACGGCCTCTCCTGCGGCCACTGTGTCAAACGCGTTAAAGAAAGCCTGGAGCAGCGTCCTGACGTGGAAAGCGCTGAGGTGAGTATCGATCATGCCGCCGTGACCGGCAGCGCCAGCGCCGACGCGCTGATTGATACCATTAAACAGGCCGGTTACGGGGCGGAGTTAAGCCACCCAAAGGCTAAACCGCTGGCAGAGTCATCATCCCCGTCGGAAGCACTGACAGCGGCCACTCCTGAGCTTCCGGTAGCTGATGATATTGATGACAGCCAACAGCTGCTGATCAACGGCATGAGCTGCGCCAGCTGCGTCTCCCGGGTACAAAACGCCTTACAGGCGGTACCGGGCGTCGCACAGGCACGGGTAAACCTGGCGGAGCGTACTGCGCTGGTGATGGGCAGCGCCTCCGCCGCAGAGTTAGTGCAGGCCGTGGAGAAAGCGGGCTACGGGGCGGAGGCCATCGAAGATGATGCCGAGCGCCGCGAGCGCCAGCAGGAAACGGCTGTCGCCACTATGAAGCGTTTCCGCTGGCAGGCGATTGTCGCCCTGCTGGTCGGTATTCCGGTGATGGTGTGGGGCATGATGGGTGACAACATGATGGTCACCGCTGACAACCGCACCCTGTGGCTGGTGATTGGTCTGATTACCCTTGCGGTGATGGTGTTTGCTGGCGGACATTTCTATACCAGCGCCTGGAAGAGCCTGAAAAACCGCACCGCGACGATGGACACGCTGGTCGCGCTCGGTACCGGCGCGGCGTGGCTGTATTCGATGAGCGTGAACGTCTGGCCGCAGTGGTTCCCGATGGAGGCGCGCCATCTCTATTATGAAGCGAGTGCGATGATTATCGGTCTGATTAACTTAGGCCATATGCTCGAAGCCCGCGCGCGTCAGCGCTCGTCGAAAGCGCTGGAAAGATTACTCGATTTAACCCCGCCGACGGCCCGCGTGGTCACGGACGACGGGGAAAAAAGCGTTCCGCTCTCAGAGGTACAGCCGGGAATGACGCTGCGCCTGACCACCGGCGACCGCGTGCCCGTCGACGGTGAAATCACCCAGGGCGATGCCTGGCTGGATGAAGCGATGCTGACCGGCGAGCCGATACCCCAGCAGAAATCTCAGGGCGATGCGGTGCATGCGGGTACGGTGGTACAGGACGGCAGCGTACTGTTCCGCGCCAGCGCGGTCGGGAGCCATACCACGCTGTCACGCATCATTCGCATGGTCCGCCAGGCGCAGAGCAGTAAGCCGGAGATTGGTCAGCTTGCCGATAAAATCTCCGCCATTTTTGTGCCGGTGGTCGTCGGTATTGCCCTGCTGAGCGCGGCGATCTGGTATTTCTTCGGCCCGGCGCCGCAGATTGTCTACACCCTGGTGATCGCCACCACGGTGCTGATCATCGCCTGCCCTTGTGCCCTTGGCCTGGCCACGCCGATGTCGATTATCTCTGGCGTCGGACGCGCCGCCGAATTTGGCGTACTGGTCCGTGATGCTGACGCCCTGCAACGGGCAAGCACGCTGGACACCCTTGTCTTTGATAAAACCGGCACGCTCACCGAGGGCAAACCGCAGGTGGTGGCCGTCAGTACCGTTGGCTGTACGGAGACGGACGCCCTGCGCCTTGCCGCCGCGCTGGAACAAGGTTCCAGCCACCCGCTGGCGCGCGCCATCCTGGAGAAAGCCGGTGATGGCCGTCTGCCGCAGGTCAGCAACTTCCGCACCCTGCGCGGTTTAGGGGTCAGCGGTGAAGCCGAAGGCCATACGCTGCTGCTGGGCAACCAGGCACTGCTGACTGAACACGGCGTTGATACGTCCGCGCTGGACGCAGAGCTAAACGCGCAGGCCTCTCAGGGCGCGACGCCGGTTCTGCTGGCGAGGGATGGTCAGGTGGCGGCGCTGCTGGCCGTGCGCGATCCGTTACGCCAGGACAGCGTAGATGCCTTACAGCGCCTGCACCGCGCGGGCTATCGTCTGGTGATGCTGACCGGGGACAACCCGACCACCGCCAACGCCATTGCGAAAGAAGCCGGTATTGATGAGGTGATCGCGGGCGTGCTGCCGGACGGCAAAGCGGACGCCATCAAGAACCTGCAAAGTCAGGGTCGCCAGGTGGCGATGGTGGGCGACGGCATCAACGACGCCCCGGCGCTGGCGCAGGCTGACGTAGGCATTGCGATGGGCGGCGGGAGCGATGTCGCCATTGAAACCGCGGCGATCACCCTGATGCGCCACAGCCTGATGGGGGTGGCGGATGCGCTGGCGATTTCGCAAGCCACGTTGCGCAACATGAAGCAGAACCTGCTGGGGGCCTTCGTCTATAACTCGCTCGGCATTCCGATTGCCGCCGGGATTTTGTGGCCGCTGACCGGTACCCTGCTGAACCCGGTTGTTGCGGGTGCGGCGATGGCGCTCTCGTCAATTACCGTGGTGAGCAACGCTAACCGTCTGCTGCGGTTTAAACCGAAGGATTGAACCTTGTACCCGTACGCGCTAGCATGAACCTTTCCGATCATGGAGCGCGTATGGGTCTGTTTAATCGTCTAAAAACATCGTTTCGCGCCCTTTTTCCCCGCCGTTATGCCTGGCCCGGTATGGATATTTCGCTTCCGGGCGGGCAGCATCTGCACCTGGTGGGAAGCATTCATATGGGCACGCAGGACATGTCCCCCCTGCCCTCCGGCCTGATTAAACTGCTGAAGCGCGCCGACGCGCTGATCGTCGAAGCCGACATCTCCGGCCATGAATCGCCGTTTGCCGGGCTGGAAAGCGATCGCCCCCTGGCGGAACGTCTTAACGGGACGCAGCTGGCTGAGCTTACCCGTCTTGCGGATGAGACCGGCGTCTCGCTCTCAATGCTCGACACTCTGCCCCTGTGGCAAATTGCCATGGTGTTACAGGCCACCCAGGCGCAGCGCCTGGGGCTGCGCGGCGATTACGGTATCGATTATCAACTGCTGAATGCGGCAAGGGCGCGCAACCTGTCCGTCATTGAACTGGAAGGCACGGACAGCCAGATTGCGCTTCTTCGCCAGCTTCCCGATGACGGCCTGATGCTGCTGGATGATACCCTGACCCACTGGCACACCAACGCGCGTCTGCTGCAAACGATGATTGGCTGGTGGCTGGATGCGCCGCCCGCAGACGGTAAGCTGGCGTTACCGTCGACGTTCAGTGAATCGTTGTATGATGTGCTGATGAACGCGCGCAACCAGGCGTGGCGGGAGATACTATATGCCCTGCCTGCCGGTCGTTATGTTGTCGCGGTTGGCGCGTTGCATTTGTACGGAGAAGGGAATTTGCCGTCGCTGCTGAAATAAAAAAATGGCCAATATCTCTATTGGCCCGTCAAAGAGGAATTTCATCGTTTTTATTATACCGAAGTGACCTTCGGCTACGCCGATTGTCGCTCAAAGTAACCATCACTGCCAATACTATTGCGCAAGATGGTGCTATTTTTTAGACAAACGTCAGGCGTATGCTGCTGGTATGAATCGTCTGTCGTAAGAAGGATAGCCATGACTCCCGCCGTTAAATTACTCGAAAAAAACAAAATTTCTTTCCGGATCCACACATACGATCACGATCCGAACGAAACCAACTTTGGTGATGAAGTGGTGCGCAAGCTGGGGCTGAACGCGGACCAGGTCTACAAAACGCTGCTGGTCGCGGTGAACGGCGATATGAAGCACCTCGCCGTGGCAGTGACGCCCGTCGCCGGACAGCTTGATCTGAAGAAAGTGGCCAAAGCGCTGGGAGCGAAAAAGGTCGATATGGCTGACCCGATGGTTGCGCAACGCACAACGGGTTATCTGGTCGGCGGGATCAGCCCGCTCGGCCAGAAAAAGCGTCTGCCGACGCTGATCGATGCGCCTTCGCAGGAATTTGAGACGATCTATATTTCTGGCGGCAAACGCGGGCTGGATATCGAACTGGCCGCAGGCGATCTGGCGAAAATGCTGGACGCTAAATTTGCGGATATTGCGCGCCGGGATTGAGAAAATTGCCCGGTGGCGCTGCGCTTACCGGGCCTACGATTCAAATGTAGGCCGGGTAAGGCGAAGCCGCCACCCGGCAAAAAAACGCACTACTGCCAGCTCACCTCGCCTTTCGGCTCATACATGTTCACGTCAATCGGTGAATTTTGCTGGATAAACTGCTTCAACACTTCCGCATCAATAAACCCGGTATTTACATAGCCCGGTTTGTTATCGATATGCGGATAGCCGTCGCCGCCGGTGGCGTTAAAGCTTAACGTTGCCAGGCGGTAGGTTTTCGCCGGATCAACCGGTTCGCCTTTGATTTTGAGATCGTTAAGCTTGCCGTCCTTCGCGACGAAGCTGACGTTAGCAAACTGCGGATACGCCCCGGAATCCGGCTTCATCTGCGCCACGGCGGTCAGGTAGTCAATCACCTCCTTCCCGCTCATGTCCGCATAGACCACCACGTTGCCAAACGGCTGCACTTTGAGCACGTCTTTATAGGTGATGTCTCCGCCTTCAATGGAATCACGAATACCGCCGCCGCTCATCACGCCGAAATCCGCATTCGTGCGCGCCATCTGCGCGGCCAGCACCAGACGCCCCATGTTGGTCTGTACAAAGCGGACTTTGCTGCGGTCCCCTTCCAGTCGTCCGTTAAGCGTGCCAATCTTCACGTCCAGCTGCGCTTTCCCTTTGCTCTGGAACGGCGTCAGCAGCGAGAGCATCTGCTGGTTTTCAGCGATCTCTGGCGTGTAGAGTACCCGCTCGCTTTTGCCGTCCGGGTAGGTCACTTTCTTCTTCAGGTTGACCGGGATGAGCTGATAGTGCACCAGCTTCATCTCGCCGTTACGGAATTCGAAATCCGCGCGGCCAACGTATTTACCCCACTCGTGGGCCTGTACAATCCAGATCCCGTTCTGACGATCAGGCGCGCACGGCGTGCCGGGCACATAATCTGCCTGCTTTTTATTCTCAGAAGCCATGCAGACCGGATCCTGTGAGTGACCGCCCACAATCATCGCCAGCGAGCCCGCAGGAAGGCTGCGCGCCATCTCCACGTCGCCCGGCGCGTTAGAGCCGTGCTGACCGTTATCGTAATGCCCCATGTGGGTGGTCGCGATAATCACATCCGGTTTTTCATTCTGCTGCAACTCCTGGATCACCAGCTTCGCTTCGTCCGCCGGTTTACGAAATTCGATGTCGGTGAAAAATTCAGGGTTGCCAATTTTGGCCGTATCGTCGGTGGTTAAGCCGATGACCGCGATCTTCAGATCCTGACGCTTAAACAGCGCCCACGGTTTAAACAGGCGCTCGCCGGTGCTTTTCTGATAAATATTGGCGGAAAGGAACGGGAATTTGGACCACTTCTCCTGCTGGCGCAACACGCTCAGCGGATTATCAAACTCGTGGTTTCCGACCGCCATCGCGTCGTAACCAATTAAATTCATGCCGCGGAAATCAGGCTCGGCATCCTGTAAATCAGATTCCGGCACCCCGGTATTAATATCCCCGCCCGACAGCAGCAGGACGCTGCCGCCCTGGGCCGCGACCTCTTTACGAATGCCGTCCACCAGCGTTTTTTGCGCCGCCAGGCCATATTCACCGTATTCGCTGCGCCAGAAATGGCCGTGATGATCGTTAGTATGCAGAATGGTAATTTTATAGGTTTTATCTTTTTCATACGCCTGCGCGGGCAGGCTTGTCAGCCCCCATGCGGCGATGAGCGCCAGCGCGACGCCACGCTTCATTAACTTCATCTTCTCTCTCCCTGACACATAGACAAACGCAAAAATTACAGTGACTCACAAGAATAGACAAATAAGTTTTCAGAATTGCGACTTTCTTCAAATGTCACGGACGGGTATGTTAGTCGGATAATAATTACTCCCTGCATCTCTAATAACAAATCGACGTGGTATTTATGGCAATCAGTGAATCAACCCAGCCCGTCCAGGGCGCTCCGGCGTCGCCGCCGAAATCGCGCACTTCCTTTAAAGTATTAGGCGCAATCAGTCTCTCTCATCTGCTCAACGACATGATCCAGTCGCTGATTCTGGCGATCTACCCGCTGTTGCAATCTGAGTTCTCATTAACCTTCGTGCAGATCGGGATGATCACCCTGACCTTCCAGCTGGCCTCTTCGCTGCTACAGCCGGTGGTGGGCTACTGGACGGACAAATACCCGATGCCATGGTCGCTGCCCATTGGGATGTGCTTTACCCTGAGCGGGCTGGTGCTGCTGGCCATGGCGGGCAGCTTTGAGGCGGTACTGGTTGCCGCGGCGCTGGTGGGAACCGGTTCATCGGTGTTCCATCCGGAATCGTCCCGCGTGGCACGTATGGCCTCCGGCGGACGTCACGGGCTGGCGCAGTCTCTGTTCCAGGTGGGGGGTAACTTTGGTAGCTCCCTCGGTCCTCTGCTGGCGGCGGTAATTATCGCGCCTTACGGCAAAGGCAACGTGGCGTGGTTTGTGCTGGCCGCGCTGCTGGCGATTGTCGTCCTGGCGCAAATCAGCCGCTGGTATGCCGCGCAGCATCGCGTAAATAAGGGAAAACCTGCCGCGAAGATAACCAATCCCCTTCCGCGCAATAAGGTGATCCTTGCCGTCAGCGTGCTGCTGGTGCTGATTTTCTCGAAATATTTCTATATGGCGAGCATCAGCAGCTATTACACCTTCTATCTGATGCAAAAATTCGGATTATCAGTACAAAACGCCCAGTTCCACCTCTTTGCCTTCCTGTTTGCGGTGGCGGCAGGCACGGTGATAGGCGGCCCTGTAGGGGATAAAATTGGACGTAAATATGTGATTTGGGGCTCTATCCTCGGCGTCGCGCCGTTTACGCTTGTTTTACCGTACGCAACGCTGGAATGGACCGGAATATTGACGGTGATTATTGGTTTTATTCTCGCATCGGCATTTTCAGCCATCCTGGTCTACGCGCAGGAGCTGCTGCCGGGACGTATCGGTATGGTTTCCGGCCTCTTTTTCGGTTTTGCCTTTGGCATGGGCGGCCTTGGCGCAGCCGTGTTGGGGATGGTTGCAGACCACACCAGCATCTTCCTGGTCTATAAAATCTGCGCTTTCCTGCCACTTCTGGGGATGTTGACCATATTCCTGCCTGACAATCGTCATAAAGCGTGACTTCACGGCTGCCAAAGTTAAACTTTGGCAGCCGGATAACCTGATGCCATAAGGCTTTCCTCTCCCTCCCCTCAGCAAATTTATCAAAATCTGCCTTTTTTCATGCTTATTGCCTTTTTATTGTGATTTCAACAATTATTCATAAACATAAGCGTAAAAATTGTCATAAACTATTAATCGGCTTTTTGGTATTTGCACCAAAAATGGATCACCCATCGCGAAAGGAGACGGAATGCACCACGCCACACCGCTTATCACCACCATTGTTGGTGGACTTGTGCTCGCTTTTATTCTCGGCATGATTGCCAATAAACTGCGTATTTCGCCCCTTGTAGGCTATTTGCTGGCGGGCGTGCTGGCAGGGCCCTTTACGCCGGGTTTTGTCGCAGATACCAAACTGGCGCCTGAGCTGGCGGAATTGGGCGTGATCCTGCTGATGTTTGGCGTCGGACTGCATTTTTCCCTGAAGGATCTGATGGCGGTAAAGTCGATCGCCATACCGGGAGCGATCGCCCAGATAGGGGTGGCGACGCTGCTGGGCATGGCGCTTTCGGCGGTGCTGGGCTGGTCAATCATGACCGGTATCGTATTTGGGCTGTGTCTTTCAACCGCCAGTACCGTGGTGCTGCTGCGCGCGCTTGAAGAGAGACAGCTGATAGACAGCCAGCGCGGACAAATCGCGATAGGCTGGCTGATTGTTGAAGATCTGGTAATGGTGTTGACGCTGGTTCTGCTGCCTGCCGTTGCCGGGATGATGGAAAAAGAGAATATCGGCTTCGCCTCGCTGGCGCTGGATATGAGCATTACCATCGGTAAAGTCGTGGCGTTTATCGCCATCATGATGCTGGTGGGCCGCCGTCTGGTGCCGTGGATCATGTCCCGCAGCGCCGCCACGGGCTCGCGTGAACTGTTCACGCTTTCGGTCCTTGCGCTGGCGCTGGGCATTGCCTTTGGCGCCGTCGAGCTGTTTGACGTCTCCTTTGCGCTGGGCGCGTTCTTCGCCGGGATGGTGCTGAACGAGTCCGAGCTGAGCCACCGTGCCGCGCACGATACCCTGCCGCTACGTGATGCATTCGCGGTGCTGTTCTTTGTCTCCGTCGGGATGCTGTTCGACCCGCTGATCCTCATTCAGCAGCCGCTGGCCGTGCTGGGTACGCTGGCAATCATCATCTTTGGTAAGTCCGTTGCCGCCTTCTTCCTGGTACGGATGTTCGGTCACTCGCCGCGCACGGCGCTGACCATCGCCGCCAGCCTGGCGCAGATTGGCGAGTTCGCCTTTATTCTTGCCGGTCTGGGGATGGCCCTGAACCTGCTGCCACAGGCGGGGCAAAATCTGGTGCTGGCGGGGGCGATCCTCTCCATCATGCTAAACCCGGTATTGTTTGCCCTGCTGGAGAAATATCTCGAGAAGACCGAAACCCTCGAAGAGCAAACCCTGGAAGAAGCGATTGAGGAGGAGAAACAGATCCCCGTAGATATCTGCAACCACGCGCTGCTGGTCGGTTTTGGCCGCGTCGGCAGCCTGCTCGGTGAGAAGCTGATGGCCCAGGGGATCCCCCTGGTAGTGATTGAAACCTCCCGCACTCGCGTCGACGAGCTTCGCGAGCGCGGCATCCGCGCGGTGCTGGGCAACGCGGCTAACGAAGAGATTATGAATCTGGCCCATCTGGACTGCGCTCGCTGGCTGCTGCTCACTATCCCGAACGGTTACGAGGCTGGCGAGATTGTCGCCACAGCCCGTGAAAAATGCCCACATATCGAAATCATTGCCCGCGCCCATTATGATGACGAAGTGGAGTACATCACCGAGCGCGGCGCGAATCAGGTGGTGATGGGTGAGCGTGAGATTGCGAATACAATGCTGACAATGCTGACGAAACCGCCAGTTGAAGAGGCGGTGACGGGTTAAGTTTTGTGCGGCCTGATGCCCTCACCCTGGCCCTCTCCCACAGGGAGAGGGAACAAACACTAAAAACGGCAACCACGGGTTGCCGTTTTGCTTTTACCTGTCCCAATACGCCTCTTCGAGGCTGTCTTCCCGTTCCGGCAGCCCCCGCGTTAAGCGCGGTGAATGCTGGTTCAGCACCTGATAACTCACGCGGTTCGCGTACTTGCACACCTGCGCCAGCGAGGAGTAGGTCAGCCAGTTGAAGGTATGTTTGCTGGAATTCGGCACATTGGTTTTGTGGTAGGCGTTGGCGGTGATGTCGTGCAGCAGCGCGGCCAGCGCGCCGTCGCCCGCGCCGTTGGTGTTCATGATCTTCTCGGGGCCACCCATATACGGTGCGATGTGGGAGAAGATACGCAGCGGGTTGATGCAGTCTTTATGACGCATGGCGCGGCTGAACTCGTACTGGTTAAATTCGGCGATTGCGCCCGGCAGCAGCGGGTGCTGGGTTTTCCGCTTGCTCTCTTCTTCCGTAAAGCCCGCCATGTACAGCCCGACCGGCCCGGCGGTGCAGAGCACCAGATCCACCCAGTCCAGCGCCTTATCAGACGCCAGCAGCGGATCGCTTTCGCCGGTCAGCGCTTCGGCTTCTTCTTCATTCATCGCCAGAATCGAGACGTGTTCTTTCAGGAAGGCCTGCCACCACTCCGGGTTGTCGGCAATGACGAATTTGGTGCCCAGCGTCAGAACCACAGGCACGTTGTATTTCTTCGCGTACTCAATTGCCTTCATAGTTGCGTCCGGCATTGGTTCGCCCGGCTTGCAGCGCACCAGATAGGAGGTCAATACCAGCGCAGACGCGCCCGCGATCACCGCTTCCGGGATACTTTCAGCGCGCAGCTTGTTCATATGGCCGGGGCTGATGGCAAAGGTACGCTCGCCGGAATCGCTTATCAGCGTAAAGCAGCGGCCAATCGGCCCGTCAACGCCCTGTAAATAGTTCAGATCGGTGCGGCTGGAGGTATTGCACAGGTAGCGGTAGGCGTAGCCACCGATTTCGATATTGCTGCACATCACGCCAAGCAGCACCGAGCGGTCGTCTGCCAGGACGGAGTAGTTGTGCATGGTGTTGCCGATGGTGCCGCCGGCAAACTGGTGGGTGATAAGATTTTCGCGCACCAGCTCCTGATACAGCGCTTCAGCAACGTCATCCTCAATCACCAGCGAGTGCCCGGCGCTCAGACCGTAACGTGCGACAAACGCATCATCCACTTTGGCTTCAATGTCCACCAGCGTCTGATCGATACCGACCACCCAGGCAGCGCTGGTTTCGCTTTCCTGCTGAATTTGCTGTAACAGCGGATCGCGGGCATCGACGGGGAAATAGTGTTTGGACTTACGTTTACCGGGAAATTTCATGGTCTGAACTGTGCAAAGAATACGGGCCGGGAATGGTAGCACAAACCCGGCCCGTAACGCGATCAGCGGCGGGTGGTGACCAGTGAGACCATCATGTCGATGTGTTCAGGGGAGTCGTTAAGCGCAGGAATGTATTCGTATTTCGTTCCGCCCGCCTCCATAAAGAACTCTTTGTTCTGGACAGCAATCTCTTCCAGCGTTTCCAGACAGTCCGCCGAGAAGCCCGGCGACATCACCTGAATGTGCTTCACGCCCTTCTCGCCCAGCATTTTAAGCGTTTCATCAGTATACGGGGTGAGCCACGGTTCACGGCCGAAGCGCGACTGGAAGGTCATCATCACCTTCTCAGGCGGCAGGCCGAGGGCGGAGACCAGCTCGCGGGTGGTATCGCGGCAACGCTGGGGGTAATCATCCCCTTCGTTCGCGAAACGCTGCGGAATACCGTGATAGGAGAGCAGCAGCAGATCCGGCTCGCCGTGTTTTTCAAACGACGCGCGCGCGCTGCTGGCAAGCGCCTGAATGTACAGCTCGTTATCGGCGTAGTCGCGGATAAAGGTGATACCCGGTACACGGCGGCGGGTCGCCAAAATGCGCGCCAGTTCGTCCCAGACGGCAGCCACCGTGGAGCACGAATACTGCGGATAAAGGGCCAGCACCACAATGTGTTCAACGCCCTGCGCCAGCAGAGAGTCGACGGCGCTTTCCAGGGACGGCTTACCGTAGCTCATGCCGAGCGCAACGGGCATGTCCGGCAGGCGGGCGGCCAGCGCCTTCTCCTGACGACGGCTGTATACCATCAGCGGCGAGCCCTCTTCCATCCACACGGACTGATAGAGCTTTGCCACACGCGGGGAACGAATCGGCAGAATGACGCCACGCAGCAGTGGCCACCACAGCAGTCTTGGGGTATCCACGACGCGCGTGTCGCTTAAAAATTGTCGCAGGTAGCGTTTGACCGCCGCTGGAGTAGGTGCTTCTGGGGTGCCCAGATTGGCAAGCAGGATGCCGGTTTTCGCCTGACTCATTCACGCCTCTTAACCATTTGATAGGCTGTCAATTGTAGCGGAAATGCGTTTAAACGAAACCCATTGCTGTAATAGGTAAGATGAGAATTTTTCTCACCCGGGGCTCCGGGTGAGAGCGGTGTGCTTAGCCGAGGATTTTTTCCAGCTCTGCACGTACGTCAGCCACGGCTTTTGTGCCGTCCACTTTCGCGTATTTGGTGTTACCCGCCTGCGCTTCTTTGGTGTAGTAGCCGATCAGCGGTGCGGTCATCTGATGGTATTCCACCAGGCGTTTACGCACGGTTTCTTCCTGATCGTCTTTACGGGTGGTCAGCTCTTCGCCGGTCACGTCGTCTTTGCCTTCAACCTTAGGTGGATTGAATTTGATGTGGTAAACGCGGCCAGAGGCAGCGTGCACGCGACGACCAACGATACGGTCAACGATCAGCTCGTCCGGTACGTCGAACTCCAGCACGTAATCCACGTTGATGCCCGCTTCTTTCATGGCGTCAGCCTGAGGAATGGTGCGCGGGAAGCCGTCCAGCAGGAAACCGTTACGGCAGTCTTCCTGAGCAATGCGCTCTTTAACCAGCGCGATAACCAGTTCGTCGGTCACCAGTTTGCCTGCGTCCATGATGTCTTTCGCTTGTTTACCCAGCTCGGAGCCAGATTTAACAGCGGCGCGCAGCATGTCACCGGTGGAGATTTGCGGAATACCGTATTTCTCCATGATGAACTGAGCCTGAGTTCCTTTACCCGCGCCCGGAGCGCCAAGCAGAATAATACGCATTGCGAAAATCCCCTCAAAAGTCGATTCAATTTTTCAAAAAGCGCTAAACAATACCACCAGAACGGGTATGGCTCAAGGAAGGCGGGAGGGCTGAAACGGTTAACGGGGGGAGATAATTTGGCTTCGTGCGGTCTGGTGCCCTCACCCTAACCCTCTCCCACAGGGAGAGGGAACTCTTTCACCCTCTCCCTGTGGGAGAGGGCCGGGGTGAGGGAAGATTACGCCAGCAGCAGCGCATTCACACGTTTAATGAACAGGTTAGGATCTTCCAGCGTACCGCGCTCGGCCAGCAGGGACTGATCCAGCAGCAGTTCAACCCACTCCGCAAAGCGGGCGTCGTCCTGGGTATCCGCCGCGCGTTTCACCAGCGGGTGATCCGGATTAAGCTCAAAGATATATTTCACATCCGGCACGGCCTGGCCCGCCGCAGCGAACAGTTTCGCCATCTGGGTGCTCATTTCGTCCGCATCGGTGGTGACAATGGCTGGCGTATCGGTCAGACGGTGCGTGAAGCGCACCTCTTTCACGCGGTCGCCCAGCAGCGTTTTAACGCGCTCAACGAACGGCTCCAGCGCCTTCTCGGCTTCTTTCGCGCTGTCGTCCACTTCATCCGCCAGCTTATCGATAGACTCGTCGGCTTTGGCAACGGACTGGAAGGATTTACCGTCGAACTCGGTCAGGTAGTTCATCATCCACTCGTCGATGCGGTCAGACAGCAGCAGCACTTCGATGCCTTTCTTACGCAGCAGTTCCAGATGCGGGCTGCTCTTCGCTGCCGCATAGCTGTCGGCGGTGATGTAGTAGATCTTCTCCTGCCCTTCTTTCATGCGGGAGACGTACTCTTCCAGCGACACGGTCTGGGCGGAGGAGTCGTTGTGCGTAGAGGCGAAGCGCAGCAGTTTAGCGATAGCTTCCACGTTCGCAGTATCTTCCGCCGGACCTTCTTTCAGCACCAGGCCAAACTGTTTCCAGAAGGTCTGGTATTTTTCCGCATCGTCCTTCGCCAGTTTTTCCAGCATCTGCAACGCACGTTTGGTCAGGGCGTTGCGCAGGTTACGGGTGACGGTGCTGTCCTGAAGAATTTCACGGGAGACGTTCAGCGGCAGATCGTTGGAGTCTATCAGGCCACGCACAAAGCGCAGGTAGTTCGGCATGAACTGCTCGGCGTCGTCCATGATGAAGACGCGCTGCACGTACAGCTTCAGGCCGTGCTTGTGATCGCGGTTCCACATGTCCCACGGCGCCTGCGCCGGAATGTACAGCAGGCTGGTGTACTCCTGTTTCCCTTCCACACGGTTGTGGCTCCAGGTCAGCGGATCGGTGAAGTCGTGGGCGATGTGCTTGTAAAACTCGTTGTACTCGTCGTCTTTAATTTCAGCTTTATTACGCGTCCACAGCGCCTGCGCCTTGTTGATTTTCTCCCAAGAAACCACGGTTTCGCCGTCTTTCTCTTCCTGTTTTTCAATCTCTACCGGCAGCGCGATATGGTCGGAATATTTGCTGATGATGGAGCGTACGCGCCAGTCGTTCAGGAAATCGTCTTCGCCTTCACGCAGGTGCAGGGTGATTTCGGTGCCGCGATCCGCTTTGGTGATGTCATCAACGGTGTACTCGCCTTCACCTTTAGACTCCCACAGCACGCCGTTCTCGGCGCTGTCGCCCGCGGCGCGGGTGCGCACGGTGACTTTGTCCGCCACGATGAACGCCGAGTAGAAGCCTACGCCGAACTGACCGATCAGCTGGCTGTCTTTCGCCTGGTCAGAGCCCATGGACTCAAGGAACGCTTTGGTGCCGGATTTGGCGATGGTTCCGAGGTGGTCAATCACCTCGTCGCGGTTCATCCCGATGCCGTTATCGGCGATGGTCAGGGTGCGGTTCTCTTTATTAAACGAGACGCGCACGCGCAGCTCGCCGTCGCCTTCATACAGATCCGGGTTAGACAGCGCGCGGAAGCGCAGCTTGTCCGCCGCATCAGAGGCGTTGGAAATCAGCTCACGCAGGAAGATTTCTTTATTGGAATACAGGGAATGGATCATCAGGTGCAGAAGCTGTTTTACTTCTGACTGGAAACCACGGGTTTCTTGTCCTTTCATCTAAGTCGACCTCAACAATGCCATTTAATGGGGTTGTAAAACGTTGAGTGAGAGATGGGGATAAGGGGAGGAATTTTCAAGCGGAGGCCGCGCGCGCAGCCTCCGTTTGGTCAGAAAATAATCTTGTGACGTCCGGCCAGCGAGTGTGACAGCGTGGTGCCGTCGACCATCTCCAGCTCACCGCCGACCGGCACGCCGTGGGCGATGCGGCTGGCGTCAACGCCGTACTGCGCGCACAGCTCGGCGATGTAGTTGGCGGTTGCCTCCCCTTCCACCGTCGGGTTGGTGGCGAGGATCACCTCTTTGATGGTTTCCGACTCCAGGCGCTGCTCCAGGCGATCGAGACCGATATCGTCCGGGCCGATGCCATCCAGCGGGGAGAGATGCCCCATCAGCACGAAATAGCGGCCGGAAAACTGCCCGGTTTGTTCGATGGCGTAGATGTCCGCCGGACTCTCCACCACGCAAATCTGACCGTTTTCCTGACGACGCGGGTTCGTGCAGATGTTACATACGTCCTGCTCGGTAAAGGTCCGGCAATCCGCACAGTGGCCAATTTCTGACATGGCGCGGGTCAGAGCCTGCGCCAGGCGCATCCCGCCGCTGCGGTCGCGCTGCAATAGCGTAAACGCCATACGCTGCGCCGACTTCGGGCCAACGCCCGGCAGGCAGCGCAGTGCTTCCATTAACTGCGTGAGCAGCGGACTGGTTTGCATCAGAATGGCATCTTAAAGCCCGGCGGCAGTTGCATACCGCTGGAAACAGAGGCCATTTTCTCTTTCTGGGTTTCGTCGATACGGCGAGCGGCATCGTTAAACGCGGCTGCAACCAGATCTTCCAGCATCTCTTTGTCGTCTTCGAGCAGGCTCGGGTCGATTTCAACGCGACGGCAGTTATGCGCACCGTTGATGGTCACCTTGACCAGACCGGCACCGGATTCACCCGTGACTTCCAGCTGAGCGATCTCTTCCTGCATCTTCTGCATTTTTTCCTGCATCTGCTGAGCCTGCTTCATCAGGCCACCCAGACCGCCTTTTCCACCAAACATAGGCTTCTCTCTTCTTTCACGTTAAGGATTACAACCGTAAGTCAGACTCACGATCAAATGGGGCGAATACTCTCTTCATCCAGATCGGCGTCGAAGAACCGGCGCAGGGTCTGGATGTTGTTATCCGCAATTATCGCCTCGCGCGCCTGCGCGAGCTTCTCTTCATAAATGGCCTGACGCCACTCGAGCGGCGTTTTCACCGCCGGATTATCATCTTCAATGATAGTCAATTCAACCGGTACACCCTGTAATGCGGTAAGCGCCTCGGCCAGCGCCTTTTGCGCGCCAGGGGAGTTGAGGTGCCGCTGGCCAGGGCGCAGGTGCAGACGCACCTGATTACCGTCCTGCTCTTTCCAGGCGTTCAGCGCGACCTGCTCCACCAGCTTCGGCAGTTGCAGTTTGCTGACCTCGGCGGCCCAGGCGTCGCGCTCGATGGACTCTTCCGCGAGCTTCGCGGATAGCTCCGGCGTTTTTTCATGCTCCAGCGCCTTTTTCAGCGCTTTTGGCGTGGCGACCACTTCCTTGACCGTTTCAACAACGGTGGTCGCCTTCCAGCGGTATGCCTCTTCTTTCGCCGGGGCTTTTTGCTCGAGCGCGGACGGTGCCGGACGCGACTGCACGCGCTCCGTTACCGAGGCCAGTCGTTCAAGCGCGGCGTTGTTCACCGGCCGCGCTCTTGCAGGCGCTGCCGGTTCACTCTTTTTTGGTTTGGTTGCTCCCTGCGCACGTTGCAACTGGCTTCGTGCGGCAAGCACCGAACTGGTGGCATCCGACAGCGGCACGTTTTGCGGCGGCGGCGATGCCGGTTGCGGTGGCACCTGCTGCGGTGACATTACCGCGGTCGGCGCAACCGGCGCAAAGGACTGCCGGGGCGTTTCCGGCTCCGGCAATGGCTTGCGCGGATGGAAGGCCAGCGCGCGCAGCAGCGTCATTTCAACGCCCATCCGGCGATCCGGTGCAAACGGCAGCTCTTTGCGGCCAATCAGCAGCGTCTGATAATAAAGCTGAACGTCAGCCGGCGGCACGGTGCGCGCAAGTTCACGCATCCGCTGTTCAATGGTCGCCATGTCCGCGCCAATGGCCGACGGAGACAGTTGCAGCATCGCCACGCGGTGCAGCAGGCTGAGCATCTCGACCAGCAGCGCTTCCCACTCAATGCCACGGGCAGCGGCGTCGTTGACGAGGGTCATTACCCGCTCACCGTTGGCGGCAATCATCGCTTCAATAAGCGACAGCGCCTGATCGTCATCCAGCGTGCCGAGCATAGTACTGACCGCGTCGGTGGAGAGTTTACCGTCACCGCTGGCAATCGCCTGATCGGTCAGGCTCAACGCATCGCGCAGGCTGCCGTCCGCGGCACGGGCCAGCAGTTGCAGCGCACGCGGCTCGTGGACAATGTTCTCTTCATCGAGGATATGCTCAAGCTGAGCGCGGATCTGCTCAACGTCGAGCGCCTTCAGATGGAATTGCAGGCAGCGCGAGAGGATCGTGACCGGCAGCTTTTGCGGATCGGTGGTCGCCAGCAGGAATTTGACATGCGCAGGCGGCTCTTCCAGCGTTTTCAGCAGGGCGTTGAAGCTGTGGCGCGACAGCATGTGCACTTCATCGATCAGATAGACCTTGAAGCGGCCGCGCGCCGGGGCGTACTGCACGTTGTCGAGCAGATCGCGGGTGTCTTCCACTTTGGTGCGCGAGGCGGCGTCGATCTCAATCAGATCGACAAAACGCCCCTGCTCGATCTCACGACAGTTGTCGCACACGCCGCACGGGGTGGCGGTGATCCCGGTTTCGCAGTTCAGACCTTTTGCCAGCAGACGGGCAATAGAGGTTTTACCGACGCCGCGGGTGCCGGAAAAAAGATAGGCGTGATGGATGCGACCTAGCGACAAGCCGTTCGCCAGGGCCGTCAGCACATGTTCCTGACCGACAACGTCAGCAAAGGTTTGTGGTCGCCATTTACGGGCTAACACCTGATAACTCATGGGCAGGCTCTGCAACGCTGGAAGGTGAATTAATGGAGGGGAATGCTATCACAACCTCACCCATTGAGCGAGGTTGTGAGATACGGGATTAATGTCCCGGGAATGGCACCAGGCTGTAGCTGGTAATACCCTGTTTTTCCAGGCGCTGCTCTCCGCCGAGATCGAACAGGTTGATGATGAATGCCGCGTCGGTCACTTCCCCGCCCAGACGACGGATCAGCTTCACGGTCGCTTCGATGGTGCCGCCGGTTGCCAGCAGATCGTCCACCACCAGCACTTTGTCGCCTGGCTTGATGGCATCAACGTGAATTTCCAGCTGATCGGTGCCGTATTCCAGCTCATAGCTCTCAGCAATGGTTTCACGCGGCAGTTTGCGCGGCTTACGCACCGGCACAAAACCCACGCCCATCGCCAGCGCAACCGGTGCGCCAAACAGGAAGCCACGGGCTTCAGTACCTACTACTTTGGTGATCCCGGCGTTTTTATAACGCTCAACCAGCAGTTCAATGCTGAGGGCGTACGCTTTCGGGTCTTCCAGCAAGCTGGTGACATCGCGGAAAAGAATGCCAGGTTTTGGATAGTCCTGGATACTTTTGATGCTATTTTTCAGATATTCAAGCTGCTGTGCAGTTGCGGTCATCGGTTTGTGCCTAAATGAAACAGTGTTACTCACGGCGCGCGACGAGTCGGTCAAAGTAACAGTTGTTTAACCTTTGACCAGGCGCACCTGTGCTCGAAAACGGTCGAATTTACTGGCTGTGCGCCATAATTGCAACCGCCATGATGAGGCTTCAGTGCTTTTGTTGCTTTTCATCAACCACGGGGATCCGCCACATAAAGATCAGCAGGCAAACCAGGATCGCCAGCAGCAGAATGCGCACCCACATCATTTTCACCAGCCATAACGAGACGGCGAAGGTGATCAGGATGAAGGCAATGGCGCGCGGCTTAGCCCCGGGCGGCATGGCCCGGTGTTTTTGCCAGTGCCGCAGGTAGCCGCCAAACCACGAGCGGTACAGAAGCCAGTGGTGAAAACGCGGCGACGAGCGGGCGAAGCACCAGGCGGCCAACAGGATAAACGGGGTGGTCGGCAGCAAGGGTAAAACCACACCCAGCGTGCCCAGCACTACCGCGAGCCAGCCAATGATGATTAAAATAGTACGCTGCATAATGCGAATCGTTATCAAACTGAACGGCTACTTTACCACTGGAGAGCGCCTTGAAAACAGCACTGCTTCTTGAGAGGCTGCAAAATCAGCTGATCGCGCTGCGGGCGCAGGCCACGCCGTTGATGGGCCACGCCACGCTGAAACCGCGCTTTGACCGACAGCTCTTCCGCACCCGCAGCACCGTCATTGAGGATTATCTTGCTGAAGCGCAGACCAATCTCGACGAGCTTCGTCACGCGGTTGAGAGTGAACAGCAGGAACAGGTCGCGTGGCTTGCGGAGCATCTTACCGAGCAGATCACCGCCCTGCACCGGGAAATCGCCGCCTGGCCGTTACGGGCGTGGGACAGCGCCTCGCCGGGACTCGGAAAATGGCAGCGCAAGCGGCTGGAGAACCAGGAGTTTGAGCGCCGTCTGTTTGAGATGAAGCGCGAGCGCGAAGCCCGCCTGAACACCAGCGAAACGCTGGAAGAGCAGCAGTTATTAATGCGTGAAATCAGCGCGCTGGAAGGCCGCATCGTCCGCTGCCGTCAGGCGCTGGATGAGATTGAACGCGTCATCGAACGCCTGACCCGTTAACAGGAGCCACTGATGTCACTGGAAAATGCCCCCGACGAGGTCAAGCTGGCCGTCGATTTAATTATGCTGCTGGAGAATCACGAGATCCCGGCGGAGACGGTGCTGAAAGCGCTGGAGATTGTGCGACGAGATTTTGAGGGGAAACTTCCCCCTCACCCTACCCTCTCCCCTGTACAGTCCGGGGACATGGTAGACAGGTGTTCGGGGACATGGTGAACACTTTTTAACATCCTTTACCCATGATGATCGACTTTTTCTTCAGGTCGATCATCCCCACTTTCGTGCTGTACCACCATACTTCATAGCAGCCGTCCTCCTGTGTCTCCCTCAGCCCCACACGCTCTCCCCTGAAGGCCTTCCCTGCGTTCAGACTGATACCCTGTATGCTCAGCTTCCCGCTGATATCCACCTTCCTGACCACCACGCCTTCATCGTACTCCGGTGGGGGTGTGCCGGCGCGGTACTGCCGCGCAGACGGCTGGTATCTCGAGGCCGGTACTGCCATGTCCAGCGCTTCATGTGGCCGTTCAAGGTTGTACACCGTCCGCCAGTGGTCGAAAGCGCGCTGCAACTCACCGCTGTCCGCGAACCATCTCTCCTGTAGCACTTCCGCCTTCAGGCTGCGGTGAAAACGCTCCAGCTTGCCCTGCGTCTGCGGATGGTAAGGCCGGGAATGGCCCACCCGGATACCGTGGCGCATCAGCCACAGCTCCAGCGCCGTCCAGGTGCCGGTGGTGTCACCCCACGGCGAGCCGTTGTCCATCGTCATCCGGTCCGGCAGGCCGTAACGCTCAAACACGCTGACCAGTTGCTGCTGCACGGTCTC
>NZ_KQ090002.1:3352104-3544946 GCF_001037885.1 Enterobacter sp. BIDMC109
TCCCGGCAGCAGGCCATGGCGGGCCATCAGGTTATGGACGGTGCTGAAGGCAGGCATGGTGTGTCCCTGGTCTTCGAGCCAGCGCTTAATCTTGCGGGCTCCCCAGCGTTCATGACGGGCATGTGCCATGCGCAGCAGGGCAGTGATGTCGTCTGACGAGCGGTTCGGGGAATGGTGCGGTATGCGCGGGCGGTCCTGAAGGCCGGCGGCGCCTTCCTGAACCCAGCGCTGAAGCCACTTGTAGCCGGTGGCAGGGGAAATGCCGTAGTGACGGCAGAGGGAACGGATGTTCGCCCCGTCCTGCGAGGCGAACAAAACAAACTCGGTACGTAATGACATGGTATCTCTCGCATCCCAGGGCATAAGCGACTCCATAAACGGGTTCTTATGCCTTAGTTGTAAGTGTCTACCATGTCCCCGAACAAGTGTTCACTATGTCCCCGGACCGTACACCCCAGAGGGGAGAGGGAAATAGATTAGGCGGGAGTAGGGTCGTCCCCCTTAATCTCGCGCTTCACTTCCGTATGCTCATCGCCTTTCTCGTTGCGCAGATGAACCTCAAGCTGGTTAAAGGCGATATTAATATCGTTTTCACGACACAGACGGTCAATGGTGCGGTTCAGCTCATCGACGGTGTAGCTGCGATCGCGCAGTTCGCGTACGTACAGGCGCAGCTCATGATCCAAAGTGCTCGGCCCGAAGGTGGTGAAGAATACCGCTGGCGCAGGATCGTGCATCACTTTTGGATGGTCGGCTGCCGCCTTCAGCAGTACCTCTTTCACCTTGTCCAGATCCGAGCCATAGGCCACCCCGAGTCGGATCACCACGCGAGTGGTGGTATCCGAGAGCGACCAGTTGATCAGACGCTCGGTCACAAACGCTTTGTTCGGGATGATCACCTCTTTACGATCGAAGTCGGTAATGGTGGTCGCACGAATGCGGATCTTGCTGACGGTCCCGGAGAAAGTACCGATGGTGACGGTATCGCCGATACGCACCGGACGTTCGAACAGGATAATCAGGCCAGAGACAAAGTTACCGAAGATCTCCTGCAAGCCGAAGCCCAGACCCACCGACAACGCCGCCGCCAGCCACTGGAGTTTATCCCACGAGACGCCCAGCGAGCCGAATACCGTCATCGCCCCGACAATAATAATGACATAGTTCAGGATGGTGGTAATGGCGTACGACGCCCCCTGACGCAGGTTCAGCCTTGAGAGCACCAGCACTTCCAGCAGACCCGGCAGGTTGCGGATCAACGCCCAGGCAACCACTGACGACACCAGCGCAAAGAGCAGGCTGCCCATGGTGACGCTTTTCATTACCGCAGCGCCCGCTTCGGTACCGTTGTATTGCCAGAGCGTGATACTGTCGAGGTAGGCGAAGACGGTAATTAAATCAGACCAGATGGCCCAGAACATCACCGCAAACAGGGCGATCATCACCAGCATGGTAATACGCATCGTTTGCTGGTTAACCTGCTCCAGAGCAATGGTCGGCTCTTCCTGCGGCTCTGCCCCTTCAGCCCCCTCTTTCACCTGATGCTGCCGACGGGCAACAGCACGACGATAAGCAATGCGGCGCGCCGCCACGCTCAAACCACGCAGCACGGTCTGGAACAGCAGGTTCCATACAATCACCAGATAAACCGTTTCGATCCAGCGACCGGACAGACGCAGCGTGGTATAGAAGTAACCCGTCGCCGTCAGCACCATCAGCGCCAGAGGAATGATCGCCAGTACCGTTACGGTAGCCAGACGAAGATTGTGGGACTCTTTATCCCGCCAGCTGTCGCGGCACATTGGCCACATCAGAACGGCAATCAGCAGCAGGTTCAGCATAATCACCAGTTGCCCCAGCACGTCATCCATCAGGTGCAGCGGGGAAAGCTCCGCCACAACTGACCAGAAGTGCAGCGGCAGCAGCGCGAGGCTGATGCGCACAATCTGGCGACGCCAGTGGCTGGTGAGTTTTTCCGGCATGTTGAAGTGGCGGACGGCGACGCCATCTTTTTCCAGCACTTTCCAGCACAGACCAAACACCAGCCAGAACAGCGCCAGCTTCTTGCTGAACGCCCACAGCAGATCGCTGATATTCAGCTGCATGGTCAGCAGGATCAGGCCCACGGCGAGTATCAACAGGCAGACCGGCAGAGCACGGATCAGATCGATCAGGATCGCTTTCGGGGTGTGCAGTTGGCTGTCGTTACGCAGTTGCCCCACTTCCGAGGCCAGCTTCGCCTGGTACTGTTTCAGCCATTTCAAACGCCAGCGTATGACGCCAGCGATGAGCAGCAAAGGCAGCCCCGTCAGGAAGGCAATCATCACCGCAGGCCAGGCTTTCTCCCAGTTCACGGTAATTTTCATGCTTTTGATCTGGGATTTCACCGTTTCCGGGAAAGATTTAAACCAGTCCCAGTCCATGGGTTTATTGCTGTTCACCCAGAAAATCTGCTGGGTCAGGATCTCCTGGAGGCTTTTAGAAACGCTCACCAGCTGCTGCTGGTTGATTTGCAGGTTAATCGCCATCATCAGCTGGTTGCCCAGCTGCTTGTTAAGCTGATCGAGCAATTCGCGGCGCATGTCCACCACCTGCAACAGCGCGTCGTGAACTTCAGCATTCACTTCACCTGAATGGCCCTCTTCCACTTTGGCAACGAAGGTATCGCTCTGAAATAGCGCATCGCGCTGCTGGTTAACGTCAAACTGTTCAAGACGCAAATCCGCAATGCGGTTGGTCATGTCTTCCAGCTCGTCGGCGGAAGGCAGCGTCTGCTGTTGCTGGTAGAGAATGCGCGACAGCAGCAGGCTGCCCTTCAGGACGGCAATCTGCTCCTTGACGTTGCGCTCGGCCTGCAAAGCGCGATCCAGCCAGTTTTTGACCTTAATATTCTGCTGCACCAGCGCGCTGCCGCTTTCAGTCGCCTGAATCAGACGCTCGCTCAGTTGGTGGTTAATCTCCAGCTCCTGCTTCACCAGCGGGTTGGCCTGAATACGGGCCGTCTCGTCTGGCGAAACCGCTTCCTGCGCCGTTTTTTCAGTCAGCGTCAGGCGCTTGCTGTTCACCGCTTCCTGCAACAGCTGAAGCTGATGCTCAAGCCGGTTGATATTCGCGGTCACGTAGTCACGCTGTTTTTGCAGCGCATCCTGTAGCACCGTGTTGCCTTCCAGGCTCTTACGCTGCTGTTCAATCTCCGCGTTTAGCAGCGTCTGTTGGATGTTCAGCAGCGTTTGCTGGGTGGGACGAAGCGCCCCTTCCCCCACGGTGATGCCATTCAGACGGTTACGTATCTGCTGTAGCTGTTGCGACGCCGAGTACATGGCGTTCTGCACGCGCTCAGGCTGGGTTTGCAGCGAAACCAGCTGGCTGTTGTAGGTTGAGAGATCGGATTGCGCCGTTTGCAGATCGTCCAGCAGCTGCGCCACGCGCGACTCAAGCTGGCGCAACGACAGCGTGGCAAGCGTTTTTCGGGTTTCATCGTCGTTATCGACGTCGCTGAGCGCACTCAGCGCCTCCGTTGCCTTACGCATGTTCTCCGGCGCCTGAGCGACCTTCTGCCGTAGCTGGGCCGTTTCGGCTTTGATGCGATCGATCTTGTCCAGCGTTTCCAGGGTTTCCGTCAGATCCTGCTGAACGAGTTTTTCCTGGGCGGAGAGATCTTTTTGCTTATTCAGGGTGTCGAGTTGCGACTGAACATCAGCACGCGTGGGAATGTCACTGCCGTTGTCTGCACGGGCCCATGAAAGCGGCGCGGCTGCAAAGTAAAACAGCAGGATCAAAAACAGGGCCAGAACAGGATGTTGCGAGCGATTGATGTGCAGCATAGTTGTGAATGTGATGTGAGAAATGACCGGAAATAGTCGGGCATGAAGGATATCACGCCCGGCTGAAGCAGAATAGTACGACGGAAAGGGTCTACGATTTTTCCCATGCCCGATCAGGCAGAGCGCGGGCTAAGTTTACTTTGAAGGGTCGGACAGAGCTGGCACATCTCAAGAAAAATTTCGACGTAGCTGCGCGCCTCTGATCTGAGATCGAACGACTCCGGAGCAAAAAGCCAGTTTTCCATCAGGCCGGAAATATAGCTGCGCATCAGGATCGCCGCCCGGCGGGTGAGTAATGTGGCAGGAAGCATTTTGGCCTGCATGCACTCCGTGAGGACCTGTTCGATGCGATCGTAGCTTTCCAGACACAGGTCGCGCTGCGCCTGTTGAACCACCGCCATTTCACCAACGAACTCACATTTATGGAAGATGATTTCCATCATCAGACGACGACGCTCTTCAACAACCGTCGCTTCAAGGATATATACTAGAATTTCTCTTAACACTGAGAGTGGATCGTGAGGGAATTTTGCCCGATACTCACTCTCAAGATCGCTAATGCTGGACTCTGAAAGCTCCCAGATTTCACCAAACAGATCGGACTTGTCTTTGAAATGCCAGTAAATCGCTCCCCGCGTGACGCCCGCGGCCTGAGCAATCTGTGCCAGCGAGGTTGCCGAAACACCCTGCTGTGAGAACAAACGCATTGCCACATCCAGAATGTGTTGTCGGGTTTCCAGCGCTTGTTGTTTGGTTTTTCGTGCCATACGTTGATGAATTTACAGGAGTCAGATTTACATACATTTATGAATGTATGTACCATAGCATGACGATAATATAAACGCAGCAATGGGTTTTTAGACTCAGGACCCTTGATCAATTTGAAATCGGACACTCGAGGTTTACATATGAACAAAAACAGAGGGTTAACGCCTCTGGCGGTCGTTCTGATGCTCTCAGGCAGCTTAGCGCTTACAGGATGTGACGACAAACAGGCTCAACAAGGAGCTCAGCAGGTGCCAGAAGTTGGCGTCGTGACGCTCAAATCCGAACCTCTCCAGATGACAACAGAACTACCGGGCCGCACCAGCGCCTACCGCATTGCGGAAGTGCGTCCGCAGGTGAGCGGTATCATCCTGAAACGTAACTTCACCGAAGGCGGTGATGTCAAGGCAGGCGAGTCTCTGTATCAGATTGATCCAGCAACCTATCAGGCGTCTTATGAGAGCGCTAAGGGCGATCTGGCCAAAGCCGAAGCGGCAGCCAAAATCTCGCAGCTGACGTTGAATCGTTACAAGAAACTGCTCGGCACGCAGTACATCAGCCAACAGGATTACGATTCTGCCCTGGCCGATGCACAGCAAGCCAACGCAGCCGTTGTGGCGGCGAAAGCGGCGGTAGAAACCGCGCGTATTAACCTGGCCTACACCAAAGTGACCTCCCCTATCAGCGGTCGCATTGGTAAATCAGCCGTCACCGAAGGTGCGCTGGTGCAGAACGGTCAAACCAACGCGCTGGCCACCGTGCAGCAGCTCGACCCGATCTACGTTGACGTCACCCAGTCCAGCAACGATTTCCTGCGTCTCAAACAGGAGCTGGCTAACGGCACCCTGAAACAGGAAAACGGTAAAGCCAAAGTGGAACTGGTTACCAACGACGGTATCAAGTTCTCACAGACTGGCACACTGGAATTTTCTGATGTGACCGTCGATCAGACCACCGGCTCTATCACCATCCGGGCCATTTTCCCCAATCCGGATAAAACCCTGCTGCCCGGTATGTTCGTACGCGCCCGTCTTGAGGAAGGGACTAACCCAAGCGCCATTCTGGTTCCTCAGCAAGGTGTGACCCGTACGCCACGCGGTGATGCGAGCGCACTGGTTGTGGGTGCCGATAACAAAGTCGAAACACGCAATATCACTGCAACGCAGGCGATTGGCGACAAGTGGCTGGTAACGGAAGGTCTGAAAGATGGCGATCGCGTAATTATTACTGGTTTGCAAAAAGTTCGTCCTGGTGCGCAGGTCAAAGCTCAGGAAGTGAAATCTGACGACAAACAACAAGCGTCGGCCGCTGGCCAGTCAGAACAAACCAAGTCTTAACTTAAACAGGAGCCGTTAAGACATGCCTAATTTCTTTATCGATCGCCCCATATTTGCGTGGGTGATCGCCATAATCATCATGCTGGCCGGGGGACTTGCGATCCTGAAGCTGCCTGTCGCGCAATATCCAACGATTGCGCCGCCGGCAGTGACGATCTCCGCAACCTATCCGGGCGCTGATGCCAAAACGGTGCAGGATACCGTTACGCAGGTTATCGAACAGAACATGAACGGTATCGATAACCTGATGTACATGTCCTCAAACAGTGACTCAACCGGTACGGTTCAGATCACCCTGACCTTTGAATCCGGTACGGATGCGGACATTGCACAGGTTCAGGTGCAGAACAAATTGCAGCTGGCGATGCCTCTGCTGCCGCAGGAAGTACAACAGCAGGGCGTGAGCGTCGAGAAATCGTCCAGTAGCTTCCTGATGGTTGTCGGCGTGATCAACACCAACGGCACCATGACGCAGGAGGATATTTCCGACTACGTGGGCGCCAACATGAAGGACGCCATCAGCCGTACGTCTGGTGTGGGTGACGTTCAGCTGTTCGGTTCCCAGTACGCGATGCGTATCTGGATGGATCCGAATAAACTGAACAACTTCCAGCTGACGCCGGTTGACGTGATCAGCGCAATTAAAGCGCAGAACGCCCAGGTTGCCGCCGGTCAGTTGGGTGGTACACCGCCGGTGAAAGGCCAGCAGCTTAACGCGTCGATCATCGCGCAAACGCGTCTGACCTCCGCCGATGAGTTCAGCAAAATTCTGCTGAAGGTGAATCAGGACGGTTCGCAGGTTCGCCTGCGTGACGTGGCGAAGGTTGAGCTGGGCGGTGAGAACTACGACATCATTGCGAAGTTCAACGGTAAACCGGCTTCCGGTCTGGGTATCAAACTGGCGACGGGCGCGAACGCCCTGGACACCGCGACGGCTATCCGTGCAGAACTGAAGAAGATGGAACCGTTCTTCCCGTCAGGTCTGAAAATCGTTTATCCGTATGACACCACGCCATTCGTTAAAATTTCGATTCACGAAGTGGTGAAAACCCTGGTTGAGGCGATCATTCTCGTCTTCCTGGTGATGTACTTGTTCCTGCAAAACTTCCGCGCAACGCTGATCCCAACCATCGCCGTGCCGGTTGTACTGCTCGGGACCTTCGCGGTGCTGGCGATATTTGGCTACTCGATAAACACCCTGACGATGTTCGGGATGGTGCTCGCCATCGGCCTGCTGGTGGATGACGCCATCGTGGTGGTCGAAAACGTCGAGCGTGTCATGGCGGAAGAAGGCCTGCCGCCGAAGGAAGCAACCCGTAAATCAATGGGCCAGATCCAGGGCGCGCTGGTCGGTATCGCGATGGTACTGTCTGCGGTATTTATCCCGATGGCCTTCTTTGGCGGCTCTACCGGTGCGATTTACCGTCAGTTCTCCATCACCATTGTTTCGGCGATGGCGCTGTCGGTACTGGTTGCACTGATCCTGACGCCAGCCCTGTGCGCGACGATGCTGAAGCCGATTCAGAAAGGCGGTCACGGCGAGCATAAAGGCTTCTTCGGCTGGTTCAACCGCATGTTTGATAAGAGTACGCACCACTACACCGACAGCGTGGGTAATATCCTGCGCAGCACCGGTCGTTACCTGCTGCTCTATATCATCATCGTGGTGGGCATGGCTTTCCTGTTCGTTCGTCTGCCAAGCTCGTTCCTGCCAGATGAAGATCAGGGCGTGTTCCTGAGTATGGCGCAGCTTCCGGCCGGTGCGACGCAAGAGCGTACGCAAAAGGTGCTGGATGAGATGACCGACTACTTCCTGACCAAAGAGAAAGACAACGTCGAATCCGTGTTTGCGGTTAACGGCTTTGGCTTCGCGGGTCGTGGTCAGAACACCGGTATCGCCTTCGTTTCTCTGAAAGACTGGTCTGAACGTCCGGGCGCAGAGAACAAGGTAGAAGCCATTACCGGCCGCGCGATGGGCACCTTCTCACAGATTAAAGATGCGATGGTCTTCGCCTTTAACCTGCCAGCGATTGTTGAACTGGGTACGGCGACCGGCTTCGACTTCCAGCTGATTGACCAGGGCGGTCTGGGCCACGAAAAACTGACTCAGGCGCGTAACCAGCTGTTTGGCGAGGTGGCAAAACACCCTGACCTGCTGGTGGGCGTTCGCCCTAACGGTCTGGAAGATACGCCGCAGTACAAGATCGATATCGACCAGGAAAAAGCGCAGGCGCTGGGTGTTTCCATCAGCGACATTAATACCACGCTGGGTGCAGCCTGGGGTGGCAGCTACGTCAACGACTTCATCGACCGTGGTCGCGTGAAGAAAGTCTACGTGATGTCCGAAGCGCAATACCGTATGCTGCCGAACGATATCAACAACTGGTATGTTCGCGGCAGCGATGGCCAGATGGTGCCATTCTCCGCCTTCTCAACCTCGCGCTGGGAATACGGTTCACCGCGTCTGGAGCGTTATAACGGCTTGCCATCGATGGAAATCCTCGGTCAGGCAGCGCCGGGCCGAAGCACCGGTGAAGCCATGAACCTGATGGAAGAACTGGCTAGCAAACTGCCTGCGGGTGTCGGCTACGACTGGACCGGCATGTCCTATCAGGAACGTCTGTCCGGTAACCAGGCCCCTGCCCTGTACGCCATTTCACTGATTGTGGTGTTCCTGTGTCTGGCGGCATTGTATGAGAGCTGGTCGATTCCATTCTCCGTTATGCTGGTGGTTCCGCTGGGGGTTATCGGTGCGCTGCTTGCCGCAACGTTCCGTGGGCTGACCAACGACGTTTACTTCCAGGTGGGCCTGCTGACAACCATTGGCTTGTCGGCGAAGAACGCGATACTAATCGTCGAATTCGCCAAAGATCTGATGGAGAAAGAAGGAAAAGGCCTGATTGAAGCAACGCTGGAAGCCGTTCGTATGCGTTTGCGTCCAATCCTGATGACGTCCCTGGCATTTATCCTCGGCGTTATGCCGCTGGTTATCAGCTCCGGCGCGGGCTCCGGCGCACAGAACGCAGTAGGTACCGGCGTAATGGGTGGGATGGTAACCGCGACCGTTCTTGCGATCTTCTTCGTACCGGTGTTCTTCGTGGTGGTTCGCCGCCGCTTCAGCCGTAAGAATGAAGACGTTGAGCACAATCATTCGGTAGAACATCACTGATACCGGTTTCACATGATAAAAAGGCCGCATTTGCGGCCTTTTTCTTTTTCAGAAAAAATCATAAAATAGACCTATTGCCTTTCTATTTATTTTCCTCTTTTTTAATAAGGCCTATCATAATAGGCCGATAACTTACACCAGGAACTCAGCATTCTTTTATTATCATTTCGTGACGTAAATTATTCGGACTATTCCTAAGCAATGGAAAATATCTGAAGATATCTGGTTTCGGACTTCACATGAAACTTTGCGCTAACTCAATGAATTCTAAGGAACCGATAAAAATCGTCTTTTTTATTGATTAACGCGTTCGCTGCAAAAGGTAGATTTGCGTAAAGGCTCGAACAGTAACGATTTAATTGTAATTTTTCGTAATAGCGCGGTGAAATCTTGATCAGAGTGGCTTATAGTTAGAGTTATCAGGAACACAGCTCCCGTGTGGCTAAGCAAGTTGTATCCATCCCGACATGATGTTCGGTGAGTAAAAAATCACTCAGAAGGGGATGCGCTATGGACGAGTACTCGCCAAAAAGGCATGATATCGCGCAGTTGAAATTTCTCTGCGAATCCTTGTACCATGACTGCCTTGCCAATCTTGAAGAAAGTAACCATGGCTGGGTGAACGATCCAACGTCTGCTATCAATTTACAGCTTAACGAGCTGATCGAGCATATCGCCACCTTCGCACTTAATTATAAAATTAAGTACAATGAAGATAATAAGTTGATAGAGCAAATTGATGAATACCTGGACGACACCTTTATGTTGTTCAGCAGCTACGGCATTAACGCACAGGATTTGCAGAAATGGCGTAAATCAGGAAACCGTCTATTTCGCTGCTTCACTAATGTCAGCAGAGCTAATCCGGTTAGTCTTTCCTGTTAAAATTATTACAATTACTAAGGTGAATTTATGTCTGATAAACCATTAACAAAAGTCGATTATTTGATGCGCCTGCGACGCTGCCAGTCAATTGACACCCTTGAACGAGTTATTGAGAAAAATAAATACGAGCTGTCTGATAATGAACTGGCGGTATTTTATTCAGCTGCCGACCATCGTCTTGCTGAGCTGACCATGAATAAACTGTATGACAAGATCCCCTCTTCGGTGTGGAAATTTGTTCGTTAATCGTTGAAGAGAGACTGTAAAGGCATTACGCCCGTTGTTAAGCTGAATTTACCTTTCGAATTACGCTTCAAATGCAAACGCCAGGTTCCCGTATAAAACGTATTTATGCGCAAGAATGTTGTGACTCCCGTCACAGCCACTTTTAGGGAACGTTCCCTTTCTGGTTAATCCTCTTTACGCTGCGTAAAACGATTCCAGAGAGGTTCCCATGAGTGAAGAAAAACAGAAGATGATTGCAGGTGAATATTACCGCCCTGGCGATGACACGCTGAGGGCTGACCGTTTACGCGCGCGTCATCTTGTTCACCGCTATAACCATACCGCACCCGATGAGAAGGCCGAACGTCGCGCCTTATTAGCTGACCTGCTGGGTCAAAGCGAAGGTGCCTATATAGAGCCAAGCTTCCGCTGCGACTACGGGTATAACATCTATCTGGGCAAAAATTTTTACGCCAACTTTGACTGCGTCATGCTGGACGTCTGTCCTGTCCGCATTGGCGATAACTGTATGCTGGCGCCGGGAGTGCACATTTATACGGCCACGCATCCTCTGGATGCGACCGAACGTAACAGCGGGCTGGAGTACGGTAAACCGGTCACCATTGGTGATAATGTCTGGATCGGCGGACGCGCGGTGATTAATCCAGGCGTGACCATTGGCGATAATGCGGTTATCGCTTCCGGCGCGGTAGTGACCAAAGACGTGCCGGCCAATGCGGTAGTGGGCGGGAATCCGGCGAAAATCATTAAAATGATCTAAGTGCATCCTGAGTAACTGTTATGCTTTTTCCTGGCATAACTGTTACTTTCATCGCATAAACCCCTCTCATAAAATAGGCAGATCACCTGTATTTTTAACAATCATAAAGGCAAAAAATGACAGAGATACAGCGCCTGCTTACCGCCACCATCGACGATCTCAATACCCGCGAAAAGCGCGACAATCGCCCGCGCTTTAGCATCAGCTTTATTCGCAAACACCCCGGATTGTTCGTCGCCATGTACGCCGCCTGGCTGGCAACGCTTATCGTCATGCTGAAGTCTGAAACACTGGTCGATTCCGTCTGGCTACTGGTTGTGCTGTTCGTGGTGTTTAACGCGTTTTTCTTTTTCGACGTCAATCCGCGTTACCGGTATGAAGATATCGACGTACTCGATTTCCGCGTGTGCTACAACGGGGAGTGGTACAACACGCGCTACGTGCCGAAGGAGCTGATCGACAATATCCTGCTCTCGCCGGCCGTCGAAGCCGGGCAAAAAGAGAAGTTGCAGAAAATGGTCATCACTAAGGGCCAGCTCTCTTTTTATGATGTCTTTACCCTTTCCCGCCCCACTGCTGTGTAATGAGCGCCTGAAGACGTCGGATGCCCGGCGCAAACTGCGAAGCAGAGGTATTACCGTAACCTAAAACCAGACCGGTTTGCCCCTGCTTCGTCTCAAGGTAATACCCGCTCAGCGCAGCGGGTGCCAGCTGAAACGCTCTCGCCTGCTCCACCAGCCGCTGGTCGTCGATACCGTCAATCGCCAGCGTCAGGTGCATTCCCCCTTCCCCGGCAAGAACACGGTGCGGCGTATGAAGCTCTGCGCTCAGCACCTCCCGCAGCTGGCGGTAACGCTTACGATAAAGGCGGCGCATGGCGGCAAGATGTCGTGCATAGTGGCCTTCCTCAATAAACAGCGCCAGGGTGCGCTGTTCAGCGCGATGCCCGCCGCGCAGCAGCGAGCCGATGGCCGGACGCGCCGCCTTCGCCAGCGCTGGCGGTAACACCATGAACCCCATCCGGAGCGATGGAAACAGCGTTTTGCTGAACGTCCCCAGATACACAACGGGCGCATTGTTGACCATTCCCAGCATCGCCGGGACGGGCTCACCGGTATAACGAAATTCGCTGTCGTAATCATCCTCAATGATCCACGCGCTGTGCTGCCGGGCCAGTTCCAGCAGCGCCAGACGCCGCCGCGCGCTGAGCACGCTTCCGCAAGGGAACTGATGCGATGGCGAGGTAAAAATCAGCGTGGGTGAAGGCGCAGACAGCCCTTCCCAGCACATCCCCTCGTCATCCACCGGTATGCCTGTCATCGCCAGGCCGGTTTTGACAAAAGCGCTTTTGGCGCCGCTATAGCCGGGATTTTCCACCCAGGCGACATCCCCCGGCTCGCTTAACAGCATCGTGCAGAGATTGACGCCCTCCAGCGCCCCTTCGGTTATCACTATCTGGCTGGCATCGCAGTCAATGCCGCGGGAGAGCGCAAGATGGCGGGCAATGGCGGCCCGCAGCGTCGGCTCGCCGGCCGGGTCGCCATACCCTAACAGGGCGCTTCCCTCCTCGCGCAGGACGCGATCGTACAACCGCCGCCACAGCGGCAAGGGGAAATAGTTGATGGCAGGCGTTCCCGGCGTAAACGCCATCACCGGAGTGTCGCGCGGCACAGGCGCGGGCAGCAGGGCGACACGTTTTGTCAGCCTGACGTCCGGGTCCGGTAATGTCCGGGTAATCGTCCGAGGAGCGAATTGCCCCACCCGCGTACCCTGGCGGCTACGCAGCAAATAACCTTCGAGCGTGAGCTGGTCCAGCGCGGCATTGACGGTGTTTCGGGACACTGAGATCTGCTGTGCCAGCGTTCGCGAGCCGGGAAAATGGCTGCCGGACCGGAGCCTTCCGCACAGTATGGCCTCCCGCAAAGCAAGATAGAGCGCACGCTGGAGCGTCTCTCCCCCACGTTTTTTCAGCGCAGCATGGATCAAGGTGTAAAGCTCATCACCCGGTATATTCATCTTTCCTCCTCGTGGTACCAGAAAAACATAGCCTGGTGGTTCTTTTTAAGGAACCAGCAATTCATTAATCTGGAGATCTTTTCAATGTGACGGGAATAAAGATGAATACATTCAATGAGTTTGGACAAGCTGTAGGGGAAAGCCTTTTCGACTGGCAGCCTCGCCCGCACCCGTCCCGGGTGATACTTCAGGGTCGCTATTGTCGGCTTGAGCCGCTGCGCGTGGAGCATGCCCCGGCGTTGTTCTCTGCGTATTCCCTGGCCGGAGATACCCGAAGCTGGACGTGGCTGCTGCGTGAACCCGATGCCACCGCAGAGGAGTTTGCCGAATGGGTGGCAAGCGTAAGCGAATTAGCCGATCCCATCCACTTTACCGTTATCGATAACCAGACCCAGTCTCCTGTCGGGACGCTGTCCCTGATGCGGATCGATCCTAAAAACGGCGTTGTGGAAGTGGGACATGTTCACTTCTCGTCACTGTTAAGTCGCACGCCCATGTCGACAGAAGCGCAGTATCTGCTGATGCGGTACGTGTTCGATACCCTGGGCTACCGGCGTTATGAATGGAAGTGCAACAGCCTGAACGAACCATCCCGCAAAGCGGCTCTGCGTCTGGGCTTTCAGTTTGAAGGGCGTTTTCGCCAGGCGCTGGTCATTAAAGGCCGAAACCGGGACACCGACTGGTTTTCAATTCTCGACAAAGAGTGGCCAGCGCTGGCGAGCGCGTTTGAAAGCTGGCTTGCCACCGACAATTTTACCGCCGATGGCAAACAGAAAAGCTCCCTGGAAAGCTGGCGAGAGACGCGCGTTTAGCGTCTTTTTTTACGTCCCTGCACCGCCTTAAAGCGCGGGTTAGATTTGCAGATCACGTATAAGCGTCCCTTGCGTTTGACTATCTGGCAATCCGGGTGACGCTGTTTTGCACTGCGTAATGAGTTCAGCACCTGCATGATTAGCCTCGCTTCGCATCAAGAAAGCCACCAAAACGCTTGCGGAAGCGTGCCGCGCTGCCATCCGTCGAGAAGGTCTTCTGCTTCCCGGTATAAAACGGATGTGATTTAGAGGAGACATCAAGGGTAACGTAGGGATACGTTTTCCCCTCCAGCTCAATTTCACGGTCTGTCTTAATTGTTGAGCCGACTTTAAAGTATTCATTAGCCGTGGTGTCGTGAAACACAACGGTGCGATAGGTTGGATGGATATTCGGTTTCATCTCTGGCCTTCATGTATTGTTATAACATAACAAAATACTATCTGAGCTTTACTGCAAAAACAACCCCTGTGACGCACAGCCTGTTTTGAAAGGTTGATTCAGATACCTGCCTGAGACTGTCACATGCTATAACTATATCATTTAGCGATAAAAAACTTTTTCTTCTGGCGCGCAAACTCCAGGCCCAAGGTGGGCATATGGAAAGGATAAAGCAGCATGCGAACCCGACATCTGGTCAGCCTGGTAACAGGCATACTGATCTTCTCTGTGCTGGTCCCTGTGTGCCTCAGTATCTGGCTGGCGCATCGTCAGGCAGAGGATAAATTTGTGGACGCTCTGGACAGCTATGCCTCGCGCGTCCTGATCCGTACCGACAGAGTCGTTGCGCAGGCAAAACAGGCGCTCACGCACCTACAGACATTCCACGCCCCACCCTGCACTCCCCCGCATTTACGCGAAATGCGCCGGGTCGCGTTCTCCTGGCGCTATATTCAGGAAGTGATGTATACCGATAACCTGAAGCCGCTCTGCTCATCCCTGGAACAATCCAGTAATACGGCGATCTTGCCGCCCCCGATGCGGATCACCGCAGACGGGTATAGCGCGTGGCTCACCTCGCAAAACGACCTCGGCATTCACCGTTATATGGCCGTGCTGGGGAAAGGACATTATCTGGTGATGGTTGATCCGGCCTCGCTTGTGGATGTTGTTCCTTTCGGTGATATTTCGATGGATGCCGCCCTGGTGGGCAGCGAAACCCATCGGATATTTGCCAGAAGCAATATTGTCGACCCGTATATTCTTTCTGTCGTTAAGGAGCAGCAGGACGTTACGCGCGTGCAATACAACGGCTCGATGTACGTATTGAAGCCTGTACCCGAACTGGGGTTTACGGTGATCGCGTGGGCGTCGTTAAAACCGCTGGCGGAATCCTGGCACCAGCAGCTGATCATCTGGCTACCGGCTGGCATCTTGCTAAGCCTGGCTGGTGCCCTTATTGTCCTGCGCATCCTCCGCCGTTTGCTGTCCCCGCGTCACCGCCTGATCGACGCAATCAACAACCGGGAGATCGAGGTTTACTATCAGCCCATCGTAGCGCTGTGCAGTGGAAAACTGGTGGGTGCTGAAGCGCTGATGCGCTGGCCGCAGCCAGATGGCAGTCACCTGTCGCCCAATCTCTTTGTGCCGCTGGCTGAGCAGACGGGGCTTATTTCAACGCTGACGCAGCTGGTGGTGAATAAGGTGTTTGAGGATTTAGGCGCCTGGCTGCATCATCACCCGGAACTGCACATTTCTGTCAACCTTGCGCCATCCGATTTAACGTCCCCCGAGCTGCCTCGCCAGCTGAGTCAGTTGCTCAACAAATGGGGCGTCCACCCGCGCCAGATCGCCCTTGAATTGACCGAGCGCGGCTTTGCCGATCCCGCCGTCAGCGTGCCTGCCATCGCTGCGTTTCGCCGCGCCGGGCACGCTATCTACATTGATGATTTTGGTACGGGTTACTCCAGCCTGAGCTATTTGCAGGATCTGGATGTCGATACCCTGAAGATTGATAAATCCTTTGTGGATGCGCTGGAGTACAAGAACGTGACTCCCCACATCATCGAAATGGCCAAATCGCTTAAACTGGCGATGGTCGCAGAAGGCATTGAAACTGAAGGGCAGATCGAATGGTTGCATCGCCACGGCGTGCAGTACGGCCAGGGCTGGTATTTCAGCAAGGCGCTGCCTAAAGAGGATTTCATTCTCTGGGCCGGGCACAATCTGGAGAAGCACATTACTTAAGGTACGATTTGATCACCTGCATCACGACCCCGAGATCGGCCTCGCGCTGCGCTTCCTCTGGCTCTTTCACCACGTGATCGGTTAAATGTCCCTCAATCACTTGCATCATCATGCCGTTTACCGCACCCCTGATCGCCGCCAGTTGCTGTAACACCTCGGCGCATTCATGATCGCTGTTAAGCATTTTTTCCAGCGCAGCGCTTTGCCCCTGAATTTTTTTCAGGCGGGTCAATAACTTCTTTTTATCACGAACTGTGTGTGACATCGCTTAGCTCCTCTTTGGTGGCGTAAAAAGCATATCACGCTCTACTCCCCCTGGGTATTTTTCTACTGGGGGGTAGTATTATACTACTGGGGGGGAGTAGTTTTCTCGGCATGTTTTCCACCCCGGAATGTTCAATGAACGATTTTTCTTCTCTTCTACAGCAGGGTAACGCCTGGCTGTTTGTCCCCAGCGCCATCCTGCTTGGCGCGCTCCATGGCCTTGAGCCAGGCCATTCAAAAACAATGATGGCGGCTTTCATTGTGGCGATCCGCGGTACGCTGAAACAGGCTGTGTTGCTTGGGTTGTCCGCAACGCTGTCTCATACGGCGGTCGTCTGGATCATTGCGATGGCGGGATTATGGTTTGGTCGGGGATGGGATGCAGATACTTCTGAGCCCTGGTTTCAGTTGATTTCCGGGGTTCTGATCGTGTTGATCGCCCTGTGGATGGCGTGGCGAACCTGGCATGAGAGCCAGCCGCATCACCACCATGATGATCATCATCACCATCATGATCATCACGACCACGCGCATCATCACGACCACACGTCTCCTCTGGTTGAAGAGGAGTGGCAGGATGCCCACCAGCGCACACACGCCCAGGACATTAACCGACGCTTCAACGGTAAAGAGGTCACCACCGGGCAAATCGCGCTATTCGGCCTGACCGGTGGGCTTATCCCCTGTCCGGCCTCCATTACGGTGCTGCTGATCTGCCTGCAACTGAAACATTTCGCGCTCGGCGCCACGCTGGTGTTCAGTTTCAGTATCGGACTGGCGCTCACTCTCGTCGCCTCTGGCGCAATTGCCGCATTAAGCATGAAACATGCGGCGAAGCGCTGGCCCGGCTTTAGCGCCTTTTCGCGCAAGGCGCCGTGGATCTCAGCGGCACTGATCGCGGTAGTCGGGATTTATATGAGCATTCACGGCGCAAGCGGGATCCTGAGATAAGCATTGCGGCCACGGCAGTGGCCGCACGTGTCGGCTCAGCCGTTCTGCTGCCAGCTAAACGTGTAGCGCAGCCGGCGGTTTTGCAGAATGAAGGCCGGGGCTACGCTCGGGCTCCATGAGTCGTCCCCCCCTACGCCCATGTGAAACGCATCAAGATTCAACCAGCAGCCAGCCTCTTCCCGCAGCAAATGCTGATGCGTTGTCTCATGCAGCTGCCGCTGGCTATAACGGCTCAGGGAGAAATGGAACTGTCCCTGCAACTGATGGGAGCCAAACGTCAGCTCGCGGGTGTCGCAGCGCAAACCGTTCTCCGTCGGGAAGATATACGGCGTCTGCATCTCTTCCAGCGGTAACGCCCAACGCCCCTGCTGCGCCGCCAGTTTTCTGTCCGGATAGTTCTCCAGCGGGCCTAGCCCCAGCCAGCGCACCGTTTCCGGGATATCCGCCAGCATAACGCTCAGGCCCACGCGAGCGGGCTCAGGAATATCAGACGCCACCGTCACCTGCACATCACCGTGCAGTACCCCGTGGTCATCAATCCGCCAGACCTTGCAGCTGATAAACAGCGCTTTCCCCTGATGTTCCCAGACATGCTGCGTGGTCACCACCACCTCACGGGCATGCTGCTCCGCTTCACACTGGAGGAGCCGCGCGGACATCTCATACATTCCCGCCGCTTTCCAGCGTTCCACCCACGCGTTCGGATCGATGCGGGTCGCCTCGCTGACGCCAATGTCATTGTCCAGCGGCGCGCGGGTGAAGTTATCCGTTAGCGGGTAACGGAGCGTTTCAGCACCCTCGTTCCACCACTGGGTCAGGTTTCCGGTGAGACGGCTAAACTGCCAGCGCTGCTGCTGATGAGTAATGTCCAGCGCCTCGTCCTGCACCGTTAGCTGCGGAGGGGTTCCGCCTGCTTTCGGGGGCGCAAGGTACAGCGGAGCCGGGAGCGGCCACTGATCCCAGGCACAACGGTGGTCGGGCGGCGACCAGGGCGTGGCCTGCGGCTGAACGATTTCCACGTTGAGCCAGACCTCGCCCGGCTCAGCGTCAAGCTCAGGCAGCGGGATCTCAACACGCTGCGTCTCCTGAGGCGCAACAGAAAGGGGTGTTTTGCCGGAAGCCAATACCGCACCGTCACGCGCCACTGACCATCGCAGATGCTCGTTGTCAGTATGACGGAACAGATAATCGCTCTGGATATCGACGACCAGCGGAACGGTGCTCACCAGCGTAAAGGTAAAGAACTGCTGGGCACGCTGCGCCTCGTAAAGGGCGGGGTGCGGAGTGCGATCGGGAAATACCAGCCCGTTGAGGCAGAACTGACGGTCGTTGGGCTTATCGCCAAAATCGCCGCCGTAGGCCCAGAATGCCGTGCCGTCTTCCGCTTTTTTCGTCAGCGCCTGATCGACCCAGTCCCAGACAAACCCGCCCTGCAACCGGGGATGGCTGCGGAATGCCTGCCAGTAGCTGGCAAAGCCGCCAAAGCTGTTGCCCATCGCGTGGGCATACTCGCACAGGATCAGCGGACGGGTTTCGTCCGGCATGCCGATCCACTTTTTAATCGACCACTTTGGCACCGCCGGGAATGGCTGATCCTGATCGACGCGGGCATACATCGGGCAGACAATATCGGTAGCGGCCGTACTGGCGCCACCGCCTTCGTACTGCACCGGCCGCGTGGGATCGGCGGTTTTCAGCCAGCGGTACAGCGCATCGTGATTCGCCCCATGCCCGGACTCATTCCCCAGGGACCAGATGATGATGGACGGATGATTCCGGTCCCGCTGCACCATACGCGTTACGCGTTCGCTCATGGCAGGCAGCCAGCGCGGATCGTCCGCCAGGCGGCTCATCGGCACCATGCCGTGGGTTTCAATATTCGCCTCATCGACCACGTACAGGCCGTAGCGATCGCAAAGCGTGTACCACAGAGGATGGTTCGGATAATGCGAGCAGCGCACGGCGTTGAAGTTATGCTGCTTCATCAGTTCGATGTCGCGGCGCATGGTCGCCTCATCCATCACCTGCCCCTTCTCAGGATGATGTTCGTGACGGTTCACGCCGCGGATCAGCAGCGGTTTGCCGTTAAGCTTCAGCAGGCCGTTGCTGATTTCGACGCGTCTGAAACCGACATCGCAGGCTTCAGTCTCCAGCACGTTACCCTGCGCATCCCGAAGCGACATTGTCAGCCGATAGCATTCCGGTGTTTCAGCGCTCCACAGCGCGGGAGCGTTCACGGGGATCGCCACCGTGAGCCGTTCTGCCCAACTGCCGCGTTCGTCCACGATGGCCGATCCGGGCTGCTGCGTGGTTTGCGCGCAGGCTTCGCCGTTACGCCACAGGGTAAACGCCACCTCGCATTCGGCGTAGCGTGAGCCTTCCAGCGCAACGTCAACCCGGAGTATCGCCCGATCGCATTCGGCATTCAGATCGGTCACGATCTGATAATCGGCAATTCGCGTTTCCGGCTTGTGCAGCAGCGAGACGTCACGGAAAATGCCGCTCATCCGCCACATGTCCTGATCTTCCAGGTAGCTTCCGTCGCACCAGCGTAACACCATCACCGCCAGACGGTTCTGCCCCGGTCGCAGCACCGCGCTGAGATCGAACTCCGCAGGCAGACGGCTGTCCTGCGAATAACCCACCCACTGGCCGTTACACCACAGATGAAAAGCTGAATTCACCCCGTCAAAAATAATGCGGGTTTGCCCGCTGCACAGCCAGGCGTCATCCATATCAAATGTGAGCGAGTAACAACCGGTTGGGTTTTCAGCCGGAACATACGGCGGGTTCACATTTATCGGATAGGTGACGTTGGTATAGATGGGAGTATCAAATCCCTCCATCTGCCAGTTCGACGGCACGGGCATCCCAACGGCGTCAGCCAGATCGTCCGTTAACCATGTCTCGGGAACCTGCTCTGGCGCCGGGAAAAAGCTGAATCGCCAGACGCCATTAAGCAGACGCTTGCTCAGCGAAGGCTTATCCTCGCGGGCGAAGGTATCATCGCGCCAGCTATGAAAAGGCGCGTGTGCGGCCAGACGATTCCACTGCGTCACGCCCGGGTTTTCCCAGTCACGACGCGCCAGAAGTGCGCTGAGGGTCAGCGGCAATGTAGAAGACATATCAACCTCTTTGCGAAGCGCTCACAATTTCAGCCAACATGCCCTGGTAAACGGTGGCGGTAAAGACTTTGATCGTCACCAGGCGAGCACGATCACAAAAGTGCTAGCTGCGCGCCAGTTTCTCCGCCAGCAGCGCCAGAGTTCTGAGCTGTTGCGCCAGATCTTCACGATCGGCCTGCTGTGCGGCGCGCGGCGCGGTGGAATGACGCACGATCAACGTAACGGGAAGTTGTTCCTGCCAGCATTCGTCGTGATGGGCAGGTGCCATCAGCCGCTCCACGCTGCGCTCACCGGCCTCGCGGAACGCCTGCCGAACGGTGGTGAGCGGAGGTGAAAACCACGCGCTGTCAGCCGTATCATCAAACCCGACAACCGAGATCTGCCCCGGTACCGCAACGCCTTTTTCCGCACAGGCGCGTAAAACGCCAAGCGCCATCTGATCGTTAGCGACGAGGATCGCCTCCGGCAGCTGCGCGCCCGCCAGGAGCTGATGCCCTTTCTCATAGCCCGAGGCCGCGCTCCAGTCGCCCTGCGCCACCGCAAACGCCTCCACGCCGGCCCGGGCCAGCGTGGTTTTCCATCCCGCCAGACGAGCCCGGGCAGAGACAGAACTTTCCGGCCCGGCGAGCAGCGCAATTCGCTGGTGCCCCAGCGAAAGCAGATGCTCTGCCCCCAGGCCAGCGCCCTGTTCGGCATTGAAAACAAGGCTGTTAACCCGAGCTGTGGGGGAAACATCGAGAAAAAGAACCGGGGTCGGCGAGGCCATTTCCTGAAGCATTTCTGCCTGTGCATCTTCCAGCGGAACGTTCACCAGCAGCGCCTCCACGCGCTGCGCCAGTAATTCCTGCAAAGCAGCCTGACACTGCGCGGGTTGCTCCACCATGGAGATGAGTACGCTAGCCCCCTGCTCCACTGCCCGGGATTTTACAGCTGAGGCGATTTGCGACGGCGCATGCAGCGCCAGATCGCTGGTCATTAGCCCCAGCGTGCGGGTACGTTTCCCGGCCAGCTGCTGCGCGCCACGGTTAGGCACATAGTGTAGCGCCGCCATGGCCTGCCGGACCTTTTCCCGCGTACGGGCAGAAACGTGTTCTGCGTCGTTAATCACCCGGGAAACGGTCTGATAGGAAACGCCCGCCACGCGGGCAACGTCATAAAGAGTGATCGCTTTCATACATTCTGGCGTCGTAAAAAGAGAAGTCTCTATTCTGACACAGTTACGCCATCATAGCCTGTGAGCGCTTCGCAAAATTAAACAATCCGCTCCGGCTGCGCGGCTTTCTGAATGCGCGGCCTCTGGCGAAACCACGGCAAACAGAGCTGGATCAGCGGGCCGATGGTTAATGCATACAGTACGGTTCCAACGCCAAACGCTCCCCCGAGGAAGTAGCCGACGATCAACACGGTCACCTCGATCGCGGTACGCACGCTGCGGATCGACCAGCCCAGCCGGGCATGTATGCCGGTCATCAGACCGTCGCGCGGGCCTGCGCCAAAACCCGCGCCGATATACATCCCGGTGGCAAGGGCGTTAACCACAATGCCGGAAACCAGCAGGGTGATGCGCACGGGCAGCGAGGTGAGCTCAGGGATCAGCGCCATTGACGCATCGGCCGCCAGACCAATACAAATCACATTACTGATAGTACCCAGTCCCGGCAGCTGACGCAGCGGGATCCACAGCAGCAGCACCGCGGCCCCGGTTAAAATAATCACCGTGCCGATGCTCATCCCGGTCTGGATGGCGACGCCAAGGTGAAAGACATCCCACGGGTCGACACCCAGATCCGAACGAATAAACATCGCGGTTGAAAGCCCGTACAGGCCTAAACCGACATAAAGTTGTACCAGACGACGTACCATTTTCTCTTCTCCGAAGAACCAGGTTCCATCTTCGGTGAAAATGGCACTATGATTAATGTCCAGTTTTCAAATAGTGGACTGCACATGTCATCACGTCGTTTTGGTAGCCAGTCTCTGGTTCGCCTGTTAGGGCACTGGCAGCAAGCCTCTTCCCGTACCCCGCTGTGGCGCCAGCTGGCTGACGCGTTACGCCTGTTAATTCTGGATGGCAGGCTGGCGTTAAACACGCGCCTGCCCGGAGAGCGGGAACTGGCCGCCGCTCTGAGCGTAAGCCGCACCACCATCAGCAGCGCGCTGGCACATCTGCGGGAAGAGGGTTATCTGGAGAGCCGTCACGGCAGCGGTTCGCGGGCGATCCTGCCAGACAGCCGCGCCGTGCCCACGCTTTCTACTGCCAGCGCGGCGCTGGATCTCTCAACCGCCGCACTCAACGCGGGACCAGAGATCCACCAGGCCTACGCCCACGCGCTGACGGCCATCACGCCGAATCTGGCGCTGACCGGGTACGATCAGCTTGGGCTTCCGGCGCTGCGTGAAGCTATCGCCGCCCGCTACACCGCACGCGGTCTGCCCACCCGGGCAGACGAAGTGATGGTAGTGAACGGCGCCGTCAGCGGCTTCGCCCTGATCTTAAGAATGATGACCGGTCCCGGGGATCGCGTGGTGGTGGATCATCCCACCTACCCGCTGGCGATAGCCGCTATTCAGGGGGCGCTATGCCGGCCCGTGGGCGTTTCGCTGCCTGAAACGGGCTGGGATACCGACGGTTTTGCCGCAACGCTTGCCCAGACCGCCCCGCGTCTGGCCTATCTGATGCCGGATTTTCATAATCCGACCGGACGTTGCATGGATGCCGTGACGCGCCAGACCATAACCGACATCGCCGCGCAGACCCGCACCACGCTGGTGGTGGATGAAACCATGGTCGATCTCTGGTTCGATGTTCCCCCGCCGCCGCCGCTGGCCGCCTTTAACCCGGAGGCCACGGTGATGACGCTGGGTTCCGCAGGTAAAAGCTTCTGGGGTGGGCTGCGTCTCGGCTGGATCCGCGCCTCGTCACGCACTATCGCCACCCTCGCGCAAACGCGCGACACGCTGGATCTGGGCTCTCCGGTGCTGGAACAGCTGGCCACGCTGTGGCTTATCGAAAACAGTGCAACCTTCCTGCCTGCCCGGCGGCAAATGCTGGCAGAACGGCGCGACCGCTGCGGCCAGATGCTGCGGGAACATTTCCCCGAATGGCGGTTTCAGGAAGCGGAGGGAGGGCTTTCATACTGGATTGAATTACCCGGCATGCTGGCGACACAGCTGGCGGCACGCGCCGAAACGACAGGCATCATTATGGGCACCGGCACGCGTTTTGGACTATCAGGCGCGTTTGACCGCTACCTGCGTATGCCCTTCTCACTCAGTTCACCAGAACTTGAAGAGGCATTATTGCGGATCAAACCGCTGTGGCGTGCATTAAATAAAAGTGTAGCGCCAGTAAAACGGAGCCTGGTGTAAATTATTCGCCAGAAACAATAAAAACTGCTGACTGTATCGCATGCAGTCAGCAGTTTTCATGAAGAACAACTTAATGTTGAGGTGGAATCGGGAAGCCTTTCAGCGAAATAATGAAATTATCCCCTTCTTTCTTTATTTTTGCACCGGTATCACACCAGTCAGACGCAATACGAAAGAACTCATCACTTCCTACATTCCAGCCAAGACGAACATGTTTCACGTAGCCGGAACGTAACAGATTGCAGGCCTCGTTGTAGTCACTGGCAGTCGTTAGTTGTTGTTTCATTTTCTCTTCTTCAGAAGTTTACGTAGTGCTTTGATTTCTTTAGGAGTAAATGGAGTTACGCTCTCTTCTTCCGTATGCTGATTATCAATATCCTCTTCCGATACTCCCGCCTCTTCTACTGCTTCAAATGCCAGCAGCAGCAGTTTCTCTGTGGTCACGCTTAAATTCTCATTATTTTCTTCCGCATAGTGGCGAAGTCTTTCTTTTAGCGCTTCATCAATTTTAACGTTTAAAACCGCAGTAACCATGATTGTCACATCCGTTCGGAACACGTGTTTAATTTAATACACGAAGATAAGTTTGTTATCCAGATATATATTTTTTAGCTTATGACAGAATAAAGGCATCGTAAATAAAATGACAGTCTATTATTACAGGTTTATGACATTATTATTTCAGTTAAATGAAGTCTGTATTACACGCCAGGATAGCAGAATCGGTAAAGCAACCGTTGAACAGCTACGGACTGTTGACGCTGGGTTTACCATTAGCGGTGGCGCAGGCTAGGCTGGCGATCGGCAAAGCGGCCTTTGACGGACTAAAGATATCCTGATCGCTGCTCTGTTTGTAGTAACATTGTCGGCATGTGACGCATTCTGACTCTTAATATTGTTCCGGATGACACAGGAGCAGTATGCAATTTGAACTTTTTTGTTACCTAGTGGAAATATGATGCGCTTGTTGGAACTGGCTGATCAGCATAGAAAAGAAGCGAATAAGCTGTTAAATCCAAAGACAAAATCTGCACTCGGTCAGTTTATGACCCCGGCTCCGATTTGTCTGTTCATGGCAAGCCTGTTTGACGACATAAAAGGTGACATCAAGCTACTCGATCCAGGCTGCGGAGTGGGGTCGCTCTCTGCGGCGTTCGTAGAACGAGCGTTGCGCCTTGATGTCGACAAGATGGAGCTCGACGCCATCGACATTGCAGAAGTGATGCTTCCGTATCTTAGCAAGACACTGAAAGCCTGTGATGAGGCTGCAAATGGAAAATTAACCCATAAAATTAGTAAGGTAGATTACATACTTGAGGCAAGTCTGGCTAAAAATATTTCGACCAGTGAAGAGCCAGGGACTTATAGCCATGTGATTATGAATCCCCCTTATAAAAAAATTCTCTCGTCGAGCGCTCACCGGGCCTCTTTACGCAATGCAGGCATAGAAACGGTCAACCTATACTCTGGGTTTGTGGCGTTAGCTTTGAAACAGCTGAAAAAGGGAGGAGAATTAGTGGCGATTATTCCACGCTCTTTCTGTAATGGCCCTTACTATCAGCCTTTCCGCGAGCTTTTACTCTCTGAAACGTCCATCAAGCACATCCACATTTTCGACTCCCGTAATGCGGCATTTGCTGAGGATGAAGTGCTTCAAGAAAATATCATCATTCACTGTGTTAAAGGCGTTCCGCAGGGGCAGGTTATTATCACCTCCAGCCCAACGTCAGATTTTCATCTTGATGAAGAATCCGGGCAAATCACGGCCACCGATATGACGCAGCGCAAGGTGTCGATAGACAAAATAGTTAACCCAGCAGACAAACAAAAGTTCATTCATATCGCTGCAAGTCCCAGAGAACAGGACATAATCGAGAGATTATCCCCTTTTACAACAACTCTGGACGAGCTTAATGTTCAGGTTAGTACTGGGCCGGTAGTTGACTTTCGCCTTAAAAATGACCTCAGAGAAAGAATGGATTCCGGGTCAGTGCCGCTACTTTTTCCTCAGCATTTGAACGGCAAAGTGAATTGGCCCCTTGATGGGAAAAAACCTAATGCAATTAGGGTTTCCGAATCATCACGTCCCTGGTTATGGAAAAACCAGGGCTACTTCCTGATTTTAAAAAGATTTAGCAGCAAAGAGGAAAAGCGTCGCATTGTCGCAACATTATATGACTCCTCACTTCCTGGCGAGTTGATCGGTTTCGATAACAAAACCAATGTCTTCCATATTCAGAAGAAGGGTATGGATGCGGATCTCGCCCGCGGGCTTTATATCTATCTGAATTGCACTTTGCTGGATAAGTATTACCGTCAGTTTGGTGGGCATACTCAGGTAAATGCCTCTGATTTAAGATCAATTCATTATCCATCAATGCAAGTATTGCGAAAAATGGGTAGTGAGTTCGATGATGAAGTGCTTAAACAGAACCAAATTGACGAAATTATTAACAGGGAGTTAGATCTTATGACGAAAGGAAAAATCGCTGACCCGTTGAAAGCGCAGGAAAAAATAGAGCAAGCTCTTGATGTGTTGCGTCAACTTGGAATGCCTCGTGCTCAAATAAACGAGCGTTCGGCTTTAACTTTGCTCGCATTGCTTGATCTTCATCCTGATGGCGAGTGGGAGAAAATTGAACGCCCAATGTTGGGTGTGACACCGATCATGGATTGGTGTAGAGACGTTTACGGAAAAGAGTACGCCCCAAACACACGTGAAACCTTCCGTCGACAAACGCTCCATCAGTTTTGTGATGGCGGAATAGCTATATACAATCCGGATAAACCCGAACGCCCCGTTAACTCCCCTAAAGCTTGCTATCAGATAGCGCCTGAACTGCATACCGTGTTATTAAACTATGGTTCTGCCAAATGGGAAACAGCGCTTAAAGAACATATGGGCAACGTACCGACCTTAGTTGAGCAGTATGCCATGGCGCGAAAAATGGAAATGGTGCCATTAAAGCTGAATGACGGTACTGAATTAGAATTAAGCCCCGGTGCGCATAGTCAGCTCATCAAGGATATCATCGTTGAGTTTGGTCCTCGTTTCGCTCCTGAAGCAGAAGTTATTTACATCGGAGATACTGGCGCGAAGGAAGATCATTTTAGAAAAGACCGACTTGCGGAACTGGGAGTAAATGTTGATCGAAAAGGTAAACTGCCCGATGTTGTTCTTTATTGGCAAAAACGCAACTGGTTACTTTTAATTGAATCAGTTACTTCCCACGGGCCCGTCGATGGAAAGCGTCACGGTGAGTTAGCAAAATTATTTGCTTCTGCTAAACCCGGATTGGTATACGTTACAGCCTTCCCTGACCGGAAAGTGATGGCAAAATATCTGATGGAATTATCCTGGGAAACAGAGGTCTGGGTAGCTGATGCTCCAACCCATATGATCCACCTGAACGGCGATCGATTCCTTGGACCCCATACTTAAACCGAAAACGTCATCTTCGATTAAGGGAGCCGGATATAATCGGCTCTATATCAGAATGATTGTTGGCAAAGAGATGAGGTTTTAATCTATACGACTTAGCGTAAGCTCAAATGGGTGGGGGCCCTGCCAGCTACATCCCGGCACCCACGTCGTCTGCCCTGGCTGCTTCCTTCCGGACCTGACCTGGTGAACAGAGTAGCGTTGCGGGAGAACCAACAGAGCCCCCATTGAGAGCGTTGATAACCAACGCGCTGGCGCATTATCCCTGTGGAGCACCTCAATTGCAAGCCGCTGGCAACCGGATGCTGGATTATTGCGCAAACTGCCCCGACAATCTTCTTTATCTTCGTATAACATTACCCTTCGCTGATTTCCCGCAGGAGAAACAATGGACGAACATGACACTTTCCCACAGCGAGTGTGGCAAATCGTAGCCTCGATCCCGGAAGGCTGTGTCACGACCTATGGGGAAGTCGCCCGGCTGGCGGGTTCTCCACGCGCGGCGCGTCAGGTAGGCGGCGTGCTAAGGAGGCTACCAGAAGGAAGCACGTTACCGTGGCACCGGGTCGTCAATCGCCATGGCGCCATTTCCCTCACCGGGCCAGACTTGCAGCGCCAGCGTCAGGCTTTACTTTCAGAAGGGGTGCAGGTGTCCGGGGCAGGACAAATTGATATGCAGAAGTATCGCTGGGAGTACTGACGCCCTCTCCCGTCAACATGGAGAGGGCGAAAGAGAATTACAGCTGTGTTGGCGGTGTAGGCAGAGTCGGCTGATTGGTCTGCGTTGCAACAGGCACTTCAGTTTGCTGCACCGGTACCAGGTTCAGGTCGATTTTGGTGCCGCCTTTGTTGACCGCTTCCTGCACGGTATCGGTGATAAAGACCAGCTTATCGTTGATCGTTACCGCCGCGCTCAGGAGGATACGCGCATTGGGTTGCACGTCAGACGGGTTGTACGGCAGCACAAAGCTGAACGGCGCCTGTTTACCCTCTGTACGAACCGCGCGCTGCGCAAGCACTTTAGACGGCGCATCCGCCAGGGAAGCATCAGACAGCGTGACCGTTAAAACCGCATCCGGCGGCAGCGCAACCTTCTGTTTGATCCAGATCGTACCGGAAACATTTGGCTGCTGAATAGCTTGCTGTGAAAGGGTGTTAATCCCGTTTGCGCTTGCTGTTGGCACCGGTACATCGGCACTCTTACCAGCACAGGCGGACAACGCTACCGCAATTGCTACACCACTGAGCATAGGCACGAGTTTCATTGAAGTCTCCTTATCATCAATGCACCAGCGGGATCGATCCCATCTGATGTCGTTTTATTCACATAACGAATACAAGTGTGGCACAAATCACGGATTTATGCCTAATTTCGTCCGGATATTAAGATTATTCTACCCATCGGACCACTTTCATTTCTGGGTTATACTCAGCGTATCTTTCGCCACGGCGTTTATTGAGGACCACTATGAGTCAGGCACTGAACAATCTGCTGACATTACTGAACCTGGAAAAAATAGAAGAAGGGCTATTTCGCGGACAGAGCGAAGATTTAGGCTTACGCCAGGTTTTTGGCGGCCAGGTCGTGGGGCAAGCGCTGTATGCCGCCAAGGAGACCGTCCCGGCAGACCGTCTGGTGCACTCGTTTCACAGCTACTTTTTACGCCCCGGTGATAGCGCTAAACCGATTGTTTACGACGTGGAAGTTCTGCGTGACGGTCAAAGCTTCAGCGCCCGTCGCGTGGCGGCCATCCAGCATGGCAAACCCATCTTCTACATGACCGCCTCGTTCCAGGCGCCAGAGCCGGGCTATGAGCATCAAAAAAAGATGCCGTCTGCCCCGTCGCCGGACGATCTGAAATCGGAAACCGAAATTGCCCGCGCTCTCGCGCATCTGCTGCCGCCGCAGGTAAAAGAGAAGTTTCTGTGCGATAAACCGCTGGAGATCCGCCCGGTCGAATTTCATAACCCAATGAAGGGGCATACCGCTGAGCCCGCCCGCCAGGTGTGGATCCGCGCCAACGGCAGCGTACCCGCAGATTTACGCGTGCATCAGTACCTGCTGGGGTATGCGTCGGATTTCAACTTCCTGCCGGTTGCGCTACAGCCGCACGGTGTGGGCTTCCTCGAAAAAGGGATGCAGGTAGCCACAATTGACCATTCCATGTGGTTCCACCGTCCATTCGATATGAATGAATGGCTGCTTTACAGCGTGGAAAGTACCTCTGCGTCCAGCGCGCGCGGCTTTGTACGCGGGGAGTTTTACACTCAGGATGGCGTGCTGGTGGCTTCTACCGTGCAGGAAGGTGTGATGCGTAATCGCGGATGATGTAAAAAGCCCGGTGGCGCTGCGCTCACCGGGCCTGCGAATTGTGCTTTTTCAGGCCGGGTAAGGCGAAGCCGCCGCCCGGCAAGGCACTCAAATTATGCGTTATAGGCATTCTCGCCGTGGCTGTTGACGTCCAGGCCTTCGCGCTCCTGCTCTTCCGGCACGCGCAGCCCAACGGTCATATCAGCCAGCTTGTAACCGATAAAGGCCACAACACCGGACCAGACAACGGTGATCGCGATGCTTTCCAGCTGTACCAGCACCTGATGCATCATGGTCACGCCTTCTGCGTAACCTACTCCGCCCAGAGATTGGGCAGCAAAGATACCGGTCATGATACAGCCGACGATGCCGCACACACCGTGTACGCCGAATACATCACACGGATCGTCAACGCGCAGAACACGTTTCAGTGCGGTAACGCCCCACAGCCCCGCCAGTCCTGCGACGATACCGATCAGCAGCGCACCGCCCACGCCCACGTAACCGCACGCTGGTGTAATACCTACCAGACCGGCAATCGCCCCGGAACAGGCACCCAGCAGCGATGGCTTGCCGCGAACGGCCCACTCGCCAAATACCCATGAGAGGATAGCGCCGGCGGTTGCCACAACGGTATTCACGAAGGCCAGCGCGGCGATTTCGTTAGCGGCGCTGGCTGAACCTGCGTTGAAGCCGAACCAGCCAAAATAGAGGATGGCGGTGCCGGTAAAGACCATCGGCAGATTGTGCGGCTTGAATGCTTCCTTCCCGAAGCCCACGCGCTTACCAATCAGGTATGCGCCTACCAGACCTGCTACCGCGGCGTTGATGTGCACAACGGTACCGCCCGCAAAGTCCAGCGCGCCATGGGAAGCCAACAGACCACCTCCCCAGACCATATGCGCAATCGGGATATAGGAGAGCGTCAGCCAGACCACCACGAAAATCAGTACCGCAGAGAAGCGGATACGCTCAGCCAGCGCGCCCACAATCAGCCCCACGGTGATGCAGGCGAATGAGCCCTGGAACGCGACATGAATATACTGATAAAAACTGCCCATCACCGCGGTCAGTTCGATATTTTTCAGCATCGCCCAGTTAACGTTGCCGAAGAAGGCGTTGCCCTCCCCGAAGGCCAGCGAGTAACCGTAAACCACCCACAGCACGCACACCAGCGCGAACGTGACGGCAACCTGCGTCAGCATGGAGAGTACGTTCTTGCCGCGGATCAGGCCGCCGTAAAACAGCGCGATCCCCGGAATCGTCATGAACAGCACCAGCGCGGTGCAAATCATCATAAAGGCGTTATCGGCTTTGTCTGCCACAGCAGGTGCAGCCATTGCCAGGCCCGGCAGCAGTGCCAGCGAACCCAGACCTGTTTTCATTGTTGCTTTCTTCATTTTCTCGATCCCTATCACTGTGTGCCAGGAGTTACTTACAACGCCGCTTCGTCAGATTCGCCGGTACGGATGCGAATGACGCGCTGTAGTTCGGCAACGAAAATTTTGCCGTCGCCAATTTTTCCGGTGTAGGCTGCTTTGCTGACGACATCAATCACCTCATCAAGCTGATCGTCGGCAATCGCCACATCAATCTTCACTTTTGGCAGGAAGTTAACGCTGTATTCCGCCCCGCGATAAAGCTCGGCATGACCTTTCTGACGCCCAAAGCCTTTCACTTCGGTGACAGTCAGTCCCTGAATACCCATGGAAGACAGCGCTTCACGCACGTCTTCGAGTTTGAATGGTTTGATTACCACCGTAACCAGCTTCATATATCCCCTCCAGTCAGAATTCGGTAATGGCCGCAGCTAACACGAAAGGGATATTGCAAAGGGTGTGCCAGAAGTGAAAGGTGAGGAGGAAAGCGCCGCGGCGCGCATGCGCCGGGTAGGGATGAAAAAAAACGCACCATGGCAGTGCAGGGTGCGTTTCAGTTTTGCACCAACGGTTAAGTCTGTTAGCGCATTGCCTTGTTATGGTGCATCAGGCGCTGAGTGACTCTTCCTCGCGCGCGCTGGCGGCCAGTTCGTCGCCTGCCAGCTGCAACTGATACATCTGCCAGTAGCGTCCTTTTGCCTCAAGCAGCGCTCTGTGCGTCCCCCGTTCAACGGCCTGGCCACGGTGCAGCACCAGAATGGTATCGGCATCGACGATGGTTGAGAGGCGGTGGGCGATTACCACCAGCGTAGTGCGATCCCGCACGGCAGCCAGCGCCTGCTGGATCGCCTGCTCGGTACCGGAGTCAATGCTTGCGGTCGCTTCATCCAGAATTAACACCTGTGGCGTCTCAATCAGCACGCGCGCCAGCGCAAGAAGTTGCTTTTGCCCGACCGAGAGATTATTGCCCTGCTCACCCAGCCGGGTATGGATCCCCTCGCTTAACCCGCGCGCCAGATCCGCAAGCTGCACCGTTTCCAGCACCTCCCATACCTGCTCAGGCGTGAAAGGTCGTCCCAGCGTCACGTTGGCATAAAAGGTATCCGCCAGTACCACCGGATCCTGCTGCACCATCGCGACGCCCTTACGTAACGCGTTGTGGCTAAGCGCGGCAAGCGGCCGTCCGTCCAGACGGATCTCCCCCTGCGTCAACGGATAGTAGCCCATCAGCAAACTGGCGAGCGTGCTTTTGCCGCTGCCGGTATGCCCAACCAGGGCGACAAAACCGCGCGACGGTACCTCGAGGTTGATATCCTGCAAGACAAGCTGGTCGTCGCGGTAGGCAAACGAGACATGATCAAACGCTATGGATCCACTTTCCAGCGGGCGTTCGTCATCGCCATAGGTCTGACGCGGCCTGTCCATCAGCTCGAATACACGCTCGCCCGCAACCACCGCCTGTTGCAGCATCGATTGCTGCGTGGTGAGTTCAATCAGCGGTTCGTTAAGGCGTCCAAGGTAGCTGATAAATGCGTACAGTACCCCCACCTCGATGGTTCCGCGCGTCGTCAGGCCAAACAGCATCAACAGCCCGCACAGCACTAGCGCAGAGAAGAGGCTCAGCAGCGGGCGTAACAGGAAGCCATCCAGCCGTAACGTCTGCATCCGCGCCATATAGTGCGAGCGGCTGGCTTCTCCCATTCGCTCGCCAAAACGCGCCTGCTGGCGAAACTGCTGGATAACGCTCATGCCGTTGATCACTTCGTTGAAGCCATCATTGATATCTGCGAGGTAAGCGCGCACGCGACGAACAATCGGCGTGCTGTAGCGCTGGTAAATTACCATCACAATCAGCACCGCCGGGAAAATAGCGATCGCCACCAGCGCCATACGCCAGTCCAGGCTGAACATCGCCACCAGCATCGCGCCAATCAACGCGGCACTGCGCAGAACCGTTGCGACAACGGTTACATAGAGGTCGCGGATCACCTCGGTGTCATTGGTGACGCGCGAAATAACCTGCCCGACCGGCTGAGTATCAAACTCGCTCAGCGGCTGGCGCAGCGCGGCATCCATCACATCCGTGCGAAGCTGCTGGACCACGCCCACGGCGGCCCGGTTAAACAGCAGCGACTGCGCATAGTGCAGCCCCGCCGCCGTCAGCTGTAGGCCGACATACGCCACGCCCAGCCCCGCCACCAGCCCCAGCGGCAGATAGTTTTTCGCCACCATATTGTCGATGAAATAACTGATAAGCAGCGGACCGGTCACCTCCGCAATCGCGGCGATCCACAGCAACAGCACGGCGATGGAAAGCGGTTTGCGCCACGGTGAGCCATAGGCCAGCAGCCGTTTTAACGTCGGCCACATCTGTCCAAACTTACGCATCGGCGACCTCCTCATCCAGCGCGGCTTCAAGCTGTTGATAGCGGTACATATCCCGATACCATCCGGTCTGCCCGGCAAGCTGCTCATGCTGACCACGCTGAGCAATATGCCCGTGCTGAAGCACCAGAATTTCACTGGCTTCGGTAAGGGCCGACAGACGGTGCGCGCTGATGATGACCGTGCGCCCCTCTCCCCACTGGCGAAGGTTATGCAAAATTTGATGTTCAGTACGCCCGTCAACTGCGGACAGCGCATCATCCAGTATCAGGATCTCAGCGTCCAGCAGCAGCGCGCGGGCAATAGAGATACGCTGTTTTTGTCCGCCGGAGAGCATAACGCCCCGCTCACCCACTTCCGTATCGTAGCCCTGCGGCAGGCGCAGAATATCCTCGTGGACGCTGGCCAGACGCGCCACGTGCTCGATCTGGTCCTGTGTCGCCGTCGGACACCCGAGCGCGATATTGTTGGCAATGGTGTCTGAAAACAAAAACGGCGTCTGGCTGACGACCGCCAGGCGGCTGCGCCAGTCATCCAGCAGCAGACGTGGCAGAGGGACGTCGTGGAAACGGATATCGCCTTCGCTCACGTCAAAATGGCGCTGAATCAGTGACAGAATGGTGCTTTTACCGGAACCCGTCGGGCCACAGATGCCCAGCATCTGACCAGGACGCAGCGTGAAACTGACGTTCTCAAGCACCGGATGTTCCGTTTGCGGGTAGATAAAGGCGCGGATATCAGCCTTGAGAATACCCGGACCTTCCGCCACCGGCTCGCTGCCATCGTTCACGACCGGCACTTCCGCCAGCATGGCGCGGATACGGCTGTAAGCGGCGCTCCCGCGTTCAACGATATTAAACATCCAGGCCAGCGCCAGCATCGGCCAGATCATCAGCCCAAGGTACATCGCAAAGCTGGTTAACTGCCCGAGGGTCATCGTGCCTTGCACCACCATCCAGCTGCCGCCGCCCACTGCCAGCAGGTTCGCCATGCCAATCGCAATATAAATTGTCGGATCGAAACGGGCATCAATACGCGCCACGCGCATGTTTTTCGCGCCGGTATCGGCGGCGTCGGCGGCAAACAGCGCGGACTGGCGGTCTTCCAGACCAAACGCTTTAATCATGCGGATGCTGGTCATGCTCTCCTGGGTGCGATCATTCAGCGACGAGAACGCCGCCTGCGCCAGCTTAAAGCGTTCATGGAGCTGCTCGCCGTAGCGGTTAATTGCCAGCGCCATCAGCGGCATCGGCAGCAGCGCCAGCAGCGTGAGCTCCCAGCTAATTTGCGTAGACATCACAATCAGTACCGCACAGCCCATCACCAGGGAATCCACCAGCGTTAGCACCCCTTCACCGGCGGCAAACACCACGCGGTCTACATCGTTAGTGGCGCGGGCGATGAGATCCCCGGTACGGTGACGCAGATAAAACTCAGGGTGCTGGCGGCTCAGCTGGCGGTAAAAGTCCTCGCGCAGCTCAACGGCAAGCTGATAGGACGCGCCGAACAGCAGCACGCGCCAGACATAACGCAGCAGGTAAACCACCACGGCCGTCAGCACCAGCGTACCGCCCCACATCATCACCCGTGCGGCGGTGTAATGTTGTTCCGTAACGCCATCCACGACGTAACCCACCACTTTGGGCGGGATTAGTTGCAGAATGGCAATGATAATAAGCAGGGCCACCGCGCCGAGGTAGCGTTGCCACTCCCGACGAAAGTACCAGCTTAATTGGGCAAATAATCGCACGCGGTCTTTTCCTGAAGGTATTTTAAGAAGTTATTCAATGGGTAACGCTGTGGTGTATTTAATCTGTTCCATGGCGAAACTGGAGGTGACATCGGACAAGCCTGGTACGCTATTGACCAGCCGCTTGTAGAAATCATCGTAGCGCTTCATGTCTGCCACCTGAACGCGCATCAGATAGTCGTATTCCCCCGCCATGCGCCAGAAGCCGAGCACTTCGGGCATGTCGGAAACCTGGGTGACGAAGCGGCAGTACCATTCGCTACTGTGATGCTGCGTTTTTATCAGGACGAAGGCGGTCAGTCCAAGCCCCAGTTTTTCGGGATCCAGCAACGCCACGCGTCCCAGCAGAATGCCATCATCTTCCAGCTTCTTGAGGCGCTTCCAGCACGGTGTGGTGGTCAGATTAACGGCATCTGCCAGCGCCTGCAAAGAGAGGGTGCAGTCGCTTTGCAGCAAAGAAAGCAGCTTACGATCAATTTTATCTAACATAGCCACCTCGAAGAGAAAATTATTCTCCTTACATTCTATTTTAAAGGTCAGATAGCAACAATTTTTTCTGTGCTTTTCGCTATGCTGGGCACAAAATGACAAACGGATAACTACGATGAATAGCACCTGGGTTAAACATGCCATCAGCGAAATAAATGCCGACTATCAGCGCTCGGCAGACACCCACTTGATCCGCCTGCCTCTGCCTGGATTTCCCGGCATTCAGCTTTACCTGAAGGATGAAAGCACCCATCCTACCGGCAGCCTGAAGCATCGCCTGGCGCGTTCACTCTTTTTATACGGTTTATGTAACGGCTGGATTAAAGAAGGCACCACGATTATTGAATCGTCGTCCGGATCAACTGCCGTCTCCGAAGCCTACTTTGCCCGCCTGCTGGGCCTCCCGTTTATCGCCGTGATGCCCTCCTGCACGGCGAAACGTAAAGTCGAACAGATCGAATTTTACGGCGGACGCTGCCACTTTGTGGAAAGCGCCTGCGAAATCTATGCGGCCTCCGAAATGCTGGCCCGCGAACTGAATGGTCACTATATGGACCAGTTTACCTTCGCCGAGCGCGCCACCGACTGGCGCGGCAATAATAACATTGCGGACAGCATTTTCCGCCAGATGACCCACGAGCCGCATCCTGTTCCCTCTTACATTGTCATGAGCGCGGGCACGGGCGGAACCTCCGCCACCATCGGACGTTATATCCGCTGTCAGGGTTATGATACGCAGCTGATGGTAGTTGACCCGCAAAACTCGGTGTTCCTCGATTACTGGCAATCCCGCGATGCCAGCCTGCGCAGCCCCGTGGGGAGCAAGATCGAAGGGATTGGTCGCCCGCGCGTCGAACCCTCGTTCATTCCGGACGTTGTGGATGAGATGCTCCGCGTGCCGGACGCCGCCAGCGCCGCGACGGCGCACTGGCTGGAGACACAGCTTGGCCGTAAAGTCGGGGCTTCCACCGGCACCAATATGTGGGGCGCGCTACAGCTGGCCGCGAGGATGCGCGAAGAAGGCCGTACCGGCTCTGTCGTCACGCTGCTGTGTGACAGCGGGGAGCGCTACCTGGACACCTATTACAACGCAGAATGGGTGCAGGCAACTATTGGCGATGTAGAACCGTGGAAAGCGCAGATTTCGCAGCTGGTGAAATAAAAAAAAGCCAGGCTTTAGCCTGGCTTGCTGGAAGGGTCTCACTATTCGGGGGAATATGGGAGGTTATTTTTGTCCAGCCAATGCGTCAAAAAATGGGACACCGCTTCGTTACGACAGTGTCCGATAACCGGTAAATGCGGGAGCGCGGCAATAAGTTGCGGCATCGCGTTCCCCATAATCAGTCCACGACCCACGCTGCTCAGCATCTCGTGGTCGTTCATGGCGTCACCAAAGGCCATACAGTCCTGCATCGTCAGCCCCAGATGATCGCTCAGCACCGCCAGCGCAGATCCTTTGTTACAGCCCACCGGCAGCACTTCAAGGCAGTCCACCGCCGAGAAGGTCAGGTGCGCCCGGTCGCCCAGCGCCTCGTTAAGCTGAATACGCAGGCGGCAGAGATCGTCGTGATCGCCACAGAAGCAGATCTTGGTCACCTTGTGTGCCGGAATGCGGCGCAAATCGATAAGCTGATATTTAAAGCCGCTGTAAACGTGAGCGTGCAGCAAGGCCGGGATCTCACGCCCGGTAAACCAGCCTTCATCATTAAAAACATGCACGCTGGCCTGCGTATCCCAGGTGCTGTGCAGGACAATGTCCGCCACTTCCGGATTCAGATCCTGACGGTGCAGCATATTGCCGTCGACGGAGTGAATGCGCGTCCCGTTGCCGGTGATCAGGAACGCATCGAGGGCAAATGTTCCCAGCAGATGGCGCATCTCGAGAACATGACGACCAGTGGCAAACGTCAGGGTGACTTCACGCTCGCGCAGGCGCTTAAGTGTGTTCAGGGTTTTCTCCCCTAAACGGTGATCCGGCATTAACAGCGTGCCGTCCATATCAAATGCAGCGAGCCGAGCCATAATTACTCCCGAAATGTGATGCGGTTAACTTGTGCATCAGTATTACGTGAGATATACGGAAGTAATAGTGAATAGATGATAATTATTGTTCCGGGTTTTTCATGCGCCAGCTTAATCGTCTTAACCAGTATCAGCGTCTGTGGCACCCCTCCGCCGGCGCACCGCAGCAGGTTACCATCAGTGAACTTGCCAGCCGCTGCTTTTGCAGCGAGCGACATGTTCGCACCCTGCTGCGCCAGGCGCAGGAGGCGGGCTGGCTAAGCTGGCACGCCCGCTCCGGACGAGGTAAGCGTGGGGAATTACGCTTTCACGTCACCCCGGACTCGTTGCGTAATACGATGATGGAAGAGGCCCTGAAAAGTGGACAGCAGCACAACGCGCTGGAGCTGGCCCAGCTCGCGCCTGAAGATTTGCGATCGCTGCTGCATCCGTTTATGGGCGGGCAGTGGCAGAACGATACGCCGACGCTGCGTATTCCCTACTATCGCTCGCTGGAGCCGCTCCAGCCAGGGTTTCTCCCTGGCCGGGCGGAGCAGCATCTGGCGGGACAGGTATTCTCTGGTTTGACGCGTTTTAATGGTAACAGCAGTGAACCCACGGGCGATCTGGCGCATCACTGGGAAATCTCCGCTGACGGCCTGCGCTGGCATTTCTACATTCGCTCCACCCTGCACTGGCATAACGGCGATAAAATAGAGACGGCACAGCTCCGGCAAAGCCTGACGGCGCTGTTAACGCAGCCCGGCTTGGGCACGCTTTTCCGCAGCGTCTTACGTATCGAAACCACGCATCCGCAGTGCCTGACGTTTATTCTCCATCAACCTGACTACTGGCTGGCGCACAGGCTGGCAACCTACTGTAGCCGTCTGGCGCATCCCGATTACCCCGTGGTGGGCAGCGGTCCCTTTCGACTGAGCGTTTTTGAGCCTGAACTGGTGCGTCTGGAAAGCCACGAGCAGTATCACCTTGGCCATCCGTTGCTTAAGGCTATCGAGTACTGGATCACGCCCCAGCTTTTTGACTACAGTCTGGGCACCAGCTGTCGCCACCCGGTGCAAATCGCCATTGGCGAGGCCGACGAGCTGGCCAGCCTGCGGCTGGTGAGTAACAGCACCAGTCTGGGTTTCTGCTACCTCACGCTGAAACAGAGCCCACGTCTGAGCGAACTTCAGGCAAAGCGGCTGATTAATATCATTCATCTCTCAACGCTGCTGCACACGCTTCCCCTGAACGAAGGGCTCATCACCCCTACCGAGGAACTGCTTCCCGGCTGGGCGATCCCCCAATGGCCTGATTTAACCGACGTTGCGCTGCCAGAGGCATTGACGCTCGTCTACCACCTGCCGGTTGAGCTTCACACCATGGCCAGCCAGTTAAAAGCATACCTTGCGCGGCAGGGTTGTGAACTGACCGTCATCTTTCACGACGCCAAAACGTGGGACGGGTGCCAGCAGCTTGCCGATGCAGACATCATGATGGGAGACAGACTGATTGGCGAAGCGCCAGCGTACACGCTTGAGCAGTGGCTCCGCTGCGATGCGCTCTGGCCGCATCTGCTGAGCGCACCGGCATACGCCCATTTGCAGGCCACGCTGGATGCGGTGCAGACGCAGGCCGACGAACGTGACCGACACGCAGGACTTCAGGCTATCTTCAGCCGGTTAATGGAGACAGCCGTCCTGACGCCGCTCTTTAACTACCAGTATCAAATCAGCGCGCCTCCGGGCGTCAACGGCATACGCCTTAACACTCGCGGCTGGTTTGACTTCACCGAAGCCTGGCTTCCTCCCCCAAACGCGTGAAGAAGCTGGTCGCCGCTTTAGCCAGGCGTTAACATGACGCTTTTACTGTAACTGTCGAGATGATCTATGAAACGTGCCGTCGTCGTGTTCAGCGGAGGACAAGATTCCACCACCTGCCTGATTCAGGCGCTTCACCAGTATGATGAAGTGCACTGCGTCACTTTTGATTATGGTCAGCGTCATCGCGCTGAAATCGATGTCGCTCGTGAACTGGCCCTCAAACTGGGCGCCCGCGCTCATAAAGTGCTGGACGTGACGCTGTTAAATGAACTGGCCGTCAGCAGCCTCACCCGCGACAGCATTCCAGTGCCTGATTACGAACCGGATGCCAGCGGCATTCCGAGCACCTTCGTACCGGGCCGCAACATTCTCTTCCTGACCCTGACGGCGATCTATGCCTACCAGGTGAAAGCCGAAGCGGTGATCACGGGCGTATGTGAGACCGACTTCTCTGGCTACCCGGACTGCCGGGATGAATTCGTGAAAGCACTCAATCACGCTGTCGATCTGGGAATGGCAAAAGAGACCCGCTTCGAAACGCCGCTGATGTGGCTGGATAAGGCTGAAACCTGGGCCCTGGCCGACTACTGGGGCAAGCTGGATGTTGTTCGCAACGAGACCCTGACCTGCTACAACGGCATTAAAGGGGACGGCTGCGGGCAGTGTGCCGCCTGTAACCTGCGCGCGAACGGTCTGAATCATTATTTTGCGGATAAAGCGGGCGTGATGGCCGCGATGCAGAAAAAGACCGGGCTGAAATAAGGGCTACCTGACCGTGCTGTCGAACGGTAAGTGTCGACAGCACAGTTATTCCTGAACATTTCTTACGCGATCATCAGCTCCAGCTTTTCGCGCAACTCCCCTTCCAGCGGCAACGCTTTCTGGGTTTTGAGATCGATACAGACAAAGGTGATCAGCGCATCGGCCACCACCTGCCCTTCTGGCTCCAGCGTAACGACCTGGCTCAATACACCACTTTTGCCATTCAGTTGTTGGACCTCACTGGTCACGGTGAGCACATCCCCCAGCACAGCCGGGCGGCGGTAGTTAATGTTGATATTGACGACCACAAACGCGATGTTGTGTGCGGTCAGCCACTGGAAGCTTTCGCTGTTCTCCAGGCCGTCCCAGCGCGCCTCTTCAAGAAATTCAAGGTAGCGGGCGTTATTGACGTGCTGGTAAACATCGAGGTGATAACCACGGACTTTGATTTGTGTCTGCATAGCGCAATAGCCTTTCGTTGTTATAGGTTCAGAGGTCATAACTGGTATGACCTCTTTATCCTGGCAAATTTTTGCCGCAGTGCAAGTGATTACGCGATTACAGCGTCAGGTGTGCGAGATTGCGCTCAACCAGCGCGCTGCCCATACCCGGCACCTGCTTGAGATCGTCAAGGGTTTTGAAAGGGCCATACTCTTCACGATAGCTGACGATGGCCTGCGCTTTTTTTAGACCCACACCATTCATAACGCGGGCAAGATCGTCCGCAGAGGCAGTATTGATACTGACCCGCGTACCCTCGTCCTCAATGGCTTTCGTGCTGGCCGTCGCGTTGGCTTTAACATGACCTTGTGACGTTGCATCGGCCTGGTTTTGTGCAGCCTGCGCTTTAACCGAGGGGGACGCCGCCAGCGCGCCCGCACTCATCCCGGAAGTGGCAATAGCCAGTGTAATTAACAGTGCTTTGATTCCACATTTCATGCTGTTTTCTCCTTGTTTGTTGACAGCCACGCCACAATAACCGCACGGGAAAACAGGGACAAACAACAGATTGCAGAAATGGAAAAGGCCGCGAAAGCGGCCTTTAGTTTTTGCAGAGCGTTACGAAAATCTGCGAGCAGATACGTAATTATTGCTCCTGAGTGACCACATCACCCAGTTTGATTTTGGCTTCTTTACGCAGGTTGCTCATCATCGCTTCGAAAGCAATCTGGGCATTGTTCTGGGTAATTCCCTGAACCATGGCCTTCTTCTGCGCGTCTGGCAGCGTACCGGCTTTTACTTCATCCAGCGCCAGAAGCACCACGTTACCCTGCATATCGGTCGTGGTGCCAAAGACAGGTTTGTCTTTCGCCGGCAGGCTCAGGCCAAACGCCGCCTGGCTGACAGGATCCTGACCGGTACGGCTCAGCGTTTTTGCTTCGCCAAAGCTCAGGCCAGCCGCTTTCAGCGCATCGTTCTTACCGGCTTTCAGATCGGCCAGAATTTTCTCTGCATCCAGTTTTGCCTGCTGTGCCGCTTTGTTGTGTTTGACCAGCGCCACCACCTGATCTTTCACTTCCGCCAGGGGCTTCACTGCCTCGGCTTTGTGCTCGCTGACGCGCAGTACGAACGCACGGTCACCGTCAACGGTAATGATGTCTGAGTTGCTGCCCGGCGTACCGTTCTCACCGACCAGACCACCATTGAAAATGGCATCTGAAACTGGTTTGAAGTTCAGTTCTTCCGGCAGGTTTTCGTGGCTGAACCAGCCCGTCTCAACCGCTTTAACGCCAGCAGCCTGCTCAGCACCCGCCAGTGATTCATTGTCGTTGCTTGCGGCATCGCTCACTTTCTGTTGCAGAGCATAGAAGGCGTCCAGCGCTTTCTCCTGCTTCACTTTCGCAGCGATATCATCACGAACGTCAGCCAGCGGCTTGGTTTTCGCCGCCACAACATCGTCCAGACGCGCCACCAGGAAACCAACGGAGGATTTGATTACACCAGACAGTTGGCCTTTCTCTTTCAGGCCTGCATTTTTCAGCTCGTCCGGGGTAGTGGACTCTTCCAGCCAGCCCATATCACCGCCGTTTTTGGCAGAAATAATGTCGGTGGATTTTGCTTTCGCTAAGGTGGCGAAATCAGCGCCTTTGTTCAGCTCGTCCAGCACGGCTTTCGCTTCTGCTTCCGTTTTGGTCTGGATCACGCTGTAACGGTTACGCTGCGGCTGAGTGAACTGATCCTGATGCTGGTCGTAATAAGACTGGATCTCGGCGTCAGTCGCGTTTTCCTGCATCGCAGCTGCATCCAGCTTGATATAGCTTACGCGGAACTGTTCCGGAGAGATGAAGTTGTTCTTGTTTTGCTCGTAGTAAGCATTAACTTCAGCGTCGCTAACCTGCTGTTTCGCTGCCAGTGCGTTGACATCAATCGTCGCTTCACGCACCACGCGTTGCTGCGCCACCAGTGCCGCCAGCTCTTCAGTTTCGCCTTTCAGCATGAAATCGGTGCCCACCACCGCGTTGATCAGCTGTTGCGTGGTCAACTGGTTACGCAGCGCCTGAGCGTACTGGTCAGCCGTCATACCCATCTGGTTAACAATGCTGTTGTAACGCGCGTTGTCGAACTTCCCATTAGACTGGAAAGCCTGCGTCGAGAAGATGGCTTTTTTAACCTGCTCATCGCTGATGCCCAGACCGAGGCTTTTCGCGTACTGATCCAGCAGCGCTTCGTCGATAAGGCGGTTCAGCGTCTGCTGACGCAGGTTTTTCATATAGCCTTCGTTGGCTGCAAGTTCAGAGTATTGGTCGCCCAGTTGCTGCTGCATGCGGTTACGTTCACCAGCAAAAGCGTTCTCGAACTGCCCACGGCTAATTTCCTGGCCATTCACTTTTGCGGCGTAGTTCGCGCCACCGCCGATGAGGTAACTACTCACACCGGTCAATATGAACGACACGATAATGATACCGAAAATAATCTTGAGCACGAGACTGTTAGCAGCCGTGCGTAAGCTGTCCATCATGGTGTAACAACACTCCGCTGTAGGTGACTGGTTACCTGACGCTGACGGAAAATCCTGACCGTCGCGCGTAAAGGCGTATTGTGACAAGAAAACAGGGCAATTGTCAGCCCACAACTCGCATAAACTCGCACAAATCAGGTCTGGACAAACAAAAAAGGCACATCAAACGATGCGCCCTTGTACTTTTCAGCTTCCCTGGAGCGGGAAAGCAATCAGTTTACTGCGTCTTTCAGCGCTTTACCTGCACGGAAACCCGGCACTTTAGCGGCAGCAATGGTGATCTCTTTACCGGTCTGAGGGTTGCGGCCAGTACGGGCTGCACGCTCTTTAACCGCAAAAGTACCGAAGCCTACCAGTGCAACGTCGTCCCCAGCTTGCAGAGATTCAGTAACAGAAGCAATTAAAGCATCTAAAGCACGTCCCGCTGCAGCTTTAGAAATATCAGCACCCGCAGCAATTTTGTCAATCAGTTGAGATTTATTCACTGTTCTCTTCCTCTCTTTATAATTTATATCGCACCTGAATCCTTCACAGCGCGACCGCGCAGCAGTTATATCAGTCCTGCTATGACCTTACAACACCCGTTGTTGATGGCTAACCCAATCAGCAATCTAAATTAGCTATACAAAAAAAGGCTGGCAAGTACGAAATGACTTACCAGCCTTGTTTTTATTGGCGCTCTTTGCGCGAGGTCACTATTTTGCGGTCACAACCTGCATTCCGGACGGTTCATTTTGCAGTGCGAGAGTCAGAACTTCCTCAATGCGTTTCACCGGATGGATCTGCAAATCGGCAATAACGTTGTCCGGAATCTCTTCCAGATCGCGTTTATTTTCGTAAGGGATCAATACGGTTTTGATCCCACCGCGGTGTGCCGCCAGCAGTTTTTCTTTTAACCCGCCGATAGGCAGTACCTGACCACGCAGCGTAATTTCACCGGTCATGGCCACATCAGCACGAACCGGGTTCCCTGTCAGGCAGGAAACCAGCGCCGTACACATGGCAATACCCGCGCTTGGGCCATCTTTCGGCGTCGCCCCTTCCGGAACGTGAACGTGAATGTCGCGTTTTTCGTAGAAATCCGGGTTGATACCCAGTTTTTCCGCGCGCGCGCGCACCACGGTCAGCGCCGCCTGGATGGACTCCTGCATCACTTCACCCAGTGAACCGGTGTAGGTCAGCTTGCCTTTGCCCGGGACACAGGCGGTTTCGATGGTCAGCAGATCGCCGCCCACTTCCGTCCATGCCAGACCGGTCACCTGACCAACGCGGTTTTCGTTGTCTGCACGACCGTAGTCGAAGCGCTGAACGCCAAGGTACGCATGCAGATTGTCGCCGTTAATCACAATGTGTTTCAGGCTCTTATCCAGCAGCAGCTGTTTCACCGCTTTACGACACAGTTTGGAGATTTCACGCTCAAGGCTACGCACGCCCGCTTCACGGGTGTAATAGCGAATGATGCCGATAATCGCGCTGTCCTCGACGGTCAGCTCGTTGGCTTTCAGCGCGTTACGCTCAATCTGTTTCGGCAGCAGGTGCTGCTTAGCAATGTTCAGCTTCTCATCTTCGGTATAACCGGAGAGACGGATCACTTCCATACGGTCCAGCAGCGGGGCCGGAATGTTCATGGAGTTGGAGGTCGCCACGAACATCACATCGCTCAGGTCGTAGTCCACTTCCAGGTAGTGATCGCTGAACGCCACGTTCTGTTCTGGATCAAGCACTTCCAGCAGCGCCGACGCCGGATCGCCACGCATGTCCGAAGACATTTTGTCGATCTCATCGAGCAGGAACAGCGGGTTTTTAACCCCCACTTTCGCCATCTTCTGGATCAGCTTGCCCGGCATGGAACCGATATAGGTGCGACGATGGCCGCGGATTTCCGCTTCATCGCGTACGCCGCCCAGCGCCATACGGATATACTTACGTCCGGTCGCTTTGGCGATGGACTGGCCCAGAGAGGTTTTACCCACGCCTGGAGGCCCTACCAGGCACAGGATTGGGCCTTTGATTTTGTTCACACGGCTCTGTACCGCGAGGTACTCAAGAATGCGGTCTTTCACGCGTTCCAGGCCGTAGTGGTCGGTATCGAGGATTTCCTGCGCCTGACGCAGGTCTTTTTTGACCTTGCTGCGGGCATTCCACGGAACCTGCACCATCCACTCAATATAGCCGCGCACGACGGTCGCCTCTGCCGACATCGGAGACATCATTTTCAGCTTCTGCAACTCAGCTTCGGCTTTCTCTTTCGCCTCTTTCGGCATCTTCGCCGCGTCGATCTTACGCTTCAGCGCTTCGTTTTCATCCGGCGCATCGTCCATCTCGCCGAGCTCTTTCTGAATGGCTTTCATTTGCTCGTTCAGATAGTACTCACGCTGCGATTTTTCCATCTGCTTTTTGACGCGGTTGCGAATGCGCTTCTCAACCTGGAGCAGATCGATCTCAGACTCCATCATCGCCATCAGGTATTCCAGACGTTCGTTAACGTCGGACATTTCCAGCACGGACTGTTTGTCGGCAAGCTTCAGCGGCATGTGCGCAGCGATGGTATCCGCCAGACGTGCAGGATCGTCGATGCTGTTCAGCGACGTCAGCACTTCAGGTGGGATTTTCTTATTCAGCTTGATGTAGCCTTCGAACTGGCTGATCGCGGTGCGTACCAGCACTTCCTGTTCGCGCTCATCAAGTTCCGGTGAATCAAGGTACTCTGCCTTCGCAGAGAAGTGCTCGCCATCGTCTGACAGAGTGGTAATACGCGCACGCTGTAAGCCTTCCACCAGCACCTTCACGGTGCCGTCTGGCAGCTTCAGCATCTGCAAAATAGAGGCCACGGTCCCGACGGTGAAAAGATCGTTTACACCCGGCTCATCCGTTGATGCTTCCTTCTGCGCGACCAACATGATTTTTTTATCATGATCCATGGCGGCTTCGAGGCAACGGATAGATTTTTCCCGCCCTACAAATAAGGGTATGACCATGTGCGGATAAACCACCACATCGCGCAACGGCAATACGGGGATTTCAATGCGTTCAGAACGCTCAGGATTCATAGAGCTCTCTCTTAGTTTAGTGTCCGCCAGGTAAACTGGTCATGTAACTGTGCTTCACACAACCATTAACATGTAATCCAGTATATGGGGATGTTTCCCATACATTCAACGCCATGAATACGGAAAAAGTAAAGGGGAGATAAAATCCCCCCTTTTTGATTAACTGATTGTATGAAATGGTGAATTATTCGCCAGATGCCTGCTGCGCTTCCGGTTTACCGTAAATCAGTAACGGCTTGGACTGGCCACCAATGACGGACTCGTCGATCACGACTTTTTCAACGTCTTCCATAGAAGGAAGATCGTACATCGTGTCGAGCAATGCTGCTTCTACGATAGAACGCAGGCCACGGGCACCGGTTTTACGCGCCATCGCTTTCTTGGCAATCGCGTCCAGTGCTTCGTCACGGAATTCCAGCTCAACGCCTTCCAGATTAAACAGCGCCTGATACTGCTTGGTCAGCGCGTTTTTCGGCTCTTTCAGGATCTGAATCAGCGCGTCTTCGCTCAGTTCGTTCAGGGTCGCCACAACCGGCAGACGGCCGATAAATTCCGGAATCAAACCGAATTTGATCAGATCTTCCGGTTCAACCTGCGCCAGCAGCTGGCCTTCGTTTGGTTTTTCAGACGTGGCTTTCACCGTTGCGCCAAAACCAATGCCGGAGCCGGTTTCCACACGGTGAGAGATCACTTTATCCAGGCCTGCAAACGCACCACCACAGATAAACAGGATCTTGGAGGTATCAACCTGCAAGAATTCCTGCTGCGGATGTTTACGCCCACCCTGCGGTGGAACAGCCGCAACCGTACCTTCGATCAGCTTCAGCAGCGCCTGCTGCACGCCCTCGCCCGAGACGTCACGGGTGATCGACGGGTTGTCTGATTTACGGGAGATTTTGTCGATCTCATCGATATAGACGATCCCGCGCTGGGCTTTCTGTACGTCGTAATCGCACTTCTGGAGCAGCTTCTGGATAATATTTTCAACGTCTTCACCCACATAACCGGCTTCGGTCAGGGTGGTGGCATCCGCCATGGTGAACGGAACATCCAGCAGGCGCGCCAGCGTTTCCGCCAGCAGGGTTTTACCAGAACCCGTAGGCCCGATCAGCAGAATGTTACTTTTGCCCAGCTCTACGCCATTGCTGGTATCGCCGTTACGCAGACGTTTGTAGTGGTTGTATACCGCCACCGCCAGCACTTTTTTCGCCTGCTCCTGACCAATGACATAGTCGTCCAGGTGGTGGCGAATCTCGTGTGGCGTTGGTAACGCGCTGCGCTCACGGTGCGGCGCGACTTCTTTAATCTCTTCGCGAATGATGTCGTTACATAAATCGACGCATTCGTCGCAGATATACACGGACGGCCCGGCAATCAGTTTACGCACTTCATGCTGGCTTTTGCCGCAAAAAGAGCAGTACAGCAGTTTGCCCGAACCATCTTTGCGTTTATCTGTCATGAGTCCAAACCTCTTTTTAAGTTCTATGTGCCGCACATGACGACGCAAATGCCATTCTCAGACGCAAGCTGCTTACAGGCAACGTTCCGCCCTACCTTAGTATAGCGGCACACTCGCGTCGCGGGCATCAATTACGATGGGTCAAAATGGAGTCGACTAAGCCGTACTCAACTGCCTCTGGTGCAGAGAGGAAGCGATCGCGCTCGGTATCGCGCTCGATCTGCTCGAGAGGTTGACCCGTATGCTGCGCCATAAGTTCATTCATGCGCGCTTTTACTTTCAGAATTTCTCGGGCGTGGATTTCAATATCCGTCGCCTGGCCCTGGTAACCACCCAGCGGCTGGTGAATCATCACGCGGGAGTTAGGCAGGCAGAAACGCTTACCTTTCGCCCCTGCGGTTAACAGGAAAGCACCCATGGATGCCGCCTGCCCCATACAGATGGTACTGACATCCGGCTTGATGAATTGCATGGTGTCATAAATTGACATACCCGCCGTAATCACACCGCCTGGCGAGTTGATGTACAGGTAAATGTCTTTTTCCGGGTTTTCCGCTTCCAGGAACAGCATCTGCGCCACGATCAGGTTAGCCATATGGTCTTCCACCTGGCCGGTCAGAAAGATAACGCGTTCCTTGAGCAGACGGGAATAGATATCGAAAGAACGCTCACCGCGTGAGGTCTGTTCAATAACCATTGGCACCAGCGCCATATGGGGTGCAAAGTTATCTCGTTCGCCACTGTATGACATTTCCGTCTCCTGGTTCAAAATTGAAAACACCTGCTGTACTGATTGTAACCTTATGGACGGATTATCAGCCAGTCTCAATCATCGTGATTACATACTAATGGGGGTCGCCATGCCCTATTTCAAGCATAACAACGTTTTGTTGTAACGCTAACACTGAAAGGGCGTTTTAGCACCCTTCCAGGACTAAAGCTGTGATAAAAAAAACCCGTCGCCGGAGGGCAACGGGTTTTTTGTTCAAACTTTAAACCGTCGGGGCGAAATTACGCCTGCTGGTTCATCAGTTCGGTGAAAGAGGTCTCTTTTTCGGTCACTTTCGCTTTCGCCAGTACCGCTTCAACAGCCTGCTCTTCCAGTGCGACGTTGCGCATGTTGTCCATCAGCTCTTTGTTCTTACCGTAGAACTCGATCACTTCTGATGGGTCTTCGTATGCAGAAGCCATCTCTTCGATCAGGCCTTTCACACGCTCTTCGTCAGCTTTCAGCTCGTGGGTACGAATCACTTCGCCCAGCAGCAGGCCAACAACAACGCGACGTTTCGCTTGCTCTTCGAACAGCTCGCGTGGCAGTTCCATCGCTTGCTGCTGGTTGCCACCGAAGCGCTGTGCAGCCTGACGGCGCAGAACGTCGATTTCGCTGTCGATCAGGGCAGCAGGAACGTCGATGTCGTTCGCTTTCACCAGACCTTCAATCGCCTGAGACTTCACGCGGTTACGTACAGCGCCGTTCAGCTCGCGCTCCATGTTTTTACGCACTTCGGTACGCAGGCCCGCAACAGAACCATCTTCCACGCCGAAACGCTTGATGAATTCTTCAGTCAGTTCTGGCAGTTCGCGCTCTTCCACTTTCTTCAGGTTGATAACGAACTTCGCTGCTTTACCTTTCAGGTTTTCAGCGTGGTATTCTTCAGGGAAGGTCACGTCAATGGTGAACTCTTCGCCCGCTTTGTGGCCTTTGATACCGTCTTCGAAGCCTGGGATCATACGACCCTGGCCCATCGCCAGTACGAAGTCAGACGCTTTACCGCCTTCGAACTCTTCGCCGTCTACAGAACCGGTGAAGTCGATGGTTACGCGGTCTTCCGCGTCAACAGCGCCTTCTTTCTCTTTCCAGTTCGCCTGCTGCTTGCGCAGGGTATCCAGCATGCCGTCAACGTCTTCGTCAGTCACGGAAACGATCGGTTTTTCAACTTCGATAGATTCCAGACCTTTCAGCTCAACTTCCGGGTACACTTCGAACTCTACGGAGTAGGTGAAGTCTTCGCCCTGCTTGTATTCACCTGGAACGTAGTTCGGCGCGCCGGCTGGATTGATTTTTTCTTTGATGATCGCGTCGATAAAGTTGCGGCTCATCAGTTCACCCAGCACATCCTGACGCACGGAAGCGCCATAACGCTGAGCAACAACATTCATTGGTACTTTGCCCTTGCGGAAGCCGTCAATACGTACTTTTTTTGCTACGTTGAACAGCTCGCTTTTCACAGCAGTTTCGATGCTGTCAGCAGCGATAGTAATCGTTACACGGCGGCCAAGGCCTTGAGTGGTTTCAACTGAAACTTGCATCTTGTTACCTCAAAAAAATCACAGTGCTCGGTCAACTCTGAATCTGTCTGTTATACCGGGATGCTCTCTTATGTGCAGATTCACATTCCCTGTCGCCAGAATCATCCCGAAGACATTCAATAAGACGCGGCATTATAGCGGCATCACTTAGGTGAGTCGAGAACGGTTGGAGCATGTTGCTGCGGCTTTTTTCACACTTTAAGGCTATTTTTAGCCTTAAAAACGCGCCATCCGCTCAAAACTCAGACAAAACAAAACGGCCCGAAGGCCGTTTTGACGAAATCTGTAAGCAACATACTGGAAAAACTCCGGCGGTTGCAAATCCGATTTATCAGGCGATGGTGCCTGCACCCCGACAAGGCGGTGATGCGAATACCGTATCCTGTAGCCCTTCCCATTCCTTAATGGTGTAGGTATGCAGCGCCAGCGCATGTACGGTTGTGGAGAGTTCTTCCGTCAAGGTGCTGTAGATCAAGCGGTGTCGGTTCAGGAAACGTTCTCCCGTGAAGCGATCGCTGACCAGAACCACTTTAAAGTGGCTTTCAGAACCTGCCGGCACGTTATGACGATAGCTTTCGTCGACAACTTCGAGAAACACAGGGTTGAACGCTGCCCTTAATTTTTCTTCTATCTGTTCACGTATCATCATGAAATCACTCCTCCGACAACGCTAAGGTGTCACCCATCCCTTTAAATATTAGCCGCTTTTACCGGTTCCATTACACCTTGACAACAAATATTTAGCTTTCGTCTGATTTTCTCATCCAAACGAATGAAGTTCACTATGAGGTTCATACGTTTTGTCACTTACAGGCAGAGAAAAGCGGAAAGGTGGTCAGTTTTCGGACAAGGCGATGAATTTACATGCGTTGACCACTTCCCCTGGCCGTTAGCGATGTTATGATGGCGGCAATTTTTCTCTCTTTGCTTACGATTCGTTGAGAACCCGAAAATGTTAAAAAAACTCTTCTTTCCGTTGGTAGCACTCTTTATGCTCGCCGGCTGCGCGACTCCGCCGACGACCATTGACGTTTCACCAAAAATTACCCTGCCTCAGCAGGATCCAAGCCTGATGGGCGTCACAGTCAGCATTAATGGCGCCGATCAGCGTCAGGACCAGGCGCTGGCGAAAGTGACTCGCGACAACCAGCAGGTCACGCTGACCGCCTCCCGCGACCTGCGCTTCCTGTTGCAGGAAGTGCTGGAAAAACAGATGACCTCCCGTGGCTACATGATTGGCCCAAGCGGCGCGGTTGATCTGCAAATCATCGTGAACAACCTGTACGCTGACGTCTCCCAGGGTAACGTTCGCTACAACATTGCGACCAAAGCCGATATCGCCATCATTGCTACCGCGAAGAACGGCAATAAAATGAACAAAAACTACCGTGCAAGCTATTCCGTTGAAGGCGCATTCCAGGCCTCCAACAAAAATATCGCTGACGCGGTTAACAGTGTGCTGACTGACACCATTGCCGACATGGCACAGGACACCAGCATTCACGACTTCATCAAGCAGAACGCCCGTTAATCCTGCTGACTGACCCGGTGCTTCACCGGGTCAGTTCATAAGAACATGTCCAGTCACTACTTACGTATTTTCCAGCAACCGAAATCAGCTATTCTGCTGATCCTTGGTTTCGCCTCCGGTTTACCCCTTGCGCTCACCTCCGGCACGTTACAGGCGTGGATGACGGTTGAGAACATCGATCTTAAAACCATAGGTTTCTTCTCGCTCGTCGGCCAGGCTTACGTCTTTAAGTTCCTGTGGTCGCCGGTGATGGATCGCTATACCCCACCGTTCCTCGGGCGCCGTCGCGGCTGGTTAGTGATGACGCAGGTGCTGCTGTTGCTGGCCATTGCCGCAATGGGTTTCCTTGAGCCGTCAACACAGCTGCGCTGGATGGCCGCGCTTGCGGTGGTGATCGCCTTCTGCTCCGCTTCGCAGGACATTGTTTTTGACGCCTGGAAGACGGACGTCCTGCCAGCGGAAGAGCGTGGCGCCGGTGCGGCAATCAGCGTGCTTGGCTACCGCCTGGGTATGCTGGTTTCCGGCGGGCTGGCCCTCTGGCTTGCCGACCGCTATCTCGGCTGGCAGGGAATGTACTGGCTGATGGCCGCTCTGCTGATCCCCTGCATTATTGCCACGCTATTCGCGCCTGAACCGAGCGATGTGATTCCGGTCCCCCGCTCGCTGGAGCAGGCCGTCGCCGCACCGCTCCGCGACTTCTTTGGTCGCAATAATGCCTGGCTGATCCTGCTGCTGATTGTCCTTTATAAGCTTGGCGACGCTTTCGCCATGAGTCTGACCACCACCTTCCTGATCCGCGGCGTCGGGTTTGATGCGGGCGAAGTCGGCGTGGTGAACAAAACCCTGGGACTGTTTGCCACGATCGTCGGCGCGCTGTACGGCGGTGTATTGATGCAGCGCCTGACGCTGTTCCGCGCTCTGCTGATCTTCGGCATCCTTCAGGGCGCATCGAATGCCGGTTACTGGCTGCTGTCGATCACCGACAAGCATATGATCAGCATGGCGACGGCGGTATTCTTTGAAAACCTGTGTGGCGGTATGGGCACTGCGGCATTTGTCGCCCTGCTGATGACGCTGTGCAATAAGTCATTTTCCGCCACCCAATTTGCGCTACTGTCTGCCCTTTCTGCCGTCGGGCGCGTATACGTTGGCCCCGTCGCGGGCTGGTTTGTTGAAGCTCACGGCTGGCCGACGTTTTATCTCTTCTCGGTGGTGGCGGCGGTGCCGGGGATTTTATTGCTGCTGGTCTGTCGCCAGACGCTGGAATATACCCAGCGGACGGAACACTTCATGCCGCGCACGGAATATCAGGCTGCCTATCGGTTTGCCCTGCGTCTGCTGATGGCTGGTTGTCTTGCGCTGATAGTGTGGCTCGCGGTACTCATCTTGAATGCGACGACCACCTTGTCGCTTCCGTTTGAAACCCAGCTGCTTGATGCAGGGGTGTTACTCGCCATCGTGGGTATCCTGACCGGTGGGATGCTGGATTTCATGTCATTGCGGAAAACGCAGATGACATGAAGTAAAAAGCGAAAGGTTATTTCCCGTTGTAATAACGACACGAAATTATAACGGCGAAATAACCGCCATCGGCAAAAAAAAATATTTGTTGTTTTGTGCGGGATAGCATTCGGAAATTATTGGAGCTTATTTCGCTACGCTATTTTCCGTTAAACGATTCAGCATTCGAAAGATTGAATTTTCGTTTTTTAGTTGTCTTTTTATTGATAATTAATTGTTAATTATTTGTATATTTTTCACAATGGTTATACCAATTGTCCCTTTTGCGGTATGCTGGGGCACCCTTTCGTTATAACGCCCGCTCCGTGCGGCTTCCCCCGGAAAACGCGACATAATTTGCAACACTTGTGACATGTGCGGCAGAACCCGGTAACACCTTCCTGACACAGGGCTAATGATGTTTACAGTAATGTAACCTTCCCGTAAAATGCCCCCACACTTTAAACGCCACCAGACTCCCGTGGAATTGAGGTCGTTAAATGAGACTCAGGAAATACAATAAAAGTTTGGGATGGTTGTCATTATTCGCAGGCACTGTATTACTCAGTGGCTGCGATTCTGCACTACTAGACCCCAAAGGACAGATTGGACTGGAACAACGTTCATTGATACTGACGGCTTTTGGCCTGATGTTGATTGTGGTTATTCCTGCCATCTTGATGGCTGTTGGTTTCGCCTGGAAGTATCGTGCGAGCAATAAAGATGCGAAGTATAGCCCTAACTGGTCACACTCCAATAAAGTGGAAGCTGTGGTCTGGACGGTACCTATTCTGATCATCCTGTTCCTTGCTGTACTGACTTGGAAAACCACTCACGCACTTGAGCCGAGCAAACCGCTGGTTCACGATGAAAAACCTATTACCATTGAAGTGGTCTCCATGGACTGGAAATGGTTCTTCATCTATCCAGAACAGGGCATTGCTACCGTGAATGAAATCGCCTTCCCGGCGAACACTCCGGTTCAGTTCAAAGTGACCTCCAACTCCGTAATGAACTCCTTCTTCATCCCACGTCTGGGCAGCCAGATTTACGCGATGGCCGGTATGCAGACTAACCTGCACCTGATCGCGAATGAAGCAGGCACCTACGACGGTATCTCCGCCAGCTATAGTGGCCCGGGCTTCTCGGGTATGAAGTTCAAAGCTATCGCTACGCCAGACCGCGCGACTTTCGACCAGTGGGTTGCAAAAGCGAAGCAGTCTCCAAACACCATGTCTGACATGGCGGCGTTCGAAAAAGTGGCTGCACCTAGCGAATACAACAAGGTGGAGTACTTCTCTAACGTGAAACCGAATCTGTTCAAAGACGTTATTGGCAAATTTATGGATCACGGCATGAGCATGGACATGACCCAGCCTGAAGGCGAGCACAACACGCACCAGGGTATGGAAGGCATGGACATGAGCCACGCGGAAACCGCTCACTAAGGGGCCGAGGAAGAAAATGTTCGGAAAATTGACACTGGATGCAGTGCCCTACCATGAACCGATTATTATGGTTACGGTGGCTGCAATTATCATTGGTGGCGCGGCCTTAGTTGGCCTGATCACTTACTTCGGTAAGTGGAGCTACCTGTGGAATGAGTGGCTGACTTCGGTTGACCACAAAAAACTCGGTATCATGTACTGCATCGTCGGTATCGTCATGTTAATTCGTGGCTTTGCGGATGCAATCATGATGCGTAGCCAGCAGGCGCTTGCGTCTGCGGGCGAAGCCGGCTTCCTGCCACCGCACCACTACGATCAGATCTTTACCGCCCACGGCGTTATCATGATCTTCTTCGTGGCGATGCCGCTGGTAATCGGTCTGATGAACGTGGTCGTTCCGCTGCAAATCGGCGCGCGCGACGTTGCGTTCCCGTTCCTGAACAACCTGAGCTTCTGGTTCACGGTTGTCGGCGTTATCCTGGTTAACCTATCACTGGGTGTGGGCGAATTTGCTCAGACTGGCTGGCTGGCCTACCCGCCGCTGTCGGGAATTGAGTACAGTCCGGGCGTGGGCGTTGACTACTGGATTTGGGCGCTTCAGCTCTCCGGTGTCGGTACCACCCTGACCGGTATTAACTTCTTCGTGACCATCCTGAAGATGCGTGCACCAGGTATGACGATGTTCAAGATGCCAGTATTTACCTGGGCATCTCTGTGCGCCAACGTCCTGATTATCGCGTCGTTCCCAATTCTGACCGTCACCATCGCGCTGCTGACCCTGGATCGCTATCTGGGTACCCATTTCTTCACGAATGATATGGGTGGCAACATGATGATGTACATCAACCTGATTTGGGCCTGGGGTCACCCGGAAGTGTACATCCTGGTTCTGCCGGTGTTCGGTGTGTTCTCCGAAATCGCGGCAACCTTCTCGCGTAAACGCCTGTTTGGTTACACCTCTCTGGTGTGGGCAACCGTATGTATTACCGTCCTGTCGTTCATCGTCTGGCTGCACCACTTCTTCACCATGGGTGCGGGTGCCAACGTAAACGCCTTCTTCGGTATTACCACCATGATTATCGCGATCCCTACCGGGGTTAAGATCTTCAACTGGCTGTTCACCATGTACCAGGGTCGTATCGTGTTCCACTCAGCTATGCTGTGGACCATCGGCTTCATCGTGACCTTCTCCGTAGGTGGGATGACCGGCGTACTGCTGGCGGTACCAGGTGCTGACTTCGTTCTGCACAACAGTCTGTTCCTGATTGCGCACTTCCATAACGTTATCATCGGTGGCGTGGTCTTCGGCTGCTTCGCTGGTGTGACCTACTGGTGGCCAAAAGCGTTCGGTTTCACCCTGAACGAAAAATGGGGTAAACGCGCGTTCTGGTTCTGGATCATCGGCTTCTTCGTGGCGTTTATGCCGCTGTACGTGCTGGGCTTCATGGGGATGACCCGTCGTCTGAGCCAGCAGATCGATCCGCAGTTCCACCCAATGCTGATGGTTGCAGCGGGCGGCGCAGCGCTGATTGCCTGCGGTATTCTGTGCCAGCTGATTCAGTACTACGTGTCTATCCGTGACCGTAACCTGAACCGCGACCTGACCGGTGACCCGTGGGGTGGTCGTACGCTGGAGTGGGCGACCTCTTCTCCGCCTCCGTTCTATAACTTTGCCGTAGTGCCGCACATTCACGAGCGTGATGCATTCTGGGAAATGAAAGAAAAAGGTGAAGCGTACAAGCAACCTGAGCATTACGAAGAGATCCATATGCCGAAAAACAGCGCCGCGGGCATGGTTATTGCCGCTTTCGCAACGGTATTTGGTTTCGCAATGATCTGGCACATCTGGTGGATGGCGATTGTTGGCTTCGCTGGCATCGTAATCAGCTGGATTGTGAAGAGCTTTGACGAGGACGTGGACTACTACGTACCAGTCCGTGAAGTTGAAAAGCTGGAAAACCAGCATTTTGACGAGATTTCTAAAGCGGGGCTGAAAAATGGCAACTGATACTCTGGCGCACTCAACTGCCCACGCGCATGAACATGCGCACCATGATACAGGACCGACGAAAGTCTTCGGTTTCTGGATCTACCTGATGAGCGACTGCATCCTGTTCTGCTGTCTGTTCGCAACCTATGCCGTTCTGGTGAACGGCACAGCGGGCGGCCCGACCGGTAAGGACATCTTTGAACTGCCGTTCGTTCTGGTTGAAACCGCACTGCTGTTATTCAGCTCCATCACCTACGGCATGGCGGCTATCGCCATGTACAAAAACAACAAGAGCCAGGTTGTCTCCTGGCTGGCGTTGACCTGGCTGTTTGGTGCTGGCTTTATCGGGATGGAAATCTATGAATTCCATCACCTGATCATGGAAGGTTTCGGCCCGGATCGTAGCGGCTTCCTGTCAGCGTTCTTCGCGCTGGTAGGCACCCACGGTCTGCACGTGACCTCGGGTCTGATCTGGATGGCGGTGCTGATGTTCCAGATCTCCCGTCGCGGCCTGACCAGTACTAACCGTACCCGTATTATGTGCCTGAGCCTGTTCTGGCACTTCCTGGACGTGGTATGGATCTGTGTGTTCTCTGTTGTCTATCTGATGGGGGCGATGTAATGAGTCATTCTAACGATCATGGCGCTTCCCACGGCAGCGTAAAAACCTACATGACAGGTTTCATCCTGTCGATCATTCTGACGGTGATCCCGTTCTGGATGGTGATGAACGGTTCTGCATCTAAGCCGGTTATCCTGGGCGCAATCCTGGTGACCGCGGTGATTCAGATTCTGGTGCATCTGGTTTGCTTCCTGCACATGAACACCAAGTCCGATGAAGGCTGGAACATGACGGCCTTTATCTTTACCGTGATTATCATCGCTATCCTGGTAGTCGGTTCCATCTGGATTATGTGGAACCTTAACTACAACATGATGGTTCACTAAGAGCGGCGAGTATGTTTAAGCAATACCTGCAAGTCACGAAACCAGGCATCATCTTTGGCAACCTGATCTCCGTAATCGGAGGGTTCCTGCTGGCCTCTAAAGGCAGCATTGATTACACCCTCTTTATTTACACGCTGGTCGGTGTGTCACTGGTGGTTGCGTCCGGTTGTGTATTTAACAACTACATCGACATGGATATCGACAAGAAGATGGAAAGGACCAAAAATCGGGTGCTGGTTAAAGGCCTGATTGCTCCTTCCGTCTCGCTGGTGTACGCCACCTTGCTGGGTATTGCTGGCTTTATGCTGCTGTGGTTTGGTGCTAACCCGCTGGCCTGCTGGCTGGGGGTGATGGGGTTCGTGGTGTATGTGGGCGTCTACAGCCTGTATATGAAACGTCACTCCGTCTACGGCACGCTGATTGGTTCTCTCTCCGGCGCGGCGCCGCCGGTGATTGGCTACTGCGCCGTCACGAACGAGTTCGACAGCGGTGCGCTCATCCTGCTGGCTATCTTTAGCCTGTGGCAGATGCCGCACTCCTACGCCATCGCGATTTTCCGCTTTAAGGATTATCAGGCGGCGAACATTCCGGTTCTGCCGGTCGTGAAAGGCATTTCGGTTGCCAAGAACCACATCACGCTCTACATCATCGCTTTTGCCGTGGCAACGCTGATGCTCTCTCTGGGCGGTTACGCCGGATATAAATATCTGGTGGTAGCAGCTGCGGTGAGCGTATGGTGGCTCGGCATGGCCCTGCGCGGTTATAAAGTGGAAGATGACAAGGTCTGGGCACGCAAGCTGTTTGTGTTCTCGATTGTCGCCATCACCTCACTGTCCGTGATGATGTCCGTAGACTTCATGGTGCCAGATTCACAACACCTGCTGACTTACGTCTGGTAAGAAGACTGATGTAAAAACGCCGGGTTTAGCCCGGCGTTTTTTATTGGTACGGCGTAACCCCTTTCTTTAACAGTATATTGCCGTATTTCGCGGTCTCGCCCGTCACCACGATGGCGTACGCTTTCTGTGCCCGCGCATAAAACGCATAACGGTCAATACGCGTAACCCCCTCCCCTTCCGCCTCACCAAAAAGTGCGTTGCGATAGCGCGCTTCTACCTGTATATCGAGCGTATCCCCGTCGACAGGGGCCATCATCACCAGCGGTGGCGCATAGCTGTCCAGTTCAAACAGCGGTATCACCGCGGCCAGCAAATCGCTGATGAGCAGGCCATCTGCGCGGATCGTCTTTGGCCCCAGGCTGTGCGCGGGAAAGTGAGCATCTGCAAAAATAATCTCGTCACCATGACCCATTTCTGCCAGCGTTTTCAGCAGCTCGGGTGAAATCAGAGGGGATATCGTTTTAAGCACAAGGTTGCTCCTCAGGATAGAAATAACGGTAACGATAGTGGACCCGATCGCGAGCAGCCTCAGCGCTGGCCGTTTCTCCGACGCCCCACCATCCGTACAAAGACGCCCCCAGCACGGTCGTATCAGCCTCTTCAAGAACCTTCACCGGGATCCCAAGCGCATTGGACTTGAGCTGATTCCACAGCATATTGCGGCTACCTCCCCCCACCAGCAGGAGTTCACGCGCCTTAAATTGCGCGATCGCCTCCAGCGCCAGGCATTTTTCTTGCAGATGCACCGTGAGTCCTTCCAGGGCTGCGCGGTAAAAATGGGCTGGCGTTGTGGTGAGCGTAACGCCCTGCCAGCCGGCGAGTGGAGAATCGAGCAGTTGGGTATTCATCGTGACGCCATCCGCGCCGTTCGGAATTGCCGCCGCCTGAGCCAGAATAGTGTCCCAGTCGGTACCAGGCGACCAGAACAGCGCGCGGATCCACTCCAGTACGCCAGACGCCAGATATTGCATTCCCGGATTATAGAGCCCCGTCCGGCTATCCAGTTCGCAGGTCGCACCCGGGTATTGCCCCAGCAAAGCGGTATCAACCTGCGTGGTGCGCGCCATTAAAATCTCCCAGGTACCCGAAGAGAGAACTGGCTCATTAATTCCCGCCCCGGCGCCAAAAAGGGCAAACTGCGTGTCGTGCCCGGCGGAGATCACCGGCACACCGCAAGGCAATCCGAGCCTGGATGCAGCGTCGGGCCGCAATTCACCAATCCTTTCTCCGGGGGAAACCAGCGGCGGGAAAAGGGAATGAGGCACGCCGATCTTGCTTAAGATCGTTTCACTGAAGCGCTGCTGATGCAGATCGAACATCTGACTGGTACCGGCCATCGTGAGATCGGTCGTCATCTTTCCGGTCAGACGATGGTTGATTAGCGAGGAGATAAAAAGCCAGGCGTGAGCACGCTGTAACAGATCGGGATGGTTGTCCTGAAGCCAGCCTAGCTTATACAACGTGTTAAAACTAAACTGCCCAACGCCGGTGATCTGCTGTAGTTCTGCCGGGGAGCATGAACGGGCAACCGCTTCCATCACCGGCACGGTTCGCGGGCACTTCCAGCTGATGATCGGGTAAAGCAGTTCTCCCCGCTCATCTACCAGTGCGCCATCCACGCCAAAGGTCGTCACACTCATTCCGCACAGCTGATGCTCGCTCAGCGCTGCGCTGATTTTCTGACAACAGACGGCAAACCGTTGCATGATGGCGTCGAGCGACCACTGGTGCCAGGCCGGATTTTCAGCGGCGCTTTCGCTTTCGTTCGCCACCGCGGCGCGCGCCACAATATTCCCTTCAGGATCCAGTGCAATGGCGCGCACGTTCGTCGCGCCACAATCGAGAACCAGAAAACATTTTTTCATCGCGGTCCCCACAGGCTGCCAGCCCGCCGGAGCAGGCTGGCAGGCCGGCTTAATGTTTGTATAACGGTCCGTAATTTTCACAGGCGCGGTAATCCTGCCCTTCCGGATCCATACCGTGAGCGCCCCAGGCCGTCGGCCGATAAATCAGCGCCTCCGGTACGTTATGCATGCATACAGGGATGCGTAGCATGGACGCCAGGGTGATGAAATCAGCGCCGACGTGCCCGACGGTTAATACCCCGTGGTTAGCGCCCCAGTTCGCCATCACTGAATAGACGTCGCTGAACGGGCCTTTACCGGTCAGGCGTGGGGCAAACCAGGTGGTGGGCCAGGTTGAATCGGTGCGCTTATTCAGAATGTCATGTACGTGTTCCGGCAGCTCAACACTCCAGCCTTCCGCTATCTGTAATACCGGACCCACACCCTTGATGAGGTTTACGCGGGTCATGGTAAATGGCACGCCACCCCGGGTGAGGAAGTTTGATGAGAAACCGCCCCCGCGGAAGTATTCATGCACCGCCGGACACCAGTGGGTTACGGCCAGGCACGCGTTGGCTTCCTGCTCAGTAATGTCCCAGTGTGGTTTCAGGGTCGGTTTCCCCTCGGCGTTTTTCTGCTCCGCTGTACCGTCCAGCGCCGCCGAGCCGGAGTTGATCAGATGAATAATGCCGTGCTCAGCCCGTCCAGTGAGCTTCTGGCCGGTAACACGCTCAACCGACTCCGGCGACCAGTAGGTGCGTACATCAGCAAAAATCTGCGCGGTGCCGGTCATCAGATGCCCAAACAGCATCGCTACCCCGTTAAGGCTGTCATTTTCCGTCGCCACTACCAACGGCTGGCGAATACCGTTCCAGTCGAAAGAGCTGTTCAGCAGCGCCTCTGCGGTATCACCATTTGGATACTGATCCGTCCAGTGGCGCTGCCCCTGGAAACCGGACGCAATGGCGTTATAGCCCAGCGATTCCTCCACGCGGCCCATCGCAGCGAGTTTAGGGTTGCCCTGCATCATGTCGCGGATGCACATCGCCATTAGCAGGCTCTCCCGCAGGATCGCGGCATTTTCCTGTTCATTGCGACGATACTGCTCTGCGTTTTTATCCTCGCCGAAACGGAAATGTGCCTTCGCCCAGCTCAGGGCCAGCTCAAGTTCTTGCTCGTCGTAAATCTTATGATCGATGCGGCGACGCAGTTCGGTCATATCCACCGCCTGCACCTTCATCCCCAGCCAGGATTCAAAGAAGTTGTGATCGACAATCGAGCCCGCGATCCCCATTGAGACACCGCCCACCGACAGATAACTTTTCCCCTTCATGCTGGCGACCGCCAGGCCCGCCCGGGCGAAGCGCAACAATTTTTCCTCAACGTCTGCCGGGATGGTCTCGTCGCCCGCATCCTGTACATCGTGGCCGTAAATGGAAAACGCCGGGATCCCTTTCTGGTTATGCGCTGCCAGCGCCGCTGCGAGGTATACCGCCCCCGGACGCTCGGTGCCATTAAAGCCCCAGATCGCTTTCGGGCGCAGCGGATCCATATCAATGGTTTCACTCCCGTAACACCAGCAGGGGGTGATGGTGATCGTCAGACCAACGTGGCACGTGCTGAACTTCTCTTCGCAAGCGGCGGATTCCGCCATTCCGGCAATGCAGCTGTCGGCAATTACGCACTCTACGGGCGTACCGCAGGGGTGGCGTAATTTTTCACTGAGTAGCGCCGCCGTGGCTTTCGCCATGTTCATGGTCTGCTCTTCCAGAGACTCACGTACGCCCATTCGGCGGCCATCAATAACAGGTCGAATGCCAATCCGGGGTAACGCTTTTATCGTTTTCATAGCCCTTCCTCACGTTGGTTAACCTATCCGTCTCAGGGGCATAGCCGTGAAAAAGCGCCCGGGCAGCACCGTGAACGGAAAGCGGTGAAATCTGCTAACTCGAATTAGCTTAGGGTTCTCACTAAAAATGAGACAAGATAAATGTGCAGGATCTGTGAGCAGTTTCACGATGAGAGGTCAAAATTCGATCAGTGTCAGGTATTACGATTCAGCAAAAACTAAAAATATCGTTTAAATTCAATTAAATAACAAAATACCTTTGCACGACGTCACAATTTGAATACAAATGATTTGGCTAAATTATGACCCTAAAATAGCTTTTAAGGACGAAAGCTAAGTCGAGTTAGCTTAATAACTAAATCACTGTGGCTTGTGATTCATTGCCTTTCCAACACAGGAATTTTGCAATGTCAGAGACTCTTATTCAGATGACGCGCATCACCAAACGCTTTCCCGGCGTGCTGGCGCTGAATCAGGTTGATTTCGATTTACGCCGCGGCGAAGTTCATGCCCTGTTAGGTGAAAACGGTGCTGGCAAATCGACGCTGATGAAAATATTATCCGGTGTTTACCAACCCGATTCCGGTGAAATTCGCTTTGAAGGGCAATCCGTATCATTCAGCGATCCGCTAAGTGCTCAGCACGCAGGTATTACGATTATCCATCAGGAATTTAATCTCTTTCCCGATTTAACCGTGGAAGAGAATATCTTTATTGGCCGTGAATTCTGCAAAAATAGTCGCTGGCAGTTAGATAAACGCGCCCAGCGACAGGCGGTTGAGAAAATACTGCACACGCTGAATTTAAAAATCGCCCCGGACGCCCGCGTCAGTGAATTAACCGTAGCCCAGCAGCAGATGGTGGAAATTGCCAAAGCGATTTCGGTCAATGCCAAAGTGCTAATCATGGATGAACCCACCGCCGCGCTGACCGAAAGTGAAATCGAGAGTTTATTTGACGTCACGCGGATGCTCAAGGCTCAGGGCACGGGGATAGTCTACATCTCGCACCGTCTGGAAGAATTGGCGCTGATCGCCGATCGCGCGACCGTCATGCGCGACGGACAATACATCGCCACCGTAGATTATGAAACGGTTCAGATCGGCGAGCTTATCGCCATGATGGTTGGCCGCAATCTCGATAACATCTACCCAAAACGCCCGCCGCATCAGCGCAGAGAAAAAGTGCTGGAGGTGAATGGCCTGACGCGAAATGGTGTACTGCACGACATCAACTTTACCCTCTGGCGCGGTGAGATCCTCGGCCTCGCTGGCTTAATGGGCGCAGGCCGAACGGAACTGGGCCGGGCCCTGTTTGGCGCCGATGCGATCGACGCCGGTACCCTGACGCTGAACGGCACCCCCACACGGATTAAAGACGTGGCTGACGCCATTGAGAAAGGCATCAGCTATTTAACAGAAGACCGCAAAAAAGAGGGACTCGCCCTCGGCCTTTCCGTTGAGATGAACATTATGCTCGGCAATTACCCGGACTACGCCGGCGCCGCGGGTAATGTCGATGAAAAACGCTGCCGGGTGTCCAGTCAGAAACTGGTGGATGCGCTGCGAATAAAAACGCCGCATCTGGAACAGGCGGCACTGAATTTAAGCGGCGGTAATCAACAGAAGATCATTATTGCCCGCTGGGTCTGTAAAGATACCGATATTTTAATTTTTGATGAGCCAACCCGGGGAATTGATGTTGGCGCCAAGCTGGAAATTTATGAACTAATGAACCGCCTTGTCGCTAAAGGTAAATCGATCATCATGATTTCATCCGAACTGCCGGAAGTATTAGGAATGTGCGACCGCATACTTGTGATGCGCAGCGGCCGCATTGCCGGCGAAATAGAGGCTGAGCACGCCACCCAGGAAAAAATCATGCAATACGCCACGCTGGAGGATTAATCATGTCCGTTACCGTTCCATCGCCGCAAAGCGGAAGTCATACGATGAAAATAAATAAAGCGCTCCTGATGCGTCTGGCGCCTCTTTTTAGCCTGGTATTGCTGGTTCTGTTTTTCAGCTTCAGCTCACCGTTCTTCTTTAATACTGAAAATATCATGACTATCGCCCTGCAAACGGCGGTGATTGGCATCATGGCCATTGGCGTAACCTTTGTGATTATTACCGCCGGGATCGACCTGTCGCTCGGATCGGTGGTGGCGTTCTCAGGGGTTGCGGTGGGCATCGCCGCCGGGTTTGGTATGCCGCTGCCGGTCTGTATTCTGGCAGGCGTGCTCGCCGGCGGGCTTTGCGGCTATGTGAACGCGTTTCTGGTCACCAAAATGACCATACCACCGTTTATTGCCACCCTCGGCTTAATGATGTCGGTACGCGGCATCAATATGGTGATGACCGATGGCCGCGCGATTTATTTTTCTGACTACCCGCAGTTCAAGCTGCTAGCGCAGGGTCGCCTGTTCGACGTCCTGCCTTACCCGGTGTTCTACCTGGTCATCGTGGCACTGATCGCCATGTGGATCCTGAAGAAAACGGTGATGGGCCGCTATATCTACGCTGTCGGCAGCAATGAAACGGCGGCACATCTTTCCGGGATCAAAGTCCAGCGAGTGAAAATTTTCGTTTACGCCTTATGCGGCCTGTTAACCGGCGTGGCCGGGGTGATCCTCGCCTCTCGTCTCAATTCAGGCCAGCCAACCGTAGGCGTGGGTTATGAGCTGGAAGCCATTGCGGCGGTAGTGATCGGCGGTACCAGTCTGATGGGCGGCGTGGGCACGATTGGCGGCACCATCATAGGCGCGTTCATTATGAGCGTGCTGAAAAACGGCCTCAATCTCATGGGCGTGTCCCAGTTCTGGCAGATGGTGGCGATGGGCGTGGTCGTCGTTGCCGCCGTCTACCTGGACACGTTACGTAAAAGAATGCGTTAGGTTCTCGATACAACAAGCCCTGCCAACCCCTACAACGGAGCAAAATAATGAAAACCAGCCATATCCTGAGCGCCCTGTCGCTCGTTGCCATCCTGTCCAGCAGCGCGCTGGCAAAAGATTTAAACCTGCCGGTAGTCAGTAAAGGTTACCAGCACGAATTCTGGCAGACGGTCAAAATGGGGACGGAAGCTGCCGCAAAAGAGTTGGGTGACAAAACCAGCTACGTTGGCCCTGCCGATGAAACGCAAATCGCCGAGCAGATCCAGTTAGTCGAAAACACCATGGCACAAAAGCCAAACGGCCTGTTGCTGGCCGCGCTTGATGCAAACGCCCTTGCCCCGCTGGTCGAAACTGCCAACAGCCGGGGGATCAAAGTGGTGACCTTCGACTCGGGCGTGAACTCCGATATCCCGGCCAGCTTTGTCGCCACCAATAACCGTAAGGCGGGCGCACAGGCTGCGGATGCGCTGGCGGAGCAGGTAGGCCAGAAGGGGAAAGTGGGTATTATCGCCCACGTAGCCGGAACGACGTCCGCCATTGAGCGCTCTGAAGGATTCAGCGAGCGAATGAAAGAGAAGTACCCGAATATTCAGGTACTGCCGGTGCAATATAGCGATGGCGACCCGCAAAAAGCGATGGATAAAACCATTGATATGGTTCAGGCCAACCCGGATATCGCCGGTATTTATGCCACCAACGAAGGCTCAACCCTGGGCGTTGCGAACGCTATCGACAGCCAGAATCTGAAGGGCAAAGTGAAAGTCATCGGTTTTGACAGCACCGAAGCCATCATTAACTTCCTCAAAAACGGCGTGATTCAGGGCTTCGTGGTGCAGGACGCGTACCAGATTGGTTATCAGGGCATAAAGGCGCTGAACGCGGTAATTTCCGGACAGACGGTGGCTAAAGAAATTGATATTCCAGTGAAATATGTCAATGCGCAGAATATCAACACCCCTGAAATTGATAAACTGTTACATCCGTTTGGTAAAAAATAAGGAAGTTTATGATGAGTGACGGCTATTTCCTCGGGGTCGATGTGGGTTCAGCCAGCGTTCGTGCTGGGCTTTACTCTGCGCAAGGCGAGCGTTTGAGCTTCGCGACCCGTCCGATTTCGCAGTTTCACGCCAGCAACGCGCGCGTGGAACAGTCCTCCGCGGAGATCTGGCAGCAGGTTTGCGCGGTGGTGCGGGAAGCCGTCGACTCCTCTGGGATCTCACCCGACGCCATTTGTTCGATTGGCTTCGACGCCACGTGCTCGCTGGTCGCGCTGGATGCTGAGGGTAACGGCCTGAGCGTGTCCCCCGACAGTCCGGCATCGCAGGACATCATTATGTGGATGGATCATCGTGCTCACGAAGAAACTGTTCGCATCAATGCCACACGCGATCCTGCCCTGTGCTACGTGGGCGGCGAGGTGAGTATTGAAATGGAACTGCCAAAACTGCTGTGGTTGCAGCGACATCATCCTGAAACATGGAATCAGGCCTGGCGCTTTTTCGACCTTGCCGATTTTCTGGTCTGGAAAGCGACGGGCCAGGACGCCGCCAGCCTGTGCACCCTCACCTGCAAATGGAACTACCTTGCGCATGAGGCGCAGTTCAGCGAATCGCTGCTCAGGGAGGTAGGGCTGGAGACCTTACTGACAAAAATTCCCGATACTATTCTGGACGTCGCTGAATGCGTCGGGAAACTCAGCCCACAGGCAGCGCAAGCTCTGGGGTTGCCCGAAGAGGTGGTTGTGGCAAGCGGCATGATCGATGCCCACGCGGGTGGCGTGGCGCTGACGGGCTCACACCCGGAGGGCACGCTGGCGCTCATCAGCGGAACCTCGAACTGCCATATGCTTGCCAGTCAGACGGAGATCCATACGCCCGGCGTCTGGGGGCCTTACTGGAGCGCCATGCTGCCGGGCTACTGGCTGACGGAAGGCGGGCAAAGTGCTGCCGGGGCGCTGGTCGACTGGACGTTGCGCGAGCACGGAGCCAGCGCAGACCTGTTTGCAAAAGCAGAAGCGGCGCAACGCCATCCGGTGGCGCTGCTCAACGACTGGGTAGCCGCGCTTGAACAGGAAGAAAAATATCCCACCCGCAACCTGCACATTCTGGCCGATCACCACGGCAACCGCTCGCCGCGTTCGCGTCCGGATGCGCGGGGCAGCGTGGTCGGTCTGACATTAGAAACCGGTGAACGTGCGCTGGCGAGGCTCTATCTGGCCACGCTACAGGCCATAGCCTATGGCACACGACATATTATGGATACCCTGAAACATCACGGGCACACCTTGTCGCGCATTGTCATTTGTGGAGGAGCCACCCATAACCGGCTCTGGCTGCGGGAGTATGCCGATGCCACGGGCTGCGATATTCATCTCTTAGCCGAAGAAGATGCCGTCACTCTCGGCGCGGCCATTTGCGGCGCTGTGGCGAGCGGTGCATGGGCAACGCTCACCGATGCCACCCGGGAAATGGTCAAAGCCGGCGACATCATCACCCGTCGGCCGGAAACCGCGGCTTTCCACAGGCAAAAATATGAGGCGTACCTGATGCTGTGGACCCAGCAGCAGGCGCTTAATCTCCTGATGCAACAGGAAATGTAATGGCAGGATGCGTATGCTTTATCAGCAGTTTTTTACGTACGTTAAGGATTGAGGCGTAGCGATGGCCAAAACAGTTGAACAGATAGCGAAGGATCTGAATTTATCCGTCACCACCGTGCGGCTGGTACTGAGCGGGAAAGCCGAACAGTATCGGATCAGCGTGAAAACACAGTCCCGAATTAATGAACACGTCGAGCGCTTCGGCTATACCCTCAACCATTCGGCGCGCAGTCTTAAGCTAAACAAAACCGAGACGCTGGGGCTCATCGTGCCCAACATCTCGAACGTGTTCTTTGCAACGCTCGCCGAGAAACTCGAACTGCGCTGCCGCCGTTCGGGCTACCAGCTGATGATCAGCTGTACTTACAACGATGTGGATTACGAAAACAAGCTGGTCAAAGCCCTGATGGCGCGCAACGTGGACGGCTTGTTTATCGTTCCCTCGACGCTGGAAAACCAGCAGCATCATTTGCGGCAGATCCAAAAACCACTGGTGCTCCTCGACCGGGATTTTGGCTTTACTGACAACGCGCTGGTTGAGAGTCATAACGAGGCCGGGGGGGATGAACTGGCCCGCAACATGCTGGCAGAGAGAAAAACGCCGCTCTGGTTCCTTGTGGGCGATACCGCACTGCCCAGTATTACGGACCGTCTGAACGGCTACTTACAGGCCCTGAAAACAGCCGGTATTCACCATCGCGAGTGGGTCATCGAAGGGCCGGACAATACGCCGGAGGGCGGATATGCCCTGATGGATTCGCTTATCGACAGCCAGGGTGTTCCGCAGGCGTTTATCGCCTCATCGTTACCCGTTCTGGAAGGGGCAATCGAAGCCCTGCGGACGCGTACCGGCACCGTGCCCCAACACATCAATATCGGCACCTTCGATGAGCACCCCATGCTGGGGTTCCTGCCTAACAGCGTCTGGTCCATGCAGCAGGATGAAGATACCTGGGCGGAAAAAGCGTTTGAACTGATGCAGCGAGCCATCGACGGCGAAGCGGTCAACGAGACGGCGAAAGTCGATATGAAGCTGGTCAAACGTTCCCGCCAGTAAATATAAAACTGTACCCGGAGAATAAAAAATGGAACGAGCCCGATTAGCCAGAGACATTATCGACACCTGCCTTGAGATGACCCGCATGGGGTTAAATCAGGGCACCGCCGGCAATATCAGCGTTCGCTATCGCGACGGCATGCTGATTACGCCGACCGGAATTCCCTACGAGCATCTGACCGAAGAGAGTATCGTCTATGTAGATGCACAGGGGCGGCACGAAGAAGATAAACTGCCCTCCAGCGAATGGCGTTTTCATCAGGTTGTGTATCAGACCCGCCCGGATGCTAACGCCGTCGTCCATAACCATGCGGTTAACTGTACCGCCGTCTCGATACTCAACCGCCCCATTCCTGCTATTCACTATATGATTGCCGCCGCCGGGGGAAACTCCATTCCCTGCGCCCCTTACGCGACCTTCGGGACGCGCGCGCTGTCAGAGCATGTCGCGGTCGCATTACGCGATCGCAAAGCGACGCTCTTACAGCACCACGGCCTGATAACCTGCGAAGAAAATCTTGAAAAGGCACTGTGGCTGGCGCAGGAGGTAGAGGTGCTGGCAAAACTCTACCTGGCCACGCTGGCGATAGTAGATCCCGTTCCGGTACTCAGTGACGATGAAATTGCCATTGTTCTTGAGAAATTCAAAAGCTACGGATTGCGCGTCGAGGCGTAATTTTTTATCCGGGGGTGCTTTTATCACACCCTCGTAATATCTCTTAAACAAACACCTATTTACCGCACTTATCACCCCGCCTAAACTATGGCCTGCTTTTTGGTAGAGGTGGTAATGAACGATTATAAAATGACGCCAGGCGAACTGCGTGCGACCTGGGGTTTAGGGACTGTTTTCTCGCTGCGGATGCTTGGCATGTTTATGGTCCTGCCCGTTCTGACCACATATGGCATGGCGTTACAGGGTGCCAGCGAAGCGCTGATTGGTCTGGCGATTGGTATCTACGGCCTGGCGCAGGCGATATTCCAGATCCCCTTTGGCCTGCTCTCCGACCGCGTGGGTCGCAAACCGCTGATTGTCGGCGGGCTGCTGGTGTTTGTACTTGGCAGCATCATCGCCGCCCTCTCCCACTCCATCTGGGGAATTATTCTTGGGCGCGCCCTGCAAGGTTCCGGGGCGATTGCCGCCGCCGTGATGGCGCTGCTGTCAGACTTAACCCGCGAGCAAAACCGCACCAAAGCCATGGCGTTTATCGGCGTCAGCTTCGGCGTCACGTTTGCCATTGCCATGGTGCTGGGGCCTGTTATCACTCATGCGCTCGGCCTGCACGCCCTGTTCTGGATGATTGCGGTGCTGGCGACCATTGGGATCGCACTCACGCTGTGGGTTGTGCCTGACAGTAAAAACCACGTCCTCAACCGTGAATCCGGGATGGTGAAAGGCTGCTTCAGCAAAGTCATCGCCGAGCCGCGCCTGCTTAAGCTGAACTTCGGCATTATGTGCCTGCACATTCTGCTGATGTCCACCTTCGTCGCCCTGCCCGGTCAACTTGCCGCAGCCGGTTTCCCGGCGGCAGAGCACTGGAAAATTTATCTGGTCACAATGCTGATCTCGTTTGTCTCCGTTGTGCCCTTCATTATTTACGCCGAAGTGAAGCGCAAAATGAAACGCGTTTTCGTGGGCTGCGTGGCGTTATTGCTGATTGCCGAGATTGTGCTGTGGGGCGCTGGCCCGCATTTCTGGGAACTGATCGCCGGCGTACAGCTGTTCTTCCTGGCGTTTAATCTGATGGAAGCCCTGCTGCCGTCGCTTATCAGCAAAGAGTCTCCGGCAGGATACAAAGGCACCGCGATGGGCATTTACTCCACCAGCCAGTTTCTCGGCGTGGCGATCGGCGGGTCGCTCGGCGGCTGGGTGGACGGTTTGTTTGACTCCCAGACCGTTTTCCTCGCCGGTGCGCTGCTGGCGATGCTCTGGCTGTTTGTTGCCAGCACCATGAAAGAGCCGCGCTATGTAAGTAGCCTGCGGGTAGAAATTCCCGATGACGTGGCAATCGGTGACGCGTTAAAACAGCGTCTGGAAGCGACAGAGGGCGTGAGCGAAGTGCTGATTGTTCCGGAAGAGCGCAGTGCGTATGTCAAAATTGACAGCAAAGTGACTAACCGCTTTGAGGTGGAGCAGGCGCTGAAGGCCTGAAAAAATGCCCGGTTTAGCCGGGCATGATTGTCTTAATCGCGGAAGTTTTTAAACTGGAATGGCTGGCCGAGATCGCCGCCACGCACCAGCGCCATCACGGATTGCAGGTCATCACGGGATTTTCCGGTCACGCGGATCTCTTCACCCTGGATCTGCGCCTGCACTTTGAGCTTACTGTCTTTGATAAGCTTAACGATTTTTTTCTGTACCGCGCTCTCAATCCCCTGCTTCAGCTTCGCTTCCACAAACCAGGTTTTGCCGCTGTGAACAAAATCTTCCGGTACATCGAGTGAGGTCCCTTCAATGCCGCGCTTGAGCAGCTTGGCGCGCAGGATATCCAGCAACTGGTTGACCTGGAAATCAGACTCGCTCAGGACTTTGATCGTCTTGTTCGCGTCGTTCAGTTCAATGGTCGCCTCAACGCCACGAAAATCGAAACGTGACTCAACCTCACGGACAGCATTTTCTACGCCGTTACGCGCTTCCTGCAAATCAACTTCAGAAACAATATCGAAAGATGGCATCTTTTCTTCTCCCTTCATTTTTGTTGCGTTGCATAATACCCGCAACGAGGCATAACGAGAAGCTTAGCTGATGGCGCTATACTTAGCGTCATAGCACCTGGCGCCGTTGCAGGTGAGGAGGAACGATGAAAGTAACAGTGCTTGGATGCGGAGCCCTTGGCCAACTCTGGCTTACAGCGCTATGCAAACAGGGACACGACGTTCAGGGCTGGCTGCGAATTCCCCAGCCCTATTGCAGTGTGAACGTAATTGGTACAGACGGTTCAATTTTCAACGAGTCTTTGACGGCAAACGATCCGGAATTTCTTGCCACCAGCGATTTGCTGCTGGTCACGCTGAAGGCCTGGCAGGTCTCCGATGCGGTGAAAAGCCTGGCCGCCCAGTTACCTGAAAGCACGCCAATCCTGCTGATTCACAACGGTATGGGTACCATTGAAGAGCTAAAATCTGTCCGGCAACCCCTGCTGATGGGGACAACCACCCACGCGGCACGTCGCGACGGTAACGTCATTATCCATGTTGCCAGTGGTATCACCCATATCGGTCCTGCGCGTGAACAGACCGGCGATTACAGCTATCTTGCGGATACCCTGCAAAGCACGCTGCCTGACGTCGCCTGGCACAATAACATTCGCGCGGAACTGTGGCGCAAACTGGCGGTCAACTGCGCGATCAATCCGCTGACCGCCCTGCTGGATTGCCCTAACGGTGAGCTGCGCAAGCATCCCGATCGGGTAGCGCTGATTTGCCGGGAAGTTGCCGCCGTCATTGAACGCGAAGGCTACCACACCTCAGAGTCCGATTTACGTTATTATGTCGACCAGGTCATTGAGAGTACGGCAGAAAATATCTCCTCAATGTTGCAGGATATCCGGGCTATGCGGCATACCGAAATTGATTACATTACCGGTTATCTGTTAAAACGCGCCCGGGCACACGGTATTACCGTTGCGGAAAACAGCCGTCTGTTTGAGTTAGTAAAACGAAAGGAGAGTGAGTATGAGCGCATCGGCACTGGTATGCCTCGCCCCTGGTAGCGAAGAGACAGAAGCGGTCACCACCATTGATTTGATGGTGCGTGGTGGTATTAAGGTTACTACCGCCAGCGTCGCCAGCGACGGAAGTCTGGCGATTACCTGCTCGCGTGGGGTGAAGATCCTGGCGGATGCACCGCTTGTACAGGTGGCGGACGGTGATTACGACATGATCGTTTTGCCGGGTGGGCTGAAGGGTGCAGAGTGTTTCCGCGACAGCCCGCTGCTGGTTGAAACCGTTCGTCAGTTTCATCTTTCCGGGCGTATCGTCGCGGCAATCTGTGCGGCCGCGGGTACGGTGCTGGTTCCGCACGACATTTTCCCCATCGGCAATATGACAGGCTTTCCTGGCCTGAAGGACACAATTCCGGAAGATCAGTGGGTGGATAAACGCGTGGTCTGGGATCCGCGCGTTAACCTGCTCACCAGCCAGGGGCCGGGCACCGCCATTGATTTTGGCCTGAAGATTATTGACCTGCTGGTCGGGCGCGAAAAAGCGTACGAAGTGGCGTCATCGCTGGTGATGGCGGCGGGGATTTATAATTTCTACGAAGCCTGATGTCCTCCCGGGCTGGCAACGCGCTGGCCCGTCTGCCCTACAGAAATAGTGCAGCCAGCGTCACAGTTCTGTGATTCATTTTCCTGCCCTAAAGCGTCTCTCCACCGTTTTACCCTTTCAAAAACCCTTTATTTTCAGACAAATAATCAAATCCGCACCGCATTGCATGCCTGTTTGACAGGCTAAAAGAACCGTGAAAAACTGCATTCAACTGGTATATACCAGTTTAAAAATCCGCCAGCAAAGCCTGATAACATCAACAGCGGCGGGAGAGCAGAAATCTCTTCTGGAGTAAGCAATGTGATTACATTTCTTGAGCACAGAGTCATTCCTGTACTGATTCGCGTAGGCGAAAATAAAATACTGGTCGCCGTGCGCAACGGTATTGCGCTGACCTTACCCTTCACCATCACCGGTAGCCTGTTTCTCATTCTCGCCAATCTACCGATACCCGGCTGGAGTGAATGGCTTGGCCCGTTTGCCGAAAAGCTCAGCGCCCCGGTGGGCGTTACCTTTGGTGCAATAGGGCTGATTTCTGCGGTGGGTATCAGCTACAACCTCGCGAAGGAGTACAACCTCAACGCTATCACCTGCTGCATAGTCACGCTGGTGGTTTTCTTACTGGCGCAACTCAACGACAGCTATCAGCTCAACGTTGACAATCTTGGTGCGGCGGGGCTGTTTTCTGCCATCATCCTGGCGATTTTGACGGTGCACATCGTGCGATTTTTTATCCGGCACAACGTCGTGATCACCCTGCCGGAGGGCGTGCCTCCTGCCGTGGCGCAATCTTTTGCGAGCCTGATCCCCGCCGCGGTAGCAATCACTCTGATCTGGCTGATTAGGGTCATCCTGAATTTTGATATCAACCACTTCTTCACCCTGCTGCTCAGCCCGCTCGTCTCCGGCCTCGGTTCGCTGCCGGGCATGCTGGTGCTTATTTTTCTGATTTCGCTGCTGTGGTGCTGCGGCATACATGGCGACAACGTGCTTTCCGGCATCACCAGTCCCATTTTCCTGAAATACATCGCTGAAAATACTCAGGCCTATCTGCATCATCAGCCCATTCCCCATATTACCGCCGACGGGTTTTATATCGTCTTTATGTGCCTGGGCGGAACGGGCGCGACCATGGGGCTGGTCATTGCCATGCTGCGTTCCCGCAGTCGGCTGTACAAATCAGTGGGTAAGCTCTCCCTGCCCTCCGCGATATTTTGTATTAACGAACCTGTCATTTTCGGTTGCCCGATAGTCTTCAACCCACTGCTGATGATCCCGTTTACCCTGACGCCGATGATCCTGTGCATCTCAACCTGGTCGCTGATGTACTTCGACATCATTGGTCGCCCCGTCTTACAGATCCCCTGGACCATGCCGCCGATTTTCGCCGCATGGTTCGTGACCGGCGGCAATATCCCTGCCGTGATCTGGTCCATCTGCACGCTGGTTATTTCCGCCCTGGTCTGGCTGCCGTTTTTCAAACTGGCCGAGCGCAAACAACTTGAAACCGAAGCGGCCGAAGAAAATGCCCGCCGCAACGCGGACACGCTTTCCGACCCCATCTTGTAAAAAGGAACCACGATGAAAAAGCTCAAGGTTGTCACTATTGGCGGCGGCTCCAGCTACACGCCAGAATTGATCGACGGTTTTATCAAACGCTACGCAGAGCTGCCGGTCACCGATTATTATTTGCTGGATATTGAAGAGGGAAAAGAGAAGCTGGAGATTGTCGGAAAGCTGGCCCAGCGCATGGTAGCTGAAGCCGGGCTCCCAATGAATATCCACCTGACGCTCGATCGGGAAGAGGCGCTGAAAGATGCCGATTTTGTCACCACGCAGCTGCGTGTCGGCTTTCTTGATGCCCGCATCAACGATGAAAAAATCCCGCTAAAATACGGCGTTCTGGGGCAAGAGACGACAGGTCCCGGCGGGTTTATGAAAGCTCAACGCACGATCCCGGTCCTGCTGGATATCTGTAAGGACATGGAAAGATGGTGCCCGAACGGCTGGCTGATTAACTTCACCAACCCGGCCGGGATTGTCACCGAGGCAATCACCCGCCACTCGGCCATTCGGACCATAGGCATTTGCAGTGGCGCAAACAGCATGATGATGGACATCGCCACAGCCTACGGCGTGCAGAAGTCGGACGTTTACGCACGCATTATTGGTCTGAACCATCTTATTTTTGCCGACCAAATTTTCCTCAAGGGAGAGGATTATACCGACGACTTTATTGAAAAACTGGCCGAGGGCAGCGCAAATAACTCCCTGAAAAATATACCGGACATTGGGTTTAGTGCCCGCTTTGCCAGGGCACTCCACATGTACCCTATCTCCTACCTCAAATACTATTTTTTGACCCGCGAGATGACCGACGCCGCGCTGCGCGATGCAAATACTAAGGGAACCCGCGGCGAGCAGACGCGCGAAATTGAGCAACGGCTTTTTACGCTTTACCAGGACCCCCATCTCGCGCACAAGCCGAAAGAGCTGGAGCAGCGCGGAGGCGCCTGGTACTCCGATACTGCATGCTCGATCATCAGCGCTATTTATAACGATAAAAAAGAGATCCACGTCGTAAATGTTCCTAACAGGGGCACAACACCCGATCTGCCGGATCACGTTACGCTGGAAACCAACGCCATGATCGACCGAAACGGCGCGCATCCCCTCGCCTATGGCAGGCTGCCCGTGAAGATCCGCGGCCTGATCCAGAGCGTGAAGGCCTATGAAGAGCTCACCGTTGAGGCCGCTGTCACTGGAAATTACGACACGGCGCTGCTGGCGCTGAGCGTAAATCCCCTTGTGCCTTCTGCCGCCGCGGCAGAACAGATCCTTAATGAATATCTTGAGGTCAACCACCGTTATTTACCCCAGTATGCTAAACGTAAGGACGCACAATGAACGTAGAACAGACAGACGATTATGCGGCGCTGAGTGACGCCGTGGCGAAAGCGGTCATTGAAACCGTTACGCAAAAACCCGATGCGCTGATTTGCATCGCGGGTGGAGATACGCCGCTGGGCGTTTTTGCCGCGCTTGTGCACGCCAGCAAACAGGGTAAGGTCGATTTTTCCCGTGCGGCATTTGTTGGCCTGGATGAGTGGCTGGGGCTCGGTCAGGCCGATAAAGGCAGCTGCCGGGAGATGGTATGGGGCCATTTCTTCAGCCACCTGGCCCTGCGCGACGATCAGATCTGTTTCTTTGATGGCCTGACGCAATCCCCCGAGGAAGAGTGTCAGCGTGTGGATAACTTTATTACGGCCCACGGTGGGCCTGACATCATTGTGTTGGGGATCGGTATGAACGGCCATATCGGCTTCAATGAACCGGGCGCCGCCCTCGATACCGGTTGCCACATCGTGGACCTGGATGCGGTGACGCAGGCCGTTTCGGTTAAATACTTCGGCCAGCAGCGTCATATCCGTCAGGGCATTTCGCTGGGGATGAAGACTATCCTGGCCTCACGGGCCATTATTTTGATGGCAAGCGGCGAGAAAAAAGCCGACATCATCGCAACAACCGTCAATTCCGCACCGGACCCGGCGGTTCCCGCGACGCTGCTAAAGCCGCACCCACGGTTAAGGATCATTGTCGATAAAGCGGCAGCCGCTAAGCTGTAAAAGAGAAACAGGCGCTGATGCGCCTGTTATCGTTTGATGTGCATATTCTTGACGCGGAAAATATCTGCCCGGTTGTAGCTGATGGAGAAGTTAAATGCTCTACCGTCATCGAGGCGCGTGACTTCGGTAATTTTCAACATCGGCTGGCCTGGCAGAATATTGAGATGGGCCGCCAGCTCCTCATCAAAAAGATCCGCTTCAATCAGTGAATCGGCGTCGCTGATTTTCTTACCGGTAAAGTCTTCAATATAGCCATACAGCGATCCCACTTCGAGAATAGCCTGCGGAACAGTGGCAACCACCTTGTGAGGAATATTGCTGTCTTCAATTAACACCGGCTGTCCGTCCAGTAAACGGATACGGCGAATAAACCAGACATCATCACCCTGCGCAATTTCGAGGTGCTGTGCCAGCGCCGCGTCGGCGTGAAGGGTCGTCAACGTCAGCAAGCGGCTGGTTACGTTGACCCGCCCCTGAAATTCACGGGAAAACCCGAGAATACTGTCACTCTTTTCATTATTCAGAATGTAAATATTGCTGGCAGTATTCTTTAAAACAAACATGCCCTTGCCGTGGATACGCTCGATATACCCTTCCTGTACCAGCATCGCCATGGCTTTCTGAACCGTTACGCGCGTAACGTCATAAATACCGGCAAGATCGCGCTCCGACGGAATGCTTTCGCCCTTTTTGTAGACTTCATTGAGAATATCTTTTTTGATTCTCTCTTTGATTTCCCAGTACTTATGTTTTTTTTCCATTGTCGATTACCCGGCCAAAAAGAGCATAGAATCGCAGGCCCGGTAGCGCTCGCGCCACCGGGCGAGAAACTACGGGCGATACACCTTCACGTTCGCGAAGCCCTGCTCACGCAGATACAGCGCCTGCAAACGGCTCATGACCCCACGTTCGCACCACAGCAGATACGTTTTGCTCTGGTCGAGATCGCCAAACTGGGTGCTCAGCTTGTAGAACGGCAGCGAAACCACCTCGACGCCTTCCACCTGCAACGGCTTGTCATCCTGCTCATCAACAGAACGGATATCCAGAATCGTATCGTTAGCACCGAAGCCGCTGACCGTCTCCACCTCAACCACTTCCTGCTCGGTCTGCTGAGCGATCTCACGGATATCGATGTTGGACGCTTCCGCCACCACTTTTTCCAGGATGCTGAAATCGAAGTTCTCTTCTTCCGCTTCGATCTTCGCCTTCACCGCTTTGATGGTTGGACTTTTTGAGATCACACCGCAATATTCCGGCATGGTGCGGGCAAAATCTTCAGTACCGATTTTACGCGCCAGATCGATGATGTGCTCTTTATCGTGAGAGATCAGCGGACGCAGGATCAGCGTATCAGACACGTTATCGATAAGACGCAGGTTGGTCAGCGTCTGGCTGGAGACCTGCCCCAGCGCTTCACCGGTGACCAGCGCCTGCACGCCGTAGCGCTCAGCCACTTTAGACGCCGCACGTACCATCATGCGCTTCAGCACCACGCCCATCTGACCGTCGTCCACTTTTTCGAGGATTTCGCCGACCACCGGCTCAAAGTTGATCGCCACAAAACGCACGCGGTGAGAGCTGCCGAAGCGGTTCCACAGGTAATGCGCCACCTGACGTACGCCGATTTCATGCGCCGCGCCGCCCAGGTTAAAGAAGCAGTAGTGCACGCGGCAGCCACGACGCATCAGCATATAGCTGGACACGCCGGAGTCGAAACCACCGGAGATCAGCGACAGCACATCTTCCTGAGTGCCGATAGGGAAACCGCCAATACCTTCATAACGACCCTTGACCAGCAGCAGGCGATCGTTTTCGATCTCAAGGTTAACGGTGACGTCCGGGTTAGTCAGGCGCACGCGCGCCGTTTCAACGTGCTGGTTCAGACCACCACCGACGTAGCGCTCAACCTCAATAGAGCTAAACTCATGCTTACCCCGGCGCTTCACGCGCACGCAGAACGTTTTCCCTTCGATCTGGTCGCGGTACTGCACCAGCGCCTTTTCGAAGATATCGTGCATATCGGTGAAGGGAACGTCTTCCACTTCCAGAATATGGTGAATACCCGGGATACGGGTCAGCGCGTCGCGAATATCAAGACGTTTGTTTTCGTCTTTCGCGCGGACTTCTACGTGGTCCCAGTGACGCACCACGGCGAGCGTTTCGTCGTAGTGTTTTAATACGTTACGAATGTTCCCGGTGAGAATTTTAATAAAGCGCAAACGCACGGATTGGCTTTTGATGGTGATTTCAGGGAACAATTTAATGATAAACTTCATGGCGGCAATGTTTCTTAGGCAAGCTTATAAAGGCTTGTAGTGGAAAATGATACAGCAGCCCACACCCGTGGCTGCATCCAGGCGCGCAAGTATACCACCATCGCGCCACTCGCGTTATTTGATAATTGCCCCGAGTCCGTTACCATGTCAGGGCGAAAAATTTAAGAGTCAATTCACTATGCCGAAGAAAAACGACGCACCGGCCAGTTTCGAAACTGCGCTGAGTGAACTGGAGCAGATCGTTACCCGTCTTGAGAGTGGCGATCTCCCGCTGGAAGACGCGCTCAACGAATTTGAACGCGGCGTGCAGCTCGCGCGCCAGGGGCAGGTAAAACTCCAGCAGGCCGAGCAGCGTGTGCAGATCCTGCTTTCCGACAGCGAAGACGCTAAAACCACGCCATTCACACCGGACGCCGAGTAAATGGATTTTTCCAACGCGCTTCAGGCGCGCGTCATCCGCGCCAACGATGCGCTGCGCCGATTCATTGAGCCGCAGCCTTTTCAGAACACTCCACTGGTTGAAGCCATGCACTATGGCGCACTCTTGGGGGGTAAACGCCTGCGTCCGTTCCTGGTGTATGCCACGGGCAATATGTTCGGTATCAGCGATAACACGCTGGACGCCCCGGCAGCCGCCGTGGAGTGTATCCACGCCTATTCGCTGATCCATGATGATTTGCCGGCCATGGACGATGACGATTTGCGTCGCGGTCAGCCAACCTGCCATATCAAATTTGGCGAAGCGAATGCCATTCTGGCGGGGGATGCGCTGCAAACCCTGGCCTTCTCCATTCTGAGCGATGCGCCGATGGTTGAGGTGAGCGATCGCGATCGTCTGGCAATGGTGTCCGAACTGGCAATGGCCAGCGGCGTCGCCGGGATGTGCGGCGGCCAGGCGCTGGATTTAGAGGCTGAAGGGCGTCAGGTTACTCTGGAACAGCTGGAGCGCATCCACCGTCACAAAACGGGCGCACTGATTCGTGCAGCCGTTCGCCTGGGCGCGTTGAGCGCGGGTGAACGCGGGCGTAAAGCCCTGCCGGTTCTGGACAGATACGCAGAAAGTATCGGTCTGGCATTCCAGGTTCAGGATGACATTCTGGATGTGGTGGGCGATACTGCAACATTGGGAAAACGTCAGGGTGCGGATCAGCAGCTTGGCAAAAGTACCTACCCCGCCCTGTTGGGCCTTGAGCATGCCCAACGTAAAGCCCGGGATCTGATAGACGATGCCCGCCGGTCGCTGAATGAGCTGGCCGCGCAATCGCTGGATACCTCGGCACTGGAAGCGCTAGCGGACTACATAATCCAGCGTGATAAATAAACTATAAATCTCGATGAGCCTTTGATGAGTTTTGATATTGCCAAATACCCGACACTGGCGTTAGTTGACTCCACTCAGGAGTTACGTCTGTTGCCGAAAGAGAGTCTGCCGAAGCTGTGTGACGAGCTGCGTCGCTACCTGCTCGACAGCGTTAGCCGCTCCAGCGGCCACTTCGCCTCCGGACTTGGCACGGTTGAGCTGACCGTGGCGTTGCATTACGTCTATAACACGCCGTTCGATCAGCTGATCTGGGATGTAGGCCACCAGGCCTATCCGCACAAAATTCTGACCGGACGTCGCGATAAAATTGGCACCATTCGCCAGAAAGGGGGCCTGCACCCGTTCCCGTGGCGCGGCGAGAGTGAATATGATGTGTTAAGCGTCGGCCACTCTTCCACCTCCATTTCTGCGGGCATTGGTATTGCCGTTGCCGCCGAAAAAGAGAATAAACAACGCCGCACCGTCTGCGTGATTGGCGACGGGGCGATCACCGCCGGGATGGCCTTTGAGGCCATGAACCACGCGGGCGATATCAAACCGGACATGCTGGTGATCCTCAACGATAACGAAATGTCGATCTCCGAGAACGTCGGCGCGCTGAATAACCATCTGGCGCAGCTGCTGTCCGGCAAGCTTTACTCCTCACTGCGTGAAGGCGGTAAAAAAGTCTTCTCCGGCGTACCGCCGATTAAAGAGCTGCTTAAGCGTACCGAAGAACACATCAAAGGCATGGTCGTGCCGGGTACGCTGTTCGAAGAGCTGGGCTTTAACTATATTGGCCCGGTGGACGGCCACGATGTGCTGGGCCTGGTGACGACGCTTAAAAACATGCGCGACCTGAAAGGCCCGCAGTTCCTGCATATCATGACCAAAAAAGGGCGTGGTTACGAACCGGCGGAAAAAGATCCGATCACCTTCCACGCGGTGCCTAAGTTCGACCATACCAGCGGTTGTCTGCCGAAAAGCAGCGGCGGGATGCCAAGCTACTCAAAAATCTTTGGCGACTGGCTGTGCGAAACGGCGGCGAAAGACAACATGCTGATGGCGGTGACGCCTGCCATGCGTGAAGGCTCCGGCATGGTGGAGTTTTCCAAAAAATACCCGGACCAGTATTTCGACGTGGCTATCGCCGAGCAGCACGCGGTAACTTTTGCTGCGGGCCTGGCGATTGGCGGCTACAAGCCGGTGGTAGCGATCTACTCTACCTTCCTGCAACGCGCCTACGATCAGGTTATCCATGACGTTGCCATTCAGAAGCTGCCGGTGCTGTTTGCTATCGATCGCGCGGGCATTGTGGGGGCTGATGGCCAGACGCACCAGGGCGCGTTTGATCTCTCCTTCCTGCGCTGCATCCCTGATATGGTGATCATGACGCCAAGCGACGAAAACGAGTGTCGTCAGATGCTGTATACCGGTTACCACTATCAGGACGGCCCCTGCGCGGTACGTTACCCGCGCGGTAATGCCCTTGGCGTTGAATTACAGCCGCTGGAAAAACTGGATATCGGTAAAGGTCTGGTGAAACGCCGTGGTGAAAAAGTGGCGATCCTGAACTTTGGTACGTTGATGCCGGAAGCGGCAAAAGTCGCTGAAAACCTGAATGCGACGCTGGTCGATATGCGCTTCGTGAAGCCGCTCGATGAATCTCTGATTCTGAGCATGGCGGAAAGCCATGACGTTCTGGTCACGCTGGAAGAGAACGCCATCATGGGTGGCGCGGGTAGCGGCGTGAACGAAGTGCTTATGGCGAACCGTAAAGCCGTTCCGGTGCTTAATCTCGGCCTCCCTGACCACTTCATCCCGCAAGGCACCCAGGATGAGGCGCGCGCCGACATTGGTCTGGACGCCGCCGGTATCGAAGCTAAAATCCGCACCTGGCTGGCCTGATCCCTCCCCTTTTCTGCTCCTGCTATGCTTAAACGTATTGTTTAAACAGCAGGAGCGGAACCATGCAATACACGACATTAGGAAAAACGGACCTTAAGGTGTCCCGGCTTTGCCTGGGATGCATGACGTTTGGCGAGCCTGACCGGGGAAATCATGCCTGGACGCTGCCGGAAGAGAGCAGCCGCCCTATCATCAAGCGCGCCATTGACGGCGGCATCAACTTCTTCGATACCGCCAACAGCTACTCAGACGGCAGCAGCGAAGAGATTGTGGGCCGCGCCCTGCGAGATTTTGCCCGTCGTGATGACGTTGTGGTCGCCACTAAGGTGTACTACCCGTCAGGCGATCTGGCGGAAGGCCTTTCTCGCGCGCAGATCCTGCGTTCCATTGATGACAGCCTCAGACGCCTGAACATGGATTACGTCGACCTGCTGCAAATCCACCGCTGGGATTACAACACCCCGATCGAAGAGACGCTTGAAGCGTTAAACGACGTTGTGAAAGCCGGTAAAGCGCGCTACATCGGCGCATCGTCCATGCATGCCTCACAGTTTGCCCAGGCGCTCGATCTCCAGGCGCAGCACGGCTGGGCGCGCTTTGTCACCATGCAGGATCACTACAACCTGATTTACCGGGAAGAAGAGCGCGAGATGCTGCCGCTCTGCTACCAGGAAGGCGTGGCGGTGATCCCGTGGAGCCCGCTGGCGCGCGGAAGGTTAACCCGTCCGTGGGGGGAAACTACCGCCCGGCTGGTATCGGATGAAGTGGGTAAAAACCTGTATGACGATACAGAAGCCAGCGATGCGTTAATTGCCGAACGCTTAGCCGGGATCGCCGACGATATCGGTGCAACGCGCGCGCAGGTGGCGCTGGCGTGGCTGCTGAGCAAGCGCGGTGTCGCCGCGCCGATTGTGGGCACATCGCGGGAAGAACAGCTGGATGAGTTGTTAAGTGCGGTGGACTTATCGTTGACGCCGGAGCAGATTGCCGAGCTGGAGACGCCGTATCAGCAGCATCCGGTGGTAGGGTTTAAGTAAACACTTGCCGGGTGGCGCTACGCTTACCCGGCCTACAAATAAAGTGCGATCGTAGGCCGGGTAAGGCGAAGCCGCCACCCGGCAAAACACTCACCCAAAGTGATCGTACCCTTTCCAGTCAAGCGTAACCGGGGCGCCGTCGCGGACAAACAGCAACCCTTCACTTTCCGGCATCACCTGCCCGATGCAGGTAAATTTCGCGCCGAGATGCGCTAGCGCCACATCCAGCGTCCCGCGATTCAGCTCAGGCACGGTGAAGCACAGCTCATAATCTTCTCCACCGGATAACGCCCAGCGCAGCGCCTGTTCAGGTTCGACATGGCGAAGCAGTTGCTCCGACAACGGGAACAGATCCAGGTCAACGCGTGCGCCCACGCCGCTGGCCTTCAGGATATGGCCGAGATCGGAGATCAGCCCGTCAGACAAATCGATAGCCGAACTGGCCCGCTCGCGCAGCGCCTGACCGTGCAGAATACGCGGCGTTGGCCGCAGATGGCGCTTCACCAGATACGCCGCATCGTCAGCCTCTTCAACCGTTAAACGGTTCTGAAGGATCGCCAGCCCTGCCGCGCTGTCGCCCGGCGTACCGGTCACGTAGATCCAGTCGCCTGGTTTTGCACCCGAGCGCTTCAGCGCGCGCCCGGCAGGCACATAGCCGTGGATTGCCAGGGTCATGGACAGCGGACCGGCGGTGGTATCACCGCCAATCAGCTGCATATCGTAATAATTCAGCTGTTCAAACAGGGCATCGCTGAAGGCTTCAAGCCAGGCTTCATCCACCTCCGGCAGGGTCAGAGCCAGCGTCAGCCAGGCCGGGTCGGCGCCCATTGCCGCCAGATCGCTGACGTTCACCGCCAGCGCTTTATACGCCAGATCGGCAGGATCGATATCCGGCAGGAAATGACGCCCACACACTAAGGTGTCGGTGCTGATTGCCAGCGTCTGTTTTTCGGGAATATTGAGAAGTGCGCAGTCATCGCCAATGCCGGTTTCAACATCAAGACGAGAGGTTCTGACACGGTCGAAATAACGGGCAATCAGGGAGAATTCGCCGCATGCCATACGTTATGCCTCAGCAAATTAAATAAAAAACCGGAGCAGCACTGCCAAAAAGGCAATGCAAGACTCCGGTTTGCGGATCACTTTTTGTGGGGACGGATCGCAGGTGCGGCTTTATCCAGCACGCCGTTAACAAACTTGTGGCTGTCTTCAGCGCCGAAGGTTTTCGCCAGTTCGATCGCTTCGTTGATGGCCACTTTGTACGGCACATCATCACGTTTAGACAGCTCAAACAGCGCGATACGCAACACTGCTTTTTCGACCTGGCCCAGCTCTTCGAGCAGACGGGACAGGTATGGCTTCATCAGACCATCGAGATACGCGCTATTAGTCGCCACTCCCGACAGCAGTTCACGGAAGTACAGAACGTCAACGTCTTTCACGTCCTGTTCTGACAGGAACTGGTATTCAACATCAGCGATGTCGTTCTGGGACAACTGCCAGGAGTAAAGTGCCTGGACGGCACATTCACGGGCGCGGCGACGAGCAGCAGGTTTCACGGAATTCCCCTTACAAAAAAATCAGGCCTTGATGGCTTTCAATACATTGATCATTTCAAGCGCGGTCAGTGCAGCTTCTGCACCTTTGTTACCGGCTTTAGTGCCAGCACGTTCGATGGCTTGTTCAATACTTTCGGTGGTCAGCACGCCGAACGCGACAGGGATTTCAGCATCCTGTGCAACGTGTGCCAGACCGTTGCTTGCACCGCCCGCAACGTATTCGAAGTGCGCAGTGCCGCCACGAATAACGGTACCCAGCGCAATCACCGCGTCGTATTTACCGGTTTTCGCCAGCGCGCCCGCTGCCAGTGGCAGTTCGTAAGCACCTGGTACCCAAACGACGGTAATGTTGTCATCTTTAACCTGGCCGATACGTTTCAGGGCGTCAACCGCACCTTCCAGCAGGCTATCGTTGATGAAGTTGTTGAAACGCGCAATGGTGATGGCGACGCGAGCGTCCGGGGTAGCTACAGCAGCTTCAATAATGTTCATACTCTTCCTTTACGGGTTCATTTGGCCCCGCAGGGGGGCGGATTTTATCATAATACTTTGCGCACTGCTTCCCTATTTCAGGAGCAATTACGCTGTCGTTAAATGGAGGCAGACATCCGGGCCTACCGGACGAATCTCGCTGAATGAGAGTTGCGGCGCATCGGCCAGTTTTTCTAGGCCGGGCAGCACAAACAGGCCGCGCGCGTCATTACCTAACAGTTTAGGCGCAACGTAGACGAGAAGCTCATCCACCAGCCCCGCCTGAAGCAGTGCGCCGGCGAGCGTCGGACCGGCTTCAACCCATATGCTGTTGACCTGCTGTTTGCCGAGCAACATCATCAGCACCACGAGATCGAGATGCCCGTTATGTTCCGGCACCATAATGCTGCGCACGCCTTCCGGCCACTCGCGCGTATCTTCTTTGGTGCGGGCAATCCAGGTTTCACCCGGCTGCTGCACGATGCGGTGCTCCGGCGTCACGCGGTTCTGGCTATCAACAATAATGCGCAGCGGCTGACGCAGGTTCTCCTGCGGATAGAGCGCCTGCGTATCCGCATTCAGCTCTTCCCAGCGCACGGTCATGGCCGGATCGTCAGCCAGTACCGTTTCACTGCTGGTGAGAATAGCATGGCTTTGCGCGCGCAGACGTTGCACATCGCGCCTTGCCTGCGGCGAGGTGATCCACTGGCTCTCGCCGTTCGCCATCGCCGTGCGGCCATCCAGTGACGCGCCAAGCTTAAGCTGGATAAACGGGAAGCCGGTGCGCATACGCTTCAGGAAGCCTTTGTTAATGTTTTCGGCATCCTGCATCATCAGGCCGTGGCTGACGTCGATGCCTTCCTGTTGCAGACGATACAGCCCGCGGCCCGCCACCTGCGGATTAGGATCCTGCATAGCGGCGACAACGCGCGAGACGCCCGCCGCAATCAGCGCCTCACAGCACGGCGGCGTACGTCCGTGATGGCTGCATGGCTCCAGCGTCACATAGGCCGTCGCGCCACGCGCTTTCTCACCCGCCATGCGCAGGGCATGCACTTCAGCATGCGGCTCGCCTGCGCGGTAGTGAAAACCTTCCCCCACGATCTCGCCATCTTTAACAATGACGCACCCGACATTGGGGTTAGGGTGAGTGGTAAACCGACCGCGCTGCGCCAGCTTCATGGCGCGCGCCATGTACATCTCATCGTGCATGGGCTTAATCCTGTAAGCGGGCGATCTCTTCGCCAAACTCTTTAATGTCTTCGAAGCTGCGGTAAACGGAGGCAAAGCGGATATAGGCGACTTTATCGAGCTTCTTCAGCTGTTCCATCACCAGATTGCCGATCATTTTGCTCGGCACTTCGCGCTCGCCTAACCCCCGCAGATAAGATTTAATATGGTTTAACGCCATTTCGACGTCATCGGAGCTGACGGGCCGTTTTTCCAGCGCCTTGAGCATCCCGCTACGCAGTTTCTCTTCATTGAACGGTTCGCGCACATCGTTACTTTTTACCACGCGCGGCATTACCAGCTCTGCCACCTCAAAGGTGGTAAAACGCTCGTTGCACACCAGACACTGCCGACGACGACGCACGGAAGACCCTTCGCCTACAAGACGCGAGTCGATGACTTTGGTATCCACAGCGGAGCAAAATGGGCAATGCATACGATGTCCCTGTTATCTGGTTAACTGATTTCTATTTTACCCTGAACTGGCCCGACAACAAAGGAAGAGCTTTTTGAGACAAAGGATCTATGCCTGACGGCACTATCCTGTCTACCATTGCAGGAATCTGTGATTTCAAGGAATTAAACGCAATGACAAGACGTTACCTGAAAATAGTGCTGGTGGGGAGCCTGTTCACGCTCAGCGCCTGCGCACAGCAAAGCGAAGTCCGCGAGATGAAACAAAGCGTGAATACGCTTAACGTGGCGATGGACAAACTTAACAAAGAAACCGTGAAGATCACCCAGCAGAACGCGCTGAATGCCAAATCCAGCAATGGCGTTTATTTATTGCCAGGTGCAAACACGCCCGCGCGTCTGAACAGCCAGATTGGCACGCTAAAGATGTCTGTGGTGAATGTTGCAGCGAATGCCGATGGTACTCGCGCAACATTACGCATTCAGGGTGAGTCCAACGATCCGCTTCCCGCGTTCAGCGGCACCGTAGAGTGGGGCCAGATTCAGGGCACCACGGAGAGCTATCAGGAAGTGAACGTGAAGAATCAGCTCTTCACCGCCCCCGCCAGCACGCTGGCGCCGAGCGATGTTGATATCCCGCTCCAGCTGAGCGGACTGACCCCAGAACAGCTGGGCTTTATCCGTATTCACGACATTCAACCCGCCGCGCAATAACCCGCCCTTCTAGCGGAGTGAAATGTCACTCCGCTAACATTTACATTTCGTATGGATTGGCAACATAAATGATTGCCGCTACAATCCCGCCCGTCTAAAGTACGCAAACGTGAACGCAATCGATTACGTATGTGAGAGATATGTGAAACAACACATATTTTTGTGAGCAAGGATTCCTATAATAGGCTCCGCAGAAATACGAAATATTTAGAAACGCAATTCGCGCATTTTTCACTCCCGGAAGGGAATTTCAATCAGTGGCATGATTATGAAAAAAACATTACTCGCAGCCGGTGCAGTTCTGGCACTCTCCACCTCTTTCACTGTTAACGCAGCGGAAAACGACAAACCACAATACCTTTCCGACTGGTGGCATCAGAGCGTTAACGTTGTAGGCAGCTACCATACCCGTTTCGGACCGCAGATCCGTAACGATACCTACCTCGAGTACGAAGCATTCGCTAAAAAAGACTGGTTTGATTTCTATGGCTACATGGACGCACCGGTATTCTTCGGCGGTAACACCGACGCGAAAGGTATCTGGAACCACGGTTCCCCACTGTTCATGGAGATCGAACCCCGCTTCTCCATTGATAAACTGACCGGTACCAGTCTGGCGTTTGGTCCGTTCAAAGAGTGGTATTTCGCAAACAACTACATCTACGACATGGGTCGCAACAAGTCCGGTCGCCAGAGCACCTGGTACATGGGTCTGGGTACAGACATTGAGACTGGCCTGCCGATGAGCCTGTCCATGAACGTCTACGCAAAATACCAGTGGCAGAACTACGGCGCCGCGAACGAGAACGAGTGGGACGGCTACCGTTTCAAAGTGAAATACTTCGTGCCAATTACCCAACTGTGGGGCGGTAACCTGAGCTATATCGGCTTCACCAACTTTGACTGGGGTTCAGACCTGGGCGATAACGATTTCCGCGACCTGAACGGCAGAAAAGCGCGCACTAACGACTCCATCGCGTCCAGCCACATCCTGGCGCTGAACTACGATCACTGGCACTACTCTGTTGTTGCGCGTTACTGGCACAACGGTGGCCAGTGGAACGACGACGCCAGCCTGAACTTTGGCAACGGCGACTTCAGCGTTCGCTCTACCGGTTGGGGTGGTTACCTGGTCGTGGGTTACAACTTCTAATCAGTGCGGATTCCGCCCGGTGGCGCTACGCTTACCGGGCCTACGATCCGAATGTAGGCCGGGTAAGGCGTAGCCGCCCCCCGGCTTTTTACTGCCTCACCTTGCGCAAAAAATCTGCCAATGACCTGTCCGCACTCTCGCTAAACCGCCTCTCCATCTGCACAATATTGAGGCATCGGTCGAGCCGGAAACAGCGGTAGTCATCGCGTCGCTCGCACCACGCAGCCAACAGCCAGTGCTCCCCCCAGAAGAACAGCCCAAGCGGCTGCACCTCACGCCAGGTTAACTGCCCGGCCTCATCACGATAATGCAGCGCCAGCACGCGCTGCGCAGATATCGCCTGATGAATCACATCAAATCCGCTGCGGGAATGGGGCTGAAGCGCAATATCCGGCGCATATATACGCGTCTGCTCCGCCTTGCGGCGGCTCTCTTCTGGCAGGATCGCCAGCACTTTTTCCTGGGCCGACTCCAGCTCGCGCGACAGCGATTCCCCGCCCCAGGTTTTGAGCAGGCGAATCGCCACCATCAGCGCCTCGGACTCTTTGTTGGTCAGCATCAGCGGGGGTAAATCAAAACCCGACATCAGCCGATATCCGCTTCCCGCCTCGCCTTCCACCGGCACGCCGGAAAGCGACAGGTCGCGGATATCGCGGTACACCGTGCGCTCGGACACGCCAAGCCTTTCCGCCAGATGCGCTGCCGTTGTCAGACGCCTGCCCCGAAGGATCTGCACAATCTGGAACAAACGGTCAGCGCGTCGGGTCATCGGTTTACTCTCATACCGGTTGATGGAGGCCGACGCGATTACCTTCGCTGTCGGTAAACAGGGCTATAGTACCAATGCCTTGCGGCAGTTCCAGCGGGCCAAACACGCACTCACCGCCCGCAGAAGCAATACGATCGAGCGTGGCCGCCAGATTGTCAGTATGCAGGTAAATAATAGCGCCCTGCGAAGACGGTGTAACGCCGTCAAATTTCGCCAGCGCGCCGCCGGTGGCCGGATCCTCGTGCGGGAAAATCGCCAGATCAGCCACATCCATCTTCTCGCGCCGCAGCGCGACCTGCATCACCGACTCATAAAATTTGATGGCGCGATCCATATCGGCGACCGGAATTTCAAACCAGTTAATAACACTTTTCATACGTCCTCCTGCCTGTTGTTAGGGTTCAGAAGGAGTCTACGACAGGGCTCCTGACAGCATACTGTCAGGAGTGTTTGTGAGATGCAGACAAAAAAAATCCCGGCCAACAGGCCGGGATTTCGATACAACATAAGACTCTTACGGCAGAATGGACGGCTGATCCGCCCCTTCTTTCTCGACTTTCTGCTGGATCAGATGCTCACGCTTCATGCCCAGCTTCAACGCCAGTGCGGACGCGACGTAGATAGACGAGGCCGTACCGATAGACACACCGATCAGCATGGTCAGCGAGAAGCCTTCCAGCACCGGGCCACCGAACAGGAACAGCATCAGGATCACCATCAGGGTGGTGCCGGAGGTGATCAACGTACGGTGCAACGTCTGGGTCAACGACACGTTAAAGATTTCGTACGGCGTGCCGCGACGGATCTTACGGAAGTTTTCACGAATACGGTCAGATACCACGATACTGTCGTTCAGTGAGTAACCGATAACGGACATCAGGGATGCCACAATCGTCAGGTCAATCTCAATGTGGAACAGAGACAGTATGCCCATGGTGATCACCACGTCGTGCGCCAGGGCGATAACCACGCCTGCCGCCAGTCGCCACTCAAAGCGGAAACCGACGTAAATCAGGATCGAGATCAGCGCCACCAGCAGCGCCATCGCACCGGTCTGCGCCAGGTCAGCACCAACGCTCGGGCCGACAAACTCAATACGCTTAACCGTTGCATCCTGGCTGGTCGTTTCGTTAATAACCTGGACGACCTTGCTGCCCAGCTCCTGGCTGCCGTTGGCATCGTGTACCGGCGGCATACGCACCATGATGTCGCGGCTGCTGCCGAAGTTCTGTAGCAGCGGCTCTTCAAAGCCCGCTTTTTGCAGAGACTCACGCATCTGGTCCATATCGACCGGTTTTTCCAGGGTAATTTCGATCACCGTACCACCGGTGAAATCCAGACCCCAGTTAAAGCCTTTCACGCCCATAATGACGATGGACAAGATCAGCAGAAAACCTGAAATGCCGAAGGCCCAGTAGTCCCAGCGCATAAAGTCCCAGACTTTACGGCCGTGGTTCAATTGTTCAACAGTATATTCCTGTGCCACAACGCACTCCTCAGATAGACAGCTTTTTGACGCGCTTGCCGCCGTACAGCAGGTTCACGATGGCACGGGTGCCGACAATAGCGGTAAACATCGACGTTGCGACACCGATACCGGTAGTAATCGCAAAGCCTTTGATCGCGCCAGTACCCACTGCATACAGGATAAGAACCTTAATCAGTGTTGTTACGTTCGCATCGAAGATGGAGCTGAACGCCCCTTTGTAGCCTTCTTCAATCGCCTGCTGTACAGAACGACCGTTGCTCAGCTCTTCTTTGATACGTTCGTTTATCAATACGTTGGCGTCGACCGCCACCGCAAGGGTTAGAACGATACCCGCAATCCCCGGCATGGTCAGCGTCGCCCCCGGCAGCAGGGACATGATACCGATGATTAGCACCAGGTTGGCAATCAGCGCGGAGGTCGCAATCAGGCCGAACTTCTTATAGAAGAAGATCATGAAGATGATGGACACCGCCAGACCGGCCAGACACGCTTCCAGACCCTGTTTGATGTTCTGCATACCCAGGGTTGGACCGATGGTACGTTCTTCAACAATCTGAATTGGCGCAATCAGCGCACCGGCACGCAGCAGCAGAGAGAGCTGACGCGCTTCGTTCGGGTTGCTGATACCGGTAATACGGAAGCTGTTACCCAGACGAGACTGGATGTTGGCGATGTTAATCACCTCTTCCTCTTTCACCAGCACGGCACGGCCATTGGCGTCTTTCTTACCGCTGTCTTTGTACTCCACGAACAGGGTCGCCATCGGCTTGCCGATGTTGTCCTTGGTGAAGTTAGACATGATGTTGCCGCCTGCGCTATCCAGCGAGATGTTAACCTGCGGCTGGTTGTACTCATCCTGGCTTGAAGTGGAGTCGGTGATATGGTCACCGGTCAGGATCACGCGTTTGTACAGCACAACAGGCTGGCCTTCGCGGGTCTGTTTCACTTCAGAATCGCCCGGCACACGGCCTGAAGCCGCAGCAGCCTGGTCGACATTGGAGTTAACCAGACGGAACTCCAGGGTCGCCGTCGCGCCCAGAATCTCTTTCGCACGGGCGGTATCCTGGATACCCGGCAGTTCGACCACGATACGGTCAGCACCCTGACGCTGTACCAGTGGCTCAGCCACGCCCAGCTGGTTTACACGGTTACGCAGAATGTTAATGTTCTGCTGAACGGCGTATTCACGTGCTTCACTCAGACGCGCGTCGGTCATTACCGCACGCAGCTGGTTGCTGCCCTGAGAGGTGATCACCAGATCGCGGTGACGCTGAGACAGATACGTCACAGCCTGATCGCGTGCCGCGCTGTCGCGGAACGTGATGCTCAGGCCGTAGTTATCTTCTTTACGTACGGTGGTGTACGGAATGCCCTTATCGCGCAGATCGCTGCGCAGGCTGTCGATATTCTGTTCCTGTAGCTTGCCGAGCGCGGTATCCATATCCACTTCCATCAGGAAGTGAACGCCGCCACGCAGGTCAAGACCCAGTTTCATTGGCTCTGCGTTCAGCGCAGCCAGCCAGCGTGGGGTTGCAGGAGCAAGGTTAAGCGCCACGACATATTTATCACCCAGCACGCCCATCAGCGCTTCACGTGCGCGGAGCTGCGTGTCGGTGGTGTCGAAGCGAGCAAGAATTGCGCCCTCTTCCAGTGCCACAGACTTAGCGGTAATTTTTTCTTCTTGTAACGTTTTCTGGACCTGGATCAGCGTTTGCTCACTGGCGGCGACACCGCGCGCGCCAGTGATTTGAACGGCCGGATCCTCACCATACAGGTTGGGAAGCGCGTACAGCAGGCCGACGATAATCACGACGACCAGCATGATGTACTTCCACAAAGGATAACGGTTTAACACGGCAGTTCCCTTTGGGAAAAGTTGGGATTACAGCGCCTTCATGGTGCCTTTCGGCAGAACGGCAGCTACGAAGTCACGTTTGATAACCACTTCAGTGGTGTCGTTGAGGGCGATAGCAATGTAGCCGTTTTCCGCTACTTTGGTTACGCGACCCACCAGGCCACCATTGGTCAGGACTTCATCGCCCTTCGCGATGGAGTTCATCAGGTTTTTGTGCTCTTTAGTACGCTTCTGCTGTGGACGCAGGATCATGAAGTAGAAGATCAGACCGAACACAACCAGCATCAGAATCAGAGACATCGGGCTGCCCTGCGCTGGTGCACCCGTTGCTGCTACCGCATCAGAAATAAAAAAGCTCATTCAAATTCCCTCATTATTAAAATTAATCAACGTTCAACGGTGGAACATCCCGCCCCTGACGTTGGTAGAAATCGGTCACGAAGCTCTCTAATTTACCCTCTTCGATAGCCTTACGTAAACCAGCCATTAAGCGCTGATAATAACGAAGATTATGAATGGTATTGAGACGCGCCCCCAAAATCTCGTTGCAACGATCGAGATGATGCAGATACGCGCGAGAATAATTGCGACAGGTATAGCAATCGCACTCGGAATCGAGCGGGCTGGTGTCACTCTTATGCTTCGCGTTACGGATTTTCACCACGCCATCGGTAACGAACAAATGACCGTTACGCGCGTTTCGGGTTGGCATAACGCAGTCGAACATATCAATGCCGCGACGTACGCCTTCCACCAGATCTTCTGGTTTACCCACACCCATCAGGTATCGTGGTTTATCCGCCGGGATTTGCGGGCAGACATGCTCCAGAATGCGGTGCATGTCTTCCTTCGGCTCACCCACAGCCAAACCGCCGACAGCGTAGCCATCAAAGCCTATCTCTACCAGACCTTTAACCGAGATATCGCGTAAATCTTCGTAAACGCTGCCCTGAATAATGCCGAACAGCGCATTTTTGTTTTGCAGGGCGTCAAAACGGTCGCGGCTACGCTTCGCCCAACGCAGGGACATCTCCATGGAACGCTTGGCGTAGTCCCAGTCCGCCGGGTATGGCGTACATTCGTCGAAGATCATTACGATATCGGAGCCGAGATCGTACTGAATCTCCATGGATTTTTCCGGATCGAGGAAGATTGGATCGCCGTTGATCGGGTTACGGAAGTGTACGCCCTGCTCGGTGATCTTACGGATATCGCCCAGGCTGAAGACCTGGAAACCGCCGGAGTCGGTGAGGATCGGGCCTTTCCACTGCATGAAATCGTGCAGGTCGCCGTGGAGCTTCATGATCTCCTGGCCCGGACGCAGCCACAGGTGGAAGGTGTTGCCGAGGATAATCTGTGCGCCAGTGGCTTCAACTTCTTCCGGCGTCATTCCTTTTACGGTGCCGTACGTGCCCACAGGCATAAACGCGGGGGTTTCTACCACGCCGCGATCAAACACCAGACGACCGCGACGCGCGCGGCCATCGGTGGTATCGAGTTCAAATTTCATTTTTTCTCCGACGTCAGAAAAACAGTCCAACGTTGTAATACGGTGCCGCGGACTTATTCCCCGACACGCTCATTCAAAGCCTGCGGATTGTACGTGATAAACATCGCGTCACCGTAGCTAAAAAAGCGATATTTTTGTTCTACCGCAGACTTGTAGGCGTTCATCGTATGCTGATACCCCGCAAACGCGGAAACCAGCATAATCAACGTCGATTCAGGCAGATGGAAGTTGGTCACCAGCGCATCAATGACTTTGTACTGATAGCCCGGGTAGATAAAGATCTGCGTATCGCCAAAGAACGGCTCAATCAGCTCGCTTTTCGCGGCTTGCGCAGCGCTCTCAAGGGAACGTACCGACGTTGTACCGACGGCCACGACGCGATTACCGCGCGCTTTCGCCGCCAGCACCGCATCCACAACCTCCTGTGGCACTTCGGCATACTCAGAGTGCATGATGTGGTCTTCGATGCTGTCCACGCGCACCGGCTGGAAGGTGCCTGCACCAACGTGCAGCGTCACGAACGCCATCTCTACGCCCTTCGCGCGCAGTTTCTCCAGCAGCGGCTCATCAAAGTGCAGGCCCGCCGTTGGCGCCGCCACCGCGCCAGGCTTCTGGCTGTAGACGGTCTGATACAGCTCGCGGTCGGCCTCTTCGTCCGGGCGCTCAATATACGGCGGCAGCGGCATGTGGCCGATAGCGTTCAGGATGTCGAGCACCGTGCGCTCGTCGTTGAATTCCACTTCAAATAGCGCGTCGTGACGCGCGGTCATGGTCGCTTTGATGCTCTCGTCATCCCCCAGCAGCAGTTCAGCGCCCGGCTTCGGCGCTTTAGAGGCGCGAATATGTGCCAGAATACGTTTATCATCGAGCATACGTTCGACCAGCACCTCGATCTTGCCGCCGCTGGCTTTACGGCCAAACAGACGCGCCGGGATCACGCGGGTATTGTTAAAGACCAGCAGATCGCCAGGGTTGAGCTTGTCGAGAAGATCGGTGAAAGTACCGTGCGTCAGCGCGCCCGTTGGCCCGTCCAGTGACAGCAAGCGACAGCTGCTACGCTCAGGCATGGGATAGTGAGCAATCAGGGATTCAGGTAGTTCAAAGGAGAAATCGGCGACGCGCATGACGTATACTCGTGACTTAAAAACAGGCGGCATAGTCTAGTGCTCACACCCTTTTGCTGCAACAACTAGCCGCCACCGGACAACGAAAACGCATGAATTTTCTCGCTCACCTGCATCTCGCTCATCTCGCGGACAGCTCCCTCTCCGGCAATTTGCTGGCCGATTTTGTACGCGGCAACCCCGCGGAAGCGTACTCCCCTGAGGTTGTCGACGGGATTTTTATGCACCGCCGCATCGACGTGCTGACCGATAACCTGCCGGAAGTGACGGAAGCCAAAGCCTGGTTCCGCCCCGAAACCCGACGCGTGGCGCCGATCACGCTCGACGTCATGTGGGATCATTTCCTGTCGCGCCACTGGTCCCGGCTGTCGCCTGATATGTCGCTGCCTGAGTTTGTGCGCTACGCCCACGCGCAGGTGTCGATCATTTTGCCGGACTCCCCGCCGCGCTTTGTGAATCTGAATAACTATCTCTGGTCTGAACGCTGGCTGGAGCGATACCGCGAGATGGATTTCATTCAGAACGTCCTGAACGGCATGGCGAGCCGTCGACCGCGTCTGGACGCGCTGCGCGACTCATGGCATGACCTGGATGAACATTATGATGCGCTGGAAACCCGCTTCTGGCAGTTCTACCCGCGTATGATGACGCAGGCGAAAAATAAAGAACTGTGAAGTCGGTTCGATTGATAGGTAAAAGCTGGTGGAACGATTGTTACCACCTCTTTGTCTTATTCCCGTACTGCCTCTATACTGGTCCGCGTTGCGTTCCAAATAACCTTAGTATCTACAGGAGAATCATATGGTTCTGGTAACTCGTCCGGCTCCGGATTTTACAGCTGCCGCCGTTCTGGGCAATGGTGAAATCGTTGAAAACTTCAACTTCAAACAGCACACCAACGGTAAAGCGACCGTTCTGTTCTTCTGGCCAATGGACTTCACTTTCGTTTGCCCGTCTGAGCTGATCGCGTTCGACAAACGTTACGAAGAATTCCAGAAGCGTGGCGTGGAAGTGGTTGGCGTCTCCTTCGACTCTGAATTTGTACACAACGCATGGCGTAACACCCCTGTCGAAAACGGCGGCATCGGTGCAGTGAAATACGCGATGGTTGCGGACATCAAACGCGAAATCCAGCAGGCTTACGGTATCGAACATCCGGACGCTGGCGTTGCACTGCGTGGTTCTTTCCTGATCGACGCGAACGGCATCGTTCGTCACCAGGTTGTGAACGATCTGCCGCTGGGTCGTAACATCGACGAAATGCTGCGCATGGTTGACGCGCTCCAGTTCCACGAAGAGCATGGTGAAGTGTGCCCGGCTCAGTGGGAAAAAGGTAAAGAAGGTATGGCGGCTTCCCCAGACGGCGTAGCTAAATACCTGTCTGAGAACGTATCCAGCCTGTAATCGGCACGGTTTACCAAAAAACCCGCGAATACGCGGGTTTTTTTATGGCTTATGCTGCGCCGTCTTTTTTTACCTCGCGCCAGATGCGCCATGCCATACCTGCAAGCACCATCACCCCCGCAATCAGTACGCCCCAGACCATCAGCGTTTTCATTCTGCTTTCCTGCTCAGCCGCAGACGTCGCGGTTAAACGCGCCTCGCCACCCAGCGGGACAGGTTCCAGCGTATCCGCCATCGGCAGGGCTGCCAGATCGTAGGTTTTACGCAGTTCGATCGGGATCAGCATATCCGTCTCCACGCTCGCCGGTTTCGCAGCCCCGTTCCCCCACGCGAGCAGGTACGGCCCCTTCCCCTGCGCGTTAAACACCAGATCGTAGCGCACGCGTTGCCCGGTCACGCCAGGCAGGTTCTCAGGCAAACGCGCACTGAGGGTCTTGATTTTTACCGCCTCGACCAGCCCGCCAGGGAGCGGAACAGGTTCAGACGTTTTGCCGCCGAGCTGGTAGATCACCTCTTTTTTCAGCGTATGCCACCGATCCTTATCCGCCTCCCGCCAGGCTATTTCTGCCGGGAGAACGCCGTCGCCATTCAGCATGAAGCCGATCGCACTCAGAGGCTGCGGATGTTTCCAGCGCCACACGGCTTCGCTTTCGGATAACCGCTCCCCCTCTCCCGCCAGGCTAATGTGCTCAGATTCCGGCTGTTCAGTCGCGTTAATCGCGTTGACGCCGGTTAACGTCAGGGCAGAACGCCCCGTGTTCAGCACCAGCAGCAGATAACGATTCGCCTCAGGCGATAACACCAGATCGGTATCGATGCGGTCGAGCTTCAGGCGATCCTGTCCACTCATCACGTCCAGCAGGGGCATCTCTTCGCGCAGGGTATACCAGTTTTTCAGATCCTCGCTGTAATAGACCGATGCCGTCCCCTGCCACGAGCCCTGCGGCGTGTCCCAGAAAAGCTGGAGCTGAGAGAGCGGAACCTCCGTCGCGTTTTCCGGCAGGGTCAGCAGATAGTGCTGTCCGGCAGCCGCTGCGTGTTGCCCTTCCAGCACAATTTCCACGCCGTTTCTGGCCCGTAGCATAATTTTATCGCCGCTGTCCTCTTCTCCGCCCGGCGAGGCGTTAAGCGCAAAGAGGCGCAGCGCCGTGGTGGTCGGTGCCGGCTGCGGACGCGTCGTGGTAACCAGGCTGAACGGTACCGGCTCGCCCGACTGATTAAACACGCGCACGTCGCGCAGATCGGGCGATGTGCTCTGCTGATAAACCGCCAGCGGCAGCATGACCCGATACCACGGCGAAGAGGCAGAGGTATCAAGGGACAGGCCATAGGCATAATCCCGCGGGGATTCCGCTGGCGCGCCCTCGCAGAATGCCGGACCGGCCACGGCCAGCAGTGCCGTACAAACAACCGCGTTCATCCATTTCATTTTTCTTCTCCTGCTTTAGGCGGTAGCGGCGAGAAATAGCCCACAATCAGGACCAGGATCGCCACGCCAATAAACGCGACGGCGCGCGCCAGGCCGCCACCGCCCGCGCTGTCCACCAGCATCAGTTTGAGCATGACCACCCCCAGTAGCGCCGCACCGCCAAGCCACTGCTGACGGGAGGCGTGACGGGTGGCGCGGATCATGACCACCAGCGCGCACAACATCCAGAACAGGGCAAAGGTGGTCTGGATAAGCCGCGAATGCCACAACGACTCCCAATTCCAGGCCACCTCGCCGTACCACGCCAGCGCGCGCAGCAATGCGCCGTTAAGCCACCAGAAACCCAGGGCCATCAGCACAACGGCGGGCCACGGACGGGACTGCGCAAACGATGCCGGATAGTAGCGATCCACTTCCCGATAAAACACCACCAGCCCCAGCAGCGCGAACGCCGCCCCTTCCTCAAGCGGGTTCACCAGCGGCAGCCATGTCTGTTGATAGACCACACCGTCCTGCAAATTGGTCACGACCAGCAATACCACCAGCGCCACAACCACAGGGATCGCGGCAAGGCAGGCGTAGAGCGCAGGCCATACCCGGAACGGCCACCCGCGACGCCGTACGGCCGCGGAGAGCGCCATAATCACCCCACCGCCAACAGCCATCGCAATGCCGCTTCCCCAGGCCGCCATGCCCCACGGCAGGGAGCGGGCAAACCAGTAAAGCTCGGCGGCTATGGCGAGTAAAATCATCCACACCAGCGACAGATGCAGTCCCATTGAGATGCGCGGCAGAAGTTTATCTTCGTCGCGCCGCAGCAGCATCAGGGCGGCAGGCAGCGCAATAGCCCAGGCCAGATTTGCCCAGCCGGCCGCCAGGATTTGCTGTTGCCAGATCTGATACAGCACCATCAGCAGCATCACCGGCCACAGCAGCCATTTGCTGGCATCCAGCTCCCGCCACGCCAGACGAGCGGCAGCCTGCCGCCATCCCCAGGCCGACGCCGCCGTCAGCGCCATTACGCCTTCCAGAACCGATAACTCCTGCTTCAGGAACAGCTGCGACGCGCCCAGCTGCGCCACTAACCAGAACAGCAGCCCACCGGCCAGCAATGCCCAACTGCCCGGCTGTGCGATTTTCTGCCACAGCCAGGCCGCAGCCAGCCAGCAAAGACTGAGCACTGCGAAAATAAGCAGCAGGCTCAACGAGGTGACGCCGTCCATTTGCGCCCATATCGCGCTGCCGAGCGCCAGCACCAGCAGCGCCGTCCCGCTATAGCTCATGCGCCGCTGCTGCTGTTGCACGCCCAGCCAGAGAATACCCAACCCTTCCAGCGCCCAGGCCATCGCCGTCCAGCGCGCTGAAAGCGCCAGCGGTATGGCAAGCGTGGCAAACCCGCCGCCGATCGCCAGCGCCGCCATAACCAGTGGCCGCCCGACAGACGGATAGCGTCGCAGTGCGAGAAACGCCAGTGAGAGATAAAACGCACCATAGCCCAGCGCGCTGAGCGCCGGGCCGTACGTCCAGTGAGACGTCATGCCATACTGCATCCCAAAACCAATCAGCGGAGGAGCAAACAGCAGTGCGCCGTCAATAATCTGTTTGCCTTTTTCCTGCGCCCGCAGCGACAGCGCCACGCTAAACACGCCAAAAATAAGCGTATTGGCAATCAGGAACAGCTGACAGATAGCATAGTCTTCAGGCTGGTAGTCGCTCAGCCCCCATACCCCGCCAACGCCAAACGTGAAGAGCAGCCCGAGCAGGTTGAGCTCGCGCCAGTGCTGCCAGATGCTGATGGCGAGAATGCCGATGGAAAGCATGAGATAGAAGGAGAACAGCGCCACAACGCTGCCGCCTCCGGTAGACAACAGCAGCGGCGCAAGGTATCCGCCGAGGCTCGCCAGCATGGCAAGGCTCAGCGCCTTTTGCAGCACGGCCAGCCCGACGCTCGCCGCGCAAATCACCACCAGCAGCGCAAACGCCAGCGTCATCGGCAGCATTTGCCACAGCCGGAATGCGCCAAAGACGGTCAGATAAAGCACGCCGGTCGCCCCGCCCTGGAGGATCAGCGCGTAGATCCGCTGCCTGTGCCGCAGCCGCCATCCAACGGCCAGCAGAACCATGGCAAACAGCGCCGTGGCGGCAAGACGCAGCTCAATCGGAAACAGTGAATGTTCAACGGTATAGCGCAGCAGGAAAGAGAGGCCGAGGAAGAGCAGTACAATCCCCAGTTTTGCCAGCGGATTGCCCTGCATAAACCAGCGCGTCAGCGAGGACAGGATGCCGCCAAAGGCGGAAGGCCGTTTTGCCGCCGGTACAAGCGCTGGTTCTGCTTCAGTGACGGGCGGTTCGGGACGCCAGGGATCGACAGGTGGGGTAACGGCTTCTGCCACCGACGCTGGCGTCTCCACCGGCGCGGCGGTCTGCACCGGCTCCGGCGCTTTCTCAGTGACACCGCGCTGCTCAAGCGCCTCAATGCGCTGGCGAAGCCGGGCGATCTCCTGCCGCGCCGCCGTGCTTCGGTTAAAACCTATCACCGCGAGCACGGGTGCCACGACCAGCGCAAAAACCAGGAACAAACAGCCAAGGATGTAAAGCTCGTCCATGTTTCCACCTTCACCGTAAACGATCCGCTAAGATTGACACAAATCGTTGCATTTGCGCCATCTTAAAAGGTGAAAACCATTCTGCCTGCGCTTAGCTGCCGAACCAGACCGCAGCGGAAATCGCGGGCAGCGTGAGCACGCTCTCCTGGAACGTCGCTTTACCCTCTTTGATCTTCCACGTTTTACCGGCCAGCAGCGGTGAATCTTCCAGCACCACTTCACACGCCTCGCCCCGGTTGATCGCCACCAGCACACGCTGCTGGTTATAGACGCGGACAAACACCACCACGTTATCGTGGGCGTACATCACCTGACAGCCCCCGTAGCGCAGGGCCTGACTCTGCCTGCGCAGCGTCGCCATACGCTGGTACAGGCTGAGCAGATCCTGATCCTGTTTTTCACTCTCCCACGGGAAGGTTTTACGGCAGAACGGATCGTTATTCCCCTCCAGCCCCACTTCATCGCCATAGTAGATGCAGGGTACGCCCGGCCAGGTAAAGAGCCAGGTCACTGCCAGCGGCAGACGCGCCACATCTTTACCCAGCAATGATTTAAAGCGCGCGGTATCATGGCTGTCGAGCTGGTTAAACATCCGCAGCTGCTGCTGATGCGACAGGCCAGCGCGATAGTTTTCCATCCACGCCATGCAGGTTTCGGCGTCGATATGCTGCGGATCGTAAGAGATATCGGTGTTAGCGAGGAAACCCCACAGCGGGAAGGTGAAGCCGCGATAGTTCATCGCCGCGTCTTCTGCATCAGCCTGCAACCACTGACGCGCGTCGCCAAAGTGCTCCCCGAAGACGAATGCTTCCGACCGGACCGCTTTTGCCGACCGGGTAATGGCGGCGACATGCTGAAGGTTATTCCGCGCCCCGCCTGCTTCACCCAGCATATGCACCACGTCCAGCCGCCAGCCGTCCATGCTCCACGGCGCTTTCAGCCAGTGGCGCACGATGCTGTCGTCGCCGCCGTAGATCTCATTCACCAGCGATGGCGACTGGAAATCGAGCTTCGGCAGACTCGGATAGCCCAGCCAGTCCAGGGCGCGGCCATTCTCATCAAAACTGTACCAGTCACGCTGCGGTGAGTCCGGATTATGGCATGCGCCGCTCATCGACTGATTATGACGGTCAAACCACGCGTGAGAATCACCGCTGTGATTGAACACGCCATCAAGGATCAGGCGCATACCCTCTTTTTGCGTGTTGTGCCGCAGCCGCAGCAGCGCCTCGTCACCGCCAAACTGCTCGTCAACGTGGCGGTAGTCCTGCGTATCGTATTTGTGCACGCTTGGCGCTTTAAACACCGGGTTCAGGTACAGCGCCGTGACGCCGAGCTTTTTCAGGTACGGCAGTTTTTCGCTGATACCGTCGAGATCGCCGCCGTAAAAGGTCGATCCCCCCGCCTGGGCGGTCAGCGGCTCGTCCCATTTTTTCAGAATGATGTCGTGACCGACCGCATGATGGTAATAAACCTTGTCCTGATCGGCGGTGCGCTTTTCGCTGCGCGCAAAGCGGTCCGGGAAAATCTGGTAAAAGACCTGATCGTTAACCCACTGCGGGCCGTTATCCGGGTGATCCACGGCAAACTGCTCCAGCCGGGCCGGAGGAAAACGGCTGAAGCCCTGCGGGGTAAACCACAGCTGCCGGTTATTCCACAGCAGCTTGAAGCCGTAGCGGCGACGCGGCTGCCCGCTGCGCAAATCGATATTTGCCCGCCACGCCGTGACGCCCGGCTGCGGCTGGCTGCGCACTTTGTGCATTTTCAGCGACGTTTCTTCGTTATCCACTTCGGCGCGCAGGGTCACACGTTCAGGCTGATTGTCCCCTGCCAGCCAGAGCGTAATCACAAGGTTGTCTTTGTTTTGCTTAACAAATGGGGCAACCGGAAGGTGCCAGGCGTTTAACATCACGAATCCCCTTTGATGAAATTGACGTCACCTTGCCACAGGGTGATTAAAGATAGCTCATCGTGTTCGGGATTATTGGGGGAGGAGAACGGAGGAGGAGATTTTTTCCAGGGCAAAAGGGAGTGTAGGCCGGGTAAGCGCAGCGCCACCCGGCATTTTTACCTTACTGTGCTTCCGCCAGCTGACGATCGCGGCGACATTTAAACATCCAGCCCACCAGCAGCAGGACGATCCACGCGAAGCCCACGTACAGGGAAATACGGGTATCCGGGTGATAACCAATCAGGCCAATGATGAAGACCAGGAAGATGAGACCGACAATGGTCGTTGGCACGCCGCCCGGCACTTTAAACTTCAGCGCTTTGGCCTCTTCTGGCGACAGGCGGCGACGGAACGCAATCTGCGACAGCAGGATCATGATCCACACCCACACCGTCGCAAAGGTCGCCAGTGACGCAATCACCAGGAAGACGTTCTCCGGCATGATGTAATTCAGGTAAACCGAGAACAGCAGCGCCACGGTCATGACCAGCACCGTTACCCACGGGGTGCCGCGACGCGACGTTTTGGCAAACACCTTCGGCGCACTGCCCTGCTCCGCCATGCCATGCAGCATACGACCCACGCCGAACACGTCACTGTTGATGGCCGACAGCGAGGCGGTCAGTACCACAAAGTTGAGAATGCTGGCGGCAAACGCAATGCCCATATGCTGGAAAGTCAGGACAAACGGGCTGCCGTTGGTGCCCACCTGGTTCCACGGGTAGATGGACATAATCACAAACAACGTGCCCACGTAGAACACCAGGATACGCATCGGCACCGAGTTGATGGCGCGCGGAATGGACTTCTCCGGATCTTTCGCTTCCCCGGCGGTGATGCCGATAATCTCAATACCGCCATAGGCGAACATGACCATCTGGAGCGACATGACCATCCCGAGCCAGCCGTTGCTGAAGAAGCCGCCGTTGCTCCACAGGTTATGGATGCCGGTTGGCTGCCCACCGTTGCCGATACCCCAGATGATGATGCCGAAACCGGCGAGGATCATGATAATAATGGTCGCGACCTTGAAGAAGGAGAACCAGAACTCCAGCTCGCCAAACACCTTCACGCTCATCAGATTGACGGCGCAGATGATCAGCACCACGCTCAGTACCCAGATCCAGTGCGGCACGGCGGGGAACCAGACCCCCATATAGATGCCAAACGCCGTCACATCGGCAATGGCGACAATCAGGATTTCGAAGCAGTAAGTCCAGCCGGTGATAAACCCGGCCAGCGGGCCTAAGTTTTCTTGTGCGTAGCGGGAGAAGGAACTGGCAGACGGGTTGTGAACCGACATCTCCCCCAGCGCACGCATGATGATATAGGCCGCCACGCCGCCGATGATGTAGGCCAGCAGAACGCTTGGACCGGCCATTTTGATGGCATCTGCCGAGCCATAAAAAAGACCGGTGCCGATAGCCGAGCCCAGCGCCATAAAGCGGATGTGGCGGGTGCTCAATCCACGTTTAAGTTTGTTAGTGCTTTCCATTAAAATCTTGCCATTCAACACGAAAAAAACAAAAAACCACGGGGCCTTAAGCCCCGTGGTTAAACAATTTGTTGCCGTTGATTAATGGGCGTTGGATGTCACCTGACGCCCTGCCGCACGGTCCCAGATAATCGCCAGAACCAGCGCTACAACGGAAGGCATCAGCCAGGCCAGGCCCTGCTCGGACAGCGGCAGACGCTGTGTCCAGGCTGGCAGGATTTCTGCAAATGCTGATGCTTTGATCCCGTCAAGGATACCAAAAATCAGGCTGATAAACATGGCCGGCGCAATAATTCGCGTCGAGTTATGCCACCACGGGCGGGTGAAGCTCAGCACCACCAGCACGATACATGGCGGATAGATCGCCGTCAGCACCGGAATTGACACCTGAATCAGGTGGCTCAGACCGAGGTTTGACACCGCCATGGAGAAGATGCCGAGGATAAACACCAGCGTGCGGTAAGAGAGCGGCAGATACTGGGCGAAGAACTCCGCGCAGGCGCAGGTCAGACCCACCGCCGTCACCAGACAGGCCAGGAAAATCAGCGCCGCCAGCAGCATGCTGCCTGCACCACCAAAGGTATGCTGCACGTAAGCATGCAGGATCGCCGCGCCGTTTGCGTTCTGATCGACCAGCGTTGCGCTATCTGAGCCCAGACGGAACAGCGCCAGATACAGCAGCGTCAGGCCGACACCGGCCATCAGGCCAGCCCAGATGGTGTAGCGAGTCAGCAGACGCGCTTCGGTCACCCCGCGGGAACGCGCGGCGTTAACGATAACGATACCAAACACCATCGCACCGAGCGTATCCATTGTCAGATAGCCGTTCACGAAACCGTTTGAGAACGCCGCGTTCTGATAAGCGTCCATCGCGGAGCTGATGGGCCCCGCAGGCCAGACGATGGCCGCAACCGCCAGCACGATCAGCGCCACAATTTTCAGCGGAGCCAGGAAGTTACCCACGGTATCCAGCAGTTTGCCGGGATAGAGAGAAACCAGAATCACGATGGCGAAGTAAATGAGGCTGTAAATAAACAGCGGCATCGCGCCGTCACCGGTCAGCGGGGCGATACCCACTTCAAAGGAGACGGTCGCCGTACGTGGGGTCGCGAACAGCGGGCCAACGGCCAGATAGCAGACGGTTGCCAGCAGAACGCCAGCCACTTTGCCAATCGGGGTGCTGAGGCTGTCCACACCGCCACCGACTTTCGCCAGCGCGATAACGGTCAGTACCGGCAGGCCCACGGCAGTAAGCAGGAAGCCAAACGCAGCCGTCCAGACGTGTTCACCCGCCTGTAAGCCAACCATTGGAGGAAAAATGATGTTACCTGCGCCAACGAACAGCGCAAATGTCATAAAGCCCAGCGCGATAATGTCACGCGATTTCAAGTGATGGGTCATAAAACCTTACTGCCTGTGGATGTGGTGTTGAATACGTTGAGATTTTCGCCATCCCTCACGGGACGATACAGCGGAAAATTTGCTCAATTTCAGCGGGATATGCTCCCGTCCTGGCGTGGCGAAGAATAGTTTTTCGATTTACCACGCAAATACAGTCGGTCTGACAGTATATGGGGGGCAATTTAAACGCTTATAACGTTTAAAGGCAAGAAGGGATCGTAAAACCAGAACAATATGCCAGCATGAAAATTCAGACCAAAATAATATGCCATGTATAAGAAAAACTCATGGCTAATCATGCGAACAAAAAAGCACCAGCCGTATAATATTCATCCGCGTTTCGCTTGACTGCAAAGCAAACGGGCCAGCAATCGCTGGCCCGTGGAAAGGTAGCCTGACACATCTGCCGTCAGGCGCTTTTTTTGGCAATTAATCGTTCCGGAATCACGAAGCTAAAGCGCGTGCCCTTACCCAGGGTGCTTTCGATATTGAGCCGGCTTTCGTGGTGGCTGACGGCATGCTTCACAATTGCCAGTCCCAGTCCGCTCCCGCCGGTCTGCCGCGAGCGCGCCTTATCCACCCGGTAGAATCGTTCGGTGAGACGCGGGAGGTGCTCGGGCCCAATCCCCGGCCCGTTGTCCTCGACGCTAAACTCAGCGCCCGCCGGGGTATGCTGCCAGCACACCGCGATATGCGTCCCTTTCGGGGTATGATTCACGGCGTTATAGACCAGGTTTGAGATAGCGCTTCGCAGCTCATCTTCACTGCCGAGCACTTTCAGCGTGTTATCAACGTCAAAACTCAGGGTGTGCTGATTATGACTCAGCGTTTGGGCTTCGCGCTCCACCACCCGCAACATCATCGGCACATCAATGATGTCGTTTAGCGCCAGCGACGGGGCAGCCTCAATCTTTGAAAGCGTCAGCAGCTGTTTGACCAGCCCTTCCATGCGGAACGTCTGCTCCCGCATGGTATGCAGTGCTTTCTCACGCGGCGCCCCCTCAAGCGTTTGCTCCTGCATCATCTCCAGGTAGCCCTGAAGCACCGTCAACGGCGTACGCAGCTCGTGGCTGACGTTGGCAAAGAAGTTACGTCTCGCGCCCTCAAGCTGGTGCATCTGGGTAACGTCCCGCGCCACCATCAGCCACTGCCGATCGCTGTAGGGCATCACGCGGATTTCCAGATGGCGACCGTTATTGAGCTTCAGATTGTGCGGGCGCGAAAAATCCCGCTTTTTCAGATACAGCGTGAACTCGGGATAACGCAGAAGGTTCAGGATGTTCTGACCATTATCATCCGGCCAGCGCAGGCCCAGCAGCTGTTGCGCGAGGCCATTACACCAGAAGATTGTCCCTTCTTCTGTCGTCAGGATCACCGCGTCCGGCAGCGACTCCGCACCGCTACGAAAGCGTTTGATCAGGCTTCCCAGCTCACGACGGCGCTTTTTGTTACGCATCTGCATCTGGTGCAGGCCGTAGAGTAGCGGTTCCCAGCTCCCGCTTCCCGGCGGGGGTGTCATACTTCTGTCGACCCACAGCCACCAGGAGAGACGCAGTAAATTCCAGAAATGCCAGACGAGCAATCCCGTCACGGCCACCAGTAAAAACCACGGCAGATAGCCAAAGATAGCCCCCAGAATGAGGGCCGGAATACAACATAAGATCAGTTCAAAGACGAGCCTTTTCCATGACAGACGTTCCAGCACGCGTCACACTCCTGTCATTGTTCAGAAACGGGTCGAGAAACGATAACCCGTGCCGCGGACCGTCTGTACCATGCGATCGTGGCCACTCAGTTCCAGTGCTTTACGCAGGCGGCGAATATGGACGTCAACCGTTCGGTCTTCGACATAGACGTTAGTTCCCCAGACGTTATTCAGCAACTGTTCGCGGCTGTAAACGCGCTCCGGGTGGGTCATAAAGAAGTGCAGGAGTTTAAATTCGGTCGGTCCCATATCGAGGGGATTTTCACCGGTCATGACCCGGTGTGAGGTAGGATCCAGGCTCAGCCCCTGCATCTCAATCACCTCTTCCACCGCCATCGGTGAAATACGGCGCATCACGGCTTTGATACGCGCCACCAGCTCTTTCGGGGAGAACGGTTTAGTGATGTAATCGTCCGCGCCGGTTTCCAGACCGCGCACGCGATCCTCTTCCTCGCCGCGCGCCGTCAGCATTACCACCGGGATATCGCGGGTCATCGCCTCGCGTTTGATATGCTTGATAAACTGCAATCCGGAACCGCCAGGCAGCATCCAGTCCAGCAGGATCAGATCGGGCCAGGGTTCATTCAGCTGGTTCACCGCGCTGTCATAATCTTCCGCTTCAACCGGCTGGAAGCCATTTTGTTCAAGCACGAAGCACACCATTTCACGGATCGGAGCTTCATCTTCTACGACCAGAATACGTCTCGCCATACTTTGCCCTGTCTTATCGTATTTAAGTTACAAGTCTGTAATGCGGCGTCATTATGCGTCAGATTTATGACAGATTTATGAAAAACATTACCACTATAAATAGCAAACTGTTGTTTTATTACAGCGGTTATTTTCCGTTCCCCGAACGTTTATAATCCTGCTTTCTTATTATTGCCACGGATCTTTTATGCGCATACTTCACACCTCAGACTGGCACCTGGGTCAAAATTTTTACAGCAAAAGCCGCGCCGCGGAACATGAAGCGTTCCTGAACTGGCTGCTGGAGACGGCTCAGGCTCACGAGGTGGACGCGATTATTGTGGCGGGCGACATTTTTGATACCGGATCGCCGCCGAGCTATGCGCGTGAGCTGTACAACCGTTTTGTGGTCAACCTCCAGCAAACCGGTTGTCACCTGGTGATTGTCGCCGGAAACCATGACTCGGTGGCGACGCTGAATGAATCCCGCGATATTCTGGCGTTCCTCAATACCACCGTGGTGGCCAGCGCCGGACACGCGCCGCAGATCCTGAAAAAACGCGACGGCACGCCGGGCGCAGTGCTGTGCCCAATTCCGTTTTTACGCCCGCGCGATATCGTGCAAAGCCAGGCAGGTCTGTCCGGCAGCGAAAAACAGCAGCATCTGTTGCAGGCCATCACCCGCTATTATCACCAGCAACATACGGAAGCCTGCGCCCTGCGCGGCGATCAGGCCATTCCGATCATTGCCACCGGGCACCTCACCACCGTCGGAGCCAGTAAGAGTGATGCGGTGCGCGAGATCTATATCGGTACGCTGGACGCGTTTCCGGCGCAAAACTTCCCCCCCGCCGACTACATTGCCCTCGGGCATATTCACCGGGCGCAGATCATCGGCGGCTGCGAGCATATCCGCTACTGCGGCTCGCCCATTTCGCTCAGTTTTGACGAAACGGGCAAGGCCAAATCCGTGCATCTGGTGAGCTTCACCGGAGGCAAACTCAGCGCCGTTGAGACGCTTGAGGTGCCGGTCACCCAGCCGCTGGCGGTGCTGAAAGGCGATCTGGCCGCCATTACCGCTCAGCTTGAGCAGTGGCGCGGCGCAGCGCTTAATCCCCCCGTCTGGCTCGATATCGAAATCACCACCGACGACTACCTGTACGATATGCAGCGTAAAATACAGACGCTGACGGAAGACCTTCCCGTGGAGGTGCTGCTGGTACGCCGCAGCCGCGAGCAGCGCGAGAAAATACTGCTCAACGCCCAGCGTGAAACGCTTAGTGAACTTCGGGTTGAAGAGGTGTTCGCGCGGCGGCTTGCGCATGAAGAGGTGGACGAGGCCAGACGCACCAGGCTTAACGAGCTGTTTGCCCAGACCCTGCATTCCCTCCATGACGAGGACGAAAACGCATGAAAATTCTGAGCCTGCGCCTGAAAAATCTGAATTCGCTAAAGGGTGAGTGGAAAATTGATTTCACCGCGGAGCCGTTCGCCAGCAACGGGCTGTTTGCCATCACCGGCGCAACCGGCGCGGGTAAAACCACGCTGCTGGATGCCATCTGCCTGGCGCTGTACCACGAAACGCCGCGTCTTAATAAGGTCTCTCAGGCACAAAACGACCTGATGACGCGCGATACCGCCGAATGCCTGGCGGAAGTGGAATTTGAGGTCAAAGGCGTTGCTTATCGCGCTTTCTGGAGCCAGAACCGCGCCCGCAACCAGCCGGACGGGAACTTACAGGCACCGCGCGTTGAGCTGGCCCGCTGCGAAGACGGCAAAATTCTGGCCGACAAAGTCACGGATAAGCTGGAACAAACCGCCACACTCACCGGGCTGGACTATGGTCGCTTTACCCGCTCGATGCTGCTCTCTCAGGGGCAGTTTGCCGCCTTCCTGAATGCCAAACCGAGCGATCGCGCTGAGCTGCTGGAGGAACTGACCGGCACGGAAATTTACGGCCAGATTTCCGCCATGGTTTTTGAAAAACACAAAGCGGCACGTAACGCGCTGGAGATGTGCGAAGCGCAGGCCGCAGGGGTTGTGCTGCTGAGCGAGGAACAGCAGCAGCACTTACAGCAAAGTTTGCAGGCACTTACTGACGAAGAAAAAGTCCTGCTGGCACAGCAGCAAAGCCAACAGAAAGATTTTCAGTGGCTTACGCGTAACGACGAACTGATACGTGAGCAGCAGCGCGCAGCCGCTTCGCAGCAGCAGGCGCAACAGGCTCTGACGGACGCCGCGCCCCAACTGGCGAAGCTCAAGCTGGCACAGCCCGCCGCCCAGCTACGTCCGCTGTGGGAGTATCAGCAGGAGCAGACCACCCGCCTGTCGCAGACAACAGAGCGAATTGTTGAAGTAAATACTCGCTTACTCCACAGAGCGGCGCAGCGCTCGCGTATCCGTAACGGTGCGCTGCGAAACCGTGAACAGTTGCAGGCAGAGCACACGGTACTGACGCAGTGGCTGACCGAACACGATCGTTTCCGTCATTGGGGGCAGGAAATTGCCGGCTGGCGGGCGCATTTTACGCAGCTGAATCGCGATAAAAATCAGCTTGTTGCCCAGGCAGCGCGCATGGCTGAGCTTCGTCAGAAGCTGGCTGAGATGCCTGAAAGTAGGTTGACGCTGACGGCTGAGGATCTCGCGACGGCAATGGAGCGACAGGCACAATCGCGGGCGCTCCGCCAGCGTCTGACAGCGCTTCACGCTCGCTTTCAACCGCTGCAAAAACGGCTGCGCCAGAATGCGGAAAGCGTGCAGAAAGCGCAGGCTGAGCAGGCTAAGCTCAATGAAACGCTGATCCTGCGGCGTCAGCAGTTCAAAGAGAAAAATCAGCACTATGCCGACCTGAAAGCGCTCTGTGAGCGTGAGGCGACAATCAAGGATCTTGAGAACTATCGTGCACAGCTCGAAGCGGGTAAGCCTTGCCCGCTCTGCGGTTCACGCGAACACCCGGCAGTTGTGCAATATCAGGCGCTTGAACTGACCGACAATCAGCGCCGCCGCGACGCGCTGGAGAAAGAGGTTGCCGCGCTAAAAGAGGAAGGATTGCTGGTGCTCGGGCAGGTGAATGCGCTGACCCAGCAGATCCAGCGCGAGACAGAGGAAGCACAGACTCTCTCTGAGGAAGAGCAAGCACTCACTAAAGAGTGGCTGGAGGTCTGCGCCTCCCTGAACATAGCGCTGAATATTCAGGATGATATTGCCCCCTGGATGAGCGAACAGGAACAGTATGAACGCCAGCTGTATCAGCTCAGCCAGCGTCTGACGCTGCAAAACCAGCTCAATGAACAGGAAGGTCAGGCGCGCCAGTACCAGCAGCAGCTGACGGCGACGCGTCAGGCGCTGGCGGCCTCGTTACAATCGCTGTCGCTTAGCGTGCCCGATGAAGGGGCTGAAAGCGCCTGGCTGAGCGCGCGCGAAAGCGAATATACCCTGTGGCAGGAAAAACAGGCCCAGCACGGTACGATTCAGGAAGGTATTAACGCCCTGATGCCCATTCTGGAAACGCTGCCGGTTACCAATGATGCAGAAGCCGACGCGGTTATCCCTGAGAACTGGCGCGGCATCCACGACGAATGCGTGTCGCTGCAAAGTCAGCTCACCACCCTACAGCAACAGGAGACGCTTGAGCGTGAACGGCTCCAGCAATCACAGGCTCAGTTCAACGCCGCGCTGACCGCGAGCTGCTTTGCCGATCGGGAAGCATTTCTCTCCGCCCTGCTGGATGAAACGTCGATCCACCAGCTTGAACAACAAAAGCAGACGCTGGAAAACCAGCTCCAGCAGGCCACGGCGCTTTCGATGCAGGCAAGCCAGCAGCTTCAGGCGCATCAGGCACAGCGCCCCGAGGGGCTGGAAACCGATGCCGCAACGCTTCAGGCGCAGTTACACCAGCTGGCGCAACAGCTTCGGGACAACACCACGCATCAGGGGGAGATCCGCCAGCAGCTCAAACAGGACGCCGATAACCGTCTGCACCAGCAGGCGCTTATGCAGCAGATTGAGGAGGCGGCGCGTCAGGCCGACGACTGGGGCTATCTCAACGCGCTGATAGGCTCCAGCACCGGCGATAAATTCCGTAAATTCGCCCAGGGGCTGACGCTGGATAATCTGGTGTGGCTTGCCAACCAGCAGCTCAACCGTCTGCATGGCCGCTATCTGCTTCAGCGTAAAGCCAGCGACGCGCTGGAGCTGGAAGTGGTCGATACCTGGCAGGCCGATGCGGTACGCGATACCCGTACCCTTTCCGGCGGGGAGAGTTTCCTGGTCAGTCTGGCGCTGGCTTTAGCGCTTTCCGATCTGGTCAGTCACAAAACGCGCATTGACTCGCTGTTCCTGGATGAAGGATTCGGCACGCTCGACAGCGAAACGCTGGACACCGCGCTGGACGCGCTCGACGCGCTGAACGCCACCGGGAAAACCATTGGCGTGATCAGCCACGTAGAGGCAATGAAAGAGCGCATTCCGGTGCAGATCAAAGTGAAGAAGATCAACGGGCTGGGATATAGCAGGCTGGACAGGGAGTTTGCGGTGCAGTAAATGGGGGGATGATGCGCTCTGGTGCCCTCACCCTGGCCCTCTCCCTGTGGGCTGAGAGTTCCCCACAAAATAATGCCTGCACAGACGGCCCCCTCTCCCTTGAGGGAGAGGGCTGGGGTGAGGGGGAACATACGGCTCTGGTGGTCATTCCGTTCACGTTATGTTCCTTACTACTCTGTCACGACATGAGCGGTGAACGTGCCAGGGTGGCTCAGTCGCCACCACCCTGGCGACCCGGGCTTCCGGCGGAAAATCGCCGCTTCGCGGTGCCTTCGGCTTATTCCTTCCGGCTTATCGGGGACGGGCGGAGGTAACATCCCTGTAAAGCCCACCCTCTCGGCGCATCCCTGCGCCTCGCCCCGGCCTACAGGAAACGCCTCAGCGATTTACAGCCGGACCGAGGCATCGCTGAAAGCCCTCAGTTATTCTGAGGCAACGTTATAGCTTTTGCTTTCAAATTACTGGGGTAGCCTCTCCCCACGGGGAGAGGCTACAAACATCAAAAACGGTTTGCGTTTATTCCGGCCAGAGCCACGCCGCGCCGCGCACTCCGCTGGAATCTCCGTGGACGGCTTTGCGGATCGGCGTTTCGCACTCGCCGCCAAATACCCACTGTTTCACCAGCGTTGGCACCGTGGCGTACAGCCGGTCGACGTTGCTCATGCCGCCGCCCAGTACAATCACGTCGGGATCAAGAATATTGATCACATGCGCCAGTGACTTAGCCAGCCGCATTTCGTAGCGGCTGAGCGCCAGTTCAGCCACCGGATCCTGCTCCTCAACCAGACGCATAATCTCGTTACCTTTCAGCGGCTGACCGCTCAGGCGATGATAATCGGTGGCAAACCCCGTGCCGGAAATAAAGGTCTCAATACAGCCCTGCTTGCCACAGTAGCACGGTACTTCGGCGCGGTATTTGAGTTCATCTTCATCCATCCACGGCAACGGATTGTGCCCCCACTCGCCCGCGGTGCCGTTGCCGCCAATATGCGAGCGCCCACCGAGGGCCACGCCCGCCCCGCAGCCGGTGCCGATAATGACCGCAAATACGGTCTGCGCGCCAGCCGCTGCACCATCCACGGCCTCAGAGACCGCCAGGCAGTTGGCGTCATTCGCCAGACGCACCTCCCGGTTCAGGCGCTGGCTTAAGTCTTTATCAAACGGCTGACCGTTGAGCCAGGTGGAGTTGGCATTTTTCACCACGCCGGTATACGGCGAAATGGAGCCGGGGATCCCCATCCCGACCGTGCCCGTCTCGCCCGTTGCCTGCTCTGCCATATCGACCAGGCGGGCAATCGTCTCTATGGTCTGGTGATAATCATCGCGCGGCGTAGGCAGACGGTGGCGAAACAGTTGCTCCCCCTGCTCGCTCAGCGCAATAACTTCTGTTTTGGTGCCGCCCAAATCAATCCCAATACGCACAAGACACTCCTCATTATTTTGATTATCAACAGAGTAGAAGCCCGCTTCCCGATTAGCAATGCAAGCGATGCGACAATTCGTTATCATGCCCGCTGATTTAACGACAAGGCCGTGGAAATTATCATGCTGTGGTTCAAAAATTTGATGGTTTACCGTCTCAGCCGCGACGTTTCGCTGCGTGCAGAAGAGATGGAAAAACAGTTAGCCGCTTACTCCTTTACCCCTTGCGGTAGCCAGGATATGGCAAAAACCGGCTGGGTTCCGCCAATGGGTTCTCAAAGCGATGCGCTGACCCACGCCAGCAGCACGGGGCAAATCATCGTTTGCGCCCGTAAAGAAGAGAAGATCCTGCCGACGCCCGTGGTTAAGCAGGCGCTCGAAGCGAAGATCTTCAAGCTGGAAGCTGAACAGGGCCGTAAGCTTAAAAAAACCGAAAAAGATTCGCTGAAGGATGAAGTGCTGCACTCGCTGCTGCCGCGCGCTTTTAGCCGCTTTAGCCAGACCATGATGTGGATCGACACCGTGAACGGGCTGATCATGGTGGACTGCGCCAGCGCCAAAAAAGCGGAAGATACGCTGGCGCTGCTGCGTAAGAGCCTTGGCTCATTACCGGTGGTACCGCTGGCGCTGGAAACGCCGATTGAGCTGACCCTGACCGAGTGGGTGCGCAGCGGGACTGCCGCGCAGGGCTTCCAGATCCTTGATGAAGCAGAGCTGAAAGCGCTGCTGGAAGATGGCGGCGTGATCCGCGCGAAGAAACAGGATCTGGTGAGCGACGAAATCGCCGTGCACATTGAAGCGGGCAAAGTGGTGACCAAACTGGCACTCGACTGGCAGCAGCGCATTCAGTTTGTGATGTGTGATGACGGCTCCGTGAAGCGCCTTAAGTTCTGCGATGAACTGCGCGATCAGAACGAAGATATCGACCGCGAAGATTATGCTCAGCGCTTTGACGCAGACTTTATCCTGATGACCGGCGAGCTGGCGGCGTTAATTCAGAACCTGGTGGAAGGTCTCGGCGGCGAAGCGCAGCGCTGACAGGCAAAACGCAGGCCGGGTAAGCGAATGCGCCACCCGGCATGCTTTTATTTCAGATAGCGGCACAGATAAGAGGTTGGCTCTGCAACCTGCAAATGGAACTCGCTGTGGCCCGGCACGTTGAAGACCTGCCCGGCACTATAGACTTTCCACTCCGTTTCACCCGGCAGCAGGACGTTCAGCGCGCCGCTGACCACCGTCATCTCTTCCGCTTCTGCGGTGCCAAAGGTGTATTCCCCTTCCGCCATGACGCCGACACTGGCGCGGCCAGTGCTGCTGCTGGTAAAACCAATGGATTTCACTTTACCGGAAAAGTATTCGTTACTTTGAAGCATGAACTGGCCCTTATATTTATTGAGAAAAATCCACTATAGGGGCCATGCTCATGACCTGTCACGCAAAATCATTACACCAGTAATTCTGACGCCAGGCGCGCCATCAGGACGTTAGAGAGCAGCACCGGAACATCCAGCGCCTTTTGCAGTAAATCACGATGCCGCTGATGGAAGCCCAGGCAGTCGAGCATCAGGACATCCGCCCCTCTGTCGATCAACTCCTGCCCGGCCGCAATCAGCTTCGCTTCGCTGTCCCAGAACGGGTTTGCCAGCGCGTACAGCGGGGTGTGCTCCAGCGCGGCCCACTTCACCGTCTGGTTATCTAGCAGTTCCTCAACGGGAACGATGACCCCAACCTGATGACCATCAACAATTGAGGCCACCAGCGGGGGGATAATCCGCATCGGTTCGAGCAGAATGGCATTACGCGCGCTGAGCCCTTTAACGGGTGCCGTGCTCATCAGCAAAATAACGTCATAGTCCTGATTGTCGAGCACTTCGATCACGCCCTGTAGCGCGCGTTCGATTTTCTGGCGCGACACATGCGCCAGTTTACCGTCACTGAGTAACGTTGCCAGGGGATCTTCCCCCTCTCCGACCGCGTAGTCTTCCATGACCTCTTCCCGACTCAGCTTCCCTAACAGACTAAGATGCGTAATTTGTTGTTCAGAGACATGCTCGGTTAAGAGCGGTAATACTTCGCTTACAGGCACCACACCAATCGTGAGGATCGCCAACGTCGCCTTCATTTTGATCGCCTTCCGTTACTACCACAACTGCCACACAGGTACAGGCTCACTACGCTGCACTGTTCATTTTTTCAACAAAACAGCACCAAGGGTAGCAGGGGATCTCTACACCGTAATGTAAAGATCGACTGGCCTTTCCGAATCCACCTGTAATAACTAAATATTAACTGCTGCTTAACATCAGCGATATGTTAAAAGTGTGATTCAGGCACGGTTGTAACGAATTCGGATTCCTGTCAGGACTTCTCAGGATCCTCATAGCGCCGTTTCGCATCCAGCGCTTCCTGTTCGGTTTCATGTTCGCTGATCAGCGAATCAGGTTTAGGGTGATCGGCACGCAGCTGGTACCAGGTTACGGTCTGATCGCCGTTACCTTTTTCAACGGTAACGATGCGGGCTTCACGTGGATAGGGAGGTCTGGTTGGCATGGCTCATCCTTTTTTTATGTCTGAGCTATGAGTATAGACGGCTGTTAGCTGGCGCAAGCCAAACGCAGGGCGGTAATAATCTGAATCGCAACTTTCTCGGGTGACGCCGACGCATCCACAACGTGGTGTGCCGCCTCACGGTACAGTGCATCGCGTTCGGCGAGGACGTCGCTGACCTCTTCACTCAGCGGTTTCGCGGTCAGCGCCGGGCGCTGTCCCTCTTCCGGAAACGCCTCCAGCCGCCCCACCAGCGTAGAGACCGGGGCACAGAGGTAGATCACGACACCCTTTTCGCGCATAAACTGGCGGTTATACGGTGCCAGAATAATGCCCCCACCGGTCGCGATCACGGTTGACGGCGCGGTCACCGCTTCCAGCGTGGCCGTTTCACGCGCACGAAAGCTCTCCCAACCCTCATCTTCAACGATATCGGCGATGGTCTTACCGGCATTCTCCTGGAGCCAGTGGTCAGTATCGACAAACTGACTCTGGCACAGACGCGCCAGCTCCAGACCAACGGTGGTTTTCCCACAGCCGCGAGGGCCAACTAAAAAGATGGGTGGGTTCATAACCAGGTGTTCCCCTTGCTGCCGGATAACTGAAGGCTGTAAAGAAATGATTGCAGTAGATGTTGCGCTAACTTTACTGCAAAGCGGTACGGAATGACAAGCCTGTGGAAGCCACACTGTACCACAAAACCGCCCGGAGGTGGGCTACGCCGGGCGGCGCTTCACTTCCAGCAGCCATTTATCCAGCTCGGCGGCAAACTGCTGGCGATCGCGCTGCGACAGGGTGTCCGGCCCACCGGTTTGCACGCCGCTGGAACGAAGCGTATCCATAAAATCACGCATGGTGAGCTTCTCGCGGATCGTTGCCGGCGAATAGCGTTCTCCGCGCGGGTTCAGCGCCGCCGCCCCTTTCGCCAGTACATCGGCAGCCAGCGGGATATCCGCGGTGATCACCAGATCTCCTGCGTCACACAGGCGTACTATCTCGTTATCCGCCACGTCAAACCCGGCCGGAACGCGCAGAGAACGGATGTATCTGGAGGGCGGCACGCGGATATTCTGGTTCGCCACCAGCGTCAGCGGCATCTGCACGCGCTCGGCAGCGCGAAATAAAATCTCTTTGATGACATTCGGACACGCGTCCGCATCAACCCAAATCGCCATAGTCTCTCCCCATTATGATTCTGGTGACTATTGTCGCCTGCATTTCGTTGTTAAGCTATCAATGAGAGATAACAACGCATAATAACGGAGAGACGTGATGGATAAGAAAATCGGGTTTATCGGCTGCGGAAATATGGGCAAAGCTATCCTCGGCGGACTGATTGCCAGCGGGCAGGTGCTGCCGGGGCAGATTTGGGTCTATACCCCATCCCCGGATAAAGTCGCGGCGCTGCGTGATGAGTATGGTGTCAACGCTGCCGAAAGCGCACAGGACGTGGCTCAGGTGGCGGATATTGTCTTTGGCGCCGTTAAGCCGAATATCATGATTAAAGTCCTGAGCGAGATCACCTCCAGCCTTAACAAAGAGACCCTGGTGGTATCGATTGCCGCAGGCGTGACCCTCGATCAGCTCGCCCGCGCGCTGGGCCACGACCGTAAGATTGTTCGCGCCATGCCAAACACCCCGTCGCTGGTGAATGCCGGTATGACATCCGTTACCCCGAACGCGCTGGTCACATCTGAAGACGTGGCGGATGTACTGAATATTTTCCGCTGCTTCGGCGAAGCGGAAGTGATTGCCGAACCGATGATCCACCCGGTAGTCGGCGTGAGCGGCTCTGCCCCGGCGTATGTCTTTATGTTTATCGAAGCCATGGCCGATGCCGCCGTACTGGGTGGAATGCCGCGCGCGCAGGCCTACAAATTTGCAGCGCAGGCGGTGATGGGTTCGGCCAAAATGGTGCTGGAAACGGGTAAACATCCGGGCGAACTGAAAGATATGGTGTGCTCACCGGGGGGCACAACCATTGAAGCCGTGCGCGTGCTGGAAGATCGCGGGTTCCGCTCCGCCGTGATCGAGGCGATGGAAAAATGCATGGAAAAATCAGAGAAGCTCAGTAAGTCCTGATGCGCTACGCCGGGCGTCAGGCGGCCACTTCGGTGCGGCCCCGTCCGGCATTTTTGGCTTTATAGAGGGCCACGTCCGCCGCCTTTAGCCATTCACGATAGTGGGTGAACTGCGCCCCCCCAGGGAGCAACCCCAACGCTGATACACAACCTCGCCATAGGTGCTCTGTGCAGCGGCATGTTGACCAGCCGTTCGTGGACGCGCGACATCGCTGCAATCGCGCTGTCGGCAGGCGTGCCGGACATGATCACCGCGAACTCATCCCCGCCAAAACGGCCAATATAATCGCCTGAGCGCAGGGTCAGCTGAAGCTGGCGCGTGATGGCGACAATCGCTTCATCCCCCACGTCATGCCCCCAGGTGTCGTTGATCGTCTTGAAGTGATCGATATCGATGAGCAGTATCGTCGCCTGTCGATGGCTTCGACGGCAGGCCTCAAATTCGTTACGCAGCAGCGTTTCCCAGTGACGGCGATTGAATACGCCGGTCATTCCGTCGCGGGTACTCATCAGCTCAAGCCGACGCTTATGCTCTGCCAGACGGATCGCCGTGCGGTGGCTGAGCCAGGCAAACAGTATGGGGTAGACCACCAGCACGGGGAGCGTCAGCCACAACGCCAGCGGTTCAGAGGTCAATACCACAGGAGTACCCGTGGATTGCACGGTCAACAGGGCAGACAGGGCAAGTAGCGCGAGTCCTGTCAGAAATAACCGGCATCCCCCCGATCCCATCATATTCATGCCGATCATCACGATCAGCGCCGCCGTTGGTAGCGCATTGAACCCTGTTAGCCCCATCCAGACACCGGCAATAATGGCATCGATTTTCAGATTAACAATTTCACTGCTGTGGGGTTCAGCCGAACGAAAAGCCAGCTGCCAGGCCAGATGGGGCCAGACAAAGACCCAGCCCACCAGCAATAACCACCAGACGCCGGAAAGAAACTGGCTCACCAGAACGCTGGCAAGCGGAACAAATAGCGCCGCCAGACCAACGATGCGTGCCAGCCGTATTCGCCGGGCAAATCGCAGACCGGAACGGTATGAATCATCCTGAGAAAGCTGCTGGTGCCACGCTTCCCGAATGTTCTCGTGATTGTCATAAAACTCATCATTCATCATTTTTGGGAATATTCTGAAACATTTTCCCAAATTATAGAGAGGGGGATAGCGGGGAAAGTATGAAATTTTGGGTGAGCCACAGCCGTGACTCACCCGTTAGCACTACGCCTGTTTTTTCAGGCACGCGCTCATAAACTTGCTGCGATCGTCGCCTTTCAGCATCTGCTGTGTCGCCTGGGCGTTGCACTCACGCATTTTTTGCTGCTGTGGGGTCAGGCTTTTTTCACCGGGTTTAGCCGCACCATTTTTAAGGCAGTCGCTCATGTACGTTTTACGGGCATCCCCTTTCAGGCTTTGCGATGTCGCCTGTTGGTTACAGGTCGTCATGCGCTGCTGCTGGGGCGTTAACGTTTTCTCTTCCGCGTGTGCTGAGGCGATCAGACACAGGCCAGAGAGCAGGGTAACCAGTATTGTTGTTTTCATTGCACCATCCTTTATGTGAAGTTCCACGTTAAGTCTGGCTCGTTACGGGAAAAAAACCACCCTGCGACTCTGATTTTCGCCGGGCTCTGCGGTTATTTCAGCCCTGTATCGGCACAATATTCATTAACCGGTTTCGCCGGGGGGGAGGCGGTAATTAATAACAGAAATTATGCGGTGAAAGGTGTGCTCTGTCTCAATTTAATTTTCCCTGCATAAATGTGTAAAAATAAAAACAGAGCGACGCCAGGCATCCTGCATGACAATTCTGTGACAGGTCATTTCACCTCAGACAGGTTAGCTGCGAGGATGCCTTAAAAGCTTCTTTACGTATTGCTGAAGCAGCTCCGCATCTTCCGCAGGCACCTGGGAATCAGGACGCGCTTTTTCCAGCGCGCCTTCAACGTTGTCGATCAACGCCTCCTGCTCCGGTTTTGCCATCTGTCGCAGCAGCGCCGTCACAACGATTTCCAGCGCCTCGACCTGGGCAACCAGCTCTTTCGACTCTTCTTCCTTTTGGGCAAGCTTAACCAACAACTCAGCAATGAGATTTTTCATGGTGCTATTTCCTTATGTGATTTCCCCTGAAATTAACACCCTCTCTGAATAATGAAAAGCATGGATTAGCTTTATCTTATGCAAAAGTGACATCGCTGCCAAAAAAGATATTTCAGCGCGAAAGCGAAACGTTTTCCTGAAAGAAAGGCGCCGCATTTCTTTATATAAAAATGCGGCGTTCATAAGAATAAATAATATATTATCGTGTTTACCGGGCCGACTTTGCCTCAGCGATTCGCCTGCGGCGTCGCAAGGCAAAGGCCAGTTGAATAATATTCAGCAGGACCACCACCGCCGTCGCGGCAAATACCCAGCGGAAACCCGCCATCGCCGAGACCGAGGCGCCGATAAGCGGGCCCGCTACGTTGCCTAAATACATGAACGACTGGTTGTAGCCAAAAATGCGGCCGGTTACCTGGTCACTGGAATATTTCACCAGCAGCGTCTGAACAGCGGGCAGCATGGCGCCATCTGCGAAGCCAAGCAGGAAGCGCAGGATGCCGAGCTGAAGAGGTGTGGTGACGAATGACATGGCAAAGAAAAGGATCACCGCAATGATGAGCGTTGCCATCAGAATACGTGCCGTACCGATCCTGTCGCCCAGTTTCCCCAGACGCGGAGCAGACATCAGCGCCGACACGCCCGGCACCGCGGCAATCATCCCGCTCAGAAAAGCAATGTTGCTGCTGTCCGGCGCCATCGACTTGATAAACAGCGCCAGAATCGGCCCTACCGAACCGTTACAGAGCTGGATCACCATCGTCGTCACAAAGAGGCTAATCATCAGGCCAGGATAAGGCAGCGAGGCGAAAACCGCTTTTCCGCTCAGGCGTTCGGATTTACTGACAACAGGCCGCCCGCCCTCTTTAATCAGAAAAAGGGTGACCAGAAAGCTGATCGTTAGCAGGATCGCGGTAATGATAAAGACCGCACGCAGCCCGACATGGTCCGCCAGGAAGCCGCCGAGCAGCGGGCCGCCAATGACCCCGCTGATCTGGGCCGTGGAAAGCGTGCTGAGCGCCCAGCCGCTTCGCTCACGCGGTACCTGTGAGGCCACCAGCGCCATGGCATTCGGAATGTAACCGGAGGTCAGCCCCATTATCGCCCGCAGAATAAACAGCTGCCAGACGTTGGTGGCGAAGGCCTGGAGCAAAATGGCTATCGCCATCCCCAGCGAGGCGCGGAGCAGCATCAACTTGCGCCCCTTGCGATCCGCCAGGCTGCCCCACATCGGCGACACAATGGCGGAGACCAGAAACGTCACGCTGAACGTCAGGCCGGACCACATCGAGAGCGCTTCATGGGAAGTCACTCCCAGCTGCGACACATACAGCGGCAGGAAGGGCAATATTTGGCTGATAGCCAGTCCGGTGAAGAAGCAGCCGAACCAGACTGAAATGAGATTAACTTTCCAGGATTCCATAACAGAAATAGTCTTCATTTTTAGGCGAATTCGCCGACAGATTAGCAAGTTACGCGCAATGACATAGCGCCAGAGATGCGGCCTTGCAGACTTTGGTGTTTTATCTTCCCAGTCATCATATTTGTGAAATAAGTCACAATTTATCCAATTTTTGGCGGAAGATTATGCTTCATCGACATAATCCATAGCCGCGCATCCCCAGATGGAAATGGTTGGCATGGGCGGCATTATAGTCCGGCCCCAGACCGTTACCGTAATAGCCACAGCTTGCCGAGAGCAGGGCCTGTAGCCAGGGCTGCGTCTTTTCCGCTTTCCAGCCGTTCAGGACGGTAACGCGCTGTCCATTTGCCAGCCTGAAAGCGCTGATATCCAGCGCATCCGCCGTGGCATGTTCGCTGCGCCGCGCATCCGGGCGGCTGTAGATATTGCGGCAGGCGAAGCTGCCCAGATGTTCAATACGCGTAAGCTCGCTTCCGGTCCAAGTTTTGGTGAGCGGTCGGGCCTGCTGGCTGACAAACAGCGCAGAACTTAACGCCAGCGGACAACTGGCCAGAAAGCTGCTGTTCAGGCTCACCGGGCCAAAATCGCGCACGCGCACCACGTTACTCAGCGGACACTCACCGGCGCTGTCAGCGACAGACTGGGTACGGATAAGCTGGCGTTGATTCGCCTGCGCTAACAGGCTTTCGCATGCCTGCGGTGTTAAACGTCGAAGTTTAAACTGGGTTATTTTTCCGGGCGGATCGTCAAGCGTAAGCGGCACGAAAGGATTGTAATACGGCGGCAACCAGCGGTAGCCCACCGTGGCGATCCCGGCAATAACAATAAGAATAAGCAGACCTTTTCCTTTCACGCGCCCCCCTTCAGCATCCCCAAAACATTATGGCAGAAGGCCGCGAAACCCGCCGGGCATCGTGGTATGTTATGGGCTTTTCGTCAGACTGGAAGAGAGTGAGATGGCAAAGCAGCGCGTAGGTATTGTCTTTGGGGGAAAATCGGCAGAGCACGAGGTGTCATTGCAATCGGCTAAAAATATCGTTGATGCGATTGATAAAAGCCGTTTTGACGTGGTGCTGCTGGGCATTGATAAACAGGGCCAGTGGCATGTTAACGATGCCAGCCAGTATCTGTTACACGCTGACGATCCGGCGCACATTGCCCTTAATCCTTCTGATGTCAGCGTCGCAACGGTTCCAGGCGTGGAACAGGGACAGCTTATCGATGCCGGGAACGCGCAGGCGCTGGCACAGATTGACGTAGTGTTCCCTATCGTTCACGGCACGCTGGGCGAAGACGGCTCTCTGCAAGGCATGTTGCGGATGGCGAACCTGCCGTTTGTCGGTTCCGATGTGCTGGGCTCTGCCGCCTGCATGGATAAAGACGTCACAAAACGTCTCCTGCGCGACGCCGGTCTGAATATTGCGCCGTTCGTGACGCTCACTCGCGCCAACCGCGATAAACACAGCTTCGCGCAGATCCAGGCGCAACTCGGCCTGCCGCTGTTTGTGAAACCGGCGAATCAGGGCTCGTCCGTCGGCGTCAGCAAAGTCACCAGCGAAGCGCAGTTTAACGATGCCGTTCGTCTGGCCTTTGAATTTGACCATAAGGTGGTGGTTGAGCAGGGAATTAACGGTCGTGAAATTGAGTGCGCCGTACTGGGCAACGACTTCCCGCAGGCGAGTACCTGTGGTGAAGTGGTATTGAACAGTGACTTCTATTCCTACGACACCAAATATATTGACGACAAAGGTGCCCAGGTTGTGGTTCCCGCCGCGCTCGATCCTGACGTTAACGACAAGATCCGGGCGATCGCCGTTGAAGCTTATCAGGCGCTGGGTTGCTGTGGGATGGCGCGCGTCGACGTGTTTCTGACGCCGGATAACGAGGTGGTGATAAACGAAATCAACACTCTGCCGGGCTTTACCAATATCAGCATGTACCCGAAGCTGTGGCAGGCCAGCGGGATAAGCTATCCGGAACTGATCACCCGCCTGATTGAACTGGCACTGGAGCGCCACGCCGCTGACAGCGCCCTGAAAAGTTCCGTTAACTAACGGTTAGTCAGCTTTCTCTGCCGTCGTCGTCTCATCGGGACGACGGCGGATAATAAATCCCGCCAGCCAGAAACTGATTACCCAGGTTACCAGCCCAACCGCATAGGTTTGCCAGCCTTTCGCTTCAAATCCCAGCAGCCCGACAACACCGTTGAGAATAAAGATCAGCCCGATCGCAAAGGCGTAGTAATGCCAGTCACGGCGTAATTTGGAAGTGAGCTTCATGACAACTCCGGCAGAAAAAAAACTATCCTCTCACAGTTTGATAAAGGCGTCTGTGGCGGATACGTAAATTCTGAAATGCAGCGCAGTTTCACTTATGTTATCAATTTGTGACGTGATGCAGAAATCGACAATCCAGGAGAAATCCTGAGCCGAATTTCCCACGATTCTGATATTGACAAATGCTATGACCTGTCACACTCACCCTGTACGACGCGTATTAAAACAGAGTGATATTATCGGGAGGTCTTATGGCAGACTTTACATTGTCGAAACCGATTTTTGGCGGAAAACAACCAAAAACCTCCACGGCGGGGAATATTGCCTATGCCCTGTTTGTTCTGTTTTGTTTCTGGGCAGGAACCCAACTGCTGAATATGCTGGTGCATGCCCCTGGCGTGTATGAGCATCTGATGCAGGTGCAGGATACAGGCCGCCCGCGCGTTGAAATCGGTTTAGGCGTGAGCACCGTATTTGGACTCATTCCCTTCCTCGCGGGCAGCATGGTTCTGGGCGTGATTGCCCTTGTCCTGCGCTGGCGCAACCGCCACTGATTACAGTCCCATACAGCGTGCCCGACGATCGTCAACGCGTTTCGCGAACCAGGCGGTCGTCAGGTTACGCGTGATCTTCGGGCTTTCCAGCTGAATGCCTGGCAGAATGGCTCTGGGTAAAGCCTTTCCACTTTTCTTCTCGGCCAGCGCAAAGACCTGCTTATACAGATCCGTTTTCTCAAACGCCAGGCTGTCGCCCTTCTCCAGCTGTCGGCGAATGTCGCTGTTGCTCATCTCCAGCTTCGTCGAGAGTTTTCGCACCGCACGTTCGGTGGTCCCGGCCTCACTGCTGCCGTAAGCAATGAGATCGCCGTCCAAAGCGAGCTTCACACCGCTGGCGCGGCTTACCGCATTCTGGAAGGCTGCATTTCGGCTGGCATACCAGCCCGCGTTAAAGTCGGCAAAGCGATACAGCGGTTTATCGTAGTTGGCCGGATAATTCAGCAGGTGATACGTCCCAAACCACAGCCCACCGCGCAGGGAGAAGACCTCCTGACGTACCGTACCGTCGATATCCCACGGATAGCCGTCGGTATGCTTTTCCGCAAATGCGATACTGACCTGCATCGGACCGCCGGTATGCACCGGATTTAGCGAGCCAAACAGCTTCTGCCCCATCGGCACCATATTGATGAAATCATCGAAAATGGCGCTAAGCTGTTTCTCGGTTTTCACCGTATCCAGCCGTTCATTGTAGCTTTTACCGTTTGGCGAGGTGATTTTAAGGGCGGTATGCACCAGGAAAACCGGGATATGCATCGATTCGGCCCGGCGGTCGATCTCCTTCCAGGCGATTTTGTTCAGGCCAGGCACTACAGGATCTGACTGATACATCGATTCCTGCTGCGCCACCGCGAGCACCGAGCAGATATTCTCCTCGGTAGGCGCGATCTTCTGGCTTTTGAAGGTCGCTGCCAGCGCATCAGCCCACTCACTGCGATCCTTCACGCTGGCGGGCATCTTTTGCCGCACCACGCTCGCCACATCAACGGGCTTCTCCCCTTCTTTGAGCGGGGCAGCCCCTTTTTCGGCACAGCCCGCCAGCACAAAAGCGGCGAGTAACGTCAGCGGTAATGCACGTGGTACGGCAAATGGCATAGCAATTCCTTTTTAACCTAATGTATGGGTGACTTCCTGCACGTCCTTATCGTCCAGCTCACGCTCGAAACTGCGTAAACGTTTGTAGATGGACATCAGCTCCACCAGCGTAGTCCAGGAGCTGATCAGATACTGGAACGAACCGCGAACCTGACCAAAGACGTTGGTGATTTGGGTCATCAGACCGAGCGTAATCGTACCCGCAACGATGGACGGGAACAGCAGGAACAACCCGAAAACGTTATCAACCTGAAGATAAAGAATGCGCGCGATATTGAAATACATGTAATGGAAATAGAGGCGGAAATAGTTACGACGTACGGCGCCAAACAGCTCACGCACGGTAGGCGGTGACGCACGGTTGGCATCGTCTTCGCCATACACCAGTTCTTTACGGTAGGCCGCTTCCACGCGCTGGTTTTTAAACTCCAGCCCCGGCAGCTTGATCCCCACCACCGCCAGCAGCCCCGTTCCCATCAGCGACCAGACAATCGCAGCAATCACCAGGCCGTATGGCAGATGGCCGACAATCGGCAGCTCCGGAACGTGCGACGAGAGCGTCACCAGCACCGGCAGGAAGGCGATCAGCGTCATGATGGCGTTGATAAAGCTCACGCCCATATCTTCCAGAGTAGAGGCAAAACGCATGGTGTCTTCCTGCACACGCTGTGCGGCACCTTCGATATGCCGCAGGTGCTGCCAGTGCGCCATATAGTGTTCGTTCATCGCGGTACGCCAGCGGAACACATAGTGGCTGACGAAAAAGTTATTCATCACGCCAATCACCACGGCGATAAGGGCGATGCCGAGGAAGATCCCCACCTCATGGTAGAACTGGTTAATGGTCACTTTATGCGGCGAACTCAGCGCCGTCTGGATCAGATCGTAAAACGGCGCATACCAGGCGTTGACCGCTACGCCCACTTCCACCAGGAACCAGGTGACAAAGATGATTAACGACGTGCCGAGAATCGACCAGTATTGCCAGCGGTGAGGAGAATAGACGAACCAGAACATGGCGAAAAGCCCTACGCAGAGCGCGTAGTAAGCGTAGAAAAGCAGGTAGCTCATGGACCAGAAGCGCGCTGCGCTAATGGGAATATCGCCCGTTGCCCCCGTAAGACGGGTCAGCCACGCGCCGCCACCGGCCTGCCAGAAAATGACAGCCAGCAGTGCCCAAATAAATGCCGACAGGAAAAAGGGCCCCGGCTTTGGGAAAAAAGACTTAAACATTGTGCTTCCTTCTTGTTGTTATGGCTGTTGCTGTGTTCAACATATCGCCACACGAAACCTTGCCTGTGCCAGCCTCCCGGCTCAGGCAAAAAAGTGAGACCTGCGGGTGAATTATTAGTTCGCTTCCCAGTTTTCAGGAATTGTTTCGGTGCGTTTCATTCGCAACAGCGATCGTAGCGTCTATCATACGGTCGATGTCACAAAATGGGAGCCACGCCGCAAGTAAATTGTTCAAATTTACCCACGGTTACGTTTTTCTCGCTATCGTTATGCAAATCGGGCCATTGCCCGACGCCGATTAGTAGTATAACTACCCGTAACTTTCCTTATTCACTTGATGGATGCTTTTCGTTGAAACGTTGTCTGCTCTCTATCGCCGCGCTGTGTGCGGTGAGCCTGTCCACCGCCCAGGCAGCACAGCCTCTGACGGCCCCGGTTCTGGCCTCTGACATTGCCGATCGCTACGCGAACCTTATTTATTACGGCAGCGGTGCGACGGGAATGGCGCTGGTCGTGATCGACGGTAACCAGCGGGTGTTTCGCAGTTTCGGTGAAACACGACCGGGAAATAACGTTCGTCCGCAGCTGGATTCCGTTATCCGTATCGCGTCGATAACCAAGCTGATGACCAGCGAAATGCTGGTCAAACTGCTCGATCAGGGCGTGGTGAAACTCGACGATCCGCTCAGCAAATATGCACCGCCCGGCGCTCGCGTTCCGACATATCAGGGAACGCCGATCAGACTGGTGAATCTGGCGACCCATACCAGCGCCCTGCCGCGAGAACAGCCCGGTGGCGCTGCGCATCGCCCTGTCTTTGTCTGGCCAACCCGCGAGCAACGCTGGAACTACCTGAGCACAGCAACCCTGAAATCGGCCCCGGGCTCGCAGGCCGGCTATTCTAACCTGGCGTTTGATCTGCTGGCCGACGCTTTAGCGACGGCGTCGGGTAAGCCTTACCCTCAACTGTTTGAAGAGCAGATCACGCGTCCGCTCGGGATGAAAGATACCACTTACACCCCTTCCCCGGACCAGTGCAAGCGTCTGATGGTGGCGGAAAAAGGGGCCAGCCCGTGCAATAACACGCTGGCCGCCATTGGCAGTGGTGGCGTTTACTCTACGCCTGGCGACATGATGCGCTGGATGCAACAGTTCCTCTCATCGGATTTTTACGCGCGCAGCAATCAGGCCGACCGAATGCAGACGCTCATCTACCAGCGTGCTCAGCTACGTCGCGTCATTGGCATGGATGTTCCAGGTAAAGCCGATGCCCTCGGCATGGGCTGGGTGTATATGGCGCCAAAAGATGGCCGACCGGGGATTATTCAAAAAACCGGTGGAGGTGGCGGATTCATCACCTACATGGCGATGATTCCGCAATCAAACGTAGGCGCTTTTGTGGTGGTCACCCGGTCGCCAAATACACGCTTCGTGAATATGAGTGATGGCGTAAATAATCTGGTGGCCGAGCTGAGCGCCAATAAAGCACAGGTGCTTACGGCCTCTAACTGATCTCAATAGTCCGTGGGCAAACGGTTGATACTGATCAGTTTGCCCCGGCTCATATTGATGTAGTTCCCCTGCCGCAGCGCCGCCAGAACCTCAGCAACGACCGAACGAGAAATACGAGTGCTACGCTGAATATGATTCATAACACCAATTTTTGAACGTAGCGTGTCATCCCACTCGGCCATATTGATCAGCATCGCCCGAATTTGGCTATAGGAATTATTTCCGACCAACTGCATGTCACGTTTTCCCAATAAATGGTTAAGCCATGACAGCCAGCAGAAAGCCTCTTGCCAAAGTTGCGCGTCCTGAATAAGCTGGTACGCGTCAGATGCCGGTAAATAAAACCCGGTACAAGGCGTCTGTGCCATCAGAGAATATTCAAGATAGTTTTCATTTATCCATGCGCTTAAACCGTGGATATACGGTGCCCGCGCAATACCCATAAGTAATTCGTCTGATTTACGGTGGACGGCCGTCAGGCCGGATTGTATGACAACGGTCAATGGTTCATCATCATTATTGCCGGTAGTTATTAATTGTTGTGGTTCGATCTTAAATGGGGTACCGGCGACTTCCAGACACTTTATGAGCCGGCTTAATTCAGAAAGTGGCTTCGCATTAACGTTCATGCATACCTCAAGTCATCTGTATATGTCGGTTCTTTATAATTTTTAAAACACATAAAAAAGCGGGGGAAAAATCCCCCGCGCTTTCTATATTACCAGGTGTATTTCACACCCAGGTTTGCTCCCCAGTTCTGGTCAACGTCGCCGCCGCCCAGATAAGTCGCATCAGTGTAAGCACTGAAGTTTTTCGTGAAGCTGAACTGAGTGCCCAGTCCCACGCGAACCGCAGAGCCTTCCACGCCGTTATCAATGCTGTCATTGTTGATATCAGCATTGTTGTCGGCATCGTCATACACGTAAGCCAGTTTGAAGTAAGGCGTTAATGCCTGCTCGCCGCCGTAGTTGAAGGTATAACCTGCATCCACGCCGAGTTCATAACGCATACTGTCGTAAGACTGACCATCGATACGCATGTCGTTGCTTAGCTGGTAGTCATCACCGGACTGGAACAGGCCAGAGATCGCCGCATAAGGCGTGACGTAGCCAGACAGGTTTGGTTTCCAGTCATAGCCCAGTTTCATCCCGAAACCAACGGCGTCAGTCGTGGTATTACCGTCAACATACTGACCGTTGCTCATGGTAGCAGAGAGGTCGTTGTTGAAGCGGGTGTAGCTCAGGGAGCTGTCGAGGAAGATGTCGTTCATGAACTTCGCCGACGCGTAGATCATCGCAGTCTGGCTGTCCTGATCGACCTGACCAGTACGATCGCTGATATCACCCTTCGCGAAACCAGCCGCACCACCGACAATCCACTTCGCGTTATTACCGTCGATCTGAGTATCCAGACCTACCATAATGCCGCTTACGTCCTGATCGTAGCTAACGGTGCCATTATCCGCGTCAAAGTTGCCGCCGAAATAGCTCACCCATGCGCCGCCGTTATCTGCCAGGCCATGACGGCTGTTGGTCAGACGGGTACCCACGGTATCCTGTTGCAGATTCCAGATGTTGGTATTAGCAGAAGGAATGCTCAGCGCCATGTTGGCGTAGTCAGTCAACTCTTCCTGCTGGAGAACAACGGTGTCGCCCTTCTGCTGCGCCTGATAGGTGTATGCACCTAAATCAGCTTTGTTTGCCGCAGTAAAGCTGGCAGCGGTATCCGCGTTATTGTCATAGACGCGAACGATCTCTTTGTTTTCGTAGTCAGCTACGGAGCCTGCGCCGGTCGCATCGTCGATGCGCACTTTATAGTTACCGGCAACGTCACCGTTCACCGCCAGATGACCGTCAGAGTTCAGCGCGACAACACCATAGTCGTAGTCCGCTTTAGAGCGATCGTTGGTGATATAGCGTGCGTTGTTCAGGTCGCTGTTCAGCACATAATCACGGCTGGCAACGTTAAGCACACCGCCATCGGTCAGCACCATATTGTGCGTATCAACCTGACCCAGACCCAGCGCCAGCTCTGCACCGTTGTCCACGGTAATGGTGTTGGCATACAGCTCAGCTGTCTCTTCAGTGAGTGCAGCACGGCTGTAGCTATCCAGATACAGGCTGTCGGTAGCCACACCACCGCTGTCGCCAATATTCAGGCTAGACGCATTGGTCAGGGTGATGGAATCTGCCAGCAGGCCGGAGTTTTCAACATTGACCTGAGACTGGTTGTTCACCGTCAGCGCGTCGATGTTGGAGATCTTACGGGTATCCCACTCGGAACCGTTATCCAGCGCCACGTTGAACAGGCCGCTCTGATAAACTTCTTCACCTGCAACATGACCGTTGCTGTCAAAGGTAGAATCAGGCCAGATGCTGTTTGGAGAAAGCGTGTGCCAGTCTACATCGCTGTAGCCTTCACCATACATCTGCGCCGTGCCGATGGCTTCAACGCTGGACTGCGCGGCACCCACCCATTTACTGCCGTTGGTCAGCGTGACATCCAGCTTGTCGGTATCATCCCAGCCGTTGGTAGTTGGGTTATAGACGCCGTCATCGGTGGTATCCGTTGCCGGATCGCCATTCTCGTAGAAGTTGTTATCAAAGGTGCTGGCGAAAAGGATGTCGCCGGTAATGGTAGAGTGATCGAAGGTAGCGGTGGTCTGCATAGCGTTATCAGACGCGCCAGCAACAACGATCAGCGCCGCATCATCGGCAGCCGTGGCGTTGGTTTCACCGTAGTCGCTCGGCTTCGCCGTTTGACCGTAGAAGCCACTGGTACCCAGATCGCTGTACGCACCAGAGGTCAGCACAGAATCTTTCACCACCAGCGTATCGGTAAAGATATTGCTGCTGTTAGCAACGCCTTCAACACCGTCGTATGGCGTGTTATCCAGCTCCTGATAACCCTGCGTCAGCGTGATGCCCGCGATATGGGAGTTGTTCTGAATAACGATGTCAGATTCAACGTCCAGCGTGATCGCGTTACCCAGACCATAGGTGTCCAGATAATGCGTTTCAGTGGTTTCACCATTGACGACATCGTAGGCGTAATGCTCGTAGGTATCGTTGATGGTGGAGTTATCAACAGTCAGGCTAAAACGATCATACTGGGTATGAGTGGTACCGTCAGTATCCACGCCATCTGCACACGTCGTGGTCATACACTCTGACGTGATCATGCCGTTAATGGTGCTGTTAGAAATACTCAACGCGTTCGCACGGCCATTGACACCATCATCCAGATAGTATGTCGAAATAACTCCGTTTACGGTTGATTTATTGATGACTGGATAAATGTCACCATCATGTGTGGCATCTGAATAATCCCAGTCAGCATAACCATAATACCAGGGCGTGGACGCGGTATTGTCATAGCCAAAAGTATTATATGTTGTGCCGGATATATCTTTCGCATTGGCCTGAGAAGCGATAGCCAGTGTGCAGGCTAATGCAAGTTGTGATACAACCAGTTTCTTTTTCCATGTTTGCATTGGGTCATCCCTCCTCAGGGACGTAAGCAAGTTTGTCCATCAAATCATTTAGCAACATAAAATTGCGGAAGGAATTATGCAGTTTCAGTTCGAAAAGGTTCAATGAATGATTCCATTAAGTCCGTATTCAGACAAATAAGCTTGTAAACCCAGGGCAATATCAATCATTATGAATAAATATTATAAATTCAACTGATTGCAAACTACTTTAGTTGTTTCGGCACATATAATAAAAAGCAATAAATCATTTATATTTATAATCCCGAACCAATATAGAAACCTCACCAATATTAAACACCACGCTGAACACCAGAATAAGTTTTATAATACAGACAAAATACATGCAGCGTATATTAGTCGATTTCGAAAATCTAAAAGACAACTTTAGTAAAACACCGCTCCCTGCTTTCAGGTACACTATACCTCTTTGTTCCACAAACATCAGGCATACCATGACCGATTTAATTGCACGTCCCCGTCGCCTACGCAAGTCTCCCGCACTGCGCGCCATGTTTGAAGAGACAACACTGACCTTAAACGATCTGGTGTTGCCGATTTTTGTTGAAGAAGAGATCGATGACTACAAAGCCATCGACGCGATGCCGGGCGTGATGCGCATTCCTGAAAAGCATCTGGCCCGCGAGATCGAACGTATTGCGAATGCGGGCATCCGCTCGGTGATGACGTTCGGTATCTCCCACCACACTGACGCGACCGGCAGCGATGCCTGGAAAGAAGACGGCCTCGTCGCCCGCATGTCGCGCATCTGCAAAGAGAGTGTACCGGAGATGATCGTCATGTCCGATACCTGCTTCTGCGAATACACCTCTCATGGCCACTGCGGTGTGCTGTGCGATCACGGCGTGGACAACGATGCGACCCTGCTGAATCTGGGCAAGCAGGCGGTGGTTGCCGCTGCTGCGGGTGCGGATTTCATTGCGCCTTCTGCGGCAATGGATGGGCAGGTACAGGCGATCCGTCAGGCGCTGGACGCTGCGGGCTTCACCGACACCGCCATCATGTCCTATTCCACCAAATTTGCCTCCTCTTTCTACGGCCCGTTCCGTGAAGCAGCCGGCACGGCGCTGAAAGGCGATCGTAAAACCTATCAGATGAACCCGCTGAACCGCCGCGAAGCGATTCGTGAGTCTCTGCTGGATGAAGCCCAGGGCGCTGACTGCCTGATGGTGAAACCGGCTGGCGCATACCTGGATATCCTGCGCGACATTCGCGAACGCACCGAACTGCCGCTGGGCGCCTACCAGGTGAGCGGCGAGTACGCGATGATCAAATTCGCCGCACAGGCGGGTGCCATCGACGAAGAGAAAGTGATCCTCGAAAGCCTGGGGGCGATCAAACGCGCGGGCGCGGATCTGATCTTCAGCTATTTCGCGCTGGATCTGGCTGAGAAGAAAATTCTGCGTTAATCCGCTTTAGCGCCGGGTAACGACTTCGCCTTACCCGGCCTGCTCTCTGCGCTAATCTTCACCAAACTGCAATACAAACGACATCTCCTCCTTCTACTGTCTGGGCAAGACGGCAGGAGGAGTGATCAATGTTTAGTCTCGACAGCGTTCTTGATGACCTTTGGCCTCAGGCGAGGCCCGCACCCTGGCAAAAAAGTCTGTTAAAAAGACTGCTTCACGAAGACGAATTTCAGCAGTTTGCCGCCAGCCACCGTCACCTGAAAGGGCTGGATATGGTGGAGCAGGTTCTGGAACACCTTGATATTCACTGCTCCGTTTCCGCCCGCGACCTCGAACAAATCCCCGAACACGGCCCACTCATTGTGATAGCGAACCACCCGACCGGCACCCTGGATGGGCTGGCGCTGCTGTATGCCGTTTCCCGCGTGCGACGCGACGTGAGGGTTGTTACCAACAGGATGCTGTCCCACCTTGAGCCCCTCAGTTCATTATTTATTCCCGTGGATAATATGGGCGGCAGAACCGCAAAAGCCTCGCTGATACAGATGGAGCAGCACCTGCAAAACGCCGGCGTGCTGATCTTCTTTCCGGCGGGCGAAGTTTCCCGCCCAACGCGCAAAGGCATCCGCGATAAAAAATGGCATCCGGGCTTTATCAAGCTGGCCGGCAAACTACGGGTGCCGCTACTCCCGGTACATATCCAGGCGCACAACAGCCTGCTGTTTTATGCCAGCACGCTGGTCTCGCCAACGGTATCCATGCTGCTGCTGATGCAACAGATGTTTCGCCGCCGTCACAGTCAGCTGCCGATCAAAATCGGCCAGCAGATTGCCTGGAATGAGCGGTTTAGTTCTACCCTTTCATCGCGTGAGATGGCCGAGCAGTGTCGTCAGCACGTGATACGTCTTGGCAAGGGATTGCCTGGCGTCTTTAAAACCCAGTGCGCCATTGCCCGCCCGGAAGACAGGGCGACGCTCAAGCGCGAACTGGCGCAGGCCGAGTGTCTGGGCAAAACCAGCGATGGTAAGGCCATCTATCTTTGGCAGCGCAACGGGCAGGAAGAGGCGCCTCTGCTGCGCGAGCTGGGGCGGCTGCGCGAGATTGCCTTTCGTGCCGTGGAGGAAGGCAGCGGGAAGCGCCGGGATACCGACAGCTACGATGATGACTATCTGCACCTTATTCTGTGGGATGACGATGACCTGGAGATTGTCGGCGCGTACCGCTTTATGCCAACGGCCATGCAGGTGGAAAAGCGCGGCGTCGAGGGGTTGTACAGCTACAGCCTGTTCCACTACGACGAAAAAATGCAGGACATACTTGAGCACGGTATTGAGCTGGGGCGCAGCTTTATACAGCCGCGCTACTGGGGGCGTCGCGGTCTGGACTATCTGTGGTCAGGCATTGGCGCCTATCTGGCACGCTATCCCCATTACCGTTACCTGTTTGGTCCGGTGTCCATCTCCGGCGGCTTACCGCCAGCTGCACGGGATCTGCTGGTGGCGTTTTATCGTCTCTGGTTTCCGGCCAGCCATCCCTTAGCCGCCTCGCGTCAACCCTACCCGGCCTCACTTCCGGACGTGCTGGCACAGTTTGGCGGAGTGGATTACGTGGATGACCTGACAAAGCTGAAATCCCTGCTCGGCAACCTGGGTTGCGGCATCCCGCCGCTCTACAAACAGTATTCCGAGCTATGCGAACCCGGCGGCGTGCAGTTTATCGATTTCGGCAGCGATCCGGCGTTCAATAACTGTATCGACGGGCTGGTGCTGGTGGATCTGTGTTATCTGAAGGCAAACCGCTATCAGCGGTATATAGAAGCACACCTTTAGCTCCGTTGCCCGGTGGCGCTGCGCTTACCGGGCCTACAATTAAACGTAGGCCGGGTAAGGCAACGCCGCCACCCGGCAATCAAGGCGCACGGTAAAACGGCTTATCCCCCAGGATCGTCGCCCGCTGCATAATCCTTCGCTGCGGCAGGTAATCCGCATTAGCGTAATGCTGCGTGACGCGGTTATCCCAGATCGCCAGATCGTTCTCCTGCCAGCGCCAGCGCACCTGGAACTCCGGTTTGGTGATGTGCGCGAACAGGAAGCCGAGCAGCGCCTCACTCTCTTTTTCCGTCACATCCACGATGCGCGTGGTAAACCCTTCATTCACAAACAGCGCCTGCTTTCCGGTCACCGGATGGGTACGCACCACCGGGTGCAGCAGCGGGGGATGTTTCGCCACAGCTTCCTGCCAGCGCTGGTGCTCCTCTTCGCTTTTGCGGTACTTGTACTCCGGGAACGATTTTTTGAAGTCATGCTCCGCCCGCAGGCCGCTCAGCAGAGTCTGGAGCGGCGCGGAGAGCGCCTCAAACGCGGCAATCCCGCTGGCCCACAGCGTATCCCCACCCGTCTCCGGCAGCTGTTTTGCTGCCAGAATCGCCCCGGCTGGCGGTGTGCCGATAAAGGTAACGTCTGTGTGCCAGTTGTCATTATCGGGCGGGTTATCGTTATGGGTGTCCAGCACGATAATTTCCTCCACCCCTTCCGCATGCGGGTAGACCGGGTGGATATGCAGGTCGCCAAAACGCAGGGCCAGCGCGCGCTGCTGCTGTGGGGTAATGGCCTGTTCGCGCAGGAACACCACCTGATGACGCAGCACCGCGTGGTACAGCTGCTCAAACTGGTTATCGCTCAGCGGACGTGTTACGTCCAGGCCCGACACCTGCGCGCCAATATATGGCCCCAGCGGGGTAATGGTCAGTCGTTCACTCATTGTATTTCTCCATGCCAGGGCGTCAGGCGACGCTGTAGCGCGCGCAGTCCCAGTTCTAATCCAAAGGCAATCGCGGCGATCACCGCGATCCCTGCCAGTACCACGTCAGTCGCCAGGAACTCTCCCGCCGACTGCACCATAAACCCAAGGCCGCGCGTGGCGGCTATCAGCTCTGCCGCCACCAGCGTAGACCAGCCCACCCCAAGGCCGATGCGCAGCCCGGTCAGTATCTCCGGCAGCGCGCCTGGTAAAATGACGAACAGCAGTATCTGCGCGCGGCTGGCGCCGAGCGACTGCGCCGCACGTATGCGTACCTGCTGCGCACTTTTTACGCCAGCCAGGGCCGACATGGCTACCGGCGCAAATATCGCCAGGTATATCAGTAAGATCTTTGACGTCTCGCCGATGCCAAACCAGATCACCATCAGGGGCAGGTAAGCCAGCGGCGGGACGGGACGGTAAAGCTCTATCAGCGGGTCGAGAATGCCGCGTACCGTCGGGCTCAGTCCCATCGCGATCCCCACCGGAACGCCAATAATGACCGCCGCCAGCAGCGCCACCAGAATACGCATCAGACTGGCGCCTAAATGCTGCCAGAGCGTGGCATCCATAAAGCCCTGCGGCCCGGCGATGGTAATCAGTTTTTCCAGAACCTGGCCTGGCGGGGGCAGAAACAGCGGGCTGACCCACTGCTGCGCGGCAACCGCCCACCATACCGCCAGCAGCACCACCAGCGTGCTGAGGCTTAAGGTGAGCTGGCGAGAAAACGGCCAGCGTAAGGCAAGGCGCGTCCGCCGCGTTTTTTCACTGAAAACAATGCTCATGAGAACGCCTCCCGTTGCTCAAACACGCGGCTTAAGACGTATTCACGCTGTTCAATAAACAGCGGATCGGATTTGATGCTGCGTACCGGCTCTCCCGCCACATAGCGGCGGGCAAACTCAAGCGGCAGGCGCTCCAGCACGCGTCCCGGCCCCGGTGAGAGCAGCACCAGCTCCGTCGCCATAAACACGGCCTCTTCGATATCGTGGGTGATTAACAGCACCTGCTTGCCGGTTTCGTGCCACAGGCGCAGCAGCAGGGTTTGCATCTGCTCGCGGGTGAAGGCATCCAGCGCCCCGAAAGGTTCGTCCAGCAACAGCAGCTGTGGGTTAGCCGCCAGCGCACGGGCGATCCCGACGCGCTGACGCTGCCCGCCTGAAAGCTGCCAGATAAAGCGTTTTTCAGCTCCCTCCAGCCCGACCTTTTTCAGCATATCGCGCGCCGTATTCAGGCGCTGTTCACGCGCTACACCTGCCAGTTGCAGACCAAACGCAACGTTTTCCTGAACGTTTCGCCACGGGAGTAATCCTTCATTCTGAAAGACCACGCCGCGCTCTGCGCCCGGCCCCGTTACCCGTTTTCCTTCCAGCTGGATCGTGCCGTGCTGATACGGTACAAACCCGGCGATCAGGTTCAGCAGCGTCGTTTTCCCGCAGCCGGACGGCCCCAGCACCACCAGCAGTTCACCGCTGTCCAGCGTCAGGTTGATCTCTTCCAGGGCGGGTTTGCCGCCGTAATCGGCAGACAGGTTTGTAATGTTCAGCATTGCAGCCCCCTTATTTCACAAAGCGATCGGTCACGAACTGGCTGTAATCCGCCGCCACCGCAGGCACTTTGCCCTGCTCTTTCAGGAACGTGGCAGTGTCGACAATCGCTTTGCTCACCGGCCCGTTCAACTGCTGGACCTGCTGCGCAGGCGTCAGATAGGTGTTGCCTTTTACCAGCCCCGGCACGTCAGCTTCCGGCACGCCGCTCAGACGTGAGAGCTTCTCCAGGTTGGCGGGCTGTTTCAGCCATTCATCCGGGTTGCTGATGTATGGCTGCTGTGCGTCAATGGCGCTTTTGGCGAAGGCTTTCACCACTTCAGGGTGTTTCTCGGCAAAGTCCTTCCGTACGACCCAGACGTCAAGGGTTGGCGCACCCCACTGCCCCACTTTTTCGGAGTCGGTCAGCACGGTGCCCTCTTTTTCCAGCTCGTTGACGGCGGGCGCCCAGACGTATGCTCCGTCGATGTCGCCACGCTGCCAGGCGGCAATAATCGCCGGAGGTTGCAGGTTAATGATCTGCACCTGGCCCGGCTTAAGGCCCCAGTGTTTCAGCGCTGCCAGCAGGCTGTAATGCGTGGTGGAGATAAACGGCACCGCGATGCGTTTGCCGATCAAATCTTCGGGTTTCGTGATGCTTTTCTTCACCACCAGCGCTTCGGAATTTCCGAGCTGCGACGCCAGCAGGAAGACTTCAATCGGCACCTGCTGGCTGGCGGCCACCGCCAGCGGGCTGGAGCCCAGGTTGCCAATCTGCACGTCGCCCGAGGCTAACGCCCGCACAATCGCCGCGCCGCTGTCGAACTTGCGCCAGTCGACATTCGCCCCGCTCGCTTTGGCAAAGGTGTTGTCCGCCTGCGCGACTTTCGCCGGCTCAGCGGAAGTCTGATACGCGACGGTGACGTCCACCGCCTGCGCCTGAAATGCCCACAGCGCCAGTGCGCCGAGAAGTGTGATCCGCGATGAAATTGCCATAGTGCCTGCTCCCCTTGTTGTTATAAGGGCAGTATTTCCGGCGCGAGAAATTTGATAAAGGAATAAAAAAGAATCGCTAATGACGATTCGTTTTTAGAAAAAAAGCGGGAAAGGATAGTGAATTTTGTGCGGTTGTTTCGCCGGGTGGCGCTGCGCTTACCCGGCCTACGGTTCGTGCAATTTGTAGGCCGGGTAAGCGCAGCCGCCACCCGGCAAAGACCTCAGCGCTGAACCGTCAGCGCAGCAATATCCTGCGGCGTGGTGCGACAGCAGCCGCCAATCAGCTTCGCACCGGCATCCAGCCACTGCGGTAAATACCCCGCCAGCGTCTCGCAGGCGTCACCATGGTGATGCCAGGTTTTGCTCACCGCATCATAATGCTCGCCGGAATTCGGATAGACCACCAGCGGCAGCGACGTCAGGCTGTGCAGATGCGTCAGCGCCGCGGTGGTGTTTTCCAGCGCGATACAGTTGATCCCCAGAGCGACAACCTGTGGGTAGCTTTCGAGCGCAGAAACGACATCCCGCAGCGGCGTCCCGTCACTCAGATGCTCGCTGTCACGCAGGGTAAATGAGAACCATGCCCGGGCGCGAGGATACGCCGTCAGCAACGCCGCCAGCGCCTTAATCTCCGGGAAAGAAGGCAGCGTTTCACAGGCCAGCAGATCCGCGCCCGCATCCAGCAGCGCCTCCACGCGGGGACGGTGGAACGCGGTGAACTCTTCAGCGCGACGCACATAATCGCCGCGATATTCAGATCCATCGGCAAGGTACGCGCCGTACGGCCCTACCGACCCCGCCACCAGCAGCGTGCCCGCCTGCGCATTCTCTGCCAGGTACGCTTCCCGCGCTTTGCGTGCCAGCTCTACGCTTTTGCCAATCAACGCCCGGGATTGCGCCTCGTCCAGCCCGCGTGCGGCAAAGCCCGCAGGCGTGGCCTGATAGCTGGCGGTGATCGCCACCTGTGCCCCCGCGCGGTAATAGTCGAGGTGCACGTCCCGGATCAGCTCCGGGTTTTCCATCAGCACTTTGGCCGACCAGAGGCTGTCGGCAAGGTTACAACCGCGCGCTTCCAGCTCCGTTGCCATCGCCCCATCCAGCACGACAAACGGCTGGTTTTCAAGGAGGGCGGTAAGCGGATTATTCTGCGACATGTTCAGGCTCCTGCGTGGTCAGGTTTCGGGTCAGGTAGTACGCACCATAACACAGGGCGACAAACGGAAGCCCGCAATAAAGGGCAATACGCTGGCTGGGGTCAAACCACAGGCCGACGCAGGCCACCAGACAGAGGATAAAGCCAAGCACGGGCACCAGCGGATACCATGGCGCGCGATACTGCAACGCCGAAAGTGGCTGCCCGGACTGCACGTGACGGCGACGAAACACGAAGTGTGACGCGCAGATGCTGATCCACACCGCCACCACCGCAAAACCGGAAATGGCTGACAGGGCCACAAACACCGTATCCGGCGCGACCACGCTGGAGAACAGCGCCAGCACGCCACCCAGCATGGAAACGGAGAGCGCCGTCAGCGGCACGCCGTTTTTGTTGACGCGGGCAAAGCAGCGCGGCAGCGTTTTCTCGTTAGACAGAGACCACAGCATACGGCCAGAAGCGTATAGGCCCGAGTTCGCCGCCGAGAGGATCGCCGTCAGGATCACGAAGTTAAAGATATCCGCCGCATACGGAATGCCGACCTTTTCAAACACCAGCACGAACGGGCTTTTCTCCACGCCAGCCTGCTGCATCGGGATCAGCGCCGCCAGCACAAACACGGTGCCAATAAAGAAGATGATGAGCCGGGCGATGGTGGTGCGAATAGCAACCGGAATAACCTTTTGTGGGTTTTCCGTTTCTCCTGCCGCGATGCCGATAAGCTCCGTTCCGGAGAAGGCAAAGTTGACCGCCACCATGGTCATCAGGATCGGCAGACCGCCGTGCGGGAACCAGCCTTCGGCAGTAAGGTTGCTTAAGCCCGGCGCCGGTGAACCGTCCTGCATCGGGATAAAACCGAAGATCGCCGCCCCGCCGAGAATAATGAAGGCGATGATGGTGATGACTTTCACCAGCGAGAACCAGAATTCCCCTTCGGCGAAGAAGCGCGTGGAAATGACGTTAAGAGCAAAAATCACCACGCAAAAGACGACGCACCACGTCCAGACGGGAACCTGCGGGAACCAGTACTGCATACAGAACCCGGCTGCGGTAAAGCTCGATCCCAGCGCCACTGTCCACGTAAGCCAGTAGAGCCACGCCACGGTATACCCTGTCGCCGGGCCGAGATAACGAGCGGCGTAGACGTGGAACGCGCCGGTTTCCGGCATTGCTACGGAAAGCTCGCCCAGACACTGCATAACCAGCCAGACCACCAGCGCACCAATAAGATACGCCAGCAGCGTGCCCGCCGCGCCGGTTGTCGAAATGATGTATCCGGTATTGAAGAATAACCCTGTGCCGATAACGCCCCCCAGCGAGAGCATAATCAGGTGACGGGTTTTCATGGTGCGCTTAAGCTGCCCGTTTTGTTGTTCTGTTTGCATATTACCTTCTAAACGTATGGACATCTAAACATCCAAAGAAGGGTGTTATACCGCGATTGTTAACAAAAAGCCACCCGGCACGACTTCGGCGCAATTATTGGTAAATCTTTAAATCAGTTCTATAGTCGACACAGTTTCTTCTTCACCTGGACTCACTATGCGATTTAACGGACTGACCAAAGGTTTCTTTATTCTCATCCTGGCCCTTGTTACCTGGGCTTTCTTTGACGTGCTGTCACCCTATTTCTCGGCGATTCTGTGGGCCGCGATCCTGACCATCATTTTCAACCCGGTGAAAAACAAATTGCGTACCGCGCTGGGCGATCGCAACGGGCTGGCTTCCCTCCTTACACTCGGCATTATCTGCCTGATCGTGTTTATTCCGTTGATGGTGATCCTTTCCTCGCTCGCGGTGGAACTGAACATGGTTTACACCAAGCTGCAACAGAACAACACGCAGTTCCCGGAAGTCATCGCCGGTATTTTCAACCGACTGCCGGACTGGGCCAGCGGCTTCCTGGCGGATCACAACCTGACCAACGCCGCGCAGATTCAGAAAAAGCTTTCCGATGTCGCGTTACAGGGTGGACAGTATCTGGCGGGAAGCGCGTTCCTGATTGGTAAAGGGACGTTCGGCTTTGCTATTAGCTTCGGCATTATGCTGTACCTGCTGTTTTTCCTGCTCAAAGACGGGCCCTATCTGGTGCGCCAGATCCTCGACTCGCTGCCGCTGTCTGACTTCGCCAAACAGCACCTGTTCGCTAAGTTTGTCGGCGTCTCACGAGCCACGGTAAAAGGTACGGCGGTCGTGGCAGTGGTTCAGGGTACGCTTGGCGGTATCGCCTTTGCCATCGTCGGTATTGACGGTAGCGTACTGTGGGGAGCGCTGATGGCGTTCCTCTCCCTGGTGCCCGCCGTCGGCTCGGCTATTGTCTGGGTTCCCGCCGCGATCTTCCTGTTTGCCACTCACCAGCTGTGGCAGGGTCTGTTCATTGTGGGCTTTTTTGTCATTATCGTCGGGCTGGTGGACAACCTTTTACGTCCGCTGCTGGTGGGCAAAGACACCAAAATGCCGGACTACCTGATACTGATCTCCACGCTCGGCGGTATGGAGCTGTACGGCATTAATGGTTTTGTGATTGGGCCGCTGATTGCCGCCCTGTTTATCGCCTGCTGGAACCTCTTCTCCGGCCGCGACCACGCAGGCAACGCCGAGGAGCTGGACGCAGACTTTATCGAAGAGGGAAAAAACCCTCCGGATCTCTAACGAAACGCGTTTTGTCAGGCGGCCCTGTGCCGCCTTTTTTTTCGCGATAAATCAGGGGTTTTCTATAATCTGAAATGAACGCTCTTCCACATTTGTCGTAGAAGGATCCAACAGGTGCGAATCGCCACGATCACAAACTGGGCCTATGGTGTCACGGTGTGCCTGACCATTGCCTCCGGTATCGTCATGCTGATGGCTTCCCATGCCGACAACGTAGAGCGTCAGGCTGTTAAGCAACGACAAATTTTTGACCAGCTTACGGAAGAGATTGAAGCAGAAACCTGGATGCTCTCCGATTTAGCGCGCCTTTACGCCATCAAAAAAGAGCCCGATGTGCTGAAAGCGTACCAGGCGAAAGAAGGTGAACTGAAGAATATTGAACACAAAGTGGGACAGTTAAAAGATACGGGCGCAACGGGCGAAGAGCTGGCGCTGCTGTATGAAGGGCTGAAGATTGTTGATGGCCTACAGGATGAACAGCAGGCAGCAATTGCCAGCGTCGCCCGGGGTGAGGAACAACAGGCCATTGCGTTACTCTTCGGCAAAATCTACGAACTTGAAACGGAACGCGCCCAGAGCAAGATTGACCATTTTCGTATGCTGCTGGATAAGCGCATTATTGCCGATGTCCAGGCAGCGACCAACACGTCGAAAACGCTGCGTACCGCCTCAGAGGTGATGGTCGGCCTGACCGCCCTGCTCTTCTTATTCGTGATGGGCTTTATTCTCAAGCACCGCGTGCTGCGCCCGGTAGTGCGCCTCAGCGATGTGGTTCACCGCCTGGCCTCACAGGATTACGGCGTCGAAACGCCCCATTTCAACCAGGTCGATGAGATAGGCGATATGGCGCAGGCCATTCGCATTTTCCGCGAGAACGGGCTGGCAAGGCAGCGGCTTGAAAAAGAACGCGACGCAGACTGGGCCATCCGCGAGCTGCTCGCGCGAATGACCCAGCGCTTGCAGGGGTGCGAGAACGTCAGCGACGTGATTGAGGTGGCAGAGCTGTTTGCTCCCAACATTGCGCCGGGTATCGCCGGACGTCTGTATATTCTGGATCGAAACCCGTGGGAGATGCGCTGTGCGGCGGAATGGTTATCTCCACAGGGAGAAAAAAATGCTTTCCACCCCGATCAATGCTGGGCCATACGCCGTGGTCAGAGCCACCCACCGGTCAACGGCGAGCCGGATATCGGTTGCCAGCATCTGCCTGAATCACAAAAAGACAGCTCACTGTGCGTGCCGCTCATTGCGCAGGGGGAAGCCATTGGTTTGCTGTCGTTTCAGAACATCACGCCTGAAACGGCGCCGTCCCGCGCATATCTCGAATTAATGGCGGAAGCCCTGGGTCTGGCGCTGGCCAACCAGCGTCTGCGCGATGCCCTGCTGGAAAAAGCGCTATTCGACCCGCTCACCGGCTTGCGTAACCGCCACCACCTGGAAGATACCCTGCGCACTCAGATAGCTCAGGCAATGCGCAATGATGAGCCGGTGAGCTGCATGATGATCGACATCGATCACTTTAAAAGCATTAACGATCGCTTCGGCCATGAGGCTGGCGATCATGTGATTAAGAGCGTGGCGACAATTGTTCAGCGTGCCGTGCACGATGCCGGCCTGGCCTTCCGCTTTGGTGGCGAAGAGTTTCTGGTGCTGCTAACGGGTGCGGATGAGGAAGCGGCTCACGCCTGCGCAACGGAGATTTATAACGGCGTCCATACGCTGTCGCTGCGCTATGGGCTTGCTGAGATTGGCCCGGTGGATGTGTCGATCGGGATCGCCAGTTACCCGCAGCACGCCCAAAGCGACGACCTGCTGCGCGCAGCAGATGTGGCGCTTTACCGGGCGAAAGAGTTGGGGCGCTCGCGGATCGTCAGTTTCAGTATGCTGGAGACGGGTTAACCGAAAATCCCTGCCAACGACGTCAGAGGTATGCGCACTCTCTTATTCCCTCACATTGAGGGTGCGTTATCATTCTTTGTACAAATAAATTCATCTTAACGATGCCACCATTGATAAAAAATGGGGGTGCGTAAATATATCAATAAATCAAAGCGATCATTTTTTAAACCCGGGTGGCTAATTACACTGAGTTTTTATGTTTTAAAAAACGTAAGCTCCAGCCAGAGGTCTGCAATCACGGGGCAAACAACGATTATCCATTTGATTTTAAAACATTTAATGAAGTATCGTTTGCAAAAAGCCGTGGCGTTCAACAAAATAGACAAACTTATAGGATAATTAACTTATAATTCTTATACTTCTGTTAAAAAGAGGAGGCCAATATGCGAATAATCCTAATGCTGTGCTGCTTTTTGGTACAAAGTTTAAGCTGGGCTGGTGAACTGCCAAAGCCTGTGGGCAAACCCATCTTAACCATTACCGGTAATATAGAAAATACGAACGAAAATGGAAAAGCCGTTTTTGATATTGCCAGCCTGGAAAAACTGGGGATGGTGAGTTTCCAGACGACCTCTCCCTGGTATAATGGCCGCACGAAATTTGAGGGTATCCCTATGCGCAAACTCATGGAGTATGTGGGTGCTAAGGGTTCTGTTCTGAATGTGGTTGCACTCAATGATTATACTACCGTCATCCCTCTCAGAGACTTCCAGAAATACAACGCCATCCTGGCGTTAAAGGTCAATGGCGAATATATGCGCATCCGCGATAAAGGTCCGTCATTCATCGTCTACCCTTATGACAGTCTTCCTGAACTCAATAATCAGATTTATTACTCGCGATCGGCCTGGCAGGTCAGCAAAATGAAGATTGAATAGTAGTTCAGGAGAACATAATGAACAGGATACTGGTTGGTATCATTTTTTCTCTTTTTATCACTACGGGATATATAGCCTTTCTTGTCTACGACCGTCAGCAGGAGTTGCAAAAATTGACTCACTACACTGAGTCCTGGTCTGTAGCCCAACTGGTATCTGAATATTACCGATTTGAATCATGGATTGGACTGTACGCAACCGAGACTGATGACGTTACGGTAGACCAGGTTCGCATGCGCCTGGAAATCATGCTGAGCCAGAATGATTTATTGAAAGAGGGCGGCCTGGGTCGTTATATAAACAGCGCGAAAGCGCATCAGGCGCTCGCCTTACGCCTGGAAAATATACTGAACTATCTGGATGGTCATCTTGAGAAAATGAGCCGTTCAGAGTTAAAGCTCTATCTGAAAAATATGCATTCACTGGATGCCCCGCTAAGCCAGCTTTCATCAACGGCTTTAACAAAAGATGTTAATACAATCAATGAAACTAACCTAAAAATACAGGTTCTGTATTATATTTATTCAGCACTTTCGCTGTTACTGGTTATTTTAAGCTTCATACTGGGCTTTTTGATTATCTATCAAAATAAAAACATTCTCAAAGCACATACACAGGTTAAAACGCTGGCTGAAGAACTTCAGCTGTCCAAAGAAACCCTGCAAATCCAGAATACAAAACTGGAATACGATGTTTATCATGACTCCCTTACCGGCATGAAAAACCGTCTTTTCTTCTGGGATGATCTCAATAAACTTAATCTACAGGCTGAGGAAAAACATATTTCGGTCACGGTGATGTTATTCGATTTAGACCGGTTCAAAGAGGTGAATGATACCTACGGTCATGATGCTGGCGATTTACTGTTACGTGAGGTATCCACGCGCCTTAACGCTTTGAGCCGCTTTTCAGAGACATTTTATCGTTTGGGCGGCGACGAATTTGCGTTTCTCTCCAGTGGCTTAACCGAAGCCGCAGCTGTTTCACGCGCGCGAGAAATCAGTGATAGCATCAGCAAGCCCTATACAATTAATAATCAACTTATAAAAATAGCCACCTGTGTGGGTATTGTTTTATCGGATAACGAACGACGTTCAGATTACCTTTATAAATTTGCCGATCTGGCGCTCTATGAAGCCAAGAAAGAAGGTTCTCAGCAAATCAAAGTCTTCCGCCAGCGAATGCTACAGAAGTTGCAGGAAAGCAGAACCCTTGAAAATGATATGGCAAGAGCAATAGAGAATGATGAGTTTATTGTTTATTACCAGCCTATTGTGAATTCCGTCAGCAAGGAAATTTACGGCTATGAAGCGCTTATTCGCTGGATGCACCCCGTCAAGGGGATGCTCTCCCCGGATAGCTTTATTTTCGCCGCTGAAAAAACAGGCATGATCAACGAGATAGGTAAAACTGTACTTAAACTGGCCTGTAGGGAGGCGGTCTCCTGGGCTGTTCCGGCCAGGATCTCCGTCAACGTCTCACCTGTTCAATTGGGCAGCAAATCATTTATTAATACGGTGCAGTCCGTTCTGGCTGAGACCGGGCTCCCGGCTAACCGTCTTGAGTTAGAGGTCACAGAGTCTTCCCTCTTCAGTGACAGAAATAACCCCATTGCGATCCTCAAAAAACTACGCTCACTGGGCGTAAGAATTTCTATTGATGATTTTGGCACAGGTTATTCGTCGCTCTCCAGACTCAGCGAACTGAATTTTGATAAAATCAAGATCGATAAATCTTTTGTCAATCCGATATCTACGCAGGAAGATGCGCTTAATATTGTGAAGCTGATTACCGGTATGGCTAAAAGCCTTAATATGGGCGTCATTGCCGAGGGCGTTGAGACCGAAGAGCAGCTTGAGCGGCTTCAGGCTCTGGGTTGCGAGCTTGTGCAGGGATATCTTTTCAGCAAACCACAGCCTCAGGTCGACAGCAAAATTAAGAGCGGCCAGGAATGATCCCCTCTCCTCAGCCCGATACCAACCGGGATCACATTTTTCACCCCTGGGTATTCACTGACAATAACCAGGTGTTATCATTCACCCCGTAAATACCTATCAACTCAAACCGAGGCTTTGATGCTGGAGAATGTAATCATCCGATAATCAGCTTCCCGACCTTTCCAGGCCGGACTGATTATCAATGCGCCGAAATCGAATGCGGACACCGCTGTGTGTTTGCACGTTTTGCACATGATGATTAAACAGGTTCTTCAGTATGAATTTATCCCGTCAGGAACAACGTACCTTACACGTTCTCGCCAAAGGTGGCCGTATTGTGCACGTCCGCGATAACTCTGGCCGCGTCACCGCCGTTGAATGCTATAGCCGCGAAGGGCTACTGCTGGCTGACTGCACGCTCGCCGTTTTCAAAAAGCTCAAAACCAAAAAGCTGATCAAATCCGTTAACGGTCAGCCCTACCGCATTAACACTACGGGGCTGAACAATGTTCGCGCTCAGCCTGATAATCGTTGAGGAGAGGATGATGGATATCCCACGTATTTTTACTGTTAGCGAAAGCGAACACCGCATTCATAACCCCTTTACACCAGAGAAGTACGCGACGCTGGGCCGCGTGTTACGCATGAAGCCAGGCACTCGCATTCTCGATCTCGGCAGCGGCTCGGGAGAGATGCTTTGTACCTGGGCACGTGATTACGGTATTACCGGTACCGGCATCGACATGAGCCCGCTCTTCACCGCGCAGGCCACGCGGCGCGCAGAGGAACTCGGCGTCAGCGAACGCGTCCATTTCATTCATAACGACGCGGCCGGCTACGTCGCGAATGAAAAATGTGACGTGGCGGCCTGCGTTGGCGCAACCTGGATTGCGGGGGGCGTAGCCGGGACAATGGATCTGCTGGCAAAAAGCCTCAAGCCCGGGGGAATAATGCTCATCGGCGAACCGTACTGGCGTCAGGTACCTGCGACGGAGGAGACAGCCCAGGCCTGCGGCGTCTCGTCGATCGCAGACTTTCTCACTCTGCCCAGTCTGGTTGCGTCTTTCGATCAACAGGGCTATGACCTGGTTGAAATGGTGCTGGCTGATCAGGAAGGCTGGGACAGGTACGAAGCCGCAAAATGGATGACCATGCGGCGCTGGCTGGAGGAAAACCCAGATGATGACTTCGCGCAGGAGGTTCGGGCGGAGCTGACGATAGCGCCTGAACGTCATGTGACGTACACGCGGGAGTACTTTGGCTGGGGGGTGTTTGCGTTAATGGCGCGATAATATGGCGCTGGCGGTATAGCCTTTTGGGTTATGCCGCCGATCAACTTCTTTGAGGTACAAAACGATGACGCGAAAATGTGCAGCCAATGGCAATATTTGCTGCCATGGTCTGAGAACGAGATTTACTGGAATGTAGGGTAACTATTTGATTTAGATGGGATAATAGGATTAAAACAAACAAGACAACACACTGATAAATAACAACTTATGAGACATCATTTTGAGAAATACCCCCAAAAGTACCCCCATTTTGTTCTCACTGCCTACTGCTTTCTGATCTCTAATCCATACAACACAAATGACATGGGAACAATTCATATTCTTTATTAACTACTGCACAATTTAACTACGAAAAAAAATACAATAAAAATTTTTTATTAAAGGAAAACATTAAAAATCAATAAATTACACCATTTATTATTATCTTATAACAAACACATTTTATTATGCATTTCTTATTTAATAATTTCTAAGCTAGTAAATCTTCTCAAACGGTGAGATTCTCTAGAAAACTCAAAATAAAATATAGGAATTCAGATGACCCAAGATATCGTCGCCGCATCATGTTATGCTGAATGGCTTGAACCAAAAATTGTCATTCCCGCTATAACAGCCGTCATGACTGGTGTTCTAGCATCAGTTATCGTACCTCTCTTCATGCATTATTCAAAATCAAAAAGAGAACAGAAATATAAAATTTTAGATATAAGAACTAAAATATATACCGAATATTTTAAAAAAATATGAGGAAGCAGCTAAAAATATAGATGTGGATTATAAAGTATTTACTAAAGTCACTTTGAAAAGCGCATTTATATATTTGTTGGAATCTGATAGCTCAGCTGTAGCAATAATAAAACTCAGCGATGAAATCAGCCGTTTTACTTTCCAAATCCAGCAGTCTCATCGAAAATCAACTGAAGAAATTTCTTCTTTGAAAATTTTAGGATCTGATGAACTGTTTCGATTAATAAATGACTTTGAAAAGCTGAATCAAGAAATCATTATGTTATCTTCTGAATGGTTGAAAGAATTAAACGAGGCATTAGTCACCCCCGATTTTGAAGCACCTATAGCAAAGAAAATGAAAACTAAGGGAGAGGAAATAAATGAACTCAAGGATAAAATAATTAAACAAATGAGAATTGAACTTAGCATTGATCGATAAGAGTTAATGAGTAGCATAGAATATGCTATTACAATTTCCATAAATCATAAGGGCCCTGTTTAATCGGGCCCTTCAAAATATATACTTTGTCACTCTCTAAAAATTTAAACCATTTTTACCTGAAGCGCTCAAATAATGCGCCCAGTTTATCAGCAGGTATGTCTTTGACCTGTGCGCCTTGACGTTCTACCCACTTTCCATTCCAATGAGATGGTGAGTCTTGACCCTCAACCTCAAAAACAAACACCGTCTTATCATAATAACGTACGCATTTAAGATGGTTATAAATGTACGATCTTAATGGTTCTGAAAGCCCTGAGCGCCCCACTCTTTCGGAGATGTCTTGGAACATTTGGTCTAGATCTTTACCCGTGAAATTAGCTTCATGATCGACCCCAGTTATATGGAAACCATTATATGAGAGTGCTCTGCTTCCAAAAACCTCAAGTACTCTGGCTGCTGTCTTTGCCGTTTCAGCTACACCTACTATGACATAGCCTTTATGCCCTTTGCCTATGTTAGCGATTGCAGCACAAGTCTCCATTATTTTATCAAATGATTTTTCATCGAAAGAAGGTTTAGGATCTAAAGTAAAGAAACCTTGTTTGAAATCGTAGGCTGCTTGTTCTGTAATTGAGTTTGTAAGCAAATTTTGGAGTTTAGTTATCCAATGAACTTTCGCTGGATCCGGATTATGATCGTTCTCAAAAAATCCTTGCACCCAACCAATAATAGAATCGATCATTCTGCTTCGATTATCAGCCCCCCATCGCCCACCATCTTGAACCTGTATATTCTTTCCACAATCCCTTAAGCGCGCAATAAGCCCTGCACTATCAGAAATAACCATACCCTTTTTAATTATCAAATCATGAAGGGCGAGGAAAATTACTTGGAAATAACGAGGCACTGGATTACCACCATTCCCATTAGGGAAAATCAATCCAGCGAAAGTAGCCTGAGCCTGACTGAGAAGTAAAATTAACGCGTCATGAACTCGTTGATAATCAAGATCAACAAGCTCTACACTTCTCTTTTTGACGGCTTGATCGATTGAATCAAATCTTGCCTTGCTAGTTATCGTTTCAGGATATGTTGCGCCAAAATAATCATCCAAAAGTTCAGTACGCGATGCAACCGGTCTGTCAGAAACCATATATGCAACTATGTCCGCCACCAACTCTTCATCACGACTTTAACGTAGCTGTTCTTTCGTCAAAATTCCGTGAGCAATCCAAAAAACAGTGTCTGCATTTATACCATAATGCAATTCCCTGTTAGTGATACTAATTTTTTGCATCTCACTTAATAGTAAGAGATCTGTATTCGATGTATCACCACGAACTCTTGCAGAGATTTTTCGAACACAATCGGCGAAAGCATTAGTTGCTCCCGCTGCTCGCAATTCTTGTCGTGATAATTGACGTCCGCCTGAGTTGATTCGGCGAAATACTTCTTCAACCGACTCTCTTTCAGCAGCTTCATAAATTGAAAGAGGTACAGGATACGATGCAATTGCAAGGCACTTCGCTCGTTCTAGGACTGGTGCCCTTTGCTCTAGTACTCCACGATCTAATAAGTCTTTTGTTGTTGCAAAAGTATTAAGATCAAAATAACAACCATCGAATGAGAAATCGTTCGTGATAAAAGACATAATGGCATTCATACGTTGCATACCATCAATAATCTCTAGAGTACCATCGTTTCGCCCAAGAGGTTCTGCTAACAATATAATAGGTATAGGGAAACCTTTTATAATTGAATCGATAAAACTCTGTTTTTCTTCAATAGTCCAAATCAGCTTACGCTGATACTGACGATTAACTACGTATTTTTTATCCTGATAGTTGATGAAAACTCGCTCAACTTGTTCGCCACGAACTATCAATTCCTGCTGTATTATTGCCATTTCATCGCTGTCCTGAGCTGTTAAAGTGACACTAAAGAATGAAGCTAGCTTGTCATAAGCATTTTTTAGTAACACTTTTTATTCAGTTGCTTAAAAGAATTTATCTTTTACCTTACTACGCACAACTTCACAAGTCTTGCAATGGCCTTGTTTGACCATTTTCATAAAGATACATGCTTTACTTTACAGATCATACAGTTACGAACATGGCTGAACCTATTACTTTTAACCCGAAAATTTTAACCGACCTAATTACGTAAATTAAAAATAAATTTGAAAGTGTCATCTTTCACAAATTTTTGTCTTTCTTATGATGGAAATCTGGTTAGCTATGCGGATTAACAGACGGAAGCAACTGTAACTTAGAGCGCCTACAGCCAAAAATCCCCAGTGGCGCTGCCGGTGGGTGACAACTTTTGACAACTCAATCTGAACGCCAGCGTCCGGGCAAACCAGAACAGCGATCTGAAAGAGGCTCGAGGATGGATGCAAAGGGGGAGTGCTTAACACCTCCCCTTCACGAGTTCGTGTACCTGAAGTTTACTGAAGCGGCAGCGGCTGACACTTTTTTGGTGAGGCATAACAAACCATAACAGGCTGACATCTGCCCTGCTTCGCATCAGGATTAACAAAAGTTAACAGCCAAGGGCTCAACAAATCTCAACGCCAGCCCTTTACACTTCTGCCGTAGCTGCTGTTCGAAGGCGTCAGGAGCCGTTAGGTTGGGTTGACACTTTTCCCAGTTTCTCACGAAAAAGTGTCAAGTTTGAGGGGCTGGGAGGTTTACAGTTTTTCGCCGTCCAGCAGGCAGAGTGGCATTAAACCAGTTTTGTTCCAGTCATCCAGCGTATCGGGGTGCATTGTGGCAACGAAGCCAGCTCAGAACGAAGAAACCGTAAAGCGCCCGCTGCACGGTCTTTGCCATAGAAGCTGTGGGTTTCTTCATCCAGTCGGAAGAGAATCAGCAATTGTTCATCGGGCTCGTGCTGAACATCAAAACCCAGTTCAGCGACTGCGGCCTCTATTCGCTGGCCAGCATCAATATCAGCTGGCAGCGCTTTCCCGCCGTCATGCTTCCATACCCATGCGGCGGCCTGCGCCCACGTCATTTCAGTCTGGTGTTCACTAGCACCAGCAGAATTTTTTTTAGCCTGCGATGCGTCAACATCAACTTTATCGCCTGAAATAACAATTTCACCGCGGGCTATCCAGCCATAAACAGTTTGCCGGCTGACGCCCATATGCCTGGCGTAGGCTGATTTACTTAACAGCATTCTGAAGTTTCCCTCCGGGCAGAAAAAAGCCGCCCTCAGGCGGCCTGCTTCTCTTCTGAATATGTCTGCCGCTGGCTGCCTTTGAGCATCGCACTGGCATGTTCGCTTAACTGATCAAGGCCGGTCCTGCGTAGCTGAACTTCTGATGGATCGTCGTTCTTTCCGTACACGAGATGTTTTGCCTGTCCGCTCAAATCCAGATCGTTTCGGATGACGTCCAGCAAATCCGCCTCAGCTTCGGCCTGCTGTACCGGGGGTCTTTCTCTCCTTGCAGTACTCGTGATTAAACTCCCGCATGGCGCTTTCTATTCCTTCTGAAAATTATTTCGGCGTCAGCGGCTTGTCGAAGCCGTTCGTCTCTAAGAATGCCAGCTAAACAGCAGCGGTCAGAAAAATGCGGACAGATAGTAATAAGGCATGGAAGGGGGCACTAAAGCGGGCAGGAATTAGCAATTTCCGCTTCCATGACCTCAGGCATACATGGGCGAGCAGGCTCGTTCAGTCTGGCGTTTCACTTCTGGCGCTGAAGGAAATGGGGGATGGGAGACACTGGAAATGGTTCAACGATATGCGCATTTATCTGCCGGACACCTGACAGAGCACGCGAGCAAAATTGACGCGATTATTGGTCTCAATGCCACAAATACGGCACAGGAGGAGAACGTGGTTTACTTGAATGTAAGATAAGTAATTGAAATAACTGGTGCCGATAATAGGAGTCGAACCTACGACCTTCGCATTACGAATGCGCTGCTCTACCAACTGAGCTATATCGGCCCTGAAAGGCCGGTTACGAGCGTAACCACGGGGCAAAAGAGTAGATCTAACCGGGTGATGCGTCAATGCCCTTTTGAATCAAACGGCTATTTTTGCATCACCCGCGATTATTTACCCACGAATCGTATCATCACCGTAGCCGATCCACTTGTAGGTGGTCAGCGCTTCCAGCCCCATCGGACCGCGGGCATGCAGCTTCTGAGTGCTCACAGCCACCTCCGCGCCCAGACCAAACTGGCCGCCATCGGTGAAGCGCGTCGAGGCATTCACGTAAACCGCAGACGAATCCACTTCATTCACAAACCGATCGGCATTGCGCAGGGTGCGCGTCAGGATCGCGTCAGAATGCTGGGTTCCGTGTTCACGAATGTGCGCAATAGCGTCATCGAGATCCGCAACTACCTTCACGTTCAGATCCAGCGACAAATACTCATCGTCGTACTGCTCCGCGTTAACCGGAACGACCTTCGCCGGACCGTCTTTCAGCAGGGCGAGAGCGCTCTCGTCCGCATGCAGCGTGACGCCACTTTCCGCCATCTGCTTGCTCAGCGCTGGCAGGAAGGTACTGGCGATGCCCTGATGCACCAGCAGCGTTTCCACCGTATTACAGGTGCTTGGACGCTGCGTTTTAGCGTTGACGATAATCTTCAGCGCAGGTTCTACCTCCGCGGTGTCATCCACTACGATATGGCATACGCCAATACCACCGGTGATCACCGGAATGGTAGATTGCTCACGGCACAGCTTGTGCAAGCCCGCGCCGCCGCGTGGGATCAGCATGTCGATGTATTTGTCCATGCGCAGCATCTCGTTGACCAGCGCACGGTCGGGGCTTTCAATCGCCTGCACGGCACCCGCCGGTAAACCACACTCTTCCAGCGCCTGCTGAATGACGTTTACCGTCGCGGCGTTGGTACGCCAGGTCTCTTTCCCGCCACGCAGGATCGCGGCGTTACCGGTCTTCAGGCACAGGGAGGCGACATCCACCGTCACGTTTGGACGCGCTTCGTAAATCACCCCAATGACGCCGAGCGGTACGCGGCGACGCTCAAGGCGTAACCCGCTGTCGAGCACCCCACCGTCAATCACCTGCCCTACCGGGTCGGGAAGGTTGCACACCTGACGGACGTCGTCGGCGATACCTTTCAGACGCGCCGGGGTCAGCGCCAGACGGTCGAGCATCGCTTCACTCAAGCCGTTGCGACGCGCTTCCAGCAGATCCTGCTCGTTGGCGAGCAAAATTTCCTGCGACTGAGATTCCAGATAATCAGCGATTTTTTCCAGCACGCGATTTTTCTCGCGGCTGGAAAGGAGCGCCAGTTTATAAGAGGCGGCTTTCGCGGCTGCGCCCATTTGTTCCAGCATGTTCTGGCTCCTTAACGAATAATCATGTCGTCACGATGCACGGCAACCGGGCCATATTCATAGCCCAGGATGGCGTCGATCTGCTGGGAATGGTGACCAGCAATCCGACGCAACGCGTCGCTGTTATAACGACTTACGCCATGAGCGATGTCGCGACCTTCAAGGTTACGGATTCGGATCACTTCACCACGCGAGAAGTTGCCTGTCACGCTTTTAATTCCTTTTGGAAGTAACGAGCTTCCTCTTTCCAGAATAGCGGCGGTCGCGCCTTCATCCACGGTCAGTTCGCCAGCCGGGGGCGCACCAAAGATCCAGCGTTTTCGGTTTTCCAGCGGGGACGCCTGGGCGTGGAAGCGAGTGCCCACAGAGATGCCTTCCATCACATCACCGATCACACCCGGACGGCTGCCCGCGGCGATGATGGTGTCGATACCGGCCCGGCACGCCACGTCCGCGGCCTGGAGCTTGGTGCCCATGCCGCCTGTCCCCAGACCAGAAACGCTGTCACCCGCAATGGCACGCAGCGCATCGTCAATGCCGTGAACGTCTTTGATCAGTTCAGCCTGTGGATTAGAGCGCGGGTCAGCGGTAAACAGCCCCTGCTGATCGGTCAGAAGCAGCAGCTTATCGGCCCCTGCCAGGATCGCCGCCAGCGCAGAGAGGTTATCGTTGTCGCCTACTTTGATTTCAGCGGTGGCAACAGCGTCGTTTTCGTTAATGACCGGAACGATATGGTTATCCAGCAGCGCACGCAGCGTATCGCGGGCGTTCAGGAAACGTTCTCTGTCTTCCATATCCGCACGCGTCAGCAGCATCTGCCCGACGTGAATGCCGTAGATGGAGAACAGTTGTTCCCAGAGCTGTATGAGTCGGCTTTGTCCCACGGCGGCCAGCAGCTGTTTGGAGGCGATCGTCGCGGGGAGTTCGGGGTAGCCCAGGTGTTCACGCCCGGCGGCAATCGCCCCGGAAGTCACAATCACAATACGATGCCCTGCGGCATGCAACTGAGCGCACTGACGTACAAGCTCAACGATATGGGCACGATTCAGGCGGCGCGATCCGCCTGTTAACACACTGGTACCGAGTTTTACCACCAGCGTCTGGCTGTCACTCATGATTCTCTGCCGTTCAACAATAAGGGAAAATGATGTCAGTCAGACGTTTTAACAGGTGTCAGCTCCGTTGCCAACTGCCTTAACGCATGACCCGTCACTTTGTTGCGCGGGATCAGGAAGCGTAGCGGCAGATTTTGGCAATTTTATTACCGAAAAATTAAAACATACTTTTTTAGACATATTCTTACTTTGTCATAAAACTTTCACCCACGAACGATAAAACCCTTCCTGTTTTTCACGGGGTAATAAGTCGAATCTTATTACTCAGCGAATATTAGCGCGTTTTTATAAAATCAGGATTGAAAATGAAAAAGAGCACTCTGGCATTAGTGGTAATGGGCGTAGTTGCTTCCGCATCTGTTCAGGCAGCAGAAGTTTATAATAAAAACGGGAATAAACTGGACGTGTACGGCAAAGTAAAAGCAATGCACTACATCAGTGATGATGACGCTAAGGATGGTGACCAGACTTACGTTCGTTTCGGCTTTAAGGGTGAAACGCAGATTAACGATCAGCTGACGGGCTACGGACGTTGGGAAGCTGAGTTCGCAGGTAACAAAGCTGAGAGCGACTCTTCTCAAAAAACACGTCTGGCATTTGCCGGCCTGAAACTGAAAGACTTCGGCTCACTGGATTACGGCCGTAACCTGGGCGCGCTGTATGACGTCGCCGCATACACCGATATGTTCCCGGAGTTCGGCGGTGACGGCCTGGCGCAGACCGATAACTTCATGACGAAACGCGCCTCCGGTCTGGCCACATACCGTAATACCGATTTCTTTGGCCTGGTTGACGGCCTGAACATGACCCTGCAATACCAGGGCAAAAATGAAAACCGCGACGTGAAGAAGCAAAACGGTGACGGCTTCGGTACCTCCCTGAGCTATGACTTCGGCGGCAGCGATTTTTCTGTGATTGGTGCGTATGCCAGCTCCGATCGCACTAACGATCAAAACCTTCAGGCACGCGGCGAAGGTAAAAAAGCAGAAGGCTGGGCAACCGGTTTGAAATATGATGCCAACGATATTTACCTGGCCACTATCTATTCCGAAACCCGCAATATGGCCCCTATTTCCGGTGGCTTTGCAAATAAAGCGCAAAACTTCGAAGTGGTTGCGCAATATCAATTTGACTTTGGTCTGCGTCCATCTCTGGGTTACGTGCAGTCTAAAGGCAAAGATATCGAAGGTATCGGCGATGAAGATATCGTGAAATACATCGACGTAGGTGCGACATATTATTTCAACAAAAATATGTCTGCGTTTGTTGATTATAAGATCAACCAGATCGATGACGATAATAAACTGGGCGTAAGCAGCGATGATATCGTTGCGCTGGGCATGACCTACCAGTTCTGATGTTGTGGTAATAAAAAACCGGCGCTGAGCCGGTTTTTTTGTGCCCGGTGACGCTGTGCTTACCGGATCTACGGGTTAGTACATTTTTCAGGCCGGGTAAGGCGTAGCCGCCACCCGGCGCTGTGACATCATCAGGCTCTCAGTTTCACCGCTTCGCTGGAAAAATCGTCCGCAGGCTCCAGCTTCAGATCCAGCGTTGCCAGCAGGTCGCGAGCTTTGCCGTGAAATTCTTTTAGCGTATGCTCCAGGCGATCGATCACTTCCTGATCTTTGATGCTCGTCGCCTGCCAGTGCCCGTCTTTATTAAACAGGCCAAACTGATAGCTATAGGTAAAACGGTTTTCCTGTGCTTCCATTTCCATCCACCAGCCCCAGAACTCACGTTTTTCGGGTGCAGGCTTCACGTTGACGCAAACAGCCAGGCAGTCGAAAAAAAAGCGATTCTCTTCACACTGCTCTTCTCGAATATACGGGCCAAGAGCCATGAACTTCTTAATCAGTCTACTTTTCGGGTGTCCACTCGGTAACGTCATTGCGATCTCCTTTTGTGAAGCACTGTTTTACCAAACCAACGAAATTTAGCAAACTATTAACACAATCTCTGCGTGATCCAGCGTGTGATCTCTTTCAGCGCTTTGTCAAAATTCTGGTACACCGGGCTGAAGGGTACCTCCAGCAATTTACCATCAGAAGATGACGACGTGATTAAGCGTGACTCCTCTTCCGGGCTAAACGGATCGTTCTTCCAGAAACCGGACATCATTGGGGTTGGGCAGCGGCGGCCGAGTAAGCCCTGCGTTTTTAATGAATAACGATTAAGTTCAATGCGCAACGCTTCGTCTGAAGCATCATGCATGCCAAGTCGGCTCGCCAGCACGTCCAGATACATCTCAGGAACGCTACCCTGACGCGCAGGATCGCTTAACAGAGCATGCACCACCGGGCCAAGACAGGCGACGGCCTTCAGGCGTGAAGATTCAAGGTAGGCAAGCCGTACCGCGACGTTAGCGCCAAAGCGGAAGCCAAACGCGCCAACCCGGGTGTGGTCAACCCAAGGGATATTCTCCAGCGCTTTTAAAGCATGCTGGTGCAGCAGGCTGGAGTCTTGCGTAAGTTTCCATTTGGATGAAAAACCAATGGAAGGCATATCAAGCGTCAGCATGGCGATTCCGTTTGGGGCAAAGTAGCGCTCATACAGGCTGTAATAGTCAATTTGTAACGAGTCCAGTCCACCGCACATCAGAACCGTCGGGAACGGCCCTTCCCCCTCCGGCATATGCAGGAATCCGGTCACCGGGCTGCCACCGGGAATGGCGAACTCAATTTCACGCATCCGGCCAGGCAACCGCTGCGCGGCCTCTTCATAAGCCCGGTTTGCCAGCGCCTGGGCCTGCTCTGCCAGTTCGTCGCCTTTAAGATGCGGATATGCAGCGATGCTGTACAGATTTGCCGCATGCAGCCAGTGCTTTCCGCTGAGAGTGGCATCTTCTTCCTGGCTCGCTTTTTGCTGCCAGAGCATGGCCTGCTTTGACCATTCGTAGATCCAGTTTCCACCACGGTAGCCCACCACCGTATCGTAGAGATCGCCGTCGGTACGCTCGGACTCACTCATCACGATACGCGCCTGCACGTCGAGGATTTCACGCGGATCGATGCCGCGCCAGATCCACATCAGGCGGTTAATCATTCGATACCAGTGGGGCACGTTCTTACCGTCTAACGCTGACTGAACGGCAGGCATTGTCCCCGGATTAAACCGACGCACCAGCGTCGACGTTTCAGGGTGCTTGAAACGGGGTTTGAAGAGAGTTTCGGTAAGATTCGCCTGCGTCATTGCGTTGCCTCCATGGATACGTCATATGAAGACCATTGTAACGCGTGGCAGGCTAAAAAGAACAACGCCCGGCATAACCGGGCGTGTAAAGTTACGTACTGAAATTAACGGCCAGAGATAGGCGGTACGAAGACCACGCCCATATCCCATGGCTGTTCAATCCAGGTATCCTGCGGGATATCAATGACGTAATCATCAACCAGTGGGCGACCCGCTGGTTTCGCGAAGATCGTGACGAAGTGCGCTTTTGGATACATTTCGCGGATAGCCACCGCGGTACCGCCGGTGTCCACCAAATCGTCGATAACGATAAAGCCTTCACCGTCGCCTTCCGCGCGTTTCAGCACTTTCAGTTCGCGCTGGTTGTCGTGATCGTAGCTGGAGATACATACGGTATCGACATGACGAATACCCAGCTCACGAGCCAGCAGCGCCCCGGTACCAGACCGCCACGGCTGACGGCAATAATGCCTTTCCACTGTTCGGAAGGCATCAGACGCGCAGCCAGTTTGCGTGCGTGAATCTGCAACATGTCCCAGGTGACGACGTATTTTTCGCTCATGTGAAGTGTCCCAGCCTGTTTATATACGGCTTAAAAAAATGAGGGTGAACCAGGTTGCGCGAGATTATAGAGATCTGACGCACTAAAAACCAGTGTTACGCGCCATGAGCCTGAGTTTTTACATGCTTAATGCTACCAGCCACGGGAGAAAGTGGTATTCTCAGTTGCATCTCGCAAGCCTGACTTGTGGTAACGATTAACCTGCTAACCCTGTGACCTGCAACATTGTTTTGCAGCGCAACGACAAGGAGACCTATCGTGTCTGAACTGTCTCAATTATCTCCACAACCACTGTGGGATATTTTTGCCAAAATCTGCTCCATTCCGCACCCTTCCTATCACGAAGAACAGCTTGCCGAACATATTATGGGTTGGGCAAAGGAAAAAGGTCTGCACGCTGAGCGCGACCAGGTTGGCAATATTCTTATCCGCAAACCTGCCACCGCAGGTATGGAAAACCGTAAGCCAGTGGTATTGCAGGCGCACCTGGATATGGTTCCGCAGAAAAACAACGACACCGTTCACGACTTCACAAAAGACCCGATCCAGCCGTACATCGACGGTGAGTGGGTGAAGGCGCGCGGCACGACTCTGGGCGCAGATAACGGCATTGGTATGGCTTCCGCGCTGGCCGTGCTGGCTGACGACAGCGTTGAACACGGTCCGCTGGAAGTGCTGCTGACCATGACTGAAGAAGCGGGCATGGATGGCGCGTTCGGTCTCCAGGCAAACTGGCTGCAAGCGGACATTCTGATCAACACCGACTCCGAAGAAGAGGGTGAGATCTACATGGGCTGCGCGGGCGGGATCGATTTTATCTCTACCCTGCCGCTGTCCCGCGAAGCGATCCCTGCCGGATTCGAGACCTTTAAGCTGACGCTGAAAGGGCTGAAAGGCGGTCACTCCGGCGGTGATATTCACCTGGGCCTGGGCAACGCCAACAAACTGCTAGCGCGTTTCCTGGCGGGCCATGTCGCTGAACTGGATCTGCGTCTGGTGGACTTCAACGGCGGTACTCTGCGTAACGCGATCCCTCGCGAAGCCTTCGCCACCGTGGCGGTATCTGCGTCGAAAGCGGACGAACTGAAAAAACTCTCCAGCGTGTATCTGGAGATCCTGAAAAACGAACTGTCTGCGAAAGAGAAAAACCTGACGGTGGTGCTGGAGTCCGTTACGACGGATAAAGCCGCGCTGACCGCACAGTCTCGTGACACGTTCGTCCAGCTGCTGAACGCAACGCCAAACGGCGTTATTCGCAACTCTGACGTGGCGAAAGGCGTGGTGGAAACCTCCCTGAACGTGGGCGTGGTGACCATGGGTGACGACAGCGCAGAGATCATCTGCCTGATCCGTTCCCTGATCGACAGCGGTAAAGAGTACGTTGTGAGCATGCTGGAATCTCTGGGTACCCTGGCGGGCGCGAAAACGTCTGCAAAAGGCAGCTACCCGGGCTGGCAGCCGGATGCAAGTTCTCCGGTCATGGCACTGGTGCGTGAAACTTATCAGCGACTGTTCAACAGCACCCCGAACATTCAGGTTATTCATGCGGGTCTGGAGTGTGGTCTGTTCAAGAAACCGTATCCGGATATGGACATGGTCTCCATCGGGCCAACCATCACCGGGCCACACTCCCCGGATGAGCAGGTTCACATTGAAAGCGTCGGTCACTACTGGACGCTGCTGACTGAGCTGCTGAAAGCAATTCCTGTTAAGTAATTAGCCGTTTGATGCCCGGTGGCGCTACGCTTGCCGGGCCTACGATTAGCGTAATCTACAGTCCCAACACCAGTTGACGCTCCAGCTGCGGATCCAGCAAGGTGACGTGCAGCCCCACCAGCCTCACCCCTCGTCCGCCCCGCCGTTCTTCCCACGCCTTTTTCGCCGTCGCGATAAGATCCTCTTTGTTGAGGCGTGGCCAGACGTGCTCCTGCGTCGTCTGCTGAAAATCGTTAAATTTCAGTTTGATGCCCTGTCGGGCAATAAGCAGATCCGGTTTGACCTTCAGTAAGCGTCGTTCAAGCTCAGGATAAAGCTGTTCCGTAATAATGGTTTCACACTCGGTCCAGTCATGGATATCTTCGCTCAGTGTGCGTTCAACGCCGACCGATTTACGCAGCCGTTCGTTGTTCACATCCCGGTCATCAATGCCCTGACTGCGTTCCCACAGTACGCGGCCAAACTTGCCAAAACGCTTAAGCAGCAGCGCCAGATCGCTGCGCTGAACGTCTTCGCAGGTGCGTAGCCCCATACTTTCCAGCTTCGCGGCGGAGACTTTGCCCACGCCGGGGATTTTGCTGAGCGGCAGCGTCTTTAAAAACGCCGGAACCTCTTCCGGAGTGATGACGTACTGGCCGTTGGGCTTATTTAAATCGGAGGCGATTTTGGCGAGAAATTTGACCGGCGCGACGCCTGCCGATGCCGTCAGGTTCAGCTCGTTAAAAATAGTCTGGCGGATCTCCTGCGCCATGAGGGTGGCGGAGCCGTGGCAGTGCACGCTGTGGGTGACATCCAGATAGGCTTCATCCAGCGATAACGGTTCAATCAGTGAGGTGTAGCGGGAGAAGATCTCCCGAATGTGGCTCGATGCTTCTTTATAGGCATCAAAACGTCCGGGCAAAAGAGTGAGATGCGGGCACAGTTTCAGCGCCATCGCTGTCGGCATGGCGCTGCGTACACCGTATTTGCGAGCAGGATAGTTGGCGGTGCTGATGACACCGCGCTGAACCCGGCTGCCGCCAATGGCGATCGGAATATCCCGCAGCGCCGGGTTGTCACGCATCTCCACTGCGGCAAAAAAGCAGTCCATATCGACATGGATTATTTTGCGCATAGTAAGCCCTCACTTATTACTGGATAAGTATACAGTAAACAAATGAGGGTTGAGAAGTGCGCGCAGGAATTGTCGGGTGGCGGCGTTGCCTTACCCGACCTGGAAGACTAAATAATGCGTTGCTGCTCGCGAGCCATCCGCTTTTTCCGCGCATCGCACGGTTCCGGACAATCGCACACTTTTTCCATTCCGATGGAAGAGATGCCTCCGCAACTGCCCTGAATGCTTTTACGCTTGATGATCCAGCCTAAGGACATGCCGAAGATCACCAGCACAAACACCGCAAAGGTCGCCAGAAAAGTCAGCATAATCAGCCTCCGAAATCATCAAGCATGATGTTCTCATCTTCCACGCCAAGATCTTTTAGCATCTTAATCACGGCGGCGTTCATCATTGGTGGACCACACATATAGAACTCGCAGTCTTCCGGTGCCGGGTGCTGTTTGAGGTAATTTTCATACAGCACGTTGTGGATGAAGCCCGTATAGCCTGTCCAGTTATCTTCCGGCTGCGGATCGGATAGCGCCACATGGAAGGTAAAGTTAGGGTTATCACGCGCCAGTTGTTCAAACTCATCGTCATAGAACATTTCGCGCAGTGAACGCGCCCCGTACCAGAAGCTGATCTTACGCTTGCTGCCAAGTCGTTTGAGCTGGTCAAAAATATGCGAACGCATCGGCGCCATACCCGCACCGCCGCCGATAAAGACCATCTCCGCGTCAGTATCTTTGGCAAAGAATTCGCCGAACGGGCCGGAAATCGTCACTTTGTCGCCAGGCTTGAGGGACCAGATATACGACGACATGACGCCAGGAGGGGCATCAGGCACATTCGGTGGCGGCGTGGCGATACGCACGTTGAGCATAATAATGCCCTTCTCTTCCGGATAGTTAGCCATGGAATAGGCGCGAAGCGCGGGCTCTTTTACCTCGGAAACAAAGCGGAAGAGGTTAAATTTATCCCAGTCTGCCCGGTACTCCTCAGGCACATCGAAGTCAGCATACGCGACGGTGTGTGCCGGACAATCAATCTGGATATACCCACCCGCACGGAACGGGACGCTCTCCCCTTCAGGGACACGCAGCTTGAGCTCTTTGATGAACGTGGCTTTGTTATCGTTAGAGATAACTTCGCATTCCCATTTTTTCACGCCGAAGATCTCCTCCGGCAGCTCAATCTTCATGTTCTGGCGCACAGCGACCTGGCACGCCAGACGGCATCCCTCTTTCGCTTCACGCTTCGTGATATGCGACAGTTCCGTTGGCAGAATATCACCGCCGCCCTCTTTGACCGTCACACGGCACTGGCCACAGGAGCCACCGCCGCCACAGGCAGACGAGACAAAAATCCCGTTGCCGGAGAGCGTGTTAAGCAGCTTATCCCCTGCCGGGGTACGGATCTGATTCTGCGGATCGTCATTGATATCAATGATCACATCTCCGGAATTGACCAGCTTCGCACGCGCCGCCAGGATCAGCCCTGACAGCACCAGTACTATCAGCGTGAACATCACCACGCCAAGAATAATTTCCATCTGTTAGCCCTTATAGCTGCACACCGGAGAAGGACATAAAGCCCAACGCCATCAGGCCGGTGGTGATAAAGGTGATCCCTAAGCCACGAAGCCCCGCAGGTACGTTGGCATATTTCATTTTTTCACGGATCCCCGCCATGGTGACAATCGCCAGCATCCAGCCGATACCGGAACCGAAGCCATACACAACCGATTCACTGAAGTTGTAATCGCGCTGAACCATAAACGAAACGCCACCGAAGATGGCGCAGTTCACGGCGATCAGCGGCAGGAAGATCCCCAGCGCGTTGTACAGCGACGGGAAGTATTTATCGAGGATCATCTCCAGGATCTGAACAAGCGCCGCAATCACTCCGATAAAGGTGATGAAGTTCAGGAAGCTAAGATCAACCCCCTCCACCAGCGCGCCATCGCGCAGCACGAAGTTGAATACCAGGTTGTTAATCGGAACGGAAAGCCCCAGCACAACGGTAACTGCCACGCCCAGACCAAATGCCGTCGATACCTTTTTAGAAACGGCAAGGAACGTACACATGCCCAGGAAGAAAGCGAGCGCCATGTTTTCAACAAACACCGCGCGCACAAATAAACTCAGGTAATGAGCCATTGTCGGTTACTCCTTTTCCTGCTGTTCAGGCTTCAACGTACGAATCAGCCAGATCAGCAAACCGATAATGAAAAATGCGCTTGGGGCCAGCAGGAACAGGCCGTTCGGCAGATACCAGCCGCCGTTCTGTACCGTATCCAGCACCGGAATGCCAAACAGCTTGCCGCTGCCAATAAGTTCGCGCAGGAAACCAACCGTCAACAGGATCACGCCGTAACCCAGGCCGTTGCCAATACCGTCCATAAAGCTCGCCAGCGGTGGCATTTTCATCGCATAGGCTTCAGCACGCCCCATCACGATGCAGTTGGTGATTATCAGGCCGACAAACACCGAAAGCTGCTTTGAGGTTTCATAGGCGAAGGCGCGCAGGAGCTGATCGACCACGATCACCAGCGAGGCGATAATCGCCATCTGCACGATGATCCTCACGCTGTTGGGTATGTGGTGGCGGATCATTGAGATAAACATGCTGGAAAACGCTGTCACCAGCGTTACCGCCAGCGTCATGACCACCGCCGTTTCCAGCTTGGTGGTCACCGCCAGCGCCGAGCACACCCCCAGCACCTGTAGCGTTATCGGGTTATTGGCTAACAGCGGGCCAATCAGCACCTTTTTAACTTCTTTCAGTTCACCCGTATCAGCCATTATTCAGCGCTCCTTCACGTACATTCTTCAGGAAGGGACCAAAGCCCAGTTCACCCATCCAGAAATCAAAGCTGTGCTGCACACCGTTAGAGGTGAGCGTGGCACCGGAAAGGCCATCAACGGCAAATTCATCGCCGGGACGCGCGCCCCCTTTCACCACCTTCAGCACAGGCTGGCCGTTGTCGTCGAGCACTTTTTTACCAACAAACTGTGCCCGCCAGTTAGGGTTCTCAACTTCGCCCCCCAGCCCTGGTGTTTCGCCCTGATCGTAATAAGTAATGCCTTTCACCGTACGACCATCGGTATCCAACGCCACAAAGGCGTACATCATTGACCATAAACCGTTGCCATAGATGGGCAACACGATTTCCTGGATGCGCTTTTGCTCGTCACGGACGAGGTAAATCTCCGCGACATTGCTGCGGCGCTTAATGCCTGCCGGATCCTGCGAGGCGTCAAGCGTGGTGCTCATCTGCGGATCTTTTAGCGCCAGCGCCTGGTTGTATTTCGCCGGGTCTTTATCCATTAACTCCCCGGTTTTTAAATCCACCAGCCGTGCGGTAATACGTTCGGCAAACACCGCTGCGACGTCATCCTTCGTCATGCCTTCCTGCATCAGCCCGGCCACGGCCAGGATGTTACGCTGTTTATCCAGCGCTCGTTGCTCCTGCTGTAGCGGTTTTAACCCTACGGCAGAACCGGCCACGACAATGGAACAGACCAGACACAGTACCAGCACCACCAGCAGCGTTTTGCTGATGCTGTCGTTATTTTTGATCTCAGCCACGCGCCTTCCTCCGCTTAATGTTGGCGCGCACGACCAGGTAGTCGAACAGCGGCGCAAACAGATTGGCAAACAGAATGGCCAACATCATCCCTTCCGGATAAGCCGGGTTGACCACGCGAATCAGTACACACATCACCCCAATGAGCGCGCCGTAACACCATTTACCTCTGTCGGTAAACGAAGCCGAGACCGGATCGGTGGCCATGAACATCATGCCAAACGCAAAGCCTCCCAGCACAAGGTGCCAGTACCACGGCATGGAGAACATCGGGTTTGTGTCTGAACCAATGAAGTTGAAAAGCGTGGCGGTGAGTACCATCCCGAGCATGACGCCTGCGACAATGCGCCAGGACGCCACGCGGCCAAAGAGGATGATGGCCCCGCCGATCAAAATCATCAGGGTAGACACTTCACCGATGGAGCCTGGAATATTGCCGATAAACGCATCAAACCAGGTGACAGGCTGTCCGGTTGCATTATTGACCAGCGTTTCGCCGCCGCCAGCCGCCCACTGTGAAAGTGGCGTCGCGCCGGAGAATCCGTCTGCTGCCGTCCACACCAGGTCGCCCGAGATTTGCGCCGGATAAGCAAAGAACAGGAACGCGCGCCCTGCCAGCGCCGGATTGAGGAAGTTGCGTCCGGTCCCGCCGAAGATCTCCTTGGCAATCACCACGCCAAAGCTGATCCCCATCGCCGCCTGCCAGAGCGGCAGCGTTGGCGGAACAATCAGCGCAAACAGAATAGAAGTAACAAAGAAGCCCTCGTTGATCTCATGTTTGCGAATAATAGCGAACAGCACCTCCCAGAAACCGCCCACGATAAAGACAGTCATATAGATAGGGAGGAAGAAGACAGCGCCCAGCGTCATCATGCTGACCCAGCCGGCATCTGCCGCAAAGCTCACCCCCAGCGACTGCGCCAGACGATAGTGCCAGTCAGACTGAATCACCTGCGCCAGCTGCTCTGCATCGTACATATGGTGCAGCGCCGGAATAGTTTGCAACCCAACGTTATACATCCCCCAGAACATGGCCGGGAAGACCGCAAACCAGACCAGAATCATCATTCGCTTGAGGTCGATGGCGTCGCGAACGTGCGCCGCGCCTTTCGTCACCAGACCCGGCGTGTAGAAAATGGTCGTTGTCGCTTCATACAGCGGGTAGTACTTTTTGAGCTTCCCTTCGGTAAAGTGCGGCTCAATTTTTTCAAAGAGGTGTTTTAAGCCCATGATTATCCTTCCTGCTCAATGCGGGTTAACACCTCGCGCAATACGGGTCCATATTCGTATTTACCTGGACACACGTAGGTACACAGCGCCAGATCTTCTTCGTCCAGCTCCAGACAGCCCAACGCCTGGGCACCGTCGGTATCGCCGGCCAGGAGATCGCGCAGCAGCACGGTGGGCAGAATATCCAGCGGCATCACGCGTTCGTAGTTGCCAATCGGAACCATGGCGCGCTCACCGCCGTTGGTACTGGTGGAGAAGTTAAACAGCTTACGACGCAGGAAGTGGCCGAGCGTGGTGCGCGTTACCGAGTATTTTTCTGCACCAGGCAGTACCCAGCCGAACAGCTCTTTCTCGCGTCCTTCAAGCACCACGCTCACCTGAAGATGGAAACGACCCAGCCAGGCCATCGGGCCTGTCGCGTGCCTTCCGCTCAGCACCGAACCGGAAATAATACGGTTTTCACCCTCTTTCGTTTCGCCAGCCAACAGCGCCGTCAGGTCCGCCCCAAGCAGCGTGCGAACCAGACGCGGTTGGGTTGCCTGAGGGCCGCCGATGGCAATAATGCGTTCTGCGCACAGCTCACCCGTGGTGAACAGCTTACCGATAGCGATCACGTCCTGATAATTAAGATGCCAGACCTGTTTCGTCAGGCTTACCGGCTCCAGGAAATGAATATGCGTTCCCACCAGCCCGGCCGGATGCGGGCCGGCAAATTCATTAAAGGCTACCTGCCCTTGCGGATGCCCGCCCAGCTTACCGCCGCTGGCCTGACAGACATGCACTTTGCCCGGCGTCAGGCGCGTTAACACGGTGAGGCCGGCATCGAAAGCTTTGCGTTCAGCCAGGATAAGAGGCTGCGGATCTGCGCTGAGCGGGTTGGTGTCGATGGCCGTGACGAAGATAGCGGCCGGCACAGTGCCAGGCACGGGCGTTTTGCTATAGGGGCGCGTGCGAAGCGCCGTCCACAGTCCCGACTCCAGCAGTTGCGTCTGCACCGCGTCGTGGCTGAGGGTGGCAAGATCGGCGGCGTCAAAACGCGCAAATTCGCGTTTCTCATCGCCTTCAATTTGAATAACAACCGATTGCAGGACGCGACGCTCACCACGATGGATGGCGACAACGGTGCCGCTGGCTGGGGCTGTAAACATAACGCCAGGATTTTTTTTATCCTCGAAGAGCGCCTGGCCTTTTATTACGCGATCGCCTTCCTGTACCAGCATCGCGGGACGCATGCCCACGTAATCATCACCTACAATAGCGACATGATGAATACTGGCGCCGGTGGTAACGTGCTGTTCAGGCACGCCAGAGATTGGCAGATCGAGTCCTTTTCTGATTCTAAACATGTGGTTAGCAGGTATCCATGAACAACAATCCAGAGAGGCCGGAGTGTACCATTTTCGGCCCTGCCAGGGGCAGTAAATCCGCCGTCTGGCGCGCCGAAATGCGAGCTATTGCGCAAAGTTCCTGGAGTCAGGACATTATGAATGGGTTATAAAGTAAAACTAATTTGTAAACGCAAAGGTTGGCTCTTGCGAAAATCTCCATCGGTGCTAATGTGAGCGCTCCTGTCCAGATTAGTCTGATTTCGGGTGTCTTTTGCCGTTCTGGCAAGTTGGTCATTGTTTTATCAAGGAACCAGTAGTATGCGTAAAATCGCATTGTTCATTGCGATGCTTCTGATACCGTGCATGTCGTTTGCCGGGCTGCTTGGCAGTAATAGTTCAACGACGCCGGTCAGCAAAGAGTATAAACAGCAGTTGATGGGATCCCCGGTTTATATTCAAATCTTCAAGGAAGAGCGCACACTCGATCTGTTTGTCAAAATGGGCGAGACGTATCAGCTGCTCGATAGCTACAAAATCTGTAACTATTCTGGCGGGCTGGGGCCGAAACAGCGCCAGGGTGACTTCAAAAGTCCGGAAGGGTTTTACAACGTTCAGCGTAACCAGCTAAAACCGGACAGCCGGTTCTATAAAGCGATTAACATCGGTTTCCCCAATGCCTTCGACCGTGCACACGGTTACGAAGGGAAATACCTGATGATTCACGGTGCCTGCGTGTCAGTCGGTTGTTATGCGATGACGGATTCCGGCATTGATGAAATCTTCCAGTTTGTCACGGGCGCACTGGTCTTCGGCCAGCCGAATGTTCAGGTCAGCATCTACCCGTTCCGTATGACGGATGCGAACATGGCGCGCCATAAGTACTCTGTTTACACAGATTTCTGGAAACAGCTAAAACCGGGCTATGACTACTTCGAGCAGACCCATAAGCCGCCGGTGGTGTCCATCGTCAATGGCCGTTACGTGGTGAGCAAACCGCTCAGCCATGAAGTGGTTCAGCCGCAGCTGGCGTCAAATTACGCGGTCCCCGAGACAAAATAGCGCCCACTCGCCTGGCATGATCTTTTGCCAGGTTTCGTTGCCGGTCAGCGGCTGCGTTGCAATGACAGTGACCACATCGTTCGGTGTGGTCTCCTTCTGAAAATCAATTTCCACATCCTGATCGAGCAGCGTGGCGACGCCAAACGGCGCACGTCGGGTGATCCAGAAAAGATTCGTCGAGCAGAACGCCATCACGTAGCGCCCGTCAGACAGCAGCATATTAAAGACGCCCTTCTCGCGTAACTCAGACGCCAGTGACGCTATGTACTTAAAAACGGCGGTCATGTTGCCGGGCGTACGGGGGTAGCGCTCAGTCAGCTTGTGCAGCAGCCAGCAAAATGCTTTTTCGCTGTCCGTTTCACCGACAGGACGAAAATTGCCGGTTTCCAGTGATTTATAGCCCGAGAGCTGCCCGTTGTGCGCATAGGTCCAGTTACGGCCCCACAGTTCACGGGTAAACGGATGGGTATTTTCCAGCGCCACTTCGCCGCGATTTGCCTGGCGGATATGGGCGATCACCGAACAGGATTTAATAGGATAGTCCTGCACCAGTCTGGCAATGGGTGAGTTAAAGCTGGGTTGTGGATCTTTAAACGTGCGACATCCTTTGCCTTCGTAGAAGGTAATACCCCAGCCGTCTTTATGCGGCCCGGTTCCTCCACCGCGCTGAACCAGTCCGGTAAAACTAAAGCAGATATCGGTTGGCACATTGGCGCTCATCCCGAGCAGTTCGCACATAGATCACCTCCACAACAGCGGGGGGCACCGGCGCCCCCCAGCGAAGTCTTACTTAACCATCTCTTTTTCGATCAGTTGGATCAGGATGTGGATCACTTTGATGTGAATTTCCTGAACGCGATCCGCATAACCGAAGTGTGGTACACGGATTTCAATGTCCGCTGTACCGTCCATCTTACCGCCATCTTTCCCGGTCAGGGTGATCACTTTCATGCCCTTCTCACGCGCGGCGGCGATCGCTTTGATCACGTTAGCAGAGTTACCGGACGTGGAGATACCCAGCAGCACGTCGCCTTCACGGCCTACGGCTTCAACGTAGCGGGAAAAGATATGGTCGTAACCGAAGTCGTTGCCTACACAGGAGATGTGGCTCACGTCGGAAATCGCAATCGCCGGGTAGCCCGGACGGTTTTCACGATAGCGTCCGGTCAGCTCTTCGGCGAAGTGCATGGCGTCACAGTGGGAACCGCCGTTACCGCAGGAGAGCACTTTACCGCCGGCTTTGAAGCTGTCGGCAAGCAGGACCGCCGCGCGCTGAATAGCGTGAATATTGGCATCATCTTTCAGAAAATTCGCCAGCGTTTCCGCCGCTTCGTTCAGTTCGTTACGAATAAGATCCTGGTACATGAGGATAATCCTTCAGTATTGATGAAATAACACAGTGGAGTGTACCGGATAGCAGTAAAAGCGAGAAGCTAAAGCCATGCGAATCGTCCGGCGTTTTGATTTTTTGTGCCGGCTAAAACGCGAACAATGTGAACCAGGTTGTAATTATTTTGTAAACACATTGCTAAAGGAAATGACATCAACTACAACCATATCATCACAAGTGGTCAGACCTCCTACAAGCAAGGGAGCTTTTCTTTATGATGATTTTGAGCATTTTCGCAACCGTTGTGCTGCTCGGTGTGTTGTTCTATCACCGTGTCAGTTTATTCCTGAGTAGCCTGATTCTTCTGGCCTGGACGGCTGCACTTGGCGTCGCTGGTCTGTGGAATATCTGGGTCCTTGTTCCCCTGGCCATCATTTTGCTGCCGTTCAACCTGACGCCGATGCGTAAGTCGATGATCTCTGCGCCGGTGTTCAGGGGATTCCGTAAAGTGATGCCGCCGATGTCGCGTACAGAGAAAGAAGCGATTGACGCCGGTACAACCTGGTGGGAAGGCGATCTGTTCCAGGGCAACCCCGACTGGAAAAAGCTTCACAACTATCCGCAGCCGCGTCTGACCGCCGAAGAACAAGCCTTTATTGATGGTCCGGTAGAAGAAGCGTGCCGCATGGCAAACGACTTTGCCATCACTCACGAAATGGCCGACCTGCCGCCTGAGCTGTGGGCATACCTGAAAGAGCATCGCTTCTTCGCGATGATCATTAAGAAAGAGTACGGCGGTCTGGAATTCTCCGCTTACGCTCAGGCTCGCGTACTGCAAAAACTGGCGGGTGTCTCCGGGATCCTGGCGATCACCGTTGGCGTGCCAAACTCCTTAGGCCCGGGCGAGCTGTTACAGCATTACGGTACAGAAGAGCAGAAAGATCACTACCTGCCGCGTCTGGCGCGTGGTCAGGAAATTCCGTGCTTCGCGCTGACCAGCCCGGAGGCAGGCTCCGATGCCGGCGCAATTCCTGATACCGGCGTGGTTTGCATGGGCGAATGGCAGGGCCAGCAGGTGCTGGGCATGCGCCTGACCTGGAACAAACGTTATATCACCCTCGCACCTATCGCCACGGTGCTGGGCCTGGCGTTCAAACTCTCTGACCCGGAAAAACTGCTGGGCGGTGAAGAAGAGCTGGGTATTACCTGTGCGCTGATCCCAACCTCAACCCCGGGCGTTGAAATTGGTCGCCGTCACTTCCCGCTGAACGTACCCTTCCAGAACGGTCCTACCCGCGGTCAGGATATCTTTGTCCCGATTGACTACATCATCGGTGGCCCGAAAATGGCCGGGCAGGGCTGGCGTATGCTGGTGGAATGTCTGTCTGTGGGCCGCGGCATTACCCTGCCGTCGAACTCAACAGGCGGTCTGAAATCGGTGGCGATGGGGATTGGGGCTTACGCGCATATCCGCCGTCAGTTCAAAATCTCCATCGGCAAGATGGAAGGTATCGAAGAGCCGCTGGCGCGTATTGCGGGCAATGCCTACGTGATGGACGCCGCAGCCTCGCTGATTACCTACGGCATTATGCTGGGCGAAAAACCCGCCGTGCTGTCGGCGATTGTGAAGTATCACTGTACCCACCGCGCACAGCAGTCAATTATTGATGCAATGGATATCGCAGGCGGTAAAGGTATCATGCTCGGCGAAGGCAACTTCCTGGCGCGCGGCTATCAGGGTGCGCCGATTGCCATCACCGTGGAAGGGGCAAACATCCTGACCCGCAGCATGATGATCTTCGGCCAGGGTGCGATTCGCTGCCATCCGTACGTGCTGGAAGAGATGGCTGCCGCGCAGAATAATGATGTGGATGCCTTCGACAAGCTGCTGTTCAAACATATCGGTCACGTCGGTAGCAACAAGGTGCGCAGCTTCTGGCTGGGCCTGACGCGCGGGCTGACCAGCGCGACGCCAACCGGCGATGCGACCAAACGTTACTACCAGCATCTGAACCGTCTGAGCGCCAACCTGGCCCTGCTGTCTGACGTTTCCATGGCGGTGCTGGGCGGTAGCCTGAAGCGTCGCGAACGCATCTCCGCCCGTCTGGGTGATGTGCTGAGCCAGATCTTCCTGGCCTCTGCGGTGCTGAAACGCTACGACGATGAAGGCCGTCAGGAAGCGGATCTGCCGCTGGTGCACTGGGGCGTTCAGGATGCGATGTATCAGGCCGAACAGGCGATTGACGATCTGCTGGCGAACTTCCCGAACCGCTTCGTAGCGGGTGCCCTGCGCACGGTGATCTTCCCGACCGGTCGTCATCACCTGGCGCCGTCCGACAAGCTGGATCACAAAGTGGCAAAAATCCTCCAGGTACCAAGCGCAACCCGCTCTCGTATTGGTCGGGGTCAATATCTGGCACCTACCCCGCATAACCCGGTAGGTTTGCTGGAAGAGGCGCTGCTTGATGTGATGGCCGCCGACCCGATTCACCAGAAGATCTGCAAACAGCTGGGCAAAAACCTGCCGTTTACACGACTGGATGAGCTGGCAAAACAGGCGCTGGCAGGTGGCATCATCGACAACAGCGAAGCTGCGATTCTGGTGAAAGCCGAAGAGAGCCGTCTGCGCAGTATTAATGTGGATGATTTCGAACCTGAAGAGCTGGCGACACAGCCGGTAAAGCTGCCAGAGAAACACCGCAAACCTGAAGCGGCATAAGGCCTTTTGCTCCCACAAACCCCGCCCCGCGCGGGGTTTTTTATTGCCACATTTTCTGGTAATGACGTGCTACAGTGTCAAAAAGTGTTTATTAAGGAGCCTGTATCGTGCCTGGTTTAAAGATTTCTGTTTTGCAGCAACCTTTAGTGTGGATGGACGGCCCCGCCAACCTTCGCCATTTTGATCGCCAGCTGGAAGAGATTACCGGACGCGATGTGATTGTCCTGCCGGAGATGTTTACCACAGGTTTCGCGATGGAGGCAGCAAAACAGTCCATGCCGCAGGACGAGGTGGTGGCCTGGATGCACGCCAGGGCGCAGGAAACAAATGCGCTGATTGCCGGTAGCGTCGCACTCCAGACCGGGCGCGGACCGGTCAACCGCTTCCTGCTGGTTGAGCCGGAAGGAAAAGTCCATTTCTACGATAAGCGCCACCTGTTCCGCATGGCGGACGAACATCAACATTATGAAGCCGGAAGCGAACGCGTGGTATTTGAATGGCGCGGCTGGCGTATTCTGCCGCTGGTCTGCTATGACCTGCGCTTCCCGGTGTGGTCGCGCAACCGCAACGATTATGACCTGGCGTTGTACGTCGCCAACTGGCCCGCCCCACGCTCCCTGCACTGGCAGGCTTTACTGACCGCGCGCGCGATTGAAAATCAGGCTTATGTCGTTGGCTGTAACCGCGTGGGAACGGACGGCAACGGGCATCACTATCGCGGTGACAGCCGGGTGATCAGTCCGCAGGGTGAGATTATTGCCACCGCCGAGCCGCATCAGGCAACACGAATTGACGCTGAGATCTCGTTAACGGCGTTAAAGGAGTATCGGGAGAAGTTTCCGGCCTGGCAGGATGCAGATCCGTTTAGCATTGGTTGAAAAAAAGCCGGGTGACGGCTGCGCCTTACCCGGCCTACAAAAAGCACAGCGTAGGCACGGTAAGCGCAGCGCCACCGGGCGTTAATTAACTCACCAGCGCCTGCCCGTCTTTGCGGCTTTCCGTCGCGGCCACGTAGTGCCCTTCCGGCATACGGTAAATCACCTGCGCACCGCCGAAGTTGTAATCCTGAAGCGGATCTTCCACCGCGATCTGATGCCCGCGCTCGCGCAGCGCCGCGATAGTATTGCGATCGAACGTTGATTCGACGATCACCTCCCTGCCCTGCACCACGCGCCAGCGCGGTGCATCGATTGCCGCCTGCGGGTTTTGCCCGTGCAGCATAATGCGCAGCGCCATCTGCATGTGCCCCTGCGCCTGCATCGGGCCGCCCATCACGCCGAAGGACATCAGCGGCTTGCCGTTGCCGTCCATCGCAAATCCCGGAATGATGGTGTGGAACGGGCGCTTGCTGCCCGCCAGCGCGTTCGGGTGCGCAGGATCCAGCACAAAGCCGCAGCCCCGGTTTTGCAGGCTGATCCCGGTATCCGGCACCACGATCCCTGAACCGAATCCCATATAGTTGGACTGAATAAACGAGACCATCATCCCGCTGGCGTCCGCGGTACTGATGTAAACCGTACCGCTCTGCGTCGGGGAACCGTAGACAAAATCAGAGGCGCTATCGTGGTTAATAAGCGCCGCGCGCGACTTCAGGTAATGGTCGCTCAGCAGTTCTTTCGCCGCGAAGGCCATGTGTTCTTCATCCGCCACGTAGCGATCGAGATCCGCCAGCGCCAGCTTCATCGCCTCGATGGAGAGATGAAGAGACTGCACGGAATCCGGGTGATGCTTCTCAATGCCGCACTGCTCAAGAATACCCAGCGCGATCAGCGTGGCGATCCCCTGACCGTTTGGCGGCAATTCCTGAACCGAGCCGCCCGCGAAGTCGCGCGACAGCAGGTCAACCCAGTCCACGCGGTGGTTTGCCAGATCCTCTGCCGTCAGATGCGCACCGTGTTCTTTGGCAAAGGCGGCAATTTTCTGCGCCAGCTCGCCGCGGTAAAACGCGTCACCGTTGGTTTTGGCAATCAGCTCCAGCGAGTTCGCCTGCGCCGGGTTACGGAAGATTTCCCCCACGCGCGGGGCGCGGCCTTCCGGCGCGAAGCAGGCGCTGAAGCCCGGCTGATCTTTCAGCTTGCTATAGCCTCGCTGCCAGAGATGACCAATCAGCGGCGAGACGGGAAAGCCGTTGCGCGCGTAGTCAATGGCAGGCTGCGCCAGCGTGGTCAGCGGCAGCGTGCCGAAGCGCTCCGCCAGCGCGACCCAGCCGGATACCGCTCCCGGCACGGTCACCGCGTCCCAGCCAATTTCCGGCACTGCGCTTTTTCCGGCAAACAGATCCGCATGCCAGCTGGCCGGCGAGCGGCCTGATGCGTTGAGGCCGTGAAGCTTTTCACCGTCCCAGACGATGGCAAAGGCGTCGCTGCCGATCCCGTTGCCGGTCGGCTCAACCACCGTCAGCGCCATCGCGGTGGCAATGGCTGCATCGACGGCATTGCCGCCCAGTTGCAGCATCTTCATCCCCGCCTGCGCCGCCAGCGGCTGCGACGTGGCAACCGCGTTATGGCCCAGCATCGGCGGGCGGCGTGAATCGTAACCGGACGTAAAATCAAGCGCTTTGGTCATCATGACTCCTTAGTCGTGGCGCGGATCGAGCGCATCGCGCAGCCCGTCGCCGAGTAGATTAAAGCCCTGCACGGCAAGGAAAATCGCCACGCCGGGAAAAACGGACATCCACGGAGCCTGCTCCAGAAACCCTTTCGCGGTGTTGAGCATGGAGCCCCAGGACGGATTTGGCGGCTGCTGTCCCAGCCCCAAAAACGACAGGCTGGCTTCGGCGATAATCGCCGAGGCGATCGCCAGCGTGGCCTGCACGAGGATCGGCGACATCACGTTTGGCAGGACGTATTTAATGATGATCCAGCGATCCGGCAGGCCAATCGCCCGCGCGCCGTCGATATACTCTTCGTTGCGAATGGCGATCACCTGGCCGCGCGTCAGCCGGGCGAAGATCGGCATTGCCGAGAGACCAATGGCGATCATCGCATTCGTCAGGCTTGGGCCCAAAAATGCCCCCAGCGCGATCGCCATGATCAGGAACGGACAGGCCAGCAAGGCCTCAATAAAGCGCGAGATCACGCCGTCCCACATCTTCTGGAAGTAGCCCGCCACCAGCCCCAGCGGCACGCCGATGACCACGGCAATAATGACCGACATACAGCCCGCCATCAGCGAGGTGCGCGCCCCCCAAATAATGCGGGATAAGATGTCACGCCCCAGCTCGTCGGTGCCGAACCAGTACATCGCCGACGGCGCTTTGCGCACCGCCAGGAAGTTGGCTTTGACCGGGTCGAAGGGGGCGATCCACGGCGCCAGCAGCGCCACCAGGACAAAAAAGCCCACCACAAGCGCGCCAATCACCGCGCTTTTATTGCCGAGAAATTTCTTCAGCACCCGGTTCTGCGCGCGCGGCAGCGTGGGGGCAACGGTTTGCGTCGTCAGTTCCGCCATGGTTAACCTCGCATTTTCGGGTTGATAAGGACGTAGAGCACGTCGGCCAGCAGATTGAGCATCAGGAAGCCGATCGCCACGATCAGCACCACGCCCTGCACCACCGCATAGTCACGATTGAACACCGAGTCGACGATCATTTTGCCAAAGCCTGGAATGGTGAAGACCTGCTCGGTCAGCACCGCGCCGCCCAGTAGCTCGCCGAACAGCAGCGTGGTGAGGGTGATTACAGGCACCAGCGCGTTGCGAAAGGCGTGCTTCAGGATCACTGCTTTCGGCAGCAGCCCCTTAGCGCGCGCGGTGCGGATGTAATCCGCTTTCAGCACCGCAATCATCGACGCACGGGTATGGCGCATCAGCGTCGCCGCCAGTCCGGTTCCGAGCACGGACGCGGGCAGCAGCAGCGTGCGCAGGTTCTGGATCGGATCTTCACTGAATGGCACATAACCGGACGCAGGTAACCATTGCAAGTTCACCGAAAAGACCAGAATCAGCAGGATCCCCAGCCAGAAGTGCGGAATTGATATCCCCGAGATCGCCACAAAGTTCGCCCCGTGATCGACCCAGCTGTTTTTATTCACCGCCGCAAGGATCCCCATGCTGATGCCAAACACCAGCGCGATGATCATCGCCAGCAGAGAGAGCTCCAGCGTGACCGGCAGCTTGCTGGCAATCAGCTGCGTGACCGGTTCATGCGTGCGCAAGGAGACGCCCAGATCGCCCTGCAGCGCGCGCGTCAGCCAATGGAAATACTGCACGGGGATCGGCGCATCCAGATTAAGCTCAGCACGCAGCTGGGCAATGACCGCCGGATCGCGCTCCTCCCCGGCCATGGCGATCAGCGGGTCGCCGGGCAGCAGCTTTTGCAGCCCGAACACCATCATGCTCACCAGCAATAGCGTCGGGACGGCCAGCAGCAGACGTTTGCAAATCAGTTCCAGCATGGGTTCTCCTCAGGACGTTTATTTTGCCAGCGTCAAACCGGCCAGACGCACGATGCCGTCCGGGTACGGCTTAAAGCCCTGCACGCTTTTGTTCAGGCCAAAAATGCGCGGCTCGAAGTAGAGGTAGGCAATCGGCATGTCGGTCTGGAGCTGCTTCACCACCTTGTCGTACAGCGGCTGGCGTGCGGCCTGGTCGGTGCTCTGACGCGCCTGAGTCAGCCATTCATCGATCTGCGCGTTACTGTAGCGGCCGTCGTTCAGGGTGCCTTTACTGTTGATAAAGCCGTAAATGCTGCCATCCGGATCCGGGCGCCCCGACCAGCCGGAGAAGCTCAACTGGTAGTCACCGCTCTGCTGGCGATCCAGCAGCGTGGCGAACTCGGTCATTTGCAGGTTCAGGTTAAAGCCCGCCTCTGCCACCATCGCCTGCAATACCTGTCCCACCTGCTGCGAGGTTGGGTTGTTTGGCACCAGCAGATTGACGCTCAGCGGCGTGGTCACACCGGCGGCTTTCAGCAGCGCTTTGGCTTTATCGACGTCGCGCGGCGGGACCGGCAGGTTAACGTGGTACGGGCTGACCGGTGAAAACGCCTGATTTGCCGGGGTGTAGAGCCCTTCAAAGACCACCTGGTTTAACGCATCGCGATCGATTGCCTGAGAAAACGCCTCGCGCACGCGGGCATCTTTGAACGGATCGTTGGCCGGCACCTTGCCGTTGTTAATATTGAAGGTGATCCCCTGATAGCCCAGACCGGTGACCTTCGCCAGCGCCAGCTTGCTGTCGGCTTCGACGGTTTTGACGTCGCTGGCGGCAATGCCTTCGGTCAGGTCGAGATCGCCCGCGCGCAGGTTCGCGAGACGCACGGAGGCATCCGGGATCGGCAGATAGATGATTTTGTCGAAGTGATAGGCGTCTTTGTTCCAGTAGTTGTCGAAGCGGGTCAGAACGATGCGGTCCTGCGACACGCGGCTGTCGAATTTGTATGGACCGGAGCAGACGGGATGGGCGGCAAAGTCAGGCTTTTTCGCCGCATCGGGTGCCATCATCGCGCCCGCGCGGTCGGTGAGCTGCATTAGCAGCGCGGCATCCGGTGTTTTCAGGTGCAGCGCAATCTGCATCGGGCCGGTGACCTCGACCGATTCAACGGATGAGATCTCGCTTTTACGCAGGGAGCCTTTGAGGGTCAGGGCGCGGTCGAGGTTGTATTTTGCCGCAGCGGCATCAAATTTTTCACCGTCGTGGAAGGTCACACCTTCGCGTAGATCCATAGTCAGCGTTTTGCCATCTTCGCTCCAGGCCCAGGATTTTGCCAGACCCGGCACCACTTTCAGGTGCTCGTCGACGTCCACCAGCCTGTCGCACAGGGAGGCAAACACGAAACGGCCATAGTAGGTGCGCGCCAGATGCGGGTCGAGCATATCCGGGTCGGCCCCCAGGCCGATCCGCAGCACGCTTTCAGAATGGGCGGGCAGCGCCGCGCCAAGCAACATAACACTTCCCAGTACGGTCAAAAGAGAATTACGCATTGTCATTATCATGAGTTCCTTGAAGGAAGGGAGGAGTGAGTGGCCGCGTGTTCAAACAGCGCGCGGCGGCGCAGAAAAGCGGCGGATGGCGGTGCGATCTGGATAACGCTGCGATCGCGATTGATCTCCTGCCAGCGATGGCAGGCAACCTGACGTCCGCCGTCGAGCACCTGATTAATCGGCTCGATCTGGCGGCATTCATCTGTAACGTAGGGGCAACGGGTGTGGAAACGGCAGCCGGACGGCGGGTTAGCCGGGTTCGGTAAATCACCCTGCAACAGCGGCGTATCCCGCGCTACGCCTGGCTGCATTTGCGGCGCTGAGGCAATCAACGCCTGGGTATAAGGATGCAACGGTGCGTCGAAGATGTCGTCGACGGTGGCCAGCTCGACGATTTGCCCAAGATACATTACCGCCACGCGGTCGCTCATATGACGGATAACCGCCAGCCCGTGGGCGACGATCACCATCGTTAGCCCCAACTGGTGCTTCAGGCTTTCCAGTAAATTAACCACCTGTGCCTGAACGGAAACGTCCAGCGCAGAAACCGGCTCATCACCCAGCAGTAGCTTTGGGCCTGACGCCAGCGCGCGCGCAATGCCGATACGCTGGCGCTGCCCGCCGGAAAATTCGTGTGGATAACGCCCGGCCCAGGCTGAGGGCAAGCCGACCGTCCTGAGTAGCTCGGAGACGCGGTACTGGCGATCCGTTTTTTTCATGTTCTGATGCAGCCACAGCGGCTCACCAACAATTTGCTCCACCGTCATGCGCGGGTTCAGCGAAGCGAAGGGATCCTGAAAGATGATCTGTAGCTCACGCCGGAGCTGGTTCAGACGGGCGCCCGAGGCGTGGGTGATCTCCTCACCCTGATAAAATACCCGCCCTTCGCTGGCGCCCAGCAGGCGCAGCAGCAGACGACCAAGGGTGGATTTCCCGGAACCCGACTCGCCGACAATTGCCAGCGTTTCGCCAGGCATCACCGAAATCGAAACTCGGTCGACAGCGGTGACAAAGCGGGCCGGCGTAAACAGTTTTTTCGGGCCGGGGAAAAGCTTGCTCAGATCGCGGGCTTCAAGAATGGGCATAGTCATGCAGTCTCTCCCAGGGCAATGTGGTGTTCGAGCGGCACGCGGAAGCAGGCAACCTGATGGCCCGTACCGAGCGTAGTGAGCGGTGGTTTTTCAGCATGACAGCGCGTCTGCGCGAAGGGACATCGGGTGGCAAAGCGGCAGCCTTGAGGCATGGATTCCGGCAGCGGGACCGCTCCGGGAATAGTTGATAGCTGGCCTTTACGCGCACCCATAGAAGGAAGGGAACCCATAAGGCCAATGGTATAGGGGTGCTGCGGATCGGCAAACAGGGCTTCAACACTCCCCTGCTCCACTACCTGTCCGGCATACATCACCGCCACCTGCTGCGCGACTTCAGCCACCACGCCTAAATCGTGGGTGATCATCAGCACCGCCGTGCCCGTTTCTTCTTTTAAAGTATTGAGCAGGGAGAGAATTTGCGCCTGAATGGTCACGTCCAGAGCGGTAGTGGGTTCGTCAGCAATGAGTAGTTTGGGATGGTTTATCAGCGCCATCGCTATCATCACGCGCTGGCGCATACCGCCGGAAAGCTGATGCGGGTAAGCCTTAAGGCGCATCTCTGCGGCCGGGATCTGCACCTTCTCCAGGATCTGTAGCGCAACCGTCATCGCCTCAGCCCGGGAGATCGTTTGATGGCGCATCACCGCTTCACTGAGCTGATCGCCAAGCGTGAAGGCCGGGTTGAGCGAGGTCATGGGCTCCTGGAATATCATCGCCAGCTCGCTGCCGCGCAGATCGGCATACTCCCGCGGCGAGAGCTTGCGCAGATCCTGGCGGCGGAAATTCATCTCCCCGCTGACGATCCTGGCGCTGGCAGGTAATAACCCCATCAGCGCCAGGGAAGTGATGCTTTTACCGCAGCCGGACTCGCCTACCAGCGCCAGCGTTTCTCCCGCCCTGACCGTCAGCGAGATATCGTCGAGCACGCTCACCGGCGAGCCCGCGAATTTAACGTTGAGGTTTTGCAGCCGCAGTACGGGCGTGGAGTCCTTAAAGGGTATCGTCGTCATAGCGTGGAATCGTCCTCAAGGTGGATAGCCTGAATCAGGGCGGTTTGCAGGCTGAGCAGGTGTTCGCGCATGGCGGCAGCTGCTTCATTAGGCTGGCGATGAATAATCGCTGACATGATTTTGTGATGGTGGTCGTTGTAGCTATCGACACGTTCAGGGGTGCGGGCAAGTTCGCGTAAATGCTGCCAGCCAGGCTCCCGGCGGACGGCATCTATCGCATCAAAAAGCCCAAGCATCAGGCGGTTACCTGCTGCCTCCGCAATGGCGCGGTGGAAGGCGCTATCCCACAGTTCGTTGAGATCGCGGTCATCCGGGCTGACCTTATTAATGCGTTCCAGCATACGTTGCATGAGCGCGAGGTTTTCCCTGGTGGCACGCAGTGCCGCAAGTCGGGCTAAGCCGGGTTCGAGCTGTAGTCGAGCTTCCATGACTTCCAGCAGGTTGGTTTGCTGAACCAATCCCTGAAGCGCCAACGGCTCAACCGGGGCAGATGGACCAATGAAGGTACCCTTGCCCTGCTTGCGCCAGATACGCCCTTCCTCTTCCAGCACGTCCAGCGCGCGACGCACTTCACGTCGGCCTACGCCGAGAGTGTCCGACAGCTCACGTTCAGTGGGCAGCGGAATGCCTGGTGTTGACTCGTGCTGGTTGATAAGCCCGCGCAGCTGCTCAAGCGCGGTACTGGAATTAGCTAAAAACCGTGAAGGCTTTTCCATATTGGTTCGCTCGCTTTCATCATTGCTTTATTTTTATTAATAATAAGTTATTGATATGACGCAGAACTTAACGTGCTAGTGATTAAGCAATTAACGAACCAATAGCGTATTGGTTCGTTAATTTTCTGAAAAATGATCGGTAACCGAATGATTTCTTACCAATTATTTTACATAATCATTACATAAGAAGATGGGCGCGAAGGTGAGAATGGGCAAGAAACGCACAAAAACAGTGCAAATAACGCACTAAAATCGTGCAATTGTTAATAAAATGCACCGTTTTTATTAACTTGTTGTTAATAAAAATAAAAAGAGGAATAAACAATATTCGAGGGACTATAAAACGACGAAAGCCTGAATCATTTCTGACTCAGGCTTTCTGAATAGTGGCGGAACGGACGGGACTCGAACCCGCGACCCCCTGCGTGACAGGCAGGTATTCTAACCGACTGAACTACCGCTCCACTGTTCCCGTTTGGGGAACGAGGCGAATATTACGGTTTGCCTCTGAACTCGTCAACGCTTTTTCTCAGGTTTTGAATCGTTTGCTGCAAAATTCACCCAAACGGTGATTTAACAAACGTCTCAGCACATTTTCACGTGCGCCACAGACAGCTTCCGCCCTTCTTCTGCACTAAATCGAGACGAGATTCATGGTTCATCAGTTCTTCATCACTGGCTAAAACAACCCGCAGGCGATTCGTCTGACGCACAATGCGCTGAATTCCCCCTTCATCCCGCGTCTGCTGGGATTCATTTTCCATACTGAATTTCATCGACGTTTGCCCGCCGGTCATGGTCAGGTAGACATCGGCCAGGATCTGGGCATCGAGCAACGCGCCGTGCAGCGTTCGCTTGGTGTTGTCTATCTCATAGCGAGAGCACAGGGCATCAAGGCTGTTACGCTTGCCGGGGAACATCTTCCTTGCCAGCGCCAGGCTATCCGTGACTTTACAGAACGTATTCGTCTTCGGAATATCACGGTTGAGCTTGCTGAACTCATAGTCCATAAAGCCGATATCGAACGACGCGTTATGAATGACAAGTTCCGCACCTCTGATGTAGTCGAGAAATTCATCTGCGACGTCGGCAAAGGTGGGCTTATCCAGCAAAAACTCATCGGCAATTCCGTGAACGCCGAACGCTTCCGGGTCCACCAGCCGATCGGGTTTAAGGTAAACGTGGAAGTTGTTGCCCGTAAGGCGACGGTTCACCACTTCAACGGCACCAATCTCAATGATTTTGTGCCCTTCGTAGTGGGCGCCAATCTGGTTCATACCGGTGGTTTCGGTATCAAGAACAATCTGGCGAGTAATTGCAGTGCTCATAGCGGTCATTTATGTCAGACTTATCGTTTTACTGAACGTTTCAAATACAGGAAGTCTACCAGAGATGCGTAAACAGGTAGAAATTTTCACCGATGGATCTTGTCTCGGTAACCCAGGGCCCGGCGGCTATGGCGCCATTATGCGCTATCGCCAGCATGAAAAAACATTTAGTGAAGGCTATTTCCTGACCACCAACAACCGCATGGAGTTGATGGCGGCCATCGTGGCGCTGGAAGCGTTAAAAGAACATTGTGACGTGGTGCTGAGTACCGACAGCCAGTATGTCCGCCAGGGCATTACCCAATGGATCCACAACTGGAAAAAGCGGGGCTGGAAAACGGCAGAGAAAAAACCCGTCAAGAATGTCGATCTCTGGAAGCGTCTTGATGCCGCGCTCGGTCAGCACGAAATCAAATGGGAGTGGGTAAAGGGGCACGCCGGTCATCCTGAAAACGAACGCTGTGACGAGCTGGCTCGCGCGGCGGCATCCAACCCGACCCATGAGGATGCAGGTTATCAACCTGAATCCTGATCACGGTTTTTTGTACTGCCGCGTGGCCCCCACGGTCTGGCGGATCCGCGTTTTTGATTTGCTTTGCTTCATCGGGTTGAGCGTAAGGGGGATCGTCCTCTTACGCGCGACAATAAATTGCATGCAGCCCAGCGCGGGTAAATGGGTGCTTAATAAGACCCCGCCTTTACGCGTCCAGGGGATGACCTGAAAACCCCCGTAGCTTAGCACTTCGAAATTTAACAGTGAAAGCCAGTCCAGCTGGCGCATCATGGTAAACATCCTGCTGTTATAAGGCGGCGTGCGACGCAGAACGGGCGTCAGTTTACGTAGCCCCATCAGACTCAGCGGATTAAAACCGCTCAGGATCAGCCAGCCGTCATCAATCAAAACGCGGTCGGCTTCCCGCAGCAGACGATGGGGATCGCTGCACCAGGGCAGCGTGTGGGCGAGCAGACAGGCATCAATGGATTTTTCCGCAAACGGCAAATGCAGCGGATCCGCTTTCACCTGAACCGGGGAGCCATTAAGCGATACGCTAACCTGATGCGAGATAGCGCAGCTTTCGGTATTGATTTCTGCGCTCAGATTGCCAATCTTAAGCAGGTGAAAACCATACATTTTCGCGAGCCAGGGTTTAAGCTGAAGTTCTAAGGCCTCGCGATAATATTCACCCCAGGGCAACTCTGCCCAACGTTCCGGTGGTGCGACAGTCTGAGGTATCCTTGCCGGTTTCATCAAAACACCCGCCACGCTATAAGAGGTAATGCATGAATCTTATCAGTATTTCCGCCTTTCAGGACAATTACATCTGGGTTTTAGTCGACGACGATCGCAGATGCATCATTGTTGATCCAGGCGAATCCGCACCGATCCTGCACGCGATTAAAGAAAACGGCTGGCAGCCGGAGGCGATCCTCCTTACCCATCACCATCACGATCATGTCGGCGGTGTTCCCGATCTCCTTGCACGCTATCCCCATCTACTCGTCTACGGACCAGCAGAGACACAGGATAAGGGTACGACGCAAGTTGTTGAAGAAGGCGAAAGTATCCTCATCCTCGGGTGGGAGTTTTCCGTATTTGCTACGCCAGGTCACACTTCCGGTCATCTCTGTTTCTACAGCAAACCTTATCTGTTTTGTGGCGACACGCTGTTTTCTGGCGGCTGTGGAAGGCTGTTTGAAGGCACGCCAGAACAGATGTATCAATCTTTACAAAAAATTAATGCGCTGCCAGCCGACACCGTAATTTGTTGCGCACATGAGTATACATTAGGGAATATGAAGTTTGCTGCAAGCGTGCTGCCTGAGGATCGGGCGATTCAGGATTATTACCAGAAAGTGAAGGAGTTACGTGCAAAAAACCAAAAAACACTCCCCGTAATTCTGAAAAATGAGCGACAAATAAATTTATTTTTAAGAACTGATGATGTTGATTTAATTAATAAAATTAATCAAGAAACAAATTTGTTACAACCTGAAGCGCGATTTGCATGGTTAAGGTCAAAGAAAGACAACTTCAGATAATTGCGGGTTGCCTTTTCAAAATTTCGCCGTTATCATCGCTCGTCTTTTAAGCAACTATTGACACACACATGAAGGCAAAAGCGATATTACTCGCCTCTGTCCTGCTTGTAGGTTGCCAGTCACAAAACGGCAGCAACGTACAACAGCACGCACAGAGCCTTTCTGCGGCTGGTCAAGGGGAAGCAGGGAAGTTTACGAGTCAGGCGCGATGGTTGGACGATGGGACATCCTTCGCGCAGGAACAAGACTTGTGGGCCTCTATTGGCGACGAGCTAAAGATGGGAATTCCGGAAAACAGCCGGATTCGCGAACAGAAACAGAAGTATTTGAGAAATAAGAGCTATCTCCACGATGTAACATTACGGGCAGAGCCGTATATGTACTGGATAGCCGGGCAAGTTAAGAAACGTAACATGCCTATGGAACTGGTACTACTACCCATAGTGGAGAGCGCTTTTGACCCGCACGCGACGTCTGGCGCCAATGCAGCAGGCATCTGGCAGATCATTCCGAGCACAGGGCGAAATTATGGTTTAAAGCAGACCCGCAACTACGATGCGCGTCGTGATGTTGTCGCTTCAACGACAGCCGCTCTCGACATGATGCAACGTCTGAACAAGATGTTTGACGGCGACTGGTTATTGACCGTCGCGGCGTATAACAGTGGTGAAGGTCGTGTACTGAAGGCAATGAAAGCGAATAAAGCGCGTGGAAAATCCACAGACTTCTGGTCGCTCTCACTGCCACAGGAAACAAAGATTTACGTACCGAAAATGCTGGCACTGGGCGATATTCTCAAGAACAGCAAACGTTACGGTGTACAACTGCCAACACCAGACGAAAGTCGTGCACTGGCGCGTGTCCGCCTCAGCAGCCCGGTTGATATTCAACAGGTTGCCGATATGACGGGTATGTCGGTAAGTAAGCTTAAAACCTTTAATGCAGGTGTTAAAGGCTCCACGCTGGGCGCTAGTGGCCCTGGCTATGTGATGGTTCCGCAGAAACATGCGGAACAGTTACGAGAGTCTTTGGCTTCGGGTGAAATTGCAGCCGTTCAGTCCACGCTGATCGCTGATACGTCGCCTGTAAGTAGCCGCAGCTATAAGGTGCGTTCAGGTGATACGCTTTCAGGTATTGCATCACGTCTTGGCGTGAATGCGAAAGATCTCCAGCAGTGGAATAATCTGCGCGGATCTGGTCTGAAAGTGGGTCAAACGCTGACCGTAGGTGCAGGTAGCAGCGCACAGCGTCTCGCTAAGAACAGCGATAGCATTACCTATCGCGTACGTAAAGGCGACTCGCTGTCCAGTATTGCTAAGCGTCACGGCGTAAACATCAAAGATGTGATGCGCTGGAACAACGATACTGACAACCTGCAACCTGGCGACCAGCTGACGTTGTTTGTGAAAAACAGCGCTACGCCAGATTCCTGATAGTACGATCGCTTGTTAAAAAGGCACCGATTCCCCTCGGTGCCTTTTTTATTTATCCCGCTTTTTGCGCTTCAGCCATAATGGTGTCGCTGGTAAACGAACCATCATCATGCAGTTCAAAGTACGCCTTCACGTCAGCAGAGGCGCTCTCCTGATACAATCGGATCGCCTGAGTCAATGCCTCGGGTGTGCGCATCCGTGCAATCCATGATGTGAACTCCAGCGGCAAACGGTCGGTTATCAATGAGCGTGAAATCAAGCCGGCTTCGGTGATAAACGTAAGCCACTCTCCACTGGAGTAGTTTTGCACGTGCGAGGTATCACGCAGCGCTTCAACCGTCTGGAGCCAGATATTTCGTACCGGATGTCCGGGAGACATCACGTCCATGATGATGAAGATTCCGCCCGGTTTGAGCACGCGTTTCACTTCCCGTAATGCCTGCCCCACATCATGCCAGTGGTGTGCAGAGTAACGGCTAATCACAACCTCAAACGACGCATCCTCAAAGGGTAAAGATTCAGCGTAGCCCTGGCGCGTCGTGACGTTATTCAGCCCTTTCGCTTTCGCCGCTTCAGCAACCACATCCAGCATCTGGCTCGATAAGTCATATGCCGTCACCTGAGCAACCTGCTGTGCGGCGGTAAAACTGGCGTGCCCCGCCCCGCAGCCTAAGTCCAGCACGTGCGCGTCAGGAAACGCGGCGAGCCGTTCGCCGAGACGTACCAGATCGCGGCCAGAGGCGTGCACGGCGCTGCTCAGGTAGGCACTTGCCTGAGAACCAAACTGTTTTTCGACGTTGTCATGATGGGAGTGTGTTGTTGTCATGTTGCTGTCCTTTTATGGGTTAAAAAATAAAGGGCAGCACCCGCACAGGTCTGCCCCACGGCAGACCTGACGCACCATTATTTATCAGGTTTGCCGGGACTGAATTCAACTAGTAGAGGATTATGATCGGAGGCGCGCGTCACCAGAACGGAGGCGTCGTGCACGCTTAAACCCCGATAGAATACAAAATCGAGAGGACGACCAAACGCTTTCTTGCGCTGGTCATCGTTAAAACGAACTTCACGCAGCGACATTTCACGCGCGAAGCGGTACAACGCGTTCATACGCGGACGGCTCCAGGCATTGAAGTCCCCGGCCATAATGATCGGCCCACTGTGATGAGCAATCTGATCGCCAATGGGTAGTAACTGCTTACTGTACACATCAACACCCAGGCTGAAGTTCACCGCATGAATGTTTACCACCATCAGCAGACGGGTGTCGGGCAACGGATAGACCGTGACCAGCGCCGATTTTGCCAGACGCAGGATTGGCTCACGTTCACGCAGCGGGCAGCAATAGACCGGATGTGCGGCTGAAAGGGTCATCACCCCAGAAGGATGCTGTGGCAGAACAAAGGCAGGCACCTGATCGGCTGCAAGATAGTTTGTCGTTGCAAACCTGACCAGCTCAGGCGTGGTTTGCGCCTCCTGTAACAGAACCAGATGCGCATCTTTACCAAAATTTTTAAGTACGGATAACCACTCCGCACGCTGTTGTTTAAAGATGTTCCACACCAGTACGCGAATTTTTTCGTCACTGCTTAATGGCGTGCCCGCTGGTAATGCCTGACCCAGGCTCGCAAACGACCCCGGAGGCAAGATCCTCTCCGCGGGCATTCCGGCAACATAACGCATGGCATAGGTATTTTTTCGCACTTTTGGAAACGACCTCTGTAACATGAACCAGCCCGGAAAACGGACTGGTTCTAATGTTATAGGGATTTTAGGTCACACTTTCAACGCAATTACTGAGAAACCGCTTTCCAGTTTTGTAAGCAAGCACTTACTGATACTTATCCAAGCGCGATACGAGCGGGTTTATCAAGCCGTCCACTCAGACCAATAAGCAGGAAAGCGACAAGCACAATTACCGCACCAATCCATGGCGTTTGGGTTAATCCAACGTGTTCAACCGTCTGCCCGCCGATAACCGATCCGAGTGCGATACCGATATTGAATGCGGCGATATTCAGGCCGGATGCGACATCCACCGCATTGGGCGTAAAGCGTTCGGCTTTCTGTACAACATAGACCTGCAATCCCGGTACGTTACCAAACGCGAATATTCCCATAACCAATACAGTTACCAGCGCTGCGTATTGTATCGACGCGGTGAACTGGAAAATCATCAGCAGGACAACCAGCGCGGCGAAGATAAATTTTAGCGCCGGTACCGCACCGTGCTTATCTGCAAGCTTGCCGCCCCAGATATTGCCGATTGCGACGGAGATACCGTAGCCCAGTAAAATCCAGCTCACTGCGCCCGGAGAAAAACCAGCCAGTTCCTGCATCATCGGTGCAAGGAAAGTGAACGCAGTGAACACACCTCCATAACCCAGAGCCGTAACGGCATAGATCAGCAGCAGGCGCGGGTGTGTCAGAACCTTAACCTGATCGCTCAGGCTGGCGCTCGCGCGCCCCGGAATACTGGAGGGCACCAGTAGCAGGCTGGCTATCAGAGCAATTACGCCCAACAGCGATACCGCGAGGAAGGTTTCTCGCCAGCCAAAATGTTGCCCAATAAACGTTCCTAACGGCACGCCGGTGACCAGCGCGACGGTTAAGCCGCCAAACATAATCGCAATGGCTGATGCCGCTTTCTCTTTTGGCACCAGGCTGGTTGCAATCGTGGAGCCGATGGAGAAGAAGACACCGTGCGCGAGGCCAGTCAGCAAACGGGCAATGACCAGAGTGGTGTAGTCCGGAGCCTGCCACGCCAGAATATTGCCGGCGGTGAAGAGCACCATCAGGGCAACTAACAGTTGTTTACGTGGAAAGCGTCCAGTCAGTGCGGTCAGCACAGGCGCCCCAACAGCGACGCCTAACGCGTAAATAGATACCAGCAGCCCGGCAGAAGGCAGCGAAATGGCGAGTTGTTCAGCAATAGTGGGAACAAGTCCTACAATAACAAATTCGGTTGTGCCAATTGCGAAGGCACTGATCGTCAGGGCAAGAAGCGCCAGTGGCATAAATACTCCGTCTCTTCAGGATTAAGATGACAGGCAGTATGCGCCAGTGTTTAAATAACAAAAATGGTTAGAATTTCAATAGAATTTTGCGGATGATGCAATAATGAAAGCCACATCGGAAGAACTGACTATCTTTGTTGCCGTTGTTGAAAGCGGCAGCTTCAGCCGTGCGGCTGAACAGCTCGGGCAGGCGAACTCCGCCATCAGCCGCTCGGTGAAAAAGCTGGAGATGAAGCTCGGGGTAAGTCTGCTCAACAGAACAACGCGACAGCTCAGCCTGACGGAAGAAGGTGAACGTTATTTTCGCCGCGTACAATCCGTTTTGCAGGAGATGGCGGCAGCTGAGACGGAAATAATGGAGTCGCGTAGCACTCCGCGTGGATTGCTACGCATTGATGCGGCGACGCCGGTTGTGCTTCATTTTCTGATGCCATTAATCAAGCCATTCCGGGAACGTTATCCGGAGATGACTCTGTCCCTGGTCTCTTCAGAGACGTTTATTAACCTGATTGAGCGTAAAGTTGATGTGGCGATCCGCGCGGGAACCCTGACGGATTCAAGTTTACGCGCTCGCCCACTGTTCACCAGCTACCGCAAAATTATCGCGTCACCGCAATATATTGCAGAGCATGGCAAACCGGAGACCGTTGAGGAGCTGAAGCAGCACCTGTGCCTGGGCTTTACGGAACCTGTCTCGCTGAACACCTGGCCCGTGGCCTGTCATGACGGACAACTTCATGAGATCACTTGCGGACTTTCGTCTAATAGCGGAGAAACGCTGAAACAGCTTTGTCTTGAAGGAAATGGGATCGCCTGTTTATCAGACTATATGATTGATAAGGAAATAGCTGCGGGTCAGCTTGTGGAACTGATGGCTGACAAACGCTTACCTGTAGAGATGCCTTTTAGCGCAGTGTATTACAGTGACAGAGCGGTAAGTACGCGCATACGCGCTTTTATCGACTTCCTTAGCGAACATATAAAAACAGCTCCCGGAGGAGCTGTGTGAGGGTTTAAGGGTACAGAGGAAGGGCTTTTATTAATCCCAGTCTGGTGCTAACCCTTCCGGGCTGACCAGACGATCGTTGCATTCCAGTGCAGCGATCGCGTTTTTATCTTCATCATCAAGCTGGAGATCCCGCGCTAACAGGTTACTTGCCAGGTTTTCACGTTTGGTTGAAGACGGGATCACGGCATAGCCCTCACCCATCGCCCATGCCAGGATCACCTGTGCGGCTGTCGCATTGTGTTTTTCAGCGATACGTGCAATCACTTCATCTTTCAGCGCCTTACCATATGCCAGCGTCATGTACGAGGTGATGTGAATACCATGCTGTTTCGCCCAGTCCACGACTTTGCGGTTTTGCAGGTAAGGAGAGAGTTCAACCTGGTTGGTGGCAATATTCTCTTTACCCACTACAGCAATCGCCCTTTCCATCAACGGGATGGTGAAGTTAGAGATGCCAATTTTACGCGTTAAGCCCTGCTCTTTCGCTTCCAGCAGCGCCTGCATGAACTCCTCCACAGAGACGGCATCGTCAGGTGATGGCCAGTGGATCAGCGTCAGATCAACATAGTCAGTACGCAGCTTTCTCAGACTTTCCTTCAGGCTTGGGATCAGCTTGTCTTGGCTGAGATTCTCAATCCAGATTTTAGTGGTGATGAAAAGTTCGTCGCGCGGTACGCCACTCTCTTCGATGGCCTGGCCTACGGCAGCTTCGTTATCATAAATCTGCGCCGTATCAATAGCACGATAGCCCAACTCAAGTGCGGTTTTAACAGATGCGATAACAACGTCGTCTTTCAGGCGGAAAGTGCCCAGACCCAGTGCAGGGATAGTCATATGATTCCTCAATCGTTATGTTCATAAACTGAGGAGAATTATCGCTGTAGTTGTTATGCCGAAAAAGATCGTGAACCGCAGAGGATTTTTGCTAATTTCGCAACAATCAAACGACAGATAAGAAAAAAGCCCTGAGCGTTAGCTCAGGGCTTTTAATAAGTGGCGGAACGGACGGGACTCGAACCCGCGACCCCCTGCGTGACAGGCAGGTATTCTAACCGACTGAACTACCGCTCCACCGAATACTTCTGTAACCACCGGATTAATGCACCGGCTTACTACTTAATTTGATGCCTGGCAGTTCCCTACTCTCACATGGGGAGACCCCACACTACCATCGGCGCTACGGCGTTTCACTTCTGAGTTCGGCATGGGGTCAGGTGGGACCACCGCGCTA
>NZ_KQ090002.1:3548487-4062432 GCF_001037885.1 Enterobacter sp. BIDMC109
GTCCGCCACTCGTCAGCGAAGCAGCAAGCTGCTTCCTGTTACCGTTCGACTTGCATGTGTTAGGCCTGCCGCCAGCGTTCAATCTGAGCCATGATCAAACTCTTCAATTTAAAAGTTTGATGCTCAATGAATTAAACTTCGTAATGAATTACGTGTTCACTCGTTGAGACTTGGTATTCATTTAGTGTCCGAAGACATTAAGAATCCATGTCACTTTGAGTGCCCACACAGATTGTCTGATAAATTGTTAAAGAGCAGTTGCGACGCGCTTCAGCGCTCTGTCGCGAGGTGGCGTATATTACGCTTTCCTCTTTCAGAGTCAACCCGTTATTTCAGGATTTTTTCTCTTCAACCGACCGGGTTGTTTGTGAAGTGATTCACATCCGCCGTGTCGATGGAGGCGCATTATAGGGAGCCGCCGAGGAATGACAAGCGGAAAAATGCATTTTTATTTCAACCGCTCACCTTTTCGCCAAAACGCCTATTTTTGGTGCTTTTTAATCTCTTTTGGCAGTTCTGCCAGACTAGTTATCACCCAGTCGGCTGCATTTTCTGCTTCTGTGGTGACCGGTTTACCGGTACGCACTAATACCTTGGTACCTACACCAGCCGCCGCTGCTGCCTGCATATCTTCCAGTTTATCGCCCACCATATAAGATGCGGCCATATCAATGTGCAGGAATTCCTGTGCAGAGATAAACATGCCCGGGTGTGGCTTACGGCAATCACAGGTCTGACGATACGCCTCTACACTTCCCTGCGGGTGATGCGGACAATAATAGATGCCATCAAGATCGACGCCACGATCGGCCAGAGACCAGTCCATCCATTCCGTCAGCGTCTCGAATTGCGCTTCGGTGAATTTACCCCGGGCGATACCGGACTGGTTAGTTACCACCACCAGCGCATAGCCCATCTCTTTCAACTGGCGCATGGCATCTATTACGCCCTCGATAAACTCGAACTTATCAATCTCATGGACGTAACCGTGATCCACATTAATAGTGCCGTCACGATCGAGAAAAATTGCGGGTACAGATTTTGCCACCGGTTTGCTCCTGAAAAAGGCTTGTTCAGCTAGTATCTCATGAATCGCAGCGCAATAAAGTGCTCATCGCACAGAGGTGGATTGATTTAGACGTCTGGATGCCTTAACATCCATTTTGTTTACGGTCATTCCCCGTATCTGGCAGAAGAAAATGCCACGGCTAACTTACTTACGATAAAAATAATCTAATGATTAAACTTTCCAATATCACCAAAGTGTTCCAGCAGGGGAACCGAACCATTCAGGCGCTGAACAACGTCAGCCTGCATGTGCCTGCTGGTCAGATTTATGGCGTCATTGGCGCATCGGGTGCGGGTAAAAGTACGCTGATCCGTTGTGTTAACCTGCTTGAGCGCCCAACCCAGGGCAGCGTAGAAGTTGGCGGCCAGGAGCTTACCGCTCTCTCAGAAAAAGAACTCACCAAAGCGCGTCGCCAGATTGGCATGATTTTCCAGCACTTTAACCTGCTGGCATCCCGCACCGTGTTCGGCAACGTTGCCCTGCCGCTTGAGCTGGATAACACGCCGAAAGAAGAAGTTACGCGTCGCGTCACCGAACTGCTCGACCTTGTTGGTCTGGGCGACAAGCATGATAGCTACCCGGCAAATCTGTCCGGTGGGCAAAAACAGCGTGTGGCCATTGCCCGCGCGCTGGCAAGCAATCCTAAGGTGCTGCTGTGCGATGAAGCCACCAGCGCGTTAGACCCGGCCACCACGCGCTCTATTCTGGAACTGTTAAAAGACATTAACCGTCGCCTGGGCCTGACGATTCTCCTTATTACGCATGAAATGGATGTAGTGAAACGCATCTGCGACTGCGTGGCGGTCATCAGCAACGGTGAGCTGATTGAGCAGGACACGGTGAGTGAAGTCTTCTCACACCCGAAAACGCCGCTGGCTCAGCAGTTCATTCAGTCCACACTGCATCTGGATATTCCGGAAGATTATCTGGAACGTTTAAAAACAGACGCAACGCCTGACAGCGTCCCGATGCTGCGCATGGAGTTCACGGGCCAGTCCGTTGACGCACCGCTGCTGTCCGAAACCGCGCGTCGCTTTAACGTGAATAACAACATTATTAGCGCGCAGATGGACTACGCCGGTGGCGTGAAGTTCGGCATTATGCTGACGGAAATGCACGGCACACAGGAAGAAACCCAGGCGGCAATTGCCTGGCTGCAAGAACATCACGTAAAAGTAGAGGTACTGGGTTATGTCTGAGCCGATGATGTGGCTACTGGTTCGCGGCGTTTGGGAAACGCTGGCAATGACCTTCGTATCGGGCTTCTTTGGTTTTGTGATTGGGCTGCCGGTCGGCGTGCTGCTGTACGTTACGCGCCCGGGTCAAATTATTGAAAACGCGAAGCTGTATCGTACGCTCTCTGCGCTGGTGAACATTTTCCGGTCTATTCCGTTCATTATTCTGCTGGTGTGGATGATTCCGTTTACGCGCGTGATCGTCGGGACGTCGATTGGTTTGCAGGCAGCTATTGTCCCGCTGACCGTAGGCGCGGCACCGTTTATCGCCCGTATGGTGGAAAACGCCCTGCTGGAAATCCCAACCGGCCTGATCGAAGCTTCCCGCGCTATGGGTGCGACGCCAATGCAGATCGTTCGCAAAGTTCTGCTGCCAGAGGCGCTGCCTGGGCTGGTGAACGCAGCAACCATCACGCTTATCACCCTGGTCGGTTATTCCGCAATGGGCGGCGCCGTAGGTGCTGGCGGTTTAGGCCAGATTGGATATCAGTACGGCTATATTGGCTATAACGCTACCGTAATGAATACCGTTCTGGTATTGCTGGTTGTGCTGGTTTACTTAATTCAATTCTCTGGCGATCGTATCGTCCGGGCTGTTACGCATAAATAACGTTACAAACAACACAAACTCGACGAGTTAAGGATATAACATGGCGTTTAAATTTAAGACCTTCGCAGCAGTAGGCGCACTGATTGGCTCGCTGGCACTGGTGGGTTGCGGTCAGGACGAAAAAGATCCAAACCACATCAAAGTAGGCGTTATCGTCGGTGCAGAACAGCAGGTTGCTGAGGCCGCGCAGAAAATCGCTAAAGAGAAATATGGCCTGGACGTTGAACTGGTGACTTTCAACGATTACGTTCTGCCGAACGAAGCGCTGAGCAAAGGCGACATTGACGCTAACGCCTTCCAGCATAAACCGTACCTGGATCAGCAGATCAAAGATCGCGGCTACAAACTGGTTGCTGTCGGTAACACCTTCGTTTACCCGATTGCCGGTTACTCCAAGAAAATTAAATCTCTGGATGAACTCCAGCCGGGTTCACAGGTTGCCGTCCCTAACGACCCAACCAACCTTGGCCGTTCCCTGCTTCTGCTACAGAAAGTGGGCCTGATTAAACTGAAAGAAGGCGTTGGCTTGTTACCGACCGTTCTGGACGTAACCGAAAACCCGAAAAATCTGAAAATTGTTGAGCTGGAAGCACCACAGCTGCCACGTTCTCTGGACGATGCGCAGATCGCCCTGGCCGTGATCAACACCACTTACGCCAGCCAGATCGGCCTGACCCCAGCGAAAGATGGCATCTTCGTTGAAGATAAAGATTCCCCGTACGTCAACCTGATCGTGACTCGCGAAGACAACAAAGACGCGGAGAATGTGAAGAAATTCATACAGGCATATCAGTCTGAAGAAGTGTACCAGGAAGCCAATAAGGTGTTTAACGGCGGCGCGGTTAAAGGCTGGTAATCTCCCGGCAGTGTAATATCATCAAGACGGGCATTTGCCCGTCTTGTCATTTGTGCGGTCAACTGCTTCAATATCTGACGTTTTGATTATCCACTGAGGAATTATTATGCGTGCTTTACCGATCTGTTTTTTAGCACTGATGCTGAGCGGCTGTTCTATGCTAAGCAGATCTCCTGTTGAACCTGTTCAAAGCACTGCAACCCCGCCAAAAGCGGAGCCAGCAAAACCGAAAGCGCCTCGCGCTGCGCCGGTACGTATTATTACCAAAGCCGACGAGCTGGTCGGTAAGCCATTCCGTGAACTGGGCGAAGTGAGCGGCGAATCCTGCCAGGCAACGAATCAGGACTCCCCACCCAATATTCCGACAGCCCGCAAGCGTATGCAAATCAACGCGTCGAAAATGAAAGCCAACGCGGTGCTGCTGCACAGCTGCGAAGTCACCAGCGGCACACCAGGTTGCTATCGCCAGGCGGTATGTATCGGTTCTGCGCTTAATATTACGGCGAAATGAGTTCATTTCAGTTCGAGCAGATAGGCGTTATTCGCTCCCCTTATAAAGAAAAGTTCGCCGTGCCGCGTCAGCCGGGTCTGGTCATTAACGGCGGCGGCGAGCTTCATCTTGTCGCGCCGTATAATCAGGCCGATGCAGTGCGCGGGCTTGAGGCGTTCAGCCATTTATGGGTGGTCTTTGTATTTCACCAGACCATGGAAGGCGGCTGGCGTCCCACCGTGCGTCCGCCTCGTCTGGGCGGAAATGCCAGAATGGGTGTCTTTGCCACCCGCTCAACCTTTCGTCCCAACCCCATCGGGATGTCGCTGGTCGAGCTGAAAGGCATACGTTGTCAGAAAGATCAGGTGATCCTGGAGTTAGGTAGCCTTGACCTGGTTGATGGCACGCCGGTCATAGATATTAAGCCTTACCTGCCCTTCGCCGAAGCGCTGCCGGATGCCCGGGCAAGCTATGCTCAGGACGCACCGCAGGCAGATATGGCGGTTCACTTCACGTCTGAAATTACAACGCAAATCAGCGAGCTGGAAAAGCGTTATCCTCGCCTGCGTGACTTTATCGTTGAAGTGCTGGCCCAGGACCCCCGTCCCGCCTACCGCAAAGAAGAGGAAGCCGGGAATACGTACGCCGTCTGGCTGCTGGACTTTAACGTGCGCTGGCGCGTGACTGCGGCGGGTTTTGAAGTGTTTGCCCTGGAACCCAGGTAATTTTGTTCTCCTCTCTTTTGGCATCTTTGCCACACTGGTAAACTAAACCACTTTTTTTGTGTCAGGCTGGTGTTTCAGCCTGTTCCAATCGTCGAAATGGAACCGTAACAACATGCGTACTAGCCAATATCTGCTCTCCACTCTGAAGGAGACACCTGCCGACGCCGAGGTGATCAGCCACCAGCTGATGCTGCGCGCCGGGATGATCCGCAAGCTGGCCTCCGGGTTATACACCTGGCTGCCGACCGGCGTGCGCGTCCTGAAAAAAGTCGAAAACATCGTGCGTGAAGAGATGAACAACGCCGGTGCTATCGAGGTGTTAATGCCGGTCGTTCAGCCCTCTGAACTGTGGCAGGAGAGCGGTCGCTGGGAGCAGTACGGTCCTGAACTGCTGCGTATTGCCGATCGTGGCGATCGTCCATTCGTTCTCGGTCCAACGCATGAAGAAGTGATCACCGATCTGATCCGTAACGAGCTGAGCTCTTACAAACAGCTGCCGCTGAACTTCTTCCAGATCCAGACTAAGTTCCGTGACGAAGTGCGTCCACGCTTTGGCGTCATGCGTTCTCGCGAGTTCCTGATGAAAGATGCTTACTCTTTCCATACTTCTCAGGAATCGCTGCAAGAGACCTACGACAAAATGTACGCGGCCTACAGCAAAATCTTCTCCCGCATGGGGCTGGATTTCCGTGCTGTACAGGCTGATACCGGTTCAATCGGCGGTAGCGCCTCCCATGAATTCCAGGTTCTGGCGCAGAGCGGCGAAGACGATGTGATCTTCTCTGACTCCTCTGATTACGCCGCGAACATCGAATTTGCAGAAGCGCTGGCACCAAAAGAACCACGCGGCGCGGCAACGCAAGAGATGACGCTGGTTGATACGCCAAACGCGAAAACTATCGCCGAGCTGGTTGAGCAGTTTACTCTGCCGATCGAAAAAACCGTGAAAACCCTGCTGGTGAAATCGGCTGAAGGTAGCGCTTATCCACTGGTTGCCCTGCTGGTACGAGGCGATCACGAGCTGAACGAAGTGAAAGCCGAGAAGCTGCCGCAGGTTGCCAGCCCGCTGACCTTCGCAACGGAAGCGGAGATCTGCGCCGTTGTGAATGCAGGTCCTGGTTCTCTGGGTCCGGTGAACATGCCTGTTCCGGTGGTCATTGACCGCACCGTTGCGGCGATGAGCGACTTCGCTGCGGGCGCAAACATCGACGGTAAACACTACTTCGGCATCAACTGGGATCGTGACGTGGCGACGCCGGAAGTGGCTGACATCCGTAACGTGGTCGCAGGCGATCCAAGCCCGGACGGCAAGGGTACCCTGATGATCAAACGCGGTATCGAAGTAGGCCACATCTTCCAGCTGGGCGATAAGTACTCGCGCGCAATGAACACTGCCGTTCAGGGCGAAGATGGCCGTAACCAGGTTCTGACCATGGGCTGCTACGGCATTGGCGTAACGCGCGTTGTTGCTGCCGCTATCGAGCAGAACTATGACGAACGCGGAATCGTCTGGCCGGATAACATCGCGCCGTTCCAGGTGGCGATCCTGCCAATGAACATGCACAAGTCTTACCGCGTGCAGGAGCTGGCTGAGAAACTCTACGCTGAGCTGAGCGCGAAAGGTATCGACGTGCTGATGGATGACCGTAAAGAGCGTCCTGGCGTGATGTTTGCTGACATGGAACTGATCGGTATTCCACACACCATCGTCATTGGCGACCGTAACCTCGACAGCGACGAGATTGAATACAAATACCGTCGCACCGGCGAAAAACAGATGATCAAGACGGGCGATATTCTTGATTACCTGGTGAAAGCCATCAAAGGTTAAGAAACAAAAAACCCCGCCAGTGCGGGGTTTTTTAATGGCTATATCTTATTTGCTTTCGCAGTCTTTCCCCGCAGCAAACTTCGCGTCTTTATCTGCCACCAGCGTTTTCACCAGCTCGCCGCTATCCGGGTTTGGCTCCAGCGTAAAGTGCCCTTCAACCGTCAGCAACACTGGCTTACTGTCGTTGCCGCGCGCGACGGCATAGTCTCGCTCCAGCTGGGCATTGTTCGCCACGCTGACTTTCTTCCCGGTTGCACAGTCAGTGAAGATCGCCGCATCCGCCATGTAGAAATACATCCCTCGCATCGCCATTGGGGTGGCTGGCAGGGTCGCTTTTACCGGGGCCAACGTGTAGTTGAACTGGGATTCAATCGGATTACCTTCGCGATCGAGCATCTCCATCCCCTCGCCTTTGGCGCGGAAGAAGGTTTTATCGCCCGTGGTATCCGTCAATACCAGCTTCTCAGCCGTACGCGCCCATGTTCCGTAAGATGCAAAAGAAGACGGTTCTTTCGCCCCCTGGTAACGCTGGTTCATGACCCAGGTGCCATCTTTTTGCAGAAACAGAGAGGTTTCGATGCCCTCGCAATCTGCACACGGTAATACGCCGCGCCAGCTTTGCTGCATCGGCTTTAATTCTTCATTTTGCGTTGGCTGTAGTACCTGCGTTTCTGAACGGTTATTACAGCCAAAAAGCGCGAACAGGCTTGTCACGGCCAGCGCTGATAATAATGCTTTTTTCACAATACTTTCCTTATGAAAAAGGGTATCCCTTTCGTCACATTATGGGTGACGGACTTTGCCACGCAGTGATTTTACGGTGGATTTCTGCGCCTTCGATGACAACCGACGTTCTTTCGATGCCCGCGTTGGACGTGTTGCCCGGCGACTTTTTTGTACAGCCGTCAGCTCTTTGATGACCGCGACCAGCCGGGCTATTGCCGCTTCCCGGTTAAGCTCCTGGCTGCGATACTCCTGCGCTTTAATCACCATCACACCCTCGCTGGTGATCAGGTGATGGCTGGCGGCAAGCAGGCTTTCTTTATAATACTCTGGCAGGCTGGAGGCCCGAATGTCAAAGCGCAAATGGATAGCCGTTGAGGCCTTGTTAACGTGCTGTCCCCCTGCTCCCTGGGCCCGGATGGCGGTGATCTCCAGCTCGTTATCAGGGATGCTGACGTTTCGGGACAATACAATCATGATGCGGGCTGCCAGGCTGTGAGATGAATTTCCAGATTATTCTGAGAATCGGAAAGCCAGATGGCGCCGTCCTGAATCGTCGCCTGTAGCGCCATCGTCCGGCTGGCGAACGCACTCAGCTGCGCCAGCTGTTCATCATCCAGATACCAGACGGTAAGATTTTTGAACAGCGCACATTTATTTTTATTTTGTTGCCACCAGATCTCCGCCGCTCGCTGGTTGTAGGCAAACAACGCCACTTCAGCAGACTGGGTGCAGGCCTTTTTGATCCGGCGTTCATCCGGCAGGCCAAGCTCAATCCATAAATCGATACCCAGATGATCGTTGCGCAGCCAGGCTTCCGGTTCATCTTCCGCGCTTAAACCACGGGTAAATTGCAGACGCTCGTCGGCATACTTAATCCACGCCAGCAGGCGCAGCATCATGCGCTCCTGGGTTTCAGAAGGATGACGCGCCAGCGTCAATGACGCATCCAGAAACTGGTTACGGTCAAGATCCGCCACATTGACCACAGCTTTATAAATTGTCGCTTTCAGCGCCATGAGAGAACTCCTTTCGAATCAGGCGTACATTGTAGCGAAAACCGCGGCAAAAGGCTGTTACGAGGTGGTGGCGCCCTCTTATCAAGGCGCTGATATTGCTTAAATGAGTATGGTATAGTCACCTTGCTAAACCGAGTTTAACTTCGTAGGCTTAATGATATCTCACAGTAAGTCAGTACGCTGGCAGGAGGTGATGTGAATAATTATTGTGAGTTGATTCGCAGACGGTATGCGGAGATCGCCAGCGGAGATCTGGGGTACATTCCGGATGCGTTGGGCTGTGTATTGAACGTGCTAAATGAAGTGGCCTCTGATGAGAGCCTTTCTGAATCGGTCAGGGAAAAAGCAGCGTATGCTGCGGCGAATTTACTGGTGAGCGATTATGTCGATGAATGATACCTATCAACCCATCAATTGTGATGACTATGACAACCTCGAACTCGCCTGCCAGCATCATTTAATACTGACGCTGGAGCTAAAAGATGGCGAAGTGCTAAAGGCAAAGGCCAGCGATCTGGTTTCCCGTAAAAATGTGGAATACCTGGTTGTGGAAGATGCAGGTGCAACGCGTGAGCTACGCCTCGACAAAATTGCCAGTTTCAGCCATCCGGAAATCGGCACCGTTGTGGTGAGCGAATCCTGATAACCAACGGGCAGCCAGGCTGCCCGTTACGCTTTCCATTCAAAATTAACTCCCGCTTCAGCCCACCCCTCTTCAGTGATGAAAACCCCTGCCGCCGCGATGAGCGTGTCGCCGTAAAACAGAAGCGGCGTGGTATCACGTCGCCAGGGCGGAACGTTCTGTTCCTGCCAGATTTTCTTCAGCTTACGCCCGCCGTTACGCCCGACGATATGCAGCATGCCGCTGGCCCTGAAGCGTATAGTGACGTTCTCGTCCGGCTCAGGTAGACGCACATTGCCCGAATGGCTTAACGCAACGACACCGGCATTCATCGGTAGCGTTAATGCTTTTTCCGGCGACGGCCAGTCGAGCACAACGTCAGCCAGCGACGGCACAGATTTTACCCACCAGAGTTGCCCTTTATAGCGCCTGACGTCATAACCATTCAGGTGTATACACGGGGCAGCATCTTCCCTCGCCTGTGCAACTTCCTCCCAGATACGGTTGAGCATCGCCCGGGACGGCATAACCGCACGGTGGTAAGCCAGCCAGCGACGAATCAGAGCAGCCCGGCGCACGGGGCTCATCACCTTCAACGGCGCAATGTTCAGGGCACCGTCAGCGGTAGTCAGCGTATCCAGCTCCTCGCTCAGCAACTCATCCAGCAAGCTTTCCTGTTCAGCACACAGCATGGCGCTTCTGGCCGCCGCTTCGGAAAAATGCGCCCAGCGCTCACTCAGCAGCGGTAAGACGCGCAGGCGCAGGAAGTTACGGTCGTAACTGTCGTCCTGATTGCTCTCGTCTTCAATCCAGAACAGATGATGCTGCTGCGCCCAGGCTTCCAGTGATGCGCGCGTCTCACCCAGCAGCGGGCGGATGAGCTCTGTTTCAGCAAAATCTGCGCGCTCAGGCATGGCAGATAACCCCGCAGGCCCGCTGCCCCTCTTGAGCGCCAGTAAAAACGTCTCGCACTGGTCGTCCAGATGCTGCGCGGTGACCAACGCTTCCCCTTGCTGTAATGCGCCAGAAAACGCGGCGTAGCGGGCTTTCCGCGCCTGCGCCTCAATACCCAGCCCCTCATCCTCAAGCGTGACGCGTTCAACGATCAGCGGGATTGCCCACCCTGAACACACCGCTTCGCAGTGCGCTACCCAGTCGTCGGCATGGGGGCTTAAGCCGTGATGGATATGCATCGCCCGCAGCTGGACGTCAGGCTCACGGTCGCGCCAGAGCTTAAGGCGGTGCAGCAAAACGGTGGAATCCAGGCCACCGCTGAACCCCACCAGCAGCTGGCGATAGGGTGAAACGGCGTGCGCGATAGCAGGTAAGGTCATAGGAAATTACACATAAAAAATGCCCGAACTGAACGGGCATTATCACACATGACGGCGATTACTGCTGGTAAAGCTCCAGCGGCAGGCCGTCCGGATCGTTGAAAAAAGTGAAACGTTTATCGGTAAAGGGATCGACACGAATCGCTTCGCAGGCCACGCCGTGGGCTTCCAGATGTTTTACCGCGCTGTCCAGGTCATCGACGCTGAAGGCCAGGTGGCGCAGGCCGCAGGCTTCCGGGCGTGAAGGACGCGCTGGCGGGAAAGGAAAAGAGAACAGTTCAATCACATATTGTCCGTTTAAAGCCAGATCGCCTTTCCAGGAGTCGCGCTCCTCACGGTAAGCCTCGCTCAACAGCGTAAAGCCGAGAACGTCGCAGTAGAATGCCTTACTTTTCGCGTAATCGGTGGCAATGATCGCAATATGATGAACCGCTTTTAAACCCAGCATAGTTTCTCCTTTTTATGATGCTCTGAACGTTACAACCGACAACCCGCCCCTGGCAAGCAGACCCTTTTATTTTAGGACTCTCACCCAGTACACGCCGTTATCATCGCGTTTCGCGCCATGAATGTCCGTTTCAAAGCCCGGATAGTGGCGCCCTACCGAACAGAGCATCAGCAGGAAATCGAGCACCGCCCGGCTCTCCTCGGTGATCATTTCACCCGGCATCAGCAGCGGCACGCCCGGCGGATAAGGCAGGATCATGTTGGCCGATACCCGCCCGACCAGGTTCTCCAGCTCAACGGTTTCAACCTCCCCTTTCACCTGGCGCTGCCACGCCCTGTGCGGCGTCAGCTTCATTTCAGGCAGAACATCAAATGCCTGCAACATCAGGCGCGGCAGATCGTGCTGGCGGATCAGCCTGTGGATCCCCTGGGCCAGATCCTGAATACGCATATTGCGATAGAAGTCAGGATCTTCCGCGTAGAGATCCGGCAGCATATTCTTCACCCGCAGGTTCAGATCATATGCACGCTTAAACTCCATCAGTCCGCGCAACAGCCCCATCGCGCGGGTTTTATCGATCCCGATGCTGAACAGGAACAGCAAATTATAGGGGCCGGTTTTCTCCACCACCACGCCGCGCTCATCAAGGAACTTCGCCACCAGCGCAGCCGGGATCCCTTCCTCACCCATCACACCCTGCTCATCCATGCCCGGCGTCAGGATCGTCACCTTAACCGGATCGAGGAACATGTGGTCCGCATCGGCATCCCGAAAACCGTGCCAGCTCTCCCCCGGCGCGACGGGCCAGCATTCTGCCTCATCAATCTCTTCCGGCTGCCAGATATCAAAGAACCAGCCGTCCGCTTCATCTTTAAGCCGCTGAACCTCTTTTCGGAAATGCAGCGCCCGTTCCACCGAACGATTGATCAGGCGTTTACCCGGATTACCGCGCAGCATCGCCGCCGCCGTTTCGATGGACGCCACCAGCGGGTAGCTCGGCGACGTGGTCGTGTGCATCATAAAGGCTTCGTTGAAGGTGTCCTCGTCGTACTCGCCCTTGATGTGAATGAGAGACGCCTGGGAAAACGCGGCCAGCATTTTGTGCGTCGACTGCGTTTCGAAGAACACCTTGCCCGGCACCCGCTCGCCGCTCATCCCACTTTTACCCGAGTAAATCGGGTGGAAATTGGTGTAAGGCACCCACGCGGAGTCAAAGTGGATCGACGGCACGTCGAGCGTCTGCTTGATCCAGTTCGTGTTGTAAAGCAGCCCGTCATAGGTGGAGTTGGTGATCACCGCGTGCACAGGCCAGCTTGCCTCGGGGATCGCCGCGATCTTATTTTCAATGGCTTCATGCGCGAACTCACGGCGAGGAATGCCGCCGAGAATACCCAGCGCATTACGCGTAGGCGACAGCCAGAGCGGCACCACGTCGCTCATCATCAGCAAATGCGCCAGTGATTTATGGCAGTTGCGGTCAATCAGCAGCGTACTGCCGGCAGGCGCGGCGTACATCCCGACGATTTTGTTCGAGGTTGAGGTACCGTTGGTCACCATGTAGCTTTGCTCGGCGCCAAAGGTCCGGGCGATGTACTCTTCGGCTTCCAGATGCGGGCCGGTATGATCCAGCAGAGAGCCTAACTCGGTGACCGAAATCGACACATCCGCCTTCAGCGTGTTACCGCCGAAGAAATCGTAGAACAGACATCCCACCGGGCTTTTTTGATAGGCTGTTCCCGCCATGTGGCCTGGCGTACAGAAGGTGTACTTCCCTTCATTCACATAGGTGAACAGCGCGCGCGTGAACGGCGGTGTGATGTTATCGAGGTATTCACCGGTGTACTGCTGAATGCGGGTCGCAATGTCCTCGGCAACGCCGAGTGAGTATTCGAAGAACCACAGCGCCATACGCATATCATGCGCGCTCACGTCCATGGTCGAGTGAGTGTTGATAAACGCGTACAGCGGAAGATATTCGTTGAGCTTATTGATATCGCTGCACAACTCCATGTCGTATTCGTCCCAGTCGAATATTACGCCACAGATGCGCGGATTGTGTTCGATAAATTTCAGCAGGTCGGCGCTGTTTTGCGGCCAGATCAGCTGGTATCCACGTGCTTTAAGGGCTTGCTCCAGCTCCTTGATGGGTTCGTCTTTATAAAAGACGCCATGTGGCCCCATGATGGCAATGATGTTCATGGTTTACCTCCTTGAAAAACATCAGATAAGCATAGTTAAGGTAAACGGCAGGTATAAAAAAAGCCGCAACAATGTGCGGCTTTTAGGATAATTGTGAGGCTTACGCGTAACCGTAGGTCATCAGACGCTGATAACGACGGTTGAGCAGATCTTCTGTGCTCAGCACGTCCAGGTCCGCCAGATCTGCCAGCAGCTGCGCTTTCAGGGAAGCAGCCATCACTTCCGGCTTACGATGCGCGCCACCCAGCGGTTCAGGGATAACGGTGTCGATCAGCTTCAGCTCTTTCAGACGTGGGGCAATGATGCCCATCGCTTCAGCAGCCAGCGGCGCTTTATCGGCACTTTTCCACAGAATGGAGGCACAGCCTTCCGGAGAGATAACGGAATAGGTACTGTACTGTAGCATATTCACTTTATCGCCCACGCCAATTGCCAGCGCACCGCCGGACCCACCTTCACCGATAACGGTACAGATGACCGGCACTTTCAGGCGAGACATCTCACGCAGGTTGCGTGCGATGGCTTCAGACTGACCGCGCTCTTCAGCGCCAACACCCGGGTAAGCACCCGGCGTGTCGATGAAGGTGATGATAGGCATATTGAAACGCTCAGCCATCTCCATCAGGCGCAGGGCCTTACGGTAGCCTTCTGGCGCTGGCATACCGAAGTTACGACGGATTTTCTCTTTGGTTTCACGGCCTTTCTGATGACCAATAATCATCACCGGACGTCCATCCAGACGCGCGATACCGCCGACGATAGCTTTATCGTCAGCGTATGCGCGGTCGCCTGCCAGTTCGTCAAATTCGTCAAACGCCAGGCGGACATAATCCAGGGTGTACGGACGCTGTGGATGACGCGCCAGCTGGGCGATCTGCCATGCGCCGAGATCGGCAAAGATTTTGCGCGTCAGTTCTACGCTTTTTTCGCGCAGACGATGCACTTCTTCGTCGATGTTAATATCCAGTTTTTCATCCTGACGGCTCACGGCTGTCAGAGAATCGATTTTCGCTTCCAGCTCTGCAATCGGCTGTTCGAAATCAAGGAAATTCAGACTCATAGTATTCCTGTATTAGTCAAACTCCAGTTCCACCTGCTCCGAACCAATGAGGCCACGGAGATCGTTCAGTAAACGATCGCTCGGAGAGACACGCCACGTTGCACCAAAGCGCAACCGCGCACGTGCATCCGCCCTCTGATAGTAGAGATGTACTGGAATGGTCCCCGAGCGGTGGGGTTCCAGAGACTGACGGAGTCGGTTTAAAAGCTGGTCATCAATTTGCCTGTCCGTCAGCGAGATAGCAAGCCCGCGAGCATATTTTTCCCGGGCTTCGTCAATGTCCATCACTTCGCGGGCGGTCATTTTAAGCCCCCCGCTGAAGTCATCAAAGCTGACCTGTCCGCTGACGATAAGTATGCGGTCTTTTTCCAGCAATTGCTGGTATTTATCCAGCGCGTCGGTGAACAACATCACCTCCAGACGCCCGGAACGGTCATCCAGGGTACAGATGCCGATACGATTGCCGCGCTTGGTGACCATTACCCTTGCAGCAATCACGAGCCCCGCAGCCGTGGTGATTTTACCACGTTCTGTCGGATGCATGTCTTTAAGCCTGTGGCCGCCGACATAGCGCTCAATTTCTTTCAGATACTGGTTGATCGGGTGCCCCGTCAGGTACAGGCCTAACGTTTCCCGCTCCCCATCCAGCACCACCTGTTCTGGCCAGGGCTGGCAGTTGGAATAAGACTGCTCAATCTGCTCTGGCTCTTCCGCCAGCACGCCGAACATATCTGCCTGGCCAATGGCTTCCGCTTTCGCGTGCTGATCGGCTGCTTTCAGCGCATCGGCGAGCGAGTTCATCAGCGCGGCGCGGTGTGGCCCCAGCCGATCAAACGCGCCGGACATGATCAGTTTTTCCAGCACCCGGCGGTTCAGTTTTTTGGTATCGGTGCGGGCACACAGATCGAACAGCTCGCGGAAATAGCCGCCGTTGTTACGCGCTTCGATGATCGCCTCGATCGGCCCCTCTCCTACGCCCTTGATCGCGCCGATCCCATAGACGATTTCCCCGTCATCGTTAACGTGGAAATGGTACAAGCCAGAGTTAATATCCGGCGGCAGGATCTTCAGCCCCATGCGCCAGCACTCGTCCACCAGGCCAACCACCTTCTCGGTGTTGTCCATATCGGCGGTCATTACCGCCGCCATAAACTCAGCGGGATAGTGAGCCTTCAGCCACAGCGTTTGATACGAAACCAAAGCATAGGCGGCGGAGTGGGATTTGTTAAATCCGTACCCGGCGAATTTCTCCACCAGGTCGAAGATTTTCATCGCCAGTTCGCCATCGACGCCGTTTTTCTTCGCCCCATCCTCAAAGATGGAACGCTGCTTGGCCATCTCTTCCGGCTTTTTCTTACCCATCGCACGACGCAGCATGTCTGCGCCGCCAAGGGTATAACCAGAAAGCACCTGGGCGATCTGCATGACCTGTTCCTGATACAGGATGATGCCATAGGTTGGCTCCAGTACCGGTTTCAGGCTTTCATGCTGCCACTGCACGTCCGGGTAGGAAATCTCTTCGCGCCCGTGTTTACGGTCGATAAAGTTATCTACCATCCCCGACTGCAACGGCCCCGGACGGAACAGGGCCACCAGCGCGATCATATCTTCGAAGCAGTCTGGTTGCAGACGCTTAATCAAATCTTTCATGCCGCGGGATTCAAGCTGGAAGACGGCTGTCGTCTCCGAGCGTTGCAGCATGTCGAAACTTTTCTTGTCATCAAGCGGGATAGCCGCGATATCCAGCGGAGGCTCGCCGTTCTTCTCGCGACGGGCGTTGATCATCTCCAGCGCCCAGTTGATGATGGTCAGCGTACGCAGGCCGAGGAAGTCGAACTTCACCAGCCCGGCGTATTCTACGTCGTTCTTGTCGAACTGGGTGACCGGATGCTGGCCCGCTTCGTCGCAGTACAGCGGCGCAAAGTCGGTGATTTTGGTCGGGGCGATAACCACACCCCCCGCATGCTTACCGGCGTTACGCGTGACGCCTTCCAGCTTGCGCGCCATGTCGATCAGCGCTTTGACCTCTTCGTCGGCTTCGTAGATTTCCGGCAGCTGAGGTTCAGCTTCAAAGGCTTTCGCCAGAGTCATGCCCGGATCGGGCGGCACCAGCTTAGAGATACGATCGACAAAACCGTACGGGTGGCCCAGAACGCGGCCCACGTCGCGGATAACCGCTTTCGCGGCCATCGTACCGAAGGTGATGATCTGCGAAACCGCATCACGACCGTACATATCGGCCACGTGCTCAATCACCTGGTCGCGTTTTTCCATGCAGAAGTCGACGTCAAAGTCGGGCATGGAGACACGTTCCGGGTTGAGGAAACGTTCGAACAGCAGGTCAAATTCCAGCGGATCGAGATCGGTGATTTTCAGGGCATACGCCACCAGCGAGCCGGCACCAGAACCACGGCCCGGACCTACCGGCACGCCGTTATCTTTCGACCACTGGATGAACTCCATCACGATCAGGAAGTAGCCTGGGAACCCCATCTGGTTGATCACCTGGAGTTCAATATCCAGGCGCTCGTCATATTCAGGACGTTTCTCTTTACGGACCGCTTCATCCGGGAAGAGGAATTCCAGACGCTCTTCCAGACCCTCTTTCGATTTCATGACCAGGAAATCTTCGGTGGTCATGTCGCCCGTCGGGAACTGCGGCAGGAAGTATTCGCCGAGACGCACGGTGACGTTACAGCGCTTGGCAATCTCTACGCTGTTTTCCAGCGCTTCCGGGATGTCCGAGAAGAGCTCACACATCTCCTCTTCGCTGCGCATGTACTGCTGCGATGAGTAGTTGCGCGGACGTTTCGGATCGTCGAGGGTGAAGCCGTCGTGGATGGCGACGCGAATTTCATGCGCGTCAAAATCACCCGCCTCAAGGAAGCGCACATCGTTGGTGGCCACCACAGGCAGGCCACGCGCTTCCGCCAGGGCGACGGCCGCATGCAGGTAGCTCTCTTCATCCGCACGCCCGGTACGGATCAGCTCCAGGTAATAACGATCCGGGAAATACTCTTCGTAGAACGAGACGCACTGATCCACCAGCGCGTTGTTACCGCGCAGCAGACATTTGCCGACATCCCCCATACGGCCACCGGAGATCAGCAGCAGACCTTCGTTCAGCTCCGCCAGCCAGTCGCGGTCAATCCATGGACCCAGTGCGCCGTAACCGCGTTGGTAGGCTTTTGAGATCAGCAGAGTGAGGTTCTGATAACCCGTGTTATTCATAGCTAACACGGAAATCTGCGTCATCTCATCGCCGAGCAGCTCGCTCTGCACATGAAAATCCGCGCCGACGATGGGCTTTAATCCTGCGCCATGCGCCGTTCCGTAGAACTTCACCAGGCCACACAGGTTGGTAAAATCGGTGATCGCCAGCGCAGGCATGCCAAGCGAGGCCGCCTTTTTTACCAGCGGCCCGGTCTTTGCCAGCCCATCGATCATGGAGTAGTCGCTATGCACCCGCAGGTGTACGAAACGTGGTTCAGCCATCTTCAGATCCCGCGTTACTTAATTGCTTGCGTCTTGATTCAGGACACCAGTCCCAGCGAGCGTTTCACCGGGCCAAAGCTGCGCCGATGATGTTCAGTTGCGCCATGTTCAGCCAGCTTTTCCAGATGGAAAGCCGTTGGATATCCCTTGTGCTGGGCGAAACCATACGCGGGATAAGTGAGGTCCAGCGCGGCCATTTCGGCATCGCGCGTCACTTTGGCAATGATTGACGCCGCACTGATTTCTGCGACGCGGCTATCGCCTTTAACAACAGCCATGGAAGGCATCGGCAGCGCCGGGCAACGGTTACCGTCGATCAGCACATACTCAGGCACAATCTTCAGGCCAGCAACGGCACGCTGCATCGCCAGCATGGTGGCGTGCAGAATGTTCAGATCGTCGATCTCATCCGGCTCTGCGCGCCCGAGACTCCAGGCCAGCGCCTTTTCTTTAATTTCATCGAACAGCGCCAGGCGACGCTTTTCACTCAGTTTTTTCGAGTCGTTCAGGCCAACGATCGGGCGGGCTGGATCGAGGATCACCGCCGCGGTCACAACGGCACCCACTAACGGGCCACGACCGACTTCATCCACACCTGCAACGAGGTGGGTATGGGGATAAATAAATTCCATCATTGTGCTAACTCCAGCACCGCATCGGCCGCCTGCTCATCAGCATTACAGCGGATCAGTTGATGCAGTTCACGGAAGGTATCATGCATCTGGTGGCTGGTTTTACCGTTGGCCAGCAGCGGCAGTAATGCATCAGCCAGTGCCTGCGGCTGGCATTCATCCTGCAAGAGCTCTTTCACCAGTTCGCGACCCGCAAGCAGGTTTGGCAGGGATACGTAATCTGTTTTTACCAGACGTTTTGCCAGCCAGAAGGTAAACGGCTTCATGCGATAACCGACCACCATTGGGCATTTTGCCAGCATACACTCCAGCGCAGCCGTGCCGGAAGCCAGTAGTGCGGCGTCGCTCGCAAACATGGCTTGCCGCCCTTTCCCGTCCAGCAGGCGGACGTGAAGATCCGGGGCGACGTCAGCTTTGATACGCTCAAACTGCTCGCGGCGTTTGGCATTCACCAGCGGCACGACCACTTCAAGATCGGGGTAAGTCTTGCGAAGAATTTGCGCCGTTTTCAGGAAATCGGCACTGAGCATTTCAACTTCCGCACCCCGGCTCCCTGGCAGCAGCGCCAGACAGTGCACATCATGCGGGATGCCCAGTTCGTCACGCGCCGCGTTTTTATCCGGATCCAGCGGCATGGCATCCGCCATGGTATGACCGATAAAACGGCACGGGACATTAAATCTGTCGTAAAACGCTTTTTCGAAAGGCAGAAAAGCCAGCACCAGATTAGTGGATCGTCCGATTTTGAAAACGCGTTTCTGTCGCCACGCCCACACGGACGGACTGACGTAATGGATAGTTTTGATCCCCTGCTTTTTCAGGTTCCCTTCAAGGGTAATATTGAAATCAGGCGCATCAATGCCGACAAATACATCGGGCTTAAGGTCGGTAAAGCGGCGGGTAAGGTCGGCGCGAATATGCAGCAGGCGACGCAAGCGCCCCAACACCTCGACGATGCCCATCACAGCCAGCTCTTCCATTTCATACCAGGCTTCACAGCCTTCGGCCTGCATCAGCGGCCCAGCCACGCCCACAAAGCGGGCATTGGGTACACGGGCTTTAAGCGCGCGGATAAGACCTGCACCAAGAATATCGCCGGAGGTTTCTCCGGCGACCAGGGCGATGGTAAGCGGACGACTGTCGACCATTAACGAATCAGACCACGGGTTGAACGTTCAAAGAATTCCATGAACGTTTTCACTTCAGGGTGCTTATTCGCCAGCTCGGCAATTTCCGGCTTAGCCTCTTCCAGCGTTTTACCGCTACGGTACAGCAGTTTGTACGCGTTGCGGATGGCAGTAATCGCTTCGCGACTAAAACCACGACGCTTGAGACCTTCGATGTTCACGCCAAACGGCGTGGCATGGTTGCCCTGCGCAATCACAAACGGTGGGACGTCCTGCGCCACACCGGAGCATCCGCCGACCATCACGTGTGCACCAATGATGCAGAACTGATGGACTGCGGTCATGCCGCCAATAATGGCGAAATCATCAACCGATACGTGTCCCGCCAGCGTTGCGTTGTTGGCGAGAATACAGCGGCTACCCACGGTACAGTCGTGCGCAATATGCGCATTAACCATAAACAGGTTGTCGCTGCCCACCTTCGTCAATCCACCGCCTTGCGTTGTACCACGATGAATGGTGACGCTTTCGCGAATGCGGTTACGATCGCCGATTTCCACGCGGGTCGGTTCGCCAGCATACTTAAGATCCTGGTTAACTTCGCCGATGGAGGCGAACTGATAGATCTCATTGTTGCAGCCAATGGTGGTATGACCATTCACGACAACGTGAGATTTCAGTACTGTACCCTCACCAATTTCGACATGGGGTCCAACAATACAAAACGGGCCAATGTGGACGTTGGCACCAATGATGGCACCCGTTTCCACAATGGCGGTAGGATGAATAAAGGCGGATTTATCAATCACGTATCAGGCCTCCCGGCTACGCGCACACATCATTGTCGCTTCGCAAACAACTTTGCCGTCAACCATAGCTACGCCTTTGAAGCGAGTCAGGCCGCGACGCGTTTTTTCAAAAGTGACTTCCATGATCATTTGATCACCAGGCACGACCGGACGCTTGAAGCGCGCTTCATCGATACCCGCGAAGTAATAGAGTTCACCCGGTTCCAGTTTACCTACGCTTTTAAACGCCAGAATACCGGTAGCCTGTGCCATCGCTTCCAGGATCAATACACCCGGGAAGATAGGCTTACCAGGGAAGTGCCCCTGGAAGAACGGCTCGTTAACGGAGACATTTTTCACTGCGCGCAGAAAACGACCTTCTTCAAAATCCAGCACACGGTCTACCAGTAAAAACGGATAGCGGTGCGGCAGAAGTTCTAAAATCTCTTCAATATGCAGAGTATGAGTGTCAGTAGTCAAAATACTCTTCCTGTCAAATGTACTAAGTAGCAATAATAACACGGCCTGCCGGTTTATAAACAAAGCCGACAGGCCGGGAAATTTAGCGTTAAACGGATGAACGCTTAGTCTTGTTGATCGATTTTGCGCTCAATCGCTTTGAGTCGCTTGCTCATATCATCAATATTCATCACCAGTGCAGCTGTTTTACGCCAGACCTTGTTCGGTTGCAGCGGAATACCGGAGGAATAAACGCCAGGCTCAGTGATTGGACGCATCACCATACCCATCCCCGTCACCGTGACTTTGTCGCATATTTCCATATGGCCATTGATCACGCTGGCACCGCCAATCATGCAGTAACGGCCAATTTTCAGGCTGCCTGCCATGATAACACCACCCGCAACTGCGGTATTGTCGCCAATCACAACGTTATGTGCAATCTGGCACTGGTTGTCTATGATAACACCGTTACCAATAATGGTGTCGTCAAGCGCACCGCGGTCGATAGTTGTGCAAGCGCCGATCTCCACACGATCGCCGATAATCACGCGACCCAGCTGAGGGATCTTAACCCAGTTACCCCGATCGTTGGCGTAACCAAATCCGTCAGAACCAATCACCGTGCTGGACTGAACGAGACAATTCTCGCCAATCTCAACCTCATGGTAGACAGAGACATTGGCCCACAGACGAGACCCTGCGCCAATTTTCGTATTTTTTCCAACAAAGCAGCCAGGGCCAATCACCACGTTATCACCCAAAACAACGCCGGATTCGATAACGGCGTTTGCGCCGACTGATACGTTGTTACCCAGCTGAGCCGTCGGATCAATCGCAGCACTGGCTGCAATGTTCTGTGCCGGCTGCGGCGTGGTATCAAGAATTTGGGCCATGCGCGCATAGGTCAGGTAGGGATTTTTCACTACCAGTGCAGCGCTAGTGGCAAACGGAAGATCGTCCTGCGTCAGCACAACGGCAGACGCCTGGCACTGGGCCAGGTGCTCACGGTACTTAGGGCTTACCATGAAGGTAATAGTGCCTGCTTTAGCAGATTGCATGGACGCAACAGCGGTGATGACGATATCGCCATCACCGTGTAATTCTGCATCCAACTGCTGAGCTAAATCAGCCAGTCGAATTGAAGGCATTACTTATTTAACCTGTTTCAGAACATCAGCGGTGATGTCTTTAACATCGCTGCTGTTGAATGCAACGGCGTTCGCATCAACAACCAGATCGATGCTCTGATCGGCTGCTACTGCTTTAACGGCAGACTGAATACGCGTCACCAGTTTGCCACGCTCTTCGTTAGAACGACGCTGACGATCCTGCTCGAAAGCCTGTGCTTTCTGAGAGAAGGTCTGGCGCTGAGACATGACGTCTTTTTCCAGTTTGCTGCGCTCGCTCGCTTTCATGGTAGAACCATCACGCTGAAGACGCTGCATCTTGGACTGAAGATCACCTTCCATACGTTGCAGTTCGCTCGCACGGCCTTTGAATTCGTTTTCCAGCGTTGCAGAAACACCGGTTTTCTGTGCAACCTGCTGGAACAAATTACCCATGTTGACGATTGCAATTTTATCCGCTGCCTGAGCAGAAGTTGCCATCGCTAAACCGAGACCTGCAGCTAATAACCACTTTTTCACAATTAACTCCTTACCATCCCATTGGCACCCGAGGGGTACCGTTCTTTGCGTGGCAAGGCGACCGTGTTACCGATCGCCGGTTGTCAGCGCTACACTGCCAACGCATTCCATTGCAGCGGATTATTACCAGGTTTTACCAATGTTAAACTGGAACTGCTCCGCTTTGTCTCCATCGTATTTCTTAAACGGCTGGGCGTAAGAGAAGACCAACGGCCCCAGCGGTGACATCCATTGTAATGCGATACCTGCGGACATGCGAATGTTGCTCGGATCGCTGTAGTCCGGAACCCCCGCCGCACGCATCTGGGCGGTGTTCTCCCAGTTGGTGTCCCACACCGTACCTGCATCCATAAAGAAGGAGGTACGCACGGAGTTCGCATACTTATCACTGATAAACGGCGTAGGCGTGATGAACTCGAGGCTCGCCACGGCCATAGCGTTACCACCTACTGCGTCATCAGAGCTACATACTTGCTTAGGATCACGGCTTGCGCAGTTATCTTCGTCATTACCGCCGTAATAAACCGCTTTCGGACCAATGTTATTGGACTGGAAGCCACGCACGGTGCTTGAACCACCGGCGTAGAAGTTTTCATAGAACGGCAGTTCTTTGCTTCCAATACCGTCACCATAACCCCAACGGGTACGACCCAGAACAACCCACTTGTGATCTTCATCAATTGGGAAGTAGGACGCCGTATCCAGCGTGACCTTGTAGAACTCGTTATCCGAGCCCGGGATAGTCACTTTACCGTTCAGGTTGACGCGTGAACCTTCCGTCGGGAAGTAGCCACGGTCAAGACGGTTGTAGGTCCAACCGTAGTTGAAGGTGAAGTCATCCGCGGCGAAACCGTTGTCATCGCTGGACGTACTCGCCGACTGACCGATGGAGTCCAGGTAACGCCACATCGCCACCTGCGGTTGCATGTTGGACAGGTCGTTATGCACGTACCCTAAACCTGCGCGCAAGGTGTTGTATTCGTTAACCGGGAAGCCAAGCGTACCATCCAGACCGTAACTCTTGTTGGTATACGAGGAGAGGTCCGCGTCGTCCGCTTTAAAGTCGTTATAGAAGATACGACCGCCCAGGCTTACACCGTCAACGGTGAAGTATGGGTTGGTAACGGAAAACTCAGAGTAGGTCTGGTAGTCGTTTTTCGTCCCGTTGATACCGACAGAGTAGCCCGTACCCAGCCAGTTATCCTGCTGAACACCGACCTGGAAGCTCACGCCACTTTCAGTACCGTAACCAATACCGAAGTTGAAGCTACCGGTATTACGTTCTTTAACTTTATAAACAACATCAACCTGATCCGGACGACCTGGTACACGCTGAGTATCGGTATCGACCGTTTCGAAGTAGCCCAGACGGTTCAGACGCTCTTTACCCTGATCTACCAGATCGCTTCCCAGCCATGCCCCTTCCATCTGGCGCATTTCACGGCGCAGAACGGAGTCTTTAGAGGTATCGTTACCTTCGAAGCGGATCTTACGCACGTAGAAGCGGTTGCCCGCATCAACGTTAACGTGCAGCTTAACGGTTTTATCCGTGTCGTTAATTTCCGGCTGCGTTTGCACACGCGGATACGCATAACCATAACGGCCGAGCAGCTTCTTAATGCTGTCTTCCATTTTGGTGACTTTAGATCCGCTGTACAGATCGCCCGGCTGAATTTTGGTCAGAGATTCAATTTCAGCTGAATGTCCTGCCAGATTGCCGCTGACTTCAACACCCGAAAGCGTGTACTTATCGCCTTCTGTGATGTTAACGGTAATGTAGATACCTTTCTTGTCCGGAGTCAGACTCACCTGAGTTGAATCGATGTTGAAACGGGCGTAACCGCGATCCAGATAGTAGCTGCGCAGGGTTTCAAGGTCACCCGCCAGTTTCTGTTTCTGGTATTTACGATCGCCTACCACGTTCCACCACGGCACTTCGTCACGCAGCTGGAAGTTGGAGATCAGTTCGTCGGTGCTGAACGCGTGGTTACCCACGATGTTGATCTGCTGGATCTTCGCAGAAACACCTTCCTGGAAGACCAGTTTCAGGTCAACACGGTTACGTGGCAGCGGTGTAACAACCGCTTTAACGCTCGCGCTGTATTTACCGACGCTGTAGTAGAAATCTTCCAGACCTTTTTCAATGTCTGCAAGGGTTGTGCGGTCCAGAGATTCCCCCACACGAACACCCGATGCCTCAAGGTTCTGCTTGAGCATGTCGTCTTTCACCGATTTGTTACCGGAGAAAGTGATGCTGGCAATCGTTGGACGTTCTTTTACCTGAACCACCAGCGTATCACCATCGCGCAGGACGCGGACATCCTCAAAGTTGCCAGTGGCAAACAGAGCACGGATGGTGTTACTGATATCTTCATCATTAACCGTATCGCCGGGGCGCACAGGCATACTGAGGAGGGCCGCACCAACGGCGACACGCTGAAGGCCTTCGAAATGAATATCTTTCACTACGAACCCGTCAGCACCGTATACGGTCGCGCTGCTAAACAGCAGCGACGCTATGAGCAACTTTTTCATCGCCATCGTTATTATGCGTTCTTCCTAACTAACTCTCTTACAACCGAGAGAAATCATTGAAAAGTGCAAGCCCCATTAACAGCACCAGCAAAATCGAGCCAATGCGATAACTAAAGTCTTGAACTCGCTCGGATACCGGTCCGCCTTTTAGCTTTTCAATCGCTAAAAACAGCAGATGGCCCCCATCTAATACGGGAAGCGGGAACAGGTTGATTATCCCCAGGTTCACGCTAATCAGCGCAAGGAACATGAGATAGTAAATCACCCCGAACTCCGCTGACATCCCAGCCCCCTGAGCAATCGAAATTGGCCCACTGAGGTTGTTCAGTTTCACATCACCGGTTATCAATTTCCCCAACATGTTGACCGTAAGCTTCATCAGCTGCCATGTTTTATCCGTGGCCTCAACGATGGCGCTAAACGGCCCATACTGGCGTATTGTCTTGTACTCATCTGGCAGTGGGATCACTTTCGGCACAACGCCTGCAAACCCTTCCGCCTTACCGCCGCCCGATTTGGTATCCGGGGTGAGAGTCAGTGAGAGCGAACTCCCCTGCCTTTCCACTTCCAGCGCGAGCGGCTTGCCTGGATTATCGCGCACCAGAGTAACAAAGGTCATCCATTGTGTTAATGGCTGACCATCGACTTTAACGATCCTGTCACCCGCTTGTAAACCTGCTTTACTCGCTGCCGATTTGGCCTGTACTTCGGCTAATACCGGCTCGATCTGCGCGCCGCGCGGTCGAATCCCGAGTGCGGCGACAGGGTCCTCTTTGTCTGGCTCAAAGCGCCAGTGGCGTAAATCCAGCACTTTTTCCTGCCGCTGGTCGGAACCAAATGGCGATACGCTGACGGTTGTCTGCTCATCACCAATTTTGGCAACCAGTTGTAACCTCACGGCATCCCAATCAGGGGTTTCGATACCATCAATCGCTTTAAGTTCCATTCCCGGTGTAATTTGCGCCGTTGCCGCAATAGAACCCGTAGTGATTTCGCCCACAACCGGGCGCACGCCAGGCACGCCGATGATAAACACCAGCCAGTAGGCGAAGATAGCGAAGATGAAATTGGCTACCGGGCCGGCAGCGATGATGGCAGCACGTTGTCCAACAGTTTTATTGTTAAACGCGCGATGGCGAAGTTCCGGGGCGACAGGCTCAACGCGTTCGTCGAGCATTTTGACATAGCCGCCCAGGGGAATCAGAGCAATGACAAACTCGGTGCCATGCTTATCGGTGCGCTTCCAGAGCGATTTGCCAAAGCCAATCGAGAATCGCTCCACCCGCACACCACAGCGCCGGGCAACCCAGAAATGGCCAAATTCATGCACGGTAATCAGTACACCCAGTGCAACAATGAACGCCGCCAGATTCCAGAGAATGCTCAGCATAAAACCTTCCGTTATATCGTCCCAAACACCAGTAAAAGCAGGCAAGCAAATACGGGAACAGCCGCGGTAAGGCTGTCAATGCGATCCAGTATTCCGCCATGTCCTGGAATCAGGTGACCACTGTCCTTAATCCCTGCTTCACGCTTAAACATACTCTCGGTTAAATCACCCAGCACCGATGCCAGCGCCGCGAAAATCGAACATACCAGCAGCGTCGAGGGGGCAACCTCAAGATTCGCCCAGACGCCATAGCCCCAGGAGATAATCGCTGCCGTAAACAGGCCGCCGATGAAGCCTTGCCAGGTTTTACCCGGAGAAACCTTTGGCGCCAGTTTATGTTTACCGAACAGTTTACCAAACATATAGGCCCCGGAGTCAGCCCCCCAGACGAGAATCATCACATAAAGCAGCCATATCGCGCCGCTGTAGTGGTTTTCGTCATAGTGCCAGGCGCGCAACGCAACCATCCCCCAGAAAAACGGAACAATCGTGAGCAGACCAAAAATAAGGCGCAACACTTTAGAGTTACGCCAGATCGCCGCAGAGCCCGGATAGAAAAGCACTAAAACAAGCGCAGCAATCCACCAGGCCAGCGATATCCATAAGGATCCGGCAACCAGCGGCTGGTGAACATCATGATGATATTCAGGCAAGGTATACAGCATCAGGGCCAGTAAAAAACCACAGAGTACCGCCAGCCATACCCGCTGAGTGCGCGAGGTAAAGCCGCTAAGCTGCCCCCATTCCCACGCGGCGAGCATACACACCACCAGCGTAACAATAGCGAATCCCACCGGAGGCAGTAAAAACAGCGCTGCGATGACGACGGGTATTAATACAAAAGCGGAAATCAGGCGATACTTCAGCAAAAGCTACCCCCATCAGGCGTTATCGCCACCAGGCTCGGTGCCGCCGAAACGACGCTCTCGATTGGCAAAGGCATGCAGCGCACCTTCAAAGTCTTGTTCATCAAAATCTGGCCAAAGAACATCCGTAAAGTAAAGTTCGGCGTAGGCAATTTGCCACAGCAAAAAGTTACTTATGCGATGTTCCCCCCCTGTCCTTATAACCAAATCCACGGGTGCCAGTTCATTCATGCAGATTTGCTGACTCAGCGCCTCTTCATCAATCTGGTCGGGTCTTAACAGCCCTTCCTGAACCTGCTCAGCCAAATGCCGAACCCCCTGGATAATATCCCAGCGTCCGCCGTAATTCGCCGCGATATTGAGCGTCAGGCCGGTATTATTTTCCGTCAGCGCTTCTGCTTTGCGAATCCGTTCCTGCAAACGTGAGTTAAAACGACTGGTTTCGCCAATAATACGCAAGCGGACGTTGTGGCGGTGCAGGCTTTTTACTTCACTATCGAGCGCCCACACGAACAGTTCCATCAACGCAGTCACTTCCTGCGCAGGTCGATTCCAGTTCTCACTGCTAAAAGCATAGAGCGTTAACGCATCAATGCCGTTATTGGCGGCAAAAGAGACGGCGCGGCGAACAGATTTCGCCCCAGCTTTATGCCCAAAGGCTCGTATCTTCCCTTGTCTTTTCGCCCAGCGGCCATTGCCATCCATGATGATTGCAACATGGCGACAGCCATGTGCTGGCAAGTTTTCGCTTATTGGTTGATTCGCAGACAACATAACGCGTTTTTAGTCCCTGAAAGGATTTAACGGTACACAGGAATACTGAAGCCTATACATAAAAAAGCCGTGTCAAACCACGGCTTACCTGACCACTTAAAGCCAAATACCTGCGATCAGGTGGCGCAGACTATATCACTGAAGCCCAACGCTAACAAATAGCACGACGACTAGTGCTTGCTTTATCACCAGCTTGCGAGACGTGTCACCTGTTTACGCGCAACAATGCGTGCCTGTTCATCCACGGCCAGCACCTCTTCGACGCTCTGCGGCTCACGCAAATCCATCATCTCCAGCACGGATAAATTCAACGCGGCGATGTCAGTAAAGCGGATCTGCTGATTCAGGAATGCTTCAACGGTCACTTCATTGGCTGCATTAAGCGCCGTTGTCGCCGCCTGCCCCTGATCGAAGGCCGTCATCGCCAGTTTCAGACAGGGATAACGGTCATAATCAGGCTCGCTAAACGTCAGTGAACTCAGCTTACAAAAATCGAGAGGCTTAACGCCCGATTTTACGCGGTTTGGCCACGCCATCGTATGAGCAATAGGCGTACGCATATCCGGTTCGCCCAGCTGGGCCAGCACGCTGCCGTCCTGATAGCGCACCATCGAGTGAATCACCGACTGCGGGTGGATCAGCACTTCCATCTGTTTCGCCGACGCATTGAACAGCCAGCGAGCTTCAATGTATTCCAGACCTTTGTTCATCATGGTGGCCGAATCGACGGAGATCTTACGCCCCATTGACCAGTTCGGATGACGACACGCCTGATCCGGCGTCATTGCGCTCAATTCAGACAGTGGCGTTTCACGGAACGGGCCACCAGACCCGGTAAGCAGAATCGACACAACGCCATTCTGCTCCAGGTCAGCGTACCCCAGGTTTTGTTGAAAAGGTTGAGGCAAACTCTGAAAAATCGCGTTGTGTTCGCTATCGACCGGCAAAAGACGTGCCCCACGCTGTTTTACCGCCTCCATAAAGAGGCGTCCGCAGGTGACCAGCGACTCTTTGTTCGCAAGCAGGACATCTTTACCCGCATCAATAGCGGCAAGCGTCGGCAGAAGACCCGCCGCCCCGACGATTGCCGCCATGACCTGATCAACTTCATCAAGCGCGGCCATATCGCACGCCGCCTGTTGCCCGCTGAGTACCTCGGTACGGCAGCCCTTCTCCTGCAACAGCGCTTTCACCTGGCGGGCGCTCTCTTCGTCATCCATCACCGCAAATCGGGGGGTAAACTCCAGGCACTGTTCGACCATTCGCTGCACGTTTTTTCCGGCCACAAGCGCGGCCACGGTGTAGCTGTCAGGATTATGACGTACAACGTCGAGAGTGCTGCAACCGATAGAGCCAGTCGAGCCGAGGAGAGTGAGATGCTTCATGAGATGCCCAAAAGTTAGACCAGATAAAAGCAAAACGCCGCCAGCAAGACTCAATGTCCTTCTGAACGGCGTTTATCAGTGTACAGCGAAAATCAGAACTGCATCAGTTCCGCTTCTTTTTCTGCCAGCGCCGCATCAATTTTCTTGATGGCCGCGTCGGTCATTTTCTGAATGTCGTCCTGAGAACGACGATCGTCGTCTTCGCTGATCTCTTTTTCTTTCAGCAGGGCTTTCACTTTATCGTTCGCATCGCGACGCACGTTACGTACGGAAACACGACCCTGCTCAGCTTCACCACGAACTACTTTGATCAGGTCTTTACGACGCTCTTCCGTCAGCGGAGGCAGTGGAACGCGAATATCCGCGCCGGCTGAGCTTGGGTTCAGACCCAGGTCGGATGCCATGATCGCTTTTTCAACGGCCGGGCTCATTGAGCGGTCGAACACGTTGATTTTCAGGGTACGGGTATCTTCTACCGTCACGCTCGCCAGCTGACGCAGAGGCGTTGGCGTACCGTAATATTCTACGATGATGCCATCCAGCAGGCTTGGGGAAGCACGGCCAGTACGGATTTTGCTGATTTGGTTTTTGAACGCTTCTACGCATTTTTCCATGCGTACTTCAGCATCTTTTCTGATGTCGTTAATCACGTTACGGATCCTTGAAAACTTGTCTCAGGCAGACTATCCGCCAGCACAGCGCTACAGGTGTGCTAAGTATAGTCGCGTTTAATTCATGACAACGCCAAAGGCGCGCCCGGGTAAGATACCACGTCGAAATAAAGCGGAATCTTACCTGTATTTATCGCCGACGGAAATTATTCCGTGATCAAAGTGCCTTCTTTTTCGCCCATAACAACGCGACGCAGCGCGCCAGGCTTGTTCATGTTGAAGACACGGATCGGTAGTTTGTGGTCACGAGCCAGCGTAAAGGCGGCAAGATCCATCACTTTCAGCTCTTTTTCCAGCACTTCGCTGTAGGTCAGCTGATCGTACATGGTCGCTGAAGGATCTTTTGCCGGGTCGGCAGTAAACACGCCATCTACTTTGGTCGCTTTCAGCACCACATCGGCTTCGATTTCGATACCGCGCAGACAGGCTGCGGAATCGGTGGTAAAGAACGGGTTACCCGTACCGGCGGAGAGGATCACCACGCGGTTGTTGCGCAGCAGGCTGATGGCCTCTGCCCAGCTGTAGTTATCGCATACGCCATTCAAAGGAATAGCGGACATCAGGCGAGCGTTCACATAGGCGCGATGAAGCGCATCACGCATCGCCAGGCCATTCATCACGGTTGCCAGCATACCCATGTGGTCGCCCACTACGCGGTTCATCCCCGCTTTCGCCAGACCAGCACCACGGAAAAGGTTGCCACCGCCAATGACCACGCCAACCTGAATACCCAGTTCGACCAGTTCTTTGATTTCCTGTGCCATGCGATCAAGGATGCTTGCGTCAATACCGAAGCCTTCCGATCCTTGCAGCGCTTCGCCACTCAGCTTAAGCAGAATGCGTTTGTACACGGGTTTTGCATTGGTAGCCATGTTTCTTTCCTGAGACTGTCAACGATTAAGATGGGGTTAATTCTGGCGACATGATATGTCGCAAATCAGCACAGCGATACTGGAGCCTGTCTGATTTCGTGAGACGGGTGACAAAAAGAAGCCGCCCTCAGGCGGCTCCTTTTCAATCATTAAGACTGCTTGGACATTGCAGCAACTTCTGCTGCGAAGTCAGTCTCAACTTTCTCGATGCCTTCGCCCACTTCGAAGCGGATGAAGCCAGTTACATCAGCGTTGTGCTCTTTCAGCAGCTGAGCAACAGACTTGCTTGGATCCATTACGAAAGGCTGGCCAGTCAGAGAAACTTCGCCGGTGAATTTCTTCATGCGGCCTTCAACCATTTTCTCTGCGATTTCTTTTGGCTTACCAGACTGCATCGCGATGTCCAGCTGAACCTGGTACTCTTTCTCTACCACTTCAGCAGACACGTCTTCTGGCTTAACGAATTCTGGTTTGCTTGCAGCGATGTGCATTGCCAGCTGTTTAACCAGCTCTTCGTCAGCGCCTTTAGCCGCAACCAGAACACCGATACGCGCGCCGTGCTGGTAAGAGCCCAGAACATCGCCTTCCAGGGAAGAAACGCGACGGATGTTGATGTTCTCACCGATTTTAGCAACCAGCGCTACACGCTCTTCTTCGAACTGTGCTTTCAGAATTTCAACGTCAGTGATTTTGCCTGCAACCGCTGCGTCCAGAACTTTGTTAGCAAATGCCTGGAAACCAGCATCTTTAGCAACGAAGTCAGTCTGGCAGTTAACTTCCAGAATGATGCCGTAGTTGCCGTCGATTTTGGTGATGATCACGCCGTCAGCAGCAACGTTGCCTGCTTTCTTAGCTGCTTTGATCGCACCGGATTTACGCATGTTTTCGATTGCCAGCTCGATGTCGCCGTTCGCTTCGGTCAGCGCTTTTTTGCAATCCATCATGCCTGCGCCAGTACGCTCACGCAGCTCTTTTACCAGGGATGCGGTAATTTCAGCCATTCTTAAATCCTCGGGAGATGTGAACTGCCCGGCCGGGAGCCAAACAGTATAAATTGAAAAAAGGGGCCGATAATGGGCCCCTATTCATACACGGTACTAATAAGGGGTAAAACCTTATTATTCAGCTTCTACGAAGCTTTCTTCCGCCTGAGAAGCCAGATCCTGGGAACGGCCTTCACGAACGGTAGCAGCTACAGCGCTCAGGTACAGGCTAACAGCACGGATTGCGTCGTCGTTACCCGGGATAACGAAGTCAACACCGTCCGGATCGGAGTTGGTATCAACGATAGCGAATACCGGGATACCCAGGTTGTTAGCTTCTTTGATTGCGATGTGCTCGTGGTCTGCATCGATTACGAACAGCGCGTCTGGCAGGCCGCCCATATCTTTGATACCGCCCAGGCTGTTTTCCAGCTTGTCCAGTTCACGAGTACGCATCAGCGCTTCTTTCTTAGTCAGCTTATCGAAAGTACCGTCCTGAGACTGGGTTTCCAGATCTTTCAGGCGCTTGATGGACTGACGAACAGTTTTCCAGTTGGTCAGCATGCCGCCCAACCAGCGATGGTTCACGAAGAACTGGTCGCAGCTGTTAGCAGCATCTTTCACAGCTTCGCTTGCAGCGCGCTTAGTACCAACGAACAGAATCTTACCTTTACGGGAAGAGATCTTGTTCAGCTCAGCCAGGGCTTCGTTGAACATTGGTACAGTCTTCTCAAGGTTAATGATGTGAACTTTGTTACGTGCGCCGAAGATGAAAGGCTTCATTTTCGGGTTCCAGTAACGGGTCTGGTGACCGAAGTGAACACCAGCCTTGAGCATGTCGCGCATGGAAACAGTTGCCATGTTTAAAACCTCTATATTGAAAGTTGGGGTTATGCCTCCACGTATCCCATATTACCGACCCCGAAGGGCACCCCGGAATATGTGCCGATACGTGTGTGTTGTTACACAAAGTGAGATTTGTCGCTCCCGTCCAGCCTGTGTATCTGAGATGGATCGGAAGTCCGGCGCGCTTTATATCACAAAACACGGCCAGAAACCAATAATTGTTGGCGGAGTGTGCTGTTAATGATTCTCAATTTGGCACGGGGTGCGCCTGACTGATACCATTGACAACACTTACACTAGTATTGTCGAAAAAATCGACACCGATGGACAGATTACATGGCTATCTCTATTAAGACACCTGAAGAAATTGAAAAGATGCGCGTCGCCGGTCGTCTGGCCGCGGACGTGCTGGAAATGATCGAGCCGTTTGTGAAACCGGGCGTCAGCACTGGCGAACTGGATCGCATCTGTAACGACTATATCGTCAACGAGCAGCACGCGGTCTCCGCCTGCCTTGGCTATCACGGTTTCCCGAAATCCGTCTGCATCTCTATTAATGAAGTGGTTTGCCACGGCATTCCGGATGACGAGAAGCTGCTGAAAGATGGCGACATCGTCAACATCGACGTGACCGTGATTAAAGACGAGTACCACGGCGACACTTCTAAGATGTTCATCGTTGGCAAGCCAACGATTCTGGGCGAGCGTCTGTGCAAAGTGACGCAAGAGAGCCTCTACCTGGCGCTGAAAATGGTGAAGCCGGGCATCCGCCTGCGCACCATCGGCGCCGCAATCCAGAAATTTGTGGAAGCGGAAGGTTTCTCCGTGGTGCGCGAATATTGCGGTCACGGTATTGGTCGTGTGTTCCATGAAGAACCGCAGGTTCTGCACTACGATGCAGACGACGGCGGCGTAGTGCTGCAAAAGGGCATGACCTTCACTATCGAACCAATGGTCAACGCGGGTGATTACCGCATCCGTACCATGAAAGATGGCTGGACGGTAAAAACCAAAGACAGAAGCTTGTCTGCCCAGTACGAGCATACTATTGTGGTTACAGACAACGGCTGCGAAATTATGACGTTGCGCAAGGATGACACCATCCCGGCGATACTGACGAACATTGAGTGATAAGAAGCCGGCGAATGCCGGCTTTTTTAATGGCGATAGCTTTTTCTTATGGGTGGCGCACGATGAGTAATCTCTTACCCGAACAGTATGCTAACACAGCACTTCCCACCCTCCCCGACCAGCCTGATAACCCGGGCGTCTGGCCACCGCATGAGCTGACCTGCGCGCATATCAAAGCCCACATGGAAGTTTTCCATCGCTGGCTGGGTAGCGCATTTGACGCAGGCGTTTCGGCCGAGCAGCTCATTGAAGCGCGCACCGAATTTATCGACCAGCTCCTGCAACGTCTGTGGATCGACTACGGTTTCGGCCAGGTGAGCGACGTCGCGCTGGTTGCGGTCGGCGGCTATGGCCGGGGTGAACTGCATCCGCTCTCTGATATCGACCTGCTGATCTTAAGCCGTAAAAAACTGCCGGACGATCGGGCGCAGAAAATCGGTGAACTGTTGACCCTGCTTTGGGACGTAAAGCTGGAAGTGGGCCACAGCGTACGCACGCTGGAAGAGTGTCTGCTGGAAGGGTTATCTGACCTGACCGTCGCCACCAACCTGATTGAAACCCGCCTGCTGATTGGCGACGTTGCGCTGTTCCTCGAACTGCAAAAGCACATCTTTAGCGACGGCTTCTGGCCTTCGGAAAAATTCTTCGCCGCGAAAGTCGAAGAACAAAACCAGCGCCACCAGCGTTATCACGGTACCAGCTATAATCTCGAACCGGATATTAAAAGCAGCCCCGGTGGCCTGCGCGATATCCACACGCTGCAATGGGTCGCCCGTCGACATTTTGGAGCAACATCACTGGACGAAATGGTCGGGTTTGGTTTTCTGACCGAAGCCGAACGTAACGAACTCAATGAGTGTCTGCATCTGCTGTGGCGCATCCGTTTTGCCCTGCACCTGGAAGTCACCCGCTACGATAACCGCCTGCTGTTTGACCGACAGCTCAGCGTGGCGCAGCGCCTGAATTACCAGGGCGAGGGCAACGAGCCGGTCGAGCAAATGATGAAGGATTTCTTCCGCGTCACCCGCCGCGTCTCTGAGCTAAACCAGATGCTGTTACAGCTGTTCGATGAGGCGATCCTCGCGCTGACGGCAGACGAAAAACCGCGTCCGATTGATGACGAATTTCAGCTGCGCGGCACGCTTATCGATCTGCGCGACGAAACGTTGTTCATTCGCGAACCGGAAGCGATCCTGCGAATGTTCTACACCATGGTGCGCAACAGCACGATCACCGGGATCTACTCCACCACCCTGCGTCATCTGCGCCATGCACGACGCCATCTGAAGCAGCCGCTGTGTTACATCCCGGAGGCGCGCTCGCTGTTCCTGAGCATGCTTCGTCATCCGGGCGCCGTCAGCCGCGGTCTGCTGCCGATGCACCGTCACAGCGTGCTGTGGGCCTATATGCCCCAGTGGTCGCATATTGTCGGGCAGATGCAGTTCGACCTGTTTCACGCCTATACGGTGGATGAGCACACGATCCGCGTCATGCTGAAGCTGGAAAGCTTCGCTAAAGAAGAGACGCGATCCCGCCATCCGCTGTGCGTTGATCTGTGGCCACGTCTGGCGCACCCGGAGCTGATCCTGATCGCCGCCCTGTTCCATGATATCGCCAAAGGTCGCGGCGGCGACCACTCCGTGCTCGGTGCCCAGGACGTGCTGAAATTTGCCGAGCTGCACGGCCTGAACTCGCGTGAAACGCAGCTTATCGCCTGGCTGGTTCGCCATCATCTGCTGATGTCAGTTACCGCTCAGCGTCGTGATATTCAGGATCCGGAAGTGATCAAGCAGTTCGCCGAGGAAGTGCAAACGGAGAACCGCCTGCGCTACCTGGTCTGCCTGACGGTAGCCGATATCTGCGCCACCAACGAAACCCTGTGGAACAGCTGGAAGCAGAGCCTGCTGCGCGAACTCTACTTCGCCACCGAAAAACAGCTGCGTCGCGGGATGCAGAACACCCCCGACATGCGTGAGCGTGTGCGCCACCATCAGTTGCAGGCGCTGGCTCTGCTGCGCATGGATAACATCAACGAAGAGGCGCTGCATCAGATTTGGGCGCGCTGTCGCGCCAACTACTTTGTGCGCCACAGCCCAAACCAGCTTGCCTGGCACGCCCGGCATCTGCTGAAGCACGACCTGACAAAACCGATGATTCTGCTCAGCCCGCAGGCCACGCGCGGCGGGACAGAAATTTTCATCTGGAGCCCGGACCGGCCTTATTTGTTTGCAGCGGTCTGTGCCGAGCTGGACAGGCGTAACCTGAGCGTTCACGACGCGCAGATTTTTACCACCCGCGACGGCATGGCGATGGACACCTTTATTGTGCTGGAGCCGGACGGCAGCCCGCTGTCGTCGGACAGGCATGAGGGGATACGCTTTGGCCTCGAGCAGGCGATTACGCAGCGCAGCTGGCAACCTCCGCAGCCGCGTCGTCAGGCGGCAAAACTGCGCCACTTTACCGTCGATACCGAGGTCAATTTCCTGCCGACCCATACCGACCGTAAATCGTTCCTTGAGCTGATTGCGCTCGACCAGCCAGGGCTGCTCGCCCGCGTCGGCCAGGTTTTTGCCGATCTGGGAATTTCGCTTCACGGCGCCCGAATTACAACCATTGGCGAACGAGTAGAAGATTTATTTATAATCGCGACGGCCGACCGGCGTGCCCTTAATAATGACCTGCAACTTGAAGTGCAACAACGGTTGACAGCAGCCCTCAATCCAAACGATAAAGGGTGACGTGTTTTTTAGTGAAATGGAAAGAGTAAACAATGCAGCAGTTACAGAACGTTATTGAGTCCGCTTTTGAGCGTCGCGCCGACATCACTCCGGCAAATGTGGATACCGTGACCCGTGAAGCGGTAAACCAGGTTATTTCCCTGCTGGATTCCGGCGCGCTGCGCGTGGCAGAAAAAATCGACGGTCAGTGGGTTACTCATCAATGGCTGAAGAAAGCTGTGCTGCTCTCTTTCCGTATCAACGATAACCAGGTTATCGACGGAGCAGAAAGCCGCTACTTCGATAAAGTGCCAATGAAATTTGCGGATTACGACGAAGCGCGCTTCCAGAAAGAGGGCTTCCGCGTAGTACCACCGGCGGCCGTTCGTCAGGGTGCCTTCATCGCACGCAACACCGTGCTGATGCCATCCTACGTGAACATCGGCGCCTACGTTGACGAAGGCACCATGGTGGACACCTGGGCTACCGTCGGCTCCTGCGCGCAGATCGGTAAAAACGTTCACCTGTCCGGCGGTGTGGGCATCGGTGGCGTTCTGGAGCCACTTCAGGCTAACCCAACCATCATCGAAGACAACTGCTTCATCGGCGCACGTTCCGAAGTGGTTGAAGGCGTGATCGTCGAAGAAGGTTCTGTGATCTCCATGGGCGTTTATATTGGCCAGAGCACCCGTATTTACGATCGCGAAACCGGTGAAATTCACTACGGCCGCGTTCCAGCCGGTTCCGTTGTGGTTTCCGGCAACCTGCCGTCTAAAGATGGCAAATACAGCCTGTATTGCGCGGTCATCGTGAAAAAAGTGGACGCGAAAACGCGCGGTAAAGTGGGCATCAATGAACTGCTGCGCACCATCGATTAATCGGGTATAACAAAAAGCGGGGGCAACCCCGCTTTTTTTATATCCGAAGGTGGCGAAAATAGATTTTTTCGTTAATTATTCATAGGTTATGTTGAGATCAAGGGTACCGCTATGTACGATAATCTGAAAAGTCTGGGCATTACCAATCCTGATGAAATTGATCGTTATAGTCTCCGCCAGGAAGCCAATAACGATATTTTGAAAATCTATTTTCACAAGGACAAAGGAGAGTTCTTCGCCAAAAGCGTGAAGTTTAAATACCCTCGCCAGCGTAAGACCGTTGTCGCTGACGGTATCGGTCAGGGATATAAAGAAGTACAGGAAATCAGCCCTAACCTGCGCTACGTGATCGACGAACTCGATCAAATCTGCCAGCGCGATCGCAGCGAAGTCGATCTGAAACGTAAGATCCTTGACGACCTGCGTCACCTGGAAAGCGTAGTCACCAATAAGATCAGCGAGATTGAAGCGGATCTTGAGAAATTGACGCGTAACAAATGAGCCGTTTTATTGCCCGGTGGCGCTTCGCTTACCGGGCCTACGAACGCATGTAGGCCGGGTAAGGCGAAGCCGCCACCCGGCAAACAGCATCATCTCTGTTCATCCAGCTGCAACGCCACATACAGCAGTAGCCGGTCGTCAAAATTCCCTAAATCCAGCCCCGTCAGTTCCGAGATCCGGTTAAGCCGATACTCCAGCGTATTACGGTGAATAAACAGCGCTTTTGACGTTGCCAGCGGCTGCACGTTATGCCGGAACCACGCCTGCAACGTGCGGCGCAGCAGCCCGTTGTTGTCCATCGCTTTCAGACGCACCAGCGGACGCGCCAGCTCGTTGGCCTGCCAGCCGCCGCGCAGGCTGTCGAGCAGGACCGGCAGCATCAGATCCTGATAGAAATAACTGCGGCTCTCCGGCATGCGCTGTTTACCCACCATCATGGTGGTGCGCGCCGTTCGCCATGAACGGGCAATACTTCCCGGCCCGGTAAAATAATTTCCCAGCGCGACGCGAAAACGGAGCTGTCCGTTCTCCTTCATACGCTCGATGAGCAGCTCAACGCGGCGACGATGATCTTCCGCGTCCCAGCGACCAAACTGATTAAGCGCAGGCTTGAGCACCACCATTTCCGTCAAAGAGACAATCGCCACCAGGTTGTTACGCTCCGGCGTCGCCAGCATGTTTTGCAGCTGCTGTAGCTCCACCATGGCGCTGTCCACACCAAGCTGGCCGCTATCCACCTCAATAACGGCGACTACGCGCGGCTGATTCAGGTCGATACCCAGACGCTGCGCCCATTCGCTCAGGGCAGGCGTGTGCTCCTCCGCCTGAATCAAATTCATCACCAGCTCTTCACGCAAGCGGCTGTCCTGGGCGAGCAGATGCATCAGACGCGACTGCTCCAGCATCATCTCCGCCGTCATGCAGACCAGCTCACCGTATTTACGCAGCGATTCAGGGTCGCCGGTCAGACCGATAACGCCAACAATCTCTCCTTCCAGACGCAGCGGCAGGTTGATCCCCTGATGGACCCCGTGCAGATGTTTCGCCACGGCGTCATCGATGTCGACCACGCGCCCCTGAGAGAGCACCAGCAACGCCCCTTCGTGCAATTCCCCAATACGCTCACGATCGCCGCTGCCGATAATGCGCCCGCGGGCATCCATTACGTTGATATTGGTATCAATGATGCGCATGGTTCGCGCCACGATATCCTGCGCCATTTTGGTATCAAGATGCCAGCCAGCCATATAACCCTCCCGTGAGCAGAGCTCAAGCATAGGGAAGTTCAGCTAAGGCTGCATTGTGCAGATGCCCAAAGGCAGAGAGAGATGTATGGAGTTGTGGGAAAGGTCACAGAAAAGAGAAAGCCCCTGCGAACAGGGGCTTAAGAAGATTACTGCATCAGGAGATAAATAGAGGTATCACCACGCTGAATATTCAGTGCCAGCACAGAAGGCTTGCTGTCGAGAATTTTGCGCAGTTCAGCGATGTTTTTCACCGGCTGCTGGTTAGCGCCCATGATCACATCACCTTTTTTCAGGCCGATACGGGCAGCAGGTGAGTTCGCTTTCACGTTGTTCACCACCACGCCTTTATCTGCCCCTTTGTTGCTCATCTCGGCACCTTCAATACCGCTGAAGATGGTGCTGGAATCGACCTGATTCTGACTGCTTTGTTGCAGTTCCAGGCTCACGTTAACCGGCTTACCTTCACGCAGCAGGCCGAGGGTCACTTTACTGCCGATTGGCATAGAACCCACTTCCGCACGCAGGGCGGCAAAGCTGCTGATCGGCTTACCGTTCAGAGAGGTGATCACGTCACCCGCTTTAATGCCGGCTTTCGCCGCCGAAGAGTTCGGCATGACCTGGCTTACGAATGCGCCGCGCTGAGCGTCCACTTTCATCGCTTTCGCCAGCTCGGAGTTCAGTTCGGTACCCATGATCCCCAGCTCACCGCGTTTCACCTGTCCATATTGCACCATCTGCGCAGTCAGGTTTTTCACCATATTGCTCGGGATAGCAAAGCCGATACCGATGTTGCCACCGTCCGGTGCCAGGATAGCGGTGTTGATACCGATCAGCTCACCGTTCAGGTTAACCAGCGCACCGCCGGAGTTACCACGGTTAATGGCCGCATCCGTCTGAATGAAGTTTTCATAGTTTTCCGCATTCAGGCCGCTACGTCCCAGCGCAGAGACGATACCCGAGGTCACGGTTTCGCCCAGACCAAATGGGTTACCGATGGCGACGGTGTAGTCACCCACGCGCAGCGCGTCAGAGTCGGCAAGCTTAATTGCCGTCAGGTTCTTCGGATCCTGAATCTGAATCAGCGCGATATCAGAGCGCGGATCTTTACCGACCACTTTGGCATCGAACTTACGGCCATCGCTCATCTGCACCTTAATGGTGTTAGCATTATCTACCACGTGGTTATTAGTCACCACGTAGCCTTTCGCTGCATCAATAATGACGCCCGAGCCAAGTGCCATGAATTTCTGCTGCTGGCCGCCGCCCTGACCGTCATCCCCTGCGCCGCCGCCCTGACAGAACGGAGAACTCTGGAATGGCGAGCCGTCCTGGCAGAATGGCGAATTATCGCCGAAGAACTGCTGGAAATTACGCGGCATACGCGGCGTATTGACGGTCGTGCTGCCCTCAACGTTAATACTCACCACCGATGGCATCACTTTTTCGAGCATCGGGGCCAGGCTTGGCATCTGCTGCGCAGTCGCTGCCGAGGAAGCTGTCTCGGCCGCCATCGCCAGAGGGGACAGCGCTAAACCTAAACTCAGAGCCAGTGCACTCATTGCTAATGTGGTTTTTTTCATGTTTCTCAATCTCGATTTACCAGATAACGCAAAATTGCTGTGTAACTCAGATTCGTTTTATACCGCTTAGTTCCGGGATTAAGTTTATGGAAAAAGTAAAAATTTATTGGTCGTCTTTACAAAACTCATGGCTTATTCAACGGCCATAAGCTTGCGGTATTCATCCCAGGCATACAAATCTGTCATCCCGCTGATATAGTCCTGGATAAGACGACAGCGATAATAATATTCCATGACTGGCCATTGGGAAGAATGGCGATCTATTTTACTGACGGCCTCAATGTATGCCAGCCGGTGGCGGGTTGAAAGCTTCTGATAGAGACGAGATTCAATCGGCAGGCGGCGAACACGTTCATTATCTGCCAGCTCACTGAACTCATCGACCGTCAGCTGGAGCAGCGGGCCATAAATCTCCAGCAACCCGCTGATAACCCGGTATCCTTGCAGCTCCAGCTGCTCGACATCTGGGTGGCTGAAAACATGGCGAACAGCCACGTTTTTATATAATTCAAGAAGCTGACTAAAACTGCTCTCATCTTCCAGCAGGGCGTGATTAAATTCCCCGCTAAATATCATCGGCAAATTATCAATGAAACGGGCGGCCGCATACGGCACCAGTTTATTCAGCGTGTTCACCCGCAAATACATAAAGAACTGATCTTCGGTACTGCGGCTCAGCGAATTTGAACGCGATTTATCCCAGGCATTCTCGACGACCTGCGCAAACAGAGAACCTTTTTCATGCTCTCCCCAGGCATCATGAAGATGCTGATACAGCTCCTCGACGCTGAATATTCTTTTTTCCACCGCGTCTTCCAGATCGGCCACGCAATAAGAAATGTCATCAGCCGCTTCCATAATCCATGTCAATGGAAAACGGCCATTAGGGGTCAGAGACAGTTCTTTACGCAACCGCGCGATGTATGCTTCTTCCGATAAGTAATAGCCCGGTTTTTTCATCAGGTAGCTATGCGTGGCGGGCGTTTCTCCGGTCCACCATGCGGGACGCGTGTATTTAAGAATACAGCCCACCTGGGCCCAGGTCAGATTCATCCGCATCAGGGAGTGCACCAGACGGATCCCCTGCGCGTTACCTTCGAAATGACACAGATCCTGGCGCACCTTACGGCGCAGATCGTTCAGGCTATCTTCGCCTTCACGCAGGCATAAATCGCGTACCACACAGCGGTCATCGCTGAGCGGCTGGCTTATGGCGTCAGAGGGAAAAAGCCGCTGTTTAAACCAGTCATTGATAGCGGCCTCGCCGAAATGACCAAAGGGAGGATTGCCGATATCGTGCATCAGGCAGGCCATCTCAACGATGCTTTCGAACGGCCCGGTCAGTTCATCCAGTCCGTAGGTTTCCAGCAGACGTTGCTCTTTAAGGCGGCTGAGGATCTCTTTCGCAATGTAGCGCCCCACCTGCTGCACTTCCATGGAGTGCGTTAACCGCGTACGCACCGCGGCGTTACGCTCCAGCGGGAACACCTGGGTTTTTTGCTGTAACCGACGGATGGCGGGCGAGTTGATGATGCGTCCGCGATCGCTTTCGAAAATGCGCAGGATCTCATGTTCGCTTTTATCGCCCTGTGGCGAACGGAAACGTCGGTGCCAGTTAATTTTGGTGCGAAAATCGATTGGTGCCATGTGCTCCCCCGCGTGAGAATGCGTTTCCCCTTAACCGCATGATAGACTATGCATCTTAACAAGGCACATCGCGAGTAAATCTATGAAAATCGGCATTATTGGTGCAATGGAAGAAGAAGTTACGCTGCTGCGTGACAAAATTGAGAACCGTCAGACCCTCTCCCTCGGTGGCTGTGAGATCTACACCGGCCAGCTGAACGGTGTTGACGTGGCTCTGCTGAAATCAGGCATCGGTAAAGTTGCAGCGGCACTGGGCGCGACCCTGCTGCTTGAACGCTGCAAGCCTGACGTTATCATTAATACGGGTTCTGCGGGCGGTCTGGCGCCGACGCTGAAAGTGGGCGATATCGTGGTTTCCGACGAAGCGCGTTACCACGATGCAGATGTCACCGCATTCGGCTACGAATATGGTCAGCTTCCAGGCTGCCCGGCCGGGTTTAAAGCGGATGATAAGCTGATTGCCGCCGCTGAAAGCTGCATTAACGAGCTGAACCTCAATGCGGTGCGTGGCCTGATCGTCAGCGGCGATGCCTTTATCAACGGCTCTGTCGGTCTGGCGAAAATCCGTCATAACTTCCCGCAGGCTGTGGCCGTTGAGATGGAAGCCACGGCCATCGCGCACGTATGCCATAACTTCAGCGTGCCGTTTGTGGTCGTTCGCGCGATCTCTGACGTGGCGGACCAGCAGTCCCACATCAGCTTCGACGAATTCCTGGCCGTTGCGGCCAAACAGTCCACCGTGATGGTGGAAACTCTGGTGCAGAAACTGGCGCGTGGGTAAGGTGTCATTCAGGGCGCTAGTCGCCCTGCTTCTGCTCGCTCCGGCCTGGCTCATCGCCGCGCCGCGGGTGATCACTCTCTCCCCTGCCAATACGGAACTGGCGTTTGCCGCCGGGATCACGCCCGTTGCGGTGAGCAGCTTTTCTGATTATCCACCGCAGGCCGCCCATATCGAACAGGTTGCCACCTGGCAGGGAATGAACCTGGAACGCATCGTGGCGCTGAAGCCCGATCTGGTCCTCGCCTGGCGCGGCGGTAATGCCGAACGGCAGGTGAACCAGCTCTCTTCGCTGGGAATAACGGTAAAATGGGTGGACGCGGTGAGCATCGAACAGGTGGCGCAAACCCTCCGTGACCTCGCGCCCTTCAGCCCTACCCCCCAACGCGCCGGGCAGGCTGCACAGCAGATGCTCAACGACTATGCCGCGCTAAAAGCCCGATACGGCACGCAACCGAAACAACGCGTTTTTCTGCAATTTGGCAGCCAGCCGCTGTTTACTACCGGTAAAGGCTCGATCCAGAACCAGGTGCTTGAAACCTGTGGAGGTGAAAATATCTTTGCCGAAAGCCGGGTTCCCTGGCCCCAGGTCAGTCGTGAGCAGGTTCTTGCGCGACAACCGCAGGCCATTGTGGTGGTCGGAAATGCGAGCGAGATTCCTAAAATAGAACAATTCTGGCATCGGCAGCTTAAAATTCCGGTTATCGCACTCAACAGCGACTGGTTTGAACGCGCCAGCCCGCGTATTATCCTCGCCGCAAAACAACTCTGCGCCGAACTGGCAGAGAGTCACTCAAACAGATAAATACCCCCTTCGAGGATTTAACGATGCTCGTGTATTGGCTGGATATTCTTGGCACAGCCGTTTTTGCTATCTCCGGCGTTTTGCTTGCCGGAAAACTACGCATGGATCCTTTTGGCGTACTGGTACTCGGCGTTGTTACGGCGGTGGGAGGCGGAACGATCCGCGATATGGCGCTGGCAAACGGCCCGGTATTCTGGGTAAAAGATCCCACGGATCTGGTGGTGGCGATGGTCACCTGCCTGTTAACCATCGTGCTGGTTCGTCAGCCTCGCAGACTGCCAAAATGGATATTGCCGGTGCTGGATGCCGTCGGTCTGGCGGTCTTTGTGGGAATAGGCGTGAATAAAGCCTTTATTGCCGGGACTGGCCCGCTGGTGGCGATCTGTATGGGCGTGTTAACCGGCGTGGGCGGGGGGATTATTCGCGACATACTGGCGCGAGAAGTCCCGATGATCCTGCGAACGGAAATCTACGCGACGGCCTGTATCATCGGGGGGATTGTTCACGCCACGGCGTATTACACCTTTGCTGTCCCGCTGGAGAATGCCGCGATGCTGGGAATGGTGGTCACGCTGGTGATCCGTTTAGCGGCGATACGCTGGCACCTGAAGCTGCCGACGTTTGCGCTGGATGAAAATTCAAGATAGGCGTCGTTTATAAGCCCGGTAGCGCTTCGCTTACCGGGCCTACAATCTGCATTCAGGCTTAAATACTGAACGAAGAACCACACCCGCAGGTGCTGGTCGCATTCGGGTTAGTCACCACAAAGCGCGAACCTTCCAGACCTTCAGTGTAGTCCACTGAACCGCCCACCAGATATTGCAGGCTCATCGGGTCAACCACCAGCGCGACGCCCTGTTTCTCGATAGTCATATCACCATCGTTAACCTGATCGTCAAAGGTAAAACCATACTGGAAGCCACTACAGCCGCCGCCGGTAATATAAACACGCAGTTTCAGATCCGGATTGTCCTCGTCGGCAATCAGGGTTTTCACTTTTTTCGCTGCTGCTTCGGTAAATTCCAGCGGCAACGCTACGTCATCACTCATCTTATGCTCCCATGAATACTGCGACTGCTATTGGGCAAAAATCACCCAATTCTTTTTGTCATTATCTAATACCCTGGTAATTCATTCAAGTATTCTGCTTCAGGGCCTGTTCAGCTTCCTGTTTCGCCAGGGTACGGGCAAGAATGGTGGAGTATAGCGGTTTTCCACCCAGGAATTGGGCTAATAGTGTCGCGCCGAGACAGGTAATGATCATTGGCAAAATGAGCTGGTAATTGTCGGTCATTTCCAGCACCAGTACGATCCCGGTCAGCGGCGCGCGCAGGGAGGCCGCCAGCAGCGCCCCCATTCCCGCAACCGCAAACGTCCCCGCATCCAGATGGTAGGCCGGGAAACCTGCCGCCGCCGCCATCCCGAACGCCGTACCCAGCAGCGTCCCCAGTGCCAGCATCGGAGCGAAAATGCCGCCCGGGGCGCCAGAGGAGAAGCACAATACCGTGGTGATGACGCGTGAAATAAACATAAACAGCAGCAGGCCTACGCTGAAATTCCCCGCCGCGGCAATGGGAATCAGGCCGAAACCGCCGCCCGCCGCATTCGGTTCGATGAAGCCGAGGATCCCGCACACGCCGCCAAGCAGGCCTCCCACCAGCACCCATTTCGTGGTATTTCCGCCATGGATGCGCTGAAACATATCCTGCGCCCGTAAAATCAGGGTGTTAAAAAGCGGGCCGACGACGCCAAAAATCATCCCAAGAACCAGATACAGCCATAAAGTATTGACCGGCGCATTGGTCAGCTTGCCAACTTCAATCACCGCTCCTTCGCCGTTAAAGACGCGAAAGACAATGCTCGACATAATCACGCCGGTAAACACCGCTTTAATGGAGATCAGGTTGTAGCGGAACTGGGCGCGCATCTCTTCGATGATAAACAGGATACCCGCCAGCGGCGCGTTAAACGCCGCAGACAGCCCCGCCGCCGCCCCCGTCGCCAGCAGCGTATGCCGAGCCTCGGCGCTGCGCATACGGAACAGATCGCCGACCATGCGCCCGACGTTACCGCCCAGCTGTACCGTTGGCCCTTCCCGACCGAGCACCATGCCCGCCCCGAGCGTTCCCATCCCGCCGATAAATTTCACCGGGAGCACCCGCCACCAGCGAACCGGGCGTAGCTCCTCCAGCGCTCCCTCAATTTCAGGGATCCCCGAGCCACCTGCTTCAGGTGCGAATTTACGCACCAGAAAATAGCCCACCATGGCAAACAGCGCCGAAAGGCCAAAGGCCCACACCCAGACCAGCCATTCCCGATCGGCAAAGCTGGCGACGGTACCTATGCGCCAGTTGAGCACCGCGTTGACCGCTTTCTCGAATGCGACCCCCACCAGCCCGGCCAGCGTACCGACCACGGCGGCTGCCAGCAGAATGGCTAACGGGGTTTTGTCACGGTTGAGCAGCCGCCGGATACTGACCCGGTGCTTCGCGCGCGTAAACTGTTGTTGTTCAAAAGAAGGTGTGTTCTCGTTCATTACCTGTTCTGTTTCGTCATACAAAAGGCCGCAGGGATTCTACCAGAGACAATCCCCTCGTCCCCTGAAAAATACTTAACAATTGTTAAGCCTTCTGAGGGGCAAAAATTTTATAACCTCTTCCGAATCACTTAGAATAGTTGCCTTAACTTATTTCTACGAACCAGGAACGACGCCATGAGCAAGTCTGAAAACCTCTACAGCGCAGCCCGCGAGCTTATCCCAGGCGGCGTAAACTCACCCGTGCGCGCCTTTACCGGCGTGGGTGGCACCCCGCTGTTTATCGAACGTGCGGATGGCGCATATCTGTATGATGTGGATGGTAAAGCCTATGTCGATTACGTCGGCTCCTGGGGCCCGATGGTACTGGGGCACAACCACCCGGCGATCCGCAATGCGGTGATTGAAGCCGCTCAGCGCGGCCTGAGCTTCGGCGCGCCAACCGAGATGGAAGTCAAAATGGCGGAGCTGGTCACCGAGCTGGTGCCAACGATGGACATGGTGCGTATGGTGAACTCCGGTACCGAAGCGACCATGAGCGCTATCCGTCTGGCGCGCGGTTTTACCGGTCGTGACAAGATCATCAAGTTCGAAGGTTGTTATCACGGCCACGCCGACTGCCTGCTGGTGAAAGCCGGTTCCGGCGCGCTGACCCTCGGCCAGCCAAACTCTCCGGGGGTGCCGGCTGATTTCGCGAAACATACGCTGACCTGCACCTATAACGATCTGAACACCGTTCGCGCCGCGTTCGAGCAGTATCCGCAGGAGATCGCCTGCATCATCGTTGAACCGGTGGCGGGCAACATGAACTGTATTCCACCGCAGCCGGATTTCCTGCCGGGCCTGCGCGCACTGTGCGATGAGTTCGGCGCGCTGCTGATCATCGACGAAGTGATGACCGGTTTCCGCGTCGCGCTGGCGGGAGCGCAGTCATACTACGGCGTAGAGCCGGATCTGACCTGCCTCGGCAAAATCATTGGCGGCGGCATGCCTGTCGGCGCGTTTGGCGGCCGTAAGGACGTGATGGACGCGCTGGCGCCAACCGGTCCTGTTTACCAGGCAGGTACGCTCTCCGGTAACCCGATTGCGATGGCTGCGGGCTTTGCCTGTTTGACCGAAGTGGCGCAGCCGGGTATCCACGAAACCCTGACGGACCGGACGACGCAGCTGGCAAACGGCCTGCTGGAAGCCGCAGAAGACGCGGGTATTCCGCTGGTGGTAAACCACGTCGGCGGGATGTTCGGGATTTTCTTCACCGATGCGAAAACCGTGACCTGCTATCAGGACGTGGTGAAATGCGACGTGGAACGCTTCAAACGCTTCTTCCACCTGATGCTGGAAGAAGGCGTGTATCTGGCCCCGTCAGCGTTTGAAGCGGGCTTTATGTCCGTGGCACACAGCGAAGAAGATATCAATAACACCATCGACGCAGCGCGTAAGGTGTTTGCGAAGCTCTAAGGGCATTGCCGGGTGGCGCTAACGCTTACCCGGCCTACGATGTTCTCCATCTTCCCTTGGGAGAGGGAGCAAACACTAAAACGGCAATCTAAAGATTGCCGTTTACTTTTATTACCGACTCTGCTTTCTCAACAGATATATAAAGTACGGCGCGCCGATAAAGGTCGACAGCAGGCCCGCCGGGATCTGATACGGGAACAGCACCATCCTTCCGCACCAGTCAGCAAAAACCAGGATCGCTCCGCCCGTCAGCGCAGAGATCACGATATGCTGCAAAGTCCTGCGGAAGCCCATCATACGGGCGATATGCGGCGCCATTAATCCGACAAAACTGAGCGGGCCGATAGTCATGGTGGCCGTCGCCGTCAGGCACGCGGCCAGCAGCAACAGAGCGATACGCGTTGGCGTCAGCGCCACCCCGACCGCGCGGGCGGTATCCCCACCCAGCGGCAGAATGGTCATCCAGCGACGGCACAGCGGCACAATCGCCAGCAGTACGATCATCACAATCCCGGTATGCACCACCTGACTGCCGGTGGCGTTGTACGTTGAACCGGAAATCCAGGTCAGGATCTGCGCCATGCGCGGATCGCCGCTCGCCTGCAACATCATCAGCAGCATAGTAAACGCGGTGCTGAGCGCCATCCCGGCCAGCAGCATGCGGTGAGGTGAGAACCCCCCTCGCCCGGAGGCGATCAGGATAATCATCAGCGTGACTGCCGCGCCGATACTCCCGGCAGGCATCAGCCAGCCGAACGCATTTCCCGGCACGAGGAACAACATCAACACTACGCCAAACGCGGCTCCGGAGCTGATCCCTAATACTTCCGGGCTTGCCATCGGGTTGCCGGTGAGACGCTGGATAATACAGCCGGCCACCGCCAGCATGACGCCCGCAATCAGCGCGGAGAAGATCCGCGGCCAGCGCCACTGCATGAGTTCATGCAGCAAATCCCCCGTCGCCCAGTGCCAGCCCGTGGCGTCGCGTCCCAGCGAGAGTGCGGCAAACGAGGCGATAACCAGCACCGCCAGCCCGGCAAGGCTGAACCACACCACCGACTGACGTTCGGCATGTACTTTATCGCCGGCATCCATTGCCGGGGCGCTAATGCTGCGCAGGCGCGGCAACAGCCACAGCAGCAGCGGCGCGCCGATCAGGGCCGTCACCGAGCCCGTGGAAACTTCCATCCAGACGCGCGCCAGCCAGAGAATGAGTTGATCGGAAAGCCAGAGGATCAGCGCGCCAATCAGCGGAGCCAGCATCAGCCGCGCCAGCAGACGGCGTGCGCCGAGCATTTTTGCCAGCAACGGCGCAAACAGGCCGATAAAACCGATGATGCCGACGGCGTTAACCAGTAACGCACTCAGCACAATCGCCAGGGTCAGGGCCGCCAGACGCGCCAGCGACAGCGCCAGCCCCAGATTGCGCGCCACGCCGTCATCGAGGCCCATCAACGTCAGCGGACGCAGCAGCAGCAGCGTCAGCACCACGCCGCCGAACAGCTGCGGCCACAGGCGCTGGACGATACTCCAGTCGGTCTGGGTGAGCGTGCCGGTACTCCACATAAACATGCTTTGCAGCTGGTCGTGGTGAAACAGCACCAGCAGCTGGTTGATCGCCCCACAGTAGAGGCTGACGACCAGCCCCGCGAGGATCAGCGTGACCGGCGAGAGACGTTTTCCCCAGGCCACGCCAAAGACAAGCGCACCGACCACACATGCGCCTGCCAGCGCGGCAAACTGCGAGGTTAACGCTCCCGGCAGGGTCCAGAGAGTGGTGATGGTGATCCCCAGCTGAGCCCCCGTCGCCACGCCCAGCGTGGTCGGCTCTGCCAGCGGGTTACGCAGCACCTGCTGAAACAGTACGCCCACCAGTCCCAGTCCCGCCCCGACCAGCAGGGAGATAGCCAGACGCGGCAGCAGGCTGTAGTGGAACAGCATTTGCTGAATATTATCGATATCCGGTGCGGCAAACGCGGCTGCCCACTGATCGCGCGGTAACGCCGTGGTCAGGTTAAAGCCGGTTAACACCAGGGCAGCCAGAAAAATGAGCGCTAACAGTAACATCGGGAAACGGGCCATACGCGTGCTCATGCCTTGCCTCCCAGTGCATTGTCCAGCACGCGGGCAAAATGCATTGCCGACAGCGTCGCGCCGTAGAACCATACCGCTGGCGCGCGCAGGAAGCGCTGCTCGCGGACGAACGGCATTGCCTGCCAGAGCGGGGTCGCCATCAGGGTTTGCATCTCGCGCTCGTTCCCGTGATCGAAGCACAGCACGTCCACATCACGAAACGCCGCCAGACGGTCAATACCCACGGCGGTACTGCCCCAGAACGTCATCTCGCCTTCCCAGGCATTGCGAATGCCAAAGCTGTCGAGCACTTCCTGGAACAGACAGTTATTTCCAAAGACCAGCATATGGCGGGCATCCAGCAGGGTTACCATCAGCAAAGGCCGATCGCCACGATGGGCAAAGCGCGGCTTGAGGGAATCAATCAGCGCATCAAATTCATCGAGATGTTTTTTCGCCTGAGCCTCACGGTTGAGAAACTGCGCCATCTCGTGGATGGAATTTTTTGCCATGGTCAGCGGCTTTTTGCCGTCGCTAAAGGAAAAGCCCCGTCCGGGCGCAATCTTCGCCATGGTCTCTTCCGACGGGCCATACCCCGCAGACCAGAATAAATAAGACGGTTTCATCTGGGTGAGAAGCTCAAGGTTCGGCTCCGTACGCAGGCCAATGTCGATGACGGAGTCCGGCAGTTTTGGCTCATTCACCCACAGGGTGTAGTTGGGAATATCGGCCACGCCGTAAGGCGTCACGCCAAGCGCCATCATCAGTTCGACGGGCAACCACTCCAGCGCCACGATGCGGTGCGGATCGATAGAGGCAGCGCGGGCCGGACCCATCTTTAACAGCAGCGGTGAGAGCGCCATGGCCGTCAGCAGGCGACGGCGGCTAATGAATGTTGGATCCAGCATCAGTAGACAAAGCTCACGGGTGCAGCACCGGCCGGGTGAGGCAGGATGCCCATAGGAATACCGTAGATATGTTCCAGCGTTTCGCTGCGCATCAGTTCGGCAGGCGTACCCTGAGCGATCATTTCACCGCCGCGCAGCGCTACCAGGTAGTCGCAATAGCGTGCCGCCATGTTGATATCATGCAGAACGGCAATCACCGTCAGGCCGCGCTGCTGACTTAAGCGATGCACCAGCGCCAGGACGTCAACCTGATGCGCAATGTCCAGCGCCGACGTGGGTTCGTCGAGCAGCAGGCAGCGGCTGTCCTGCGCCACCAGCATCGCGATCCATGCGCGCTGACGCTCGCCACCGGACAGGCTATCCACCAGACGGTGCGCCAGCGGTTTTAACCCAACCAGCGCGATCGCCTCTTCCACTTTCTCTCTGTCAGCGACGCCAAAACGCCCGAGCGCACCGTGCCACGGATAACGTCCAATCGCCACCAGCTCGCGCACCGTCATCCCCTCCGCCTGCGGCAACTGCTGCGGCAGATAGGCCACCTTGCGGGCAAAGGCCTTACTGCTCCAGCTCGCCAGCGGCTGGTCATCCAGCAATATGTCGCCCTCGGACGGCGGCTGATGACGACCCAGCATCTTCAGCAGCGTCGATTTACCGGAACCATTGTGCCCGATTAAACCGGTCACTTTACCTGCGGGAAACGTCAAAGAGAGCGGATGCAGCAAGGTGCGCCCGGGTACGCGAAAGGAGAGATTGTTAAGCGTGAAGGTGGAGTCGGATTGCGTTTTATTATCCTGCATGTCAGCCAACTTAAATAAAAAGGGCACGGCGAACCGTGCCCATAAAGAGGTTAGAAGCGGAAGGTCGCGGTGGCAACAACCTGGCGTTCAGCACCCCAGAAGCAGCCATAGGTGTTAAAGCAGCTGGCAACATACTCACGGTCGAACAAGTTGTTCACGTGAAGCGCAATGTTGGAACCTGCCATGCCCACGCGCGCCAGGTCGTATCTGACCAGGGCATCGACCAGGGTGTAGCTCCCCACGGTGAAGGAGTTCGCCGGGTCACCTTTACTGGAGCCGGTATATCGGACACCTGTACCCAGCGTCAGGCCAGACAGCGGGCCATCAAACATGGTGTAATCACCCCAGACGGATGCCATGTGCTTAGGCACCTGGGCTGGCGTGTTGCCTTTGTAGTTGGTATCAGTGGTGTATTCCGCATCAGTGTAGGTATAGGAACCCACAACGTTCACGCTCGCAGACAGTGCCGCTTTCGCTTCCAGTTCAACACCACGCGCACGGATTTCGCCGCCTTCAACCGAGAAGAATGAACCCGCAGGGTCAGCCATCAGGTTGTTGGTTTTGGTTAGCTGATACACCGCACCAGTAATGACGATAGGACGATCGTTCGGCACATATTTCACGCCCGCTTCGTACTGCTTGCCTTTAGACGGTGCAAAGACGTTGCCGTTCGCTCCGGTCTGAGAAGCCGGTTCAAACGACTCGCTATAGCTAAAGTACGGTGTAATACCGTTATCAAACAGGTAGTTAACACCGCCACGCCAGGTGAACTGAGTGTCATCACGCTCGGAGGTGGTGTTCAAAACTCGGTTGTATGATTCCTGATCGGCCCAGTCATAACGACCGCCCAGCGTCACCAGGACTTTATCCCACTCGATCTGATCCTGGGCATAAATACCGGTCTGCTTTTGTTTGTTCAGTACCTGATAAGCGCCTGACGGTCCAGGATGAGAACCGAAATCGAAGTCACTACGATCGAGGTTATAGATATCAGATGGTGCAACGGAGCCGGCATAGCCGAACCACGAGTCAATGTCATTACGCATGCGCATGAAATCAACGCCAGTTAGCAGAGTATGCTCGACAGAACCCGTCGCGAACTTGCTCTGCAACTGCGTGTCAACAGTGAAGTTTTCCAGCTTCTCGTTATCAATTACATACTGGCGAGTCAGCGTATGCCCCCACTGCGACTGAGGAACGCTCGCGCAAGGGCTGGATGCAGGATTACTCGAATAGAGCGGATCGGAACACATACCGTAGCCGTAAACGCTGTTTTGCGAGGTTTTGTTCTGCGCATAACGCAGGTTCTGGCGCACGGTAAAGGTATCGTTAAATTCGTGGTCGAAGCTGTATCCCACCATTTTCTGGTTACGGGAATAAGTATTATTCTTCGCGCCTTCGTTGAAGTTAGTTGGCAGACGATCGCCGTTCGGCAGCGGATCAACCGTTCCCTCTTTTGGCAGCCAGCCGTAGTAGCCCGTTTCAGGCTCGTTCTGGAAGTAAGAGAGGAACGTGAAAGTGGTTTTATCATCCGGACGCCATGAGAACGATGGTGCGATGGCATAACGCTGCTCGCCTTTATCCTCCTGCTGCGAATTGTTCGAACGCGCAACGCCCGTCAGACGGTACGAGTAAACGCCGTCATCGTCGATTGCATCGCTAAAATCAAAGCCGGTCTGGAACAGGCTATCGGTACCCACTTTGAACTGGATCTCTTTCAGCGGCTCGGTTGTTGGGCGCTTACTCACCATGTTCAGCAGGCCGCCAGGGCTGCTTTTTCCGTACAGAACGGAAACAGGACCACGCATGATTTCAGCGCGCTCCAGCATATAAGGGTCAATCACCGCGTCGTTATAGAAGTTGCCCTGCATCTTCATACCGTCGAGGTAGTTATTCTGGCTCTGACCATCGGCAGCAAAACCACGAATCACCAGATAGTCATAGGTGTTGGACGCTCCGCGCGTGCCTACCGCAACGCCCGGGGTGTAGCTCAGAGCTTCTTTCACCGAGCGAGGCTGATGCAGCGCCATCTCTTCGGCCGTTACCACAGAAATTGACTGTGGAACTTTCTGTATAGGGGTGTCAGTTTTTGTCCCGGTTGCGGATTGCCTTGCAGCAATCGTCGCCGCAGGCCCCCAGGCACTCTCCTGCGCAGCCGGTGCGGCAGTAACAGTAATGGTTTCTTCTTTTTTCGGGGTTTCGGCGGCATGAGCATAAGCAGACATGCCGGCAACCGCTGTGGCTACGACGACCGCGATTTTACGCAGCGACGTGTTAATTGGCTGAGCAGTATTGGAAAGCGCCATGATGGATCTCTGATGGAAAAGTGAATGATAACGTAAACGAGAATTATTATTATGACCGCAGAATAATATGCGAAACGTTGGCTGCATAGCAAGCAGTATGCGGCCCTACAAGATTTAAGGGTTTAAGAATTAACCAGATGAAAATAGAGGGTTAATGAAGTTAGCGAAATGATCGCTAAAGCCCGCCGAAACGGGCCGGTGGGCTTAACGATAGAAGAGTTCGAAAGTCGCGACGGCGTCGACTTTCCCGGCTTTAACCTCTCCCGTTTTGATGTAACGGGCTTTGAGTGGGATCTCAACCGGGACGTTGTCCTGGGTACGGGTTATTGCCGTGTAGCTCTGGTCGAACTGTAACACCGCATCGTTCTTGTCGAGGATTTGAATGCCTACGCCGCTTGCAGCGTTGTCTCCGGTAGCAATATTGAGGATATTGCCATCCGTTACGCCAGTCGACCCTGCACTGGTGAACTGATAATCAATTTTTGTCCCGGCGGCGCAGTCCGTAATATCAATCCTGAAACGACTGTCGGTCAGGATGTCAGAATACTGACCGTTAAAATCGTGCGCATTGACCGTTTCTAGCGGCACGTAGATGTTTTTATCCGCCAGGTTACAGGTGTTTGTCGTAATGTGCACACTGGTTGGTGAAAAGCGAATTTCGCCTATCACGTCGTTATCGTAAGTTTCATGTGAGGTTAACAGGGACGTATTAAGATCGCCCTCTTCGACTTCACCAATAACGATCAACTGAGCGGTAGCCCGGAAATTGTAATTCGTTGAAAAGCTTCTGATCGTGCCAAGATAAGTTTCCGGCCTGATAATGTCTTCTTCGGTATAGCTGGGGAACTGGGTTGTAGACGCTGCAACGCGAATGCCAATCCCGGCCACGTTGGTTTTATACACTCCGGGTAAAACATCTTCACGTGCATCAGCATCACTCAATGAGAGATAGCCTCTACGTACCCGAACGGAATCACCATCACATCTTTGCGCAATTTCACCTGATTCCACGCTGGCGTCATAAATAATGGTACCGACCTGAACGTCTGGCTCAAGCTGTATGACAGCGGGAATGTTGAAGGTAACAATTCCCCCGCTACTTCCGCCTCCCGTAAATGTACAAGTTGCGAAGGCCGGAGCTGAAAACAGCATGATTAGGCCAGCCATTGCGCTGATGAATAGTTCTTTGCTACGCCTCATTGGCAATTTACCGTCATTTTCAAAATAGTTGCTGAGCGCCCGGGAGGGAGATCCCCCGCCCACGCACACCGTTGATCGCGCCCGTCACCCCACTGCACATTCAGGGAAACCGCTTCATGCAGACCGGTAAGCCAGACTTCTCCTTCATCACCGACGATAGCCGTTGCACTTTCCTGCGTGACAATGGCGCCGAAAGGTACCGGCTTGCCGTGGAAAAGCAGCGTGATAAGCGCACGCTTCCCCACTCGTGCATCAAAATTCGCTGAGATGGCCGCGCCTTTTGTTGGGACAACATCCTGGGTAGCGGCGGCAATTTCAATATCTTCACGATCCTGGGTGTTGACCGTAATACCGTTTTTCCGGTAGGCCGTCAGGGAAGGGACAATCGCGTTACCAAAGCGATCGGTGTAGATCCCTCGCCCGTTCTGTACTTTGACGTTATCGCCATCTTTGATATGGACAATGGCAAAGGCGTCGCGGACGGATTGCCCCAGGGTTACTCCATGTTCATGCGCAACAATTGAACCCTGCGCGCTGTAGTTCCACTGTCGGTTATCGCCCCCGTAGTTATACCCCAGCCCGACATCACCGGCAGATCCCCGGTAGCGCCCGGATACGCTGCCGCCATAGCCAGTATCTTGACTGGCATAGGTCTGCTGGAGGTTATAGCTGAGGTTATTGTTCTCAAGTGCCGTGCCGCCGATCCCTACCTGATGCGAAACGAATCCACCGCTGGCAGTGTTGGCGCTGTAAGTTGACCATGCGTTCGCTAGCCAGCGTGAAAGAGGTACGTTGACCATCAACGCCATTTGCCGATCGGTATTGGCGTCCGGCGTACGCGTCAGGCTGTAGCTTACCGACCAGGTTATACCGCGCCAGCCGGAGCTTAGCCCCGCACTGACGCTGCGCTCGTGTCCCGCCATGTTCCAGTAATCCTGCTGATAGCCATTAAGGTAAGCCGATCCCCAGTCCGAAACGCGTTGGGAAAGATTAACCTGCATGCGGCTGCGCCGATTATTGGTTCGCCGATAGGTATAAATCCCATCGTCAATCTCGCTGTCACGCTGGTCGACAGCTTCCTGAAAGGTATAAAACCCTGAGGTGGAATAACGGTAGCTGGCAAGCGTCACGGTGGTGTCTGTATCCGGAATATCCCTGGAATACTGCGCACGCCATGACATCCCGCGGGCATCATCTCGTCCATCATCAAAAGCCGTACGGGCGGCGGTCACATCCACGGATGCCGATCCGAAACGGCCAAGATCGGCCCCTGTTCCCGCCAGCATAGCCTGATACGACGATGCAACGAGCGCGCCGGCGTATGTTGTTACGCCATAAGGCAGGCCGTAAATGACCGTCCCTTGCAGAAAAGGGGGCTCGTCCTCACCTTCATTACCGCGATAACGCCCTGCCGCCAGCGAATATTTAAATGCTCCTTCCCGCTGTAGCACCGGAACCGATGCACTGGCCTGGATGAAGCTGTGTTCGCTGCCGTCGGCCTCTTCCACCGTCACCTCCAGATCCGCGCCGGATGTGACCTGGCTTAAATCGCGGATCTCAAATGGCCCCGGGGAGACGTTGCTTTGATAAATGGTGTAGCCGTTTTGCCTGATGGTGACTTTTGCATCGCTATTTGCGATACCACGCACCACGGGGGCAAACCCCTGCTGGCTGGTGGGCAGCATGGAAGTATCCGTTTCCAGCTTCACGCCGGTCATTTGGACGCTGTCGAAAAGCTCGCCGTTAGTGTACGTCTGGCCTATCTCAAGCTGGCTTTGCAGGGTTTTGATATCACGTTGCAGCGTACTGGCGATTGCATCCCAACCGGCGTTGTCTCTCCAGGTGCTGTTGTTACGCAACCGCCACGCCCCGAGGTTGATCCCCGACTCCAGACCAAGCCATGCAGATGACGTTTCACCAGAACGGTAGTGCTGCTGAGAGCCGCTAAACTGGTAGCTTGTCCAGGCGGCGGGAGCACCGTCATCCCAGAATTTAGGCTCGATAGCCCCGGCCGCAGCCTGATCGCGGTATTTTTGCGGGATCACCAGCTTGAGGGTCTGATTATCCTGGTCGTAATCGTAGCGGGCATTATCAATAAAATGGGAGATGTCATCGATTATCACCGCATCATCCAGATCTTTCATATCCGGGATCGTGTCGACTTTTACCCCTAATGCACGCAGATCCGCTTTGGTCAGCTCCGGTAACAGGCGCTGCTTATCGTCAGACAAGATCCAACTCACCGTGCGTTTATCCAGAACATCCCGATCCCACATAATGGTCGTCAGAAAGTTTCCCGGCAGTAAGCCATTATCATTGATGAAATTTTTTAGCGTTGAGGTGTTTTCCAGCGGAGTGTCCATCTCGAGGATCCGCAGGTTAAATTCGTCATCTGCACTCACAGGCTGGATCATCGCGAGCAGCGCTAACGCGATTCCCTTCAGAATCTGTTTGTAGAGTGGAGATGACGACATAGGGTACCAGCATTGTGTGTTTAAAGAGCCTGCTTGCGCTGGGAGGTTTGCGCGCCGAAATCGCTAATAGCAGTCCACGTCACGGGCCCGTTTGCAGATTGAGGCACAGAAAAATATTGCTCGCTGAAAGGTGCGACCATCATTGAAATTGCCCCCGGCGTGGTTTTTGTGTCAGTCACAGGGACACTTTTCCCGCCCACGGCCAGCTCGCCAAAGGAGACGTAAAACGGCGTTGGGTTTTTCGCAATGAGCTTGTTCCCCTGGCGGCGGAAGGTGATTTTTTCATAGGCTTGTAGCGCATCGGTTTCTTTCAAATCAGCAGGAGGCCAGAACAGCTTCAGACGCGTTTTCATCGCGAATTGCAGCGTATTCTTGTCTTTTAAGTCAGGTGATAACGCCGAGACGGATTTCACATTCGCCAGAAATAAAGATTCGCGATCTGCGGGCAGATTTTTTTTATCGCCGGTAAAAATGATGTGCAAAAGGGTCTGACGATTTTCCTGTAATTTATAGACAGGCGGCGTAATGATGAAAGGTGCTTTTGCATCATTGGGGTAACTCACCCAGCTTTGCACCAGATATCGAGTATGAGGGTCTTTATTTTTTAGTGCTATTTGTACTTCGGATTTATTCGATGGATAAATAATTCGCGTGCCACCGAGAACCACACTTGCCTGTACTGAACAGCAAGAGATAATCAAACATCCACCTAACAATTTTAATAAATAATTCATACTACGTTCCAGAAGGCAGCCCTTTCAGGCTGCCAAAATAGATTTAGCGATAAACAACCTCGAACGTTGCAGATGAGGAGTAGTGACCTGCTGTTGGTTTGTTATCACCAACCTGAATAACTTTCGCGGTGTAATTAAAGACAGATGCTGTGGCGCCAGTGGCATCGTTCGCAACATCGGTACCGGCTTCCGGTTCTGATCCGTTGAAAACCACGTCCCCCTTAGTCCCATTTTCATTACTGACAATGATGCCAACGTTGGTCGCATTGCCAGCGCCGGAAAGATCGTTCTTCAGGCGCTTGTATTCCGCATCCGTTGTGGTGCCGCTGAACTTGAGGTTCAGTTTGGCAACCAGCGGATCACATTTTTTCACTTCAATCTTAAAGGCCTTCGACGTCCCGACCTGACCGTCAGTACCAAAATCAGAAGGATAAGTATCTGCAAATGTGACGGTGGAAGTATTGGACCCCGAGCCATCAACATCAATTTCACAGGTATCCGCCACAATTTTTCCGGCGAAATTTACCGTACCAGAATCATTCGCTGCAAATACCGGCAGAGAAAGTGCAGCCATAAACGTGCTGGCCAGCACCGTTGAAACAACATATTTACTCATAACAATATCCTTATATGTGATGATGAAGATATCCATTCTTGATATATACAAAAATGTTGGGAAGTCCTCTAAGGAATATCCTGTGAGGTCAGTAAATTTCTGGGGAGGATTTAATCAGATTATTCTTCATCACGTCTAGATCGCAAAATGATAATGCCCGAATAATCGGACACAACTTTCTGTTTTAGATGAAAAAAAGCAAAAATTAATAATTCTACATTTTAAATTTAATAATTTTAAATATAAATGAATGTAAACATAAAAAAAGGCCGCTTAACCATTAAGCGGCCTTTTATTCAGGAAACTAATTAGTTTCCGCCAAACATGTCCTTGATCCAGCCGGCGACACCGTCGCTGTCTTTCTTCTCATTCTGCTGCTGCGGCTGTTGCTGCTGCGGCTGCTGGGGTTGAGAAGACTGATCGAACGGGTTACCTGTCGGTTCTTCTGGCTGACTTTGCTGACACAGCGCATCCGGGTTAGTCGTCCAGACCGGCAGCGTACGCATCCCGCCACCGCAAATAAAGTTGCCCGATGCGTCCACGCCCATATCAACGATATCTTCCGGGGCAACCAGGTTCAGCGGCACCGGAGACTGGTTGGCCAGGTAGCGCTGGTAAATCGACATCGCACCGCTCGCGCCATACAGTTTGGTCGGCTGGTTGTTATCGCGCCCCACCCAGGTGATGACCACTTCACGACCATCAATACCGGCGAACCAGGTATCGACGTTGTTGTTGGTGGTCCCGGTTTTACCCGCCAGATGCAGGCCCGGATACTTCGCTCCCAGCTGACGGCCTGTACCGCGCTGGACAACCTGCTGCATGGTCCACAGCGTCATATAGGCCGCCTGCGCCGGAACTGCACGTTCTGCCTGCGGGAAGCTCTGATACAGCACGGAGCCATCTTCGGCAATCACCGAACGCAGAGCGGAAAGCGGAGCACGGTTACCGCCGCTGGCGATGGTCTGGAACGCCTGCGCCACTTCGATTGGCGTCAGGTTAAGCGCCCCCAGAATCATCGCTGGCACCGGGTGCAGCTGATCTTTCGGTACCCCCAGCTTCTGCCAGGTGTCGGTAATGGCCGGCAGGCCCAGCGCCATTCCGAGGTTAACCGTTGGCACGTTCATCGAGCGGGTTAACGCATCCACCAGCATGACCTGGCCGCTGAACTGTCTGTCATCGTTCTGCGGTGACCAAACCTGGCCGTTAGGCTGGCGCAGGGAAATTGGCGCATCGGCAATCCAGGTATTCAGGCGATAAAGATTCGGCTGGCTCAGCGCGGTCAGATAGGTCGCCGGTTTTGCCAGTGAACCAATTGAACGACGCGCCTGCATGGCACGGTTATAGCCCGCAAACTGCGGCTCAGCACCGCCCACCATGGCACGAACTTCGCCGGTGTTACGGTCAACCACTACCATCGCGGTTTCCAGATCGCTCAGCTTACGCTGCTTTTTCAGCGCCGGAATACCTTCTACCGCCGCTTTTTCTGCGGCGTCCTGTGCCACGGAGTCAAAGGTGGTAAAGATCTTCACGCCGGAGAGATCTTTCACTTTATCCCCGAGCTTAGACTGCAACTCCTGACGCACCATCTGCATAAAGGCAGGCTGCGGAGAGATCACCCCACCGCGCGGCTGAACGCCCAGCGGACGCGCGCTCAGCATGTCGTACAGCTCCTGGTCAATCACCTGCTGTTGTTGCAGCAGACGCAGCACCAGGTTACGTCGCTCCAGCGCCAGTTTCGGGTTACGCCACGGGTTGTAGATCGACGCGCCTTTCACCATGCCCACCAGCAGCGCCTGCTGGTCAAGGCTCAGCTCTTCTACCGGACGACCAAAGTAGTACAGGCTCGCCAGCGGGAAGCCGCGGATCTCGTTGTCACCGCTCTGACCGAGGTACACCTCGTTCATGTACAGCTCAAGAATACGATCCTTGCTGTAGCGCGCATCCATCAGCACGGCCATGTACGCTTCGTTGGCTTTACGCCAGTAAGAGCGCTCGCTGGAGAGGAACAGGTTTTTCACCAGCTGCTGGGTCAGGGTACTTGCCCCCTGCACCGTACGCCCGGCAGTCAGGTTCGCCAGTACCGCACGACCAATGGAGTAAAGGCTAATACCGTCGTGCTCGTAGAAGTGGCGGTCTTCGGTTGCCAGCAGGGTATCTACCAGCAGATCCGGGAAGCCATTACGCGCCACGAACAGGCGCTGTTCGCCGTTTGCGGACGACAGCATGGTGATGAGACGCGGATCGAGACGGAAGAAACCGAACTGGCGATCGTTATCCATGTTCTCAATGGTTTCCAGACGATCGCCGTCAAAGGTCAGACGCGCGCGCACCTGCCCTTCTTTACTGTCCGGGAAGTCGAACGGACGGCGGATCATCTCAATGCTTTTCGCCTGGACGGTAAATTCACCCGGACGGGTCATTTTCGTGACCTGACGATACTGCGTGGCTTGCAGCAGCTTCACCATCTCGTTCTTGCTGATGGACATGTCCGGCTCAAGGTTCACCATGCGGCCGTACACTGCCGCAGGCAATTGCCAGACTTTCCCGTCGATACGGCTGCGGATCTTCTGATCCAGATAAACGCCGTAAATCGCGATCAGGACAACAAAAACAATGAACAGCTTCAGCAGCAACCAGAACCAGCCGCGCTTACCACGAGGCTTACGCCCTTTGCCTTTCCCTTTACGTGGCATCGGTTCTTCATCCTCATAATCGTCTACATAGTCATCGTCATACTCCTCATCTCTGAGGCGACGACGGCTTACCTTTTCTTTCGCCGGACGCGTCGGCTTTCCCTTACGTCCTATTGGCTCGCGGTCATTCCCCGCCATGCTTTTTCTCCGCAACATTCAGGCGCAAAGGCCAGATTTTCTTATCTTGCACAGGTCAGTGAAAGAAGAAATCTCTCAAAGTTTGTTTCTCCCTTTCCCCGTGGGAGAGGGCCGGGGTGAGGGCATCAGGCCGCACTCCCCTTTTCGATCCATTACGAATATTTCTTCGTGCGCCGTGTCGGCGCGGTATTCGCCGGATCGTCCGGCCAGACGTGTTTGGGATATCGCCCTTTCATCTCTTTCTGCACTTCACGATAGCTCCCCGCCCAGAACGCCCCCAGATCGCGGGTGATCTGCAAGGGACGATGCGCAGGCGAAAGCAGCTCAAGCACTAACGGCACGCGCCCTTCAGCGATGGACGGCGTGGTGGCCTCACCAAACATCTCCTGCATCCGAACCGCCAGCGCCGGCGGATTATCCTCATGATAACGAATGGCAATCCGGCTCCCGGTTGGCACAGTGTAATGCCCAGGCAGTTCACTATCCAGACGTTGACGTAACGACCAGTCCAGTAAATTCTGTAACGCTGACTTAACATCAAGCGCCTTCAGGGCGCGCAGCGAGTGTACGCCGTTCATCTGCGGCAACAGCCACTGTTCAAGCGTCGCGAGCAGCGTCTCATCATCCACCGCTGGCCACCCCTGTTCCGGCAGCCACTTCGCGGCGCAATGCAGGCGAATGCGATACTGTTCGGCCTCCGGCGTCCAGTTCAGTACGCTCAGCCCTTTTTCCCGAATGCCGTTCAGCATCGCCTGGTGTAACTCTTCCTCCGACGGCTTCGCCAGCGGTTTCGTCCCGAGCGTCAGTTTGCCAATCTGGCTACGACGGAACGCCTTCAGCGTGCCCTGGGCATCATCCCATTCCAAGATGTCAGATTGCTGAAGCAGCTGCGGGCAGGCACGCGTCAGCGCGTCAATATCCACGGCAACCGCCTGTAAAATACGCGCGTCCGGGGAGTGGCTGCCCTGGAGCAAGAGCGGCGCGATCAGCCATTCGTGACGCGTCAGGGCGTCATCGCTGTCCAGCATCGCGCCCATCCCATTTGCCAGCTGATAGCGACCATCCAGCCCGCGACGGCGAGCGATCCTGTCCGGGAAGGCCTGGGCCAGCAGAGGGATAACTTTATCGCTGTCAGGCGAACCGCCCCGGCAATTCAGGCGTTTACACAGCTGCTGCGCGCGTTGTTGCCAGTTTCCCTGATGGCGAGAAAAGGCCTGTCCCAGATCGCTGCTGCCACCGCGCGGCGGCTCCTCAAGAATAGCCGCCAGTTTTGCCGCCGTGGCAATTTCATCGTCGCCCTGTGCTGCCACCAGCATTGCCGCCAGACGCGGATCGTTGCCCAGCGCCGCCATTTTCTGGCCGCGCGCCGTCAGTCGCTCGCCTTCCAGCGCGCCAAGCTGGGTCAGCAGGCTGCGCGCAGCGGAAAGGTTCACGACAGGCGGAGGATTAAGCCAGGTGAGCTGGTCAGGGTCCGGGCAGCCCCACTGCATCAGATCCATCACCAGCCCGGAGAGATCGCTTTGTAAAATCTCAGGCGTGCTCTGCAATGCCGCACGCTCCGCCTGCTCGGCGCTGGTTAAATGCAGGCAAATACCCGGCTCAAGACGCCCTGCTCGCCCTGCGCGCTGCACCATTGAGGCCTGGCTGATGCGCTGCGTCAGTAGCCTGGTCAGCCCGGTACGCGGATCAAAACTGGCCACCCTCTCCTGCGTACTGTCCACCACCAGGCGAATGCCTTCGATGGTCAAACTGGTTTCCGCGATATTGGTTGCCAGCACCACTTTGCGCTGCCCTGCCGGTGCGGGAAGGATCGCCTTGCGCTGGTCAGCCAACGGCAGCGCGCCGTAGAGCGGGCACAGCATAACGTCACCGTTCACCCGGGATGCCAGCTGCTCCTGTACGCGCTGGATTTCGCCTACGCCGGGTAAAAACAGCAGCAGCGAGCCGGGTTCCTGACGGAGCAATTCGGCGGTGGCGATGGCAACCGCTTCGTCAAAACGCTGATGGGCAGGCAGCGGCTGATAGCGGCGCTCGACCGGGAACGCACGCCCTTCAGAGGAGACCATCGGCGCGTCAGGGAGCGTCTGCCGGAGCCGCTCGTTATCCAGCGTCGCCGACATAATCAGCAGCCGAAGGTCGTCGCGCAGCCCCTGCTGAACGTCGAGCAGCAGCGCAAGGGCCAGATCGGCCTGGAGGCTGCGCTCGTGAAATTCATCAAGGATCACCAGCCCGACGCCGGTCAGCTCCGGATCGTTTTGCAGCATACGGGTGAGAATACCCTCGGTGACCACCTCCAGCCGCGTGGACGGTCCAACGCAGGTTTCGGCGCGCATCCGGTACCCTACCGTCTCGCCCGGTTTTTCATTCAGCAGTTCCGCCAGGCGCTGCGCCACATTGCGCGCGGCCAGCCTGCGTGGCTCCAGCAGGATAATTTTCCCGCTGATGCTCCCCTCGCGCAGAATTTGCAGGGGCAGCCAGGTGGATTTACCCGCTCCGGTGGGCGCGCTGAGCAAAACCTGTGGCGCATGTTCTAAGGCTGCGAGAAGCTCAGGAAGGACGACGGCAACGGGCAAAGAGGACACTTACGGCTCCAGAGGGTTAACATTAATCGGCGTACATTGTAGCATCGGCGCATATCATTACCGAGTCTTGCGCATGTCTGAGTCAAAACGGCTATTCTTCGCCATTGAATTACCCACCACGCTTCAACGGCAGATTGTTCGCTGGCGCGCCAGCCACTTCCCCGCGGAAGCGGGCCGCCCCGTCGTCGCCGCCAATATGCACCTGACGTTAGCCTTTCTTGGTGAAGTAAGCGCTGAAAAGCAGCGCGCGTTAAGCGCAATGGCCGGACGCATTTCGCAGCCGGGATTTACGCTGCATCTTGACGATGCCGGGCAATGGCTGCGCTCTCGGGTGGTCTGGCTGGGGACGCGGCAGCCCCCTCGCGGACTGCTACAGCTCGCCAACATGCTGCGGGCGCAGGCCGCGCGAAGCGGCTGTTATCAGAGCCCACAGCCGTTTCATCCCCACATTACCCTGCTGCGCGATGCGGGTCAGGCCGTTGCCATCCCGCCACCGGGCTTTCACTGGTCCTTTCAGGTGAATGAATTTGCGCTGTACGAATCTGCCTTTGTACAAGGACGCACCCGCTATACTCCGCTTCAGCGCTGGACGCTGGGCGACACGTTAAGGAATCCTGATGAAGTTTAGCCCTGCACTCCAGCCCGCCACGCTGATCCAGCGTTACAAACGCTTTCTCGCTGACGTGATCACCCCTGAGGGCGAAACGCTCACGCTGCACTGCCCTAACACCGGCGCCATGACCGGTTGCGCCACGCCGGGTGACACGGTCTGGTATTCCACATCAGAAAATACTAAACGCAAATATCCTCATACCTGGGAAATGACCGAGACGCAAAGCGGGGCATTTATTTGCGTGAATACCCTGCGCGCAAATCAGCTGGTTAAGGAAGCCCTGACAAATGGAATGCTTCCTGAACTGGTGGGTTACGGCACGCAAAAAAGCGAAGTGAAATATGGCGATGAAGGCAGCAGAATTGATTTTATGTTACAGGCGGAAGACCGCCCTGAGTGCTATATTGAAGTAAAATCAGTGACGTTAGCGGAACAGGAAAACGGCTTCTTTCCGGATGCGGTAACGCTACGTGGCCAGAAGCATCTGCGAGAGCTAATGAGTGTAGCGGCGGCGGGCAAGCGCGCCGTGTTGCTGTTTGCGGTTCTGCATTCAGCCATTGAACGGTTTTCCCCGGCCCGTCATATTGATCCTAAATACGCGCAATTGTTGAATGAGGCACAAAAGCAGGGGGTAGAGATTTTCGCTTATAAAGCGGAACTTTCTGCCGATAATATGACTCTGAGATCCTCTCTTCCCATTGTCTTATAAGGGATTAGACGATTGACTAATAAGTGTTCTGGCCGCGTGCGCAAATACGCTTTTCCTCACAGGGTTGTCAAGTGTTACGTTTAGATAATTGCCATACGGAAAAGCATCTGCTATTTATAGCGACCTGATTTTTCCCCCAACACGGGGATCGATAGTGCGTGTTAAGGAGAAGCAACATGCAAGAAGGGCAAAACCGTAAAACATCGTCCCTGAGTATTCTCGCCATCGCTGGGGTGGAGCCGTATCAAGAGAAGCCGGGCGAAGAGTATATGAACGAAGCCCAGCTGTCGCACTTCAAGCGTATTCTTGAAGCATGGCGTAATCAACTCAGGGATGAAGTCGATCGCACCGTTACACATATGCAGGATGAAGCTGCTAACTTCCCGGACCCGGTCGACCGTGCCGCTCAGGAAGAAGAGTTCAGCCTCGAACTGCGTAACCGTGACCGCGAGCGCAAACTGATCAAAAAGATCGAAAAAACGCTGAAGAAGGTCGAGGACGAAGATTTTGGCTACTGCGAATCCTGCGGTGTTGAAATCGGTATTCGTCGCCTGGAAGCGCGTCCAACAGCCGATCTGTGCATCGACTGTAAAACGCTGGCAGAAATCCGCGAAAAACAGATGGCCGGCTAACGCCTGCCCTCTCACTACTCAGCTAAGGCGGGAGTCTCTCCCGCCTTGTTACCGTTGATATGTCTGAATCTCACTATATCGGGCGCTTTGCGCCATCTCCCTCCGGTGAATTACACTTCGGCTCATTAATTGCCGCGCTCGGCAGCTACCTACAGGCTCGCGCCCGCCAGGGTCAATGGCTGGTCCGCATTGAAGATATCGATCCTCCACGTGAAGTTCCCGGTGCAGCAGAAACTATTCTGCGTCAGCTGGAACATTACGGTCTTCACTGGGACGACGACGTACTCTGGCAGTCTCAACGCCATGATGCCTACCGTGAACGTCTGGCGTGGCTTGCTGAACAGGGCCTTTCCTATAACTGCACCTGCACGCGGGCGCGTATTCAGAGCGTAGGTGGCGTTTATGACGGCCACTGCCGTACGCGGCACAACGGTCCTGAGAATGCCGCCGTGCGGCTGATACAGCGTACTCCGGTGACGCAGTTTACCGACGTACTCTCAGGAACAATTCAGGCGGATGAACGCCTGGCGCGTGAAGATTTTATTATTCACCGTCGTGATGGTTTGTTTGCCTATAACCTGGCGGTGGTTATCGATGACCATTTCCAGGGCGTTACGGAAATCGTGCGCGGGGCGGATCTGGTTGAGCCTACCGTGCGGCAAATATCGCTTTACCAGCAGTTTGGCTGGGCGGTGCCGGATTACATCCATCTGCCGCTGGCAGTCAATGAACAGGGAAATAAGCTATCGAAACAGAATCATGCCCCGGCGCTGCCTGACGGCGATCCGCGCCCGGTTTTGATCGACGCGCTGCGATTTCTCAACCAGAATGTAACGCAGGAATGGCAGGATCTGAGTCTGGATGAATTGCTGAAAACGGCCATTGCTGACTGGACGCTTATGGCCGTGCCAAAAATCCAGCATTCTCAAATGCGTTGCGCTGAGCTATGATTAGCCGCTTTTTTGATAACAAAACACACTACGAGGTGTACTATTTTTACCCGAGTCGCTAATTTTTGCCGTAAAGTGCTGAGCCGCGAAGAGAGCATGGCGAACGACGCTATTGCACAGCCACACATGTCGGTCATTCCGCGTGAGCAGCACAATATTTCCCGCAAAGATATCAGTGAAAATGCCCTCAAGGTGCTCTATCGTCTGAATAAAGCAGGCTACGAGGCCTATCTCGTCGGCGGCGGGGTGCGCGATTTACTGCTGGGCAAAAAACCAAAAGATTTCGACGTGACGACCAGCGCCACGCCTGAGCAGGTGCGTAAATTATTCCGCAACTGCCGTCTGGTTGGCCGCCGTTTCCGTCTGGCGCACGTGATGTTTGGACCGGAAATTATTGAAGTGGCGACCTTCCGCGGTCACCACGAAGCGGGCGTTAACGATCGCACGACTTCCCAGCGCGGCCAAAACGGCATGCTGCTGCGTGACAACATCTTCGGCTCTATTGAAGAAGATGCTCAGCGTCGCGATTTCACCATCAACAGCCTTTACTACAGCGTGGCGGATTTTACCGTGCGCGATTACGTCGGCGGTATGCAGGATCTGAAAGACGGCCTGATTCGCCTGATCGGCACGCCGGAAACGCGCTATCGCGAAGATCCGGTCCGAATGCTGCGCGCCGTGCGTTTCGCCGCCAAGCTGAACATGCGTATCAGCCCGGAAACCGCAGAGCCGATCCCGCGTCTGGCAACGCTGATCAACGACGTGCCCCCTGCCCGTCTGTTTGAGGAGTCGTTAAAGCTGCTCCAGGCAGGCTACGGGTTTGAAACCTACAACCTGCTGCGTGAATACAACCTGTTCCAGCCGCTGTTCCCGACCATTACCCGCTACTTCACCGAAAACGGTGACAGCGCAATGGAGCGGATAATTGCGCAGGTGCTGAAGAACACCGATACCCGTATTCATAACGATATGCGCGTGAATCCGGCGTTCCTGTTCGCGGCCATGTTCTGGTATCCGCTGCTGGAAACGGCGCAGCGCATTACCCAGGAGAGCGGTCTCGCCTATTATGATGCGTTCGCGCTGGCGGCAAACGACGTGCTGGACGAAGGCTGTCGCACGCTGGCGATCCCGAAACGTATTACCACGCTGGTGCGTGATATCTGGCAGCTTCAGCTGCGTATGTCCCGCCGTCAGGGTAAACGCGCCTGGAAGCTGATGGAGCATCCTAAGTTCCGCGCCGCGTTCGATCTGCTCTCTCTGCGTGCTGAAGTTGAAAGGAACCCGGAACTACAGCGCCTGGCGCAGTGGTGGGGCGAGTTTCAGGTTTCTGCGCCACCGGAGCAAAAAGATATGCTTACGGATCTGGATGATGAACCGGCACCGCGCCGTCGTCACCGTCGCCCGCGCAAACGCGCACCGCGTCGTGAAGGCACGGCATGACCCTTGCGTATATCGCCATCGGCAGCAATCTGGCCTCTCCGCTGGAGCAGGTTAACGCTGCCGTGCAGGCTCTGGGAGAGATCCCCCAAAGCCGCATCGTCGCGCTGTCCTCATTTTACCGTACGCCGCCGCTTGGCCCGCAGGATCAGCCTGATTATCTGAACGCCGCCGTGGTGCTGGAAACGACCCTTGACGCAGAAACGCTGCTGGATAATACCCAGCGTATTGAGCTACAGCAGGGTCGCGTCCGCAAAGCCGAACGCTGGGGACCGCGCACGCTCGATCTCGATATTATGCTTTTCGGTCACGAGGTGATTAACACCGAACGCCTCACCGTTCCGCATTACGACATGAAAAACCGTGGGTTTATGCTCTGGCCGCTGTTTGAAGTCGCGCCCGATCTCACCTTCCCTGACGGCTCCTCACTGCAAGCCGTTCTGCAAAATCTCAACGCGGATAAACCGGCCCGCTGGTAATCCCGCCTCCGCATCGATTAACCATTCCTTATTTGCGGTTAATCGATTGCCTAAAATCATTGTTCCCTCAAATGTTACTGTTAGAATGCGCAAAGATTCGCTTTTGGGCCATCAGGAAACAGTATGAAACCAACCACCATCTCCTTATTGCAGAAATGCAAACAGGAAAAAAAACGCTTCGCCACTATCACCGCGTATGACTACAGCTTCGCAAAACTGTTTGCCGAAGAAGGGATCAACGTCATGCTGGTCGGAGACTCGTTAGGGATGACGGTACAAGGACATGATTCCACTCTGCCGGTCACGGTCGAGGATATTGCTTACCATACCCGCGCCGTGCGCCGGGGTGCCCCCGCCTGCCTGCTGCTTTCCGATCTGCCGTTTATGGCGTATGCCACCCCGGAGCAGGCCTTCGAAAATGCGGCGACAGTGATGCGCGCCGGCGCCAATATGGTCAAAATCGAAGGCGGCGCCTGGCTGGTCGATACGGTGAAAATGCTCACCGACCGCGCCGTGCCGGTTTGTGGTCATTTGGGGCTGACGCCGCAGTCGGTCAACATCTTTGGCGGATATAAGGTGCAGGGCCGAGGCGATGCGGCGCAGACGCTGTTTGATGATGCCGTGGCGCTGGAAGCCGCGGGCGCGCAGCTGCTGGTGCTGGAGTGTGTGCCGGTTGAGCTGGCTAAGCGTATCACTGAGGCGCTGTCGATTCCGGTGATCGGCATCGGCGCGGGTAACGTCACCGATGGCCAGATTCTGGTCATGCACGACGCCTTTGGGATCACCGGCGGCCATATTCCAAAATTTGCTAAAAATTTCCTGTCAGAAGCAGGCGACATGCGTGCTGCTGTGCGGCAGTATATTGCCGAGGTTGAGTCCGGCGTTTATCCGGGCGAAGAACACAGTTTCCATTAAGGAGTCCAGGTGTGCTAATCATAGAAACCCTGCCGCTGCTGCGTCAGCATATTCGTCGGGCGCGTCAGGAAGGTAAACGTATCGCCCTTGTCCCAACCATGGGCAACCTGCACGATGGCCATATGAAGCTGGTCGATGAAGCGAGAGCCCGGACAGATATCGTGGTAGTTAGTATCTTCGTTAACCCGATGCAGTTCGATCGCGAAGACGATCTGGCGCGCTACCCACGTACCTTGCAGGAAGATTGCGAGAAGCTCAAAAAACGTCATGCGGATATCGTCTTCGCACCGGCACCCGCAGATGTGTATCCCCAGGGTACCACTGAATCGACCTACGTCGACGTGCCGGGTATTTCGACCATGCTGGAGGGCGCCAGCCGCCCGGGCCATTTCCGTGGCGTCTCCACCATCGTCAGCAAGCTGTTTAACCTTGTGCAGCCGGACATCGCCTGCTTTGGCGAGAAAGATTTCCAGCAGTTGGCGCTGATCCGCAAAATGGTTGCCGACATGGGCTACGACATCGAGATCGTCGGCGTGCCGATTGTACGCGCGAAAGATGGCCTGGCGCTCAGTTCCCGTAACGGCTATCTGACCGCCGAACAGCGTAAAATTGCGCCGGGCTTAAGCAAAGTCATGAATACCATGGCAGAGCAACTGCTGGCAAAAGAGTTAACAGCAGAAGAGATCATCGCCCTGGCTGAACAGGCGCTGAACGAGAAAGGTCTTCGTGCTGACGACGTTCAAATTCGGGATGCCGATACGCTTCTGGCACTTACAGAGACCAGCAAACGTGCGGTAATTCTGGTGGCGGCATGGCTCGGCCAGGCCCGCCTTATCGATAACAAAGTGGTTGAGCTGGCGTAGTTTTTCTACCCGGAAGATGAAAGGTAAACGTAATGATTCGCAAAATGCTGCAAGGTAAACTTCATCGTGTGAAAGTCACTCAGGCCGACCTGCATTATGAAGGCTCCTGCGCGATCGACCAGGATTTTCTCGACGCGGCGGGTATTCTCGAAAACGAAGCCATTGATATCTGGAACGTAAATAACGGCAAACGCTTCTCTACCTACGCCATTGCCGCTGAGCGCGGGTCCAAAATCATCTCCGTCAACGGGGCGGCGGCGCACTGCGCGGACGTAGGCGATATCGTGATTATCGCCAGCTTTGTCATGATGTCTGACGAAGAAGCGCGTCGCTGGCAGCCAAAAGTAGCCTACTTTGAAGGCGACAATGAGATGAAACGTACCGCGAAGGCGATTCCGGTACAGGTTGCCTGATAATATTTATCCCACGACCCATTCCTGCGCATTTATTAAATGAATGGGTCTTTAAAAAGCATTTATAGAATTAATATTCAAACTCTCCCCGCACAACCAGACAATCCCATCACATTGATAACAAATAATTTTAAATTTACTAAACTATTCATTTAGTTTAAATCACGCACAACATCTATATTTCATTGAGATTAACAATATAATTCGCCACGAAATTTAATTTCAAATAAAAGACTTACGGGCACTTATTATTCACTCAACGAATATGGATATTTAAATGATTTCTAAAAAATATGGTTTGGCAATTGCTATGGCAAGCGTATTGGCTGCGGGTTCAGCGGTAGCAGCAGATCCTGACACCGGCACTATTACTTTCCACGGCATGGTTTCTAACAATACTTGCCAGGTCTCCCTTGACCAGAAAATCGATCAGAACGGTAACGATTTTGACGTGACTCTGGACACTGTATTTGTGCGTGATTTCGCAAACGCACTGGGTAGCACCAGCACCCTGGGTGAAAAGAAATTCAGCCTTACACTGACCGGTTGTGATACCGCAACTGTGAAGAAAGCATCTGCACAGTTCTCTTCCTGGGCTGGCTCCTCTTCTACCGAAGGCGGTCTGCTGGTTCCACCAAGCAATGCTCAGGGTTCAGCTAAGAACGTTAACCTGGTGCTGTCAAACGACGGTAACTCAGCTGTCGATCAGATCAAAATTGACCAGACTAACAACTCCCAGAAAGCAACCATCGATGAAACTTCTGGCGCAGGAAACCTGTACTACCGCGTAGCGTACACCCAGGGTCAGGGTTGGGATGCAACAAGTAATCCAGTTTCTGCTGGTACCGTGCAGGCACAGGTTGCCTTCACCATGATTTACGAATAAGAGATTCGTAAACTTTAAATTAAGCAATCCTTCATGATGAATGAGGGATTGCTTGTGTAATTCCAAAAGGAAGTGGAAAAAATGTCTCATTCAGTCTTCATTAAAAGTTTTCAAGCCGTATTGCTCGCAACTGCCGTTTTGGCCACATCGAATGCAAGTGCGGATATTGTTATTTCCGGCACCCGTATTATCTATCCACAGTCATCGAAGGATGTTGTTGTTAATCTCGATAACCATGGAACCAAACCGCTTTTGGTTCAAACCTGGCTTGATGATGGGCGTGATGGCGTAAATCCGGAAGAGTTAAAGCTTCCTTTTATCATTACCCCTCCAGTATCCCGTATTGACCCGAAAAAAGGCCAATCCGTACGTATTACCTACACAGGTACACCTTTACCACAGGATCGTGAATCGCTTTTCTGGTTCAATGTCCTGGAGATTCCACCAAAATCAAAAGCTGCGGATAAAGAGAATCTTAACCAGCTTCAGCTGGCATTCAGAACACGTATAAAATTCTTTTACCGTCCTGACGGGTTAAAAGGCTCGGCAGGTGAAGCAGCTGAGCATTTGACATGGACGCAGAAAAAAGAAGGAAACGCGGTTAAGCTTGTTGCCCATAATAATTCACCGTATAACGTCTCCGTTTCGGCGGTAACCATTAAAGCCAGTCAAAAAACATACGACGTTGATCATAAGGCCGTTCCACCGTTCAGTGATACCACAATGACGGTTAAAGGTTTAGCTTCTGCCGTAAATGGTAAAGTAGAGTTTGATTCTATTAATGACTATGGCGGCACAGACCATCACGAAGCGGGACTAAAATAGAGCACCCTTTAATACATATAATAATTAATAGCATTAACTCTGTGGAGAGCACCCTCTCTGCACTGATTAAGTGGATGTGCCATGTTATTTAAACGTTCTCTTTTATGTCTTACGATAAGTGCAGCATTGCCTTTTTATGCCTGTGCAGAAAATATCACGCCAGCAAAAGATCTGCCTGATAATGAAGAAGAGGTCGAGTTTAACGATCAATTTCTTTTAAATGGCAGCGCTAATATTGATATTAATCGTTTTTCACATGGCAACCCGGTTTTACCGGGGACCTATCGCACTAAGATCAACCTGAACGGTAAACTGAAGTCCACCGTGGAGGTCACGTTTAAAGATAACGGAACACCTCGTGCGACCCCGTGCATAACAAAACTGCTGCTGTCACAATCGGGTGTCGACACCAGCACATTGCCTGACGGACCGGAAGACGATGAAACCTGCGTCGATATTAAAAAATCTTTCGCTGGCGCTACGGTTAGCTATGACAGTGGCAAGCAGGCTATGGATTTAAATTTTCCCCAGATTTATGTGCGAAACGCCCGGCGGGCTATGTCGATCCATCGTTGTGGGATAACGGGATTCCTGCCGCTCTGCTCTCTTATGACATGAACGGCTGGCGTAGCGAGAACAACGGCAGTACATCAGAAAGTGCATATGTAGGGTTACGCTATGGCCTGAATATGGGGCCATGGCGCCTGCGCTCGCGTGGCAATTTTAACTGGGACAAAGATAGCGGCACAAAATACTCCAGTCAGGATGTCTATTTGCAGCGCGATATCACACCGTTGAGTGCCCAGTTTGTCATCGGCGACTCTTACACGCGTGGCGAGGCATTTAACTCTATGAGCCTGCGCGGCGCACGCATGTACAGTGACGATCGCATGCTGCCAATGGGGTCCACAGGCTACGCGCCTGTCATTCGGGGTGTCGCGAACAGTAACGCGAAGGTCAGCGTCACGCAGAGCGGCAATAAGATTTATGAAACCTCGGTGCCACCAGGCGCGTTTGAAATAAACGACCTGAGTACCACAGGTTACGGAAATGATTTACTGGTAACGATTGAAGAAGCTGATGGCAGCAAACGCTCCTTTACCGTACCCTTTTCATCCGTCACGCAGATGCTCCGTCCGGGAGCCTCTCGCTGGGACGTCGGTTTAGGTGAGTTAAATGATGAGTCACTTATTGATGCGCCTAAAGTGGGTTACGGTACGCTTTACTATGGCCTGAATAATACGTTCACGGGTTATATTGGCGCGCAATATACCGACATGGATTTTTATGCCGGTATTCTCGGCGTGGCAATGAACACCCCTGTTGGTGCGTTTGCATTCGACGTTACGCAATCTTATGCAGATATTGAGGGGCTGGATAAATTAAGCGGGCAAAGTTATCGTTTAACCTACAGCAAAATGATTGAGTCGACGAATACTTCCTTTAACGTTGCGGCTTATCGTTTCTCGACGGAAGACTACCTGACGCTTAACGATGCGGCGCAACTTCAGGACAGTATTAGGCACCAGAAGTACTCAAACCGTAGCTATGACTCAAACGAAGCGTTATATGCAGACTATCAGCGCACCAAAAACCAGGTGCAAATTAGTCTTAACCAACCGCTGACCTCCGGAGAAGACAATTTTGGCTCCCTGTATGTAAGCGGCACCTGGCAGGATTACTGGAACGCGACGGGCTCTACTTCCAATTACAATATTGGGTATAACAATAGCTTCACCTACGGCAGCTACAGCTTGTCAATACAGCGAACCTATGATCAGAACGGCAAGAAAGACGACAGCGTTTATTTAAGCCTAAGCATTCCATTAAGTGTATTCTCAAAAGATAGAGGGAATGCCGGTGGATTCTCGAACATCAATATGGGATTACGTTCCGACCTTAAAGGCGGCACAAGTTTTAACACGTCCGCGGGTGGAAATACGCAAGATAATAAGGTGAGTTATTCCGTTAGCGCCTCGTCAAACAGTGGTAATTATGGTGACCTGAATCAGATAAGCGGCTACGGGTCCTATAACAGTGAATATGGCCCGCTGGGGTTATCTGCCTCTTTTGGTGATGACAACAGTAAACAATATTCTGCCTCCTATAACGGTGGCATGGTCATCCATTCAGGAGGTATTGCATTTGCGCCAGGGAGTATTGGTGACAACGATGCGCTGGCACTGGTCAAAGCGAGTGGTGCGAAAGGCGCCGGTATCGGCTTTGGTAACAGCGAAATAGGCAGTTCCGGCTATGGCATTCTGCCTTATATGTCTGCCTACCGTGAAAACCGCGTATACCTTGATATCAGCACGCTGGAAAACGACGTTGAAATTAAAAACACCAGTGAAATTACGGTTCCCCGCAGTGGTTCCGTTGTGCTGGTTGATTTTGCAACCGATGAAGGTCGTTCATTAATTTTAGAACTTAAGCGCACCGATAACGGATTTATTCCTTTAGGCGCTGATGTTTTAAATGAAAAAAATGAATCTATTGGCACCGTGGGACAGGCGGGGCAAGCCTATGTCCGCGGCGTTGAGGATGAAGGCACGCTTCATGTTGTCTGGGGAAGCGATAAAGACAGTAAATGTGACGTGCATTATAACGTCTCATCACATGCTCAAAAAGTAGGACTTACAACGGTGCTCAGCAATCAAGTGTGCCAGATGTAATTATTCGGGAAAATAGACGAGAGTTTGTATGAAAAAAAATCTTTATAGCCTGTCAGTCGTTGCCGTAACGATGCTGGCGTTATCAGGTTCGGCGCTCGCCGAGGGCACGAATCTCGATGTTAACTTTACGGCCAATATCCGTGAAACCACTTGTGATATGAAACTGATGGGCGGTACGGGTTCCGATACGGATCAAACACTGCTCATTGGTAACGGCGGCCAGGTGCGTCTCGACGATGTCAAAGCTGGCACCGCAAATGCCAATTTCAAAATTGTGATTGTTGAATGCCCGGCCTCTCTGACCTCACTGAAAGCCACGGTAAAAGGAAGCCAATCGGGTTATTTGCTTAGCGGCCTTGTTAATCAAAAACCAAAAGCCGATGGAGGCGCAGATTTCTCTGCTGTTGAAATTGCCAGAGCCAGCGCACCGGAGGCCCCTTTTATCATCAACTCTGACGATGATGCTAAGCGACTGGTCTGGAGTGCAACAGAAATCCAGAATAAAGAAGTTCCTTTAGTAGCCACAATACGTGAAACCAAAGTTAATAGCATGACAGTTGGTGATTTTGAGGCTACTGCGACTTTTGAATTTAGCTACGAGTAATTGGTGCAGGAAAACGGAGCAACATTATGAAATTTAAATCTACTTTTATCGCCCTGTCCGTTTCTGCACTTCTGTATTCGGGAATGGCAAACGCAGCAATTACAGGTACTGACAGTGTTAAATTAACGATAAAATCAAAAATAGTCTCGGGCACGTGTACAGCAAAAGTGCTTAACGGTGCAGGAACTGCGTCCACTGAAATTGCGTTTGGCGACGTATATAAAACCGATCTGGTAAATAAGACTCGTGTCGAGCCGTTAAAAATTGCCTTTACAAACTGCTCTGGTGTAACTAAGGCAACGGTAGCCGCAGCGAGTGGTGCAGGTGGGGGATGCTCGGGTCCGAAAACGGACGGAGATTCTTATTCTGCTGGGTTAGCAACAGGCTTCGAAATCTGGTCAGGAGTTGTAGATACTGGCGTAATGTTGAGTTGCAAAAGGCCTCCGGCGGCACAGGAGGTCACCATTGCTGACGGTGTAGGGGAATTCCCGATGAACTCACGCATTGTGATTGCGAAAGACAGAAATATTGCCGATGTTGGCACAGGTGCCGTTACTGCGCCAGTAACCTTCACAGTCACCTATCAATAATTCCAGGAACCATTATGCAACAATCACCGTTTAATTTACACCAGCCCGGTCTTGTGTTGCTTATCGGTCTGGCTGGTAGCACTCTGCCTGGCGTAAGCCAGGCAGGTTCAGGTATGGATGTAAACCTGACAGCAAACATCGTTAATAATACCTGTCGGCTAAGCGTCGAAAACGGCGGAGAGATCACTTTGCCGACCGTGTCACGAGACTGGTTTTATAACAGCGACAAGAGCGATCGTTTATCGCCAAACGATGATGAAGCTGGAACGCCTTTTACCATCCACGTAGATGACTGCTATGCGAGCAGTACAGAAGGCGCAACGATTAACAAACTAAAATTTAGTTTTGCTCCGCAAAATGGTTTCTGGAGTAATCACAACCAGGTGTTTAAAAACGATGCCACAGCCGGTGCGGCTGAAAATGTGGGTATCGTTATTTTTTCAGATACGTTCAAAACTAACGTCCTGAACAGCGACGGGACATCAAACGTTATTTACGATGTCAGTGGAAGTAGTGAGAACTATATAAAGGATTATGGCTTTTACGCACGTTATCAGAATATTGGAACGATCACCAGCGGCGCTGTGATAAGTAATGTTCTGGTTAATGTCAGCTACGAATAAAGGGATTTAGGATGAAAAAATACCTCACTATATTAGCGTTCGCAGCGTTCGGGCTGTCTGGCGCAGCACGGGCTAATTTCGAGGAGTGCAAATTTTACGGTAATGATGACTTGCAGATTATGTCTCCAGGTGCACAACCAGTTATCACTCCTCTGCCTGTGGGCACAGTAACAACTCCCATACAGATCAGTAATACGATCATTATGGAAACAACGCCTGCGTTAAAATCTCACTGTGCTGGGGGAAATGACGGTGAAAACACCTATCAGATTACCGACAACTCAATGCTGGCAGGCTACATAGATAACAAAGCCACCTTCCGGACGAATATTCCGGGTATTGTCTATACCCTGGCGATGTATCCCGATGGTAACGGCGTCACCGCGTGGTTCCCGCCCAACGCAGGGTCCTGGTATATGACCGCACCTAATGACGATCACGAAGAGTTGCTTGACGAAAAAACCTGGCATGTGCGCATGGAAATCTATCAAACCAATGGATTTCAGGGTGTTCCTTCGGATGTTAATTTTTTAACGGCCGGTGCAGGCCCGATTGGTCAGATCATTCTGGGTGATCCAAGCGATCCGAAGACATCCGATCACCCTCGTCCCCATGTGAACATGAGCGAGATGTCATTTAGCATGCCTTTAAATCGCCCGACCTGTGTCTTACGTGCGCCCACAACGGTAAATCTTGGTGACTGGTATCCCGCAGAAGTCGAAAACGGGAATACCAGCAAAGTCGAGTTCCATGTTACGGGTACATGTGTAAATACAACCGCTGTTTACTATACGTTATCCTCCACACATACCACCGCAGATAAAAAATATTTTACCAATACCGTCGAGAATACTGGTGGTGTTACTGCGGCAGGAGGCGTCGGCGTCATGATTACGGATTCTGAAAATGATCATTACCCCGTGCCGGCAGACAGTTACCAACGTGTCATTGCTATAGGAGAGGTTGTTGGGGATCCTGTTAGTATTATTGACAGATCACTTTGGGCCAGGTTGGTCAAAACCGGTAGCGATCCGGTAACCGTCGGTGTTTTCGGTACCACCGTGACCATTCAGACCACGTACGAATAACCTACCCCTGCGGCTGATTGCTGATCAGCCGCGACATTGTCTCCAGCGAATCCGTTCTCAGAATATACAGTCGCTTCAGTAAGAACGGATTATCCCCCGGCTTCACCTTCCCCTTCACCGTTGTCACTGCCAGATGAAAACCGGCATCATTCGCGGCTTTAATCGCTTTATTGTCATACCCGCCAAACGGGTACGAAACATACAGCACGCGCGGGTTGAACTGCGCCAGTGCACGCCGTGAGCGTTCAAAATCGAACAGGATCACGTGATAGCTGCGGCTCAATAAGATGGGGTGTTTATACCCATCTACGCGATGCAGGAAGTGGGTGTGAGACTGAATGTCGAACACATCCTGAATAGCCTTAATTTCCTGAACGCTCATAAACTGTAGCGATCGGGGATCCCACTTCTGAGGGTGACCTTTGATTCGGGATGAAATAATAAACGCCGTCGCGTTGAAGCCATACTCTTTCAGCACCGGATACGCGTAGCGGCTCACCGATTTCAGGCCATCATCAAAAGTGATCACCACCGCTTTCGCGGGGAGGTTCATCTTGTTACGCACGTACCCTTCAAGCTGGTACATTGTCAGCGTGGTATAGCCTTGATCGCGTAACCAGGCCATCTGATTATTAAACGCACGTACGCTGGTTGTCGTGGAGGTATGTCGAAAACGGGTGTTCTCTTCATCACGCAGGATATGGTGGTAGGTCAGAACCGGCAGTCCGTTATCTTCCTGTGCATCCAGGCTGCTGATCCACGCCAGACGATTGCCGATGCGAATTTGAAACCAGGTCTGGTTCAGGCGATCTTTCAGCTTATTCAGAATCGGATAGCGAAGATTGGCGCTTAAGGTGCCAAAGGGCGCGCTTCCGCTGCTGGGGGCGTTATACACCGGCGTGTCTTTCCAGGTGATGAGGTTTTGATTGCTGAGCGGCTTGTTCAGATCGCCCAGGCTGTCCTCAACGCGTTGCTTACCCTGCACTTTTTCCAGGTGCTCTTTATCAATAAACCCCGTACCGAATCCGAAACGAAATTCATAGTAATCCGCCGCGGCCGGAAAGACGGCGAGGATCTGCCCGGCGCGGACATTGCCCACGTTCACGACGGCATTTCCCACCTGCGCCCAGATGGCCGCATCTTCGGTGGTTTGCATATATTGGGCAGGAAGGCCTTGCTGACTGGTCAGGCTGGCAGACGCACCACCGGAGACCAGTAGCAGAAGGATAAAGATAACGCGCATGAACATGGGATATAAATCGATACGGATAATCAGTCGCCATTGTACCAAAAGCGACATCAATACCAATGTTTAATGCTTATACAGATCGTGAAGCAGAACGAAAGGCGGATTCTTCTGCTGCTGGTGCCACAGGCTGCTCACGCCCGGCGAGCCCTGCGCCACAATGGCGTGACGAAACTCAGCGCTGCTCAACGTTGCGCGCAGCGGATACATCGCTTCGAGTAAAGGCAGGCTGATACCGGAGATCACTTCACAGTTATCATGCTTATGGCTCATTAACGCCGCTGAACCGTAAGGCGCCGCGCCCGATCTGTCGGTGAGAAAAATCACGCCATCACCGGTGTCGGTTTCATGCAGCGCGTCGCACATCATCCGGCTTAGCATATTGGTGCTCAGCCCTCGCCAGTAATTTACCGCACGACATTGCGCCAGAGGGCCAAATCGGGCCTCCAGCTTCAGGTGCATTTCCTGTGCCTCTTCATCGTGGCAGGTGATAACCCATCCCAGCATAACGTCTCTCCTTAGCAGGCGAGTAGTTTATCCAGGTGAAGGTTAGTTTACGGTGATAACTGTCAAAGAAAGTGCCCGGCAAACAGAACGTCGCCGGGCAGAAGATTAGCTACGCAGCCCACGTCCACGCTGGATCAGATACCAGCACAGCAGATAGAACGCCACGATAAATACCGCCAGCACCACAACGGTGGTGAACAGCGGGACATCGGTAATGCCGAGGAAACCAAAGCGGAAGCCGCTGATCATATAGACAATCGGGTTCAGGTGCGACAGCGCCTGCCAGAACGGCGGCAGCAGCGTCAGGGAGTAGAACACCCCGCCCAGATAGGTTAGCGGCGTCAGCACGAAGGTCGGGATCAGGCTGATGTCATCGAACGTTTTGGCGAACACGGCGTTCAGCAAGCCAGCCAGTGAGAACAGGATCGCCGTCAGCAATAGCGTGAGCGCCACGAACAGCCACGAGTGCACCTGGAACGGCACGAAGAACAGCGAAATCGCCGTCACCAGAATACCCACGCACAGCCCGCGCGCCACGCCGCCGCCCACGTAACCGGCGATAATGACGTGCGTCGGCACTGGCGCCACCAGCAGCTCTTCAATGTTGCGCTGGAACTTGGCGCTGAAGAATGAGGATGCCACGTTCGCGTAAGCGTTGGTGATCACTGCCATCATGATCAGGCCCGGCACGATAAACTGCATATAGGTAAAGCCGTGCATCTCACCAATGCGGGAGCCAATCAGGTTGCCGAAAATGATGAAGTAGAGCGTCATGGTGATCACCGGCGGCACCAGGGTTTGCACCCAGATACGCATAAAGCGGTTAATCTCTTTCGCCCAGATGCTTTTCAGCGCGACCCAGTAAAGATGCGTCATGCCTTGTCTCCTTGTTTATCGTGCACCAGAGAGACAAACAGCTCTTCCAGTCGGTTCGCTTTGTTACGCATGCTTAATACCTGAACGCCCTGCGCGCTCAGCTGGGAGAACACGCTGTTGATGCCCTGCTCTCGCAGCACTTCTACCTCCAGCGTCGAGGTATCGACCAGGCGATAGTTATACCCCTCCAGCTTCGGCAGGGCACTTTTCGCCGCCAGATCGAGGATAAAGGTCTCTGATTTTAGCTTGGAGAGCAGGTTCTTCATCGAGGTGTTTTCCACCAGCTCGCCGTGCTGAATGATGCCGATGTTGCGGCACAGCATCTCTGCCTCTTCCAGGTAGTGTGTGGTCAGGATGATGGTGGTGCCTTTGTCGTTCAGATCTTTCAGGAAGCCCCACATGGAACGACGCAGTTCAATATCCACGCCAGCGGTCGGTTCATCAAGAATGAGCAGCTTTGGCTCGTGCATCAGCGCGCGAGCAATCATCAGGCGGCGCTTCATCCCCCCGGACAACATCCGCGCGCGCTCGTTACGCTTCTCCCACAGGTCAAGCTGTTTGAGATACTTTTCGCTGCGCTCCAGCGCTTCTTTGCGCTCAACACCATAGTAACCCGCCTGGTTAACAACAATCTGCTGTACCGTCTCAAACGGGTTGAAGTTGAACTCCTGCGGCACCAGCCCCAGCTGGCGCTTGGCGTTGACCACGTCTTTTTGCAGGTCGTAGCCAAACACGCTGACGCGGCCCGAGGTTTTATTGACCAGCGAGCTGATAATCCCGATGGTGGTCGATTTTCCCGCCCCGTTCGGCCCCAGAAGCGCGTAGAAATCTCCCGCTTCGACTTTAAGATCTATCCCGCGCAGCGCCTGGACGCCCCCCGGGTAGGTTTTTTTGAGCTGTTCAAGCTCCAGTGCAATCGCCATGAATTCAACTTACCTTAAGTTCTGACACACGTTGTGTGGTTTCATTAAAAGTCGGGTTACCCTATAGTAGCGCAACGCAATCACTTGGTTACAGGTCGCTAACCTCCATGAACGACATAGATACACTCATCAGCAACAATGCACTATGGTCAAAAATGCTGGTGGAGGAAGACCCCGGATTTTTTGGAAAACTGGCACAGGCGCAGAACCCGCGCTTTCTCTGGATTGGATGTTCCGACAGCCGCGTCCCCGCCGAACGTCTGACCGGTCTTGAACCGGGCGAACTGTTTGTTCACCGCAATGTTGCTAACCTCGTTATTCATACCGATCTCAACTGCCTTTCGGTTGTTCAGTATGCCGTTGACGTTCTGGAGGTTGAGCACATCATTATTTGTGGCCACTACGGCTGCGGCGGCGTACAGGCGGCGGTCGAAAATACAGAGCTGGGGTTAATCGATAACTGGCTGCTGCACATCCGTGATATCTGGTTCAAACATAGCTCACTGCTGGGCGAAATGCCGCAGGAGCGCCGTCTCGACACGCTGTGTGAACTGAACGTGATGGAGCAGGTCTATAACCTGGGCCACTCGACGATTATGCAGTCTGCCTGGAAACGCGGACAGAAGGTGTCCATCCACGGCTGGGCGTACGGTATTCACGACGGTCTGCTGCGCAATCTGGAAGTGACCGCCACCAACCGCGAAACGCTGGAACAGCGTTACCGCTCGGGAATTGCCAACCTCAAGCTTAAGCACGTTAACCATAAATAACAAAGCCGGGGGTTTTCACCCTCTCCCTGTGGGAGAGGGCTGGGGTGAGGGCATCAGCCCGCAATTATTCGTCCAGAATCACTACCTTCCCAACATACGGCAGATGGCGATAACGCTGCGCGTAATCAATGCCGTAACCCACCACGAATTCGTCCGGGATGGAGAAACCAACGAACTCCACCGGCACCTGCACTTCACGGCGCTCAGGCTTATCCAGCAGAGTACAAATCGCCAGTGATTTTGGTTCACGCAGGCTCAGGATCTCACGCACTTTAGAGAGCGTGTTGCCGGAGTCGATGATGTCCTCAACAATCAACACATCTTTGCCACGAATATCTTCATCCAGATCTTTCAGGATTTTCACATCACGGGTTGTGGACATGCCGCTGCCGTAGCTGGAGGCGGTCATAAAATCGACCTCGTGCGGCACCTGCACTTCACGGCACAGGTCTGCCATGAACATGAAAGAGCCACGCAACAGACCGACCAGCACCATTTCGCTGCCGCTGTCCTTGTAATGTTCGGTGATTTGACGACCCAGTTCGGCGATACGCGCTTTGATCTCGGCTTCCGGGATCATCACTTCAACAGTATGTTTCATATTACTAACCAAATGATTTTAGTGAAAATCTCTCAATGCGGATGACTCTCGCTCCGGCATCGATACGCAAGCCAGCCATTATACCAGTAAATGGATAAGCCTGGCGTATGAGTTATAAAAAGCAATATTTGTGATTCCGATCACAGTTGTTAATACCTATAATTAATTGCTAGCAAATAATTAACAAAACTGACGAGTACTTTTCTATGGCTGAAACAAAAACTAAACAGCCGCGTCTACTGGTGACATTAACAGCCGCGTTTGCCGCATTCTGCGCGCTGTATTTGTTAATCGGTGGCGTATGGCTGGTCGCGATTGGCGGCTCCTGGTACTACCCGATTGCGGGTCTGGTTATGGTTGGCGTAACCGTCCTGCTTTTACGCAGAAAACAATCTGCTCTGTGGCTGTACGCAGCGTTACTGCTCGCAACCATGATCTGGGGCGTCTGGGAAGTCGGGTTCGACTTCTGGGCGTTGACGCCGCGCAGCGACATTCTGGTCTTCTTCGGTATCTGGCTGATCCTGCCGTTTGTCTGGCGTCGTCTGATCGTCCCTTCCAGTGGCGCCGTGGCCGGTCTGGTCGTTGCCCTGCTGATTAGTGGCGGCATCCTGACCTGGGCCGGTTTTAACGACCCGCAGGAGATCAACGGTACGCTGAACGCGGAATCCACGCCGGCTGCGGCTATTTCGCAGGTGGCGGACGGTGACTGGCCTGCTTATGGTCGTAACCAGGAAGGTCAACGCTACTCCCCGCTGAAGCAGATCAACGCGGACAACGTGAAAAACCTGAAGGAAGCCTGGGTATTCCGTACCGGCGACCTGAAGATGCCAAACGATCCGGGTGAGCTGACCAACGAAGTGACCCCGATTAAAGTGGGCAACATGCTCTACCTGTGTACGGCGCACCAGCGTCTGTTCGCGCTCGACGCGGCTACCGGTAAAGAGAAATGGCACTTTGATCCACAGCTGAACTCCAACCCGTCGTTCCAGCACATTACCTGCCGCGGCGTCTCTTACCACGAAGCGCGCGCCGATAATGCCAGCCCGGAAGTCATTGCCGACTGTCCTCGCCGCATTATGCTGCCGGTGAACGATGGCCGCCTGTTTGCCATTAACGCTGAGACCGGCAAGCTGTGCGAAACCTTCGCCAATAAAGGCATTCTGAATCTTCAGACCAACATGCCGGACACCACGCCGGGCCTGTATGAACCGACCTCCCCGCCAATCATCACCGATAAAACCATCGTGATTGCCGGTTCGGTAACGGATAACTTCTCCACCCGTGAAACCTCCGGCGTTATCCGTGGTTTCGACGTGAACACCGGTAAACTGCTGTGGGCCTTCGACCCGGGCGCGAAAGATCCTAACGCGATCCCATCGGATGAACACACCTTTACCTTTAACTCACCGAACTCCTGGGCACCGGCAGCGTATGACGCGAAGCTGGACCTGGTCTACCTGCCGATGGGCGTGACCACGCCGGATATCTGGGGCGGTAACCGTACGCCGGAGCAGGAACGTTACGCCAGCTCCATCGTGGCGCTGAACGCAACGACCGGTAAACTGGCATGGAGCTACCAGACCGTTCACCACGATCTGTGGGATATGGATATGCCGTCCCAGCCGACGCTGGCGGACATTACCGTTAACGGTAAAACCGTACCGGTGATTTACGCCCCGGCGAAAACCGGTAACATCTTCGTGCTTGATCGTAGCAACGGTAAGCTGGTTGTTCTTGCGCCGGAAAAACCGGTTCCGCAGGGTGCGGCCAAAGGCGACTACGTCACCAAAACGCAGCCGTTCTCTGACCTGAGCTTCCGTCCGAAGAAAGATCTCAGCGGTGCAGACATGTGGGGTGCCACCATGTTTGACCAGCTGGTATGCCGCGTGATGTTCCACCAGCTGCGCTACGAAGGGATTTTCACCCCGCCGTCAGAGCAGGGTACGCTGGTCTTCCCGGGTAACCTGGGGATGTTCGAATGGGGTGGGATCTCCGTTGACCCTAACCGTCAGGTCGCCATCGCTAACCCAATGGCGCTACCGTTCGTTTCCCGCCTGATCCCTCGTGGTCCGGGTAACCCAATGGAGCAGCCGAAAGATGCGAAAGGCAGCGGTACCGAAGCCGGTATCCAGCCACAGTATGGCGTTCCTTATGGTGTGACCCTGAATCCGTTCCTGTCTCCGTTTGGTCTGCCGTGTAAACAGCCTGCCTGGGGTTACATCTCCGGTCTGGATCTGAAGACCAACAAGATCGTCTGGAAGAAACGTATTGGTACGCCACAGGACAGCATGCCGTTCCCGATGCCTGTTCCAGTGCCTTTCAATATGGGTATGCCAATGCTGGGTGGCCCAATCTCCACCGCCGGTAACGTGCTGTTCATCGCGGCAACCGCAGATAACTACCTGCGCGCGTACAACATGACCAACGGTGAGAAACTGTGGCAAGGCCGTCTGCCAGCCGGTGGACAGGCAACGCCGATGACCTATGAAGTGAATGGCAAGCAGTACGTTGTCATCTCTGCGGGTGGTCACGGTTCGTTTGGCACGAAGATGGGCGACTATATTGTCGCGTATGCACTGCCTGACGACGCTAAGTAACGAAAAAGCCCGGTGGCGCTAACGCTTACCGGGCCTACGGGTGCCCTATGTAGGCCGGGTAAGGCGAAGCCGCCACCCGGCTTTTTTTATACGGTAAAACCGAGCATCATCCCCGTATCTTCATGCTCCAGCAGATGACAGTGGGCCATATAGGCAAACTCTTTCGGCGCCTCGTGGTCGAACTTCACCAGCACCTCGCTGACGCCGCCTTCCACCCTCACCGTATCTTTCCAGCCCGCACGATGCGCCTCCGGCGCTTTACCATTTTCAGACAGAATACGGAACTGCGTGCCGTGGATATGGAACGGGTGCAGCATCATGTCGCCTTCGCCTGAAATCACCCAGCGTTCAAACTGCCCTTTCGTGGCGGCGAACATGGGCGTGTTCATATCGAACGCTTTGCCGTTGATGCGGTTGGCGTTGTGGAAATCGAAACCATGGCCGCCGTGATCCATGCCGCCCATTTTACCGTGGTCCATATTCATATGGCCCATCATCTGGCCGTGATGCATTCCCGCCATGGCCTGATTGCCGTACTTCTTCATCAGCGCCTGCATGCCCATCATGTCTAGCATCGGATCCATAGAAAGCTGAAGTTTACGCTGCGTAAGCCCGTCCAGCGACGGGAGTGCTGGCAGCGTGGTGAGGGTCTCCGGCAGCGTACCGGAGGCGGTGATCTGTAGCGGCTGAATGCGCAGGACCGGATGCGGCTTATCAAACGGCGCAACGGCCATCCCCATCTGGCTGACCGGCAGGGTCACCAGGTCAAACGCTTTGCCATCGCTGATGTCCACCAGCACCTCGAAGCGCTCCCCCATCAGCATCGGCAGCTCGCTCACCTTCACCGGCTCCGGCAGCAGGCCGCCGTCGCTTGCCACCACGTAAAGCGGGCGTTTATCGCTGGTGGCGAAGTTCAGCGAGCGGGCGTTACAGCCGTTAAGCAGACGTAAGCGCAGCCAGCCTTTTGGCGCGGCATGCTGCGGGTAGATCGCGCCGTTGGTCAGGAGTGTATCGCCAAACCAGCCTACCGCCGCGCTCATTACGTCCAGCTGATAGTCAATTTGCCCGTCAGCGTTGAATTTTTTGTCCTGCACAATCACCGGGACATCGTCGATTCCCCACTGTTTTGGCAGGCGCAGCAGGCGGCTTTCATCGTCTTCAATCAGCACCAGGCCGGCCAGCCCCATCGCCACCTGATGGCCCGTTTTGCCATGCTGATGCGGGTGGAACCAGCAGGTCGCCGCGCGTTGTTCCGGAGTAAAGGTTACGCTGCGTTTACCACCAGACCTGATAATGCCCTGAGGCCCTCCATCCACTTCGCCCGGGACTTCCAGCCCGTGCCAGTGCAGCGTGGTCTCTTCCGCAAGCGTGTTATGAATATCTACCGTCACCGCCTTCCCTTTGCGTAACTGCAACGCCGGGCCGAGCAGATTGCCGTTATAGCCCCACGTCGTGGCGGCGTGCTGACCGAACGTGGTTTTACCGGCCTGCACCACAAGCTGAATGCGGCTGCGGGCATCTGCGGCGAGTAATTCAGGAATGGGTAAAGCCGGTCTGTCGGCGGCAAAAACGGCGCGGCTCCAGAGAGGTAACGCGCTGGCAACCCCCAGTGCGGCAGAAAATTTTAAAAAATCACGACGTTGCATGTGCATTTCCTTATTTCCAGCAGGCGATCTTTTGAGCATAAACCCTCCCCTTACCGGAAGGTCAAGCACGGCGGCAATAATAAAGATCGTCGGCCTGGCATCAAGTATGCTAACGTTAATTTTCCGTGATGCAGTGGTAAAGGCAATGAAGACGTTTTTCAGAACAATTTTGTTCGCCAGCCTGATGGCGATGTGTGCGAACAGTTACGCGCTAAGTGAAAACGAAGCGGAAGATATGGCCGATCTGACGGCAGTTTTTGTTTTTCTGAAAAACGATTGTGGTTACCAGAATTTACCCAATGGGCAAATTCGTCGCGCACTGGTCTTTTTTGCCCAGCAGAACCAATGGGACCTCAGCAACTACGACAGCTTCGACATGAAGGCGCTCGGTGAAGACAGCTACCGTGATTTAAGCGGTATTGGCATTCCCACTGCTAAAAAATGCAAAGCGCTGGCTCGCGATTCACTCAGCCTGCTCGCCTACGTGAAGTAACCTTCCCGACGCCCCTTGTTGACCCGTTAACCGCCTCACGGCGGTGTTGTGTTGCGCCCATCTGCCGGATGTAATGGATGTTAACGAAGGAGGTGCTCCCCATGACCGAAAAAACGGTATGGCAAGAAACGCTGCATGACCAGTTTGGTCAGTATTTTGCCGTGGATAACGTGCTCTATCATGAGAAAACCGATCATCAGGATTTGATAATCTTCGAAAACGCCGCCTTTGGCCGCGTGATGGCGCTGGACGGCGTGGTGCAAACCACCGAGCGCGACGAGTTTATCTATCACGAAATGATGACCCACGTCCCGCTGCTGGCCCACGGCCACGCGAAGGACGTGCTGATTATCGGCGGCGGCGACGGCGCGATGCTGCGTGAAGTCTCTCGCCATCAGAATGTCGAAACCATCACCATGGTGGAAATCGACGCCGGTGTGGTGTCGTTCTGCCGCCAGTATCTGCCCAACCATAATGCTGGCAGCTATGACGATCCGCGGTTTAATCTGGTTATCGATGATGGCGTCAATTTTGTTAACCAGACCACGCAAACGTTTGATGTCATTATCTCTGACTGTACCGACCCTATCGGTCCGGGCGCGTCGCTGTTTACCTCGTCGTTTTACGAAGGCTGCAAGCGATGCCTGAAGCCTGGCGGAATTTTTGTGGCGCAAAACGGTGTTTGCTTCCTGCAACAGGATGAAGCACTTGATAGCCACCGTAAGCTGAGCACCTATTTTGCTGACGTCAGCTTCTACCAGGCGGCGATCCCCACTTACTACGGCGGGATCATGACCTTTGCCTGGGCGACGGATAACGACGTTCTGCGCCATCTCTCTACCGAGATCGTGCAGGCCCGCTTCCACCAGGCCGGACTCCAGTGCCGGTACTACAACCCGGCGATCCACACCGCAGCCTTTGCGTTGCCTCAATATCTGCAAGACGCGCTGTCCTCAAAGGAGGTGAACTAATTGAAAAAGCTTAAACTGCATGGCTTTAACAATCTGACCAAAAGCCTGAGTTTTTGTATTTACGATATCTGCTACGCCAAAACAGCAGAAGAGCGCGATGGTTACATCGCCTATATCGATGAACTCTACAACGCCAACCGTCTGACCGAGATCCTGACAGAGACCTGCTCGATTATCGGCGCGAACATCCTGAATATCGCGCGCCAGGATTATGAGCCTCAGGGTGCGAGCGTCACCATTCTGGTGAGTGAAGAGCCGGTTGACCCGAAGCTTATCGACAAAACCGAGCACCCCGGCCCGCTGCCGGAAGTGGTAGTCGCCCACCTGGATAAAAGCCACATCTGCGTGCACACCTACCCGGAAAGCCACCCGGAAGGCGGGCTGTGTACCTTCCGCGCGGATATTGAAGTGTCAACCTGCGGCGTGATTTCACCGCTGAATGCGTTGAATTATTTAATCCACCAGCTGGAATCCGATATCGTCACTATTGATTATCGCGTGCGCGGTTTTACCCGTGATATCAACGGCATGAAGCACTTCATTGATCATGAGATCAACTCCATTCAGAACTTCATGTCCGAGGACATGAAGTCGCTGTACGACATGATGGATGTGAACGTCTATCAGGAGAATATCTTCCACACCAAAATGTTACTTAAGGAATTCGACCTTAAGCACTACATGTTCCACACCAGGCCGGAAGATTTAAGTGAAGAAGAGCGCAAGGTCATTACCGACCTGCTCTGGAAAGAGATGCGCGAAATTTACTACGGCCGTAACATTCCGACCGTGTAAACGTAACCCGGAGCAGGGACGCTTCGGGGAATTACTTCTGTTTCATAAAATCGCGATAGGCGTTCAACACGCTCAGGAAGTCTTCCACGCCGCACAGCGACAGGCTCTCTTCGTCGTAGTAGCTCATCCCCTCTTCCATTTCATCACCTGAGAACTCAAGCTGGTTCGCGCGCACCATCACCTCTTCGCCATCCATCCATAGCGTGTATTCGTGCCCGGCGCGTTGCCAGGAGCGTTCACTGCCTTTCACCGTTTCCGCCGCCTGTTCGACTTCATCCAACAGCGCGAGGTTCTCTTTCACCTCTTCGTTAAACCAGTGTCCAACGGCTTCGTGCCCCATCGACATTCGCACTTTCACCACGCCGGTGATGTCGCGCAAAAATTCGTAATCCATAGCGTTTTCCTCTGCAAAGCCATTAGGTTAATTATCGCAGCAGAGAGGAAGAAAAAAAGCGGGAGAGGCGGGAGGAATGAAAATAAAAAACCCACCGACGTTGCGATGGGTTTTGTAGGCCCGGTAAGCGTAGCGCCACCGGGCAATGGGTCAGGTGCGGAGCGGTCTGGTGCCCTCACCTCCAGCCCCTCTCCCACGGGAGAGGGTAGCATTTATACTGCGGTCTGGAAGATCACCCCGTCAGCCTTCTCGGTGTACTGAGAGAGCTGGTCGAAGTTCAGATAACGATAAGTATCCACCGCCGTCTTATCTACCTGAGCCACAAAGGTCTGGTACTCTTCCGGCGTTGGCAGTTTGCCAATCAGCGCCGCAACCGCCGCCAGCTCCGCAGAGGCCAGGTAAACGTTCGCCCCGGTTCCTAAACGGTTAGGGAAGTTACGGGTTGAGGTGGAAACCACCGTCGCACCGTCGGCCACGCGCGCCTGGTTGCCCATACACAGGGAACAGCCAGGGATTTCGATACGCGCCCCGCTCTTACCAAACACGCTGTAGTAGCCCTCTTCGGTCAGCTGCGCCGCATCCATACGGGTTGGCGGCGCCACCCACAGACGGGTCGGCAGCTGGCCTTTGTGGGTATCCAGCAGCTTACCGGCAGCACGGAAGTGGCCGATGTTGGTCATACAGGAGCCGATGAACACTTCGTCGATCTTATCGCCCTGTACGTCAGAGAGCAGACGCGCATCGTCCGGATCGTTAGGCGCACACAGGATTGGCTCTTTGATATCCGCCAGATCGATCTCAATCACCGCCGCGTACTCTGCGTCTGCATCGGCTTCCAGCAGCTGCGGATCCGCCAGCCATTTTTCCATGCCCTGAATACGACGCTCCAGCGTACGACGGTCGCCGTAGCCTTCCGCTATCATCCACTTCAGCAGCACGATGTTGGAGGTCAGATACTCAATAATCGGCTCTTTGTTCAGCTTGATGGTACAGCCCGCCGCAGAACGCTCGGCTGAGGCATCGGTCAGCTCGAACGCCTGCTCCACTTTCAGATCCGGCAGACCTTCAATTTCCAGAATTCGGCCAGAGAAGATGTTTTTCTTGCCTTTCTTCTCGACGGTCAGCAGACCCTGTTTAATGGCATACAGCGGGATCGCGTGCACCAGATCGCGCAGGGTAATGCCCGGCTGCATTTTACCTTTGAAGCGCACCAGCACCGATTCCGGCATATCCAGCGGCATCACGCCGGTCGCTGCGGCAAACGCCACCAGACCGGAACCCGCCGGGAAGGAGATCCCGATTGGGAAACGGGTATGGGAGTCACCGCCGGTACCGACGGTATCCGGCAGCAGCATGCGGTTCAGCCAGGAGTGGATAACGCCGTCGCCCGGACGCAGGGAGACACCGCCACGGTTCATAATGAAGTCTGGCAGCGTGTGGTGCGTGGTTACGTCAACCGGCTTCGGATACGCCGCGGTGTGGCAGAAGGATTGCATCACCAGATCGGAAGAGAAGCCCAGGCACGCCAGGTCTTTCAGTTCATCACGGGTCATTGGGCCAGTGGTGTCCTGAGACCCCACGGAGGTCATTTTCGGTTCGCAGTACGCGCCAGGACGGATACCAGTGACGCCGCAGGCGCGACCCACCATTTTCTGCGCCAGAGAGTAACCGCGGTTGCTCTCGGCCACGTCTTTCGCCTGACGGAATACGTCACTGTGCGGCAGACCCAGCGCTTCACGCGCTTTGGTGGTCAGGCCACGGCCAATGATCAGCGGGATACGGCCACCGGCACGCACTTCGTCGATCAGCACGTCGGTTTTCAGTTCGAAGCTGGCCAGCAGTTCGTTGGTTTCGTGGTTGCGCACTTCGCCTTTATACGGGTAAACGTCAATCACGTCGCCCATGTTCAGGTTGCTCACGTCCACTTCAATTGGCAGCGCGCCCGCATCTTCCATGGTGTTGAAGAAGATTGGCGCAATTTTGCCGCCGAGACACAGGCCGCCGCCGCGCTTGTTCGGCACGTGCGGAATGTCGTCGCCCATGAACCACAGCACGGAGTTGGTGGCGGATTTACGGGAAGAACCGGTACCAACCACGTCACCGACGTAAGCCAGCGGGAAACCTTTTTGTTGCAGGGCTTCGATCTGTTTGATCGGACCAACCACGCCAGGCTGATCCGGCTCAATGCCTTCACGGGCGTTTTTCAGCATCGCCAGGGCGTGCAGGGGGATATCCGGGCGAGACCATGCATCCGGCGCCGGAGAAAGGTCATCGGTGTTGGTTTCACCTGTCACTTTAAAGACGGTTACGGTAATTTTTTCAGCAAGCTGAGGGCGGTTCAGGAACCATTCGGCATCGGCCCAGGACTGCATCACCTGCTTCGCGTAAACGTTGCCTGCTTTGGCTTTTTCTTCCACATCGTAGAAGTTATCGAACATCAGCAGCGTTGAAGAGAGCGCTTTGGCAGCAATCGGCGCCAGCTTGTCGTTATCCAGCGCGTCAATCAGCGGATGAATGTTATAGCCGCCCTGCATGGTGCCGAGCAGTTCAATCGCTTTTTCAGGAGTAACCAGTGGGGAGGTGGCTTCGCCTTTGGCAACGGCGGCAAGGAATCCGGCTTTTACGTAGGCAGCTTCATCTACGCCAGGCGGTACACGGTTGATCAGCAGATCTAACAGGAATTCTTCTTCGCCCTCAGGCGGGTTCTTCAGCAGCTCGACGAGCGCGGCCATTTGGGTTGCATCTAACGGTTTGGGTACAATTCCCTCGGCGGCACGTTCTGCTACGTGCTTACGGTATTCTTCTAGCACGACGGTTCTCCTCGCTCTCATTGTCATATGCGGCGGGCGTTCTCTTCACGCTCCTGTGAGACAGCAGTTTGTAGGGTAAATGCCCGATACCGCGTCGGGCAGCATAGCAGGATTTCTGCACAGTGTTAATCTGTTTACAAAAAAGCAACATTAAAAAATTTGCTGAATCGTTAAGCATGGTATAGCACCCCGTCACCGGGCCCGAAAGCAGTTCCGTAAGTTTGTCGCCACCCCGGCAACTAGCTGCTGGCCGCTCGCAAGAGCGGCGTTCTGAATGTCCGTCGCCTGCTCAGCCATCCGATATAATTGTGTAATAAATACTCACACTCTTTATCCGGATGCTTCGGAGGTTTTCCCAACAAAAGTCAAAACTGTAAAACACGGGTGAATGATACTCGCGGCAACAGCAACGCCTCACGGCACTGCACTCGTCTCGTTGGAGTCAATCTATGAAGTTGCCTTTTAAACCACATCTTCTTGTTCTGCTTTGCAGTGCGGGGCTGTTTGCCGCCTCGGGCGTCATGTTCGTTAAAAGCCGCGCAACGGAACCCGCTCCCGCACCTGCGCCGGTAGCCCCGCAGCTCCCCGCACCAACAGCACAGCCTGCCCCGGTGGCGACTCCGGCCTATACCGTCGCGCAGATCGATCAGTGGACCGCGCCCATTGCGCTCTATCCCGACGCGCTGCTGTCGCAAATTCTGATGGCCTCAACCTATCCGGCGAGCGTGATTCAGGCCGCCCAGTGGTCAAAGGACAACCCTAAAATGCAGGGCGATACCGCCATTCAGGCGGTCAGCGGGCAGCCATGGGATGCCAGCGTGAAATCGCTGGTCGCCTTTCCGCAGTTAATGTCGTTGATGGGAGAAAACCCGTCGTGGGTACAGAGCCTCGGCGACGCCTTTCTGGCCCAGCCAAAGGATGTGATGGATTCCGTGCAGCGTCTGCGCCTGCTGGCGCAGCAGACAGGCACGTTGCAATCCACCCCGCAGCAGACCGTCACCACCGTGAAAAAATCTGCGCCAGCCTCCGCCAGTACAGCCGCGACGTCAACGTCGGCTAGTCCGACGGTGATTAAAATTGAGCCAGCCGATCCACAGGTGGTTTATGTCCCTACCTACAACCCTTCCACCGTTTACGGCACGTGGCCAAACGCCAGCTATCCGCCTGTGTATCTGCCCCCGTCTCCCGGCCAGCAGTTTACCAATAGTTTCGTCAGAGGCTTTGGCTATAGCCTCGGCGTAGCCACTACCTATGCGCTGTTCAGTAACATAGACTGGGACGATGACGACGAACATCATCACGATCATGATGACGATCACCACGGCGGTTATTCGCATAACGGCGATAACATTAATATTAATGTTAATAACTTCAATAAGATCACCGGCGAGCACCGTACCGATAATCATCAGGTCTGGCAGCATAATCCGGCCTACCGCAACGGCGTGCCCTACGCCAATAGCCAGCTTGCCAGCCGCTATCATCAGACTTCAGTGCCGGGAGGGCTGAGCGCTACCCGGCAGCAGACGGTCAACCGCGATAGCCAGCGGCAGGCTGCGATGGCGCAGATACAGCAGTCGACGGGCAAAACCCTCACACAGCTACAGCATGGCGACGCGCATTTCCCGCAACATTCAGCGTCCGCGCAGCAGCTGAAGCAGCTCTCTCAGCGCAGCAACTATCGCGGCTACGACAGCGCGCGGCCCCACGCACAACGGATGAATAATACTCTTGCGCAAACCAGACGCCCGACGCAGGTTCAGCATCAGCCGCTGCGGGCAAACGCCCTGAGCGGCAACGACAGCCGTTCGGCCAGCTGGCAGGCCCAGCACCAGCGCGGGCTGCAAAGCCGTCAGCACGCGTCGCTGAACAGTGAGCAGCGTGCCAGCTTCCGCCAGCAGCTGTCCGAGCACCATACCGAACACCGTGAATTCCACCGTCGTTAAGGGAGCCGCTATGAACATGAAACCGATCGGTGGAATGCTGTTGTTGATGGTATCCACCTTCGCCTGCGCCCAGCAATCTTTCTCCACGCCTGAGCAGGCGGCCAATGCCCTGACGAAGGCCATCAGCGAGCAGAATGAGAGCGCGATGGCCGACCTGCTGGGGGATAACTGGCGCGACTATCTGCCACCTGAAGGGGTTGATCCGGAGGCGGTAGCTCGATTCCTGCGTGACTGGAAGATTAACCATCGTACCGAAATCAGCGGCGATATTGCCCATCTGTCAGTTGGCGATAACGGCTGGCAACTCCCCATACCGGTAGTGAAGAAAAAAGAGGGCTGGCAATTTGATATGCAGAAAGCGGCTGATGAGATCCTGACCCGCGAAATCGGCCGCAACGAACTCGCGGCTATCGAAGCGCTGCACGCCTACGTCGACGCACAGCAGAGCTACTACGCCATGAACCACCGCTATGCGCAGAAGATTGTCAGCACGCCAGGGCTAAAAGACGGCCTGTACTGGCCCATCTCGCCGGGCGAAGCGCCAAGCCCGCTGGGTCCCGCCTTCAGCCCGCCGGAGCCGGGTATGGGCTATCACGGCTATCGGTTCCGCATTCTGCCGGATAAAAATGGCTTTGCGATGGTTGCCTGGCCCGTGAGCTATGGTCAGACGGGGGTAATGAGCTTTGTCGTTAACCAGGATGACAAGGTGCATCAGGCAAATCTCGGCAACGATTCGGCACAAAAAGCGCAGGCGCTCGCTGCATACCACCCGGATAAAACCTGGCAGCCTGTCACCCCCTGAACGCGGCGCATAAAAAAAGCGGCCTCAGGCCGCTTTTTTCATCTGAAGAAACTTATTTCTTCTTCGCTTTCGCGTTTGGCAGGTCCGTAATGCTACCTTCAAACACTTCTGCCGCCAGGCCCACGGACTCGTGCAGAGTCGGGTGAGCGTGGATGGTCAGCGCGATGTCTTCCGCGTCACAGCCCATTTCGATAGCCAGACCGATTTCACCCAGCAGCTCGCCGCCGTTGGTACCGACAATCGCACCACCGATCACGCGGTGAGTCTCTTTGTCGAAGATCAGTTTGGTCATACCGTCTGCGCAGTCGGAAGCGATAGCACGGCCAGAAGCAGCCCACGGGAAGGTGGCGGTTTCGTAGCTGATGCCTTTCTCTTTCGCTTCTTTCTCAGTCAGACCGACCCATGCAACTTCTGGCTCGGTGTACGCGATAGATGGGATCACTTTCGGATCGAAGTAGTGCTTCATGCCGGCGATAACTTCAGCGGCAACGTGACCTTCGTGAACACCTTTGTGCGCCAGCATTGGCTGACCGACGATATCGCCGATAGCAAAGATGTGCGGCACGTTGGTGCGAAGCTGTTTATCAACGCGGATGAAGCCACGGTCGTCCACTTCCACGCCAGCTTTGCCCGCGTCGAGGTTTTTACCGTTCGGCACACGACCGATAGCCACCAGCACGGCGTCGTAACGCTGTGGTTCGGATGGGGCTTTTTTGCCTTCCATGGAAACGTAAATACCGTCTTCTTTCGCTTCAACGGCAGTCACTTTGGTTTCCAGCATCAGGTTGAATTTCTTGCTGATGCGTTTGGTGAAGACTTTAACGATGTCTTTGTCGGCAGCCGGGATAACCTGGTCGAACATTTCAACCACGTCGATCTCTGAACCCAGCGCATGGTACACGGTACCCATTTCCAGACCGATGATACCGCCGCCCATAACCAGCAGGCGCTTAGGAACGGTTTTCAGCTCCAGCGCATCGGTGGAATCCCACACGCGTGGATCTTCATGTGGAATGAATGGCAGTTCGATTGGGCGAGAGCCTGCCGCGATGATCGCGTTGTCGAAGTTAATCGCGGTTTTACCGTTTTCGCCTTCCACTTCCAGGGTGTTCGCACCGGTGAATTTACCCAGACCGTTTACCACTTTCACTTTACGGCCTTTGGCCATACCCGCCAGACCGCCGGTCAGCTGAGTGATAACTTTCTCTTTCCAGGTACGAATTTTGTCGATGTCGGTTTTCGGCTCGCCGAAGACGATACCGTGTTCAGCCAGCGCTTTGGCTTCTTCGATAACTTTCGCTACGTGCAGCAGCGCTTTAGAAGGGATACAGCCGACGTTCAGACAAACACCGCCGAGGGTGCTGTAACGTTCTACGATGACGGTTTCCAGACCTAAATCCGCGGCGCGAAATGCTGCGGAGTAACCTGCCGGGCCTGCCCCAAGTACTACGACCTGAGTTTTGATTTCTGTGCTCATCATGACCTCTTAATGTATACCCGTCGTCCACCGGGTCGTTCTATCCGCCCGTATTTTACAAAATTGTTAACAATTTTGAAACAACAAACGGCTCACGAATTATCGCTTTCACCAATAACCTCAAAAACCCCATGAGATTATCAGAAAAAAGCCGGCCGACTGGCCGGCTTTTCGATTACATCACCAGGCGGCGAATGTCGCTCAGCATGTTGTTGATGATGGTGATGAAACGCGCACCATCAGCCCCGTCGATCACGCGGTGGTCGAAGGACAGAGAGATTGGCATCATCAGACGCGGCACGAACTCTTTGCCATTCCATACCGGCTCCATCGCGGACTTGGACACACCGAGGATAGCCACTTCCGGCGCGTTCACAATCGGCGCGAAGTGGGTGGTACCCAGGCCGCCGATGCTGGAGATAGTGAAGCAGCCGCCCTGCATTTCGCCGGCAGTCAGCTTACCATCACGCGCTTTTTTGGAGATGGTGGTCAGTTCACGGGACAGCTCAGTGACGCTCTTCTTGTTCACGTCTTTGAAGACCGGAACAACCAGACCATTTGGCGTATCAACCGCAACACCGATGTTGATGTATTTCTTCAGCGTCAGCTTCTGGCCGTCTTCGGACAGGGAGCTGTTGAAGCGAGGCATCTGCTCAAGGGCAGCGGCAACCGCTTTCATGATGAAGACCACTGGAGTGAACTTCACGTCCAGCTTACGCTTCTCAGCTTCGGCGTTCTGCTGTTTACGGAACGCTTCCAGATCGGTGATATCGGTCTTATCGAAGTGGGTAACGTGCGGGATCATTACCCAGTTACGGCTCAGGTTCGCACCCGAGATTTTCTGGATACGGCCCAGTTCCACTTCTTCGATTTCACCGAACTTGCTGAAGTCCACTTTCGGCCATGGCAGCATGCCCGGGATACCGCCACCGGCAGCAGCAGGTGCAGCTTCGGCGCGTTTCACCGCATCTTTCACGTAAGCCTGAACGTCTTCGCGCAGGATACGGCCTTTACGACCAGTGCCCTTCACTTTCGCCAGGTTCACACCGAATTCGCGCGCCAGGCGACGAATCAGCGGAGTCGCGTGGACGTAAGCGTCGTTTTCAGCGAACTCAGATTTTTCTGCTTTAGCAGCAGGGGCAGCAGCCGGTTTAGCAGCCTGAGCCGGTGCAGCAGCCGGTGCCGGAGCAGCCGCGGCAGCTGGAGCGGCGGCAGGTGCTGCGCCTTCCACTTCGAAGACCATGATCAGAGAGCCGGTAGATACTTTGTCGCCGGTGTTGATTTTGATCTCTTTAACGGTACCGGCGAACGGCGCAGGCACTTCCATAGAAGCTTTGTCGCCTTCAACGGTGATCAGTGACTGTTCAGCGGCAACTTTGTCGCCCACTTTTACCATCACTTCGGTCACTTCAACTTCGTCACCGCCGATGTCCGGTACGTTAACGTCTTTCACGCCGCCAGCAGCCGCTGGTGCAGCAGCCGGAGCCGGAGCAGCTTCCGCTTTCGCTGGAGCCGCAGCGCCTTCAGCGCCCGCCACTTCGAAAATCATGATCAGGGAACCCGTAGACACTTTGTCGCCGGTGTTGATCTTGATCTCTTTAACGGTACCCGCGAACGGTGCCGGCACTTCCATAGAGGCTTTGTCGCCTTCTACGGTGATCAGTGACTGCTCGGCCGCAACGGTATCGCCCACTTTCACCAGGATTTCAGTGACTTCAACTTCGTCACCGCCGATGTCAGGCACGTTCACTTCTTTCGCTGCCGCGGCCGCTGCTGGAGCAGCAGCAGGAGCGGCTTCTTTCTTCTCTTCCTGCGCAGGTGCAGCTGCTGCTGCACCGTCGGCGGAATCGAAAATCATGATCAGTTTACCGGTCTCGGTTTTATCGCCAACAGAGACTTTGATCTCTTTAACGATGCCAGCCTGAGGAGACGGGACTTCCATAGAAGCTTTGTCGCCTTCTACGGTGATCAGCGACTGTTCAGCTTCAACTTTGTCGCCCACTTTGACCAGGATCTCGGTGATTTCAACTTCATCAGCCCCGATGTCCGGTACATTGATTTCGATAGCCATTATTCTTTTACCTCTTACGCCAGACGCGGGTTAACTTTATCTGCATCGATGTTGAATTTGGTGATTGCGTCTGCAACCACTTTCTTATCGATTTCGCCACGTTTAGCCAGTTCGCCCAGTGCTGCTACTACCACGTAGGAAGCATCAACTTCGAAGTGGTGACGCAGGTTTTCGCGGCTGTCAGAACGACCGAAGCCGTCAGTACCCAGTACGCGATAATCATCAGCTGGAACGTAAGTACGAACCTGCTCAGCGAACAGTTTCATATAGTCAGTAGACGCCACCGCTGGCGCGTCGTTCATCACCTGAGCGATGTACGGAACGCGTGGGGTTTCCATTGGGTGCAGCATGTTCCAGCGCTCACAATCCTGGCCATCACGCGCCAGTTCAGTGAAGGAGGTAACAGAGTACACATCGGAACCCACACCGTAGTCTTTCGCCAGGATCTGCGCTGCTTCACGAACGTGACGCAGGATAGAACCGGAGCCCAGCAGCTGAACTTTACCTTTGCTACCTTCGATGGTTTCGAGTTTGTAGATACCTTTACGGATACCTTCCTCGGCACCTGCTGGCATTGCCGGCATGTGGTAGTTTTCGTTCAGGGTGGTGATGTAGTAGTAAATATTCTCTTGCGCTTCACCGTACATGCGCTGCAAGCCGTCATGCATGATGACTGCCACTTCGTACGCGTAAGACGGGTCGTAAGAGATACAGTTAGGGATAGTCAGAGACTGAATGTGGCTGTGACCATCTTCGTGCTGTAGACCTTCACCGTTCAGGGTCGTACGACCAGAAGTACCACCGATCAGGAAGCCGCGAGCCTGCTGGTCGCCTGCCTGCCAGCACAGGTCACCGATACGCTGGAACCCGAACATGGAGTAGTAGATGTAGAACGGGATCATCGGCAGGTTGTTGGTGCTGTAAGAAGTCGCAGCAGCCAGCCAGGATGCGCCTGCACCCAGTTCGTTGATACCTTCCTGAAGGATCTGACCTTTCTCGTCTTCTTTGTAGTATGCAACCTGCTCACGGTCCTGCGGGGTGTACTGCTGACCGTTCGGGCTGTAGATACCGATCTGACGGAACAGACCTTCCATACCGAAAGTACGCGCTTCGTCGGCGATGATTGGAACCAGACGATCTTTGATCGACTTGTTCTTCAGCATCACGTTCAGGGCACGAACGAAAGCGATAGTGGTAGAGATCTCTTTGTTCTGCTCTTCCAGCAGCTGAGAGAAATCTTCCAGCGCTGGCAGTTCCAGCTTCTCGGTGAAGTTAGGCTGACGAGCAGGCAGGTAGCCTTTCAGCGCCTGACGACGTTCGTGCAGGTACTTGTGCTCTTCAGAACCTTCCGGGAAGGTGATGTAAGACAGTTTTTCTACCTGCTCATCGGTCACTGGAACGTTGAAACGGTCGCGGATATAACGCACGCCGTCCATGTTCATTTTCTTAACCTGGTGAGCGATGTTTTTACCTTCTGCGGTATCACCCATGCCGTAACCTTTGATGGTGTGGGCCAGGATCACAGTCGCTTTACCTTTGGTTTCACGCGCTTTTTTCAGTGCAGCGTAAACTTTCTTCGGATCGTGACCACCGCGGTTCAGCGCCCAGATCTGCTCGTCAGTCCAGTCTGCAACCAGGGCTGCGGTTTCAGGATATTTGCCGAAGAAGTGCTCACGAACGTAGGCACCGTCTTTGGATTTGAAGGTCTGGTAGTCGCCGTCAACGGTTTCGTTCATCAGCTGGATCAGTTTACCGCTGGTGTCTTTACGCAGCAGCTCATCCCAACGACCGCCCCACATCACTTTGATCACGTTCCAGCCAGCACCTGCGAAGATGCCTTCCAGTTCGTTGATGATCTTGCCGTTACCGGTTACCGGACCATCCAGACGTTGCAGGTTACAGTTGATGATGAAGCACAGGTTGTCCAGCTTCTCACGGGTCGCGATGGTGATCGCGCCTTTAGATTCTGGCTCATCCATTTCACCGTCGCCCAGGAAGGCGTAAACGGTCTGCTCAGAGGTGTCTTTCAGACCACGGTGTTCCAGGTACTTCAGGAATTTAGCCTGATAGATCGCACCGATTGGACCCAGACCCATAGATACGGTCGGGAACTGCCAGAACTCAGGCATCAGTTTAGGGTGCGGGTAAGAAGACAGACCCTTACCGTGAACTTCCTGACGGAAGTTGTTCATCTGCTCTTCAGTCAGACGACCTTCCAGGAAGGCACGTGCATAGATGCCCGGAGAGATGTGGCCCTGGAAGTACACCAGATCGCCGCCATCTTTCTCGTTAGCTGCACGGAAGAAGTGGTTGAAGCACACTTCGTAAATGGTCGCAGAAGACTGGAAGGACGCCATGTGGCCACCCAGTTCCAGGTCCTTCTTGGATGCGCGCAGAACGGTCATGATGGCGTTCCAGCGGATAGCAGAACGGATACGGCGTTCCAGATCCAGATTGCCCGGGTATTCCGGTTCGTCTTCGACGGCAATCGTGTTTACGTAGTTGCTAGCCCCTGCACCTGAAGCCACTTTCACGCCGCCTTTGCGTGCTTCTGAAAGCAGCTGATCAATCAGATACTGAGCGCGCTCAACACCTTCTTCACGGATGACCGATTCGATCGCCTGTAGCCAGTCGCGAGTTTCGATCGGATCCACGTCATTTTGGAGACGTTCTGACATGGGGGTATTCCTTATCTATCTAATACGTTGATTTGTCTGGAACCTGTCCCATTGTATTTTCGCCAGAAAACACAATAAGACAGGTTCTGCGTTTAGTTGCCGCGCTCTAAAAGTACCTGGCGCTTAATCCTTTCGTTGCTGTATGCGGCGTAATGAACGTTCGCGACGCGATTGTTCACGGCTGCGGTCCAGCAAGATTTCCTCAATGAAAGCCAGATGGCGGTGCGACGCTTCGCGCGCCTGCTCCGGTTCCCCGGCCATTATCGCCTCGAATACTCGGGTGCGATGGTTGCTTACCAGCGGGAGCATCTCCCGACGGGCATACAACAATTCAAAATTCTGACGAACGTTCTGGGCCAGCATCGGCTCCATGCAGCGTAGCAGATGGAGGAGCACCACGTTGTGCGCCGCTTCGGTGACGGCAATTTGATACTGGACGACGGCATTGGACTCGGCGTCTAAATCGCCGGACTGCTGTGCCCGTTCAATGGCCTGATGCAGCTCGCGAATACGTACGCGGTCTTCATCAGTGCTGCGAAGGGCGGCGTAATAAGCCGCGATACCTTCCAGCGCGTGACGGGTCTCAAGCAGATCAAACTGGGATTCTGGGTGGTCAGAGAGAAGTTCTACCAGCGGGTCGCTGAAGCTCTGCCACAGGCTGTTTTGCACAAAGGTTCCGCCACCCTGGCGACGGAGCAACAGGCCCTTTGCTTCGAGACGTTGAATCGCCTCACGCAGAGAGGGGCGTGAAACGTCGAACTGTTTTGCCAGCTCGCGTTCTGGCGGGAGTTTCTCGCCCGGGCGCAGTGTCCCTTCGAGAATCAAAAACTCCAGCTGCTGCTCAATCACATCGGAAAGTTTTGGTTGGCGAATTTTGCTGTAGGCCATATTCCCTGTCTTACGCCTTTTTGCCCGGAGTCAATTGGTCTTACCAATTTCATGTTCGTATCGCTAAAGTAACAAAGTATTCACCTTCTGTCCATATTGGTTTTGATTGAAATCAGTAAACCCGGCACATTTTAACAACCTTACAGAACTAACGTTTCAGGAATGTAACTTTGCACAAATGAAATGGTTACTACCAAAGAGGCAGTTTTAACCATAATGAAACGAGGGTTTTTGCAATCTGAAGCGATTCAACAAAGCAAAAAATGAAAATTCGCCCTCTTCTGACGCATTTCTATTCTATAGGTTGGGGTATGAGGGGTTAACGTACCGATTTACAATTGGTTTCTTTTTATTCAAGTCGTCTTCATCCCTTCATAAAGCAGGTGCATTCGCTGGCGCTTACCACTATTCTTGCGCTAACGGAAGCCATCTCCGCTTTTTTCGGTATCGTTAACCGTAAAGAAATAAATACAGAATATGGACTTTCATAATTACACACGCACAGCGTGAACATAACAACCACACACGAGGTTTCAAATGGAAGCTCAACAGCATGGCGATCAGCTAAAGCGCGGCCTTAAAAACCGCCATATACAGCTCATCGCCCTGGGCGGTGCTATTGGTACTGGCCTGTTTCTGGGCAGTGCATCGGTTATCCAGTCGGCCGGTCCGGGCATTATTCTGGGGTACGCGATTGCGGGTTTTATTGCATTTCTGATTATGCGCCAGTTAGGTGAAATGGTTGTTGAGGAGCCGGTCGCAGGCTCATTCAGCCACTTCGCCTATAAATACTGGGGCAGCTTCGCAGGTTTCGCCTCGGGGTGGAACTACTGGGTTCTGTACGTTCTGGTTGCCATGGCCGAGCTGACCGCCGTTGGGAAATACATTCAGTTCTGGTACCCGGAGATCCCCACCTGGGCGTCTGCGGCGGCCTTCTTCGTCATTATCAATGCCATTAACCTGACCAACGTAAAAGTGTTTGGTGAGATGGAGTTCTGGTTTGCCATCATCAAAGTGATTGCCGTTGTAGCGATGATCATCTTCGGCGGCTGGCTGCTGTTCAGCGGCAACGGCGGTCCGCAGGCCACCGTGCGCAACCTTTGGGAGCAAGGCGGGTTCCTGCCGCACGGCATGACCGGTCTGGTGATGATGATGGCAATTATCATGTTCTCCTTCGGCGGTCTGGAGCTGGTGGGCATCACCGCCGCGGAAGCCGACAACCCGGAGCAGAGCATCCCGAAAGCCACTAACCAGGTTATCTACCGTATTCTGATCTTCTATGTGGGCTCCCTGGCGGTCCTGCTCTCCCTGCTGCCATGGACGCGCGTGACGGCGGATACCAGCCCGTTTGTGCTCATCTTCCACGAGCTGGGCGACACCTTCGTGGCGAACGCGCTCAACGTCGTGGTGCTGACCGCCGCGCTCTCCGTTTATAACAGCTGCGTTTACTGCAACAGCCGTATGCTGTTCGGCCTGGCGCAACAGGGCAACGCACCGAAAGCGCTGCTTACCGTTGATAAGCGTGGCGTACCGGTTAATACCATCATCGTGTCGGCGGTCGTGACGGCGCTGTGCGTTCTGATTAACTACCTGGCACCGGAATCTGCCTTCGGTCTGCTGATGGCGCTGGTGGTTTCCGCGCTGGTGATTAACTGGGCGATGATTAGCCTCGCGCACATCAAGTTCCGCCGCGCCAAGCACCAGCAGGGCGTAACCACGCGCTTCCCTGCCCTGCTCTATCCGCTGGGGAACTGGGTTTGCCTGCTGTTCATGGCAGCTGTGCTGGTCATCATGCTCATCACCCCAGGCATGGCGATTTCCGTCTACCTGATCCCGGTCTGGATTGCGATCCTCGGCGTGGGTTATATGGTGAAACAGAAAAATGCCAAAACGGTGAAAGCGCACTAAGTGTTTTCTCGCTGTACTCGCGGTTGCGGGTACAGCGTCTTGTTACCTTCCTCACAAATTCGCGCCTACAGCAAAATCCTCCATATCACCGCCTTTATATTGCAACGCATATATTCGTTTGCCAGCGAATAATTCTCTCCATACCGAAACCCGGAGAGCTGTCGATGAATAACAACAAACTGTCAGTAAAAGAAAAGATCGGCTATGGCATGGGTGACGCCGGATGCAACATTATCTTTGGCGCCATCATGTTATTTGTTAACTACTTTTATACGGATATTTTTGGTCTGGCTCCTGCACTGGTTGGCGTTTTACTCCTGTCCGTACGCGTCATTGATGCCATCACGGACCCAATTATGGGCGCGATTGCCGACCGTACCCGCAGCAAATATGGCCGGTTTCGTCCATGGCTGCTGTGGATTGCCTTCCCCTATGCGCTGTTCAGCATTCTGATGTTCACCACGCCGGAGTGGAGCTATAACAGCAAAGTTATCTATGCCTTTGTCACCTACTTCCTGCTGTCGCTGACCTATACCGCCATCAACATTCCCTACTGCTCGCTGGGCGGCGTGATCACCAACGATCCGAAAGAGCGCGTTGCCTGCCAGTCCTACCGTTTTGTTATGGTTGGTATCGCCACTCTGCTGCTGTCGCTAACGCTCCTGCCGATGGCCGACTGGTTCGGTGGGGATAACAAAGCCAAAGGCTACCAGATGGCGATGACCGTGCTGGCGCTGATTGGTACCTGCATGTTCCTGTTCTGCTTCGCCACGGTGCGCGAGCGCGTGCGTCCGGCAGTGCAAACCCATGACGAACTGAAAAACGACCTGAAAGACGTGTGGAAGAATGACCAGTGGGTGCGGATCCTGCTGTTAACCCTGTGCAACGTCTGCCCTGGCTTTATCCGCATGGCGGCCACCATGTATTACGTCACCTGGGTCATGGGGCAAAGCACCCATTTCGCCACGCTGTTTATCAGCCTGGGCGTGGTCGGCATGATGTTCGGCAGTATGCTGGCGAAAGTGCTGACCGACCGCTGGTGTAAGCTGAAGGTCTTCTTCTGGACCAACATCGTGCTGGCGATTTTCTCCTGCGCCTTTTACTTCTTCGACCCGAAAGCGACGACAACCATTGTCGTGCTCTACTTCCTGCTGAACATTCTGCACCAGATCCCGTCACCGCTGCACTGGTCGCTGATGGCCGACGTGGACGACTACGGTGAATGGAAAACCGGGAAACGCATCACCGGGATCAGCTTCTCCGGCAACATCTTCTTCCTGAAGCTGGGTCTGGCGATTGCCGGGGCAATGGTCGGCTTCCTGCTCTCCTGGTACGGCTACGACGCGGGCGCAAAAGCGCAGAGCGCGGACGCCATCAACGGGATCGTGCTGCTGTTTACCGTCATTCCCGGCATTGGATACTTAATTACCGCGGGCGTAGTACGTCTGCTGAAAGTGGACCGTGAGACCATGAAGCAGATCCAGTCCGATCTGGAAAAGCGTCGCACCAACTATCGCGAGCTGAACGATTATCAGGAACTCAAAGCCGCTGAGACTAAATAAGGAAAGCCGAATGCAAACCTGGCCAAACCCGTTTATTGAACAACGCGCCGACCCGTATATCCTGCGTCACGATGGGCAATATTACTTTATCGCCTCCGTACCGGAGTACGATCGGCTGGCGATCCGCCGCGCGGACTCGCTGGAAGGTTTACGCGATGCCGAAGAGGTGATTGTCTGGCGCAAGCCCGACACCGGCCCGATGAGCCAGCTGATCTGGGCGCCGGAGCTGCATCATATCGACGGCAGGTGGTACATCTATTTTGCCGCCACGCATACCCAGGCGCTTGATCAGCTCGGGATGTTCCAGCATCGCATGTTCGCCATTGAATGCGCAGATCGCGATCCGCTCACCGGTACGTGGGTGGAAAAAGGGCAAATCAAAACCCCGTTTGACACCTTCGCGCTGGATGCCACCACCTTTGTTCATCAGGGTAAACGCTGGTATCTGTGGGCACAAAAAGCCCCGGATATTTCCGGTAACTCCAATCTTTACCTGTGTGAAATGGAAAATCCGTGGACGCTGAAAGGCGAGCCGGTGATGCTCAGTAAACCGGAATATGACTGGGAGTGCCGTGGGTTCTGGGTCAACGAAGGCCCGGCGGTGCTGTTCCATGGCGATAAGCTGTTTATCAGCTATTCCGCCAGCGCCACCGACGAGAACTACTGCATGGGATTACTGTGGGCAGACCTGAATGCCGATCCGCAAAACCCGGCTAACTGGCATAAATCCCCACGCCCGGTGTTCGTCACCAGCTACGAAAACCGTCAGTATGGGCCAGGCCATAACAGCTTTACGCAGACGCCGGAAGGCGAAGATGTGCTGGTCTACCACGCGCGAAACTACACTGAAATTGAAGGCGATCCACTTTACGATCCCAATCGCCATACTCGCCTGAAACTCGTCCGCTGGAACGAGAACGGGATGCCTGATTTCGGCATCCCGCCCGTGGACACGCCGTAACAGCTTCGGCGCGCTGGCTTAGACCAGCGTGCCGTAAATCGTCAGCAGCGCCACAATCACCACCACCACAAAGGATGTTTTCTTCGCCATCGAGACGGCAGCTTTTGGCGTTGCGACTTTGTCCGTGTGCGGCTCACGCGCCAGCGAGAACTGTGCCAGTCGGGTTAAAACCTGATACTGCGAGGTATGGCGGTCTGCAAGGGAGACAAACCACGCGGGCAGCGCCTTTTCACCGTGACCGATGAGGGCATAGACCACGCCTACCAGACGCACCGGAAGCCAGTCGAGCACGTGCAGGATGGCATCAATGCCGGACTGTAGACGTTCATGCGGCGTAAGATAGCGGGCAAGCCAGGTCTGCCAGGCGCGCAGGAACGCATAACCCATCAGCAGTACCGGCCCCCAGGGTCCGCCCACCACGAACCAGAACAGCGGAGCCAGGTAGTAACGGAAGTTAATCCACAGCAGCGCGTTTTGCAGCTCCCGCAGAAACTCGCGTTCATCGCAATCCGGCGGTACGCCGTGGATCATCGTCAACTCGCTCGCCATCGCGCCGCGCGCGTGGGCATCGTCCCGGGAAGCGGCTTTCAGATACGCGTGATAGTGCAAACGCACCTTGCCCGCGCCAATACACAGCACGCCGAGCAGGATCCACACCACCAGCAGCGGCACGTTGAAAAAAAGGCCGTAAAGCGAGCGCAGCAACAGGAACGTAATCGCCATCACGCCTGCCGCCATCAGCAGCGTGCGCAGCATGGAAAAATGCCTGATGCGGCGGAATAACACCTCCAGCCGGTGATCCAGATGCCAGTGCTCGCCGAGCTTAAACAGGCGTTCAGCGATCATAACCAGCAGCATGGTAAACAACGTCATGTTATCTCCTTATCTGACGACGTGGTAAGCATGGCGTGAAACCGGGACCAGTCAAACGCCGGGCCGGGGTCGGTTTTTCTTTCCGGGGCGATGTCGCTGTGCCCTGTAATATTGTCTGCAATGGCGGGATAGCGCCCGATTAACGTTTGCGTTACAGCAACCAGTTTCTCATATTGCGCATCGGTGTAAGGCGTGGTGTCCGTTCCTTCCAGTTCAATTCCAATAGAGAAATCATTGCACCGCTCGCGCCCCTGATACATCGACACGCCAGCATGCCAGGCTCGCTTATCAAAAGGAACACACTGAACCACTTCGCCATCACGACGGATCAGACAGTGCGCCGATACGCGCAGATGCGCAATCTCAGCAAAGAAGGGGTGGGCATCGGGATCTATCGTTCCAGTGAATAACGCATCGATCCACGGACCGCCAAACTCACCCGGCGGGAGACTAATATTGTGAACCACCAGCAGTGTGGGCTTTTTATCCTCCGGGCGGCAGTCGTGATGCGGCGACGGTACATGCCGCGCGTCCACCAGCCATCCGTTTTCTAACAACATGCTGGAACTCCTTATCTATGGTGCTGTTACTCGGTTCAGAGTAGCATGTTTCAATATTATGATTCGTTACCAATTTGGAGTTTTATCATGCCGCCTCGCCGCTATAACCCCGACCACCGACGTGACGCGCTTCTGGAACGTATTAATAGTGATATCCCGGCAAGCGTTGCCCATGCCCTGAAAGAAGATCTCGGCGGCGACGTCAGCGCCGATAACGATATTACCGCCCAATTGTTGCCAAAAGAGACACGCTCGCATGCGGTGATCATCACCCGCGAAGCGGGGGTTTTCTGCGGCAAACGCTGGGTTGAGGAGGTCTTTACCCAGCTGGCAGGCGACGAGGTGCAGGTAACATGGCACGTTGAAGACGGTGATGCGGTCACGGCGAATCAGCCACTGTTCGAGCTGGACGGCCCGTCCCGCGTCTTGCTGACCGGTGAACGCACCGCGCTCAATTTTGTGCAAACGCTCTCTGGCGTTGCCAGTGAAGTACGCCGCTACGTTGACCTGCTGGCAGGCACCCGCACGCAGTTGCTGGATACCCGTAAAACCCTGCCGGGCCTGCGCACCGCGCTGAAATACGCGGTACTCTGCGGTGGCGGTGCCAACCATCGTCTGGGGCTATCCGATGCCTTCCTGATCAAAGAGAACCACATTATTGCCTCTGGCTCGGTGCGTCAGGCCGTGGAAAAAGCCTTCTGGCTACATCCGGATGTGCCGGTCGAAGTGGAAGTGGAAACGCTGGAGGAGCTGGACGAGGCCATTAAAGCGGGGGCTGACATCATCATGCTCGATAACTTCGACACGGAGCAGATGCGTGAAGCGGTCAAACGCACAAACGGCCAGGCGCAGCTTGAGGTGTCCGGCAACGTGACGTTCGACACCATCCGCGAATTTGCTGAAACCGGCGTCGATTACATCTCCGTTGGCGCCCTGACCAAGCACGTCCGCGCCCTCGACCTCTCGATGCGCTTCAAATAAATTATCCTCCCCTCTCCGCCCGGAGAGGGGAAATACGAAACCGCTCGCAATTACGCTGTCCTTCTCTGCAACACTGAATCATTTCCCTGAAAGCCCCTTCACGTTCACGCTTTTGTCCCTCGTTTCTGCATGCTGGCACTGCCACAGTAGCGCCACTTAACGTAAGGAGCAGACATGAACAGACAACAAGGATTTACCCTGATTGAGCTAATGGTGGTCATTGGCATTATTGCCATCCTGAGCGCCATTGGCGTTCCGGCCTATCAGAACTACCTGCGAAAAGCGGCGCTCACCGATATGCTGCAAACGTTCATCCCCTACCGCACCGCCATTGAGCTTTGCGCCCTGGATCGTGGTGGTGTGGATAGCTGCGACGCAGGCACCAATGGCATCCCCTCCCCGACAACCACACGTTACGTTTCAGCGATGAGCGTGGCAAAGGGGGCCGTATCGTTAACAGGGCAGGAAAGCCTTAACGGACTTGAAGTGCTCATGACACCGATCTGGAGCGACGGTAACGGTATGACGGGCTGGACGCGTGACTGCAAAATTGCGTCCGACACGGCGCTCAGACAAGCCTGTGAAGATGTTTTCCGCTTCGACAACAACTGACAGGAGTGGACAATGAATACCGAACAGCTAATGACGCTCTGTCAGCGCCATCACGCACTGCTACTCGCAAGCGACACCGATATGATCAGCATTGCGGTGGTGGGTAATCCTGCCTCTGAGCTGATGGAAGCGTTACGCTTCGCCACGCAGAAGCGTATTGATATTGAGTGCTGGACGGCAGAACGGATGGAAAAACGGCTTCAGTCCGTCTCATCATCACACCTGCCGGGCATAGCGCCAAACTCAGCCGCTGACGTGCTCAGTACAACCTTGCAGCAGGCAGTAAACCAGCGGGCTTCTGACATCCATATTGAACCGACGGAGCACGGCTACCAGATCCGTTTGCGAATCGACGGTGTTCTCTACCCGCAACTGCCGATCTCTGCCGCCCTCGGGACGACGCTTGCCGCACGCCTGAAGGTGCTGGGCCAACTGGATATTGCGGAGCGCCGCCTGCCGCAGGACGGCCAGTTTACGGTGGAGCTGGCAAGCGTCCCCGTCTCTTTTCGTATCGCAACCCTTCCCTGTAGTGGTGGAGAAAAAATCGTGCTTCGTCTGCTTCACCAGGTACAGCAGGCACTGGAGCTTGAACAGCTGGGGATGAGCGCAGACCAGCAGGCCCGTTTTGCCGGGGCGCTTAACAGCCCTCAGGGGTTGATTCTGGTCACCGGCCCGACCGGTAGCGGGAAAACGGTGACGCTGTACAGCGCGTTACAGGCGCGAAATACCCCTGACGTCAATATTTGCAGCGTGGAAGATCCCGTTGAAATCCCGCTTGCAGGCTTAAACCAGACGCAGATTAATCCGCGTGCGGGGCTGACCTTCCAGAGCGTGCTGCGTGCCCTGCTCAGGCAGGATCCTGACATCATTATGGGGGGTGAAATTCGTGACGGCGAAACGGCAGAAATTGCCATTAAGGCGGCGCAAACCGGACATCTGGTGCTGTCCACCCTCCATACTAACTCGACGACTGAAACGCTGGTACGGCTGCAACAGATGGGCGTCGCGCGCTGGATGATCTCTTCGGCGCTCTCGATGGTGATTGCCCAGCGACTGGTGCGCCGTTTATGTCCGTACTGCCGACAGGAAGCCAGCCGCCACACCGAATTACCCCGCACGCTGTGGCCCCGGCCGCTTCCTCGCTGGCAACCCACCGGCTGCGATCGCTGCTACCACGGTTTTTATGGTCGCGTAGCCATTTTTGAAGTGCTCGTCATCGACGACACGCTGCGGCAGGCCATCGCCAGCGGAGCAAGCACGGAGGTGATTGGGTCCAGCGCTCGTCAGGCGGGAATGACCTCTTTGTTTGAGCATGGCTGCATGGCCGTAGAGCAAGGGCTGACCACGCTCGAAGAGCTGTTGCGCGTCCTGGGAATGCCCGATGGCTGCTAATTCGCTCTGGCGCTGGCGTGCCCTGAACACCGAGGGGGAGGTGCAAACCGGCACCCTCTGGGCCATCGACCGTGGCGCAGCTTACACGGCTCTGGTGCTTAAACAACTGCACCCGCTGGCGCTGAAACGCTGCCAGCAACGCCACCGATGGCAAGTGCAGCACTGCTACGATATTTTTCGCCAGCTCGCCACGCTGCTACAGGCTGGACTCACGCTATCCCAAAGCCTGCACATGCTGGCGGAACAGCATCCTTTGCAGCACTGGCAGGCGCTGCTGCACAGTCTTGCTGATGACCTGAGCGAAGGTTGCGCCCTGTCAGAGACCATGAAGAAATGGCCAGAGGTGTTTAGCCCTCTTTATGTCTCAATGGTGAAGACGGGTGAGCTGACGGGTAAGCTCGAAGCCTGCTGCCGTCAGCTTGCGCAGCAACAAAAATCCCAGCAGCAGCTCAGTGCGAAGGTGAAGAAAGCGCTGCGCTATCCGCTGATCATCCTGACGCTGGCCGTTTTCGTGGTGCTGGCGATGGTCACGCTGGTTTTGCCTGAGTTTGCTGCAATCTACAAAACGTTCAACACCCCGCTCCCTTTGCTCACGCAGGCAGTCATGGGGCTGGCGGCCTTGGTTCAGGCGCATATCCTCACCCTTTTGGCCCTGCTCGTGGCAATGGTTGTCATCGCCTGTAAGCTGCGGCGGCATCCACGCTGGCAGTATGTCTTGTTACACGTACCGGTGATGGGCACGCTGACGCGCGGGCAAAAACTGGGGCAGATTTTTACCGTGCTGTCATTAACCCAGCAGGCCGGAATTGCCTTTTTACAAGGACTGGAGAGTGTGGAGGAGACCGTTGAGAGGGGCTACTGGCAGGAGAAACTCCGTGAGATACGCAGCGATATCGAACAGGGGATGCCCGTGTGGTCCTCCTTCCAGAAGGCCTCTGTTTTTACGCCACTGTGTATTCAGCTCATTCGCACCGGAGAAGTGTCGGGTTCACTGGATGTGATGCTGATGAATCTGGCCCGCCACCATACGGAACAGACATTTCAGCAGGCAGACAATCTGGCAGCGCTTCTTGAGCCTTTGCTACTGGTCGTGACGGGTCTGATTATTGGCACGCTGGTGGTGGCAATGTATTTGCCGATTTTCCATCTGGGGGATGCAATGAGCGCGGGGTAATGCTGGCGCACGGACGCGCGCCAGCCGTAGCCGTCAGAGGCTATTGAATACGCGGTTTTCCTGCTCCTGAACGCGGATAAACGTCGTGCGTTTCGTCAGCTCTTTCAGGCGGGAAGCACCAACGTAGGTGCAGGCAGAACGCAGACCGCCGAGGATATCGCGCGCCGTGTTTTCGACCGGACCACGCAGTGGCAGCTTAACGGTTTTGCCTTCCGCCGCACGGTATTTCGCGACACCGCCCACGTGACGGGTCATCGCGGATTCAGAGCTCATTCCGTAGAACAGCATGAACTTCTCACCGTTTTCTTCCACCACGGTACCGCCGCTCTCTTCGTGGCCAGCCAGCATGCCGCCGAGCATCACGAAATCCGCGCCGCCGCCGAAGGCTTTCGCGACATCGCCTGGCATGGTGCAGCCACCGTCGCTGATGATCTGGCCGCCCAGACCGTGCGCAGCGTCAGCGCATTCAATTACCGCAGACAGCTGCGGATAACCCACACCGGTTTTCACGCGCGTGGTGCAAACGGACCCCGGGCCAATGCCAACTTTTACAATGTCGGCCCCGGAGAGGATCAGCTCTTCACACATTTCACCGGTCACCACGTTGCCCGCGATGATGGTTTTGGTTGGCCAGGCCTCACGTGCCTTGCTGACGAACTGAACGAAATGCTCGGAATAACCATTTGCCACGTCAATGCAGACAAAATTCAGCGCTGGATTGGCGTTCAGGATCTGTTTGGTTTTCTCGAAATCTGCATCAGACGTACCGGTCGAGACCATCACATGCTTCACCACGTCAGCCGAGGCGGAGGCGACAAACGCATCCCACTCTTCAGCGCTGTAATGTTTGTGTACCGCAGTAAGGATGTCGAATTGCGCCAGTGCGGTCGCCATCTCAAAGGTCCCGACGGTGTCCATGTTGGCCGCGATAATCGGCACGCCAGACCATGTCTGACCGGAATGCTTAAAGGTGAATTGACGTTCGAGTTCAACGTCTGAGCGACTTTTCAGTGTAGAGCGTTTAGGGCGGATAAGAACGTCTTTGAAACCTAACTTCAGATCTTCTTCGATACGCATGTGCGGATTCCTGGGGTTAGAGGCAAATATATTAAAAGCACAACTCCAGTGACGCTATCATACGCACTAATACCTGCTCCGCAAGACTGCGAAATTCTCTTTTTTTACGCTACAATCCTATAAATTTACCTGGTAAAAAGCGGGTAAAGAGAGCTAAACATTGGCTGTTGTAAGTTTGAATTTTAAGCAACTGATTTTAAAACTGAATAATTCCCAGGATCTGATTTAATGGGGTATATCGTCGCATTAACCGGCGGCATCGGTAGTGGTAAAAGCACCGTTGCGCACGCGTTTGCTCGTCTCGGCATCACGATTATCGACGCCGATATCATTGCCCGTCAGGTGGTAGAACCCAATACACCCGCCTTAAACGCCATCGAAGCGCATTTTGGTCGCCGTGTGATACAGGCTGACGGCACCCTGAATCGTCGGCAACTGCGTGAGTGCATATTTTCTGATTCTTCGGAAAAAGCCTGGCTTAATGCCCTGCTCCACCCCATTATCCACCAGGAAACTCAGCGTCAGATTGCCGCAGCCCGTTCGCCCTATGTGTTGTGGGTAGTCCCGTTACTGGTGGAAAATCAGCTTCAGCATAAAGCAGACAGAACGCTGGTGATTGACGTTTCCCGCGAAACGCAAATCCAGAGAACCATGGCGCGTGACCATGTTTCACGCGAGCATGCTGAACAAATTCTTGCCGCACAGGCCACGCGCGAAGCGCGCCTCGCCGTTGCGGATGATGTTATTGATAATAACGGCGCACCAGATGCCATTGCATCGGATGTTGCTCGTCTGCACGCGCAGTATCTGACCTTCGCCGCGCAGGCCGTTGCACAGGAAAAACCATAATGTCGACTCATATCCTTTTTGAGCACCCGCTTAACGAAAAAATGCGTACCTGGCTACGCATAGAATTTCTTATTCAACAGCTTTCACAACATCTGCCTGTCAACGATCACGCCACCGCGCTGCATTTTTTCCGCAACGTGGGCGATCTGCTTGATGTGATTGAACGCGGCGACGTCCGCACTGAGCTGTTGAAAGAGCTGGAGCGCCAGCAGCGAAAATTACAGGCCTGGGCCGAAGTACCGGGCGTGGATCAAAGTCGAATTGACGCTTTACGCCAGCAGCTGAAAAACAGCAGCACGACCCTGATGGCCGCGCCGCGCGTTGGCCAGTTTTTACGAGAGGATCGTCTGATTGCGCTGGTGCGCCAGCGCCTGAGCATACCGGGCGGATGCTGTAGCTTTGACCTGCCGACGCTGCATATGTGGCTGCACATGCCGCAGGAACAGCGCGATCGCCAGGTGAACAGCTGGCTGGGCAGCCTGGAGCCGATGAATCAGACGTTATCGCTGATCCTCGATCTTGTGCGTAACTCGGCCCCGTTCCGCAAACAAACCAGTCTCAACGGTTTTTATCAGGATAACGGTGATGACGCCGATCTTCTGCGCCTGAACCTGTCTCTTGGCGAGCAGCTTTACCCGCAAATTTCCGGACATAAAAGCCGTTTCGCGATCCGCTTTATGCCGCTGGACAGTGAACATGGCACCGTGCCGGAACGCCTCGATTTTGAACTGGCCTGTTGTTAAGGAGTGCCAATGTCTGACGTAACCACCGTAAACTGCCCAACCTGTGGGAAAACTGTCGTCTGGGGAGAAGTGAGTCCATTTCGCCCATTCTGCTGTAAGCGCTGTCAGCTTATAGACCTGGGTGAATGGGCGGCGGAAGAGAAGCGCATTCCGAGCGAAGGCGATCTCTCGGATAGCGATGACTGGAGCGAAAACCAGCAGTAACCTTTGAAGCCTGCTGGCGCTTCGCTTAGCAGGCCTACAGGTTGCCCGTTAGCCGGGATATGACGGGCGCATTTGCCGGAGGAAATTTTTCGGCATCACTCGCGTGAAGCGTAACCCAGCCCCCCGGTTGCCCCTCTTTACCCCACGGTTCACCTTCCCAGCTTTCCACCAGCCAGAACCACAGCGTTATATGACGATCCGGAAACTGGTACTCCAGCTTATCGAACAGCGTTGCGCCAATCGGGGTGATCCCCACCTCTTCCTGAAGCTCACGCACCAGCGCCTGTTCCGGCGTTTCACCTGATTCGATTTTCCCGCCGGGGAATTCCCATTTGTTGGCCATATGCGCATCGGCGGCGCGTTGGGTTATAAAGATCTGATTTTGCGGGTTGCGAATGATCCCGACAGCAATTTGCAGTGTTTTCATCATGTCACTTCCATAAAAAAGGCGCAGATATCTGCGCCTTTTCAGTTTGTTATGTTCTTAGCTCAGACGGCCGTGGCACGCCTTGTATTTTTTGCCGGAACCGCATGGGCACGGATCGTTACGACCGACTTTACGATCGCCCGTCTGCGCTGCGATTGCCGCTGCGGCTTCGCTTTCATCGGTCTGATGGCTCAGCTGCTGCATCTGTGCCAGACGCTCAGCTTCTTCACGACGCTGCTGCTCCATCGCTTCCACTTCTTCCGGCATACGCACCTGAACTTTGCTCAGGGTGCTGATGACTTCATACTTCAGCGACTCCAGCATGGCAGCAAACATGGAGAAGGATTCACGCTTGTACTCCTGCTTCGGATCTTTCTGCGCATAACCACGCAGATGGATACCCTGACGCAGGTAGTCCATTGCCGCCAGGTGCTCTTTCCACAGGGAGTCCAGGGTCTGCAACATTACGCCTTTCTCGAAGTGACGCATCATCTCTGCGCCAACCACTTCTTCCTTACGCTTGTAGACGTCCAGCGCGGTTTCGTAGATACGCTCGCGAAGGGTCTCTTCGTGCAGCTCAGGCTCTTTGTCCAGCCACTCTTTGATTGGCAGTTCGAGATCGAAGTCGTTTTTCAGACGTTCCTGCAAACCTTCGATATCCCACATCTCTTCCAGAGACTGCGGCGGAATGTGCGCGTCGATAGTGGCTTTGAACACATCTTCGCGAATGCTATTGATGGTTTCGCTCACGTCGGACACGTCCAGCAGTTCGTTACGCTGGGTGTAGATCGCACGACGCTGGTCGTTGGCAACGTCATCATATTCCAGCAGCTGCTTACGAATATCGAAGTTGCGGCTTTCTACTTTACGCTGGGCGTTGGCAATCGCTTTGGTAACCCACGGGTGCTCGATCGCTTCGCCAGGTTTCATGCCCAGTTTACGCATCATGCCGGACACACGGTCAGAGGCGAAAATACGCATCAGCGCATCTTCCATAGACAGATAGAAGCGGGAAGAACCGGCATCACCCTGACGACCCGCACGACCGCGCAGCTGGTTATCGATACGACGAGATTCATGACGCTCGGTACCAATGATGTGCAGACCACCGGATGCCAGCACCGCGTCATGACGCACCTGCCAGTCGGCTTTGATCTGCGCGATTTGCTCTGGGGTTGGGTTTTCCAGCTCCGCCACTTCGGCCTGCCAGCTACCGCCGAGCATAATATCGGTACCACGACCCGCCATGTTGGTGGCGATGGTTACGGCAGCCGGGTAACCGGCCTGCGCAACGATATCTGCTTCTTTAGCGTGGAACTTGGCGTTCAGAACGTTGTGTTTGATGCCCGCTTTAGTCAGCTCGTTAGATACCACTTCGGATTTCTCGATGGAGATGGTCCCCACCAGTACCGGCTGGCCCTTCGCGGTACGTTCGCGAATATCTTCGATGATCGCCTGAATTTTTTCCGCTTCAGTCATGTATACCAGGTCCGGCATATCCTTACGGATCATCGGACGGTTGGTAGGTACTACCACGGTATCCAGCTTATAGATGGAGCTGAACTCAAACGCTTCGGTATCTGCGGTACCGGTCATCCCCGCCAGCTTCTCGTACAGACGGAAGTAGTTCTGGAAGGTGATGGATGCCAGCGTCTGGTTTTCGTTTTGAATATCCACGCCTTCTTTCGCTTCCACGGCCTGGTGCAGGCCATCGGACCAGCGACGTCCCTGCATGGTACGGCCGGTGTGTTCATCGACGATGATGACTTCGCCGTCTTTAACGATGTAGTCAACGTCGCGGGTGAACAGGGCGTGCGCGCGCAGTGCGGCCGTTACGTGGTGCATCAGCATGATGTTGCTCGGGGAGTACAGAGACTCGCCCTCTTCCATAATGCCTTCAGCCACCAGCAACTCTTCGATTTTCACCAGGCCGCGTTCGGTCAGGTTGACCTGACGCGCTTTTTCATCCACGGAGAAGTGACCTTCACCCTGGAAGGTATCGGAGTCTTCTTTCTCCTGACGCAGCAGGTGAGGAATGATTTTGTCGACTTTACGGTACATCTCGGAGCTGTCTTCGGCCGGGCCGGAGATGATCAGCGGGGTACGCGCTTCATCGATCAGAATGGAGTCAACCTCATCCACCAGCGCATAGTGCAGTTTACGCTGGACGCGCTCTTCCGGGCTGAACGCCATGTTGTCACGCAGGTAGTCGAAGCCGTATTCGTTGTTGGTGCCGTAGGTGATATCCGCGTTATACGCTTCACGCTTGGCAGGTGCCGGCAGGCCGGACATGTTAATGCCCACGGTCATGCCGAGGAATTCGAACAGTGGACGGTTGTTTTCGGCGTCGCGCTGCGCCAGATAGTCGTTGACGGTAACAACGTGAACGCCCTTACCCGTCAGCGCATTCAGGTAAGCCGGCAGCGTTGCCGTCAGGGTTTTACCTTCACCGGTACGCATTTCCGCGATGCAGCGCTCGTTGAGCACCATCCCGCCCAGCAGCTGCACGTCGAAGTGACGCATGCCGAACACGCGTTTACTGGCCTCACGTACAACGGCGAAGGCTTCCGGGATCAGGCTTTCTAAGGTTTCACCTTTCTCCAGACGCGCACGGAACTCCGCGGTTTTCGCTTTCAGCTCATCATCAGTGAGCTTCTCCATCGCCGGTTCCATACCGTTGATGACGTTCACAGCTTTGCGCATGCGGCGCAGGGTACGATCGTTACGACTACCAAAAACTTTGGTTAACAATTTGATTAGCATAATAAATTCTCAAACGCCCCAGTCGGGCAGATAAATTAAGGTATTGAAAAAGGTTAATTTAGCTGAGGCGTTGAGGCCCGGCACGGATGCCGTGAACCTGGCTAATCCATGTCGAAACAGAGAAGGATGCAGGGGAAACAAAATCCGTTTGCGCCGTCTGATTTACGGTCACTGGCGGCTGGTTGTCCTGCGTCAGAAGCGCATTAAGCGTATCGAGCAGGGCAAGATGCTGAGCCTTGACCGGCAGCGTTTCTTCAGCAACAGGCATCGTCTGCGGCGCCATCGCGAACGACAGATGGCGGATAACCGTGCGAATCGCGTGCTGCTGCCAGTAATCAACGGAGAAATTGGGACGGCGGCTGGCTTCAAGCCATGCGAGATTAGTGAAGTTAACTCGTGTGGTGAGATCGTGTTTGGTCGTCGTGGAACGTGCTGGCGTGGCCGCGTCTGCGCTGTTGCTGAGCACAGGCAAGCCGAAACTCGCCGCGACCATCCCCAATAAGAGATGCGGCCAGAAGTAACGTCTGCCAAATTGTCGCCAGCGCGTCAGTATTCCGCTCACTTGCTCCACCACGTTCGCCCGCCAGTGCAGGCTGAGTTCAGTTATTCTTTTTTAGCGCCCAGATATTACCACTAAAGCCAATACACGGCAGCAGGAATGACACCTTGCAGCAGGTAAAAACGGTCAATAATGCAGCGAACACACCGTTATTCGGCACCCGACACAGGCCAGGGGTGAGGGGGACAAATTAAAGAAGGGCAGAAATAAAAACGACTGGCTTCCCTGGTCGGAGAGAGTACCAGGTGAACCAGTCGCTTTTCTTACGAAACGGCTTTAACCGTTACGCCAGGACCATAGTCGGGGCTTTGAACGCCAGCGGCAGTTCAGCTTCGTCTTCGAAGGTCACATATTCCCAAGCTTCCTGTTTTGCCAGGACGGCCTGCAACAGTTTGTTGTTCAGTGCATGACCGGATTTAAACGCGGTAAATGCACCAATGATGTTGTGACCACACATGAAGAGGTCGCCGATCGCGTCCAGCATTTTGTGACGAACAAATTCATCTTCAAAACGCAGGCCGTCTTCGTTCAGTACGCGATAATCGTCAACAACGATGGCACAATCGAAGCTGCCGCCCAGGCACAGGCCGCGGGATTGCAGATATTCGATATCACGCATAAAGCCGAAGGTACGTGCTCGGCTGATCTGACGCATGAACGCATCCGCAGAGAAGTTCATCGCATAGCGCTGGGTGCTGGAGTCAATCGCCGGATGGTTAAAATCGATGGTGAAGTCCAACGAGAAACCATTGTACGGTTTGAATTCAGCCCATTTGTCGCCATCTTCGACGCGAACGGTCTCTTTAATGCGAACAAATTTCTTCGCGCAGTTCAGTTCTTCGATGCCGGCATCCAGCAACAAATAAACGAACGGAGCAGCACTCCCGTCCATGATCGGGATTTCTGGTGCATCGACTTCAACCATAATGTTGTCGATACCCAGACCCGCCAGGGCGGCGTTCAGGTGCTCTACGGTAGAAATCCGCACGTCATGCTCGTTCACCAGACAAGTACAGAGCATAGTATCACGCACAGATTTGGCATCGGCCGGAAAATCTACCGGTGGATTCAAGTCGGTGCGACGATAGATGACCCCGGTATTGGCCGGCGCAGGGCGTAACGTCAGTGTGACTTTCTTGCCGGTATGTAAACCGACACCCGTCGCCTGAACGATACGTTTAAGTGTCCTTTGTTTGATCATCGTATAATCTCGCCAAATTAACTATCCAACCGAGAGTGTATATCACTAACGGTGGGCCAGTTTAGCACAAAGAGCGCAAATCCCCAAATTCCAGCCAATTCTTAGTCAGCTTGCTTACGCAGGAACGCCGGGATATCCAGATAATCTGGCTCTTTTGCCGTTTGTGGAGTCGGGTCGTTCACCACTTTCGCAGCGGGTTTTTGCTCCTGAGTCAGAGGCGCCATACCGTGCTGCTGGTAACGATCCATAACCGGCTGCTGAGTCTGTTTGTTGGTCACCAGGGTGATCTCAGGACGCTTGTCCATACCGATACCGGTGGCCACAACGGTCACACGCAGTTCGTCGTTCATTTCCGGATCAAGGGACGTACCGATAACAACGGTCGCGTTGTCAGAGGCGAACGCACGGATGGTGTTACCCACGGTTTCGAACTCATCCAGACGCAGGTCAAAGCCAGCGGTAATGTTGACCAGCACGCCGCGCGCGCCAGACAGATCGATATCTTCCAGCAGTGGAGAAGAGATCGCCATTTCAGCGGCTTCTTCCGCACGGTCTTCACCGCTCGCCACGCCAGAGCCCATCATCGCGTAGCCCATCTCGGACATCACGGTGCGAACGTCTGCAAAGTCAACGTTCATCAGACCAGGACGGGTAATCAGTTCAGCAATACCCTGAACCGCGCCTTTCAGCACGTCGTTTGCCGCGCCAAAGGCGTCCAGCAGAGAGATACCGCGACCCAGCACTTTCAGCAGCTTGTCGTTCGGGATGGTAATCAGAGAGTCCACGTGCTTGGACAGCTCGGTGATACCCTGCTCCGCGAAAGCCATACGCTTCTTACCTTCAAAGTTGAAAGGCTTGGTCACGACAGCAACGGTCAGAATACCTAAATCTTTAGCGACTTCCGCCACAACGGGTGCTGCACCGGTACCTGTACCGCCGCCCATACCCGCTGCGATGAAGACCATGTCTGCACCGTCCAGTGCAGCGCGCAGCGCTTCACGATCTTCTTCTGCCGCGTTGCGGCCCACTTCCGGGTTAGCCCCTGCTCCCAGACCTTTGGTGATGCCACCACCGATCTGAATCGTCTGGCCAACAGCCGTTTTACGCAGCGCCTGCGCATCGGTGTTCACCGCGAAGAATTCAACACCTTCGATGCGCTCGCGCACCATGTGCTCTACGGCGTTACCGCCGCCGCCACCGACGCCGATGACTTTAATCACCGCGTCGTTGGTTAATTCCATAGGTTCAAACATAATCTCTCTCTCCGTTGTGCCTGTCGCCCGAGACCGCTAATTCTCTCCGGTCTCTTAAAAAAATTAAAACTCTTTTCGCAACCAGGTGTTAAGTCGTTTGACCCAAGACCCCACCGAGACGCGTTTTTCCACTTCTGCTTCACCACTCAAATGGGATTCTTTCCCGTAGTGCAGCAGGCCCACGGCCGTTGAGTAATACGGCTCCTGAGCGTAATCCGTTAAACCGGTAATATTCAGCGGCGCACCAATACGCACCTGCGTATGGAACACGCGCTGAGCGCAGGCCGCAAGACCTTCAATTTGCGCTGCCCCGCCGGTTAATACAATCCCCGCCGCGAGATGATGTTTCACACCCTGCTGGCGAAGCTGTTCCTGTAACTGCAAAATCTCTTCGTTGACCAGGTTGAGCAGCTCGGTATAACGCGGCTCAATCACCTCTGCCAGCGTCTGGCGTTGCAGGCTGCGCGGCGGTCGCCCGCCTACGCTCGGCACTTCAACGCTCTCGTCTTTGCCGACGATAGAGCCCAGCGCGCAACCATGGCGCACTTTAATCGCCTCTGCATCGCTCGGTGGCGTACCAAAGGCGTAAGCGATATCGCTGGTCACCACATTCCCGGCGTACGGGATCACTTTGGTGTGGCGTAACGCACCGCCGGTATAGACGGCCATGTCCATTGTACCACCACCAATATCGACCACACAGACGCCCAGTTCACGTTCGTCTTCGGTCAGCACGGAATAGCTCGCGGCAAGACCGGCGAAAATGAGTTGGTCAACTTTCAGGCCACAACGTTCAACGGCTTTTACAATGTTCTTCGCCATATCGTTGTGACATGTGATCAGGTGCACTTTTGCCTGCATACGCACGCCCGACAGACCGACCGGATTCTTGATGCCTTCCTGGTAGTCGATCGCGTATTCCTGCGGGATCACATGCAGCACACGGTGCTCGTCGCGAACACGCACGGATTTCGCCGTGTGGACAACGTTCTCAACGTCTTCCTGCGTCACCTCTTCTTCAGAAATCGGCACCATACCGATTTCATTCTGGCAGCTGATGTGCTTACCAGACAGGGCCAGATAGACAGAGGAAATCTGGCAATCTGCCATCAATTCAGCCTGGTCGATGGCGCGCTGAACGCATTTCACCACCGACTCAAGGTCGTTTACCCCACCTTTATCCATACCACGGGAGGGGCAGCTGCCCACGCCAATGATATTGACCATACCGTCGGGCAGAACTTCCCCTACCAAAGCGGCAACCTTCGCGGTGCCAATCTCCAGTCCTACTACCAATTTTCTGTCCGTCGACTTGATCATTGTTGTTCTGCCTGTACCTGTGCCTGATTTTGTTGCTGATTAGGTTCCTCGACCGGAGCCGGCTCCCAACCGACTGCTGCGCCTGAGTCATAGCGCAAATCAACGTAGCTTATCCGTTTGCCATCCGTCTGCGCCTGCTGCTGTAAAACCGGGTAAAGTTCTACAAAACGCGCCAGACGTTTCATTGTGTCGCCGCGGCCAAGATTGAGCTTAATGCCATTCGTTAGGGTCAACTGCCAGGAACGGCGCGCCGTCATCGCAGCATCTTTTAACGTAAAGCGATCCTTAGCCAGCACCTGCCCCATCTCACGAAAACCCTGCAATACTTCGTTTTCGCTGCCTTCCGGGCCATACAACATCGGTAAATTCTGCTTGTTGACACGATCGCTCGGGACGCTGAACGAATTTCCGTCTACGTCAACCATATGCTGATCATTCCAACGCGCAATCGGCACATATTCAACCAGATGAATCTTCAATTCATCAGGCCATTGTTTTCTGACACTCGCCTGTTTTATCCACGGCAGACGTTCAATCTGACTCTGGATAATGTTGACGTCCTGCGTCATAAAGGTGCCAGGCGACCCAAGCGCCAGAATCGACTGGCGAATGTCATCGTTACGCGTGTAGTGTCGCTCCCCGGTCACCACCAGCTTCGACAGCGGCAACCGCTGCGCGTCTTCCATCCAGCCCAGCACCATCCAGCCGCTGATAAACACGGTGCACAGCACCCCGAGCAGGAAGATGATCCCTGCAAGACGCGTTCCATTACTCCGGCGCGAAGAGGAATATTCTTCTTCGTCATCGCGGTTGCGCGTGTTCAATGCAGCCTGAGACATATCAGCCCGCCTGGTCCAGAATACGTACGACTAACTGCGAGAAGCTCATTCCCGCCTGACGCGCCGCCATCGGCACAAGGCTATGGCTGGTCATACCCGGAGACGTGTTTGCTTCCAGCAGATAAAATTGCCCGTCACCGTCAAGCATCACGTCAATGCGTCCCCAGCCACGACATCCCAGCACATTCCAGGCTTTAAGCACCAGAGACTGTAATTCGGCCTCACGCTCTGCTTCAAGACCCGCTGGGCAGAAATATTGCGTCTCATCAGAGAGATACTTCGCCTCATAATCATAGAAGACTCCGGCGGGTTGGATGCGAATTGACGGTAAAATTTCTTCGCCAAGCATCGCGACGGTAAATTCCGGCCCGCTAAGCCATTTTTCAATCAGAACTTCTTCATCATGTTGAAATGCCAGTGCTAAAGCGTCAGCCAAATCTACAGCTTTATCGACTTTAGACATTCCCACGCTCGACCCTTCACGGCTCGGCTTCACAATAACCGGTAAGCCCAGTGCCGCAATGCGTGTATTAACGCTGTCCGACAGGCCCAATTCATATTCACGACGCGTCAGTGCAACCCATGGCGCAACGGGCAGGCCCGCCCCCTGCCACAGCAGTTTGCTGCGCAGTTTATCCATGGAGATGGCGGATGCCATCACGCCGCTGCCGGTGTACGGCATACCGATCAGCTCCAGCAGCCCCTGCAACGTGCCGTCTTCACCGCCGCGACCGTGCAACGCGATAAAGGCTTTATCGAAGCCCATCGCTTTCAGCTGCGTGACGTCCACCTCTTTCGGATCAACCGGATGCGCGTCCACACCACCTTCACGCAGGCCCGCCAGCACGGCAGCGCCCGAATTCAGAGAAACCTCGCGTTCGGCGGAAGTGCCGCCAAACAGGACAGCAATCTTATCAGCCATGACGCTCGTCCTCCTGAGTTTGCGGCTTCAGTTTGATTTCAGCTAAGGTACGGGCGATTTTGCCGATATTTCCCGCGCCCTGAATCAGGATCAGATCGTTACCCGTCAGGACCGGGGCAAGCATTTCAGCCACCTGCGCCGGGTCGGGAACCAGAATAGGATCCACTTTACCGCGTCCACGGATGGTACGACATAAAGAACGACTGTCCGCACCCGGAATCGGAGTTTCACCCGCTGCATAAACATCCAGCATCAGCAGGGTATCGACCTGCGAAAGGACGTTGGCAAAATCGTCATACAGATCGCGAGTACGCGTGTAACGGTGCGGCTGGAAGATCATGACCAGATTCTTTTCCGGCCAACCCGCGCGTGCCGCTTTGATGGTTGCGTCCACTTCCGTCGGATGGTGACCGTAGTCGTCTACCAGCATCGCAGAACCTGGCTTACCGTTTACCGGCTCCAGCGGGAATTCACCGAGGAAGTCGAAGCGACGGCCCGTCCCCTGGAAGCTCTCCAGTGCGCGCAGGATCGCTTCATCGTCAATGCCTTCTTCTGTCGCAACAGCCACCGCCGCTGCCGCATTCAGGGCGTTGTGACGTCCCGGAGCGTTCAGGGTGACATGCAGCAGGTCTTTATCCTGACGCGCGAGGGTGAAATGCCCCTGCGCACCGATCTGCTTGTAATCTTCTACGCGTACATCCGCGTCTTCGCTGAAGCCGTAGGTCGTAATTTGACGCCCGACGCGCGGCAGCAGCTCGCGAATAACCGGATCGTCCACGCACATCACCGCACGGCCATAGAACGGCAGGTTGTGCAGGAAGTTAATAAAGGTCTGCTTTAAGTTCTCGAAGTCGCCCTGGTAAGTGTCCATATGGTCAGCTTCGATGTTGGTGACGATCGCCACCATCGGCTGTAGATGCAGGAACGACGCATCGCTCTCATCCGCTTCCGCAATCAGATAACGGCTGTGGCCCAGACGCGCATGCACGCCAGCGGCTTTCACCAGACCACCGTTAACGAACGTCGGGTCGAGACCCGCTTCCGCATAAATGCTGGAGACCATCGCTGTTGTGGTGGTTTTACCGTGCGTACCGGCCACCGCAATGCCGTGACGGAAACGCATCAGTTCCGCCAGCATTTCCGCGCGACGGATCACCGGGATGCGCGCCTCATGCGCCGCAACGATTTCCGGGTTATCCGCGGAGATAGCGCTGGACACCACAACCACGCTCGCATCGCTCACGTTTTCCGGGCGATGATTGAAATAGATAGTCGCCCCCAGCGACGCCAGCTGCTGCGTAACAGGGTTTGGCGCCAGGTCAGACCCGCTGATCTGATAGCCTTCGTTAGCTAACACTTCGGCAATACCGCCCATGCCAGCACCACCGATGCCGACAAAGTGAATGTGCCGGACGCGACGCATCTCGGGCACGATAGAACGCAGTTTTGCCAGTTGTTGTGTATTCATTCTCTAAACGCCATCGACTACTTCAAAAAAATCGTGCAGCGCAACACGCACTGCGAGAATTATGCCTGGGCTGCCAGGCTCACTTCTTTTGCCACCCGTTCCGTTGCATCCGGGATAGCGGTCGCGCGTGCGCGTTGCGCCATCTCCAGTAATACATCCCGGTTCCAGCCCGCCAGGGTAGTGGCGACCGCATCAGCGGTAAATTGTGGCTGCTCAAAAATCTTCGCGGCACCCGCTTTCTCAAGCGGCAGCGCATTCCAGTACTGCTGTCGGTCTTTGTGCTGGAACGGCACAAACAGCGCCGGTAAACCGGCGGCGGCGATTTCGCTCACCGTCAGCGCGCCCGAGCGACAGACCACAACATCGGCCCAGGCATAGGCTGCGGCCATATCATCAATAAATTCAGTCACTTTATGCTGCGGCTGACCTTCCTGCACGTAGGCCTGCTCAACGGTCTGCTGAGCGCCCTTCCCGCTCTGGTGCCAGATGGTCACCGCATCACCCAGTTTTGCCGCAACCTGCGGCATCGTCTGGTTTAAAATACGTGCGCCCTGGGAACCGCCGACGACCAGCACGCGCACCGGCCCTTCGCGACCCGCCAGACGCGTATCTGGCAGCGGCAGCGCCAGCACGTCCACACGTACCGGATTCCCTACGACATCCGCTTTCGGGAATGCCCCGGGGAAGGCCTGCATAACTTTGGTGGCGATTTTTGCCAGCCATTTGTTGGTCAACCCGGCAATACCGTTCTGCTCATGCAGAACAACGGGGATGCCCAGTGACCACGCCGCCAGTCCGCCCGGACCGGAAACGTAACCGCCCATGCCCAGAACGACGTCAGGCTTAAAACGCTTCATAATGGCGCGCGCCTGACGCCAGGCATTGAAAATGCGCACCGGCGCCAGCAGCTGCGCCTTGATCCCTTTGCCACGAAGGCCAGAAATACGAATAAAGTCGATCTCGATACCGTGTTTAGGTACCAGATCGGCTTCCATGCGGTCTGCGGTTCCCAGCCAGCGTACCTGCCAGCCCTGTTCCATTAAATGGTGCGCAACCGCCAGTCCCGGGAACACGTGTCCACCGGTACCGCCTGCCATCACCATTAACCGCTTCGGTTGATTCATCGTGAACCTCGTGTAAACGCCTGAGCTTTCTCCAGACGCGTTTCATAATCTATGCGTAACAAAAACATGATGGCCGTCGACATGATCAACAGACTCGAACCACCATAACTGATCAACGGCAACGTCAGACCTTTGGTCGGCAGCATACCCGCTGCCGCCCCAACGTTTACCAGCGCCTGGAAGCTAAACCAGATACCAATTGAGCAGGCCAGGAAACCGGAGAAGCGGTGATCGATCTCCAGCGCTTTCCGGCCAATCGACATGGCGCGGAAAGCGACGAAGAATACCATTAATAGCGCCAATACCACACCGATATAACCCAGTTCTTCCCCAATAATGGAGAAGATGAAGTCGGTGTGCGCCTCCGGTAAATACTCCAGTTTTTGTACCGAGTTGCCCAGGCCTTGACCCCAGACTTCGCCGCGGCCAAACGCCATCAGCGACTGCGTCAGCTGGTAACCGCTGCCGAACGGATCTTCCCATGGGTTCCAGAACGAGGTCACACGGCGGATACGGTAGGGCTCGGCGAGGATCAGCAGCACCACCGCCGAAATCCCCATCCCGATGATGGCAATGAACTGCCACAGTTTTGCGCCCGCCAGGAACAGCATCGCCAGCGTAGTGACAAACAGTACGACTACCGTACCGAGGTCGGGCTGCGCCAGCAGCAGGATCGCGAGGACCAGAATCACGCCCATCGGTTTTAAGAAGCCACGAAGGTTGTTACGAACTTCGTCAACTTTACGCACCAGGTAGTTAGCCAGGTAGCAGAACAACGACAGTTTGGTGAACTCCGCGGGCTGAATACGCAGTGGCCCAAAGGCAATCCAGCGTGATGCCCCGTTAACGGAGCTCCCGACAACCAGAACGATCAACAGCATGATGATTGAGGCGATGAGCATGGCTGTACTGTGCCGCTGCCAGAACGACATCGGCAGGCGTAAGGTGATCATTGCCAGGCAGAACGCGAGAATGATGTACAGCCCGTCACGCTTGGCAAACAGGAACGGGTCGTTTGCCAGACGCTGTCCGACAGGCATTGACGCCGAGGTGACCATAATAAAGCCGATCGCCGCCAGCCCCAGCGTGAGCCAGAACAGCGTGCGGTCGTACATGATCAGGCTGTCGGAATCTTTATCCCGGGAAGCCATCACCCAGCCTTTCAGCGCCGTAAACAGCCATACCAGGATACCAAATCCTGGCAGGCGCGGCATTTTCAGGCGAGGGAGAGATAAACGCATCAGCCTAACTCCTTCGCCAGGCGGGTAAAGACATCACCCCGCTGTTCGAAACTCTTGAATTGATCGAGGCTGGCACAGGCTGGTGAGAGCAGTACCATATCGCCGGGCTTCACGCGAGGGGCGATGAGGCGCATCGCCTGCTCCATGGTCTCGGTTTGCTCGGCGACTTCAGGACGCAACGCTGCCAGCTCGCTGCCATCGCGGCCAAAGCAATACAGGCGCACGTTATCACCGTTGAGATACTGCTTCAGCGAGGAGAAGTCAGCCGATTTACCGTCGCCGCCCAGCAGCAGGTATAGCGTGCCATCAACGTGCAAACCGTTCAGTGCCGCCTCGGTGCTACCCACGTTGGTCGCTTTGGAATCATTAATCCAGCGTACGCCGTTGTGCTCCAGCGCCAGCTGGAAGCGGTGCGCCAGGCCGGTAAAGGTGGTGAGCGCCTTCAGGCTTGAAGATCGCGGCAGGCCAACGGCATCCGCCAGCGCCAGCGCCGCCAGAGCATTGGTGTAGTTATGCTGGCCGGAGAGCATCATCTCTTTCACGTTCAGCACTTTCTCACCTTTCACGCGTAGCCAGGTTTCGCCCTGCTGACGATTAAGGTGATAGTCACCCATGTTAATACCGAAGCTAATGCAGCGTTCGTCTGCGCCGCGCACCGGCATGGTGAGTGCATCATCGGCATTCACTACGCAAACTTTGGCATTTTCATAAACGCGCAGTTTGGCCGCACGGTACTGCTGCAAGCCGAACGGGTATCTGTCCATATGATCTTCGGTGACGTTTAGGATCGTCGCCGCCGCCGCATGCAGGCTTGAAGTGGTTTCCAGCTGGAAGCTGGAAAGCTCAAGGACGAACAGCTCACACCCTTTATCAAGCAGCATCAGAGCGGGCAGACCAATGTTACCGCCCACGCCGACATTTTTGCCCGCCGCCTTCGCCATTTCCCCCACCAGCGTGGTGACGGTGCTTTTACCGTTTGAACCGGTAATGGCGACGATCGGGGCCTGCGCCTCCCGGCAGAACAGTTCGATATCGCCGACAATCTCAACGCCCGCATCCGCGGCGGCGCTCAGGGAAGGATGCGCCAGCGCCATACCGGGGCTGGCAACAATCAGATCGGCGGCCAGCAGCCACTCATCATTCAGACCACCCAGGTGGCGTTCAACCTGCTCCGGCAGCTTGTCCAGACCCGACGGAGAGACGCGCGTATCCATCACGCGCGGCGTCACGCCACGCGCAAGGAAAAAGTCCACGCAGGAGAGGCCGGTGAGGCCTAACCCGATGATAACGACTTTTTTGCCCTGGTAATCTGCCATGATTAACGTACCTTCAGCGTTGCCAGGCCAATCAGCACCAGCATCAGCGAAATAATCCAGAAGCGCACAATGACGCGCGGCTCCGGCCAGCCTTTCAGTTCATAGTGGTGGTGAATCGGTGCCATACGGAAGATGCGCTGACCGCGCAGCTTGAAGGAACCGACCTGCAAAATCACCGACAGCGTCTCAACCACAAACACACCGCCCATGATCACCAGCAGGAACTCCTGACGCAGCAGCACGGCGATAATGCCCAGCGCGCCGCCCAGCGCCAGTGAACCGACGTCGCCCATAAAGACCTGCGCCGGATAGGTGTTAAACCACAGGAAGCCCAGCCCCGCCCCGACAATCGCCGTACAGACGATCACCAGCTCACCCGCATGTCGCAGGTACGGGATGTGCAGGTAGTTTGCAAAGTTCATGTTACCGGTCGCCCACGCCACCAGCGCGAAACCGCCCGCGACAAACACGGTTGGCATGATGGCCAGGCCGTCCAGACCATCGGTCAGGTTGACGGCATTGCCGGTGCCGACGATCACAAAGTAAGCCAGCAGAATGTAGAACAGCCCCAATTGCGGCATCACGTCTTTGAAGAACGGCACCACCAGCTCGGTGGCCGGGGTGTCTTTTCCTGCCAGATAAAGCGCGAAGGCCACGCCCAGCGCAATCACCGACATCCAGAAATACTTCCAGCGGGCGATCAAACCTTTGGTGTCTTTGCGCACGACTTTGCGGTAGTCATCAACAAAACCGATGATCCCGTAGCCAACCAGCACGGTCAGCACGCACCAGACATAGGGGTTAGACGGATAGGCCCACAGCAGAACGGACACCACAATCGCGGTCAGGATCATGATCCCGCCCATGGTCGGCGTACCGCGCTTGCTGAAGTGCGATTCCGGACCATCGTTGCGTACAACCTGGCCGAAAGAGAGTTTTTGCAGACGGGCAATCATGCGCGGGCCCATCCACAGCGAGATGAACAGCGCAGTCAGCAGGCTGACGATGGCGCGAAACGTCAGATAGGAAAAGACGTTAAAGCCTGAGTAATATTTGACCAAATGTTCGGCCAGCCAAACTAACATGTCCCGTTCTCCTGTAATGCGTGCACAACCTCTTCCATGGCGGCACTACGTGAACCTTTAACTAAAACAGTCACAATCTGTTTTTCTGTAATCAATGCCTTCAGGCGTTCGATCAGTGCAGATTTATCGGCAAAATGTTCGCCAACTTCACTGGCATCGGAAATGGCCTTGCTCAGCGTGCCTGCGCTCAATACGCGGTCAAGCCCGGCGGCTTTCGCCGCTTCACCCACCTGAACATGGCAGGCTTCGCTTTCATCACCCAGCTCGGCCATATCGCCCACAACCATCACGCGATAGCCCGGCATCTCAGACAAGACCTGCACGGCCGCCGTCATGGAGCCGACGTTAGCGTTGTAGGAGTCATCCAGCAGAAGTTTGTTTTCAGCCAGCTGGATCGGGAAAAGACGCCCCGGCACGGCTTTTAAATTTGCCAGACCTGCTTTGATCGCCGCGTGTGAGGCACCTACCGCCATTGAGAGCGCTGCCGCAGCAAGCGCATTGGCGATGTTATGACGACCGGGCAGGGGCAGCAGCACCTCGATGTCGCCCGTTGGGGTCGTGAGGGTGAACTCGGTGCCGTGTGACGTCACATGAATGTTGGTCGCCGAAAAATCACTGTTTGCCGCATTCGGTGAGAAGCGCCAGGTTTTGCGTGAACCAATGATGCTCTGCCAGTTCAGCCAGTCGTTGTTATCGGCGTTCATAATGGCGATGCCGTCATCCGGCAGGCCGGTATAAATTTCACCTTTCGCTTTCGCCACACCGGCCAGCGAACCAAAACCTTCAAGATGTGCCGCCGCCAGGTTATTCACCAGCGCCGCTTCCGGACGCGTCAGGCTCACGGTCCAGGCGATTTCGCCCTGATGGTTAGCCCCTAACTCAATCACCGCATATTCATGCTCGTGGGTCAGGCGCAGCAGCGTCATCGGTACACCGATGTCATTATTAAGGTTGCCCGCCGTATAAAGCGTGTTACCGCACTGGCTAAGGATCGCCGCCGTCATCTCTTTAACGGAGGTTTTGCCCGACGAGCCCGTCAGCGCCACGACGCGTGTTGGCACCTGCTGGCGAACCCATGCCGCCAGCTCGCCAAACGCCAGGCGCGTATCTTTCACCACAATCTGCGGCAAATCGATATCGAGCTTACGGCTGACCAGCAGCGCGCCCGCGCCGTTATCTTTAGCCTGTTGCGCAAAATCGTGGGCGTCAAAACGCTCGCCCTTCAGCGCCACAAACAGGCAGCCCGCCGTCACCTTACGGGTGTCGGTGGTCACAGCCTCAATGGTTAGATCCTGACCATGCAGCATCCCCTGCAATACCGCAGCGGCCTGGCTTAACGTAATGCTAATCATGCCACCACTCCCAGCAGACGCGCTGCCGTCACGCGGTCGGAGTAATCCAGACGACGATTGCCGACGATCTGATAATCTTCATGACCTTTACCGGCCAGCAGAACCACATCGTTCTCCTGCGCCTGCATAATGGCGTTAGTCACGGCCTCCGCACGGCCTTCGACCACGCGCGCACGACCCGCATCCAGCATGCCCGCCAGAATGTCATTGATAATGGCCCGCGGCTCTTCGGTACGCGGGTTGTCATCGGTTACCACGGGAATATCCGCGAACTGCTCAGCTATGGCGCCCATCAGCGGACGTTTGCCCTTGTCGCGATCGCCACCGCAGCCAAACACGCACCAGAGCTTGCCTGCGCAGTGCAGACGCGCCGCTTCCAGCGCTTTTTCCAGCGCATCCGGCGTGTGTGCGTAATCCACGACCACCGTCGGCTTGCCCGGCGCGCTGAACACTTCCATGCGGCCACAGACCGGTTGCAAACGCTCAGACGTTTTCAGCAGATCCGCCATCGGGTAGCCCAGCGCCAGCAACGTCGCCAGCGCCAGCAGCAGGTTACTGACGTTAAAGGCCCCCATCAGGCGGCTTTCAATTTCACCTTCGCCCCAGGTGGAAGCGAAGCGGATCGTCGCCCCACTATCGTGGTAGTTCACCTCGACCGCCTTCAGCCAGCGGCCGCGGCAGTTCGGATTAATGCGATCTTCCATCGACACCGCCACCGCATCCGGCAGTTTTTCCAGCCAGCGGCGACCGACTTCGTCGTCGGCGTTAATGATCGCCTGCCCGTGGTGGTGAGTGGAATAAAGCAGCCATTTCGCCGCTTCGTAGTGCTCCATATCACCATGATAATCAAGGTGATCGCGGCTCAGGTTAGTAAAGACAGAGGCAGCAAATTTCAGGGCCGCCACGCGATGTTGTACCAGACCATGGGAAGAGACTTCCATCGCAGCGAAGGTCGCCCCCTGCTCAGCGAGGCCCGCCAGCACGCGCTGCACGTCAACCGCCGAGCCTGTAGTATTTTCCGTCGGGCTTACTTTGCCCAGAAGACCGTTCCCCACCGTGCCCATGACGGCACCGGTTTCGCCCAGCAGCTGCGCCCACTGCGCCATCAGCTGAGTGGTGGTGGTTTTTCCGTTGGTTCCTGTCACGCCAACCAGCTTTAACTGGTCGGAAGGTTCGTTGTAAAAACGTCCTGCCAGCGCGGAGAGACGCTCATTCAGCTGGCTGAGATAGATGACCGGCACGCCGTGCATTTCACGGATCTCACCGTCTGTTGCCTCATCTTTGGCCTCAGCAATAATGGCAGCAACACCTTGCGCAATCGCCTGCGGGATATAACGACGCCCGTCCGCCTGATGACCCACTACTGCCACAAAAAGATCGCCAGAAGCCGCTACGCGGCTGTCCAGTACCATCTCTCGCAGTGCTCGCGCAGGTAGCATAGGCACCCACGGAGCAAGAAGGTCGCGCAAATTACGATCTGCCACCTGTTCCCTCGCCTTGATTAATTACAAATTCACTTTTTTCGCCCGTCGCCAGCGCATCCGGTTCAATGTTCATGGTGCGCAACACGCCGCCCATAATAGCCCCGAACACAGGCGCGGAGACGGCGCCGCCGTAGTATTTACCCGCCTGCGGATCGTTGATGACGACCACCAGTGCAAAACGCGGATTGCTTGCAGGCGCTACGCCTGCTGTATAGGCAATGTATTTGTTGATATAGCGGCCGTCCGGCCCCACTTTTTTCGCTGTACCGGTTTTAATGGCGATACGATAGCCCTTAATCGCGGCCTTCACGCCGCCACCGCCTGGTAACGCGACGCTTTCCATCATATGCACGACGGTACGAACGATAGATTCCGGGAAAACACGTTCCCCCGGAACCGGTGGATCAACTTTGGTGATCGACAGCGGGCGATAAATGCCATAGCTGCCAATCGTTGCGTAGACTCGCGCTAACTGTAAGGGAGTTACCATTAGCCCGTAGCCGAAAGAGAAGGTGGCCCTCTCTATGTCAGACCACCGTTGTTTTTGAGGATATAAGCCACTGCGTTCTCCGACCAACCCCAAATTGGTCGCCTTTCCCAGCCCAAAACGTGAGTAAGTATCTACTAACGCTGAGGACGGCATCGCTAACGCCAGTTTTGACACACCGACGTTACTCGACTTCTGTAAGACCCCGGTCAGGGTCAGTTCGCTGTAACGTGCCACGTCTTTGATTTCGTGACCGTTAATTCGATAAGGGATCGTATTCAGAACGGTATTTTCGTTGACGATGCCTCGCTGTAGAGCCGTCATCACCACCATAGGTTTTACGGTTGAGCCGGGTTCAAACACATCGGTGATGGAGCGGTTACGCATTGCATCTTTTGCTGTACCGGCAAAATTATTCGGGTTGTATGAGGGGCTACTGGCCATCGCCAGCACTTCACCTGTCGCCACATCCACCAGCACGGCGCTGCCCGATTCCGCCTTGTTAAACGCGACGGCGTTGTTCAGCTCACGATAGACCAGCGCCTGCAAGCGTTCATCAATACTCAGGGCCAGGTTGTGCGCGGCCTGGCTGTCTGTCGAGGAAATGTCTTCAATGACGCGACCATAGCGGTCTTTACGCACGATTCGCTCGCCAGGCTGGCCGGTAAGCCACTTGTCGAAGCTTTTTTCAACGCCCTCAATCCCCTGGCTATCCACGTTGGTAAAGCCAATCAGGTGCGCGGTGACTTCGCCCGAAGGATAGTAACGGCGGGATTCTTCCCGCAGATGAATGCCCGGCAGCTTCAGTTTCTTAATGTAGTCAGCCATGTCAGGGTTCACCTGACGGGCAAGATAGATAAAGCGCCCTTTCGGGTTGGCGTTAACGCGCGACGCCAGCTGATCCAGCGGCATTTTCAACGCGTCTGACAGCGCCTTCCAGCGGTTATCAAGGGTGATCCCGCCTGCATCGTGTAACTCTTTCGGATCGGCCCAGATCGCCTTCACCGGCACGCTCACCGCCAGCGGACGGCCGGAACGATCGGTGATCATCCCACGAGAGGTAGAAACTTCCTGCACGCGCAGAGAACGCATATCACCCTGACGTACCAGCATGTCAGGCGCGATGATTTGTAGCCACGCCACGCGTCCCAGCAGGAAACCCAGCGCCAGTAAAATGCAGCCGCAAAGCAACGCAAAACGCCAACTGACAAAGTTGGCCTGTTCTTCCTGGCGTTTTGGTTTTAGCGTTTTTGCCGCTGCTTTCATGCGTCGCGTTTTCCCTTATTTTTGTACTACGATATTTTCCTGCGAAGGATCAACATGCTGTAATTGCAGTTTTTCCGTTGCGATCCGTTCAACCCGGCTGTGATCGCCAAGCGCGTTTTCTTCAAGGATCAGATTTCGCCATTCAATATCCAGCGCATCGCGTTCCAGCACCATCTGTTCGCGCTGCGCAGTTAATAAACGGGTATGGTGAGCGGTGGTGACCACCATGACTGCCGTCACAATGATGCAAATGAACAAGCAGAGTGGCAGCTTCCCAAACCGCAAAAGATCGTCGCCGATCACGCCAGGCAAGGCATGGCGCTCGTTGCTTCCTAACGATCCCTTAACTTTGCTTAGGGTCTCTGTCACTCTGCTGATCATGCGTTCGTCCTCTCTGCAATACGCAGCACTGAACTACGGGCACGTGGATTCTCTGCCACCTCTTCTTCGCCCGGCATCAACTTGCCTAATGCTCGCAACTGACGGCCTCCCAGCTTTCTGAGTTGTTCTTCCGTCATCGGCAACCCAGCTGGAACCTGCGGACCGCGGCTCTGTTCACGCATAAAGCGTTTTACGATGCGATCTTCCAGCGAATGGAAGCTGATGATGGATAACCGCCCACCCGGGGCCAGCACGTCGAGCGAGCTTTTTAGCGCCAGCTCTATTTCCTCCAGTTCACTGTTTACCCAAATACGAACCGCCTGGAAGGTACGGGTCGCAGGATGTTTGTGCTTGTCCTTCACCGGCGTTGCCGCCGCGATGACTTCTGCCAGCTCTTTGGTACGGGTCATTGGCTCAACGCGGTTGCGCTCCACGATGGCGCGCGCAATACGTTTGCCAAAGCGTTCTTCGCCGAAGGTTTTGATTACCCAGGCGATATCCGCTTCGTCAGCAGTTTGTAACCATTCAGCGGCAGACTGGCCGCGAGTGGGGTCCATACGCATATCCAGCGGTCCATCACGCATAAAGGAGAAGCCGCGTTCTGCATCATCAAGCTGTGGTGAAGAGACGCCAAGATCGAGGAGAATCCCGTCGATCTTGCCGGTCAGGCCGCGCTCAGCGACATAATCCGCAAGCGCAGAGAAAGGTCCATGCACGATGGAAAAGCGAGGATCATCGATGGTTTGCGCAACGGCAATCGCCTGCGGATCGCGGTCAATTGCCAGCAGGCGTCCTTCCGCTCCAAGCTGGGAGAGGATCAAACGCGAGTGACCACCGCGACCAAAAGTGCCATCAATATAGATGCCGTCTGGACGAATATTCAGGCCGTTAACGGCCTCATCCAGCAGCACCGTTGTATGTTTATAATTTTCCATCATATTTATAGAGACAAGTCCCGCAGCCGTTCCGATAATGTTGCGGAATCAGACTGCTCAGCGTCGATATCTTCCTTGACCTGTTGATACCAGGTCGTTTCGTCCCACAGTTCAAACTTGTTGAACTGCCCGACCAGCATCACTTCTTTAGTCAGACCGGCGTGTTGCCGCAACACAGGCGCAATCAATAATCGCCCGGCGCTATCCATCTGACATTCACTGGCATGTCCCAATAACAACCGCTGCACGCGGCGTTCTTGCGGGTTCATGCTCGACAGTCGCGACAGCTTTTGCTCAATGATTTCCCATTCAGGCAAAGGGTAAAGCAGCAGGCAGGGGGAGTTGATGTCAATGGTGCAAACCAGTTGACCCGAAGCGTTCTCAATCAGCTGGTCGCGGTATCGGGTTGGTACCGATAAACGCCCTTTGCTGTCGAGATTGACTAACGTTGCTCCACGGAACATGCCAGCCTCACCCCTCCTCACCACTTTAACCCACAAATTCCCACCTGAAGGAGTTTACGGAGCGAGGGAAAAGCTTGTCAAGCCAGGACTCTCTCTATACCGGCGCGAAAGCACCGTATTTACAGAGCAAGAGTGACCTGGCTAATAACTACACAACTGGCGAGGCAAAATTAACGTTATGAATATTTGTAAGAAAAAAACCGAATATGCACACGAGCGTTAAGACTCACTCAATATCATCGCAGGGAAATATAAAGTGTCAGTTTGCGACGCGGGCAGCATTTTAAGGCATATCGCCGGGGGATAACAGCATCAGATTAAGCGCAAGGCAATATGGATTCGTTCGTGTACATTGAGGGCTGAAGGGGACAGTAAAAAATGGCTGAATATTCATCGGCTGGCGGCTGTTTGTAACAAAACAATACAAAAGAATGCCCGTTAAAAATTATAATTGCGCTTTTTAACGCCAAAACGGATTCAGAAAAATAGCTGGCTACGAATCTTAGAGATAAATCCTAATTTTTATCCGGGAATTATTTCCCGCAATAAATGCGCCGCAAAAGGGGCAGTTTTACCGCCCCTGTGGAAATATTAATGGCGGCTCAAAATCCCGCGCCGATAGAGATTACGTTTGATACGCGTAAGCCCGGGTTTCGGTTTGCGAGGTTCATCCAGGCTTGCCAGAACAATCTCAAGCACGCGCTCGGCGACGTCGCGGTGACGCTGAGCCACGGCCAGCACCGGACATTGCAGGAAGTCGAGCAGTTCGTTATCGCCGAAGGTCGCAATCGCCAGATCGGATGGCAGCTTGCCATCGCGACGTAACGTCACGTCCATCACCCCCTGCAACAGGGCAAACGAGGTGGTAAACAACGCCTGCGGCATCGGGTGCGTTTCCAGCCATTTCTCGAACAGCTGAGCAGCCGCTTCGCGCTCATAGCTGTTGGCATACAGATAATGAACGTCACGCGGATCGTCTTTCCACGCCGTACGGAACCCTTGTTCACGCAGGAAGCTCACGGATAGTTCAGGCAAAGCGCCAAGATAGAGCACCGTTTCCGCCGGGAAGGTACGCAGCTCGGCAGCCAGCATTTCTGCATCGTCCTGATCGGCACCTACGACGCTGGTGAAATGTTCACGATCCAGAGCACGATCCAGCGCCACAATCGGGAATGGATCGTTCGCCCAGCGCTGATAGAAAGGATGCTCGGGTGGTAAAGAGGTCGACACGATGATGGCGTCAACCTGACGTTGCAGCAGATGCTCAATGCAGCGCATCTCGTTGTCGGGCTGATCCTCGGAGCAGGCAATCAACAGCTGATAGCCCCGCTGACGAGCCTGACGTTCAAGATAGTTGGCGATGCGGGTATAGCTGGTGTTTTCCAGATCCGGGATCACCAGGCCAATCGAGCGGGTGCGTCCGGCACGTAAACCTGCGGCGACAGCATTCGGATGGTAATTATGCTCACGAACGACTGCCATCACTTTCTCAACGGTCTTATCGCTGACACGATACTGCTTTGCTTTACCGTTAATCACATAGCTGGCCGTGGTTCTCGACACGCCGGCGAGCCGGGCGATTTCATCCAGTTTCACAATTGCCCCTCAAAAAAAGAAAAAAGTCCATGGCCCTGTCAAGGTTATGGTTAAATATTTTAACATCTAAACGCAGAATAGCTTTCACGGCAACCGCTTTTGTCCGCGTTGTCGGCGGATTACGCAAAAAAAAGCCCGGCTTTGGCTACCGGGCTGAAAGAGGCGAACCTTTTGCGCAACTAACGCATGATTTTATCGCCGCGCGAGAGGCCAACAACGCCAGAGCGCGCAACTTCAACAATTTTTGCCACATCCCTGACGGAGGCCAGGAACGCATCCAGCTTATCGCTCGTTCCGGCAAGCTGCACAGTATATATAGAAGGCGTGACGTCAATGATCTGCCCACGGAAAATATCCGTGTTACGCTTGACCTCTTCACGGCCATAACCGCTGGCCTGAATTTTCACCAGCATCACTTCACGTTCGACGTAAGCCCCCTGCCCCAGCTCGCTGACGCGCAACACGTCCACCAGCTTGTGCAATTGCTTTTCGATCTGCTCAAGCACTTTCGCATCGCCGACAGTCTGGATCGTCATGCGGGAGAGCGTTGGATCATCGGTCGGCGCAACGGTCAGGCTTTCAATGTTGTATCCGCGCTGCGCAAAAAGCCCAATGACGCGTGACAGTGCGCCCGACTCATTTTCCAGTAATACAGATAATATCCGGCGCATATCAGGTTCTCTCCGTTTTGCTTAACCACATTTCATCCATACCACCGCCACGGATATGCATCGGATAAACGTGCTCTGTGCCGTCGACGATGACGTCCATGAAGACGAGGCGATTGTTTTTAACGTGCTCAAGCGCTTCGCCGAGCTTCGCTTCCAGCTCTGACGGATCGGTTACCCGCATGCCAATATGACCATAGGCTTCAGCCAGACGGACAAAGTCCGGAAGTGACTTCATATAAGACTGAGAGTGACGGCCGGAATAAATCATATCCTGCCACTGCTTCACCATACCGAGGTAACCGTTATTCAGGTTAAGCACCAGCACTGGCAACTCATATTGCAGCGCAGTAGAAAGCTCCTGAATATTCATCTGTATACTGCCATCACCCGTTACGCAGATAACCGTTTCGTTCGGCAACGCCAGCTTCACCCCCAGCGCGGCGGGCAGACCAAAGCCCATCGTGCCAAGCCCGCCTGAGTTGATCCAGCGACGCGGTTTATCAAACGGGTAATACAACGCAGCGAACATCTGATGCTGGCCTACGTCAGAAGTGACATACGCCTCGCCTTTGGTCAGATGCCAGATCGTCTCGATCACCGCCTGCGGCTTGATGTTTTCACTCTGCGTGTCGTATTTAAGGCACTGACGGCCGCGCCATTGTTCGATTTGCTGCCACCAGTCACGGATCTCATCCAGCGGTTGAGAGGCGGTCTCCTGCGCCAGCAGTTCCAACATTTGATCCAGCACCTGTCGTGCGTCCCCCACGATGGGCACATCCGCCGGCACCGTTTTAGAGATAGAAGTAGGATCGATATCAATGTGTAGCACCGTCGCATTCGGACAGTATTTCGCCAGGTTATTGGTGGTGCGATCGTCAAAACGTACGCCGACGGCAAAAATCACATCAGAATGGTGCATCGTCATATTGGCTTCATAGGTGCCATGCATACCCAGCATGCCCAGCGCCTGACGGTGGGTAGCCGGGAATGCCCCCAGCCCCATCAGCGATGACGCGACAGGAAGATTCAGCTTCTCAATCAGTTCGCGTAGTTGCGTTTCACAGGCTGCATTGACGGCGCCGCCCCCCACATAGACTACGGGCTTTTTCGCAGCCAGCAGCGTTTGCAGCGCACGCTTAATCTGGCCTTTGTGCCCTTGCGTCGTCGGATTATACGAACGCATGCTCACCGACTCAGGCCACAGGTAAGGCAGTTTATTCGCGGGATTGAGAATATCTTTTGGCAGATCGACAACCACTGGCCCAGGACGACCGCTGGCGGCCAGCCAGAAGGCTTTTTTCAGCACGCCCGGGATATCTTCCGTTTGCTTAACCAGAAAGCTGTGCTTCACCACGGGGCGTGAGATCCCCACCATGTCGCATTCCTGAAACGCATCATAGCCAATCAGTGACGTCGCCACCTGTCCGGAGAGAATGACCAGTGGAATAGAGTCCATATACGCAGTCGCAATGCCGGTGATGGCATTGGTCGCTCCCGGCCCCGAAGTAACCAGCACTACACCCACTTCGCCCGTGGCGCGGGCCAGGCCGTCAGCCATATGCACAGCAGCCTGTTCATGACGAACCAGAACATGATCAATACCGCCTACCGTGTGCAGCGCGTCATAAATATCGAGAACCGCGCCTCCGGGATAGCCGAACACTTGTTTCACGCCCTGATCGATAAGCGATCGGACGACCATTTCCGCGCCAGACAACATCTCCATGCTTTGCCTCCAGGCTTTTGTTATAGACGGTCAACAGAATTCATTTCCGCGCCGTCTTCTGACAGGGTGAACCCATCTTATAATGTGCAGAGTGATGGATACCTTAACCGCTCGTTATGAGGCAGGCAATTAGCAAACGGAATGCGGGAATGGGCAATAAAAGCAGAAAAAATAGCTGTCAGACACGAATATGGTGAATTCGTCTGGTATGAGGGGAGACGCTAATAATTCATCTCTTAAAAAGAGGATGGATCAGGAAATCATCTATTTTTAAGCCGCCCTGAGCGTCTGAAAAAATGCGCACAGAACAAAATATTGCCTGCATAAAAAATCACAGAATAAACCGCATGGCACCATGCGGTTTATTCACCCTGACTTATCGACGACAAATATTGATCAGCAACTCTTCCATCCACTGATGCCCTTTATCCCGCCCCGCCGCTTCATGCCAGGAAAGATAACAGGTACGACTATTCAGCTTGAGCGGCAGAGGTAAAATTTGCAGGCTCAGCGAATCGGAGAACTCTTCAGCAAGCCAGCGCGGTGCAATAGCGACTAGCTGCGTCTGAGAAACGACATTTAAAACGCTGACCATCGCCATCCCCTGATAGGCCACGCTGGCTTGTTTATCGGCAGTGTCATACCACGGCTGACTGAACGAAGCATATCTGTCCAGAGCAACAACGGCATGCTGCTCGCTGTAAACATCGCTTTCACGCAGCGGCGAATTCATGCGTGGATGTTTTTTGCTGGCGACTAACACCATTTCATCTTTAAACAACGGAACACATGCAAACTCTGGACGGCGAAACTCTTCGTAGCCCAGAACGAACTCCGTTTCCTGATAACGAAGCTGGTGCTCAGTGTTTTGATTTAAAGATGATTTAAAAACGAGATGAATATTAGGAGCAATCTGTTCAACTTTATTATATATAACAGACGTCAAATAATTGTCTAACGGACTGCAAACACAGAGATGGAAAACCCGCTCACTGCTTAAAGGTTCAAACCCTGAGCCGGGAAGCTCATTTTGAACCAGCTGTAGCGCCTGACGAATCGAACCGAATAGCTGGAATGCACGCGCCGTGGGCTGGATACCTCTTCCATACCGGACGAATAACTCGTCGTTAAACATCACCTTAAGTCTGGCTACGGCATTACTCACGGCAGGTTGAGACATTCCCAGAGATTGCGCTGCTCGCGTAATATTCTGCTCCTGCATAACTGCATCAAATACAGTTAACAGGTTGAGATCCACTGTGCGTAACTGAGGCTTAACCCCATCATAAGGCTGTGGTTGGTTAATATTATTTTCTGGCATTTCTGACTCCACTGTCACGCTAAATTCCCTTTGCCAAAGTACAGTAATAACTTCGAAAAATATGATTTACCATGCATATACAACAAGCGAAAGGAAATTATTTAAAATTCAGAATATATAAAGAACCCTCATTCAAGAGATGCCATTAAGCATCCCCTGAATGAAGAGCTAAAAATCGTTCAAATGATATCTAAAACTTTAATGCAGGCATGAAACCATAAAGCTGGCAAATACACAATCACCGCCTTAGTTAATAATAACTTAAGTATTATTAAACTATGAAGGCCATACACCACGATTTCATTAACAAAATGATATCAATATTGATAACTTTCCCGCCCATGATTCATTCATAGAACTTATAACTCAATGAAATAAAACACATTCCATTTCACAGCACATCGGTAAAAATACTGTGTTCAATTGCTACCAATTATATTCAAATTATTCCAGAGATGAATCTCAAGTCCAATAATAGACAATTAAATCGGTTAACAGCGTAAAAACCAGCACAATTAGCTAATGTGTTTATCCTGCGCTGAGTGGCCGTTTTGCCTGAGAGGGGTTGACATGAGTCAGCGTATCCAGTACCACTAAAAGCATATCGCATTCATCTGGAGCACGATTCATGATTCGCACCCTTCGTTTCACCGGTCTACTACTACTAAACGCATCCACTGTGCGCGGTAGACTGGCGGGCGAAATTCAGCGTTGAATCGTCTTCAGTAAAACTAAAAACCCGCGCCACTGCGCGGGTTTTTTTATGCTCGTAGCAAGGCGCCCTAAGACTGACAAGGACCTAACCCATGAGCCAGCAAGTCGTTATTTTCGATACTACTTTACGTGACGGTGAACAGGCATTACAGGCGAGCCTGAGTGTTAAAGAAAAACTGCAAATTGCGCTGGCCCTCGAACGCATGGGTGTAGACGTAATGGAAGTCGGCTTTCCCGTCTCCTCGCCGGGTGATTTCGAGTCAGTACAGACCATCGCCCGCACCATCAAAAACAGCCGCGTATGCGGTCTGGCTCGCTGCGTTGAGAAAGATATTGATGTGGCCGCGGAATCCCTGAAAGTTGCAGAAGCCTTCCGTATCCATACATTCATTGCCACCTCCCCCATGCACATTGCAACCAAGCTGCGCAGCACGCTGGATGAAGTGATCGAACGTGCGGTGTATATGGTTAAACGCGCGCGTAACTATACTGATGACGTCGAATTCTCCTGTGAAGATGCAGGCCGCACGCCGATTGACGATTTGGCCCGTGTAGTGGAAGCCGCGATTAATGCCGGAGCCAGAACCATCAACATCCCGGATACCGTCGGCTACACCATGCCGTTTGAGTTCTCTAACATCATCACCGGCCTGTACGACCGCGTACCTAATATTGATAAAGCCATCATCTCTGTTCACACCCACGATGATTTGGGTCTGGCTGTGGGCAATGCCATCGCTGCCGTCCACGCCGGCGCGCGTCAGGTAGAAGGGGCAATGAACGGCATTGGTGAACGCGCCGGCAACTGCTCGCTGGAAGAAGTGATCATGGCGATCAAGGTGCGCAAAGACATTATGAACGTACACACTCGCATCAATCACAACGAAATCTGGCGCACCAGCCAGACCGTGAGCCAGATTTGCAATATGCCGATCCCGGCGAACAAGGCGATTGTTGGTACTGGCGCGTTCGCTCACTCCTCCGGTATTCACCAGGATGGCGTGCTGAAGAACCGTGAAAACTACGAAATCATGACTCCGGAATCCATCGGTCTGAACCAGGTTCAGCTGAACCTGACCTCGCGCTCTGGCCGCGCGGCGGTGAAACACCGTATGGAAGAGATGGGGTATCAGGACAGCGATTACAACATGGATCAGCTGTACGACGCATTCCTGAAACTGGCTGACAAGAAAGGCCAGGTCTTCGATTACGACCTGGAAGCGCTGGCATTCATCAACAAACAGCAGGAAGAGCCAGAACACTTCCGTCTGGACTACTTCACCGTTCAGTCAGGCTCAAGTGATATCGCTACCGCCTCCGTCAAGCTGGCCTGCGGCGATGAAATTAAAGCGGAAGCCGCCAACGGTAACGGCCCTGTGGATGCCATTTACCAGGCGATTAACCGCGTCACTGAGTACGACGTAGAGCTGGTGAAATACGACCTGACGGCAAAAGGGCACGGTAAAGACGCCCTGGGCCAGGTTGATATCGTCGTCAACTATAACGGTCGCCGCTTCCACGGTGTGGGTCTGGCGACAGATATCGTTGAATCCTCCGCGAAAGCGATGGTGCATGTCCTGAACAACATCTGGCGCGCCGCCGAAGTCGAAAAAGAGTTGCAACGCAAAGCTCAGAATAAAGAGAACAACAAGGAAACCGTGTGATGTCGAAGAATTACCATATTGCTGTGTTGCCGGGTGACGGTATTGGCCCGGAAGTGATGACACAGGCGCTGAAAGTACTGGAAGCCGTACGTTCGCGTTTTGCGATGAAAATTACCACCAGCCACTACGACGTGGGCGGTATTGCCATTGATAACCACGGTACTCCCCTGCCGAAAGGGACTGTAGAAGGCTGCGAGAATGCCGATGCCGTTCTGTTTGGCTCCGTGGGTGGCCCTAAGTGGGAACATTTGCCTCCAGCAGAGCAGCCAGAGCGCGGCGCGCTGCTGCCGCTGCGTAAACACTTCAAACTGTTCAGCAACCTGCGTCCGGCGAAGCTGTACCCGGGGCTGGAAGAGTTTTGCCCGCTGCGCGCCGATATCGCCGCCAACGGTTTCGACATCCTGTGCGTGCGTGAGCTGACCGGCGGGATCTACTTCGGTCAGCCAAAAGGCCGCGAAGGCAGCGGTCAGCATGAGAAAGCGTTTGATACCGAGGTGTATCACCGTTTTGAAATTGAACGTATCGCTCATATCGCGTTTGAGTCAGCGCGCAAACGCCGCCGTAAAGTGACCTCTATTGATAAAGCGAACGTGCTCCAGTCGTCTATTTTGTGGCGCGAAATCGTCAGTGAAGTTGCCAGGCAGTACCCGGACGTTGAGCTGTCACATATGTATATCGACAACGCAACGATGCAGCTGATCAAAGATCCGTCCCAGTTTGACGTGCTGCTGTGCTCCAACCTGTTCGGCGATATTCTCTCGGATGAATGCGCGATGATCACCGGCTCCATGGGCATGCTGCCCTCGGCCAGCCTGAACGAAGAAGGCTTTGGCCTGTACGAACCGGCGGGCGGCTCCGCGCCGGATATCGCAGGTAAAAACATCGCCAACCCGATTGCGCAGATCCTCTCCCTGGCTCTGCTGCTGCGCTACAGCCTGGATGCAGGCGATGCAGCAACCGCAATTGAAAACGCCATTAACCGGGCATTAGAAGAAGGCGTCCGTACCGGTGATTTAGCACGCGGCACGGCGGCAGTCAGTACCGATGAAATGGGCGACATCATTGCCCGCTATGTCGCTGAAGGGGTGTAATCATGGCTAAGACGTTATATGAGAAGTTGTTTGATGCGCACGTTGTTTACGAAGCACCAAACGAAACCCCACTGTTGTACATCGACCGTCATCTGGTACACGAAGTGACCTCTCCTCAGGCATTTGACGGCCTGCGCGCGCATAAGCGCCCGGTGCGTCAGCCGGGTAAAACCTTTGCCACGATGGATCACAACGTGTCCACCCAAACCAAAGACATTAATGCCTCGGGTGAGATGGCCCGCATTCAGATGCAGGAGCTGATTAAGAACTGCAACGAGTTTGGCGTTGAGCTGTACGATCTGAACCACCCCTATCAGGGGATCGTCCACGTAATGGGGCCTGAGCAGGGGATTACTCTGCCGGGCATGACCATCGTCTGCGGCGACTCCCACACCGCGACGCACGGCGCATTTGGCGCCCTGGCGTTCGGGATTGGGACCTCTGAAGTTGAACACGTTCTGGCGACGCAGACCCTGAAGCAGGGCCGCGCCAAAACCATGAAGATTGAAGTGAAGGGTAAAGCTGCGCCGGGTATCACCGCGAAAGATATCGTGCTGGCGATTATCGGCAAAACCGGCAGCGCAGGCGGCACCGGTCACGTCGTGGAATTCTGCGGCGACGCTATCCAGGCGCTGAGCATGGAAGGTCGTATGACCCTGTGCAACATGGCCATTGAGATGGGCGCCAAAGCAGGCCTGGTGGCCCCAGACGAAACCACCTTCAATTATGTGAAGGGGCGTCTGCATGCCCCGAAAGGACAGGATTTTGACGACGCGGTAGCGTACTGGAAAACCCTGAAAACGGACGAGGGGGCAATTTTTGATACCGTTGTGACGTTACAGGCGGAAGAGATCGCCCCGCAGGTCACCTGGGGCACCAACCCGGGCCAGGTGATTTCCGTCAACGACAGCATTCCTGATCCGGCCTCCTTTGCCGATCCGGTCGAACGTGCCAGTGCGGAAAAAGCGCTGGCTTACATGGGGCTGAAACCCGGCGTACCGCTGACCGACGTGAGCATTGATAAAGTATTCATCGGCTCCTGTACCAACTCCCGTATTGAAGATTTACGCGCAGCGGCAGAAATTGCTAAAGGCCGCAAAGTGGCGCCGGGCGTGCAGGCGCTGGTTGTGCCGGGCTCCGGGCCGGTGAAAGCCCAGGCGGAAGCGGAGGGTCTGGATAAGATCTTTATTGAAGCAGGCTTCGAGTGGCGCCTGCCGGGTTGCTCCATGTGTCTGGCCATGAACAACGACCGCCTGAATCCGGGCGAGCGCTGTGCCTCCACCAGCAACCGTAACTTTGAAGGCCGTCAGGGCCGCGGTGGGCGCACCCACCTGGTCAGCCCGGCAATGGCCGCCGCTGCGGCAGTCACCGGTCATTTCGCCGATATTCGCAGCCTGAAATAAGGAGACAATCATGGCAGAGAAATTTACCCAACATACGGGCCGGGTTGTCCCTCTGGACGCCGCTAACGTCGATACCGACGCGATCATTCCTAAGCAGTTTTTACAGAAAGTGACGCGCACGGGTTTTGGTGCGCATCTGTTCAACGACTGGCGTTTCCTCGACGATAAAGGCGAAGTGCCGAACCCGGAATTCGTCCTGAACTTTCCGGAATACAAAGGCGCCTCCATTTTGCTGGCGCGGGAAAACTTTGGCTGCGGATCGTCGCGTGAACATGCGCCCTGGGCATTAACCGACTACGGCTTTAAGGTGGTTATCGCCCCGAGCTTCGCGGATATCTTCTACGGCAACAGCTTCAACAACCAGCTGCTGCCGGTGACGCTGAGTGACGAACAGGTCGATGAACTGTTTGCGCTGGTGCAGGCGAATCCGGGGATTTCGTTTGAGGTGGATCTGGAAGCGGAAGTGGTGAAAGCCGGGGATAAGATCTACAGCTTCAGCATTGATGCGTTCCGCCGCCACTGCATGCTGAACGGTCTGGATAGCATTGGCCTGACGCTGCAACACGAAGAGGCTATCTCCGCTTACGAGAAAAAACAGCCTGCGTTTATGGGTTAAAGGCAATGGCCCGCAGGGCGCGGGCCATTGATAAGGGTGCGTTGAGGCTCAACCACTCTGGAGTGGCGGGGAAAACTCCCCGCCAATACTGCTAACGTTTTGCTTCGTAAGCCAACACTGCCGCCAGCTCTGTTTTCTCCTGTCTGAAGTGCAGCTCACACAGCGAGTCGCGCACCATCCAGGTGAAGATCAACAGCGTCGTACAGATCAGAAACAAACCTAACAGCAGAGTACGTTTTGGCATTCAGCCTCCTTATTGCTTTTCGGCAATGAAGAGACTAACCTCGCAATGTTGGTTGTGAAGTTGGTCTCCCCATCAGTTTTTTGATGTGGGACTCTCCACTGTTTGCCTCTTGCGAAAGCCTGAGGCAAACAGCCTCAAGCACCCGTCACGCACTCTATGCGCCTTCTCTGCGCCTGTCAGAAAATCGTTTCATTTCGTGAAGCCGCCTTCCAGAATCAAACGTCTTTTACCCGGCACGTCAGCATCAGCGTGACGAGCGAAATCGCTGCGATCACCCAGTACACGGATGCATGCCCATAGCTTTGCGACAGTGCCCCCTGAATCACCCCTGCCAGAATCACGCCGGTAGAGATACTGTTGGTAAACAGCGTGGTCGCGGAGCCTGCGCGCCCCGGCATTAAATCCTGGAACCAGAGCATGCCTATCCCGGCAACGATTCCGATAAACACCGCGTTAAACAGCTGTAAAGCCAGCAAGGCTTCACGCGAATGGAACAGGATCAGCCCCGCGTAGAACAGTACCCCGGCCGCCACGGCGACGACCATCATCCGACGCTTTCCGAAACGTTTGACGTAGTAACCCGCCAGAATCATCGCCGGGATCTCCAGCCCGGCAGCGGTGCCCATCAGAATACCCGCGAGCTTGTCGGGCAGTCCCAGATCGCTGCTGATCCACAGCGGCATATCAATAATGTACATGGTGTTGCAGGTCCACATCAGCGTGGAGGCGATAAACAACATGCGGACGTTTTTATCCTGCCAGCCGCTCACCTGCGTGATGGGCTTGTCCGTCACCTGCTCTACGCGCGCCACCGATGGCAGCGCAAAGGCTATCAGCGCCAGGCTGATGACAAAAATCCCCGCCGCGATGGAAAACATGGTGGTGAAGCCGTAGTTCAGCGCCAGCATAAACGCCAGCGGCGGACCGATGACCCACGCGAGAGAGAGCTGCGCACGCATCACCGAGCTGAACATCACCACTTCCCTCGCCGAGCTGTCGGCGTACTCCCGGGCCAGGGCGAACAGTTGCGGCATGGCGGTGTTCGCCAGAGAGGCCAGCAGCACGCCGCAGGTAATGAGCGTCAGGTAATGGCGGTTGAAGGCAAACAGCAACGCGTTGCCCACGGCCATGGCGCAACAAAAGAGGATCAGCTTGCGGCGATCGCCCTGGCTGTCGGATCGTTTCGCCAGCCACAGGCTGACGAGGATCCCGGCAATGGCGTTGACGGTGTAGAACAGGCCCACCCAAAACGGCTGCGCCCCCACCTCGCGGCTGAGAAACAGGCTCAACGTCGGCGCCTGTAGCGCGCCGGCCACGCCCATCATGAAGGCCACCAGCATAAAAGCGGCGTACACGCCATTCAGGCGTCGCCCCATCGTCATCAACCAGAGCATGCGCAAGTCCTTATGAAAGCGAATCGAAATTGGGTGAAATAGTAAACGAAAAAAGCCAGCAAAAAACATTTTGCTGGCGGGTGATTAGCACCAATACTCAGTCACACATGATCGAGGCGAGTTAGCGAGAAGAGGTCGGTTTCGTAACGTCCCACTGCATCAGATCTTCCAGTATTCTCAGCCGCTGCTCTGCGCACTGGCGGGCCAGCCAGGACACTCCCATTGTCGCTGAAAAATAGTGCTGATAAAACTGACGTGCGGTAGACCTCTTCATAATTTACCTCCTCGCTTCATCGAAAAGGATTATTGGCTTAATATAGGGATTAATAAATTGCTGATTTTTTGTCAGGAGTTCCCCTTTTATGCCTTCCGGTCGTCTGCAACAACAATTTATCCGCCTCTGGCAGTGCTGCGAGGGGCAATCGCAGGAGACCACGCTGAACGAGCTGGCCGAGCTCCTCAACTGCTCCCGGCGTCATATGCGCACGCTCCTTAATACCATGCAGCAGCAGGGCTGGCTAAACTGGGAGGCCGAAGCCGGACGCGGCAAGCGTTCGCGCCTGACTTTCCTTTATACCGGCCTGGCGTTACAGCAACAGCGGGCGGAGGATCTGCTGGAGCAGGACCGCATCGATCAGCTGGTCCAGCTGGTGGGCGACAAAGCCGCCGTGCGCCAGATGCTGGTCTCGCATCTGGGACGCAGCTTTCGTCAGGGACGCCACATTCTGCGGGTACTTTACTACCGCCCAATGAAAAATCTGTTGCCCGGTACGGCGTTACGTCGCTCTGAAACCCACATGGCCCGGCAGATATTCAGCGGTCTGACGCGGATAAATGAGGAAAACGGGGAACTGGAAGCGGATATTGCCCATCACTGGCAACAGGTGTCTCCGCTGCACTGGCGCTTCTTTCTACGCCCCGGCATTCATTTCCACCATGGACGCGAGCTGGAGATGCGCGACGTTATCGCCTCTTTAGAGCGCGCCCGCACGCTGCCGCTCTATTCGCATATCACGCGGATCCACTCCCCAACGGCCTGGACGCTGGATATTGAGCTTTCGCAGCCGGACAAATGGCTTCCGTGGCTTCTGGGCTACGTGCCATCAATGATCCTGCCTGCCGAGTGGCGCTCCCTGAACAATTTTTCCAGCCAGCCGATTGGTACGGGTCCCTACTCCGTTACACGAAATAACAGTAATCAGCTGAAGATCCGCGCCTTTGATGATTACTTTGGCTATAGGGCGTTGATCGACGAAGTGAACGTCTGGGTGTTACCGGATCTCAACGAAGAGCTGAGCGCAGGCCTGACCCTGGAAGGGCCAACAGCCGGTGAAAAGGCGTTCGAAAGCCGCTTGGAGGAGGGCTGCTACTACCTGCTCTTTGATAGCCGCAGCCATCGCGGGGCAAACCACGACGTCCGCAGGTGGATAAGCCATATTCTGGCGCCCGCTAACCTGATTTATCACGCAGAGGAGCAATACCAGACCTGGTGGTTCCCGGCCTATGGCCTGCTCCCACGCTGGCACCATGCGCAGCCCGTCCGCAGCGAAAAGCCTGCCGGACTGGAGACCATCACCCTCAGCTACTATCGCGATCACATTGAGCATCGTTTTCTGGCGAGGATCATGAGCACGCTGCTGGCAGCCGAAGGCGTGACGCTGGCGATACAGGAAGTCGATTATGATGAATGGCATCGCGGAGACGTCATCAGCGATATCTGGCTCAACAGCGCAAACTTTACGCTGCCGCTTGATTTCTCGCTCTTTTCTCACCTGTACGAAGTGCCCCTGATTCAGCACTGTATCAACCGGGACTGGCAGCAGGACGCCGCGCGGTGGCGGGCGGGAGAAATGGATCTGGCCGCCTGGTGTCAGGAATTACTGACCGGGCAGACGATCGTACCGCTGATTCACCACTGGCTGCTGATCCAGGGGCAGCGCAGCATGCGCGGCCTGCGGATGAATACCCTCGGCTGGTTTGATTTTAAATCCGCCTGGTTTGCGCCGCCGGAGCCATAACGCTTTCGTAATATTCACCAAATCATTACAATAGCGCCGTTCTCAACGGGGTGCTGCATCACTGATGTGCGCTGAGATAATACCCGTCGAACCTGATCCGGATAACGCCGGCGAAGGGATTTGAGGCTGTCTCTCAAAATCCTTTGCCACTCAACCCTGAGGTGCAAAGTGTTAAAAAACGTTCTTCCTCTGCTGGCGCTGTTTGCGCTGCCTGTTTTTGCTAAGCCCGTTCTGACGGTCTACACCTACGACTCCTTCTCCGCCGACTGGGGCCCCGGCCCGGTGGTTAAAAAAGCCTTTGAAGCCGACTGCAACTGCGAGCTGAAATTCGTGGCGCTGGAAGATGGCGTCTCGCTGCTCAACCGTCTGCGCATGGAAGGCAAAAACAGCAAAGCCGACGTGGTGCTCGGGCTGGATAACAACCTGCTGGAAGCCGCCACCCAAACCAGACTGTTCGCCAAAAGCGGTGTGGCGTCAGATGCCGTCAACGTACCGGGCGGCTGGAAAAACGACGCCTTCGTTCCCTTTGATTACGGCTACTTTGCGTTTGTCTACGATAAAAACAAGCTGAAGAATCCGCCCAAAAGCCTGAAAGAGCTGGTCGAAAGTGACCAGAAATGGCGCGTAATTTATGAAGATCCGCGTACCAGCACCCCGGGTCTGGGGCTGCTATTGTGGATGCAGAAAGTCTACGGGGATAAAACGCCGGAAGCGTGGCAGAAGCTGGCCGCGAAAACCGTTACCGTCACCAAAGGCTGGAGCGAAGCCTACGGCCTGTTCCTGAAAGGCGAAAGCGATCTGGTGCTGAGCTACACTACCTCTCCGGCCTACCACATTATCGCCGAGAAGAAGGATAACTACGCCGCCGCGAACTTTGCTGAAGGGCATTATTTGCAGGTGGAAGTGGCCGCCCGCACCGCCGCGAGCAAACAGCCGGAGCTTGCCGAAAAATTCCTGAAATTTATGGTCTCCCCGGCATTCCAGAATGCTATTCCGACAGGAAACTGGATGTACCCGGTCACTGACGTTGCGCTGCCGGCAGGCTTTGAGCAGCTAAACAAGCCGCAAACCTCACTGGAATTTACGCCGCAGCAGGTTGCCGCCCAGCGCGCCGCATGGATTAGTGAATGGCAACGCGCCGTCAGCCGCTGATCCCCGGCTGGTTAGTTCCCGGGCTGCTCGCCGCCATACTGATGGTGGTCGTCAGCCTGGGTGCATTCCTTGCGCTGTGGTTTAACGCGCCAGAGAGCGATCTGCTCGCCCTCTGGCACGACAGCTATCTCTGGCACGTCATCCGTTTCTCCTTCTGGCAGGCGTTTCTCTCCGCGCTGCTGTCGACGATCCCGGCCATTTTCCTTGCACGCGCCCTCTATCGCAGACGTTTCCCCGGCAGGCTTGCCCTGCTGCGGCTGTGCGCGATGACGCTGATCCTGCCCGTGCTGGTAGCGGTGTTCGGTATTCTGAGCGTCTACGGTCGGCAGGGCTGGCTGGCATCCCTCTTCAACCTGCTTGGTCTGGAATGGACCTTCTCCCCTTACGGCCTGAAAGGCATTCTGCTGGCGCATATTTTTTTCAATATGCCGATGGCGACGCGCCTCTTTTTACAGGCGCTGGAAAACATTCCCGGTGAGCAGCGTCAGATTGCCGCCCAGCTTGGCATGCGCGGCTGGTCGTTCTTCCGCTTTGTCGAATGGCCGTGGCTGCGACGCCAGATTGCCCCGGTGGCCGCGCTAATCTTTATGCTCTGCTTCGCCAGCTTCGCGACCGTGCTTTCTCTCGGCGGCGGGCCGCAGGCCACCACCATTGAGCTGGCGATCTATCAGGCCTTAAGTTACGACTACGATCCGGGCCGCGCCGCGCTGCTGGCGATGGTGCAGATGGTCTGCTGCCTGGCGCTGGTGTTACTCAGCCAGCGGCTGAGTAAAGCGATCCCCACAGGCAGCAATCACTTGACAGGCTGGCGCGATCCGCAGGACAGCCTGCACAGCCGCGTCGCGGATTTTATGCTGATCGCGCTGGCCCTCCTGCTTCTGCTGCCCCCGCTGCTGGCCGTTATCGTTGATGGCCTGAATCGCAATGTGTTGTCGGTACTGCAACAGCCTGTCCTGTGGCAGGCGACGTGGACCTCATTGCGCATCGCGCTGGCAGCCGGGCTGCTGTGCGTGATCCTGACCATGATGCTGCTCTGGAGCAGCCGCGAGCTGTACGCGCGTCATGCCCGTAAAGCCGGACACGCGCTGGAACTGACGGGTATGCTGATCCTGGCGATGCCGGGTATTGTGCTGGCGACCGGATTCTTTTTACTGTTCAACAGCACCATCGGCCTGCCGGAAAGCGCCGACGGCATCGTCATTTTTACCAACGCGCTGATGGCTATCCCTTACGCGCTCAAGGTGCTGGAAAACCCGATGCGCGACGTCAACAGCCGCTACAGTTTGCTGTGTCAGTCGCTGGGCATGCAGGGCTGGCAGCGTCTGAAGGTGGTCGAACTGCGCGCGCTAAAGCGTCCGCTGGCTCAGGCGCTGGCGTTTGCCTGCGTGCTGTCGATTGGCGATTTTGGCGTTGTGGCCCTCTTTGGCAACGAGGATTTCCGCACGCTGCCGTTCTGGCTTTATCAGCAAATTGGCTCCTATCGTAGCCAGGACGGCGCCGTCACGGCACTTTTACTGCTGGTGCTGTGCTTTGCGTTATTTACCGTTATCGAAAAACTTCCGGGGCGTGATGTTAAAACTGACTGATGTAACCTGGCTTTATGAGCACCTGCCAATGCGTTTTACCCTCTCCGTTCGTCAGGGAGAGCGAATCGCAGTACTTGGCCCCAGCGGGGCCGGAAAAAGTACTCTGCTCAATCTGATTGCCGGTTTTTTGCAGCCTGCCAGCGGGTCGATCGTCATTGATAATGGCGAGTATACCTACGCTCCGCCGGCTACGCGCCCGGTGTCGATGCTGTTCCAGGAAAACAATCTGTTCAATCATCTTACGGTGTGGCAGAACATCGCGCTGGGTATGGATCCGGGGTTAAAGCTCAGTGTTGCGCAGCGTCAGACGCTGGAGGCGATCGCCGAACAAATGGGCCTGGCTGCGTTTATCAACAGACTACCGGGTGAGCTTTCCGGCGGCCAGCGCCAGCGCGTGGCGCTGGCACGCTGTCTGGTGCGCAAGCAGCCGCTGCTGCTGCTCGACGAACCCTTTTCGGCGCTCGACCCGGCCCTGCGTCAGGAGATGCTCTCGCTGGTTGAGGAGGTTTGCGAGCGCGAGCAACTGACGATGCTGATGGTTTCGCATAGCATCGAAGATGCCGCACGCATCGCGCCGCGATCGGTAGTGATCGCGGAGGGACGTATTTTGTGGGATGGAACAACCGACGCCTTAATGAGCGGGAAAGAAAGCGCGTCAGGATTACTGGGTATAAGACCGTAGGCCGGGCAAACGCAGTGCCGCCCGGCGTTTAACGGCTCACCACCTTCAACAGGATCTCACCGTACACCGGCATCAGCGGGTGGCGAATCAGCGCCACCAGCGCCACGACAGCCACTCCCAGCGTCAGCGGGGCCAGCCAGAGCAGGCGCGTGCGCGGAAGATAGCGCGTCAGGCGATCAACACTGGCTTTCGCGCTGCGCCACAGGCGCCAGCAGAGCCAGACCGCCAGCCACAGCAGGACCGCCGTTCCCAGCAGCAGCCACTTGAACTCGCCGCTTTGCATACCGTCAGGAATATCGATGGCCGCGCCCGCCAGGATCCCCGGCAGGAAGTAGAACGGCGGCCAGAAGACGCAGCCGATGATGTTCGGCACCACAAACTTCGCGACGGGCAGATCCAGCATCCCGGCCACCATCGGCACCAGCGGGCGCGTTGGGCCAACGAAGCGCCCCACGAGGATGGTGAACATGCTGTGCTGGTGCAGCGCGTGCTCGGTTTTATCCAGCAGCGCTTTGTTTTTTTTCATGAACGACCAGCGGTGCAGCGGCTTCTTAAAGCGCCAGCCCAGCCAGAAGGAGATCCAGTCCCCCAGCAAACAACCGATGATACCGGCCATCCACGCCTGCCAGAAATTGACCTCGCCGCTGCCGATAAGCGCCCCAAGCCCCGCCATCATCACGGTGCCGGGCAGGATCAGCCCGACCAGCGCCAGCGACTCCAGAAACGCCACCAGCGCCACGGCGATGAGCGAATACATAACGGACTGGGTAATAAAATGTTCCAGCAATGCCTGCATAACTATTCCGGTCAGAAAACGAATCAGCGATTCTGCTTAGCGCCCTGCACCGCGTCAAGGCATCAATTGTCTGAATAGTTTACAAGATGCGCCTGAAGTTCACCTGAATGTTTACCGATTATTCACATCCCGCACGGAATTCGCTCGGGCTGGCACCGGTGCACTTCTTAAACACGCGAGAGAAATAGAGCTGATCTTCAAAGCCGACGTTACGCCCGACGGTGGCGATAGGCATTCGGGTGGTGCTGAGCAGCAGTTTCGCCTGGCTGATGCGCTGATCCTCACGCCAGCTGAGTACGCTCACGCCAAGCTGCTGGCGGAACAGATGAGAGAGCCGTGACGGCGACAGACACACATGCTGGGCGACGCTGGCAATATCAAACTGGCTGTCGGCAAGGTGGTCGCTGATGTACTGGCAGGCGTCGCGGACGCGGTTGTCCAGCGGCGGATTAAGCGACTCGTTGATGGCCTCCATGCGGCGCAGCAGCACCTGTTCAAGCAGGTTGATGGCCAGCAGTTCGGCGTAGCGCCCGCCCGCCTGCCCTGCCTCAATAATCTGTGCGAACAGCTCACGGAACTGCGCCAGATGCGCCTCATCCGGGCGATATAAACCGGTATGGGCGAAAATGGCCGGCCACGAGAGCCACTCCTGCCAGTAGGCGCGCGGACGGAAATAGACCCACTGGTGATACCACTCTTTGGCATCCGGATGGCGCCCGTAGTGGTGGATCTCCCCCGGCGGGAACAGCAGCATATCACCGGGGCGGCAGATAAACTGCTGATCCCCGTTTTTGACGACCCCTTCTCCGCGTACGGTCAGGTTCAGGATATATCCCTTCATGCCAAGAGGGCGATCGACGTAAAAATCGAGATATCCCTCGGCCTCAATAGGCGTCAGCCCCGCCACCAGATGGGCGTTAAATGAGTAGCCCGGCAGTAAGGGATCGTTTTGCGGTTCGGCCATAGATTCAGTTCTCCCAAGGGTCCTGAAGGAAACCAATTGTCCATATCGATAAAAGCAGTATAAAAATGGCCCGCGAAAAGATCCAAAAAGCATCACGCCTCTTTTACGTCCGCCATGTTTCAGCCTTTCCCCCTGATTTGTCCGCCAGTACGGGCAGATAAGCAGTAACAAAAGTGTCTATAAGTGCGGCAGAAATGTCCACATAGAATATTTGCACGGCGTCACACTTTGCGTGGCTACAGCAATTTAGTCCATAAGATTAGCGGATCCTGCCTGACGATTTTTGTCCCCAGTCTCTAATGTTCTTCCATACCTGTTTTTTGGATGGAGCAACACCATGGCAATTGCAATTGGCCTCGATTTTGGCAGCGACTCAGTTCGCGCGCTGGCAGTGGACTGTACGACTGGCCTGGAGATAGCAACCAGCGTTGAGTGGTATCCGCGCTGGCAAGAGGGGCGCTACTGCGATGCGCCGAACAACCAGTTCCGCCACCACCCGCGTGATTACATTGAATCAATGGAAGCGGCGATCAAAACCGTGCTGGCAGAGTTGACGGACGCCCAGCGGGTCGATGTCGTGGGGATTGGCGTCGACAGCACCGGCTCAACGCCTGCCCCTGTCGATGCCGAAGGCCGCGTACTGGCGCTGCGACCGGAGTTTGCCGACAACCCGAACGCCATGTTTGTGCTGTGGAAAGACCATACCGCCGTGGAAGAGGCGGAAGCCATCACCCGCTTATGCCATCAGCCGGGCAAAACTGACTACTCCCGCTACATCGGCGGGATTTACTCCAGCGAGTGGTTCTGGGCCAAGATCCTGCACGTTACCCGCGCGGACGCGTCGGTCGCACAGGCAGCGGCATCATGGATTGAGCTATGCGACTGGGTTCCCGCCCTGCTCTCCGGCACCACTCGCCCGCAGGATATCCGCCGCGGCCGTTGCAGCGCCGGGCATAAATCGCTGTGGCATGAAAGCTGGGGGGGGCTGCCTCCGGCAACGTTCTTCGATGAACTCGATCCGATCATCAACAAAAACCTGACATACCCGCTGTTTACCGACACCTTCACCGCCGATATTCCGGTCGGCACGCTCTGCGAAGAGTGGGCGAAACGCCTCGGTCTGCCGCAAAACGTGACCATTTCCGGCGGCGCGTTCGACTGCCATATGGGTGCCGTGGGCGCGGGTGCGCAGCCCAACACGCTGGTGAAAGTTATCGGCACCTCCACCTGTGACATTCTGACGGCAGATAAAGCCAGCGTCGGCGACCGCGCGGTGAAAGGCATCTGCGGTCAGGTTGACGGCAGCGTGGTACCCGATTTTATCGGCCTCGAAGCGGGTCAGTCCGCCTTCGGCGATATCTACGCCTGGTTTGGCCGTGTGCTCGGCTGGCCGCTGGATCAGCTGGCAGCCGCGCATCCTGAACTGAAAACACAGATTACCGCGAGCAAAAAACAGCTCCTGCCGCAGCTCACCGAAGCCTGGGCAAAAAATCCGTCTCTCGACCACCTGCCGGTGGTGCTGGACTGGTTCAACGGGCGTCGTACGCCGTTTGCCAACCAGCGTCTGAAAGGGGTGATTACCGATCTCAACCTCGCGACCGACGCGCCCGCGCTGTTTGGCGGCCTGATCGCCGCCACCGCATTCGGCGCGCGCGCCATTATGGAGTGCTTCACCGGGCAGGGCATTGACGTGAACAACGTGATGGCGCTGGGCGGCATCGCCCGTAAAAACCCGGTGATTATGCAGGCCTGCTGCGACGTGCTGAACCGGCCGCTGCAAATTGTGGCCTCCGATCAGTGCTGTGCGCTGGGCGCGGCGATTTTCGCTGCCGTGGCCGCAGGCGTACATGCGGATATCCCGACCGCGCAACAGCATATGGCGAGCGCCGTCGAAAGTACGCTCCAGCCGCAGACTCAGCAGGCACAACGCTTTGAACAGCTTTATCAGCGCTACCAGCAATGGGCAAAAAGCGCCGAACTTCACTATCTCCCTGTCGCCGCCCCGGCCAAAAGCACCGCGGATACTACGGCAACCCTGACACATTAAGGACACGATAATGACCATTTTTAATAATTATGAAGTGTGGTTTGTGATTGGCAGCCAGCATTTGTACGGACCGGAAGCGTTGCAGCAGGTGACGAAACACGCGGAGCACGTTGTGAATGCGCTGAACGCGGAAGCCAAACTGCCGTGCAAACTGGTGCTGAAGCCGCTGGGTACCACCCCGGACGAAATCACCAACATTTGCCGCGATGCCAATTACGATGACAAATGCGCTGGCCTGGTGGTGTGGCTGCACACCTTCTCGCCAGCCAAAATGTGGATCAACGGCCTGGCTATCCTCAACAAACCGCTGCTGCAATTCCACACGCAGTTCAACGCCTCCCTGCCGTGGGACAGCATCGACATGGACTTCATGAACCTGAACCAGACCGCGCACGGCGGCCGCGAGTTCGGCTTCATCGGCGCGCGCATGCGTCAACAGCATGCCGTGGTGACCGGGCACTGGCAGGACGGTCAGGCACAAAAACGCATTGGCTCCTGGATGCGTCAGGCGGTATCTAAGCAGGATACCCGCCACCTGAAAGTGGTGCGTTTCGGCGACAACATGCGCGAAGTGGCGGTCACCGACGGTGATAAAGTGGCCGCGCAGATTAAATTTGGCTTCTCCGTCAACACCTGGGCGGTGGGCGACCTGGTGCAGGTGGTGAATGACATCAGCGATGGCGACGTTAACGCGCTGGTGGACGAGTACGAAAGCAGCTATCGCCTGACGCCTGCGGCACAGGTCAACGGTGACAAGCGCCAGAACGTGCTGGATGCCGCACGTATTGAGCTGGGCATGAAGCGTTTTCTGGAACAGGGCGGCTTCCATGCCTTCACCACCACCTTTGAAGATCTCCACGGCCTGAAACAGCTCCCGGGTCTGGCGGTACAACGTCTGATGCAGCAGGGCTACGGCTTTGCGGGCGAAGGCGACTGGAAAACTGCCGCTCTGCTTCGCATCATGAAGGTGATGTCGACCGGTCTACAGGGCGGCACCTCTTTTATGGAGGACTACACCTACCACTTCGAGAACGGCAACGATCTGGTGCTCGGCTCGCACATGCTGGAAGTGTGTCCATCCATCGCGGTTGAAGAGAAACCGATCCTCGACGTGCAGTACCTCGGCATTGGCGGCAAAGCGGATCCGGCCCGTCTGATCTTCAACACCCGTACCGGCCCGGCCATTAACGCCAGCCTGATCGACCTCGGCGATCGTTTCCGCCTGCTGGTGAACTGCGTCGATGCGGTTGAAACCCCGCATTCTCTGCCGAAGCTGCCGGTCGCCAACGCTTTGTGGAAAGCGCAGCCTGACCTGCCAACCGCCTCGGAAGCCTGGATCCTGGCCGGCGGCGCGCACCACACCGTATTCAGCCACGCGCTTGACCTGAACGATATGCGTCATTTTGCCGAGCTGCACGACATCGAACTGACCGTAATTGATAACGACACCCGTCTGCCAGCCTTTAAAGACGCGCTGCGCTGGAACGAAGTCTATTACGGTTCAAAACGCTAAGTACGGAGTGCCCGGTGGCACTTCGTTTACCGGGCCTACGGTTCTGTAGGCCGGATAAGCGCAGCGCCATCCGGCAGGAGACGACAATGTTAGAAGATCTCAAACGTCAGGTACTCGAAGCCAACCTGGCGCTGCCAAAACATAACCTCGTAACCCTGACATGGGGCAACGTCAGCGCCGTTGACCGGGAAAAAGGGGTGTTCGTGATCAAGCCTTCCGGCGTGGATTACACGGTAATGACCGCAGAAGACATGGTGGTGGTCAGCATCGAAACGGGTGAAGTGGTTGAAGGCAATAAAAAGCCCTCCTCCGATACGCCCACTCATCGCCTGCTGTATCAGGCCTTCCCGACCATCGGCGGGATTGTGCATACCCATTCGCGTCACGCGACCATCTGGGCGCAGGCGGGCCAGCCTATTCCGGCCACCGGCACCACCCACGCGGACTACTTCTACGGCACCATTCCCTGCACGCGTCTGATGACCGATGCGGAGATCAACGGTGAGTACGAATGGGAAACGGGGAACGTGATTGTCGAAACCTTCGAAAAACAGGGAATCGACGCGGCGCAAATGCCCGGCGTGCTGGTGCACTCCCACGGCCCGTTTGCCTGGGGTAAAAACGCGGAGGACGCGGTGCACAACGCGATCGTGCTGGAGGAAGTCGCCTATATGGGGATCTTCTGCCGCCAGCTGGCACCGCAGCTGCCGGATATGCAGCAAACCCTGCTGGATAAGCATTACCTGCGTAAGCACGGTGCGAAAGCCTACTACGGGCAGTAAACCCTTGCCCGGTGACGCTGCGCTTACCAGGCCTGCGGAACCTGTAGGCCGGATAAGCGCAGCGCCATCCGGCGGAACGGGCACTGTATAAAACCCCAGCAAACACCCCTCAACCAGGCTATAATCAGGCCTGGTTTTGTTTTATGGGATAACGCCGTGACGCAGGCGCAAGAAGGCTTTTTACTGACCAGACACTGGCGGGATACCCCTCAGGGTACTGAGGTTGAATTCTGGCTGGCAACGGACAACGGCCCACTAAACGTTACGCTCCCGCCGCAGGAGTCCGTGGCCTTTATTCCTGAAGCTCACGTCGAGAAAGTGAAACAACTGCTACGCGGCGAAAACAACTGGCGCCTTACGCCGCTCCAACTGAAAGATTTCCACCGCCAGCCGGTTTACGGCCTCTACTGCCGCGCCCATCGCCAGTTAATGCGCTATGAAAAGCTGCTTCGTGAAGCAGGCGTGACGCTTTACGAGGCCGACATTCGCCCGCCTGAACGCTTTCTGATGGAGCGGTTTATCACCGCCCCCGTCTGGGTAGATGGCACCGCGCAAAACGGCAGGATCGTTAACGCGCGCCTGAAGCCTAATCCGCACTATCGCCCGCCGCTAAAGTGGGTGTCGCTGGATATTGAAACCACCCGCCATGGCGAACTGTACTGCATTGGCCTGGAAGGCTGTGGGCAGCGGGTTGTCTATATGCTCGGGCCGCCGAACGGCGATGCGTCCGCGCTGGATTTTAATCTGGAGTACGTCAACAGCCGCCCGCAACTGCTGGAGAAGCTTAACCAGTGGTTTGCCGAGCACGATCCGGATGTTCTGATCGGCTGGAACGTAGTGCAGTTTGACCTGCGCGTGCTGCAAAAACATGCCGAGCGTTACCGTATCCCGCTGATTCTGGGGCGCGGCAACAGCGAGCTGGAGTGGCGTGAGCACGGTTTTAAGAACGGCGTATTCTTTGCACAGGCTAACGGTCGCCTGATTATCGACGGTATCGAGGCGCTGAAATCCGCCTTCTGGAACTTCTCTTCCTTCTCGCTGGAAGCGGTCGCCCAGGCGCTGCTCGGCGAAGGTAAATCCATCGACAATCCCTGGGACCGAATGGACGAGATCGACCGGCGCTTTAATGAAGATAAGCCGGCGCTCGCTACCTATAACCTGAAAGATTGCGAGCTGGTGACGCAGATCTTCCACAAAACCGAGATCATGCCGTTCCTGCTGGAACGCGCAACGGTGAACGGTCTCGCGGTCGACAGGCACGGCGGCTCGGTAGCGGCCTTCAGCCACCTCTATTTCCCGCGGATGCACCGGGCAGGCTATGTCGCCCCTAACCTCGGCGACGTGCCGCCGCAGGCCAGCCCCGGCGGTTACGTGATGGATTCACGGCCCGGACTGTATGACTCGGTGCTGGTGCTGGATTATAAAAGCCTGTACCCGTCAATTATCCGCACGTTTCTGATTGATCCGGTGGGGCTGGTGGAGGGGATGGCCCAGCCAGACGATGCGCACAGCACCGAAGGGTTTCTTGGAGCTCGCTTCTCGCGGAAAAAACACTGCCTGCCCGAAATTGTGGGAAACATCTGGCACGGCCGCGACGAGGCGAAACGCCACGGCAACAAGCCGCTCTCACAGGCGCTGAAAATCATTATGAACGCCTTTTACGGCGTGCTGGGTACCAGCGCCTGCCGCTTCTTTGATCCCCGGCTGGCGTCTTCCATCACCATGCGCGGGCACGACATTATGCGCCAGACCAAAGCGCTGATTGAATCCCGGGGCTATGACGTTATTTATGGCGATACCGACTCCACCTTTGTCTGGCTGAAAGCGGCCCATTCAGAAGACGACGCCGCGCGAATCGGCAAAGAACTGGTCGCCTACGTGAACGACTGGTGGCGCGAAAATTTGCAAAAAGAGCGGTTAACCAGCGCGTTAGAGCTGGAGTTTGAAACCCATTTTGCCCGCTTTTTAATGCCGACCATTCGCGGAACCGACCAGGGCAGCAAGAAGCGCTACGCCGGGCTGATTCAGGAAGGTGACACGCAGCGGATGGTCTTTAAAGGGCTGGAGACGGTGCGCACCGACTGGACGCCACTGGCGCAGCAGTTCCAGCAGACGCTCTACCTGCGGGTGTTTCGCAACGAGCCCTATCAGGACTACGTACGCGACACCATCGCCAGCCTGATGGCGGGTGAACTGGATGACCAGCTGGTGTATCGCAAGCGCCTGCGCCGCCCGCTGGCCGAATATCAACGTAACGTTCCTCCCCACGTACGCGCCGCGCGGCTGGCGGATGAAGAGAATGTTCGCCGGGGCCGTGCGCCGCAGTATCAGAACCGGGGTACGATCAAATACGTCTGGACAACTAACGGCCCGGAACCCGTTGATTACCAGCAGTCTCCGCTTGATTACGATCACTACCTGACCCGCCAGCTTCAGCCGGTTGCGGAGGGAATTTTACCGTTCATCAATGACGACTTTGCTACACTAGTGACAGGACAACTTGGGCTATTTTGACGCGTGACGAAACCGTTGCCATCCAGTACCATAGCGCCCTTTCCATTCCCGGACCCATTTTTCGATGACCGTCTTTTTTGACGGGGTCGAACTATTGCCTGCAATTAAAGATTAGAGCCGAACAACTATGCCTTTTACACTTGGTCAACGCTGGATCAGCGATACAGAAAGCGAACTTGGATTAGGAACCGTCGTTGCCGTCGATGCGCGCATGGTTACCCTCCTTTTCCCTGCTACCGGTGAAAACCGCCTGTACGCTCGCAATGACTCCCCTGTTACCCGCGTAATGTTCAATCCGGGCGACACCGTGACCAGCCACGAAGGCTGGCAGCTGAAGGTTGAAGACGTAAAAGAAGAGAATGGACTGCTCGCCTACATTGGAACGCGTCTTGATACCGACGAGACGAATGTTATCCTGCGTGAAGTGCTGCTCGACAGCAAACTGGTTTTCAGCAAGCCGCAGGACCGTCTGTTTGCCGGGCAAATCGACCGAATGGATCGCTTCTCCCTGCGCTACCGCGCGCGTAAGTTCCAGAGTGAACAGTACCGCATGCCGTGGAGCGGCCTGCGCGGCCAGCGTACCAGCCTTATTCCCCATCAGCTGAATATCGCCCATGACGTGGGCCGTCGCCATGCGCCTCGCGTGCTGCTGGCTGACGAAGTGGGCCTGGGTAAAACCATCGAAGCAGGCATGATCCTGCACCAGCAGCTGCTCTCTGGCGCTGCCGAGCGCGTGCTGATTGTGGTGCCGGAAACGCTGCAACACCAGTGGCTGGTCGAGATGCTGCGCCGCTTTAACCTGCGCTTCTCCCTGTTCGACGACGAGCGCTATGCCGAAGCCCAGCACGACGCGGACAACCCGTTTGAAACCGAACAGCTGGTCATTTGTTCCCTGGACTTCGTGCGCCGCAGCAAGCAGCGCCTGGAGCACCTGTGCGACGCAGAATGGGATCTGATGGTCGTCGACGAAGCGCACCACCTCGTCTGGAGCGAAGATGCGCCAAGCCGTGAATACATGGCGATTGAGCAGCTTGCCGAGCGCGTACCGGGCGTTCTGCTTCTGACCGCCACCCCGGAGCAGCTGGGTCTTGAGAGCCACTTCGCCCGTCTGCGCCTGCTCGATCCGAACCGATTCCACGATTTTGAGCAGTTTGTTGAAGAGCAGAAAAACTACCGTCCGGTGGCGGACGCCGTCGCGCTGCTGCTGGCCGGTAATCGTCTCTCTAATGATGAACTTAACACCCTCAGCGATCTGATCGGCGAGCAGGATATTGAGCCGCTGCTTCAGGCCGCGAACAGCGACAGCGATAATGCGGGATCTGCGCGTAAAGAGCTGATCGACATGCTGATGGACCGTCACGGCACCAGCCGCGTGCTGTTCCGCAACACCCGTAACGGCGTGAAAGGCTTCCCGAAACGCGAGCTGCACACCATCAAACTGCCGCTGCCGACCCAGTACCAGACGGCGATTAAAGTCTCCGGCATTATGGGCACCCGTAAATCAGCGGAAGATCGCGCGCGCGATATGCTCTACCCGGAGCAAATTTATCAGGAATTTGAAGGCGACACTGGCACCTGGTGGAACTTCGATCCGCGCGTGGAGTGGTTAATGGGTTATCTGACCGCGCACCGTTCCCGGAAGGTGCTGGTGATCTGCGCCAAGGCAGCCACCGCCCTGCAACTTGAACAAGTGCTGCGCGAGCGCGAAGGTATTCGCGCCGCCGTGTTCCATGAAGGCATGTCTATTATCGAGCGCGACCGCGCTGCGGCGTGGTTTAGTGAAGAGGACAGCGGCGCGCAGGTTCTGCTGTGTTCCGAAATCGGTTCTGAAGGCCGTAACTTCCAGTTCGCCAGCAATCTGGTGATGTTCGATCTGCCGTTTAACCCGGATCTGCTGGAGCAGCGTATCGGCCGTCTGGATCGTATCGGTCAGGCGCACGATATTCAGATCCACGTTCCGTATCTGGAGAAAACCGCCCAGTCCGTTCTGGTTCGCTGGTACCACGAAGGCCTGGATGCGTTTGAACATACCTGCCCGACGGGCCGCACCATTTATGACCAGGTGCATAGCGATCTGATCGGTTACCTCGCGGCTCCGGAAAACACCGAGGGCTTTGATGAGCTGATCAAATCCTGTCGAGAGAAGCACGACGCGCTGAAAGCTCAGCTGGAGCAGGGTCGCGATCGCCTGCTGGAGATCCACTCCAACGGCGGTGAAAAAGCGCAGCAGCTGGCCGAAAGTATCGAAGAACAGGACGATGACACCAGCCTGATCAGCTTCTCCATGAACCTGTTCGACATCGTCGGCATTAACCAGGACGATCGCGGCGAGAACATGATCGTGCTGACCCCGTCCGATCATATGCTGGTGCCGGATTTCCCGGGCCTGCCGGAAGACGGCTGCACCATCACCTTTGAGCGTGATGTGGCGCTTTCCCGCGAAGATGCACAGTTCATCACCTGGGAGCACCCGCTGATCCGCAACGGTCTGGATCTGATCCTCTCCGGCGATACCGGCAGCAGCACCATCTCCCTGTTGAAGAACAAAGCCTTGCCTGTGGGCACGCTGCTGGTGGAGCTGATCTACGTTGTGGAAGCGCAGGCGCCGAAACAGCTTCAGCTTAACCGCTTCCTGCCGCCAACTCCGGTGCGTCTGCTGCTGGATAAAAACGGTACGAACCTGGCCGGCCAGGTGGAGTTTGAAAGCTTCAACCGTCAGCTGAGCGCGGTGAACCGCCATACCGGCAGTAAGCTGGTGAATGCGGTGCAGCAGGACGTGCATGCCATTCTGCAACTGGGTGAAGCCCAGGCCGAAAAAGCGGCCAGAGTGCTGATCGATGCGGCGCGTAGCGAAGCCGATGAGAAGCTTTCTGCCGAGCTGTCGCGTCTGGAAGCGTTGAAAGCAGTGAACCCTAACATTCGTGACGATGAGCTGGCCGCCATTGAGAGCAACCGCCAGCAGGTGCTGGAAAGCCTGAATCAGGCGGGATGGCGTCTCGACGCCCTGCGTCTTATCGTTGTGACGCATCAGTAAGCGGAGCGCAAGATGGTAATGGAGCCCTACAATCCCCCGATGGATCCGTGGCTGGTCATTCTGTATCAGGACGAGCACATTATGGTGGTTAACAAGCCGAGCGGCTTGTTATCCGTGCCGGGGCGTCTGGAAGAGCATAAAGACAGCGTGATGACGCGTATCCAGCGTGATTATCCCCAGGCCGAGTCTGTCCATCGTCTGGATATGGCGACCAGCGGCGTGATTGTGGTGGCTCTGAATAAAGCGGCAGAACGCGAGCTGAAGCGTCAGTTCCGCGAGCGCGAGCCGAAGAAACAGTATGTCGCGCGCGTCTGGGGCCATCCGGCGCAGGCGGAAGGGCTGGTGGATTTACCGCTGATTTGCGACTGGCCGAACCGGCCAAAGCAGAAGGTGTGTTACGAAACCGGCAAGGCCGCGCAAACCGAGTATGAAGTGCTGGAGTACGCGCCGGATAACACCGCGCGCGTCCTGCTGAAGCCGATTACCGGGCGCTCCCACCAGCTGCGTGTGCATATGCTTGCGATGGGTCACCCCATTCTGGGGGACAGGTTCTATGCGCCGCCGGAAGCGCTGGCGTTAGCGCCGCGCCTGCAACTGCATGCGCAGACGCTCACCATCACCCACCCTGCTTTCGGCAACGCCATGACGTTCAAAGCCCCGGTGGACTTCTGAAAAAATGGCCCGACACTGTCGGGCCATTTTTTTATTTAAAACCTTTCTGCTCTTTAATTAGCTCGTAGGCTTTCTGGATTTCCTGCGCTTTCTGTTTCGCCATCTCCATCATCTCTGGCGGCAGGCCTTTCGCCACCAGCTTATCCGGATGGTGCTCGCTCATCAGCTTACGATAGGCGCGTTTGATGGTCGTAACATCGTCAGACGGCTTCACGCCGAGGACGTTACAGGCATCTTCAAGCGTAGGGCCACGCTGCGCCTGCTGCCAGCCGCCGCCGGACGATTGCTGCTGATAACCGCCGCCAAAGTGCGCGCCGCCCTGCATCATGCGCAGGAACTGATCGAACTGCATGCGGGAAATGCCCAACTCTTCAGCAATCACATACAGGACGTCCCGTTCATTCGGATGCAGAGAGCCATCCGCGAAGGCGGCCTGGATTTGAATTTCCAGAAACATCCGAATTAAATCAAAACGCCCGAAACAGATGCTACGGAACTGCCGCATTTTTTCACGCAGCGGGTAGTGATCTGATTTACCAATCCGGAACGCATTCTGCGCCGCGATGCGGGATTCGCCGTGCAGATTCATGCGATCCATAAAGACGCTGGCCACCTGAATATCGGCTTCCGTTACGCGTCCTTTTGATTTGGTTAAGTGCCCCATCACCTCGAAGGTGGTGGAGAAAAAGAGTGACTGGCGCTCGCGCTGGTTGGCAAACCAGGCCATTTTGCGGCTGCGTGCTTTATCAAACATATGGCCGATAATGAGGCCAAGAACGACACCCCAGAATCCGGCACCCATAATAATTGCGAACGCAACGCCGATTATTTTACCCCAATACTGCATATACTCCCCGAATGGTCATGTTCCTGGCCGACGCAACGCCATCATTACAGTGGTCGCGCCACGGTCAATTGAGGGACATCGCCTATAATTTGCATTATCATACTCGTCATTCGATAGCGAGCCTAACACTCTGGCGCGCAAACGGGCAGGATTAACGCTGGTACTGCGCTGATGAGTAAGATAGTCTCTGAGCGTTTGTAAGCCGTAGCCACTGATGACGGAACAATAAAATACAACGTATGAAAAAACGTATCCCCACCCTTCTGGCCACAATGATTGGCACCGCCCTGTATAGCCAACAGGGGCTCGCAGCCGATCTCGCCTCGCAGTGTATGCTTGGCGTCCCAAGTTACAATCGCCCACTGGTGAAAGGCGATACGAATGACTTACCCGTCACCATTAATGCCGACAGCGCAAAAGGTAATTATCCTGACAATGCGACCTTTACGGGCAATGTCGATATTAACCAGGGAAACAGTCGCCTGCTTGCTGACGAAGTGCAATTGCACCAGAAGCAACCGGAAGGTGCTCAGGCGCCTGTCCGTACGGTGGATGCGCTGGGTAATGTGCACTATGACGACAATCAGGTCATCCTGAAAGGTCCGAAAGCCTGGTCGAATCTGAATACCAAAGACACCAACGTCTGGGAAGGTGATTACCAGATGGTCGGTCGTCAGGGGCGCGGTACCGCGGACCTGATGAAGCAGCGCGGCGAAAACCGCTACACCATTCTCGAAAACGGCACGTTTACCTCCTGTTTGCCAGGGTCAAATACCTGGAGCGTTGTGGGCAGTGAAGTGATCCACGACCGTGAAGAACAGGTTGCAGAGATCTGGAACGCCCGTTTTAAACTCGGCCCGGTGCCCATTTTCTATAGCCCTTACCTGCAACTGCCTGTGGGTGACAAACGTCGTTCAGGTTTCCTGATCCCGAACGCCAAGTACAGCACGTCGAACTACTTTGAGTTCTACCTGCCGTACTACTGGAACATTGCGCCCAACATGGACGCCACGATCACGCCGCACTATATCCATAAGCGCGGTAACATCATGTGGGAGAACGAATTCCGCTATCTGACCAAGGCGGGCGCGGGTCTGATGGAATTTGATTATCTGCCATCAGATAAGGTGTTCCAGGACGAGCATCCGAGCGAAGGTGATAAGCACCGCTGGATGTACTACTGGAAGCACGCCGGGGTATTGGATCAGGTGTGGCGTTTCAACATCGACTACACCAAAGTCAGCGATCCGTATTACTTCAACGACTTTGATTCTAAATACGGCTCCAGTACCGACGGTTACGCCACGCAGAAATTCAGCGTGGGCTACGCCATTGAGAACTTTGACGCGACGGTGTCGACCAAACAGTTCCAGGTATTTGATACACAATCGCGTAGTACCTATGGTGCCGAGCCGCAGCTGGACGTGAACTGGTATCAGAACGATGTGGGTCCTTTCGACACGCGCGTTTATGCTCAGGCGGTCCATTTCGTCAACACCAACTCGGATATGCCGGAATCAACGCGTCTGCATATCGAGCCGACGATCAATCTGCCGTGGTCAAACGACTGGGCGAGCCTGAATACCGAAGCTAAACTGATGGCCACCCACTACCAGCAGAAAAATCTGGACTGGTATAACAAACGCTATGGCACCGATCTTGAAGAGTCGGTAAACCGTACGCTTCCGCAATTCAAAATGGACGGGAAGCTGATCTTCGAACGTGATATGGGCCTTCTCGCCGATGGATACACCCAGACGCTTGAGCCGCGTATGCAGTATCTGTACGTGCCTTATCGCGATCAGAGCAAAATTCAAAACTACGACTCTTCCTTCCTGCAATCAGACTACAGCGGCCTGTTCCGTGACCGTACCTACGGCGGGCTTGACCGTATTGCGTCTGCTAACCAGTTAACGACTGGCGTCACAACGCGCGTATATGATGATGCTGCCGTTGAACGTTTTAACGTTTCTGTTGGTCAAATCTACTATTTCACCGAGTCTCGTACCGGTGATGACGACATTAACTGGGAGAAAGACAACAAAACGGGCTCACTGGTATGGGCGGGCGACACCTACTGGCGCATGACGGATCGTTGGGGTCTGCGCGGTGGTGTTCAGTACGATACACGACTGGACAATATCGCGACGGGCAGCGCAGCCATCGAATACCGTCGTGATGAAGACCGCATGTTGCAGTTGACGTACCGTTACGCCAGCCCGGAGTATATCCAGGCGACGCTGCCAAACTATGCGAATACAGACCAATACAAAGACGGTATTTCACAGGTGGGTACCGCCGCGAGCTGGCCGATCGCCGATCGTTGGTCAGTCGTCGGGGCCTACTACTATGACACGAATGCCCAAAAACCTGCTGACCAGATGCTGGGTCTGCAATACAACTCCTGCTGTTACGCAATACGTGTCGGTTACGAACGCAAACTTAACGGCTGGGATACGCAAAACAGTCAGGGCAAATATGATAACGTGATCGGCTTTAATATCGAGTTGCGCGGCCTGAGTTCTAACTACGGTCTGGGCACGCAGCAGATGCTGCGCTCGAACATTCTGCCGTATCGTAGTTCATTGTAATGTGCTTGATTTACAACGTAATCCGCTTTGCGGTTAATTGAAATGGAAAAAGTATGAAGAACTGGAAAACGCTGCTACTCGGTGTCGCTATGGTTGCGAATACCAGCTTCGCGGCCCCACAGGTTGTCGATAAAGTCGCGGCTGTGGTTAACAACGGCGTCGTGCTTGAAAGTGACGTTGACGGTTTGATGAAATCTGTAAAGCTCAACTCGGGCGAAGCAGGTCAACAGCTTCCGGATGACGCTACGCTGCGCCACCAGATCCTGGAGCGTCTGATCATGGATCAGATTGTTCTTCAGATGGGCCAGAAAATGGGCGTGACGATCTCTGACGAGCAGCTCGATCAGGCGATCGCCAACATTGCAAAGCAGAACAACATTACCCCGGATCAGATGCGTAGCCGCCTGGCCTACGACGGCATCAGCTATGCCACCTACCGTAATCAGATCCGTAAAGAGATGCTGATTTCAGAAGTGCGTAACAATGAAGTCCGTCGCCGCGTCACCATCCTGCCTCAGGAAGTGGATGCCCTGGCAAAACAGGTGGGGAATCAGAATGATGCCAGCACTGAGCTTAACCTGAGCCACATCCTGATCCCACTGCCGGAAAACCCAACTTCCGATCAGGCGGCTGAGGCGGAAAGCCAGGCGCGCGCTATCGTTGAGCAGGCGCGTAATGGCGATGACTTCGGCAAGCTGGCGATCACCTATTCCGCTGACCAGCAGGCGCTGAAAGGCGGCCAGATGGGCTGGGGCCGTATTCAGGAGCTGCCATCCCTGTTTGCCCAGGCGCTGAGCACGGCGAAGAAAGGCGACATCGTCGGTCCAATCCGTTCCGGTGTGGGCTTCCACATTCTGAAAGTGAATGACCTGCGCGGCCAGAGCCAGAACATTTCGGTTACCGAAGTGCATGCCCGTCATATCCTGCTTAAGCCGTCTCCGATCATGACTGACGATCAGGCTCGTGCGAAGCTGGAACAGATCGCGGCAGACATCAAGAGCGGTAAAACCACCTTCGATAAAGCGGCAAAAGAGTTCTCTCAGGATCCTGGCTCTGCAAACCAGGGCGGTGACCTGGGTTGGGCGGCAGCGGATATTTACGATCCGGCTTTCCGCGATGCGTTAATGAAGCTGAATAAAGGCCAGATGAGCGCGCCGGTACACTCCTCCTTCGGCTGGCATCTGATCCAGCTGATGGACACGCGCAACGTGGATAAAACCGACGCGGCGCAGAAAGACCGTGCGTATCGCATGCTGTTTAACCGTAAGTTCTCTGAAGAAGCCGCAACCTGGATGCAGGAACAACGCGCCAGCGCTTACGTGAAAGTGTTGAGCAACTGATGATACCGCATCGTGTTGTGATCACCCCCGGCGAACCCGCCGGGATTGGGCCTGACCTTGTGGTTCAGCTCGCCCAGCGCAGCTGGCCGGTAGAGTTGGTTGTCTGCGCAGATGCAACACTGTTACAAGACCGGGCGGCTTTGCTCGGTCTGCCTTTAACGCTCCTCCCTTACGTTGAAGGCCAACAGCCCGCACCGCAGCAGGCGGGGACTCTCACCCTGCTTTCTGTTCCGCTCCGTGCGCCTGTTGTCCCCGGTGAGTTACACACCGAAAACGGCCACTACGTTGTCGAGACGCTGGCGCGCGCCTGTGACGGTTGCCTTCAGGGCGAATTTGCCGCCCTGATCACCGGTCCGGTGCATAAAGGCGTGATCAATGACGCGGGCATTCCGTTTACCGGGCATACCGAATTTTTCGAAGAGCGTTCGCACAGCCCGAAAGTGGTGATGATGCTGGCAACCGAAGCAATGCGCGTTGCGCTGGTAACAACGCACCTGCCGATCAAAGCCATTCCAGATGCCATTACGCCTGAACTCCTGCGTGAGATCATTGGCATTTTGCATCACGATCTGCAAACCAAATTCGGCATTCCGCAGCCGCATGTGCTGGTTTGCGGCCTGAATCCGCACGCGGGTGAGGGCGGACATATGGGCACCGAAGAGATCGACACCATCATTCCGGTGCTTGAGGAGATGCGGGCGAAGGGGATGAACCTCAGCGGGCCTCTGCCTGCCGACACCCTTTTCCAGCCCAAATACCTGGATAATGCCGACGCCGTACTCGCGATGTACCACGATCAGGGTCTGCCCGTGCTAAAATACCAGGGCTTTGGCCGCGGGGTGAATATCACCCTCGGTTTACCCTTTATTCGAACGTCCGTTGACCACGGTACTGCGCTGGATCTGGCAGGCCAGGGAAAAGCGGATGTCGGCAGTTTTATTACGGCGCTTAATCTCGCCATCAAAATGATTGTTAATACTCAATGACTAATCGAGTCCATCAGGGCCACTTAGCCCGTAAACGCTTCGGGCAAAACTTCCTCAACGATCAGTTTGTGATCGACAGTATCGTTTCTGCCATTAATCCGCAGAAAGGTCAGGCCATGGTCGAAATCGGCCCGGGTCTTGCCGCGCTGACCGAGCCGGTAGGCGAACGCCTCGACGAACTGACCGTTATCGAACTCGACCGCGATCTGGCCGCGCGTCTGCAAACGCACCCGTTCCTCGGGCCGAAGCTGACGATTTATCAGCAGGATGCGATGACCATGAACTTTGGCGAACTGTCAGAAAAAATGGGACAGCCGCTGCGCGTGTTCGGTAACCTGCCGTACAACATCTCCACCCCGCTGATGTTCCATCTGTTTAGCTATACTGATGCCATTGCCGACATGCACTTCATGTTGCAAAAAGAGGTCGTTAACCGTCTGGTTGCAGGGCCGAACAGTAAAGCGTATGGTCGTTTAAGCGTGATGGCGCAATATTACTGCAACGTGATCCCGGTATTAGAAGTACCGCCTTCCGCATTCACGCCACCGCCAAAGGTAGATTCTGCGGTTGTGCGCCTGGTGCCACATAAAACGATGCCGTACCCGGTCAAAGACCTGCGCGTGCTGAGCCGTATCACGACAGAAGCCTTTAACCAGCGCCGTAAAACGATTCGTAACAGCCTTGGCAATCTGTTTACCGTTGACGTATTAGCTGAGTTGGGCATCGACCCGGCAATGCGTGCGGAAAATATTTCCGTAGAGCAGTACTGCAAGCTGGCTAATTACATCAGCGACAATGCGCCGCCGAAGGAGAGCTAAGCCATGATTGATTCGCCCCGCGTCTGTGTTCAGGTTCAAAGCGTCTACATTGAGTCCCAATCCACACCGGATGAAGAACGTTTTGTCTTTGCTTATACCGTAACCATTCGCAATCTGGGGCGGATGCCTGTGCAACTGCTCGGGCGCTACTGGCTTATCACCAACGGCAATGGCCGTGAAATTGAAGTCCAGGGCGAAGGCGTGGTCGGTGAACAACCCCATATCGCCCCTGGCGAAGAGTATCAGTACACCAGCGGCGCGGTAATTGAAACGCCGCTGGGTACCATGCAAGGCCATTATGAAATGGTCGATGCCGACGGCAATGCTTTCCGCATTGCTATTCCCGTATTCCGTCTCGCCGTACCTACACTTATTCATTAATCTAATGTCTACATATCTGATTGGCGACGTTCACGGTTGCTACGATGAACTGATCGCATTATTAAAACAGGTCGACTTCACCCCCGGGCAGGACACGCTCTGGCTGACGGGCGACTTAGTGGCGCGCGGTCCCGGTTCCCTGGACGTCCTCCGCTATGTCAAATCGCTGGGTGACAGCGTGCGCATGGTGCTGGGCAACCACGATCTGCATCTGCTGGCCGTATACGCCGGGATCAGCCGTAATAAGCCGAAAGATCGCATTACCCCCCTGCTGGAAGCACCGGATGCCGATGAGTTGCTCAACTGGCTGCGTCGCCAGCCGCTGCTACAGATTGACGAAGAGAAAAAACTGGTGATGGCGCATGCCGGCATCACGCCTCAGTGGGATCTTGAGACGGCAAAAACCTGCGCGCGCGACGCCGAAGCGGTGCTGGCGAGCGACTCCTACCCGTTCTTCCTTGATGCGATGTACGGCGACATGCCAAATAACTGGAGTGATGACCTCAGCGGCCTGGCACGACTGCGTTTTATCACCAATGCTTTTACGCGGATGCGCTACTGCTTCCCGAACGGGCAACTGGATATGTATTGCAAAGATACGCCTGAAAATGCCCCTGCGCCGCTTAAGCCATGGTTTGCGATTCCGGGCCCCGTGACAAACGAATACAGTGTGGTATTTGGACACTGGGCATCGCTGGAAGGAAAAGGCACCCCGGAAAATATCTATGCGCTGGATACCGGATGCTGCTGGGGCGGGGATTTAACCTGCTTACGCTGGGAAGATAAAACTTACTTTGTGCAGCCATCCAACCGACAGCTGGACTTAGGCGAGGGTGAGGCAGTCGCCTCCTGAAGATGTTTATCCTCTCCCTTCGGGGAGAGGATAAAACCGTTAACGACGTTCCAGAATTTCGAAGCAGTAGCTGTGTGAGTTCTGCGCATCCGCATCGTGAAACTCACTGAATACGGACTCCCACTCGTCCGGATCGTAATCCGGGAAATGGGTATCCCCTTCCACTTCCGCATCAATGTGCGTCAGATACAGTTTCTGCGCTTTAGGCAGGAACTGCTCATACACACGCCCCCCGCCGATCACCATGATCTCTTCGGCATCGCCGCAGGCGGCAATTGCTTCATCAACGGACTTAACCCACTGAACGCGATCGTCAGTGCCCGGCTGGCTACTGATCACAATATTCTTACGACCCGGCAGTGGACGACCAATCGACTCCCAGGTCAGGCGGCCCATCACTACCGGCTTGTTTAACGTAGAACGTTTAAACCATGCGAGATCGGCAGGCAGGTTCCACGGCATGGCGTTTTCCATGCCGATAACGCGGTCTACCGCCAGCGCTGCAATCAGACTGATCATTGAAAATTTCCCGGATGCAAAAAATTGCCGCCACTATACGGAAAGCTTAATCTTTCGTCGACTGGCGGCAGGGTAAAGAATTAGAAATTTTTTAATATTGCTGGCAACTCCACTTCACGCAGAGGGTTTACTCTCCGGTTCATCCGCAGGATCACCAGTATGCTTGCCCTCTTCCGTTCCTTGCCAGCCGTGGCGCTGAACCAGCGACAGATGATTACGATCCTCGTTGATGATCTCCGTCAGCATGGTGCTGGTGCGTTTAAACACCGCAGCGCGTTCGGTTGCCGTACTGCTCGCCATCGCCACCATCTCTTCCACCATCTCATGATTAAAACGGCGGAACAGATCGGCACGCTCACGTGCCTCATACGCGCCAAGCCCCAGGCTTTCCAGCGCCATGCGGCCAGATTTAAGCGCCCCTTCGAAGGTTTCGCGTTCAGGGGCTGCCACACCCGCCTGACGCAGCTGGATGTAGTGATCCACATCGCGCGCACGGGAGATAATGGTCAGATGCGGAAAATGCTCTTTAACCAGCTCAACCATCTGCATACTGGTCTCTGGATCGTCAATGGCATTAATCAACACCTCGGCTTTCGCCGCCCCGGCGGATTCCAGCAGATCAACCCGGGTCGCATCACCGTAAAACACTTTCATATCGAATTTACGCAGCGTATCGACATGGTCAGGATCGTGATCGAGGATAACCATTTTGACTCCGCTGGAGAGCAGTAAACGGCCAGTAATCTGCCCGAAGCGGCCAAATCCGGCGATGATCACCCGCGGCTGCTCCTCGTCGATCTCATCGGCTTCTCGCTCCTGTTCGCTTCCCGTTTTTTCCAGACGCGTCAGCAGCACCAGCAGGATCGGCGTTGCGGCCATCGACAGCGCAACCGCCAGCGTCAGCGCTTTTGCCCATTCCGGATCAAGTACATTTGCCATCTGCGCTGCGCCAAAGACAACGAAAGCAAACTCACTCCCCTGCCCCAGCAGCACGGCAAACCAGCGGCGTTGCGGTTTTGGCACATTTAACGGGCGGGCAATCAGCCACAGCATCGCCATTTTAATGACCAGGAAACCCACCAGCAGAATGATGATGCGCAGCGGATGGGTTACCAGCGTCCCGAAGTCGATAGACATCCCGACGCCGATGAAAAACAGCCCCAGCAGCAATCCTTTAAACGGCTCGATATCGCTTTCCAGCGCGTGACGGTATTCGGAACTTGCCAGTAAGACCCCCGCGAGGAAGGCGCCCATTGCCATCGACAGCCCGGCCTCTTCCAGCAGCAATCCAAAACCAAACACCAGGAATAACGCAACGGCGCTGAATACTTCGCGCAGGCCAGAGCGAGCAACAAAGCGCAGCAGCGGACGCGTTACGTAGCGACCAAGCAGAACAACCAGCGCCAGCGCACCGGCAACCTTCAGCGCTGATAAGGCAAATGCCCCCAGCGTCGTTGATGCGCCGCTGGTTGCCAGCAGCGGGATCATCGCCACCAGCGGGATGGCGGCAATATCCTGGAACAACAGTACGGAGAAGGTGCTGCGCCCCATTTGCGACACCGTCAGATTACGCTCGTTCATTGCCTGCATGGCAATCGCCGTCGAGGAGAGCGCCAGCGTCATGCCGATCAGCTCTGCGACTTTCCACTCCATCCCCAGCAGAATGCAGAACCCGCCCAACAGCAGACCGCAGGCCAGCATTTGCAGGGCGCCTCCGCCAAACACCGAGGCGCGCAGTTTCCACAGCCGCTGCGGATCCAGCTCCAGACCAATCACAAACAGCATCAGCACCACGCCGATCTCCGCAAAATGCAGGATCGACTCGGCATCCGTCACCAGCCGAAAGCCCCAGGGGCCAATCACACACCCGGCAATCAGATAGCCGAGCACCGAGCCCAGCCCCAGACGAACCGCCACGGGCACAATTAATGCCGCCGCGCCGAGGTAAATCAGCGCCTGTATCAGCGTATGGCTATCCATTGTGCGTCTCCTGCCACTCAAGTAAACGTTGTTTGTAGTGACGAGCCTGCGCCTGCAAGGTTTCATCGTCGCAGACAAAGGTACAGTGCATCGCAAAAGGCGGAAGCCAGTTCAGACCGCAGTAAAGGGCAGTAGCCTGGAGCGGCTGCGCCAGCACGTCAAATCCGGGGAAGGCGCCAATCTCAAAGTGGCTTTCCCCCCCGCCGGTGGTAACAGCCCACATCAGGCTTTTGCCCTGAAGCGCGTTGCCGTTGTGTCCATATGCCCAACCGTGGGAGAAAACTTTGTCGATCCACAATTTCAGCAGCGGAGGCGTGCTGTACCACTGCATCGGATGCTGCCAGACGATCAGTTCGGCACGGGAGAGCGCCTCCTGTTCGGCGGCGACATCGATATTAAAATCAGGGTAGAGTTGATAGAGGGAACGTATCTCTACGTTATCAAGCGTCCTTACCTGCTCAAGCATCCGCTTATTCGCATGCGAGTGCTGCGGATAGGGGTGCGCATAAATTATCAGAATCATGTATATGCCCGTCTTTTACTTTTCTTGTAGCAATGAGTGTAGACAGTTACCACCCCGACTTAAAGAGGCCATCTTACGCTTCAAAGTAAAACGCAAGTATTGGCAATCATCACCACCTTAACAGCGATTGCGGCGCTAAAGAAAGAAAACGACGCGTACGACAAATTCATGCCGCAAAATAATAATAACAATTCATATTGCCAACAGATATTTTTAGAGGACCTTAAGTCATTCTTTAATAAAACAGTCTGTACATAACCCATTGAAAAAATAATAATTTTACGCTCTTTGTTTTGAGCTCATTATTTAGGCGGTCGATATACGTTTCACACACGTGTCGAATATTCCTTCTCACTCAAATGGATGTGTACATGAGCAACAAACCCTCCCAATTAAATAATACAACCAAAACCCTGGGAAAGATATTTCCTGCCTTGTTGATATGCACCCCTGCGGTTGCGTTTTCTGCAACGATTGACCAATCAACTTCTGTTCCTCAAGATTTCTCAGCCGATGCTGAATATGTTATTAATAAAGACGTGACGATATCTTCCGCAGATAGTGAAGCGGCGGTATCTGTCACTGGGTTTACTATCAATAATGTCACTAACGAAGGGAATATTTCGGGTAGGGAAACTGGCCTGGATATAAATACTGGTGCGCAACGTGTTGTTATTAATAACGACATCGGTGCAACCATTTCTTCCACCACCGCGAATGCTGTGAATATTCAGTCATTACTCGGTGATTTCAAGAATAGTGGAAATATCATAGGTGCGGAAAATGGCATTTTTGTCAGTGAAAACTCCTCAGCAGTGAATATTACTAACTCCAGCACTGGAATGATAAAAGGAAAAATAGGTCTGAACTCTCAGACTGGCATTGGTATTAATAACAGTGGTGCAATTATCGGTACAAGCGGTGACGCTATCACACTGGGTACTGGCAATACAAAAATATTTAACAGTGGTACCGTGCAGGGAACCCAGAATGGCATTAATATAAAAGATACGGCAAAAGTAGATATCACGAATAGCGGAACGATTAGTGGTGATACAGCCGCTGTTATGTTTGCCAGCAATAAAAATAACACCCTGGTGCTTGATACGGGTTCCACTCTTATCGGTGACGTTATTTCCACCAATTCCACGGGAAACACTCTCACCCTGATCGGCACCGGTACGGAAGACAGTAACTTTGTGGGTCTGAACGAAGGCGACGGTTTTGCCAGTATAAAAATGATGGGCGAAAATTGGGCGCTGTCGGGCGATCTCGATATTATTGGCTCTGGCGATTCCTTGCTGATAGACACGGGCGCGTTAACCCTGTCAGGCGCGGTATCGAATACCGGTAATACACGGGTGGCCAAAGATGCTTCGTTGCAACTGGGCGATGGCGAAAAAACCGCGACCCTCAGCGGTGGGCTCACCAACAACGGTACCGTCATTTTTAACCAGGGAAGCGATTTCACTTTCGCCACCGACATGACCGGTAGCGGTAACGTCGAAAAAGTCGATTCCAACACCCTGACCCTGACGGGCAAAAATAGCTATACAGGGGATACGGTTCTGCACGGCGGTACCACGCTGGTCTCCACCGACGCAACGCTCGGCGTCAAGGGCAGTAACGCCACCGTTACCGTTGAAAATGGCGCGACCTTTGCCACCGCAGGCGAAGTGAACAACAACATCGCGGTTCTTAGCGGCGGTACGCTGGCGGCATGGAATGCAGTCCAGGGTAACTCCACGCTCAGCGCTTCCGGCGTCGATACCATCAACGGCAACGTGACTAATGGCGGCACGCTGTTACTCAGTGCGGCTGATAATAGCGTTGGCAATAATTTTACGATTAATGGCGACTACACCGGCTCTGACGGTAGCCAGATCGTGATGAACAGCACCCTGGGTGAAGATAATTCACCAACTGATCACCTCACTATTACGGGCAGCAGCTTCGGTCAGTCCGGCATCAGCATCACCAACATTGGCGGCGCAGGCGCGCAAACCATTAACGGTATGGAAATTGTCAGCATCGGCGGCAGTTCCGAAGCCCAACTGACGCTGGCAAAACCGGTCGTTGCAGGCGCCTGGGAATATAGCCTCTACCAGCACAGTGACGGCAACTGGTATCTGGAATCAAAGGCGACGCCTTCTGATGAGCCTTCCGATGACACCGATGACGGTGGCAATACTGATGATGGCGGTAATACCGATGATGGTGGCAACACCGATAACGGCGGCAACACCGACAACGGCGGCAGCACCGACAACGGCGGCAACACCGATGATGGTGGCAACACCGACAACGGCGGCAACACCGACAACGGCGGCAACACCGACAACGGCGGCAACACCGATAACGGCGGTAGCACCGACAACGGCGGCAGCACCGATAATGGCGGCAACACTGACAACGGCGGTAATAATACGCCGGAAGTCATGGCACCTGAAGTGGGTGCTTATTTAGGTAACTACCTTGCCGCACAGGGCATGTTCCTGCATAAGCGTGACGATCGCGACCAGATCACCTTCCGCAATGAAGACGACCTGAACACCTGGATGTACGTTAAGGGTCGCTATCACGAGAACGATGCGGGTGGCGATAAAGTCAGCTACGACACCACCACCACCGTACTGCAAGTCGGCAGCGATTTCATGAGCAAGCCAATGGATAACGGCATCCTGCGTGCTGGCGGGATGTTCGGTGCAGGCCAGGCGAAGACCCACTCTGATGCGAAGCACAACGTACGTAACGCACAGGGTAAGGTTGATGGCTTCAATGTTGGGCTGTACGCCACCTGGCAGGAAGATCAGAAATTACGTCTGGGCAGCTACGTTGATACCTGGGCCGCTTACAGCTGGTACAACAACAACGTCACCAGCAATCGCAACGATGAAGACTACGATAGTGAAGGTTTCGCCGCGTCTGTTGAAGTCGGCCACGCGTGGATAATCCAGTCTGAAAATGAACGCACCTGGAAGATCGAGCCGCAGGCGCAGGTGATTTACAGCTATCTCGATCAGGAAAATCATACCGATCGCGACGGCGTACGCGTCACTACCCTGGACAATGACAGCGTCTTTGGTCGTCTCGGCGTTAAAGCAAGCTACTTCCAGCAGAAGGACGTCAAGGCCTGGCAGCCGTACGTTGCGGTTAACTGGTTGAAAGGTGCTGGTCAAAACGATCTGGCATTCAACGACGAGACCGTCAGCAACGATACGCCGGAAGATCGTGGTCAGTTAGAGTTGGGCTTAACCGGCAACCTGAACGAAACCACGACGATCTCCCTGCGTGCCAGCGGCGAGTGGGGTGAAAACAGCTATGCCGCCTACGGCGGTCATATTTTGTTAAACCATCGCTGGTAATCGATCATCCTGAAGCAAAAAAGCAGTGGCATGTGCCACTGCTTTTTTTTAGTTATCCAGCTCGCCCATTGATTTAACCTGGTCACGGTTAATCTGTTCAGTTTGACCGGTTTCGGCGTTTTTGTACGATACCAGACCGGTATCGTCATCCACCTGCGGTTTCCCGTCAGTAACAATCGTTTTGCCATCGGTGGTTTTTACGGCCTGATTGGACGAACAGCCCGCCACGGTGAACATTGCAGTGGCAGCCAGAACGGAAGCGATCAGTAGTTTATTTTGCATGGTGTTTTCCCTTGCTCTCAGTTGAATTTTCGTTATCGACCTAACTATTTTAGGCTAACTGACTGAAAGCGGATGAAAAACCAGAAGGTTCTTAAGATGGGAAAATTGCCCGGTAACCGGATGGCACCGGGCAATGTGTGTTACTTGCTAATCTGAGCGTGCATTTCCTGCACCGAAATCACCTTCTCGGTGGCATCCGCATTCAGCGCCATGGCCGTCGCGAAACCGCCGTTCAGGGTGGTGTCGTAATGCACTTTGTACTGGAGCGCGCTGCGGCGAATCAGTTTGGAGTCTTCAATCGCCTGGCGACCCGCGGTGGTGTTAATGATGTAGGTGTACTCGCCATTCTTAATGCGGTCCTGAATGTGCGGACGACCTTCATGCACTTTGTTCACCAGACGCGGGTTGATACCCGCTTCACCCAACACAATCGCCGTACCGTGAGTGGCGTCCAGCTCGAAGCCCTGTTTCAGCAGCTTGGCGGCCAGGTCAACCACGCGCTCTTTATCGCCTTCGCGAACGGAGAGCAGCGCACGGCCAGATTTTCTCATGGTGGAGCTACTGCCCAGCTGCGCTTTCGCAAACGCTTCTGCGAAGGTACGGCCAACGCCCATCACTTCCCCGGTAGAGCGCATCTCTGGCCCTAACAGCGGGTCAACGCCCGGGAATTTGTTGAACGGCAGTACCACCTCTTTCACCGAGTAGTAAGGCGGGATAATTTCTTTCGTGACGCCCTGCTGAGCCAGCGTCTGGCCGGCCATCACGCGCGCCGCCACTTTCGCCAGCGGAATACCGGTCGCTTTGGAGACGAACGGTACGGTACGCGCCGCACGCGGGTTGACTTCAATCAGATAGACTTCGTTGTCTTTTACCGCGAACTGAACGTTCATCAGGCCGCGAACCTGGAGCTCGAAGGCCAGCTTCTGCACCTGCTGGCGCATCACGTCCTGAATCTCCTGGCTCAGGGTGTACGCTGGCAGAGAACAGGCGGAGTCACCGGAGTGCACGCCCGCCTGCTCGATGTGCTCCATGATGCCGCCAATCAGCACCCTTTCGCCGTCGCAGATGGCATCCACGTCGACTTCAACCGCGTCGTCGAGGAAGCGGTCGAGCAGCACTGGCGCATCGTTGGAAACGCTCACCGCCGTCTGGAAGTAGCGACGCAGGTCCGCTTCGTCGTAGACGATTTCCATCGCGCGGCCGCCCAGTACGTAGGATGGACGCACCACCAGCGGGTAGCCAATCTCTTTCGCTTTCTCAACGGCCATTTCAATTGCGGTCACGGTGGCGTTCGCCGGCTGTTTCAGTTTGAGACGGTCAACCGCCTGCTGGAAACGCTCGCGGTCTTCCGCACGGTCAATCGCATCCGGGCTGGTGCCGATAACCGGCACACCTGCTGCTTCCAGCGCGCGCGCCAGCTTCAGCGGAGTCTGGCCGCCATACTGCACGATCACGCCTTTTGGCTTCTCGATGCGCACGATTTCCAGCACGTCTTCCAGGGTGACCGGCTCGAAGTAGAGGCGGTCGGAAGTGTCGTAGTCGGTCGAGACGGTTTCCGGGTTACAGTTGACCATAATGGTCTCGTAACCGTCTTCGCGCAGCGCCAGTGAGGCGTGTACGCAGCAGTAGTCAAACTCGATGCCCTGGCCGATACGGTTTGGACCGCCGCCCAGCACCATAATCTTGTCGCGGTCGACGGACGGGTTCGCTTCGCACTCCTCTTCATAGGTGGAGTACATGTATGCGGTATCGGTCGAGAATTCAGCCGCACAGGTGTCCACGCGCTTGTAGACCGGGTGCAGGTCGTACTGGTCGCGCAGCTTGCGGATTTCCGCTTCACGCACGCCCGCCAGCTTAGCCAGACGCGCATCGGCGAAGCCTTTACGCTTCAACATGCGCAGGAAGTCTGCGTCCAGGCCGTTGATGCCCAGCTCCGCCACTTTCTCTTCCAGGCGCACCAGCTCTTCAATTTGCACCAGGAACCAGCGGTCGATGTTAGTCAGGTTAAATACGCCGTCGACGGACAGGCCCGCGCGGAAGGCATCGGCGATGTACCAGATACGCTCTGCGCCCGCGTCTTTCAGCTCGCGGCGGATTTTGGTCAGTGCTTCCGGGTCGTCCAGGCTGACTTTCGGGTCAAAGCCGGTCGCGCCCACTTCCAGGCCGCGCAGCGCTTTTTGCAGGGATTCCTGCTGCGTGCGGCCAATCGCCATGACTTCACCAACGGATTTCATCTGGGTAGTCAGACGGTCGTTGGCACCGACGAATTTCTCGAAGTTAAAGCGTGGAATTTTGGTCACAACGTAGTCGATGGACGGTTCGAAGGACGCTGGCGTGCGGCCACCGGTGATATCGTTCATCAGCTCGTCAAGGGTGTAACCCACCGCCAGTTTCGCCGCCACTTTCGCAATCGGGAAGCCGGTGGCTTTGGAGGCCAGTGCGGAGGAACGGGACACGCGCGGGTTCATTTCGATAACAATCAGACGGCCGGTTTTCGGGTTCACCGAGAACTGCACGTTAGAGCCGCCGGTTTCCACGCCGATTTCACGCAGTACCGCCATCGAGGCGTTACGCATGATTTGGTACTCTTTGTCGGTCAGCGTCTGAGCTGGCGCAACGGTGATGGAGTCGCCGGTGTGGATCCCCATCGCGTCGAAGTTTTCGATGGAGCAGACGATGATGCAGTTGTCGTTTTTATCACGCACCACTTCCATCTCGTACTCTTTCCAGCCAATCAGCGATTCATCAATCAGCAACTCTTTGGTTGGGGAGAGATCCAGGCCGCGCTCGCAAATCTCTTCAAACTCTTCGCGGTTGTAGGCAATGCCGCCGCCGGTGCCACCCATGGTGAAGGAAGGGCGGATGATGCACGGATAACCCACTTCAGCCGCAACGGCCAGCGCTTCTTCCATATTGTGCGCGATACCGGAACGTGCGGTATCAAGGCCAATTTTTTTCATTGCCACGTCGAAGCGGCGACGGTCTTCTGCTTTATCAATCGCGTCGGCGGTCGCACCGATCATGGTCACGCCGAACTCTTCCAGCACGCCCTGACGCTCCAGCTCCAGCGCACAGTTCAGCGCCGTCTGGCCGCCCATGGTCGGCAGCACCGCGTCCGGACGCTCTTTCTCGATAATTTTGCGTACCACTTCCCAGTGAATCGGCTCGATGTAGGTCGCATCCGCCATTTCCGGGTCGGTCATGATGGTGGCCGGGTTAGAGTTTACCAGGATGACACGGTAACCCTCTTCACGCAGGGCTTTACACGCCTGCGCGCCGGAGTAGTCGAATTCGCAGGCCTGGCCGATGACAATCGGGCCAGCGCCAAGAATCAGGATGCTTTTTATGTCTGTACGTTTTGGCATGGTCTTCTCAGCTCCTGATTATTTAGCGGTCTTACGGTATTGCTCGATAAGTTCGATGAAGTGATCGAACAGCGGCGCGGCATCGTGTGGGCCCGGGCTGGCTTCAGGGTGGCCCTGGAAGCTGAACGCAGGCTTATCGGTGCGATGGATACCCTGCAAGGTACCATCGAACAGTGACTTATGCGTCACGCGCAGGTTAGCTGGCATCGTCGCTTCATCCACAGCGAAGCCGTGGTTCTGCGCGGTGATCATCACCGTGTTGTTGTCGATATCTTTCACCGGGTGGTTACCACCGTGGTGGCCAAACTTCATCTTGACGGTGTTCGCTCCGCTCGCCAGCGCCAGCAGCTGATGGCCGAGACAGATGCCGAATACTGGGATGTCGGTTTCAAGGAAGGACTTGATGGCGTCGATAGCGTAGTCGCACGGCGCCGGGTCGCCAGGACCGTTAGAGAGGAAGATGCCGTCCGGGTTCATCTTCAGAACATCTTCAGCAGAGGTTTTCGCCGGAACCACCGTCAGGCGGCAGCCACGGTCAACCAGCATACGCAGGATGTTGCGCTTGGCGCCAAAATCGTAGGCCACCACGTGGAACGGCAGCTCGCTTTCCGGTTTCGCTTCCGGCAGGTCGCCTTCCAGCGTCCAGCTTCCCTGCGTCCAGCTGTAGGCTTCAGCGGTGGTCACTTCTTTCGCCAGGTCCATACCGTTCAGTCCCGGGAAGGCTTTCGCTTTTTCCAGCGCCAGCGTCGCATCGAGGTTATCCCCTGCGATGATACAACCGTTTTGTGCACCCTTCTCGCGCAGCAGACGCGTCAGCTTACGGGTATCGATATCGGCAATCGCCACAATGTTGTGGCGCTTCAGGTAAGAAGAGAGGTCTTCGGTGTTGCGGAAGTTGCTGGCAATCAGCGGCAGGTCGCGAATGACCAGGCCTTGCGCATGTACCTGAGAGGATTCTTCGTCAGCCGCATTGGTGCCGACATTGCCGATATGAGGATAAGTAAGAGTAACGATTTGGCGAGAATAGGAAGGATCAGTGAGGATTTCTTGATAACCGGTCATTGAAGTATTGAAAACGACTTCCCCAACCGCCGAACCCGTTGCCCCTATGGCCCGACCGATAAACTGGGTTCCGTCTTCCAGAACCAATAGCGCTGACTTAATCAAAACACCCTCCAGAGAATATTCACTCACTTTATTTGCATATTAATTCATAACCATGTCATGGATCAATGCAAATGTGTTGCCAGCGGATTTTTGGCAAACGGCGGCATTCTGGGGATTTGCCATGTAAAAGTCAACTTAAAACGGGAGTTTTGTATATTCTTTTGCAAGCCTGGCGGTCTGAAATCAGATTAAGCGGCAAAAAGATCAACTAAATCACTGTGGAAACCGCTTGCGCATGCAGTTTAATAGAAAGGAACGTCTTGCAGGAATAAAAAGTGGACCAAATGGTCAAAATTTACAGTTCAGCAACAGAAATTATCGAGAAAATACTTACTTTAAATCAGTTAGACACAATAAACATACCAAACAGACAAAATAAAAGGGCAATAAAATATTGCCCTATGCAATCAAGTAATTACGACTGCAATAACCACATCACGAAGGGTAATAATGCTTACAAATTGTTGAGTTCGAGGACATCTCGCATATCAAAAAGACCATTACGCTTACCTTTCAGCCACAATCCCGAACGTACCGCCCCGTTTGCAAATGTCATGCGGCTGGATGCTTTATGAGTGATTTCGATCCTTTCGCCAATATCGGCGAACATAGCGGTATGTTCACCGACGATATCACCCGCGCGAACGGTGGCAAACCCAATGGTGCCAGGCACGCGCTCGCCAGTGTGGCCTTCGCGAGAATAGACCGCGATGTCTTTCAAATCTTTATCCATTGCACACGCAATCGCTTCGCCCATTGCCAGCGCCGTGCCTGACGGAGCATCGACTTTGTGGCGATGGTGCGCTTCGACGATTTCAATGTCGGTGTAGTCGCCCATCACCTTCGCCGCCTTCTCCAGCAGTTTCAGCATGACGTTTACCCCCACGCTAAAGTTTGCCGCAAAGACAATCGCAATCTCAGTGGACGCATCCTGAATGGCTTGCTTACCGACCTCGTCAAAACCGGTGGTGCCAATCACCATCCCTTTACCGTGCTGACGGCAAAACGCCAGGTGAGCCAACGTGCCTTCAGGGCGGGTAAAATCGATAAACACGTCAAAGTCTTCTTTCACCGCCTCAAGGCTGCTCTGCACGGTAACGCCCGTCTGACCTGCGCCTGCCAGCTCGCCTGCATCGGCTCCCAAAAGCGATGAACCTTCACGCTCCAGCGCCGCGCCAAGCGCCACGCCATCCATCTGTAGTGCCGCCTGAATCAGCTGACGGCCCATACGTCCACCCGCGCCCGCAATGGCGACGCGGATCTGTGCATCATGCATAGTTATTCTCTTACGTTAAAATGATGTAAATCGTTTTCAGATTAACCAGCCTTTGCACAGGCTGCCACAGAAAACGCCGATAATTAGAATTTAATGATAAACAGGGTGAGATATCAGTGAAAGACATGATCGTCAGCGAAAACCGCATGATTCCCGCACCACCAGCGCAGGCGGCAGAATGATTCGTTTGGCGGGTTCGTCGTTGCCCTGTATGCGGCTGTAAAGTAACTCCCCTGCCTTACGACCAATCTCTTTCGCCGCCACCGATACGGTGGTCAATGCGGGCTGCACCAGAGCCGCTTCGGTAATATCATCGAAACCGACCAGCGCAAAATCACGTCCCGGCTCACGGCCCATCTTGCGTAAGCTTTGCATCACCCCCAGCGCCACAACATCCTGATAGCAAATTGCCGCACTGATGTGTGGATGCTCGAGAAGTAACGCCTCTGCCACGCGCGCGCCGTCGCTTTGGCTGGCGTGTGAGGTTCTGATCCAGGCAGGATTCGGCGTCACGCCGTATTCCAGCAGCTTGCTGGTAAAGCCCCCGATACGCTGCGCCCGAGAGCCCGAATTCTGACTCCCTCCAATGAACGCAATGTGCCGATGGCCCATTCTGAGCAGATGCTCCGTCGCCATCTGCGTGCCTAAGAAGTTATCCGTTCCGACAAAATCAAAATCCGGATCGTTCAGCGGGCGCACAACCATGATAGCCGGAATATTGCGCCGCTTCAGACCCTCAAAAAAGGCCTGGGGCGTTTCCCGAGCCGCACACAGCACCATACCGCCGACGTTATTACGCATCAGTGAATCAACAAATTTTTGCTGTCGCTCTGCCGATTCCTCGCTATTCGCCAGAAAAAGCATCAGCTCGTGGCGCTCCATTTCATGACTTAGCCCTGCCGTCATCTCGCTATAAAAAGGGTTGGTGATATCGTGCAAGAGCAGCCCGACCTGGTTACTGCTGCGGTTACGTAAATTGGCTGCCGTCTGGTTATAGACATAGCCGGATTCATCCAGCGCCTTAAGCACACGTTCGCGCGTGCTTTGCGAAATGCGGCCTTTGTTGCAGAGCACCATTGAGACCGTCGCCGTTGACACGCCGGCGCGTTTCGCGACATCGGCCAGTGTAATTCCCGTCATGTTGTCTCCTTCATCATCACTACAGGTTAATCGAATAACCTGTTTTTTGCATTTTTCCCTGTGAGACTCTTCACATTACCGGTGTTGTTCTGGATTCGATTCGCATTTATGGCGGGTTAATCGCGTTAACCACTCTTCTCAAATACGGTTAATCGAATAACCTTAAATAACGATTACGGAGGATACAATGACAACCTACGACAAATTCCCCACGGTGGCGATACAGGGTTTTGATGACAGCGCCTGGCAAGGCTGGGAAGCAATAACCCGCGTTCTTGAGTCACAAACCCAACAGCGCAGCCGCACGGTACTGGTGATTGACTGCTATCCGGGCGTGCGCATGACCGAGCTTGAAGAGAACGTGCTGCCGCGTCTACGCCCGACGCTGGCGATCAATGCTGAACAGGCGCGACGGGATGAGTGTGCCATTCATGAGATGCTGGCACGCAACCTCACAGACGATCGCGTCTTTGGCGTTCTCTCCTGCCACCAGCTTGGAGAGTTTTTCGATCCCGCGCGTCTGGAGGCGTTGCAGGTTCGGGTGAGCCAGTGTTCTGGGGGGCTGATTGTGATCTACGGTCCCGGTGCGACGCTTGTCCATCCGGGTGATGTGCTGGTGTATGCCGATCTGCCGCGCTGGGAGATCCAGCAGCGTATGCGCCGGGGTGAGACTGGGAACTGGGGCGCAGATAATCAGCAGGAAGATATGCTTCGTCGCTACAAGCGCGCCTTTTTTGTCGAATGGCGCGTCTTCGATCGCCACAAAACACCGCTGCTCAGGCGCACCGATTTTTTACTGGATACAACCCAGACGAACCAGCCCGCGATGGTCAGCGGCGAGGCCCTGCGAGCCGGGCTGAAGCAAACTACCACCCAGCCTTTCCGCGTGGCGCCCTTTTTCGATCCTGGCGTCTGGGGCGGCCAGCGGATGAAACAGCAATTCGATCTCGATCCCTCTGCACCCAATTACGCGTGGTGTTTTGACTGCGTGCCCGAGGAGAACAGCCTGTTACTGCGTTTTGGCGCAGTGCGGATCGAGATCCCCTCTCAGGATCTGGTTTTGCTTGAGCCCCGTGCTCTGCTGGGCGAGAAAGTTCACGCACGTTTCGGCGCGGAATTCCCGATCCGTTTTGACTTCCTCGACACCATGGGTGGCCAGAATCTGAGCTTCCAGGTCCACCCCATTACCGAGTACATCCAGCAGCAGTTTGGGATGCACTATACCCAGGATGAGAGTTATTACATTCTGGAAGCGGAGCCGGGTGCCGTCGTCTATCTGGGGACCAAAACCGGCACAGACCCTGAGGCCATGATGGACGATCTCAGGCGCGCGGGTCGCGGTGAAAAACCGTTTGATGACGACCGCTTCGTTAATCAGATCCCGGCAAAAAAGCACGATCATTTCCTGATCCCGGCTGGGACGGTGCACTGCTCCGGCGCGGGAACCATGGTGCTGGAGATCAGCGCTACGCCGTATATTTTCACCTTCAAACTGTGGGACTGGGGCCGCCTGGGCCTGGACGGGCTGCCGCGCCCGGTACACCTGGAGCACGGTGAAAAGGTGATCGACTGGCAGCGCGACGCACAGTGGGTTCATCAGCATCTGGTGAATCAGTTCGAACCTGTCGCGGAAGGAAACGGCTGGCGTGAAGAGCGTACTGGCCTGCACGAGCGTGAATTTATCGAAACCCGCCGCCACTGGTTTAGCGAACCCGTTTTGCACCACACCGGCGGCGGCGTGAACGTGCTGAATCTGGTAGAGGGCGACGAAGCAATTGTCGACAGCCCAACCGGTGCATTTGAGCCGTTTACCGTCCATTACGCCGAAACCTTCATCATTCCGGCAAGCGTAGGTGACTATCGCATTTCACCTTCAGCCCGTGCTTCCGGACACCCCCTCGCGACTATCAAAGCCTGGGTAAGGAGCTAACGATGATTCATTTTATTGTCGCCACTCATGGGCCGTTAGCCGCCGCGCTGCTGGAGAGCGGCCGGATGGTATACGGCGAGCTCCCCGGCGTACACGCCATTTGTCTGACCGAACAGGCGGGAATAGAGGGCTTCCGGCAGGATTTCATCTCCACACTGGAAGCGGCAAGCGTCAACGCTGACGGCGTGCTGGTGCTGTGCGACATGCAAAGCGGCACGCCGTGGAACGTGGCCTGTGAGGCCGCGTTTAACCCACATACGCAGCCGCCGGTCGCCGTGGTGGCTGGAGTCAACTTCCCGATGCTGCTGCAAACCGATGAGGTGATGATGGCTCGCGATGTTCATCAGGCTGCCGGGCAGCTTATCGAACTTACTCTGCCGACGCTGGTACAGGCGAAACCGGCAGATACTGCACAGACAGACGATTTTTAAGGAGCCGCATATGAGTATTTCTTTTGTACGCATTGACGATCGCGTGATCCACGGGCAGCTCATTACACGCTGGGCCAGGGAGCTGCCCTGCGACGGCATCGTTGCCATTGACGATGCCGTTGCGGCCGATCCGCTGTTATCGTCGGTCATGAAAGGAGCCGTATCAGATACTAAAGTGTGGCTGTTCGATACGGCAACCGCGATCGAAAAACTGCCAAAAGTGATTGCCAGCGAAAAGCGCTATTTCGTGATTGGCAAATCTCCACTCACGCTACAGCGCATTGAGCAGGCGGGCATTAGCCTGAAAAACAGCAATGGAAAAATTAACGTGGGCCCGATGAGCGCCCGGGCTAACACGATCACCATCGGCCCGAATCAATCGGTAACCCAGGATGAAGCGGCGGCGTTCGAGTGGCTGACCGGGCAGGGACACGCGATTGAATTCCGCCTGGTTCCCGATGCCAGTTTTTATACCTGGCAGGATGCCAGACAAAAGCTGAAATAAGGAGCAGATCATGATTATCGAAGCGGCTTTAATTGGCCTGCTGTGTTATCTGGGCGCACTCAGTAGTCCGTGGCTTTTAGGGCTGACGGGCGGCTGGTATCTCATCTCCCGACCGCTCATTTCCGGGATGCTGGTTGGCCTGATCCTGGGCGATATCAAAACCGGGATTATGATTGGCGTAGCGGTGCAGGCGGTTTATATCGCAATGGTGACACCCGGCGGCTCGATGCCAGCAGATTTAAACTTTGTGGCTTATCCGGCCATTGCACTGGGATTACTTTCCGGCAAAGGACCTGAGGTTGCCGTCGCGCTGGCGGCGACTATTGGGATCGCCGGAACCATTCTCTTCAATGCGATGATGGTGCTGAACTCCTTCTGGAACCATCGTGCGGATGTGGCGCTGGAGAACGGCGACGAGCGCGGGATCTACCTCAACAGCGCCATCTGGCCGCAGGCGATGAATTTTGTGCTGCGCTTTGTGCCTACCTTTATCGCCGTCTTTTTTGGCGCACAGTACATTAGCGGGTTTATGGACAGCCTGCCGCACATCGTCCTCTCCACCATGAATGTGCTGGGCGGCATCTTGCCCGCCGTCGGTATTGCCATCCTGCTTAAGCAGATCATCAAAAGCTATACCATGCTCATCTACTTTCTGGTGGGCTTCGTTTGCATCGTTTTCCTGAAACTCAATATGGTCGCGCTGGTGATCGTGGGCGCCCTGCTGGCACTGATTCATTACAACTATAAACCCGAGGCACCGCAGGCCGTGGCTTCAGCACCTGTCCCTGACGACGAGGATGAATTCTGATGGAAGAACGTAAACTCACCCGCAAGGATCTGCGCCGCTGCTGGCGAGCGTGGATGATGCACAACCTCTCCTCAATGAGCTTTGAACGCCTAGAATCCTTCGGCTTTTGCCTGAGCATGCTGCCGGTCGCAAAAAAGCTCTATCCCGACCCGGTACAACGTACCGAGATGCTGCGCCGTCACGCGTCGTTCTACAACACGGAGCCACAGATTGGCGCGATCGTTAACGGTATGGCGCTGGGGCTGGAGGAGAAAAAAGCCAACGGCGAGCCGATTGACGGTGAAACCATAAATACCCTGAAGGTAGGCCTGATGGGGCCAATTGCCGGGATCGGCGATTCGATGATCCCCGGCATGCTGATCCCGATCCTGCTTAGCATTGGGATGGCGCTGGCGGCAGGCGGAAATATCCTCGGTCCACTGTTTTATACCGTTGCCTGGCTGGCCATCATTATCCCTGGCTCCTGGTTCCTGTTTCTCAAAGGCTACCAGATGGGATCAGGCTCCGTGGAGATGCTGGTCAGCAGCAAATCTACCCGGCTACGGGAAGCGCTCTCGCTACTGGGCGTATTTGTCATGGGCGGCGTGGCGGCCAGCTACGTGAAGCTCGGCACCGGGCTGGAGTTCATCACCCGGGACGGGGTTAACATTCACGTTCAGCAGATGCTGGACGGTATTTTCCCGCAGCTGCTTCCGCTGGCGGTGGTGCTGGGGACCTGGTATCTGATGGCAAAACGCGGCGTGTCGCCGGTAAAAGCCATGATATTGCTGCTTATACTGGCAGCGCTTGGCGTGGCGTCCGGTTTGTTTGCAGGATAAGAAAACCGGGGCAATGCCCCGGCTTCTTTATGGATGGAAGTTATTCCACAGTTCTGCGACTTTATCCGGACGCGAAATAAACTGGAACCGTGCGGGGTCATCAATAAACTGCTGATAAACAGGCGCATCAGTAATGCCGAATTCCGGATAACTTCTCGGCATAATCATCTGCAAGCGCCCTGGTCTGTAGTGACTGTTATGCTGCCAGACAATATGATTATCCTGAACTAAGGGATACCAGGCCAGACCTTTTCGCGCACGAACGGCCTCATACTCAAAGCCATATTCCCGATCGCACCACGCACCAAACGTCAGCGGCTCATTGGGCGAGGCCGAAATCGTCGCATGGCCCCATCCGGGAGGGACCAGTACCTTTTCACCCGGCCCCGCGAGTACCGCAAAACAACGTCCCGGATCGTCGTCCACATACTCCTGCATGTAGATAATCGCTTTACCCTGCCAGATTTCGTACAGCTCAGGGGGCGACCATCCGCTGTGCTGGCTAATACGGTGAACATGTCCCTGGCTGCGGACCGGCTCATCGCCAAGCGTGCCTGCCGCGTAGGTGACCACACCAAAAAGCAGCATGCGTTTTTCGAGCTCCGGCCTGTCCGCCAGACGCGCCACGTCCATCGCGATGGCATATACCTGTTCAGGCCCTTCGCAGTCCGGATTGCGCAGCGACGGGCGGATCTGATCCAGCGTTCTGATCTCCGGCATCGGCCCGGTAACATCCTCTCCGTAGCAAAAACCGAGCGGCTGACGGTTGATGGTCATATCAAGGCCATAGTTAGCCATGGCGCACCTCGTAACCTTCCCCGGAGGCAAAGATCCGCAGGGTGAAGCCCTCTGCCAGCGCCGCATAGTCGTGTCCCGCAATGCTCGGCCAGACGGCAAGGGAGGATAGCGTCTCGTTGCCAGTGTTAATCAAACGATGCGCTGTAAAAGGAGGAATAATATGCACGGAGCCAGCCGTCACCTGCTCAAGCCGCGCGTCGCCCGCCTCCGTTTGCAGCAGCAACAAGCCACATCCGCGCAGGCCAAAATAGACCTCCCCCTGTTCGCGGCGCTGATGAAAATGACCGCGAGTCATAAAGAACTCATCGCCCACGTTACCCGCACGCAGGTGAGTTACCCCAACGAAGAGTGCCCCTTCCCCTACGGGCGAGCCCAGTACGTCTACGTCATACACACTTTTTTGAGGATTGCCGCACTTCCACGCCTCGCCGTCTGCGAAGATCCCAGGAAGATCCGCAAGACGAGTCGTTTTGCGGATAAGCGGCCCGCCGGCTAGCGCGCCGGTAGCCCACGTCAACTGAGGTGGCATAAAGATGTCTGAATTCATATCGCTCTCCGGCCCGAGGAGAACAGCAATATCATGATGGCAGATTAAACGATTAACCTAGTGATAAAAGCGTCAATATTGATGGTGAATCACAGTTAACCAGAAACAAAAATGCCGGAGGCTTTCGCCACCGGCATTTTGAAGATTGAGAGGACATTATTCCACTTCGCGGGCGTCGATTCGCAGCTCTTTCGGCACTTCGAAGACAATGTTCTCTTCACGGCCTTCCAGCGGCACCGCTTCGCCACCGCCCAGCTCTTGCAGGCGGGCAATGACGTTTTGCACCAGGATATCCGGCGCTGAAGCGCCTGCGGTAACACCGACGCAGGCCGCGTTTTTCACCCACGCTTCCTGAATGTCCGTTGCGTCGTCGATCAGAAAAGCTGCTTTCCCCATACGCTGCGCCAGTTCGGCCAGTCGGTTGGAGTTAGAGGAGTTTTTCGAGCCGACCACCAGCACCACATCCGCCTGTTCAGCCAGGGCGCGTACGGCTTCCTGACGGTTGGTGGTTGCATAGCAGATATCATCTTTGCGCGGCCCGACGATTTTCGGGAAGCGCTGGCGCAGGGCGTCAATCACGTCTGAGGTGTCGTCTACGGAAAGCGTCGTCTGGGTCATAAACGACAGACGGGCTTCGTTTTTCACGTCCAGCGTAAAGACATCTTCCGGTGACTCAACCAGATACATGCCCCCTTCCGGGTTGCTGTACTGGCCCATGGTGCCTTCAACTTCCGGGTGACCGGCGTGACCAATCAGAATTGACTCTTCACCACGACGGCTGGCGCGCGCCACTTCCATATGCACTTTTGTCACTAACGGACAGGTGGCATCGAATACGGTCAGATCGCGGCTTTTCGCCTCGTTGCGTACCGCCTGAGAGACGCCGTGCGCGGAGAAGATGAGGATTGCGCCGTCCGGCACTTCGCTGATCTGCTCGATAAAAATCGCACCGCGCTCGCGCAGGCTGTCGACCACGTAACGGTTGTGCACCACTTCGTGACGCACGTAAATCGGCGCGCCGTAAATCTCCAGCGCGTTTTCAACAATGCTGATAGCGCGGTCTACACCGGCGCAGAAGCCGCGCGGGTTAGCCAACAGGATCTGCATTTTACTCCTCCAGTGCCGGATCGATCTCCAGCACTTCGACATCAAAATGAACGGTACGCCCGGCAAGCGGATGGTTGAAATCGACGGTGATAGAATCGCCGTTGATTTCTCGGATCACGCCAGGCATTTCGCTGCCGTCCATAGCGGTAAAGAGCATAATCGCCCCGATTTCTGGTTCACCCGCATCCATAAACTCACGACGCGAGAAATACTGGATCAGGTCCGGGCTTGGCACGCCAAATGCCGCATCCGGCTCCAGCGAAAACGCTTTTTTCTCGCCCTCTTTCAGACCCAGAAGCTGCTGCTCAAGGCCTTCAGACAGGGAGGTGTCACCCAGACGAAACAGCGCCGGTTTGCCATTGTTGCGGGTGGATTCGGCCGTGGAGCCGTCATCCAGCTTCAGCGTGAAATGAACGAGAACCGCGCTGTTGCTCTGTACGGATTTAGACATGCAAATTGCTCGCTTGTTTTGGGTCACCTGTTGCCCGGTGGCGCTACGCTTACCGGGCCTACGGGGGCCACAAATTCTGTAGGCCGGGATCGCTACGCGTCACCCGGCTGGTTTTGTTACGCCTGCTCTTTCGCGGCCGGTTTAGGCAAGAAGCCTTCCAGCACGATTAACGCCGCACCAACGCATATTGCGCTATCGGCGAGGTTAAAGGTCGCGAAGTGCCAGTCGCCAACGTAGAAGTCGATCATATCGACCACAAAGCCGTGCCACAGGCGGTCAAACAGGTTACCCAGCGCGCCGCCAATGATCAGCGCGTAGGCGATATTATTCAGCTTTTGCGTGGCCTTTGAGCGGTACATCAGCACCGCCAGCACGACGCAGATACCGATAGCGATACCCGCGAAGAACCAGCGCTGCCAGCCACCGCTGTCGGCAAGGAAACTAAACGCCGCACCATAGTTGCGGGCATAGTGCAGGTTAAGCGACGGAAACAGCGGGACCGTATCCCCCAGAGCGAAATTCTGGAGGATCAGGAACTTGCTGCCCAAATCAATAATCAGCACCACCACCACCAGCCACAGCCAGCGCAGTCCTGTTGAACAGAGAGTTTTACTCATCAGGCAAACTTACGTTTTTCGCCGTCACCGGCGACGTTGCTTACACAGCGTCCGCAGATGTCTGCGTGTTCCGCCACCTGACCGACATCAGTGGTGTAATGCCAGCAACGCGGGCATTTTTCACCGTCGGCTTTGCTCAGTGCGACCTTCAGTCCTTTGAGCAGTTCACTCTGCTGAGCATCAGCAGTAGCTTCGGCATAATCCGCAACTTTCGCACCGGAGGTCAACAGGACAAATCGTAATTCATCGCCCAGCGCGGTCAGTTTGGCCGCCAGCTCCGGTTCGGCGTACAGGGTCACGGTCGCTTCCAGCGAACCACCGACTTTCTTGTCAGCGCGCGCCTGCTCGATAACCTTATTCACTTCGCCACGCACTTTCAGCAGCTCGTCCCAGTAGGCATCGTTCATTGCTTCAGTGCTGGAGAGGTCGAACAGACCTTCGTACCACTCGCCGGTGAAGACATACTTCTCGCGTTCGCCCGGCAGGTAACCCCAGATTTCATCCGCGGTGAAGGACATGATCGGCGCCATCCAGCGTACCAGCGCCTCTGCGATGTGGAACAGCGCAGTCTGGCAGCTACGACGCGCCACGCTGTCCGCTTTCGCGGTGTACTGGCGGTCTTTGATGATGTCGAGGTAGAACGAGCCCATCTCGATGGAGCAGAAGCGCATCAGGCGCTGCACCACTTCGTGGAAGTCGTAAGACTCATAGGCTTTAAGAATATCTTCCTGCGCCGCTTTCGCGCAGCCTACCGCCCAGCGATCGAGCACAACCATCTCTTCCGGCTTCACCATGTCTTTCACCGGATCGAACCCGTTCAGGTTCGCCAGCAGGAAGCGCGCGGTGTTACGAATACGACGATAGCTGTCAGCAGCACGTTTCAGGATCTCATCAGAGACCGCCATTTCGCCGGTGTAGTCGGTAGAGGCCACCCACAGACGCAGAATGTCCGCGCCCAGTTTGTTCATCACGTCCTGCGGAGAAACGGTGTTACCGATAGATTTGGACATCTTACGGCCCTGACCATCCACGGTGAAGCCGTGGGTCAATACCTGGCGGTAAGGTGCTTTACCCTTCATGGCGGTGGAGATCATCAGCGATGACATGAACCAGCCGCGGTGTTGGTCAGACCCTTCCAGATACATATCGGCAGCGTGACCAGCAAACTCCGGACGCACATCAACCACGGAGGAGTGGGTAGACCCGGAATCGAACCACACGTCCAGGGTATCCGGCACTTTCTCGTAGCTGTCTGCGTCAGCGCCCAGGATGTCGCGGGCGTCGAGATCCCACCACGCCTGAATGCCGTCAACTTCGACGCGCTTCGCCACTTCTTCCATCAGTTCCAGAGTGTTCGGGTGCAGCTCCTGCGTCTCTTTATGTACGAACAGAGACATCGGCACGCCCCAGGTGCGCTGACGGGAGATACACCAGTCAGGACGGTTAGCCACCATGGATTCGATACGCGCCTGGCCCCAGTCAGGGATCCACTGCACGCCTTTGATCTCTTTCAGAGACTGGGCGCGCAGGCCTTTCTGATCCATGCTGATGAACCACTGCGGGGTCGCACGGAAGATGATCGGGGTCTTGTGACGCCAGCAGCACGGATAGCTGTGCTGCATTTTCTCAACGTGCAGCAGCGCGCCGCTGGTGCGCAGCATGTCAACGATGATGTCGTTAGCTTTAAAGACGTTGATGCCGTCCAGCGCCGGGTACGTGCCTGGCAGGTAAGAGCCGTCCGGACCAACCGGGTTAGCGATTTCCAGACCATATTTCAGGCTGATGTTGTAGTCGTCAGGACCGTGGCCACCGGCGGTATGCACCGCACCGGTACCCGCGTCCAGCGTGACGTGGTCGCCCAGGATCGCCGGAACGTCGAAGTCCAGGAACGGGTGTTTGAAGCGCATCAGTTCCAGCGCGTCACCTTTTACGGTGCCCAGCACGGTGTAATCGGTGATGTTCGCGCGTTTCAGCACGCTTTCGACCAGGTCTTTCGCCAGGATAACCGCACGGCCATCAATCTGCACCAGCGCATACTCAAACTCGCCAGAGAGGGAGATCGCGCGGTTAGCAGGCAGCGTCCACGGGGTGGTGGTCCAGATCACCAGAGAGATCGGGCCGCTTACGCCAGGCAGACCAAATTTAGCTTTGATCGCATCCTGATCGACCGCTTCGAAGGCCACGTCGATAGAAGGCGAGGTTTTGTCGTAATACTCCACTTCCGCTTCTGCCAGCGCAGAGCGGCAGTCGACGCACCAGTGCACCGGCTTCGCGCCTTTGTGCAGGTGACCGTTGCCGATGATTTTACCCAGCGCACGGATGATGTTGGCTTCGGTTTTGAAGTCCATGGTCAGGTACGGGTGCGACCAGTCGCCCAATACGCCCAGACGGATGAAGTCAGCGCGCTGACCGTCAACCTGGGTGGCAGCGTATTCGCGGCATTTCGCGCGGAATTCTGCGGCGGTGAACTTCTCACCCGGCTTACCGTACTCTTGCTCAACTTTCAGCTCGATTGGCAGACCATGGCAGTCCCAGCCCGGAACGTAAGGCGAGTCATATCCCGCGAGTCCTTTGGACTTCACGATAATGTCTTTCAGAATCTTGTTTACAGAGTGACCAATATGAATGCTGCCATTCGCATATGGAGGGCCATCATGCAGAATGAAGGTTTTTTTGCCTTTTTTGGCTGCACGAATGATGCCGTACAGGTCATCATCGGTCCAACGCGCCAGCATTCCCGGTTCACGCTTGGCGAGATCGCCGCGCATCGGGAACCCTGTTTCCGGCAAATTCAGGGTTGATTTATAGTCACTCATCAGATTCTCGGTTCCGTATTTATCACGTAGGCAGTTAAGCCGGTTCTAAAGCCCAAAAAACTCGCGGGCCGTTAATTCATCTCGCGCGATTTGCGCCTTAAGTTCATCCAGCGAAGCGAATCGCTGTTCATTGCGTATTTTTTTACGCAGTATCACATCTATATGGCGACCGTAGAGGTCCATTACAACGTCCAGCAGGTGTACTTCTAACTGTTGACGCACACCGGCAACCGTTGGACGTGTGCCAATGTTGGCGACGCCGTAGAAAGGCTTCTCGCCCAGTCCTGCCACTTCCACCGCATAGACCCCTTTAACCGGGGAGACCTGACGACGCAGCGGTATATTCGCCGTCGGGAAACCTATCGTGCGGCCCAGCGCATCGCCATGGACCACGCGACCTGAAATTGTGAACGGGTGACCCAGCAGCGTTTCTGCCGTGTCCAGTTCATCATTCGCCAGCGCCTGACGTACCGCCGTGCTGCTTACGCGCACGCCGCCCTCACAGAAGGTCATCGTGCTGGTGACGTCAAACCCGTACTCCAGGCCAGCCTTCTGTAATAACAAGAAATCGCCCTGACGACCAGCGCCAAAGCGGAAATCATCGCCCACGGCGAGAAACTGCACGCCAAGCTGCCTGACCAACAGGTCGCTGACAAAATTTTGTGCGGTCAGCGCGGCAAAACGACGGTCGAACCTTACGCACAGGACGTAGTCCACCCCTGACTCCGCCAGGTAGCGTAACTTCTCACGCAGACGCGTCAGCCGCGCGGGGGATTTCTCGCCTGCAAACAGCTCCAGCGGCTGAGGCTCGAAAATCATCACCACGACGGGCAAGCCTCGCGCCTCGCCTTCTTTACGCAATCCCTGCAACAGCGCCTGATGCCCACGATGCACGCCGTCAAAATTACCAATGGTCAGCACGCACCCGTGCGGGGCTTGACTGAGATTATGTATGCCGCGTATCAGCTTCATGACTGGCTCAAAACAGTGAAAATCGCCAAAGTATACCTTGTACAGCGGTTAAGGTTAACCGGCGATTGTTCACGCTAAACAGAAAGCCGTATGATTTCATCACGCTGACCTTTCACAGCAAAAAAATCTGTCCGCGAACTGCGATTTTTACGCCGAAAAGCTGTATTCACGAACGACAAGCTGGTAGAATCCTGCGCCATCACTACGTAACGTAGCGTCGCCACATTAACGGCGCTTATTTGCACAAATCCATTGACAAAAGAAGGTATAGAGGGCATATTCCTCGGCCTTTGAATTGTCCACATAGATCATATTTGGGAGTTGGACCTTGGCTAATATCAAATCAGCTAAGAAACGTGCCGTTCAGTCTGAAAAGGCTCGTAAGCACAATGCAAGCCGTCGCTCTATGATGCGTACTTTCATCAAGAAAGTATACGCAGCTATCGAAGCTGGCGACAAAGCTGCAGCGCAGAACGCATTTAACGAAATGCAACCAATCGTGGATCGTCAGGCTGCTAAAGGTCTGATCCACAAAAACAAAGCAGCGCGTCATAAAGCAAACCTGACCGCGCAGATCAACAAACTGGCTTAATCGCCACTTGTTGTTGCTTGTTTGAAAGAACCCGCTTAACGCGGGTTTTTTTATGTCTTCAGATTGCCGGCGGCGTAAAAAGCGCCGAATAGTCGCGATTGCAGATTCGCTGCACAGCCGGATGCTGAATCATCCTTTCGGCGAATATGGCGTGATACTCTTCCATCACGTTATCCACCCTGCCGATCTCGGTTATTTTGTCGTCTGAATAGAGATCGTGCGCGTACAGCGTTGGAGCAACGAAGATAGCGTTATGCGCTTCGCCAAAGGCTTTCATCAGCGCCGCATCGTCGAACTCACCGAGAATTTCTACGTTCAGCCCCTGCGAGTTAAACCAGTTCAGCAGCTTCCGTCCGAGCATGGACCTCCGACCCGGCACCAGCAAGCGGCGCTCTTCCAGGCAGGCAGGAAACGGTTTTTCCGGTGGCGGATTGATGCACCAGAAACTGACGCCGCATTCGCCAATTTTCACCGAGAACAAGCCTTCCTGCTGCGTGGAATCGATAGGGCAATCCGAAATAATCATATCCAGCTTATGCTGGCTCAGCTGTTCCAGCAGCATCTCGTGAGTGGACTCAAAGCAGCGTAAATGGATCTGTTCATCTTCCACCACCGCCGCATCCAGCACGCCACTCACCAGCCGTTTGGACAGCGCATCCGCCACCCCCACGTCAAAAAGCAGGTTAGACTCTTTGCGGTAGTTGACGATATCCAGCATCTCCTGGCTCAGGGTGAACATTTTATCCGCATAGCGGAACACCAGCTCGCCCAACTCACTGGGCTCAATCCCACGGCCCTTGCGCTTGAACAACTTGCCCTGTAACCGCTCTTCCAGGGCTTTGATTTGCCCGGTAATGGTTTGTGGCGTCAGGTAAAGCGCTTCTGCCGCCCCCACGACCGAGCCCTGTTTATAAACGTGCCAGAAGTAATAAAGATGGTTGTAATTCAAATGAGACATCGCGTGTTCTCTCCCTGAGTGTGTATCGGGAGAAGGAGCCCCCTCCTCCCGGTTTTCCGTTATGCTTGGACAGCCTGTCCGGACAATTTCACCTTCAACAAGGTATAACCAATGACTGCGGCCAGTAATGACCCGATGAGAATGCCGAGTTTTGCCCAGACGATAAGCTCAGGCGCGTTTGCGCCAAACGCCAGCGTCGAGATAAAGATCGACATGGTGAATCCAATACCGCACAGCACGCCGACGGCCATAATCTGGCTAAAGGTGGTCCCGTTTGGCAATGACGCCAGCTTCAGCTTCAGCGCCAGCCAGCAGAACAGGCTGATACCCAGCGGCTTACCGATAAACAGACCGGCGATGATACCCAGCGGCAGCACGGAGGTGAGTCCGTCCAGGGTTACCCCGGCCAGGGAAACACCCGCGTTGGCAAACGCAAACAGCGGCAGGATCATAAAGCCCACCCACGGATGAAGCACATGCTCCAGCTGTCTGGCAGGCGATTTGCCGTCCTGCTCCTTCAGTGGAATAAAGAAGCCAACGATGACGCCCGCCAGCGTGGCATGCACGCCAGACTTCAGCACCGCCGTCCACAGCACCATGCCCACCAGAATATAAATACCCGTACGTCGGACGTTGAAGACGTTCAGCAAGGCCAGCACCACAATAGCCACGGCCGCCACGCTCAGCGACAGAACCGACAGATCGCTGGTGTAGAACAGCGCGATAATCACGATAGCGCCCAGGTCATCGATAATCGCCAGCGCCATCAGGAAAATTTTCAGTGCTACCGGGACGCGGCTACCGAGCAAGGCTAAGACCCCGAGCGCAAACGCGATATCCGTTGCAGCCGGGATCGCCCAGCCGTCACGCGCAACCGGATCCTGCCACGCAAACGCGAGAAAGAGCAACGCCGGAACGATCATCCCGCCAATCGCCGCGATCACCGGAAACGCCGCGCGCTGACGGCTGGCAAGCGAACCGATCACCAGCTCACGTTTAACCTCCAGACCCACCAGCAGGAAGAACACCGCCATCAGCGCATCGTTGATCCACAGCAGCATGTTCTTGTTAATTTCCAGCGCCCCGACTTTCAGCTCGACGGGCGTTTCCAGAAATGCGTGATAGAGATCGCGCGTCATGCCCATATTGGCGAGCAGCATAGCGGCCGCAGCAGCAATAATCAGGATGACGCCGCCGGATGCCTCACTGCTAAAGAAACGGTGTAGTAATTTCACGTTTAAACTCTCTGTTACAACAATACCTCGGTAAAACCATAATATCAGCGCAAACAGATCGGTAAAAACAGATTAATATTGGGTATATATTCAGTTTAACCGAGGAATAACGCTATAAACAAAAAGCCCGGAATTGCTTCCGGGCTTTAAAGGATAGTAACCAGCTAGCGGGTTAGCGGGTTAAATCGTCGAAGAATTTTTTGACGCCATCGAAGAAGCTTTTGGAGCGCGGACTGTTTTTCTCACCCGTCGGGCCGCCAAAGCTTTCCTGAAGCTCTTTCAGCAGCTGTTTCTGCTTATCGTTCAGGCCGACCGGCGTTTCCACGACCACGCGGCATAAAAGGTCACCCTGCGCGCCACCGCGAACGGATTTAACGCCTTTGCCGCGCATGCGGAACAGCTTCCCGGTCTGGGTTTCGCCAGGGATTTTCAGGTTAACGCGACCGTCCAGCGTCGGCACTTCGATTTCGCCACCCAGCGCCGCCATCGCAAAGTTGATCGGCACTTCACAGTACAGGTTGTTACCTTCACGCTCGAAGATGGCGTGCTGCTTCACCTGAACCTGGACGTACAGATCGCCTGCCGGTGCGCCGTGCTCGCCGGCTTCACCCTCACCTGCCAGACGGATGCGGTCGCCCGTATCCACGCCTGCCGGGATCTTAACGGACAGCGTTTTGGTTTTCTCCACGCGACCGTGACCGTGGCATTTGGTGCACGGATCTTTAATCAGCGTACCGCGACCATGACAGTGCGGACAGGCCTGCTGCACCGCGAAGAAGCCCTGGCGCATCTGCACCTGACCGGAACCGTGACAGGTTGGGCAGGTCTGTGGCTGAGTCCCCGCTTTCGCGCCGCTGCCGTGGCAAACGTCACACTCTTCCAGCGTCGGAATACGGATCTCTTTGGTGACGCCGCGAACCGCTTCTTCAAGCGTCAGCTCCATGTTGTAGCGCAGGTCTGCGCCGCGCGCCGCGCGCTGACGACCACGTCCGCCGCCGAAGATATCGCCAAATACATCACCAAAGATATCGCTGAAATCAGCGCCGCCGCCGAAGCCGCCGCCACCAAATCCACCGCCGCCCATGCCGCCCTGTTCAAAGGCCGCGTGACCGTACTGATCATAGGCCGCACGTTTTTGTGCATCGGTCAGGACTTCGTAGGCTTCTTTAATCTCTTTAAATTTGGCTTCAGCCTCTTTGTCACCCTGATTACGGTCAGGGTGGAATTTCATGGCCAGGCGCTTATACGCCTTTTTGATTTCACGCTCTTCCGCAGTTTTCGGAACGCCTAAAATCTCGTAATAGTCTTGCTTTGCCATTGGTTTTTTTAAGCCCCTTAACATGCGAGCACGGGCGTGGAGAATTCTCCTACGCCCGTGCCGATTACTTACCCTGCATCAGGGCGATTATTTTTTGTCTTTCACTTCTTCGAACTCAGCGTCGACAACATCGTCGTCTTTCGCGTTGTTCTGGGAAGCATCAGCGCCCGCCTGCTGCTGTGCGTGCTGCTGCTGAGCGATTTCCATCAGCTTCTGAGAAACCTGTGCCAGCTCCTGCATCTTCGCTTCGATGTCCGCTTTGTCTTCGCCTTTCAGAGACGTTTCCAGCGCGCTCAGTGCAGTTTCGATCGCAGTTTTGTCTTCCGCTGGCAGTTTATCGCCCGCTTCTTCAACCTGCTTACGGGTGCTGTGCAGCAGATGGTCACCCTGGTTACGGGTCTGAACCAGCTCTTCGAACTTACGGTCGGATTCCGCGTTAGCTTCGGCATCACGAACCATTTTTTCGATTTCCGCTTCGTTCAGGCCAGAAGATGCCTTGATGGTGATCTTCTGCTCTTTACCGCTGTTTTTGTCTTTCGCAGACACGTGCAGGATACCGTCAGCATCGATGTCGAAGGTGACTTCGATCTGTGGCATGCCGCGTGGTGCCGGGTTAATACCGTCCAGGTTGAACTGACCCAGAGATTTGTTATCCGCCGCACGCTTACGCTCACCCTGAATCACATGGATGGTTACCGCAGACTGGTTGTCTTCAGCGGTAGAGAACACCTGGCTGTGTTTCGTCGGGATAGTGGTGTTCTTGTTGATGAGCGGAGTCATCACGCCACCCATGGTTTCGATACCCAGAGACAGCGGGGTAACGTCCAGCAGCAGTACGTCTTTCACTTCACCGGTCAGTACACCACCCTGTACCGCAGCACCGATAGCAACCGCTTCGTCCGGGTTCACGTCTTTACGTGGCTCTTTACCAAAGAATTCAGCAACTTTCTTCTGAACCATTGGCATACGAGTCTGACCACCTACCAGGATAACGTCCTGAATGTCAGACACGGACAGGCCAGCGTCCTGCAATGCAACTTTCAGTGGCTCGATAGAACGGTTCACCAGGTCTTCTACCAGGCTTTCCAGTTTCGCACGGGTCACTTTGATGTTCATGTGTTTTGGACCGGTCGCGTCTGCGGTGATGTACGGCAGGTTCACGTCGGTCTGCTGAGCGGAAGACAGCTCGATCTTCGCTTTCTCAGCGGCTTCTTTCAGTCGCTGCATGGCCAGCGGGTCGTTACGCAGGTCAATGCCCTGATCTTTCTTGAACTCGTCAACGAGGTAGTTGATCAGACGGGTATCGAAGTCTTCACCACCCAGGTGGGTATCACCATTGGTTGCCAGAACTTCGAAGGTTTTTTCGCCGTCAACGTCGTCGATTTCGATAATAGAGATATCGAAGGTACCACCACCCAGGTCGTAAACCGCGATAGTACGGTTGCCAACTTCTTTATCCAGACCGTAAGCCAGTGCTGCTGCGGTTGGTTCGTTGATGATACGTTTTACTTCCAGACCTGCGATACGGCCAGCATCTTTGGTTGCCTGACGCTGAGCATCGTTGAAGTAAGCAGGTACGGTGATAACAGCTTCAGTTACCGGTTCACCCAGGTAATCTTCCGCGGTTTTCTTCATTTTCTTCAGCACTTCAGCAGAGATCTGCGGAGGTGCCGTTTTGGTGCCTTTCACATCAAGCCATGCATCGCCGTTATCGGCTGCGATGATTTTGTAAGGCATGATGGAAACGTCACGCTGAACTTCTTCGTCCTGGAAGCGGCGGCCAATCAGGCGTTTGATCGCAAACAGGGTGTTTTGCGGGTTTGTCACGGCCTGACGTTTAGCCGGCTGACCAACCAGAGTTTCACCATCCTGGGTATAAGCAATGATAGAAGGCGTGGTGCGATCGCCCTCGGCGTTCTCCAGCACACGTGCAGTAGTGCCATCCATAATCGCTACACAAGAGTTGGTAGTACCCAGGTCGATACCAATAATTTTACCCATCTAAACGTCTCCACTAAAAAATCAGTCAACATGTGGTTGTGTACCTGTAATAAGGGCAGAACGTGCTTTTTCAACTGCCCAGATTTGATTTTTTTCAGGTCCACACACTGCGGTTGCTTACAAGATGGGGTCACAACGGCATCCATCAAGGGGGAAGGATAAAAAATTTTTTAATTTCACCCCGGTGAGATCATAGACGGCGTCGATGCCGCCCATTATGATGCCGCGCCCCGTCAGGTAGAACTGGCGCGGGTTTAACCATTTCACCATATTAATGCTGATTTTTTTGAGGACTTATGGGCAACACTAAGTTGGCTAATCCGGCTCCGCTGGGCCTGATGGGTTTTGGCATGACCACCATTCTGCTGAACCTGCACAATATCGGGATGTTCCCGATGGACGGCATTATCCTGGCGATGGGCATTTTTTACGGCGGTATCGCACAGATCTTTGCGGGCCTGCTGGAATATAAGAAAGGCAACACCTTCGGCTTAACCGCCTTTACCTCTTACGGTTCCTTCTGGCTGACTCTGGTCGCGGTTCTGCTGATGCCTAAAATGGGCCTGGCAGAGGCGGCAAACGCCCATTTCCTGGGCGTGTACCTGGGACTGTGGGGCGTGTTCACCCTGTTCATGTTCTTCGGTACCCTTAAGGCGAACCGCGCACTGCAATTCGTCTTCCTGAGCCTGACCGTACTGTTCGCTCTGCTGGCCATCGGTCACCTGGCGGATAACGAAGGCATCGTTCACGTTGCCGGCTGGGTAGGTCTGGTTTGCGGCGCAAGCGCAATCTACCTGGCCATGGGTGAAGTGCTGAACGAGCAGTTCGACCGCACCATTCTACCGATTGGTGAAAAACACTGATCCCTCTGTCGTGCCCGCGTCGCGGGCACGACGTCCCTCTGACTGGCGAAGCCACCCCCCCAAAACCAGTCCCATCAGCGATAACGCCAGCACGTACCACGCAGGTGCAAGGGGTGACACCCCCATCAACACCGTCACCACAATCGGGGTCAGCCCACCGAAAATGGCATACGAGACATTATAAGAGAAAGAGATCCCAGTGAAGCGTACCTCCGGCGGGAAGGCGCGGACCATTACGTACGGTACGGCGCCAACGACGCCCACGCACAGCCCGACGACACCGTATAGCAGGAACAGCTGTTCAGGATGGGTGCCCGCAAGATGATAAAATGCCCAGCTCGACGCGGCCAGAAGCAAACTGCCGACAATAAAGGTCGCGCTTGCGCCGAAACGATCCGCCGCCAGCCCGGCGGCCAGACAACCAAAGCAGAGCATAATTGTCGCGATACTGTTCGCCTGTAACGTCACGGCAGGCGCAAAACCGTACTGTTTTTGCAGCCAGACCGGCGACATCAAAATGACCACCACGATCCCCGCAGACAGCAGCCAGGTCAGAAGCATCGACACCACTACCGCTTTTTTATGCCGCACTACTACGGTTTTCACCGGCAGTTCTTGCGCCAGCGCCTTCCGCTGCTGCATTTCCAGAAATATTGGCGTCTCCTGCAACCAGCGTCGCAGGTACATTGCCACCAGCCCAAACGCCCCGCCCAGCAGGAACGGTATACGCCAGCCCCAGTCGTGAACGGCCTGTTGCGTCATGCTGGTATTGATGATGGTTGCAACCACGGAGCCAAGCAGGATCCCGATCGTCAGCCCTGCGGTCAGCGTTCCGCACGCAATGCCGATGCGGCGCACCGGGACGTGCTCAGCGACAAACACCCAGGCGCCCGGCACTTCCCCGCCGATGGCCGCGCCCTGGAGAATACGCATCAGCAGCAGCAATAACGGGGCGATAATGCCCATCGACTCATAGGTAGGCAAAAGCCCAATCGCCAGCGTCGGCACGGCCATAAGCAGGATGCTGAGGGTAAACATCTTCTTGCGCCCAACCAGATCGCCAAAGTGCGCCATGACAATGCCGCCCAGCGGGCGCGCCAGATAGCCGGCAGCGAAAATGCCGAAGGTTTGTACCTGACGCAGCCATTCCGGAATATCCGCCGGGAAAAACAGCGCCCCCACAACGGCGGCGAAGAAGACAAAGATGATGAAGTCGTAAAACTCCAGCGCTCCGCCCAGAGCAGCGAGCGTGAGGGTTTTGTAGTCCTGTCGATTCAGAGGTCGGGTGTTATGTGACATAGCGAACCATTGTGCATGTGTTGTGGATTATTTTTTACAGTAATCGTAAAGAAAAAATTACTATATCGTAAATCCATTTACACGCTACAGCGGCTGGCGCTAATGTTACATTTTAAAGAATTTCAGGAGATTGTTTCGCGGCGAGCGCTTTTAGGGCGAAATGCTGCTACCACATTGCCGTCAGTTTCCACATACGGACCGTTAAGCAGTTGTATACAATACGGTACACTTGCAAAGATACCGTGGACGATAACGCTGCCGTCCTCGGCTTTTACCCCTTCAAGCGTTTCTTTTATCGACTTCGGCTGCCCCGGCAGGTTCAGGATCAGCGCCTGTTTGCGGATCACCCCGACCTGACGGGAAAGAATGGCCGTCGGGACAAAGTGTAGACTGATCTGGCGCATCTGCTCACCGAAGCCCGGCATTTCACGATCGGCGATAGCCAGCGTCGCGTCCGGCGTTACATCGCGGCGCGCGGGGCCGGTTCCGCCCGTCGTCAGCACCAGGTGGCAGCTCATCTCATCCACCAGTTCACACAGGGTTTGCTCGATGATCGGCTGCTCGTCCGGGATCAGGCGAGTCTGGATCTCAAACGGGGTAGTGAGCGCGCTGCCCAGCCACGCTTCCAGAGCAGGGATGCCTTTATCCTGATAAACACCGCTGGAGGCGCGGTCAGAAATCGACACTAAGCCGATGCGTAAGGTATTCATATCCATTCCATTCAAAAAGTACTGATTAAAGGGAATGATACACGCAGAGAGAAAATTCAGACAGAGGCGGGGGAAAGACGCGTGACCGGGAACCCGGTCACGCAGAATGATTACAGCAGGTCGCCGATCATTTTTTCCAGTTTTTCCTGGTCGATAGCAAACTTACGGATACCGTCCGCCAGTTTATCTACGGCCATTGGATCCTGGTTGTGCTGCCACAGGAACTCGGACTCGGTGATGCGCTCAGGGCGTGCTTTCACTTCGCCGGTGTAGGACAGTTTACGCTCGATAGCACCTTCGCTTTCTGCCAGCTCTTTCAGCAGCGCAGGAGCGATGGTCAGGCGGTCACAGCCAGCCAGCTCGATGATTTCGCCGACGTTACGGAAGCTTGCGCCCATAACAACGGTCTCATAGCCGTGCTGTTTGTAGTATTCGTAGATTTCAGTCACTGAAATCACGCCAGGATCTTCAGACGCCGCGTACTCTTTCTTGTCGGTGTTGGCTTTGTACCAGTCCAGAATACGGCCCACGAACGGAGAAATCAGGTATACGCCAGCTTCGGCACATGCACGCGCCTGCGCGAAGGAGAACAGCAGAGTCAGGTTACAGTTGATGCCTTCTTTTTCCAGCTGCTCAGCAGCGCGGATGCCCTGCCAGGTAGACGCCAGTTTGATCAGGATACGGTCATTGCTGATGCCCGCATTGTTGTACAGTTTGATCAGGCGTTTTGCTTTTGCGATAGACGCTTCGGTGTCGTAGGACAGGCGAGCATCAACTTCGGTAGAGATACGGCCAGGAACGAGCTTCAGGATTTCCAGACCGATGTTCACTGCCAGTTTGTCAGTAGCATCCACAACCTGCTGCGCGCGGTCATTGCTCTGTGCTTTTGCCCAGGTCACCGCCTCGTCGATCAGTTTGCGATACTCAGGGATCTGCGCGGCGTTAAGGATCAGAGAAGGGTTGGTTGTGGCATCCTGCGGCTGGTACAGCTTCATTGCCGCGATATCTCCGGTGTCAGCGACGACAGTGGTGAACTGACGAAGGGAGGTCAATTTATCCGTCATGATAGTGTTTCTCTTTTAACGTGCCCTGGATAATTCACACTACCGACAGCTTGCCAGCAGCGGAAAAATGACAGGTTTACTTGTTAGGGGGATGTAACCGGTCTGCCCTGATGATAACACGAGTGAGAGGCAGCGCAACCGCAGACAGTGCGCTTAGGCAGAGTATGATAAACTCAGAATATTAACAGGCTGCTAAGTAACAGCATGCACAATCAGTGGTAGCGCTTACATATTCACTTTGGCATCAACAAGAGGGACGTTAGTGCCTGATTTCTTTTTCTTTATCAACGAAGTCCTCTGGGGTTCGATCATGATATACCTGCTTTCAGGAGCAGGTATCTGGTTTACGTGGCGCAGCGGTCTGATTCAGTTTCGCTATATCCGCAAATTTGGCAGAAGTCTGAAAAACAGCGTCACCCCACAGCCGGGCGGCCTGACCTCGTTTCAGGCGCTCTGTACCAGCCTGGCCGCGCGCGTCGGCAGCGGTAACCTGGCCGGTGTCGCGCTGGCGATCGGCGCGGGCGGTCCGGGCGCGGTATTCTGGATGTGGGTGACGGCGATTATCGGTATGGCCACCTCCTTTGCTGAATGCTCGCTTGCGCAACTCTACAAAGAAAAAGACGGCAAAGGTCAGTTTCGCGGCGGTCCCGCCTGGTATATGGCTCGCGGGCTGGGAATGCGCTGGATGGGCGTTCTGTTCTCGATCTTTTTGCTGATTGCCTATGGCCTTATTTTCAATACCGTTCAGGCAAATTCCGTCGCCCACGCGCTGCGCTTTGCCTTCAATTGTCCGGAGTGGCTGACAGGCGGCGCGCTTGCCCTTCTCACCCTGCTGACCATTGTGACCGGGCTCAAAGGGGTTGCCCGCCTGATGCAGTGGCTGGTTCCGCTGATGGCGCTGCTGTGGGTGTCCACCAGCCTGATGGTATGCGCGATACATATCGATGAGGTGCCGAACGTCATCGTCACCATTTTCCAAAGCGCGTTCGGCTGGCGCGAAGCGGCTTCCGGCGCGCTGGGTTACACCCTTAGCCAGGCACTCACTGCGGGTTTTCAGCGGGGTATGTTCTCCAACGAAGCGGGAATGGGCTCCACGCCGAATGCCGCCGCAGCGGCCGCATCCTGGCCCCCACATCCCGCCGCGCAGGGCATTGTACAGATGATTGGCGTCTTCACAGACACCATTGTTATCTGCTCCGCCAGCGCGATGATAATGCTGCTGGCCGGTGCCGCTGAACAACCGTCCGGTAGTACGGCAGGCATTCATTGGGTACAACAGGCGCTGGTCTCCCTCGTCGGCAGCTGGGGCGCGGGCCTTGTCGCACTTGTCGTGGGACTTTTTGCCTTTAGTTCCATTGCGGTGAACTATATCTATGCCGAAAACAACCTTATCTTCCTGAAAGTTGACTCGCGTCTGGCCCGCAACATCCTTCGCGCGGGCGTGCTGGCGATGGTGTTTGTAGGTTGCCTGCTCAGCATGCCGATGATCTGGCAAATAGCGGACGTCATTATGGCGCTGATGGCCATCACGAACCTGACGGCCATTTTGCTGCTTTCACCGGTTGTGGCGCTGATCGCGCGCGATTATCTGCGTCAGCGCAAGCTCGGCGTACAGCCCGTCTTTGACGCCTCACGCTATCCCGAAATCGAGTCACAAATTGCCCCTGGCACCTGGGATGATTTGCCGCGGCAATAACAGCTATCGATCAATTCAGGGCGATTTTTTGTTAAAGTCGCTCTAAATTTCCTGCAAGGACTGGATATGCTGATTCTGATTTCACCTGCCAAAACGCTCGACTACCAGAGCCCGCTCGCCACTGAGCGTTATACCCAGCCGGAATTGCTGGACTACTCGCAACAGCTGATCCACGAGGCGCGTAAGCTTTCGGCTCCGCAAATCGCTTCGCTGATGAGCATCAGCGATAAACTCGCCGACCTGAATGCCACCCGTTTTCATGAGTGGCAGCCTGACTTCACGCCCGCCAACGCCCGCCAGGCGCTGTTGGCCTTCAAAGGTGACGTCTACACTGGCCTGCAAGCAGAAACGTTTAGCGAAGCCGATTTCGATTTTGCCCAGCTGCATCTGCGCATGTTATCCGGCGTGTACGGGGTGCTGCGACCGCTGGATCTGATGCAACCGTATCGTCTGGAGATGGGTATCCGCCTGGAAAACGCTAAAGGTAAAGATCTGTACCAGTTCTGGGGCGATGTCATTACCGACAAGCTTAACGCGGCGCTGCAAGCCCAGGGGGACAACGTGGTGATCAACCTGGCCTCCGATGAGTACTTCAAATCGGTGAAGCCGAAGAAGCTGGATGCGGACATTATCAAGCCGGTATTCCTCGACGAGAAAAACGGCAAATTTAAAGTGATCAGCTTCTACGCCAAAAAAGCGCGCGGTCTGATGAGCCGCTTCATCATTCAAAACCGTCTGACGAAGCCAGAGCAGCTCACCGGCTTTAACAGTGAAGGGTATTTCTTCGACGAGGCATCGTCAGGAAAAAACGAGCTGGTGTTTAAGCGTCACGAGCAATAAAAAGACAACCCCGCCAGCTGGCGGGGTTTGTGTTAATGGTGCTTCCGGTCCGGGCCCGGGCGACGATCGTCATGACGGTGGTGATCGTCACGATCGCGATGTTCATCGTGCGGACGCCAGTGGTTATCGCGCCAGTCATAGTGCGCTTTCCACCAGTCATGGTCGCGCCAGCGGCCGCCATCCCAGTAGTGCCCGTTATTATCCCGATCGCCAATTTGCAGTTTTACCGCTGGCACCAGGGTGATCTCAGCTGCCTGCACCGCCATGGGAGCGACCAGCATCAGTGAAAGCGCGATAAGTGCAGGTTTCAGTGTAGACATAGGTGACTCCTTATTCTTCTTGCCCAACGTGGGCCGATGTAAGGAGAGTACGTGATGGGAACGGGGGATGTTATTCTCTGCAATCCTAAACGCTAAGTGACCGCATTTATTGGGAATTTCTGCTTTTTTCCTGCTGTTTTTCTCCTTAATTTCTTCACAAAAAAGCCGGGTGGCGCTGCGCTTACCCGGCCTACGATGAGTTCGCCGTTGTAGGCCCGGTAAGGCGAAGCCGCCACCGGGCAGCACAATCACGCTCGGGCCATCATCAGCTTACGCAGCGCGGCAAAGTCTGCGGGCAGCTCATGAGACAGCAGCGGCAGGTCGGCGCGCTCGGCCAGCTCTTTTGGCAGCGGCAGCGTTTCCCCCAGGATCGCTTCCACGCTCTCTTTGAACTTGGCCGGATGGGCGGTGCCGAGGAACAGGCCATACTCACCTGGTTGAAGCTGATCGCGCAGGGCACGATAGGCAATCGCCGCGTGCGGCTCAGAGGTATAGCCCACCGCTTTCAGCTCGCGCATGGTGGCTTTAGTGGTTTCGTCCGTCACCGCTGCGTAACCCAGATCGCCCAGACGCCAGACCTTACGGCGGAACAGCTCTTCCACACGCGGCCAGTTGTTAGGCTGTGACACATCCATCGCATTGGAGAGCGTGGCCTGAGTCGCGTTCGGCGCCCATTTTCCGTCCTTCAGGAAACGCGGCACGGTGTCGTTGGCGTTGGTGGCGGCGATAAAGCGCTTCACCGGCAGGCCGAGTGATTTCGCCAGCAGGCCTGCCGTCAGGTCGCCGAAGTTCCCACTTGGCACGGAAACCACCAGTTGATTGCGCGCCTCCTGCGGCAGCTGCGCCACCGCTTCGAAGTAGTAGCAGATCTGCGCCAGCAGACGGCTGATGTTGATGGAGTTGGCAGAGTTCAGCCCCAGCGCCGCCTTCAGCTCTTCGTCATCGAAGGCCTGCTTCACCAGCGCCTGACAGGCATCGAAATCGCCGTCGATCGCCACGGTTTCAATGTTGCCCCCAAGGGTGCAGAACAGTTTTTCCTGAAGCGGGCTGATTTTGCCTTTCGGATAGAGGATCACCACGCGGACGTTTTTCAGGCCGTAGAACGCATGGGCCACCGCCGCTCCGGTATCGCCTGAAGTCGCGGTAAGAATGGTCACCGGTTTGTCGCCGCTAATGTGGGTCAGCATCTGCGCCATAAAGCGACCGCCGAAATCTTTGAACGCCAGCGTCGGGCCGTGGAACAGCTCCAGACAACCAACGTCAGGCTCCACCTGCTTCACCGGCGCCGGGAAAGCAAACGCCGCACGCACGCGCTCTTCGAGCAGCTCCTGCGGGATTTCGTCGCCGATAAAGGCAGACAGAATTTTGGTGCTGCGGGTGACAAAGTCCTGCTTCAGCAGCTCATCGATTTCGGTCAGCTGAAATTCCGGCAGGTCGTGGGGGAAGAACAGCCCCTGATTTTTGCCAAGCCCCTGCGTTACCGCCTGCGCGAAGCTGACCTGCTCGTTATGATCTTTAAGGTTGTAGAGTTTCATTCGTTATCCCAGTACTCGTGCGCCAGCCGTGTCCAGACGGCAAATATGAACAAAGCCTTCCTGATTTTGCAGGTAGTGTTTAGAGAGCCAGTCCGCCACGCGCTGCGCGGTGTCTGGCTTGTCGCATAAGGCGAACAGCGTCGGGCCGGAGCCGGAGATGCCGCACGCCTGTGCGCCGATATCCATGGATGCCTGTCGCGCTTCGTTAAAGCCCGGCAGCAGCTTCGTGCGATACGGCTCGGCAATGACGTCTTTCATCAGTTTCGCCGCCAGCTGCGGCTGACGGGTGTAGCAGGCGTGAATAAAGCCCGCCAGATGACGCCCGTGGGCGATACAGTCCTGACGACGATACTGCGCCGGCAGGATCGCACGCGCTTCGGCGGTAGACACTTTAATGCCCGGATAGGCCAGCACCCACAGCCACTCATCAAACCCTGGCACCTGCTGGCTGATGATGCCATTTTCTTCAATCATCAGCTGCATGCCGCCAAGGAAGCACGGCGCCACGTTATCATAATGAATGCTGCCGGAGATGCGCCCTTCCAGCTCGCCCATCAGCGCCAGCAGACGGCTGTTGTTCAGCGGCTTGCCGCAATGCTCATTCATCGCCACCAGCGCGGCGACCACCGAGCAGGCGCTCGAGCCCAGCCCCGAACCAATCGGCATGCTCTTTTCCAGCGTCATGGCGACCGGCACGTTTTTGCCGATCTCCTGACAGAAGCGTTCCCAGCACTGATAAACGATATTCTCGCGCGGTTCAGACGGCAGCTTACTGGCGAAGCGGCCTATGTTATTCAGGCTGAAGCGCTCTGCCGCCTCAACCGTAACCGTATCGCCCAGCAGCGAACCGTCCACCGGCGTGACCGCCGCGCCCAGCACGTCAAATCCGACGCTCATATTGGCGCTGGAAGCCGGGGCATATACTTTAACCATCTTAAACTCCTAACTTCCATGACAGGGTACGCAGCAGATCGGCAAACACGCCTGCCGCCGTCACATCATTCCCTGCGCCATAGCCGCGAAGCACCAGCGGCAGTGGCTGATAATAATGGCTGTAGAACGCCAGGGCGTTCTCGCCGTTTTTCACCTTGTACAGCGGATCGTTGCCATCCACTTCGGCAATCTTCACCCGGCAGACGCCGTCTTCTTCAATGTTGCCAACATAGCGCAATACCTTACCTTCATCACGGGCTTTCGCAACGCGTGCGGCAAAGGCGTCGTCAAGCTGCGGCAACCTGGCCATAAAGGCGCTGACGTCACCGCTGTCATCAAATTCTGCTGGCAGCACCGGCTCAATCACGATATCCGAAAGCTCCAGCTCGCGGCCAGTTTCGCGGGCCAGGATCAGCAGCTTACGCGCCACGTCCATGCCGGAGAGGTCGTCGCGCGGATCCGGCTCGGTGTAGCCCAGCTCGCGCGCGGCGCGGGTGGCTTCCGACAAGCTCATCCCTTCGTCCAGCTTGCCGAAGATAAACGACAGGGAGCCGGAGAGGATGCCGGAGAAACGCTGTAGTTCGTCGCCCGCGTTCAGCAGGTTTTGCAGGTTCTCGATGACCGGCAGGCCCGCGCCCACGTTGGTGTCATACAGAAACTTACGGCGCGACTTACTCGCCGCCAGCCGCAGCTGATGATAGTAATCCATCGACGAGGTGTTGGCCTTTTTGTTTGGCGTCACCACGTGGAACCCTTCGCGCAGGAAGTCGGCGTACTGATCGGCCACCGCCTGGCTGGAGGTACAGTCAACAATCACCGGGTTAAGCAGGTGATATTCTTTCACCAGGCGGATCAGGCGGCCTAGGTTAAATGGCTCTTTCGCCTCTTCCAGCTCCGCCTGCCAGTTTTCCAGATTCAGACCGTGGACGTTAGTCAGCAACGCTTTCGAGTTCGCAATGCCGCAAACGCGCAAATCGATATGTTTCTTCTTAAGCCACTCCTGCTGGCGCTTCACCTGCTCCAGCAGCGCGCCACCGACACCACCGACGCCCACCAGGAACAGCTCAATCACCTGGTCGGTGTTGAACAGCATCTGATGCACCACGCGCACGCCGGTAGTGGCGTCATCGTTATCCACGACAACGGAAATGGAACGCTCTGATGAGCCCTGGGCAATCGCCACGATATTGATATTAGCCCGCGCCAGCGCGGCAAAGAATTTGGCGGAGATACCGCGCAGGGTGCGCATGCCGTCGCCGACCACAGAGATAATCGCCAGACGCTCCTGAATCGAGAGCGGCTCCAGCAGCTCTTCTTTCAGCTCCAGATAGAACTCTTCTTCCAGCGCGCGACGGGCACGCAGGCAATCACCCTGCGGAACGCAGAAGCTGATGCTGTATTCGGAAGAAGACTGCGTGATCAGCACCACGGAGATCCCGTTGCGGGACATAGCGGCAAAGACGCGTGCCGCCATGCCGACCATGCCCTTCATCCCCGGGCCGGAGACGCTGAACATCGCCATGTTATTGAGGTTAGAAATGCCTTTCACCGGCAGGTCATCTTCATCCGCGCTGGCGCCAATCAGCGTGCCCGGCGCCTGAGGGTTACCGGTATTCTTAATCAGGCAAGGGATTTGGAACTGGGCAATCGGGGAGATGGTACGCGGGTGAAGAACTTTAGCGCCGAAGTAGGAAAGCTCCATCGCTTCCTGGTACGACATCGACTTCAGCAGCCTGGCGTCCGGTACCTGGCGCGGATCGCAGGTATAAACGCCGTCGACGTCAGTCCAGATCTCACAACAGTCTGCGCGTAAACAGGCCGCCAGCACGGCGGCGGAGTAGTCAGAGCCGTTACGCCCCAGCACCACCAGTTCGCCCTTCTCGTTACCGGCGGTAAAACCTGCCATCAGGATCATATGGTCAGACGGGATTTTGCTCGCCGCAATACGGCGTGTCGACTCGGCAATGTCGACGGTGGATTCAAGGTAGTGGCCCACAGCCAGCAGTTTTTCAACCGGATCGATGACCGTCACGTGGTGACCGCGCGCTTCCAGCACGCCTGCCATGATGGCGATAGAGAGTTTTTCACCCCGGCAAATCAGCGCCGCGTTGATGCTGTCCGGACACTGACCAAGCAGGCTGATACCGTGAAGAACGTGTTTAATCTGGGCAAATTCAAGTTCAACGGTGCTTTTCAGCTGCGCCAGCGGGAAACCAGGCTGGGCGTCGGCCAGCCCCTGAAGCAGATCGGCAAAGATACGCTCGGCGTCGCTGATGTTCGGTAGTGCATCCTGACCACCGATGGTTTTTTCAATCATCGCCACCAGGTGGTTCGTGATTTTGGCCGGGGCAGAGAGCACGGTGGCAACCTGCCCCTGCCTGGCGTTGCTTTCCAGGATATCGGCAACACGCAGAAAACGTTCTGCATTTGCCACTGACGTACCGCCGAACTTCAACACTCGCATGGTTCTACCTCATTTCCTTTAGCCGAAAAAAAAGCCCGCACTGTTCAGGTGCGGGCTTTTTTCTGTTTTTCCTGTACGCGTCAGCCCGCATCGTTACCTGTGGTAATGATGATGGTTGTAGTAATGGTGGTGATGCTGATGCGTTTCATGGATGTTGTGTACTCTGTCATTATTATCTGTCTGTGCTCTATTCTTTTAGGGTTAAAGGATCGAGCCCCTTAAGTCAATGAATTTTTAATTCGATCACAATTCGGGACATTCTCACGTCCCGCTGCGGGCAGATTTATTTTCATCGGAATAACCCAGATGCAACCCCAGACATCAGCAGGATCGGCCATAATAAAAAACTATGACACTATTTTACTCGGCTAATTTTTTTTCAATATCATGAAGCAATCGGTGCAGCATTGCCGTATCGCGCTGCTCAAGACGCCCCAGGCGCTGCTGTAACCAGTCCACCATTTTCTGATCGTCAGCGACGCCCAACTGCTCAAGAAGGTTATTTGCACGAACACGCAGTGCCGCCAGCTGGTTTTCATCCGAAACTGTCACCGGTGGCTGAGAAATTTGTATTAAGGATGCTAATTGATAGCAATAGACCATCACCGCCTGCCCCAGATTGAGTGACGGATAATCCGCCACCATCGGCGCGCCCGTCAGCACGTCAGCCAGCTCCAGCTCTTCGTTAGTCAGCCCGGAATCTTCTCGCCCAAACACCAGCGCGGCTTTCTCCAGCCACTGGCTTTTCTCTTCCAGCATCGGCACCAGTTCAGCAGGCGTGGCGTAATAGTGAAACTTCGCCCGGCTGCGCGCGGTCGTCGCGACGGTAAACGAAATATCGTGGAGTGCGTCGGCGAGCGTAGCGTAAGTGGTTATATTATCGAGAATATCACCCGAACCGTGCGCCACCCAGCGTGCAGCAGGCTCCAGATGCGCCGTGCTGTCCACAATACGCAAATCGGTAAAACCCATAGTCTTCATGGCACGCGCCGCAGCGCCAATATTTTCAGCTCTTGCTGGTGCCACCAGCACAATCGACAGATGCATTTACGCTCTCTTTTTAATCAGTTAGCAGGTAAAAATGTGATTCAGTTCAACATATTACGCAGCACGAATTTACAATTTTGCAACACAAATCACCGAAATAGCGTTTCATAACAATTAAAAAAAGCTAAACTATTTTGTGGCTGAACAATCAGTTAGAATGTTAACAGAAGTCCATTATCCTTATGTTTTGTAATGATAATGACCATATGAATACTCTTTTCTGATTGGATTCGTACCGTTTATCAATCAATGTCCGCAACTAGTTGGTTTATTGAAAAATTGTGACAAAGGCTAGCATTCAGCTACGATGATTTCATCAAACTGTTAACGTGCTACAATTGAACTTGATATATGTCAACGAAGCGTAGTTTTATTGGGTGTCCGGTGTCACTTAGCCTGTTATGTTGCTGTTAAAATGGTTAGGATGACAGCCGTTTTTGACACTGTCGGGTCCAAAGGGAAAGTACCCACGACCAAGCTAATGATGTTGTTGACGTTGATGGAAAGTGCATCAAGAACGCAATTACGTACTTTAGTCACGTTAAGCCGATCATGTTAATTTGCGACATGCATCAGGCAGGTCAGGGACTTTTGTACTTCCTGTTTCGATTTAGTTGGCAATTTAGGTAGCAAACATGCAGACCCCGCACATTCTTATCGTTGAAGACGAGTTGGTAACACGCAACACGTTAAAGAGCATTTTCGAAGCAGAAGGCTACGATGTCTTTGAAGCGACCGATGGCGCAGAGATGCATCAGATCCTTTCTGAAAATGATATCAACCTGGTGATTATGGATATCAACCTGCCGGGCAAAAACGGGCTTCTTCTGGCGCGCGAACTGCGTGAACAGGCGAACGTCGCGTTGATGTTCCTGACGGGCCGTGACAACGAGGTTGATAAAATTCTTGGTCTGGAAATCGGCGCGGATGACTACATCACCAAGCCGTTCAACCCTCGCGAGTTAACCATTCGTGCACGCAACCTGCTGTCCCGCACCATGAATCTGGGTACGGTAAGTGAAGAGCGTCGTAGCGTCGACAGCTACAAATTCAACGGCTGGGAACTTGATATCAATAGCCGTTCGCTGATTAGCCCGAACGGTGAGCAGTACAAACTGCCGCGCAGTGAATTCCGCGCGATGCTGCACTTCTGCGAAAACCCGGGCAAGATTCAGTCCCGTTCAGAACTGCTGAAGAAAATGACCGGTCGTGAGTTGAAGCCACACGATCGTACCGTTGACGTAACCATCCGTCGTATTCGTAAACATTTCGAATCTACGCCGGATACGCCGGAAATCATCGCCACGATCCATGGTGAAGGCTATCGTTTCTGCGGTGACCTCCAGGAGTAATTCTCCCGTCACGCAGTAAAAAACGGCGCATTTGCGCCGTTTTTTTTATCAATGCCACGGCATAATCGGTACCGCGCTTATCGCGTTTTTCGGTGAGCCGTCCACGACTTTGTCGGAATAAGCCAGATAAGCCAGGGTGTTACGCTTCGCGTCATAAAAACGGACCACCTGTAGCTTTTTGAACACCAGCGAGGTCCGTTTCTGGAATACGACGTCGCCCTGCGCTTTGCCGTTTTTGATTTTGTCACTCAATTCCACCGGGCCAACCTGCTGGCAGGAGATGGCCGCGTCAGACGTGTCTTCAGCCAGCCCCAGGCCGCCTTTAATCCCGCCGGTCTTTGCCCGGCTGACATAGCAGGTGACGTTTTTAACGTCCGGATCGTCAAAGGCTTCCACCACAATTTTGTGGTCCGGCCCAAACATTTTAAACACAGTATCCACGGAGCCAATTTGCTCCGCCTGTGCCACGCGCCCTGCCATCAGCGCCAGTGCTGCAAAGACTAAAACCTTGTATTTCATATTGTTACCATTCATAAAAATTACGCTGAGCGATTATTCAACAGGTTAGATAAAAATGTAGCAAGATCACAGGATTAGAATATATCCGCACATAAATCACTACAAAAAGCATTTATGCGCAAAAAAAACACTGAATGCTAAAACGTCAAAAAATGCTATTATCCGCTAACCTGTAAACAGGCACCTGCGGCAGTTTTAAGGATGAGGATAGTATATGGATCAGGCTGGAATTATTCGCGACCTGCTCACCTGGCTGGAAGGTCATCTCGACCAGCCTTTGTCACTGGATAATGTGGCGGCAAAAGCAGGCTATTCCAAGTGGCATCTGCAAAGGATGTTCAAGGATGTCACCGGTCATGCTATCGGTGCCTATATTCGCGCACGTCGTTTATCAAAGTCTGCTGTCGCGTTGCGCCTGACCGCGCGACCAATCCTGGATATTGCCCTGCAATATCGCTTCGATTCACAGCAAACCTTCACCCGTGCCTTTAAAAAACAGTTCTCGTTAACGCCAGCACTTTATCGCCGCTCGCCGGACTGGAGCTCCTTTGGTATGCGTCCGCCGCTGCGTCTGGGCGAGTTTGCGATGCCAAAATATGAAATCATCACCCTGCCGGAAACGCACCTGGTCGGCACCACGCAGAGCTACTCCTGTTCCCTGGAGCAGATCTCCGAGTTCCGCCATCAGATGCGCGTTCAGTTCTGGCGCGAATTTTTAAGCCATGCTCCGGCGCTCCCGCCGATTCTGTATGGCCTGAACGAAACGCATCCCAGCCAGGAAAAAGACGACGAGCAGGAGGTGTTCTATACCACGGCGCTGACGCCTGACATGGCGAACGGTTACATTCATGGCTCGAAGCCTGTCGTGCTGGAAGGCGGCGAGTATGTGATGTTCTCATACGAAGGTTTAGGAACGGGCGTTCAGGAGTTCATCCTGACCGTTTACGGGACCTGCATGCCGATGCTGAATCTGAATCGCCGTAAAGGTCAGGACATTGAGCGCTACTATCCGGCGCAAGATGCTAAACCGGAAGAAGGCCCTATCAATCTGCGTATGGAATTCCTGATTCCGGTACGTCGTTAACGCTGCAATTCGTCCAGAGCAGGGGCATCAAGATGCGAAATGTCCCCTGCCATCTCAACTACCCACCCCGATGCCAGCCAGGCACTTTCCTGATAGTCGATACGGGAAATGGAACAGTTGCGCAGCCGCAAACGGCGTTCTGCGTAAGCCGGCAGTCCCAGAATGGTGCTCACCAGGCAACCCAGCGCGATACCGTGGCTTACCAGCAGCGGTCGGCTACCTGCCGGGAGTTTCAGGCACTCGGCCAGCGCGGCATGCATGCGCACGCTCAGCTCCTGCATGGATTCCCCTTCAGGGATGCGACCATCTTCAGTGCCGTTCACCAGCGTGCGGCGCCAGCCTTCTTCGGTTTCCGTCAGCGTATCGATAGGACGTTTTTCCAGCACGCCCATATCCAGCTCGCGCAGGCGCGGTTCGAGGATCACGTCGCAGCCACAGGCATCGGCGATGATGCGTGCCGTCTGCTGCGTGCGGCCTAAATCACTGGAGATGACGTGAGTGATACCCAGCGTTCTGGCGCGCTCCGCCACCTGCCACGCTTGCTGCACACCTTTGTCGGTGAGAGGACTGTCTGACTGGCCTTGAATACGTCGCTCGGCGTTCCACTGCGTTTCACCGTGGCGAACAAGGTATACCTGTAACATGCTTTTTTTCCGTTATACTGCGATGAATTTTTTAAATCGAGCTTAATTATGCACCATGTTGTCTCTGCTACCACCAATCCTGCCAAAATTCAGGCAATTCTAAGGGCATTTGAAGAGATCTTCGGCGAAGGATCCTGCCATATTGATGCCGTCGGCGTCGAGAGCGGTGTGCCGGAACAGCCGTTTGGCAGCGAGGAAACACGCGCTGGCGCACGAAATCGCGTGGCGAATGCAAAAGCCGCCGCGCCAGACGCTGACTTCTGGGTCGCGATTGAAGCAGGTATCGACGAAGGGGCGACCTTCAGCTGGGTTGTCATTGAAAGCCGTGAGCAGCGCGGCGAAGCGCGTTCTGCCACGCTGCCGCTGCCGGAGGTCATACTGGAGAAAGTCCGTGCGGGTGAGGCGCTGGGGCCGGTAATGTCGCACTACACCGGCATTGATGAGATTGGTCGTAAAGAGGGGGCGATTGGCGTCTTTACGGGTGGCAAGCTTACGCGTTCAGGCGTTTACCACCAGGCCGTTATCCTGGCGTTAAGTCCGTTCCATAACGCGATTTATCGTTAAGTTTGTAGGCCGGATAAGGCGAAGCCGTCATCCGGCGTTTTTCAGCAATACCGCTTCCAGCCACTGGCGCAGTTCAACCGGCGCCGACTTCAGGCTGTTTGAACCCCGGGTGATGGTCGCGATACCCGCGCCCAGCTCGTTTTTCAGCTCGCGCTGGCTCATTTCGCCGCGCAGCAGTTCCTCAATAATGCGTACCCGCGTGCCCAGCGCTTCACGTTCATCGGGCGTCAGCATCAGCTGTAGCAACGGTAAATGCAGATCTTTGTCATAAGACTGGCGGAGCAACTCCACAAAACGAAGCCACTCCTGATGACGCTGTTCGGCCATGGCCGAGGAATACGGGGAATGCTGGGTCATGTTATGCTGCCTCTTGTACTCATTAGCGAGTACAGCATAACACAACCCGCGCCGATCAGTAACGTCTCTGCCACTCGGCATCGCTCATCAGGGTATCTTTCTGCCCCATGAAGTAGCGATAGTAGGCGTCATACGCCAGCACGTTCTTCACATAGCCGCGCGTTTCCGAGAACGGAATGCTCTCGACAAACGCCACGGCGTCGATGCGCCCTGCGCTGTTGCCAAGCCATGTCCGCACGCGGCCAGGCCCGGCGTTGTACGCCGCTGACGCGAAGATACGGTTATTACCGAACTGCTGATAGACGTACTGCAAGTAGCTGGTACCGATGTTGATGTTGGTCTCCGGATCCAGCAGCTGGGACGGGCTACTGTAGCCTGGAATATTAAACATCTTCACCGTGTGCGTCGCGGTGCCCGGCATAATCTGCATCAGACCGCTGGCACCCACCGGAGAACGCACTTTCGGGTTCCAGGCGCTCTCCTGACGGGCGATCGCCATCGCGTAGCTTTGCGGAATATCTTTGCCGCTGGTGTAGCGATCGAACAGATCCTTATAAGCCAGCGGGAAACGCTCTTCGAGATGATCCCACAGTTTGCCGGCGATCGTCGCCTGCACGCTCAGATCCCACCAGCGATTATCAAATGCATAGCGGGCAAGCTGCGCTTTCTCATCGGTGGTACGGCTGGTGACCAGATTCGCCCATTCGCTGCGCGCGGTATTATCCAGATTCCAGTACATCAGCTCGCGCACGCGCGCCATTTCCGGCCCCTGCGTCAGCGCCGGGTTCGCGTTGGCTGGCGCTTTGTCGATCTTCAGGGTGTACTCCTCGCCCAGACGCTGCGCCGCCGCCATCGGGTAGAATCCACGCTGCTGCATCAGGGAGTGGAGGATCTCTTTGGCTTCATCTTCACGACCACGTTCCAGCAGCATGTCCGCCTGCCAGTAACGCCATTCATCTTTCTCTTTGGCATCCATCGGCAGACGCGCCAGCCAGGTATTGAGGCCACGACGATCGCCCGTTCCCAGCGCCATGCGCACGCGACGCTCCACCAGCGAGACAGAGTTCGAACGCATCACCGCATCGTCACGCCAGCGCGCCTGTTCGTCGGTGACATCTGTCCCCATCAGTCGCCATGCAACGATATCGCGCAGCTCCTGAGTTTGATCGTCATTAAGCTGCTGGGCCTGCACCAGCTGCGGGATCATCAGCCGGGCGTTTTCCACATCATCACGCGCCACGCTGGCAAAGGCCACCGCCGCCATCTGGCGGGTAAAATCGGTCGCGCCGGTGGTACGCGCAAACGTCAGCACGGTATTGGGATCGTTTGCCAGACTGATAACGGCAGACGCAATGGTCTGATAATCTGCGGGCATCTGGCCCGCCAGCACGGTGACCAGCCGGGTGTTTCCGGCCTTCATCGCCAGGCGAATACGTTCCAGGTAAGAGAGCGGATCCTGCTTGCCCGAGGCGCGCCAGGCGCTGAACAGCGGGTCACAGGCGTTTGGCTGGCTTTTGCCCGTCAGCCACAGCTCTTTCGCGCCGGTCCAGGCTTCCTCCTGCTGACCGGTCGCCCATTTCGCATAATAGTAATTACACTGCGCTTCCGTCGCGCCCGGTTTATCCGGGCTGAAGGCCAGCAGGCCGCGCCAGTCTTCGCGACGGGCCAGCTCGTTCACAAACCGGGACTTCAGGGTGCGCGCAGGCGGCAGGGTCGGGTTCGCCTGAATGAAGTTATTCACGGTGACGGTCGGTTGATTCATGAGATCGTCCGTGATCTGACGATACTCAAGATACGGATACAGCGGATAATCCTTCAGCGTCGGCATCAGCGCCTGCACGGTATCCATCTGCTTGTTGTCCCATGCCTGTTTAATCTGGGCATAGCGGTTACGTTGTTCATCCAGTGAATCGGCATGCACCGCCTGGCTTACCGCCATTACGCATACGCTGGCAGCCAGCAGACGCCAGACCACCCGTTTGGCTTTTTCCACAAGCTCTTCCTCATTGTTTTTCGTCAGTTGCAGCGTCTTGCCACGTCAAAGTTACATCAACTTATGCTAACCAGGCATCCCACAACGCGCCACGTCATGGACACTTTTTTACCTTTCTTGCGCGTTTTAACACTCCCGACGTTCCTGGCTGGGATTAGGGCGTGAAAAAGGCTACACTTCGAGGCTGAAATTCATTCTCATCACGATAAAAGAGGCGAAGTCCAACGTGGCTCAATTCGTTTATACCATGCATCGTGTCGGCAAAGTTGTCCCGCCGAAACGTCATATTCTTAAAAATATCTCGCTGAGCTTCTTCCCGGGCGCAAAAATCGGTGTTCTGGGTCTCAACGGTGCCGGTAAGTCCACCCTGCTGCGCATCATGGCCGGCATCGATACAGACATCGAAGGTGAAGCCCGTCCGCAGCCTGGCATTAAGATCGGCTACCTGCCGCAGGAACCTCAGCTGAACCCGGAACACACCGTGCGTGAATCCGTTGAAGAAGCGGTATCCGAGGTGGTTAACGCCCTGAAAGGTCTGGATGAAGTGTATGCCAAATACGCCGAGCCGGATGCGGACTTCGACAAACTGGCCGCTCAGCAGGGCAAATATGAAGAGATTATCCAGGCGCACGACGGTCACAACCTGAACATGCAGCTGGAGCGCGCGGCCGATGCCCTGCGTCTGCCAGACTGGGATGCGAAAATCGCTAACCTGTCCGGTGGTGAACGCCGTCGCGTGGCGCTGTGCCGCCTGCTGCTGGAAAAACCAGACATGCTGCTGCTCGACGAACCTACCAACCACCTGGATGCGGAATCCGTGGCGTGGCTGGAGCGCTTCCTGCACGACTTCGAAGGCACCGTGGTGGCGATTACCCACGACCGTTACTTCCTCGACAACGTTGCGGGCTGGATCCTAGAGCTGGACCGCGGCGAAGGTATTCCGTGGGAAGGCAATTACTCCTCCTGGCTGGAGCAGAAAGATCAGCGTCTGGCGCAGGAAGCATCTCAGGAAGCGGCGCGTCGTAAGTCTATCGAGAAAGAGCTGGAGTGGGTGCGTCAGGGCGCGAAAGGCCGTCAGTCCAAGGGCAAAGCCCGTCTGGCACGCTTCGAAGAGCTGAACAACACTGAATACCAGAAACGTAACGAAACCAACGAACTGTTTATTCCACCTGGCGCACGTCTGGGGGATAAAGTGGTTGAAGTGACCAACCTGCGTAAGTCCTACGGCGACCGTCTGCTGATCGACGACCTGACCTTCTCCGTGCCGAAAGGCGCTATCGTTGGCATCATCGGTCCGAACGGCGCAGGTAAATCGACCCTGTTCCGCATGATGTCCGGTCAGGAACAGCCTGACAGCGGCTCTATCACCCTGGGTGAAACCGTGAAGCTGGCTTCCGTGGACCAGTTCCGCGACGCAATGGACAACAGCAAAACCGTGTGGGAAGAGGTTTCCGGCGGTCTGGATATCATGCGTATCGGCAACACCGAGATGCCAAGCCGCGCTTACGTTGGCCGCTTTAACTTTAAGGGCACTGACCAGGGCAAACGCGTGGGCGAGCTGTCCGGCGGTGAGCGCGGTCGTCTGCACCTGGCGAAGCTGCTCCAGGTTGGCGGCAACGTTCTGCTGCTTGATGAACCTACCAACGACCTGGACATCGAAACCCTGCGCGCGCTGGAAAACGCCCTGCTGGAGTTCCCGGGCTGCGCGATGGTTATCTCGCACGACCGCTGGTTCCTGGACCGCATCGCAACCCACATCCTGGACTACCAGGACGAAGGTAAGGTGGAGTTCTTCGAAGGTAACTTCACCGAATACGAAGAGTACAAGAAACGCACGCTGGGCGCAGACGCGCTGGAGCCGAAGCGTATTAAGTACAAGCGTATTGCGAAATAAAAGCAAAACGGCAACTTCGGTTGCCGTTTTTTATGTTTGTAACCTCTCCCCGTGGGAGAGGGCCAGGGTGAGGGCATCAGGCCGCACAGTGTGTAGGCCGGGTAAGGCGAAGCCGCCACCCGGCTTTTTTTATTTGCCCACGTAATACCGCTTCACCTCATCAAACTGCATCGCAAAGTCGATATAGCTCATCAGCGCAGGCGAATTGAGCTTACGGCTCGGGTAGGCCAACCAGAGATCGTTTCCCTCAACGCTCCACGCCGGCAGCACCTTCACCAGCGCGCCCTTTTCGATCTTATCTTCCAGCAGGAATGCGGGTAACAGCGTGATCCCCGCCCCGGCAATGGCGCATTCCCGGGCGTACACCAGGTTATCCGTCATGTGGGCGTTATCCGGCAGGTAGCGGTAATCCTCACTCTCGCTTCGCAGAAGCCACTCCGACCATGCCCGGTGCGTAATGCAGCGGTGCTCCACCAGCTGTCGGGGATGGATTAACGGCGCCCGACGCGCCAGGTAGTCGGGCGAGGCCAGCATGTAGCGAGGACAGTGCCCAATCATGCGGCCAATCAGGGAAGAATCCTGCGGTTTGCCGGTGCGCAGCGCCACGTCAAAGCCAGACTCGACCAGATCCACCACGTCGTCTGAGATCGACACATCCAGCGACACGTCCGGATAGCGAAGCTGGAACTCGGCATTCATATGCGCCAGCAGCGTCGCGCCAATTCCCGCCGGACAGGTGATCCGCAGCCGCCCGCTGGGGTTTTCGCGCAGCCGCTGAATGGCATACTCCGCGCGCTCGCTGGCCGCCAGCATTTCACGACAGTGCACCAGATAGTGTTCGCCCGCAAACGTCAGGCTTATTCTGCGCGTGGTGCGATTCAACAGACGGATCCCCACCTGTTGCTCCAGCTGGCTAATCCGCTGGCTGACGCTGGATTTCGGCAGTTCCGCCTTCTGCGCCGCCGCGGTAAAGCTGCCCATCTCGGCCACCAGCGCAAACAGCGCCATATCCTGAAGCTGTTTAAACATGATTGTTCACCCTGTACGAACGCTGAGTTCTGGATTGTCCATCTTATCATGCAGCTGACCACTTAATAGACTAGCCTCAACAAAACGCATGCCATTGAGGAGCACACCATGTCAGTGAAAGCCATTGCCGTTAACCCGGAAAATCCGTCCACCTTCGTTGAAATCACTCCGCCGATGCCGCAGCCCGGTGAACACGATCTGCTGGTGGAGGTAAAAGCCGTCTCCGTAAACCCGGTGGACACCAAGGTACATGCAGGCATTGCCAAAAGCGGACTGAAGGAGCCGCGCATTCTCGGGTGGGATGCCAGCGGGATCGTAAAAGCCGTTGGGGCTGGCGTCACCGGATTCAAACCGGGTGACGAAGTGTGGTACGCGGGGGATATCACCCGCCCGGGCAGCAATACTACGCATCAGCTGATCGATGCGCGCATTGTCGGGCACAAGCCTGCAAGCCTTGACTGGGCCGCCGCGGCTGCACTGCCGCTGACGGCGCTCACCGCGTGGGAAGGCCTGTTTGAACGGCTGAAGATTCAGGATGCCGACGCAGATAAAACGCTGCTGATAATTGGCGGCGCGGGTGGAGTCGGATCGCTGGCGATCCCGTTTGCGAAGCACAACAGCAAGGTGAAGATCGTCGCAACCGCTTCACGAGAAGATTCCGCCCGGTGGTGTCGCGATCGCGGGGCTGACATTGTCGTAAATTACCGCGACCTGAAGGGTGAACTGGCGAAACAGGGGCTCACCTTTGTGGATTACATTTTTATCCTCAACGATACCGACGGGCACTGGGATGCGGTCAGCGATCTGATTGCCCCTCAGGGACACATTTGTTCCATCGTTGAAAACGCGCATCCGCTGAACCAGGACAAGCTGAAGTCCAAATCTGCCGCCCTGCACTGGGAGTTTATGTACACCCGCAGCATGTACCAGACTGCGGATATGGCGCGTCAGGGTGAGATTTTAGATGAGGTGGCGAAGCTGGTGGATAACGGCGTGGTGGAAAGCTCGCTCAGCGAAACGCTGCACGGGCTAAGCGTTGAAAGCATTACCGAAGCGCACCGCAGGGTGCTGGAGGGGCATATGCGTGGGAAGGTGGTGGTTGAGTATTGAGTGGACTGATTCCCTCAGCCCGGCCCTCTCCCAAAGGGAGAGGGCGATTAAAGTCCCCTCTCCTGGTGGGAGAGGGGAAGTTATTAACCCTGCTCCCCCATCATCTCCTTCACCAGCTCGACGCAGCGCAGGAAGCGGGAGTCGTAGTCCGACTCTTCCACATGTACAAACTCAACGTTGTTCTCGTTAAGCATCTCTACCAGCATGGTCTGGAACTCCCGCCTGTCCACCGAGCTGCCCAGGCTGCGCATGCCGTCGGCCACCCACGGGGTGTTGTTTTCCAGCAGGATCACCAGGTCAAAGCGGTATTCGTCAATCAGCGCCTGCACAAACGGGTGCTCGCGCCCTTCGTACTTTTTGCAGAACGCCTGCGTGGTGACGAAATCGGTATCAATAAAGGCGACTTTATTGGCGTATTTCACCGCAAAATCAATGTACTGGGCATGACCGAGCGCGATTTTATCGTAGTCGGAATACTGCAACGCCATCTCGTCGCCGCCAAGGTGTGAGAAGACGTAATCGCGGCCATACTCCCACGCACTGGTGGTATTGAAGATGTTAGCCAGCTTATTTACCAGCGTCGATTTCCCGCTCGACTCGCCGCCGAGGATCGCCACCGTACGCACGAAGAACGGCTTCACCTCGGTCGGGATGTAGTCCCAGTAACGGAACGGGTTCTCGCGGATCTGCGCCCCGCTGATGTTCATGAAGGTGCGTTTAGGATCGATCAGCACCGTCTCAATGCCCAGATGCTCACGGAACTGCGGCGCGTCGGACTCTTCAGAGGTGTAGATCCAGTTAGGCGCAATGCCCTTCTCTTCCATAAACGCTTTGATGCCGTTGCTCCACACGTCCCAGCCGTGCGGATACGGCTCCATGCCCTCTTCGTTAAAGGCATGAATACGAATATTTTTCTGATATTTAAAGGTCTGAAGCAGCCAGCGCAGGCGGTCCGGCACGGTGGGCTGCTGCGACATGGCGCTGTCTTCAAACAGCTGGCGATCGCGGGTTTCATCATAACCCATGATGATATGCAGTTCGTCGACCTGGCTACAGGCGCGCTGGATCAGATAGATATGCCCGGTATGCAGCGGGTAGAACTTACCGAACACCACGCCAATGTTCTTTTGCATCCGCGGAAATTCAAGCCCCAGAAAACGGTGCAGCGCTTCCAGCTTCTGCGCGCTGGGGCTTTTGATTTTGGCGTTCAGCAGTTGGCTCAGGTAGCCCTTGGTCATGCCGCTGGCGTCCGCCACCTGCTGCAACGTGCAGCCCTTCTGGCGGATAGCGGTCTTGATGTAGTCAAATGATGACATAAATTACGGTGCCTCCTGCAAAATCGAATACGTAATTATAAGTCGTCAAAGACATTTAACGCATCTGCAAGTTTTTTAACGCCAAAAACCTGCATCCCTTCCGGAATTTTTTTCGGCACGTTGGCGGCCGGAACAATCGCGCGGCGGAAGCCATGTTTTGCCGCTTCGGAGATACGCTCCTGACCGCTCGGCACCGGGCGGATCTCGCCGGCCAACCCTACCTCACCAAATACCACCAGATCCTGCGGCAACGGTCTGTCGCGCAGGCTGGAGACCATTGCCAGCAGCAGCGCCAGGTCCGCGCTGGTTTCCGTAACCTTCACCCCACCAACCACGTTGACGAACACATCCTGATCCGCCATTTGCAGACCGCCGTGACGGTGCAGCACCGCCAGCAGGATCGCCAGGCGGTTCTGTTCCAGACCGACCGCCACGCGCCGCGGGTTGCCCATCATCGATTGATCCACCAGCGCCTGAATTTCAACCAGCAGCGGACGCGTCCCCTCCCACAGCACCATCACCGAACTACCGGACGTGATCTCGTCGCCACGGCTCAGGAAGATGGCCGACGGGTTGCTGACTTCGCGAAGCCCCTGCTCGGTCATGGCAAATACGCCCAGCTCATTCACCGCGCCAAAGCGGTTTTTATGGCTGCGCAGGGTACGAAAACGGGAATCCGCATCGCCATCGAGCATCACCGAGCAGTCGATACAGTGTTCAAGCACTTTCGGTCCCGCCAGCGAGCCGTCTTTGGTCACATGACCAACCATCACAATCGCCACGCCGCGCGTTTTGGCAAAGCGCGTCAGGTAGGCCGCGGTTTCACGCACCTGCGCCACGCTCCCCGGTGACGACTGGATATCCGCCATGTGCATCACCTGAATGGAGTCGATCACCATCAGCTTCGGCTGCTCTTCTTCGGCGATCATGCAGATCTGCTCGATGCTGGTTTCCGACAGCATATTCAGATTGCCGGTCGGCAGGCCGAGGCGGTGCGCGCGCATCGCCACCTGCTGAAGTGATTCTTCCCCCGTGACGTACAGGGTTTTCATCTGTTCGGCTAGCTTGCAGAGCGTTTGCAGCAGCAGGGTCGATTTACCCGCGCCCGGGTTACCGCCGATCAGAATGGCGCTGCCCGGCACTACGCCACCGCCGAGCACGCGGTCAAATTCTTTGAATCCGGTGGAAAAGCGCGGCAGCGCTTCCAGGCTGATATCCGAAAGTTTTTGTACCTTCGACACGCCTGCATTGCCCGCATAGCCGCTCAGCCGTTCATTGCGGGCCACGCTCGGCGAAGCCGCCACACCACGCACTTCGGTGATGGTGTTCCAGGCATGACAGGCGCTGCATTGCCCCTGCCAGCGCGGATAATCCGCACCACATTCATTACAGACAAATGCGCGTTTTGGAGCTTTCGCCACGGTTTACCTCGTTATTTCTGTGCGGTCTGCGCGCCGGGTGGCGCTGACGCTTACCCGGCCTACAAAAGCAGGCCGCTATTTTTGATTAATGCTGCCGGAGAGAATGCAGAACACCCCCATCAGATCAGCATGACGGATAGTGACTTCCGTCTTTTCATTCACTTTCGGCTTGGCATGGTAGGCAATACCCAGCCCGGCAACTTTGATCATCGGCAGATCGTTCGCGCCATCGCCGATGGCGACGGTCTGCTCGACCGGAATGGCATATTTCTCCGCCAGACGCGTCAGCGTATTGGCTTTGTACTGCGCATCCACGATGTCGCCGATGACCTGTCCGGTGAGTTTGCCGTCCATGATCTCCAGCTCGTTTGCCACCACGGTGGTCAGACGCAGCTTGTCACGCAGGTAGTCGGCAAAGAAGGTGAACCCGCCGGAGGCAATCGCCACTTTCCAGCCGAGCGTCTCCAGCTTGAGCACCAGCTGCGTCAGCCCAGGCATCAGGGGCAGTTCATCGCGCACCTGACGCAAAATGTTAGCATCGGCCCCCTTCAGGGTCGCCACGCGCTGTCTCAGGCTGGCGGTGAAATCCAGCTCGCCGCGCATCGCGCGCTCGGTGACTTCCGCCACCAGCTCGCCGCTGCCCGCCAGTTTAGCAATCTCGTCAATACATTCGATCTGAATGGCGGTGGAGTCCATGTCCATTACCAGCAGGCCGGGCGTTTTCAGGTGCGGAATTTTGCCGAGGGGGGCAACGTCCAGCCCGGCGTCGTGCGCCAGACGCGTGGCGCGCTGCGTCAGGGAACCCGCCAGGCGAATGACCTGATAATCTTCCACGCACCAGGCCGCAACGATGACCATCGCTGCGCCCAGTTTGGTTTGATACTGGGTGAGGCGTTGCTTATCCAGGCCGCGTCCGTACAGCAGCCAGCCGCTACGGCCAGCGTGGTAATCGAGAGGCATCACCTCATCGCCACTTAAAGAGAGCGGCAATCCTGGCCATAAAGAGACATCCGTTGGCAGGTCGCACCAGGTAATGTTCGGCATTGAAGCTCCTGTAATTTCGTTCGCGCCGGAAGGTTCCAGAGGGAAAATAACGCATGAGGCTACCCTGTAACCATCACTTCTGGCAACATTAAGCCGTAAATTTTAAGCAGGTGGAATATGGCTCGCGCAAAACTGAAATTCCGGCTTCATCGCGCCGTGATTGTCCTGATCTGTCTCGCACTATTAGTGGCGCTGATGCAGGGGGCATCCTGGTTTAGCCAGAATCACCAACGACAGCGTAACCCGCAGTTTGAGGAGCTGGCCCGGACGCTGGCGCGCCAGGTGACGCTCAACGTTGCGCCGTCTATGCGCACCGAAACGCCGGATGACAAGCGGATAGCCCAGGTATTGCGCCAGCTTACGGAAAACAGCCGCATTCTGGATGCGGGTGTGTACGATGAACAGGGCGACCTGATTGCCCGCGCGGGTGAGCATGTCGACGTGCGCGACAGGCTGGCGCTGGATGGCAAAAAAGCCGGTGGTTATTTCAACCAACAAATCGTCGAACCCATTCAGGGCAAGAATGGTCCGCTCGGCTATTTACGTCTGACACTCGACACCCACACCCTGCCAACCGAAGCCAAACAGGTGGATAACACCACCAATATTTTGCGCCTGATGCTGCTGCTCTCGCTGGCGATTGGCGTGGTACTGGCGCGCACGCTGCTCCAGGGCAAACGCACCCGCTGGCAGCAGTCGCCGTTCCTGTTAACCGCCAGCAAGTCGGTTCCCGAAGAGGAAGAGAGCGAGAAGAAAGAATAGTGATAAAGTAGGCGGATGATTCGGAAAAGGAACTCTGCCATGTCGACGTTACGCCTGCTAATCTCTGACTCTTACGATCCCTGGTTTAACCTGGCGGTGGAAGAGTGCATCTTCCGCCAGATGCCTGCCACCCAGCGCGTCCTGTTTCTCTGGCGCAACGCCGATACGGTCGTTATTGGTCGCGCGCAAAATCCGTGGAAAGAGTGTAACACCCGCCGTATGGAAGAGGACAACGTCCGCCTGGCGCGCCGCAGCAGCGGCGGCGGTGCGGTGTTTCACGATCTGGGCAACACCTGCTTTACCTTTATGGCGGGCAAGCCGGAATACGACAAAACCATCTCGACCTCCATTGTGCTTAACGCGCTCAATTCACTCGGCGTGACGGCTGAAGCCTCGGGACGTAACGATCTGGTCGTGAAAACGCCTGAAGGCGACCGGAAAGTGTCAGGCTCAGCCTACCGCGAAACGATGGATCGCGGATTCCACCACGGCACATTATTGCTGAATGCCGATCTGAGCCGTCTGGCAAACTATCTGAACCCGGACAAGAAAAAGCTCCAGGCCAAAGGCATTACCTCCGTGCGCGGTCGCGTGGCGAATCTGGTGGAGCTCCTGCCGGGGATTACCCATGAACGCATTTGCGATGCGATCCGCGAGGCCTTTTTCAGGCATTACGGTGAACGCGTAGAAGCCGAGGTGATTTCTCCGGATAAAACCCCGGATCTGCCAAACTTCGCGGAAACCTTCGCCCGCCAGAGCAGCTGGGAGTGGAATTTCGGTCAGGCACCGGCGTTTTCACACCTGCTGGATGAGCGATTTACCTGGGGCGGCGTTGAGCTGCACTTTGACGTCGAGAAAGGCCATATCTCTCGTACCCAGGTATTTACGGATAGTCTTAATCCGGCACCGTTAGAAGCGCTGGCTGCACGTTTGCAGGGCTGTCTCTATCGGGCAGATATGCTGCAACAGGAGTGTGACGCGTTACGTGTTGATTTTCCGGAACAGGAACAAGAGTTGCGGGAGTTATCGGCGTGGATTGCGCAGGCAGTACGCTAATAAAAAAGCCCGCTGGCGCTCTGCTTAGCGGGCCTGGAAAACCGCAGGCCGGGTCGAGCGAAGCCGCCACCCGGCACAACAGGTATTACTCTTTATCGCCCAGCAGAACGGATTCCAGCGCGATTTTGATCATGTCGTTGAAGGTGGTCTGACGCTCGGCAGCGGTAGTCTGCTCGTGGGTACGGATGTGGTCAGACACGGTGCAGATGGTCAGCGCTTTCGCACCGAATTCAGCCGCCACGCCATAGATACCGGCCGCTTCCATTTCCACGCCCAGAATGCCGTATTTTTCCATCACGTCGAACATGTCGCCTTCTGGCGAGTAGAACAGATCGGCAGAGAACAGGTTGCCCACGCGCGCGTCAACGCCCAGCGCTTTTGCCGCGTCAACCGCGTTACGCACCATGTCAAAGTCAGCGATGGCCGCAAAGTCATGATCTTTAAAGCGGATGCGGTTGACTTTAGAGTCGGTGCACGCGCCCATGCCGATCACCACGTCACGCAGCTTAACGTCCATGCGCACTGCGCCGCAGGAGCCGACACGGATGATTTTCTTCACGCCGAAATCGGTGATCAGCTCTTTGGTGTAGATGGAGCAGGATGGGATACCCATGCCGTGACCCATCACGGAGATTTTGCGGCCTTTATAGGTGCCGGTGAAGCCCAGCATGCCGCGCACGTTGTTCACTTCACGCACGTCTTCGAGGAAGGTTTCTGCAATGTGCTTCGCGCGCAGCGGGTCGCCCGGCATCAATACGACGTCAGCGAAATCACCCATTTCTGCATTAATGTGAGGAGTTGCCATCTTCAGTTCCTTTTACATTGTTGTTTTTGCCGGGTGGCGGCTACGCCTTACCCGGCCTACATTCTGTTCTCCCTCTCCCGGTGGGAGAGGGCCGGGGTGATGGCATCAGGCCGCACCCAATCCGTTTAGAACATAGCCTTGCCATATTCCATGTCAGACGTACCAAAGTATTTCGCAATCGTCTGGCCGATGTCCGCGAAGGTCTCACGGTGACCCAGCGAGCCCGGTTTGACTTTCGGGCCGTACACCAGCACCGGAATGTGCTCACGGGTGTGGTCGGTACCGGTCCAGGTCGGGTCACAGCCATGGTCAGCGGTCAGGATCAGAATGTCATCTTCCCCCACCAGCTCCATCAGCTCTGGCAGACGGCGGTCAAACAGCTCCAGACCCGCAGCATAACCGGCGACGTCGCGACGGTGGCCCCAGGAGGAGTCGAAGTCCACGAAGTTGGTGAAGACAATGGTCTTATCGCCCGCTTCTTTCATCTCTTTGATGGTGGCGTCGAACAGCGCATCCAGACCGGTCGCTTTGACCTTTTTGGTAATGCCGCAGTTGGCGTAAATGTCCGCGATTTTACCCACGGAAACCACGTGGCCGTCTTTCTCGTCGACGAGTTTTTGCAGCACGGTCGGCGCCGGTGGCTCCACGGCCAGATCGTGACGGTTGCCGGTACGCTGGAAGTTACCCGCTTTGTCGCCGATAAACGGACGCGCGATAACGCGGCCAATGTTGTAGCCGCCTTCGGTCAGCTCTTCACGGGCGATCTCGCACAGCTCGTACAGTTTATCCAGGCCAAACGTCTCTTCATGGCAGGCGATCTGGAACACGGAGTCAGCAGAGGTATAGAAAATCGGCTTGCCGGTTTTCATATGCTCTTCGCCGAGCTGATCCAGAATCACGGTACCGGAAGAGTGGCAATTGCCGAGGTAGCCCGGCAGGTTGGCGCGCTTCACCAGCTTATCGAGCAGCTCCTGCGGGAAGCTGTTCTCGTGATCGGAGAAGTAGCCCCAGTCAAACAGCACCGGCACGCCGGCAATTTCCCAGTGACCGGACGGAGTATCTTTTCCGGAAGAGAGCTCGTGCGCCCACGCGTAGGCGCCCACCACTTCCGCGTTACCGTCCATACCGGCTGCGATCTTACCGGTAGAGCCTTCATGCGCTTTTACCAGCCCCAGACGGGTCAGGTTTGGCAGGTTCAGAGGGCCTTTACGACCATTGTCCGCTTCGCCTTTTGCACAGGCTTCCGCGATGTGACCCAGGGTATCGGAACCCACGTCACCAAATCGTTCTGCATCTTCGGTTGCGCCGATGCCGAATGAGTCCAGCACCATAATAAATGCACGTTTCATAATTGTTCTCCGTACTTAGTGCTTCATAAAAATGCGATCAGATCAGTATACCGCTATTCAGTGATACGACGATAGACCGTCGGTGTGGTTTCCGGTGCTTTATCGTCAAGAGATATTGCCGCCTTCACTGCTTTCGCCGCGTCCTGCCAGCTGGCTTCGTCTTTCGCGTGGATCACCGCCAGCGGACGTTGGCCGTCAACGCTGTCGCCCAGACGGGCCATATCGGTAAAGCCGACGCTGTAATCAATGGTGTCCGATGCCTGACGACGACCGCCGCCCATAGACACAACAGCCATGCCGAGCGCGCGGGTATCCATAGCCGAGACAAAGCCTTCGCTGTCCGCATAGACCGCTTTGCTGAGCATCGCGGTGGGCAGGTATTTCGCGTAGTTTTCCACGAAGTCGGTCGGGCCTTTCTGCGCCGCCACCATCCGACCAAAGATCTCCGCCGCTTTGCCGTTGTCCAGCACCGCCTGAAGCTTCGCGCGGGCTTCCGCGTCGTCTTTGGCCAGCTTGCCGGAGATTAACATCTCAACGCACAGCGCCATGGTGACATCGAACAGGCGCGGGTTACGGTATTCGCCTGTGAGGAACTGCACGGCCTCACGGACTTCAACCGCGTTACCGGCGCTGGAGGCCAGCACCTGGTTCATGTCCGTCAGCAGTGCAGTGGTGCGCACGCCCGCGCCGTTGGAGACGCCAACGATCGCTTCGGCCAGCGCCTCAGAGAGTTCATAGGTTGGCATAAACGCGCCGCTGCCCACTTTCACATCCATCACCAGCGCATCCAGACCTTCCGCCAGTTTTTTGGCAAGGATAGAGGCGGTGATCAGCGGGATGGAGTCTACGGTCGCGGTAATGTCACGCGTCGCGTAGAAACGCTTGTCAGCCGGAGCAAGAGAGCTGGTCTGGCCGATAATCGCCACGCCAACGTCTTTAATAATGTCGCGGAAGCGGTTGTCATCCGGGAAGATATCGAAGCCCGGAATGGCTTCCAGTTTGTCGAGCGTACCGCCGGTATGACCCAGGCCGCGCCCGGAAATCATCGGGATGTAACCGCCACAGGCTGCCACCATTGGGCCAAGCATCAGGGAGGTCACGTCGCCCACGCCGCCGGTGGAGTGTTTGTCCACAATCGGGCCGTTGAGGTTGAGGCTTTTCCAGTCCAGAACGGTTCCTGAATCTCGCATCGCCATGGTCAGCGACACGCGCTCAGGCATCGACATATCGTGGAAGAAAATGGTCATCGCCAGAGCCGCAATCTGCCCTTCAGAGATGGTGTTATCACGAATGCCGTTGATAAAAAAGCGGATTTCTTCGTCGCTTAATGGATGACCATCACGTTTTTTACGAATAATTTCTTGTGCGAGAAACACGGTAACCTCCATGCGGAATCGGGTGAATGGCGGCGGATATGTTGACCCGCCCTACGATCCTGTAGGCCGGGTTAGCGTAGCGCCACCCGGCAATTCAACTTAGTAGCTGCTTGCGCTCTTACCGTCACCGTGACCCAGCGCTTTCAGCAGGCTGGCCAGCAGGCTGGACGCGCCGAAGCGGTAGTGGCGGGAATCAGCCCAGTCGGCGCCGAACAGCTCGTCGGCAATCGCCAGGAACTGCTGCGCGTCTTCCGCGGTACGCACGCCGCCCGCCGGTTTGAAGCCAACGGTTTTGGACACGCCCATATCACGGATGACTTCCATCATGATGCGTGCGCTTTCCGGGGTAGCGTTGACCGGCACTTTACCGGTAGAAGTTTTAATGAAGTCCGCGCCCGCTTTGATGGAGATTTCAGACGCCTTACGAATCAGCGCCTCTTCTTTCAGCTCGCCGGTTTCGATGATCACTTTAAGCAGCACGTTTGCCGCCGCACACGCGTCTTTACAGGCTTTCACCAGGTCAAAACCGACCTGCTCGTTGCCGGCGATCAGCGCGCGGTACGGGAATACCACGTCAACTTCGTCCGCGCCGTACGCAATCGCCGCGCGGGTTTCTGCCAGCGCGATCTCGATATCGTCATTGCCGTGCGGGAAGTTAGTTACGGTGGCAATGCGCACATCCGGCGTGCCCTGCTCTTTCAGCGTTTTGCGGGCAATCGGGATAAAGCGCGGATAGATACAGACGGCGGCGGTGTTACCCACTGGCGTTTTCGCCTGATGGCACAGGGCGATGACTTTTTCATTGGTGTCGTCATCGTTCAGGGTGGTCAGGTCCATCAGTTTCAACGCGCGCAGGCTGCTTGCAGTTAAATCGGTCATAACATTCTCCAACGGCAGTGCCGTATAAATTTTACCTTGCGGGTCTGTGAGTATTCTAACATTCACCCGCATCCACACTTCGACATTCATCACAGTTAATGAAAACTGTGTGCAAATTTGCATTACTGTAATGAGATCTTCTTCAAATTTTAGTGCGTTAATTGCTGACTAAATCGGCGATATCCCCTGTCTGATCAAAAGCGCCACCAGGCTGGCTTCCTACAATTCGTTCACTATCCGCAGAACAACCAAGGAAGTGAACATGCCCGACGCCCTGCAACAACGTTGCCAGCACATTGTGACCAGCCCGGTGTTAACCCCGGAACAAAAACGTCATTTTCTGGCGCTGGAAGCAGAGAACAATCTGCCCTATCCCGCTCTGCCAGAGGCGGCCCGCGCCGCGCTGGACGGGGGATTCATCTGCGACATGTTCGAAGGCCATGCGCCTTACAAACCGCGCTACGTGCTGCCGGACTACGCTAAATTTCTGGCTAACGGCTCAGAATGGCTGGAGCTGGAAGGGGCTAAAGATCTGGATGATGCCCTCTCGCTGCTCACTATCCTTTATCACCATGTTCCGTCCGTCACATCAATGCCGGTCTATCTGGGCCAGCTCGATGAGATACTCAGCCCCTATGTTAAAATTCTAACACAGGATGAAATCGATAGCCGAATAAAACGTTTCTGGCGTTACCTGGACAGAACCCTGCCCGATGCGTTTATGCATGCCAATATCGGCCCGGCGGATACGCCTGTCACCCGAGCCATCCTTCGCGCGGATGCCGAACTGAAGCAGGTTGCGCCGAACCTGACCTTTATCTACGACCCGGATGTAACCCCCGGCGATCTGCTGCTGAGCGTGGCGGAAAACATTTGTGAATGTAGTAAACCGCATATTTCTAATGGCCCGGTGAATGATAAAATTTTCACAAAAGGTCGCTATGGCGTGGTGAGCTGTTACAACTCCCTGCCGCTGGCGGGCGGCGGCAGCACGCTGGTGCGCCTTAACCTGAAAGCGATCGCGGAACACAGCCGCTCACCGGAAGACTTTTTCACCCGTACCCTTCCCCACTACTGCCAGCAACAAATCGCGATCATCAATGCGCGCTGCGATTTTCTATATGAACAAGCCGGTTTCTTTGAGAATAGCTTCCTGGTGAAAGAGGGGCTGATTGATGCCGATCGCTTTGTGCCGATGTTTGGCATGTACGGTCTGGCCGAAGCGGTGAATGTGCTGTGCGAGAAAGCAGGCATTACGGGACGTTACGGTAAGAACGAACAGGCCAATGCTCTGGGCTACCGCATCAGTGAACAGCTTGCGGCGTTTGTTGAAAACACGCCGGTGAAACACGGCTGGCAGCACCGCGCGATGCTGCATGCCCAGTCTGGGATCAGTTCCGATTCTGGCACCACGCCGGGCGCACGTCTGCCGTACGGCGACGAACCGGACCCTGTCAGCCACCTGCTGGCCGTGGCGCCGCATCATAAACACTATCATTCGGGGATCAGCGATATTCTCACCCTGGAGGAAACGGTTAAACGCAATCCTCAGGCTGTGGTGCAGCTGTGCCTGGGGGCGTTCAACGCCGGTATGCGTGAGTTCACCGCGAATGTAGCCGGAAACGACCTGGTGCGCGTCACCGGGTATATGGTGCGGCTCTCCGATCTGGAGAAATACCGGGAGGCCGGCTCGCGCACCAACACCACCTGGCTCGGCGAGGAGGCCGCGCGCAATACCCGTATTCTGGAACGTCAGCCGCGCGTGATAAGCCATGAACAGCAGATGCGCTTTAGTTAGTCAGGTCATACCCTTCTCCTGCGTGGACGGGCCGGGCAGCCGCCTGGCGTTGTTCCTCCAGGGCTGTAACCTGCGCTGCAAAACCTGCCACAACCCGTGGACGATAGGGCGCTGCAACGACTGCGGCGACTGTGTTCCCTACTGTCCTCATGATGCGCTGGCAATTCAGGCCGGGCGCGTCTGGTGGCAGGAGAGTCACTGTCAGCAGTGCGACACCTGTCTGCACCTGTGTCAGCAGCAGGCGACGCCGATGGCGCAGCGCTATAGCGTCGAGGAGATCCTCTCCCGGGTTCGCACGTCCGCGCCGTTTATTGAGGGCGTGACCGTCAGCGGGGGTGAGGCCACCACGCAGCTGCCGTTTTTGGTTGCGCTGTTCACCGCGATCAAAGCCGATCCGTCCCTGCGCCATCTGACGTGCCTGGTGGACAGCAACGGCCTGTTAAGCGAAACCGGCTGGCAAAAGCTGTTACCGGTGTTTGACGGCGCGATGGTGGATCTGAAAGCCTGGGGCAATGAACATCACCGTTTTCTGACCGGGCGCGAAAACACGCAGATCAAGCAGAGCATCCTCTGGCTGGCCGATCGTCATCGCCTGACGGAGCTGCGCCTGCTGGTGATCCCCGCTCGGTGTGATTATCTGCACCATCTGCCATCGCTGACCGCTTTTATCCACGCGTTGGGGAACGTTCCTGTGCGGATCAACGCGTTTCATGCTCATGGGGTTTACGGGGAGGCGGCGCGATGGCGGAGCGCCACGCCGGAGGACATCGAGCCGCTGGCGCAGGCCCTGGAACGGCAGCAGATCACGGTGATCCGCCCGGCCCTTTATTTATAGCGTGATGCCGAAGACCGCGCGGGTGTTTTCCAGCAGCGCTCTGGCAATCACATCTTCAGGCTCCTGACGCAGCTCACACAGCACATCAAAAACGCGCGCCGCCTGCTCCGGGCGGTTGGGCTGGCCCTGAAAACCATTCAGCGGCATGTCAGGCGCATCCGTTTCCAGCAGGAGCGAGGTCAGCGGGAGCTGCGCCATCACATCACGGGTTTTGCTGGCACGCGGATAGGTAATGGTGCCACCGACGCCAATCTTATAGCCCAGCTCAATAAAACGCTGCGCCTGCTGAAGGCTTCCAGCGAAACCATGGACCACGCCCCTGCGCGGCACGTCGATACGCTTCAGGTGCATCGCCAGTTTGTCATGGGTACGTCTGGAGTGGAGGATCACCGGCAGATCGTGGCGCTTTGCCAGCCGGAGCTGCGCATCCAGGATCGTCTGCTGGCGCTCAAACTGCGGATCTTCACGATAGAGATCGAGGCCGATCTCACCGATGGCAACCAGCTTCGTATCCGCATTTTGCAGCGTGGCATCCAGCCTGTCGAGATGGTCATCAAGATGGTGCTCAATAACGATCGGATGCAGACCCAGCGCGGCATACAGCGCATCGTGCTCCCGGGCAAGCGCCAGAACTTTGTCGAATCTCGCCGCTTCAATAGCGGGCACAATAATGACTCTCACACCGGCCTCAGCCGCGCGCGCAATACTTGATGTTTCCTCCCCGCTAAACGGCGGGAAATCAAAGTGGCAATGGGTATCGATAAAGCAGTGCGTCACGCCAGATCCTCGTTATCGAGTAAGCCATCGTTGGCCTGCGGCGCGTCCACCAGCGGCATCGCCACCGCGTCATTGGCCACAACGGCAGGCGGCAAAATGATGCTTTTATGCCGATGAAGAGGCGGTTGCTCCGCCAGCATTTTCCCGACGGTCGCCAGGAAGTAACGCCCGCACAGCCGCCCCGTTTTGTAATCCATACGCAACGCAGGCAGGCGACTGCCCAGCGCCATGCTCAACAGCGGCTTAGGCGGATAAATTTCAAAGATGCGCAGCTTGCCCGGTGGTTTTTCAATAAAACGCTGCATCGCGCCGTAGGTGGTTTCATGCTGCTTCGCGATATTCACCAGCGGTTGCAGGCTGCTGTCGCCCAGCCAGCGTTCCATCCGCTTAAACCACTGTGGGGTGTAATACATCTGCGAAGGCACCGTGCGGATCACCACAATGGTTTTTGCCCCGCGCCGCGCCGCCTCCTGTACCGGCACCGCGTCGCTGATACCGCCGTCAAGATAGTTTATCCCCTCCAGCAGGGCGCCGGTGCGGTAGAATCCCGGGATCGCGCTGGACGCGCGGATGATATCCAGCCAGTTCTCTTTCTGCGGCGAAAAGTAACCCGGCGAATAGTCATCGCCACGGCTGGCGCACATCCAGAACTCTTTGCCGGTATCGAACAGACGTGACGCGGTATCCATGGCCAGCGGCATCTGGCTGGAGGTAGCATCCAGTAACCAGTCGAGATCGATCAGGTTCCCGCCGCGTACGAAGCGTACCGGATTGAAGAATTCTTTGGAGGTGGTGTAGCGCATAATCACTTTGCGCGCATAGCCGGGCTGGTTGCAGACATAGGCGGAGAGGTTCTGCGCCCCGGCAGAGGTGCCGAAATAGAGATCGAACGGGTTGAATTGCGCGCGCATAAATTCGTCGAGCACGCCAGCAGTGAAAATACCGCGCTGCCCTCCCCCTTCACAGACCAGCGCAAGCTGGCCTGCATGAAACGGTTTTAACGTCAGCGGCGCAATATTGCCGAGCGTAACGGGAATTCGTTGCCCCACCTCTGCCTTCCTGTTTTCATTATTTTGATGAGACACAGTAACGCACTTCCCCGGTGGTTCTCAAACGAGAAAAAGCCAGTCACGAGGACTGGCTTGAGTTTGTTTAGTAAATATTGCGTTTGCTACGGGCGACGTCGACCCGTAAACAGGCTGACCAGGAACAGAATAATACCGACGACGAAGACAATTTTCGCTGCCCATGCCGCGGTACCCGCCAGTCCACCAAAGCCCAATGCGGCGGCAATTAACGCGATAACCAGAAATATAATGCCCCAACGAAACATAAGCCTCTCCTTTACCATAGTTAATGTCGGCCGCTAAACGTGAGCGCTCAGGTCACTCACCGGCTTTTCCAGAATCGTTTTTATTTCGCCCGCGGTTTTCAGCCTGACGGGCGAATGGTACTGCTTTACTTCGTTTTCAGATCGTTTTTGACGCTTTTCACACCATCAATAGCTTTCGCAATTGACTCGGCACGATCGCTTTGTGCCTGATTCTCAACCGTACCGGACAGCTGGACCACACCATCGGTGGTTTCAACTTTCACCATACGGGATGGCACGATGTCGTCAGCTAACAGTTTAGCTTTGATTTCGCTGGTAGTTGCTGCATCTCCGGCATAGCCCTTCACCGACGATTCTTTGCTGTCACGTACGTGCAATTTGTCGCTGACGGAGCTTACGCCCTCAACGCCTTTCGCCACTTTAACGGCTTCTTCGGCCTGGGTCTGGCTTTCAACGAAACCGCTCAGGGTGACAACCTTGTTGTCGGTTTTAACAGAAATATCGGTGCTCTTGATGGATTCGTGATCCACCAGTGCGGCTTTCACTTTTGCTGTGATTGAGCTGTCATCCATGAAATTACCGACTTTATTCATAGAGCTATCGATTTTTTCCCCTGCGGTATTGGCGGAATTTTGCGCTTTATCCATGGTGCTGGTTTCCGCCAGAGCAGAACCGCTTACCAGGACACTACCCAATGTTACAGCCAGCAGAGTTTTAGAAATCTTCAGTCTTGTCATATTCATCGATTTATTCCTGTGTTTTGCCCATTATTTGGGCGACATACTTCCCTAATCTTGGTTTTATATATTGCGAATTAACACCGGGGCAAAATGGAGAACCAATGGACATGCATTGAACAGTTAATTCATCCACGCCCGGTGCTAAACACTGAGTTAAATATAGATCACAATCAGAGGGGTGCATTCAGAATTGGGGAAAAAACGAACGAATAGCGAAAAATTGCGGTGAATTAAGAACATTCCGCAAGGGTTTAATAACACAGGAATTAAAGAAGAGCACGGCGGCTGCCGTGCTCTGAAAGGAAATTAATGCTCGCGGGTTTTGCGGAACTGAACATCAGGATAACGTTCCTGCGTCAGGTTCAGGTTTACCATGGTTGGGGCGATATAGGTCAGGTTATCGCCACCGTCCAGCGCCAGCTGAACTTCGTTCTTACGTTTAAATTCTTCGAATTTCTTCACGTCAGAACACTCAACCCAGCGCGCCGTCGCCACGTTCACCGATTCGTAAATCGCTTCCACGTTGTACTCGCTCTTAAGACGGGCAACCACCACGTCGAACTGGAGCACACCCACCGCGCCCACGATCAGATCGTTGTTGGCGATTGGGCGGAACACCTGTACCGCGCCCTCTTCGGAAAGCTGGACCAGGCCTTTCAGCAGCTGCTTCTGCTTCAGCGGATCGCGCAGGCGAATGCGGCGGAACAGTTCTGGCGCGAAGTTAGGGATACCGGTGAACTTCATCATTTCGCCTTGCGTGAAGGTATCGCCAATCTGAATGGTACCGTGGTTGTGTAAACCAATGATGTCACCCGGATAGGCTTCTTCTACATGCGAACGATCGCCCGCCATGAAGGTCAGCGCGTCGGATATCACTACGTCTTTACCGATACGGACCTGACGCAGCTTCATGCCCTTTTCGTACTTACCGGAAACCACGCGCATAAAGGCGACGCGGTCGCGGTGTTTCGGGTCCATGTTGGCCTGAATTTTAAAGACGAAGCCGGAGAACTTCTCTTCCTTCGCTTCTACTTCGCGGGTGTCGGTTTTACGCGGCATCGGCTGCGGGGCCCACTCAACCAGACCGTCGAGCATATGGTCAACGCCGAAGTTGCCGAGTGCGGTACCGAAGAAGACCGGGGTAATTTCACCGCTCAGGAACAGCTCTCTGTCGAACTCATGCGACGCGCCTTTAACCAGCTCCAGCTCATCGCGCAGCTGGGCCGCCAGCTCTTCACCGACAGCGGCGTCCAGCTCCGGGTTGTCCAGACCTTTCACAATGCGGACTTCCTGAATGGTGTGGCCCTTACCGGTCTGGTACAGGTAGGTTTCGTCTTTATAGAGGTGGTAAACCCCTTTGAACAGCTTGCCGCAGCCAATCGGCCAGGTGATTGGCGCGCAGGCAATCTTCAGCTCGTTTTCCACTTCATCCATCAGCTCCATCGGATCACGGATGTCACGGTCGAGTTTGTTCATAAAGGTGAGGATCGGCGTATCGCGCAGACGGGTGACTTCCATCAGCTTGCGGGTACGATCTTCAACACCTTTCGCAGCGTCGATCACCATCAGGCAGCAGTCCACCGCCGTCAGCGTACGGTAGGTATCTTCGGAGAAGTCTTCGTGCCCCGGGGTGTCCAGCAGGTTCACCAGGCAGTCGTGATACGGGAACTGCATCACGGAGGTGGTAATCGAAATACCACGCTGCTTTTCCATCTCCATCCAGTCGGATTTAGCATGCTGGCTGGAGCCACGGCCTTTAACGGTACCCGCGGTCTGGATCGCCTGTCCGAACAGCAACACCTTCTCGGTGATGGTCGTTTTACCGGCATCCGGGTGCGAGATAATGGCAAAAGTGCGGCGTTTGGCCACCTCTTGCAGATAAGGAGACAACGTCATAATCAATTCTTCTTAGGTAAGCGCGGCAGCAGGCCGCGCATCATGGAATACGAAAAATGCGGCTATTTTACCCATCAACAGGGGGCAGGCAATCATTGTTTACACAGGAGCTGCTCCAGTTCGTTCAATGACGTAACGGTCCAGGTCGGCTCGATGCCTTCCGGCAGCGTGCGACCATGCGCATTCAGCCAGACGGTCGACAGGCCCGATCTCATACCTCCCAGAATATCAGATTCTGCCGTATCCCCCACCATCAGCACGCGATCGCGGTCAGGATTGCCCGCTTGCGCCAGCGCATAATCGAAAATACGCGGATCCGGCTTCGGTACGCCCACCTCTTCGGAGATCACCAGCGCGTCGAAATGATCGCGCAGGCCGGTGCGTTCAAGGCGGATCTGCTGAAGCGCGGTAAAGCCGTTGGTAATGATCCCAAGCTTCACCTTCCCTTTCAGCGAATCCAGCAGAGAAACGGCGCCGGGCAGCGGCGCGCAGATATCCGCCATCGCATTCAGGAAGGCCTCGTTCAGCGCCCCAGGACTGACGTTTAACCGTTCAGCCCACACGTCAAAACGCTGATGCTGAAGCTGTAACGCGGTGATGGCTCCGTTCTGGTAATCCACCCACAGCGGTTTGTTCACCGCCTGATAGTCCTGAAAATCTTCCGCGGTGAACGTCACGCTATAGTCGAGAAACATCCGCTGTAGGCCGCCGAACGAGTCAAACGTAAACAGCGTTTCGTCGGCATCAAAGAAAATCCAGTCCCATTTCATCGTTACAACCTTATTTTCGTTATCCAATCGGCAGAGCCATGATAATGGCGTCTTCACGTCCCTCTGCGGTGGGGTAGTAGTTACGGCGGATAGTCGCCTCGTTGAAGCCTAAGCTTTCATAGAGCGCGATGGCGGCGACATTGGACGCGCGCACCTCCAGCCACAGGGTGAAAACGTCACGGGTTTCCAGCTCACGAATGAGGTGCTCAAGCAGTTCCCTGCCCAGCCCGCGGCGCTGATAAGCGGGATCGACCGCAATATTAAACAGCGTCGCCTCGTCCAGAACGACCTGTGTGATGGCGAACGCAGCCATCGCACCGTCAACGTCCAGGCGGAGATTTAAATAGCGTTCGCCCTGATTGCTGGCAAACGTCTTTTCGCTCCACGGAAAGGCATGGGCGCGGGTTTCAATCGCGAACGCGGTGGTCAGGTCAGCCGTCGTGAGGGAAGAAATCGTGTTCATATTCGCAAATTTGTTGCCATAGCGCGCTACGCGCTTTTGGGTTGGCTTTCAGTTCGTCCAGCGCTGGCGAACTGATCTGGCTTCCTTCAAGAGGTAGCTCGTCCACCGCCCCGATTCGCCAGCTGTTACAGCGGCTGTCAGGGGGAAGCATCGCGACGCTTTCAGGCGCCAGCTGTAATACCTGATCGCGGGTCACCTTCAGGGTGCGAAGGACATCCTCAATCAGGGGCTCGTTCAGGGCAGGCGGCGCTTCTGCCACCATCACCAGGCGGACATGCGCAGGTATGGAGATGGCTATTTCGCCCCGCAACGCCGTCGGGCGACGCAAAGCCCACTGGGTAATGCCCAGCTGCTGCAACTGCCAGTCTCGTCGGGATGTCATAGCGAAAACTCCTGTCTCTCAGGCGCGCAAATATAGCAAATGTGTCGAAACTGCGCCATCTACCTACTATAATCCCCGCCTGAGTTTATTGAGGAACAATTCATGTCTGCATTTACCCCGGCAAGTGAAGTCTTGCTGCGTCACAGTGATGATTTCGAAGAAAGCCGTATTCTGTTTGCCGGAGATATGCAGGATGACCTGCCCGCGCGTTTCGACTGTGCTGAAAGCCTTGCCCACACCCAGTACTATCACCACTGGCAGGTGCTGAGCCGCCAGATGGGCGAGCGCGCGCGCTTTAGCCTGGCGGCGGAGCAGAGCGATATTGCTGACTGCGATACGCTCATTTACTACTGGCCGAAAAACAAGCCGGAAGCCCAGTTCCAGCTGATGAACCTGCTTTCTCTGCTGCCGGTCGGCTGCGATATTTTTGTTGTCGGTGAGAACCGCAGCGGGGTGCGTAGCGCAGAGCAGATGCTCGAAGCCTGGGCGCCGCTGACGAAAATCGACAGCGCCCGTCGCTGCGGACTGTACCATGGTCGTCTGGAAAAACAGACCACCTTCGATGCCGACGCCTTCTGGGACGAGTACCAGCTTGACGGCCTGACCATTAAAACCCTGCCGGGCGTGTTCAGTCGTGATGCGCTCGATACGGGCAGCAAGCTGCTGCTGTCCACCCTGACGCCTCACACCAAGGGCAAGGTGCTGGACGTCGGCTGTGGCGCGGGCGTGCTGTCAACGGTTCTCGCCAGCCACTCACCAAAAGTGCGTTTAACCCTGTGTGACGTGAGCGCCCCGGCAGTAGAAGCCAGCCGCGCCACGCTTGCTGCGAATGGCATAGAAGGTGACGTGTTTGCCAGCAACGTCTTCTCCGACGTGACCGGTCGCTTTGACATGATCATCTCTAACCCGCCGTTCCACGACGGAATGGAGACCAGCCTTGAAGCGGCGCAAACGCTGATCCGTGGCGCAACCCGTCACCTCAACAGCGGCGGTGAGCTGCGTATCGTAGCGAACGCCTTCCTCGCGTACCCGAAAGTGCTGGATGAAACCTTTGGCTTCCACGAAGTGATCGCCCAGACGGGCCGCTTTAAGGTCTATCGCACCGTGATGACGCGCCAGGCGAAAAAGTAAACCCCCGGTCCGGCGATGGCTGACGCTGCCATCGCCCATTTTTGCAGCAATCAAAACAACGTGCGCAATTTTCTGTTGACGTAAAGCTGAAAACATCTAGAATGCGCCTCCGTGGTTACGATACTTTTACAGTGTCGATGGTATGCGAAGGTGGCGGAATTGGTAGACGCGCTAGCTTCAGGTGTTAGTGTCCTTACGGACGTGGGGGTTCAAGTCCCCCCCCTCGCACCATAAATCACGTTGATATTGCTCGCACTGGGCGAAGGTGGCGGAATTGGTAGACGCGCTAGCTTCAGGTGTTAGTGTCCTTAGGATGTGGGGGTTCGAGTCCCCCCCCTCGCACCAACGAGGCGATATCAAACCAGTAAGATGACTGTGCGAAGGTGGCGGAATTGGTAGACGCGCTAGCTTCAGGTGTTAGTGTCCTTACGGACGTGGGGGTTCAAGTCCCCCCCCTCGCACCATAAATCACGTTGATATTGCTCGCACTGGGCGAAGGTGGCGGAATTGGTAGACGCGCTAGCTTCAGGTGTTAGTGTCCTTACGGACGTGGGGGTTCAAGTCCCCCCCCTCGCACCAATTATCTTACATCCCCTCAGCAGTGCCTCCTGTTTTTCCCTTTTATTTCAAACTCATCAGAATCACCAGCAGTCCACTGATTAGCGCAACGCATGATGGCAGCAGCACGTAATGCCGTAACTGTTTGTGCCAGATCATTGCGGATGTCACCAGCAAGCCTGAAACAATCATTGCTTTCCAGACATCAATGGGGAGATCGGCAAACATTAGCCCACCGATAATGGAACCAGGCAGTAATATTCCCCACCCACTTCCCAGCGCTTTGCTCAACATGGTTTCACCTCTCGCACTGATAATGATAACCAGTATCATATGATAGTAATTATCACTTGTCAGCATGCGACGTAAGAAATTGCGCCAGCAATTGCTTTCCCATAATGACAGAGAATGTGTAAGGTGATAAATTGCCCACCTGTTAACTTCCGATAAAGTTATTCTGATAATAAAAATTCAATTTTGTAGCGCCCAATATTACACAACAACACCTTGCTCATTGTTTTAATTGAGTTTTAATAAAAACGCACGCATATGACATCACAATCCTGGCTGTCTTTAGTCAACAAGAAATATCAGCTATCTTTACGTTTGTTTTTATTTCTGAACGCTGCATCAGCATTGTTCTCGGTAACAAACCCTCTCTATTCCGTGCGTGTGTTATCAGTCCCGCTCTTTGCCGTACTGACTATCAGCACAGGCTTACTTATCTGGCACTGGAAAAACAGCACGCGAAAAATAAATATCCCTGTTGTTTCAGCTATTTTTGGTCTTTTATGGGCCTGGCAGATCGTCTCTAAATTTCTGTTAATCACGCACGATCACGCGACCTATTTAATGATGGCGCTATTAACAGTGCTTTTTATAGGGTCTCTGGCGTTCGCAAGTAATATTAAAGCCTTTACGTTACATTCATTTCCCGCTTTTATATCCTGCCTGTGGCTTAGTCCGTCCGAAAACTGGCTGAGAATGGCCTATTTTTTCGCGCTGCCGGTGGTTGCCATTGGTATCCATCATGTTCTTCAGCGGCGCAATGACCGTTTCGCCCAGGAGCTGCTTTCCGAACTGCTGGAGGAGCGCGAAACCCTGACCGATCTCAGCATGATGGACCCGCTCACCGGCCTATATAACCGTCGCGGGCTGCAAAGCCGGCTGGAGAATCTTCCCAGGCCTGACGCTGGCGAGCACTTCGTGCTGCTGATGGATATCGACCACTTCAAAGCCTACAACGACCATTATGGCCATATGATGGGCGATCAGGCCTTGATCAGGGTCTCGGCTGCGATACGCGACGCCGTGCGCTCACGCGATGTTGTCGCCCGGTTTGGCGGGGAAGAATTTATGGTGCTGTTGAGTAACATCCCGCTGGAGCAAGCGCGACAGACGGCTGAACGCATACGTCAGAAGGTTTACGATCTTAAAATCCCCCATATGTTTAACGAAAGCGTCGCCACTAACGTGACCATCAGCATTGGCATCGCCATGTTCGAAGGTGACGACGTTGAGGGCGCGCTGGCGAAAGCCGATAAAGCTCTCTATGAAGCCAAGCATATGGGACGTAACAGCATTCTGCTGAGCGAAGAGCTTCATACCGCCTGAAACCGCCTTCACAGTGCCAGGATAAAACGCTTGCGCTCGGTTTTATCTATAGTTAGGATTGGCAATCATTATCATTTAGATTTGTAATCTACACTATGGCGACTCGTACCGCACACATCGTTGAGCCCCTGCTCTGGCGAGTTCCACTCTCCGCCGGGGAAACGACGTTTGCGGATGCCATTCGGGAAAAAATTGCCGTAACGCGCGCCCATCTGCTGGATTTCATCAAACTGGATGAAGCACCGCCGCATCATGCTCTGACGCTGACTGAGTGGCAACGCCCTGCGGAGCTGCGGTCACTGCTGGCAACCTATTCCGACCATATTTATCGTAACCAACCTACCCTGACGCGGGAAAACAAACCGCTGTTATCCCTCTGGGCACAGTGGTATATCGGGCTGATGGTGCCGCCTGTCATGCTGGCCCTGTTGACCCAGGAAACGATGCTCGATCTCTCGTCGGAACATTTCCATGTTGAGTTTCATGAAACCGGGCGTGCTGCCTGTTTCTGGATTGATGTACATGAAGATCCGAGCGCGAGACACCTGTCAGCGCAGGCGCGTATGGAACGGCTGATTACAAGAGCGCTGGTTCCGGTCATTGATGCGCTGGAAGCGACGGGAGAGATTAACGGCAAACTGATCTGGAGTAATACCGGGTATCTTATCCACTGGTATTTAACGGAGATGAAGCCGCTGCTCGGCGACGAGAAAGTGGATGCACTGCGTCAGAGCTGTTTCTTTGCCAGACAGCTGTCGGATGGACGGGACAACCCTCTTTACCGCACCGTGGTTCCGCGTGAGGGACTTCTGGTACGTCGTACCTGCTGTCAGCGCTACCGTTTGCCGGACGTCCAGCAGTGTGGCGATTGCACGCTTAAGTAGTCTGGCCCGGCCTGAAACCCGCAGAGAGAGGGAACAAACATTAAAAACGGCAACCTGCGTTGCCGTTTTGCTTTTACCTAAGCGACCTGCTGATTTTCCTCTTCTCCATTACGCTGTGCTTCTTCCGCTTCCTGCTGAAGCAACTGTTTCTCGTACACCTTGAAGAACGGGAAATAGATAATGGCGGAAACGCAGGCCAAAACCAGCACCAGAATGGCTGCACGGAAATCCCAGCCCAGCGCCCAGGCGGCACCAACCGGAGCCGGTGCCGTCCACGGCACAACGGAAATCACGCGGCCAATCAGATCAAACTTCATCGCTGCCCATGCCAGCACGGCATTAACCATCGGCGCCAGCAGGAAAGGAATAAAGAACACCGGGTTCATCACAATCGGCGTACCGAAAATCACCGGTTCATTGATATTGAAAATGCTTGGTACCACGCTCAGACGTCCAATGGAGCGCAGGTGCGCGGAGCGGCTACGCAGATAGCAGAACACCAGCCCCATCGTCGCCCCCGATCCGCCGATAACGATAAAGAACGTCCAGAAGGCTTCCATAAAGATGTGTGGCAAAGGCTGGCTCGCCGCCAGCGCGGTCTGGTTCGCCCCCAGGTTTGTCAGCCAGAACATTTGCAGCATCCCGGAGACAATCGCCGCGCCGTGGATCCCGGCAAACCACAGCAGGTGGCCAATCAGCACCGCCAGCAGGATCGCAGGCAGCGAGTCAGCCGCAGAGACCAGCGGTTTGAATATCGACATGATGGCCTGTGGGATCAGCATACCGAACTGCGACTGGATCAGCAGGCTCAGCGGGTATAGCGTGAGCACCACTACCAGCACCGGGATCAGCAGGTCAAACGAGTTTTTGATCATCGGTGGAACCTGGTCTGGCAGGCGGATCCCGATATTGTGTGCTTTCAGGAAACGCATCATCTCAACGCAATAGATCGCCACCAGAATCGCGGTGAAAATACCGGTCCCTCCCAGGCTATCCACCGGTAAAGCGCCTTTGGTTTTAGGGGCGGCGACCAGCAGGAACGCCATCAGCGACAGCATCGCGCACATGAACGGATCCAGCTGATGCGTTTTAACGTAATGTTTGCCCAGGTTGTAGGCAATAGCCGCACAGATATAAAGGGACATCACCCCCATTGTCATATCAAACGGCGTCAGAATTTGACCTTCAAACTGCTTCGCCATATCCAGCCAGGCGCGAGCAAAACCCCAGGTGGTATCAGGCGAAAAAGGCGGGTAAGCGAACACTAATAAAAACGAGCCCACAATCATAAACGGCATCGCTGAGATAAACCCGTCACGAATAGCCATAACGTGACGCTGGGAAGAGATACGCCCGGCAATAGGGCTGACATAATTTTCAACGAAGCGGAAAATCAGATTAAATGCAGCGTGGTTGGCAGACATAGCAGATCTCCTGTCAGACGTTCGTTTTGGACGCTCTCACGTCACACGTTGTTCCATACATCAGCGTCACAACCTTGCCGGATCGTGTACCTGCGGTACTGCTCAAACGGAATGGTTTCATAATTAGCTCTTATTATTAGATACAGGGGAAGTTACACACTTAGTATTAATCTCTGCATCACGCTCTGCAACCGGTTACTGTAACCGGTTTCTGTGAATGTGAAGGCGATCCAGAAATCGCCCCTGACGGATATTTGTTACTTAAGGGATATTTACAGCGACTAAATTCTTATGACAGATTACGCAGGATATTTGTCAGGAGGAATCAATGAGTTTGCAGTCTGTACAACAGTTTTTTGCCGAACACGCTCCGGATATAGAGATCATTGAGCTTAACCAAAGCACAGCGACTGTTGCCCTTGCTGCTGCCGCGCACAACGTTGAACCCGGCCAAATTGCCAAAACGCTGTCACTGAAAATTAAAAATGACGTGATTCTGGTGGTTGCAAAAGGTGATGCGCGTCTGGATAACAAAAAGCTTAAAGAGACATTCGGCGCAAAAGCCCGCATGCTCAGCAGCGATGAGGTAGTCACCCTGACGGGTCATCCTGTTGGCGGCGTCTGCCCTTTCGGACTGGAAAATCCGCTCTCTGTTTACTGTGACATCACATTAAAACAGTACGCGGAAGTGTTACCCGCAGCGGGTGCCATCCACAGTGCGGTGCGTATATCGCCCGACAGAATGGCGGAGCTGACCGCAGCAAAATGGGTCGATGTCTGCATTTAAACGTTGCGCCAGAAGAACTCTGGCGCACCACTTAACGCTGAGAGAATGAAGGAACGGTGAGAGCTGAACGACGCACTTCCCGGGCAGGGAGATGCGCCAGGATATCCGCCGCATCCAGTAATCCCACGTCAGAATTGACGCCCAGCTTTACCATTGCGTTAAACTTATGCGCCCGGATGGTTTTAATATTGCGTTCAAGCTGCGCCGCAATTTCAGGGATTGAAAAACCCGATGACATATAACGCAGTATTGCCCTTTCGGTTGGGCTTAACATACGATTCTGGCTCACACACCAGTGATTGTACATGTTGTCATTCACCTGATGCGTTTCGCTGAGTAATGTCTCCAGCCCCTCCATTAGCTGTTTTAGCGGAACCGATTTACTGATTATCCCATGCAAGCGAGAAGGCGAAAGATGGCTGACCAGCCTCGCCTCCATTTCGTCAGAGGCCAGCACGATACGCTGGACGTCGCTGTGGGTGAAGGTGAGATCCCGTAAACAGGCCAGACAGTTTCTCCGCTCTTCACGCTCATCAGACAGTGAATAGATAACCGCATAGAATGAGATATCCGAGAGCGCCGCTTTAAAGCTGGCGAATCTGCTAAACAGGTGCACCTGGTAATGGCTCAGGGCGGGCATCGCAAAGAGATGCTTCAGCCCTACAGCGCTCATTGAGCAGCTTTCGATGACGGCGATATGTCTTGTTGCAGTGGTCTTTTCCATTCCTCAAACTCTCCATAAGCCGACATTAAACTGAGTTCTCGCATTCCCTGGGTACTGCTTATCCACGCGTACATATCGGCATTACTGCGAAGTGATAAGCGGCGCATTGCACTGTTTTTCTGTGCACTGATCGTTTTATTACTTTTATTCAGCAGCGTGGCTATTTGGTTGATTCCCCAACCTTTACCTAATAAACGCAACACCTTGCGTTCAGAGTGGGTGAGCGCAATCATTTGCTCACTCTCTTCTTCAATATCGGACGTTTCCGGTATTAATAACGTCTGGCTTATTCGCTCGGCACGTTCACTGCCCGCGCGAATAGCGTTAATAACGCCTTCGATCGGTTCCATATCCGAAAGCAGCGTGCTTTCCGGACGCATAAGAAGCTCTACTGCAAGTGGATAAAGGGGACGCGAGACAAGGAATATCCAGTGAATGTCCCGATACTGATTCATTAATCCATAATACTGCTCAAGCGTGCCGCGAGGATTACGATACTCACCTGAAATATCGGCAATAACGACCCCAGCGCGACGCAATTGTAGTAGCGTCAACTCCTGCATCGAACGGCAGTACGTTATTTCAAAATCAGGAAAATGACGCGTCATGACGCCACCTAGCCCATTTTGCATAACAGGCACTCTACTAATCACCACTCCGTGTTTACCATTCAATGGCAACATAGACCCTCCCTGTCATAAATTCATTATTTAAGAACGAACTAACCCTACGAGTTTAAACACGCTTGCATCCCTCAGTACAAAACGGCTTAATACTCGCAAATCAGAAGAAATGTCACATGGGTTAAGAAACGCCCAATACTGGCTTAATATCGCATAAAGACCACAAAACTTTAATTAAGATTGCGTGAAAAGATTGAAAATATGAAATTAGAAATACTTAATATATTGTCTTTATAAATCTCTATTTTTATATTCATTAAATAAATAGAAAGTGCGGTTTTCTCCCCCTACTCACGCGACTGATTGCACAAATGTTGATCTGGCCCAGCGCAAAGGGCCCGGCCCTTTGTGTTAAAAGTAAGCAATCTCTCTTCTCTTCAGGGCGTTTCATGCAGGCAGATCGGTCTACGCAACGTGCTACCACGCGGCTATGTATTCAGTGCGGGCTTTTTCTCTTACAACACGGGGCAGAAAGCGCCCTCGTGGAAGAACTTTCCACACGCCTTGGGCTGGCGCTGGGGATGGACAGCGTTGAGAGCTCCATCTCGTCAAATGCCATTGTGCTGACCACCATTAAAGACGGACAGTGCCTGACCTCCACCCGTAAAAATCATGACCGCGGCATTAACATGCACGTCGTGACGGAAGTGCAGCACATCGTGATCCTTGCTGAACACAAGCTGCTCGATCTGAGGGAGATAGAGAAACGCTTCAACCAGATCAAACCTCTCCGGTATCCACGCTGGCTGGTTGTGCTGATGGTGGGACTCTCCTGCGCCTGCTTCTGCAAGCTCAACGCGGGCGGCTGGGACGGCGCTGTCGTGACCTTCTTTGCCAGCAGCATCGCGATGTATGTCCGCCAGTTGTTGACGCACAGGCAACTGCATCCGCAAATTAACTTCTGCATCACGGCGTTCGTGGCGACAACCGTATCCGGCCTGCTTTTGCGCCAGCCTTACTTCGCCAGCACGCCTACTGTTGCGATGGCCGCCAGCGTATTGCTGCTGGTGCCGGGTTTTCCCTTAATCAACGCCGTCGCTGATATGTTCAAAGGCCACATCAACACCGGTCTGGCGCGCTGGGCGATAGCCAGCCTGCTGACGCTGGCGACCTGTATCGGGGTGGTAATGGCCATGACACTCTGGGGGTTACGCGGATGGGCGTGATGGATTTTCTACTCGCACTGGCGCAGGACATGCTCCTGGCAGCCCTTCCCGCCGTTGGCTTTGCGATGGTGTTTAACGTCCCACAGCGTGCATTACCCTGGTGTGCGCTGCTGGGTGCCATTGGCCACGGCTCACGTATGATCATGATGACCTCGGGCTTTAATATCGAATGGTCGACGTTTATCGCCTCCATGCTGGTCGGCAGCATCGGTATTCAGTGGTCCCGCTGGTATCTGGCGCACCCGAAAGTGTTCACCGTGGCGGCAGTCATTCCTATGTTCCCGGGCATTTCAGCCTATACGGCGATGATCTCCGCCGTCAAAATCAGCCACTTTGGCTACAGCGAACCGCAGATGATCCTGCTTCTGAGCAATTTCCTTAAAGCCTCGTCGATTGTGGGCGCGCTCTCCATCGGCCTGTCGATCCCCGGATTATGGCTTTACCGCAAACGTCCACGCGTATAATAAAATCGCTTGCAATTGTATCGTGCGCTATCTATATTCATTTCATGGACGCAAAAACGAACGACACTACCAACGCGCTTCTGCTGGATAACCAGCTCTGTTTTGCCCTCTATTCGGCAAATCTGGCGCTTAACAAGCTGTACCGGCAACTGCTGGCGCCGCTTAACCTGACCTACCCGCAATACCTTGTGATGCTGGTGCTGTGGGAGCAGGATGATATCACGGTGTCAGACATTGGCGAGCGGCTGTTCCTGGATTCCGCCACGCTGACTCCCCTGCTGAAACGCCTGGAAAGCGCAGGATTAATCTTCCGCCAGCGTTCCCGTCAGGATGAGCGTCAGGTCGCCGTCACCCTGAGCGACGCGGGTCGGGCGCTGCAACAGCAGGCCGTGACGATACCCCACGCCGTGGGCTGTGCAGCGCAGTGTGATACCGACACCATGCTGGCGCTCAAGCAACAGCTCGAACTTTTGCGCCAACAGCTTCATCGCGCGTAAGGCTATACTTTACGCGTCTGATTCTAACTTAATACATCGCGCGCTATTTAATAGTGCATATAAACGTAAGATGAGGAACCTGCCATGTCTTTAGAAAAAGTTGTCTACACTGCCAAAGCCAAAGCAACCGGAGGCCGTGATGGCCGCGCAACGTCTTCCGATGGCGTTCTGGATGTCAAACTGGGTGTGCCAAAAGAGATGGGCGGCATGGGGGGTGAAGTAACCAACCCTGAACAGCTGTTCGCTGCGGGCTACTCCGCCTGCTTCCTGGGCGCAATGAAGTTCGTTGCGGCACGCGACAAATTCGCTCTGCCAAAAGACGCCTTTATTGAAGGCGAAGTGGGGATTGGCCCGCTGCCAACCGGTTTTGGTATCGAAGCGAAGCTGAACATCCACGTTGAAGGGATGGACGCAGCGGAAGCCAAAAAACTGGTGGATGCAGCGCATATCGTCTGTCCGTACTCTAACGCGACGCGCGGCAATATCGACGTGACGCTGAACATCATCGCGTAAACAGCCCTTGTGATTTTAGCCCCGGTAAGCGTAACGCCGCCGGGGAAATCCTCTCCTTTCCTCTCCTCTCTCTGTGCTACCATAACCCTCAATCACGTCCGTAGTAATCAGTTGAGAAAGTGTTATGTCCTCCAGAATCCTGACCACCAGCATTGCTGGCATTGATGCCTTTATGCGCGATCCTCGCGGTGTGTTGACGCACGCCGAAGGCGGCACGCTCGCGGTATTTGCCGACAACGCCCCGGCGTTTTATGCGGTCACGCCGGAACGTCTGGCGCAGCTTCTGGAAATTGAAGCGAAGCTGTCGCGTCCGGCGAGCGATGTCATGCTGGATAATCAGTTTTTTGACGAACCCGCCAGCGCCCCGGTGGCCGTTCCAATGGGGAAATTTCCCATGTACGCCGGTTGGCAGCCGGACGCCGATTTTCAGCGGCAGGCGGCCTTATGGGGAATAGCCCTCGCGCAGCCCGCGACGCCAGAAGAGCTGGCGGCCTTTACCGCTTACTGGCAGGCTGAAGGAAAAGTCTTCCACCATGTTCAGTGGCAGCAAAAGTTCGCGCGCAGTCTGCAAATCAACCGCGCCAGCAACAATGGCCAGCCAAAACGTGATATCAATGCCTTTTCAGAACCGGACAAAAAAATCCCTGATGGATTCCGAGGTGCGAAATGAAAAACGTCGGCGACCTGATGAAACGTTTGCAGAAGATGATGCCCGCCAACGTGAAGCCCGCCTTCACCACCGGTGAAGAGCTGCTGGCATGGCAAAAAGAGCAAGGTAAAATTCGCGCGGCTGCCCTCGCCCGCGAAAACCGCGCGATGAAAATGCAGCGCACCTTTAACCGCTCGGGCATTCGCCCTCTGCACCAGAACTGCTCCTTCGAGAATTATAAGGTCGAGTCACAGGGGCAGATGAACGCCCTCAACCAGGCGCGCCAGTACGTGGATGAATTTGACGGCAACATTGCCAGCTTCATCTTTAGCGGAAAACCCGGCACGGGGAAAAATCACCTTGCGGCCGCAATCTGCAACGAGCTGCTGCTGCGCGGGAAGTCAGTGCTGATTATCACCGTGGCCGATATTATGTCCGCCATGAAGGACACCTTCAGTAACCGCGAAACCAGCGAAGAACAGCTGCTGAATGATTTGAGTAACGTGGATTTGCTGGTCATCGACGAGATCGGCGTCCAGACGGAGTCCCGCTACGAAAAAGTGATCATCAATCAGATTGTCGATCGCCGTTCGTCGTCAAAACACCCAACCGGTATGCTGACGAACCACAATATCGACGAGATGACCCGACTTCTTGGCGAGCGGGTGATGGATCGCATGAAGCTGGGTAACAGCCTGTACGTCATCTTCGACTGGGACAGCTATCGCAGCCGCGTCACCGGCAAAGAGTATTAAGATATTTCCAGGGAGCACTGGAAGAGCAGAGGTATATACTGAACCCACTTTTGGCCCAAAACGGACCTTGTTGAGTAAATCATTATGAAAAAACAGTTTCTTATCAGCATCCTTACTGGCGCCCTGCTGGTGACTGGCGCAGCGCAGGCCGCATCATGGCAGGAGTCGCTCTCCAGCGCAGCAAGTGAGTTAACCAAAGAGAGCGGCACTTCCCAGGGCGGGCTGTCAGCCTCGTCCCTCACCGGCCTGCTGAGTAACAGCTCCCAAAGCCTGAGCGCCGGAACGATGAACAACGCGGCGGGCATTCTGGAATACTGCGCGAAGCAGAAACTGGCTTCCGTTACCGATACCGAAAACATCAAAAACCAGGTACTGGGTAAACTGGGTCTGGACACCCAGGAGCAGAAAGCGGACACCAACTATATGGACGGTATTCAGGGTCTGCTGAACGCGCAAAATGGCCAGCAGCTGAACCTCAGCACCCTTGGAAATTCATCTCTGGCGAAACAGGTAAAAACGAAAGCCTGCGATCTGGTGCTGAAACAAGGCGTTAATTTCCTCTCCTGATCGCCTCCCATTTTCTGCCACAACACGCCGGGTTTATTACGTTAGTCTTACACCGCGGCGTGAAGTGCGTTTTTTTACCCCCTGCCACCACCTCAGCCTCCGTGTGCCACGCTGCGACTGTATTCAAAAATCCGATTTTATAAACCAAATCCTAACAACAGCACACTTTCGTGACACTAAAATTGCAGCTAAGCGACATCGCAATTACATTGTATTACCCAAAAAATAAGCAGTTAGTCGGCTAAGCGTCCGGCATGATGAGGATCTGCTGTTGTCAGAGTTAATGTCCCTTGTCCTTTTCCTGGCTTCCATCGGCGTTTATGCCTGGAAAGCCGGTCGTCACACCTGGTGGTTTGTGGCCACCCTGGTGGTGCTCGGCATTTTTATTGTTTTAAACATTACGTTATATGCCAGCGATTACTTTACCGGCGACGGTATTAACGACGCGGTGCTCTACACGTTGACCAACAGCCTGACCGGCGCTGGTGTGGGTAAGTACATCCTTCCGGGTCTGGGGCTGGTGGTCGCCCTGGTGGGCATCTTCGCCGCGCTGGCCTGGGTTCTGCGCCGTCGCCGTCACCGTCCGCATCATCATGACTACAGCCTGCTGGCGCTGTGCCTGGCGCTGGCCTCCGTGGATGCCAGCCCGGCATTCCATCAAATTACCGAGCTGGTAAAATCCCAGTCGCGCGATGGCGATCCGGACTTTGCGGCCTATTACAAAGAACCCTCGAAGAAGATCGACAATCCCAGACTCAACCTGGTCTATATCTACGGCGAAAGTCTGGAACGCACCTATTTTGATAACGATGCTTTCCCGAACCTGACGCCAGAGCTTGGCGCGCTGAAAAACCAGGGCCTCGACTTCAGCCACACCATGCAGCTCCCTGGCACGGATTACACCATCGCCGGGATGGTGGCCTCTCAGTGCGGCATTCCGCTGTTCGCCCCGTTTGAAGGCAACGCCTCCGCCTCAATGTCGAGCTTCTTCCCGCAGAACATTTGCCTCGGCGATATCCTGAAAAACTCGGGCTATGAAAACTACTTTATGCAGGGCGCTAACCTGCGCTTTGCCGGGAAAGATGTGTTCCTGAAATCCCACGGTTTCGATCACCTGTATGGTTCCGAAGAGCTGAAAACCACGGTGGCCGATCCGGCCTACCGCAACGACTGGGGCTTTTACGACGATACCGTTCTTGATGAAACCTGGAAGAAATTCGAGGAGCTTTCCCGCGCCGGTAAACGCTTCTCGCTGTTTGCGTTGACCGTTGACACGCATCATCCGGATGGTTTCGTCTCACGCACCTGTAAACGTCAGGGCTATGACATTGACGGTAAAAACAACAAGTCGTTCAGCGCCGTGACCTGTAGCCAGGAGCATATCGCGGCGTTAATCGAGAAAATCAAAGCGTCGCCGTATTTCAAAAATACGGTCATCGTCGTCTCATCTGACCATCTGGCGATGAAAAACAGCGCCTGGGATGAACTGAATAAGCTGGATCGCAGCAACCTGTTCTTTGTGCTGCGCGGCGATAAACCGCAGCAGGAGATCATTGCCGCTAAACGTAACTCGATGGATAACGGCGCTACCGTGCTGGATATTCTGGGTGGCGATAACTTCATTGGCCTGGGCCGCAGTACGCTGTCGGGCCAGTCCCTGTCGGAAATCTTCCTCAACATGAAGGAAAAAATCCTCGCCTGGAAGCCGGATATCATTCGTCTGTGGAACTTCCCGAAAGAGATAAAAGACTTCACCATCGATCAGGATAAAAAAATGATCGCGTTCTCCGGCAGCCATTTCCGCCTGCCGCTGCTGCTGCGCGTGTCGGATAACCGCGTCGAGCCGCTGCCGGAAAGCGAATACTCCGCGCCACTGCGCTTCCAGCTGGCGGAATTTGCCCCGCGCGATAATTTCGTCTGGGTCGACAAATGCTACAAAATGGGCCAGCTCTGGTCGCAACAGCTGTCGCTGTCCACCGACTGGTGCGTCTCTCAGGGGCAACTCGGCGGCGAGCAGACCGTGCAACACGTTGACAAACCGCAGTGGCAGGGAAAAACCGCGTTTAAAGATACGGTTATTGATACCGCACGCTATCAGCGCAACGTAGACCTGCTGAAAATCGTCGACAACGACATTCGTTATAAAGCAGACAGCTTCATCTTTAATGTTGCCGGCGCGCCGGAAGAGGTGAAGCAGTTCAGCGGTATTTCACGGCCGGAATCCTGGGGGCGCTGGTCTAACGCGCAGTTGGGCGATGAGGTGAAAATTGAATATACCCATCCGCTGCCGGAGAAATTCGATCTGGTGATCACCGCCAGGGCATTTGGTCCCAACGCAAACCGTCCTATACCGGTGCGCGTCGGTGATAAAGAACAGACGCTGACGCTGAGCAACGACGTCACCACCAGCACGCTGCACTTCGATAACCCAACGCGCAGCAATACGCTGGTCATTGTGCCACCCGATCCGCAGTCCACTAACGAAGGGAATATTCTCGGTCACGCTCCGCGCAAGCTGGGGATCGGCATGGTGGAGATTAAAATTGTGAGCAGCGCTGGCTGATGACGGCGTTCACTCTTCGCCCGACGCGCATCGACGACGTCGCTGCCCTGCCCGCCATTGAACGCGCGGCGGGGCAGCGGTTTCGCGACGTTCCTGAGCTGGCCTGGCTGGCAGACAATGAGGTTAATTCTGTTGAAGATCACCTCGGTTACGCCGGACGCGGATTAAGCTGGCTGGCGCTGGCTGACGACAGGCCCGTGGGCTTTATTCTCGCCGAAGCTCATCCATCGTCGTTGTTTATTGTGGAACTGTCGGTTCACCTGGACTGGCAGGGACGAGGTCTTGGACGCCAGTTAATCGCCCGTGCCGCCGCGCATGCCCGCAGTCTGGGGCTGAACTCGCTGACGTTAACGACGTTTCGTGATGTCCCGTGGAATGCGCCCTTCTACAGGCGATTAGGGTTTGAGATGATGACGACGCTGACGCCGGAACTGCGCCAGAAACGCGAGGAAGAGACGGCGCACGGTTTAGCGTATGGTTCCCGCTGCGCCATGCGCCTGCCTCTGTAAAATCGCCCGGTGGCGCTGCGCTTACCGGGCCTACAAAACCCAATTCCGCAGCCGCCACCCGGCGAAACGCACAATCCGTAGGCCGGGTCAGGCGTAGCCGCCACCCGGCGAAACGCACAATCCGTAGGCCGGGTCAGGCGCAGCCGCCACCCGGCAAAACGCACAATCCGTAGGCCGGGTAAGGCGCAGCCGCCACCCGGCAAAACGCACAATCCGTAGGCCGGGTCAGGCGTAGCCGCCACCCGGCGAAACGCACAGCGTCAGAACGTTTCCCAGTTATCGCCCGCGTCTGCGGTCGCCGGTTTACGCGCCACTACCGGTGCGGCAACGCTTTTCGCCGAGGCGAACTCGCGCGCCTTCATCTGTTCCTGCTGAATACGGAACACCGCAACGGCCTGCGTCAGACGGCTCGCCTGCTCTTCCAGTGCCGCGGCCGCCGCCGCAGACTCTTCCACCAGCGAGGCGTTCTGCTGGGTCACGCGATCCATCTCAGCCACCGCCAGCCCAACCTGGTCGATACCGCGGCTCTGCTCGTCAGACGCAGACGCGATTTCGCCCATGATATCCGTCACGCGCGTTACCGCATTCACGATCTCACCCATGGTTTCACCCGCGCTTTCAACAAGCGTTGAACCAATTTCCACGCGCCCCACGGAGTCTTCAATCAGGCTCTTGATCTCGCGAGCCGCCTGGGCGCTGCGCTGCGCCAGGTTTCGGACTTCACCTGCAACCACCGCAAAACCACGCCCCTGCTCGCCCGCACGCGCCGCTTCTACCGCCGCGTTCAGCGCCAGAATATTGGTCTGGAAGGCAATCCCGTCGATCACGCTGATGATATCGGCGATTTTCTGCGAACTGCCGGCGATGTCACGCATGGTCTGCACCACGTTATCCACCACCTTGCCGCCTTTCTGCGCGGTTTCAGACGCGCTCAGCGCCAGGTTGCTCGCCTGACGGGCGTTCTCGGCGTTCTGCTTCACGGTGGCAGTCAGCTGTTCCATGCTGGCGGCGGTCTCTTCCAGAGAGGCAGCCTGCTGTTCGGTACGGGATGAGAGATCGTTATTGCCCATCGAGATTTCGCTCGCACCGCTGTAAATAGCGTTGGCGCCGTTACGCACGTCACCCACGGTACGCACCAGCTCGCCCTGCATATGGCGCAGGGAGTCAGCCAGTACCCCCATCTCGTTGGAGCCTTCCACGTCGATGCGCTTCACCAGGTCGCCGCTGGCGATATGACGAATGCTGTCAATCAGACGGTTCAGCGGCGAAATCAGCGCCTGACGAATACCCAGCCAGACGGCAACAATCACCACCAGCACCGCAGCCAGCACGCTAATCAGCACCCAGATAGCCTGGCGGTAAGAGCTGTTGCTGTCTTCAACCGCGGTCTGATACAGCGCGTCGTTCTGTTGCAGGTAGTTGACGTACTGCTTCTCAAAGCCATCCTGATAGCTCTGGGTCGGCTGGTCGAAGAACTCATTGATTTTGCCCGCCCCCAGCAGCTGGATCAGCTCAGCCAGCGCGCCATGGTAGATATCGTAATTACGTTTGATTTCCAGTGCCGCAGCGTCGCTCTGACGCGGGTCGCGCGGCAGCGCTTCGTAATCCGCCCAGTTTTTTTCCGCCTGTTTCAGAGACGCAGAGGCAATCTGCATCAGCTCGGCGACGGTTGAGCCGCTGCCGATATTGTTCTGATCCATCATATAGCGGATACCCGCGCGGTTCAGGGTGTTACGGGTTTGCAGCAGCGCCACCCAGCTACCGTTCAGGGTGGATTGTTGCTGGCGAATGGTTTGCAGGATGGTGAAATTCTCTTTGTCATGCTTCAGGGCATTGAAGAAAAGACCACCAGACGTGAGTTGTAAAAGGCCAAATATCGCTAAAACCAGCAGTAAGCTGGTGACAATCTTGATTCGGTTTAACATGTTTTCTCTTTCCTCAGGCAGATACAGAATATTCGGCCTGGCATGAGAAAACTTTACGAAAATCATCCTGGAATTTAGGGTTTTTACGCTTCGTCCCTCGCGGCGATATGTCGGTTTCCAAGTTCAATAAACTCTTCCAGCAGCGCCGTGAGCTGCTTCATCTTCTCAGGCGTATATTCCGCCTCAATCTGCTGGTACGCCTCTTCCACCTGAGCCTGAGCACGCTGGTACAGCGCGTTGCCTTCTTTCGTCAGCGACACGTACAGCTTGCGCTGGTCAGTCACCGGTTTTAAGCGCAGCACCAGACCGTCGCGCTCCATCCGCGTCAGAATGCCGGTCAGGCTTGGGCGCAAAATACAGGTGCGGAACGCCAGATCGTGAAAATCCATGGAGGGATGCTCGGCCAGCACGCGGACGATACGCCACTGCTGCTCGGTCAGATTATGCCGCTTCACTATCGGGCGGAAGTAGCCCATCGCCGCTTCACGCGCCTGCAACAGCGCGATGGTTAATGAGTCATGCATCATCTACCCCTTACATCATTAACAAATAAACAATTAAAAACAGATGCTTTTATAGACAACACGTTTTAACCCAAAAAGTCTAACAGAAACAAATCTATTTTTTTAACTTATTGATTTAAATATCAATCCACCCTTTTATGTAAATTTATTGTTATTTGCATCACAAATTATTCACTTCTGATTGCGAAACGAACAGCAAAAGCATAAAACCAGATCATTAACATATTAATGAAATCAAAACCGGACAGCCGGTTTGAGGAGTATGGGAATGAAAGGTACTGTTTTTGCCGTAGCGCTAAACCACCAAAGCCAGCGTGTGGCCTGGGCTGAGGCGTTTGAAAAAGCCCCCTATAACGCGCCGCCAAAAACGGCGGTGTGGTTTATCAAGCCACATAACACTGTTATCCGCGCAGGCGAACCGATTCCCTTCCCGCAGGGAGAAACCGTGTTAAGCGGCGCGACGGTGGCGCTGGTGGTGGGCAAAACCGCCAGCAAAGTACGCGTTGAAGAGGCGGCGGCGTACATCGCCGGCTACGCGCTGGCTAACGAAATCAGCCTGCCGGAAGAGAGCTTCTACCGTCCGGCGATCAAAGCCAAATGCCGGGATGGATTTTGCCCGCTCGGCGAACCTGTCGCCGTTGATAATGTGGATAATCTGACCATCATCACCGAGATCAACGGCCGCGAAGCGGACCACTGGAACACGGCCGATCTGCACCGCAACGCCGCCGAACTGCTGAGCGCCCTGAGCGAATTTGCCACCCTGAACCCCGGCGATGCGATATTGCTCGGCACTCCGCAAAGCCGCGTCGAAGTTCGCCCGGGCGATCGGGTACGTATTCTGGCAGAAGGATTTCCGCCGCTGGAAAACCCGGTGGTGGAGGAACGCGACGTTGCCATCGCTCCGCGCACGCCGCCGCACGCCACGCTGTTTGCCCTCGGTCTGAACTATGCCGACCACGCCAGCGAGCTGGACTTCAAGCCACCCACCGAGCCGCTGGTGTTTATCAAAGCGCCGAATACCTTTAACGGCGACAACCAGACGTCGGTGCGCCCGAACAATATCGAGTACATGCATTACGAAGCGGAGCTGGTGGTGGTCATCGGCAAAACCGCGCGCAAGGTCAGCGAAGCCGAGGCGATGGACTACGTGGCGGGCTATACGGTGTGCAACGATTACGCCATCCGCGATTATCTCGAAAACTACTATCGCCCGAACCTGCGGGTGAAAAGCCGCGACGGGCTGACCCCCATCAGCCCGAACGTAGTGCCAAAAGAAGCCATTCCTGACCCGCACAACCTTCGTCTTCGCACCTACGTCAACGGTGAACTGCGTCAGGAAGGCACCACGGCAGACCTGATCTTCAGCATCCCCTACTTGATTGCGTATCTGAGCGATTTTATGACCCTGCAACCGGGCGACATGATTGCCACCGGCACGCCGAAGGGGCTGTCCGACGTGGTGCCGGGCGATGAGGTGGTGGTGGAAGTGGAAGGCGTAGGCCGTCTGGTAAACCGAATTGTCAGTGAGGAGACTGCAAAATGAAAAAGATTAACCACTGGATCAACGGTAAAAACGTCGCCGGAAGTGAGTACTTTCAAACCACTAACCCGGCCTCCGGCGAGGTGCTGGCAGAAGTGGCCTCAGGCGGCGAAGCCGAAATCCATCAGGCCGTTGCCGCCGCCAAAGAGGCGTTTCCGAAATGGGCCAACCTGCCGATGAAGGAGCGCGCGCGCCTGATGCGTCGCCTGGGGGATCTGATTGACCAGAACGTGCCGGACATTGCCGCGATGGAAACCGCCGACACCGGCCTGCCGATCCACCAGACCAAAAACGTGCTCATTCCGCGCGCCTCGCACAACTTCGAGTTCTTCGCCGAGGTGTGCCAGCAGATGAACGGCAAAACCTACCCGGTCGACGACAAGATGCTCAACTACACCCTCGTGCAGCCGGTAGGCGTTTGCGCGCTGGTGTCGCCGTGGAACGTGCCGTTTATGACCGCCACCTGGAAGGTCGCGCCGTGCCTGGCCTTAGGGAATACCGCGGTGCTGAAGATGTCTGAACTCTCCCCGCTGACCGCCGACCGTCTGGGCGAGCTGGCCCTCGAAGCGGGCATTCCGGCGGGCGTGCTCAACGTGGTGCAGGGCTATGGCGCCACGGCGGGCGACGCGCTGGTGCGTCATCATGACGTGCGCGCCGTCTCCTTCACCGGCGGTACCGCCACCGGGCGCAACATCATGAAAAACGCCGGGCTGAAGAAGTATTCCATGGAGCTGGGCGGCAAATCTCCGGTGCTGATTTTCGAAGATGCCGACATTGAGCGCGCGCTGGACGCAGCCCTGTTTACCATCTTCTCCATCAACGGCGAACGCTGCACCGCCGGCTCGCGCATCTTCATCCAGCAGAGCATCTACCCGGAGTTCGTCAAACGCTTTGCCGAGCGCGCCAACCGCCTGCGCGTGGGCGACCCGACCGATCCGAACACCCAGATTGGCGCGCTCATCAGCCAGCAGCACTGGGAAAAAGTCTCCGGCTACATCCGCCTCGGCATTGAGGAAGGCGCAACCCTGCTGGCGGGCGGCCCGGACAAACCGACCGATCTACCTGCGCACCTGAAGGGCGGCAACTTCCTGCGCCCGACCGTGCTGGCGGATGTCGATAACCGCATGCGCGTGGCGCAGGAGGAGATCTTCGGGCCAGTGGCCTGCCTGCTGCCGTTTAAGGATGAAGCGGAAGGCCTGCGCCTGGCGAACGACGTGGAATACGGCCTGGCATCTTACATCTGGACCCAGGACGTCAGCAAAGTGCTGCGTCTGGCGCGCAGCATCGAAGCGGGCATGGTGTTCGTCAACACCCAGAACGTGCGCGACCTGCGCCAGCCGTTTGGCGGCGTGAAGGCCTCCGGCACCGGGCGTGAGGGCGGCGAGTACAGCTTCGAGGTCTTCGCGGAGATGAAGAACGTCTGTATCTCCATGGGTGACCATCCGATTCCAAAGTGGGGGATCTGATCATGGGAAAATTAGCCTTAGCGGCAAAAATCACACACGTTCCGTCAATGTATCTCTCTGAACTGCCGGGCAAAAACCACGGCTGCCGCCAGTCGGCCATCGACGGGCATAAAGAGATCAGCAAGCGCTGCCGCGAGCTGGGCGTGGACACCATTATCGTCTTCGACACCCACTGGCTGGTGAACAGCGCGTATCACATCAACTGCGCGGACCATTTTTCGGGCGTCTACACCAGCAACGAGCTGCCGCATTTTATTCGCGACATGACCTACGACTACGACGGCAACCCGGAACTCGGCCAGCTGATTGCCGACGAAGCGGTGAAGCTTGGCGTTCGCGCCAAGGCGCACAACATCCCGAGCCTGAAGCTGGAGTACGGCACGCTGGTGCCGATGCGCTACATGAACGCGGATAAGCACTTCAAAGTGATCTCCATCTCGGCGTTCTGCACGGTTCACGACTTCGCCGACAGCCGCAGGCTGGGCGAGGCCATCATCAGTGCCATCGAAAAATACGACGGCACCGTGGCGGTGCTTGCCAGCGGCTCGCTCTCGCACCGCTTTATCGACGACCAGCGCGCGGAGGAAGGGATGAACAGCTACACCCGCGAGTTTGACCGCCAGATGGACGAGCGCGTGGTGAAGCTGTGGCGCGAGGGTCAGTTCAAGGAGTTTTGCAGCATGCTGCCGGAGTACGCCGACTACTGCTACGGCGAGGGCAATATGCACGACACGGTGATGCTGCTGGGGATGCTCGGCTGGGACAAATACGACGGTAAGGTGGAGTTTCTCACCGAGCTGTTCGCCAGCTCCGGCACCGGCCAGGTCAACGCCGTTTTCCCGCTGCCCGCGTAAGGAGCCACCATGCCGCACTTTATTGCTGAATGTACCGACAACATCCGCGAGCAGGCCGACCTGCCAGGGCTGTTCGCCAAAGTGAACGAGGCGCTCGCCGCCACGGGCATCTTCCCCATCGGCGGTATCCGCAGCCGCGCCCACTGGCTGGACACCTGGCAGATGGCAGACGGTAAGCACGATTACGCCTTTGTGCATATGACGCTGAAGATCGGCGCGGGGCGCAGCCTGGAAAGCCGGAAAGAGGTCGGTGAAATGCTGTTTGCGCTGATCAAAACGCATTTTGCAGAGCTGATGGCCGCCCGCTATCTGGCGCTGTCGTTCGAGCTCGACGAGCTGCACCCGACGCTTAATTACAAGCAGAACAACGTGCACGCGTTGTTTAAGTAGCCGTTTGCTCGCCCGGTGGCGCTGCGCTTACCGGGCCTACAACGGCCCCAAACCGTAGGCCGGGTAAGCGCAGCGCCACCCGGCAACAGCAGCACCGAACCGTAGGCCGGGTAAGCGAAGCGCCACCCGGCAACAGCCGCACAAAGGATACGCCATGCTCGACAAACACACCCATACCCTGATCGCCCACCGCCTGCATCAGGCGGAACAATCCCGGGAGCAGATCCGCGCGATCTCGCTGGAGTACCCGGAGATCACCATTGAAGACGCCTACGCCGTCCAGCGCGAATGGGTGAGCCTGAAAATCGCCGAAGGCCGCGTGCTGAAAGGCCACAAGATCGGCCTCACCTCCAAAGCGATGCAGGCCAGCTCGCAGATCAGCGAGCCGGACTACGGCGCGCTGCTGGACGATATGTTCTTCCACGACGGCAGCGACATCCCCGTGGCTCGCTTTATCGTCCCGCGCATCGAAGTGGAGCTGGCCTTCGTGCTGGCAAAACCGCTGCGCGGCCCGAACTGCACGATCTTCGACGTCTACAACGCCACGGATTACGTCATCCCCGCCCTGGAGCTGATCGACGCCCGCTGCCATAACGTTGACCCGGAAACCCAGCGCCCGCGCAAGGTGTTCGACACCATCTCCGATAACGCCGCCAACGCGGGCGTGATCCTCGGCGGCCGCCCGATTAAACCCGACGAGCTGGATCTGCGCTGGATCTCCGCCCTGCTCTACCGCAACGGCGTGATCGAAGAGACCGGGGTCGCCGCAGGCGTGCTTAACCACCCGGCAAACGGCGTGGCGTGGCTGGCGAACAAACTCGCGCCATACGACGTGCAGCTTGAGCCAGGCCAGATCATCCTCGGCGGCTCGTTTACCCGCCCGGTTGCCGCCAGCAGAGGCGACACCTTCCACGTCGACTACGGCAACATGGGCTCCATCAGTTGCCGCTTTGTGTAGGAGTGCACCATGGAAAACGCATTTAAGACCGCGCTGAAAGCCGGAAAGCCACAAATCGGCCTGTGGCTGGGGCTGACCAGCAGCTACAGCGCTGAGCTACTGGCCGGGGCCGGTTTTGACTGGTTGCTGATCGACGGAGAGCACGCGCCGAACAGCGTGCAAACCATCCTGACTCAGCTACAGGCCATCGCCCCTTATCCCAGCCAGCCGGTGGTGCGCCCGTCGTGGAACGATCCGGTGCAGATCAAGCAGTTGCTGGACGTGGGGGCGCAAACCCTGCTGGTGCCGATGGTGCAAAACGCCGACGAAGCCCGTCTGGCGGTCAGCGCCACCCGCTATCCGCCTGCCGGCATTCGCGGCGTCGGCAGCGCGCTGGCGCGGGCGTCGCGCTGGAACCGCATCCCGGAGTATCTGCATCAGGCTAACGACGCCATGTGCGTGCTGGTGCAAATCGAAACTCGCGAGGCGCTGAAAAACCTGCCGCAGATCCTGGACGTGGAAGGGGTGGACGGCGTGTTTATCGGCCCGGCGGATCTGAGCGCCGACATGGGCTTCGCCGGTAATCCGCTGCACCCGGAGGTGCAGGCCGCCATTGAACAGGCGATCGCGCAGATCCTCAGCGCGGGCAAAGCGCCCGGCATCCTGATGGCGAATGAACAGCTGGCAAAACGCTATCTCAGCCTCGGCGCGTTGTTTGTCGCGGTCGGCGTGGATACCACCCTGCTCGCCCGCAGCGCCGAAGCGCTGGCGGCCCGCTTTACCGACGTCACCACAGCAGTTGATAACAATAAATCCGTCTACTAAACGTACGATGTGGAGCGCAACATGACGACCTCAACCCTGCATAATAAAGCTGTTGAACATCGCGTTATTAATAAGCTGTTCCGTCGTTTGATCGTGTTTCTTTTTATCCTGTTTGTTTTCTCGTTTCTCGATCGCATCAACATCGGCTTTGCCGGGCTGACGATGGGCAAAGATCTGGGCCTCACGTCAACCATGTTTGGCCTGGCCGCGACGCTGTTTTACGTGACCTACGTGCTGTGCGGTATCCCCAGCAACATCATGCTGGCGAAGGTCGGCGCCCGCCGCTGGATCGCCGGGATCATGGTGGTGTGGGGCATCGCCTCTACCTGCACCATGTTCGCCACCAGCCCCGAAACGCTTTATGTCCTGCGCATGCTGGTGGGCATTGCCGAAGCCGGTTTCCTGCCAGGCATTCTGGTCTATCTCACCTGGTGGTTCCCGGCGTATCACCGCGCCCGCGCCAACGCGCTGTTTATGATCGCCATGCCGGTGACCATGATGCTCGGCTCGATCCTCTCCGGGTACATTCTGGCGATGGACGGGCTGTGGAACCTGAAGGGCTGGCAGTGGCTGTTCCTGCTGGAGGGGCTGCCATCGGTGGTGCTCGGCGTGGTGACCTGGTTCTACCTTAACGACACCCCGGAGCAGGCCACCTGGCTGGATGATGACGAAAAGCAGGCACTCAAAACGATGATCGCCCGCGAGCAGGAGCTGGCCATTGCGCATACCGCCACGCCGCGCTCGACGCTGCGCGAGGTGCTGACGCCCGCCGTGCTGCTCTACACGCTGGCCTACTTCTGCCTGACGAATACGCTGAGCGCGATCAACATCTGGACGCCGCAGATCCTGCAAAGCTTCAACACCGGCAGCAGCAATATCGTGATTGGCCTGCTGGCGGCGATCCCGCAGTTTTGCACCATCCTCGGGATGATCTGGTGGAGCCGCCGCTCCGACAGGCTGAAAGAGCGAAAAAAGCACACCATCCTGCCGTATCTTTTTGCAGCGGCGGGATGGATGCTGGCCTCGGCGACCGATCACAGCCTGATCCAGCTGCTTGGCATCATCATGGCCTCAACCGGATCGTTTACCGCCATGGCGATATTCTGGACCACGCCGGATCAGGTTATTAGCCTGCAATCCCGCGCGGTGGCGCTGGCGGTGATCAACGCCATCGGCAACGTCGGGTCTGCCGTCAGCCCATTGCTGATAGGTATTTTGCGCGACGCGACCGGCAGCTTCAGCTCGGGACTGTGGTTCGTGGCGGGTCTGCTGGTGGTGGGCGCGCTGGTGCTGACGCGCATTCCGATGACGCAGCGGGATCAACAGAGGAACGATCATGTGCCAGAGCCCCATCGCCAACATTGATATCAGCAAGGATTACGACGAAAGTCTGGGCACCGACGATGTGCACTACCAGTCGTTCGCCCGCATGGCGGCCTTTTTTGGCCGCGACATGCAGGCGCACCGCCACGACCAGTATTTTCAGATGCATTTTCTCGACACCGGGCAGATTGAGCTCCAGCTCGACGACCACCGTTACTCGGTGCAGGCGCCGCTGTTCGTGCTAACGCCACCGTCGGTGCCGCACGCGTTTATTACCGAATCCGACAGCGACGGCCACGTGCTGACGGTGCGCGAGGATCTCATCTGGCCGCTGTTAGAAGTGCTCTACCCCGGTACGCGGGAAGCGTTCGGCCTGCCGGGGATCTGCCTGTCGCTTGCCGACAGGCCTGACGAGCTGGCGGCGCTGAAGCACTACTGGCAGCTGATTGCCCGGGAATCCACGGAACAACTGCCCGGTCGCGAGCATACGCTGGTCCTGCTGGCCCAGGCCGTTTTTACCCTGCTGCTGCGCAACGCGAAGCTCGACGACCACGCGTCAGGCGGCATGCGCGGTGAGCTGAAGCTTTTTCAGCGCTTTAACCAGCTGACAGATGCTCATTACCACGAGCACTGGACGGTGCCGGAGTATGCCAGCGAATTGCATCTCACCGAATCTCGCCTGACCGATATCTGTCGCCGCTTCGCCAACCGCTCGCCGAAACGGCTGATCTTCGACCGCCAGCTGCGGGAAGCCAGGCGTTTGCTGCTGTTTTCCGACAGCACCGTGAGCGAAATTGCCTGGCAGCTGGGGTTTAAAGATCCGGCCTATTTCGCCCGTTTTTTTAACCGACTGACGGGGTGCTCACCCAGCGCATACCGGGCGCAGAAAGTACCGGTTTCCTGAACGCATAGCGGTTCGTAGGGCGGGTAAGCGCAGCGCCACCCGCCGAAAAGCCGCACAGATCACAAAACCACCTCTCACCCGAAAAGTACCTGCCGTTGTCCCAATCGTCCCTTCACGTTCCGCCCGTCTCAAGCTTCAATTAAACAACAAAAACAAAACATAAATTTAACAACCATCTTCCGATACGAGGTCCCTATGAAGCCTGAAGATTTCCGCGCTGATGCCAAACGTCCGTTAACCGGTGAAGAGTATTTAAAAAGCCTGCAAGATGGTCGTGAGATTTATATCTACGGCGAGCGCGTTAAGGACGTCACTACCCACCCGGCATTTCGCAATGCGGCGGCGTCCATCGCCCAGATGTACGATGCCCTGCACAAGCCAGACATGCAGGATACCCTCTGCTGGGGTACCGACACCGGCAGCGGCGGCTACACCCATAAATTCTTCCGTGTGGCGAAAAGTGCCGACGATCTGCGCCAGCAGCGTGACGCCATCGCCGAGTGGTCGCGCCTGAGCTACGGCTGGATGGGGCGTACGCCGGACTACAAAGCCGCGTTCGGCTGCGCGCTCGGCGCTAACCCTGCCTTCTACGGTCAGTTCGAGCAGAACGCCCGCAACTGGTACACCCGTATTCAGGAAACCGGCCTGTACTTTAACCACGCCATCGTCAACCCGCCGATCGATCGCCATAAACCGGCGGACGAGGTGAAAGACGTTTACATCAAGCTGGAGAAAGAGACCGACGCCGGGATCATCGTCAGCGGCGCGAAAGTGGTGGCCACCAACTCGGCATTGACCCACTACAACATGATCGGCTTCGGCTCCGCGCAGGTGATGGGGGAAAATCCGGACTTCGCGCTGATGTTCGTCGCGCCGATGGATGCCGAAGGGGTGAAGCTGATCTCCCGCGCCTCATACGAGATGGTGGCAGGGGCGACAGGCTCTCCGTACGACTACCCGCTCTCCAGCCGCTTTGACGAGAACGACGCCATTCTGGTGATGGATCATGTGCTGATCCCATGGGAAAACGTGCTGATCTACCGCGATTTCGACCGCTGCCGTCGCTGGACGATGGAAGGTGGCTTCGCCCGCATGTACCCGCTTCAGGCCTGCGTGCGTCTGGCAGTGAAGCTCGACTTCATCACCGCTCTGCTGAAGAAGTCGCTGGAGTGTACCGGCACCCTCGAGTTCCGCGGCGTGCAGGCGGATCTCGGCGAAGTGGTGGCATGGCGCAACATGTTCTGGGCGCTGAGCGACTCCATGTGCTCCGAAGCCACTCCGTGGGTAAACGGCGCGTATCTGCCTGACCACGCGGCGTTACAGACCTACCGCGTGATGGCGCCAATGGCCTATGCGAAGATCAAGAACATCATCGAACGTAACGTGACCTCGGGGCTGATCTACCTGCCGTCCAGCGCGCGGGACCTGAACAACCCGCAGATCGACCAGTACCTGGCGAAGTACGTGCGCGGCTCCAACGGGATGGATCATGTCGAACGCATCAAGATTCTGAAACTGATGTGGGATGCCATCGGCAGCGAGTTTGGCGGACGTCACGAGCTGTACGAAATCAACTACTCCGGTAGCCAGGATGAGGTCCGCCTGCAATGCCTGCGTCAGGCGCAAAGCTCCGGCAACATGGACAAGATGATGGCGATGGTTGACCGCTGCATGTCCGAGTACGACCAGCACGGCTGGACCGTACCGCACCTGCACAACAACACTGATATCAACATGCTGGATAAGCTGCTGAAATAACGCAGCGGGAGGTTTCAATGCAATCTGAAGAACGCCTGCGTTTTCGCGACGCGATGGCCAGCCTGTCGGCGGCGGTGAATGTGATCACTACCGAGGGCGATGCGGGTCGCTGCGGCATTACCGCCACCGCCGTCTGTTCGGTCACGGACACCCCGCCCTCGGTCATGGTCTGCATCAACGCCAACAGCGCCATGAACCCGGTCTTCCAGGGCAACGGCAAACTGTGCGTCAACGTGCTGAACCACGAGCAGGAGATCATGGCCCGCCACTTTGCCGGGATGACCGGCATGGCAATGGAGGAGCGCTTTGCTCTCTCCTGCTGGCAGAAAGGACCGCTGGCGCAGCCGGTGCTGAAAGGCGCTCTGGCAAGCCTGGAAGGTGAGATAACCCAGGTGCAAACCATCGGCACCCATCTGGTCTACCTTGTGGAGATTAAGAACATCATCCTCAGCAGCGAGGGGCACGGCCTGATCTACTTCAAACGCCGTTTCCACCCGGTGATGATGGAGATGGAAGCCGCGATTTGATCCCGTTGCACAAAAAAACGCTAAGGTTTCCGCAAAGGTGCGCCGTTAACTATCCATAAGATAAATTTTCCGGGGCGGCTGGCAACGTCGTCAGCCGCCCCCTTAACGCTGGAAAGTCTTATGGCCCCTTCACCCCGAAGCCGCTCGGCTGAACGTCTGGTTGAAATCATTATTGCCCTGCATCGCAACGGAAGCGTTAATCGCCGCGATCTGATGCAAAAATTTGGCATTACCGAACGCACGGTGTACCGCGATTTACAGGCGCTTTCCCCGATTATTGAACACGACGGCAAAGGGCGCTATCAGCTGCTGCCCGCGTATCAGCCCTGCCGCTGCGTACACTACCCTGAAGCGAACGACAAAAGTCCACAGGGCTAGATTATTCTCAGTGATCTCAATCACATATTTTCTCCCACCGGGGGTGAGCCTTAACCACTCACCCTCGCTTTTGACCGCTCACGCATCGCTTTCAACCACTCACCCATTTACCGTGCTTTACACGCGCGAGGATCTGGCACGATCGCTCCAGCATTAATCAATACCTCCTCACAACGAACCCTGACCCTTTTTTCTTTACATAAAAAACCAGGTCTTATTATGGATACTAAAAAACTACTTAAGCACGTGCCCTGGGCCATCCTCGGGATCATCGGTGCTTTCTGTCTGGCGGTTATCGCATTACGCCGGGGCGAGCACGTCAGCGCCCTGTGGATCGTGGTCGCGTCGGTTTCCGTCTACCTTGTGGCTTATCGCTACTACAGCTTGTACATCGCGCAGAAGGTTATGAAGCTCGACCCGACGCGCGCCACCCCGGCGGTTATTAACAACGACGGCCTGAACTACGTGCCAACCAACCGTTACGTGCTGTTTGGTCACCACTTTGCCGCTATCGCCGGTGCAGGCCCGCTGGTCGGCCCGGTGCTGGCCGCGCAGATGGGCTACCTGCCGGGTACGCTCTGGCTGCTGGCGGGCGTGGTACTGGCGGGAGCGGTGCAGGACTTTATGGTGCTGTTTATCTCCTCGCGCCGTAACGGTTCGTCGCTGGGCGAGATGATCAAAGAGGAGATGGGCCGCGTGCCAGGCACGATCGCCCTGTTCGGCTGCTTCCTGATCATGATCATCATCCTGGCGGTGCTGGCCCTGATCGTGGTGAAAGCGCTGGCCGAAAGTCCGTGGGGCGTCTTCACCGTCTGCTCTACCGTACCGATTGCGCTGTTCATGGGCATCTACATGCGCTTCCTGCGCCCTGGCCGCGTTGGCGAGGTGTCGATCATCGGTATCGTGCTGCTGGTCGCCTCCATCTACTTCGGCGGCGTGATTGCGCACGACCCGTACTGGGGTCCGGCGCTGACCTTTAAAGACACCACCATCACCTTCGCGCTGATCGGCTACGCATTCATCTCAGCGCTGTTGCCGGTGTGGCTGATTCTGGCTCCGCGTGACTACCTGGCAACCTTCCTGAAAATCGGCGTTATCGTCGGGCTGGCCATTGGTATTGTGATCATCAACCCGGAGCTGAAAATGCCGGCGGTGACGCAGTACATTGACGGTACCGGTCCGCTGTGGAAAGGCGCCCTGTTCCCGTTCCTGTTTATCACCATTGCCTGCGGTGCCGTGTCTGGCTTCCACGCGCTGATCGCCTCCGGCACCACGCCGAAGCTGATGGCCAACGAAACCGACGCGCGCTTCATCGGTTACGGCGCGATGCTGATGGAATCCTTCGTGGCGATCATGGCGCTGGTTGCGGCGTCGATTATCGAGCCTGGCCTGTACTTTGCGATGAACACCCCGCCGGCGGGTCTCGGCATTACCATGCCAAACCTGCATGAGATGGGCGGCGAAAATACCGCGCTGATCCTGGCACAGCTGAAAGACGCCAGCGCGCACGCGGCGGCGACCGTCAGCTCCTGGGGCTTCGTGATTTCGCCCGAGCAGATCATGCAGACCGCGAAAGACATCGGCGAACCGTCCGTGCTGAACCGCGCAGGTGGCGCGCCAACGCTGGCGGTGGGTATCGCACACGTGTTCCACAAAGTGCTGCCGTGGGCGGACATGGGCTTCTGGTACCACTTCGGCATTCTGTTTGAAGCGCTGTTCATCCTCACCGCGCTGGATGCCGGTACGCGTGCAGGCCGCTTCATGTTGCAGGATCTGCTGGGTAACTTCGTGCCATTCCTGAAGAAAACCGACTCTCTGGTGGCCGGCGTTCTGGGCACTGCGGGCTGCGTAGGCCTGTGGGGTTATCTGCTGTATCAGGGCGTTGTTGACCCGCTGGGCGGCGTGAAGAGCCTGTGGCCGCTGTTCGGTATCTCTAACCAGATGCTGGCGGCTGTGGCCCTGGTGCTGGGTACCGTTGTCCTCGTGAAGATGAAACGCACCAAATACATCTGGGTCACCGTGGTGCCTGCGCTGTGGCTGCTGCTCTGCACTACCTGGGCGCTGGGTCTGAAACTGTTCAGCACCAACCCGCAGCTGGAAGGCTTCTTCTTCATGGCTAACCAGTACAAAGAGAAGATTGCCGCAGGCGGCGCGGATCTGACCGCGCAGCAGATTGCCAACATGAACCATATCGTGGTGAACAACTACACCAACGCGGGTCTGAGCATTCTGTTCCTGGTGGTGGTGTACAGCATTATCTTCTACGGCATCAAAACCTGGATGAAAGTGCGTAACGTTGAGGGCCGTACGGACAAAGAGACCCCGTACGTACCGGTGCCGGAAGGCGGCGTGAAGACCTCCTCACACCATTAATTAAGCATGTTACTGTAGGCCCGGTAAGCGTAGCGCCACCGGGCTTCTTCTATCTGGAACCCTCAATGTTTGGTAACTTAGGCGAAGCAAAAAAATACCTTGGTCAGGCGGCGAAAATGCTGATTGGCATTCCGGACTATGACAACTACGTTGAGCATATGAAGACCAACCATCCGGATAAGCCGTACATGACCTACACTGAATTCTTCCGCGAGCGTCAGGAAGCGCGCTACGGCGGAAGTGGAGAAGGCGGCGTCCGCTGCTGCTAAAGGAGAAACCATGACCCCGATTGCCGTTACCCTGCTGACCGGTTTCCTCGGCGCCGGTAAAACCACCCTGCTGCGCCACATTCTGAACGAGCAGCACGGCTTCAAAATCGCCGTCATCGAAAACGAATTTGGCGAAGTCTCCGTTGACGATCAGCTGATTGGCGACCGCGCCACGCAGATCAAAACCCTGACCAACGGCTGCATCTGTTGCACCCGCTCTAACGAATTAGAAGACGCCCTGCTGGACCTGCTCGACAGCCGCGATCGCGGTGACATCGACTTCGACCGACTGGTGATCGAGTGCACCGGCATGGCCGACCCCGGCCCGATTATTCAGACCTTTTTCTCCCATGAGATCATTTGCCAGCGCTATCTGCTGGACGGCGTCATCGCTCTGGTGGATGCGGTACACGCCGACGAGCAGATGAACCAGTTCACCATCGCCCAGTCCCAGGTTGGCTACGCCGACCGCATCCTGCTGACCAAAACCGACGTGGCGGGTGAAAGCGAAAAACTGCGCGAGCGCCTGACGCGCATCAACTCGCGTGCGCCCATTTACACGGTGACGCATGGCGATATCGATCTCGCTCAGCTGTTCAACACCAACGGCTTTATGCTGGAAGAGAACGTCACCGCGAAACCGCGCTTCCACTTTATGTCCGACAAGCAAAACGACGTGACGTCGATTGTGGTTGAGCTGGACTACCCGGTTGACATCAGCGAGGTCTCCCGCGTGATGGAGAACCTGCTACTGTCATTTGCCGACAAGCTGCTGCGCTATAAAGGGATGCTGTGGATCGACGGCGAGCCGAACCGCCTGCTGTTCCAGGGCGTGCAGCGCCTGTACAGCGCCGACTGGGATCGCCCGTGGGACGATGAAGCGCCGCACAGCGTGATGGTGTTTATTGGAATACAGCTGCCGGAAGAAGAAATTCAGGCAGCGTTTGCGGGGCTGAAGAAATAACCGCACCGATTATCCCCTCTCCCCCGCGGGGAGAGGGTGAGGGGGAAACTTATTTCAACGCCTCCGGCAGCGTCACAATCCACAGCTCGCTGTCGGACTCCGGTTTCTTCAACGGCTTCACGCTGAGGGTGGTTTCAACCGGTTTGTCATCCAGCGTCAGCGCCCCCTGCGCGTTCACCCTATAATCCTTGAGCTTCTTGCCTTCGACTGGCTTCTGCATCGCCACCTTCACGCCAAAGTCATTATCGTTCGCCACTGCCAGCGTTTTGCTGTCAATCAGCGCCAGCCCTTCGGCCTTTTCCTGCTGCCAGCCCAGCGCACGCAGATCGACCACCTGCGTTTTTTCCGCAAGCGTGATGCCGCGCTGCGCCAGCGTTTTCTCATCATCAAACTCCGGGTATTCGCCCGGCTTGTCGAAGGCCGCCAGATCGCTCGCCTTGCTCAGATCAACCCTGTAGATGAGGTTACGCATGGCGTCATTTTTATCCTCGCCCTGTTCAATCAGCAGGATGGTGTGGTTATCCAGCGCCACTATGTCGCCGATTTTGGCGTCGCTGTTTTTGCTGTAAGCCGCGCTGTCGACAGGGTAGCCGTACATCGCGGTTTTCCCGGTCGCCGGATCGAAGCTCACCAGACGCGTAAACAGCGCCTGTTTTTTGCTCTTCCCGTCGATATCCAGCGTGCTTTGCACGGCGGCGATAATGCGTCCGTCCGGCATGCGGGTCAGCCCTTCAAAGCCCCGGTTTGCCTGACGCCATTTGATAACGTTTGGCAGACCGCCCGCGATGGATTTCTCCCCTTCCGTCGCCTGCGGACCGTGGATCGCGAGGATTTTCCCTTTACTGTCGACGTTAATCAGGAACGGGCCATACTCATCGCACAGCCAGTAACCGCCCTTCCCGTCCGGCGTGATGCCTTCCGTATCCAGCCCGCGGTTATCGCCTTTCAGCACTTTTAAGGTGTCGCTTAGCGCGACTTCATTGGTAGATCCAATCACGCCGCTTTGCAGCGGCAGGCCGTTGATCTCGCCTTTATCGTCATGCAGCGGTCGCGCGTCCACGGCCTCCGCTTTGCCGTTTAGCACACGGATCGTCATCAGCAGCGGGGCGAAATCCGGGGTAACAAAGATTTTGGCATCGTTTTTCCCCATTTTTGGCGAATCCGCGTTAGGACCGCGATCGGTCACGGTCGCAAACGTCAGCGCATCGCCCTGCTTGCCCGTGAATAACAAACCCGAACCCATCCCCACCGGGAGCCCGTTCGGGAATGCGCTGGCAAACGCACCGCTGTATTTGACATGCGCGCCTTCGGAAAAGCTGACGACGTAGCGCTCCGCGGTTGGCTGTGCCGCCAGGCCAGAGAAAGAGAGCGCACAACCGACTAGCACAGGAATAATTTTTCTTTTCATATTGTTAGCATCCAGTAAGTGAAGCCAACAACGTAATGAAGAAACGTGTCAGAAAAATGACATGTAATGGCAACGAAGCGGCGCGTACGGACGTATATCAATCACCAGAAATGTAAACCTCTGTCTTTATCTGTGTCAGCTGAAATACTTTTGGAAATTATTAGAAACCCAATTAATTCATGGCGAAGGACTATTTGCGCCTCGTTCATTTTACGTTTAGCCAGGAATGTAAACTGTCCCTAAACGCGAATGTATTGGACATTGACGATTTGCCATATAAACAATTCATCAACATTTACCATTCAAAAACCCAACACAAACAGCATATAAATGCGAGACCTATCACATTTGCAGTCATAAACATCGCTTGTTAAGGTGCCCTCAGATTAATTTAATGACGAGGAAACACTCATGAAAAAACTTAACATCCTGATCCTTTCTGCTCTGACCGCCGTATCGGGCTCCGCACTGGCCATGGGTGGCAGCATTGAGCAGGGTAAAAACTTTACTAACCTCAATCTGGAAATGGGGAAATCCTCATCCGGCCTGTATGCGGAGAGCAACTGGCTGAAAAACACCGATGACGGCACCCAGACCGGCGGCGTTGGGGCAGGCTACAACCTGGAAGTGGGTCCGGTGATGCTGAATGCTGGCGCGAAAGCCATCTACATCGGCCCGAAAAAAGGCGATAACGGCGTGGCATTCCCGATTGGCGGCGGCGTTAACGTTGCGCTTACGGACAGCATTCACGTGTTTGGTGAAGGTTATGTGGCGCCAGACGGCCTGAACAACAGCGTGAAGAACTATGTTGAAGCTAACGGCGGCGTAAGCTGGACGCCAGTCAAACCTGTCACGCTGAAAGTGGGTTATCGCCACGTGAGCGTAGACGGTAAAGACGGTCGTCCAAACCACACGCTGATCGACGGTGCATATGTAGGCGGTGGAGTGTCCTTCTAAGCCTGTTTGCGCGTTTCGCCCGGCGGCGCTACGCTTGCACGGGCCTACAATGAAGGGTGCAATGTATTAAAATTATTGCACATTGATTGTAGGCCGGGTAAGCGCAGCGCCACCCGGCAAGAAAGGCGATGCGACCGTTAATAAAAAACCTGCCGGATGGCAGGTTTTTTTTATTACCGCATTACTTGCGAACGACCACCAGCTTCTGGTTCACAAACTCTTTGATCCCCAGGTCCGACAGCTCGCGTCCGTAACCCGAACGTTTTACGCCGCCGAACGGCAGCTCTGCCGCAGTGTCGGTGAGCCAGTTGATGTATACCATCCCGGTCTCAATGCGCGACGCCATTTTCTTCGCGCGCTCGATGTTCTGGCTGAACACCGCGCCGCCCAGACCGTAGTGGGAATCGTTAGCCAGTGCGACCGCTTCGTCGTCGCTTTTCACCACGTAAACCTGCGCTACCGGACCGAAGAACTCCTCGAAGTACGCCGGGTTATCACGCGAGATATGCGTCAGGATGGTCGGCTCAAAGAAGCTTCCGTCACGCTGAACCGGCTTGCCGCCATGGTGCAGCTTCGCGCCATTTTTCACCGCCTCGTTAACCTGTTTAGTTAGCGTCTCCAGCGCGTCTTTGGATGACAAAGGCCCCAGCGTGGTGCTTTCGTCCAGCGGATCGCCAATTTTCACCTGCTTAAACGCCTCGGTGAATTTGCTCAGGAAGGCGTCTGCAATCTTTTCATGCAGGATAAAGCGCTTCGCCGCGGTACAGACCTGCCCGGCATTGTTCAGCCGCGCGTTAACGCCGATCTTCACGGCTTTATCCAGATCCGCATCGTCCAGCACCACGAAGACATCGTTCCCGCCCAGTTCCAGGGTCGATTTTTTGAGGTGCTTCGCAGCCTGTGCCGCAACCACGCTACCCGCTTTTTCTGAACCGGTCAGCGCCGCCCCCTGTACGCGATCGTCGGCGATGATGTTCGCCACCTGTTCGGACGAGATAAACAGGTTGGTCCACGCCCCTTCCGGCGCGCCCGCTTCACGTACCAGTTGTGCAAAGGTCTCTGCACAGTGCGGCACGATGCTGGCGTGCTTGGCGATCACCGGGTTGCCCGCTGCCAGGTTTGGCGCCAGAACGCGCATCAGCTGATAGTACGGGAAGTTCCATGGCTCGACGGCCATCAGCACGCCGATGGGGTGATGTTCAACCCATGCTTCCCCGAGTTCAGAGTCATACTTCACCGGGGCCAGGAACTGCTTCGCGTTGTCCGCATAGTAGCGGGCGATTTGCGCGCACAGCTTCACTTCGCCACGGCTTTGTTCGATGAGCTTACCCATCTCCTGACTGGCGATTTTCGCCAGATCCTCCACGCGTTCGTCGATCAGGTCCGCCAGCTTATGCAGCACCGGCAGGCGCTGGCTTATGTCGCCTTTCGCCCAGTCGGAGTGATAGAGCGCATCGGCTGCCTTCAGCGCCGCTTCAACGTCTGCGTCAGTGTGAGAGGGATATTCTTTGATGAGCTGGTTCGTGGCAGGATTTACTGTCTGGTAAGCCATATCGAATCTCCTTGTTTTACCGCTTAGGGTATTAAGGGTAGTCAATCTGACTGGCTTTGAAGGTAAAGTTGGGTATATACGGAGGGTTCTTAACAAGACGCTGCCAGGCGATGCGCAGACATGGTATAAAAAATGCTCATCAATGGAGTTCCTATGACCGATACCCGCCACATCCGCCAGACCTTTAACCGCGCAGCAGGCCTTGAGCTGCGCAGTACGTGGCAAAGCACCCGGGCATATAAACGTCATTGCCATCCACAGCTCTCCATCGGCGCGATTGTGGAAGGCCAGACCTGCTGCGTAAGTCATGGCAATGCGTACGTTCTTGATCCCGGTGATCTTATCGTGATCCCGGCTTATGCCCCGCACAGCTGCAACCCCGTTGTCGGGAAGCCGCGCAGTTACCATATGCTCTATATCGACACCGATCTTCCCCTGGCGCTACAGGTTATTCGCGATCCCACGCTCTTTAAGCACTTTCTTGCCGTTGTCGGGACGATGTCCTCCGCATCCGTGGAGACCCTGCTTTCTGCCCTTCCCCGTTGCGCGGGTGAGATGAATGCACCTCGCTCAACCAGCCAGCAGGTTCAGCAGGCGTTACTCTCCGACCTTACCGCACCGCCTTCCCTTGACGAACTCGCCCAACGATTCTCACTGCGCAAGGAGACGCTGATCCGCACTTTCAGGCAGGATACCGGCCTGACGCCGGGCAGTTTCCTCAACATTTCGCGCGTGGAGTACGCCAAAGCGCGGCTGCGCGCGGGGGATGATATCGCCGACGTGGGCTACCAGAGCGGGTTTGCCGACCAGAGTCATTTTCATAAGACCTTCGTGAATTATACCGCTGCCACGCCGCGCCAGTACGCCACGGGCCGATCAATATCAGACAATAATCAGGATACGTAACGTCGTAAGGTGACCTCAGATTTGTCACTGAGGTCGCTATGGAACTGTTATTTCCCTCCGCCTTTCTTGCCCTGGCGCTGGCGCATTTTGTTGCCCTGTTAAGCCCGGGCCCGGATTTCTTCCTGCTGGTAGGCTACGCCGCCCGCTACCGGCTGCGCGGCAGCGCCGGATTGTGTCTCGGCATCGCAGCAGGTAACGGGTTGTATATCTTACTGGTGATTATCGGCTGGAGCGCGCTGCGCCAGTTTGGGTGGCTGTTTACGCTTATCGAACTGTCCGGCGCGCTGTACCTGCTGTGGATTGGCTCGCATCTTGTGCGCAACCGCCCGCAGCCGCTGGCGCTGGAAGAACCCCGCCAGTGCTGCCCTTCTCTGCGTAAGCAAATCCTGCTGGGGCTGGGTTCGGCGCTGTTAAATCCCAAAAACGCGTTGTTCTACCTGGCGCTAATGACAGCGTTACTCGGGCCGGACGTCACACTGCTTCAGCAGGCGACCTGCGGCGTCTGGATGGTGATGGTGGTGCTGGTATGGGATCTGGCGCTGATATCGCTGATGGGGTTACCGGCGGTTCAGCGAAAGCTCAGCCGTTCGCTCTGGCTGATAGAGCGCACGGCAGGGGTGGTGTTGATGGGGTTTGGTGGGTGGGTGCTGTGGCGGTTTTTGCACTTTTCCCCCGTATCCCTCTATCCTTAACCCATGGAAAAACATACCGAACTCAAACGCGCCAAGCTTCTCGCGCTGTCGCTGCTGCTGATTGCCGTCGCAGCGTTTATCACCACCCTGTTCCTGCCGCAAACCTTCTGGGTGCGCGGCGTAAAGGCCATTGCCGAAGCGGCGATGGTCGGCGCGCTGGCGGACTGGTTTGCCGTTGTCGCGCTGTTCCGCCGGGTGCCAATTCCCTTTATCTCGCGCCATACGGCGATTATCCCGCGCAATAAAGACCGCATCGGCGACAATCTCGGCCAGTTCGTGCAGGAAAAGTTTCTCGATACGCAATCCCTTGTCGATCTTATCCGTCGCTACGAGCCCGCACAGATGATTGGGACCTGGTTCAGCCAGCCCGATAACGCCCGGCGCGTGGGGCAGCATCTGGTGCAGGTGATGAGCGGTTTTCTGGAACTTACCGACGATGGGCGCATTCAGCGCCTGCTCAAACGCGCCGTCCACAAGGCTATCGACAAGGTCGATCTAACCGAGACCAGCGCCGTCATGCTGGAAAGCATGACCAAAAACAACCGTCACCAGGTGCTGCTGGACGCCATCATCAACCGCCTGATTACCCTGATTCAGCGGGAAAGCACGCGGGAATTTATTGCCGACCAGATCGTCCACTGGCTTAAGACCGAGCATCCGCGCAAGGCGATGGTGCTGCCCACCGAGTGGCTGGGCGATCAAAGCGCGGAGATGGTGTCGAACGCGGTGAACACTCTGCTGGACGATATCAGCCACGACCGCACGCACCAGATCCGTCAGGCGTTTGACCGCGCCACGATCAAGTTCATCGACAATCTGAAAAACGATCCGGAGATGACGGCGAAAGCCGAGAATATCAAACACTACCTGAAGAATGACGAAGCCTTTAACCGCTATCTGGGGGAAATGTGGGCTGACCTGCGCCAGTGGCTGAAAAATGACATGCAGAGCGATGATTCCCGCGTGAAGCAGCGTATCGCCAACGCCGGGCTGTGGTTTGGCGAAACGCTGACCAACGACGCCAGCCTGCGGGCGTCGCTGAATGAGCATCTGGAGCAGGCCGCGCACCGCGTGGCGCCGGATTTCGCCGCGTTCCTGACGCGCCATATCAGCGACACGGTGAAAAGCTGGGATGCCAAAGACATGTCACGCCAGATAGAACTCAATATCGGTAAAGATCTTCAGTTCATTCGCGTTAACGGTACCCTGGTGGGCGGAACAATTGGCCTGATCCTGTTTCTGCTCTCGCAGTTGCCCGCCGTGCTGGGGCATTAATCTGCTTTTGGCGGCGCGATAACGTAGCGCGTCGCCTCGAAGCGGTTCAGGATCAGGTGCACCAGAAAGACCATCGTCAGCGTGACCACCAGCGCGAAGGTGACGGAGGTGATGCGGTACAGATCGCTGAACACCAGGTCGCTGTCCGGATGCATGTTCTGCCCGAACATAATGCCGATGGTGGTGATACTGGCGAAGCCTACCCCGGCGCCGACCTTCTCCATTACGTGCAGACGCGCGCCAAACGCCAGTCCAAGGCCAATCAGCGGCATCATCAGCAGCATATGGCTGCTGTGATCGTAGAGGATAAGCTGGACGACAAGGATATAAAGACACCCCAGCACCACGCCGACTACGCGCCAGATGGAGCTGATAACCGATCCGCGATAGTGCATCGGGAACAGGATCAGAATGCCCGCCATCAGCGCCGAAAGCGAATCGCTTAAGTCGCTCATCTGGAACACCACGAAAATCAGCGTCGCCACGGTGCCCGAGAGCAGAGACTCGTGGCGCACGCGGGCGTCATCTTTCTCGATCAGCGGCGGCGGCTTACGCGGCTCCACGTCCGGCAGCAGGTAGTTCATCAGCGCGCTCAGGCACACCGCCATTACGCTCGCTTCGATGTTAGAGAATAAAAGCGTGTGCCAGTTGGTGGTGGGGTAGCTCATAAAGTTGAGCATCACGCTCTGGCAAACCACGCCCATCGAGCCGAACAGGAACAGCGGCCCCTTACTCATAAAGCGAAAACGCATCACGTACAGGGCAAACACCACCAGCGTCATAATGACCGGCCACTGGGACAGATAGCCGATGATAAACACCATTTCGATGCAGTTCAGCGAGGCGCTGAAGATAAACTGCTTCGCCACGTGGCGGTTAAACACCGGCACCAGCGAGAGCAGCATGATCGGATAGACCACAAAAAACACGCCGTAGCTGGTGTTGTAGAAACTCGAAATACTGAGCGCAATCATCCCGGCAAAGACGATACGCAGGGTCTGGCGAAAGTCGTTTGCCGTATAGACGATGTTGCCGTGCGGGGTAAATACCCGCGCCAGGGTGCTAATAGACATAGTGAAGCAGGCTCACCAGATGGATTTGCATCCCGGAGAAGAATCGCGCAAACGGCCCTTCGCTATTGTAGAGCTGCACGGTGGCGCGCGCGCCGGTCGGCAGCGACTTCGGTAAGGCTTCGTCCAGCGCCACGTGAATGCGCATACGCTGGGCATCACGCACCCAGCGGTTGGAGGTTTCCGGTTCAGAAAGTTGACCGTTTACGGCCTCCTGTCCGGCGAGGATCCCCGCGTCGCTGCTGGTGACGTGGGCACGGAAAACTTGCCCCGGGAAGGCGTCAAACACCACGGCGGCGTCGGTCCCCTGGTGGGTATGCCGCAGGCTCTTCTCGCGGAAATCCGCCACGATATCGATCCGGGTGTTCACCAGCGCCAGCGCAGCCGAACCGGACGAGGCGTAAAAACCGGGGCTTAATTGCAGGTTACTGACCGTGCCGTCCGCCTCGGCGTAGACCTTCGTCCAGCCAAGATTCAGCTCCGCTTCATCCAGCGCGTTACGGTATTTTTGCAGCGTCACGTTGCGGTGCTCATCCCGCTCGCCGCGCTGAATGCGCAGGTTATGAATATTCGCCTGAATCGAGCTGACGGACTGCTCGCTGCTCTGCCAGGTGGTACGGACCTTATCCAGATCCGCCTGCGACACGTTCTGCAAGGTACTCAGTTTCTGGTAGCGGTCGAAGGTCACTTTGTCATTACGCGCCGTCAGCACCGCGGTTTTCAGGCTGGCCTGCGCCGCGGCAATCTGCGCGTCCAGCTGATCGTTAGACAGACGCGCCTGTTCCAGCGCAATCTGCGCCGCTTCGACCTTATTGCGAAACGGCGTGGCGTCGAGCTCAAACAGCAGATCGCCTCTCTTAACCTGGCTATTGTTGTGGACATGTACCGCCGCCACATACCCGGAGACGCGGGCAGACACCGGGGTCACCACGCGCATCACGGTGGAGTCCGGCGTCAGCGGGATCCAGATATCCGCGACGATAAAGTAGACAAACATCAGCAGGAAAGAGGCAATACTCACCCTTACCCAGCGGGCAAACTTTTGTTCAGGAGTCATTATTTTTCGGTCTTATTATCTTCTTCGCGGATTGTCCGCAAATTGCAGGCGATTTGATTGAGTGTGGCGCTGAAAATATCGAGATGTTCCGGCGCGATGTTTTGCGATACGCGCGCCTGATACGTCTCAATCACCTGAGAGAGCCTTTCAAGAATGGCTCTTCCCTCAGGCGTCAGCGTCAGCAGCCGGATACGCTTGTCATACGGCGAGACGGTGCGCAGCAGGTAGCCCTGCTTTTCCAGCTGTGTCAGCGTACGCATTAGCGGAGGCAGTTCAATCCCCTGCACTTCCGCCAGCTCGCTGACCGAGACGTTATCCCCGAGTTGATGAAGCTGCATCATCACCGTCCAGCTCGACTGGGTTAACCCGGTGTCGAGAATGGCGTCGTCGATGACTGCGCGCCACTGACGCACGATCATCGCCATCCGCATGCCCATCGGCCTGCGGTTAAACAGATCTTCTTCACTCATGGGGAATCCTCTCGTAGTACGCCATTACGATAATAGTTATCAGGGTAAGTATCAAGAAACGCGAGGTGAAAGAGCAGGAATTGCGAAACGATGTTCTCCCTCTCCCTGTGGGAGAGGGTCGGGGTGAGGGCATCAGCCCGCAACGGCGTTTAGCGGCTAAAATTCTTCCTGATGGCACTTTTCCCCGAAGCCGTCACCACCACCTCCCTGTACCCCGCCACCCGCTGGATCCAGCCTTTGCTTTCCATGTGGATGAGCAGCGCCGCGCCGGCCTCTCCCCCCAGATGAAACCGCCGCTCGCTCCAGTCCAGGCAGGCGCAGCACGCCTTGCGACGGGTATTGGGATTTAACGGAATACCAAGCTTCAGAAACTGCTCGCGGCCATGTAGCGTGAGCGCTAAACCGTCTGCCTCAAGCCAGCCTTCCGCCTGCATGAATTCATAGATATGCACCGCCACCGTTCCGGCAAGATGGTCGTAGCAGGTTCGTGCTTCGCGCAGGGCTTTTGGCGCGGAGGTTTCCGGCGGCGTGATGCGGCTCCAGGAGAGCCCCATCATCTGCTCGACAAGCGCCGCCACGTCGTGTCCCGCCAGGCGATAGTAGCGATGCCGCCCCTGAGACAGGCAGGTAATCAACTTTCCCTCCACCAGCCGCGCGAGATGCCCACTGGCGGTCGACGGCGCAACGTCTGCCGCCACGCTCAGCTCTGTAGCCGTCCACGCCCGCCCGTCCATCAGAGCACAGAGCATCTTCACGCGCGACGGATCGGCCATTGCAGCCGCTACAGCGGCAATGGCCTGTTCCAGCATCGCGCTGTTATCAGAGGGTAAGCTCGTCTTTAACATTCGTCGCCCAGGATTCGGTGATCTCTGCGGCCAGCTTATCATCATCCGTCAGCAGAATAAGGTGATTCGCATGGTCGCTGTACTGAGTCAGGATAGACACGCCGCGTGCCGCCAGCGCCGCCGCAATTTCACCCAGCTCGCCAGGACGCTCCTGCTTAAGCTTTCTGATCACCGGCTTTCGCAGCGCCTGCACGGTAAACCCGGCGTCGAGCAGCACACGGCGGGCTTTTTCCCCGTCCTCCACCAGGAAATGGGCATCCGTACCGAAAACGCCGCCCCCCTCCAGCCCCACGCCGTTGCGGCCTAACAGTTGTCCAAAGCTCGCCAGCTCGCCGGGCCTGTCGCTAAAAATCACATGAACGTCATACATCCGCGTGCCCTCCGGTTTCGGAACTGTATTCCCGCACCAGTTGCGCCACGCGAATACGGTAGAAAGAAAAAATCGACGCCCGGCCTTCGGCCTGCGCGGCCTGATGGAAGACATTCTGCTTCCAGCGGCGGACGGCCTCTTCATCCCGCCACCAGGAAAGGGACAGGATTTTGCCGTCGGTCGTCAGGCTCTGGAACCGTTCGATATCAATAAAGCCGTCGATGTCGGCCAGTAAAGGCTTAAGCTCTGCGGCCAGTTGCAGATAGCGCGCCTGATAAGCGGGTTCGGCTTTGGCTTCGAAAAGGACTGCGATCATGGTTTTCTCTCCGTTGTGATGTTGGGGAGAGAATGCAGAATGAAGAGATACAATGCTTCGGTATGGAGCGAAGTGTTTGCCGGATGGCGCTGCGCTTATCCGGCCTACGGTGTTTTGTAGGCCCGGTAAGCGTAGCGCCACCGGGCAGGGTTTAACCCACAATCGACCTCGGCTCCATAAACGCCCGAATCCCCCACTCGCCATCGTCACGTCCCGCCAGGCTTACGGGCGCTGGTGGCGATAATCCGCGAGCGCGGGATTACTCCAGGTTAGCCTTGTTCAGCCCATATGCCGCATCCAGCGAGCCCGGCTCCATGCGGGAGGTAATGCCCAGGCGGTTCCAGGCGTTGATCGCTACGATGGCGAAGTTCAGCTCTGAAATCTCCACGTCCGAGAAGTGCTCCGCCACGCTGCGGTACAGCGCGTCGCTCACGCCGTGAACGCCAATCTGGGTCAGCGCTTCGGTGAAGGCCAGCGCGGCTTTCTCGCGGGCGCTGAACAGCGGCGACTCGCGCCATGCCGCCAGATGGTACAGGCGCAGCTCGCGCTCGCCGGCAATTTTGGCCTCTTTCGAATGCATATCCAGGCAGAAGGTACAGCCGTTCAGCTGCGAGACGCGAATGTCGATCAGGTGCTTTAGCGCCGGATCAATGGAGGTTTTCGCCACTTCCATGCTCAGGGCGGAAAGCGCGTTGGCGAGTGCAGGTGTGGCTTTGTGGTGGTTTACGCGGGTGCTCATTGTCTTTCCTCTTTTTTGTGCGGTTTTTATCATGCGATGAGGCAAATCTACGCCGTTAATGACATAGTAAAAAGACACAAAAAACCTGAAATGAGGTAGGACATGAAGCCGGGCTATCACGACATTTATACCCGCTATCGCGATAACATCACGCGCGGCGTACTGAAGCCCGGCGACAAAGTGCCTGCCATCCGCGTGCTGGCTGAAGAGCTTAAGGTCGCGCGAAAAACCGTTGAAACAGCCTATGCCATTCTGACGGGGGAAGGATATCTGGTAAGCCAGGGCGCGCGCGGCACGCGGGTGAATCCGGATCTTCTGCTGCCCGCGCAAAACGCTCCGGCAGAACAAGCGACCGGCACGCTGCCGGCGTCGTTGATTAGCCAGCGCGAACGGGCCGGTTTTCTGCGCCCCGGCATTCCCGCGCTCGACAGCTTCCCCTATAAAAAATGGCTGCTGCTGGCAGGCCAGGCGACGCGCGCCATGCGTCAGGATGAAATGCTCAACCCGCCGGTGCTGGGCTGGTATCCGCTGCGCGAGGCAATTGCCCGCTATCTCAATATCTCGCGCGGGTTGTCCTGCACCGCAGAACAGGTGCTGATCACCAGCGGCTACAGCGGCAGCCTGCGCCTGATCCTCGACACGCTCGCCAGCCGCAGCGATAAGGTGGTATTTGAGGATCCGGGCTACTTTATGGGCCAGCAGTTGCTCAAGCGCATTGTGCCCCGCCTGCACACCGTGCCGGTCGATCGCGCAGGGATGGATACGGACTACCTGCTGCGTAATCACCACGATGCCCGCTTCGCCATCGTTACCCCGTCGCACCAGAGCCCGCTGGCGGTGACGCTCTCCCTGCCGCGCAAGCAGCAGCTGCTCGACTGGGCGTCACAAAACGAGGCGTGGATTATCGAAGATGACTATGACGGCGAATTTCACTACACCCGCAAAGTGCTGCCGTCGTTGAAAAGCCTCGACCAGCATGACAGGGTGATCTTTATGGGCACCTTCAGCAAAACCATCATGCCTTCACTGCGCATGGGCTACGTGGTGATGCCCGCCAGCACCGTCGGCGCGTTTACCGACAGCGCGGACATCCTCACCAGCGGCCAGCCGGTCCTGACGCAAAAGATCCTCACAGCCTTTCTCAACGAGGGGCATTTTTTCCGTCATCTGAAAAAGATGCGCGCGCTCTATCAAACCCGCCGCGACTGGATGATTGCCGCCCTGCGTGAGGTCTATGGTGATCTGTTCTTCACCGAGCAAAACGACGGTGGAATGCATATTGTCGCGTTCCTCGCAAAGGGAAGCGCTGACCGGGAGATCGCCCGCTGCTGGCAGGAACAGCAATTGCAGGTTAATGCGCTTTCGGCGTGGTATCGCGGGTCGGGCAAACGCTACGGGCTGGTGATGGGCTATAACAACGTGCGGTCATATCAGGAGGCGGTTGAGCTGCTGGAAAGGCCGAAACGGCAGACGCTTGCGCTGTTGAGCTGAAAACCGCCAGGTGGCGGCTGCGCCTTACCCGGCCTACGGTCTCCTGTAGGCCCGGTAAGCGTAGCGCCACCGGGCAACCCTATGCTCACACATCATATCGCGATAACCCGACGTCCTTGAGCTGCTCGTCGCTCATTTGGCTCAGAATACGGCGGGTACGGTTGATGCGATACCAGTTACGCAGCGTTTTCGCTACCCAGACAAACGCGATAAACGGACGTTTTGAACGATTCTCGTAGAATTCCATGATGCTCTCCTCGCTGTGCCAGTGGAGTTATCATCATGGAAAACGGCCAGTACAATACAGATTCAAAAACTGCTTTTGTTTACCATACAGATCCGCTAAAACGGTATCTGCATGGTGGTTTACCCATCAATCTGTACTGGTTTAATGCTCTGTATGGTGAAAAAAAAGGATACAGCATGACGCGCTATCAACATCTGGCCAACCTCCTGGCGGAACGTATCGAACAAGGGCTGTATCGCAGCGGTGAACGTCTGCCGTCGGTACGCACGCTGAGCCAGGAGCACGGCGTGAGCATCAGCACCATACAGCAGGCCTACCAGATCCTCGAAAACCGCCAGCTGATTACGCCTCAGCCGCGCTCCGGCTATTTTGTCTCGAAACGCAAAGCCCAGCCGCCCGTCCCGGCGATGACGCGCCCGGTGCAGCGCCCCGTGGACGTCACCCAGTGGGACGAAGTGATGATGCTGCTGGACGCCCGCGCCGACAAAGAGATGATCTCCTTTGGCGGCGGCTCACCGGACATTAACCAACCGAGCCTGAAGCCGCTGTGGCGTGAGATGAGCCGCATTGCGCAGCATAATCCGGGCGAAATGCTGAGCTATGACGTGCTCGACGGGCGCCTGGAGCTACGCGAGCAAATCGCCCGTCTCATGCTGGATGGCGGCTCCACCGTGGCGGCAAACGAGATTGTCATCACCAACGGCTGCCACGGCGCGCTGTCGATCGCTCTGCTCTCGGTGTGCAAGCCGGGTGACATCGTGGCAGTCGAGTCACCATCGTTTCACGGCACCATGCAGATGCTGCGCGGCTTTGACATCAAGGCCATTGAAATTCCCACCGATCCCGAGACCGGGATCAGCATCGAGGCGTTAGAGCTGGCGCTGGAGCAATGGCCGATCAAGGCGGTGATCCTGGTGCCGAACTGCAATAACCCGCTCGGGTTTATCATGCCGGAGTCTCGCAAGAAGCAGGTCTTAGCCCTGGCACAGCGGCACGATATCGTGATTGTTGAGGATGACATTTACGGCGAGCTGGCGGCGGAGTACCCGCGTCCGCGCACCATTCATTCTATGGACATAGATGGCCGCGTGCTCTTATGCAGCTCGTTTACCAAAACCGTGGCGCCGGGCCTGCGGGTCGGCTGGATCGTGCCGGGGCGCTATTACGACCGGGTGATGCACATGAAGTACGCCGCGGGCGGGTTTAACGTGCCGGGCACGCAGATGGCGGTGGCGGCGTTTATTCGCGACGGCCATTACCATCGCCACGTGCGCCGTATGCGTCAGATTTATCAGCAGAATATGGAAACCTATACCTGCTGGGTGCGGCAGTATTTTCCGGCAGAGATATGCGTCACCCGCCCGCAGGGAAGCTTCCTGCTGTGGGTTGAGCTGCCGGAGACGGTCGATATGGTGTGCGTCAGCAAGCAGCTGTGCCGTCTGAAGATCCAGGCTGCGGCCGGGTCGCTGTTTTCTGCCTCCGGGAAGTACCGCAACTGCCTGCGGATCAACGTGGCGTTGCCGCCGACGGAGAAGAACCGCGAAGCGCTGAGGAAGATGGGCGAGGCAATTGTGATTGCGATGGAGGAGTAGTGCGGCCTGTTGCCCTCACCCCAACCCTCTCCCACAGGGAGAGGGTGGAAACCGCCACCGGGCAATGGTCAACAACTCAGAACTTCCACGAAACGCTGCCAACAATGCTGCGTTCTGCACCGAAGTAGCAGTAAGAGAGTGAGTTACACGCCGCGACGTAGCTTCTGTCCGTCAGGTTATTGACGTTCAACTGCGCGCTCACGCCCGTGAGCCCCACTTTTGACAGGTCATACCCCACGGTCATATCCACCAGCGTGTACGACGGAAGCGTATGGGTGTTCTGGCGATCGCTGGCGATCCCGTTGACATAGCGCACGCCGGAGCCGACGGTCAGGCCGTCCAGAGGGCCGGTTTTGACGTCGTAGCTCAGCCAGGCGCTGGCCATGTTACGCGGGGCATAAACGGCGCGCTTGCCCTCCTCTTCCGGGCTGCTCTTCTTGTAGCGAATATCCGTGTAGGTGTACGCCGCCTGCATACGCAGGCTGTCGGTCAGCTGACCAATCGCCTCCAGCTCAACACCCTCGGATTCGATTTCACCGATGGAACGGTACGGATCGGTCGGCTCCTCTTTAGTGGCAATGTTCTTCTGGTTAATGCGGAACACCGAGGCGCTGAACTGGCTGTTCATCCCCTCCGGCTCATACTTCACACCCGCTTCCCACTGCTTGCCCTTCATCGGATCCAAAATGTTGCCCTGCTCGTCGGCAAAGCTGGTCGGCGTAAAGGCGGTAGAGTAGCTGACGTACGGCGCAACGCCGTTATCAAACAAATACAGCAGCGCCGCGCGGCTGCTGAAGTTGTTTTTATCCAGATCGCTGCGGGTGTGGTTGAAGTTGTCGACGTTCGACACGCTCACCTGGTCGTAACGCCCGCCCAGCGTGAGGCGCCAGCGGTCAATGGACATCTGATCCTGTAGGTAGTAGCCGGTCTGGCGCAGCTTGTGTTTTTCCCTGCTGTACTGGGTGATGTAGTCCGGCTTCGCGCCGTAAACAGGATGGAAAGCGTCAATCGGCGGGAAGCCGCCGTAGTAGCCGGTGACGTTGTTGGTGCGGTCCTGGTAGTCCATGCCGATCAGCACGCGGTGGTTTACCGCCCCGGTATCGAAGCTGCCGTCGATCTGGTTATCCAGGGTGATGGCGTTCATCTTCTCGTCGGAGCCGGAATAGCCGCGGTTCAGCTCGGTGTCATTCAGCCAGCCTGCGGCATACACCTGGTTCAGCTCGACTTTGGTGTGCAGGTAGCGCAGCTTCTGGCGCACGGACCAGCCGCTGTCAAACAGGTGCTCAATGTTATAGCCGACCATGTTTTCCCGACGATCGTACTTGTCGTAATCGTCCTCGCCCTCGAAGAAGGTGTTGGAGATTTTCTTACCGCTGTGCGGTACAACGGTGCCCTCATATGGCAGGCCGGAGTGGCTGCCGCCTTCCGGATCGCGGTGCAGGTAGGCCATCAGATCCAGACGGGTGTTGTCGGTGATACGCCAGGTCAGGCTCGGCATCAGGGCGTAACGCTCTTCCTTCAGCGGATCGAACTGGGAATCGGCATAGCGGGTCATCCCGCTGAGGCGCACCGCCACGCGGTCGTTATCATCAACCGGGCCAGTGACGTCGAACATCGCCCCACGCTGGTTATTGTTACCGGCGAAGAGCTTGATCTCCCCGCCAGGATCGAACGATGGCTTACGGGAGGTGAGCGCCACAATCCCGCCCGGCGATGAGCGGCCATAGAGCACGGAGGCCGGACCGCGCACGACTTCGATACTGTCCAGGAACCACGGGTCAACCACCAGCGAGCTGTGGGAGTTGGTGTCGCCCATCATCTTCAGGCCGTCGAGGTAGACGTTGTCCAGGCTGCCGTCCGAGAAACCGCGCAGCACCATGTAGTCAAAGCGGTTTGACGCCCCGATCTGGTTGCTGTAGACCCCCGGCGTGTAGCTCACGGCCTGACGCACGCTGGTTGCGCCCTGCTCTTCGAACTGCTCGCGAGTGACGATAGAGACCGACTGCGGGGTTTCAATATCCGGTGTTTCAAGCTTGGTGGCCGCAGACTGCATCTGCGAGGTCACCACCACGGTGTCAGTTTTTTGGGCATCCTGCGCCAGTAAAGGAAAAGCAACGCTACCGGTAACCCATCCCACCAGCAGTGCCAGACGCGATTTAACAAACATAACCCTCTCCAGAGATATTTCTTATTGTTAATAAGAATTATTACCTTTTTGAGAGTGCAAACGGCTATGCGTGCCGCCAGGTTACGTATGCGCGATGCTAAACCACACGAAATGCATTCGCGCGACAGGAGAAATTACGTTAGCGGAGTTTGCGCACGTCCCCCGGTGAAATCCCGTAATGACGACGAAACGCGGTGGCAAAGTTGGTGGCATGCTGATACCCGCACATCCAAGCCGCCTGCTGCACGCTGTGGCCTTCCAGCAGATAGCGGCGCGCCAGCGCAAGGCGACAGTCGCGAAGGTAATCGAAAAGCGTGCAGCCGTAGCGCTGACGGAACTTGCTGCGCAGGCTGCTTGGGCTCATTGCGGCAAGGGCTGCCAGCTGCGCGAGAGTATGATCCCGTTCAGGAGACTGTTCCAGCAGGCTCCGCACGCGTTCAAGACGCGCATGCTCAGGCCGGCGCGGGCAAGGCTGCTGGCGCTGGTTGAGGCCATGGCCGAGCAGCTGATACATCAGCCCCTCCAGCAACAGCTTGCGTGAGAGCACGCTTCCCCCCTGCCGCTGCGCATGCAGAATACCTGACATCACAAACTCGGGAACCTGCCAGACAAACGCGGGTGCATTCAGGCTTTGCCATTCCAGAAGCAATGACTCAAGCAGGGCTTCACGTCCGGCATCGTGCGGGTAGACGCCAAACGAGAGCGTTTTCAGCGTGCTGTCGGCATCGTGACGCGCGCTCATCACCTGATCTTCACTCAGACGTGAGCTGAACGCCATGCCCGGGCGGACGGGATAATTGATACCATTGAGCGTGAGCGTCACGCACCCTTCCAGCACCACCAGCATATAGAGCGGGCTGCTGTGGCGAGAGGTGGTTTCATAGGGCTGTAATACACGTACGTCGGAGTGGGTCAGCGAAATGCCGGACGAGAGCATCATCTCTTCAACATTCCCCTGCAACACGGGGCTACCGCTGACCTGCGCCTCTTTTAACTGGGGGAAACGGTAGTCGATGCCGTAGCGCTCGCCGAATACCTGAAAATCTTCAACAAAAAATATGCGTTTCGCTGATCTATTTTCACTCTGGAGCATCATTTGGGGCCTGCATCGGGGAAAGGACAGGCAAAACAGTACCATCCATTTGTAATGGCAGCAATCACCGGGCGCAGACACTATTACGCTCCGGACGAAGCCGGAGCGAAGGCATATATTTCCTTGCGAGAAATATATTTATGCTTCCTGCCACTCAGCAAAAACCTCTTTATGGTTTTTGGTCAGGACAACTTTATTATCTTCGACCTTATCAACCCAGCCGAGAGGAATAAAGTGGTGCTTGCCGCCCGATTCCGGATCGCTCTTCGCAAGCTTGATACGCTCACCATCAAGATGGTCCACAACCCCGACGTGCGTTCCGCAGCTGGCGACAACCTGAGTGTGATCCTTAATTGCGCTTTTATCTACCATAATTATTCTCCTGTTTCGGTTATTTGCCTGTTGCACGAAATTAACTGTAGCGCATAAATTCAGGCTTAAACGTCTTATTAGCATTTTGAAACATCATTGACAGAACCGAATATTAAGTCTACTTAACGCCGAAATGAAAAAATAAGAATGAGATGAATTATTACCGACTGATTATTTCCCGTTCATAATTAAATTATCGCAACCAACGAGGAGGTATTTATGACGATTCGCAATAATCGGGCAGAAATTTCACTGGCTCTTGGTGAAGCGGTTTTAGACATCGTGCAAAAAGGCCATGAAGTATCGCGAGAAAATCTCGCCCGGGCGATGAAAATCAAAGCGGAGAAAGAGCGCGACGATGAGCGGCTTCTTAACTACTGGAAGGCCTGTAATATGCTGGTTTGAACCTGGCGGCGTTTAGCCTGACTAAACGCCGCCTGCTGTTACTCGTCGAAGAACCAGTAGCCCTGGTTAATCAAACCGGTCAGCTCTTCCACAAACGCCGGATTATTCAGCGCATCGCCCAGCTCAGCCTGGCCGAGCTCGGTGAAGCGGCACAGCGCGTCCGCCCCGTTCACATCCGCCGTTTCCAGCTGTTCGCTGTTGATAAAGACGCTGCCGTTGATGTTCAGCACGCGCAGCCCGCTCAGGCGGGAGAGCGTTTCGCCCCCTTGCAGCGCGTCGAGCACCTCTTCTGCGGAATACGGCGGCTCGGCGGCGGCAATATCCAGCTCGTGACGCGGCGTGGAGACGAAGCTGCCAAACCATTTCGTAAAATCATCTGTCTTGCTAATCATGTCGATCATCATCTGGCGAATGCGATCGAGCTCGTACTGCTCCACGCGGCCAGGGTGTTCGCGGCAGGTCAGATCCGGATCGCTGTAATGTTCGCCGCCCAGATCGTTCTCCAGCGCGTAGTCGGCAAAGCTGCTGATCAGATCGCGACCGTTCGGCCCGCGGAAACCGACGGAGTAGTTGAGCGCGGTTTCATGGGTGAAGCCGTCATGCGGGAATCCAGGCGGAATGTAGAGGATATCGCCCGGGGCCAGATCTTCGTCGATGATCGGCTCAAACGGATCGACATGCAGCAGGGCCGGATGCGGACAGAACTGACGCATCGGCAGCTTGTCCCCCACGCGCCAGCGGCGGCTGCCCATCCCCTGGATAATAAACACATCGTACTGATCGATATGCGGCCCAACGCCGCCACCCGGGACGGAGAAGGAGATCATCAGGTCATCGAGACGCCAGTCCGGCAGGACGCGGAACGGACGCACCAGCTCTGCGGCGGGCATATGCCAGTGGTTCACCGCCTGCGCCAGCAGGGACCAGCCGGTTTCACCGAGGTTATCGAAATGCTCAAACGGGCCATTGCTCGCCTGCCACTTGCCGTTAGCATGGCTTACCAGGCGGCTATCAACTTCCGGCTCCATCGCCAGACCCGCCAGTTCATCAGGGGTAATGGGGTCGACAAAATTCGGGAAGGCATTTTTCAGCACAACGGGTTGTTTTTGCCAGTATTTTTCAAGAAATTCCGGCCAGTTCAGGTTCAGTTGATACGCCATGGATAGCACCAGTGAGAGGGGAGACAGGCGCGATTATAGAAGAGACAGCGAGGGGGGAACTTGTCATGGGTCAATCGAGCGCGCGTAGGTCGGGTAAGGCGAAGCCGTCACCCGACGCACACGCGGGCTTAAACTTAATCCAGGTTCAGCTCGTCATAATGGGTGATCAGTTTACCCACGATGCCGTAGTCCAGCGCTTCCGCCGGTGACATCCAGAAGTTACGGTCGGTGTCTTTCTTCACTTTCTCCAGCGGCTGGCCGGTGGCGTCAGCAATCAGCTTGTTCACGCGCTCCAGCATGCGGATGATCTCGCGCGCTTCGATTTCGATATCCGTTGCCTGACCGCGCACGCCGCCCAGCGGCTGGTGGATCATAAAGCGGGTATTCGGCAGAGCGTAGCGGTGCTCTTTTTTCGCCGCCAGGAAGATGGTGATCCCGGCGCTCGCCACCCAGCCGGTGCCGATCACATGCACTTCCGGACGGATAAACTTAATGAAGTCGTGGATGGTGTCGCCCGCTTCTACATGGCCGCCCTGACTGTTGATGTACAGCTTGATCGGATCGTTGCTGACGCTTTGCAGCAGGATCATCTGAGTGATGACCTTCTGGGCCAGCTCCTGGTTAATCTCTCCGGAGATGACAATCGAACGGGATTCCAGCAATTTTTGCTGTAGAGCGCCCGCGCCGTTTGTTCCTTCCGCTTTTTCCTTGTCGCTTTCTTTCAGTGTGTAGTGCATTGTTGTTTCCTCAGCTTGTCGCGCTCAAAACCAGAGTGTAGCCTGTTTTACCGGTGAAAGTCCTCACAGACAAATAACGAGGGATCTTATGAATATTGCACATGTCGCACTCTGGACCCGCAGCCTGGACGCGCAGGTTCAGTTCTGGGAAACGGTGTTTGGCGGCCGCAGTAATGACCGCTACGTCAGCAAAAATCGTCCGGGGTTTAAATCTCACTTTATTACCCTGGATGACGGGCCGACCATCGAGCTGATGACGCTGCCGGGCCTGCCCAGTGCACCTTCGCACCCGGAATTTGTCGGCTGGGCGCATATCGCCATCAACGTCGGCAGCAAAGCGCAGGTGGACAGTATGGCAGCGCAGGCGCAGGCAAGCGGCTCCCTGCTCAGCGCCCCGCGTATGACCGGGGACGGTTTCTATGAAGCGGTGATTGCGGACCCGGACGGCAACCGTATTGAGCTTGTCGGTGCATAAAAACAGCGTTTCGTTCCTTCATCGCCTCCGCTCCAGCTCGCTATACTTCATATGGTTATCATATTGCTAAATGATAATGATATTTAATGTGTTAAGATGAAAGTCAGCATAAACAGTCTCTTACGTAGCCATAGTGACTGTTTACATCCTCGACATTTAAATCAACACCGGGGCGGTGAATGGAACACATTGTTTATGTGGTTGATGACGATGACACAGTCAGGCAGTCCGTTGTCAGGCTGTTGGAATCTGCGGATATACATGCCCTTGGCTTTTCCTCAGCAGAGGCCTTTCTCAGCCATCCCTTTGAAGATCTGCCCTCCTGCGTGATCCTCGATATGCAAATGCCCACGATAACCGGGTTTGATGTCGCAGATGCGCTGAAAGACAGCGGGCGGGAAATACCGATCATCTTTCTCACCGGCCACGGCACCATCCCTATGTCCGTCCGGGCGATCAAAGGCGGGGCCTACGAATTTCTCACTAAGCCCGTTGAATCCAGCGCGCTCATCGGCTCTATCGAATCCGCGCTCAGGCTGGCACAGCACAACGCCGCCCGCGTCAAAGAGCACTACGCCCTGAAACAGCGCCATCTGTCCCTCACGCCGCGCGAGCATGAGGTGCTTGAGCTGGCCGTCAGCGGCAAGCTCAACAAGCAGATCGCCGCCGAGCTGGGCGTCAGTGAGATTACGGTGAAAGTGCACCGCCGCCGGGTGATGGAGAAAATGCAGGTCCGCTCCGTGGCTGAACTGGTCAGGGCCGTCGAGCGCCTGACCAAACATCAGCCAGCGGAATAACCGTTACATCTCCTGTCCGGCAAGCGGCAACGCGAAGGTAAACACCGTGCCGTACGGCTCTCTGCGGCGCGCGCTCAGTTTCCCCCGGTGCCGTTCAATAATGCTGGCGCTGATGGTCAGCCCCATGCCCATTCCCTGCGCTTTGGTCGAATAGAACGAGTCAAAGATCCGCTCGGTGAGCTCCGGCTCAATGCCGCTGCCGGTATCGGCGATCTCGAAGATCACCTTCCCCTCAGCGCAGTTCGCGGTGGCGATCGTGATGCTGCACGGGCGATCCGTCACTTCCGCCATCGCTTCCATCGCATTCATCACCAGGTTAAGCAACACCTGCTGGATCTGCACGCTGTCGCCGATGATAAAGCTGTCGTCAGCGTTCAGAAGATAATCAACGCTTATGTGTCGCAGCTCAAGTTCGCTGCGGGAAAGCATAATGATGTGGTGGATCAGGAAGTGCAGATCGATTCGCGTAAACGTGGGGTCCTGTTTGCGCGTCAGAGACTGAATGCTGCGGATGATCTCCCCTGCCCGCTCGCCCTCGGCGGCGATCTCCTCCAGCCCCTCGCGCACTTTTTCCAGCCGCGCCGGATCGCGGTTGAGCCAGCGCAGGCTCGCGCCGGCGTTCGAGACAATCGACATCAGCGGCTGGTTGATCTCGTGCGCGATCGAGGAGGTCAGTTGCCCGACGGTAGTGGCTCGTGAGACCCGCGCCAGATCCGCCTGCGCCACCCGCATCGCATCCTCCGCCGCCCGCTGGCTGGTGATGTCGGTAATGATGCCGTAATACTCATTCACCTCGCTGCCCACCCCCACCGGATCGCCAATCCCGAGGATGTAACGAACGGAGCCGTCGGTGCGGATGATGCGAAACTCCGCGCGCATCGACAGCCCGTCACGCACGCTCTGATTAACGAGGGTGCTGATCCGGCCATAATCATCCTCATGCACGAAGGTCAAAAACTCCGCCATTGAGATCATCTTTTGCTGCTCCGGCAGGCCAAGGATACGGGCATATTCTTCGGACATAAACATCAGATCCTGCACCAGTTCCCAGCGCCAGCTGCCGGTATGGCTGATCTGCTCGCCCAGCATCAGTGAGGTCTGGCTGGCGCGCAGCTCTTTCTCCACCCGCCGGCGCTGGATGTTTTCCGCCAGCAGCTCGGCGTAGAGCCGCGCCGTCTCCAGCGAAACCGCCGCCTGCGCACCCAGCAGGCTGACCACGCGCGAATGTTCGGCGGTAAACACCTCCGGCATCAGGCGGTTTTCCAGATACAGAATCCCCACCAGCCGCGCCTGTTTGAACATCGGCACGCACATCACGGCGGCGCCGGACGTCACCAGATACGGATCCTGGCTGAACGGGTGGAACTCCTCCGGTTTGCCGGTGCGGATCTCCTGCCCGGTGCGGATCACCGCGGCCAGCACCGACAGCGGCATGTCCGTCGCCATCGGTGACGCTTTCAGGATACGCACCCGCACGCCGTCGGTACTGGTCCAGGCGCTGGCTTCAATTTCCGGGATGTGATTATCGCTGACGCGCAGCAGCAGGCCACGCTGCGCCCCGGCCCGTTCAAGCAGCAGCGTCATCAGGTTTTCGATTAAACGTTCAAGGTTGATCTCTTCGGATAAGGCGCGTGAGGCTTTGATGACGCTCTGTAAATCGCGGATCACCTCGTTCTGGGCAAACGCCGCCGTGTCATACGCGCGGCTCTGCCCGGAGGCCAGCAGATGGGGGAAATCCTGCTCCAGCTGGCGCACCTTGGCCTGCGCCCCGACGCGCCCCCAGGCGGCAATCGCGCCGCGGAAATGGGCGTCGGAGGCGGTCGGGTAGCCGCAGGCCAGCGAGAAACGCCCGGCCAGCTCGTGCGCCAGGGCATTGATCGGGTTAAACCCGCCCTCCCGCGAGAGTCGCACCGCTTTTTCATACTGCTCCAGCGCGATGCTGTTCATGCCGTCCAGACGGACGATTTCGGCATAAATCAGCGCCTCTTTATCGGCAAACGTGCCCGGATTGATCCGCGCCCAGAGGGCAATTTTGTCGTAATGGTGATGAATACTGCGGCGATAATCCGCCGAAAAGGTTTCCGGCGTGAGCTGGCGGGAGAGCGCCAGCGCGCTGTAAAAATGGTAATCCAGCAGATGAATATGACCCGGCGCGGACCACGCATACCAGCCCGCCATTTCTAAATCCGCCTGTGCGTCGGCGTATTCGCCGCAGGAAAAGTGCGCCATCCCGCGATAGAGCCAGTACCAGAAGAGCATGGTCGAGGTCTGCTCGGGCGCCTGCTCCGGCGGCGCGGGCAGCAGATCGTCAGGCAGCGCCTGGGCGGCGCTCCATGGGCCCGTCACCGGCGTGCGTAAAAACTCCACGTAGCGGCGCTGAATGTGCAGAACGGTTTCAATGTCCTGGTAATCCGTTTTGCGCACAAAGGCCAGACCGCGATCGATGCTGGTCAGCACGCCATCCAGATGATCGCCCCGGGAGAGGAAGTTAATGATCTGATGACAGGCCGCGAAGCAGGCCATCGTCATGTCGCCGTGGGTCACCGCTGAGGTAAAGCAGGCCTTGGCGCACTCGATAGTGTACGACAGCGGCTGGGTCCAGACGCTGAGCTGGTCGAGCGGCAGCAGAGTTTTAGCTTCATAGGCATCATAGCCGTGGCGGTTCACCAGCTCACGAGCCAGCGTGCCGTACTCAAACCCGAGACGGTATTCGGCGTAGCGGTGGCCAATCAGCACGCCAAACCAGGCCATCGCCGTGGTGGAAGCACCGGTTATGCCGTGATCGAGCGTGAGGTGCATCATCCGGCACAGGAGTAAAAAGTGCAGGCGCGGGCAGGTAAAGCTGGCGAAAATACTGGCGCTGTAAAGCAGGTTCATCACCGCTTCGGTCTCTGCGTTCTCCATCAGCTTAAGCTGAGAAAACGGGTTCTGCGGCGCGTCGGCGGTGCGTTGACAGAACTGCTGCCAGGCCTCGTCACATTCGGCATTTTCCGGGTAGCGGCTGATCTGGATCCCGAACACGCCCAGCCAGCATAACGACGCCTCCAGCGCCAGGCGGATCTCCGACTGGCGCATATAAACTTCCGCCAGCAGGTTGGCGGCCAGCGCTTTCTCCGTCAGCCCGCCCGGTGAACCGAGGATCGCATCGCACAGCGCACGCGTGCGCTCCAGGTGTCCGAGCGCAAACTCACAGCCCGCCTCTTCGATATCCAGCATAAAGTCCGAGACCGGGCCCGCATTCCCCAGCGCTCTGGCGGTCTGGATATAGCTTAAGGCGGAAAGGTAATCGCCGGTACGCTTCGCACGCCGCGCGGCCTGAAGGCTCAACTCCCGGAATCGCTGCCGCTGGGGTGCAGGCTGGATGCAGTCCAGCGCGGCGCTGACGTGGTGAACCGCGCGGAACAGCAGTTCGTTGCCCGCCGTCTGCCGCGCGGCATCCGCCAGCAGGCTGGCGGTGGTCAGGTGCAGATGGCTTTTCTCGCCCTCATCCAGCAGGGCAAAGGCGGCTTCCTGCACCCGATCGTGGGTAAAAGCGTACTCTTTCTCCGTCAGCACAATCAGCTGAGCGGTCACCGCCGGATGAAGCGCGTAGCGGATTTCCGCCGCCGACCGCCCCACCACGCGGCACAGCATCTCCAGCTCGCCCGTGCAGCCGAGGCAGGCGATGCTGCCCAGCAGGCGGCGCGTCTCGTCGGGCATCTCCTTGAGCTGTTCAAGCACCAGCGTCACCACGTTCTCGGTGTAGTGCCGGGCGCGGATGGCCTGGAGATCGTAATGCCATTTCCCCTGATATTTGTTGTGCACCACCAGTCCGTCATCGACGATGCGGCGGAAAAATTCCTGCACGAACAGCGGGTTGCCGCCGGTTTTTTCATGGATCAGCGTGGCAAGATCGGCGGTACCGGTACTGCGGGCATGAAAAATCCCCCCGAGCCAGCGCGCCACGGCCTTCACCGACAGCGGCTGCGGCACGATCGTCGTGGCGTGTTGCGCCGCCTCCGGCAGGCTCGCCAGCGCGGTCTGCAAGGTGGGCTCAGAAAGCGAACTGAGATCGCGGTGCGCCACCACCACCAGCAGCGGGATGGCGCCGCAGGCGCGCAGCAGGTGATCGAGCGTTTGCAGGCTGGCGGCGTCGATCCACTGCACATTATCCAGCAGCAGCACCAGCGGCGCGCCCTGGGTGGCGAAGGTTTTCACCAGCGCCAGCACCATATGGCTGAAGCGCGCCCGCGCGTCGATGGAAAAGGTATCCGCAGAGAAACGCGGTTTGTTCTCAAGGAGTAAATTCAGCTCCGGCACCAGGCTGACGGCCAGCTCCTCGAAGCCTTCCAGCGCGCGCGACAGGCGGATTTTCCACGTCGCTACCTCCCCGGCTGGCAGCCCGAGCAGGTGCAGCGTGAGCGTCCGAAACGCCGAACTCAGCACGCCGTAGGGCAGCGTGGGAGAATATTGATCGACCTTGCCCACCGCCAGCAGCACCTTGCGCTGTTGCAGCGATTTCAGCGTGGTGGCGATCACGGAAGATTTGCCGATCCCCGACGGACCGCCAATCGTCACCAGTTCCGGCGCACCGCTCTGGCTGACCCGCTCAAACGCGGCGATGACGTCGCTGGCCTGCGGATGCGCAGAGAAAAGCGAATCGGCAAGATGGATCGCCGGAGAGCGATCCTGCTGGCCGGGAATAAAGTCGACGATCTCACCTTCGGCGGTCAGCGTCGCCTGGCAGCGCCTGAGGTCGGCAATCAGCCCGTCGACGGTCTGATAGCGATTCTCCGGATTCTTCTCCAGCAGCTTAAGGATAATGGTCGACAGCATGCCGGGTACGTCCGGGCGCACCCGCCCCGGCGCAAGCGGCTCAGAGGCAATGTGGTAATGCGCCCAGTTGGTCTGGTCATCAGCGCTCAGTTCAAACGGCAATCGCCCGGTCAGAAGTTCATAAAGCACGATACCCAGACTGTAGAGATCGCTCCGGCTGTCGACGGCGCGCCGGGTACGCGTGGTGTGTTCCGGTGACATGTAGGCGGGCGTGCCGCCAGACGCGGCAAGCCGGGACTGGGAGAACGCGTCGGAGGTGCCGCAGGAAAGACCGAAGCTGCAAAGACGGCAGGTGGCGTCGTGATGAACGAAGAACGCCCCGGGTTTGATATCGCCGTGGATCAGGTTGTGCAGATGCATCTGGCGCAGGGGACCGCAGATGCGGATCGCCATTTCGATAAAGCGGGCGATCCCGGAAATCGCCTTACCTGCCCGGCACGCCAGCAGTTCAAAGCAGAACGGCGCGTAGACCAGCGCAAAACGTCCGCGGTACTGGGTTGAAGCGACGGGCCGGATAGCCCAGCCGTCATGAAGCCGGTCGCGCAGGGCAAACTCGTTTTTCAGCAGCCGCGTTGCCCGCTCCTCTTCTTCATCGCTGACCGCGGTGGCAATAATAAACGAACCGCCGGACTGGGGATGCCGCCCGTTCATCCAGGAGATGCCGCCCTCCTGCGCCAGCACGGTAAAAATGACATCCTCTTTCAGAACAAAAGCCCGCCCTTCATGGAGACTTCCCCGGGCGGGCCAAAATGCAGGCGACGTATGTTCGTTCATCCGCGATCCTTATTGTCGGCGGGTCAGCTCCCGCTGAATATGATCCAGCAGAATATCGATGTTAATCGGCTTACGCAAAAATGCAGCGGCGCCCAGACTGAGTGCATACCGCTGCATATTTTCATCAGCATGGCCGGAGATAAACAGTATTGGCGGTGGCGGCATGGCCAGCAACCGCAGCTTCTCAAACAGCTCGATGCCGTTCATGCCGCGTAGCTTGATGTCGGTGATCACCAGCGACGCGCCGGACAGGGCGAGAGGGTGGCTCAAAAACACCTCTGCCGAATCGAAGGTATCGGTAGCATACCCTTCCGATTGCAGCAGGTTACTGAGCCCGCTGCGAACAGAGCGTTCGTCATCAATGATGGCAATGCGCCACGGCAGCGTCATGCTGTCTTTCCTCAAACAAATCGTTACGCGTCGCGGCTTTCCTTCGCGGGCGCTGGGGGCGCGGTACCGCTGATCTTCGGTACGCATTCATGACGAAACCAGGCCAGGGTTAACGGTTCGCGGCTCACCAGACGCCGTCCGATGGGGATTAGCTGTTCACCCACCAGCATGCCGAACAGGCCAAGCAGCGCGACGACCGGCGGCGCCGGGGAATGCACGTCGAGCAGGGCGTAAAGTACCCCAGCCGCGACCCCGCACACCAGCGAAATAATCCAGGCCTTCATGATGACGCTCCGGACAGGTGCTGAACGTGGGGAACCGTCACCTGCACGCCCGCGGGATTGTCGCGGGATAAAAGATGACGCATCGCCTGTTCCCCCGCCAGCATCCCCAGCAGGCCAATCAGCGCCAGCGCGGGCGGCGCGGGGGAACGCACCTTCAGCACGGCATACATCAGGCCAATCAACACGCCTGCCGCGATGGATATCAACCCTGTACTCATTGTGAACTCCAGAGAAAAAGGCAGCGGCGAGCCGGATGAGGGACCAGCCCGCCAGCGGGACTTAGCGTGCCGGAACCGGCGCTAAGGTGCGGTGCTCGCTCTTCTGACGAGACGGCGCTTTGTGCACCATGGTGTAGGCGTAATCCACCCCCATTCCGTAGGCGCCGGAGTGCTCGCGCACGATATCCATCACCGCGGTATAGGTCTCTTTGCGCGCCCAGTCACGCTGCCACTCCAGCATCACCTGCTGCCAGGTCACCGGGATCACACCCGCCTGGATCATGCGCTGCATCGCGAAGTCGTGGGCTTCTTTGGAGGTGCCGCCGGAGGCGTCTGCCACCATATAAATTTCGTAGTCGCCTTCCAGCATCGCGCACAGGGCAAAGCTGTTATTGCACACTTCGGTCCACAGGCCCGCGACAACCACCTTCTTCTTGCCGTTGGCCTTCAGCGCGTCGCGCACCTTCTGGTCGTCCCAGGAGTTCATGGAGGTACGCTCCAGAATGTCCTGGCCCGGGAACACGTCCAGCAGCTCCGGATAGGTATTGCCGGAGAAGCTTTCGGTCTCAACGGTGGTGATGATGGTTGGGATGTTGAACACCTTAGCCGCTTTCGCCAGCGCCACGGTGTTGTTTTTCAGCACCTGGCGGTCAATAGACTGCACGCCGAACGCCATCTGTGGCTGGTGATCGATGAAGATGATCTGACAGTTGGCAGGGGTTAAGACTTCGAGCTTAGAAGTGGTCATAAGATTATCCAGTGAGGTTAAAGGTTAAAATCGCCGCGAACAGCACGCCGATAAAATCGCGTTCATCCTATGACCCACAGCGCTGTGGTGTAATTATCTCTTCGTATAGTTAACCTTAGGTATAGTTATACTTTGGTATACCTATCCTATTGTATAACTGGATCTTTGCCGAAACCGGTTCCCATAATCCTGACCATTCCCCTCTTAGTCTGGAGCTATTATGGTTACCCTCGGTAAAGCCGATCTCATTCTGGTTAACGGCCAGTTTCACACCGTCGATCGCGAGAATCCTGTCGCGGAAGCCGTTGCCGTGCGCGACGGAAAATTTCTGGAAGTGGGTACCGTCGCCGAGGTGATGCAACACCACTGCGACGGCACTAAGGTGGTCGACTTAAAAGGCCACACCGCCATCCCCGGCCTGAACGACTCGCACCTGCATCTGATCCGCGGCGGGCTGAACTACAACCTCGAGCTGCGCTGGGAAGGCGTGCCGTCCCTGGCCGACGCCCTGCGGATGCTAAAAGAGCAGGCCCTGCGCACGCCGTCGCCCCAGTGGGTGCGCGTGGTGGGCGGCTGGAGCGAGTTCCAGTTCGCCGAGCGCCGCATGCCGACCCTGGACGAAATTAACGACGCCGCGCCTGACACCCCGGTGTTTATCCTCCACCTGTACGACCGCGCCCTGCTCAACCGCGCCGCGCTGAAGGTGGTCGGCTACACCAAAGACACGCCAAACCCGCCGGGCGGGGAGATCCAGCGCGACGCCAACGGCAACCCGACCGGAATGCTTATTGCCCGTCCGAACGCCATGATTTTGTACGCCACGCTGGCGAAAGGGCCGAAGCTGCCGCTGGAGCAGCAGATTAACTCCACGCGCCAGTTCATGCGCGAGCTGAACCGTCTGGGGCTGACCAGCGCCATCGACGCGGGCGGCGGCTTCCAGAACTACCCGGAAGATTACGAGGTGATTGCCGAGCTGCACGAGAAAAAGCAGATGACCATCCGCATCGCCTACAACCTGTTTACCCAGCGTCCGGGCCACGAGCTGGAAGACTTTGAAAAATGGACCGACATGCTGACGCCGGGCCAGGGCAGCGATTTCTTCCGCCACAACGGCGCGGGCGAGATGCTGGTCTTCTCCGCCGCCGATTTTGAAGACTTCCTCGAGCCGCGCCCGGATCTCGCACCGGGCATGGAGGACGAGCTGGAGCGCGTAGTGCGCCATCTGGTGGAGCACCGCTGGCCGTTCCGCCTGCACGCCACTTACAACGAATCCATCAGCCGCATGCTGGACGTGTTCGAGAAGGTGAACCGTGACATTCCGTTCAACGGGCTGCACTGGTTCTTCGACCACGCCGAAACCGTGTCGCAGGCCAACATTGACCGCATCAAAGCACTCGGCGGCGGCATTGCCGTCCAGCACCGCATGGCCTTCCAGGGCGAGTACTTTGCCGAGCGCTACGGCATCGAAGCCACCCGCCACACTCCGCCGGTGGCGAAAATGCTCGAGACCGGCGTGCCGGTGGGCCTGGGAACGGACGCCACCCGCGTGGCGAGCTATAACCCATGGACCGCGCTCTACTGGCTGGTCTCCGGGCGCACCGTTGGCGGGATGCAGATGTACGATCACAGCGCCCGTCTGGATCGCGATACCGCCCTGATGCTCTGGACCCAGGGCAGCGCGTGGTTCTCCAGCGAGCAGAATCAGAAGGGGCAGATCAAAGCGGGCCAGCTCGCGGATCTGGCGGTGCTCAGCAAAGATTACTTCCGCATGCCGGAGGAGGAGATCAAGGGCATCGAGTCCGTCCTCACCGTGGTGAACGGCGATATCGTCTATGCCGCAGGCGCTTTTGGCCCACTCGCGCCGCCCGCCATTCCGGTCCTGCCCGAGTGGTCCCCGGTGGTGAAGGTGCCGGGCCACTACCGCAGCGCGCCGCCGCAGGCCGCACGCGTGGGTATGAGTGTGGCTCACCACTGTAGCGGCCCGTGCGGGGTTCACAACCACCAGCATGACTTTGCCCGCACGTCAGAGATGCCGGTATCCGACGATAACGCTTTCTGGGGGGCGCTGGGTTGCAGCTGCTTTGCATTCTGATGAAACAAAATGACGCTTCGCCCCGGATCGATCCGGGGCTGTTCTTTCTGCGCCTGACCGGCAGCCTGCTGCTGCTTTACGTGCACGGCCTGCCGAAGGTGCTGCACTTCAGCGAAGAGCTGACGCGCATTGAAGATCCGTTCGGCTTCGGGCCTTACGCCAGTCTGATCCCGGCGATCGTCGCCGAGGTGATCTGCCCGCTGTTTATCATTGCGGGCGTGTACACCCGCCTGGCGTGCCTGCCGATTATCGCCGTGCTGCTGGTGGCGATGCTGGCGGTCCACCCGAACTGGTCGATTGCCGAGGGGCAGTTTGGCTGGCTGCTGCTGATTATCTTCACCACCCTCGCCCTTACCGGTCCGGGCCAGTGGCGAGTGCAGCGTAAAACAACGGAGAGGTTCGCATGACCCAGGTAAACGACGTTCGCGACGCACACGTCGAGACGACGCCCGCCCCCGCGGTTTCACCCTGGCAGCCGCTGAGCCAGCCGGTGTTCCGCATGCTGTGGATCGCCACGGTGGTCTCTAACGTCGGCTCATGGATGAGCGACGTCGGTATCAACTGGAGCATGCTGACGCTCAGCGCCGATCCGCTGGATATCGCGCTGGTGCAGGCGGCGAGCAGCCTGCCGATGTTCCTTTTCGCCCTGCCGTCCGGGGTGATGGCGGACATCGTTGATCGACGTAAATACCTGCTCTTCTCCCAGCTGTGGGTGTTCATTGCCGCCGCCGGGCTGACGCTGCTCTCTTTTACCGGACACGTCACCCCCACCGTTCTGCTGGCGGCGACATTTCTGCTGAGCGTGGGTGCGGCCATGAGTTCGCCGCCGTTTCAGGCGATTGTCCCTGACCTGGTGAGCAAGCCCGAGCTGGGTTCCGCCGTGGCGCTTAACTCGCTCGGGGTCAATATCAGCCGGGCAATTGGCCCTGCGCTGGGCGGTTTTCTGCTGTCGCTTGCCGGGCCGTGGATGGTGTTTGCCCTGAACGCGCTGTCCGTGATGGGCGTGGCGTGGGTGCTGTGGCGCTGGCGTCCGGCACCGTCCGTGCAGCGTTTGCCACCGGAGCACTTCTTCTCTGCGGTGCGCTCCGGGATTCGCTACGTGCACGCCGCGCCGGTGCTGCGCAACGTGCTGGTGCGCACCGTGGCCTTTTTTGTTTTCGGCAGCGCGGGCTGGGCATTGCTGCCGCTGGTGGCGCGCCGCGAGCTGGGCTTAGGCCCGGCGGGCTACGGCGTGATGCTGGCGTGTATCGGCCTTGGCGCCATTGCCGGGGCCATCCTGCTGCCGCGTCTGCGCCAGCGGCTGAACGCCGATCGGCTGATGGTGGCCGCCAGCCTGACGTTTGCGATCACCATGCTGGCGCTGGCATTTGTACGTCACTTTTGGCTGCTAAACTTGTTTGAGTTCTTTACCGGCTTCGCGTGGATTGCGGTGCTCTCCACCCTCAACCTTGGCGCGCAGCGCAGCGCCGCACGCTGGGTAAAAGCCCGGGCGCTGGCGGTGTATCTGACGGTCTTTTTCGGTTCGATGACCGCAGGCAGCGCCGTCTGGGGCCAGATCGCCTCGCAGTTCGGCACTCCGGCTTCGCTGGTTGTCGCCACGCTGGGGATGGTGCTGGCGAGCCTGACGGTGTTCCGCTGGAAGCTGGAGAAAGATCCGGATTTAAATCTCGACCTGAGCGGGCAGCCGCTGGACGGGGTGGAGATTGAACTCCCGAACGAGCGTGGCCCGGTGCTGGTCTCGCATGAGTACATCATCGACCCGCAGAACGCGAAAGCGTTTTTGCAGGCCGTGCACGAGCTACGCCGGGTGCGCCGCCGCGCCGGGGCGATGAGCTGGGCGGTGTACGAAGATATTGAACGTCCGGGTCTGTTTATCGAAACCTTCCTGATGGGTTCCTGGATCGAGCATCTGCGCCAGCAGGAGCGCCACACCATGAATGACCTCCTGTTGCAGAGCCGCGTTTTGGCTTTTCATCAGGGCACAACATCACCGGCAATTCGTTATCTGGTCGCGCCGTTCTGAACATAACAATCACCTGTAGAGGAACACACTATGGCAACGTTTAAGGCAAAAGATGGTACGCAGATTTATTACAAAGACTGCGGCGCGGGCAAACCGGTTCTTTTCAGCCACGGCTGGCCGCTGGACGGGGACATGTGGGACAGCCAGCTGAACTTCCTGGCCGAGCGCGGCTACCGCACCATCGCCTTTGACCGTCGCGGGTTTGGGCGTTCGGATCAGCCGTGGAACGGCTATGACTACGATACCTTTGCGTCCGACATTAACGACCTGATCACCACGCTGGATCTGCGCGACGTGACGCTGGTGGGCTTCTCCATGGGCGGCGGCGACGTAACGCGTTACATCAACAACTACGGCAGCGAACGCGTGGCCGGTCTTGCCCTGCTGGGCGCGGTAACGCCCATTTTCGGCAAATCCGAAAGCTACCCGGAAGGGGTCGATCAGAGCGTGTTCAGCGGGATTCGCGACGGACTGCGTAAAGATCGCGCCCAGTTCATCAGCGATTTCGCTACCCCATTCTACGGCACCAACGCCGGGCAGACCGTTTCTGCCGGTGCCCTGACGCAGACGCTGAACATCGCCCTGCTGGCGTCCCTGAAGGGCACCATCGACTGCGTAACCGCCTTCGCCGAAACCGACTTCCGCCCGGATATGGCGAAAATCGACGTGCCGACGCTGGTGATCCACGGCAGCAACGACCAGATCGTGCCGTTTGAAACGACCGGCAAGCTGGCGGCAGAGATGATCAAAAACGCCACGCTGAAAGTGTACGACAACGCGCCGCACGGCTTCGCGCTGACCCACCAGGACCAGCTCAACGAAGATCTGCTGGCGTTTGTGAAGTCGCTGTAAGTCATTACGCGAAGCCTGATGGCGCTTCGCTTATCAGGCCTACAAGGGCTGGTCCTGTAGGCCGGGTAAGGCGCAGCCGCCACCCGGCGCTTTCGCAGACGCATTCCGCTCCGCCAGCAGCCGACAAATCTCCGCATGCTTCTCTTCGGTAAAGGTAAAGCGCGACATAAACCCCATTCGGATCAGCGAGCCTATCGCCGGTAACAAACAAATCCCGAAGAACAGTCCCGCCAGTACGCTGTCGCTCTGTGACTGCGCCTGCGGCACATAGTCGATCATCGTCAGAAACACGCCGATGAGCCCGCCGCCCACCGCCACCGACATCTTGCCGGTAAAGGTCTGCCCGGAGAAGGTGATCGCCGCGCAGCGCTTGTGGGTGTGATACTCCGCATACTCGATGGTGTCAGCAATCATCGACGAGGTGAGGATGTTGGTCATCATCACGAACAGCGTGCTCAGGCCGAGCAGGACAAACAGCAACGCCGTGTGCTGATAGCCCGTGAACCACATCACCACGCGCACCGCCACGTCCAGCCCGCAGAGGATCATAAACAGCTTCCGCTTCTGCATCCGACGGGTCAGCAGCGGGGCGACCAGGCACAGCACCGCCGCCACTATCCCCATTACGCCAATTGCCATTTGCAGGCTGCCGTCGCCCATATTGTTGATAAAGAAGTAGATATAGAGACCGCCCGCCACGTTATGGAACACGCAGAAAAAGAACGACAGCAGGACAATAAACAGCGGCTTGTTCTGGCGCAGGTTGTGGAAGGTGTCGCGCATCGTCACCTTTTCCGGGCTCGGCGGCACGCGCTCTTTGATCTGCATAAAGCCGTTGAGCATCAACGGCAGGCCCACCAGCATCATCACCAGCGCCGCCATAAAGTAGCCTTTATCGTTGCTGTACTGGGCGAAGAACGCCGCCAGCTTCGGGAAGAAGATGTTGGCGCAGGCAATCCCCGCGTTCACCCCGAGCATCGCCGCCGTCACCGCGCGGGTGCGCTGGGCGGAGTCGTTGGTCATCACCGACGACATCGACCAGAACGGGATATCGGAGATGGCGTACAACGTCCCCCACAGGATATACGTCACCCCGGCGTAGAGGATTTTGATGGTCATGTCTGCTTCGATTTTATACAACGACAGCAGCGTGACGCCGGTGATCAGCAGCGGCGCGATCAGCAAAAAGTGGCGAAACTTGCCGAACCGGCTGTTAATGGTGTCCATAATGCTGGCAAACAGCGGATCGTGAACCGCGTCCCACGCGCGGGCAATCAGGAAGATAGTACTTGCCGCCAGCGCCGAGATCCCCAGCACGTCGGTGTAAAAATAGTTAATAAACGAACCCACTAAACCAAAGCTAAAACACTGACCTAAACCATAGCCAAAGTAAGACCACAACTCGCGAGACGGTATTTTCATTGTCATTGCCATAGTGCGTACCTGGTTGCCCGGCGACAGCGCGCCGGGTCATTATTATTAGCCCTGCGGATTCGGGGCGATTTTGCGCAGCTTCTTCATCAGCGCGATTTCAGCGCGTGAGAACGGGATACCGTTCTCCTCAAACACGTCGTGGAACCACAGGCGGCAGTAGTCCGTGGACTCCTTCATCACTACCGGCCACGGCAGCCAGGTCTGGGTTTTACCGCGCACCAGCCCCCACTGATACGGCGCGACCTTCGCCATGTACATCAGCGGGAGCTGCTCTTCGATGGTGCCGCCCACGTGACGCGCCAGCCATTCGGTGCAGAAGATTGGGCGGCCCAGCGCCTGAAGCTGCTGGATAATCGCCGTCATGCGCCCGGTATTGGTATAGGCGTGGTAGCTCACCACATCTGACAGCGCCAGCGCGGTCTGGTCCAGCGGGTGCTGGTAAAACGTCTCGCCCTCTTCTTCCGCCGGCAGACGCCACGCGCAGATGGTGAGCGGCTGGGTCGGGTCTTCCTCACGCACCCAGCGGAACGCCTGCTTCATCAACTCGTGCGCGCAGGTTTCCAGCTTCTCGTCGTACAACACCTCCTCCGTGCCGGTCGCGAAAATGCCGCGGTTGCCCGGCTCGTTATACAGATCCCAGAGCAATACGCGCTTATCCTCGCGGAACTGGCGCACAACGTCGCGGATATAGCGCTCAATCTGTGGCCAGCAGTCGCGATCGCACACCTTATCGCGTCCCGGGCTCGCTGCCGCCTGGCTGTTGTGCTTGCCCGGTACGGGCGGCTTTTGCGGGCCGAGGTACGGCTCGTCGCCGGAGAACCCGCAGTCGTCCATCAGGGTCAGCATGGTGCTGAACCCATGACCGTCGGCAATCGTCAAAAAGCGGTCGATGCGCGCCATCAGCCCGTCGCGGTCGTGCTCCCAGACGATGAACGGCAGGTTGATGCGCAGGGTGTTATAGCCCGCGTCCGCCGCCCAGCCCAGCTCGCGGTCGATGGTTTCGGCATCGAAGTTCTCTTCCTGCCAGATATCGGTCCAGTTCACCGCCGTCGACGGCAGATAGTTAAACCCGCACAGCCAGCCTTTCTGCTGATACCACGCCTGTGCCTGCTCCCTGCTCCACTGCTCTTTCATTACGCATCCTCTTGCTGATAATATTTAGCTAATAAATATTAGTTGCAGAATAGATGCGCAAATCGCGGCGCTCAGAAAAGCGACGCCTCTCACAAAGTTCACGCTTCGATGGATGAGAAACGTGATCGACGGCGCTAAAGCGTGCGGTTAGGGTATGATGCGAAATCGCGAAAGGGAGAGGACGGATGAAGCGAAAAACAAAAGTGACGATGAACGATATTGCGCGGGCGGCGGGGGTGTCGCAGGCGACGGTATCGCTGGTGCTCAACCAGTCCCGCAACATCAAGCTCAGCGACGACACCCGCCAGCGGGTGATCAACGTCGCCACCGAGCTCGGCTACGACCGCCTCCCCGCCGTTCACGCCCCGCGCAACCAGGAGGAGATCGCCCTGCTGGTCAGCTCCATGCAGAGCTTCGACCCGTTTATCGACGCCATCAGCCAGGCGCGGGAAGCGGCGTGGCGCAACGAGACCCTGCTCACCGTCTACGACTACGGCGACGACGTGGAGCTGGCCCTGAACATCATCCGCCAGCTGGACAAGCGCAACTGCATCGGGATTATCCTTGCCTCTCCGGTCACGAACGTCGTCGATATGACGGCATTCCAGGACTGCACCCGCATCCCGCTGGTGCTGCTCAACCAGCGCGACCCCGGCTCGCCGCTGCTGCCGTCGTTTATTCCGGACGACTACGCCAACGCTTTCCAGGTTACCAGACACCTCATCGCCTGCGGCGCCACGCGCATCGCCCACATCACCGGCGAGAGCTGGATGGAGGCCTCGCGCCAGCGTCTGGCGGGCTACCAGGCAGCATTACAGCAGGCCGGACTCGCGTGCGACGACGGCCTGGTGCGCCAGACCAACTGGCAGTTCAGCGAGTCCTTTACCGCGACAGCTTCGCTGCTGGAACTGGCCGAGCGCCCGGACGCCATCTTCTGCGCCAGCGACTGGCTGGCGATTGGCTGCTATCAGGCGCTGGCGGTGAACGGCGTGCGCATTCCGCAGGACATGCTGCTGGCGGGCTACGACGACCAGAAGATTTCCGAGCAGCTCACCCCGCCGCTGACCAGCATCCAGTTGCCTTACAGCGAGCTGGGACGGCTGGCGGTGGAGTACCTGTGCAATCAGGAAGATGCCGCCACGCACGTGACGCTGGCGGGCAGGCTGAAGGTGCGCGCCTCAAGCCTCGTCTGAGGTAAACACCATGCCCGCGTAGGGCTTCTCGCGACACGCCGCCAGCCGCGCGGCGAGGCTGCCCACGTGAAGTTCAAGCTTGTGCCCGTCCGGGTCGAGAAAATAGAACGATGCCCCCTCGCTTTTGTTCTGCTTCCAGACGGTGACGCCCGCCTGCTCCAGTCTTTGCGAGAACGGTTCAAAATCCTCCTCCGCCACGGTAAACGCGTAGTGGGTGTAGTCGCTCTCCTGCGGCGGCACGTACTGGCGCGCCTCGTCGTACGACAGACAGACCCACAGGTCGCCGCAGGTGAGATAGGCCCCGGTATTCCAGCGGGCGTGCAGCGTAAGCCCCAGCAGCTCGTGCCAGAAGGTGACGCTTTTTTGCAGGTCGCTGACCGCGAGGGTCAGGTGGTTGAGTGATTGCAGCATGACGTGCCCCGCATGACTGAAATTTAGTTAATTGATCTTACCTCTACAGAGCCTTTTCAAAAGCATTTCGGAGTAATTTGCATTAAGTGAACTCCATATTTAGCCCCCCCATAATTGACAGCAGTAGATGCAGAGGATCTTGTTATATGATACTCGCTATCATATACCTCGGACATATAACCAAATGAAAAAAATCATAAAATACCGTTTAAGTAATCTTCAGACATTCATAATTTCTTTTTTCTTAATAATTATCGGTTGTAGTATAACGCGGTATACCAGCCTTGAAACCGCATGGCTTTTTTTGTTGGGTGGGCTTTTTTTAGCATTTATATCACTTCTGGAAAGCAAGCGTCTTTCGCGCGTTGAAAAAGGGGTTTCTCTCATTTTCTTTGGGATATTCATGGGATTAGGAATTCCAGAACTGTTCCAAAAAAACTATAAAGACTTAATGACCCCTGATTTCAACGAGAACCTTGCTATATTTACTCAAATGGCTTTTTTTGTTTGTGCCGGAGCCGGAGGAGGTGTACTCGCCAACCATGCTGAGAATATTAAGACGGTCGACGTCACACCAAATACGCAAAATGGAAATGTTGATACAGCATTAAACTATATAAAAACATTGCAAGTAGAAGCCATATCACAGCGTAAAAAGATAGAGCAGTTAAGGTTAGTTATAATCGTAGCTGTAGGCTTGGGTTTGGCAAACCTTATCGTAACCATTTTAAAGTAGAGAAGGATGCAATTGAATTGTTCAATAATTATGATACTGTAGTTCTATGAACATAAACCACGCCGTGCTCACCGTAAACCGCTGGTGGCTGCCTTCTTAAAGGCGGCACGGAGTTGTTTTCCCCATTTTCAGATAGCCGCCGAAAGGCGGCTTTCTCACATCTAAGACCCCTTTCGGCATTACAACGTTAAGGAGTCTTTATGAACACGCAAACCATCCTCACCGGCGACCGCCCAACCGGCCCGCTGCACCTTGGCCACTTCGTCGGATCGCTGCGCCAGCGCGTGGCGCTGCAGCAGACGCACAACCAGTTTGTGCTGATTGCCGACATGCAGGGGCTGACCGACAACGGCAGCAACCCGCAGAAAATTCGCGACAACATCCCCGAAGTGCTGGCCGACTACCTCGCCGCCGGCATCGACCCGAACCTGACCACGATCTGCCTGCAATCCGCCCTGCCCGCCCTTGCAGAGCTGACGATGCTGTATATGAACATCGTCACCGTCGCCCGCGTGGAGCGTAACCCGACGGTGAAAAACGAGATTGTGCAGAAAGGCTTCGCCCGCTCGCTGCCGGTCGGGTTTATGGCCTACCCCATCAGCCAGGCGGCGGACATCACCGCGTTCAAGGCCGAGTGCGTGCCCGTCGGCGACGACCAGCTGCCGATGATTGAGCAGACCAACGAGATTGTGCACAAGATGAACAGCCTGCTGCCCGCCCCGGTGCTGCGCCACTGCAAGGCGATGCTGAGCGACACCAGCCGCCTGCCCGGCATCGACGGCGGCGCCAAGATGTCAAAATCGCTGGGCAACACGCTGCACCTTTCGGCCAGCGAAGAGACGGTTCACCGTGCGGTGAGCGCCATGTACACCGATCCGAACCACCTGAAGGTGAGCGACCCGGGGCAGATTGAGGGGAACGTGGTGTTTACGTACCTCGACGCGTTTCATCCGGACAAGGAGAAAGTGGCGGCGATGAAGGCGTACTATCAGGCGGGCGGGCTGGGCGACCGGGTTTGTAAGAACGAGCTGGAAACGTGCCTGCAGGAGCTGATTGCGCCGATGCGGGAGCGCAGGGCGATGTATATGCAGGACAAGGGCGAGCTGATGGCGATGCTGAAGCGCGGGACCGAACGGGCGCAAGGGGTGACGCAGGAGACGTTGAGGGAGGTGAAGGTGGGGCTGGGGGTGCCGGTGTTTTGAATAGATAAAGTGATTGAGGCTGGGCGGCGGAGTGCGTGGTGTTAGCACAAAGCCGCTTATTATTTCATTTAATATAATATTAATTCCGCCAATAATTCTTAATTCATCGTTTAGATATAATTAATTGCTTTATCTACATTAATATCACATTGATATTACCCTTTATAATAAATTTAAAGGGATACTATGGCTGATGTAGAAGATATAGCCCGGAGATTATGCAACATAATCGCTTCTCCTGATACAGTTACTGGGCTTATAAATGGAGGGCTATCTGTACCGCTAGATTATGGATATCTGGTCTATGGAATCTTTGACACGGATACCAGGTATGCTCGTGAAACTCAACGTATAAGAATGATGACTGCCATAAAAAACGACATTTTGAATTACGAGAACATTGTCAACGCAGTTAAAATTATTTTTAAAGCATTCAATAGATATTTAACCGAGGATGAGCAGGATAAAATATACAGATCTGTAATGACTTCAATAGCAGGTAGAATATCAACCAATATTATTGCATCAACAATCGCAAAGCATGTTATTGAAAGAACGTCCTTCACGTTTGTTGTTTTCAAAGGGAAAAATAACCCAATCACGGCACTGAGCACACTCCTTTTGTTTGGGGAAATGGCTGAACGATCAATAAGAACATCTGACAGACTCAAAGCAGAAGCCCCAGAAGTATATCAACTTCTGAGACCAAGAGACTATGACTTACTTTATTTTCTGTTCGCTGATGCCGTCCAGCCTTTCGTAGATGCTATCCATGCAGGTTATTCAGAAGGAAAACCTGTATTTAATCAAATCATGAAGAAAGTTAATGAAAAACTAACTGCACACACTACGGCAGGCGCGTATGAGTAAGTTTATCACCCCAGTTATAAACCTGCTTCTTTGCTCATATTTAGTTTTAGCCTATATCCTTAGCTGGGTTGAATTCGAAACCTGGCATGATAAAACAATCGCCTTTTGCATCATTACCCTAAGCGCTTACATTATTTCATTAATAATGAATAAATTACTGCCAGGAAAGATACGTATTTTTGGCGGGCTCCTGGATGTGTTATCAGGTCCCTTAATGATCATCGGGGCATTTGCTTGTATAGCTGTCCTTGAACCATGGCCGCTGAAAATAATTGGCTTATTCATATGGGTCGTGGCGATGTTGCACCTACCTTCTTTTGTAAATATAGATGAGGAATAATCATGTCAAATCCAGCATATCTATGGTTAACCGATGCTAATGGCTCACCCGTCGTAGGAGGTTCCATGGTGTCCGGTCGGTTAGGTGCTATTGAATTAAAGGCAGTCGCTCATCACCTCACCATTCCTGTGAGTGGAAATACAGGCCGACTAACAGGTACCCGTGTACATACACCGATTGCTGTTCAGAAAGAGTTTGATAAAACAACTCCGGTTCTTATCAGGGCACTGTGTGAAAACCAAACGCTAAAATCGGCTACGATCAAAATGTATCAAATTGATGATGCAGGAATCGAGAGAGAATATTTCAACATTATCCTGGAGAATGTAAAAATCACGGGGATTACGCCAAATCTGTTCCCGAGTTCTGGAACAGGAACGCATTCAGAGACGATCGAGCTAAGATATGAGGCAATCACCTGGAAACACTGTGACGGGAATATCGTTTACAGAGATGCCTGGAATCATATGGCGATCGCCTGAACTGACTTCAAAATTTCTCGGGCCGAGGTAACGTTGTGCTTGTCGGTCTGACCAAGCGGAACGCCGCCGGAAAGCGCTGGCGATGATTTCCACCGCTTTAAAGGAGAGCATCATGATGGAACCCACTCTCTCACAAGTTATTGAGGTTGTTCGAAACTCCTCAGGGGAGCAGCGTAAACCTATCGATAGCAATACGTTGATTGAGGCCGATTTGCATATTTGCGGTATGGACGGCGAAGACCTACTGGAAGACTGCGAAGAAGCGTTTGGCGTTCAGCTTGCCACGGAAGAAGATGGCTATATGAAAACGTTCTCTCTCGCAGAAAATGAGTATCTGTTTACGGGTGAAGGTATAGACTTTTTTGGCATCTGTCGGTTTATCCGCTGGGTACGTGGCATACCCGAACCTGTTATATGTGATTTAACCGTCGGTAAACTTCACGCTGCGCTAGTTAACGCGGTGAAAGAGCAGGTTAAGCGTGATTGATTTTTACTTAAAACGGGCATGGGATGACATGCCCGTTTTATTGCTTCAAGGATTACATGAGGTGGGAAGCACGGTTACTCCGACATCGCCTGACCTGTTCCACGCTTAACAGCCGGTATATCGCCTGTATCATTCAGCGCCCCCGGAAACGTCTTCAGCCACTGCGCGACTTTCTGTTTATTTATATTCACCACGCTCATACCTTCCAGGCATCCCCATAATTCTCTTGTATGCTGGGGTGTAATCACAATGCAGTCTTTCATGGCACGGATTTTTACTGGCATACCGTTGATGAAACCAGCGCGTTTTAACCAGTCGCCGCCCAGAAGAAGATATTTCATGTCTATGCGCGCATACAGTTCGCAGCAGGCGGCACTGTCCTGCGGCGTTTCCGCGCGGGGATGAACGGGTGCCGCGTTGGACTGGTTGCCGTGCAGACGGCGGGCGCTGTTTTTGCGTACCAGCTCGCGGTTTTCAATCATGCCGGTGAAAGCGTCTGATTCTGTTTTGCAAACCGTGAACTCTGGCTTAAAATTCGTCGCAGCCATTTTCAACTCCTCAGTAGTTGGTTGTGGTTAGCGGTATGGGGGTGTTGCAGCACCTTCATATAGCGAATTCCTCGTTAAACTCTCTTTGATACTTCCTTTGCCGTTCGGCGTAATTTCTGGTGCTCATTATACAGAGCTGAATATAAATCCAGCGGTTTGGCGTGGGGTAAATTTGGAATTTGCGAGGGAGATTCAGGAAATAACAGTATATATTTTTTAATTCGAGAAACGACAACGCTTCGGCCTGCAAATCATTTCAACTAGCCTCCTCCCGATATCTGTTCGTTCGCAAACCTGGCGCTAATGCCCCATAGGTTGCCGCTACCCCCCTCCTCTCAGACCCCTCAAAAATTCATCAAACCTATAGATTAACGATTTACATCACCCTGATTTTGTTATGTGATCCTGTTACAGGCTTTAGTAACGCCCTGCCCAGCCAACCGTAACAGGACTTCATCGATGGAATTTTATCAGGCCGATCCGACGCTTGAGAACTACTGGCGTGGTGTGATCCTCTTTGGAAGGAACGTCGCATCTTATAAGTTCGCGCTGGCGTCTGCGTTGTATGAAGTGGATAAGACGGGCAGCGATTTGATTACGCTCGACCAGCTTGCCGTGCCGTTCAGCCGCTATCTTTGCGAGCACCTGAAGCATGCGCCAAAACAGATCACCTCCCGCAGCAGTCAGTTTTTGGAAACCTGTCTGAAGTTCAACCGAGGTGAAATCACCCACGCTCAGCTCATTGAAGCGACGGTGCGCCTTGGCTTTAACAACGTGATTGATGCCTTTCACTACGTGAACCAGGGCGAGATCGATAAACGTTTTTTCCTTGATGAGCGCAAAACAAACAACGGGATCCGCCTGACGGATAACTTCTTTTTACTGGGCGAACGCCTGCAGTATAAAAACCTCGCCTTTGAAACTAATGCCCGCTGGAACCTGGTGGAACAAGCCTGGTCGATGGGGGTATCACGTAACCTTGTGGGCGTGGAGTTTGACGAAGATAATCAGCTGTTGTTCATGAAGGTGAATGCGCGGCGCGTAGACATCACCAGCTGCCGCGACAGCCTGAATGGTTACCAGAAAGGACGATGTTTTTACTGCTTTAAACCCATCAGTCTGGTACCGGGAGACGCAGAACTGGCGGACGTCGACCACTTTATTCCCTGGGCTGCCCGCCATGAGGTGAGCAATATTAACGGCGTATGGAACTTAGTGCTGGCCTGCCGGTGCTGTAACCGTGGCGTTGAAGGTAAATCTGCACGCATTCCCGAGCTCAGGCTCCTGCAGCGGTTACACACCCGCAATGAGTATTTTATTCAGAGCAAACTGCCGTTACATGAGACGATTGTTCTACAGACAGGGCAACGTCCTGAAGCACGGAAAAGCTTTCTTCAGCGTAACTGGCAGGCCGCGCTGGACAAACTTATCCATACCTGGAAACCCAACGCGGAAGGCGAGGCAACGTTTTAATGACACTTCACTACTATCAGAATCACGCACAGGATTTCTTCGATGGCACGGTTAATGTCGATATGACCCCGCTTTACGAGGCCTTCACCCAACATCTGCCTAACGGTGGCCGTGTTCTGGATGCGGGCTGCGGTTCAGGACGAGACGCAAAAGCATTTCATGAGATGGGGTATCAGGTGGATGCTTTTGATGCCTCTTCCGCTATGGTGGAGCTGGCAAGGCAACATACCGGGTTACCCGTGCAACTGATGACGTTTTCAGAGATCGACGGTAAAGCGCAGTACGATGGGATCTGGTGTTGTGCATCTTTGCTGCATGTCCCCTCTTCTGAGTTGCCTAAAGTGATGCAGAAGATTGCGGATGCGCTTAAGCCTGGCGGCGTTTGGTACGTATCTTTTAAGTATGGCAACGGTGAACGGGTACAGGGTGAACGACGGTTTACGGACCTGGATGAAGAGGGGCTGCGGATGGGAATAAGTAATATAACAGATGTGGCGATAACTTCGCTTTGGGTTACGCAGGATTATCGGCATGAAAGAAGTGAGAGATGGTTAAATGGGATATTACATAAAAAAAACACTATTTTTTAGAGTGGCTTTTACTTATCGGTGAAGGACTTATATTGAGATGTTCAGTTGTACACATCTCATCTTCATGCAGACATAAATGGCTATATCACTCTATCCTCAACAAAGATGTTATCGTAGCTCTAATGAACTTAGAAACTCATAGTCCAAACATTTAGCTCGTTCTCTTTTTTTGACAAGTCATACAAATTTCGTATTTTACTATTGAACCATCACCATAATTGTTATATAGCGTAATAGGTGGTTTTTCAGATATTATATTTGCTCATCACTTAAGTGAAATTTTCTTTTACTTAGAAATCATAAATGAAAGCAATGATGATCAAGCAATTAATCAATATTTGATATGTCATATATCAGTAGTGTTCCTCCTGGCCACCTACAAAAATTAGGTATTGCCATACAAACGCTTCGAGGGTACGCTAATCGGTTTTTTAAATTAAACATTCATTAAGTCTTGTCTCGCTTGACTATAAGGAGAATGCTTTGGTTCAATCAGAATGCATTTCATGGACAAAATGTACTTCATGGCTAACAAACTTTCTTAGTCGTAGAGGATTGAGACAACCCGATGGTCGCCCGCTTTATGAATATCAAGCGACGAATGAAGAATATGTGGACTTAACGCAGTTACTTCGAGCGGTTAGCCAAACTACAAATATTGTTGATGATAAAGGCTATGCTTCCTGTTTTGTGTTTTTTTGCTCTGAATGGTACCGCAGAGACTATGAGCGGAATTGTGGGTGGACTTGGGAGCCCATTTATAAAAAGCTAGGTACATCGTTAACGGCGACGGAACTAAGGCATATCGTTCCTAAAGGGATGGAGAGTTACTGGATGCGACCAATTCGATTTTATGAATCGGATAGACGTAACTTTCTAGGAACGTTGTTCAGTGAGGGTGGTCTACCTTTTCGTTTACTGAAGGAATCAGATAGTAGTTTTCAAACCGTATTTTCCCGGATCCTTAATAAGTATGAACAAGCTCAGATAGCAGGTTTTTCCATGCTTTCGCTGGTAAGAAACATTATAGAAAGATCTTCGCTTCCAGCTGTTTTTATTGAAGACACATCAGTAGAGCTCATCAGTCATATGGCAGAAAAACTCAGCTCATTGGTACTGATGTATAATCTAAGCGATGATTCTGAACCAGTAGCGCAGCTTGATAAAACGCATCCAAAATGGCGGGATGAATTCCCTATGCCACTTGATGATGAAACAGGCACCCGCTTTCTAAATGGATTGTTACGTACTGCATCTATAGAAACAAAACCCCGTTCAAAAAAAAATAAATGTACCGGTTTTCAGTTCTTTTGGACAGAAAAATCGCCGGATCAAATACGTGCGATAGTTTCGTTACCAGATGAACTCTCTTTTCCAATTATTAGTGAACCTTCAACTACACGATTTGAACTTGCTATTTACGAAGGCATTAACGAAGTTGCAAGCCTTGGTGTAGTCTATGCGTCCCTCGAAAAATCACATGCCAGAATTCGCATCCATAAAATGAATCACGATTTGCCAGACATGCCCCTTCTGCGAGTTTATCGTTAGTTGCTCGGGCAGGCGGAATGAATGTTGGCGCAATAAAACTGGATGATAGCGAAATCGCCATTGGTGAGGTTCCACTTACTTTTGTTGCTGAAGGAGAACGATGGCTATTACAAGGGCAAGCTTCGTGCAATGTTCGTAACAGCGATGTTCTTATTGTTCTACCTCGAGATAAGACAACTGTTTCAGGATATGAAACGACTTTGAATACAATTTCAGTCTTAGGCTTCGAAACACTCTCCGTAAAAGGTTGCCATGAATTAATTATTTCCGGAGATGAAATATATCGTATACGCACTGGGAAAGAACAGACTAACCCTGGTGGGGTTGAGTTTTATGGTAAAAGAGTAAATTGGGTATGCAACCCTACTGAAACATTCCTTGGGGTCCCTAAAGTCACCTCGAAAAATCCTGATGTAAAACATATCCAATTTAAACCTTATTTTAATAGTAAATCAATCGAAGAATGCCAGTTACAAGAGATGATGGGATCTCAATTTGTTTCCGTCAGGAATAGTGATAATGAGACGATACTCCGTCGAAAAATTGGAATATTACCGGCAGACTTTAATGTTGAGATTCACGGTGGCGATCAGGCTAATGAAGGTACCATTGTCATCTCAACGCAACATCCCTGCATGTCTGTCTTAAAAAATAAAACATTCGAGATTGCGCGAAAGCGCGCAGCAGGACGCACCGAGTTATTACTCAAAGCCGAAGGCATCCCTCCCGCCTTTATCTCTCTGGAAATTTATCCTAATTTGGGGGCTGACTCAATTGAATTGACTTTACCTTATCCTGCTAAAGGTTGTTTGGTTTTTGATGCAAATGGAGACCTTCTTGATAAAAATATCACTTTGCATGATTTACTTGGTTCAAGAGCCTACTTGTTTGGTAAAAATGGTGAACCGACTCGATTTTCACTGGAATTACATCTACGCACTATAAATGGTCAACAGGCATGGCATGAATGGTTTTATACGGCAGTAGAACGCCCTATTGAACTCAATTTATACAGTCTAAGAGAACATATTGAAAATTTGCTATCTCTTGAATCAGGAATTGACCAGGTTGTGGATATGCGAATCAGAGGTGCTGGCGTAGCGATGAGCTGGCAGATTCGGCGCTACAAATACAGTTTGCGTTATGATTATGAAAAAGAAGTTCTCACCAGCCAGTCGACAAGCTATCGTGCCGGGCAACTCCCTTCTCCCGTCATCATGTTATTGAGCGAGCCAGAGCGAAAAGCAGTCTCGTTGTCATCGAGGCTAAGTGAGGGTGTACCTGTTGGTGAATATGAACTGAGTTCAATCGTTAGCAAAAACGGGCCTTGGCTAGTAGTCCCAAAGGAAGGTGATGAAATGGCGTTTCGTCCATGCTTCATTCGTGGCGAATCTTCCTTACATGGCGATGAAAGTAGCGTTCGTTCACTTCAGAAAGCCACCCAACTTTTTAATCCCCAGGCAAAAGTGAATACCATAACGCTGGTGCTTGATCAGATGGCTACCGATCCTGCGCACTCCGGTTGGCAGTTTATGCACAGTCTTTATGAACATTTTGGCTATCTTCCGCTGGCTACATTTGAAGTATGGCGAGCACTCGTACAACATCCAAGAGCGCTGGCGATGTCTCTCTTCAAATTTGAAATGTCCGCCGAGTATTTAAACCGCATTGAGAATGAATTCCCTGTTTTTTGGGAGTTTTTCCCTATATTAGAAATCAAATCCGCAGCAGAAACCTTCAAACGATTCCTGACCCAAAAAGGGGCACAAGATGAAGTTTTGGTAACACTGCTGAGTAAGATGTATCGACAATTAGGGATCGTATTTCCAACTTATGCCGATGAAATTGAAAAATGGTTAAGTTATGGGAAATTTCCTCCTCCCATTCCAACATCCTTTGTCCGTGAGTGGTATCAGGAGCTTTTACGCGAACACAGTGAAGCTCGGTGGCCAGAATATGGCTGTAAGCGACTGCATAACTGGATGTCATCACAAACAGATGTAGTGATAGATATTTATCCCGAGGCTGATTATCGCTATTCAGTTGCCTGGTTACCTGTTTTCGCGGCTGCAGTGGCAAGCGGTAAAACTTCCTTTGAAACTGTGTTTGAACACAAACCTGGCGCCGTATTTTTCCTGAGACAAGTCCGGGACTTCGATTCTCGCTGGTTCAAGGCCATATTCCAGTGCAGCCTTCTGCGTTATATTTCAAAAAATAAAAAGGATTAAAGATGACTACACGCTTTTTTTCGTCGCTTATTGAACAATCGTTGTCTCGCTCAACCGAAGCAACGCTCAGTATTATGGGGATCACAAACCCGAACTTACGCAAGCATCTCGCAGAGCAAATGGGTGCCGATTGTGGGAAATCAGGCTCATTTCTTGCCTCACCAGTATTCCAGCAAATGTTTGGCTGGAAAGAGTCAAATTATACAATGCGCAACCTGACCGAAGGTAAGGCATTACTGAGTAAAGCTGTTGTTGATTCACTAGATGATCATAACAACGGTCGTTACCGTTTTGGTGCAGACTGGAAACCCTTCACTCACCAGCTAGCCAGTTGGAAGGCTTTACTGGAAGATAAACATTCGGTAGTGGTGACAAGTGGTACGGGGTCAGGCAAAACGGAATGTTTTATGGTTCCTGTGCTGGAAGACCTCTACAGAGAATTACATGAAAATAGCAACAACCCACTTGTCGGCGTCAGGGCCCTTTTCCTCTACCCCCTCAATGCCCTAATTAATTCACAGCGGGAGCGCCTGGATGCGTGGACACGTGGATTTGGTACTGGGATCCGTTACTGTCTTTATAATGGCAATACAGAAAATCTTCACGCTTCGGTAAAAAGCGAGCAGGCAAAAAGGCCAAATGAAGTGATTTCACGCGAAAAGATGCGTGAAGAACCCGCACCAATTCTGGTAACAAACGGCACGATGCTGGAATATATGATGGTCCGCCAGATTGATGCTCCAATTATTCAACAGTCTAAAGCACAAAAATCATTACGCTGGATAGTACTGGATGAAGCGCATACCTATGTCGGATCGCAGGCCGCTGAATTAGCTCTGCAGTTACGCCGCGTAATGACGGCCTTTGGCGTGACGCCAGACGATGTGCGTTTCGTGGCAACCTCTGCAACTATTGCCGGAAGCGATGCCGAAAAACAACTGAAAAAATTCCTCTCTGAATTATCCGGTATACCGCAGGAGCGCATCGACGTACTGGACGGAAGCCGGGTGATTCCGAAACTGGCATCATGCAAACACGTTTATATTCCTTTAGAAGAAATTGAACAAATCCCTGATACAGACATGAAGGGCGTAAGCCCTGAGCGCTTTGAAGCTCTTACGCATTCACCTGAAGCACATTACTTGCGTGAGATGTTAGTTACTCAGCCGGATCCAATGAAGCTGGATACGATGACGAAGCGGTTGAATACGCTGACCAAGCAGAATTATAGCCAGCAGGAAGTACTTCGCTGGATCGACGTCTGCTCTGGTACACAACCTAATCCTAAAGATCCGGCATTCCTGAAGATAAGAGCGCATATTTTCCAGCGCAATACCCAGGGAGTATGGGCTTGTGTTGATAAAGAGTGCAGACAAAAGCATGGCACTCCGCTGGAAAAGGGCTGGCCCTTTGGTTATGTGTATGTGAATCAACGGCAAAATTGCGAATGCGGGAGCCCGGTCTACGAACTGGCATTCTGCAATGAATGTAACGAACCGCATCTTCTGGCCCGGGATAAAAATGGCAAACTTGTCCAATGGGAAAATAAAGGTGGCGATGAATTCTCTTTGCAGGATGAGGTGAATGTTGAAAACGTCGCTACTGAAGAAAAAGTTGAGAAAGAAAGTAGTTACCGCCCTCCACTTATTATTGCGGCAGAAAAGGCCAGTGAAACTGGTTATATCCTACAGCGACTCGATCGCAAGACTCGTCGTATTGGTGTAGTTAATAATGAAAGTATTGAACTGATTATTAACGATATTGAACAGGTATGTAGTGCCAGTGGCTGCGGCTACAGAGGCACGAGTGGAAAACAACCTTTCCGCCGCGCATTGTTGGGTGGACCGTTTTATGTCACCAATATTGTGCCAACCGTTCTGGAGTATTGTCAGGACTTTGTCAGCGAAGATGGAAAGGAGGGAGTGGGGCCTGATTCACTGCCAGGTAGAGGCCGCCGTCTCATTACCTTCACCGACAGCCGCCAGGGAACAGCGCGCATGGCGGTACGCATGCAGCAAGAAGCTGAACGCAGTCGCTTACGTGGCAGCGTAGTAGAAATATTGGGCTGGCATCAACGAAAACAGACTTCCACCACACCAAATGCCAATACAGATCTTGAAAAGTTAGCAGCGTTGGCAAAACAGGCACGCGAACAGGCCGATGAATTTAGAAGCTGGGGATTACCTGAACAAGCGAAGCTGGCAGAAGTACAGGCCGAGCAGCTTGAACAAGCTTTTCAGGCTGCGACCGGAGGTAACGTAGCGACCATTCTCATTTCCCGAACCTGGACAGAAATAGTTAATGAGCTTAGAGAGAAAGCCGATATTAGCGGCCCTATTCTGCAATATAATCACTATCTGAAGCCTGAAATTTTCAACGAAAACGGCGGGCCGCTGAAGCTATCGGAAATGTTGCTTTTCCGGGAGTTTATGCGTCGTCCTAAACGAACTAACAGCCTGGAAACGCAAGGGCTGGTGCGGGTTGGTTATCAGGGGCTAGAGAAGATTCATAAGATGCCGATGCATTGGCATGAGCAAGGGCTGACGCTGGATGACTGGAAAGATTTTCTTAAGGTTACTCTGGATCTGTACGTACGTGAAAGCAACTTCACACAACTGGACGATGAGTTAAAAAACTGGATTGGTAGTCGTTTTTCGTCAAAATTCGTCCGTAACCCGGAAACAAAAGATCCTGAAGATAATCAGAACAGACGCTGGCCACAAATTCGTAATGGCAATTTGTCCCATCGTTTGGTGAAGTTATTAATGCTTGGTGCGGGATTGAAAAAAGTAAATACGGCGACGATTGATATTATCAATACATGGTTAAAAGAAGCATGGAACCAGCTTACCGGGTCACTTGCCGTACTGAAGCCTGATGGTAACCGTTTCTATTTGCCGAAAGAGCATTTGACCTTCTCTTTAATAACGGATGCCTGGATTTGTCCGGTCACCAATAAAATTCTGGACACTGCTTTTAAAGGGTTAACCCCATATCTACCCACTCACATTTCCTTTGAACAACTCACCCAGACGCAATATGACGCATTTGTCGCGCAAAAGGTCACCATGCCAGAGATCTGGAAGGTGGATCGCTCACAAGAAGACTACGCTCCGGGTTTGGCTAAAGTACGTGACTGGGTCAGCAACGAGCCGCTGATCGCACAATTGCGTTCGGAAAATGTCTGGACGGATATCAACGATCGTGTCGTAGAAGGTGGCTTCTACTACCGCACTGCCGAGCACTCTGCCCAGCAGTCTTCAGAACGCCTGCAAAGCTACGAAAAGATGTTTAAGAACGGGCAGCTTAATGTTCTCAACTGTTCCACCACCATGGAAATGGGGGTTGATATCGGTGGCATTACCGCCGTGGTGATGAACAACGTACCGCCGCATCCGGCAAATTATTTACAGCGAGCCGGGCGAGCCGGACGTAGCAAGGAATCGCGCGCGATATCTTACACATTGTGTAAAGGTAACCCGCACGATCAACAGGTATTTGCCAACCCGCTCTGGCCGTTTGAAACGATGATCCCTGCACCGATGGTGGCGATGAACTCAGCCCGGCTGGTGCAACGCCACGTCAATGCGTTATTGCTCTCTGACTTTTTATGTCACGTTATTGGCGAAACGGACAAAGAAAAAACCAGCCTCGACAGCCTCTGGTTTTTCGGTGATGACGAAGATCAATCAAAATGTGAACGCTTTAAAGTCTGGCTTGAACGCCCCGAGCTTGATATTGACGCGGCGCTGGAAAGGCTGGTAAAAGGCACGGCGCTGCATGGCGCCAGCTCCCACAAATTGCGAGAGAAAACAGTTGATGCGATTACTCTTCTGCAACAGAGATGGCTTTCCGTCTATCGCGATCTTGTTGCACAGGAACGCGAATCGCTGCCGCAAACGCCTTATCGCAAGCGCATAGAACTGGAAAAAAAACGACATTGCGGCGAATATCTACTGCGCGATCTGGCGGCCAGAACCTTCCTTCCCGGATACGGCTTCCCAACGGATGTGGTGACGTTTGATAACTTCACAATGGAAGACTATATTCGCGAAAAATCGCAGAAAAGCCGGGATAAAAAAGATCGCGAAGATAACGTGTCGCGTTATAAAGGGCTCCCCTCCCGCAACCTTGGGGTTGCTATCCGTGAATATGCACCAGGTGCAGAAATTATTCTTGATGGTAGGGTCTTCCGTTCTGCCGGTGTCTCCCTGCACTGGCACAATATTAATGCCGATACGAATGAAGCGCAGCGTCTGGATTGCGCCTGGCGCTGCCACAAATGCGGGACCATCGGCTATGAAGAGGGAATGAGCAGTTCCGGGGTATTATGCTGTACCAACAGCACCTGTGGTGAAAAAATCATCATGGATAATCGCCGTCAGGTGCTGCAGCCTGCCGGGTTTGTAACCGATGCGCATGCGCCGGTGACAAACAACATTGAAACCATGAAATTTATCCCGGTTGTCCCTGCCTGGGTGTTTGTTAAAGCGGAACCCGTACCACTGCCTAACCCGACAATGGGGTATATGACGTCTGGTGCTGATGGTCATGTTTTCCAGCAAAGTCTCGGAGAAGGTGGTCATGGTTACGCATTATGCCTGAGCTGTGGGCGTGCGGAGTCGATGCTGAATGAAAATGATGCACCGAGAAGTATGGAAGCTCACTACCCACCTCGTCCAGGAAAAGCGGACCGCGATAGCCAAAATCAGCGGCTGATTTGCCCCGGTTCGACGGCACTGATGAAAAACGTCACGCTGGGGGCATTAGCACGAACAGATGTATTTGAAATGGTTCTGCGGAAGCCACAAAACGGTGAATACCTCCCGGATAATACAGAAGAAGGTCGGCTTGTCGCCATGACTCTGGCGGTTGCCCTGCGTCAGGCGCTGGCGGGTGTATTGGGTATTTCTGCTGCAGAACTGGGCTACGCTGTGCGTCCGGTCAGGCTGGAAGATGGACAATCGGTATTAGCCGTTCAACTTTACGATGTGATTAGCGGTGGCGCAGGTTTTGCGTCCAGTGCTCCATTACACATTGAGACCATTCTGCTGGGGATGGTGAAACAGCTGGGCTGCAACCATTGTGATACCGCATGCAGTGAATGTTTGCTCGATTCCCAAACCCGCCACGATCATGACCTGCTGGATCGTAAAGCGGCGCTGACCTGGCTTGGGGATGACTTCAGTTTCTACATTGGTTTACCAGATGAAGAGACATTCTCGCTACCAGATGCCCGATATTGCCCGGGACCGATTAGCGATACCCTTCGTCGGGCGATTAACGAGGGAGCTGAAAAACTCACACTGTGGATGAATGGGCCACTCAATGAATGGGATCTTTATGCCCGTCAATTCCGGGCGGCGATTCAGAACTACCGGATTAAAGACAATGTTGCGGTCGACCTTGTCATTCCTGCTGGCGTCGATGATCCGGAGTTGTTGCACGAACTTTCGCAGTTTACTGCTTTGGGCGTGCGTTTGTGTCATAGCGAACAGATTCTGGAATTGCCGATTGTTGCGCAAATCGCCTTTGCCGATCGCATAATGACGCTGGCTTCACGCAGCCAGCAGGCAACTATCCCGGGTCCAGGCTGGCACCTTAATGACGAACTGGTCGTTCGCAGCCTCGGCTATAAAACGGTAAAACTGAACGAGTTTGTTTTGCCGGGGAAAGCAGCGAACGCTGTTGAGCGTGTCAAAGACATAGAGATTCATAAACAGTTAAATGGTGCACTTTCGCAGTTCGGACAACGCTTCTGGGACACGCTGTTTAACAGCCATGAAGAAGCACAATCGCTGATGAAAAACCAGCGAATCACCAGCGTTCACTATACCGATCGCTATCTGCAAAACCCGGTTGCGCTGGCACTGCTGGGGGCGATACTGAAACCGCTAAAAACAAAGCTGACCGATGACGCGGAGCTTGAGCTTGATACTCTGTTTAAGCCCAAGGATCGTCCCGGCAACCGGCCGTTCCATGACTGGATGAGCGATGCGGATTTTCAGGATTTCGCCGACCAGTGGTTTACTGCGGCAATGGGCAGAGCGGTAGAACTGACGGTGTTCGATTCGCCACGTGATATTCCACATCATCGTAAGCTGACGGTGACCTTTGAAGATGGTCAGACGTTGAAGATTCGATTCGACCAGGGAATGGGATACTGGCGTATCGACTTCCCGTATGTATGGCGTAATTTTGACTTTGCCGAAGATGTGACTTATCAGCTAGTAAAACTGGCGCAAGCCTGCCAGGAGGGCAAAGTCCTTAATAGCGAGGAAAGCTGGGCAACGGATGTGCTGATAGAGGTGATGCCGTCTTAATGCATTAGCGCTCCCAATAAGGAATTGGGAGCGCTAAAACGACTCGAGTCAGCGATGGCCGATAACCCCAATTACGCTTTTTTACGCGAGTTTTTTTTACCGCTGCTGGCCGCGCGTTCGGCTTTAATCCTTTCCAGCAGGGCGGCAGCGCTGTTTTCTCCGCTGATAAGACTTGGGTTGTCAGCACGCCACTGGGCGGTAAGCTCGCCGCGGAAGGCCTTCGCCAGGATTGACTGGGTGAGGCTGTTGACGCGGGTCAGGGCGTTGTTGACCTGCTTTTCGATGGTGTCGGCGTAAGCGAAGAGTTGTTCGACGCGGCGGACGATTTCGTGTTGTTCGGGTAAAGGAGGGAGGGCAAAAGGAATATCGTTTAATACAGATAAACTAAGAAAAGGCTGCGCTCCTCCCTTTGTCTGCTCATTGAATATTCTATTTCTTTGAGAATCAAAGAAAATCTTTAGATAAGTTGGTGTTATCAGTTTGGATTTTTTTATTATCGCGATGTTTTTAAAACTGAACTCAATGTCGCTGTCTATTAAAACATTGTTCCCTGTTCCAGCCCCGATGTTAACAACAAGAAGATCACCTACTTCTGGGGCACATTTAAAATAAAGTTCTTTATGGTCTTTTTCTGAAATAAATCTTTCCTCAGAAAAATCGAGCTTACCTTTTGTTAGGTCTTTAGCCATAATGTATGGGTAGCCTTCACTTAACACTTTAGGAGTGTTATGAGCTCCATCTGTTATTTTTAAACTGATATGACCCAGTCTGTACCATTGCCAACTTTTTGGTATCAAAAATGGTATCTTTGCAGGGTATGGTTCTTTCGATAATTTACTGTTTTTTATCTTCTTTTCTATCCGTTCTTTTTCGACAATACCCGCGATTTCTTGAACTAGATTAGTAGGAAAATTATTGCGGTATTCTGATGTTAGCTCACCTGTTATCGCGAGTTTCATCACCGCCTGACGAAAACGTTTCAGGATTTGTGGGATTTGCTCAAGACGTGCCTTGGTACTGTCTACCTGCGCCAGAAGTGTATCGAGTTTTTCGGCGATGATTTTTTGTTCATAGACAGACGCTAACGGTAAATTTAATTTTTTAAGTTTGGAACCATTGACATTTGGCTGCCCAATCCCTGCACTAAACTCCGTTATTTGACTCCAGTACGTAGGCGATCGGAAAAAATAAGAAAGATAATGGCTACTTATTTTTTTGTTACATCTAACTCTTATTAAATAAGATGCAAATACAGTGTTCGATATATCTTCATTAATTAAGAAACTTTTACCAACAGTAGCCCCTGTTCGTGCGAATACAAGATCGCCGTTACAAAGTAAATATTTATCTTTTTGATTATCCTCAATCTTACAAAAGGGTACTGAGTTCCAGTCCACTTTATTATCTTGAATATCGGTTATACGCAGCATTTTAGGACCGATATTTTCAGATGTTGATGAAGCGGTATAACCATAATTAATATCAGTAGCGATCTCATCCAGTTGGGGGCTAACCCACCCCTCCGGAAATTTCCCCGTACTCATTCCTTCACCTCACCAAATTCAGCATTCAGCAACTGACGTTGCTTATCGGCTTCCTCGTCAGCCCCCAGCTCGCGCATCAGCGCATCCAGTTCGCCCAGCGCCTGCACCAGCTCACCCATCGCCTCTGCCGCCAGCACATCCGGCTCCGGCAAGCTGTCGGCGTCGATGCTGTCCTTATCCTTCAGCCAGGAGATATCCAGTGAATCGGATTTCGCCGTGCGGATCCACTCGCGGCTGAACTTGCGCCAGCGGCTGGTGGCCTGGTGCTGATCGGCGTTTTTGTTCTCTTCACTGTCAGCGACTTCGCTCTCTTCAGCGTTAAAGCTCCACTCACCCTCGGTACGCGGGCTTAAGCCGTGCGGATCTTCACCGTAGACGGTTTCAAACGGCTGCAGATGCTGCTCGGTAAACGGCGTGCGCTTGCCGAAGCTCGGCATATTGGTCCGCAGGTCATACACCCACACGTCGTCGGTGCAGTTTTTATCCTGATTCGGATTGGCTACCGTGCCTTTGGTAAAGAACAGCACGTTGGTTTTGACGCCCTGAGCGTAAAAGATGCCGGTCGGCAGACGCAGGATGGTGTGCAGATGGCATTTGTCCATCAGGTCGCGACGAATATCCGTGCCCTTACCACCTTCAAACAGGACATTATCCGGCACGACTACCGCCGCACGGCCGCCGGGGCGCAGTGTTTCGATAATATGCTGCATAAAGCACAGCTGTTTGTTGCTGGTGGGGTGCACGAAGGTGCGGGTAATGTTGGTGCCCGCGGCGCTGCCAAACGGTGGGTTGGTGGCGACGATATCGGCCTGCGGTAAATTCTCGCCGTCGCTGCCCAGCGTGTTGCCCAGACGGATGGCGCCGCCGTGGTCGAGGTTGCCTTCAATATCGTGCAGCAGACAGTTCATCAGCGCCAGACGACGGGTGCCGGGCACCAGTTCGAGGCCGATAAACGCGCGGTGGATCTGGAAATCCTGGGTGTCGCCATCAAGGTCATCCAGATCGTTAGTCTGTGATTTCACGTAACGGTCGGCTTCAATCAAAAAGCCTGCGGTCCCGGCGGCCGGATCCTGCACCACTTCACGCGGCTGCGGCTTCAGCAGATGGATAATGCTTTTGATCAGCGGACGCGGGGTGAAGTACTGACCCGCGCCGGATTTGGTTTCGTTGGCGTTCTTTTGCAGCAGCCCTTCGTACATATCGCCGAAGTCGTCGCGGGACTTCCCGTGATTGCCATTGTACCAGTCCAGTGCATCCATATAGCTGACCAGCTCAGTCAGCTGTTTGGGCTGCTCAATGGTGGTGCTGACATTATGGAACACCGACTGCACCAGCTTTTTCTCATCAGCGCCTAACTGGACCAGCAGGTTACGGTAGAACTGCATCTGATCCTGGCCAATGCGCGATTTCAGGTCATCCCAGCGGTAGCCTTCCGGCAGGTAGTCTGCTTCCTGACCGGTCTCTTTGCACATTTTCAAAAACAGAAGCGAGGCGAGTTCATTGACGTAGTTTTGATAGGAGACGCCGCCGTCGCGCAGGTTGTCGCACAATTTCCACAGCTTGGCGACCAGATCGTTATTGTTCATTGAAGATCCCATGTAAAACAGCGGCCCTTATCGGGGCCGCAGAAGAAGAAATTGCCGGGGATGATAACGCGTCAGGCGAGCTCATCCCAGATGTAATCGCTGAACTTATCCAGCACGCTGTCGAGGTCGTCGTCAAAGGCACGCTGTAACATTGGCTTACCGCCGCGACGATGGAAATTGCCGGTTTTGAAAACGTCGTCGTCGAGCACCACTTTCTCTTTTAGCGCCTGTGCTAAACGGTCGAGCCAGCTTATCTGCTCGTCGCTCCAATCGTTCTCGCCCTTGATACGCGTCAGTGCGTGGTCGACACGCTCGTCGAACGGTTTGAGCGCATCACCCACCGCCGCAAGACGGATGTGGCCGATCAGCCGGGCGGCGATATCCTGATTGCGCGTTGCTTTCCACGCGCTGCGCAGGGACGACTCTTCAAAATGCTGGCGGTCAAACCACTCCTGCAATTCCACCAGCCCTTTACGAGTTAGGTCGCGCGGGCGATTGATCACCGCCTGCAGCGCGGGCTGGGCGTTAGGGGAACGCTGCACCAGCGCATCAAACGCTTCGAGGAAATCCTGCGGCGTGTCGTAATCGCCATACAGCGATTTGACGCTCACCACCTCATCGTCAATATCGAGGAATATGGGGGCATCGCGCAGGGCGTTGATATTGGTTTTCAGCTTTTCGAGGCGGGCGATAAAGCCGGGGAGCTTATTGAAAATCTCGGCGCTCCAGTGCGGTCCTTTTTCCCGCAGGCGCGAAGCCAGGCCACCGAAGTTTACGCCTGCGGCATCCATGCACAGTTCATCCAGACGGCGGACCTGCTTATCCACCGCTTCGCTGCGATCGCGATTATAAGTGGCGAGGCCAATGATTCTCTGCAGCTTGGCGACCAGCTGTTCATGGCTGTGCTCGGCAAAACTGCGGCCATCCGCTTCAATGGTTTTGTAGGTTTCTGAGTCGGTAATTTCATTGACCAGCGTTTGCAGTTCCACCTGTGGACGCACAACCACCGGGCGCATGGTATCGACGCTTTCCAGCGAGCTGTAGATATCAACACAGTCGAAAATCTTAAAGCTGGTTTTCCCCACCGACGGGCACAGACGCGTGGCACGACCCTTCATCTGCTCGTATAGAATGCGGCTTTTGACTTTGCGCAGGAACACAATATTACAGATTGAAGGAATATCCACGCCGGTGGTCAACAGATCGACGGTAACCACAATATTGGGCAACCGCTCTTTGTTGAAGCGGACGATCATGCTTTGCACTTTCTTCGCGTCTTTATCGGCATCACCGGTGATCTTGATAATGGCGTCGTGTTCAAGCTGCGGATACTTTTTCTTAAACGCGGTGCGCAGCTCGTCAACCACCATGTCGGCATGGGCGTTGGTGACGCAGAACACCAGCGTTTTTTGCTGTCCGGTGGGATCCAGGTATTTGGTGAGCTCACCGCATACCGCACGGTTAAACGCAGGGATCACCAGGCCGCGGTTAAAATCGGCAACCTCAAAATCCTGATCGTCAGCCAGCGTGTCGTTGATCAGCTCGCCTTGCGTGTTCAGGCGTTCCACCTGTTCGCCCTCGGAAAGATAGACCCCATCTTGCGCGTTGCGGGTAACGATCTGAATGGGCGGTTCCTGATCGATCAGGTAGCCGTCGATCACCGCCGTACGGTAGGTGTAGCGGTAAACTGGTTCGCCGAAAATATCAACCGTGTGCAGGGCTGGCGTGGCGGTCAGGGCAATTTTTACCGCGTCGAAGTGGTCGAGAATGCGACGGTAGGCGGAAACGTAATCCAGCTGGCTACGGAACTGCAGCTCGCCTTCGGTCTGCTCTTTATCAAGAATGTAGCCGCGGTGTGCTTCGTCGACCACGATACAGTCGTAGCGGCCAACCGGCATCGGTTCATCGGATTGCAACGTACGCTTGACCAGAGACTGAACCGTAGCGACGTGAATTTTGGTGCTGTCTTCCGGGAATTTGTCGGTCAAGCCTTTGATATCAAAAATACTGTTAAAGGTGTCGCCGTTAATTCGTGTGTCTTCAAACGACCCCAGCGCCTGCTCGCCAAGCGAGCGTCGGTCGACCAGAAACAGGACGCGTTTGAAACGCTGCGACTGGATCAGACGGAACATCAGGGCGATAGCGGTACGGGTTTTACCAGTACCAGTCGCCATCGCCAGTAGGATCTCTTGTTGGCCGTTGACAATGGCCTTCTCTACCGCGCGAACGGCATCCTCCTGGTAATAACGCAGGCCCAGTTCGCTCATTCCGGGGTTATCGGCAAACCACTGATTCTGTTTCTGCGGGTCGCTGCCCAGCATATCCAGCAGCTCTTCCGGGCGATGCCATTCCGGCAGCGCTTTCGACATATTGGTGGTGTGGCGGACGTCACGATACCAGATACCGCTTTTGGTCTTCATTGCCGCGCGGTATTCACGCCCGTTGGTGGAGTAGCAAAAGGGGATTTTAAAACGCTGTGTGCCGCTGGTATCTTGCCAGCTGATTTCGTAAACCGGTAGGGTTTCGTGTATATCGTCGGGGGTAAATTGCTCCAGAAGCGTATCGCGCAAAAACGCATTATCGAAATATTTACTGTATCGATAAGCCTCATTCAGCTTGCCGGGAACATCAATATTTTTACGTTTTGCTTCGACCACTGCGATAGGCTTAAGGCCCACGAACAGAACATAATCCGCAAATCCTTGCTTACCCGTTTCATCTACGCCCGTAGGCCATTCGGCAATCGCTTTATTAATACCCGGTTCCGGGCGAGCACCTTTGGCAAAGCGCAGCATTTTACTATCCGCCTGCCAACCCGCTTTACGTAACTGAGCGTCAATCAGGAAGCGACTCTCCTCTTCACTGAGATTCAGTGTACGCTTGACGGCCTGGTCGGTAATTTCTTTATGGTAGGATTTTCTTTCCTGTTCCGTGAGCTTGGCCAGCTTCGCATTTTTCTCAGCTAACTGCGCTTCCAGTGCTGAGAAACGAGCCAATGTCTGTGCTTCAGTTTCCTGCTGCTTACCTTCAAGAATGGCAATATAGCCGTTCAGAGCAATCAGTTTCTGCTGCTGTGCTTCGAGTTCAGCCTGACTGAGTGCTTTCTCACGTGACTGCTCTTCTAGCTTTTGTTTTAACGTCAGTACTTCCTGACGGTAAAGATTTTCTCCGCGCTCCGGTAAAACAAAAACAGGCACAGGGAAGTCATAATCTTTCGTAACCAAACGGTAGTACCAGACCCCCAGCCGAAAGCCCAGCCTTAAGCACATCTGAGCATCATCAAGATCGTTATGGTATTCGTGGACAGCCTGGTTACCAATACGACGTAATTTATGGAACACGGAAAGAATGCTGTCGTCAACGAAGGCAATTTTGCCAAGCTCACGCAGGAGTTCGTGCTGATTTTCACAGGGAGGAATATCCAGCAGCAGGCCAAGATGTTTTGCCGTCGCTTCCCCAAACATACGCATTTTTACCAGCGCCGTATTGGGATCATCCGGGTAGTTATTTTCCGCCGCGCAAGCGATGGCATAGGTGAAATCGTTCACGCCCTTCAGGAACTCAAAATTGGATTTATTCATCATTGTTATGCTGGCCTGCACATACATTTTAGGAACATAATTTTTACTTTAACTATCTGAAGCTTCCGGAGCAATGACCAAAGTCACAGCAAGTTAATCAACAATGGAAAGAGTTTGGGGTTCGTTACAGCAGAAGTGAGATGTTTAAACCATGCGGGACAGCATACATTCCTTTTCCAGGGTAAAGCTGAAAGCATCCAGATTAAGAAAATTATTCATTTAAAATCACCGAAATGCTGATGCATAAATATAAAATTATTGGATTAGAATATATTCGTTTCTATACACACAATTAATTTGATGTTGGTTGAATCAGATTGTCTTCTGCTGGAAGCAAAAATTTGCGTGGATTCAGACGCAAAAAAAGCCGCCCTTAAGCGACTTTAATTCACATCTTTTGGTGCGAAGGCCGGACTCAAATCATCATTTAACCCTATAAAATATAAATAAAAAATATAAAGCACACTTCAAAGTGCCCCCTTTTGTGCCCCCACCATTTATTTTGATAATTTTAAACTCAACTAATTGGTTTAACTGAAAAAAGATTACTCATCCTATCTTCGGTTTGGATCCGTTGTACGGATCCAAACCAGAACAGAAAAACTTTTTTTTGGAAAAACTGTTCACACTGTTCACTACGGCATTTTATTCAATACATTCAAATGGTTAAGTAGTGAACGGTTGGTGAACAGTGAATACTTTACTGTTCACTTTTGCCGTTTTACAGGTAAAAAAAGACCGGCTATTGCCGGTCAGGGTAGGTTATTTCGCTATAGGGTCATCACATTTTGGCAACCAGTCGGCGTTACTTTCCTCTCTGAGTGCCAGATTTGTCTGTATGCCCTGATTTTTTCGGCGCTTCTCATAACTTAGCCCGTACTCTTTCAGCATGGCCGGCAGTCCCTTACCGAACATGGTGAGGCTGAGTGTATTCTTGTAGCCGTGGGCTTCCATATACGCCAGATAGGCATGATACAGATACAGGCGCGGCTGGCGCGGAATGATGTTGGCATTGCCAATATACATACCCTCAGGCTCCGGCAGTGCTTCCAGATAGCCGCAAAAATCAAATGTCGGATCAGCATCGCGTTTAATACTGAGCGCCTCGTCGGAGTTCTGCTGTGACTGGAGCAGAGCACGGGCAGTCATCGGGTCGCTGAACTTCTGCATAAGCTGGCGCACAATTACGGCCAGCTCGCGAGCGATTTTGTTTTTTAGCTGCGGGTCGCGTTCATCCGGGGCAATCTGTTCCGGGAAATGCAGGATCACCCGGCGACGGGAAACACCGCCGCTGCGGTCGGTAAAGCGCATCGGGTTATTGTTCACGGCCAGGATCACCGCCGGAATATGGGTGGAGTATGCATCCTTGTATTTCGGGTCTACCGAGACCGCATCCCCGCCGGTGATGGCCTTTAGTCCTGCCCCGTCACCGCTCCACTTTTCCTGGTCAGGCAGGCGAATCAGCGAGAAGCCAATCAGAGCCGCACGTTCGCGGGGTGATTCCAGCGTTTCGATGGTGGCCGACGTGGCGTTATCTTCCCCGGCAAGCATCGTCGCAATTTCGGCCAGAATACTTTTTCCGCTCCCGCCGGGACCGGTGACTTCGAGAAAGAGCTGCCAGTCGTAACGGTTAGCCAGCACCATAAACAGGGCGGCAAGTATCACGTCGCGCTTTTCCGGTCTGCCACCGGCGGCACGGTCGAGCCAGCGCCAGAAATCCGGGGCGTGGGTTTCGAGTGTTTCACCTTCCACCGGGGGGGTAAAATCGACATCACAGAGCGTGCGCAGCCAGTGTGATTTATGGTGCGGGTTGAATGTGCCGGTGGCGGTATCGAGTACGCCGTTGCGAAAGCCAATCAGACGCCGTGCCGGGGCATCCTGCTGCGGAATAATCAGTTTCAGGGTCTCCACCACCGAGGCAATTTTCCCCGACGAGAACGGGGCGCGCAGACGCTGGAACAACCCGGCCACGTCGCGCGCAAAGTCAGACGGTGGAATGATTTTCCATATCCCGGCCTCATAGCGGGAGAGGAGCTGGCCGTTCGCATCCACGGCCAGCGCTTCGCCGTAATGCTCATGTACTCGCATTGCCTTTTCACTGGTGCTCATGGCGGTAAATTCCGCTTCGCTCATGGTAGTGAAAGGACTGTCAGCCGGTGGCCGGATGGCGTCATAAATCGCTTTCCGCGTTGCCTCTTCGCCGTGCTGCATAAACGCATCATTCCAGTCACCGAATACCGGCGACAGGGCGACAATGCCCTCGCAGGCTCCTGCGGCCACAGCGGCTTTGTTCTGGCCGTCACCGTTAAGGTCACGGTCGGCGGCGAGGACAATCTGACAGGCCGGGTGTTTCTGGCGGACAAGGCTCGCCAGAGAAAGGAGGTTCACGGACGACAACGCCACCATAACGGTTTCACCGGTCAGGTGATGCACGGTGAGCGCGGTCGCATAGCCCTCCGCTATCCACAGGCGTTTTCCGGCCTGTTTTTTTCCTTCGATGGTGTGGCACGCTCCTTTTACCGCCCCGCCTTTCAGGGTGCGTTTGAGACCGTCAGAACTGATAAGCTGAAGGTTAACCAGTGCGCCGGTATCGTCATACAGCGGGACAACCACATCACCGGCGCGAAACGTCACGCCGCCGGTTTTGTGTGTGGCCGACAGTACCGGACATTCCCGGTCGGGGAAGCCCTTGCGGGTCAGGTAGGCGTTGCCGCTGGCCGGTCGGGTTTTCTCCATGAGCCTGACGGCCAGTGCGGCCGCCGCTTTGCGGTCGGTATCGGTTTCAGCCTCTGCGGCCGCAATCACTTCCGGGGCAACCGGCGGCAGGTTGCCGGTCACGGCGTTCACCTTCCCGGCAGCCTCTGATGCGTTCATGCCGAACACTTTCTCTACCAGCTTAAGTCCGTCACCCGCACCGCACTGGTTGCAGTACCACGTCCCGCGCCCCTCTCTATCGTCAAAGCGAAAACGGTCAGAGCCGCCGCACACCGGACAGGCCTGATGCCGGTTTTTTATGACCTTCACACCCAGCGCCGGGAGAATGTGCGGCCAGTGGCCGCACGCCTGTTTTACCGTCTCTGTTACGTTCATTTTCATCGTTATTTTCTCCCTCAGTGCATAACAGGCGATTGCATGTGACGGGCACAGAGTTCATCCATCACTGCGAGCCCGAGAAAGGACAGCGACGGCGCGGCTTTGAGTGGTCCGGCTTCCATTAAGTCTTCCAGTAGTGCACAGGCAATCTGGCGACCTTTCTCCTCGCCATGCTGGCGCAGGTAGAAGCCCTCCAGCTCGTCGGCAATGGCACTTTCCAGCGCGTCGAGAGTGAGGTGCGGGTAGCGGTGCTGACGTTCGCATACTGTCAGCCACGCACAGGCGACAGCGCGGCGATACAGCGCGGCGCGTAATATGGGCGGTAGTGGCTTTTTCATACGTTACCCTCCCCGGTCAGCCAGCGCTGATTGCAGTGTTCGACCACGCCGTCGAGCTGGGCGGTCATGAGGTAAATCACGGAGGTGAGCTGTAACTGCTGCGCAGGGTCACGACGAATGGCCGTGCAGTCCTGCACCTGCATTAGATCGCCGACGAGCTGGCCGACGTTGCGAAGGTGTTCAAGGCATTCAAGGTCTGCCCGGCTGATGGTGGGCTGATTTATATTTTGCGGCCGTTCTGCACTGTTAACAGGCATAATTTTGTCTCCTGAGGTCGTGCGTATCCCTGCGCAGATACGCACATTTAATATTCGTTATCGTTTTGTAATTACAGATAATGGCGGTAGCTGTTATCCGGTTTTATTTCCGTTTCCGGCCTGAAATTATTTCGCCATTTATACGCCACCGGTGCCGGGCGTTTAACCGGGGGAATATCGTCAGGATATTTATCGATATTCCGCACCCGGTATTTCTGTAATTCCGGGTCTGCGGCAAGCTCACTCAGAACAGCATGGCGGTTTTCAGGACTGCGTTTAAATACGTCGGGAGACTCGCAGGTAAATTCACGCAAAAAACGACCGAGTGGAATTTCTGCCATATCACCAGTAGCGATAATACGAATGAGGATGGTGTAGGTGCGCCGGTAGGGATTCCAGACTTGCCCCGGGCAGCGGTACGGCATATCCCATGGAATACCGTCGGCCAGAATGCCTGACACCACCACGTCAGGAAAGCCTGAACAACGGTATGTTTCACCCGGCTGAGGGAAATCAAACATGGTGCTCCCCTCCGTTCCCCGATGTCGTGGCGAGAAAGTCACGGCACAGGCCTTTGGCTTTCAGCTCTTCCAGTACGTAGCTGACGTCCTCATGGATATAACTAAAAATCTGCGGCAGGTATAGCTGGTGTAGACCGTTCAGTTCACGGTGCAGCAAATCTCCACCAATGAACTGTGAGACGGCGCTTGCGCGATTGAGTTTATGATACGCCTCTATGCTGAGGTGTTCCTGCATGGGGTTAAGGTCATCACGACGCGCTGAGACGGTCTGAGGTGTGTTTTTATTAGGCATGTGACACCTCCACAACCGGCAGACGGGCGGCAAGGGAAAGCACGTATTCGCGGACAAGGGTGCGACGGGCGGCCAGCTCGTCACCGGCAATGGTGCGGAGCATACAGATACGGGGCTTACGGTCTGCGCGACGGACGGCGGCAAACACAAAGACAAACTGCGGGTGTGACGGGGTGAGGGTCGTAGCCATAGGGGCAACCTCCTTGAAGTAGCGGTTATTGCTACCACCAGAGTTCCTACACTCATGGGTGGTAGCCCGGACGGGGGTAGGAATACCGGCCTTCAAGGAAACCGGCCAGCCCGAGGGCTGCCCCGCCCGGACCACCATTATCTGATACAGGCTGGTGTGAAACCACCACAGCCCAAAAATAAGGTGTGCCTGAGCAACGACGTAAAAAAAGACGCATGGCGCGTCTGGTGTCGCCTTGAAGTAACACGGGTTCCTACGCCCGGCTGTCGATTTTGCGACAGCGACAAAACTGTACCAGGAAACACACAACAGATGCAAGCCAGAAAAAGGGGCTTTGTGAAAACGGTTCTGATTCATGCGTTGTATTTCCGGTTACGGTGGGCGATACGTTCTTCCATCCACGCCGTGATTTCAGATTGTAGCCAAGCGACATTCTTACCCCCGAGGGAAACCTGAGCCGGGAAAGCATCACGGGCAATTAAATCGTAGAGCGTGGAGCGGGACAGGCCGCACTGATGAATTACTTCCGGAAGACGTAAAAAACGTTCCTGAGCCGGGGATGAAACCGGCATCGGGTGCGTGCCAGTGTGGGTCGATAGTGCTGATGAAACTGTATGCATAACGCTACCTCGTTAATATCCGCAGAGATCCGGACGTTTCCGTCCGGTATCAGGTAGCGCTCTATTTTGTGAATATTTTGGTCTGATGCAACAAGTGAATTTTGTATGAGGCATGGCACAGACTGTCTGAATTTTGAGCAGCAAAATTTCAAATTGCTTTAAATGACTTTAAATGGCTTCAGGCGGAAATAAGAATTTATCTTCGATTAATTACACCTATGGTTATATGTTAATTAATAGAAATTAACGTAATTATGAGGCAATGCTAAATTTCTATAGCGTGAACAGTTGGTGAACAGTTGGTGAACAGTCACAACCTCAACTGTTCACCCCTTATCTTACTGTATTAATTGTCTTTTTCTTTTCAGTGAACAGTGGTGAATAGTTATAAGTAAAAAAACAAACGATGAGTAAGGTTTTGCTGAGACCTTTCTCTGGCCAGCCGGGTTTTGAGTGCTGTTTGTGCCAGAACTGCCACAACTGCAATGAATCGAGATGTTGTGTGATGAAGGGCAGAATCATTACAGGTTGAATAAACGGAGAGCCTGAACATGAAACCCGAAACACTCATCACCGCCCTGCAAGATGTAGCCGCTCAGCAGTACGCAGATAACAGTCCGCACATCACCGACAAGCTGAGCGCATTCACTGCTGCCAGAGACACCCACGCGGCCAGCATGCAGGCGCTGAAAGAGATTGATACGTCCATTGAACGCTGTAAGCAGGAGCGGCAGACAGCCCTCGATGAGAGCGCTGAGGCGGAGCAAGACTGGCGCAGCCGCTTTCGCACCCTGCGCGGCAGTCTCACGCCTGAAATGAAAGCTGAGCACAGCAGGCGTATCGCCAGTCGCGAGCTGGCCGACGAGTTTACCGGCCTGATTGCGGAGCTGGAGACTGACCGGACACGCGCCATGCTGAATGCCTGCTCCACCGGCAATAAATACCTTTCAGCGCATGAAGATGCCTTTACCGCTTACGCCGGTGCGGAATGGGCTCAGGCTGTCAATGCGGTTCCTGTCACCCTCATCCGCGCTTTCCTGCTGCGCATTCGTGCCCTCGAAATGAAGGGAGAAAGCGCCCCGCAGTCCGTGGCCACTGGCGAGCTGCGCGATGCGCTGAGCCGTCAGGGCAGCCTGTATCACTTCGATATGACGCATGAGCCGGTGTTGTCCGTGACGGACATGCACCGGCCGCAGATTACTGACGTTGATACGGAGCTGTTACGCAGCCCTGCGAAGAGAATGATGCTTGCCAGAAAGCTGGCTGAAAATGGCGAGACAGAAGCGGAGGGGTAAGCATGTTTCACTGCCCGTTCTGCAAAACCAGCGCGCATTCCCGCACCAGTCGCTATCTGTCCGATAACGTCAAACAGCGCTATCACCAGAGCATGAACATCGAGTGCTCGGCCACGTTCCGCACGCTTGAATCCATCGACGGGGTTATTCGTTCACCGGTGACAGAGCCGGTTATCCCGCTACCCGCACCGGCGGCCACCGTTAACCGTGCCGGTGCGTAAGCACGGCCAGTCATCAGGAGAAACATACGTGACCACACTGACGCTACAGAAAGCCTTTGAGGCCTGTCAGGCAAATAAATCCGCCTGGCTGCAACGCAGGGAAGAACTGACGCAGGCCGAACAGGCATACCGCGAACAGCTTGCCGGCAGCGGCCACAGCGGCCGGAGCCTGCAAACCCTGCGCGAGATTATCGACGTGAAAAAATGGGAAATTAATCAGGCTGCCGGTCGCTATATCCGCTCGCATGAGGAGGTGCAGCGCATCAGTATCCGCGACCGTTTAAATGATTTTATGCAGGTGCACGGCGCGGAGCTGGCCGCCGCCCTTGCCCCTGAACTGATGAATTATCCCGGGCAACACCCCGCCGTTCAGCGCTGCGCCATGCAGCACTCACTCGACTATCTGCGCGAGGCGCTACAGCTCTGGCTGGTCGCCGGTGAAAAAATTAATTATTCGGCGCAGGATAATGACATTTTAACGGCCATCGGATTCAGACCTGACGCGGCTTCGTGCGATGATAGTCGTGAAAAATTCACGCCTGCACAGAACCTGAATTACACCCGCCGCCGTGCAGAACTGGCCGTGCAGTAGTCCGCTTAAAAATCCCCGAAAATCCCGCCATTTTTACGTATAAAAGCCATGCATGCATAGGTGCATGGTTTTGCATGCGTTTTAACGACACTGAATTCCCCGCCAGCGCCAGACTGGCGCACCCTGAGGCCGATCATGCATCTGCATTAAAAGCGCCCCCTTAAGCGGGCAGGCGGGGCGGGGAGAGCATTGCGCGCCAGCATCAAAGTGTTTAGATAATTTCGCGGCCTAAGGCTGACGACACGTAGTACGGATTTGTACGACTGCCTATTACTGGCGAATACTATTCGAGGGCGGCGCTACCGCTGAAATTACCAAGCTAAAGGAGACGAAAAAGCCGCCTTAAGGCGGCCTACATCAGTCACTTGTTGGGTGCCTAAGGTGTAACTTTTAAATCCGGTCATATACTGTCTCGCAAATTTTTTGCATCGCTTATTCGTTTCTGTAGCAACCTGTACCAATCCACATATCAGTCTAAAGCTGTCAGATAAATTAGGCAATCATGGAGCAGACGGCACGGCGGTACATGAGTAACGTAACTATTTTCTCAACTTTTTTAAGATGTTGTGCAAAACTGACGCATGGGAGCACGCTTCATCAGCTTTTTTTGTTTCCGGATATGGAATGTTGACAATCAAAATGTTATCAATATCTTTTATGTGATCTTAAAATCGTAATAAGGATAGTGAATGCGTATTGGAACTGTAGAGGAAATTCACAATTTTTTAAGTGAATACTATATCAACTCCGAAGACCCTATATCCCCGCCAGGAGTGAAAGATATTGGGTTATTAGAATCAGCGTGTGCAAGACCGTTTGCTTCCGCCGGTGGGCAGGATGCTTTTGGAGATGTATACCACAAAGCAGCAGCACTATTCCATGGAATTATTTCCAACCACTGTTTTTATAACGGAAACAAAAGAACCGCATTATTATCAGCCCTTTATTTCTTGAGCGAACATAACCTTTGGTTAGAAAGATGTAATGATGAGGAAATGTTTGAGTTTACTCGTCAGGTTGCCGCTCATGAAATATGTGAGAAAAGGGATGATGAGATAGATATCATAGCAGATTGGTTTAACAGAAACACTCGGCGAATAGTGAAAGGAGAAAAGCCCCTTAACTTTTCGAGCCTACGAGAAAGTTTATCTCAATTTGATTTTCAACTAGAAGATGAAGGGCAATATGCATTTATCTATAAAAATGGTGAAATCGTTGAGAAAGTGCTAAAAAAAGGGAAGCAAGGAATGCAAGAATATGATCAAGCATATATTGCTGAGCTTCGAAAACGTTTAGATTTAACGCCTGAACATGGGATTGATAGCGCTCGTTTTTATGGACAGAAAGGTTTGAATGAGGATTTGAATGAATTTATGAAACTTCGTGTAAAAGTTTTTGATTGGCTGGCCAAGATCTAAAATAATAGAAGCCTGCGCTCCGCAGGCTTCTATTATTCAAATTAAAAAAATTGCGTACTGTTAATCATAAATTTACACCTGCTTTTTTGCGAAATCATATGGTGTAATATAATCACTAATATTTTTTTCAAGATAATCAGCCCACCACTGTACCATCAAACGACGTTCATCCAAATGCTCAGAGGTATGGATATAAGCTGCACGTACATTATTACGCTCTGAGTGGCTCAACTGTCGTTCTATCGCGTCATCACTCCATAGCCCTGACTCACCTAGCGCGCCACGCGCCATCGTCCTAAATCCATGCCCGCAAACCTCGGTTTTTGTGTCATACCCCATCGCACGCAATGCGCTATTTACCGTGTTTTCACTCATAACCTTCGTTGCATCGTGATCCCCTGGAAACAGCAGCTCTTTATCACCACTAATTCGCTTGAGTTGCTCTAATAAAACCATCGCCTGCCGACTGAGAGGGACAATATGCTCCTCTTTCATTTTCATGCCACGATACGAATAACGCACACCTTTGATTTCTTCTCGCTTTGCAGGTATACGCCAAAGGGATTTATCGAAGTCGAACTCATCCCATCGCGCGAAACGCAACTCACTGGAACGCACAAAAGTTAGTAATGAAAGCTCGACTGCAATCCGTGTCATTACACGGCCACGATATGCAGCAAGACGAGCAAGAAACTCAGGGAAGCGACTCGAGGGTAAAGCTGGATAGTGTCGTGCTTTGGTTGTTGATAACGCACCGGCCATATCACTGGCTGGATTTAAGTCGATGTAATCGTTCTGTACGGCATAACGCATTATGGCCGTGACGCGCTGTTGCAGGCGCTGAGCGACGTCATGCTTACCACTGGCATCAACTTTTTTAATCGGAGCTAAAAGGTGGCTGGTTTTGAGCTGACGAATGTCGGACGAACCGATATGAGGAAAAATATAAAGCTCAAGATAGCGAAGAACGCGCGATCGATGGTCTTCGCTCCAGCGCTTGTTACTGTCATGCCATTCACGAGCGATAGTTTCGAAAGTATATGCCCCAGAATTCTCAGCCTGAGCTTCTTTCTGTTCGGCTTTTGGGTCAATGCCCTGCACTAACAGCTTTTTAGCTTCATCACGCTTTGCTCGTGCCTGAGCAAGCGTCACCGTAGGCCAAACACCAAACGCGAGGCGATCCTCTTTCTTGTCGGAGGGGCGTCTGTATTTCATGCGCCAGTATTTAGAACCCTTGGCCGAAACCTCGAGATACAAACCACCGCCATCGGCCATTTTGTAGTTTTTGTCTTTTGGCTTTGCGGTCTCGACCTGTCTGGCGTTGAGCTTCATTTGGGGGCACATTTCTAATCGAAGTAAAGATGCCCCCAATTATGCCCCCAATGACATCCGGATTTCAACGGACAACCTCGAACGACTCAGGACGTAAAAATCGCTGCAAGCATTGATTTTAAAGGGATGATTGGACTTTCTCGGATGTTCTTGGAAGTCCTAATGGTGCCGAAGGCCGGACTCGAACCGGCACGTATTTCTACGGTTGATTTTGAATCAACTGCGTCTACCGATTTCGCCACTTCGGCACTGAAGGGGATGCGGAAACGTTGTGGATTATACCTGTCGCGCGCCGCCATGCAAGCGACGACGCGCTAAACCCGCGCTAAGTGCCCAAAAAACCAGCGCTACCGTCACTCCAGCTCAGACACCGCCAGCCGAATCACCCCCGCCGCCTTCTGCTCCGGCAGCGCCAGCACCTTCGCCCACATCTCCTGCACCATATCGCAGGAGAGCTTCTCTTTACCCACCGCCTTCTCCGGCATCTGCAACAGCTGGATATCCTCGCCGTACTTATCGGCTAGTTGTTTCATAATCGGCCGGACATCCTCGACAGCCGCCTCGCGTTCGGCTTGCGTCACGGTGTGGTGGTTTTTACCGTAGGCCGCGCGCATCATGTCGGCGTCGGCCTGCATGCGCCGCGCCATCAGGTCTTTATCCAGCATGCGCATCGGGTTCACGCCGCCCTTCACCATCGGGTAGAGGAAGCGGAAGCAGGCGTCGTCGCTCACCTTCTGGATGGCGGCAGTCTGCTCCATGTTGATGGTCATGTAGTTCACCACGTTGGCGTCCGGCGCGTTTTGCAGGCGCGACATCTGCAAATGCAGGATCTGCGGCTGGATGGTGTCGATAATCTGCTGCTCCGGCTCGCCCGCTTTTTGCAGGGCTGCCATCTGGTCGAGGATGCGCTGATGCAGCGCGGGCTCCTGCTCCTTAATCACCTGCCAGGCAGGCATCGCGTTGAGGGTGGTATCAATCTGCGCTTCCGGAGCGCGTTGCCTGTCAAAGAACACCCAGAACGCCACGGCGGCGGCCGCGACAATAACAACGACCGTACTGATCCACGTTTTTTTCATCTCGCATCCTTATCCTTGAGTTGTGCCGGTTTACACCGGCACGCCGCTGTGGAAGCGAAACTCGTTGTCCGGTGTCGAGATAAGTGTGGCTTCAATTTCGCCAAAATGCTTTATGCGCGGTGAGATATCGTCGTCGCTCACCTGCTGGGCCAGCGTCAGGTAGTCCTGATAATGGCGCGCTTCCGAGCGCAGCAGCGAGAGATAGAACTTCTGTAAGTCATCGTCGAGGAACGGGGCTAGCGCGGCGAAGCGTTCGCAGGAGCGGGCTTCGATGTAGGCGCCGCAGATGAGCTTGTCGATCAGCGTCAGCGGCTCGTGGGTGCGCACTTCCTTCAGCATCCCTTTGGCGTAGCGGCTGGCGGTGATTTTGACGTACGGAATGTCGCGGGCCAGCATCGCCTCTCGCACCTGCCAGAAGTGGTGCAGCTCCTCTTTAATCAGCAGCACCATGCTGTCGATGAGCGCCTGGCCCCACGGGTCGTCGGTTTTGGGCATCACGCTTTTGCCAATCTGCCTGTGCAGGGCGATGAAGTCCGGCTCCGGGCCGTCGCGAAAGGTGAACTGTTCGTAGGGTTTGAGCCAGTCGAGCAGCGCGTCGGCACCACTTTCGTCGGCGACGTATTTACGCACCAGCAGCAGCGCGGTCTGGGCGGCCTTGAGCTCGCACACCATGTGGTCGGTGAGCAGCAGCGGCAGGTTCGCCGGGTCGCGGGCTTTATCAATCCATGCTTGCGGGGTCGGGCACTGGAGGAAGTTAAGTACGGGGGCGAGTATCTGCGGGTAATCCATGGTTCTGCCTTGAAAAAGCGGTGGCGCACGCCACCGCCTGAAACGCTTAGTGACGCACGCCGTCGTCGTCTTCGTCGACGTAGTCTTCGTCGTCGCCTTCTTCGCCGTCTTCACCGTTCGGATCTTCGAAGTAGGTTCCCCAGCCGTCGTATTCCACTTCAAACTTCTCGGCCAGGTTCATCAGCTGTTCTACCTGCGCGTCGATCAGCTCCGCCTTCAGCGCGCCTTCGCTCAGGATATCGCAGCAGATGACGGTGTCGCCCTCTTCCACTTCCAGCTCTTCCGGCTCGGTCACTTCGTAACCCAGCTTGAAGGCTTCCACGGCCATTTTTTCCAGCGCTTCAAAGTCGTCCGCAGAGAAATGGTGTTCGATGGTGTACAGCGCGTCCGGATCGCTACCGTCTTCCAGCAGTTCTTCAATAATCAGACGCGTCTCTTCGCGTTGCTCTTCCAGTAATTCCGGGTTTGCCATGGCTCAATCCTCTTTAAAGTGCGGCAGATACTTCTATTTTCACACACGGACGGGTTTGCCTCCACCTTTGTTGGAAAGATTTGTGAAACGGGGTTGCAAATGAATAATTACACATATAAAGTGAATTTTAATTCAATAAGTGGCGTTCGCCATGCGAGGATAAAATGTCTGATCTGCACAAGAAACACTTTCTGAAATTGCTCGACTTTACCCCTGCACAGTTCACTTCTCTGCTGACCCTTGCCGCACAGCTCAAAGCCGATAAAAAAAAGGGCAAGGAAGTACAAAAGCTTACTGGCAAAAACATCGCGCTCATCTTCGAAAAAGACTCGACCCGTACACGTTGCTCTTTCGAAGTTGCCGCATTTGACCAGGGCGCGCGCGTTACCTATTTAGGGCCGAGCGGCAGCCAGATTGGGCATAAAGAGTCAATTAAGGATACCGCACGGGTGCTCGGGCGGATGTACGACGGCATTCAGTACCGCGGCCACGGCCAGGAAGTCGTCGAGACGCTGGCGCAGTATGCTGGCGTGCCGGTGTGGAACGGGCTGACCAACGAGTTCCACCCGACGCAGCTGCTGGCTGACCTGCTGACCATGCAGGAGCACCTGCCGGGCAAGGCGTTTAACGAGATGACGCTGGTCTACGCGGGCGACGCGCGCAACAACATGGGCAACTCGATGCTGGAAGCGGCGGCGCTGACCGGGCTGGATCTACGCCTGGTGGCCCCGAAGGCCTGTTGGCCGGAAGAGAGCCTGGTGGCAGAGTGCAGCGCGCTGGCGGAAAAGCACGGCGGGAAAATCACCCTGACGGAAGACGTGGCGGCGGGCGTGAAGGGCGCGGACTTTATCTATACCGACGTGTGGGTGTCGATGGGCGAAGCCAAAGAGAAGTGGGCGGAGCGTATCGCGCTGCTGCGCGGGTATCAGGTGAACGCGCAGATGATGGCGCTGACCGGCAACCCGAACGTGAAGTTCCTGCACTGTCTGCCGGCGTTCCATGACGACCAGACCACGCTCGGCAAGCAGATGGCGAAAGAGTTCGATCTGCACGGCGGGATGGAAGTGACGGACGAGGTGTTTGAGTCGCCGGCGAGCATCGTGTTCGACCAGGCGGAAAATCGGATGCATACGATTAAGGCGGTGATGGTGGCGACGCTTGGGGAGTGATCCTTTCTCCCACTTTATTGATTCGGTGCGCTCTTCTTGCCGGGTGGCGCTGCGCTTACCCGGCCTACAAAACCCGTAGGCCCGTGCAAGCGCAGCGCCGCCGGGCAAATCAGGCGACGATGCGGCTGATGCCCTTTCTCCCACAACCCGCTCTACTCAATTGATTTTTCACCCCGAAAAAGGTACGTTTTCGCCTTAATTCCAGCGTGGACATACCAGCATTATGCCGATTATTCAGTCTGTTGAACGTGCGTTGCAGATCCTCGACCTGTTCAACGAGCAGGCCACCGAGCTTAAGATCACCGACATCAGCAAACTGATGGGGCTGAGCAAGAGTACCCTCCACTCGCTGCTGAAAACCCTCCAGCTTCACGGCTATATCGATCAGAACCCGGAGAATGGTAAGTATCGCCTCGGCATGAAGCTGGTCGAGCGCGGCCATTTCGTCGTGGGCTCGATGGATATTCGGCAGAAGGCGAAAGGCTGGCTGACGGAGCTGTCCCGGCGAACCGGGCAGACTACCCATCTGGGGATCCTGGACGGGCGTGAAGGGGTCTATATCGAGAAGATTGAAGGCAAGCTCGCTGCCATCGCCTATTCGCGCATCGGCCGCCGCCTGCCGGTTCACGCCACCGCCATCGGCAAAGTGTTGATTGCCTGGCTGGGCGAGGCCGAGCTGAACGCCCTGCTGGAGGGCTATCAGTACACCACCTATACCCCTTCTACCCTTGCCTCTCGCGAAGCCTTAATGAGTGCCCTGGCGCAGACCCGCGAGCAGGGCTATGCCCTGGATAGCGAAGAGAACGAGCAGGGCGTGCGCTGCGTGGCGGTGCCGGTGTGGAACCACGAGTCCCGCATGATTGCCGCCCTGAGCCTGTCGACGCTGACCTCGCGCGTGGACGACGCTGAGCTGGCTAATTTCCGCGAGCAGCTTCAGCAGGCCGGGCTCCAGCTCTCACGCGCGCTGGGCTACCCGGCCTGAGCCGTCAGACCGGCTCGTAGGTGAAGTAGTCGAAGTCAGCGTGGCAGCCGTCGCCGCTGATGTCCTCGCAGTGCAGTCCCACAAACGCGCCGGTGAAGAAGCCGCGCCCGCCGATATAGTCATCCGACAGCTTCCACGCCTCATACGTCACCGGCACGGTGTGCCACGTCTCGCCGTCGAACGAGTAGCTGTAGCGGTAGACCAGCGCATCCACATCCACCCTTAGCCAGACGCTCTTCGCACTCTCCGGCACGGGAATGGGCTGCTCGTGCAGCGGCCACGACGGCACGTTGTGGTCGAGCTGAATAACCTTAATCGTTCTGCCCTGCCCCTCCTCGTAGTCCACAAAGCAGTAGCTCCAGTTTTTGCTGTTGTAGTAGCAGGTCAGCCCCGCGCTCTGCTGGAAGTGGACCGGCGAGAACTGCATCCGCGTCTCGGCCCGGAAGGTGAAATGCTGCCACCGGCGCGCCACGGTCGACTGGGTAAAGGCCGAGTTGAGCGAGTCGTTGCCGTAGAGCCGTAAATAGCCGGGGCGCGCGGTGAGCGAGCCGAGGGTGTCGTCGAACGGAATGCGCAGGGTCTGCAATTCAGGGTCAAGCGAACTGGCGTCGAAATCATCCCGCCAGCTACCCTGAGCGGCGCCAGGCTGCTCCGCCACCTGCGGGCCTTTCACGGTCAGCTGCGCGTGCTTACCGCCCTCCACGTACGGCCAGTCATCGCGCCATTCAATGCGGGCGATGCCGGTCTCGCGCCCCAGCGGGCAGTAGCCGCACCCGCCGGAGGCCAGCAGTGGCACGCCGGGCAGGCGCAGCGGGCGGCTGGTAAGGTAGGCCATATACCACTCCCCGGTGTGGGTTTGCAGCAGCGAGCCGTGGCCACTCTTTTGCAGCGGGTTCTCCGGCAGGTGCCAGCTGGTCATCATCGTCACGTCCGGGTGAAGCTCGTACGGCCCGTCGATGGTTTTTGCGCGCAGCACCACGACGGCGTGCTCGTAGCTGGTGCCGCCTTCGGCAACCATCAGGTAGTACCATCCCGCGTGGCGATAAAGATGCGCCCCTTCGGTGTAGCAGAGCGGCGTGCCGGTAAACAGCGTTTTGCGCTCCGGCGAGAGGGTGCCGGTCTGCGGGTCAAACTCCTGCATCACGATGGTGTTGTGCGGGTTGCTGTGATGGCGCGGCCCCCACGGGCGGTAGAGGTAGTATTTGCGGCCATCGTCGTCGTGGAACAGGGACGGATCGAACCCGCCGTTGCCCATCGGGATCGGCTCGCTCCATGGCCCTTCGATGGACGGCGCGGTGACGAGGAAGTTGCGGCCGTTTTTCCACGGCGAATCGACAATCTTCACGTCGGTATAGAGCAGCCAGAATTTGCCGTCGGCGTAGCTCAGGCACGGCGCCCAGATACCGCCGGAGTCCGGGTTGCCCTTCATATCCAGCATCGACACGCGGTCCAGCGGCGTGCTGACCAGCGTCCAGTTTTTCAGGTCGCGGGAGTGATAGATGCGCACGCCCGGGAACCACTCGAAGGTCGAGGTGGCGATGTAGTAGTCCTCGCCCTGGCGGCACAGGGACGGGTCAGGGTTGAAGCCGGTCAGGATCGGGTTAGTGATTTCCATGTTGCCTCCGGTTAATGGGATGCGGCTGTCGCGGCGTCGGGAATGGCCTCGCCCTGCGCCGCGCGGTGCTTGATCAGCTGCTGGCTGATGGCCTCCACGCGGGCGTCGGTGAGCTTATAGAACGACAGCATGATGAACATGCCCACGTAGAGCACCACGGGCACCACGCAGAACAGAATTTTGATGGTGGTGAGCACCTCGACCGGCTGCACGCTGCTGCTGGCGGAGTAGTTCACGTACGCCAGGATCCAGCCCACTACTGCCCCGCCAATTGCCAGGCCAATCTTCAGGCTGAACAGGTAGGTGGAGAACACCAGCCCGTCCAGGCGTCGCCCGCTGCGGCTCTCCTCGTAATCCACCACGTCAGAGGCCATCAGCCATTGCAGCGGCGTGGTGGTGTTAAACACAAACAGGAACAGGATGTTGAGGGCGAAAATCAGCGCAATATGCTCCGCCGGGGTGACGAAAATCAGCAGGCTAATCAGCGAGTAGGCGACGATGATCCACTTAAAGGCGGTGACGCGGTCGAAGCGGCCCAGCAGACGAGACGAGCAGAGCGAGCCGAACATGGTGGCGAGGCTGCCGTAAAGTAAAAACTGGGTCGCCATCTCCGGGTGATCCATCACGTATTTCACGAAGTAGAGCGTCGCCCCGCCGCGCACCACGTTGGAGCAGGTCGCCATCATCTTGAAGGCGCACATGATCCGCCACTGGCCGTTGCCCAGCAGCAGCTTAAGATCTTTCGCCACCGACGAGCCAGGCTGCACTTCAAAGGTGTAGCGCTCTTTGGTGGTGAAGAAGCAGACATAAAGCAGGACCACGCCGCTCAGACCCAGCACGCACATGGCGCCGAAATAGCCCACCTGCTCGTTCCCTTTGCCGATGATGCTGACCAGCGGCAGCGCGATGCCGCTGATGGCGAGCGACCCAGCGGCGGCGAGGAAGAAACGCCAGGACTGAAGGGCATGACGCTCTTTCGGGTCGGCGGTGATCACCCCCGGCATGGCGCAGTAAGGGACGTTAACGAAGGTGTAGACCAGAGTCAGCAGAATATAGGTCACGCAGGCATAGATGATTTTGCCCTGCGCGGAGAAGTCTGGCGTGTAGAAGGTCAGCATGCAGACGATGCCGAACGGGATGGCGCCCCACAGCAGGAACGGGCGGAACTGGCCGTAGCGGGTGCGGGTGCGGTCTACCAGCAGCCCCATCAGCGGATCGGTCACGGCGTCGAGCACGCGGGAAACTAAAAACAGCGTCCCCATTATGCCCGCGGAGAGACCGAACACGTCGGTGTAGAAATAGGCCAGCAGGAACATCGTGGCCTGCCAGACGAAGCCGCAGGCGGTATCACCCAGCCCGTAGCCAATTTTGTCTTTCATGGTTAATTGCGTCATCAGAATTACACCCTTATGTAGTGTGCTGAATTACAACATTGTGTTACTGGAGTGTAATGAGCTGTTCAATTAACCAGCAATGGTCATATCTTATTTCTGAATTACGTTATTTCGCTTTTGTGACGCCAACGATATATCACAAGTCATTGTTTAAATTAGAAAATTAAAGACAAGCAAAAACCGTCCGCGGAATATTTTCCGCAGACGACTTTCTCTCAAAAAATAATTAAAGGCCGAGTGCTTTTTTACCGGCGTTAATTACCTCAATGATTTTATCGGTGTCATAAATACAGCCTTTCCAGGCGCCGCCGCTCACGGACTGTAATGCCGCCCACAGCCGGGTATCGTCCGGCAAAAAGTCGTGAGCGTGCAGGTCCGGGTGCGTCTGCCGCCGCGCCAGCTCGCGCGCGCCCTCTTCCGGCGTCAGCGGGTTGTCCGCGGTACCGATGAAGTTCACGCTACCGGTCAGAGTCAGGCGGTCCACGGCAATCTCAATGATGTCGTTATCGCGCAGCTTACCAATCGGCCCTCCCGCCAGCGCCTCCGGCGATACGTGGCCGAAGCAGGCCCCCGTCGACACGCCCGAGAAGCGCGCATCGGTGATTAACGACACCGTCTTGCCCCACGAGATATGCTTCAGCGCAGAGGTGAGCTGGTAGGTCTCTTCCATGCCGGTGCCGGACGGGCCACCGCCGATCACCACCATGATATCGCCCTGCGCAATCTCTTCCCGCTTTATGGCCTTGATGGCCTGCGCCTCCGAGACAAACACCCGCACCCGGCCAGTGTGGCGGTAAACTCCATCTTCACCCACCACCGACGGGTCGATCGCCGTGGCCTTGATCACCGATCCTTCCGGCGCGATGTTGCCCGTCGGGAAGCAGACCGTCGAGGTCAGCCCTTTCGCTTTTGCCTTCTCCGGCGGCAGGATCACGTCATCCGGCTCCACGCCGTCCTGCTCGCGCAGGCACTGGCGGAAGCGCTTACGGCGCTCCGAGCTCTGCCACCAGTCGAGGTTCTCGCCCACTGTCTGGCCAGTGACGGTCATGGCGTCCAGATGCAACAGGCCGAGATCGCGCAGGTGGAGCATCACCTCCGGCACGCCGCCCGCGAGGAAGGCGCGCACGGTCGGGTGATAGTCCGGGCCGTTGGGCAGCACGCTCACCAGGCGCGGCACCCTGCGGTTGACGCGCGTCCAGTGTTCAACGTCCGGGATCGTGCAGCCCGCCGCGTGGGCGATGGCCGGAATGTGCAGCAGTAAATTAGTGGAGCCGCCGAACGCCGCGTGGATCACCATCGCGTTTTCGATGGCTTTGTCGGTGAGGATATCGCGCGTGGTGATGCCGCGGTTATCCAGTTCACTGACCGCGCGTGCCGACTGGCGGGCGATCTCCAGCCACACCGCCTGCCCGGACGGCGCCAGTGCAGAGTGCGGCAGCGCCAGACCCAGCGCCTCCGCCACTACCTGCGAGGTGCCCGCCGTACCGAGGAACTGACACCCGCCGCCCGGCGACGCGCAGGCGCGACAGCCCAGCTCGGCGGCCTCCTGCAAGGAGAGCTCATGGTTGGCGAAGCGCGCGCCGATGGTCTGCACTTTGCCCGCATCTTCCCCCACGGTGGGCGGCAGCGTCGCCCCGCCCGGCACCAGAATGGTCGGCAGATCGTGCATGGAAGCCAGCGCAATCATGGTGGCGGGCAGCCCTTTATCGCAGGTCGCCACGCCGATCACCGCCCGACGCGTCGGCAGGGAACGAATCAGACGGCGAAACACGATCGCCGCGTCGTTGCGGTACGGCAGGGAGTCGAACATGCCGTGCGTGCCCTGCGAACGACCGTCGCACGGATCGCTGACGAAGGCTGCGAACGGGATCCCGCCGTTGCGGGTGATCTCCTTCGCCGCCGCCTGCATCTGCATGCCGATCTCCCAGTGCCCGGTGTGGTAGCCCAGCGCGACCGGGCGTCCGTCTCCGGCGCGGATGCCGCCCTGGGTGCCGATGATCAGCACCTCTTTGCCGGTGAGCTTGTTGGCATCCCAGCCCATCCCGGCGTTCTGCGTCATACCGAACAGGTTGCCGCTGGGGGATTCCATCAGCATCTGCGGTGTCAGCGGCAGCGTGCCCTGCGGCCCCGCCGCGTGGGTGATCACCGCATAAAACGCATCGTCCTGTGGGGTGAAAATTTTCTCAATGGTCATCGTTATCGTCCGGCTCAGCAGAGTTTGAGCTGTTGTAACAGGGTTTTCAGCTGCGCCTTGCGCGGCTCGTCCAGCGGCGAGGCTGGCGGCAGGACGTGCGTAGAAATCGGACGACCGCAGAGCACGATCGCCTCTTTAATGACGTTCACAAACGGCGTATCCAGCTGATACATCTGCGGGATTTGCAGCAGGGTCTGATGATACTCAGCCGCTTTCGCCACGTCGTTATCCCGCCAGGCTTTCAGAAGATTTACCGACACCTGTGGGGCAAAGTTGCCGCTGGCCGAGATCGCTCCGTCGCCGCCTAGCAGCAGGGTATTAAACAGATGATCGTCGTAGCCGCACAGCACCGTGAAATGAGGATGGGCGCCTTTAACGGTGTGGATCATGCTGCGCAGGTGAGCGACGGAGTCGATGGTGTCTTTGATGCCGACGATGTTACTGCGCGAGTCGGCGAGGGTTTTCACCAGCGCCGGGGTCAGATCCTGCCCGGTTAGCGCCGGGAAGTTATAGAGCATCACCGGCAATGTGACGCTGTCGGCCACCTGTTCGAAATAGCGGATCAGGTTCGCTTCCGATACTTTCCAGTAGTAAGGGTTGATCACCACGATGCCGTCCGCGCCCGCCTGCTGCGCGTGCTGGCTCAGCTCAATGGTTTCCCGGGCATTGGTGCCGCCGGTGCCGATCAGAACCGGCACGCGACGATCGACATGATCGATCGCAAACCGGGCAATGGTTTTACGCTCTTCGGCGCTGAGCTGGGAGAACTCGCCGCCGCTGCCCAGGAAGAACAGGCCGTCGACGCCCGCAGCAATCAGATCGTCGATCAGCGCGGCGGTACCCGGTTTATCGAGCTGGCCATCGGCGGTAAAAATGGTGGAGACAGGGGGAATGATACCCGTGAACAACGCGGACTGCGGCATGAGATCTCCTTGCTGAATCATTTTGTTCTACATTATAGAACAGCGTTCATTAATTTAACGATCATACTATGACGCAGAAAAAGCGCAGGTAAATGGGAGATGAGGAGGGAGTGCGGGAAGTTTAAGCTGGATCACATTATGCGTGGGTGCGGTCTGGTTCCCTCACCCTAACCCTCTCCCAAGGGGAGAGGGAACTTTTACACCCTCTCCCCTTGGGAGAGGGCCGGGGTGAGGGGTTACTCTACCAGCATCTTCACCACAACCTTACGCACCTGCGCCGGCGCTCCCGCCGCGCACAGCGGCTTATGCACTTCGCCCGGCCAGAACACTACAAAATCCCCTTCGCTCAGCACCACGGTTTTCTCCTGCTCGCCTTCCGGCAGGAACGCGATGTCTTTGTCCGCCAGCCAGTCGGTGTCCGGCGTACCGTGCGGCAGGGTACTGAAGGTCATCCCTTCCTGACCTTTTAGCACAATCTGAATATCCAGATAGCGTGCATGGTATTCAGCGCGACGCTCGGCGAACGGCTGGGTCATGTCCTCCGAAACCAGATAAAACAGGCTGTTGCCATTGATGTCGTGCTTACCGGTCGGCGTTGCGTCGGTGACGTGGGCCTTAACATGCTCAATGGCCTGGCGCAGCTCTTCTGGCAGCCAGGACTGGAGATGATGAATATTGCCAATAATCATGATACAACCCTCAGATTAAAACATTGTTTCATTTTTATGTTTTATACGAGAATTGCCTCTTCCATACCAGCCCTTTTTTGACAAGATTTGCGTCAGCGCATGTTTATCGGGAAATGTGTTAATCCACTGTTAATTGCACACAGGCATTTATGCAGTGGTTATGCATAACCTCATTTCATGCACTTTGCACACAGGATCTAACTCACTGAATTTAAAACATAACTCACAAAACCTGTTGGTGTATCACACTTTACCACTTTGGTTATTTCCTTTAAAAATCCATAATTATTTATTGATTTCTCTTAAGTGAAAAATAGTTAACTGTCATTATTGCATAACTATTTCCGTGACAACATTTTATCCATTAAAATCAACAACATAACTAAATATTTCAAAGCGTGTGATTCTACAAAATAATAACAACTTCAAATATTGCCACCCGTTCCTGCTTAGCTATTCATCCCTTAATAATATGAAATTAATCATTATCTGATACGAATCATGCAATTGAAAATAAACTGCTCAATATCGGTTTTCGCGTGAGCAATGTCACAATAACCATTATTTAAGCGCCTACTATAAATCACGAAATCAATTGAGCTTAGCCGCCATGAAATTAAACACATCACATGGCGCATGCCCTTTTTATTCTGAAAAACAGTTAAAGGAATAATTATGGAAAAGCATTACGTCGGTTCGGAAATTGGTCAATTGCGTAGCGTTATGCTGCACCGTCCTAATTTAAGTCTGAAACGGTTAACCCCCTCAAACTGTCAGGAGCTGCTATTTGATGACGTGCTCTCGGTTGAACGGGCGGGTGAAGAGCATGACATCTTCGCAAACACGCTGCGCGAGCAGGGTGTGGAAGTCCTGCTGTTGACCGACCTTCTTACGCAAACGCTTGATATTGCTGAAGCAAAAGCCTGGCTTCTTGAAACACAAATCTCCGACTATCGTCTGGGACCAACCTTTGCCGCCGACGTGCGCGGCTGGCTGGCGGATATGCCGCACCGCGAACTGGCGCGCAGATTAAGCGGCGGATTAACCTACGGTGAAATTCCGGCGGCCATTAAAAATATGGTGGTCGATACCCACACGGCGAATGATTTTATTATGAAGCCGCTGCCGAACCACTTATTTACCCGCGATACCTCATGCTGGATATATAACGGCGTCTCCATTAATCCGATGGCGAAACCCGCCCGCCAGCGTGAAACCAATAACCTGCGGGCAATATATCGCTGGCACCCCGCATTTGCCGACGGCGAGTTTATTAAGTATTTCGGCGACGAGAATATTAATTACGACCACGCCACTCTGGAAGGCGGCGACGTATTAGTGATTGGCCGCGGGGCGGTACTGATCGGCATGTCCGAGCGCACGACGCCGCAGGGCGTGGAGTTCCTCGCCAACAGCCTGTTTAAACATCGCCAGGCCGAGCGCGTGATTGCCGTTGAGCTGCCGAAACACCGCTCCTGCATGCACCTCGACACCGTGATGACCCACATCGATGTGGACACCTTCTCCGTTTACCCGGAAGTGGTGCGCAAGGACGCCCAGTGCTGGACGCTCACCCCGGACGGACGCGGCGGCCTGCTGCGCACCCAGGAAACCGACCTGCTGCACGCCATCGAGAAAGCCCTCGGCATTAACCACGTCCGCCTGATCACCACCGGCGGCGACGCCTTTGAAGCCGAACGCGAGCAGTGGAACGACGCCAACAACGTCCTGACCCTCCGCCCGGGCGTGGTGATCGGCTACGAGCGCAACGTCTGGACCAACGAGAAGTACGACAAAGCAGGCATCACCGTGCTGCCGATCCCGGGCGACGAGCTGGGACGCGGTCGCGGCGGCGCGCGCTGCATGAGCTGCCCACTGGAACGCGACGGAATTTAAAGGAGCCATCATGGAACGAAAACCCACTCTGGTTGTGGCCCTTGGCGGCAACGCGCTGCTCAAGCGCGGCGAGCCGCTGGAAGCGGACATCCAGCGCCAGAACATTGAGCAGGCCGCCCGCACCATCGCCGGCTTAACGGAGCAGTGGCGCGTGGTGCTGGTGCACGGCAACGGCCCGCAGGTCGGACTGCTGGCGCTGCAAAACAGCGCCTACGACAAAGTCACTCCCTACCCGCTGGACGTTCTTGGCGCCGAAAGCCAGGGAATGATCGGCTACATGCTCCAGCAGGCGCTGAAAAACAATCTGCCCCAGCGCGAGGTCAGCGTCCTGCTCACGCAGGTGGAAGTGGACGCCGCCGACCCGGCGTTCAGCAACCCGACCAAGTACATCGGCCCGGTCTACAGCGAAGCCCAGGCTAAAGCGCTGGCCGCGGAAAAAGGCTGGGTGTTTAAGGCCGACGGCAGCTACTTCCGCCGCGTGGTGCCGTCGCCGCAGCCGAAGCGCATCGTCGAGAGTGACGCCATCACGGCGCTGATTCAGCGCGACCACCTGGTGATCTGCAACGGCGGCGGTGGCGTGCCGGTAGTGGAAAACGCCAACGGCTATCGCGGGATCGAGGCGGTGATCGACAAAGACCTCTCCGCCGCCCTGCTGGCGCGCCAGATCGAGGCCGATGCCCTGCTGATCCTCACCGATGCCGACGCGGTGTACCTCGACTGGGGCAAGCCAACCCAGCGTCCGCTGGCGCAGGTGACGCCGGAGCTGCTCAGAGGCATGCAGTTCGACGCCGGATCGATGGGGCCGAAAGTGGCCGCCTGCCGCGAGTTCGTTGAAGCCTGCAATGGGATAGCCGGGATCGGCGCGCTGAATGACGGCGCGGAGATCCTGGCGGGCGAGAAAGGCACGTTGATTCGTAACTGAGTCGTTTTCCCCTCACCCTAACCCTCTCCCAAAGGGAGAGGGAATGTACGCCCCCTCTCCCTTTGGGAGAGGGCCGGGGTGAGGGCATCAGACAGCTAAATTTTAAAAAGGATTTCCCCATGACCATTAACCTGAAAAACCGCAACTTCCTGAAACTGCTGGACTACACCCCGGCGGAGATCCAGTACCTGATCGATCTCGCCATCGAGCTGAAGGCCGCCAAAAAAGCCGGACGCGAAAAACAAACCCTGGTCGGGAAAAACATCGCCCTGATCTTTGAAAAAACCTCCACCCGCACCCGCTGCGCCTTCGAAGTGGGTGCGTTCGACCAGGGCGCGCAGGTCACCTACCTCGGCCCAAGCGGATCGCAGATCGGCCACAAAGAGTCGATGAAGGACACCGCGCGCGTGCTGGGCCGCATGTATGACGGCATCGAGTATCGCGGCTACGGCCAGGCCATCGTTGAAGAGCTGGGCGAGTACGCGGGCGTGCCGGTGTGGAACGGCCTGACCGACGAGTTCCACCCCACCCAAATTCTCGCCGATCTGATGACCATGCTGGAGCACTCTCCGGGCAAAACCCTGCCGGAGCTGAGCTTTGCTTATCTCGGCGATGCGCGGAACAACATGGGTAATTCGCTAATGGTCGGCGCGGCCAAAATGGGGATGGATATCCGCCTTGTGGCGCCGAAATCCTTCTGGCCGGAGGCGGGCCTGGTTGAGCAGTGCCGTGCCATCGCCAAAGAGACTGGCGCACGCATCACCCTCACCGACGACGTGGAGGAAGGCGTGCAGGGCACCGATTTCCTCTACACCGACGTGTGGGTCTCCATGGGCGAGCCGAAGGAAGCCTGGGCCGAGCGCGTCAGCCTGATGAAGCCTTATCAGATTAACGCGGACGTGATGAAGGCCACCGGTAACCCGAACGTCAAGTTCATGCACTGCCTGCCAGCGTTCCACAACGAGCACACCAAAGTGGGCCGCGAAATCGAAATGGCGTACGGCCTGAAGGGGCTGGAAGTGACGGAAGAGGTCTTCGAATCACCGAACTCCATCGTCTTCGACGAAGCAGAGAACCGCATGCACACCATTAAAGCGGTCATGGTGGCGACACTCGGCGACTAATCACCGCCCGGCGCGCCGCGGGGTGCGCCGGGTTCAGGAGAACATCATGGGCAAGTTCAAGTTTCCCTCCGCTTACACCATTCTCTTTTTTCTGATTGCCGTGGTTGCCGTGCTGACGTGGATTGTTCCGGCCGGGCAGTACCATATGGCAATGAACGAGGCGCTCGGTAAAGAAGTGCCGGTTGCTGGCACCTACGCGCACGTGGCAGCGCACCCGCAGGGGCTGGTTTCGGTGCTGATGGCGCCGATTGCCGGGCTGTACGATCCGGAGTCCGGCCAGGCCGGGGCCATCGACGTGGCGCTGTTTATTCTGATCATCGGGGGATTCCTCGGGATCGTCACTAAAACCGGGGCGATAGACGCCGGGATCGAGCGCGTCACCACCCGGCTGCGCGGACGCGAAGAGTGGATGATCCCGATCCTGATGGCGCTGTTTGCCGCAGGCGGCACGATTTACGGCATGGCAGAAGAGTCGCTGCCCTTCTATACCTTACTGGTGCCGGTGATGCTGGCGGCGCGGTTCGATCCGGTGGTTGCTGCGTCCACCGTGCTGCTCGGCGCGGGGATCGGCACCCTCGGCTCCACCATCAACCCGTTCGCCACGGTGATCGCCGCCAACGCCGCCGGGATCCCCTTCACCAACGGCATCATGTTGCGCATCGCGCTGCTGGTGATCGGCTGGATCATCTGCGTGGCGTGGGTAATGCGCTATGCCCGCAAGGTGCGCAAGGATCCGTCGCTGTCGATCGTGGCGGATAAGCAGGAAGAGAACCGCGCCCACTTCCTCGGCAACAAGGGCGAGCAGTCGCTGGAGTTTACCCCGGTGCGCAAACTCATCCTGGTGATCTTCGCCCTCGCCTTCGCGGTGATGATCTACGGCGTGGCGGTGCTGGGCTGGTGGATGGCGGAGATCTCGGCGGTGTTCCTCGCCAGCGCGATTATCGTCGGGCTGATCGCCCGCATGAGCGAAGAGGAGCTGACCTCAACCTTTATCAACGGCGCGCGAGATTTGCTGGGCGTCGCGCTGATTATCGGCATCGCGCGCGGTATCGTAGTGATCATGGATAAGGGCATGATTACCCACACCATTTTGCACAGCGCCGAGGGAATGGTCACCGGATTGTCGACGGTGGCGTTCATCAACGTGATGTACTGGCTGGAAGTGGTGCTGTCGTTTCTTGTGCCTTCTTCGTCCGGCCTGGCCGTTCTGACGATGCCGATCATGGCGCCCCTTGCCGATTTCGCTAACGTCAACCGCGACCTGGTGGTTACGGCTTACCAGTCGGCGTCCGGCATCGTTAACCTGATCACTCCCACCTCTGCCGTCGTGATGGGCGGGCTGGCTATCGCCCGCGTGCCCTACGTGCGCTATCTGAAATGGGTCGCGCCGCTGCTGGGGATTTTAACGGTGGTGATTATGGTGGCGTTAAGCCTGGGCGCCCTGTTGTAATTTGCCGGATGGCGCTGCGCTTATCCGGCCTACGGATCGGTGCGGTGCCACCGGTTATTTCGGGAACTGATATGGGAATTATGATGGATTACGAAGAGTACTCTCCCAAAGAGCAACTACAGCTAACGGTCTGCCAGCGTCTGATCGCGGAAAAGAGCTATCTCTCCCAGGAGGAGATCCGCCGCGACTTACAGGAGCGGGGTTTTGAGACCATCAGCCAGTCCACCGTTTCACGTCTGCTCAAGTTGCTCGGTGTCATAAAAATTCGCAATGCCAAAGGGCTAAAGATTTATTCGCTGAATCCCCAGCTGCGCCCGGCCCCCGACGCGGCGCGTACCGTCTCTGAAATGGTGGTGAGCGTGGAGCACAACAGCGAATTTATCCTTATCCATACCGTCGCCGGATATGGCCGCGCGGTGGCGCGTATTCTGGATTATCACCAGTTACCGGAAATTTTAGGCGTGGTGGCCGGAAGCAGTATTGTCTGGGTCGCGCCCCGCGTGGTGAAGCGCACCGCGCTGGTGCATAAGCAAATTAATTATTTACTCAGAACGCATTAATATTCATAAAGAACCGTTTGCATTGAGTAAAGCGTGCATTAAATCGCTTGATCCCAAAAGCGAGCTGCGTATAATGCCCGACAATTTGCCGGGAGGAAGCATGGTCAAGCGTGTACGACATATCGTCTTACCGCGTCTGAAATCAGACGCTGGCCTGCCGTTTTTCTTCCCGTTGCTAAACCTATTCCCAGAGCCCCTCATTTGAGGGGCTTTTTTTTGCCCGGCGTCAGGAGATAAACATGAATCCGCTTTATCAAAAACACATCATTTCCATAAACGACCTCAGCCGCGAAGAGCTGGAACTGGTTCTGGAAACCGCGGCAAAACTGAAGGCCAATCCGCAACCGGAGCTGCTGAAGCACAAGGTGATTGCGAGCTGCTTCTTCGAAGCCTCCACCCGCACCCGCCTCTCCTTTGAAACCTCCATGCACCGCCTCGGGGCGAGCGTGGTGGGCTTCTCGGACAGCAGCAACACGTCGCTGGGCAAAAAAGGCGAGACCCTGGCGGATACCATTTCAGTCATCAGCACCTACGTGGACGCGATTGTGATGCGCCACCCGCAGGAGGGCGCGGCGCGTCTGGCGACCGAGTTTTCCGGCGGCATTCCGGTGCTGAACGCTGGTGACGGTGCCAACCAGCACCCGACGCAGACCCTGCTGGATCTGTTCACCATTCAGGAGACGCAGGGCACGCTTGAGAACCTGAACATCGCCATGGTCGGCGACCTGAAATATGGCCGCACCGTCCATTCCCTGACCCAGGCGCTGGCGAAATTTAACGGCAACCGCTTCTTCTTCATCGCGCCGGACGCGCTGGCGATGCCGCAGTACATTCTCGATATGCTGGACGAAAAAGGCATCGCGTGGAGCCTGCACGCCAGCATCGAAGAGGTGATGGGCAACGTGGATATTCTCTACATGACCCGCGTGCAGAAAGAGCGTCTTGACCCATCCGAGTACGCCAACGTGAAGGCGCAGTTTGTGCTGCGCGCCAGCGACCTCGAGGGCGCGCGCGACAACATGAAGGTGCTGCACCCGCTGCCGCGCATCGATGAGATCACCACAGACGTGGATAAAACGCCGCACGCCTGGTACTTCCAGCAGGCCGGAAACGGCATCTTCGCCCGCCAGGCGTTACTGGCACTGGTTCTGAATCGCGAATTAGCTCTGTAAGGGGAGACGACCATGACACACGATAACAAACTCCAGGTTGAAGCCATCAAGCGTGGCACCGTGATTGACCACATCCCTGCGCAGGTGGGCTTTAAGCTGCTGACGCTGTTCAAACTCACTGAAACCGACCAGCGCATCACCATCGGCCTGAACCTGCCGTCGGGCGAAATGGGCCGTAAAGACCTGATCAAGATCGAGAACACTTTCCTGACCGACGAGCAGGTCAACCAGCTTTCACTGTACGCACCGGACGCCACGGTTAACCGCATCGACGATTACGATGTGGTGGGAAAATCTCGCCCAAGCCTGCCGGATCGCATCGAAAGCGTGCTGGTCTGCCCGAACAGCAACTGCATCAGTCATGCTGAGCCGGTTTCCTCCAGCTTTGCAGTGAAAAAGCGCGCCAATGACATCGCACTCAAATGCAAATACTGCGAAAAAGAGTTTTCTCATTATGTGGTGCTGGCCAACTAATTGAGGTTGGTAATGAAATCCCGGCTGTTATAATGGCCGGGAACATTCTTAACGCTGTAATTCTGGAGAAAAAATGAGCAAAGTACTCGCGACGGAAAATGCACCAGCGGCTATCGGCCCATACGTTCAGGGCGTTGATCTGGGCAGCATGATCATCACTTCTGGTCAGATCCCGGTGAACCCAAAAACCGGTGAAGTGCCAGCCGACGTAGCGGCGCAGGCGCGTCAGTCGCTGGAAAACGTGCAGGCGATCGTCGAATCTGCCGGTCTGAAAGTGGGCGATATCGTCAAAACCACCGTGTTCGTGAAAGATCTGAACGATTTCGCCACCGTTAACGCCACTTATGAAGCGTTCTTCACCGAGCACAACGCCACCTTCCCGGCGCGCTCCTGTGTGGAAGTGGCGCGTCTGCCAAAAGACGTAAAAATTGAAATTGAAGCGATTGCCGTACGTCGCTAATTTATTTCAATAAAGAGAAGGCAGCTCAGGCTGCCTTTTTTTATTGCGACCATTTTTACTCTCTCCAGGCAATGACGCATCCCCCACTCCATTAATAGACTGACGCTGCCTTGTTATATTCTAATTAATGGATGAAGAATGAAACTCTCTAAGATCGCGCTGGCCGTTGCCACATTAGCGGTTGCGTCTTCCGCACTTGCACACGGATATATAGAATCCCCCGCCAGCCGCGCTTATATGTGTAAGCTCGGCCAGAATATTGACTGTGGCTCTGTACAATATGAACCGCAGAGCGTAGAAAAGACCTCCGGCTTCCCGACGGGCGCAATGCCGCCTGACGGCCAGCTTGCCAGCGCCGGTATTGCCAGCTACTCCCAGCTTGATAAGCAGAGCCTGAACGCCTGGACCAAAAGCCCCATGACGGCAGGCCCGCATGAATTTGTCTGGCACCATACCGCGCCGCATAAAACCACCAACTGGCGTTATTACATTACCAAACAAAACTGGGACCCCAATAAACCGCTGACCCGTGACCAGTTCGAATTAACGCCGTTCTGTACTATTAACGGGAATGGTCAGGCACCGTCCATGACAAAATCCATGACCTGTAATGTCCCGGACCGTACGGGCTACCAGGTTATTTATGGCGTGTGGGAAATTGCGGATACCACAAACAGTTTCTATCAGGCCATTGACGTTGATTTCGGTAACGGCGGCAACGTCACGCCGGACGATACCCCAGCGGTAATATCCCAGTGGAGTAAAACCCTGAGCGGACAGATTGCCGGGAATAACCTGAACGTGGGCGATAAAGTGATTGCACGCTTCTTCGACGCCAACGGGGAAGTTGCCGCCCTGCGTACTGAAATGACCATCGGCTCTTCAGAACAAGGCGACGCTAACCAGTGGTCCTACGATCTGGCGCAGAAGATCAACACCGCTCATAGCGATGTCCGCGTCGGTGTGAAAGATGAAGCCGGTGAAATTAGTCCGGTTCACGGCGCCAACAGCGTATTCGTGAAAGATGGCAGCACGCTGAGATCCGTTGCCATCTCTTATGAAGAGCAAAAGGCGCAGGTGAGCGAGACCATCGCCGTTTCCGATCTGCAATACAGCAAAATCGAACATGGCAATGTGATTGTGACCTTCCATGTGAACACGCAGGGTGACGTTAATTTTGAAGCGCACGTGATGAACCACCACGGTGCCGAAAAAGGTTACCTGAAGCAGGATATGAATAACGTCAATCAAAACGTGACCATGACGCTGACTGACGTCACGGCGGGCCACCATATGCTGAAATACTACGCCACCAACAAAGACGGCACCCTGTTCGCGCAGGACGTGCTAAACCTGATGCTGGAAAGCGACGCGGCGGACAGCAGCGGCCCGCATGACTTTATCTTCCCGGACAGCATTGCCTCCTACAAAGCGGGCACCGTGGTGTTACAGCCTAAAAACGGTAAGACCTACGAGTGTAAACCGTTCCCGTATAGCGGCTACTGCGTGCAGTACAGTCCAACCGCAAACCAGTTTGAGCCGGGCGTGGGCGCGCACTGGAAAGAGGCGTGGGTGCTGAAGAACTGAGTTGCCTTCACGCCCGGCGGCACTTCGTTTGCCGGGCCTACACGTCACGTAGGCCCGGTAAGCGTAGCGCCACCGGGCGCATTTGTTACTGATTCCGCGTCGCCCTAAGCAGCGTCTCCAGCGGATATACCGCCGCAATCACCACCTCGTCCTGAACCTTCGCTGCGTTATCCAGTTCGCTCTGAATCGACGCGATCTCGTTGTCGTCCAGCGTGCCCTGGCGCGCCACCAGATCCGTCAGCCTCAGGCCAATCGAGGCCAGCTTATCCACCTCCTGAATCACCGGCTTGATCGCCTTCAGCTGATAGCTGTTTTCGCTTAGCGCCAGCGCATCGCTGGTGTTGTTCTGCCAGCGGTTAAAGACGTGGCGCAGCGCGTCGGCGCTTTCCGTGTCCTCCGCGTCGCTCACCAGACGGTCCGCCCATTTATTCATCTGACGCACGGTGGCGCTTTCCGCGTTTAGCGCGTCAGCGAGCCGGTTGAGCGGCTCAAACTGATGATAGTTTCCGGCCTGGAACTTAAGATGCTGGCGGGTGTAATACTGCGCCGGTTCAAGCGCCTGGGCGAGAATTTGCAGCGGCAGGGTATCCGCATTGTTGGCGAGGCGCGTGAACTGCACCTGCTGCTGGGTATGCTGCTGTAGTCCAGCCGACACCGTCGACCAGCTGTCCATCGCCTGGAGCCGGGTATACATGTTGTCGATGTCGTTGACGTCCTTCGCCGACCATAGCCGCTCCGCCACCGCAAAGGCGCGCGGCCACAGACGGATATCAAGCACCGGCGCGACCACGTTTTCCGCCCACAGCGCGGCTTCGCCGCCGAGCAGATTGGCCTCGTTCGCCGGGTCCGGCACCACCGGCGGTATGCCTTTTGGCACCGCGTCCAGACGTGTGCCGTCGATCGGGTAGCGGGCGTTACCCACCAGGAAATAGCCGCTGAGCTTATCGTTCTCAACGGAAACGACCGGACGCGTTTCACCCATCCAGGTATCAACGGTAAACGTTACCTGGTTGTCGTCCCGCCACTGAATGTTCTCCACCGCCCGACGCGATTTCCCGGCAAAATCAATGAATCCACGCCACCCGGCATCGCCTTTCACCAGCGTAAAGCTGCCTTCCACCGGCTTGCCTTTCAGACGCGGCATGGAGAAAGCCCAGCTCTGGACGCTGTCGGTGTCCGCTATCACATCCACGCCGTTCAGCCCCTGCGGCACAATTTCATTGCGGTAGTGGTAGGCGGTGGATTGCGGCTGATCGAGGTAGAAACCGGTTGATAGAATGCCCTTATAACCGTTCTGCGCCACCTGCCCCAGCGCGTCCTGTCCCTGCCAGGACTGGATCAGAATGCTTTTCGGCAGATCGGGATGGTAGATCTCATCCCAGCCAACCATCTGCCGGTGGTGCTTCTCAAGGATCGTCTCCAGCTTGCGGTTGAAATACGCCTGCAACGCGTGGCTGTCCGCCAGTTTGTTGTCGCGCATAAACGTCTGGATCGTAGCGTTCGCTTTCCACTGGCTGTCGTCAACCTCATCGCCGCCAATATGCAGATACGGATCCGGGAAGATCGCCGCCAGTTCGCTGACCATCGCGTCGGCAAAGGTATAAGTTGCCTCTTTGGTTGGATCCAGCACCGGCTTCAGCACGCCCCAGTGGCGCTCCATGGCGTACGGCCCCGGCGCGCTCATCAGCTCCGGGTAGGCGACGGCAATCGCCGAGGCGTGGCCCGGCATATCAATTTCCGGCACCACGCGTATGCCGCGCTCGGCAGCGTAACGCACAATCTCGCGCATCTGCTCCGGGGTGTAGAACAGCCCATCGCTGGCAAGCTGGGTTAATTTTGGATAACGTTTCGAGGTAAAGCGCCAGCCCTGATCGTCCGTCAAATGCCAGTGCAGGACGTTGAGTTTGGCCGCGGCCATGCCGTCGATCTGGCGTTTAATATCCGGAATCGGGAGGAAGTGGCGCGCCGAATCGAGCAGCAGCCCGCGCCACGGGAAGCGCGGCGAATCTTCAATGGTCACCCACGGGATCGAGGTGTTTTCGGCGCCGTTCTGCATCAGCTGAAGCAAGGTTTCCATGGCGCGCAGCGCGCCGAAGCGGGTGTTGGCAGAGATATTTACGCCGTTGGCGTCCACCGTGAGTTTATAGCTCTCATCGCTGTCAGGCAGCGGCTGCGGCTTCACCTTTTTGGCGATGGCGATGCGGATGGTCGGCTTGTCAGGTTTTTCGGCCTGCGGCTGTAGCGTCCAGCCGGTTTGCAGCGAAATGCGCTGGCGCAGGCGGTTGACCGCATCCCCCAGATCGTCGCCGCTGACGCTCACAGAGAGTTGATTGTTAAGCACCAGCGCGCCCTGAGTGGTCGGGCGTTCAACCTTCGCAGGCCAGGGCATTAAGGGAAGGTCGCCTGCCGGGGCGGCAAAGGCGGAGGCGCCGAGCATGAGCCCGGCGGTTAAGAGGCTGTACCGTAACATGAATGTTCCTTATCTGACGGGCCAAATACAGGCAAAACATTCTGTTAACATGCGCTCAAATTGTCGTCAAGCGAATGCGCCGACGGAGATCACAGGTTGTTGAATTTGGGAGGAAAGCCAGCTGCCGGGTGGCGGCTTCGCCTTACCCGGCCTACGTTCGGATCGTAGGCCCGGTAAGCGCAGCGCCACCGGGCTTGCCGTTACTGCCATCCATACCGGCGCGCATAGAACCCTTTCACCATCTGCGTCAGCACCATGTAGCCCGCGAGGATCGCCACCAGCCACGGGAAGTAGCTCAGCGGCAGCGCCTGAAGTTGCAGGTAGCTTGCCAGCGGCGAGAACGGCAGCGCGATCCCGAGCGCCATCACAATGCCCGTCATCACAATCAGCGGCCACGCGGCACGGCTCTGGATAAACGGAATGCGGCGGGTGCGGATCATGTGCACAATCAGCGTCTGAGACAACAGTCCCACCACGAACCAGCCGGACTGGAACAGCGTCTGGTGTTCCGGGGTGTTGGCATGGAAAACAAACCACATCAGGCAGAAGGTCAGAATGTCGAAGATAGAACTGATCGGCCCAAAGAACAGCATAAAGCGCCCCAGATCGGCGGGGTTCCAGCGCTGCGGCTTCTGGATCTGCTCGTCGTCCACGTTATCAAACGGGATCGCTACCTGAGAGACATCGTACATCAGGTTCTGGATCAGCAGATGCAGCGGCAGCATCGGCAGGAACGGCAGAAACGCACTCGCCACCAGCACGCTGAAGACGTTGCCGAAGTTGGAGCTGGCGGTCATTTTGATGTATTTGAGCATATTGGCGAAGGTGCGACGCCCTTCGATGACGCCCTCCTCCAGCACCATCAGGCTCTTTTCCAGCAGGATGATATCCGCCGCCTCGCGAGCAATATCCACCGCGCCGTCCACGGAGATACCAATGTCCGCCGCACGCAGCGCGGGCGCGTCGTTGATGCCATCGCCCATAAAGCCGACCACGTGCCCTTCACGACGCAGCAGGGTAACGATGCGCTCTTTATGCATCGGCGTCAGGCGGGCAAACAGCGTGGTGCGTTGGGCAAGCTCGGCCAGCTCATCGTCGGACAGGTGCTCAATGTCGCTCCCCACGACGACGTCGCCCGCGTCCAGGCCGACTTCGTGGCACACTTTGGCCGCCACCAGCTCGCTGTCGCCGGTGAGGATTTTGACGGTGATACCGCTCGCTTTCAGCGCTTTTAGCGCCGGCGCGGTGGTCTCTTTCGGCGGATCGAGGAATGCGATGTAACCTTCGAGGATCAAATCGGATTCATCGATACGCTGGTAGTCACCTTCCCGCGCAGGCAGGAACTTGCTGGCTACTGCCACCACGCGCAGCCCCTGACGGTTCAGGTTATCGGTGACGCGTTTGATGCGGCGCAGCATGGTCTCATCCAACGGCACGATCTCGCCGTTATGGCGCACCTGCGTGGAAACATTCAGGATCTCCTGCAATGCCCCTTTGCAGATCAGCTGATGTACGTCCGCCTGCTCGCTGACCACCACCGACATGCGGCGGCGCTCGAAGTCGAACGGGACTTCATCCACCTTCTGCCAGCGACCGGAGAGCGTGCGGGCAGACTCCTCGTCCACCCCTTCCAGCACCGCCACGTCGAGCAGATTTTTCAGCCCGGTCTGATAGTGGCTGTTCAGCCAGGCGCTGTGGAGCACGCGCTCGCTGGTTTTTCCGGCGATGTCGGTGTGGTTCTCCAGCACGATTTTGTCCTGCGTCAGGGTGCCGGTTTTATCGGTGCAAAGGATGTCCATCGCGCCAAAGTTCTGGATGGCGTCGAGGTGTTTGACGATCACCTTTTGTTTAGAGAGTTTGACCGCCCCGCGCGCCAGCGTGGACGTGACAATCATCGGCAGCATTTCCGGCGTTAAGCCAACGGCCACGGAGAGCGCGAACAGCGCCGCTTCCCACCAGTCGCCTTTGGTGTAGCCGTTGATCAGCAGGACAATCGGCGTCATAACCATCATAAAGCGGATCAGCAGCATGCTGACGCGGCCAATACCTTTCTGGAACGCATTCGGCTCGCTCTCCTGCTCGCTGACGCGTCCGGCAAGCTGTCCAAACCAGGTATTGCCGCCGGTGGCGGTGACAATCGCCTGCGCGGTGCCGCTGACCACCGTGGTGCCCATAAAGCACAGGGTGTCGCACTCCAGCGGGTTCATCTGCTGCGGATCGCGGGTCCGCGCTACCTTCTCTACGGGCAGGGATTCACCGGTGAGTGACGCCTGCGCGACGAACAGATCCCGCGCCTGGATGACGCGTAAATCCGCCGGGATCATGTCCCCCGCCGCCAGCTTCACCAGATCGCCCGGCACCAGCTGGTCAATGGGAAGCTCAATCCAGGCGTTTTCGCCGAGGTCGTTAATCACGCGCGACACGGTGGCGGTGTTGCTGACCATCGCTTTCAGGGCGTCCGCCGCTTTGGTGGAGCGCGCTTCCTGAATAAAGTTCAGCAGCGTGGAGATCCCCACCATCAGGGCAATCACGCCTGCGGCAAACAGATCTTCAGTGGCGTAAGAGATAATCCCGAGCACCGTCAACAGCAGGTTGAACGGATTGCGGTAGCAGAGCCACAGGTGGACCCACCAGGGAGAGGGTTTCTGCGCCGGGATCTGGTTATCGCCATGTTCCGCGCGGATTTTTGACACTTCTTGCGCGTTCAGCCCTTCCGGGTGGCCGCCAAAGGCGCGCCAGACTTCGTTTTCATCCATCGCCGCCACGTTCAGGCAGCGCTCGGTCAGGGAAGCGGGGATTGCCGCTCCCGCCATGGTGTTGGCATTTGGCAGCGGATCGCGCGCAATCAGGCGATGTGGCAGGTGACGGCTCAGCAGCGCTTGCAGCTGCCGGGTGATATTCTTCAGCATAGTCATTCCCCCGCATCCGCAAAGGCGGACGCAGTTTTCCCGCAGGCGTGGCAAAGCCGTACCTGTCAGGCACTTAATTTATCAAGCAGGAACGTATGAACGTTGCTGCCTCACGCCGGTGAGACAGCAAAAGGCTGGCTTACCGGAAAGAAGGTTTTCTCCTGGTCAGGAGAGGTGTGGGATCGGGATCCATGTGGCCTCCGGTAAGTAAAAAGTTGGGTATCGGCACGCAGTATAGTGATTTATCCATACCGTTTGTGACTAATCGGGCGGTATTATAACGCCCTGCAAATAAACCGAACGTAAACCAGACTTTGCCCATAGCGAATTCGCAGGATAGCATTAGGCTCAATTGATTATTTTATCGTTGTTACAGGGAATACAGCATGCAGAACCGCCTTACGATTAAAGATATCGCGCGTTTAAGCGGCGTGGGGAAATCGACTGTCTCACGCGTGCTGAACAACGAAAGCGGTGTCAGCGAGCGCACACGCGAGCGCGTCGAGGCGGTGATGAATCAGCACGGTTTTTCCCCTTCCCGCTCCGCGCGCGCCATGCGCGGGCAGAGCGATAAAGTGGTCGCCATTATTGTCTCGCGTCTGGATTCCCTCTCCGAAAACCTCGCCGTACAGACGATGCTGCCCGCGTTCTACGAGCAGGGCTACGATCCGATCATGATGGAGAGCAAGTTCTCCGCGCAAATGGTGGAGGAGCATCTCGGCATGCTTCAGCGCCGTAATATTGATGGGGTGGTGCTGTTCGGATTTACCGGCCTAAAAGAGGACGTGCTTAAACCCTGGCAGCCGTCACTGGTGCTGCTGGCGCGCGACGCCAGCGGGTTTGCCTCTGTCTGTTACGATGACGAAGGGGCGATCGTGATCCTGATGCAGCGCCTGTATGAACAGGGCCATCGGCATATTAGCTATCTCGGCGTGCCGCATGCCGACATCACCACCGGCAAGCGTCGCCACGAAGCGTACCTGGCGTTTTGTAAAAAACACAATCTTCCCGCCGTGGCCGCGCTGCCCGGTCTGGGTATGAAACAGGGATATGAACAGGTCGCCAGCGTGCTGACGTCACAAACCACCGCCCTGGTATGCGCCACGGATACCCTTGCATTGGGTGCGAGCAAATATTTGCAGGAGCAGCGCATCGGGGAACTGCAATTAGCGAGCGTGGGAAGCACGCCGCTGATGAAGTTCTTACACCCGGAGATTATCAGCGTTGATCCGGGTTACGCCGAGTCTGGCCGGCAGGCTGCCGCGCAGCTGATCGAGCAGATTACCGGGCGTACCGAGCCCCGTCAGATCGTTATTCCAGCCCATCTCTCATAATTCTTTTGAATAGATTATTGTGATCTTCGCCCGATTTCGGGAACGTTCCCATTTTCGCCGTCACGTTGAAGGAGTAGGCTTGCGCACAGGTCATAACCCCTATCACCATCTGTCATGAGGTTTCATGATGAGTAAAGTCAAACAAACAGATATCGATCAGCTGATCGTCCTGGTCGGCGGACGCGATAACATCGCCACCGTCAGCCATTGCATTACCCGCCTGCGCTTCGTGCTGAACGATCCGGCCAAAGCCAACCCGAAGGCCATTGAAGAGCTTTCTATGGTTAAAGGCTGCTTCACCAACGCCGGGCAGTTTCAGGTGGTGATTGGTACCGAAGTGGGCGATTACTATCAGGCTCTGCTGGCGACTACCGGGCACTCTTCCGCCGATAAAGAGCAGGCGAAGAAGGCCGCGCGCCAGAATATGAAATGGCATGAGCAGCTGATTTCCCATTTTGCGGAGATCTTCTTCCCGCTGCTGCCAGCGCTGATCAGCGGGGGCTTAATTCTGGGCTTCCGTAACGTCATCGGCGATGTGCCAATGAGCGACGGCAAAACCCTGGCGCAGATGTACCCGGCGCTGCAAAGCATCTATGACTTCCTGTGGCTGATTGGCGAAGCGATCTTCTTCTATCTGCCAGTCGGGATCTGCTGGTCCGCGGTGCGCAAGATGGGCGGAACGCCAATTCTCGGTATCGTGCTCGGCGTGACGCTGGTCTCTCCGCAGTTAATGAACGCTTACTTACTTGGTCAGCAAACGCCAGAGGTGTGGAACTTTGGCCTGTTTACCATCGCCAAAGTCGGCTATCAGGCGCAGGTGATCCCGGCATTGCTGGCGGGCCTGGCGCTGGGCTTTATTGAGACGCGCCTGAAGCGCATCGTGCCGGATTACCTCTATCTGGTGGTGGTCCCGGTCTGCTCGCTGATCCTGGCAGTGTTCCTGGCGCACGCCTTTATCGGTCCGTTTGGCCGCATGATTGGCGACGGCGTGGCCTTCGCGGTCCGTCACCTGATGACCGGCAGCTTCGCGCCAATCGGTGCCGCGCTGTTTGGCTTCCTCTACGCTCCGCTGGTGATCACCGGCGTGCACCAGACCACGCTGGCGATTGATATGCAGATGATCCAGAGCCTCGGCGGTACGCCTGTCTGGCCGATCATCGCCCTGTCTAACATTGCGCAGGCCTCGGCGGTAACCGGCATCATCATCGTCAGCCGTAAGCACAACGAGCGAGAGATCTCCGTTCCGGCTGCCATCTCCGCTTACCTCGGCGTCACTGAACCGGCGATGTACGGTATCAACCTGAAATACCGCTTCCCGATGCTCTGCGCGATGATCGGCTCCGGTCTGGCGGGCTTGCTGTGCGGCCTGAACAGCGTGATGGCGAACGGGATTGGCGTCGGCGGCCTGCCGGGTATCCTCTCCATTCAGCCCGCGTTCTGGCAGGTATTTGCGCTGGCGATGGCGGTGGCGATTATCATCCCAATGGCGCTGACTACTGTGGTTTACCAGCGTAAGTTCCGTCAGGGCACGTTGCAGATTGTTTAATTCTCTCTTTCGGGGCGCAGTTGCGCCCCTTCGCATTTGCAGGAACGTACTATGAATACCCTTCCTCACTGGTGGCAGAACGGCGTCATCTATCAGATTTACCCAAAGAGTTTCCAGGACACCACCGGCAGCGGCACGGGCGATCTGCGCGGCGTGACGCAGCGCCTGGACTACCTGAAAACCCTCGGCATTGACGCCATCTGGCTGACGCCGTTTTATATCTCCCCGCAGGTGGATAACGGTTACGACGTGGCGAACTACACTGCCATCGATCCGACCTACGGCACGCTGGACGACTTTGACGAGCTGGTTGCCCGGGCGCATGAACGCGGCATCCGCATCGTGCTGGATATGGTCTTTAACCACACGTCCACGCAGCACGCCTGGTTCCGTGAGTCGCTGGATAAAGCGAGTCCGTACCGCCAGTTCTATATCTGGCGCGACGGTACGCCGGATACGCTTCCCAACAACTGGCGCTCCAAATTTGGCGGCAACGCCTGGCGCTGGCACGCCGAAAGCGAGCAGTATTATCTGCACCTGTTCGCACCGGAGCAGGCGGATCTCAACTGGGAAAACCCGGCGGTGCGCGCCGAGCTGAAAAAAGTGTGCGAGTTCTGGGCCGATCGCGGCGTGGACGGCTTGCGTCTGGACGTGATTAACCTGATTTCAAAAGATCAGGATTTCCCGGACGATACCCTCGGCGACGGTCGCCGCTTCTACACTGACGGGCCGCGCATCCACGAATATCTCCAGGAGATGAGCCGCGACGTCTTTACGCCGCGTAATCTGATGACGGTGGGCGAGATGTCCTCCACCTCGCTGGAGAACTGCCAACAGTACGCGTCTCTTGACGGCCGCGAGCTGTCGATGACCTTTAACTTCCACCACCTCAAGGTAGACTACCCCGGCGGCGAAAAATGGACGAAGGCGAAGCCGGACTTCGTGGCGCTAAAAACCCTTTTCCGCCACTGGCAGCAGGGGATGCACAACAAAGCCTGGAACGCGCTGTTCTGGTGTAACCATGACCAGCCGCGCATCGTGTCGCGCTTTGGTGACGAAGGGGAACACCGCGTGGCGGCGGCGAAAATGCTCGGCATGGTGCTGCACGGGATGCAGGGCACGCCGTATATCTACCAGGGTGAAGAGCTGGGTATGACCAACCCGCATTTCAGCCGTATCACCGACTACCGCGACGTGGAAAGCCTGAACATGTTCGCCGAACAGCGGGCTAACGGTCGCGATACGGATGAACTACTGGCGATTCTGGCGAGTAAGTCACGCGATAATGGCCGCACGCCGATGCAGTGGGACGCCTCGCATAATGCGGGCTTTACCGAGGCCGAGCCGTGGATTGGCGTCTGCGACAACTACGAAACCTTGAACGCCCGCGCGGCGCTGGACGACCCCAATTCGGTGTTTTACACCTATCAGTCGCTGATTCGCCTGCGCAAAACCCTGTCGGTACTGACGTGGGGGGATTATGAGGATCTCCTGCCTGACCACCCTTCCCTGTGGTGCTACCGCCGCCAGTGGCAGGGACAAACGCTGATGGTGGTGGCTAACCTGAGCCACGCGCGCCAGCAGTGGCAGCCCGTCCCCGTAGAGGGAGCATGGCGGGTGGCACTCAGCAACTATGAAGAGGTTCCCTTCCGACCCGATACGTTGCTATTGCGCCCGTTTGAAGCTATCTGGTGGGTGCAGGAATAAACCTCAGGAGATACAGCATGCTGTATCTCTTTTTTTATGTTTAGCGATACGCTAAATGTACGACGATAACTTTTACAATATGGCGCACTCAAAATAAAAATAGCCTGCCAATTAAATAACCTCGGCAGGATATTATGAAAAAGATAATTATTAAAGCAACGTGTATTAGCGCATTATTATTGAGCACACAGGGATGGTGCGGGAATACGTCCGTCGACCTTCGCTTTGGTCATAATACGCGCTCAGACGTAAATGATTCACGCATTAAGGTCATGCATCAGGCGAATAACGGTTTTTACTTCTCCGTTGAAGCCGCACAAAACCATAATGATACGTTTTTTGGTGATACCGACAGATATAATCCCGACGACAAGGGGTTAACGGAAGCGGCACAGGAAATCGAAACGCGCTGGCGTTTTGATCTGGGAAATGGTTTCGCCGTTGCGCCTGGCATGGTGACGGTTTTCACCGCCAGCAATACGCATTACCGCCCCTTCATTCAGGGCTGGAAAGCCTTCGATAACGGTCTGAATCTCTCCGCCCGTTACCGCTATAACACCGTCAATGACGCGCACAGCGATAAAGAACTCGACGGCAGCGGTTATACTCGCCGCCAGTCACACCAGTTCGACATTTGGTTCGCGTATAACATCGGCAAATTCGGTATGTCCTATAACCCGCGCTTCCGCTGGCAGGATAACGTCGATCAGGGAACCGGGGATGACACCTACTGGGAGCATACCGTCGCGTTCAACTACAAGCTCGACGATGGCTGGACGCCATACGTCGAACTGGTTTCACTGGATAAAACGTACATCAATAATGACGGCAACCATGAAAATGATTATGCCGTACGTCTGGGAATAGTGAAGCAGCTCTGACGGCCTGACTACACCGTATCGTGCTGTAGCAGCCTACAGCCGATACGGTCCACGGCGCTTAACAGTTCAAGCTGCCCTTCCCGCTGATACAGCGAAACCGCGTTAATGTCGATTGGTAACGGCCAGCATAGCGTTGAGATCGACGCCAGTGTCGACCCCTGACGGGTAATCGCAATAATCTTCAACCCTTTGCGCAGCGCGTTACGCGCCATTTCAATCAGCGACTGCGTCTCCCCGGATTTACTGATCAACACCAGCGTCCCCTTCGATACGCGTGTCAACTGGTGCATGTCATTCAAAATAAGGTGCGGCAGGCTCGCCAGCGACAAAAAGCGCGACAGGTAGTTGAGGCTGGTGAGCGAGGCTCCCCGTGCGTAAAGATAGATATGGCTGGAATGCGTAAGCAACCTGGACACGTCTGTCACAATATCATCCGGCTGCGGCCCCACGTCGGGTGTAGCAGGTGCAGGTGTAAAATGGTCGCGTAAAAAACGGTACCGAAGCTCGGTATAGCTTTTATAGCCCATTTTTTTACATACACGATTAACGGATGTTGTCGTGGTAAAGGTATCACGGGCAATCTCTTTTGCCGATATATTAGAAATATTACACGCATGATGCTGAATGTATTCAAATATCAAACGTTCACTTCCCTGGAATGAATTCATCTATTACGCCCCGTTTAATCCCGAGATGATATTAACACAACAGAGAAATAGTCTCTGGAAGGCGCTTCACACATTGCATTTACGCGTATCACCATACGTAATTAGTATTAGCAAACATTAAAAACTGTTTTAGGTTCTCTTTATACTTCCCCTGTTTTCACATCCAGGGAATTATGACAATGACGAAACAAAAAGTTGTCGCGGTAACGGCCTGCCCGACAGGTATCGCACACACCTTTATGGCGGCGAATAAAATTATTGCATGGGCTAACGAGCACAATATTGAGGTAAAGGTCGAAACGCAGGGCAGCGACGGCGTTAAAAACCGCTTAACAAAACAGGATATCGCCTCCGCCACGGCCATTATTCTGGCAACCGACGTTCCCATTCAGGATGCCGAGCGTTTTGAAAACATTCCTCACCTTCAAACCCGCACACAAGAGCTGATCAAACATACCGATCGCTATCTGCGTCAGGCGCTGGCAAAGGAAAAAAACGTCACCACTGTCGCACAAGAAGACGATCTTCAGCGTTCGGCTTACCAGATTTTTATTGGCCATATTATGGCGGCCATCAGCTATATGCTGCCGGTGGTGGTGATGGGCGGGCTGATGATGGCGACGGCCAAAATAACCGGGCAGTTTATTAACATCGAACATTCGCCGTTCAGCGTGCTGGATAAAGTGGGCTTTATGACCATTAAGTTCATGTATCCCGTTTTTGCGATGTATCTGGCGTTTTCCATTGCCGGTAAACCGGCACTCATCCCCGGTCTTATTGGCGGCATCATGTCAGACGAAGTCTATAAGCGCTTCTTTGATATCGAAGGCTTTATGCCATCCGGCTTTTTCGGCGCCATTGGTATCGGCTTTTTTGTGGGCTATCTGGTGCGCTGGCTCAATGATTCGATTCACGTCCGCCAGCAGCTCACCACAATTAAAACCATGCTGCTCGTCCCGCTGATCACCGGCATTACGCTGGTGATGGTCATGGAATATTTGATTAACCCGATTTTTGGCTCGCTTAACCAGCTGATGGTGGTCTTTTTTACCTCGGCAGGTGACACCGGGCGCGGGTTCTATTCCGCGATGATTGCCGCGGGCACCGCGTTCGACCTGGGCGGTCCGGTCAACAAGGCGGCAGGCTCGGTCGCGCTCGGCCTGAATGGCATGAGCGAGACGTTTGATTTAACCGCCCGCGAACTCTCCATCGTGATCCCCTCCATTGGCGTCGGCTTTGCTGCGTTCCTCAACGGCCGCTTTGGATTACCGGATGTCTTTAGCCAGGAAGAGAAAACCGTCGGTAGCACCTCGTTGTTGCTGGGCGTGATTGGGATCTCCGAAGGCGCGATCCCGTTCATCCTGAAAAACCCACGTCTGATCCCGGTGTTCATGACCGGTGCCGTCGCCGGCGCGCTGGTCGCCATTACCCTTGGCGTGAAGCAGACGCTGCCTCTGCCAGCCGTCTGGGGCTGGCCGCTGGCAACCAACGTGGCGGGCTACCTGGCGAGCGTCTTTATTGGCGCACTGATTTGCGCCCTGGGCGTGCTCTATGTCAGCCCAAAGAACGCCAGATAAGGGGAACGTCATGAATCAGATCCACGTCATTGCCCATACGCACTGGGATCAGGAGTGGTATTTCACCCGTCAGGACAGCATGGTGCTGGCGTCATATAATTTTGCGGACGTCATCAACACGCTGGAGCAGGACTCCGCTTACACCTGCTATCACCTTGACGGACAGATGGCGGTAGTGGAGGACTTTCTCGCCATCAATCCTGATTATCGCGCCAGGCTGGAAAAGCTGGTCAGAGAAAAAAGGATCTTCGTAGGGCCATGGTATACCCAGACGGACACCTACAACGTGCATGGCGAATCGATTATCCGCAACCTGAAGTACGGCATTTTTTCTGCCCGGACGCTGGGGCATGCGATGCAGGTTGGGTATCTTCCGGATACCTTTGGCCACAATGCGCAAATGCCCACGATCTTGCAGGGCTGCAATATCGACAATATCGTATTCTGGCGCGGTATCGATCACGACAGGCACGCCAAAAGCAGCCAGTTCCTCTGGCGCGCACCCTCAGGTGCGACCGTCATCGCCTGTGCGATGGCGCTCGGTTATGGCGCGGCTAAAAACATGCGTTCGGAAGCCTCCCATCTCCGGGGAAAAATCTACCCGATGACCACACTTTTGCGTTCACGGGCCGGTCTAAACGACCTGCTCCTGCCCTGCGGCGGCGATCAGGTCAGCATCGACCCGGCGCTACCGAAAATCCTGGAGGTCGCCAGCGCACAGTCCCCGGATCAGGACCGTTACTTCATCAGCTCTCTGGAGCGTTATGTAGAAACCCTTCGCGCGCAGCGTGAACAGTTTGAGCTCCTGGAAGGAGAGCTGAAATCGCCGCGCTACACCCGCATCCATAAAACGATCGGCTCCGTGCGCTACGACATCAAAAAGAAAAACGATGAGGTTGAACAGTTCATCCTGCGACAGCTGGAGCCGACAATCGCAATGGCGCGTCACCAGGGGATTCCGGTCAACCTCGCGGTAGTCGACACCCTCTGGAAAAAGCTGTTGCGAAACCATGCCCACGATTCCATTGGCGGCTGTAATAGCGATGCCACCAACCGCGACATTCTGCATCGTATGGAACAAACCGAACAGCTGTGCCATAGCCTGTGGAATCTGGTGGTGAAAACCCTGGCCGCCGCCTGCGTTCAGGATGGCGACCTGCTGATTTTTAACTCGCTGGCTACCCCAACGCAGCGCGTGGTGATAGCCACACTGTATAGCCGGGCGGATAATATCGCCCTGACGCATCAGGGGCAGCCCATCCCTTTCGACGTCCTGGAAAGAGACATTCTGCCCGGCGGAACGGCGATCTCCCTTACCGCCGAGGGCGAGTGCGAGACGCCCCTTCTCCCTTATTACCGCTGGCACGTTGCGGTAAAGACACCGGTTCTGCCGCCGATCGGCTATCTCACCGTTAACGTTGAAGAAGACCCTGCGCCTTTCCTGGCGTCTGAAAAGATAAAGGGCAGCGAGATTGAGAATGCGCATTATCGACTGTCGCTGGATGCCGGAACGCTTACCCTGCATGACAAACGCAGCGGCAGACGTATCCCCTCTTTCTTTACCTTTGAAGACTGCGCGGACGCGGGCGACAGCTACGATTTCTCACCGCTTGCGGGCGACGCGCCGACGCGCTGTTCGCATTTTACGCTCGTCGACGGCGTAAAAACGCCGCTTGTCGAAAAGCTGACCGTCGAGGCCACAATGCGTCTTCCGCAGGATCTCGCCAGCCGTCAGGATACGGCCCGAACGCCGTTATCCATTCGTCTGGTCTGCGAATTACGCCACGACGATCCGAATCTGTATGTCGAGGCTTCGCTGGAAAACAGCCACTGCGATCACCGGCTACGTTTACTGATCGGCAGCGATGTTCACACCCGTCACGCTATCGCCTCACAGCCCTTCGCAATCATCCAGCGCGAAACGGGATATGACGGTGAACACTGGCAAGAACGCTATCGCGAGAAGCCCGTGGATATCGAAACCAGCGAGGGCATTATCGCTGTCACGGAACCGGGTAAAGCGCTGGTTGTGACTAGCCGTGGCATGAAAGAATTTCAGATTATCGGCAGCGAACCCGCTGCTATTGCCCTGACGATGTTTAAATCGACGGGCGTGCTCGGACGCAGCGATCTCGAATGGCGACCGGGTCGGGCCTCCGGCATCAATAATACGGTGGTTGAGACTCCTGATGCCCAGTTGCTGAAACCGTTGCGCTTTTCATTCACCGTCGCGCTGGCCGACAACGCCGACCACCTCACGCTGCGCCAGCTGGAAAATCAGGCGGCTGGACAGCCCTTCACCTACCAACGGCAAACGCTACACACGCTCGATCACCGTCTTGAGCGCTTTTCGTTGCGTCTGCCCGAGCGCAGGCTTCCGGCAGAGTTCTCGCTACTGACCGTGCCGGAGCCGCTCATCCTTTCCGCTCTGCCCCATGCGCAGCTGCTGCATGGCACCGTCTTACGCGTATTTAACGCCGGGACACAACCGGCTCCCGTCCCGGAAAGTCTGGCAGTGTTACGGCAGATCAACTATCTGGAAGAGCCGATGCAACCGGTAACGGCGATCCTCCCCTCCGCAACCTGCGATTTTTTGATTGAGGCTTAATATGAACTTGCTGGCATTGACGCATCCCGATCTGGTGTTTATCAACCCGCCCCAACGTACGCCGGAAGCAGTGATCCGTTGGCTCACCGAGCCGCTCGCCAGGCGGAATGTCATCAACGATCGAGAGGCATTTATCGAAAGCGTTTTACAACGCGAAAGTGAAGGCCCTACCGCGCTGGGTGAAGCGCTCGCCGTCCCGCACGGTAAAACCGAGGCGGTGCAACAGGCGGCATTTTGTCTGGCGCTCTTTGACGATCCGATATGCTGGCCGGGGCTGGAGGGTGATGAAGAGGTGAGGATGGTTTTCCTGCTCGCCATTCCGCCAGCGGAAGCAGGCAGTACGCATATGCACCTGCTGACGACGCTGACCAGCAGACTCACGGATGAGCGGGTGCGTGAGCAATTGCTGGCGGCGCGTACGCGGGAAGAGGCGATGTCTGCGCTGAGTAATGAAGGTTCTCAAGAACAGGACGATGCCCCCGAAAGCTCTCTTCTCATCCTGTTGGTACTGGGCTGCATCGTTACCGTAGCCTTTTTGCAGGCAGGGTTGAGCTGGGTCTGCGGGGTGAGTTAATCGAGCAGCGCTCAGCACAGGCTCTGCTGAGCGCTTGTTTTTGTTGAATAATTAATCAGATTTTTCCTTCGAGTCTTTACAATTGCCACAGCGCCCGCCGTTTGTACTCTCGTCTTTTTACTTTGTTCTGCATCAAAAAAATCGCAAACTTGTTTGATGCAAATCACTATATGTAGCACTTAAAATGCACGCCGACCCAACATCTTGTATTTATCGTCTACTATTCCAACAACAAGACGGCGCGAACGCTGGCCGGAATTGTGGATAACACGAGCTGGGCACGCGGGAAGTCTTTGCCGCGGCGAGGAATACGTCCGGTGAATACTTCTCCACCTTTGTGGATAACCTGTTTTTAAAATGGAGTGATCATGACACCGCATGTGATGAAACGTGATGGCTGTAAAGTGCCGTTTAAATCAGAGCGCATCAAAGAAGCCATTCTGCGTGCAGCTAAAGCAGCGGGAGTCGATGACGCAGATTACTGCGCCACCGTCGCAGAAGTCGTTAGCAGCCAGATGCATGAACGCAGCCAGGTGGATATCAACGAGATCCAGACCGCGGTTGAAAACCAGCTGATGTCTGGTCCGTACAAGCAGCTGGCGCGCGCCTACATTGAGTATCGTCACGACCGTGACGTCCAGCGTGAGAAACGCGGTCGCCTGAACCAGGAGATCCGCGGCCTGGTAGAGCAAACCAACTCGTCGCTGCTCAATGAAAATGCCAACAAAGACAGCAAAGTGATCCCAACCCAGCGCGACCTGCTGGCCGGTATCGTCGCCAAGCACTATGCCCGCCAGCACCTGCTGCCGCGCGACGTGGTGTCTGCGCACGAGCGCGGTGAGATCCACTATCACGATCTCGACTACTCGCCGTTCTTCCCGATGTTTAACTGCATGCTGATCGACCTGAAAGGCATGCTGACCCACGGTTTTAAAATGGGTAACGCCGAGATTGAGCCGCCGAAATCCATCTCCACCGCGACGGCGGTCACGGCGCAGATCATCGCCCAGGTGGCGAGCCACATCTATGGCGGCACCACCATTAACCGCATCGATGAAGTACTGGCCCCGTTCGTGGCCGAGAGCTTCAACAAACACCGTAAAACGGCGGAAGAGTGGCAGATCCCGGATGCCGACGGTTACGCCCGTTCCCGCACCGAGAAAGAGTGCTACGACGCGTTCCAGTCGCTGGAATATGAGGTAAACACGCTGCACACCGCCAACGGCCAGACGCCGTTTGTGACCTTCGGGTTTGGCCTCGGCACCAGCTGGGAATCACGCCTGATCCAGCAGTCTATTCTGCGCAACCGCATCTCCGGCCTCGGTAAAAACCGTAAAACGGCGGTGTTCCCGAAACTGGTGTTCGCCATTCGTGACGGCCTGAACCACAAGTTTGGCGATCCGAACTATGACATCAAGCAGCTGGCGCTGGAGTGCGCGAGCAAGCGTATGTACCCGGACATCCTCAACTACGACCAGGTGGTGAAAGTCACCGGTTCGTTTAAAACGCCAATGGGCTGCCGCAGCTTCCTCGGCGTGTACGAAGATGAGAACGGCGAGCAGATCCACGACGGGCGCAACAACCTGGGCGTCATCAGCCTGAACCTGCCGCGCATCGCGCTGGAAGCTAAAGGGAATGAAGCGGCCTTCTGGACGCTGCTGGATGAACGTTTACAGCTGGCACGTAAGGCGCTTATGACCCGCATCGCCCGTCTTGAAGGGGTGAAAGCCCGCGTCGCGCCAATTCTCTATATGGAAGGAGCCTGCGGCGTGCGCCTGAAGGCGGACGATGATGTGTCGGAGATCTTCAAAAACGGTCGCGCATCGATCTCTCTTGGCTATATCGGCATTCACGAAACGATTAACGCGCTGTTTGGCGACAAGCACATCTATGACAACGACGCCCTGCGTGAGAAAGGTATCGCGATTGTGCAGCGCCTGCGCGATGCGGTAGACCAGTGGAAAGAGGAAACTGGCTACGGTTTCAGCCTGTACAGCACGCCGAGCGAAAACCTCTGCGATCGCTTCTGCCGTCTGGACACCGCCGAGTTCGGCATCGTGGAAGGCGTGACCGACAAAGGTTACTACACCAACAGCTTCCACCTCGATGTGGAGAAGAAGGTGAACCCGTACGACAAGATCGACTTTGAAGCGGCCTATCCGCCCATTGCGAACGGCGGTTTTATCTGCTACGGCGAGTACCCGAACATTCAGCACAACCTGAAGGCGCTGGAAGACGTGTGGGATTACAGCTATCAGCACGTGCCGTACTACGGAACCAACACGCCAATTGACGAGTGCTACGAGTGCGGCTTTACCGGTGAGTTCGAATGCACCAGCAAAGGCTTCACCTGCCCGAAATGCGGTAACCACGACGCAGCCCGCGTCTCCGTGACCCGCCGCGTGTGCGGCTACCTCGGCAGCCCGGATGCCCGTCCGTTTAACGCCGGTAAGCAGGAAGAGGTGAAGCGCAGGGTGAAACATCTGGGGAATGGGCAGATCGGGTAATCCGCTGCCACGTTAATGCCCGGTGGCGCTGCGCTTACCGGGCCTACGGACCGCTCTCTTTTGTAGGCCGGGTAAGCGCAGCGCCACCCGGCGTGGTTATTCGCGATGAACTATCACCAGTACTACCCCGTCGACATCGTCAACGGCCCCGGCACCCGCTGTACCCTGTTTGTATCAGGCTGCGTTCACGAGTGCCCCGGCTGCTACAACAAAAGCACCTGGCGCCTGAACTCGGGTATGCCGTTTACCGCTGAGATGGAAGACCGCATCATCAACGACCTGAACGACACGCGCATCAAACGCCAGGGGATCTCGCTCTCCGGCGGCGACCCGCTCCATCCGCAAAACGTGCCGGCGATCCTGAAGCTGGTAAAACGCATCCGCCGCGAGTGCGCAGGAAAAGACATCTGGGTCTGGACGGGCTATAAGCTGGATGAACTGAATGCGCAGCAGATGGAAGTGGTGGATCTGATTAACGTCCTGGTCGACGGCAAGTTCGTGCAGGATCTAAAAGATCCTATGCTTATCTGGCGCGGCAGCAGCAACCAGGTTGTGCATCATCTGCGTTGAATGAAGGCGGATATCCTCTGTCCGCCTGAACGTCAAAACCGACTCAAACTCTCCATCGCCTCAGCCTTAAACGCCGCAAAATTCTCGCACTGGCACAGGCGCGCCATCGCGCGTTCACGCAGGAAGGTGACAAAGATGTCGTAAATCGCCATTGCCTCTTCGTACTCGCTTTTGCTGATGGCGAGCAGGAAGATGACATGAGCGGTTTCATCTCCCCACTGAATGCCCTGCGGCGCCAGCACGGTGTAGACCACCGTTTTTTGCGCCAGCAGCCCGAGGGAGTGCGGCAGCGCGATGCCGTCGCCGAGCATGGTGCTGACGATGGCTTCACGCTCGATAACCGATTCCAGAAACTCCGCGCCGACAAAACCTTCCCCTTCAAGCTGCCCGCACAGTTCGCGGAACAGCGTTTGCTGGTCGACAGGCTTGTCGAGAATGCGGAAATGGGCCGCGTCGAAGTATTTTTCCAGCATCCACGGGCGGGTGCGATCCACCAGCACCAGCTTGCCGATCTGCTCTAACTGATAATCGGTCGGGAACGGGGCGATCATCACCACCGGTTTGGATTTTTCGCTCACGCGGGCGGTGGAGATCACGAAGTCTTCGCCAATGGCATCGGCAAGCTCGTACTCACGAAGGGTGAGCGTGCGCGTCACCTCAATCTGCGGATATTTACGCTGAAGTACCGCCTCGATCATGCGCACCATCGCGTTACCGGCGTCGCACACCAGCAGCACCCGCGGCTGGCGCTGGTAGCCGATATTGTAATGGCGCTCCAGCCCGACGCCGATATGCAGCACCAGAAAACCAATTTCGTTTTCGCTGATCACATACGGGGTGTATTTGCCCCAGCTCGACACCGCCGCGAGGGTCATATCCCACGCCATCGGGTAGTGCTGCTTGATGTTATCCAGCAGCGGATTGGGGATCATGATTTGATACCGCACGCGGGTAATCATGGTTTTGATGTGCGTGAGCAGATCTGCATGCAGTTGCTCATCGCTCAGCAGGTTGTAGTTATAGTGGGTGTTGATGTAGCGCAGAATGTAGTTGACCAGGGCTTCGTCGTCGTCGGCGTTAATCGCGCTGGGGGCGATCTCCTGGATCTGCCGCGCCGCAATGTGCACACACAGCCAGCTCTCTTCTGACGGCGAAAGCGCTTTGCCCGCCAGCTCCTGGATAGCCACCGCGATATCTTTCGCCGCCTCACGCACGTTCTCTTCCACGTCCTCCGCGTGGAATTCCGGCAGCGGATACCCCTCGCTGATGCGCCGCACCGACACCGCGCAGTACAGGCGCAGGAACAGCTCGCCTTCATCGGTCAGGCGAATGTGATGGCGCGTCAGCGCATCGTGCAGCACCGGCACCATCTTTTCCGCCACCCCCGCATTCAGCGCCACGTCGGTCACCAGCGGGTTCAGGCTGTCCTGCTGCGCCAGCTCCCACAGGAGGTCGGTCAGGCAGGCGCGGATCGCCATCTCGCTGCCAAACAGCTTCATCCCGTGGCGCGGGCGGGTTTCCAGCGTCAGGTTATAACGGTGAAACCACTCGCGCACTTCCACCATGTCGCTCTGCAACGTAGCCCGGCTGACGAACCACTCATCGGCCAGATCCTCCAGCTTGAGGGAAAAGGCTGACGTCAGAAAACGCACCACCAGATAGTGCACGCGCTCCGGTCCGGTTCGCGGAATACGCAGCGCGCGCGGGTGGGACGCCTGCAATTGTTGATAGCGCACCACATCATTAATTTTGAGCTGATAGCCGTTGCCCCGGCTCAAAATGAACTGCGCGCCGTGGCTGGCCAGCAGCGCGTTCAGGGCGGTGATATCCGCCCGGACGGTTCGCGTGGAGACCGACAGCCGCTGCGCCAGCTCGTCCTGTGGCAGCGTCTCGTTTTGCAACAGATCGAAAAGTTGCGCTAAACGTTGGTTCGGAAATCGCACGTCGTTGTCCTCTTACTGCTCAGGGTGAAATGACCATCTGGGATGGGCTGCCGACCGGGGTATAGTCTGGCTCGGCGCTCAGCTTGCCGTCCGGCGCCACGCGGAAACGGGTAATGTTGTCGCTGCGCTGGTTCATGACGTACAGCCAGCGACCCTGCTTATCGAGCGTCAGGGTGCGCGGATAGTCGCCGCGCGTCCAGACATCATCCTGATGCGTCAGCGTACCCTCCGCCGTTACGGTAAAGTGCCCGATGCTGTTATGCAAACGGTTAGCGACATACAGCTGTTTCCCGTCGGCGCTTAGCGCCAGCCCGGCAGCAAAACTGGTGCCTTTATAACCGTCCGGCAGGGCTGAAACCGTTTTACCCTCTTTCAGCCTGCCATTACTGTCCAGCGCATAATGGGTGAGCGTAGACGCCTCTTCGTTAATCAGCCACAGGGCATCGCCTTTCGGCGTAAAGACGAAGTGGCGCGGCCCGGCCCCTTTTGAGGAGGCGCTGATAAATGGCGGATCGTTAGGAGTCAGCTTCCCGGTTTGATCGTCAAAACGGTACTGATAGATGCGATCCAGCCCCAGATCGGTGGAAAAAACGTATTTCCCGTCCGGATCGGCGGCGATCATGTGCGCATGTGGGCCGTTATGATCGCTGATGGCGAAACTGCCCTCGACGGCAGCTTCCGGCTTCGCCGCGCCCGGTTCGCCTTTGTCCTGATGGGTGTCCGTAGCATCGCCCAGGCTGCCGTCTGCGTTAACGGGCAGCACCGCGACAGTTCCGCTGACGTAGTTTGCCACCAGCAGATGTTTGCCGTTCGGCGTCAGGGAAAGATACACCGGCCCCGCGCCGCCGGAGGACACCTGATTCAGCTCGCTCAGCGCGCCGTTATCACCGATGCGCAGCGCCTGCACCACGCCCTGCTCCACTTCGCTTGCCAGATACAGCGTTTTGCCGTCGTGTGAGACGGTTAACTGCGCGGCGTTCGGCAGTTTGCTCACCAGTGTTTTATCGTTCAGCGCACCGGTTTGCGGATCGACGGTAAAGCGGTACAGCCCTTCACCGTTCGGATTATAGGTACCCACCCAGGCGTACTGGGTTTGAGCGATTGCAGAGGTAGCAAGTAAAGAGAGTGAAGCGACAAGCAGGGTACGGGTGTGCATGGTGGCTCCTTCGGGTGTGTGCGGTTTGTTTCCCCTCACCCCAGCCCTCTCCCAAAGGGAGAGGGTTAGGGTGAGGGGCAGGTTCTACTTAACCAGCTTCTTCGTCATCGCCAGCAGCGTACGCACATCTTCCGGACGCGTATCACCGCTGGCTTTATCGATAATCGAGCTGTAGATATGCGGGATGATTTTGCTCACGCCCGCATCCAGGGCGATCTGCAAGATCGCCTCGAAGTTCTCCAGATCGATTCCCCCGGTCGGCTCCAGCCAGAAGTCGTGACGGGCGCAGGCTTCCGCCACCGCCTGGTATTCGTCACGGCATTTCAGGCCGCCCATCGGGAAGTACTTGATGGAGCTGCCGCCGAAATCTTTCAGCAGGGCGATAGCGGTTTCAACCGGCACTATGCCGTCCGGCGCTTTGCTGCTCAGCGGGCCGGTGGAGATTTTCACCATGCCGACGGTGCCGGTCGGGGAGACCAGACCGTTGACCACGGACTCATTCTGCCCCAGAAGCGCGCGGCTGGTGGCCACGCCGGTAAAGACCTGGTTAACGTGCTGCGGCTGCACCTGGCGGGAGATTTCACTCACCATCGCTGACTGGTTCGGGTCGCCCGCGCCCAGCCCCACGGAGAGCGCATTATCAATCAGGGCTGCGTATTCGCGCATGTCCGCAACCGCGCTCGCCACGTCCGGGTAATTTTTGGAGAGCACGCCCACCAGCACATGACCTTCCGCCGCCTCGTAAATGGCGCTGGCGTTGGCCTTTGAGCCTGCCAGCACGTTCAGGCAGACGCGGTCACGGTAAAAGTTGGGGGTCAGTTTCATGCTTTTTTCTCCTGTCCTAATACTTCGCTAATGCGGCGGTACACGATGTTCAGCTGGTCAGCATTCACGCTGCGCACGTCCGCCTCGATAATCCCTTCGTTGGCCTTATAGCCACGGAAGTAAATGGCGTATTCGCCCTGTTTCAGCGCGTTCACCAGTTCACCGGTGCCGACGCCGGTGGTGGCTTCGTCAAACTTAATCTCGGTGCGGGCGATGTCACGCCCGGCGCTGTCCCAGACCACGCGCGCGGTCACGCCGTTCAGGGTGTTCAACGCGTCGATAAACGGCGTCATCTTCGCCACCATCTCGGCCCCGCTCTCTTTGGTCGCCGTCAGGTAGTGTTCGATGGCGCAGGTCAGGCCCAGGATACCCTCTTTGCCCACTTTCATCGCGCGACCAATGCCCGCCGTCTGGCGCTTCACCCACTCAACGTACTGGGTTTTGCCGATCACCAGCCCGCTGGTTGGCCCTTCGATCGCCTTCGCGCCGCTGTAGATCACCAGATCGGCACCGGAGCGGTAGTAGGCGTGCAGATCTTCTTCCGCCGCCGCATCGACGATCAGCGGGAGATCGTGCTTGCGCGCCACGACCGCCGCCTGCTCGACGCTGAGCATGCTTTTCTGCACGCAGTGGTGCGATTTGATGTAGAGGATCGCCGCCGTGCGCGGAGTGATCGCCGCCGCCAGCTGATCGGCAGAGCATTCGTTGGCGTAGCCCGCCTCCACCAGCTTGCCGCCGCCCAGCGCCACCATGGTGCCCACCGGCGCGCCAAAGTTCACGTTGTGGCCTTTCGGCAGGACGATTTCGTTGTTTTCAATCGGTGTGACGTGCAGGTTTTCCAGCAGCCAGTCGCTGTCTTTCACCAGCACCGCCGCCACGGACTGGGCAATGCCCGCCGACGCGCAGGAGACCACCGTCGCCCCTTCCACCTCCAGCAGCTTCGCGATGTATTCCCCGGTTTTATTGACCAGATCCTTCATCTCGAAATAGTGATTCATGCCGTCCATCGCCGCCTGCACCACTTCCGGGCGCGGCGTGGAGACACCCAGCGCCGTCATGCGGCCAGAGGTGTTGATAACCTGCTTTAAGTTGTACTTCTCATAAATCGAAGGCATGTTCCGTGCTCCCTTGTTCGGTCATGTAGCCCTTGCCCGCGCGGATCGCGGCAAGCGGCATCAGAATGTGTTCAGCCTGTAGGCTGTCGTTTTCGGCATCCGTCAGCACCGTCGGCTGGCGCTTGAGCGTAAACAGCGTCAGATCGGCGTCGAGGCCAGGCTGAATGCGGCCTTTGCGCGTCAGGCGCAGGCCGTCGGCGGCGTTGGCCGTGACACAGTCAATCACCTGCGGCAATGACATGCCGATGGCGAGGAATTTCGACATCACGCTCGCCAGCGAGCCGACCGGGCCGTTGATGCGGTTGCGGCAGTAAATATCCGAGCTGATGGTATGCGGCAGAATGCCCATCGCAATGGCGCGCTTCGCCACTTCAAAGCTGAAGCTCGCCGTGCCGTGACCGACGTCCAGGCGCACGCCGCGCTTCAGCGCAGACGTAATGGAGGCGCGTAGCTCGCCGGAGGGCGTCAGAATGCGGTTAGGCTTGCCGTTGTAGCAGTGGGTGATGATGTCGCCGGAGCTCAGCAGTTCGGCAATCTCATCGAGGTTCGGCGGGTTGTTGCCGATGTGCACCATCAGCGGCAGGTCGCCGTTCTCTTTCTGAATCGCTTTCGCGCGCTCCAGCGGGGTGATGCCGTTTTCACCGACCACGCTGCTGCTCATGCGCGCCTTCAGGCCAACGATAAAATCCGGGTGGCGCGTCACCGCCTGCTTCACCGCATCGGCGTCAATGTTCGCCATGTTGGCCAGCTCGTTCTGGGCGATCAGCCCCACGCGGGAGATGTTCAGCAGGGCAAACACCTCGGTGGAGGCTTTGCGAGTGATGGCGTAAAAATCGTCCACGTCGTCGGCTCCGGTACTGCCCGCGTCCACCACGGTGGTGACGCCGGTGGCAATGCCCACGCTGTCCGGCTCGTCGTGGTAAATCGGGGAGTTCGGGTAGCAGTGGACGTGGGAGTCAATCCAGCCCGCGCTGACGAACACGTCGCCGTTCAGCTCAACCGTTTTGCGGGCGGGAGCGTCAATGTCGCCTGTCGCGGCAATCTTCCCGTCCTGGATGGCGATATCGGTCAGGGTATCGTCGGCGAGGCGCGCACGGCGCAGGAGTAAATCAAACATGAGGATCTCCTGATAAAGCGGGCACCGAAGCGCCCGCGGGTATTAAAGGGCGACCGGGAACAGCCAGCCCAAAATCATTGCGCCGAGGATGGCGCCACCGGTAATCGGCTTCTGCCAGATGTAGAACAGCAGTGCGCCTACCAGGGAACCGACGCCGATTGGAATGGAGGCGGTCATGGCGCTGAGGATAATCAACGGCCCGAGGAAGCGGCCGGAGGCGTTACCCGCGCCCATCATCACGTCTGCGCCGTAGGTGGAGTTGCTCTGATTGATGGTGAACTTACGCGCCAGGATGATGACGTAGCCAATCGCCAGGCCAATCACCAGGCCGGTAATCAGCGCGGCAATGAAGTTGGTCACCGGGAACATGATCCCCGCGCCCAGCAGCAGCGCCGGAACGCCGAGGCCCACGCCGGTCTGGATCGCACCGCCGATATCGAGAATACCCACCAGCGAGCCTTCGATAATACGGGCGAACAGGAAGCTAGCACCGAACGCCGCCACCGCGCCGTAGACGCCGGTATCGATTCCCGCTTTCAGCATCGCCACGAAGGCAACTTCGTTAAACGCGCCGATGCCGTAGAGGTAGTACATGTGCGTCCCGGCGAAGACGCCGGAGGAGAGCAGGCCAACGAAGATCGGGAACGACCAGTCGGCATACCAAAAACCTTTATTCTGTTCCATTTAGAGGCTCCTGTTATTTACCGCTGAGCGAGTTGTGGATCATGTCGAGCCAGTTCGGCACGGTCAGATGGAAGGATTCGATCATCTTCATGTCGAAGCCGCGGAAGAAGCCGCTCAGCACGAAGAGCAGAACGATCGCCGCCATCATCACTTTGGTGACGTGGTTCCAGCCACTCTCTTCAACACCTTTACCAATCAGAATACCCAGTACCAGACCCGGTACGGCGTTACCCATGATCAGCTGTGCCGCGCCGCCAAAGATGGTGGCCCAGAAGCCCGATTTTTTACCCGCGTCGATGGCCGCCAGCCAGAAGATCACCGGCATCACGGTGTTGACCAGCAGGTTCGCCGCCGGTACCAGCACCTTCACGGCGGTCACCTGAAGCGCTGCCGGAACGGAGGAGGCGGTCAGGTTAAGGAAGGTCACGACAATCATGCCGATGATGCCGCAGGCAATCGCCATTTTGCGCGGGTCATGCAGCGTTTCACCGACGTTACGGTTTTTAATCATCAGTGCAGCAGCACCCCAGTTGGGGATGATGCGGTGGTCAACGTCCTGTGTGAAGGCACCTGCGGCCACGGAAGAGGCCCAGGCGTTAAAGAAGAAACCTAACCCAAAGGAGAAGTGGGACGCCGGATCCCCTTCGCAGGAGTTCAGTTCCCCCAACGTACGAAACGCGCCCATACCCTGAGTGGTAGGCGCATGAAACATGCGTGCAGCCCCGGCGCCAACACCGACGCCAACCAGGCCGCCAATGATGAGCGATTTTATTAATATAATTAAGAACATCAGTCTGCCCTTTTATGAATAATCAGCGTTGCGTGACGAAATCCACCTGGTCGAGATTGATGGCGGTCACGTTGACGGTCACATCCAGCTCCACGCTGTAGGTGCGTCTTTCCCGGCGCAAAAAGAAGAACAGAAACGCTTCTTTTCGCACCGCTTCTTGCGCCTGAACAACCTGCACATCCTGTGGCTCAATACGCAGTAAGATATGCGGTGAGGCTTTCATCACCGCAGCCTGAACGTGGTTGAGGGCGTCGGCAAAGGCGCGCGCTTTGGCGTCGCCCTTCCCCTTCACTCTCACCGTGGTTGTGAACTGTTCTTTCATGCTTACGCGCCGTATTTCTTCTGCCACGCCTGTACCAGACGCTCGCCCAGCTCTTCTTTATCCATAAAGCCAAAGCCCAGCACGTTGCAGCCTTCGTTGATGGCGGTCACCCCCTCATCCACGGAGCGCATGCCGTATTTGGCCTTGTAGCCATATTTGGTCTGAGCGGTGATGGCGCCCGCGCCGCCGCTGCCGCAGAAGGAGATCCCGAAGGTGGCGTTTTCTGCTTTCATCACGTCACCGAGCTTCATATCCGCTGCCATGCCCGGTACGACAACCGCGCGTCCGCCGGCTTTTTCCACACCCGCAGCCACTTTCTGACCTTTACCCAGGCGATCGCCAATCACGACTGTAATCTGTTCCATGTGTTGCTCCTTAAAGGTTGTCTTTCGCGACTTCGAAGTGAACGGAGAGCAGCCAGGCCTCTTCATCAGGAAGGTTGCCGAACTGCGCTACCACTTCACGGGCGAGTTGCATTGAATCTGGTGAAATTTCGTCAAACAGCTCTGCTTCAACCTCTGGCAGCGGCTCGCCGGTCACGGACCGGTGCGCCATTGCGCGAACGTGGGAGGTCAGCATCTGCTCCTGTACCGCGTTGGGAATGATGTTGTGCCGGGCCAGCAGGGCGTAGACCTGCTGAAGCATGGTGTTCGCGAGCTGTTCTGTTTGCACCGCCTGTTCCCCAACGTCGTTCATTACCGCTCCGTTAATCACTCGTCTTACCCCGTTAATGGCTCTGGAATAAAACTAACGTCGAGGGGGAATTGTTTGTAGCGAGTTGTTTTCCACTTCGAAGTGGAAAGGCGAGCAGCGGCAGTGATCTGTGCCACATAAATGCGGTGAATCTGTATAAATCGCTGGATTTACGTGATGAATATCACGCTATTACGCGGCATTAGACTGGTAAGCGGAGTGGAAAAGATTACGAGCAGGCTCGTAGAAATGTGACGTGGATAAGGTTTTCTTATGGGGATCCGCTAGAGTGGCGGCGGGTGCTTGAGACTGACCGTCTCAGGCATGGGACGGAAAGTGGAAAGCCCCGCCTGATAAAAAATCAGGGCGGGGGCTCGAAACGACACGTCACACCGTGGAGTTCGCTACCTCGCCCGCTTTAAAGCAAGGAGGCATCCATGAAACGCAGAAACCCAAGTATCGGGGTTTTGATGATTATTTCTTTGACAATAATCATCTTAACGCAGGTGACGAGGAAAACACTGTGCGAGATCCGTTTTCGTAACGGCTCGCTTGAAGTGACAGCGCGGATGGATTGTCGCTCCGGCAAGTAGGGAGCAACGATGCGGGGGCGCATAATGCGCCTCCGCATACGGGGAGAGGACGTACAGCTCAGGCACCCAATTAACGATACTTTTTGTGGTACGTGTTGCGGGTCGCGACAAACTGATCGGCTGCCGCCTGGGCTTCTTTCACTTTGCCTTCGTTCGCCAGCTTCAGCGCGCCGTCAATCTGGCCGACCAGCACGTCAAAACCGTGGCGGTAGTCTTTCATCTCGGCGCTGTCTGCCGCTTTGCTTTCCAGCTTCGGCGGCGTCGCTTTTTGCGCATCCAGCGCGGCTTCACGCATTTTAGTCAATGCGTCTTTCATGTCCGCCGCATTGTCCGTTTTCTGCACCACCTTCAGGTTTTCACTGAGGATGTCCATGTTGTCTTCGAGATCGGCAGCAAACGCAGACGAGCCAAGAACCAGCGTTGAAGCCGCGACGATCGCTAACAGGTGTTTACGCATTGCTCACTTCCTTTTTTTATTATTAATCAATCTTTTACGGGGATTATTGCCCGGCGATTTTCATCTCCGGCAGTAATACAGAACCACACTGAATATTGCTGCGTGTTTCAATATCGTTACCGACCGTAACAATATTGCGCCACATGTCCTTCAGGTTGCCGGCGATGGTGATTTCGCTCACCGGATACTGAATTTCACCGTTTTCGACCCAGAAGCCCGCTGCACCGCGAGAGTAGTCGCCGGTAATACCGCTCACGCCCTGCCCCATCAGCTCGGTGACCACCAGGCCGGTGCCCATCTCTTTCAGCATCTGTTCAAAATTCAGGCCCTGTCCGGCAATGCGCCAGTTATGAATGCCGCCCGCGTGCCCGGTGCTTTTCAGCCCCAGCTTACGCGCGGAGTAGTTGGTCAGCAGCCACTGGGTCAGAATGCCGTCTTTCACGATATCACGACGTTCCGTGCGCACGCCTTCGCTGTCAAACGGCGTAGAGGCCAGCCCTTTCAGCAGGTGTGGGTGCTCTTCGATGGTCAGCCATTCCGGCAGGATCTGCTTGCCCAGCGAGTCGAGCAGGAAGGTCGATTTACGGTACACCGAACCGCCCGCAATCGCTCCCACCAGATGACCAAACAGGCCGGTTGCCACTTCGTTGGCAAAAATGACCGGCGCTTTCATGGTGGAGAGTTTACGCGGCGAAAGGCGTGACAGCGTGCGTTCGGCGCACGCTTTTCCCACCCACTCCGGAGACTGCAAATCTCCCAGCGCGCGGCCAATGGTATACGCGTAATCACGCTCCATATCGCCGTTTTCTTCGGCGATGACGCAGCTGGAAAGCGAGTGGCGGGTTGAGCAGTACCCCTGCAACATGCCATGGGAGTTACCAAACACTTTAATGCCGTAGTGGCTGTTAAAGCTGCCGCCTTCGGTATTGGTGATGCGTTTGTCAGCCTGCAAAGAGGCCTGCTCGGCTCGCGCGGCCAGCTCAATGGCTTCATCCGGCGTCACTTCCGCGGGATGGAACAGATCGAGATCCGGCGCGTCAAACGCCAGCAGCTCTTTATCGGCCACGCCAGCGTAAGGGTCCGGGGAGGTGTAACGCGCGATATCCAGCGCCGCCTGCACCGTACGGGCGATGGCATCCGGGCTCAGATCGGTAGACGACGCGCTGCCTTTACGATTCTGGTGATACACCGTGATTCCCAGCGCGCCATCGCTGTTAAATTCTACATTCTCCACTTCGCCATAGCGGGTGCTCACGCTAATGCCGGTGGTTTTGCTGACCGCCACTTCGGCGCCATCTGATTTACCTGAAGCGAGCGTCAGCGCGGTGGAGACGGCTTCTTCCAGGATCTTACGCTGCGCTTCAACTTGTGAGGTTACTTTCATCGCAAATGCCATACTGTAAGAGAGAGTTAAGTGAAGTCTAACAGAGAACCGTTTTTCAGTGCGCGTCTTAACTGGTAACATTAGCCTCTTTTTTTAAGGAGCCTGACATGACTAAGCAGCCCGAAGACTGGCTCGACGACGTTCCCGGTGATGACATCGAAGACGAAGATGATGAGATCATCTGGGTCAGTAAAAGTGAAATTAAACGTGACGCCGAAGAGTTAAAACAGCTTGGCGCAGAAATGGTAGAACTGGGTAAAAACGCGCTGGATAAGATCCCGCTCGACCAGGATCTGCGTGATGCCATTGAACTGGCACAGAAAATCAAGAAAGAAGGGCGTCGCCGCCAGCTTCAGCTTATCGGTAAACTGCTGCGTCAGCGCGACGTGGAGCCGATCCGTCAGGCGCTGGACAAACTGAAAAACCGCCACAATCAGCAGGTTGCGCTGTTCCATAAGCTGGAGCAGATCCGCGATCGTTTGATCGAGCAGGGTGATGACGCGGTACCTGAAGTGCTGAACCTGTGGCCGAATGCCGACCGCCAGCAGCTGCGATCGCTGATCCGCAACGCGAAGAAAGAGAAAGAAGGGAATAAGCCGCCGAAGTCTGCGCGCCTGATTTTCCAGTATCTGCGCGAGCTGTCTGAGAACGAAGAGTAATCTGTGCGGGTTTGCGCCGGATGGCGGCGTAAACGCCTTATCCGGCCTACAAGGTCGTGCGAAAAAATGTAGGCCCGGTAAGCGCTAGCGCCACCGGGCTTTTTTTTACTCTGCGGCCGCGGCTTTCTTCGCCAGACCGTCCAGCAGCTTCTGATGGATACCACCAAACCCACCGTTGCTCATCACCAGAATGTGATCGCCAGGCTGTGCGGCTTTCACCACCATATCCGCTAAGACATCCACGTCCGCACTCCAGTGCGCCGGCTGAATGCAGGCGTCTGCCACTTCCGCCACCTGCCACGGAATATGCTGCGGTTGCAGCAGGAAGACTTCGTCGGCACGTCCTAAGGACGGCGCAAGATCGTCTTTGCAGATGCCCATTTTCATGGTGTTCGAACGCGGTTCCAGCACGGCCAGAATGCGCGCGGTGCCGCCAACTTTGCCACGCAATGCGGCAAGCGTCGCCAGAATGGCCGTTGGGTGGTGCGCGAAATCGTCATACACGGTAACGCCGTGGGCTTCACCGCGCAGCTCCAGACGGCGACGGGCGTTGATAAACGAGCCCAGCGCATTGGCGGCATCCGCAGGCAGTACGCCCACGTGACGCGCCGCGGCGATCGCCATCAGGCCGTTGTGCATGTTGTGCTCGCCCACCAGGCCCCACTTCACCTCGCCCACTTTCTCACCGTCGAGCAGCACTTCCCATTCGGAGGCATCCGCGTTGAGCTTTTTCGCCTGCCAGTGCCCCTGCTCGCCAACCAGCTCCTGCTCGCTCCAGCACCCCATCGCCATAGTCTGCTTCAGGTTGATGTCGTTCTCCGGCAGGATAATGCGGCCCTGACCCGGAACAATGCGCACCAGATGGTGGAACTGTTTCTGAATCGCTTTCAGGTCGTCAAAGATATCCGCGTGATCGAACTCAAGGTTGTTGAGGATCAGCGTGCGTGGGCAGTAATGCACGAACTTGGAGCGCTTGTCGAAGAACGCGCAGTCGTATTCATCCGCTTCAATCACAAAGAACGGGCTGTCGCCCAGACGCGCGGAGACGTCGAAATTCCCCGGTACGCCGCCGATCACGAAGCCCGGCTTGTAGCCGCAGGCTTCGAGGATCCAGGTCGCCATACCGGCGGTGGTGGTTTTGCCGTGCGTCCCGGCAACGGCGACAACCCAGCGGTCGCGCAGGACAAAATCATGCAGCCACTGCGGGCCAGACATGTACGGGATATTGCGTTCCAGCACCGCTTCAACGCATGGATTCCCACGGGTCATGGCGTTACCCACGATCACCAGATCCGGCTGCGGCTCCAGCTGGCTGGCGTCATATCCCTGAATCAGAGAAATTCCCTGCTTCTCGAGCAGCGTGCTCATCGGCGGATACACATTGGCGTCCGAACCTGTCACTTCATGGCCCAGCGAGCGCGCCAGCATTGCCAGTCCGCCCATGAAAGTGCCACAAATCCCCAATATATGAATGCGCATACGTCACTATCCTTCTTCAATGTGGCGCACATTTTACTCACATGTCAGCGGCTGTGAAACGCATTTCAGGTAAATCCGTATTTTGCTGGCGCGATTCACCTCTGCGCTAATATTTGAATGTTTGTTAAGATTGTTGGACATCAACCGCTTTACTCAACATAAGATGCAGGGAAAGTGTTATGAAAACGTTAGGTGAATTTATTGTCGAAAAGCAGCACGAGTTCTCTCATGCTACGGGTGAGCTCACTGCTTTGCTGTCGGCAATAAAGCTGGGCGCTAAGATCATCCACCGCGATATCAACAAGGCCGGTCTGGTCGATATCCTGGGTGCCAGCGGTGCCGAGAACGTTCAGGGTGAGGTTCAGCAGAAACTCGACCTGTTCGCCAATGAAAAACTGAAAGCTGCACTGCGCGCGCGCGACATCGTTGCGGGTATCGCCTCTGAAGAAGAAGATGAGATCGTCGTATTCGAAGGGTGTGAACACGCGAAATACGTTGTTCTGATGGATCCGCTGGACGGCTCCTCCAACATCGACGTTAACGTTTCTGTCGGTACCATTTTCTCCATCTACCGTCGCGTCACGCCGGTTGGCACACCGGTGACGGAAGAAGACTTCCTGCAACCGGGCAGTAAACAGGTTGCTGCCGGTTATGTGGTGTATGGCTCGTCCACCATGCTGGTGTACACCACCGGCTGCGGCGTACACGCCTTTACCTACGATCCGTCCCTGGGCGTGTTCTGCCTGTGCCAGGAGCGTATGCGCTTCCCGGAGAAGGGCAACACCTACTCCATCAACGAAGGCAACTACATCAAATTCCCGAACGGCGTGAAGAAGTACATCAAATTCTGCCAGGAAGAGGATAAAGCCACCCAGCGCCCGTACACCTCGCGCTATATCGGCTCGCTGGTGGCGGATTTCCACCGTAACCTGCTGAAGGGCGGTATTTACCTCTACCCAAGCACCGCCAGCCACCCGGACGGAAAACTGCGTCTGCTGTACGAGTGCAACCCAATGGCGTTCCTGGCCGAACAGGCAGGCGGCAAGGCGAGCGACGGTAAAGAGCGTATTCTGGATATCGTGCCGGAAAGCCTGCACCAGCGCCGTTCGTTCTTCGTCGGCAACCGCCATATGGTGGATGACGTTGAACGCATGATCCGCGAATTCCCGGACGCGTAACGCGTAGAAAGGGGAGCCAGGCAGGCTCCCCTTTTTTTCAGGCCGTTTGCGTCGTCAGCTTGAAGGAGGCCATCGCTTCCATCAGCTCGCGCGACTGCTCCTCCAGGGAACGTGTTGCCGCAGATGATTGCTGCACCAGCGCCGCATTTTGCTGCGCCGTTTCATCCATCTGGTTGACGGCGATATTCACCTGCTCAATGCCGCGGCTCTGCTCCTGAGACGCCGTCGCAATTTCACGCATCAGTTTGGTCATACGCAGTACTTCGGTGGCGATCTCGTCCATCGTCTCACCGGCCTGCTGCGCCAGCTCGCTGCCCTCGTTCACGTGGGTTTGCGAATCGCTGATAAGCGAGCGGATCTCTTTCGCCGCATCAGCACTGCGGCTGGCGAGATTGCGCACCTCACCCGCCACGACCGCAAAACCTCGCCCCTGCTCACCCGCACGCGCCGCTTCAACGGAGGCGTTCAGCGCCAGAATATTGGTCTGGAAGGCAATGCCGTCGATGACGCTCAGGATATCGGCGATGCGCGCCGAACTGCCGGAGATGTCGCGCATCTTCTCAATGACATAGCAGACCATTTCACTGCCGTGATCGGCGGTATCGGAGACCGACTTCGCCAGCTGGTGCGCCTGCTCGGCGTTATCGGCGTTAAGTTTCACCGTGGCGGTGATCTCTTCCATGCTGGCGGCCGTCTGCTCCAGCGAGGTGGCGGTGGATTCCGTGCGCTGGGCCAGGTTCATATTCCCGGCCGTCAGCTCGCGGCTGCCGGTATCAATCTGCGAGCTGGCGTCACGCACCCGCAGAACCGAGTCCATCAGCGACTGGCGCATCCCTTCGATCGCCGCGTTAAGGCGATTAAATTCTTGGCTCGCCGGCGCGTTCAGGGTATGGGTTAAATCCCCGGCCGCCACATGTTCCAGCTGGGCAATCGAGGCTGAAAGCGGCTTGAGCAGCATATGGCGCAGCACCAGCCAGGCCAGCACGATAATGCCAGCCGTCAGCAGCGCCGCGACGATAATCAGGATCAGCACGCGGGTTTTACTCGCCTGCACGGCGCTCACCTCCGCTTTACCGCGCGCCTCGCTCCATGCCTGGAACGCCTGCATATCGTTATCAAACTGCTTCGCCACCGGTACCAGCTTGTTTTCCAGCAGATCGTAATAGCTGTCCGCGCTTTGCTCGTTCAGGGCTTTCAGCATCGGGCTGATACCCTGCTGGTTGTACACCGCCAGACTCGCGGCAACGTTATCCAGCAGCTTTTGCCCCTGCTCATCCGCCACGCCGCTGCCGATCACGTCCTTCAGCGTTTTCTGTGCCAGCGCCACTTCCTGGTTAATGGTTTTGACCGCCCTGGCCGCATCGTCCAGCAGGCCGACCTCCATCATGCGGACGGCCTGCCCCGCTTCGTTACGCGCGCGCAGGATCAGCGTATAGCCGGCATTCAGCTGCACCATCTGTTCACCCTGAAGATGATTGATGCGCTGGAGAGAAGCGGAACTTTGTGTAAGGGCATAAATGCCGATGCCGCTGACAATCAGCAGCAGAAGGGTCATAACGGCCAATAAAGAGAGCAAGCCGGTACGAATCGATAGCGTTTTAAGCATGATGTTATTTCCGGTAGCGAGATATTTCTGGGCATAAAAAAAGAATATCGGCCGCTACCGGAAAATGTTTAGAGTTTAAGCAATTTCAGCATGTTATCGCTCTGTTAAAGATGTATTCACCCGGGTAACAGGTGAGCTCTGGCGGTTCTCCCACAGCACCGTCAGGCCGCGCTGGAGCGCGATAAAAATAAACAGCAGAATGCCGATGGCGATTTTGGTCCACCAGGAGCTGAGCGTGCCGTCGAAGTTGATATAGGTCTGAATCAGCCCCTGGATCGCCACGCCAAACAGCGTGCCGAGGACTGTCCCCACTCCGCCGCTGAGCAGCGTACCGCCAATCACTACCGAGGCAATGGCGTCCAGCTCAACGCCCACCCCCGCCAGGGCATAGCCTGCCTGGGTATAAACCGAGAATACAATCCCCGCGAGGGTGGCCAGCCCGGTCGAAAGCATGTAGATGCGAATAGTCGTGCTGCGCGTGGAAATTCCCATCAGGTTCGCGGACGTGGCGCTGCCGCCAATGGCATAAACCTGGTTACCAAATCGGGTACGGTGGGCGAGGAAGATCCCGATCACCACCACGCCCAGCATCAGCAGCCCCATTGCGCTCAGGCGCCCCCCGCCGGGAATTTTCCACGCCAGACTGGAGAGCGTGTCGTAGATCGGATGGTTAATTGGAATTGACTCCTCCGACACCAGATAGCTCACGCCGCGCAGGAAGAACATCCCGGCGAGGGTGATGATAAAGGCCGGGATTTTCAGCGCATCGATCAAAAGCCCCATAAAGGCGCCGAACGCGCAGCCCATGACCAGCACCAGCGAAAAAGCCAGCAGCGGCGAAATCCCCCAAAAGCCAATCGCCTTGGCAAGGAACACGCCGGTAAAGGCGATCACCGACCCAACGGAGAGGTCGATCCCGCCGGAGAGGATCACAAACGTCATGCCGACGGCGATAATGCCTAAAAAGGCATTGTCGGTCAGGATGTTGCAAATCACCCGCGTGGAGGCGAAGCCCGGGAACTGGGTCAGGCAATAGAGGTACCCCAGCACGAACACGCCCAGCGTGATCATTAACGGCAAATTACGTTTTATCATGACCGCGGTTCCCCTTAATGAGAGTGATAAAGCGCGGCGACTGCACGATAAGTACGATAAGCACCACGACCGCTTTGACGACCTGATTCAGCTCCGGCTGGAACCCGGAGAGCAAAATACCGGTATTCATACCCTGAATAATCAACGCCCCCACCACCGAGAGCAGCAGATTAAAACGTCCGCCCATCAGCGATCCACCGCCGATAACCACCGCGAGGATCGCATCCAGCTCGAGCCAGAGTCCGGCGTTATTGGCATCCGCTCCGCGAATATCGGCGGCCACGATCACCCCGGCAATCGCAGCACAGACGCCGCTCAGCACGTAAGTCAGCATCACCATCAGCCGCGTATTTACCCCGGCGTTTTTCGCGGCCCGAATGTTAATCCCCACCGCTTCGATGAACATCCCGAGCGCCGTTTTGCGGGTGAAAAGCCAGAACACCACCAGCGTCACCAGCGCGAAGATCACCGGCGTCGGGAAGAACAGAAAATTACCGCTGCCGATCCACGCCAGGCTCGGGGAGTTAAAGGTGACGATTTGACCGGAGGTGATAAGCTGCGCCACACCGCGCCCGGCCACCATCAAAATCAACGTCGCGACAAACGGCTGGATCTTGAGCACTGCGACCAGAATGCCGTTCCATAGCCCGGCTAATACACCGGAGCCCAGCGCGGCCAGCAGAACCACCGGCAGGCTGTGCCCGGCGACGGTCATCGAGGCGGCGGTGGCGCCCGCAATCGCCATTACCGCACCGACGGAGAGGTCGATCCCGCCGGTGGCAATGACCAGCGTCATACCAATCGCCAGCAGCGCCACGGGCGCGGCACGGTTTAAGATGTCGATTGGGCTACCAAACAGGCGGCCATCCTGCACGACAATCTGAAAGAAATGCGGAGCCACCAGGCTATCCACCAGCAGCACCAGCAGCAGCGCCACGATTTGCGGCGTGCCGGTCGGCCAGGTGAAGCGGCGCTTCGCTTCGCCAGTTTGCGAAAGAGAACGGGACATCACATTTGACTCCTTACGCCGCGATGGCATTCATGATCGCCGGAACCGACAGTTTATCCAGCGGGATCTCTGCCACCTGCCTGCGATCGCGCATGATGATGACGCGATCGGCATAGCCGACCAGCTCCTCCAGCTCAGACGAGATCACCAGCAGCGCCAGACCGTCGGCGCAAAGCGTTTCGATAAGCCGGATGATTTCGGCGTGCGCGCCCACGTCGATACCGCGCGTGGGCTCGTCGAGGATCAGGAACTGCGGTTTGGTGAGCAGCCAGCGAGAGAGGAGAACCTTCTGCTGATTACCGCCCGAGAGGAACTCGATGGGCTGTTCCGCGCTCGGGGTACGGATACCGAGCTGGCGGATGAAGCGCTCGGCAATCGCGTTCTGCTCGCGCTTAGGGATCGGACGCAGCCAGCCGCGCTGGGCCTGTAGCGCCAGAATGATGTTTTCCCGCACCGAGGCGGCGGCAATAATCCCGTCCGTTTTCCTGTCCTCCGGACAGAAGCCCACGCCGAGGCACGACGCCTGATGCGGTGAACGTAGCGTTTGCGGCTTGCCTTTGATCAGCGCCGTTCCGCTGTCGGCAGGTTTGATCCCGAAGATGACTTCGGCGGTTTCGGTGCGCCCGGAGCCTAACAGCCCCGCCAGACCCACAATTTCACCGGGGCGTACCTCGAGGTTAAACGGCGCGATGGTCCCTTTTCTGCCGTAATCGTGAAACGCGGCGATCGGTTTTTCGCTCAGCAGCGTACGGCCCGCGCGCTGAAGCGCGTTGGTCTCCAGCTCGCGGCCCAGCATCATTTTGACCAGCTCTATCTGCGGCAGCTCGCGGGTTTCCCGGCAGCCGACAAAGCTGCCGTTGCGCAGCACCGTTATACGGTCGCTCACCTCGTAAACCTGATCGAGGAAATGCGTCACGAAAATCAGGCTGACGCCCTGATTACGCAGCTGGCGCATCAGGGTAAAAAGCATCTCCACTTCCTGGGTATCGAGGCTGGCGGTGGGTTCATCGAGGATCAGCACTTTCGCCGAGAGATCGATAGCGCGACAGATCGCGACGATTTGCTGCATCGCTACGGAAAAACGGTTCAGCGGTTCGCGCACGTCGAGAGAGAAGCCATACGATTCCATCAGCTTCGCGGCGCGCGCTTCCATCTCTTTGCGGCGCAGCAGGCCAAAACGTCTGGGTTCGCGGCCAATAAACAGGTTATCCGCTACCGACATGTTTGGCAGCAGGTTCACTTCCTGGTAGACCGTGCCGATCCCCAGTTGCTGGGCATGCGCGGTGTTTTTGGGCGAAATGGCGTTACCTTCCAGCCAGATAGCGCCGCGATCGGCGTGATAGACCCCGGTCAGGGTTTTAATCAGCGTCGACTTCCCCGCCCCGTTTTCGCCGAGCAACGCCATGATCTCCCCACGCCGCAGGCTGAAATCAACGTTATCCAGCGCCTTAACGCCAGGGAAAAATTTACTCAGGCCCTCTGTGCGGAGGATTTCCTGGTGTTGTTCGGTGGTCATGGTTTCCCCCTGCATCAGGCCGGATGACGCTACGCTTATCCGGCCTACAAAAGAGCGTATCGTAGGCCGGGTAAGCGCAGCGCCACCCGGCAATTTCACTGGATCAGTAGCCCATATTTTTCTTCTTCTCTAACTCTTCTTTCGCCGTGTCCGGCAGGTAGAGCGTGGATTTGGTGATGGTCAACTTCTCAGGCTGGGTGCCGTCTTTCTTGAATTTCTCCAGCGCATCGAATGCCGGGCCCGCCATATTTGGCGTCAGCTCCACGCTGGCGTTCGCTTCGCCGTCAATCATCGCTTTGTAGATGTCCGGTACGCCGTCGATCGAGCCGGTGAGGATATCTTTGCCCGGCTTCAGGCCCGCTTCTTTGATGGCCTGGATGGCGCCGATTACCATGTCGTCGTTGTGGGCATAAACCATGCAGATATTTTTGCCGTTATTTTCTGCCTTGATGAAGCTTTCCATGACCTCTTTACCCTTGCTACGGGTGAAGTCGCCGGACTGAGAACGGATGATTTTGATGTTTGGTGCTTTGGCGATGGCCTCCGCGAAACCTTTCTTACGGTCGATAGCCACGCTCGCCCCGACGGTGCCCTGCAACTCAACCACGTTACACGGCTTGCCATCCACCTGCTTCACCAGCCAGTCACCAATCAGTTTGCCTTCCAGCACGTTATCGGCGGTGACGGTGGTCATATAGAGAGATTTGTCTTTTACGTCGATGGAACGGTCGAGCAGGAAGACCGGAATTTCAGCATCTTTGGCTTCCTTCAGCACCGGCTCCCAGCCCGTGGCGACAACCGGGGCAATAAAGATGGCATCCACGCCCTGAGCGATAAACGAGCGCACCGCTTTAATCTGGTTCTCTTGCTTTTGCTGACCATCGGCGATTTTCAGCGTAATACCGCGCTTTTCGGCCTCACTTTTCGCCACATTCGTTTCAGCGGCGCGCCAGCCAGATTCAGATCCGACCTGCGAAAATCCAACGGTTAAGGGTGCGGCCATCGCCATAGACGACATGGCTGCCGAAACTGCTGTAACAAGAAGTAAGCGCTTCCACATATGAACGTCCTCGTAGGGTAGGTTATTGTTGGTTAAAAGATGTTCCGCGGATGAACTATAGCCAATCGAATATGTTACGGATTGCGTTACATCACACTTCAGAAAAGTGAATAAAACGTTAATCACAAGTTTGTAATCGCTTTCATTTCTACATTTAAAATGCGGCTGAGTTTATGGATTATCCTGTCATGGAAACGGTCTGAAAAGTGAAGGCGTGAGGGAGAGAAGACGAAAACAGGCGGAGACTTTCAGCGCCAGTTGGCTATAATACCTGCCACTTGTTTACCATCCATTTTAAAGGACACCGACATGAGCTTACTCAACGTCCCTGCGGGTAAAGAACTGCCAGAAGACATCTACGTTGTGATCGAAATCCCGGCCAACGCAGATCCAATCAAATACGAAATCGACAAAGACACCGGTGCGCTGTTCGTTGACCGTTTCATGTCTACCGCCATGTTCTATCCGTGCAACTACGGCTACATCAACCACACTCTGTCTCTGGACGGTGACCCGGTTGACGTACTGGTCCCAACGCCATATCCATTGCAGCCAGGCTCCGTCATTCGCTGCCGTCCTGTTGGCGTGCTGAAAATGACTGACGAAGCGGGTGAAGATGCGAAACTGGTTGCCGTACCGCACACCAAGCTGAGCAAAGAGTACGATCACATTAAAGATGTGAACGACCTGCCAGAGCTGCTGAAAGCGCAGATCGCCCACTTCTTCGAGCACTACAAAGATCTCGAAAAAGGCAAATGGGTTAAAGTTGAAGGCTGGGATAACGCAGAAGCGGCGAAAGCAGAAATCATCGCCTCCTTCGAGCGTGCTGCTAAGAAGTAATTCTTACTGCTGAGACTAAGCCCCGCGCGTCGGGGCTTTTTTGTGGTTGTCGATGCGCCCGGCGGCGCTACGCTTGCTCGGGCCTACAATCAGCAAGAGGCGCAAAACGACAACGCCACCTTACGGTGGCGTTGTCGTTTTTCAGAACTGGTCTCTGTCTAACCAGTTACCGCTTTCAATCAACGTTAACCCGTCGACCGAACGTTGGTACACGTACATCCATGCACTGCCGTAAGGCGTCTGGATCAACTGGCGAGCGTATTCACCGCCCCTGGTGCGCAAGGCATCAAGTTCGGCCAGCGTGGCATTATCAATACGATAAACCTCACCCTGTACCGTTCCGTTCCCCGGAACCGCGCCTGGATAGTGGCCCAGACTGTACAACTGGTAGTTTTCGATTGTGTAATTTCCCAGCAACTGGGCGTTGGTCATCCAGTGGCTGTTGCCTTGCCTGGTTCGTAAACTGCCGTAAACAAATATTCGCATTGCTAAAACTCAAACTGATAGAGCAGATCAAGTGCCTGGTCTACGCCGGACACTGCTTCCAGATATAGCTTAGGCATCAGGCGATAACGTAACGTGAGTGTAGCCAGTGAGTCAAAGATCCCCACGCCATATTTTACCTGTAGACCCGGCAGTACATAGCCGCTGACCACTACCTGCGAAGAGTCACCCACGCCCTGAGTGTCCAGCGCCAGATTGCTTACGCCAAACGTCTCGCCGATTTTACCCACAACCTGACCACTTTGTGCAACCCCCAGACCGACTAACATTGATGTCATTGCCGCACCATCGCCCTGTTGGCTATCCAGACCCTGGCCGCGAAGGAGGTAAGAGAGCGCTTCCTGTTGCGACATGGCCGGGTCAGAGAAGATCTCTGCCTTAGGTTCATCGGCGGAGCCCGTCACGCGCACGCCTGCAATCACATCATCTTCGGTGGCTTCCGGGTTACGGATCGCTTCGATATTGAGTACTGGCTGATCCGGTGGACCGGAGAACAGCAGCTCGCCTTTACGCACAATCAAATCCTGACCGTAGGCATGGAAGCGCCCTTCAGGAATATTGATTTGTCCATTGAGGCCAAGTCCCTGTTGATCCTGCGCCACTTTCAGGTCACCCGTGAGTCTCGCCTTCAGCCCAAACGCGTCCAAACGCACGTTATTCCCCACGTGCACGATAAGATTACTATTGATCGGTATGCCAGCGCTCTTCTGTTCAACAGGTTTCAGATTTTCATTGAGCATAACTTCGTCACTGGAGACGCCAACCGCGCTTTCCGGCACCTCGTGAACCACGATGCGCGCCCACGGTACGTCAACACGGCCGTCCAGGGTGAAGAGACTCGGCGTTGCCTCAAAGACCACGTCTGGCGACACGTCCAGGCGCACCATCGGCGGTACCGTGATACGCACCCTGCTGCCCTTGGCCGCAATACGGGCGCGCCAGTTGTCGAGCTGGCTCCAGTCTGCGTCACCGCTCAGGTTGATTTGTCCCTGCTGCGTCAGTACTGAGCCACTGAGGGTTGAGCTTTGGCCGTTAAAGTTCATCGCCAGCTGGCTTGGCTGCATATCGAACGGCATAAAGTTACCGTCAATGTCCACGCCGTTTAACCGCATCTGGCCAAACAGCTGTGGGCTTTGCGCATCCCCCGCCAGACGCAGGTTGGCGCTGAGCATCCCCGCCGCCTTTTCTCCCCGCGAGAAGATCGGATTCACCATCGCCAGGTTGAAGTTGCGAATATTGACGTTGCCGCCGAGATTGCGCCGCCCTTGCGGATCGGTAATTTGCACCTGTCCGTCAAACTGACCGTTGTTGGTCAGGCGGATCAGCCATCCCAGTTCCGCACGATTGTTACGCAGGTCAGCGTTCACATTCAGGGTGTCGAACGCCACCGGCAGCGGCGCGTCATTGACCTCCTGCGTCACCTTCACGTTACGTCCGGAGAGGGTAACGCTGCCCTGCGGCAGTCCCTCTTTGGTGGTGTCCCACGCGACGTCCGCTTTGCCGCTGAAGACCCCGCTGGCCTGGGTGGTTTCCGGCATAAACGGTTTCAGCATCGCCAGGTCGAAACGGTTGAGGTTGATCTGCGCGCGTCCTTCCGCGCCCGCATCAATGGTCTGCGGCACGCACAGCTCAGCATTCGGGTTGGTCCAGCAGTGTGGCCCAATGCTGATCTTTTGCTCCGCGTTGCGGTAATCCAGCGCGACAGACCGCGACAGCACCAGCGGGCCGACCGGCGTGCTGAAGCGGGTGTTATCCAGCACGCCTTTCCAGCGCGTCGCCTGGCGGTCAAAACTGCCCGTCAGGTGCAGCTGCCCGGAGACCGGCTCGCCCTGCACGCGTAGCTGGAGATCGTGCTGCTTTTCGTTACCTTTTGCCGCCAGCGTGACCAGACTGATGTTCACGTCCGGCTGAGAGATACGCTCCACGCGCAGATCCAGGTTTCCGCCGATCTGATCGGTGGATTTCACGTCTCCCTCGACACGCACGCGGGCAATAGAAAGTTCCTGCCAGCGCAGGTTATTGGCGGTGATGTCCGCCAGCAGCTGCGGCGCCTCCACCGTACCGCGAACCTTCACTAACCCCTTCGCCGTGCCGCCAAGACCCGGCAGGGCGTTATCGAGATTTGGCGCGTCGATGGTGGCATCCAGATTGAGGTCTTTCACGCCCAGCTCGCCTTTGATATCCGCCGTGTTGCGACCCAGCGCCACGTGCAGGCCCGGGATCACCCACTGGAGATAGCTGTTGCCCTTAAGCGAGCCCTCTACGTTGACTTTGTTCTGCTTCACGTTGCCGGTGAGCTTGAGTTCCGGCACGTCCATCTGCCAGGTGCCACCGTACAGGCTACCGCGGGTTTTGATCAGGCCATCCAGTTTTGACGGCCAGTCCGGGACCTCTTTAGCGGTGTTGATCCCGGTCAGCTTCAGCTCGCCGCGCCAGCTGATCGCCTGCTGCCAGTCGAGCAGCGCGGTCAGCTCGGTTTTTCCTTCCAGCGCCGCCACGGTCAGCTTGTCGAGGTTAACCTGCAACTCGTTACCCTTCGCATCCAGGGTGATATCGGCGGGCGGTACCCCCTGCCCCTTCACTGCCGTGCGGAACGACAGCGTGTAGTCGGTCATTTTGCCACTCAGCTTCAGCTTCAGATCGTCAGCCTGGAACTGTTTTTCGCCGGTGAACGGCCAGTAAAGCTGCTTGCTGACAACCTCAAGGTTGAGCGGTAAACCGGCCTCTGCCAGCTGGATTTGCCCGCGCAGCACCATATCCACCGGTCCGGAGAGGTTCACGCCGAACTCCAGCTTCTCGCGCAGCGCGCCGCCGACTTTCACCTTCACCTTTTCGCCTTTCAGCGGATCGATGTTCAGGGCGCTGTTCAACGTAATATCTACCGGCCAGTTGTCGCGCAGCAGCGCATTGCCTGAGGCGTTGACCGACCCCTGGTTAGTATCAATATCCAGCGCGTCGAGCTTCATGTTGCCGTCGATACTGCTGACTTTAAGCAGCATGTTGAAGACCGTCAGATCGGTATCGCCGGTCAGACGCAACTGCTCGCCCTTAAACTCTTCGATATTGAGGTTCAGCGGCAGATGCACGTCGGTCATCTCCGGCAGAACCGGTTTCGAGAAGAGATCTTTCAGCGTTTCGCCCAGCGGTTTTTCTTCCGGCTGCGGGTTCTGGATCTTCGGCTCGACGATCTCTTCCTGCGCCACGTCGGCCACCTTCGGCAGCGCAATCAGCAGCCCTTGCAGGGAGGTTGGGGTCAGGGTGAGGTTTTTCTCCTGCCAGCGCAGACCGGAGGTGAAATCCATCACGGATACCGTCGTGTCGTCGATTTTGATATTCACGTTATCCAGTGCGACCCGGTAAAGCGCAATCGGGTACGGCGTGGAGAGGTTCAGCGGGCCGCTGTCCTCTTCTTCGACAGGCTCGGACTTCGGCATTTTTTTGGAATCTATCGCCACGTTAACGTCTTTTAGCGACAGATCGTTTACGCACAGCTGGCTGTCCCGCAGGCAGCCGAGCTTGACCGCCAGATGAAACTCGCCCGCGTTCACCGCCACGCCGGGCTGTTCATAACGGATATTTTTCAGGCGCAGATCGCGCCAGCCGCCCGTTACCTGGCCGATTTCCAGCCCTGGCACCCAGCGGTTCGCGGCGTTAAACAGCAAATGCAGGCCCGTGGTGGTGCCCACCAGAAACGCCACCGTACCGAGCAGTAATACGATAAAAATCAGCACCCCGAGGCTTATCTTCTTCCATAAACTCATAATTCAGGCCCCAGACCGATGTAAAACTGTAAACCGTGTTCGTCTTTGTCGCCCACCGGAACGGCGAAATCGAGCTTGATGGGCCCGACCGGTGACTGCCAGCGCACGCCTACGCCCGCGCCGGTTTTGAAATCGCTGCGGCGGATATCGTTCACCGCTTCACCGCCGTCAACGAACATCGCTCCCCACCACTTGCCGCTGACGTTGTACTGGTACTCCAGCGAGCCAGTCGCCAGTTTTGACGCCCCGGTCAACTGGCCTTTGTCGTTTTCAGGTGAGATCGATTTGTACTTATACCCGCGAATGCTGCGGTCGCCCCCGGCGAAGAAGCGCAGATCCGGCGGGACGCGTTCGAAATCACCGGTTTCGATCCAGCCGAGATTACCGCGCATCACAAAGCGGTGTTTGTCGTACAGCGTGCGGATCCAGACGTTTTGCGCCTGAAAGACGGAGAAGTCTACGTCGGAGCCCCAGGCGGTGTTGGAGTAATCGATGGAGTAGCGCTGAGAATCGCCCCAGGTCGGCATCAGGCCACCGCGCGAGCGGGTACGGCTGATCATCACGCCCGGATAAAGCAGCATGGTGGTGTTGGTGACGTTTGCCTGGGTAAAGTGGTCGAGGCTCCAGCGCAGGTTAATGGCGCGCTGCCAGCCGCTGGAGAGATCCCAGAAGCGTGATACCGCAAGCGTCGTCGAGTCCTGCTCGGTATCGTTCAAATCGGTACGCTTAAAGCCGCCCTGCACGAGGTAGTATTGCTCAAGCGGATTTTTCAGCAGCGGCATTTTATAGCTGAAGTCCAGCTGCTGTTCAGGCGCAGACAGGCTGACGCTGGTGGTCAGGCTGTGGCCGTAGGAGTTCATCCACGGTTTTTTCCATGAGGCTTTCACGCGCGGGCCGACGTCCGTGGAGTAGCCGACACCGGTCTCAATGGTGTTCTCGGTGCGCGGAGAGACCACGCCATGCAGCGGTAACACTTTCGTTTTACGGGATTTATCAAATTCCGGCGCTACCACCACGGAGTTAAACCAGCCCGTCGCGGACAAACGACGGTTCAGCTCGCCCAGGTCGCTGGACTGGTAGTAGTCGCCCTTTTTAAACGGCACCAGATTTTGCAGATACTCGTCACGGATTTGCGATCCTTCGAAGGTCACATCGCCAAACCGGTAGCGCTCGCCGCTGTCGTAATCGATATCCCAGAATGCCTGACGTCGCTCAAGCGCAACGCCCAGCTGGCTTTTGTTGAACCGGCTGTCGAAGTAGCCTTTGCGCAGCGAAACGCTGGTTAAGGATTTTTTAAAACGATCGTAATCCCCGTGATTGAGCACGGTGCCCACTTTCGGTCGGGTGCTGAGCAGATCCAGGTAGTCCCGATCGGTGCGCGCACCGCCGCGCAACACCACGTTCGTGCCGCCAATCAGGACGGGTTCGCCCGGCGAGACGCGGGCAATCAACACCTGGCGTCCTTTCGCCGGCGGCGGGCGTAAATCGAAATCGATGGTGGGTTCGTAGTACCCCAACGCCTTTAAGCCTTCGCGGATGGCGTCATCCACGCGCGCGCGAAAACGCCGATCCGGCGTGACCTCATCGCTCTGGATAGTAGAAAGCTGCGCACGCACGTTTTTTTCCAGCGCCCCGGATAACCCCTCAACCTGCAAACGGACATTCGCCGCGCTGGCAATCCCGCTGGTCAGCATTAAACTGACTAAACATAACTGGCGGATCTTTGTCACGTTTTCTCCTGAATATCCCTGTTTCCACCCTGGAAGCAAATGCAGTGCCGCTCCGCGGCAAAATACGGCCTGAAAGCCAAAAACCCAAATTACGGGTTGAAAAAGGGTGTAACACCCAAATATTTCTTATGATTAAATCTAGACTCATTCATCGCATTTATTGTGTTCAATTAAACGCTTCGTGACAACCTTAACCGAAACAACGCTACCCGGGAGGCCCCACCGTGAGTTTATTCGATAAAAAGCATCTGGTATCACAAGCCGATGCGTTACCGGGACGCAACACCCCTATGCCAGTGGCAACATTACACGCCGTAAACAACCATTCAATGACAAACGTTCCTGATGGAATGGAGATCGCCCTGTTTGCCATGGGTTGCTTCTGGGGCGTAGAACGCCTGTTCTGGCAACTGCCGGGCGTGTACAGCACCGCTGCGGGCTACACCGGAGGATATACGCCTAACCCAACCTACCGCGAAGTCTGTTCCGGTGAAACCGGTCATGCTGAAGCGGTGCGTGTGGTGTATGACCCGAGCGTCATTAGCTATGAACAGCTGCTCCAGGTGTTCTGGGAAAACCATGACCCGGCGCAGGGCATGCGTCAGGGTAACGATCACGGCACCCAATACCGTTCGGCCATCTACCCGCTCACCCCAGAGCAGGAGGCCGCCGCCCACGCCAGCCTGACGCGTTTCCAGGAAGCGATGCAGGCGGCCGGTGATAAACGTCAGGTCACGACGGAAATCGCTACCGCGAAACCGTTCTACTATGCCGAAGACGACCACCAGCAGTACCTGCATAAAAATCCGTACGGCTACTGCGGTATCGGCGGCATTGGCGTTTGCCTGCCTCCCCAGCAGGCCTGATTACTGCAACAGCGCCACGCGAGCCGCGTGGCGCGTGGCATTACTCACCGAACCGTAATCAATGACTTTCCCCTGCAACAGCAGGTTAAACACTGGCGCCTGTGGTCGGTTGAGCCGCGTTTGCAGCAAATGCACCGCTTCTATGCCCAAATCCCGACAGGGCACCGTGATCCCCGTAATGGGCTTTTCAAGCCGGTTTGCTAAATTCCACGCAAAATCGGTGGTGATGATGGAGATGTCTTCCGGCACGCGCAGCCCATGCCGCTGTAACGCCTTCAGCACACCCTCGGTCATGCTGGTGCTGTTGGGAAAAATGACCTCAGGCCACTGCGCTCTGTCGTGACGTAACAGCCACGCATCCAGCTCGCGCTCAGCCTCTTCAGCGGTAAACCACTCCGTGACCAGTAAATCCCGCTGCGGCTCAAACGCCACATGAAAATGCCGGTACGCTTCTTTAATTCCATCCAGCCGGGCATAGAGCGTGTCCCGGCGTAAACAGGTGATGGTCAGCACCCGGCGATGCCCCTGCTCGAAAAGATATTGCATCGTGGTAAAGCCGATTGCGCGATGATCGGGGGAAACCGAATCCAGCACCCGGTCTCGGTCAACGGAATTAATTAATACACAGGGTTTATTCAGCGTGCTGGCCAGCTTAAATATGGTGGAATCATCCGTACCAATGATAATTATTGCGTTAATATTTTTATGGCTTGCCTTTTCCATAAATAATTTCACGTCCGCATTTTGTTCCTCTAATCCGCAATAACTGATCCAGACATTATGTGGCGCGCTGGCTTCCGCAATGCCTTTGGTCACTTCCAGATAAAAAATATCCCCACGCCCCTGAAACGTTCTTTCAGGCGCAAATACAGCGATTCCGTTAATTAAAAGCCGTCCGCTCGCCATCGACTCCAGCACGCCAAGCTCCCGTGCGATGCGGACAATGGCTTCCCGGGCCTTATCGCTGGTATAAGACTTGCCGCTCAACACCCTGGAAACCGTGCTCACGGAATATCCCGTCAGGGATGCGATCTCCTCCATTTTTAACTTGCCCGGCATAGTGTGACCTCGCTCTCAATCAGTTTTTGCAAATATTTGCAGAAACAGCGCTTTGATTTTAAAACCAAATTTCAAAATGGTTGGAGTTTACTTATTCACCTTGCGAGTATTCTCACAAAAACACATTGTCGCTACGTCTCGCCTTTCCTATTTTTCGGTCATCACGCTTTTTGGCTGAAATTAAGGTGAGACATGGAGAAGGTACGTTTTGGCATTATTGGTATAGGTAATATCGGTACGGTCCACGCACGCTATTTACTGGCCGGAACCGTCAGCGACGCCTGCCTTACGGCGGTGTGCGATAACGCGCCGGAAAAGCATCCGGCCATTCGGCAGCTGGTTGGTGGCATTCCGCTGTTCAGTGATGCGCAGGAGATGCTCCAGAGCGGGCTTATCGATGCGGTCATTGTCGCCACGCCGCATTACGATCACCCGCACCTGTCGATGCTGGCGATGCGCCACGGCATTCATACCCTGTGTGAGAAGCCAGTAGGCGTCTACACCGCGCAGGTCCAGGAGATGAACGCCTGCGCCCGGGAGTGCGACGTGGTGTTCGGCATCATGTATAACCAGCGGCCCAACCCGCTGTATCAGAAAGTGAAAGATCTGATCGACAGCGGCGAGCTGGGCGAGATCCGCCGCTCCAACTGGATCATCACCAACTGGTATCGCTCGCAGAGTTACTACAACTCCGGCGGCTGGCGCGCCACCTGGAAAGGGGAAGGCGGCGGCGTGCTGCTCAACCAGGACCCGCACCAGCTCGATCTCTGGCAGTGGCTGGTGGGCATGCCGGTTCGTCTGCGCGCGTTTTGCCAGTTCGGTAAGCATCGCGATATCGAAGTGGAAGACGAGGTGACAGCCTACGCCGAATATGCCAGTGGCGCGACCGGCGTGTTCATCACCACCGTCGCGGAAACACCAGGTACCAACCGCCTGGAGATTGTCGGCGATCGCGGCAAAGTGGTCGTCGACGAGGGCAAACTGCGCTACTGGCGGCTGCGCGAATCGGAAACCGAGTTTAACGCTCGCTGGCAGAATGGCTTCGGTGAGCCGGAATGCTGGGAGGTTTCTGTCCCTGTAGCCCCGGAATACAGCGAGCACCACGTCATCACCGCCAACTTCTGCGCCGCCGTGCTGCGCGGCGAGCCGTTGATTGCACCGGGTCTGGACGGCATTCGCGGTTTAACCCTCTCTAACGCCATGCACCTCTCCACCTGGACGGACGACTGGGTTGAGCTACCGCTAAACGAAAAGCAATACCTGCGCCTGCTTCAGCAGCGCATCAGCACCTCTGTAGATAAAGGGGCCACCAGCATCACGCTGGATGCCGCGGGTACCTGGTAACACCGGAGAAAATCGATGTTAAATGTCGCCATTGTGGGAACAGGAAATATCTCCCATAACCATATTCAGGGTTATTTGCAGTTTGGACAGCGCTGCCGGATCGTTGCGCTGGTTGATATCTATCCCGAGAAAGCGGAAGAGAAAAAAGCGCGTTACGGCCTGACGGACGCCCGCGTGTACGCCAGCCACCGGCAGTTGCTGGAGGATGCGCTTCCCATCGATATCGTTGACGTCTGCACCCCGCCCTATGTCCATGCGGAGATCAGCATTGATGCGCTTCATGCCGGCTGCCATGTGCTGTGTGAAAAACCGATGGCCGCCTCGCTGGAGGAGTGTGATGCGATGATCGCCGCCCAGCAGGCCAGCGGAAAAACGCTCTCCATTATTGCCCAGAACCGCTTTACCGATGCCTTCTGGCGCTTAAAAGCGGCGCTGGATTCCGGCCTCGCCGGAAAAATATGCCATGCGCAGGTGGATTCCTTCTGGTGGCGCGGACATTGCTACTACGACCTGTGGTGGCGCGGCACGTGGGAAAAGGAAGGGGGCGGCTGCACGCTGAACCACGCGGTGCACCATATTGACGCCATTCAGTGGATGCTCGGCTTCCCGTCTGAGGTGGTGGCGATGATGACCAACGTGGCCCATGACAACGCCGAAGTGGAAGACCTTAGCGCCGCGATATTCAAATACCCCAGCGGCGCACTCACCCAGCTTACCGCCTCGGTAGTACACCACGGGGAAGATCAGAAGATCATTATCCAGGGTGATAAAGCGCGCATCTCCGCCCCATGGCAGGCTTATGCCAGCGTGAGTGCTGACAACGGCTTCCCGCAGGAGACCAACGATATTGAGCGAGAAGCCCTGCTTGATGCCGTTTTCCAGGCGACGCCCAGGCTCGAATGGACTCTGCACACCGGGCAGATTAACGACCTGCTTCAGAGCATTGAGCGCGGTACGGCCCCGCTGGTGGACGGCGTGCAGGGTAAGCGCTCGCTGGAGCTGATTACTGCGATGTATAAATCAGCCATTACCCGCAGTGTCGTTTCCCTGCCTGTTGGCCGCGATGATCCGTTTTACCGTACCGGCGGGACGAACGCCCTCGCCCCCCGTTTTTATGAAAAATCCGCAAGCGTCGCCAACTTCAGCGAAGTGGGCGCTATCCCTCTGGGTAAAGATCTGGATCGAGGACTGTAACCATGAACAAGAATGACGGAATGAACTACGCGCCGGTGGGCAAACCGCAGCCGGTGGTGCAGGCGGGTGAATTTGTATTTGCCGCCGCCGCGCTCGACCACGGCCATATCTACGGAATGTGTAATGGCCTGATTGAAGCAGGTGCCACGCTGAAGTGGGTTTACGATCCCGATCCGGCGAAAGTGGACACGTTTGTTCAGCAGTACCCGCAGGTGAAGGTGGCTGATTCCCTGGATGTTATTCTCGCCGATGGCGACGTGCGCCTGGTGGCCGGGGCGGCCATCCCCTCCGAACGCTGTGCGCTGGGGCTGAAGGCGATGACGGCTGGCAAAGACTACTTCACGGACAAAGCGCCGCTCACCACCCTTGAACAGCTGGCAGACGCCAAAGCGATGGTGGAGAAAACCGGGAAAAAATACGCGGTCTACTACAGCGAGCGTCTGCACGTGGAAAGCGCGGTCTTTGCCGGGCAGTTGGTACAGCAAGGCGCCATTGGTCGCGTGGTGCAAACCCTGGGCATGGGGCCGCACCGGGAAGGGACTGGCCGCCCGGACTGGTTCTACGATCGCCGCTATTTCGGCGGCATCCTGTGCGACATCGGCAGCCACCAGATCGAGCAGTTCCTGTTTTATACCGGCAACCGCGACGCCACCGTGGTCGCCAGCCAGGTGCGCAACGTTAACCACCCGCAGTATCCCGCATTCGAAGATTTTGGCGACGCCATGCTCAAAGGAGAAAACGGCGCCAGCGGCTATTTCCGTTGTGACTGGTTCACTCCTGACGGGCTCTCCACCTGGGGCGATGGTCGCCTGACGCTGCTCGGTACCGACGGGTATATCGAGATCCGTAAATATGTCGATCTCACCCGGGGTGAGCAGGATGTCGTCTACCTCGTCAATAACGAGGGCGAGTTCCGCTATCCTGTGGCCGGGCAGGTTGGGTTCCCGTACTTTGGCGAACTGATCCTCGACTGCCTGCACCGCACCGAAAATGCCATGACTCAGGCGCACGCTTTCAAAGCTGCCGAACTGTGCGTGAAAGCACAAATGCTCGCAAACGCAGCTGACTAAGGGGACGACATGAACATCCTGAACACGGCGATTATCGGTGCCGGGGCTATTCACAGTTGCCATGTGAATGCCCTGAGGCAAATCCCCAATGTCGCGCTGCGCGCGCTGGTCGATATCGACAGCGTCAAAGGACTGAAGCTGGCGATGAACTATCAGTGCCGCTTTTATCAGGATTACCGGGAAATGCTGCTGGATGACTGCATCGACGTGGTGCATATCTGCACGCCCCACTTCGAGCACAAAAACATGATTCTGGCGGCGCTGGCCGCCGGGAAACATGTCTTTTGCGAAAAACCGGTGGGCATGAACAGCAGCGAGCTTGCCGACATTGCCTCTGCCGCCGCGCAGGCACCCGGCAGGCTCGGCGTCTGCTACCAGAACCGGCTCAATCCGACCAGCCTGCGCATTCGCAAGGAGCTGGCGGAAGGCGTACTGGGAAAGATGTTAAGTATCAAAGCTGTGCTGACCTGGTCCCGCTCGGGGGCGTATTATACGGAAAGCCCGTGGCGCGGGCAGCTGGCAACGGAAGGCGGAAGCCTGCTAATCAACCAGGCGATCCATACCCTCGATCTGATGCAGTGGTTCGCGGGTGGCGTCACGCGGCTGAAGGGGGTAGTCGACAGCGGGGAACTGGCTGACGTCACGCAAGGGGAAGACAGCGCGATGGCCACGCTTCACTTTACCAACGGTGCGCGCGGTCTGTTTTATGCCAGCAACTGCCACACCACGGATTCCCCCCTCTGTCTGGAGATCCACTGCGAGCGCGGCTCACTGCTGCTCAACGACAACACGCTCTGGCGCATAACGCCCGGCGAACGATTTCGCCTGGAAAGCGATGCCTCTCCTGATGGCACCGCAAAAAGTTACTGGGGATTAGGACACCAGCAGGCGATCCGCCGTTTTTATCACGCTATTCATCACCCGGAGAGTACGGATTTTACCAATATTTGTACCGCCGGAAAATCACTCAAGATTGTGGAGGCTTTTTATCGGTCATCTCAGTTAAGACAATGGATAGATATTAATAATTAGAACGTCACGTGTAGTCCAGCAGTGCAATAAAAATACAACCTCTACATCTACCCTACACTGGATATTATTATGGTTAAACCAACTGAACGCAGAGTGGGTTATGGCGTGGCGCTTGGCTACGGCATAACCGACCTCTTTGGCGGAGGCGCTTTCGCCATTATCGGCACCTGGCTGTTATTTTTTTACACCACCTATTGCGGATTATCCGTCGTGGAAGCCGGCTCTATATTTGCTATTGCCCGCGTCATTGACGCGGTATTAAGCCCGATAATGGGTTACATCACCGACAATTTCGGCGACACCTGGCTTGGGCGTAAATTTGGCCGTCGTCGTTTCTTCTTATTACTCAGCTCTCCCTTAATGTTCCTCTATGCTCTGCTGTGGCTGACGGACATGGGTTACTGGTATTACCTGGGCACCTATCTTTCCATCGAACTGCTTTCAGCGATGGTGCTGGTGCCGTGGGAAACCCTCGCCGCGGAGATGACCAACCGCTATGAAGAGCGCAGCCGCCTGTCGGGCGTACGGATGATCTGCTCGCAATTGGGCGGTTTTCTTGCGGTGTCGGTTCCGGGCGTGATTATGCAATTTACCGGCAAAGATAATTCCTTTACCTACACGCTAACCGGACTGATATTTTCCTGCGTCTTTTGCATCGCGGTATTTATTACCTGGTACAGCACCTGGGAAGCAAAAGATGTGCATCAGGAGTATGACTTCAAAGTTGATACCCAGCGCAGCAGCGGAGTAATTAATCACCTCAAATATCTGGTGCTGGATCTCTTCTCTTCTTTTCGTATTCGCGCTTTCCGCCTGCATATTCTTATTTATATTTTCTCCTTCACCGCGATGGACGTATTTGGTTCAGTCTTTACCTATTACGTGGTGTATTGCCTGAGTCAGGATGCGGCAGCAGTGTCCGGCTGGCTAAGTATTGCGGCTTTTGCCTCCGTGCCGGGCACGTACGGATTTATGCTGTTACTCAACAGGCTGAACATGACCCCTTCCGCCGCACTGCGCCTTTCGTATAGCTGCATTTTCCTGGTGCTGGCATTCCTGTTTACGGTTTATCTCACCAAAACAGAGGTGCCAACGCTGCTGTTCTCCGCCGTCTTCATCCTGCTGGGTGCAGCCCGTTCCGGCCTCTATTACATTCCGTGGAATATTTATAGCTTTATTCCGGATATCGACGAGATCGTCACGCAGCAGCGCCGGGAAGGCATTTTCGCTGGCGTAATGGTGTTGACCCGCAAAAGCACCGTCGCCATTGCGATTATGATTATCGGCCTGGTGTTGCAGGAGTCCGGTTTTGTGAAAGGCAGTGGCGCACAGCCTGAAAGCGCGCTGGGAGCAATAATTGGCCTGATGATTTTTGCCACCGCCGCGCTGCTGGCAGTGAGCTTCTTCGCGACCTACAAATTTAAGCTGACCCGCGAGACGCATAAGGTGCTGCTCAAGGAGATCGCGCGTCGGAAGCTCGGTGGCGACTATCGCGACTGCGACGCCAGCACCCGTGTGGTCATCAAACAGCTGACAGGCTATGAGTACGATCAGGTCTGGGGCGGCGATGCCACACGCCTGGCTGTGGGCGAAAACTTATCCACCGTGAAATAGCCCTTCCCGCCGGATCGGCCCCATGCCGGTCCGGCTTTTTTTGCCGAAAACGTGACCTCTGGCAGGTTTACACGTCTTTACGCTATACTACCGCTGAAATAATCGGCTCAACGCTACGAGCTGAGTTCAATGTGTCTTCACACGAATGGTATCAACTCCCCTTCTGAGGATCTGGCGAGAAGCCGGATAAACTATGTTAAACAGTATTTTAGTAATACTTTGTCTTATTGCCGTCAGTGCATTTTTCTCGATATCGGAGATCTCGCTGGCTGCCTCCCGTAAAATCAAACTGAAGCTGCTTGCCGACGAGGGCAACATCAACGCATCACGCATTCTGAAAATGCAGGAAAACCCCGGCATGTTCTTTACCGTGGTGCAGATTGGCCTGAACGCGGTCGCCATCCTTGGCGGTATCGTGGGCGATGCAGCGTTTTCTCCGGCGTTTTATAGCCTCTTTGTTAAGTACATGTCCGTAGAGCTGGCCGAGCAGCTGAGCTTCATCCTCTCCTTCTCCCTGGTCACCGGCTTGTTCATTTTATTCGCGGACCTGACCCCGAAACGCATCGGTATGATTGCGCCAGAAGCTGTGGCTTTGCGTATCATCAACCCGATGCGCTTCTGCCTGTACGTGTTCCGTCCGCTGGTGTGGTTCTTTAACGGCCTGGCGAACGTCATTTTCCGCATCTTCAAGCTGCCGATGGTGCGTAAAGACGACATCACCTCCGATGACATTTATGCCGTGGTGGAAGCCGGGGCGCTGGCAGGCGTGCTGCGCAAGCAGGAGCACGAGCTGATTGAGAACGTTTTCGAACTGGAATCCCGTACCGTGCCGTCCTCCATGACCGGCCGTGAAAACATCATCTGGTTCGATCTGCATGAAGACGAGCAGAGCCTGAAGACCAAGGTGGCGCAGCATCCGCACTCCAAGTTTCTGGTCTGTAACGAAGATATCGACCATATCATCGGCTACGTGGACTCCAAAGACCTGCTGAACCGCGTGCTGGCCAACCAGAGCCTGGCGCTGAACAGCGGCGTGCAGATCCGCAACACCCTGATAGTGCCGGATACCCTGACGCTCTCCGAAGCGCTGGAAAGTTTCAAAACCGCCGGGGAAGACTTCGCGGTGATCATGAACGAATACGCGCTGGTGGTGGGCATTATCACCCTCAACGACGTTATGACGACGCTGATGGGCGACCTGGTCGGCCAGGGGCTGGAAGAGCAAATTGTGCAGCGTGATGAGAACTCATGGCTCATCGATGGCGGTACGCCGATTGAAGACGTCATGCGCGTACTCGACATTGACGAGTTCCCGCAGTCCGGCAACTACGAGACCATCGGCGGCTTTATGATGTTTATGCTGCGTAAAATCCCGAAACGTACCGACTCGGTGAAGTTCTCCGGCTTCAAGTTTGAAGTGGTGGATATTGATAACTACCGCATCGACCAGCTGCTGGTAACGCGTATTGATAGCAAACCGACCATGCTGGTGCCGAAACTGCCGGATGCCGAAGAGAAGGTGTCGGCGTAATCCTTTGTATGCCCCATAAACATCAACGGCTCCCATCGGGAGCCGTCTTTTTAACTACTACTGCATAGCACGTTGGTTAAGCCATCTCAGTTTGCAGACGCATAACCTGACGGTTGACTTCGGACATCACAGACAAGTGCTGTTTGTCCTTCACTTTTGGGATAAGGATTTTGCCCTTATCGAACTCAAAAGCGCCAACATCCTTGATGTACAACCGTCCACGGAACAGGATCTTCACGTACTTCGCCACCTGAAGCGGGTTGTAGCGTTGGAAAATTTTCATTCTTGTATCTCCTGCGAATCATACGCTCTTGCGGTGCCACAATCGGCCCGACTGTCCTGAGCGCAAATTTTGATGCCCAATGACTATAGACCAGAACCTCGTACTTACCCAGTGTGCATAAGTTTATTTACCGTTTGATTACAATTATTCAGAATAATCTTTGCAAAGCGTGATACAGCGCAGTATATGCCGTCGTTTTTGCATGGATATGTGCGTTCGCCCGCAAACTGGCATCGGGATTGCGGGAAAAGCCTATTGATCGCACTTATGATTAAAAGCGCATGACCAAGTGGTCGGATCACCTGCTAACAATAAGGAAACACCATGACCCTACGTAACCTCCTGGCAGCAGCTTGCCTGTTGCTGCCGCTGATGGCTTCCGCACACAACATTGAAAAAGGACAACGTGTCCCGCCGGTCGGCATTGCTGACCGGGGAGAATTGATTCTCGACAATGATAAGTTTAGCTATAAAACCTGGAATAGCGCGCAGCTTGCGGGCAAAGTGAGAGTTGTACAACATATTGCCGGACGTACATCCGCTAAAGAGAAAAATGCCACCCTCGTGGAAGCGATCAAAGCCGCAAAACTCCCGCACGATCGCTACCAGACCACCACCATCGTGAACACCGACGACGCGATTCCCGGCTCCGGGATGTTTGTGCGCTCAAGCCTTGAGAGCAATAAGAAGCTCTATCCCTGGTCGCAGTTTATTGTCGACAGCAACGGCGTGACGCGTAAGGCGTGGCAGCTGGAAGAAGAGAGTTCAGCGATTGTCGTGCTGGACAAAAACGGTCGCGTACAGTGGGTTAAAGACGGCGCGCTGACGCAGGATGAGGTGCAGCAGGTGGTTGCCCTGCTGCATAAGCTACTGACTCAGTAAAGTGATACCCGGAAGCCCGGATTCAGGAATGACTCGCGCGGGGTGTAGTCCAGTGGCTTACCCTGCCAGTCATGCACATGCGCGCCAGCGGCCGCCGCCACCGCATGCCCTGCCGCCGTATCCCAGACGTTCGTCGGCCCGAAACGGGGGTACAGCTGCGCCTGCCCTTCCGCCACCAGACAGAACTTCAGCGACGAGCCAATCGACGTCGTCTGGTGTTCACCCAGCTGTTGCAGATACTCCTCCAGCTCGCTGTCACTGTGCGAGCGGCTGATCACCACCAGCGGAGGACGAGCATCACGCACCTGGATCTGCTTACGCACGCCGCACTCTTCCTTCCAGGCTTTACCTTCCGCCGCGCTGTACATTACTTTCATCACCGGGGCGTAAACCACGCCAAGCACCGCTTTTCCTTTTTCAATCAGGGCGATGTTGACGGTGAATTCACCGTTACGCTTGATAAACTCTTTCGTGCCATCCAGCGGGTCGACAAGCCAGTAACGCTGCCAGTGCTGACGTTCATCCCAGCTCTGGGGCGCTTCTTCAGAAAGGACCGGAATATCCGGCGTCAGGGCCTGCAAACCTTTCAGGATCACCGCATGCGCCGCGATATCCGCCGCCGTCACCGGGGAGTCATCCGCTTTGCTGACAACATCCATCGGTTTCGCACCGTCGTACACCTGCATAATGGCATCACCCGCATCCCGTGCGAGCTGACAAATTTTATCTAACATTCTCCACCTCTTCGTTAACGCAGTGGGCATAACTTATTGTTTTAGTTATATCGTAATGTGAACAATTCCGCTATCTGTGAAGCAATTCTGGTTTCAGCGCCCTTTTTTCTGGCAGCATTCACACTTCTGTAAGCAACAAATACTACATACATATTCTTTTGTGGCTTGGATCGAAAAAAGGACTCCTCAGATGATTAAGTTTAGCGCAACGCTCCTGGCAACGCTGATTGCGGCAAGCGTTCAGGCAGCGACGGTGGATCTCCGTATTCTGGAAACCACCGATTTGCACAGCAATATGATGGACTTCGATTACTACAAAGATACCCCTACGGAAAAATTCGGACTGGTACGCACGGCAAGTTTGATCAACGCCGCCCGCGGTGAAGTGAAAAACAGCGTGCTGGTCGATAACGGGGACTTAATTCAGGGCAGCCCGCTCGGAGACTACATGGCGGCGAAGGGGCTGAAAAAAGGCGAGATCCATCCTGTTTATAAGGCAATGAATACGCTGGACTATGCCGTCGGCAACCTGGGCAACCACGAATTTAACTACGGCCTGAAATACCTGCACGACGCGCTGGCAGGTGCAAAATTCCCGTACGTTAACGCCAATATCATCGACGTTAAGACGAAGAAGCCGCTCTTCACCCCTTATCTGATTAAAGAGACCGAGGTTGTCGACCAGGACGGTAAAAAACAGACGCTGAAAATCGGCTATATCGGTTTTGTGCCGCCGCAGATCATGACGTGGGATAAAGCCAACCTCGACGGGAAAGTGACCGTCAACGACATTACCGAAACCGCGCGCAAATACGTGCCGGAGATGCGGGCGAAAGGGGCGGATGTGGTCGTCGTCGTGGCGCACTCTGGCCTCTCGGCCGACCCGTATCAGGTGATGGCTGAGAACTCCGTGTACTATCTCAGCCAGGTGCCGGGCGTGGATGCGATCCTGTTTGGTCACGCCCACGCCGTCTTCCCGGGCAAAGATTTCGTTGCTATCAAAGGCGCGGACATCGAAAAAGGGACGCTTAACGGTGTGCCATCGGTAATGCCGGGCATGTGGGGCGACCACCTTGGCGTGGTGGATCTGGTGCTGAATAAAGACAGCGGAAGCTGGAAAGTCACGCAGTCGAAAGCGGAAGCGCGTCCGATCTACGACGCAGCGGCCAAAAAATCTCTGGCAGGGGAAGATAAAAAGCTGGTCGACGTCCTGAAGCATGACCACGACGCGACGCGTGAATTTGTCAGCAAGCCGATCGGTAAATCGGCTGATAACATGTACAGCTTCCTCGCGCTGGTACAGGATGACCCGACCGTGCAGGTAGTCAACATGGCGCAGAAAGCCTATGCGGAGCACTATATTCAGGGCGATCCGGATATGGCAAATCTGCCGGTACTGTCTGCCGCGGCGCCATTCAAAGTGGGCGGGCGGAAGAACGATCCGGCCAGCTACGTTGAGGTGGAAAAAGGCCAGCTGACCTTCCGTAATGCCGCCGATCTCTACCTCTATCCCAACACCCTCGTGGTGGTGAAAGCCACCGGGAAAGAGGTGAAGGATTGGCTGGAGTGCTCTGCCGGACAGTTCAACCAGATCGATCCGCACAACAGCAAACCGCAGTCGCTGATTAACTGGGACGGTTTCCGCACCTACAACTTCGACGTGATCGACGGCGTGGAATATCAGATTGACGTTACCCAGCCCGCGAAATATGACGGCGAATGTCAGGCCATTAATCCGCAGGCAGAACGCATCAAAAACCTGACCTTCAACGGCAAAGCGATTGATCCGAATGCCACTTTCCTGGTGGTGACCAACAACTACCGCGCCTATGGCGGCAAGTTTGCCGGTACGGGTGACAGCCACATCGCCTTTGCCTCGCCGGATGAGAACCGTTCGGTGCTGGCGGCGTGGATCAGCGCGGAGTCGAAAAAAACGGGTGAAATTCATCCGGCGGTGGATAACAACTGGCGACTTGCGCCGATCCACAGCGACACTAAGCTGGATATTCGCTTTGAGACATCTCCGTCCGATAAAGCAGCCGCGTTTATCAAGGATAAGGCGCAGTATTCGATGCAAAAGGTCGCGACGGATGATATTGGGTTCGCGATTTATCAGGTGGATTTGAGCAGGTAGCGATGATTGTGCCGGGTGGCGGCTTCGCCTTACCCGGCCTACCCGCAATCCTCGATCCCGTAGGCCGGGTAAGCGCAAGCGCTACCCGGCATTTCACGCCGCACGCTCGTCCCTATTCGCCATCACCTGCGGCGTATTGACCTCAATCCAGTCGGCCAGCGCGGCCACCTTCTCGCTTACCTCCTGCCCCATCGGCGTCAGGCTATACTCCACATGCGGCGGCACGACCGGATACGACACGCGATCGACAAACCCGTCATGCTCCAGCGCCTGTAAAGACTGAGCCAGCATCTTCTCGCTGACGCCGCCCATCTTGCGGCGCAGATCGCTGAAGCGATGCGTCCCCTGACGTAACGCCACCAGGATCAGCACGCCCCAGCGGCTGGTTACGTGTTTGAGCACCTCCCGTGACGGGCACTGTTCCGCAAAGAGGTTGCCATCGCGCATTTGCTCGCTGAGCGTTGGTATTGTTGTTTTCATACTTACCTTTTTGTACGTACTTACTAAAAGTTAGTTATGGTGATAGTGTGCCACAACACCAGACAAACACGAAGGAGATTCATCATGATCGCGATTACCGGCGCAACTGGCCAGCTTGGCCAACACGTTATTGAAGAACTGCTGAAAACCGTTCCGGCCAGCCAGATCGTGGCTATTGTGCGTAACCCGGCGAAAGCCGAAGCGTTGCGTCAGCAAGGGGTCGTTGTGCGTCAGGCGGATTACACCGATGAAGCCGCATTTACCACCGCGCTGAACGGCGTGGATAAACTGCTGCTCATCTCCTCCAGCGAAGTGGGCCAGCGTGCCGTACAGCACCAGAACGTGATAAACGCCGCCAAAGCCGCCGGGGTGAAATTCATCGCCTATACCAGCCTGCTGCATGCTGACAAATCTCCGCTGGGTCTGCACGTTGAGCACGTCGAAACCGAAAATGCCCTGGCGGCCTCCGGCGTGCCTTACGCTCTGCTGCGCAACGGCTGGTACACCGAAAACTACCTGGCAAGCGCGCCGCCAGCGCTGGAACACGGCGTATTTATGGGTGCCGCAGGCGAAGGCAAAATTGCCTCTGCGACCCGTGCGGATTACGCGGCGGCGGCAGCGAAAGTGATTTCTGAAGAGGGTCATGCCGGCAAGGTGTATGAACTGGCGGGTGATAATGCCTGGACGCTGAGCGAACTGGCTGCGGAACTGAGCAAGCAGAGCGGTAAGCCGGTAACGTATCAGAACCTCAGCGAAGCCGATTTCGCCGCTGCGCTGAAGGGCGTTGGTTTGCCTGCCGGGCTGGCGGAGATGCTGGCGGACTCCGACACCGGCGCGTCCAAAGGCGGCCTGTTCGACGACAGCCGTACCCTGAGCAAACTGATCGGCCGCCCAACCACATCACTGGCGGAAAGCGTCAAAGCCATCCTGTAGTTGTTAAAAATTGGTTATTTTTTGTGGCATCCCCTCGGGTCATCTCTGATAATGAAGCGATGACCCACAAGGAGGCTCACCGTGCAAGGCGTACCGGAACAGTTCACTGATGAGAGAGACAGCGCGCGCTTTCGCCATCTGGCGCAGCTGCCGGGCCTGGAGCTTTATCACGCCCATATCTCTGACTACGCCTTTGAGCCTCACACTCATGAAGCCTTCGGTATCGGCACCATCGAAACCGGTGCCGAACGCTTCCGCTATCGCGGTACCCAGCATCTTGCCGCGGAAAAATCCGTCGTGACCATGAACCCGGACGAGATCCACACAGGGGAATCCGCCACCGAAGGCGGCTGGCGCTACCGGATGGTCTACATCGAACCCGACCTGCTGGAAGAGGTCACCGGCTTGCGTCACTGGTGGTTTAATGACGTCACGCGCCACGACCCTTTGCGCTCGCAGCAGATTGGCCGGTTAATTTACGGCCTGTGGCACACCAACGATCCGCTGGCGCAGAAGGGGCTGCTACTGGATTTGATTCAGACTTTTCAGCCACTGGCCCATCATGCGCCGGTGGTGCAGGAGGCCGCGCACCGCTTCGAACGCGTTCGCGACTATCTGCACGACAACTATATGCGCTCGCTGACCCTGGACGAGCTGGCTAACGTTGTCTCGCTCAGCCCGTACCATTTTCAGCGCCAGTTCAAAGCCCATTTCCACGTTACGCCCCACCAGATGCTGATGGCCATCCGGCTGTGGCGCGCAAAAGCATTCCTCACCCACGGCATGCCTGCCGCCGAGGTGGCCGCCGCGACCGGGCTGACCGATCAGTCGCATTTAACCCGCGCCTTCACCCGTCGCTACGGCATCACGCCCGTGCGCTACCAGAAACAGGTTATGCCGCGCTAATGCGCAACCTCATACAATACGCGCGCGTTTTGCCCTCCTACACTGATCGCAAAGTGAATCAAGATGGATGGAAAAATGATTAGCGGCGTGTTGTATGCCCTGCTTGCGGGTTTGATGTGGGGGCTGATTTTTGTCGGCCCGCTGATTGTGCCGGAGTACCCGGCAATATTGCAGTCGACCGGACGTTACCTGGCGCTGGGGCTGATTGCCGTGCCGCTGGCATGGCTGGGGCGCGCGCGTCTGCGTCAGTTGGGCCGCCAGGACTGGCTCACCGCGCTGGCGCTGACCATGATGGGTAATCTGATCTACTACGTCTGTCTGGCGAGCGCCATTCAGCGCACCGGTGCGCCGGTGTCGACCATGATTATCGGCACGCTGCCGGTGGTCATCCCGGTTTTCGCGAACCTGCTTTACAGCCAGCGTGACGGCAAACTGGCGTGGTCAAAAATGGCGCCCGCTCTGGTCTGCATCGCCGTGGGGCTGGTGTGCGTGAATATTGCCGAGCTTCGCCACGGCCTTGAAAACTTCAGCTTATGGCGTTACGGCTCAGGGATCTTTCTGGCGTTTATTTCGGTTGTCTGTTGGGCCTGGTATGCCCTGCGCAATGCACGCTGGCTGCGGGAAAACCCGGATAAACATCCGATGATGTGGGCGACGGCGCAGGCGCTGGTCACCCTCCCTGTCTCGTTGCTGGGCTATGTGGGCGCGTGTGTCTGGCTGGGTAGCCAGCAACCGGCATTTACCCTGCCCTTCGGACCGCGCCCGTGGGTATTCGTCGGGTTAATGGTCGCCATTGCCGTGCTCTGTTCGTGGGTGGGCGCGCTGTGCTGGAACATTGCCAGCCAGAAGCTGCCGACGGTGATACTGGGGCCGCTGATTGTCTTTGAGACGCTGGCAGGGCTGCTCTATACCTTCCTGATGCGTCAGAGCGTGCCGCCGCTGCTAACGGCCTGCGGGATCGCGCTGCTGGTCGTTGGGGTGGTGATTGCGGTGAGAGCGAAGCCGGAAAAACCGATGGTCGTTCCGGCGTCGGAGGGGTGAGCTTTTCGCCCAGCGGCGCTTCGCTTGCAGGGCCTACAAACCGTAGGCCGGGTAAGCGTCAGCGCCACCCGGCACAGTATCAGAACGTTTCCCAGTTCGCTTCAGACGCCGCCGCGACGGGCTGCGCTTTAGGTGCATAGGTCTTTACCGGCGCGGCTTTCACCGCCTGGTTACGGGTGATCTTAAACACCGCCACCGCGTCGTTCAGGCGTGCAGCCTGATCTTCCAGCGCCGCCGCTGCCGCCGCAGACTCTTCCACCAGCGAGGCGTTCTGCTGGGTGACGCGATCCATCTCCGCCACCGCCTGACCCACCTGGTCGATACCGCGGCTCTGTTCGTCGGAGGCCGACGCAATCTCACCCATGATGTCCGTCACGCGCGTAACCGCATTGACGATCTCCGCCATCGTCGCGCCCGCTTCATTTACCAGCTGAGAACCCGCGTTGACGCGTTCGCCGGAATCATCGATCAGCGCTTTGATCTCTTTCGCCGCCTGTGCGCTGCGCTGGGCAAGGGTACGCACCTCGCCCGCGACAACCGCGAAGCCACGTCCCTGCTCGCCCGCGCGCGCCGCTTCTACCGCCGCGTTCAGCGCCAGAATATTGGTCTGGAAAGCAATGCCGTCGATCACGTTAGTAATTTGCGCGATTTTGCTGGAACTGGTGGCGATTTCGTCCATGGTGCGCACAACGCCCTCGACCACGTTACCGCCCTTCTTCGCGGTGGAGGAGGCGTCCAGCGCCAGACGCGACGCCTGACGCGCGTTATCGGCGTTTTGCTTCACTGTGGCGGTTAACTGTTCCATGCTGGCTGCCGTCTCTTCCAGAGAAGCGGCCTGTTGCTCGGTACGAGAGGAGAGATCGTTGCTGCCCGCCGAGATTTCACCCGCGCCGGTGTAGATGGTATCTGCGCCTTCACGCACCACGCCCACCGTGTTGGCCAGCGCAGTCTGCATCTCCTGAACGTTGCGCGCCAGGATCGCCATTTCATTTTTACCCTCAGCCTGAATCGGCTGGGTTAAATCCCCTGCGGCAATGGCGCGGATATGGTTGATCACCTCTTCCAGCGGCAGCAGCAGCACGCGGCGCATCGCAATCCAGCTGGAAATAATCACCGCGATCACCAGCAGCATCACCGCAGAAAGGATCCACAGAATGCGTTTGTAGTCGCTTTCATTGTCCCGGATCCCTTTGGCGGTCAGCGCGGCCTGCGCCTCACGCCACTCGCGATAAACCTTTTGCATCGCGGTCTGCTTCTGTTCGGCATTTTGTTTGAAAATATCTTCCAGATTGCCCTGCCCCAGCAGAACGTTCATTTGCGTCAGCGTGGCGGAGTAGACGCGGTACTGCTCTTCCAGGCGATCGGCCAGGTGCTCGTCCATACCCGGCGTTTCCGGCAGCGCGTAGTATTTATCGTAATGGGTCTGGGCATCGGCCAGCAGGTTTTTCGCGGTATTGACCAGCTCGTTCAGCTGTCCGCCATTAATCTGCGACGCCATGCTGCTTTGCAGGCGCAACATGCCGCGGTTGAGAGTGACGCGCGCCTGGTTCAGGCTGATCCAGGCGTCGGTAAACTCCGCGACGTTCTGGCTGGAAAGCTGAGAAACGGTGAAGTTCTCTTTATCGTTATTGAGTGCGTTAATGAAAATGCCAGCGGAGATCAGCTGCATGATGCCGAGCACAAGCAGCACCGAAATCAAAAGAGTAATGACTTTTATACGTTTAAACATGCGTTGCCTTTTTTATATACAGGTATTGTCTGACCTGTATCTATCGGCACGTTCGGCAGGTTGTTTACTGTTTCTCCACCTTTAAAAACTTTCGAAAGCCCTTTTCTGCATTCAATCAGCAAGTTAAAAGCACGCTTTTTTTGTGATCCCCTTCTCATTTTCACCCTTGCCTCTAAAGGGTTATAGTATCCACCTAAAGATGCATTTAAAATGCATCTTATATTCCTGATGATGAGGAAACTGTTATGGCCTTCCGCGACCAACCCTTAGGCGAGCTGGCGCTCTCCATCCCTCGCGCTTCTGCGCTGTTCCGTAAATACGATATGGATTACTGCTGCGGTGGTAAGCAAACGCTGGCGCGTGCAGCGTCGCGTAAAGAGCTGGATGTGGAGGCTATCGAAGCGGAGCTGGCTCAGCTGGCTGAACAGCCTGTCGACAAAGACTGGCGCACCGCGCCGCTGGCTGAAATCATCGACCATATCATTGTGCGTTACCACGATCGTCACCGCGAGCAGCTGCCGGAGCTGATTTTACAGGCGACCAAAGTTGAACGCGTTCATGCCGATAAACCTTCCGTACCGCGCGGCCTGGCGAAATATCTGACCATGCTGCACGAAGAACTTTCCAGCCACATGATGAAAGAGGAGCAGATCCTCTTCCCGATGATCAAACAGGGCATGGGCAGCCAGGCCATGGGGCCCATCAGCGTGATGGAAAGCGAACATGATGACGCCGGCGAACTGCTGGAAGTGATCAAACACACCACCAACAACGTCACACCGCCGCCAGAAGCGTGCACCACCTGGAAAGCCATGTACAACGGCATTAACGAGATGATCGACGATCTGATGGAACACATTAGTCTTGAGAATAACGTTCTGTTCCCGCGTGCATTATCGGGTAAATAAAAAAGCCCGGTGGCGCTAGCGCTTACCGGGCCTACAACATCCGCGAACCTAGGCCGGGTAAGCGTCAGCGCCACCCGGCAACATGCTTAGCGCATGCCCGCCATACGTTTCTTACCGATAAATAGCCAGCCCAGCCCCAGCGCGATAAACCACAGCGGCGTGACCATCAGCGCCTGTCGGGTATCTTCTTCCAGCGTCAGCAGCACCAGCACGAAGACAAAGAACGCCATGCACACCCAGCACATCAGCTTGCCCAGCGGCATCTTGTAGATCGACTTCTCGTGCAGGTGTGGACGCTGCTTGCGGTACACAAGGTACGAGCAGAGGATGATGGTCCAGACGAACATAAACAGGATCGCCGACACCGTGGTGATCATGGTGAACGCGCCGATTACGCTCGGGTTGACGTAGAGCATCACCACACCGCCCAGCAGACAGATGCAGGAGAAGGTCAGCCCTTTCGCCGGTACCGCGCGTTTAGACAGTTTGGCAAACGCGCTCGGAGCAACGCCCTCCTGCGCCAGGCCGAACAGCATACGGCTGGTGGAGAAGACGCCGCTGTTCGCGGAAGAGGCCGCAGAGGTCAGCACCACGAAGTTAATCAGGCTCGCGGCAGCAGGCAGCCCCACCAGCACGAACAGCTCGACGAACGGGCTCTTGGTTGGCACCACCGAGCTCCATGGCGTCACGGACATAATGACGATCAGCGCGAACACGTAGAACATGATGATACGCAGCGGAATGGAGTTGATCGCGCGCGGCAGGGATTTCTCCGGATCTTTGGTTTCCGCCGCCGTGGTACCGACCAGCTCAATCCCGACAAACGCAAACACCGCTATCTGGAAGCCGGCAAAGAAGCCGCTGATACCTTTCGGGAACCAGCCGCCGTCATTCCACAGATGGGCAAACGAGGCCTGTACGCCGGTTGGCGACTGGAAGTGCGTCAGCACCATCACCAGCCCGACGACAATCAGCGCGATGATGGCGACGATTTTGATCATCGCGAACCAGAACTCCATCTCACCGAACATTTTAACGGTGGCGAGGTTCAGGCTCAGCAGCAGAATAATCACCGCCAGCGAAGCCCCCCAGTCCGACAGGCCGGGGAACCAGAATTGGGCGTAGGCCGTAATAGCGACAACATCCGCCATGCCGGTAACCACCCAGCAGAACCAGTAGGTCCAGCCGGTAAAATAGCCCGCCCACGGGCCGAGCAGGTCTGACGCGAAGTCGCTGAAGGATTTGTATTCGAGATTCGACAGCAGCAATTCACCCATTGCACGCATCACGAAAAAGAGCATAAAACCGATGATCATATAAACGAAGATGATCGACGGGCCGGCAAGACTGATGGTTTTGCCCGAGCCCATAAACAGCCCGGTGCCGATGGCTCCACCAATGGCAATAAGCTGAATGTGACGGTTCGTGAGATTTCGCCGTAGCGACTGTTCAGACGTCGCCTCTTCTGCGGCGGCGACTTTGACCTGATCTACCATGTGATATTTTCCTGTTTATGCCTGTCTGTGTTGTTAAGGCTCTTCTGGCCTTTATATACGCCAAATAAATGACGGACCCTGTGTAAGGACTAATCGATAGTAGGTAAGAATCGGCGGGATGAATACTATGATTTGAATATTATGTTAATAATATGTTGAAAGTGAGTGTCATATCACTCATACAGCGCGAAACAGCTCACAAAAATACACGTAACAGTTTCGTTTGCAATACAAAATGTTGATTTCGTCGTAACTCCGGGTTTTATCGCTATTTTCCTCTCCCCGATCGGAGAGAGGAAAATAAGAAAAACCGATTACAGGATTTCCAGCAGCTCGACTTCAAACACCAGGGTGCTGAATGGCGGAATGGACGCGCCAGCGCCACGCTCGCCGTAAGCCAGGTTGTGCGGGATAGTGAGTTCCCATTTGGAACCTACTGGCATCAGGGTCAGGGCTTCGATCCAGCCTGCGATAACGCCGTTGACCGGGAACTCAGCCGGTTCGCCACGTGCGACGGAGCTGTCGAACACGGTACCGTCGATCAGCTTACCGGTGTAGTGTACGCGAACGTGGTCGGTACGCGCCGGGATTGCGCCATCACCCTGATTGATTACGCGGAACTGCAAGCCGGACTCGGTGCTGTTCACGCCTTCACGCTCACGGTTCTCTTCCAGATATTTCACGCCTTCTGCCGCCATCTCTTCGAAACGCGCGCGACGTACGGCGTCAGCACGTTCGTGGATTTCACGCAGCGCACGGTGCACAACGTCAACCGGCACAGCGGGCTGCTTGCCTTCCAGCGCGTCAGCGATACCCGCCACCAGCGCTTCCGGTAACAGACCTTCCAGGCCGGATTCGCTCAGCTGCTGTCCTACCTGCAAGCCGATGCCGTAGCTTGCCTGCGCTTCGATAGTGTCAAAAGTCGGGGTGGTCATGGGTTTTCCTTCCATCACATTTAAAGTAGCGGGCAGCATATCAGCCATGCCCTTATGGGTAAAACTTTGTCTTAAGTAAAGGTGACAAACTGCGACGAAACGGAAACAATAGTAGCCGTCAGGATTTTCCCTAATATATGTCACGAAAGCTGGCTTTGTTACGCCCATCAGGCAGTTAGCAAACTACACTTCTCAGGACAGGATAAAAAGACGCGGAGCAGGAGGAGAGCCATGCCCGGGCGATTTGAACTGAAACCTACCCTGGCGAAAATCTGGCATGCGCCGGATAACTTTCGCATCATGGACCCGCTGCCGCCTTTGCACCGCAGAGGCATTATTATCGGCGCGTTGCTGATCGTCATCGGCTTCCTGCTTCCTTCCGGCAGTGACAACGTTGATACCGCGCCGGTCAGCCGGAATGCTGAGCTGGATATCCAGTCGCAAAGCCAGCCGCAGCCTGATTCACAGCCGATGCAGACGCAGCTGGTCACACCGTCTAACGATCCGGGCCAGGTTGCGCCGGTTGAACCTGAACCGGTTCAGGAAGATCAGGAGCAGGCCGCCGCCCCTTCAGAGCCACAGGCGCAACAGCCCACCGGCATTGAGCAGCAGTGGCGTTCGTATCGCGTAGAGCCTGGGAAAACTCTTGCCCAGCTGTTCCGCGACCACAATCTGCCAGCAACGGATGTGTATGCCATGGCGCAAGTCGAGGGGGCAGGCAAACCGCTCAGCAACCTGCAAAATGGTCAGATGGTGCAGATCCGCCAGAATGCCAGCGGGGTGGTAACCGGGTTAACGATCGATACCGGAAACGGGCAGCAGGTACTGTTTACCCGCCAGCCGGACGGCAGTTTCATCAGAGCACGTTAATGGCCCAGGCCGGGTAAGGCGATGCCGCCACCCGGCACTTTTGTTCTCAGGCACGCCGTTTATTCACCCACCAAATCCCCGAGCAGACCAGCACCAGCGCAATCGCGTATTTGATGTCCAGAATGTTTTCGCCGAGGAAGATGGCGGAGAGCACCGTCCCTGCTACAGGTATGACAAAGTTGAACGGGGCAATCATACTCACGCGGTTTACTTTCAGCAGCGCGCTCCACAGGGCGAACGCCACGGATGAGAGCAGCGTCAGATACCCCAGCACGGCGACGGCTTTCATGCTGTGCACCTCCAGCGTCCCGCCCGTGGCATAGCCTCCCGCAACCAGTGCCGCCCCGCCTATCCCCAGCTGCCAGCCAGTCATCACCGTCGGGTCAACGGTCTGGGAAATGCGTTTCCCGTAAAGCGTGGCCGCAGAGAGAATAAAGGCGGCCAGCACCACAAATCCGTCACCTTTCCAGACAAACTGGAACTCACTTAACCCGCTGTGGAAGTTCACCAGCATAACCCCGGCAAAGCCCAGAACACATCCCAGCGTTTTGTTATAGCTGAGTTTGTCGTTGTGGTAGATAAAGTGCGCCAGCAGCACGCTGAAGAAGGTCCCGGTGGCATTCATGATGGAGCCGTTCACCCCGGTCGTGTAGGCCAGGCCGATATAAAAGAAGGTGTACTGGAGGGAGGTCTGCGTCAGTCCGAGGATCGTGAGCTGGCCAAACTGCGTGGGCGTGAGCCTGCCAATCGGCTTTCGCTGGGCCAGGGCAAAAAGCAGCAGCAACGCGCCGGCAAACAGAAAACGGTATCCGGCAAAGACGACTTTGGAGGGGATATCATCGGTCGCGATCTGAAAGAGTTCGTAGCCACTTTTAATGGCCGGGTACGAGCTTCCCCAAAGCAGACAGCAGAGCGTGGCGCAGGCATAGGCCACATTGCGACGGGCAAAGACGGGCGTGGGCAGAGCAGTATCCATGACAAATCTCATAAATAAAATTGCGTTTCAATTTATTATCAGAGAATGCGTCAGGAATAGCGACCTTACAAGAGCAAAAGATGACGCAGGGTCACGCTAAAAAGCAAAACGCCGGCACAAGGCCGGCGCTTCGACGCGAGCAGAGTAAAAAATTACTCAGCTACTACGTTAACAACCAGTTTAGCGAACACTTCGCTGTGAACCTGGAAGTCAACTTCGTGCTCACCAGTGGTACGCAGAACGCCGTTCGGCATACGAACTTCGCTCTTAGCCACTTTAACGCCTGCCGCAGTAACTGCATCAGCGATATCGCGGGTACCGATGGAACCGAACAGTTTACCTTCGTCGCCAGCTTTAGACGCGATAGTAACGGTGCCCAGTGCGTTGATTGCTTCAGCGCGAGCGTTAGCAGCCGCCAGAACGTCAGCCAGTTTGGCTTCCAGTTCAGCACGACGTGCTTCGAAAAACTCTACGTTTTTCTTAGTAGCTGGAACAGCTTTACCCTGTGGAACCAGGAAGTTACGAGCGTAACCCGCTTTAACGTTTACCTGATCACCCAGGCTGCCCAGGTTTGCTACTTTATCAAGCAGAATAACTTGCATTACCTTATCCTCTTAAAGTCGTATTAATGGACCGTGCCCGATTACTGATGACGATCAGTGTACGGCAGCAGAGACAGGTAGCGAGCGCGTTTGATAGCGCGAGCCAGCTGACGCTGATATTTTGCACGAGTACCGGTGATACGGCTTGGGACAATCTTACCGCTTTCGGTGATGTAGTTTTTCAGCGTTGCGATATCTTTATAGTCGATCTCTTGAACGCCTTCCGCGGTGAAACGGCAGAACTTGCGACGACGGAAATAACGTGCCATATGGCTAGTCTCCAGAATCTATCAAATCAATCTGCTCGGCATGCAGAACCATTTTGCTCAGGCCGTTCTTTGCCTTGTGGCAAGAAATGAACCCCTGAACGATTACTGCGCTACCGACCGTTAAACTGTGAGTAATGGCCTGGTTTTCGTGTCCGCTAATAATTACGGGCATTTGGCACCACGCCTGCCGGTGAAACCCGGCTTCCTCTTGCACAGAACGATGCTCAAGCACGAACTGGCAATGCGGAATTCCTGATGGGCTGACCTTTCGAAGGGGGGGCCTGCACACGGTGCCGGACAACACCAGACGGTTGGTCATCAGAAATTACTCTTCAGAATCCCCAGCATCAGAATCATCTGCGGTTTCGTTTGCGAAATCATCGCGACGCTCACGGCGCTCGTCTTTCGCTTTAACCATCGGAGATGCTTCGGTCACTGCGTGTTTGGTACGCATAACCATGCTGCGGATAACGGCATCGTTGAAGCGGAAGGTAGTTTCCAGCTCATCGATCACTTCCTGCGGAGCTTCAACGTTCATCAGAACGTAGTGTGCTTTGTGCAGTTTGTTGATCGGGTAAGCCAGCTGACGGCGGCCCCAGTCTTCCAGACGGTGGATCGTGCCTTCTGCACCAGTGATGGCAGCAGAGTAACGCTCGATCATGCCCGGAACCTGTTCGCTCTGGTCAGGGTGGACCATAAAAACGATTTCGTAATGACGCATCGAATTGCTCCTTACGGATTATTCAGCCTCCTGTCTGGGTCAGCCGAGGCCCGGGGAGGCAAGGAACGTGTTAAAGGTCGGCTGAAAAATTGACGCGTCATAATACTTGCGCCCCCCAGGAAACTCAAGCTGATTGCACAAATAATTCGCACAAAGGGTAAAGCTGTTCTAAGTGGGTGATTTAAAATCGCACTCATCAGAAGCGCTGTTTTTTTGAACAACACCATCAGAAATGGTCACCCATCGCAATCCGGGTAGCGATTACACTTTAATCAGAGACACTGAACAGAGAAGGAGAACATTACCCCGTATCACAGCACGCAGTCGTGGAGCGCATATCATGAAAAGAATCGCAATCGCCATTTTGGCTGCGCTTTTGCTCAGTGCAAACGCGAAGGCAGCCATCAGAATAGACAGCCAACAGGCCAGAAACATGGATGATGTGCAGAGCTTAGGCGTTATTTACATCAATCATAACTTCGCCACTGAAAGTGAAGCAGATCAGGCGCTTAATGAAGAAACCGATGCGCAGGGCGCAAAATACTATCACGTCATGCTGACACGTGAGCCCGGCAGCAACGGTAATATGCACGCCAGTGCAGATATTTACCAGTAACGCTACATCGCTAGCACCAGGAAAGCCAACGAAAATCAAAGCCATATATAATTTTCCCCCTGCCCGGGGGCTTTTTTTATGAATGGCTCCGGAATACCACCGGTTACAACTGTTTCGGTATTCCAGAGCACTTATTCACTTCTGCCCGTAATAAGCATTCGGGCCATGCTTACGCATGAAATGCTTGTTCATCAGGTAATCATCAATGCCCTGAAGCTGTGGGTTAATGCCGCGCGCAATCCACGCCATTCTGGCCACCTCTTCCATCACCACCGCGTTATGCACGGCGTCATGCGCATCTTTACCCCAGGAGAACGGACCATGCTGGTACACCACAATACCCGGCGTATGCAGTGGTTCCGTCTCACCCAGCGTTTCGATAATGACCCTGCCGGTGTTAAGTTCGTACTCGCCTTCGACCTCAGCCTGCGTTAACGCTCGCGTGCAGGGAATATCGCCGAAGAAGTAATCTGCGTGCGTCGTACCCAAAGCAGGGATCGCCAGCCCGGCCTGTGCCCAGGCGGTGGCGTGCGTGGAATGGGTATGCACAACGCCACCCAGAGACGGGTAACGCTGATACAGCGCCAGGTGGGTTGCCGTATCTGAAGAAGGGCGCCATTTGCCTTCAACGACGTGTCCTTCCAGGTCAACCACCACCATATCGTCCGCTTTCATGGCGTCATAGGCCACGCCGCTCGGCTTAATCACCACTAGCCCCTGCTCGCGATCGATGGCGCTTACGTTGCCCCAGGTAAACGTCACCAGTCCATAGCGCGGGAGATCCATATTGGCTTCAAAGACCTGCTGTTTCAGCTTAAGCATGTTCCGCCTCCATCAGCCCTGCCCGCGCCATGCGCTCGCGCACCCAGTCCCGGGCTTTCGCCACTTCTGCCGCCGGGTCGTCCGCGGTTTCGCTCCACATCTCAATCAGGTAAGGCCCGCAATAACCTGTCTGTTTGAGCGTCTGGAAGCACCGTTCGAAATCCACCACCCCGGTGCCGAACGGTACGTTTTTAAACACGCCAGGACGGGTATCTTTAACGTGCACCGCCACGATATGCCCGATGCCCGCCTGAAGCTCCATCTGTACATCGTTATCCCATGCCGACAGGTTTCCGATATCCGGATAAAGCTGGAACCATGGGTTGTTCAGATAGTGCGCATAGCCCAGCGCCTTGCTGATGGAGTTCATCAACGGATAATCCATGATCTCCATCGCCAGCGTCACCTGCGCACGGCTTGCCATCTCAACGCTCTCTTTCAGGCCCTCCCGGAAACGACGGCGCGTTTCATCGTTGGCTTCCTGATAGTAAACATCGTAACCCGCCAGTTGGATCACGCGGATGCCGACATCCTGTGCAAAGCGAATGGCTTTACGCATGATCTCCAGCCCTTCGGCGCGTACAGCATCATCTTCGCTGCCAAGCGGAAAACGACGATGAGCGCTCAGGCACATGGATGGCACGCGCACGCCGGTTTCGGCAATGGCGCTCACCAGCGCCAGACGCTGGTCGCGGCGCCAGTCCAGGCGAGAAAGACGCTCGTCCGTCTCATCCACAGACATTTCGACAAAATCGAAACCCAGCTGCTTCGCCAGCTGCAACCGCTCCAGCCAGCACTCCCCCGCAGGGAGTGCCTTTTCATAGATGCCAAGCGGGACCTGTTTTGACAACATACCCGCTCCTTAACCCCAAAGCTGAGCGATTGAGCGTTTGAACTGACGCGCCGCTTCCACCGGAGACGCAGCATCACGAATGCTACGACCGGCAATAAAGACGTGAATCGGGATACCCTGGAACAGCGGCAGATCCTCCAGCGCCAGGCCACCGGTGACGGTCACTTTGAAGCCCATATCGGCCAGACGTTTGATCGCGCTGATATCGGCTTCGCCCCACGCCACGCCTGCGGCCTGCGCATCACGGCTACGGTGATAAACCACCTGCTGGATACCCGCTTCGCGCCACTCCTGCGCCTGCTCCCAGGTCCAGAAACCGGTCAGTTCAATCTGCACGTCGCCGTTGAACTCCTTCGCCACGTCCAGCGCGCCTTTCGCAGTGTTGATATCCGCACAGCAGATCACGGTGACCCAGTCGGCGTTGGCTTCAAAGCACATGCGAGAGAGGATTTTGCCCGCGTCGGCGATTTTGGCATCCGCCAGCACGATTTTATGCGGATAGAGCGCCTTCAGGTCACGAACCGCACGAACGCCTTCGCCCACGCACAGAATGGTGCCGACTTCGATGATGTCCACTTCTTCCGCAATCAGACGGGTGGTTTCGTAAGCGTGAGACAGAGTCTGGTTATCCAGCGCGACCTGCAACATTGGTAATGACATTTTCAATTCCTCTTAAACGGCCGCCGCAGTGGCGTTATCAATTAAATCCAGCACGTCCTGCGCGGTACGGCAGGCGCGTAAACGGTCAAAGTTGGCTTCGTCCTCAAACAGATTGACGATCTGCATGATCCCCACCTCCTGGTGGGTGTTGGCATCGACAGCCGCCATGGTGATCAGAATGTCGACCGGGTCGTTATCTTTGTGGTTGAACACCAGTGGTTTTTTCAACGTCACCAGCGCAAAACCGGTTTTCTTGACGCCCTCTTCGGGACGGCCATGCGGCATTGCCAGCCCCGGGGCAATCACAAAATAGGGTCCAAACTGCGCCACGCCATCCAGAATGGCCTGGTAATAACGCGGCTCGACAATGTCCGCCTTAACCAGCAGATCCACGCTCAGCTTCACCGCTTCCTGCCAGGTACTGGCTTCGGCCTGTAAAAGGATGGAGTTATTCTCTGCCAGCGAATCACGTAGTTTCATGTGGCATCCTTACTTCACGTCTTGTGGGAAGTGTTCTTTGATCACTTCCAGCAGCTTTGGTCCGAAATCCGCAGGCGACAGCATGTTGCGTACGCCTACCACGTATTTGTTGCCCGACACGCTAATCTCGCCGGCAATGTGCGTTGAGGCGATGATGATGTCCGCGCCATTCAGTTCACTTTTGTATTCACCCACTGCGCAGCTGTTCACCGTGTGGTCAATGTTTGACTGGGTTAAAAACTGGTCCACTTTCATCTTCATGATCATGGAGCTACCTTGCCCATTGCCACACACAGCCAGGATACGTACGGTCATAATCGAAACTCCTTAATGAGCAGACACTTCTGCTGTTTGTTTTTCTGCATCTTCTTCAGCCCGCAGCGAACGGCCAGCGAAGAACATATAAGCCAAGGCAATCAAGATGATGACGGCCATAAAGACCAGCCCGACGGACGCAAAGCCCTGCATCATCGGCGGCGCCAGAATTGACCAGTCCGCCATGCCCATCCAGGCGCTCATGCCGGTGAGCTTGACCGCCCACACGCACCCGAAGATTTCAATCATGCCCATCACCAGGCAGATCTTGAGCGCTGCGCGCCATCCGCCGAAGTGGTTAGCAAATACGCCAATAGTGGCGTTGGAGAAGAACATCGGGATAAAGCCAGGAATAATCAGGATTGAGGAGCCACAGCCCACCAGGATGCCGACCGCAATCAGCTGGCCGATGGTGCCCCACATAAAGCCCCAGACGACGGCGTTTGGCGCAAAGCTATAGATAGCCGCACAGTCAATCGCCAGCACCGCGCCAGGGATCAGGCGCTGGGAGATGCCGTTAAACGCTTCCGACAGTTCGGCGACGAACATACGCACGCCCTGGGTGATGATGAAAATGGCCACCGCGAAGGAGAAACCGGTTTGCAGGATATAGACCGTCCAGTGGGTTTTACCCGCCATCGCCTGCACCACGTCAATGCCAAAGGAGAGCAGGATGGCACCGAAGAAGATGGTCATCACAATTGCCGTGGAGACGATGTTGTCGTGGAAGATATTCAGCCAGCCAGGCAATTTGAGGTCTTCAACACTCTCCTCTTTTTTGCCCAGGTACGGCGCAACTTTGTAAGCAATCCAGGAAGCGAACTGCTGCTGGTGACCGATGGAGAAGCCGCAGCCGTCCGTAACGTCCTGCGTTGGCTTATACATCATGTTGGAGGTGATGCCCCAGTAAAGCGAGACCAGTATTGCCGTGCAGATGACGGTGGTCCACATTGGGTAGCCGAAGATATAGAGAGAAACGGCAATCAGCCCCGCCTGCTGGAACATAATGTGCCCGGTGAGCATGATGGTGCGAATACCGGTGATGCGGCGCAGGAGCACGTAAATGATGTTCAGCGCCAGCGCGAGCAGTACCGCATACCCAACCCAGCTGTACGCATCCCCCATACGATCGATGGTGGCCATCATGGACGCGTAAGTGTCAGAGATGGCGCCGTTAATGCCGTACACCTCTGACATTTTGGCAACAACCGGCTTAAACGTGCTGGTCAGAATGCCAGACCCCGCCTGCAACAGCATAAAACCAATGATGGTTTTGATGGTGCCTTTGATAATCACGCTGACGCTTTTGCGCAGCAGGATGTACCCCAGGCACGTCACGATACCCAGCAACAGCGGGGCGTTGGTCATTACCTGATTAAAGAACACGGTAAAGACGTTGTAGAGGATCTCCATAACTCTCTCCAGAAAATGAGAACACGAGGGGCAATCCCTGTGTGGTTGGTGTCATCACTCTATTAATCACAAATAATCATCACAAGATTGCATTTGATTATTTGTGACGGATCACGCAATTTATTTCCATGGTATTAGTAATGATTTTCACTACCAATCCAAACAAATAAATAAATTCTTAAATTTCAATACATTAATCATTTATAACGGTTATCTTAACAACGTCATGAAGTTTTTTCTGTGAGGTGGCGAGGGGAATTTTCCGCAAATCAGCCATTGCAAATCGATTAAAACAGTGCCAGCATTAATCACGACAAGTCATATAGTGATTACTTTTGATTAAAACCAGGAGTCAAACGATGAGTAAAGTGAAAACCATCACCCGTGAATCATGGATTCTGAGTACCTTTCCGGAGTGGGGTAGCTGGCTGAACGAAGAGATCGAGCAGGAACAGGTTGCTCCTGGCACATTTGCGATGTGGTGGCTGGGCTGCACCGGGATCTGGCTGAAATCAGAAGGCGGCGCCAACATTTGTGTTGATTTCTGGTGCGGCACCGGCAAACAGAGCCACGGCAATCCACTGATGAAAAAAGGCCACCAGATGCAGCGTATGGCCGGCGTTGAAAAGCTCCAGCCGAACCTGCGCACCACGCCTTTCGTGCTGGATCCTTTTGCCATTCGTCAGATCGACGCCGTACTCTCTACCCACGATCACAACGATCATATCGACGTGAACGTGGCGGCAGCGGTAATGCAAAACTGCGCGGACGACGTACCGTTTATTGGGCCGCAGACCTGCGTGGATTTGTGGATTGGCTGGGGCGTGCCAAAAGAGCGCTGCATCGTGATGAAGCCGGGCGACGTAGTGAAAATCAAAGACATTGAAATTCACGCGCTGGATGCCTTTGACCGTACCGCGCTGATCACCCTGCCTGCCGACCAGAAAGCCGCAGGCGTACTGCCAGACGGGATGGATGAGCGCGCGGTGAACTACCTGTTCAAAACGCCTGGCGGTTCCCTGTATCACAGCGGTGACTCCCACTACTCCAACTATTACGCGAAGCACGGTAACGAGCATCAGATTGACGTGGCGCTTGGCTCTTACGGTGAAAACCCGCGCGGGATCACCGACAAAATGACCAGCGCAGACATGCTGCGTATGGCCGAAGCGCTAAACACCAAAGTGGTGATCCCGTTCCACCACGATATCTGGTCAAACTTCCAGGCCGATCCGCAAGAGATCCGCGTCCTGTGGGAGATGAAAAAAGACCGCCTCAAGTATGGCTTCAAGCCGTTCATCTGGCAGGTTGGCGGCAAGTTCACCTGGCCGCTGGATAAAGACAATCTTGAGTACCACTACCCGCGTGGTTTCGATGATTGCTTTACGATTGAACCCGATCTGCCGTTCAAATCCTTCCTCTGATTCTGAGGCCCAATCGCCAGACCTTGCGTCTGGCGATGTCATATTTATCTTAGTAATTTCACGCTATTTCAAATATCATCTTTTCAAATCAATTCTTATCGGAATAGCTCATGACGGAAGCGCAACGGCATCAAATTTTACTGGAACTCCTGGCGCAAACAGGGTTTATCACCGTCGAGAAAGTGATCGAACGTTTAGGGATTTCCCCCGCTACCGCGCGGCGGGACATCAACAAGCTGGATGAGAGCGGCAAGCTGAAAAAAGTCCGCAACGGCGCAGAGGCCATCAGCCAGCAGCGTCCACGCTGGACGCCGATGAACATCCACCAGGCGCAGAATCACGATGAAAAGGTGCGGATTGCCAGAGCGGCGTCACAGCTGGTGAATCCTGGGGAGAGCGTGGTAATCAACTGCGGTTCGACGGCGTTTCTGCTGGGCCGTGAGATGTGCGGCAAGCCGGTGCAAATCATTACCAACTATCTGCCGCTGGCCAACTATCTCATCGACCAGGAACATGAAAGCGTGGTGATCATGGGCGGCCAGTATAACAAGAGCCAGTCCATCACCCTGAGCCCGCAGGACAGTGAAAACAGCCTCTACGCCGGGCACTGGATGTTTACCAGCGGCAAAGGCCTGACGGCGGATGGCCTGTATAAAACCGATATGCTCACCGCAATGGCAGAGCAGAACATGCTTAACGTGGTGGGCAAGCTGGTGGTGCTGGTCGACAGCAGCAAGGTCGGTGAACGCGCCGGCATGCTTTTCAGCCGCGCCGAGCAAATCAGCATGGTGATCACCGGCAAAAACGCCAACCCCGAGATCCTCAGCAAGCTGGAGGATCAGGGTGTCACAGTGCTGCGCGTTTAAAGGTGCTGACGGAAGAATTCCACGGTTGACTCCAGCGCGGCCGGGGTAATACGGTGCCGGACACCTGCTCCCCACAGGCAGGTCAGATTGCTGTCCAGCCCTTCACGCTGTAGCGCCTGTTGCAGGCGGAACGTTTCACCGGGCGGTACGACGTCATCGGCGTCCCCATGCCACAGAAGCAGCGGACGATCGGCCAGCTGCGAAAGCGCATGGCTGACGTCCCATTCAGACAACAGGGCCTCAATCTCCTGAGGGGCCTGCGGCGGGAACAGCGTCTTTGCCAGTGACGTAAAGTAGCCCGATCCCATCAGGCAAGCGACAGACGTCACCTCCGGATGCCTGGCCATGATCCCCAGCGCCGTCATTCCGCCCATTGATGCGCCTGCGACCGCCAGCCGTTTCCCCTCCACCAGCCCGGCCTGCAAGAGCGCGTCACGCAGCCCGGCGAACTCGGTCAGATTGCCGTGCAGCGTTTGCCAGAACAGCCCCAGCCGCGCCTGCTCATCGCCCGTAAAGCGTGCCCCATGATTCGGCGCATCAGGCATGACCACCCGGAAACCGGCCTGCGCCAGCGCGACGGCAAAATAGCTGTAGACCAGCTTCGAGGAGAGAAAGCCATGATAGAAAACTACCGTCGGCAGCGGCTGTTCATCTTTACCAGCCGGAAAAGCATGGATGATTTCATGCCCACTCAGCTGGCGAGTTTCAATTTCAATCATTGTCGATCCTGTGCTGATGAATGATTCATAATGTTGAGAGCTGGATTACGGTTTCACGATATTTTCATTCGAAATCTACGTCCCAGATAACACTTCGGGAACATTCCCCCAAAACTAAATTCGCAGACAACTACACTATGGCTATCAGGAAAAGAGACAGGTTTATGCGCAGGCTTACGGCTTTATTGCTGGTCTCACTGCTCAGCGGATGTTCCATATTGCAGGGTACGCCAGAACCGGCGCCGCCGGTTACCGATCATCCTCAGGAAATTCGTCGTAATCAGACGGAAGGATTACAACGCCTGGGTACCGTATCCGCGATGGTTCGTGGTTCCCCGGATGATGCAGAAGACGCAATTGAAGCACAGGCAGTTGCCGCAAAAGCAGATTATTACGTCATCACGATGATTGATGAAACCATTATTACGGGACAGTGGTACGCCCAGGGAATTTTGTACCGTAAGTAAGCATCATCATTTGAACGACTTTTACACTGCTTTGCGTCCGTAGACATTTTCCTGTCCACAATAAACTCCATGCCAGCAACAATGGAAATGAGTTTATTCGCGAAGGATTGCCCGGCGGATACCGGAGACACGTGAAAAGGAGCTGACGATGAAACGAACCCTTGCTTTAACGACGCTATTGCTTTCAGCGGGCCTGCTGAGCACCACGGCGCAGTCGGCCGAATTTGCCAGCGCGGATTGCGTCACGGGCCTGAACGAGATTGGTCAGATCTCCGTCAATAATATCACGGGAAGTCCGCAAGACGTTGAACGTGTCGTCGCCCTGAAGGCCGATGAACAGGGCGCATCCTGGTATCGCATCGTCCAGATGCAGGAAGATAACCATGTTAATCACTGGCGCGTGCAGGCCATTCTTTATGCATAATCCCTTCCGATAAAAGCCACTTAATTTTAGTGGCTTTTCAATTTTGCAAATTTTTTACCTCTCCCGAAACTTAATAAAAACAAAAATGTAACATTCAGTTACATTAAACAGATAAACGTTCTCTTCGCTCTGCCGTTGAACAGCCATCACTTTTCAATAATGAGCAATTTATGATCACCTTTTTCCGCCGGGCAGGTCTGGGCACGAAGCTATCGCTGCTAACAGGTGCAAGTGTCGCCACGCTTTTTTTGCTGTTCACTTTTCTGTTGAGCCACAACGCCAGCCAGCAGCTTGAAGATCTTGCGGTTGAAGACCTGCATAACCAGTCCACCGGCATGGTGGATATGGTAGAGATGTTCAACACCAGCCTGAGCGAAGAGGTTGAAAGCTATACCCGTCTGTTCACCACCTTTTTGCCACAGCCGCTGAACAGCGACAGCAGCCAGAGCCGGACCATAAACGGGCTTACCGTTCCTCTGCTGAAAGGCGGCGAAACGGAGTTGCATGAAAACAATACGCTTTCTGATGACTTCCTGAGCCGAACGGGCGCCATCTCGACGCTGTTTGTCCGCAGCGGTAACGATTTTATCCGCGTGGCCACGTCGCTGCGCAAAGAGAATGGCGACCGCGCCATCGGAACCGTTCTTGATACCACCAGCCCGGCATTTGCGGCTGTCACCAAAGGGAAGGTCTATCGTGGCCTCGCGCTGCTGTTCGGCAAGCGCTATATCACGCAGTACCAGCCTGTTAAAAATGCGGAAGGCCAGGTTATCGGGATTATCTTTGTCGGTGTGGACATCACCCATTCGTGGAACGTCATGCGCGAGAAAATCCTTAACCGTCGTCTGGGCGAGAGCGGCCACTTCTTTGTACTGGATCGCAGCAGCGGCAAAACGCGCGGACAGTATCTGTTCCATGCCAGCGATGAGGGCAAACTGCCCAACTGGGACACGGCGACACAGCAGCAGCTTCTGAGTGATAAAGCCGGCACGCTGGAGCGCGTGAGCGCAGATGGCCGTACGCTCAAAGTTGCCTACACGCCGCTGCCGGGCTGGAACTGGACCATCGTGGGTGAAGTGGATAAAGCCGTACTGCTTTCAAGCGTCACCACGCTGCGCGATCGCTTCCTGATGGCGGGCGTGGTGCTATCCGCGCTCTTCGCGGGCCTGTTCGTTATCCTCATTCGCCGGATGCTAACCCGCCCACTACGCGCAGTGATCGCGCTTGCCCGGCAGTATGCCGCAGGCGATCTGCGCGCCAGCCTGCCGGTAACCCGCCAGGATGAGGTCGGCCAGCTGATTGATGCCATCAACGGGATCGGGGGCGGCCTGCAAAAAATTGTGTTGCAGGTCCGCGAGGCCGCAAGCGAAATCCATCTGGGGACTAACGCGCTGGCTTCAGACACCGGCGAGATCTCTGAACAGATCAACAAACAGGCCAGCAGCGTTGAGGAGACCTCCGCCAGCATGGAGCAATTGGCCGCCACCGTGCAGCAAAATGCCGCCAACATGGAGCAAACTCAGCAGCTGGTGGGGGAAACCTCACGCGCGGTGCATCAGGGTGGAGAGACGGTGACCCACGCTGTTTCCACCATGGATGATATTCGTGATGCATCGAAACGCATTGAAGACATTACCCGCGTGATTGAGTCCATCGCTTTCCAGACCAATATCCTGGCGCTCAATGCGGCGGTTGAAGCGGCGCGGGCGGGCGAGCACGGGAAAGGTTTCGCAGTGGTGGCGCAAGAGGTGCGCGCCCTGGCCGCACGCAGCGCCAACGCGGTAAAAGAGATTGAACAGCTGATTGGCGACACGCTGAACAAGGTGAGCGAAGGCCATGCGCTGTCTGAGCAGACGCGTCTGGCGATGGATGCCATCATTGTTCATATCGATAACATCAGCCAGCTTGTCACCGAAATCAACCACGCCTCCCGCGAGCAGTCTGCGGGGATTGGTCAGGTGAATCTGGCGATGACGCACATCGGTGAGGCATCGCACATCAATGCCGATCGCATCTCGCGCAGCGAGCAGACGGCACAGACGCTGCGCGAGAAGGGTTCACATCTCACCCGGCTGGTGAGCCTGTTCCAGCTGAAGGCTTAACCGACCCGGCCCGTGGCGCGCAGCAGCAGGTCGTTTTGCACCTGTTCGCTCATCAGCGTGCCGCCTCGGGTATCCAGCATCATGCGGCACCACGCCTGCGCCACGGGCGGCGATGCGTGCCGCAGCATCTGGCTTCCGGCCCCGAGTAAAAAGAGCTGCCGCGCGATCTCCCTGCCCTGCGCTTCCTGCGGTTTACGCAGCTTCTGCTGTAGCTGCCGCCAGCTGCGATCGAAGTGCCTGTCCTGACCTTTGACCTGCGCGAAATCATCGGCGAGCAGGTCGAGAATGCCCGACTGCTTCGCCAGCACGCGCAGTACATCCAGGCACATAATATTGCCAGAGCCTTCCCAGATGCTGTTGACGGGCATTTCACGGTACAACCGCGGAAGTTCACTCTCTTCGCAATAGCCTGCACCGCCCAGCACCTCCATTGCCTCTGCCACAAACGGTATGCCCGCTTTGCAGACGCTGTATTTTGCCGCCGGAGTGAAAAGCCGCGCCCATGCGGCCTCCTGCGGGTCGGTGCGGTTGTCCCACGCCCGGGCGAGTCGGAACAGCAGTGCCGTGTGTCCCTCCAGCACCAGCGCCATACGGCTTAGCACGTCGCGCATTAACGGCTGGTCGATCAGATTTTTGCCGAAGGTCTGCCGCTGATGGGCATGATAAAGCGCCACCGAGAGCGCACGGCGCATCAATCCGTGGCTGCCAAGCGCACAGTCAAAGCGCGTCAGCCCGCCCATCTTCAGAATTTGCCGGACACCTTCACCCTCTTCGCCCAGCAGCCAGCCGTAAGCATCAAGGAACTCAGCCTCACTGCTGGCATTTGAACGGTTACCGAGCTTGTCCTTCAGACGCTCAAGGCGCACGGCATTACGTTGCCCGTCGGGTAAAAAACGCGGAACAAAAAAGCAGGAAAGCCCGCCCTTCGCCTGCGCCAGCACCAGATGCGCATCGCTCTGCGGCACGGAGAAAAACCATTTGTGCCCCACCAGCCGGTAACTGCCATCACTGCATTTCTCTGCTTTGGTGGTATTACTGAGTACGTCCGAACCGCCCTGCTTTTCCGTCATCCCCATGCCGATCAGCAGGCCGCGCTTTTGCGCCCCCGGTGCGAGATGGGGATCGTAGCGATCGCTCATCAGCGGCGTTAACCAGTCGTCAAACGGTTTGGGCAGCGACTGTAGCAACAGCGGCGTGGCGGCGAAGGTCATGGTCACCGGGCATAGCGTTCCCGCCTCCACCTGAGCATGCAGCACAAAACGCGCGGCCCGGGCGACGAACGATCCTTTCCGCGCCTCCTCCTCCCACGCCAGGTTGTGCACCCGGTTGGCGCAAAGCCCCTGCATCAGAAGATGCCATGCCGGATGAAAGCGGACGTCGTCCAGCCGCTCTCCCGTGGCGTCATAACGCAGCAGCTCCGGCGGATTAACGTTCGCCAGCCTGCCCAGCTCCAGCGACTCCGCCGTACCCAACTGCTGTCCGATGCTGGCAAGAAGATCCACATCCCACTCAGCCCCTTCGCGCGCTACCGCATCGCGCAGGGCGCAATCAGAGAGAAAAAGGTTGCTGTTCGATAGCGGTGCAGGTTGATTAAAAACGGTATGTGTCTGCCAGTGCATGCTGTCTCCCTCCTTTCATTGGCAATAAAGGTAAGTATGGACAGAGGGCATGCACGCTGCATGGGAGGGGGCTCACACGGTGACGATCGTGTTGATATCTTTCGTGAAATAGCTCACAGAACATAAGAATAAACTATTTCATTACTTCACTAATGCTGAATAATTTATTCTTACCCCGTTTATGTGAGGATCGTTATGCAACAGGATGCGCACAAGCGTGCATTAATTGCAGGCTCCATCGGTAATTTCATCGAGTGGTATGAATTTGCGGTCTACGGTTTTCTGGCAACGGTGATTGCCAGAAACTTCTTCCAGCTTGAGGGGGAAGCGGAGCTCACCAGCCTGATCCTCACCTGGGCCTCGTTCGCCATCGCGTTCTTCTTCCGTCCGCTGGGTGCGGTGGTCTTTGGCCGGATTGGCGACAGGATTGGCCGCAAACCGACGCTGATTATTGTGCTGGTATTGATGACGCTCGCCACCGCTGCCATCGGTATGGTGCCGGTCTACGCCAGTATTGGGATTGCCGCGCCGCTGATCGTTACGCTCCTGCGTATTCTGCAAGGACTGTTCGCGGGCGGCGAGTATGGCGGTGCGGTCTCGTTGATGACGGAGTTCGCCCCGCGCGGCAAGCGCGGTCTTTACGGGGCATGGCAGTCCTTCACCGTGGCGCTCGGGCTGTTAGCGGGCGCAGGCATTGTCGCGTTGCTCTCTGCCCTGCTCTCCCCTGAAGCCTTGCACGACTGGGGCTGGCGCATTCCGTTCTTCCTGGCGCTGCCGATGGGTGCGGTCGCGCTATGGCTGCGGGTGAGCATGGAAGAGACGCCGAGCTTTGTGCAGCAACGGGAAAAACCGGTTGTTACTCAGGCCAGCACCGCCGCCACGTTCAAAACCATCCTGATGGGCATTGGCCGCGTGATGGTCTGGTCTGCGGCGGGTTATACCTATCTGGTGATTATGCCGACCTATCTGCAATCTGCGCTGCACACCGGTTTTAACCAGGCGTTACTGATTGCGGTGATTTCTAACATTGGGTTTGCGCTCACGATCATTCCGTCGGGCATGCTGAGCGACAGGATCGGGCGGCGCACGGTGATGATTATCGCCACCGTGCTCCTGCTGATCCTCGCCCTGCCGCTGCTGAAAATTTTGCAGGCGGAATCCAGTACGCTGGCAGTCAAAGCGATTGTGGTGCTGATTGCGGGGGGTCTGGTTGGGATGCTGGCAGGGCCGGGGCCGGCAATGCTGTCTGAGATGTTCCCGACGCGCGTGCGTTATACCGGGCTGGGGCTGGCCTATTCTCTGTCGAATGCGATCTTCTCGGGCTGTGCGGGGCTGATCATTACCGGGCTGATTAAAGAGACGGGCAATCTGGATATTCCGGCGTACTACGTGATGGCAACGGCGGTGGTGAGTATTTTCGCGCTGATGACGCTGAGAAAGGATGACCATTTACGGTCGTTAGAGGAGTGAGATTGTTGCCCGGTGGCGCTGCGCTTACCGGGCCTACGGTACCATGCTTTTGTAGGCCGGGTAAGGCGAAGCCGCCACCCGGCACAACAGGCTACCCGCGCTGACGCACCGCTTCAAACAGGCAGATACCCGTCGCAACAGAAACGTTCAGGGACGATACGCTGCCCGCCATTGGGATGCTGATCAGCTCATCGCAGTGCTCGCGCGTCAGACGACGCATACCTTCGCCTTCCGCTCCCATCACCAGCGCCATACGGCCGGTCATTTTGCTCTGGTACAGGGTGTGATCCGCTTCACCGGCTGTTCCTACGATCCAGATATTTTCTTCCTGCAACAGACGCATGGTGCGCGCCAGGTTAGTCACGCGGATTAACGGGACGTTTTCCGCCGCGCCGCAGGCGACTTTTTTAGCGGTAGCGTTAAGCTGCGCGGAGCGATCTTTTGGCACAATCACCGCATGCACGCCTGCTGCATCGGCGCTACGCAGGCACGCGCCCAGGTTATGCGGGTCGGTTACGCCATCGAGGATCAGGAAGAACGGGTTCTCCAGCCCGGCGATCAGATCCGGCAGATCGTTCTCCTGATACTGACGGCCTGGCTTCACGCGCGCGATAATGCCCTGGTGTACAGCACCTTCGCTTTTTTCATCCAGATACTGGCGGTTCGCCAGCTGGATCACTACGCCCTGCGCTTCCAGCGCGTGGATCAGCGGCATCAGACGTTTGTCTTCACGCCCTTTCAGAATAAAAACTTCCTGAAAACGCTCCGGCGCGCGCTCCAGCAGGGCCTGCACCGCGTGGATGCCGTAAATCATTTCACTCATTGATGGTTCTCGTAATAAATATTTTCCCTCTCCCGTTGGGGAGAGGGTCAGGGTGAGGGGAAATTACTCCGCCTGCTGTTTCTTCGCCGCGCGCTTCGCTTTGGTCGCGGCCGCTATTTTTTGGGTCTTGGTCGACGGTTTTTTCGCTTTACGAGCGTCTTTTTTCGCCGCCTTGGGCTTCTGTTTCTTCTCGCCACGGAAAGCACTGTCTGGCTCAAAGTTTACTCTTTTACCTGCCTGACGTCGCTTACCGCCCGCTTTACCGTTACCGCCTTTTTTCGCTTTCTCACGCTCGGTTTTCCCGACGTTACGCGGAGCACGCTCGCTGGAGATGAGGCTGAAGTCGATTTTACGGTCGTCCATATTCACGGCTTCAACCTTCACTTCCACCCGATCGCCCAGACGGTAGGTCTGACCACCGGATTCGCCGATCAGACGTTGTCCGACCTGGTCGAAGCGGTAGTAATCGTTATCGAGGCTGGAAACGTGCACCAGACCGTCGATAAACAGCTCATCCAGACGCACGAAGAAGCCAAAGCCGGTGACGCTGGCAATCACGCCTTTAAAGACGTTACCCACCTGATCCAGCATAAAGTCACACTTCAGCCAGTCCGCCACGTCGCGCGTCGCTTCATCCGCACGACGCTCGGTCATGGAACAATGCTGGCCCAGTTGCAACATCTCGTCCATGGAGTAGTGATACCCTCCGGTTTCGGTCGTGTTGCCTTTATGACCCTGCTCGTGCGCCAGCAGATACTTGATCGCACGGTGCAGGGACAGATCCGGATAACGGCGGATCGGCGAGGTAAAGTGCGCGTACGACTGTAACGCCAGACCAAAGTGGCCCCGGTTTTCAGGATCGTAAATCGCCTGCTTCATGGAGCGCAGCAGCATGGTTTGCAGCATTTCCGCGTCAGGACGATCGCTGATGGATTCCAGCAGCTCGGCGTAATCGCGTGGCTCAGGCTTATTACCGCCAGGCAGCTCCAGACCGAGTTCAGCCAGCACGGAGCGGAACGAGGTTACGGCCTCCGTGGTTGGCTTGTCGTGAATACGGAACAGCGCAGGCTCTTTGGCTTTCTCAACGAAACGTGCCGCCGAGATATTCGCCAGGATCATACACTCTTCAATCAGCTTGTGCGCATCGTTACGCTGAGTCTGTTCGATACGCTCGATACGACGCTCAGCGTTAAAGATAAACTTCGCCTCTTCACTCTCAAACGAGATCCCACCGCGCTCTTCGCGCGCCTGATCCAGCGTTTTGTAGAGGTTGTGCAGCTCTTCGATGTGTTTGACCAGCGGCGCGTACTGTTCGCGAAGATCCTGATCGCCCTGCAACATATGCCAGACCTTGGTATAGGTCAGGCGCGCATGAGAACTCATCACCGCTTCGTAGAACTTATAGCCCGTCAGACGTCCCTTGCTGGAGATGGTCATCTCGCAGACCATACACAGGCGGTCCACCTGCGGGTTGAGGGAACACAGGCCGTTGGAGAGCACTTCTGGCAGCATCGGTACAACCTGCGACGGGAAGTAGACCGACGTACCGCGGCTGCGCGCTTCGTTATCCAGCGGCGTGTGCGGACGCACGTAATAGCTCACATCCGCGATAGCCACCCACAGACGCCAGCCGCCACCGCGTTTTTTCTCGCAATATACGGCATCATCGAAGTCACGGGCGTCTTCACCATCAATGGTGACCAGCGGCAGATCGCGCAGATCCACGCGGCCTGCTTTGGACTCTTCCGGCACTTCTTCACGCAGGTTTTCAATCTGATCTTCAACCGCTTTCGGCCAGACATACGGAATTTCATGGGTACGCAGCGCCATATCGACGGCCATGCCGGTGCCCATGTTATCGCCCAGCACTTCGACGATTTTACCCACCGCTTTGGTGCGACGGGTTGGGCGCTGGGTGAGTTCCACCACCACCACAAAGCCCATGCGTGCGCCCATCACCTCTTCAGGCGGGATGAGAATGTCGAAACTCAGACGGCTGTCGTCCGGCACCACAAAGCCTACGCCCGCATCGGTAAAGTAACGGCCAACGATCTGGCTGGTTTTCGGCACCAGCACGCGGACCACGCGCGCTTCGCGGCGGCCTTTACGGTCTGCACCCAGCGGCTGCGCCAGGATCTGGTCGCCGTGAATACACATCTTCATCTGTTCGGATGAGAGGTACAGGTCGTCTTTACGGCCTTCCACGCGCAGGAAGCCGAAGCCATCGCGATGACCAATAACGGTGCCTTTCAGCAGGTCGAGGCGTTCTGGCAGCGCGTAGCACTGGCGACGAGTAAAGACAAGTTGCCCGTCACGTTCCATGGCGCGCAGGCGGCGGCGAAGGGCTTCAATTTGCTCTTCACCTTCAATGTTCAGTTCAACGGCAAGTTCTTCACGATTGGCGGGTTTTTCGCGTTTTGTTAAGTGTTCAATGATGAACTCGCGGCTGGGGATAGGATTCGCGTATTTTTCGGCTTCGCGTTCCTGGAAAGGATCTTGTGACATGTCGGTTCCTCCGTTGTCAGCTCCGGTGGAAATTTTCTTCATTCCACCAGCAATAATTTATAAAGCGGTTGATTCTCTTCAACCAAATCGGCCAGCGTGTAGTTATCCAGTTCCTTGAGAAAACTTTGCACGGCCTTTGAAAGCGCCTGTTTCAGGCGGCAAGCGGGCGTAATGTGGCAGAACGCGCTGCTACAGTTCACCAGAGAGAGCGGCTCCAGTTCACGTACCACATCGCCAATACGGATACTCTGCGCCGGTTTACCGAGACGGATCCCTCCATTCTTCCCGCGGACGGCAGCAACGTATCCGGCACGACTAAGTTGATTGATTATTTTGACCATATGATTACGGGACACACCGTACACCTCTGTGACTTCAGAGATGCTGGTCATCTTCCCATCGGGTAACGACGCCATGTAAATCAGCGCGCGTAAGCCGTAATCGGTGAAACTTGTTAACTGCACATCAACCTCAGGAAAAAGGGAAAACGCGGTCAAACCGCAGAGATATTCATTAATGATGATAAACCAGCCAGATAGTTAGCGGCTAATTTATTTGACAGACGGGGCGAAAAAGCGGAGATCCAGGAGCGGTCGCCGGATGGCGCTGCGCTTATCCGGCCTACGGGTTTCCCCGCAGGCCAGCAGTCACGAAGATTATGCGTCGAACGGGTCGCGCAGGATCATCGTTTCAGTACGATCCGGGCCGGTAGAAATAATATCGATCGGCACTTCGGTCAGTTCTTCAATGCGCTTGATGTAGTCCAGCGCGGCTTTTGGCAGGCCACTACGCTCTTTCACACCAAATGTGGTCTCAGACCAGCCCGGCATGGTTTCGTAAATTGGCTCAATGCCTTCCCAGTCGTCAGCAGCCAGCGGAGTGGTGGTCACTTCGCGGCCATCAGGCATACGGTAGCCTACGCAGATTTTTACTTCTTTCAGGCCGTCCAGTACGTCCAGCTTGGTCAGGCAGAAGCCAGACAGGGAGTTGATCTGCACTGCGCGACGTACGGCAACGGCGTCCAGCCAGCCGGTACGACGACGACGACCGGTGGTCGCGCCAAACTCGTTACCCTGCTTGCAGAGGAACTCGCCGGTCTCATCAAACAGTTCGGTCGGGAATGGACCTGCACCCACGCGAGTGGAGTACGCTTTGATGATGCCCAGAACGTAATCGACATAACGCGGGCCCAGACCGGAGCCGGTTGCCACGCCACCCGCGGTGGTGTTAGAGGACGTTACGTACGGATAGGTACCGTGGTCGATGTCCAGCAGCGTACCCTGCGCACCTTCAAACATGACGAAATCGCCACGCTTGCGCGCCTGGTCCAGCAGATCGGACACATCAACAACCATACCGGTCAGAATATCAGCAATCGCCATGACGTCATCCAGCACTTTCTGGTAGTCAACGGCTTCGGCTTTGTAGAAGTTCACCAGCTGGAAGTTGTGATATTCCATCACTTCTTTCAGTTTTTCAGCGAAGGTCGCTTTGTCGAAGAGGTCACCCACGCGCAGACCGCGACGAGCCACTTTATCTTCGTAAGCGGGGCCGATACCACGACCGGTGGTGCCGATCGCTTTCGCGCCACGCGCTTTTTCACGCGCCACGTCCAGCGCCACGTGATAATCCAGGATCAGCGGGCAGGCTTCGGAGAGCAGCAGACGCTCACGAACAGGGATACCACGGTCTTCCAGACCTTTCATCTCTTTCATCAGCGCAGCGGGAGACAGCACAACGCCGTTACCGATGATGCTGGTGACGTTTTCGCGAAGAATGCCTGATGGAATAAGATGGAGGACGGTTTTTTCACCGTTGATTACGAGAGTATGGCCCGCGTTGTGACCGCCCTGGTAGCGTACAACATATTTGGCCCGTTCAGTCAGAAGATCAACAATCTTCCCTTTACCTTCGTCACCCCATTGGGTGCCCAGTACGACGACGTTGTTACCCATTTTTTCAAAATCACCGTTTGCTTAAAAATGGATTCTACCATCGCTTTTTCAGATATACAGCACTTTTTGACCCTAAAATATGCCAATTGCGGTTAGTTTTTGATCAGCCAATCGTTTTCCTCAACATGTAGTAGATAACGATACCGGCAACCACAAGACCACCGCCAAAACGACGCAAAATATTGTCCGGGAGTTGGCTCATTGTCGCGATCATCCGGCGCCATGCGCGCGGATAGAGCATCGGGCCGAGGCCTTCCAGCACCAAAACAAGGGCCAGTGCGAGCCAGATCGTGGAGTTAATTTTTCATCCTTATAAAAAGAAAACCACCGCTCCGTGAAGAGCGGTGGTTTGAATACTCAAACGAGCCTGAGTTTATCGCGTTGCGTTGGTCGGCGTCTTCATATAACGGAAGAAATCGCTGTCCGGGCTGAGCACCATCACATCCTGGTTGCTCTTGAAGCTATTCTCGTAAGCGCGAAGGCTACGGATGAAGGCATAGAAGTCTGGATCCTGGCTGAATGCATCAGCAAACAGTTTCGCCGCTTCGGCATCACCTTCACCGCGCAGGATACGACCCTGGCGCTCAGATTCCGCCAGCGTCTTGGTGACTTCATAGTCCGCTGCCGCGCGCAGTTTTTCCGCTTCTTCCTGACCCTGTGAACGGTGACGACGGGCTACCGCTTCACGCTCGGCGCGCATACGGTTGTAGATCGCCTCGGACACTTCCGCTGGCAGGTTGATCTGCTTGATGCGCACGTCAACCACTTCGATGCCCAGTGCCGCCATACTGTTCGGGTTGATCACCGGCACTTTACCGTTGGTTTCAGCCTGAACACGTTCAGCCGCTTTGGCAATCGCATCGTCTGCCGCCGGGGTTTCAACTTCATCCTCGGTGCCCGCAGAGCCGGAGTTCAGCGCATCACGCACTTCCAGCGTCAGACGGCCACGGGAGTCGGTCACGATGTCTTTCACATCCAGACGACCAATTTCAGAACGCAGACGGTCAGAGAACTTACGTTTCAGCAGCACTTCTGCCTGAGAAACGTCGCCACCCCCGGTTGCCAGGAAGTAGCGGCTGAAATCGCTGATGCGCCATTTGATATAGGAATCAACGATCAGGTCTTTCTTCTCTTTGGTCACGAAACGATCGGCCTGGTTATCCATGGTCTGGATACGCGCATCGAGCGTTTTCACTGACTGAATGAACGGGATCTTGAAGTGCAGACCCGGCTCATAAATCACCGGACGCTTGTCGCCGTCACGCACGACGCTGCTGAACTGGAACTTGATCCCACGTTCGCCCTCTTTCACCACAAAGATGGAGGTGTAGAGCACGACCAGTACGATGATGATGATCGCAATAACTGACTTACGCATCCTTATTCCCCCTGACGCTGGTAGTCGTTACGCTGCGCGTTAGCACGGCGTTGGTCCATAATGTCACCATCGTTCGAAGAAGGCGTTGTGTTCGCGCTGGCGCTGCCAGACGAGGCCGGTGGCAGACGCAGCAGGTTGTTCGCACCGCTGTTGTCTTTTGCTGCCGGTGCAGAACCGCCTTTCAGCATCTGATCCAGCGGCAGGACCATCAGGTTTCCGCCTTTGTTGTCGTTAACCAGCACTTTACGCGTATGGCTCAGCACTTTTTCCATGGTCTCGATATAGAGACGCTCACGGGTAATTTCCGGCGCGGCTTTATATTCCGGCAGGATCTTCGCGAAGCGAGCCACTTCACCCTGTGCTTCCAGGATGGTCTGGGTCTTATACGCACGCGCTTCTTCCAGAATACGCTGCGCCTGACCGTTTGCACGCGGCTGAACTTCGTTGGTGTACGCTTCCGCTTCACGGATGTACTGCTGTTCGTTTTCACGCGCGGCAATCGCATCGTCAAACGCCGCTTTCACCTCTTCCGGCGGACGTGCAGCCTGGAAGTTGACGTCCAGCAGGGTGATACCCATGTTGTACGGACGGATGGTCTCTTCCAGCTCACGCTGGGTATCGCTACGAATAACGGTACGACCTTCGGTCAGGATACGGTCCATGGTGTATTTGCCGATCACGCCACGCAGGGCGCTGTCGGTTGCCTGACGCAGGCTGTCATCGGCGCTGGTCACGCTAAACAGATAACGTTCCGGATCGGTCACGCGGTACTGTACGTTCATCTCAACGCGCACCACGTTCTCGTCAGAGGTCAACATCACGCCAGAGGCGGCCAGTTCACGGACGGACTCCACGTTAACCGCGGTCACGTCATCAATGAAGGTTGGCTTCCAGTTCAGGCCCGGTTCAACCAGATGGCTGAACTTACCGAAACGGGTGACCACGCCGCGTTCTGCTTCTTTAATGGTGTAGAACCCGCTGGCTGCCCAGATGATTACCACCGCAGCGGCGACAATGCCCACCACGCGGCCACCCATTGGCGGGCGCGGACTCTGAGTGGAATTGCCACCCGAGCCAGAACCTTTTCCTCCGCCAAGGCCACCAAGCTTTTTGCTCAGTTTGCGGAAGATATCATCCAGATCCGGCGGCCCCTGCTCGCGACCACCTTTGTTGCCATTTCCCCCAGAGTTGCCGCCTTGATTATTGCTGCTTCCCCACGGGTCGCGGTCTTGTCCGTTATTACCGGGCTGATTCCACGCCATGTATATGCTCCATATTTGTTATGCAAGGGCGAATTTTTCAGGCTTCCCCTTTCTGATCAGACGATATAGTCCGCCAGCGCAGGTTCTTGTTTACAGAGGCGACGCCAGTCAACGATCGGCATACGCACCTGCATCCCCACGCTGCCGTCATCCTCCATCCACTCTTTTTCTATCGCCTGAAGCTGATAAAACCGGCTGCGCAGCCTGCCTTCCTGTGGCGGCAGTCGCAGCGTGTGCTGAGCTACCTCACCGGAAAGACGTTCTGTCAAAGCCTGGAAAAGCAGTGGCACACCAATCCCGGCCTGAGCAGACAGCCAGACCCGAATCGGTTTGTTCTCTTCGTCTCGGTCAATACGCGGTTCGAAATCGTCCAGCATATCGATCTTGTTCATCACCAAGAGGGTGGGAATTTCGTGGGCGTCGATCTCTTCGAGCACCACGTTCACCGCGTCGATGTTCTCCTGCACGCGTACGTCCGCCGCATCAATGACGTGCAGCAGCAGGGTCGCCTGACGCGTCTCCTGCAACGTCGCTTTAAACGCCGCGACCAGATCGTGCGGCAGATGGCGGATAAACCCTACGGTATCCGCCAGCACCGTTTCACCCACGTCTGCGACGTCAATACGGCGCAGGGTTGGGTCCAGGGTCGCAAACAGTTGGTCTGCGGCATACACCTGGGCCTCGGTTATCTGGTTAAACAGGGTGGATTTACCGGCGTTGGTATAACCCACCAGCGACACCGTTGGGATATCGGCTTTCGTTCGCGCCCGACGCCCCTGTTCGCGCTGTTTCTCTACACGTTCCAGACGTGAAAGGATCTGGGTTATACGCCCACGCAGCAAACGGCGGTCGGTTTCGAGCTGGGTTTCACCCGGGCCGCGCAAACCAATCCCGCCTTTTTGTCTTTCAAGGTGTGTCCAGCCACGCACCAGACGCGTCGCCAGATGGCGCAACTGCGCCAGCTCAACCTGCAACTTACCCTCGTGGGTACGCGCACGCTGAGCAAAAATATCTAAGATCAACCCCGTGCGATCGATTACACGGCATTCGCAGAGAGCTTCCAGGTTACGTTCCTGAGCCGGAGACAGCGCATGATCAAACAGCACAACGGATGCGCCGGTTGCTTTTACGGCATCCGCAATTTCAACTGCTTTACCTTCACCAACAAAGTACTTCGGGTGCGGCGCTTTACGGCTACCGGTAATCACCTGCATTGCTTCGACACCGGCGGAAGAGACCAGAGATTCAAACTCCTGGAGGTCTTCCATATCTTTGTCTTGCGAAAAATAGATGTGTACCAGCACCGCCTGCTCACCGGCGTCATAACGGTCAAACAAGCGTAAACCTCTCTAAAAAGATCAGCGGGGAACGCAGGATCCCTGGCTCCCCGTGTGGATAACAGCCCAAAACCTTATTCGGTTTCTTCGCTGTCCTGCGCTGGTGTTGAAGAACCCTGCGCGTTGCTGCCGTGATGGTAGTTACTGCCAGTGCCGCCGCCAGCGTTATTGCTGTGATGAGATACCGGACGGGACGGAACAACAGTAGAAATCGCGTGCTTATAGACCATCTGGCTGACCGTGTTTTTCAACAGGATCACGAACTGATCGAAAGACTCAATCTGACCTTGCAGCTTAATACCATTCACCAAATAAATAGAAACTGGAACACGCTCCCGACGCAATGCGTTCAGGAACGGATCTTGTAAAGATTGCCCCTTAGCCATTCTATCTTTTCCTTATATGCTTGTTTTGTACTTAGAACCTTGCGATTCTGAAAAATTGCGCACGATACGGCTTAATTGTACACATTCAGTCAGCGATATCACCAATAACCTCAATCACTTCGTTTAACGCCTGTTGTGGTTTTTCACTGTCTAACCAGTGAACACCCTCCCAACCGCGTAACCAGGTGATCTGGCGCTTCGCTAACTGTCTCGTGGCGCAAACACCTCGATAAACCATTTCATCGTATGAAATCTCACCTTCAAGATACGACCACATCTGGCGGTATCCCACACAACGAATGGAAGGCATGTCCGTATGCAAATCTCCACGGGCAAAAAGCGCCCGCACTTCTGCTTCAAAATCTGAAGCCAGCATCTGATGAAAACGCTGCTCAATTCGTTGATGGAGCAGTTCACGGCTCGCCGGGGCGATGGCGAACTGATGCACCTGATACGGCAGAGCGTCTCCTGACGTTTGCGTCAGTTCCGTTAAAGTTTTACCCGAAATGAAAAAAACTTCCAGTGCCCGGGAAAGCCTTTGCGGATCGTTTGGGTGGATCCGCGCTGCGGCAACCGGGTCAATCTCTTCCAGTTGCCTGTGCAAAGCGTCCCACCCCTGCTCTGCCGCCTGCCGCTCAATCTTCGCTCTCACTTCCGGATCGGCCGATGGCAGAGGCGATAACCCCTCCAGCAGCGCCTTAAAGTAGAGCATCGTGCCGCCAACTAACAGCGGTATGCGTCCCGCGGCGGTAATCTCGGCCATCTCGGCTAAGGCGTCGCGGCGAAAATCTGCCGCGGAGTAAGCCTGTGCCGGGTCGAGAATATCCAGTAAACGGTGCGGTGCCGCACGCAGTTCGTCTGCGTTGGGCTTCGCCGTGCCGATGTCCATCCCTCGGTAGATGAGGGCTGAATCAACGCTAATCAACTCTACTGGCAAAACTTTACGTAACTCAATGGCTAACGCCGTTTTACCGGAGGCCGTTGGCCCCATTAAAAAAATCGCCTTTGGCAGGCTCGCCTTACTTACATCAGTCATGTTTCAGGGCGGTCATCGCCGTTTGTAAATCAACAGGTTGTAACAAACCACCTGGAGGCGCTTTCACCAGCTGTGGACAGAGGCGCTCCACCTCCGCCAGAACGGTAATCGCCTGCGCCATACTCCACGGTGCATGCTCGCTGGCCAGATGGCGGGCGATCCACTGCGCGGTATCGGCGGCATCAAACGTCGTTTGCTGCGCCAGGTAGCCTATCAGTTCAGGAATCAAGTTTTGTAAATTTTGTTGGCGTAAGGGTAAAGGCACTGCGCGAATTGTCACATGCTGCGCGTCCAGTACGATTTCAATCCCCATTTCGGCCAGTTGCGTCTGCACGCGCCGCAAAACCCCTGTTTCTTCAGGGGATATTTTCAGGCGAACGGGGATCAACAGCGGCTGCGCGCAGGCGGCATTCACCCCCGGGGTTAACTGCGCCTGTTTGAGCCAGCGCTCCGCCACGGAAAGCGCCAGCAACAGCAGTTTACCTTCGCGTTCAAGCAACGCCATGTCGGGAGCAATAATGGTCAATACCCGACCAAAACTCTGGCTATGCCCATCCAGAGAGGGGGTTGAAACCGTGATGTGCTCTTTATGCTCCACCGCCGGCGTATCCAGCAGTTTGCGGTACAGCGCCCCCTGCTGTTTGTGGTAGCCCGGCTGAGCGTTGGGATAGTTGGCACCGGTTGGTCGCGGCGCGTTGCCCACCGGGGATAAACGTGGAGCAGCCGGCTCGCGCGCTACCGCCGGTTCGGCAAAATGGTTACGCCCGGCCGCCACGCGGTTTTCCGGCAGTGGGCGCGGCGCGGGTTCTTCTTTTGCCAGCGGCAACTCTGGCTCTGCCTGCTGCTGCAATACAGCGGCAACGCCCTGGTAGATGAAATCATGCACCAGGCGAGACTGGTGGAAACGCACCTCGTGCTTGGCGGGGTGCACGTTAACGTCAACCTAGTGCGGGTCGATCTCCAGATAAAGCACAAAGGCGGGCTGTTGATCGGCGCCGAGCTTATCTTCGCAGGCCTGTCGAATAGCGTGGTTAATCAGGCGGTCGCGCATCATGCGGCCGTTGACGTAGCAATACTGAATTTCTGCGAACGCGGCGCTGCTGGCGTTCGGATCGGCAACCCAGCCGCGCAGGGCCAGATCGCCATGCTGCCACTCAATGGACAGCGCTTTTTCCAGAAACGGTGTGCCGCAGATGGCGCCCAACCGACGCTCCTTTTGTCCACCCTCCGCCACCGCGCGGTACTGGCGCATCACCTTACCGTTATGGCTGAGGTTGAGGGTGACATCAAAGCGCGCCAGCGCGATGCGGCGGATGATCTCGTCGATATGTCCGAATTCGGTCTTCTCGGTTCGCATAAACTTGCGCCGGGCGGGCGTGTTATAGAAGAGATCCAGCACTTCAAGCGTGGTGCCTACCGGGTGCGCCGCAGGTTTAACCGTGACGTCCATATCACGCCCTTCGGCGTAGGCCTGCCAGGCTTCCTGCTGGTCGGCCGTGCGGGAGGTCAACGTTAAGCGGGAAACGGAGCTGATACTGGCCAGCGCTTCGCCGCGAAAACCCAGGCTGATAATCGCTTCCAGATCGTCAAGTGAGGCAATTTTACTGGTGGCATGACGCGCCAGCGCCAGCGCCAGCTCGTCCTTTTTGATGCCACAGCCGTTATCACGAATGCGGATAAGCTTTGCGCCCCCGCGTTCGATATCAATATCAATGCGGGTCGCCCCTGCATCGAGGCTGTTTTCAACCAGTTCCTTCACCACCGACGCAGGGCGTTCCACCACCTCACCGGCGGCGATTTGGTTCGCGAGCTGCGGCGGTAGAACCTGAATCGGCATGAACTCTCCTTAATTAGTCGCGGTCATCTCACCCGGCAGCGCGGCGCTTGCCGTCTGGGCGGCCCCGCCCTGCGGCGCAGACTGAAGCGGATGCGCGTCAAAGTATTTACGCAGACCGTTATAAATCGCTTCGGCAATTTGCTGCTGGTAGCTGTCGCTGCCCAACAGGCGCTCTTCGCCGTTGTTACTGATAAAGCCCGTCTCTACCAGAATCGACGGAATATCCGGCGAACGCAGGACACCGAGGCTTGCATGCTCAGGGCGACGCTTATGCAGCGATCCAATGCTTTGCAGCTGGCTCAGTACGTTAGTGGCGACATCATACCCGACGCGCTGAGAATGACCGAACTGTAAATCCAGCACCGCCTGGCTGAGATACGGATCGGCCTGGCTGTTTGCCAGCACATCGCCTGCCCCGCCTAACAGTTCAGACTGCTTCTCGTGCTCTTCAAGCCAGTTCGCCATTTCACTGTTGGCGCGACGGTTCGACAGCACCCATACCGACGCGCCGGTGGCGTTACGGTTCGGCGCAGCATCCGCGTGAATCGACACCAGGAAGTTGGCGTTTTGCTTACGCGCCACATCCGAGCGTCCCATCACTGAAATAAAGTAATCTCCGTCGCGGGTCATGACCCCTTTAAACATCGGATCGTCATTCAGAAGCGCACGCAGCTTACGGGCAATGGCGATAGTGACGTTTTTCTCCCGCGTGCCGCCCGGGCCAATCGCGCCAGGATCTTGCCCGCCGTGTCCGGCGTCGATGGCGATAATCACTTTGTCGCCACTGACCGGCGTACGCCGCGCGCTGACCGCCGGACGCGTCACCGTATTGCTGCTGGTCACGGCGGTAAGTCGGTCATTTTGTGATTTAAACGGATTACGGGCTGGCTCAGACGGCCTTGGGGTATAAACCGGCGCCTCCACGCGTTTTGCTACAACAGGTGCAGGCGGTGGCGGCGGAACATCAGCATTAATGGTAAAGACCACCGTATAATTGGCGCCGTTTTGCTGCTTAACCGCCTTCGTCTTGCCCTTTTCGGTGAGATCGACCACCAGACGCAGAGACTGCGCATCCTTCGGCGTCCCCGAACGGATGCTTTTCACCAGATTGTTGCCGCTGAACTGGAGCGGCAGCCCCTGGATCACCCCGGTCTGTTTAATATCGAGCGCCACGCTGCGGCTGTCGATTTGTGAGAAAGCATATTCAGGATCGCCCATAAAGCTGAACGTAATACGGGCCTGGCTATCGCCATTCGACACCTGAATATCCGAGAGGCTGGCCGCCCCGGCCTGCGCGCACAGCAGGACCGTGGCAGCCAGCACCCAACCTTTAACGCGATTAATCATCCCGTTATCCCTACGCTCAACTGGCTAAACGCGCCAGTAAGGAACAGCCTGATGAGGAAACCGCACTGATGCGCGCCTCACGCCCTTGTGCCTGGTAATCTAAGTGAATTTCGACATCCGGGTCAGGCAGCACACCCGCACCTTGTTGCGGCCACTCCACCAGGCAGATGGCGTCGTTGGCAAAGTAATCGCGGATCCCCATAAATTCCAGCTCCTCAGGATCCGCAAGACGATATAAATCAAAGTGGTACACCATGATATTTTCAAGCGTGTACGGTTCTACCAGCGTATAGGTCGGGCTTTTTACGTTCCCGTTATGGCCTAACGCCTGCAAAAAGCCACGGCTGAAGGTTGTTTTACCCGCGCCTAAATCACCATACAGATAAATGACGGTCGCCCCCTGACAGGCCTGCGCCACGCGCTTGCCGAGATCTAAAGTGGCTTGTTCATCAGGTAAAGGAATCGCTCGATTAGTCATTTTCTACGTCAATCACATCCGGGTTAACAACACGCCGCAGCGTGCAAAAAAGATCGGTGGCCAGCATTCCGCGCGTTCCGTAACGAGCAGCCAGCCTGTCAGCCGCCGTACCGTGGGCCACGCAGCCGGCACAGGCTGCATCATAAAGGGGAAGTTTCTGTCCGAGCAATGCGCCAATGATGCCAGAGAGCACATCGCCCATGCCGCCGCTCGCCATGCCTGCATTACCGGCATCAACGATGCCCATCGCACCATCGCTGGCGATAACGGTCCCCGCCCCTTTCAAAACAGCAACACCTCCGTAACGTTTTACCAGACGTTGGGCTGAAAGTAAGCGATCGCTTTCAATTTCTGCCACGCTACAGTTAAGCAGCCGTGCGGCTTCGCCGGGGTGCGGCGTCAGAATGCGATTGTGACGCTTATCCGGGTTTATTGCCAGAAGGTTAAGCGCGTCGGCATCCCAGAGCATCGGTTTACGAAAATTCTCGGCCTTTTGCAGGGCCTGTTTACCCCACTCCTGCTGACCCAGGCCCGGACCAATGACCACCACGTCCGCCCAATCAAGACCCTCTTCAATCGCCTGCGGGGTAAGCTCGTGGACCATCAGCTCCGGCCGCGCGGTAATAATGGGCGGGATGTTTTCGCTGCGGGTCAGCACGCGTATTAATCCGGCGCCGCTGCGCAACGCGGCCTCTCCGGTCATACGAATCGCACCTGCCGTGCCGCGATCGCCGCCGATAATCAGCAGTCGGCCATGGTCGCCCTTATGGGACGTGGGACGGCGCGGCGGCAGCCACTGTGCAAGCAGGGAGGCATCAAAGCGGGTGATGTGGGTATCCTGTCCGGCCAGCCAGTTTTCCAGCCCCAGGGCGTTGTGGTGTAACGTGCCCACGACATCCCGCGCTTTACCGGTCAGTAAACCCGGCTTCAGGGCGATAAAGGTCACGGTGCGCGCCGCCTCAATCGACACGCCCGGCGTCACGCCGGTTTGCGCCATCAGGCCGGAGGGAATATCCAGCGCTACCACCGGGGCGGGGTGCGCATTAGCGCGCGTAATCAGCGCGGCGACGTCATCGCGAGGCGCGCGCATCAGTCCCGTCCCCAGCAGACCATCAACAATCACGTCGACATCCTCGGGCCAGACGATATCAGGCGCATGAATAATGCCCCCCGCATTCAGCCAGGCCTCTCTCGCCATGCCCGCTTCTTCCGGTAACGGCTTGTCGCTCTCCAGCGCCAGCAGGGTGACGCGCAGCCCCGCCGCCACCGCAAGACGAGCCACCACATAACCATCGCCACCGTTATTGCCGTGTCCGCACAGGACTAGATAGTGCGAGGCATCCGGATAAGCCGTGCGCGCCACGTTAAACGCCGCCTCGCCCGCGCGCTGCATCAGTTCGTAAAGGGTAATGCCCAGGCTATCTGCGGCCTCTTTCTCGGCCCGACGGAGGTCATCCGCATGCCAGATGGAATGTGGTATACTTGCGGGGTTTTTCTTCACAGTATGGTCCGTCATGTCACAGCCCCTCGATCTCAATGAATTAGCGCAAAAAATAAAACAGTGGGGTGCTGAACTGGGCTTCCAGAAGGTCGGTATTACTGACACCGACCTCTCTGCCAGCGAGCCTAAGCTCCAGGCATGGCTGGATAAACAATACCACGGCGAGATGGAGTGGATGGCGCGTCACGGTATGATGCGTGCCCGCCCCCACGAGCTGTTGCCGGGTACGCTGCGCGTTATTAGCGTACGCATGAACTATCTGCCTGCTAACGCGGCCTTTGCGCGCACGCTAAAAAATCCTTCGCTGGGTTACGTCAGCCGATACGCTCTGGGACGTGACTACCATAAACTTCTGCGCAACCGTCTAAAAAAGCTCGGGGAAACCATTCAGCAGCACTGTGTTTCGCTGAATTTTAGACCCTTTGTCGATTCTGCGCCTATTCTTGAGCGCCCGATCGCCGAAAAAGCCGGGCTCGGCTGGACAGGTAAGCACTCACTTATCTTAAGCCGCGACGCGGGCTCATTCTTTTTCCTGGGTGAACTGCTGATTGATTTACCCCTGCCGGTAGACGGTCCGGTGGAAGAAGGCTGTGGTCGCTGTGTGGCCTGTATGACCATCTGCCCAACGGGCGCTATTGTCGAACCGTATACCGTTGATGCGCGCCGCTGTATCTCTTATCTCACTATCGAGCTGGAAGGCGCCATTCCAGAGGAATCTCGTCCGCTTATCGGCAACCGCATCTACGGCTGTGATGACTGTCAGCTGATTTGTCCGTGGAACCGTTATTCACAGTTGACGGACGAAGAAGACTTCAGTCCGCGCAAGGCGTTACATGCCCCGCAGTTGATCGAACTGTTCGCCTGGAGCGAAGCCTGGTTCCTGAAGGTGACGGAGGGTTCCGCCATACGTCGTATCGGCCACCTGCGCTGGCTGCGTAATGTGGCTGTTGCGCTGGGGAATGCCCCGTGGGATGAAGCAAATCTTCAGGCGCTCGAAAGCCGTAGAGGTGAGCACCCACTTCTTGATGAGCACATAGAATGGGCGATTGCGCAGCAAATTGAGAAGCGAAATGCGGGTGTGGTTGAAGTGCAGTTACCGAAGAAACAGCGCCTGGTCAGGGTGATTGAAAAAGGGCTGCCGCGGGATGTGTGATATATTCACAGGCTGTGAATAAAAATAAGAATTCAGGCGCCATCAGCTCTGGCAAACAGGTCAAGTGATCTCAATAACATTTTGAAATCAAATTTTCTTCATAAATTACAGGGGATTACGAAGATATCATTCACCCTGCTAACATTTCGTACAGACTGGTTTTAACACGGTTTCTGTGGATAACTCTGTTCACAAGAGTATTTCAGACATAATAGAAAACGTCCCCAACGAAGCACTTCGCTGTGGATAATCTGGAGATGAAGAAGAATTTGGAGCGGGAAACGAGACTCGAACTCGCGACCCCGACCTTGGCAAGGTCGTGCTCTACCAACTGAGCTATTCCCGCAAATCTGTACTGCTTTTGTTGCTGTCGTAACGTGTAATTCTCTGTCGTTACGGGAGGCGCATTATACGAGAAATCCGTTTAGCTGCAACCCCCCTCAAAGCGATTTTTTTGAAATTCAGTTCAAGTGCTTATTTAATCGGCAAGCTGAACAATTTAGCGACAAAAACCCGGCCACGCAAGGCGCCGGATCGCAAAATCAGAGCTTAATAAAGTTTTCGCGATAGTACGCCAGCTCCGCAACAGACTCACGGATGTCGTCCATCGCCTGGTGCGTCCCCTGCTTTATGAAGCCGTCGAGAATTTCCGGTTTCCAGCGGCGGGCCAGCTCTTTCAGGGTGCTCACATCCAGATAGCGGTAGTGGAAGTAGGACTCCAGCTCCGGCATGTACTTAAACAGGAAACGACGATCCTGACCAATGCTGTTGCCACAGATAGGCGATTTTCCTGCTGGCACCCACTGCTTCAGAAATTCAAGCGTCGCCAGCTCCGCTTCGCGGTCGCCCAGGGTGCTGGCCTTCACGCGTTCCACCAGCCCGCTGCCGGTATGGGTACGCACGTTCCACTCATCCATCAGCGCAAGCTGGTCATCGGACTGGTGAACGGCAATCGTTGGGCCTTCCGCCAGAATATTGAGATTGGCATCGGTGACCAGTGTGGCGATCTCAATAATGCGATCGCGCTCGGGATCCAGGCCGGTCATCTCCAGATCGATCCAAATCAGGTTGTTTTCGTCCGCGCTCATGTTATTTTCCACCCTTCTCGCATAACCGGCAGTAGCAGGTTAACTAGTATTAATTAGAGTGTATCATAGAGGTTTTGCCCGCTACGGGCGACCAGGAGCCAGCGCGATTGAGTAAAAATAAACTCTCCAAAGGGCAGCAGCGCCGCGTGAATGCAAATCACCAGCGCCGTCTTAAAACCACTACGGAGAAGCCCGATTACGACGACAACCTGTTTGGCGAAGCGACAGAAGGCGTTGTGATTAGCCGCTTCGGCATGCACGCCGATGTCGAATCCGCCGACGGGGATATCCACCGTTGCAATATCCGTCGCACCATCCGTTCCCTGGTGACCGGTGACCGCGTGGTCTGGCGTCCAGGTAAAGAGGCGGCGGAAGGGGTAACGGTTAAAGGCATCGTTGAAGCCGTGCATGAACGCACGTCGGTTTTGACCCGTCCAGATTTCTACGACGGCGTGAAGCCCATTGCCGCCAACATCAACCAGATAGTGATCGTTTCAGCGATTTTGCCTGAGCTTTCGCTCAATATTATTGACCGTTATCTGGTGGCCTGCGAAACGCTACAGGTTGAGCCGCTCATCGTGCTGAATAAAATCGATCTGCTGGATGACGAGGCCATGGCCTTTGTAAATGAGCAGATGGATATTTACCGCAACATTGGCTATCGCGTGTTGATGGTTTCCAGCCGCACCAAAGATGGCCTGAAGCCGTTAGAAGATGCGCTGACCGACCGCATCAGCATCTTTGCGGGGCAGTCCGGCGTAGGTAAATCGAGCCTGCTTAACAACCTGCTCGGCCTTCAGCAGGAGATCCTGACCAACGATGTGTCTGACGTCTCGGGCCTGGGCCAGCACACCACCACTGCCTCACGTCTCTATCACTTCCCGCACGGCGGCGATGTGATTGACTCCCCGGGCGTGCGTGAGTTTGGTCTCTGGCACCTCGAGCCGGAACAAATCTTTAACGGATTTGTCGAATTCCATGACTATTTAGGCGCTTGCAAATACCGCGACTGTAAACATGACAACGATCCGGGCTGCGCCATCCGCGAAGCAGTAGAGAACGGAGAAATTGCGGAAACCCGTTTCGAAAATTACCACCGTATTCTCGAAAGCATGGACCAGGTAAAAACGCGTAAAAACTTTTCTGATTCTGATAACTGACAACTAAGCTAAGCGTCGCTAAAATCGTCCCCTTTTTTCAGGTTCCGGCAGCGTAATGCCGGATCAGGAACGACAAAACAATGGCCTGGAGGCTACCTTGTTAAACTCATTTAAACTTTCGCTTCAATACATTCTGCCGAAACTGTGGCTCACTCGCCTGGCGGGCTGGGGCGCGAGCAAACGAGCGGGCTGGCTGACCAAACTGGTCATCGACCTGTTCGTGAAATACTACAAGGTCGACATGAAAGAAGCGCAGAAGCCGGATACGGCAAGCTACCGCACCTTCAACGAATTTTTTGTGCGTCCGCTGCGCGACGAAGTGCGCCCGCTGAATACCGACCCGAACGTGCTGGTGATGCCAGCGGACGGCGTGATCAGCCAGCTGGGTAAAATTGAAGACGACAAAATTTTGCAGGCGAAAGGCCATAACTACAGCCTGGAAGCGCTGCTGGCCGGTAACTACATAATGGCCGATCTGTTCCGTAACGGGAATTTCGCGACCACCTATCTCTCCCCACGCGACTACCACCGCGTGCATATGCCGTGTAATGGTATTCTGCGCGAGATGATCTACGTGCCGGGGGATCTGTTCTCTGTAAACCACCTGACGGCGCAAAACGTTCCTAACCTGTTTGCCCGTAACGAGCGCGTCATCTGCCTGTTTGATACTGAATTTGGCCCAATGGCGCAGATTCTGGTGGGTGCTACCATTGTAGGCAGCATCGAAACCGTCTGGGCGGGCACCATTACGCCGCCGCGCGAAGGCGTGATCAAGCGCTGGACCTGGCCTGCCGGCGAAGAAGAAGGTTCTGTGGCCCTGCTGAAAGGTCAGGAAATGGGTCGCTTCAAGCTGGGCTCAACGGTCATCAACCTGTTCGCACCGGGCAAAGTTAACCTGGTCGACGAGCTGGTAAGCCTGTCCGTGACCAAACTCGGCCAGCCTCTGGCAGTATCGACGGAGGTCTTTGTGACGCCAGAGGTTGCGCCTGCCCCGTTGCCGGAAGAAGAGATCAAAGCCGAGCACGACGCCAGCCCGCTGGTTGACGACAAAAAAGACGAAGGCTAACAACAGAAGGATCGCTGACGTGCGCCCGATTATCGTATTACTGATGGCCTGGTGCCTCAGCATGGGGGCGTACGCAGCGACGGCCCCCGACGCCAAACAGATAACCCAGGAGCTGGAGCAGGCAAAAGCGGCGAAACCCGCTCAGCCGGAGACCGTTGAGTCGCTCCAGTCTGCACTGAACGCGCTTGAGGAACGAAAGGGTTCCCTTGAGCGCGCACAGCAGTATCAGCAGGTTATCGACAACTTCCCCAAACTCTCTCAGACTCTGCGCTCGCAGCTAAACAACCTGCGCGATGAACCACGCCAGGTCCCCGCGGGGATGACGTCCGAGGCGCTGAATCAGGAGATCCTGCAAGTCAGCAGCCAACTGCTGGAAAAAAGCCGTCTGGCGCAGCAGGAGCAGGAACGGGCGCGTGAAATTGCCGATTCCCTCAGTCAGCTTCCACAGCAGCAAACCGATGCCCGCCGTCAGTTAAATGAGGTGGAACGCCGCATCGGGACGCAGACAGGCAGCACACCGCAGAATCAGGCGCAAAATCTTGGGTTGCAGGCGGAATCCGCCAGACTAAAAGCGCTGGTTGATGAACTGGAGCTGGCGCAGCTTTCCGCTAACAACCGCCAGGAGCTGTCGCGGATGCGTTCTGAGCTGGCGCAGAAGCAGAGCCAGCAGCTGGATGCATATCTCCAGGCGCTGAGAAATCAACTCAACAGCCAGCGTCAGCGTGAAGCTGAACGTGCGCTGGAAAGCACCGAGTTACTGGCCGAAAACAGTGCTAACCTGCCCGACAGCATCGTCGCCCAGTTTAAGGTTAACCGCGAGCTTTCTGCCGCGCTGAATCAGCAGGCGCAGCGCATGGATTTGGTGGCCTCGCAGCAGCGTCAGGCCACCAATCAAACCCTCCAGGTTCGTCAGGCGCTCAACACGCTGCGTGAACAGTCCCAGTGGCTTGGCTCGTCTAACCTGTTGGGCGAAGCGTTACGCGCCCAGGTGGCTCGTCTGCCAGAGATGCCAAAACCGCAGCAACTTGATACGGAGATGGCACAGCTGCGCGTTCAGCGTCTTCATTATGAAGATCTCCTCAACAAGCAGCCGCAAATCCGCCAGATCCGTCAGGCTGACGGACAGCCGCTCACCGGCGAGCAAAGTCGTATTCTGGAAGCGCAACTGCGCACCCAGCGCGAACTGCTCAATTCCCTGTTGCAGGGAGGCGATACGCTGATCCTTGAGCTGACTAAGCTGAAAGTCTCGAATAGCCAGCTGGAGGATGCGCTGAAAGAGGTCAACGAAGCCACGCACCGTTACCTTTTCTGGACGTCCGACGTGCGGCCGATGACCTTCGCCTGGCCGATTGAGATTGTGCAGGATCTGCGCCGCCTCATTTCATTGGACACCTTCAGCCAGCTGGGCCTCGCCAGCGTAATGATGATAACCAGCAAGGAGACCATCTTCCCGCTGCTGGGGGCGCTGATTCTGGTGGGCTTCAGTATTTATTCCCGTCGTCACTTTACCCGTTTCCTTGAGCGCTCCAGCGCCCGAGTGGGAAAAGTAACCCAGGATCACTTCTGGCTGACGTTGCGTACGGTGTTCTGGTCAATTCTGGTCGCGTCTCCGCTGCCGGTGCTGTGGATGACGCTCGGATACGGCCTGCGTGAAGCCTGGCCCTACCCGCTTGCCGTCGCGATTGGCGATGGCGTGACCGCCACCGTTCCGCTGCTGTGGGTGGTGATGATTTGCGCCACGTTTGCGCGGCCAAATGGTCTGTTCATCGCTCACTTTGGCTGGCCGCGTAATCGCGTTGCGCGGGCGATGCGTTACTACCTGATGAGTATCGGGCTGATTGTGCCGCTGATTATGGCGTTGATCATGTTCGATAATCTCAATGACCGTGAGTTCTCCGGCTCGCTGGGACGGTTGTGCTTTATGCTGATCTGCGGGGCGTTAGCGGTAGTGACGCTCAGCCTGAAACGCGCCGGGATCCCGCTCTATCTCGACAAGACCGGCAGCGGCGATAACATGTTTAACCGTCTGCTGTGGAACCTGCTGCTCAGCGCGCCGCTGGCGGCGATGCTGGCGGCAGCGGTCGGTTATCTCGCCACGGCGCAGGCGCTGCTCGCCCGACTGGAAACGTCGGTGGCTATCTGGTTCCTGCTGCTGGTGGTCTACCATGTTATTCGCCGCGGCATGCTGATCCAGCGTCGTCGTCTGGCGTTTGACCGTGCCAAACACCGTCGCGCAGAAATTCTGGCCCAGCGCGCGCGGGGTGAAGAAGAGCCGAACCACGTCAACAGCACCGAAGGGACCACAGACGCCGATGACGTCGAACTGGATCTGGATGCGATCAGTACCCAGTCCCTGCGGCTGGTACGCTCAATTCTGATGCTGGTTGCCCTGCTGTCGGTGATCTTCCTGTGGTCGGAAATCCACTCCGCGTTTGGCTTCCTGGAGAACATCTCTTTATGGGATGTGACGTCCACGGTGCAGGGGGTCGAAAGTCTGGAGCCCATCACCTTAGGGGCCGTGCTGATTGCGATTCTGGTGCTGATCATCACCACGCAGCTGATCCGTAACTTCCCTGCCCTGCTGGAGCTGGCGCTGTTGCAGCATCTGGATTTAACCCCCGGCACAGGCTATGCGATCACCACCATCACCAAGTATTTAATCATGCTGTTTGGTGGGCTGGTTGGCTTCTCGATGATTGGTATCGAATGGTCAAAACTGCAATGGCTGGTTGCCGCCCTGACCGTAGGCCTGGGTTTTGGTTTACAGGAGATTTTTGCCAACTTCGTCTCTGGTCTGATCATTCTGTTTGAAAAGCCGATTCGAATTGGCGATACGGTGACCATCCGCGATCTCACCGGCAGCGTCACCAGGATCAACACCCGCGCCACCACCATCAGCGACTGGGACCGTAAAGAGATCATCGTCCCGAACAAGGCGTTTATCACCGAGCAGTTTATCAACTGGTCGCTGTCCGACTCCGTCACGCGTGTGGTGCTGACCGTACCCGCTCCGTCGGATGCCAACAGCGAAGAGGTGACGCAGATCCTCTATACGGCTGCTGAACGCTGTTCGCTGGTAATCGACAACCCGCCGCCGGAAGTGTTCCTGGTTGATTTGCAGCAGGGGATCCAGATTTTCGAGCTGCGTATCTACGCCGCCGAGATGGGACACCGTATGCCGCTGCGCCATGAGATCCACCAGTTGATTCTGGCTGGCTTCCGCGAGCACGGAATTGATATGCCGTTCCCACCGTTCCAGATGCGTCTGGAAACGCTGGACGGACGTAAGACGGGAAGAACGTTGACGTCAGCGGCGCGTACGCGCCCGGCGGGAAGTTTGTAATCCTTTCCCCCTCCCCGTCGGGAGGGGGTCAATCCTTTACGCCACTTCTGCTACACAGGCCGTCGAGCGACGACGGTAATGCTCATAAATCCCCATTGCCAGCAGCGAGAAGAAGATCGGTCCGCCAACCATCCACAGCGTGCTGTTCCAGTCATTTGCCTCAACCACGGGCTGAATGACGGTAAAGATGTTGGCGAACGCGACGACCAGCACCACAACAGTGGTCGCCAGCAGCGTCGCCGCGCGGGTTTTGAAGATCACAAACGGCCGCTCCAGATCCCGCTTCGCCTTAAAGAACGGGAACGCCAGAGTCAGGAACAGATACGGAAGCGTCATCGATACGTTCGCCATCAGGGTCAGCTTGTTATAGAACGCCGACGCGGTATCACCGCCGAAGGACACCAGCAGAATGAACACGCACACCAGCAGGCACTGCATCCACATCGCGTTGGCAGGCATACCGGCAGCGTTCAGCTGCGTCATACGTGCGGGCCACAGCGCCTTTGGCGTCCCCTGAATAATCGCTTTCAGCGGCGAGTAGATCAGCGTGAAGAATGCGCCAGTATAGGCGAGGAACATCGACAAACCGGTAATCCGCGCAAACCAGATCCCCAGGGTGGCCGACGTTTCCGGCGCGAGATCCATGGCGTTGCCCAGCGTCACCCCCAGGCTTTTCATCAGCACGTAGGTAATGTTGCCGAGGTTGGTGGTGTTATTACTTAACATCTGCTGCCAGTTGGTGCTGACGCCCCAGAGGAAAATCGCCAGTGAGTAGCCAATGGAAATGACGATGGCGGCAAAGATAATGCCTTTAGCGAAGTTCTTTTCCGGATTTTCGGTTTTGTCGACCAGCCCGCCCACGGCTTCAATTCCACCGTAAGCAAAGATGGCAAACACCACGAAGGAGAGCATGGCCAGCCCGGACTGGTAACCCGGATTAGGCGATGAAACGAAGTTGACTTCCTGTGCGAAATGCCCGCCGTTAAGGCACAGAATGGCGATGCTGACCAGCAGCAGCACCAGGTTCAGGCACATCACGGAAATGCCGCCAACGGCAGTGATACGGGCAATTTTGTTGATGCCTTTCGAGGCCACCAGGGTGACCATCACCATCCAGCACACTGCCAGAATACCGACCACCTGCGTGGAGCTCAGCCCCGCCAGAGACCAGACCTGCGTTTTATCCGCACCGAAGAGAAACGTTGAGAACGGCACCCAAACCTTGGCCGCCGTGCTGACCATCCAGACGACGTAGGATGAAAACCACATGAACGTACCGATAAACGCGTAACGCGGACCGACGCTGTTGTTCATCCACGAATAGATGCCGCCCTCTTCTTTCCTGTACGCCGAGCCCATCTCCGCCATCATCAGCGCAAACGGGATAAAGAAGAACAGAGCGGAAACGATATAAAACGGCGTCGCGCTGTAGCCCATCAGATAAAACGCGGACGGGCTATTGGCAAAGCCAAAGACTGACGTAAAAATCATCAGAATGAGCCCGGTAAGGGTCATTTTTTTGAGTGAGTGAGACATATAACCATCCGAAACGGAATTAAACTGCGCGGATGGTAGCAGATGACCAGACAAACAATGTGGCTATCCGAGTCAAATTAAGAAAAAGACCCGTATAGAGAGAAATGAGCAGTTTTTAATGTGGCAGAGTTAAATGACCGAGTAGGCCGGGTAAGCGCAGCGCCACCCGGCATTTTTTCAGGCGCGATCGACCGTAAAGGCAATCACATCGCCCAGGTGCTCGGCACCCAGCGCCAGCATGACCAGGCGATCCACACCCAGCGCCACGCCGGAGCAGTCCGGCAGACCGGCTTTAAGCGCTTCCAGCAGATGAGTATCAATCGGCTGCTGCGGCAGACCGCGCGCGTTGCGCTTGCGGTTATCCTGCTCGAAACGCTGCTGCTGTTCGCGCGCGTCGGTCAGCTCGTGGAAACCGTTCGCCAGCTCGATGCCTTTGAAATACACCTCAAAACGCTCCGCCACGCGGTGATCTTCGGTGCTGATCTGCGCCAGTGAGGCCTGGCTGGCCGGGAAGTGATAGACAAACGTCGGACGATCTTTGCCAATCTGCGGTTCAACACCAAAGGTGAACAGCAGTTGCAGCAGCGTGTCGCGATCCTCTTCGTTATCCGCCACGTTGCTCAGATCCAGTTTTGCCGCCACTTCACGCAGCTGTGTTTTATCAGCCGACAGCGGATCGATTTCCAGATGGCGCTGGAAGGCCTGCTGATAGGAGAGCGTTTCAGCTTCCGCGCAATCCAGCACCTGTTGCAGCAGATCGTCAACTTCGTTCATCAGACGATACATGTCGTAGTGCGGGCGGTACCACTCCAGCATGGTGAATTCCGGATTATGGTGTCGGCCCATCTCTTCATTACGGAAGCTACGGCACAGCTGATAGACCGGACCACACCCGGCCGCCAGCAGACGCTTCATATGGTATTCCGGGCTGGTCATCAGATACAGATTCATGCCCTGAGAGTGGCCTGGGCCAACAAAACGGGTTTCAAACGGGACCAGATGAATATCCGTGACCGTCGCCTGACTCATGCACGGCGTTTCCACCTCCAGGACGCCGCGGTCGGCAAAGAAACGGCGGATCTCCGCCATAATTGCTGCGCGCTTTAGCAGGTTTGGAATGGATGCGCTCGGCTGCCAGGTGGCCGTTTCGCTCATGAGTTATTTCTCCGTTTTCAGACAAGGGCACGAAGTCTACTCGTAAGCCGGGGCAGAGACAAATTTTGCACAGTAAAAGTCCTTTTTCATTGCACAGAGAAATACTGTGACGCCATTCATTAATCACGATGATAAATCACCGCACAGAACAGCAAAAAAATCGAACACGTCAAATTTCCCTCACTTCTACGCGGTTATACTGTTTTACCCATAAAGGAGCAGTGGAATCGCTTCCGCAATCGCCCGTTCGGGCAGGTGAACGTCCTTTAGTTCATCCCGTTGCGGGAAAACAAAAATCTGGAGGAATGTCGTGCAAACTTTTCAAGCCGATCTTGCCGTAATAGGCGCTGGCGGGGCTGGATTACGCGCTGCAATTGCTGCGGCACAAGCCAATCCGAACGCTAAAATCGCATTGATTTCAAAAGTCTATCCGATGCGCAGCCACACGGTAGCCGCAGAAGGAGGATCCGCCGCCGTCGCGCAGGATCATGACAGCTTCGAATACCATTTCCACGACACGGTTGCAGGGGGCGACTGGCTTTGCGAACAGGATGTCGTTGATTACTTCGTGCACCATTGCCCAACGGAAATGACCCAGCTGGAACAGTGGGGATGCCCGTGGAGCCGACGTCCGGACGGGAGCGTCAACGTCCGCCGCTTCGGTGGCATGAAGATCGAACGCACCTGGTTTGCCGCCGATAAGACCGGCTTCCACATGCTGCACACCCTGTTCCAGACCTCCCTCCAGTTCCCACAAATCCAGCGCTTTGACGAACATTTCGTTCTCGACATTCTGGTCGACGACGGTCATGCGCGCGGACTGGTGGCGATGAACATGATGGAAGGCACGCTTGTCCAGATCCGCGCGAATGCGGTGGTGATGGCAACGGGCGGTGCGGGTCGCGTATACCGCTACAACACCAACGGCGGCATCGTCACCGGTGACGGTATGGGCATGGCACTCAGCCACGGCGTCCCGCTGCGTGATATGGAGTTCGTCCAGTATCACCCAACCGGCCTGCCGGGCTCCGGCATACTGATGACGGAAGGCTGCCGCGGTGAAGGCGGTATTCTGGTCAACAAAAACGGCTATCGCTATTTGCAGGATTACGGCATGGGTCCGGAAACCCCGCTTGGCGAGCCGAAAAACAAATACATGGAACTCGGCCCACGCGACAAAGTTTCTCAGGCTTTCTGGCACGAGTGGCGCAAAGGCAACACCATCTCAACGCCGCGCGGCGACGTGGTGCATCTCGACCTGCGTCATCTCGGCGAGAAGAAACTGCTGGAGCGTCTGCCGTTTATCTGCGAGCTGGCGAAAGCCTATGTGGGCGTCGATCCGGTGAAAGAGCCGATCCCGGTGCGTCCAACCGCGCACTACACCATGGGCGGTATCGAAACCGACCAGCAGTGCGAAACCCGCATCAAAGGGCTGTTTGCGGTGGGCGAGTGTTCCTCCGTCGGTCTGCACGGCGCAAACCGTCTGGGCTCGAACTCGCTGGCTGAGCTGGTGGTCTTTGGTCGCATGGCGGGCGAACGTGCGATGGAGCGTGCCGCAACGGCAGGTGAAGCTAACAGCGCGGCGCTGGATGCGCAGGTTGCAGACGTCGAAAAACGCCTGAAAGGCCTGGTGAACCAGGAAGGTAACGAAAACTGGTCGAAGATCCGCGACGAAATGGGGCTGTCGATGGAAGAAGGCTGCGGGATCTACCGTACGCCAGAGCTGATGCAGAAAACCGTCGACAAGCTGGCCGAGTTGCAGGAGCGCTTCAAACGCGTGCGCATCACCGACACCTCCAGCGTCTTCAATACCGATCTGCTTTATACCATTGAACTGGGCCACGGCCTGAACGTCGCAGAATGTATGGCCCATTCCGCCCTGGCGCGTAAAGAGTCCCGCGGCGCGCACCAGCGCCTGGATGAGGGCTGCACCGAACGTGACGACGTCAATTTCCTTAAACATACTCTCGCCTGGCGCGATGCGGATGGCACTACGCGACTGGACTACAGCGACGTGAAAATCACCACGCTGCCACCGGCGAAACGCGTGTACGGTGCAGAAGCAGAAGCCGCCGATAAGAAGGAGAAGGCGAATGGCTGAGATGCAAAAACTGAAAATTGAAGTGGTGCGCTACAATCCGGAAGTGGACGCCGCGCCGCACAGCGCTTTCTATGAAGTCCCTTACGACGAGCAAACCTCCCTGCTGGATGCGCTCGGCTATATCAAAGATAACCTGGCCCCAGACCTGAGCTACCGCTGGTCCTGCCGCATGGCAATTTGCGGCTCCTGCGGCATGATGGTCAACAAGGTGCCAAAGCTGGCGTGTAAAACCTTCCTGCGTGATTACACCAAAGGTATCAAGGTTGAAGCGCTGGGCAACTTCCCGATTGAGCGCGATCTGGTGGTCGACATGACCCACTTTATCGAAAGCCTCGAAGCGATTAAGCCGTACATCATCGGCAACCCGCGCACGCCGGATCAGGGGCCAAACACCCAGACGCCCGCGCAGATGGCGAAATACCATCAGTTCTCCGGCTGCATCAACTGCGGCCTGTGCTACGCCGCCTGTCCGCAGTTTGGCCTGAACCCTGAGTTTATCGGCCCGGCCGCCATTACCCTGGCGCACCGCTATAACGAAGATAGCCGCGACCACGGCAAAAAAGAACGTATGGCCCAGCTGAACAGCCAGAACGGGGTCTGGACCTGCACGTTTGTCGGTTACTGCTCCGAAGTCTGTCCGAAGCATGTCGACCCGGCCGCCGCCATTCAGCAGGGAAAGGTGGAAAGCTCGAAAGACTTTCTTATCGCTACCCTGAAACCACGCTAAGGAGTGCATGATGACGACTAAACGCAAAGCCTACGTGCGACCAATGCCGTCCACCTGGTGGAAAAAACTGCCGTTTTATCGCTTCTATATGCTGCGTGAAGGCACGGCTGTTCCCGCGGTCTGGTTCAGCCTCGAACTGCTGTACGGGGTTTATGCCCTCAAGCACGGCCCGGAAGCCTGGGCCAGTTTTGTGGGCTTCCTGCAAAACCCAATCATCGTTGTGCTGAACCTGATTGTGCTCGCCGCCGCGCTGCTTCATACCAAAACCTGGTTTGAACTGGCGCCAAAAGCAGCGAACATCATTGTAAAAGGCGAAAAAATGGGGCCAGAGCCGGTCATTAAAGGTCTCTGGGCAGTGACGGCAGTTGTCTCTGTGGTCATTCTGTTTGTCGCACTGTTCTGGTAAGGAGACTACTGTGATCAATCCAAATCCAAAACGTTCAGACGAGCCGGTCTTCTGGGGGCTGTTTGGCGCAGGCGGCATGTGGAGCGCCATTATTGCCCCGGTCATTATCCTGCTGGTCGGGATCATGCTGCCGCTGGGGCTGTTCCCGGGCGATGCGCTGAGCTATGAGCGCGTACTGGCCTTTGCGAGCAGCTTTATTGGCCGCGTGTTCATCTTCCTGATGATCGTCCTGCCGCTGTGGTGTGGTCTGCATCGTATCCACCATGCGATGCACGATCTGAAAATCCATGTGCCAAGCGGTAAATGGGTCTTCTACGGTCTGGCGACCATTCTGACGGTCGTCACGTTGATTGCCGTGGTCACCATCTGACTGAACAGGCCCGCCATCCGGCGGGCTTTTTACTTTTTCATCTTCTCCACCAGCCACCGGGAAAATTCGCGCATGGCTGGCGTTTCTGCCCGGGACTGCAATCGGGTCAGCCAGTAACTGCCGAGCTCAATCTGCGTCGCAAAGGGCTGCACAATGCGCTCGCTGGCTAACAGATGGGTAAACATATCGACAGGCGCAATAGCAATGCCCACCCCTGCCTGAGCGGCCTCCAGCATGGTCACGGACGAATCAAATACCATCACGCGGTGCGTTGGCGAAGGGGGATGCTCGCCGGCCGCCTGCATCCACGCGGTCCACTCGTCGCGTCGGTAGGAGCGCAGCAGCGTAAACCTGAGGATGTCGGCCGGACTGTGCAGACTGGCGGCGATATCAGGTGTACATAGCGGCGCGAGCGGCGCATGACAAAGAAATTCAGCCTCGGTACCGTGCCACGCCCCGCTACCGTAGCGGATCGTATAGTCAAGCCCTTCGGCAGCCGGATCAACGCGGTTGTTATGGGTGGAAAGCTGAAGATCGATGTGCGGATAGCCACGGCGAAAATCCTCCAGCTGCGAGAATAAGACCCCGGTGGCAAACGTACCCACCACGCCGATTTTCAGCTTCTCCTGCGCACGATGGTTAGCGAAGCGATCCAGCATTCCGGCTATACGATCGAACGAATCATTCAGCACCGGCAGTAAATTTTCGCCCTCGGTAGTCAACATCAGCCCGCGCGACACGCGAACGAACAGCTGACAGTTCAGGTGCTGCTCCAGCGTTTTCACATGCTGGCTAATAGCCGAATGCGTCACGTTCAGTTCAATGGCCGCATGCGTAAAGCTGAGATGTCTTGCGGCGGCCTCAAAAGCCCGAAGCGAATTGAGGGGTAGATAGCTTCGCGTCATGGTCGCTTCCGTTAGAAAAATTAACAGCTAATGCTAAATTTAACCGTTTGTCAGGCACTGTCAAATCCAACAGACTACGCCTGTCTGACGGGCCCGGACATCCCCTTGACTCGCTATTACGGAAGATTACTGATGATGAAAAAATCCCTTTGCTGCGCCCTGCTGCTCGGCATCTCTTGCTCTGCTCTCGCCACGCCAGTGTCAGAAAAACAGCTGGCGGAGGTGGTCGCGAATACGGTTACCCCGCTGATGAAAGCCCAGTCTGTTCCAGGCATGGCGGTGGCCGTTATTTATCAGGGAAAACCGCACTATTACACGTTTGGCAAGGCCGATATCGCGGCGAATAAACCCGTTACGCCTCAGACCCTGTTCGAGCTGGGTTCTATAAGTAAAACCTTCACCGGCGTTTTAGGTGGGGATGCCATTGCTCGCGGTGAAATTTCGCTGGACGATCCGGTGACCAGATACTGGCCACAGCTGACGGGCAAGCAGTGGCAGGGTATTCGTATGCTGGATCTCGCCACCTACACCGCTGGCGGCCTGCCGCTACAGGTACCGGATGAGGTCACGGATAACGCCTCCCTGCTGCGCTTTTATCAAAACTGGCAGCCGCAGTGGAAGCCTGGCACAACGCGTCTTTACGCCAACGCCAGCATCGGTCTTTTTGGTGCGCTGGCGGTCAAACCTTCTGGCATGCCCTATGAGCAGGCCATGACGACGCGGGTCCTTAAGCCGCTCAAGCTGGACCATACCTGGATTAACGTGCCGAAAGCGGAAGAGGCGCATTACGCCTGGGGCTATCGTGATGGTAAAGCGGTGCGTGTTTCGCCGGGTATGCTAGATGCACAAGCCTATGGCGTGAAAACCAACGTGCAGGATATGGCGAACTGGGTCATGGCAAACATGGCGCCGGAGAACGTTGCTGATGCCTCACTTAAGCAGGGCATCGCGCTGGCGCAGTCGCGCTACTGGCGTATCGGGTCAATGTATCAGGGTCTGGGCTGGGAGATGCTCAACTGGCCCGTGGAGGCCAACACGGTGGTCGAGGGCAGCGACAGTAAGGTAGCGCTGGCGCCGTTGCCCGTGGCAGAAGTGAATCCACCGGCTCCCCCGGTCAAAGCGTCCTGGGTCCATAAAACGGGCTCTACTGGCGGGTTTGGCAGCTACGTGGCCTTTATTCCTGAAAAGCAGATCGGTATTGTGATGCTCGCGAATACAAGCTATCCGAACCCGGCACGCGTTGAGGCGGCATACCATATCCTCGAGGCGCTACAGTAAAACATTGCCGGGTGGCGCTGCGCTTACCCGGCCTACACAATGCGTGAACTTTGTAGGCCGGGTAAGGCGAAGCCGTCACCCGGCAAAACACTCTGCACAATCTCCCGCATTTTCCTTGCTGTCATCTACACTTAACAAAAAACAGTAAGGAAACTCCTATGCGCATTCTGCCTGTTATTGCCGCAGTAACAGCCGCGTTTTTAGTGGTTGCTTGCAGTTCCCCTACTCCTCCGCCTGGCGTCACGGTAGTCAGTAATTTCGACGCACAGCGCTTCCTCGGCACCTGGTATGAAATCGCCCGAATGGACCATCAGTTCGAACGGGGCTTAGAAAAAGTCACGGTCAGCTACAGCGCGATGGATGACGGCGGGATCCGGGTCATTAACCGCGGCTATAACCCGGATCGCCAGATGTGGCAGCAGTCAGTTGGTCAGGCCTATTTCACCGGCGCGTCTAACCGCGCGGCCATGAAAGTCTCTTTCATCGGCCCATTCTATGGCGGGTATAACGTCATTGCGCTGGACAGAGAGTACCGCCATGCGCTGGTGTGTGGGCCGGATCGCAACTATCTATGGCTCCTCTCCCGCACGCCAACGATCTCGACGGAAATGAAACAGCAGATGCTGGACATAGCGACCCGGCAAGGGTTTGACGTGACGAAATTAATCTGGGTAAAACAGCTGCATTAGTGCGTACTGAGTTTTAACCCGATGATACCCGCGACGATTAACGCGAGGCTGGCGATGCGCGCCAGACTCGCAGACTCCCCCAGCAGCAGAATGCCGGTAATGGCAGCCCCTACCGCGCCAATTCCAGTCCAGACAGCGTAAGCCGTTCCGACTGGCAAGGTTCGCATCGCCCATGACAGCATGACGATACTGACAATCATTGCGGCGATAGTGATGACGCTGGGCGTCAGGCGGGTAAAACCGTGGGTATATTTCAGGCCAATTGCCCATACCACTTCGAGCAAACCGGCAATAACAAGAACGATCCAGGACATATCAGGCTCCTTAACTTAACGACAAGTTGGGGCCGTCCCCGATGAATGAAGCGCTTACGGGTCGTCCCGCAAGGCTGAGGTTGCGCCTTATATTTTGGTTAGCATGGAATTTTTTTTCAAACTTTTTCTACTGAACACGTTAAGGCAAGAAATAGCCTCAGTAAGGCACGGAGTTCAGGCATTTATGACTCATCCGACTTCTCTATGATGATAGGCTTTCTGATGGCAGGAAGCCAAACCACTAGCCGACTGCGAAAATTATATGTTCAAAATTCTTTTGATTGACCGTTGTCACTTCACCCGCACGGGATTTGAAGCCTGGCTCAATCATTCAGACCTGTTTTCGGGTCATTTCGTCGTAACCGGGGTAAATAATCTTTTCCTCGCCAGAGAGCATATTCTGCAATGGAAACCTGCGCTGGTCATCGCTGATTTATCGGGCTTCCGGCAGGATTTACACCATTTTCAGCAGCTATCTTCCCTGCTTATTGCCAGCGAAACATTGCCTTTTATTATGCTGCAATCGGGGCAGGAGCAGGAGATGACAGATTATCTGGCGCAGTTCCCGATATGGTCTTCACTTTCCAAAAATACCGATCTGGAAAAACTGGCGGCGGTGATAAACGACGCGCTAACGACATGCGTAAGCGCGGAGCTTCCGGAAATGGCGGCACCGTTACTGACGCGTCAGGAAGAGAGAGTACTGACCCTGTGGATGGATGGTGCGAGCAACCAGAAAATTGCCAGCAATCTGCGCATTAACGGAAAAACGGTGTATACGTACAAACGCAATATCCGCATGAAGCTTCATATGGATACGCGTTACTCCCCGTTTTTATCGCTACAGGAAGTGGAGAATTGACGGTACGGTGAAGTTAGCTGCCGTACCGTCGCTTTCATTAGTTCTGAGCTTTAGTTGCTGCGCCAGAAATCGCGTTACCACCGTCGGAGATATCTTCCCCTACGCCACGGGTGGTGTTACATGCAGTCAGTACCGAAGAAAGCACCAGAACAGAAAAGATCGCTGCAATTGTTTTCTTAACCATAATATCTTCCTTTTATAGCCAAAGTTATTTTGTGTATAGCAACTTAAGAATAGACAAGATCTTGTCGTTTGACGGAAAAGGAAGAATTTTTAGGAAAATTAGACGGAATTAGCTGGCCGCATGGGAAATGATATGGCCGAGATCCTGAATATCTTCGCCCACGCCACGCGCGGTGTTGCAACCGGAGAGAATTGCGCTGGAGAACGCTAACAGAAGCAGAATTTTAACGGTACGTTTCATCTTCCCTGCCTGCAAAATCAGGCGCAGCGGGCGCTGCGCCTTTAATCATGACGTAAATTACTTCACGCGGGATACGTATTCGCCGGAGCGGGTATCCACTTTGATCACTTCACCGATCTGTACGAACAGTGGCACTTTAACCACCGCGCCGGTAGACAGGGTGGCAGGCTTGCCGCCAGTACCTGCGGTATCACCTTTCAGACCTGGATCGGTTTCAACGATTTCCAGCTCAACGAAGTTCGGAGGCGTAACCGCGATAGGCTGACCGTTCCACAGGGTAACGATGCACTCAGCCTGATCCAGCAGCCACTTGGCGTTGTCGCCAATCGCTTTCGCGTCCGCAGACAGCTGCTCGAAGGTTTCGTTGTTCATGAAGTGCCAGAACTCACCGTCGTTGTACAGGTAAGTCAGGTTCATATCGACAACATCAGCGCCTTCAGCAGAGTCAGTAGATTTGAAGGTTTTCTCAACACGGGTACCGGTCAGCAGGCGGCGCAGCTTAACGCGTGCGAATGCCTGGCCTTTACCTGGTTTAACGAATTCGCTGGCTTCAACCGCGTACGGTTCGCCGTCCATCATGATTTTAAGACCAGCACGAAAATCGTTGCTATAGTACGTTGCCATAAGGCCCTCTAAATTTGTTAACTGGTAGCTAAGCCACAAAATGGCGCATATTGTAACCCTAAACACCCCGTCCAGAGAAGATTGGTTATCGCAACTTGCCGATGTAATCACCAGTCCTGATGAATTGCTGCGTCTTTTAGACCTCGAACAGCACGAAGCGTTGCGTGCAGGTCGTGAGGCGAAGCGCCTTTTCGCCCTGCGCGTTCCCCGCGCGTTTGTTGCCCGAATGGAAAAGGGTAACCCTGATGATCCGTTATTAAAACAAACGCTTACTTCTCAGGATGAGTTTATTACCGCTCCCGGATACAGCACCGATCCGCTGGAAGAGCAGAACAGTGTCGTCCCGGGTTTGCTGCATAAATACCGCAATCGTGCCCTGCTGCTGGTTAAGGGCGGTTGCGCGGTAAATTGCCGCTATTGCTTCCGTCGCCACTTCCCGTACGCCGAAAACCAGGGCAATAAGCGCAACTGGCAGGTGGCGCTGGAGTACATCACGGCGCACCCGGAGCTGGATGAAATCATCTTTTCCGGCGGCGACCCGCTGATGGCAAAAGATCATGAGCTGGACTGGCTGCTGACTCAGCTTGAGACCATCCCGCACATTAAGCGTCTGCGCATTCACAGCCGTTTACCGATCGTCATCCCGGCGCGTATTACCGACACCCTGGTCACGCGCCTGGAGCAGTCCCGTTTGCAGGTGCTGCTGGTGAACCATATCAACCACGCGAATGAAATTGACGCGGACTTTCGTGCGGCGATGGCGCGTATGCGAAAGGCAGGCGTGACGCTGCTCAACCAGAGCGTATTACTGCGCGGCGTGAACGACAGCGCCCGCGTGCTGGCCGATCTCAGCAATGCCTTATTTGATGCGGGCGTAATGCCCTATTACCTGCATGTTCTGGATCGCGTCCAGGGCGCGGCGCACTTCATGGTGACAGATGAAGAGGCCCGGAAGATTATGCGCGAGCTGTTAACGCTGGTTTCGGGTTATATGGTGCCGAAGCTGGCACGTGAGATTGGCGGAGAGCCGAGTAAGACGCCGCTGGATTTGCAGCTGCGGCAGCAGTAAAAAGTCAGGTGGCGCTACGCTTACCTGCCCTGGAGATAAAGCGGCAGCGCCATCAAAAAGTTATATCAGTTCGGGCACTTATAGACCTGGCCGTTCATCTGGCTGGCGGTTGGCACAAAGCTGGACAGCATCCCCTGCGTCGGGCTGCTCACCCCGTAAATCACATTGCCGCCCATTGCCGCAGCCTGATTACGCAGGGCATTGGCCGCACCGCGCATAGAGCCGCCCTCTTCGCCGTGCTGCCCCGACATCCAGTTGCTTTGCTCGCCAGTGGCGGTGCCTAACAGCTGGCATTCGCTGCCCGGCTTATCTTCCACAAAGCGAACGCTCTGGCCCGCTGCCGTCAGCTCATTGCTGGTGCTACAACCCGCCAGCAGCAATGCTGCACCTACAATCCCTGCACAGACTTTTATGCGCATGTTATTCCTCGTTTTCAATAAGCTGGACAGTAGTTGTCCGCGTGTAAACCTTATACTAAAAAGATGACCAAAAGAAAAATGCTGAGCATTTCTGCGAGCCAGATTCCGCTCGCACTCCTCCGACATCTTAAATGAATTCTGATAATAACCTTTGGGATATCGTGTTTTAGCCCCCGATCGTTTTTAGTGATGCGACGTACAACTTTTGTACGCGACTCAAAAAAGGGGGTTTCATGAGTGCATCATCCTCAGGAGAGGAAAAAGTAACCTGGGTGGGCTATCTGGCGTTCGTGCTCACCATCGTATTTTTCTCAGGTTTTTTCGCCAAAAGTACCGAATGGTGGCGCGTGCTGGATTTTACCGTGCTGAACGGCAGCTTTGGACCGGTGAACGGCGCGCTGACGTTTCGCGGTGAGGGCGGCACAGGAGCGAAAGACGGTTTTTTATTTGCCCTTGAACTGGCGCCCTCGGTCATTTTATCGCTCGGGATCATTGCCGTTACCGAGGGGCTGGGCGGGCTGCGCGCCGCACAACAGCTCATGACGCCCATTCTGCGTCCGCTGCTCGGCGTGCCGGGCATCTGCTCTCTGGCGCTTATCGCCAACCTGCAAAATACCGATGCAGCCGCAGGGATGACCAAAGAGTTGACTGACGAAGGGGCGATTACTGACCATGAACGCGCCATTTTCGCCACCTTCCAGACCAGCGGTAGCGCCATTATTACCAACTATTTTTCTTCTGGTGCCGCACTCTTTACCTTTATTACCGTCCCAGTGATCACGCCGCTTGCCGTCATTCTGGTGTTCAAATTTGTTGGCGCGAACTTCCTGCGACTGTGGATCGCCCACATGGAAGTTCGCCGCGTTCAGGAGGAAAGATGATCGCCCAGCCGCGTAAAAATATCATGGACCTGTTTATCGATGGCGCCCGCCGCGGCTTTACCATCGCCACCACCAGCCTGCTGCCGAACGTGGTCATGGCGTTTGTCATCATTCAGGCGCTCAAGGTAACCGGCCTGCTGGATATTGTCGGCAGGGTATGCGAGCCCATCATGGCCCTGTGGGGGCTTCCGGGTGCGGCGGCAACGGTTCTTCTGGCCTCGGTAATGAGCATGGGCGGCGGTGTGGGGGTCTGCGCCAGTCTGGTCGCTGCCGGCACGCTCAACGGTCACGATGCCACCATCCTGCTGCCCGCCATCTATCTGATGGGTAATCCGGTGCAAAACACGGGCCGTTGCCTTGGCACCGCAGGCGTCAACCCGAAGTATTATCCGCACATCATCACTATCTGCGTCATTAACGCCCTGCTCTCAATGTGGGTGATGCAGCTACTCTTCTGAGGAGATAAAAATGGATTTTTCAGTGCTGGAACCGCACCTTTTCCGCAATGCGCAGCTTTACGCTCCCGAGGATCTTGGGCATTGCGATCTGCTGATTGCCGGAGGAAAAATCGTCGCAGTCGAAAAAGCGGGCCACGCCACAACGAGGCCAGACTGTCCTGAAAGCGATCTCGTCGGAGCGGTGGTTTGTCCGGGGTTTATCGATCAGCATGTACACCTGATTGGCGGCGGCGGTGAAGCCGGTCCCCACACCCGGACGCCAGAGGTGCGATTGTCTGCGCTGGTGGCGGCTGGCATCACCTCCGTTGTTGGCCTGCTGGGCACCGACGGCGTGACCCGCCATCCCGAGTCGCTGCTGGCGAAAACGCGGGCGCTAGAGCATGAAGGGATCAGCACGTGGATGCTGACAGGCGCGTATGGCCTGCCTTCTCCGACGATTACCGGCAGTATCGAAAAGGATGTGGCGCTGATTGATAAAATCATTGGCGTGAAATGCGCGATTTCCGACCATCGCTCTTCCGCTCCGGCAGATGACCAGCTCGCGAATATAGCCGCCCAGTCGCGAGTCGGCGGGCTGCTGGGCGCCAAAGCGGGGATATCCGTGTTTCACCTCGGCAACAGCCCGAAACTGCTGGAGCCGCTGCTTAACATCCTGAATAACGCCGACGTGCCCCGCACGAAGCTGCTGCCAACTCACGTCAACCGCGCCCAGGCACTGTTCCACGCCGCACTGGACTATGCCCGCGAAGGGGGGTACATCGACATCACCACCAGCATCAGCGAGCCTGTTGATGCCGCCACCGCTATCGCGACGGCCCGTGAAGCACAGGTGCCGTTTAACCGGCTCACGCTCAGCTCGGATGGCAACGGCAGCCAGCCGAATTTTGACGCAAATGGTAATCTTGTTGGCATTGGCGTGGCGGGATTTGAATCCCTGCTTGAGACGCTACAGCAGCTGGTCGGCCGGTATCACCTGCCGCTGGAGGAGGCGCTTCTGCCGTTTACGCGTAACGTGGCGGAGTTTCTCGGCCTGGAGCATAAAGGGCGGATCGCGCCCGGATGCGATGCCGACGTCCTTGTGCTGACCGATGATCTTAAGATCCGTGAGGTCTGGGCGAAAGGCCGCCAGATGGTGAGTGGAGGCGTTGTGTGCGTGAAAGGCACGTTTGAGTAGAAGACAATAAAAAACCCCGGGCATTGCTGCCCGGGGTTCGTTCTGAGAGGTTCAGAACAACATGATTACATCATGCCGCCCATGCCACCCATGCCGCCCATACCACCAGCAGCACCTAAGTCAGGCGCGTCGCCTTTAGGCAGGTCGGTCACCATGCACTCGGTCGTGATCATCAGACCAGCTACAGATGCCGCGTATTGCAGTGCAGAACGGGTCACTTTAGTTGGATCCAGGATACCGAAGTCGATCATGTTGCCGTATTCTTCAGTTGCCGCGTTGTAACCGTAGTTACCTTCACCCGCTTTCACGTTGTTCGCAACCACAGACGGCTCTTCACCGGCGTTGGACACGATCTGACGCAGAGGAGCTTCCATCGCGCGCAGCGCAACTTTGATACCCACGTTCTGGTCTTCGTTCTGAGCAGTCAGGCCAGCCAGTTTAGCGGCTACACGCACCAGCGCGACACCACCACCAGCAACCACGCCTTCTTCTACCGCAGCACGGGTCGCGTGCAGGGCATCGTCAACGCGTGCTTTCTTCTCTTTCATTTCAACTTCGGTAGCCGCACCGACTTTGATTACCGCTACGCCGCCTGCCAGTTTCGCTACGCGCTCCTGGAGTTTTTCACGGTCGTAATCGGAAGTTGCTTCTTCGATCTGCTTACGGATCTGACCAACACGGCCCTGAATAGCAGCTTCTTCACCCACACCGTCGATGATGGTGGTGGTGTCTTTGTTGATCACAACGCGTTTCGCCTGGCCCAGGTCTTCCAGGGTCGCTTTTTCCAGCTCCATACCGATCTCTTCGGAGATCACGGTACCGCCAGTCAGGGTAGCGATATCCTGAAGCATCGCTTTACGACGATCGCCGAAGCCAGGTGCTTTAACCGCTGCCACTTTCACGATGCCACGCATGGTGTTAACCACCAGAGTCGCCAGCGCTTCGCCTTCAACGTCTTCAGCAATGATTACCAGCGGCTTGCCTGCTTTCGCAACGGCTTCCAGCACTGGCAGCATTTCGCGGATGTTGGAGATTTTCTTGTCAGCCAGCAGGATGAACGGGCTTTCCAGCTCAACAGCGCCAGTTTCTGGCTTGTTGATGAAGTATGGAGACAGGTAACCGCGATCGAACTGCATACCTTCAACCACGTCCAGTTCGTCTTCCAGACCAGTACCGTCTTCAACGGTGATCACGCCTTCTTTACCGACTTTATCCATCGCTTCAGCGATCAGTTTACCTACGGTTTCGTCGGAGTTAGCGGAGATAGTACCAACCTGAGCAATGGCTTTAGAGTCAGAGCACGGTACGGACAGCGCTTTCAGTTCTTCAACAGCAGAGGCGACAGCTTTGTCGATACCACGTTTCAGATCCATTGGGTTCATGCCCGCAGCAACGGCTTTCAGGCCTTCGGTGATGATCGCCTGCGCCAGTACGGTCGCGGTGGTGGTGCCGTCACCGGCAGCGTCGTTCGCTTTAGAGGCAACTTCTTTCACCATCTGTGCGCCCATGTTTTCGAACTTGTCTTCCAGCTCGATTTCACGTGCAACAGAAACACCATCTTTGGTGATGGTTGGCGCGCCGAAGGATTTGTCCAGCACTACGTTACGGCCTTTCGGGCCCAGAGTGACTTTCACTGCGTCTGCCAGTACGTTTACGCCGCGGAGCATTTTTACACGAGCGTCGTTACCGAATTTTACGTCTTTAGCTGCCATGTTCTTATTTCCTCAAATTCGTACAGTTTCGTGCGTTAATTACGCTTCAACAATTGCCAGAATGTCGCTCTCGGACATGATCAACACTTCTTCATTGTCGATCTTCTCGGATTTCACGCCGTAGCCATCGTTGAAAATGACGATGTCACCAACTTTAACGTCCAGTGGCTGCACAGTTCCGTTTTCCAGGATGCGGCCCTTACCGACAGCGATGATTTCGCCACGCGTTGATTTTGCTGCTGCTGAACCGGTCAGAACGATGCCGCCAGCAGACTTGGTTTCAACTTCTTTACGTTTGACGATCACACGATCATGTAACGGACGAATACTCATTGATAGCTCTCCTTTGAGAAAGTCATTATCAGTTATGGATGACGCCGGTCCGCATGCGGTTTTCCGGCTAGTGCCCTGAGAGATGGGGATAGCTTTTTACCCCTTCAAGGGGTAATCGAAAAAAAATTTGCGAAAGTGTTACCATCCACTCTCTTTTGATGGTCGCGGGACGAGGTAAATGAGTGGACTCAGGCAGGAGTTGGGGCTGGCGCAGGGCATTGGCTTACTCTCAACGTCTTTATTAGGCACGGGGGTATTTGCGGTTCCCGCGCTGGCGGCATTGGTTGCCGGCAATAACAGTCTTTGGGCATGGCCGGTGCTGATCGTGCTGGTGTTTCCGGTGGCGATTGTCTTTGCCATACTCGGGCGGCACTTCCCGAGCGCAGGCGGCGTAGCGCATTTTGTCGGCATGGCGTTTGGGCCGCGGATGGAGCGCGTCACCGGCTGGCTATTTTTGTCGGTGATACCCGTTGGCCTTCCGGCAGCCCTGCATATCGCAACCGGCTTCGGACAGGCGCTGTTTGGCTGGCACGATGAACAGCTGCTGCTGGCTGAACTCGGTACGCTGGCCATTGTCTGGTGGGTTGGCTCGCGCGGGGCCAGTTCCAGCGCCAATCTGCAAACGCTGGTCGCCGTGTTAATTGTCGCGCTGATCGTCGCCATCTGGTTTGCGGGTGACATTACCGTGGCGGATATTCCTTTCCCCGCGATTAACGACATCGACCACGCACAGCTTTTCGCTGCACTATCCGTTATGTTCTGGTGTTTCGTCGGTCTGGAGGCGTTCGCTCATCTGGCATCCGAGTTTAAACAGCCCGAGCGTGATTTCCCCCGCGCCCTGATGATTGGCCTGCTGCTGGCGGGTACCGTGTACTGGGCCTGTACCGTACTGGTGCTGCACTTCAACGCGTTCGGTGAAGAGAAAGCCGCCGCCGCGTCGCTGCCGGGCATCGTGGTGCAGCTGTTTGGCGTTAAGGCCCTGTGGGTAGCCTGCGTGATTGGCTATCTCGCCTGCTTTGCCAGCCTCAACATCTATATTCAGAGCTTCGCCCGGCTGGTGTGGTCTCAGGCACTTTATAAACCGGATAGCCCCCTCTCACGCCTGTCAAAACGTCAGCTTCCGGTGAATGCGCTGAATACCGTACTGGGCTGCTGCGTGGTGAGTTCCCTGGCCATTTATCTCCTCGACATCAACCTTGACGCGCTGATTGTCTACGCCAACGGTATTTTCATCATGATCTACCTGCTGTGCATGCTGGCGGGCTGTCGGCTGCTGAAAGGTCGCTTTAAGGCGCTGGCGGCTGTCGGGTGTGTCCTGTGCCTGATGCTGCTGGCGATGGTAGGATGGAAGAGTGTGTACGCCATCGTCATGCTGGCGGGGCTGTGGGTGTTTTTACCGAAGCGGCAAGATCCGCAGGCCCGGTGAGCGAGCGCCACCGGGCCACAAACTCACCGATCGTCTTTATGATCTAACCGGTCGCGCTGCTCATCCTTACGCTGGTATTCCCCTTCAAAGGTATCCCCCGGGCCGGTGCTGAAACCACCGCCTGGCATACGGCTGAAACGCAGGTGCGGCAGCAGCTTCATGGTCAGATGCTTCTGCACCGGCGGCAACAGCAACAGCAGGCCGAGGAAGTCGGTGAAGAAACCAGGCAGGATCAGCAGCAAACCAGCAATAATCAGCGACACGCTTTTGATCATCTCGGCGGCCGGGCTTTCGCCTGCGGCCATCTTCTGCTGCATTAACAGGAAATTTTTGAAACCCTGATTGCGCACCAGCGACATGCCGATGACGGAGGTGAAGATCACCAGAATCAGCGTCAGCAGGACGCCCAGCACATGGGCAACCTGGATGAAAATCGAAATCTCAATGTAAACATAAAGAAAGAAAGCAATAAATGGTATCCAGCGCACTGGCATCTCCTGTGTGGCAGGTGCCTTCAGGCCCCTGACTGAATGTGTTCGCGAAGCGCGTAGATAAGAAATGGTGACGGTTAGCCAAAATTCAATCGGTTTGCACGGATATTTTTTCTGGAAATATTAAAGCGGTGACATATTTCACAGATTAATAATTATCATGAAATCGGGTCGATAATAAGTGATCCAGCTTACGGCAATTCGCTATCATCAGCATATGATCTCGAACATCTGGCCGATTGAGGGAATAATCGTCGGTCATAAAATATTCAAAACCACATATATACTGTGTGTTTAGTACAATCCATCGGCAGCTTGAAAAGAAGGTTCACATGTTAAACAACATTCGTATCGAAGAAGATTTGTTGGGTACCAGGGAAGTTCCAGCGGATGCCTACTATGGTGTTCACACTCTGAGAGCGATTGAAAACTTCTACATCAGCAACAGCAAAATCAGCGACATCCCTGAATTTGTGCGTGGCATGGTGATGGTAAAAAAAGCCGCGGCTCTGGCGAACAAAGAGCTGCAAACCATTCCTAAAAGCGCTGCAAATGCGATTATCGCCGCGTGCGATGAGGTGCTGAACAACGGCAAATGCATGGATCAGTTCCCGGTCGACGTCTATCAGGGCGGCGCGGGCACCTCCGTCAACATGAACACCAACGAAGTGCTGGCAAACATCGGCCTGGAGCTGATGGGTCATCAGAAAGGTGAATACCAGTACCTGAACCCGAACGACCACGTTAACAAATGTCAGTCCACCAACGACGCCTACCCAACCGGCTTCCGCATCGCGGTGTATGCCTCTATCGTCAAACTGGTCGACGCGATTAATCAGCTGGGCGATGGCTTCCAGCGTAAAGCCGTTGAGTTCCAGGACATCCTGAAAATGGGCCGTACCCAGTTGCAGGACGCGGTGCCAATGACCCTCGGACAGGAATTCCACGCGTTTAACGTGCTGCTGAATGAAGAGACCAAAAACCTGCTGCGCACGTCCGAACTGCTGCTGGAAGTGAACCTGGGCGCAACCGCCATCGGTACACGCCTGAACACGCCAGATGGCTATCAGCAGCTGGCGGTACAGAAGCTGGCTGAAGTGTCCAACTTGCCGGTTGTGCCTGCGGAAGACCTGATTGAAGCTACCTCAGACTGCGGCGCCTACGTGATGGTGCACAGCGCACTGAAACGTCTGGCGGTGAAACTGTCCAAAATCTGTAACGACCTGCGCCTGCTCTCCTCCGGTCCGCGCGCTGGCCTGAATGAAATCAACCTGCCAGAGTTGCAGGCGGGTTCATCCATCATGCCAGCTAAAGTGAACCCGGTGGTGCCAGAGGTGGTGAACCAGGTTTGCTTCAAGGTTATTGGTAACGATACGACCGTCACCATGGCCTCGGAAGCCGGTCAGCTCCAGTTGAACGTGATGGAGCCGGTGATTGGCCAGGCGATGTTTGAATCTATCCATATTCTGACCAACGCCTGCTACAACCTGCTGGAAAAATGCATCAACGGCATCACCGCGAATAAAGAAGTGTGTGAAGGCTACGTCTATAACTCCATCGGCATCGTCACCTACCTCAACCCGTTCATCGGCCACCACAACGGCGATATCGTCGGGAAGATTTGTGCCGAAACCGGTAAGAGCGTGCGTGAGGTGGTTCTCGAGCGAGGATTGTTGACCGAAGCCGAACTGGACGATATCTTCTCCGCCCAGAACCTGATGCACCCGGCATATAAAGCGAAACGATATACCGATGAAAGCGAACAGTAACCGTTCAGGCTAAGCTTCCGAAAGGCACGTCACTTGTGACGTGCCTTTTTTCTTTATGGGCGTTACCAAAACACAACAATTCAATATCAACTTGTTAATGAGCAAGGCAGGTCTTTATGTTTGGAGCAGAACTCGTCATCGTCCTGTTGGCGATTTATTTGGGCGCACGACTCGGGGGTATCGGCATCGGTTTTGCCGGCGGTCTCGGGGTGCTTGTACTTACCCTGATCTTTCAGATTAAACCCGGCGCAATCCCTTTTGACGTTATCGAAATCATCATGGCGGTTATTGCTGCTATCGCGGCTATGCAGGTCGCAGGCGGTATGGACTACCTGGTGAGCCTGGCGGAGCGTATGCTGCGTCGCCATCCGAAATACATCACCTTCCTTGCCCCGCTGGTGACCTGGTTTATGACCATCCTCGCCGGTACTGGCCATACCGCTTTCTCCACGCTGCCGGTAATCACCGAAGTGGCGAAAGAGCAGGGTATTCGCCCGTCTCGCCCTCTTTCTATTGCCGTGGTCGCCTCCCAGATTGCGATTACCGCCTCGCCCATTTCCGCGGCGGTGGTCTTCTTCGCGGGTATCCTTGAGCCGATGGGCGTAAGTTACCTGACGCTGCTGGCAATCTGTATTCCGGTGACGCTGATTGCGGTAATGATCACTGCCGTGCTGTGTAACTTCCTCGGCGCCGAGCTGAAAGACGATCCGGTTTACCAGGAACGTCTGGCAAAAGGTGAAGTGAGCCTGCGCGGTAGCCAGGTCTTCGAGCTGAAGCCGCATGCAAAACGCTCCGTGCTGCTGTTCCTGATTGGTATCGTCGCCGTGATGTTCTACGCCACCGCCATCAGCGATACGGTAGGTCTGATCCAGAACCCGGTTCTGCCGCGTAACGAAGCCATTGTGGTATTTATGCTGACCATCGCGACGCTGATTAGCATCACCTGTAAAATCGACACCAGCGAAGTGCTGAACGCCAGCACCTTCAAATCCGGCATGAGCGCCTGCGTGTGCGTGCTGGGCGTGGCGTGGCTCGGCGATACCTTTGTGAAAGCGCACATTAGCGATATCCAGACCGTTGCAGGCGACCTGCTGCACAACTATCCGTGGCTGCTGGCAGTAGTGCTGTTCTTTGCCGCGACGCTGCTGTACTCCCAGGCTGCGACCACCAAAGCGCTGATGCCTGCGGCACTGATGCTGGGCGTGACGCCGTTGACGGCGATTGCCTCTTTTGCAGCGGTTTCCGCCCTGTTCGTGCTGCCCACCTACCCAACCCTGCTGGCCGCGGTTGAGATGGATGACACTGGCTCAACCCGTATTGGTAAATACGTGTTTAACCACGCGTTCCTGATCCCGGGCGTGGTGGCGATTACGCTCTGCGTGATCCTCGGCTTTATCATCGGCGGCATTGTGCTGTAAACGATTAGCCGTTGTAAAAATAGTTAAAATCGGGCCGCTCTGCGGCCCGTTTCATTAATGACCAACCGCCTTGCGTGATATAGTGAAGACTTTCGTGATGAGGAGGTCGACTTGTGAACACGCCTGATGCTGTTGTTGTACTGTGCACCGCCCCTGATGAAGCTTCTGCCCAGGATCTGGCCGCCAAAGTGTTGGCCGAAAAACTGGCTGCCTGTGTCACACTTCTTCCCGGCGCCACCTCCCTTTATTACTGGGAAGGTAAGCTGGAGCAAGAGTACGAAGTCCAGATGTTGCTCAAAACCAACCTGACAAACCAGCAGGCGCTCCTCGACTGCCTCAAGTCTCATCATCCATACCAAACCCCGGAGCTGCTGGTTCTGCCAGTGGTCCACGGCGATAACGATTATCTCTCATGGCTCAACGCTTCATTACGCTGATCCTGCTGCTGTGCAGCACGTCAGCTTTTGCCGGATTGTTTGACGCACCCGGCCGTTCGAACTTTATTCCTGCCGACCAGGCGTTCGTTTTCGACTTTCAGCAAAACCAGCACGATCTCAGTCTCACCTGGCAGGTGAAAGAGGGTTACTACCTCTATCGCAAGCAGGTCAGCATCACGCCGGCAAAGGCGAACGTCGGCGCATTGCAGATGCCCGCTGGCGAGTGGCACGAGGACGAGTTCTACGGTAAGAGTGAAATTTATCGTCAGCGCTTAAGCGTGCCCGTCACGGTGAATCAGGCGGATAAAGGCGCTACCCTGACGGTGACGTATCAGGGCTGCGCCGATGCGGGCTTCTGCTATCCCCCTGAAACAAAGGTCGTTCCGCTTAGCGAAGTGAAAGCGGCGGCCTCCCCTCTCCCCTCAGGGGAGAGGGGCGAAGGCAAAGCCGCTTCAGACCTTCCGTTCTCAGCGCTTTGGGCGTTATTGATTGGTATCGGCATCGCCTTTACGCCCTGCGTACTGCCCATGTACCCGCTTATCTCTGGCATCGTGCTGGGCGGTAAACAACGCCTTTCCACTACCCGCGCGCTGTTGCTGGCCTTTATCTATGTGCAGGGCATGGCGTTAACCTATACGGCGCTCGGCCTCGTGGTCGCTGCTGCCGGATTGCAGTTCCAGGCCGCCCTTCAGCACCCTTATGTGCTTATCGGTCTGTCAGCGGTGTTTATTCTGCTGGCGCTGTCGATGTTTGGCCTGTTCACCCTGCAACTGCCCTCTTCCCTGCAAACCCGTCTGACGCTGATGAGCAACCGTCAGCAGGGTGGCTCTGCGGGCGGCGTGTTCGCCATGGGTGCCATCGCCGGGCTGATTTGCTCCCCCTGCACCACTGCGCCGTTGAGCGCCATCCTGTTATACATTGCTCAGAGCGGCAACCTGTGGCTCGGCGGCGGCACGCTGTACCTCTACGCGCTCGGCATGGGCCTGCCGCTGATCCTGGTGACGGTGTTTGGCAATCGTCTGCTGCCGAAGAGCGGACCGTGGATGGAGACGGTGAAAACCGCGTTTGGTTTTGTCATTCTGGCGCTACCGGTATTCCTGCTGGAGCGCATCATTGGTGATGTGTGGGGTACACGTCTGTGGGCGATGCTCGGCGTGGCCTTCTTCAGTTGGGCGTTTATCGTGAGTCTGGGGGCGAAGAAACCGTGGATGCGCCTGCTACAGATCCTTCTGCTGGCGGCCGCGCTGGTGAGCGTCCGTCCACTACAGGACTGGGCGTTTGGCACCCCGGCAGGTCAAACGCAGGCTCATCTGAATTTTATACAGATTAAGAACGTGGATGACCTTAACCGCGCCCTGGCGCAGGCGAAAGGCAAACCGGTCATGCTCGATCTCTACGCCGACTGGTGCGTGGCCTGCAAAGAGTTTGAAAAATACACCTTCAGCGATCCGCTGGTACAACATGCGCTGAGCGATACCGTTCTGCTCCAGGCGAACGTTACCGCCAACAGCGCGCAGGATAAGGCTCTACTGAAGCAACTTAATGTGCTCGGGCTGCCTACCATCCTGTTCTTCAATGAACAGGGGGAAGAACAGCCGACGCAGCGTGTAACCGGGTTTATGGACGCAACGACATTCAACGCGCATTTGCGCAATCGCCAACCGTAAACAACACTTTAGACGGGACAAACCGTTGGGAATAGCGGAGGAGATAACCGTGCAACGCGAAGACGTACTGGGACAAGCCCTGCAATTGCTTGAGATTCAAGGGATCGCCAGCACCACGCTTGAGATGGTCGCCGACCGTATTGATTACCCTCTGGATGAACTTAAGCGCTTCTGGCCGGATAAAGAGGCGCTGCTGTATGATGCCCTGCGCTATCTCAGCCAGCAGGTGGATATCTGGCGCAGGCAGCTGATGCTGAATGAAGAGCTGACCACCGAGCAAAAGCTGCTGGCGCGCTATACCGCACTGACGGAGTGTGTAACCAACAACCGTTACCCAGGCTGTCTGTTTATCGCCGCCTGCACCTACTATCCGGATCCCGGACACCCCATCCATCAACTGGCAGATCAGCAAAAACGTGCCGCGCACGAGTTCACACACGAGCTGCTGACCACGCTTGAAGTGGATGATCCGGCAATGGTCGCGAAGCAGATGGAGCTGGTGCTGGAAGGTTGCCTGAGCCGCATGCTGGTGAACCGTAGCCAGGCGGATGTGGATACGGCGCACCGTCTGGCGGAAGATATTTTGCGGTTCGCGCAGTGTCGTATGGGTGGTGCTCTGACCTAAGCCAGCATTCCCGTCCAGGCGGAAATAAACAAGCACAGCGCCATCGCGCGCTGAAATCGCACCATCGCCACGGTGGTGCGGAAAATCCGGTTCACCGCCTTCCCCAGCCACGCCCAGCACAACAAACAAGCCACGGAGATCGCCAGAAACCATAGCGCCATCAGCGCAACATCCCGAAATGCATGGTCGCTTGCCGGAGCAAACAGGCTGACAACTGCCAGCGCCATCATCCACGTTTTTGGGTTTACAACCTGTAATAACGCCGCCGCCCGCGCGGTAAACCGGACATGGCGTCTGGAGGAGAGATTCGCGGCCGGGGCGCTAAACAGCTGCCAGCTCATCCAGGAAAGCCACAGCACGCCCGCCCAGCTCATTACCTGACGTATCAGCGGATACTGGCGTAACACTTCTCCTGCCCCAGCACCTGAAACCAGAACAATAGCGCTGGCGGCAATACACCCGCCCAGGATCGCAGGAAACGTATTTTTTACGCCAAAGTGCTGACTGTTAGCCAGTACCAGAATATTGGTTGGCCCCGGTGTAATCGAGGCGACAAATGCAAACAGCAGGAAGGGTAATAAATTCACAGGTGACTCCTTTTTTATTAGAGCCACGAATGTGCCGTTATTTTCTGGAAACGTCTGGAAGGTTTGTGCACAACCGACGGTAGTGTGCCGGAGAAATACGGTATGCCCGCTGGAACCAGCGACCAAGATGGCTTTGATCGGCAAAACCCACTGCCGCCGCAACATCAACAGGCAGTTCCCCACACGCCAGCATCTGTCGGGCCTTTGCCAGGCGCAGCTGGATAAGCCAGGCGTGCGGCGCCAGGTGAAATTCGCGCTTAAAACAGCGGGTGAGCGTAAAGCGATCTATACCCGTCTCACGGGCAAGGTCTGACAGCCCCACGTTCTCGCCGATATGCGCATAGAGATAGTCGCGGGCACGATGCGCCACGGCGGAGCTTTGTAGCTGAGACGGGAGTTTCTTACGCCAGTGGCAGTGGGCAGTGATCTGAGAGAGCAGGTTATCCATTGTGCTCTGTTGGACGATCTTCATCTCATCGTTATGCAACGAGGCAAATGTATCACCGATAGCGCGCACCAACTGAGGCTCTCGCGTCAGCGTTTGGGCAAAGTGGAGGGTGTAGCTCCCGGGAGTAGAGTCGTACAGCCCTTGAAGCGTACGGGTGAGCCAGTGTTCATCCAGATAAAAGGTCAGATAAGTAAAGCCCCCCTCTATCGGCGCATCACCGTCATGGATCTCCCCGGGCTCAAGTAAAAAAGCATCGCCCGGCTGGCTACGGTGGCGTTCACGGCGACAGTGGAACTGCTGGGTGCCGGAAAGGGTTATTCCGACCAGATAGCTATCATGCCAGTGGGGATCAAAGGCATGTCCTTCGAAATGCGCCTTAATTGTCTCAATACCTGTTTCTGCATGCTGACGCAGCTCAAGCCAGTCGTTTGCCATACTGCCCTCCTCTTACCGTCAGCATTGTCACATCTTGCCTGAACTGTCTGGAAGATTTGTGCAATTCCAGGGCACAAACGGACAGATTGCCGCAAACTTAAGCAGTTGAACAGCTTTTCCCGAAATAATGTTGACGATCGCGCGCGATTGCGGTTTAATGCGCTCCGTTGCCCGGATAGCTCAGTCGGTAGAGCAGGGGATTGAAAATCCCCGTGTCCTTGGTTCGATTCCGAGTCCGGGCACCACTATTTAAAGAACCCAGCCTATGGCTGGGTTTTTGCTTTTCTGTATCTGCTACGCATTGAATTTTCCCTTCTGTCAGGTAATAGTGATTTTTTTCCCTGACAATGAAAATGATATGACCTTATCTGCTTTAAAAGTCGGGTCACTGCTCCTGCTGTTGATCCTGTTTTATACCGGCCTGTTCACGAGCGATCGCATCACCTGGCTGATGGAGGTGACGCCCGTCATTATCATCATCCCACTTCTGCTTGCCACGCATCGGCGATACCCCCTGACTCCCCTTCTCTATACCCTGGTTTTCTTCCACGCCATCATTCTGATGGTTGGTGGTATGTACACCTATGCAAAGGTTCCGGTTGGTTTTGAGGTTCAGGAGATGCTCGGGCTTAGCCGAAATCCGTATGACAAGCTCGGTCACTTCTTCCAGGGGCTGGTTCCCGCACTGGCAGCGCGAGAAATTCTGCTGCGCGGTGGGTATGTTCGTGGACATAAGATGACGGGATTTCTGGTGTGCTGTGTTGCTCTGGCCATTAGCGCCACCTATGAACTCATTGAGTGGTGGGCAGCTTTGGCAATGGGACAGGGTGCGGATGATTTTCTGGGGACGCAGGGCGATCCATGGGATACCCAGTCTGATATGTTTTGCGCGCTGCTTGGTGCGTTAACGACGGTGCTGATCCTTGGGCGTTTCCATCAGCGGCAATTGCTTCGTTTGAATGTTTGTCAGGGATAGTACGCTCTGAGTTGCCGGGTGGCGGCTTCGCCTTACCCGGCCTGCCGTTTTTCAGCAAACAAACGCAAAAAGGCCATCCTTCCGGATGGCCTCTTCACTTGTTTGATGCCTGGCAGTTCCCTACTCTCACATGGGGAGACCCCACACTACCATCGGCGCTACGGCGTTTCACTTCTGAGTTCGGCATGGGGTCAGGTGGGACCACCGCGCTAAAGCCGCCAGGCAAATTCTGTTAATCTGTATCAGGCTGAAATTTG
>NZ_KQ090002.1:4062801-4178552 GCF_001037885.1 Enterobacter sp. BIDMC109
CTTCCTGTTACCGTTCGACTTGCATGTGTTAGGCCTGCCGCCAGCGTTCAATCTGAGCCATGATCAAACTCTTCAATTTAAAAGTTTGATGCTCAATGAATTAAACTTCGTAATGAATTACGTGTTCACTCGTTGAGACTTGGTATTCATTTAGTGTCCGAGGACATTAAGAATCCATGTCACTTTGAGTGCCCACACAGATTGTCTGATAAATTGTTAAAGAGCAGTTGCAACGCGGCTTTCAGCTCATCGTTGCGAGGTCCCGTATATTACGTTTTCCTCATTCAGAGTCAAGCAATTATTTTCACTTTTCTCTGTTGGCATTCATCTCTGAACCCCGCTGTCCCGGCGGCTTGTAAGCCGTTGTTCCGTGTCAGTGGAGGCGCATTATAGGGAGTTCTCCGACGTTGACAACCCCTCTTTGAAAAAAAACGTTCAACCGTCTCTTTTTTGCTCAAAACCGTGCTACAGCGCCAGTTTTTCGAGCGTTTCGAAGCCATAACGACGTAAAACGGGCAAAAGTTGTTCGGTTTCTTTTGTTATCGCCATACAGAAAGCGATGTTCGCATCCGCTGATTTCGCATCCGGCGCCTCGTGTTCCAGCAGCCAGGCCGTCCGACGCGCAATCGCAGCACCGGAATCCACCAGCCGGGTCCCTTCAGGCAGAACCTTTAACAGCTCTTCCTGTAATAGCGGGAAATGGGTGCAGCCGAGAACAACCGTATCCGGTGGTTCCTGCATCCGCAGCCATGGACGCAGAATACGGCGCAGCTCTTCAAGCGATACCGTCTCGCCGTGCAGTTTCGCTTCCGCCATTTCCACCAGCTCCGCGGAGCCGAGCATGGCGATCTGGCATTCATTGGCAAAGCGCTCTATAAGCTCACGCGTATAAGGACGTTTTACCGTACCGCGCGTAGCCAGCAACCCCACAATGCCGTTCGCCGTCAGACGCGCCGCAGGTTTGATTGCCGGAACAACGCCCACAACCGGGAACGGGAATTTTTCGCGCAGGGCAGGAAGAGAGACCGTGCTTGCCGTATTACAGGCAATGACCGCCAGCGCCAGGGGATAACGCTTTTGTACCGCGGTGACGATTTCAACCACACGTTCAACAATAAAGTCTTCACTCTTTTCCCCATACGGGAACGCGACGTTATCGAAGGCGTAGATGTAATGGAGATCCGGCAGGAGCTGCCGAATCTCATCATAGACCGACAGCCCACCGACGCCGGAATCAAACACCAGCACGGTGGGACGCGGATCAGAAGGGGTAGCTGCCAGACAAGGTGTATTCCCGTCCTGCAGTTTGGTAGCCATAAACTGTCTCGTAATCTTTATCGAACAGGTTGGCTATTTTACCACGAACTGTGAGATGAGAGGTGACAGGATATGAAACCGCGACGTCCCACAGGCTGACGCCGCCCATTTTCACGCGTTCTGTGGCGTAGGTATTCGGATCAACGGCAACGTCATAGCGAGTGCCCAGATAACGGTACGCCAGATTCCAGTCGAGATCCCACACCTGCCAGTCAAGCTGATACTTAACCTGTTGCTTTGAGCGACGAGCCAGGACTTCGTTAGTTTTCGCATTACGCGGGTCGACGTAGTCGTAAGAAATCTGATGCCCTACCGGGCCAGTGTCGAACTGGGCCGTCGCCTCGATTCCTTTAATACGGGCTTCATCGACGTTGTAATAACGGTAAGTCCGCGGGTCGCTATTAATGAGGTTATCGATATCATTACGATAGCCCGTCACACGCCAGTTTACCGGCCCAGTCAGACCTTCAAAGCCACCTTCCCACTGCTTACTCTCTTCTGGCTTCAGATCCGGATTACCGTAATCTTTACTGTGGATCTGGCTCATGGTCGGTGCTTTATACGCTGTACCGTAAGAACCGATGATGCGATACCCCTCGATGAACTCCCATGCGGCGCTGGTCTGCCAGGTGGCGTGATTGCCAAAATTAGAGTTATCGTCATTACGCGCCGCCGCTTCCAGCGTCACGCTGTTGAACTGCTGCATCGCCGAAAGGAACACGCCGGTATTACGTTGTTCGTAACCTTTTTCCAGATAGCCCGTACCCGCCTGGGTTTTCTGCTTCTGCCAGTCCAGACCCGCGCCGATATTGCCGTGACCCACTTCAACCGTATTCAGCCACTGGGTGGTGTACTGCTTCACGTCATCCATGGTTGCGGAGTCAGCGTAGCGGCCTTTTTTCGGATCATAGTTCTGATCTTTGCTACGGCCATACCCTGCCACCAGCTGTGACTGGAAAATACCCTGGTTATAGCGCAACCCGGTGTCCCAGTTCTGGCTGTAAACCTGACGCGTGTCCGGCCGCCCATCAATGCCGGTCGCACCATAGTGATCGTAACCGTCATACGCGGAGCGGTTATCGTAGCCAAAGCCACGGACGAATCCGCTGACGCTGTCGGTAAACTGCTGCTCCACCGAGCCAAATAGCGATTTACTCATAAAACCATCGCGGTCTGGCTGGCGCGGGGCATCTTTTGCGGCAATATCAAAACCACGGGTATAGGTATAATCACCGGCCATGGTGATTTTGGTTTTATCGAACACCTGCTGGAAGGCACCGTTATAGTTTTGATACCCCTTTGAACCGACACCCGCAGAAATTTCCGCACCCGGCTTGTCGCGCCCGGTAATGATGTTAATCACACCGCCAATCGCGTCGGAGCCATACAGCGCCGAACGTGGGCCGCGAATGTACTCAATACGCTGAATCAGCGACGTCGGAATTTGGCTTAAATCGGGAACATTGCTGATCCCGGCATTATTCAGGGGGATACCATCAATCAGTACCAGAACATGGCGGGATTCCGTACCGCGAATAAACGTTGAAGAGGTTGACCCCATCCCGCCGCTTTGTGCGATGTCCACACCCGGCAGGCGTGACATGATTTCCACAACACTCGTTGCCTGCCAGCGTTCAATATCCTCACGGGTCACGACGGAGGTCGGAGCCAGAACGGTTTTTGCTGGTTGTTCGAAACGGTTTGCTGTCACCACCAACGAGTCGGCGCTTTCCTGCGCCCAGCCCGAAAATGCCGTGACGGAAAACGCCGTCAACAGCGATACTTTTTTAATCATTGTTAAAGCATCCACAATATAAGAAGGATGCCGCAGGCCTCATCGATAGCACGCGATGATGAAACCAAATGCGACGTGATCCCGGCAGGTCTTCGGGCTGGGTGGCGTTATACGGATGAAGACTTCCCATTTTCACAGTGTCTACAACTCTCATCCCGCCAGTCTTTACCGCTGCGCGTCAGCTCCAGATTTGCACTGGATTCCCTTTTCACTCTCAGGAGACCGGAAACAGAATGCTACAATTAGACACGTATAGATGTCCAGATAGCTATTAGCCATTAAATCTGGACATCCACTGCACAATCCCTACAATCCCCGCGTAATTCTTTATCACTCAGGACGCATCATGACCCCCGAACACCTCCCGACAGAACAGTACGACGCACAGCTGGCAGAAAAAGTTGTCCGCCTGCAAAGTATGATGACGCCTTTCAACGCGCCCGTTCCCGAGGTGTTTCGTTCTCCGGTCAGCCACTACCGTATGCGCGCTGAGTTCCGCATCTGGCACGATGGCGATGACCTGTACCACATCATTTTCGATCAGCAGACGAAATCCCGCATTCGCGTAGACAGTTTTCCGGCGGCGAGTGAGCTCATCAACCAGCTGATGACGCTAATGATCGACGGTGTACGCAACAATCCGGTGCTGCGCAACAAGCTGTTCCAGATTGACTACCTGACCACCCAAAGCAATCAGGCCATTGTTTCTCTGCTCTATCACAAAGCGCTGACCGACGAGTGGCGCGAGCAGGCAGAAGCCCTGCGCGATGCGCTGCGCGCGCAGAACATCAACGTGCACCTGATTGGCCGCGCGACCAAAACCAAAATCATGCTGGACCAGGATTACATCGACGAGCGTCTGCCGGTAGCAGGTAAAGAGATGGTTTACCGTCAGGTAGAGAACAGCTTCACCCAGCCGAATGCCGCCATGAACGTGCAGATGCTTGAGTGGGCGCTGAAGGCGACAGAAGGGTCTAAGGGCGATCTGCTGGAGCTCTACTGCGGTAACGGCAACTTCTCGCTGGCGCTGGCGCGTAATTTCGAGCGCGTGCTGGCGACGGAAATCGCCAAACCGTCGGTGGCCGCCGCGCAGTACAACATCGCCGCTAACCATATTGATAACGTACAAATTATTCGTATGGCGGCAGAAGAATTTACCCAGGCGATGAACGGCGTACGCGAGTTTAACCGCCTGCAAGGGATTGATTTGAAGAGCTACCAGTGTGAGACAATTTTTGTCGATCCGCCGCGCAGTGGCCTGGACAGCGAAACCGAGAAGATGGTGCAGGCGTACCCGCGTATTTTGTACATCTCCTGTAACCCGGAGACGCTGTGCAAGAATCTGGAAACATTAAGCCAGACGCACAAGGTTGAACGTCTGGCGCTGTTCGATCAGTTCCCGTATACGCACCATATGGAGTGCGGCGTTTTACTTACCGCACGGTGATCTGTAGGCCGGATAAGCGTAGCGCCATCCGGCATTTTTTGGCAGATGGCGCTTCGCTTACCTGCCCTACAAATAATTCATTACTCCGGTAACTGGCTCTTGCGGCTACGCATGCGCGAGCCAATCCAGAACACCAGCGCCACAGACAGTACCGCAGGCAGGAAGTTAGAGCCAATATCCGGATACTCTGCGCGCACCACGGTGCTGTACAACAGTACACCCAGAATAAAACAGGCTGCGGCCAGTCCCGGTAACCCAACCGGCATGGTGCGGTTCAGATAACGTTGATGCAGGCAGTACACCGTCAGCACCAGCGCGATAATCGGGAAAATCGAGAACGGTACAATTGAGCTAAAAACCGCCGCAAACGTACCATTAATGGATAAGCCAGCGATCAATGCCAGCAACAGCGTTCCTTTATCCTGACCTGACTGTTTCATTACTCACCTTCACTCATCGTTTTGATGTGCCATCTTCTCTTGTTCACGGCGATACCAGTAGTACGCACCTTTAGAAATCATCCGCAGCTGCAATACCAGTCGCTCTTCGAGTTGCTTACGTTGTTCAATGCTGACATCCAGCGCTTCGGCACCCGCGCTGAAAACAATCGTCACCATCGCCTCGGCCTGTGCTTCAGTAAACGCACGCGGCATATGGTTTTCGAGTTCAAGATAGTCGGCAAGTTCCGCGATGAAATGCTGAATTTCACGCGCGACGGCGGCACGAAACGCGGCTGACGTTCCGGAACGCTCACGCAACAGCAGGCGAAACGCGTTAGGGTTATTGCCGATAAATTCCATAAATGTCGACACGGAGGTGCGGATCACGCTGCCGCCTTTGGCGATACGCTGACGCGCCTGACGCATAAGCTGGCGCAGCATCAAACCGCTCTCGTCGACCATGGTCAAGCCCAGTTCATCCACATCACGGAAATGACGATAGAAGGACGTTGGCGCAATCCCGGCCTCGCGCGCCACTTCACGCAGGCTCAAACTGGCAAAACTCCGCTCAGCACTCAGTTGACTGAATGCGGCTTCCACCAGCGAACGCCGGGTTTTCTCTTTTTGTTGTGCTCTTACGCCCATCACGATAGTTGAATCCTTCCAAAGGCCCGTTGGCACTATACCAGAGAATAAAATTAATCTGTTTACCTGGCTTTGTGAATGATTGTTTACGGGCGGTTTGTGCTCCACTGCCCGAAAAAAGCACAACGATAATTGGGTTACCCTGGCAATGATGTTATGATTCTGTTGCTTTTATGTATAAGAACAGGTAAGCCTTGCCATGCCACATTCCTACGATTACGACGCAATAGTTATTGGTTCCGGCCCCGGCGGCGAAGGTGCTGCTATGGGTCTGGTAAAACAGGGAGCCAGAGTAGCGGTTATTGAGCGCTACCATAACGTCGGCGGCGGTTGCACCCACTGGGGCACCATCCCTTCGAAAGCCCTCCGCCACGCCGTTAGCCGCATTATCGAATTTAACCAGAACCCTCTTTACAGCGACCACTCCCGACTTCTTCGCTCCTCCTTTGCCGATATCCTGAATCACGCAGACACGGTCATTAACCAGCAGACGCGCATGCGTCAGGGTTTCTATGAGCGCAACCACTGTGAAATTCTGCAAGGGAACGCGCATTTTGTGGATGAACACACCCTGGCGCTGGAGTGCCACGACGGTTCGGTTGAGACGCTCACCGCTGAAAAATTTGTGATCGCCTGCGGCTCCCGTCCTTACCATCCGGCAGACGTGGATTTCTCGCACCCGCGCATTTACGACAGCGACTCCATCCTCAGCCTGCACCACGAGCCACGCCATGTGATCATCTACGGTGCGGGGGTGATTGGCTGTGAATATGCGTCGATCTTCCGCGGAATGGAGGTCAAAGTTGATCTGATCAACACCCGAGACCGGCTGCTGGCGTTCCTCGATCAGGAGATGTCAGATTCCCTCTCCTACCACTTCTGGAACAGCGGTGTGGTGATTCGCCACAACGAAGAGTACGAGAAAATCGAAGGCTGCGACGACGGTGTGATCATGCACCTGAAATCCGGTAAGAAGCTGAAGGCGGACTGCCTGCTGTACGCCAACGGCCGTACCGGCAACACGGATTCATTGCAGCTGGAGAATATCGGGCTTGAAACCGACAGCCGCGGTCAGCTCAAGGTCAACAGCATGTACCAGACTGCGCTGCCGCACGTTTACGCGGTCGGTGACGTGATTGGTTACCCAAGCCTGGCCTCCGCCGCGTACGATCAGGGCCGCATCGCCGCACAGGCGCTGGTGAAAGGTGAAGCGACGGCGCATCTGATTGAAGATATCCCGACGGGCATCTACACCATTCCGGAAATCAGCTCTGTCGGCAAAACCGAGCAGCAGCTGACGGCCATGAAGGTGCCTTACGAGGTGGGTCGTGCCCAGTTTAAACATCTGGCGCGGGCGCAAATCGTGGGGATGAGCGTAGGTACGCTTAAGATCCTGTTCCATCGCGAGACGAAAGAGATCCTCGGTATTCACTGCTTCGGTGAACGCGCGGCGGAAATCATTCATATCGGCCAGGCGATCATGGAGCAAAAAGGTGGTGGCAACACCATTGAGTACTTCGTTAACACCACCTTTAACTACCCGACCATGGCGGAAGCCTATCGGGTAGCTGCGCTGAACGGCTTAAACCGCCTGTTTTAACGCGCTGTCGAAATGGCCATCCATCGCACCCCGGATGGCCTCTGCCAGCTGCTCATAGCGGCTGCGCAGCGGTGACCCCGGACGATAAACCAGACCAATGGTGCGACGCGGCTCCGGCTTAATACACGGCAGATAGACCACGCCATCACGTTTACGCTCGTGCGGCACCGCCAGCGCCGGCAGCAGCGTAATACCGCTTCCCGCCGCCACCATATTACGCAGCGTTTCCAGGCTGGTTGCGCGGAAATGGGTATCTTCATCGGCACCCGCTTCGAAGCAGAAGCCCATCGCCTGATCGCGCAGACAGTGGCCATCTTCCAGCATCAGCAGCTTTTCCCCGGCCAGATCGGCCATCGGCACGCGATCGCGGTTCGCCCACGGGTGATCTTCATAGATCGCCAGCATCATCGGCTCATCGAACAGCGGTACTTCAATAAACGCTTCACTCTCTTTGACCAGCGCCAGGATCGCGCAGTCGAGCTTGCCGCTGTCCAGCTGCGCCAGCAGCTGATGGGTTTGCGCTTCATGCAGGTACATTTCGAGTTTCGGGAACGTCTGGTGCAGCATCGGAATGATTTGCGGCAACAGGTACGGGCCAACGGTTGGGATCAGGCCAATATGCAGCGGGCCGGACATCGCTTCCCCCTGCTGGCTTGCCATTTCCTTGAGCACTTTGACCTCGCGCAGTACGGTGCGCGCCTGATCCACCAGCAGAAGACCTGCCTGCGTGAACAGTACCTTACGACTGGTGCGCTCCAGCAGCATCACGCCCAGCTCATCTTCCAGCTTGCGGATCTGACCGCTCAGCGCGGGCTGGCTGACGTGGCAGGAGTCTGCCGCGCGGCGAAAATGGCGATGCTCAGCTAACGCTACCAGGTATTCAAGATCACGAATATTCATTATTCATCCTCCGTCGCCACGATAGTTCATGGCGATAGATAGCATAGCAACGAACGATTATCCCTATCAAGCATTCTGTTGAATAATACATCACATAGACGAGGCGGCACGTGTTTGACCCTTGACGTCCCCGCACCGTCAGCGAGTTTCTCTCAAAACTCGAAAAACTAAAGCCAACGTGAACTTTTGCGGACCCCGTGGTCCGCTTTTTTTTGCGTAAAAAAAAGCCCAGCACTAAGCCAGGCTCCGTTTTTCTCCCTCTCCCTGTGGGAGAGGGCCGGGGTGAGGGCACCAGCCCGCACTATTCAAACCAATTCAAACCAACCGGTTTTTCGCATCCGCAATCGCCTGCGCTACCTGCTTCGGCGACACGCCGCCTTTCGCTGCACGCTTATCCAGGCAGGATTGCAGGGCCAGAATCGGGTAGACATCCTCCCCGATAACCGCGCTGAATTTTTGCAGGTCGGCAAGCGCCAGCTCTTCAAGGGCTTTACCCTGACGAATCGCTTCCACCACCGCTTCACCCACAATATGGTGCGCCTCGCGGAACGGTACGCCTTTCGCCACCAGGTAGTCCGCCAGCTCGGTAGAGTTAGCATACCCCTGCTGCGCCGCTTCCTGGCAGCGCGGACGTTTCACCTGAATGCCGTCCAGCACCAGCGCGCCCATATGCAGACAGTCCAGCCAGGTGTCGAGCGCGTCGAACAGCCCCTCTTTGTCTTCCTGCATGTCTTTGTTGTATGCCAGCGGCAGCCCTTTCAGGGTCATCATCATACCGGTCAGCGCGCCCTGCACACGGCCACACTTGCCGCGGATCAGCTCCAGCGCATCCGGGTTTTTCTTCTGCGGCATCAGGGAGGAGCCGGACGTCACGCGGTCGGACAGCTCTACAAACCCCGCTTCGCCAGAGTTAAAGAAGATCAGGTCTTCGGCAAAGCGCGACAGGTGCACCATCCCGATAGAGGCATTCGAGAGCAGCTCCAGCACGTGGTCACGGTCAGAGACGCTGTCCAGGCTGTTGCGGGTGGCGGAGGCAAAGCCCAGCCAGCCTGCCAGCTGCTCACGGTCGATTTCATACGCCGTACCGGCCAGCGCGCCGCTGCCCAGCGGGCTGACGTCCAGACGCTTTAAGGTATCCTGTAAACGGCTCTCATCACGCGCCAGCATCTCAACGTAGGCCAGACACCAGTGCGCGAACGTCACCGGCTGCGCGCGTTGCAGGTGGGTATAACCCGGCATCACAGCATCCTGATTGCTCTGCGCGGTGTCCACCAGCGCGCTCTGCAACTGACGATTCGCCGCCAGCAGTACGCCGACGGTCTCTTTGCACCACAGCTTCAGGTCGGTCGCCACCTGGTCATTACGGCTACGCCCGGTATGGAGCTTTTTACCCAACTGGCCGACTTTGTCGATCAGTTTGCCTTCCACCCAGCTGTGAATATCTTCGGCATCGCTCTGGAGGATTTGCTCCGGATCCAGACGCACCTCTTCCAGCAGGTTGTTCAGCGCCTCTTCCAGCTGCTGCTGTTCGTCTGCGGTCAGCACGCCAACGGTCACCAGCGCTTTGGACCAGGCCACAGAGCCGACAATATCCTGTTCGGCCAGGCGGTAGTCGAAGCGCAAAGAGTCGTTGAACTGTTTGAACCGCTGATCCGCTGCCTGTGTAAAACGCCCACCCCAAAGTGCCATAACGAATTTCCTTAATGATGATATTTTTGCCCGGTGGCGCTGCGCTTACCGGGCCAACAAAATTCACGTAGGCCGGATAAGCGAAGCGCCATCCGGCACAGAAACTTAAGCCAGAATACGCGTACCAATCGGCGTACCGTTAAACAGCGCCGGGAGTTGCTCCGCGTGACGCCAGGAGGCGATATCCACCGGGCGACCCAGCGTGCGTGCCGCATCCAGCGCGGCGTTCACTTTAACGATCATGCCGTCGGTGATAATGCCCTGATCGATCAGCTGCTCGGCTTTTGCGGCGGTCATTTCCGCAATGCGCTGGCCTTTGCCGTCCAGTATGCCGCTCACGTCGGAGAGCAGGATCAGATCTGCGCCCAGCGTGGCCGCCAGCGCGGTTGCCGCCTGGTCCGCATTGACGTTCATCAGCTCGCCCTCTTCGGTCACGCCGATTGAGCTCACCACCGGCAGGAAACCGCCTTCCAGCAGAGTGTTAATCAGCTTAGGCGAACCAGGCTGCGCCAGTCCAACATGGCCAAGCTCTTCGTCGAGCTGGGTCACTTTTACGCTATCGCCATCGCCCAGGTAGAGGCCAACGGACGCAATATGGTGTTTCTTCGCCCATGCCAGCAACGTTTTGTTCGCCGTGCCCGCCAGCGCGCCGGTAATGATGTCAATCTGGTCCGCAGGCGTCACGCGCAGGCCATTTTTCTTTTTCACCGGCAGGTTGAGCCCTTTCATCAGCTCATCCACCACGCAGCCGCCGCCGTGCACAATCACCAGCGGACGTTGGTGTGATTCACGATAGTTCACCAGTGCGGTAAACAGGCGCTCCAGCGCTTCTTCGCTGTCCAGCAGTACACCACCGAGTTTGATAATTAATGGATTCATCATCACACCTTAAATAAGAGCCTGCGTTTCAGGGAAGCCGAAACGAATATTTGCACACTGCATTGCCTGTGCGGCAGCGCCTTTGAGTAAGTTATCTTCTGTGGCGACAACGATGAGATGCTCGCCCTGCACGGCAAAGCCGATGTCGCAGAACGGCAGGCCAACCACGTTTTTCAACGCCGGCACGCCTTTGTCATACAGGCGCACCAGCGGTTTATCCGCATACGCCTGCGTGAAGACCTCGCTCACCTGTTCTTTGGCCACACCCGGCTTCAGGCGGCAGGTAATGGTTTCGAGGATCCCACGCGGGAAGCTGCCGAGGTGCGGGGTGAAAATCACGTCCGCGCCCAGATGGGTGGTGATTTCAGGGTGATGACGGTGATTAAACACGCCATACGGCTGAAGGCTCACTTCGCAGAAGCTGTTGGAGATCGCCGCTTTGCGCCCGGCGCCGCTCACGCCACTGGTGGCGTTGATCACCGGCCACTGATGCAGATCCAGCAGACCGGCGTCGATCAGCGGCTTCAGGGAAAGCTGCGCCGCCGTCGGGTAGCAGCCCGGCACGGCAATCAGATCCGCTTCTTTCAGTTTGTCAGCGCTCCACTCCGCCAGGCCGTACACCGCTTTTTCGAGCAGATCCGGGTGCTGATGGGTGAAACCATAATATTTTTCGTAGAACGCGCTGTCGTTAACGCGAAACGCGCCGGAGAGATCAAAGACCACGCAGCCGGCCGCTAAAAATTGCGGTGCCAGGTCGTGGCTAACTTCATGCGCCGTGGCTAAAAACACAACGTCAACGCCGTCGGTGAACTCGCTGATGTCAGACATGGGCTGCAAAGGCAAATCAACCACGCCCTTAAGCTGTGGATGCAAATCGGAAATTAACTTTCCGGCATCATTGCTTTGCGCTGACACGGTCAAAGCGGTTATGGTCATATGAGGGTGGCGATTTACGTAGCTTACAAGCTCTGCGCCCGCATAACCGCTAGCGCCTACAATCAGCGTATTCAACATCGGGTTCCTTTATGCTCAACGTTAATGTATTTTTATTCATATTTATTGCATGAATATTGATACTATCACGACCTAAGGTGTGTCAACAATGAAAATGAACTTACCGCCATTTATCGAGATCTACCGCGCCCTGATTGCCACACCGTCCATCAGCGCGACGGAAGAAGCCCTGGATCAGAGCAATGAGTCTTTAATCAATCTGCTGGCGGGTTGGTTTAGCGATCTTGGGTTTAACGTTGAGGTTCAGCCCGTCCCCGGAACACGCCATAAATTTAACCTGCTCGCCAGTACCGGACATGGCGCGGGCGGCCTGCTGCTGGCTGGCCACACTGACACCGTGCCGTTTGACGATGGCCGCTGGACGCGCGATCCGTTCACGCTGACCGAGCATGACAACAAGCTTTATGGTCTGGGCACCGCCGACATGAAAGGCTTTTTCGCCTTTATCCTCGACGCGCTGCGTGACGTGGACGTGACAACCCTGAAAAAGCCGCTCTACATTCTGGCGACCGCCGATGAAGAGACCAGCATGGCGGGCGCACGTTATTTCTCTGAAAATACATCGATTCGTCCTGACTGCGCGATCATCGGCGAACCGACCTCTCTGCAACCGATTCGGGCGCATAAAGGCCATATTTCTACCGCGGTGCGCGTGCTCGGACAGTCCGGCCACTCCAGCGATCCGGCGCGCGGCGTGAACGCCATTGAGCTGATGCATGACGCGATTGGCCGCATCATGACCCTGCGCGACGATCTGAAAGAGCGCTATCACTACGAGGCGTTCACCGTGCCGTATCCGACGCTAAACCTCGGCAGCCTGCACGGCGGTGATGCGTCCAACCGTATCTGCGCCTGCTGCGAACTGCATATGGATATCCGTCCTCTGCCGGGCATGACGCTGAGCGATCTGGATGGCTTACTGAACGAAGCGCTGGCGCCGGTCAGCGAGCGCTGGCCGGGACGTCTGACGGTCTCCGAACTGCATCCGCCGATTCCGGGCTACGAATGTCCGCCTGACCACCAGCTGGTTCAGGTGGTGGAAAAACTGCTCGGCGAGAAAACCGACGTGGTGAACTACTGCACCGAAGCGCCGTTTATTCAGACACTGTGCCCGACGCTGGTTCTGGGCCCTGGCTCCATCAACCAGGCCCACCAGCCGGACGAATATCTCGAAACCCGCTTCATCAAACCCACCCGCGAACTCATTACCCAGGTTGTGCATCACTTCTGCTGGCATTAAAAACGCACCGAACAGTCCCCTCTCCCTGTGGGAGAGGGTTAGGGTGAGGGCAACAAATCGCATGATCTCCGTCACATTCCCATAAGCATCTCTTATCTGACGCAATACGAATTAAATTTCGTAAATTGCCCACATTTATTCGTTTGCTGAACCGTTTTCGCAGCAATTGACGACGGGGGTTTTACGTGGCTTTATAAAGGGAGATGACAAAATAATGTCCAGAAGATTTTCGCATGGGCATAAACAAAAATGATGGGGTGACTGGGTTTTTATGAACGAACAATATTCCGCGTTGCGTAGTAATGTCAGTATGCTCGGCAAAGTGCTTGGAGATACCATCAAAGACGCACTGGGGGAGAACATCCTCGACCGCGTTGAAACCATCCGCAAGCTGTCCAAATCTTCCCGCGCCGGTAACGAGGCCAATCGTCAGGAGCTGCTCACCACCTTGCAGAACCTCTCTAACGATGAGCTGCTGCCCGTTGCCCGCGCCTTCAGCCAGTTTCTGAACCTGGCAAACACCGCTGAGCAATACCACAGCATTTCGCCAAAAGGCGAAGCGGCCAGCAACCCGGAAGTCATTGCCCGCACCCTTCGTAAACTCAAAGACCAGCCCGACCTCAACGAAGCGACCATCAAAAAAGCGGTGGAATCCCTTTCGCTGGAGCTGGTGCTGACCGCACACCCAACCGAAATCACCCGTCGTACGCTGATCCACAAAATGGTGGAAGTGAACAACTGTCTGAAGCAACTGGATAACAAAGACATTGCCGACTACGAACGTAACCAGCTTATGCGCCGTCTGCGCCAGCTGATTGCCCAGTCCTGGCACACGGATGAAATTCGTAAGCATCGCCCAAGCCCGGTCGACGAAGCCAAATGGGGCTTTGCGGTGGTGGAAAACAGCCTGTGGGAAGGGGTCCCCAACTACCTGCGCGAGCTGAACGAACAGCTGGAAGAGAACCTGGGCTACCGCCTGCCGGTTGATTTTGTTCCGGTGCGCTTTACCTCCTGGATGGGCGGCGACCGCGACGGCAACCCGAACGTGACGGCGGAAATCACCCGCCATGTCCTGCTGCTGAGCCGCTGGAAAGCGACCGACCTGTTCCTGAAAGATATTCAGGTGCTGATCTCCGAGCTGTCGATGGTGGAAGCCACGCCGGAACTGCGCGCGCTGGCCGGTGAAGAAGGCGCCAGCGAACCGTACCGTTTCCTGATGAAAAAACTGCGCGGTCAGCTGATGGCCACTCAGGCCTGGCTGGAAGCGCGCCTTAAAGGCCAGCGCCTGCCGAAGCCGGAAGGTCTGCTGAGCCAGAACGAACAGCTCTGGGAGCCGCTGTACGCCTGCTATAAATCGCTCCAGGCCTGTGGGATGGGCATCATTGCCAACGGCGAACTGCTCGACACCCTGCGCCGCGTGAAGTGTTTCGGCGTGCCGCTGGTGCGTATCGACGTTCGTCAGGAAAGTACCCGTCATACCGAAGCACTGGGCGAGCTGACCCGCTACCTCGGCATCGGCGACTATGAAAGCTGGTCAGAAGCCGACAAACAGGCGTTCCTGATCCGCGAGCTGAACTCCAAGCGCCCGCTGCTGCCGCGCAACTGGGAGCCAAGCAACGACACCCGCGAAGTACTCAACACCTGTAAAGCGATCGTGGATGCGCCGAAAGGATCGGTGGCCGCCTATGTGATCTCCATGGCGAAGACCCCGTCCGACGTGCTGGGCGTTCACCTTCTGCTGAAAGAAGCGGGCATTGACTATGCTCTGCCAGTGGCCCCGCTGTTTGAGACCCTCGACGACCTGAACAACGCTAACGACGTGATGACCCAGTTGCTGAACATCGACTGGTATCGCGGCTTTATTCAGGGCAAACAGATGGTGATGATTGGCTATTCCGACTCCGCGAAAGATGCGGGCGTGATGGCAGCCTCCTGGGCGCAGTATCAGGCGCAGGATGCGCTAATCAAAACCTGCGAAAAAGCCGGTATTGAACTGACCCTGTTCCACGGACGCGGCGGCTCCATTGGTCGTGGCGGTGCGCCTGCACACGCAGCGCTGCTCTCTCAACCACCAGGAAGCCTGAAAGGCGGCCTGCGCGTGACCGAGCAGGGCGAGATGATCCGCTTCAAGTACGGCCTGCCGGAAGTGACCATCAGCAGCCTGTCGCTCTATACCAGTGCGATCCTGGAAGCCAACCTGCTGCCGCCGCCGGAGCCAAAAGAGTCCTGGTGCCGGATCATGGACGAGCTGTCTGACATCTCCTGCGACCTCTATCGCGGCTACGTGCGTGAAAACAAAGACTTTGTGCCTTACTTCCGCTCAGCAACGCCTGAGCAGGAGCTGGGTAAACTGCCTCTGGGTTCGCGCCCGGCCAAGCGTCGCCCGACCGGCGGCGTTGAATCCCTGCGCGCCATTCCGTGGATCTTCGCCTGGACGCAAAACCGTCTGATGCTGCCGGCCTGGCTGGGTGCCGGTGCGGCGCTGCAAAAAGTGGTGGAAGACGGAAAGCAGAGCGAACTGGAAACCATGTGCCGCGACTGGCCATTCTTCTCTACCCGTCTGGGCATGCTGGAGATGGTCTTCTCGAAAGCCGACCTGTGGCTGGCGGAATACTACGATCAGCGTCTGGTGAAACCAGAGCTGTGGGCGCTGGGTAAAGAGCTGCGCGAGCTGCTTGAAGGCGATATTAAAGTGGTGCTGGATATCGCTAATGACTCCCACCTGATGGAAGACCTGCCGTGGATCGCCGAGTCTATCCAGCTGCGTAACATCTACACCGACCCGCTGAACGTTTTACAGGCTGAACTGCTGCACCGTTCGCGTCTGGCGGAGGAGGAAGGTAAAGAGCCGGATCCGCGCGTTGAACAGGCGCTGATGGTAACGATAGCAGGCGTTGCGGCAGGTATGCGCAACACCGGTTAATGCTCAGTGCCCGGCAGCGCTACGCTTGCCGGGCACTTCTCGATCTTCCCCCTTCCCTGATCTCCTCCTCAATCTTTGCCACCGGTAAGGCAATCACGTTTCCCTTAGACGTAGCGCAACAAATGACCGGCACGCCGGGAGTAGAGTCACTCTTAGTGCAGTTCGAACAGGACAGAATTTACCTCAAACACTAAGGGAGTAATGTTATGGACCGTGTCATTCAATCCCCGGGAAAATACATCCAGGGCGCAGATGTTCTCACTCGCCTCGGCGACTACCTGAAGCCGCTGGCAAATCGCTGGCTGGTGGTGGGCGATAAATTTGTGCTGGGTTTTGCTGAAGAAACCCTGCGCCAGAGTTTTAAAAAAGCCGGACTCCATGCCGAAATTGCACCATTTGGTGGCGAATGTTCGCAAAATGAAATCGATCGCCTGAAAAAGCTGGCCGACAGCGCTGACTGTCTGGCGGTGCTGGGTATCGGCGGCGGAAAAACGCTGGATACTGCCAAAGCGCTGGCCCACTTTATGGACGTGCCGGTGGCCATTGCCCCGACCATTGCCTCCACCGATGCGCCGTGCAGCGCCCTTTCCGTGATTTATACCGACAGCGGCGAGTTCGATCGCTACCTGATGCTACCGCACAACCCGAACATGGTGATTGTCGATACCAAAGTGGTGGCGGGCGCACCTGCACGCCTGCTGGCCGCCGGGATTGGCGATGCCCTGGCAACCTGGTTTGAAGCGCGTGCCTGCTCACGTAGCGGCGCGACGACCATGGCGGGCGGCAAGTGTACGCAGGCAGCGTTAGCGCTGGCAGAGCTGTGCTACAACACGCTGGTTGAAGAGGGCGAGAAAGCGATGCTGGCGGCGGAACAGCACGTGGTCACACCGACGCTGGAACGCATTATCGAAGCCAACACCTATCTCAGCGGCGTGGGCTTTGAAAGCGGCGGGCTGGCGGCGGCGCATGCCATTCACAACGGCATGACGGCGGTGCCGGATGCGCATCATTTCTACCATGGTGAAAAGGTCGCATTCGGCACGCTGACGCAACTGGTACTGGAGAACGCGCCGGTTGAAGAAATTGAGACCGTCGCCGCGCTTTGCCACAGTGTTGGGCTGCCGATCACGCTGGCGCAGCTGAATATCAAAGAGGATATTCCGGCCAAAATGCGGCTGATCGCGGAGGCGTCCTGTGCCGAAGGGGAAACCATTCACAACATGCCTGGCGGCGTAACGCCGGATCAGGTCTATGCGGCGCTGCTGGTGGCGGACCAGTATGGACAGCGATTCTTGCAGGAGTGGGAGTAACGAAAAAAGCCGGGTGGCGCTGCGCTTACCCGGCCTACATGGCACTTTAATTTGTAGGCCGGGTAAGGCGTAGCCGCCACCCGGCACAATGGTTACTTCACATCAAACCGGTCCAAATCCATCACTCGCGCCCATGCGGCAACAAAATCACGAACGAACTTCTCGTGTGCATCACTGCTGGCGTAAACTTCGGCCAGCGCACGCAGGACGGCGTTTGAACCGAAGACCAGATCGGCGCGGGTCGCGGTGTATTTCACTTCCCCGCTGGCGCGATCGCTACCGGCAAACAGCTCGTTTGAGTCGTCGGTCGCTTTCCACTGGGTGTTCATATCCAGCAGATTAACGAAGAAGTCGTTGCTCAGCACGCCCTCGCGGTTGGTAAACACGCCATTCTTGCTGCCATCGAAGTTTGCACCCAGTACGCGCAGACCGCCGATCAGCACCGTCAGTTCCGGCGCGGTCAGGGTCAGCTGCTGGGCTTTGTCGATCAGCAGCGACTCCGTAGTGGACACATCCACCTGCGCACGGTAGTTGCGGAAACCGTCGGCAACCGGTTCGAGCAGGTTAAACATCTCGATGTCCGTCTGGTCCTGACGCGCATCCACGCGGCCCGGGGTGAACGGTACGTTGACGTAAACGCCCGCGGCTTTCGCCGCCTGCTCAACGCCCACAACACCCGCCAGCACGATGATATCGGCCAGTGAAGCTTTGTTGGTGGTGCGCTGGATGGCTTCCAGAGCCGGTAACGCCCGCACCGCCGCGGCGTTCACATCCCAGTCGCGCTGAGGCGCCAGCGCCAGACGCGCGCCGTTAGCGCCGCCACGCTTGTCGCCGCCGCGGAAGGTCGATGCCGACGCCCAGGCCACGGAAACCAGCTCGCTCACGGAGAGACCAGAGGCCGCGATTTCCGCTTTCAGGCTTTCAATATCTTCCTGCGTCGGATGGAACACCGGTTGAGGCAGCGGATCCTGCCAAATCAGATCTTCTTTCGGTACTTCCGGGCCGATGTACCGCGCTTTTGGCCCCATATCGCGGTGGGTCAGCTTGAACCACGCGCGCGCAAAGGCTTCGTTGAAGGCCTGCGGATCGTTCAGGAAGCGACGGGAAATTTTCTCGAATTCCGGATCAAAACGCAGCGTCAGGTCGGTGACCAGCATGGTTGGCTTGCGTTTTTTTGACGGGTCGAACGGGTCAGGCATAATTTCCGGCGCATCCACGGCTTCAAACTGAATGGCGCCCGCCGGGCTACGCGTCTGCACCCATTCGTATTTGAACAGGTTCTCGAAGAAGTAGTTGCTCCACTGGGTCGGGGTTTGAGACCAGATAACTTCCAGCCCGGAGGTGATGGCGTCAGCGCCAATACCGGTGCCGTGCGTGCTGGCCCAGCCCAGGCCCTGCGCTTCAATCGGCGACGCTTCCGGGTCAGTGCCCACGTGCGTGGCTTCACCTGCGCCGTGCGTTTTACCGAGCGTATGGCCGCCCGCAATCAGCGCGACGGTCTCTTCGTCATTCATGCCCATGTTGCCAAAGGTAGCGCGGATCGCCGCCGCCGCAGACAGCGGTTCACCGCTGGCGTTCGGCCCTTCCGGGTTAACGTAAATCAGGCCCATTTCAGTGGCCGCAAGCGGGCGCTTCGCCAGCGCTTCCGGGTCACGGTGGGTCAGCCAGGCTTTTTCATCGCCCCAGTTCACGTCCAGATCCGGTTCCCAGACGTCTTCACGCCCGGCACCGAAACCAAAGGTGCGGAAGCCGGAGTTCTCCAGCGCCACGTTACCCGCGAGGATAAAGAGGTCAGCCCAGGAGATTTTTTGTCCGTATTTTTGCTTAATTGGCCACAGCAGGCGGCGAGCCTTATCCAGGCTGACGTTATCCGGCCAGGAGTTCAGCGGTGCAAAGCGTTGCTGACCGCGTCCGGCGCCGCCGCGACCGTCAACGGAGCGATAGGTACCCGCACCGTGCCAGGCCATACGGATAAACAGGCCCGCATAGCTGCCCCAGTCGGCAGGCCACCACGGTTGTGAGTCGGTTAACAGTGCTTTGAGATCGCCCTTAAGGGCGGAATAGTCGAGCTTGCTGAATTCTTTGCGGTAGTCGAAGTCTTCACCCAGAGGGTTAGAACGGCTGGAGTGTTGATTAAGTAGATCGATGCGAAGTTGTTTAGGCCACCATTCTTTGCTGCCGGTACCTGCACCCGCGCTATGATCGACGCCGCCCTGGTGGAACGGACATTTGCCGGCGGATGCCGCGTTATTGGTCTCGTCTGACATGCTCATCGCTATGCTCCCTTTACAGTGTTACCGTTACGATATACACCACTAGCGATAAGAGATAGTTGAATTAATCCACAGATTCGATAGCTAATACCTTTTAACTCTCCGTTCGATTAAAAAACCCTCATTTTATGAGGGGTTTTTTACTTTACAGCGCCGGGCGAACACCGAGCGTATGGCAAATGGCGTAGCTCATTTCCGCGCGGTTCAGGGTATAGAAATGGAAATCTTTCACCCCTTCGCGACTTAAAATCTTCACCATGTCCATCGCGATATTGGCCCCCACCAGCTTACGTGTTTCCGGATCGTCGTCCAGCCCTTCGTACATTTTGGACATCCACAGCGGAATGCGCACGTTGGTCATATCTGCGAATTTCTTCGCCTGTTTGAAGTTCGAGACCGGCAGAATGCCAGGAATGATTTCGACATCAATACCCGCCGAGACGCAGCGGTCGCGAAAGCGCAGGTAGCTTTCCACGTCAAAGAAGAACTGAGTAATCGCGCGGTTAGCACCGGCCTCCACTTTACGCTTCAGGTTGAGCAGATCCGCCTGGGCGCTTTTGGCTTCCGGGTGAACTTCAGGGTAGGCGGCCACGGAGATATCAAAGTCGGCAACGTCTTTCAGCAGCCCGACCAGATCGGCGGCAAACATCTCTGGCTTGCCGCTGCCTGGCGGGAGGTCGCCGCGCAGGGCCACAATGTGGCGAATGCCGTTATTCCAGTAGTCCTGGGCAATGGCGCGCAATTCATCACGGGTGGCGTCGATACAGGTCAGGTGCGGTGCCGCTTCCAGACCGGTTCGATCTTTAATGCCCTTAATGATGCTGTGCGTGCGGTCACGCTCACCGGAGTTGGCGCCGTAGGTCACGGAGACGAACTTCGGCTTGAGGCTGCTCAGACGATCGATAGAGCTCCACAGGGTTTGCTCCATTTCACTGGTGCGCGGCGGGAAAAATTCAAAAGAGACGTTAATCTGGCCGTTTACTTCGGCCAGGCTCTGATTCAGGGCTTCCCGCTGGTTGGCGTGAAAAAAGCTCATACCTTACCTCTATCTTTCGCGTGTCGTTGTTTGTTATGTTGTGAACTTCTATACGTTTAGACGTCCAGATGTAAAAATGACGGAAAAGCGGGATGACGTCAACAGAAATAATCAACATTAACGGTGAGGTTTGTTCAGGAAAGATGAAGGGCGTTCATGATGGGGGTGAGTGCGGTCTGCTGCCCTCACCCTAACCCTCTCCCACGGGGAGAGGGAACAAGCGAAATTACAGCAGCTTAGCCAGACGATTAATATCAGACTGAATGGCTCCGGCGGTGACATCGCGTCCCGCGCCCGGGCCACGGATCACCAGCGGGTTATCGCGATACCAGCGGCTTTCGATGGCGAAGACGTTGTCGCACGGCAGGAGCGCCGCCAGCGGATGTTCAGGACGCACCGCCTCCACGCCCACGCGCGCTTTACCGTTCGCCTCGAAACGCGCCACATAACGCAGCACCAGGCCCATCTCGTTAGCCGCTTCCAGACGTTGCACCATCTGCTCGTTCAGCTCGTCACCGTTCTCGAAGAAGTGATCGACGGACCCTTCCTCGCAGCCCGCAGGCACCAGAGACTCAACGCGTACCTGACCCGGCTCAATGTCGTAGCCGGCTTCACGCGCCAGGATCACCAGCTTACGCATCACATCTTTACCGGCAAGGTCAACGCGCGGATCCGGCTCGGTTAAGCCCTGCTGCCACGCCTGATCCACCAGGTCGGTGAACGGAACGGTGCCGTCAAACTGCAAAAACAGCCAGGAGAGCGTGCCGGAGAAGATCCCGCTCAGCGCCAGAATGCTGTCGCCGCTTTCAATCAGGTCGCGCACGGTATGGTTCACTGGCAGGCCCGCGCCAACGGTGGCGTTATACAGCCAGTGACGGCCCGTTTTTTCGAATGCGTCATGGATCTGACGGTATTTATCAGTGCTGCTCGCGCCCGCCAGCTTGTTGGCGCTGATGACGTGGAAACCGTGGCTGGCGAAATCCAGATACTGATCGGCCAGCTGCTCGCTGGCGGTCACGTCCAGCACCACCAGATCGTCGTACGGGTGCGCGCGCATCCACAGGAACAGCGACTCTTCATCCTGCTCAACCGCTTCATCGTTAAAGAAGGCCAGCGCCCGGCTGGCGTCCAGCCCTTCGTAGTTCAGCAGGCTGCGGCGGCTGTCCACCACCCCTGCCAGAATAAATTCAAACCCGGTACGCGCCGAAAGCGTTACCTGCTCGCGGGCGAACAGCTCCAGCCAGCGGGAACCGATGTTCCCTTTCCCGAACAGTACCAGGCCGATGCGTTTTTCCGCGCGGAACAGGGAGGTGTGCAGACCCTGAATCAGGCTTTCGGTTGGCCCTTTACGCAGCACGGCAACCAGACTGATGCCCTCTTCCGACTGCCAGGTGAACTCCACCGGCTGACCTTTCAGTTGCTGCCAGAAGCGGTGGCAGTGGAGCGGGTTACGGGTGACGCCCGCGCCCACCATCGCCACTAGCGCCAGCCCCTGACGCAGGCGAAGCTCGCCCGGCAGGCCCGCTTCATCCAGAATTTTCAGGGCGCTGTCCACCACTTCAGCGGTATAGCAGAACTGCAACAGCTGACGATCGTTATGTACGCCAACGGCCAGCGGACGCACCTGGGCACGTTTCAGGATGGTGTCGATATCTTTGTGTGCCAGTTTGAAATCCTGGCCCGCAGGCACCTGGAACTCAATCAGGCAGATGTCATCATGGCTGGTGACAATGCGCGCGCCCGTACCGGATGCCAGCACGCGTTCAATGCGGGTGGAACCCTGATCCGGCGTGTAGCTACAGCGTAGTTGCAGGTCGATGTCGCTGCCGGAAACCGGCTGTAGCGTGCGCGCGTGCAGCACCGGGGCCGCCAGACGCGCCAGTTCGCTCGCTTCGTCGAGACGCAGCAGCGGCAGCAGGCAGGCATCTTTTACTTTGCGCGGGTCCGCGCTGTAGACACCGGCCACGTCGCTCCAGATGGTGACGCGGGACACGCCCGCCAGGGCGCCAATCTGCGTTGCCGAGTAGTCAGAGCCGTTGCGGCCCAGCAGAACGGTTTCGCCAGCATTGCTGCGGCTGATAAAACCGGTGACGACAATACGTTTACCAGGATGTTGCACCAGCAGCTGTTGCAGCAGCGGGTAAGACAACCCTTCGTCCACCTGCGGCTGTGCGGCACGTTCGGCACGCAGGAAATCACGCGCGTCGAGCCAGGCGGCTTCCACACCAAGATGTTGCAGCACGGCGGCCATCAGGCGCGCAGACCACACTTCACCGTGGCCAACCACTTCCGCATACACTGCATCGGTAATGCCGCTGTCCAGCAGAGCGGCCAGACGCTCAAGGTCGTGCGTAAAAGCGCTAATCAGCCCGTCCGCCACGTCCGCAGGCAGCAAACCGGCAATCAGTTCACTCTGGTAACGACGTAAGGACTGTTGCACCTGATGCGCAGAGAGGCGATCGGTCTGGCTCAGTTTCAGCCAGCTAATCAACTGGTTGGTGGTGCTGCCCGCCGCAGAGACAACCATCATGTCCCCCGGCTGTGAATACTCGGTCATGATCCCTGCGACACGCAGGTAACATTTCACATCAGCAAGACTACTACCACCAAACTTGTGCAGCTGACGACCCTTCGTCCCTGCCTGCGCTATCACACTCATGATTACCCCTTGGCTGCGACCCGGAAGCCATTTTCCAGATCGGCAATTAAATCTTCAGAATCTTCAATACCGGTCGAGATACGCAGCAGCGTCTCGGAAATCCCGGCGGCGGCACGTGCTTCGGGTGCCATACCTGCGTGCGTCATGGTTGCGGCGTGGGAGATCAAGCTTTCTACTCCCCCTAAGGATTCCGCCAGCGTAAACAATGACAACCCGCTCAGGAAGCGACGCAGCGTTTGCTCGTCACCGTCCAGTTCAAAACTTAACATCGCGCCAAATCCTTTCTGTTGGCGCGCGGCAATCTCGTGCCCCTGATTTTCCGGCAGCGACGGGTGATAAAGCTTCTTCACCAGCGGCTGGGTTTTCAGGAAATCCACGATCGCCTGGGCATTACGCTGCGCCACGTCCATACGCGGCGACAGCGTACGGATGCCGCGCAACAGCAAATAGCTGTCGAACGCGCCCGCGGTGACGCCAATGTTATTGGCCCACCATGCCAGTTCGGTGACTACCTCAGGATCTTTGGCAATCACCACACCTGCTACTACGTCAGAATGGCCGTTCAGATATTTAGTGCATGAATGCAACACCAGATCGGCACCCAGTGCCAGTGGGTTCTGAAGGGCCGGACTGAGGAACGTATTATCCACTACACTTATCGCTCCCGCATCCCTTGCGAGCTGACAAATTTTCGCAATATCGACTACGCGCAACAATGGATTGCTTGGACTTTCCACCAGCACCAGCTTCGGCTGCTCGGCAAGCGCCTGTTTCAGCGCCTGTTCGTCGTTTTGATCGACAAACAGCACACGGTAGCAGCCACGTTTCGCCAGGCTATCAAACAGACGATAGCTGCCGCCATAACAGTCGTGCGGCGCCACCAGCAGATCGCCAGGTTTCAGGAACACCGTAGTCACCAGGTGAATGGCAGACATGCCGGTATTGGTTAATACCGCACCCGCGCCGCCTTCCAGTTCCGCCAGCGCGCGCTGCGTGACGTCACGCGTAGGATTGCCGCGACGCGAGTAGTCATGCGCGCGGGGTTCATTAAATCCGGTGAAATTATAGGTGCTGGAGAGATGAATTGGCGGGACAACGCAGCCGTACTGCTCGTCATCATTCAATCCGCTACGCACTGCGATGGTGGCCTGTTTACGCGTCATGGTGAGGCTTCCTGGCGAATGAGGTGAAAAGTCAGGCACCAGAGTAAACATTGAAAGTATGGACGTCAATACATCTGGACATCTAAACTTCTTTGCGTATAGATTGAGCAATGTGCAAATAGCCGTTAAAATTATATGCTTTAGGACACGCTACAGCGGCAATATCCGTGCCTCGGTATCGTCTCTACGGTAAACTACGCAAGATTACGGTTCAAAACTGATGGTTACCGGTTTTGCACCTTTAGATTAATGACTGAGAGGATTAAAGGTATCTCATGGCTGAATGGAGCGGCGAATATATCAGCCCATACGCTGAGCACGGTAAGAAGAGTGAGCAAGTCAAGAAAATCACGGTGTCCATTCCTCTGAAGGTGTTGAAGATCCTCACCGATGAACGTACGCGTCGTCAGGTGAACAACCTGCGTCACGCCACCAACAGCGAACTGCTGTGCGAAGCGTTCCTGCATGCGTTTACCGGCCAACCGTTGCCGAACGATGACGATCTGCGCAAAGAGCGCAGTGACGAAATTCCAGAAGAGGCGAAGGTGATCATGCGTGAACTGGGTATCGACCCGGATACGTGGGAATACTGATAAGCGGATACAAAAAAGGCACCTTGCGGTGCCTTTTTTTCGGGAAACTTATTTAGCGCCCGGGATGCTGAAACGCTTGTTGAAGCGGTCAACACGGCCACCGGTTGCAACATCACGCTGCTTACCAGTGTAGAACGGGTGGCATTTGCCGCACACGTCCAGGTTCAGATCGTGACCCACGGTAGAGCGGATCTGGATAGAGTTACCGCAAGAGCAGTTTGCAGTAATCATTTCGTATTTCGGGTGAATATCTTTTTTCATGGGAGAACCTCAGTTAAGGCCGCGTCGCTCTTCCAGCCCTAACGCCAGACACCACGCGATGTTGAATGTAAGTTCTTTGGCGTAAAATACACCAAAGGCGGCGAATCATACAGAATTTGACCAACGTATGCAAACTGATCCGCACGCCGCTTTCACTAATGTGTATACTAACGCGCCACTTTTTAAGTCAGGAAGATTCGATGCCCGTCGCTCACGTTGCCCTGCCCGTTCCGCTTCCCCGCACCTTTGACTACCTGCTACCCGACAGCATGAGCGCCAAAGCGGGCTGTCGCGTGACCGTGCCGTTTGGCAAACAGCAGCGCGTGGGGATCGTGGTGTCCGTCAGCGAACACAGCGAACTGCCGCTTAACGAGCTGAAATCGGTTGTTGAGGTGCTGGACAGCGAGCCGGTTTTCTCCACCAGCACCTGGCGACTGCTGCTGTGGGCGGCAGATTATTATCATCATCCGATTGGCGACGTGCTGTTCCATGCCCTGCCCATTATGCTGCGCCAGGGCAAGAGCGCCAGCCACGCGCCAATGTGGTACTGGTTTGCCACCGAGCAGGGCCAGGCGGTGGACATTAACAGCCTGAAGCGCTCGCAGAAACAGCAACAGGCGCTGGCCGCGCTGCGCCAGGGAAAAATCTGGCGCCATCAGGTCGACGAGCTTGAGGTAAGCGAAACCGCGTTGCAGGCATTAAGGAAGAAAGGGCTGAGCGAACTGGCCAGTGAAGCACCTGCCCTTCACGACTGGCGCGACGGCTTTTCCGTCTCGGGCGGTGGCCTGCGTCTGAATACCGAGCAGGCCACCGCCGTGGGCGCGATTCACAGCGCCGCCGATCGTTTTTCCGCCTGGCTGCTGGCGGGCGTCACCGGCTCCGGTAAAACCGAAGTATATCTGAGCGTGCTGGAAAACGTGCTCGCGCAGGGCAAACAGGCGCTGGTGATGGTGCCGGAAATCGGCCTGACGCCGCAAACCATCGCGCGTTTCCGTGAACGCTTTAATGCGCCCGTTGAGGTTCTGCACTCCGGCCTGAACGACAGCGAGCGCCTCAGCGCCTGGCTGAAAGCGAAAAACGGCGAAGCAGCAATTGTGATCGGCACCCGTTCATCGCTGTTTACGCCCTTTAAAAATCTCGGCGTTATCGTAATCGATGAAGAGCATGACAGCTCCTATAAACAGCAGGAAGGCTGGCGCTATCACGCCCGCGACTTAGCCGTGTACCGCGCCCACAGCGAGCAAATCCCCATTATTCTCGGGTCCGCCACCCCCGCGCTTGAAACGCTGCACAACGTTCGCCAGCGTAAATACCACATGCTGCGCCTGACGCGCCGTGCGGGGAATGCCCGCCCGGCCATTCAGCATGTGCTGGATTTGAAAGGCCAGCAGGTGCAGGCCGGGTTAGCGCCTGCGCTGATTAGCCGCATGCGCCAGCATTTGCAGGCGGGCAACCAGGTGATCCTGTTCCTGAACCGCCGCGGCTTCGCGCCTGCGCTGCTGTGCCACGACTGCGGCTGGATCGCGGAGTGCCCGCGCTGCGATCACTACTACACCTTCCACCAGGCTCAGCGCCATTTACGCTGCCACCACTGCGACAGCCAGCGTCCGGTCCCCCGTCAATGCCCGTCCTGCGGCTCAACGCACATCGTGCCGGTCGGTCTGGGAACGGAACAGCTTGAACAGGCGCTCGCGCCCTTCTTCCCGGACGTACCCATCTCCCGTATCGACAGGGATACCACCAGCCGTAAAGGGGCGCTGGAGCAGCAACTGGCGGAAGTGCATCGCGGCGGCGCGCGCATCCTGATTGGTACTCAGATGCTGGCGAAAGGGCACCACTTCCCGGACGTGACGCTGGTCGCCCTGCTGGACGTCGACGGCGCGCTGTTCTCCGCGGATTTTCGCTCCGCCGAGCGTTTCGCCCAGCTTTATACCCAGGTTGCCGGTCGCGCTGGTCGAGCGGGTAAGCAGGGCGAGGTGGTGCTGCAAACGCACCACCCTGAACATCCGCTGCTGCAAACTCTGCTGCACAAAGGCTATGACGCCTTCGCGGACCAGGCGCTGGCCGAACGTCAGACGATGCAGCTTCCCCCATGGACCAGCCACGTTATCATCCGTGCGGAAGATCATAATAACCAGCAGGCGCCGCTGTTCCTGCAACAGCTGAGAAACCTCCTGCAAGCCAGCCCGCTGGTGGATAATCAGCTGTGGATTTTAGGCCCGGTATCCGCGCTCGCCCCGAAACGCGGCGGCCGTTTCCGCTGGCAACTGTTACTTCAGCACCCCTCGCGTATCCGTTTACAGCAGATCGTCAGCGGCACGCTGGCGCTGATCAATACCCTACCGGAAGCGCGAAAAGTGAAGTGGGTTCTTGACGTCGATCCGATTGAAGGCTGAAGACGGATCGAAAAATTTAATGCGCCTCACACTTTTTATGAAAATTCTGTAACCGATTCCATTAACTATCTGTAAAAATGGTGCTGTCCGCAGTTCGGTGTTCAGGCGAGGAGAAGACGTTGAAGTCCAGGAAAGAGGTTGCCTCGGCGACCATGAAAGACGTTGCCGAGAAAGCACAAGTCTCAACAGCAACCGTGTCCCGCGCATTGATGAACCCTGACAAAGTCTCCCAGGCGACCCGAAACCGGGTTGAAAAGGCGGCGCTTGAGGTCGGTTATTTCCCGCAAGCCATGGGGCGCAACGTTAAACGCAACGAATCCCGCACCATCCTGGTGATCGTGCCGGATATCTGCGATCCCTTCTTCAGCGAAATCATCCGCGGCATTGAGGTCACGGCCGCCGCCCAAGGCTATCTGGTGCTGATTGGCGATTGTGCTCACCAGAACCAGCAGGAAAAAACGTTCATCGACCTGATCATCACCAAGCAGATTGATGGCATGCTGCTGCTTGGCTCACGCCTGCCGTTTGATGCCAGCATTGAAGAACAGCGCAATTTACCGCCGATGGTCATGGCGAACGAATTCGCGCCGGAGCTGGAGCTGCCAACCGTTCATATCGATAACCTCACCGCCGCATTCAACGCCGTGAACTATCTTCAGGAACTGGGGCATAAGCGTATCGGCTGTATCGCCGGACCAGAAGAGATGCCGCTGTGTCATTACCGCTTGCAGGGCTACGTTCAGGCGCTGCGCCGTACCGGGGCTATCGTCGATCCGCACTACATTGCGCGCGGTGATTTCACCTTTGAAGCGGGCGGGCAGGCGCTGGAAAAATTGCTGTCCTTGCCAGAACCGCCCACCGCGGTCTTCTGCCACAGCGACGTGATGGCGCTGGGGGCGTTATCCTACGCCAAACGTCACGGCCTGCGCGTGCCGCAGGACCTGTCGATAATCGGTTTTGATAATATTTCACTTTCGGAGTTTTGCGATCCGCCGCTTTCGACCGTTGCACAGCCGCGGTATGACATCGGCCGTGAAGCGATGCTGCTTTTGCTGGATCAGCTGCACGGTCAATCAGTTAGCAGTGGGTCACGACTACTGGATTGTGAGCTGATTGTGCGCGGCTCTACCCAGGCATTAACTTAAAGTAAATACCTTTCGACACCCTTATCTGGTCAAAGCCCCGTCGCTTAAGTAACATGGCGGGCTGACGAACGAATAAATACAGCGAAACGATAGTGGCACAACGAGATTATGTACGTCGCGGCCAGCCGGCACCTTCGCGACGCAAAAAGAGTAGTTCAAAAAGCAAGCAACGCAGCCTGTCTGCTGTCTCCCCAGCTATGGTCGCCATTGCTGCGGCTGTGCTGGTGGCCTTTATTGGCGGCCTCTACTTCATTACGCATCATAAAAAAGAAGAGTCTGAAGCCCTTCAGGGTAACAAGGTCGTTGGCAACGGCCTGCCGCCGAAGCCTCAAGAGCGCTGGCGCTACATTAAAGAGCTGGAAAGCCGCCAGCCTGGCGTACGTGCGCCTACCGAGCCTTCTGCCGGGGGTGAAGTAAAGAATGCCGATCAGCTGACGGACGAACAGCGTCAATTGCTCGCTCAGATGCAGGCGGACATGCGCCAGCAGCCTACGCAGCTGAACGAAGTACCGTGGAACGAACAAACCCCGGCGCAGCGTCAGCAAACGTTGCAGCGCCAGCGTCAGGCTCAGCAGCAAACGCAACAGCAGCAGTGGACGCAGACGCAGCCGGTACAGCAGCCGCGTACACAACCGCAGCAGCAGACGCGTACCGTACAAACTCAGCCTGTCCAGCAGCAACCGAAGGCGCAGCCGCAGAAGCAAACGGCACAGCCGTATCAGGATCTGTTGCAGACGCCTGCGCATACCACTGCGCAACAGCCAAAAACGCAGCAGGCTGCGCCGGTCACCAAAGAGACCGAGGCACCGAAGCAGACGGCTGAGAAAAAAGATGAACGCCGCTGGATGGTTCAGTGCGGTTCGTTTAAAGGCGCCGAACAGGCAGAAACGGTGCGTGCTCAGCTGGCATTTGAAGGATTTGACTCTCGCATTACCACCAACAACGGCTGGAATCGCGTAGTGATTGGACCGGTCAAAGGCAAAGAAAACGCAGACGGCACCATTTCCCGTTTGAAAGTGGCTGGCCACACAAACTGCATTCGACTCGCCTCCGGGGGTTGAAACCCCCAAAATCCCCCCCATCTATCATTTAATTCAGCCCTGAGCACAGGCTCAGGGCTTCTGTTTCCCGAATCTGTAACCAGGGGGTCTGCTCGTGACAACAATAGTAAGTGTACGCCGTAACGGCCAGGTGGTAATTGCCGGTGATGGCCAGGCCACGCTGGGTAATACCGTCATGAAAGGCAACGTGAAGAAAGTACGTCGTCTTTATAACGACAAAGTGATCGCCGGTTTCGCAGGCGGCACGGCTGATGCCTTCACGCTGTTTGAACTGTTTGAACGCAAACTGGAAATGCATCAGGGTCATCTGGTGAAAGCCGCCGTTGAGCTGGCAAAAGACTGGCGTACCGACCGCATGCTGCGCAAGCTCGAAGCGCTGCTGGCCGTGGCTGACGAAAACGCCTCGCTGATCATCACCGGTAACGGCGACGTGGTTCAGCCTGAAAACGACCTGATTGCCATCGGCTCTGGCGGCCCGTACGCCCAGGCCGCAGCCCGTGCGCTGTTGGAAAATACCGACATGAACGCGCGCGATATCGCGGTGAAAGCGTTGGATATTGCAGGTGATATCTGCATCTATACCAACCACAATCACACCATCGAAGAATTACCGTCTAAAGCGTAAGGATCGCCCATGTCTGAAATGACCCCACGCGAAATTGTCAGCGAACTGAACAAGCACATTATCGGCCAGGACGACGCCAAGCGCTCCGTGGCTATCGCACTGCGTAACCGCTGGCGTCGCATGCAGCTCGACGAAGAGCTTCGCCACGAAGTGACACCCAAAAATATTCTGATGATCGGCCCGACCGGTGTGGGTAAAACCGAAATCGCCCGTCGTCTGGCCAAACTGGCTAACGCGCCGTTCATCAAAGTTGAAGCCACCAAGTTCACCGAAGTGGGCTATGTGGGTAAAGAAGTGGACTCCATCATCCGTGACCTGACCGACTCGGCGATTAAGATGGTGCGTGTCCAGGCAATTGAGAAAAACCGCTATCGCGCCGAAGAGATGGCCGAAGAGCGTATTCTCGACGTGCTGATCCCACCGGCAAAAAACAACTGGGGACAGGCTGAACAGCAGCCTGAACCTTCTGCTGCGCGTCAGGCATTCCGCAAAAAACTGCGCGAAGGCGAGCTGGACGACAAAGAGGTTGAGATCGATCTCGCTGCCGCGCCAATGGGCGTGGAAATTATGGCGCCTCCGGGCATGGAAGAGATGACCAGCCAGTTGCAGTCCATGTTCCAGAACCTGGGCGGACAGAAGCAGAAAGCGCGTAAGCTGAAAATCAAAGACGCGATGAAGCTGCTGATTGAAGAAGAAGCCGCGAAGCTGGTTAACCCGGAAGAGCTGAAACAGGATGCTATCGACGCGGTTGAGCAGCACGGTATCGTGTTTATCGACGAAATCGACAAGATCTGTAAGCGCGGCAACGCGTCCGGCCCGGATGTCTCACGCGAAGGCGTTCAGCGCGACCTGCTGCCGCTGGTGGAAGGTTGCACCGTCTCCACCAAGCACGGCATGGTTAAAACTGACCACATTCTGTTTATCGCCTCCGGTGCGTTCCAGATTGCCAGCCCGTCTGACCTGATCCCGGAACTTCAGGGACGTCTGCCAATCCGCGTCGAGTTGCAGGCGCTGACCACCGAAGATTTCGAACGTATCCTGACTGAGCCAAACGCTTCTGTGACCGTACAGTACAAAGCGCTGATGGCGACCGAAGGCGTGAACATTGAATTTACCGATGACGGTATCAAGCGCATCGCCCAGGCCGCGTGGCAGGTCAACGAAACCACCGAAAACATCGGTGCGCGTCGTCTGCACACCGTGCTGGAACGCCTGATGGAAGACATCTCTTATGATGCGAGCGACCTTAACGGTCAAAGCATTACCATTGACGCAGACTATGTGGGCAAACACCTGGATGCGTTAGTGGCAGATGAAGATCTGAGCCGTTTTATTCTATAATCGCGTTCAATGCATTTTCATCACTGTTGATGGGGGCTATGGCCCCCATTTTTATTGGCTAAATAACTATGACTGATATCAGCCGTACACAGGCGTGGCTCGAAAGTCTGCGCCCTAAAACGCTTCCTCTGGCTTTTGCCGCCATTATCGTCGGTACCACGCTTGCCTGGTGGCAGGGTCATTTCGATCCGCTGGTAGCAGGTCTGGCGCTTGTCACCGCCGGGCTGCTGCAAATCCTCTCTAATCTCGCCAATGATTACGGCGATGCGGTAAAAGGCAGCGACAAGCCTGACCGCATCGGGCCGCTGCGCGGGATGCAAAAAGGGGTGATTACCCAGGCACAGATGAAGCGGGCGCTGATTATCACCGTGGTGTTGATTTGCCTGTCCGGGCTGGCGCTGGTGACGGTCGCCTCGAAAACCACCAGTGATTTCATTGGCTTCCTGGTGCTGGGCTTGCTCGCCATTATTGCAGCCATTACCTATACCGTCGGGACGCGTCCTTACGGGTATATTGGTCTGGGCGACATCTCCGTGCTGGTGTTCTTCGGCTGGCTGAGCGTGATGGGAAGCTGGTACTTACAGGCGCACACGGTGATCCCTGCCCTGTTCCTGCCGGCGACCGCCTGTGGTCTGCTGGCGACGGCGGTGCTGAATATCAATAATCTGCGCGACATCGACAGCGACCGCGAGAACGGTAAAAACACGCTGGCCGTGCGTCTGGGTCCGGTGAATGCACGCCGCTATCACGCCTGCCTGCTCATCGGCGCGCTGGTCTGCCTGGCGCTGTTCAATCTGATTTCGCTGCACAGCCTCTGGGGCTGGCTGTTTGTGCTCGCCGCACCGCTGCTGGTTAAGCAGGCCCGCTACGTTATGCGTGAACTCAGCCCGGCCGCCATGCCACCGATGCTGGAACGTACGGTAAAAGGCGCGCTGTTGACTAACCTGCTGTTCGTCATCGGGATTGTCTTAAGCCAGACGCTGAGTTAGCTGACAAATATCAATTAACAATTGATGATTTTGCCAACAACGCATTTCGCACGATATACTGAACACATTCGCAGCAACAGAGCGTTAAACCTATGAAATACGATACCTCCGAGCTTTGTGACATCTACCAGGAAGATGTCAACGTCGTTGAACCCCTGTTCTCCAACTTTGGTGGACGGTCGTCGTTTGGCGGACAAATCATCACGGTGAAATGTTTCGAGGACAACGGGTTGCTGTACGATCTGCTCGAAGAGAACGGTCGTGGTCGCGTCCTGCTGGTGGATGGTGGCGGTTCCGTGCGCCGTGCATTGATTGATGCTGAACTGGCGGGAATTGCCGTCCAGAACGAGTGGGAAGGCATTGTGGTGTACGGTTCCGTGCGTCAGGTGGACGATCTCGAAGACCTGGATATCGGGATTCAGGCCATCGCGGCCATACCGGTAGGCGCAGCGGGCGACGGCATCGGCGAAAGCGACGTGCGCGTTAACTTCGGCGGCGTGACCTTCTTCTCGGGCGACCACCTTTATGCTGACAATACCGGCATTATCCTTTCTGAGGATGCGCTGGATATTGAGTAGTTAATCGGTAAGCGAGATGCATAAAAAAACCGCCAACAGCAATGTGGCGGTTTTTTTTGTCCCTCGGGATTCGCGGTCCGTTGGGTGATATTGCAACCTTTAACCAGGATTTTTATCTTACCCTGGTTCATTCCTCAGGTAACCCCTGTCGACCCTTTATAAATTCCTAATTATGTGTGGAAACCTTAACTCCGCAGCTGTTGCTCATTATGATGCTGTGTCCCTTTCCGCCATCTCGCAAATGGGCATCGGTCCAGGGAAAGGTGTATTCACAACCGTAAAGCAACCTTTAACCGGGCTTGTGTCCACCGACTTATCACCGGTGGTGAACGGTGGAGCGGTAAGCAGCAGGGACCGCATAATGAAACGCTATTTATGTATCGCGTTCATTGTCGCCAGCGTACTCGTTGTAAAGAGCGATGAACCTGTTGGGTTTGTTGCTTTTGCTACGACAGCGCAGGACAAGTAGCGTTAAGGCCGCCCAGGGCGGCCTTTTTTATGGTTTGATATCGGTTAGGGAAACCATAAAAAAGCCGGGTGGCGGCTTCGCCTTACCCGGCCTGTTCAATGCATTCCCTAAGGAAATCAAACTTCTTCCATACGTCCCAGCAGCGCCTGCAAGCGTTCCTGCCAGCCGTTCTGCTGTTCGCGCAGCTGGTTGTTTTCGCGCTCCAGTTCTTCACGGCTGTGCTGAGCATTCTGAACTTCCTGTGACAGGGAGTTGTTCTTTTCTTTCAGCTCTTCAATTTCCATTTGCAGCAGCGTGATGGTGTCAATCGCCTGCTGTACTTTCGATTCCAGTTTCTCAAACACTTCTAAAGACATGATCCTACCTCTCCTGAATTGCAAGGCGACGCTTTAACGTAAACGCGCACAACATATGTTCCGATTGTATGGAGCGCCGTCGCCCCTGTCCAGCGGCATGCCACGCAGATCGCGGTTTGCAACACTTTTCGGCCTCGTCCTGGTGCGTTCGCCGCATATACCCCTAAGTTGTTAACCCATAAGTTAAAGAAATGATTCAGCCCATAATCATTATCTGATGCAAAAACGCGCTTTATGGCGCGAAAACGCTCATTTTATTGACGCAGACCACACATTTAGATTTCGATATTTCTCGTTTGTGCTCGTTAACGATAAATTAACACTATGTCTACAGGGCATCGTGACTGTCACGGGCGGTCACGCAAACAATAAACATTACTCTTTTGCAGGATTCCGATTATGAGTCAGACATCAACCTTAAAAGGCCAGTGTATTGCCGAGTTCCTGGGTACCGGGTTGTTGATATTCTTCGGAGTAGGCTGTGTCGCAGCACTGAAAGTGGCGGGTGCCAGTTTTGGTCAGTGGGAAATCAGTATTATCTGGGGTCTGGGCGTGGCGATGGCCATCTACCTGACCGCAGGGGTTTCCGGTGCACATCTTAACCCGGCGGTGACCATCGCGTTGTGGCTATTCGCGTGTTTTGACGGACGCAAAGTTGTTCCTTTTATCATTTCGCAATTTGCCGGCGCCTTTTGCGCAGCGGCGTTAGTTTACGGGCTTTATTACAATCTTTTCATCGACTTCGAACAGACGCATCATATGGTGCGTGGCAGTGTCGAAAGTCTGGATCTGGCAGGCATTTTCTCAACGTATCCGAATCCGCATATCAATTTTGTGCAGGCGTTCGCGGTTGAGATGGTGATTACCGCTATTCTGATGGGCGTCATCATGGCGCTGGGCGACGATGGAAACGGCATTCCGCGCGGCCCGCTGGCGCCACTTTTGATTGGCCTTCTGATTGCGGTAATTGGCGCATCCATGGGTCCGCTGACCGGCTTTGCGATGAATCCGGCGCGTGACCTGGGTCCAAAAACCTTCGCCTTCTTTGCGGGATGGGGCGATGTCGCCTTCACGGGCGGCAAAGACATTCCTTACTTCCTGGTTCCGCTGTTCGGGCCAATCGTAGGGGCGGCGCTGGGCGCATTCGGCTATCGCAAATTAATTGGTCGCCACTTACCGTGCGACACCTGTGTGGAAGAGGAGAAAGAGACGGCTTCCACCACACAACAAAAAGCTTCGCTGTAATCTGACTACGGGACACATACCATGACCGAAAAAAAATATATCGTTGCGCTCGACCAGGGCACCACCAGCTCCCGCGCTGTCGTAATGGATCATGACGCGAACATTGTCAGCGTGTCTCAACGCGAATTTGAGCAAATTTATCCGCGTCCAGGCTGGGTAGAACACGACCCGATGGAGATCTGGGCGTCGCAAAGCTCCACGCTGGTGGAAGTGCTGGCTAAAGCCGACATCAGTTCTGACCAGATTGCCGCTATCGGTATCACCAACCAGCGTGAAACGACTGTGGTCTGGGAGCGCGAAACCGGTAAGCCCATCTACAACGCCATTGTCTGGCAGTGCCGTCGTACGTCAGAGATCTGCGAACAGCTGAAGCGCGAAGGAATGGAAGAGTACGTGCGCAGCGCCACCGGCCTGGTGGTTGACCCCTATTTCTCCGGCACCAAAGTGAAGTGGATCCTCGACCACGTGGAAGGTTCACGCGAGCGCGCACGACGTGGCGAGCTACTGTTCGGCACCGTCGATACCTGGCTTATCTGGAAGATGACTCAGGGACGCGTTCACGTTACCGACTACACCAACGCCTCGCGCACCATGCTGTTCAACATCAACACCCTGGAGTGGGATGACAAGATGCTGGACGCGCTGGACATTCCGCGCGCGATGCTGCCAGAAGTCCGTAAGTCTTCAGAGGTGTATGGCCAGACCAACATTGGCGGTAAAGGTGGCACCCGTATTCCTATCGCCGGTATCGCCGGTGACCAGCAGGCGGCCCTGTTCGGCCAGCTGTGCGTCAAGGAAGGGATGGCGAAGAACACCTACGGCACCGGTTGTTTTATGCTGATGAACACCGGCGAGAAAGCGGTGAAATCAGAAAACGGTCTGCTGACCACCATCGCCTGCGGCCCGCGCGGCGAAGTGAACTATGCCCTGGAAGGCGCGGTATTCATGGCGGGTGCCTCCATTCAGTGGCTGCGCGACGAGATGAAGCTGATCAGCGACGCGTTTGACTCCGAATACTTCGCGACCAAAGTGAAAGACACCAACGGCGTGTACGTGGTGCCAGCGTTCACCGGTCTGGGCGCACCGTACTGGGATCCGTATGCCCGCGGCGCGATTTTCGGCCTGACGCGCGGCGTGAACTCAAACCACATCATTCGCGCGACGCTGGAATCCATCGCCTACCAGACGCGCGACGTGCTGGAAGCGATGCAGGCTGACTCCGGCATTCGTCTGCACGCCCTGCGCGTGGACGGCGGTGCGGTCGCGAACAACTTCCTGATGCAGTTCCAGTCCGACATTCTGGGCACCCGCGTTGAACGTCCTGAGGTGCGAGAAGTGACGGCGCTGGGCGCGGCGTATCTGGCAGGTCTGGCGGTTGGCTTCTGGCAAAACCTCGACGAGCTTCAGGAAAAAGCGGTTATCGAACGCGAATTCCGTCCTGGCATCGAAACCACCGAGCGCAACTACCGCTACAGCGGCTGGAAGAAAGCGGTGAAACGTGCCCTGGCGTGGGAAGAGCACGACGAGTAAACCTATATTCCCTCTCCCCTGGGAGAGGGTTAGGGTGAGGGGCTCCGACCGCACCGGTCCCCTCGCCCCTCCCCACTCTGTGATAAACTTCGTGCAATTCCTTTTGATTGTACGAGTACCTCATGAAACGTGAACTTGCTATCGAGTTTTCCCGCGTCACCGAAGCTGCCGCCCTCGCAGGCTACAAGTGGCTGGGCCGTGGCGACAAAAATACCGCAGACGGCGCTGCCGTCCACGCCATGCGCATTGTGCTTAATCAGGTCAATATCGATGGCACTATCGTCATTGGCGAAGGCGAAATCGACGAAGCGCCGATGCTCTATATAGGTGAAAAAGTCGGGACGGGCAAAGGCGATGCGGTGGATATCGCGGTCGACCCGATTGAAGGCACGCGCATGACGGCGATGGGCCAGGCCAACGCGCTGGCGGTACTGGCGGTGGGCGATAAGGGCTGCTTCCTCAACGCGCCCGATATGTACATGGAAAAACTGATCGTCGGTCCTGGCGCTAAAGGCGCTATCGACCTTAGCCTGCCGCTGGACGCCAACCTGCGCAATATCGCCGCGGCGCTGGGTAAAGCGCTCAGCGAACTCACCGTGACCATTCTGGCGAAACCGCGCCACGACGCCACCATCGCGTACCTGCAAGCGCTCGGCGTACGCGTGTTTGCTATTCCGGATGGCGACGTTGCCGCCTCTATTCTGACCTGCATGCCGGACAGCGAAGTCGACGTGCTTTACGGCATCGGCGGCGCGCCGGAGGGTGTGGTCTCTGCGGCAGTGATCCGCGCGCTGGACGGCGATATGCAGGCGCGTCTGCTGCCACGCCATGAGGTCAAAGGCGACAGCGACGAGAACCTTCGCATTGGTGCAGACGAACTGGCGCGCTGCGCGGCGATGGGCATCGAGGCCAATAAAGTGCTCGCGCTGAACGAGATGGCCCGCAGCGATAACGTGGTCTTCTCCGCAACCGGCATCACCAAAGGCGATCTGCTGGACGGCATCACCCGCAAGGGCAACATGGCCACCACTGAAACCCTGCTGATCCGTGGTAAATCCCGCACCATTCGTCGCATTAAGTCCATTCATTATCTCGATCGTAAAGATCCGGACGTACAGACGCACATTCTGTAAAACCGTTTGATCGATAGAGCTTTCCGGCCCGAATGGGCTGGAAATGTTTCCCGCAAGTACGGAAGATAGAAGAGAGAAACAGCACAGGAGAAGATCATGGCGGACTGGGTAACAGGTAAAGTCACAAAGGTACAGTTCTGGACCGATGCGCTATTTAGCCTCACGCTGCACGCTCCCGTTCATCCGTTTACTGCCGGGCAGTTTGCCAAGCTCGGGTTGGATATCGACGGTGAACGCGTACAGCGCGCCTACTCTTACGTTAATGCGCCTGATAACCCGGACCTTGAGTTCTATCTGGTCACCGTCCCGGACGGTAAGCTCAGCCCACGCCTCGCCGCGCTGAAGCCGGGCGATGAAGTGCAGATTGTCTCCGACGCGGCGGGGTTCTTCGTGCTGGATGAAATCCCCGACTGTGACACGCTCTGGATGCTGGCGACCGGCACGGCCATTGGCCCGTATCTTTCCATTCTGCAATACGGCAAAGATCTGGAGCGCTTTAAAAATATCGTGCTGGTTCACGCCGCGCGCTACGCCGCAGACCTGAGCTATTTGCCGCAGATGCAGGCGCTGGAACAGCGATATGGCGGGAAGTTAAAAATTCAGACGGTGGTCAGCCGCGAAACCGCAGCCGGCTCGTTAACCGGTCGCGTTCCGGCGTTGATTGAAAGCGGCGCGCTGGAAGAAGCGGTGGGTTTACCGATGAATACCGAAACCAGCCATGTGATGCTGTGCGGTAACCCGCAGATGGTACGCGATACGCAGCAGTTGCTGAAGGATACCCGGCAGATGACGAAGCACCTTCGCCGCCGGCCGGGCCACATGACCGCCGAACACTACTGGTGATCAGCGGTACTTCACCTCAAGGGTATCTTTTCCATATTTGTTCTCGCTCTGGGTGCCGATAAACGCGCCCAGTTCGACAACCATCATTACAAAGATAACCGTCGGCAGCAGTCTGCCCACCACCCATGGGAGGATTGAGGGCAGCATTGACCAGTTCCCCGCCACCAGCATCCACGCCAGAATAATCAGGAAAGCCCATGCGCCGGAGCGGCCACGATCGTGCAGACGTTTCACCACTACGGCGGCGGTTGGCCACAGTAAACAGACCAGCGCAAATGCCGCCGTTTGCGTGCTCAGCCATGCGTTGTAGGCAACAAAAAACAGAAGCAGCATGGCGACAACCCACGTTGCAATCCAGATCCAGAAGTCACGGCGTCCAATACGCCCTTTGAATGAAAACAGCCACTGCTGTATGGTCATGTAAGGTTCCTTATTATTGTTTAGCCCGCATTTTACCCTGGAGTTGTGACCTTTTGACAAGCCGACCAGATATCGTTTTAATCATGGGCAATGACGGCCAGGGGCAATGTTGATGAAAAGTTCGGCACACTCTCTTTATTTGTGTTTAGCGATGCTGAGCGCCAGTTTTTCCCTGTATGCCGCGGAAACGGCTTCCCCGGTCACCGCCCCCTATCTTCTGGCGGGCGCCCCCTCTTTCGATCAATCTATCAGCCAGTTCCGCGAAGCCTTCAACAAAGAAAACCCCTCACTTCCGCTGGGAGAGTTCCGTGCGATTGACAGCGCCCGCGATACGCCGACCCTGACCCGCGCGGCCAGCAAAATTAACGAGAATCTGTATGCCTCTACCGCCCTTGAGCGCGGAACGTTAAAAATCAAAAGTATGCAGATCACCTGGCTGCCGATTCAGGGGCCAGAGCAGAAAGCGGCGAAAGCGAAAGCGCTGGAGTACATGAGCGCTATTCTGCGCGCCTTTACCCCCACCTTCACGAAAGCGCAAAGCCAGCAAAAGCTGCAAAAACTGCTTACCGCCGGGAAAAACAAACGCTATTACGCCGATACGGAAGGTGCCGTTCGCTATGTCGTCGCAGATAACGGCGAAAAGGGGCTGACCTTCGCGGTTGAACCGATTAAGCTGGCCCTATCAGACGCACTCGAGGGGGCGAATTAATGACAAAAAGCAAAGCCTTTCGAGGGAAAATCTCTATACTGATTCACAGACCATGCTGCCCGACAGGGCGGCCATATTCCTTAATTCGCTTATTGAGCGTGGAGAATTGAAATGCGACATCCTTTAGTGATGGGTAACTGGAAACTGAACGGCAGCCGCCACATGGTAAACGAACTGGTTGCTAACCTGCGTAAAGAGCTGGCTGGCGTGACCGGCTGCGCGGTTGCTATCGCTCCGCCGGATATGTACCTGGATCTGGCTAAACGTGCCGCTGACGGCAGCCACATCATTCTGGGCGCGCAGAACGTTGACGTTAACCTGTCTGGCGCGTTCACCGGTGAAACCTCCGCTGAAATGCTGAAAGATATCGGCGCGAAATACATCATCATCGGCCACTCCGAGCGTCGCACCTATCACAAAGAATCCGATGAGTTCATCGCGAAGAAATTCGCTGTGCTGAAAGAGCAGGGTCTGATCCCGGTTCTGTGCATCGGTGAAACCGAAGCAGAAAACGAAGCAGGCAAAACCGAAGAAGTGTGCGCACGTCAGATCGACGCTGTGCTGAAAACCCAGGGCGCGGCAGCGTTCGAAGGCGCGGTTATCGCTTACGAGCCAGTCTGGGCGATCGGTACCGGCAAATCTGCAACTCCAGCGCAGGCACAGGCGGTGCACAAGTTCATCCGTGACCACATTGCAAAAGCAGACGCAAAAGTGGCTGAGCAGGTCATCATCCAGTACGGCGGTTCCGTTAACGCATCAAACGCAGCTGAGCTGTTCACCCAGCCAGACATCGATGGCGCACTGGTTGGCGGCGCATCCCTGAAAGCAGACGCTTTCGCGGTGATCGTTAAAGCGGCAGAAGCGGCTAAGCAGGCGTAATTGCCTTTGTGGCGGGTGGCGCTTCGCTAACCCGCCCTACAAACGACCTAACACGCTAAACCACAAATAATCCAGCGGCAGCAGCACCAGATACGTCGCAATCGCCAGCGCCAGACAAAGCAGCATCCCCGCCTTCGCAGGCACTTTCCCTAAGCCCATCGCCACTACAATCGGCGACGCCTGATACGGCAGCAGCGGCGTGGAATACCCCAGCACCTGAATCATGATCACCGACAGCAGCGGGAAGCCGGTCGCGTCCGAGAAGCTCTGCGCCAGCGTGGTGTACAGCGCAGGAACGCCGTTGGCGGTCATAATGAAGTTGAGCGCCGTGGTGATCCCCGTCAGCGCCAGGAAGCTGGTAAACGGGCGGTCTGCATCCAGCGGCATGATATGGAGCAACGCCTCGCCTACGGCCGCACCGATACCGGTCTGCGTCACCGTAATGGCCAGCCCGAGTATACCCGCGACGTAAATACAGGTGCGCATATTCACCCCCGCCGAGAACTCCTCCCCGGTGATAAAACCGATGCGCGGCAGCATAACGATGACCGAGGCCGCCAGCCCCGTCCACGCTGGCCCAACGCCGTGCCAGCTCTCCGTCACCCACATCGTCAACACCACCGCCAGCAGCCAGGCGAGTCGTTTTTCGTCACGCCCCATCGGTTCCGATGGCGTGAGATCCTTCGCCGGTTTCGGGTTGCCGGGGAACAGCCAGCAGATCAGGCCAATCAGAATCAGGCCTTTGAGAATACCCAGCACCGGGGTGTGCAGCAGCAGATACGGGACATAGTTGAGGTGGATACCGTATGAGCCTTCCGCCGCGCCGCTCATCACCAGGTTGGGCACGTTGGCGGGCAAAATAGTGGCCGAGAGCTGGAAGGTGCCAAACCCGACCGCCAGCGCCAGGCCAAACCAGGCCCGCGAGCCATCAGGAATGCCGGCCCGCTTCGCCATCGCGGCGACAATCGGCATCAGCAGCGCAATACGTCCCATGTTCGACGGCATCACGAATGCCAGGGCATAGCTCAGCAGCACAACGCTCGCCACCATCAGCGCCCAGGAGTCGGTAAGCTTTGCCGACAGCGCCCGGGCAGCCCTGTCCGCCAGGCCGGTTTTCCGAATCGCCACGCCCAGCACAAAGCCGCTGAACACCAGCCAGAAGGCAGACGAGGCGAAGCCGCCGAAGATCACTTCCGGCGGGGCGATTCTGGCGGTCATCGCCGCCGTGAAAAACAGCAGCGCGGTGATAAATTCCGGCAACAGCGACGTCGCCCACAGCACGATGGTGACGCCGACGATCAGCGAGGGAAGCAGCAGAGGATGCGTTAACCAGAGCGACATACCTGTCTCCTGTAGAATTTTTCAGCAAGTCTACGGCGACAGGCAGGGCGAGTAAACGCTATTTATGGTGGGGTCACTTCAGGATATCGCATTGATGATCCTGCAATTCCTCAGCCGACGCGCGGTTAAAGGTAAGCAGGTTACGCTCTGTCGCCAGCAATACAAACGAGCCGTCCGACTGCTGTGCCATCGCCAGCGCGAAGCGTCCCATATGATCGCGGGCTTCCGGCAGCTCTTCCGCCAGCATCATAAACGGGCTGCGCTGCACCAGTTCGTTCTCCGTCACCCGACGGGCAAGGTATTCATGCCCTTCCAGCCCGCCCGGAAGCGGTAACCACTGGGTGCTGATTTGCCCCTGCGACGCGTTCAGCTTCTCGCGCACGTCCGGGCGCAGACAGGAGATGTGGATATGAAAATGGTTTTGCGTGCGCCCGGTCGGGGAGTTGATGGTCAGCGAAACGGCGCTGTCAGGCACGTCGGCCCCCCGTTTCATACTCATAAAATGGCGAGACTGCCATGCCAGCCAGAAGAAATTCGGTGTCTGCGGCTCAGTCAGCAGCGGGCTTTCGGTGCCGTTGATACGGTACGTGGGCATCAGCAGGTATTGCAGCGGCCCGTTGCGGTCCTTGAACACCACGTAGCCCGCATCTGGCTTCACCTGCGCACACGGTGCCGGGTTACGGTTATGCAGCTGGTTGGGCACACACTGGTCGAGAACGATATGACGCAACGCATTCGGATTACCCGCTTTCATCCAGTACACGCCGCCTGCGGCAAGGGCGATAACGATCAGAATCAGTAAGATAATTTTTTTCACAACGCGTTCCCTGTTTTCAATAGAGGCAAAAGAGTAACGCAAAATGATGACCAAATAAAAAACCCGGCGGATTTCTCACACCGGGTTACCGTGTCGTTCTTTGTAAAACGCTTAGCGCTTGCTGATCTGGTCGAAGGTGCCGCCGTTAGAGAAGTGCTCTTTCTGCGCTTTGGTCCAGCCGCCAAACACATCATCAATAGTGAACAGCTTCAGTTTCGGGAAGGCGTTTTCGTATTTCTTCGCGACGGCCTCATCGCGTGGGCGGTAGAAGTTTTTCGCCGCAATTTCCTGCCCTTCCGGTGAGTAGAGGTACTTCAGGTAGGCTTCCGCCACCGCTTTGGTGCCCTTCTTATCAACAACCTTATCGACGACGGAGACGGTCGGCTCAGCGAGGATGGATTCGCTCGGGGTGACGATCTCGAACTTGTCTTTACCCAGCTCGTTGGTCGCCAGCAGGGCTTCGTTTTCCCAGGCGATCAGCACGTCGCCAATGCCGCGTTCGACGAAGGTGTTGGTTGCACCGCGCGCGCCGGAGTCCAGCACTTCGACGTTTTTAAACAGTGCTTTGACGAAGTCCTGTGCTTTGGCCTGATCGCCGTTGTTGTGGTGCAGCGCGTAGCCCCAGGCTGCCAGATAGTTCCAGCGTGCGCCGCCGGAGCTTTTTGGGTTCGGGGTGATGACAGACACGCCCGGCTTAATCAGGTCGTTCCAGTCCTTAATCTGTTTCGGGTTGCCTTTACGCACCAGGAAGACAATGGTCGAGGTGTATGGCGCAGAGTTGTCCGGCAGGCGCTTGATCCAGTTTTTGTCGATACGGCCACGCTCCGCGATCGCGTCCACGTCATAAGCCAGCGCCAGGGTCACCACGTCGGCTTCAATACCGTTGATCACCGATGTCGCCTGCTTACCGGAACCGCCGTGAGACTGGCGAACCACCACGTTATCGCCGGTTTCCTGTTTCCAGTGCGCCGCGAAAACTTTGTTGTACTGATCGTACAGTTCACGCGTCGGATCGTACGACACGTTCAGTAACTGAATGTCCTTTGCCAGAACGCTGGTCGATGCCAGCAATAATGTTAACCCCACGCCCCATTTATTCATCGCCCAGCTCTCTTGTGTAGTGTTTTGATGAATGCAGCGTGCCAGAAAGCTAACCGATGATTAAAGAATAAAAAAAGATTGGCTATAACGTGCAGGAATAAAAAAAAGTGAATGAGCGGCCTGATGCCCTCACCCCAACCCTCTCCCACGGGAGAGGGAGCAACCATAAAAAACGGTAACCCAAGGGTTACCGTTTTGCATTTACCTTGCCGCCACCGGGCAACAGAGCCAATCAGTACAGTTTTTTCGCGCAGTCCAGCCAGTCACCTTTGAACGGACGCTTCATGTTTTCAATGGCGTCGATGATGTCATGGTGAACCAGTTTCTCGTTCTGAATACCGACGCAGCGGCCGCCGTGGCCCTGAAGCAGTAGCTCGATCGCGTACGCGCCCATGCGGGACGCCAGGATACGGTCGTACGGGCCTGGGGAACCACCACGCTGAATGTGACCCAGAACGGTCGCGCGGGTTTCGCGTTTGGTTTCGGTTTCGATGTACTTCGCCAGCTCGTCAACGTCACAGATGTGCTCGGTGATAGCAACGATGGCGTGTTTCTTACCTTTCGCGATACCGGCTTTGATTTCAGCGACCAGATCTTCACGGCTAAATTCCACTTCCGGCACCACCACGAACTCACAGCCACCGGCAATTGCCGCCGCCAGAGTCAGGTCACCGCAGTAACGGCCCATCACTTCAACAATAGAAATACGCTGGTGAGAGGAAGAGGTGTCACGCAGGCGGTCAATCGCTTCCACAACGGTACCCAGCGCGGTGAAGTAACCGATGGTGTAGTCGGTGCCTTTGATGTCATTGTCGATGGTGCCAGGCAGGCCGATGCACGGGAAGCCCATTTCAGTCAGACGTTTTGCACCCATGTAGGAGCCGTCGCCGCCGATAACCACCAGCGCATCCAGACCCCGTTTTTTCATGTTTTCGATAGCCACTTCACGGATGTGTTCGTCACGGAATTCCGGGAAGCGTGCAGAACCGAGGAAAGTACCGCCACGGTTGATCATGTCAGACACGCTGTAGCGGTCGAGCTGAACCATGCGGTCTTCATACAGACCCAGGTAACCGTCATAGATACCAAAAACTTCCAGACCTTCCGTCAGCGCTGCACGGACAACCCCACGGATTGCCGCGTTCATGCCCGGCGCATCACCGCCGCTTGTCAACACACCGATTTTCTTAATCATGACTACCTCTGAACTTAGGAATGCAAAATTGAAATCTGCTGCCGGAAGAAACTGTTCAACCGTCGAATACTGCAAATAGTATATCAATCCCTTCCAGCTGAATTGATTCAGGTCAGGCCATATGGTGGTAATTTATCCACAAAATGCTGCTCTGGCTCACTTTTTTACAACGAATTACGAAAGCTCAAAACGCCCTGGGTACGACAGAGCACGGATCCTGATGAATAATGACGTCTGACCCAGGGAAACGCTGCAAAATCGCCTGCTCCACCTGTTCAGCGACCATATGCGCCTGAACCAGTGGCAGGTTGTCTTCCATTTCCAAATGAATCTGAATAAAGCGGGTCGGCCCTGACTGCCGCGTACGAAGATCGTGAGCACCACTGACGCCAGGCCAGTTGGTCACGATGGCATAAATTTCATCACGTTCTGCATCCGGAAGCGCACGGTCAAGAAGCGACTGTACCGCTTCATACCCCATCCGCAAGGCGCTGTATAAAATATAGATTCCTATCCCTAACGCAAACAACGCATCGGCCCGATGCCAGCCATACCAGGCCAGACCAAGCGCAATAAGAATAGCCCCATTCATCATAACATCAGACTGATAATGAAGCATATCGGCCCGTACAGCCTGGCTTTGTGTTTTGCGTACAACCCAGCGCTGGAACGTTACAAGAACAAGTGTGCTTATAAGTGCAACTACCGTTACGACCACGCCAACGCCCGGATCGTTCATCGGAGAAGGCGAAATAAGATGCTGAATACCGGTCAAAAACAGGAAAAGCGCAGAGCCCGAAATAAACATGCTTTGTGCCAGCGCGGCCAGCGATTCCGCTTTGCCGTGGCCAAACGTATGCTCTTCATCCGCCGGTTGCAGCGAGTAGCGCACCACCAGCAGGTTGGTCAGCGAGGCGGCAATATCCACCAGTGAATCCACCAGTGCCGCCAGAATACTGACCGACCCGGTGTACCACCACGCGAAAATTTTAATGATCAGCAAACACGACGCCATCACCGTCGCGGCTATTGCGGCCCGGCTTACCAGCCGTCCATAGGATTGATTCATAAACACTCCTGTCATGCCATGGCGCTAGTATAACGGATGGTGGTGGAGTGAAAGGATGAATAAAGCGTTAACAAACCTGAACAATGGGCAAAAAAAACCCCCACATCATGTGGGGGAAGACAGGGATGGTGTCTATGGCAAGGAAAACAGGGTTTACTGGTTACTACGGGTACTGCTATTGCTACTGAAAAGCGTCATATCTGAGCTTCGCTGCATCCGTGCAACCTCACGCAACTGATTCATACGTTGCTGATGTTTGGTATTCAAAACCGCTTGCTGCTCGGGCGTTAGCAGGTGGAACATCTGGTTGCGAACCTTCGCCATCTCTACCTGGCGGGCAACCTGTTCCTGCGCCATTTTTTCGGCCTGAGCGCGTACAGCGCTTTCGTCAAAATTTTCTGCGGTGACAAGGCGATGCATTGTCTCCATTTCGCTAACATTAACAGGGGGCTGGTCGTGTCTTGCCCTCTGCATCAGATCTCGCATCTGTTGACGCTGATGTTCGGTTAAACTTATGCCGTCAAACATATGGCTTTGGCTGCTGTGCTGCGTTGCGCCCTCTGCTGAGGAACCGTTATCGCTGATGATAGCTACAGCAGCCTGGCTAAACGCACTGAAGGCCAGCGTTGAGGCCATGACGGCAGCGGTAACTTTGCGCATCACTTGCTCCCAAAATCTTTCGTGTCGCGATTCAACGAGAGACAGTCTACGATTCAGGCTGCAAACATGCGTCAGGGGGTGTAAAACAACGTAAAGTCATGGATTAGATAGCCTTGATGTCGTAATTTCTGCCTCGGAGGTATTTAAACAATGAATAAAATCCTGTTAGTTGATGATGACCGAGAGCTCACATCTCTTTTAAAGGAGTTGCTCGACATGGAAGGTTTCAACGTCCTGGTTGCCCATGATGGCGAGCAGGCGCTGAGTCTCCTTGACGACAGCATCGATTTACTTTTGCTCGACGTCATGATGCCGAAGAAAAACGGTATTGATACGTTGAAAGAGCTTCGCCAGACACACCAGACCCCCGTCATTATGCTGACCGCACGCGGCAGCGAGCTTGACCGCGTACTCGGCCTTGAGCTGGGTGCGGATGACTATTTACCTAAGCCGTTCAACGACCGTGAACTGGTGGCCCGTATTCGCGCGATCCTGCGCCGCTCTCACTGGAGCGAGCAGCAGCAGAATACCGACAACAGCTCACCTACGCTGGAAGTGGACTCCCTGAGCCTGAACCCGGGCCGCCAGGAAGCGAGCTTCGACGGTGAAACGCTGGAGCTAACCGGCACCGAGTTCACCCTGCTGTATCTGCTGGCGCAGCATCTCGGCCAGGTGGTGTCGCGTGAACACTTAAGTCAGGAAGTGCTCGGCAAACGCCTCACCCCGTTTGACCGCGCCATCGACATGCACATCTCTAACCTGCGCCGTAAGCTGCCGGAGCGTAAAGACGGTCACCCATGGTTTAAAACCCTGCGTGGTCGCGGTTATCTGATGGTTTCCGCTTCATGATAGGCAGCTTAACCGCCCGCATCTTCGCCATCTTCTGGCTGACGCTGGCACTGGTTTTAATGCTCGTTTTGATGTTGCCAAAACTCGACTCACGCCAGATGACGGAGCTACTCGACAGCGAGCAACGTCAGGGCGTGATGATCGAGCAGCACGTGGAAGCGGAGCTGGCAAACGATCCGCCGAACGATTTAATGTGGTGGCGCAGGCTGTTTCGCGCTATCGACAAGTGGGCGCCCCCCGGACAACGTCTTTTACTGGTCACCAGTGAAGGCCGCGTGATTGGGGCCGATCGCAATGAAATGCAGATTATCCGCAACTTTATTGGCCAGGCGGATAATGCCGATCACCCACAGAAAAAGAAATATGGTCGGGTAGAGATGGTCGGTCCTTTCTCGGTGCGGGATGGGGAAGACAATTACCAGCTCTATCTGATTCGCCCTGCGAGCAGTTCCCAGTCCGACTTTATCAACCTGCTGTTTGACCGTCCGCTTTTGCTGTTGATTGTCACGATGCTGGTCAGTTCCCCGCTGCTGTTATGGCTGGCGTGGAGCCTGGCGAAACCGGCGCGTAAGCTGAAAAATGCGGCGGACGAAGTGGCGCAGGGCAACCTGAGGCAGCATCCGGAGCTGGAATCCGGGCCGCAGGAGTTCCTGGCCGCCGGAACCAGTTTTAACCAGATGGTCTCTGCTCTTGACCGCATGATGACCGCGCAGCAACGCCTGCTGTCGGATATCTCCCACGAGCTGCGGACGCCGCTCACGCGCTTACAGCTGGGTACCGCCCTGCTGCGCCGCCGCAGCGGCGAGAGCAAAGAGCTGGAGCGTATTGAGACGGAAGCGCATCGCCTGGACAGCATGATCAACGATCTGCTGGTGATGTCGCGCAATCAGCAGAAAAACGCGCTGGTGAGCGAAACGGTGAAAGCCAATCACCTCTGGCATGAGGTGCTGGACAACGCGGCGTTCGAAGCGGAGCAGATGGGCAAATCGTTCACCGTCAACTTCCCGCCGGGCCCGTGGCCGCTCTACGGTAACCCCAACACGCTGGAAAGCGCGCTGGAGAATATCGTGCGTAACGCCCTGCGCTATTCGCACACGAAGATTGAAGTGGCGTTTTCGGTGGATAAAGACGGGATTACCGTCATTGTCGATGACGATGGTCCTGGCGTCAGCCCGGAAGATCGCGAGCAGATTTTCCGTCCGTTCTACCGCACCGACGAGGCGCGCGACCGTGAATCTGGTGGTACGGGGCTAGGTCTGGCAATTGTTGAAACCGCCATGCAACAGCACCGTGGCTGGGTGAAAGCCGATGACAGCCCGCTGGGCGGGCTGAGGTTAACGCTATGGCTGCCGCTGTATAAGCGTTCGTAACCGTATGTGCCGGGTGGCGGCTTCGCCTTACCCGGCCTACTTTCTACGGAACCTCTTTCCCCCACAATCTCCGCGAACTGCTCTCGATCTTGCCGCTTAACCGCCGCTTCTGCATCGTTCTGGTCCAGCTGGTGGATAATCCCGCCGCTGACAGCAGGCGGTGATACTGCTCGTCATCAAACGGCATATGCCAGGCAATTGCGCAGGCCTCGTATACCGACACCTCACTCAAGCGCGAAGCCAGCTCAAGCGGCGCATCCGCCGAAACCTGTCCCGCCTGCACAACGCGATACAGCCAGCCGGTTTTACCCGCGTTTTGCAGCTGGGCCGACATATCCTGAATGCCGAAATGGTAATTAAGCTTAAAGCACGGTGAGCGCGGCTGGGTGACCTGAATCAAAGCATCGCCCCAGCGGTAAATATCGCCGATAAAGACGTTCTTCTCCGTCAGCCCCTCCGTTGAGAGATTTTCGCCAAACGCGGGGGCGACGAAGAGGTCCGTCTGTTCAGGAAATTCGGCTTTCCAGTGCTGATAGTGCTCGCGCGGATAGTGGCACAGCGCGCGATCAGGCCCGCCGTGGATTTTCTTTTCAGCCTGCTGGTCACCCGCAAGCCCGAGATCGGTCAACGTCAGCTCACCGTCGACCTGCACTTTGGCGATGGCGCTCGGGCGGCTGCCTTCGTACTCCCTTACCTTGCCTGTAAACACATTCACCGGGTAATGCATCTCCACTCCTTCAGATACAAAAAAAGCGAGTCATCAGACTCGCTTCTCACAGGCGTCAATGCAACCTTATTTTTTAGCGGCGAAACGCGCTGCTGCTTCGTCCCAGTTTACTACATCCCAGAAGGCTTTGATGTAGTCAGGGCGACGGTTCTGGAACTTCAGGTAGTAAGCGTGTTCCCACACGTCCAGACCCAGAATTGGGAAGCCGGATGCGCCAGAGATAGCTTCACCCATCAGCGGGGAGTCCTGGTTAGCGGTAGAAACGACCGCCAGTTTGTCACCTTTCAGGACCAGCCACGCCCAGCCAGAGCCGAAACGGGTTGCAGCGGCTTTTTCGAATTCCGCTTTGAAGTTGTCAACGGAACCGAAGTCACGCTCGATAGCCGCTTTCAGGTCGCCCTGAAGGGTGGTGCCGGTTTTCAGGCCTTTCCAGAACAGGCTGTGGTTAGCGTGACCGCCCGCGTTGTTGCGCAGCACGGTTTTCTTGTCTGCCGGCAGCTGGTCCAGTTTGGTGATCAGCTCTTCAACAGGCAGATTAGCGAACTCTGGCAGGCTTTCCAGCGCAGCATTCGCGTTGTTCACATAGGTCTGGTGGTGTTTAGTGTGATGGATTTCCATCGTCTGCTTGTCGAAATGCGGTTCCAGTGCGTCGTAGGCATACGGCAGGGATGGCAGTGTATAACTCATAATCCTCTCCATTATTGTCGGGCGGCACAGCTGCTAATGCCGCGTAAGCAGTTGGTTCATTATAGTTAATTAAATGATATTGAAAATGATTATCAATGCCGTAGTTTTTATAAGGTTATTAGATTTTTGATAAATGACAAAATTGTGAGTCTGCTCACGTGCTTAACGTGCTGATTGCCATCCTGAACAAAAGTGCGGCAACCTTCTGAAGGTTCCCAAACCGCCTCATTTTTACACTCATCAAGTCGGCGGGAAGCCTCCGGCTATAAAAACGATGAGGATGTAAAAATGAATCATGCGATTACGATGGGTATTTTCTGGCATTTGATAGGCGCGGCCAGTGCAGCCTGTTTCTATGCCCCGTTTAAAAAGGTGAAAGGCTGGTCATGGGAAACCATGTGGTCCGTTGGCGGCACCGTGTCCTGGCTGATTTTGCCGTGGACAATCAGCGCCATGCTGCTGCCCGATTTCTGGGGCTACTTCTCCTCCTTCAACGCCTCCACCCTGCTGCCGGTATTCCTGTTCGGCGCGATGTGGGGCATCGGTAATATCAACTACGGCCTCACCATGCGCTACCTAGGCATGTCGATGGGGATTGGCATCGCGATTGGCATTACGCTGATTGTTGGCACCCTGATGACGCCAATCCTCAACGGCCACTTCGACGTGCTGATCAACACTCAGGGCGGGCGAATGACGCTGCTGGGCGTGCTGGTGGCGGTGATCGGCGTGGGCATCGTCACCCGCGCAGGCCAGCTGAAAGAACGCAAGATGGGCATCAAAGCCGAAGAGTTCAACCTGAAGAAAGGGCTGCTGCTGGCGGTGATGTGCGGCGTCTTCTCGGCGGGCATGTCGTTCGCCATGAACGCCGCCAAACCGATGCACGACGCCGCTGCGGCGCTGGGCGTCGATCCGCTGTACGCTGCCCTGCCAAGCTACGTGGTGATCATGGGCGGCGGCGCGCTGGTAAACCTCGGCTTCTGCTTCATTCGTCTGGCAAAAGTGAAGAACCTGTCGGTAAAAGCCGACTTCTCGCTGGCAAAACCGCTTATCGTCACCAACGTCCTGCTCTCCGCCCTCGGCGGTCTGATGTGGTATCTGCAATTCTTCTTCTACGCCTGGGGTCACGCCAGTATTCCGGCGCAGTATGACTACATGAGCTGGATGCTGCACATGAGCTTCTACGTGCTGTGCGGCGGGCTGGTTGGGCTGGTGCTGAAAGAGTGGAACAATGCCGGGCGTCGTCCGGTTGGCGTGCTGAGCCTGGGCTGTGTGGTGATTATCATTGCGGCCAATATCGTCGGCCTCGGCATGGCGAACTGATTACGCTGCCTTTCGACTGCGATGACGCCACTGAACCGGCGTCATCCCCACCTCACGGTTAAACACCACCGAAAAGTAGTTACTGTCCTCAAAGCCGCAGCGCATCGCCACTTCACTCACCATCAGCTCCGTATGCTGTAACAGGTACTGGGCGTGGCAGATGCGCAGCTGGCGCAGATAGTGGTTGACCGTCATCCCCGTCTGGGTGCGGAACTGCTGGCGCAGCGCGCGCTCGCTGCACTGCTCCTGCTCGCAGAATTTTTCCAGCACGAAACTCTTGTTCAGACTGCCCGCAAGCCGGGTGATGAGCTTATCCAGCAGCGCTTCCTGCGTGGTAGCAGAGGGATTATCCGTAGCGTAACGATGCCGCTTCAGGGTCATCACCAGCTGGGCAAAAAGCAGCTCCGACATCTGGTTTGCCACCGGATCGCTCTTCTGGCTCTCCTGCTCCAGCTGGGAAATCGTCTGGCGCACCTGAGCCATGCCGTTGCTGCTTAAGCGCCAGTGCGGTTCGCCTCTGGCATCATGAAAACCGGGGATATTGCCCGCCCAGTCGACATTCAGTTTAAGTCTGTCGGGGCAGTAGATGACGTTCTGCAACACCAGATCGTTAACCGAGGCGTAGGAGTGTTTGTCTTCAGCGCGGATGTAGAACAGGTCTCCGCGCGTGATGCGGTAGGGGCGGTCGTTGAGGACGTGCAGGCCGTTGCCTCGCCATACCAGCACCAGCTCGCAAAACTCGTGGGTGTGCTCGGCAAAGACGTTTTGCGGGTAGCGGTCGGCCACCGCGACGGCCTGACTCGCGGAGGCAAAAAAATCATCTTTGCGAAGAATGAGCTGAGCAGCCACACCACAACCTCTACGGCGAATAACCGGACATTATTAGACTTTTTGCAGCAAAAAAACGGTGACTGCCCTCGCGTTACTGAAGCAACGCGTCTTTCCCCTGACGAATATCACGCGGCGACCAGTTAAACTCCCGGCGAAAAAGCGTCGAAAAGTGGTTACTGTCGCCGAATCCGCAGCGATAGGCGATATCGGTGACGCTTTCGTCGGTATGACGTAAAAGGTGCCGCGCTTTGATCAGGCGCAGACGGTTGAGGTAGCGCTGCGGCGTCAGCCCGGTATGCTGCTTGAGCTGACGATGCAGCGTGCGCAGCGAGAGCGAAAAGTCATCCGCCAGCGTTTCCCAGCAGACATCTTCGGCAAAATGATCTTCCAGCCAGGCCATCAGCTGGTTCAGGCGCGCGTCGTTATTTTCCAGCCCTTCCACCAGGCTGCTGCGCCGCAGCAGCACCAGCAGCTGCATAAACAGCAGCTCGCGGGTAGCAATGGCGTGCGTCTCCTGTCCATCCTCGCTCTGCTCCATCTGGCTCACCAGCTGACGCACCTGCTGCAACGTGGACTGATTCACCCGCCAGTGCGAGGGGTAGTGACCGTCCTTCTCCTGCGGCAACAGCTGATTCAGCCCGGAGAGAAACTGGAACGCATCCGGAGAACGATAGAGCACATTGGTCAGGCAAAGGTTGTCGGTATGTTCATACAGGTGCCTGTCGTGATCGCGCACGAAGCACACCGTACCGCCGCTGATGGTATACGGCTGACCGTTAAACACGTGGATGCCCGTTCCGTGCTCAACAATCACAATTTCATGAAAATCATGATGATGCTCCGGGAACGCAGCCTGAGGCAGCCGTGGCTCAATCGCGACCGGCGAAGCCCCCGAAGGAAAAAAATCGACGCTGTGCAGTACGGTCATAACGGCCCCCACCAATGAGAAAAGTTCTCAAAATAGTAATTAAGGCCTTCCACGCTCACCTTAAATTTTTGACAGCAAACCGCGCAAAAGCTGTCGGTTTTTCAAGAAACAGGCGGAAAAATCAGGAAATGCGGTCAGCGTCACACTGCCTGCAAACCCCGCCATTACTGGAAACTGTGAACTCCCTCACGTTCATCTTTGCTTTCTTGCCAGCGCGAGATTTGGGCTGTCAGTGGCGAGAAGGTGGCTATTTCTTCCCTTTCTTACACTCCTCGCTAATGACTTAAGAAAGGACCCGACCATGACTTTTCGCCATTGTGTGGCTGTCGATTTAGGCGCATCCAGCGGCCGTGTAATGCTCGCCACCTGGGACTGCGACCTGCACACCCTTACGCTTCGCGAAATGCACCGTTTCGCCAATTGTCTGCAAAAACAGGACGGTTTTGTTACCTGGGATATCGACGCCCTGGAAGCAGAGATCCGCACCGGACTTCACAACGTCTGCGAAGACGGTATTCGCATCGACAGTATCGGCATTGATACCTGGGGTGTGGATTACGTACTGCTGGACAGTCACGGCGAACGCGTCGGCCTGCCCGTCTCCTACCGCGACAGCCGCACCGATGGGCTAATGGCGCACGCCATCGCCCAGCTTGGCAAGGAGAACATCTATGGTCGCAGCGGCATTCAGTTTCTGCCGTTTAACACGCTGTATCAGCTGCGCGCGCTGGTTGAGCAACAGCCAGAGCTGGTCGAAAAGGTGGCGCATGCGCTGCTGATCCCGGACTACTTAAGCTACCGTCTGACAGGCAACATGAACTGGGAATACACCAACGCCACCACCACGCAGCTGGTTAACATCAACACCGATAACTGGGATGAACATCTGCTGGCCTGGACGGGCGCCTCGCCGTCCTGGTTCGGCGCGCCAACCCATCCGGGCAATGTGATCGGCCACTGGCTTTGCCCGCAGGGGAATGAGATCCCTGTTGTCGCCGTTGCCAGTCACGACACCGCCAGCGCGGTCATTGCCTCGCCGCTCGCCGGCAAAGATGCGGCGTACCTCTCTTCCGGCACCTGGTCGCTGATGGGCTTTGAGAGCAAAACACCCTACACCAGCGATGCCGCACTGGCGGCGAACATCACTAACGAAGGTGGCGCCGAAGGGCGCTACCGGGTGCTGAAGAACATCATGGGCCTGTGGCTTCTCCAGCGGGTGCTGAAAGAGCAGAACATCAACGACCTGCCCGCGCTTATCGCGGAAACCGAAACGCTGAAGGCCTGCACCTTCCTGATTAACCCGAACGACGACCGCTTTATCAATCCGGCGCACATGAGCGCTGAAATCCAGGCCGCCTGTTTTGAAGCGGGGCAGCCGGTACCTTCCCGCCCCGCCGAGCTGGCGCGCTGCATTTTTGACAGTCTCGCCCTGCTCTATGCCGACATCCTGAGCGAGCTGGCTGACCTTCGCGGCAAACCGTTCACGCAGCTGCATATCGTGGGCGGCGGCTGCCAGAACCAGCTGCTGAACCAGCTCTGCGCGGATGCCTGCGGCATTACCGTGGTGGCAGGTCCGATTGAAGCCTCCACGCTCGGCAATATCGGCATTCAGCTGATGACCCTGGACGAACTTTCAAACGTCGACGATTTCCGTTCGGTGGTGACGGCGAATAACAGCCTGACCACCTTCACCCCCCATCCCTGCCATGAAATTGCCCGCTACCGGGCGCAGTTTCAGCAAAAACGACTGACTAAGGAGCTTTGCGCATGACCACTCAACTTGAACAAGCCTGGGACCTGGCTAAACAGCGTTTCGCCGCCGTCGGCGTGGATGTCGAAGAGGCGCTGCGCCAGCTCGACCGTCTGCCCGTCTCCATGCACTGCTGGCAGGGTGATGACGTTGCTGGCTTCGAGAACCCGGGCGGTTCCCTGACGGGGGGTATTCAGGCCACGGGTAACTATCCGGGCAAAGCGCGCAACGCCACCGAACTGCGTGCGGATCTGGAGCTGGCGCTGAGCCTGATCCCCGGGCCAAAGCGCCTGAATCTGCACGCCATTTATCTCGAATCCGACGAGCCGGTGGCGCGTAATGAAATCAAACCGGAGCACTTTACGAACTGGGTGGCGTGGGCGAAAGCCAACAAGCTGGGCCTGGACTTTAACCCCTCCTGCTTCTCGCACCCGCTGAGCGCGGACGGCTTTACCCTTGCGCACGCCAACGACGAAATCCGCCAGTTCTGGATCGACCATGTCAAAGCCAGCCGCCGCGTTTCTGCGTATTTCGGCGAGCAGCTTGGCACGCCGTCGGTGATGAACATCTGGATCCCGGACGGCATGAAGGATATCACCGTAGACCGACTGGCCCCGCGCCAGCGCCTGCTGGCCGCGCTGGATGAAGCCATCAGCGAGAAGCTGGACCCGGCGCACCACATCGATGCCGTCGAGAGCAAGCTGTTCGGCATTGGCGCCGAGAGCTACACCGTCGGCTCGAACGAGTTCTACATGGGGTACGCCACCAGCCGCCAGACCGCGCTGTGCCTGGATGCCGGTCACTTCCATCCGACCGAGGTGATCTCCGACAAAATCTCCGCTGCCATGCTCTACGTGCCGCGCCTGCTGCTGCACGTCAGCCGCCCGGTGCGCTGGGACAGCGACCACGTGGTGCTGCTGGATGACGAAACCCAGGCGATTGCCAGCGAAATCATCCGCCACAACCTCTTTGACCGCGTACACATTGGCCTCGACTTTTTCGACGCCTCCATCAACCGCATCGCGGCGTGGGTTATCGGCACCCGCAACATGAAGAAAGCCCTGCTGCGCGCGCTGCTGGAGCCTGTCGCCGCCCTGAAACAGCTGGAAGAAAACGGCGACTACACCGCGCGCCTGGCGCTGCTGGAAGAGCAGAAATCCCTGCCGTGGCAGGCGGTGTGGGAGATGTACTGCCAGCGTCACGATGCGCCTGCGGGCAGCCAGTGGCTGGACAACGTGCGGGCATATGAGAAAGACGTTCTTGCCGCTCGTCAGTAAAAAACATTGCCCGGCGGCGCGTTGCTTGCCGGGCCTACAGGTAAAAGTAGGCCGGGTAAGCGTAGCGCCACCCGGCATTTTCAAAGGAAACACAGTATGCAGACCATCACCACCTCCTGGTTCGTCCAGGGCATGATCAAAGCCACCTCCGACGCCTGGCTGAAGGGCTGGGACGAGCGCAACGGCGGCAACCTGACGCTACGCCTGGACGACGCGGATATCGAGCCATTTGCCGCCGATTTCCACCAGAAGCCGCGCTATATCGCCCTGAGCCAGCCGATGCCGCTGCTCGCCAACACGCCGTTTATCGTCACCGGTTCCGGGAAGTTCTTCCGCAACGTTCAGCTCGACCCGCAGGCCAACCTCGGCGTAGTGAAAGTGGATAGCGACGGCGCGGGCTACCACATTCTGTGGGGGCTGACGGATGAGGCGGTGCCCACCTCAGAACTGCCGGCGCACTTCCTCTCCCACTGCGAGCGCATCAAGACGACCAATGGCAAGGACCGCGTGATCATGCACTGCCACGCCACCAACCTGATCGCCCTGACCTACGTGCTGGAAAATAATTCTGATTTCTTCACCCGCAAACTGTGGGAAGGCAGCACCGAGTGTCTGGTGGTGTTCCCGGACGGCGTCGGCATTCTGCCGTGGATGGTGCCGGGCACCGACGAAATCGGCCAGGCAACCGCGACGGACATGCAGAAACATTCACTGGTGCTGTGGCCGTTCCATGGCGTCTTCGGCAGCGGCCCGACGCTGGATGAAACCTTCGGCCTGATCGACACCGCCGAGAAATCCGCGGAAGTGCTGGTGAAGGTCTATTCCATGGGCGGCATGAAGCAGACCATCACCCGGGAAGAACTGATCGCCCTGGGTAAACGCTTTGGCGTCACCCCCATGCAGTCGGCGTTAGATTTGTACCAATAACAACATCGCGCCCCGCTCACCGAGACGGGGCGAAAACCACCTGCAATCCCTACAACTAACTCAAGTCAGTGGAGTAAAAGCAATGAAAATAAAAGCAAGCTTGATCCTCACCGTTGCCGCTCTGGCGTTGTCCGGTTCCGCTTTAGCAGAAGTGAAAATCGCCCTGGTGGCGAAGTCCTTAGGGAATGGATTCTTCGAGGCAGCGAACGTCGGCGCGCAGGAGGCGGCCAAAGAGTTAGGCGATGTAAAAGTGATTTATACCGGCCCGACCACCACCACGGCGGAAGCGCAGATCGAGGTGCTGAACGGGCTGATCGCCCAGGGCGTGGATGCGATCGCGATTTCCGCGAACGATCCGGACGCCGTCGTGCCGGTGCTGAAAAAAGCGATGCAGCGCGGCATCAAGGTTGTGTCGTGGGATTCCGGCGTGGCGAAAGCCGGGCGTCAGATCCACCTCAACCCGTCCAATAACGCCCTGATTGGCGAAACTAACGTCAAGCTCGCCGCCGATGCCCTGAAAGCGCTGAACGTGGAGAAAGGCGATGTGGCGGTGCTGAGCGCCACGCCAACCTCCACCAACCAGAACACCTGGATTGCGGAGATGAAAAAGGTGCTGCCGAAGTACCCGTCCGTCAATCTGGTGACCGTGGCCTACGGGGACGATCTCTCTGACAAGAGCTACCGCGAAGCTGTCGGCCTGCTGAAAACCTACCCGGAGCTGAAAGTGATTGTTTCGCCTTCTTCCGTGGGCATTGTGGCTGCCGCGCAGGCGGTGAAGGACCAGGGCAAGATTGGCAAAGTGTACGTCACCGGTTTAGGCCTGCCGTCTGAGATGGCGGGCGCGGTGAAGTCCGGCGCAAGCAAGAGCTTTGCCATCTGGAACCCGATTGACCTGGGCTATGCCGCAACCTACCTGGCGGATGACCTGGTGAAAGGCACCGCCACGAAAGGCGAGGCCAGCATGGGCAAGCTGGGCAAAGTGAAGCTGGATGCCGACGGCAACGGCGCGATGGCCGAGCCGTTCGTTTACGATGCCAGCAATATTGATAAGTTCTCAAAAATCTTTTGATGCGATTTGTAGGCCGGATAAGCGTAGCGCCATCCGGCAAAAGGCGGGTGGCGCTGCCGCTTACCCGCCCTACAAATTCCCCTGTCCAGGAGAACTATCATGACCCCATTGCTACAGCTTTCTGGCATCACCAAGGTGTTCCCCGGCGTGCGTGCTCTTGAGAACGTGCAGCTTGCGCTGTGGCCCGGCAAAGTGACGGCGCTTATCGGCGAAAACGGCGCGGGCAAGTCGACGCTGGTCAAAGTGATGACCGGCATATACCAGCCCGACGAGGGCGAAATTCTCTACAAGGCGATCCCCGTTCACCTTCCGACGCCGGAGTCGGCGCATAAAATGGGCATCACCGCCATTCACCAGGAAACCGTCCTGTTCGATGAACTCTCGGTCACCGAAAATATCTTTGTCGGTCAGTACCTTCACAAAGGCTTCCTGAAAAAGCTCGACTGGCCGGAAATGCACCGCCGGGCGCAGTCTATTCTCGCCCGCCTTGAGGTGCAAATCGACCCGCGCGCAACGCTGAAAACCCTGAGCATCGCCCAGCGTCACATGGTGGCGATTGCCCGCGCGCTGTCGTTTGAGGCGCAGGTGGTTATTCTTGATGAACCTACAGCGGCGCTGTCACAGCATGAAATCCTCGAGTTTTACCAGATTGTGGAGCGCTTAAAGCAGGAGGGCAAAGCCATCCTGTTTATCTCCCACAAGTTCGACGAGATTTTTGAGCTGGCCGATCACTACACCATTTTGCGCGACGGCATGTTCGTTGGTGCAGGGGCAATAAATGAGATCACCGAGGAGCGGATGGTGTCGATGATGGTCGGGCGCGCCATTACCCAAACCTTCCCGAAAATCGACTGCGAAAAAGGCGAGACGGTGCTGGAGGTGAAAAACCTCTGCCATCCGACCGAGTTTGCGCATATCTCGTTCTCCCTGCGTAAAGGGGAGATCCTCGGCTTTTACGGGCTGGTGGGTGCCGGGCGTACCGAGCTGATGCAGGCGCTTTCCGGCGTCACGCGGCCATCGTCCGGGGAAATTATCCTCAACGGTCAGCCCCGGCGCTTCCGCCAGCCTGCGGATGCGATCAAAGCCGGTATCGTCTGCGTGCCGGAAGAGCGGCAGAAGCAGGGTGCGATTATCGAACTGTCCATTGCCCAGAACATCAGCCTGCCTCAGCTCAGCAGGCTCAATCCGAACGGCGTACTGCACGACGACCGCGAATGGAAGCTGGCAGACGAATACGCCAGACGCCTGCAAGTGAAAGCCTTCAGCTGGAAGCAGGCGGTGGAGACCCTCTCTGGCGGCAACCAGCAAAAGGTGGTGATCGGCAAATGGCTGGCGACGCACCCTGACGTGATCATCCTCGATGAGCCAACAAAAGGCATCGATATCGGCTCAAAGGCAGCCGTGCATCAGTTTATGTCCGAGCTGGTCAGTCAGGGGCTGGCGGTGATTATGGTCTCGTCCGAACTGCCGGAAGTGATGGGCATGGCGGATCGCATTATCGTCATGCACGAGGGGCTGATGGTGGCCGAATACCAGGCGGGAGACGCGACGGCGGAAACCATCGTCAGCGCCGCCAGCGGTGCAAAACAGGAGGCGGCATAAATGCTTAGCTCACTCTTAAAACACCGCGAGGCGCTGCTTGGCGCGGTGATTGTCCTGATGGTCGTCGCCATTGGCAGCCGCGTGCCATCGTTTATCGCACCGGGCAACCTGGTGGAGATGTTTAACGACACCGCCATTCTGATCGTCCTCGCGCTCGGGCAGATGATGGTGCTGCTCACTAAAGGCATCGACCTGTCGATGGCGGCTAATCTGGCCCTGACCGGGATGATTGTCGCCCTGATTAATTTCCATTACCCGGACGTGCCCGTCTGGGCGCTGCTGATCCTTGCCAGCGCGCTTGGGCTGCTGATGGGCGCAATAAACGGCCTGCTGGTGTGGAAACTGGGCATTCCGGCGATTGTGGTGACGCTCGGCACCATGAGCATCTACCGCGGAATGATCTTTTTGCTCTCCGGCGGCGGCTGGGTGAACTCCAACCAGATGGGTGCAGACTTCCTCGGCCTGCCGCGTGCGTCAGTGCTGGGCCTGCCGGTGCTGAGCTGGTGCGCCATCGCCGTACTGCTGCTGGTGGGCTACTTCCTGCGCTACAGTCGCACCGGACGGGCGCTCTACACCGCAGGCGGGAACGCCACGGCAGCGTACTACACCGGGATCAACGCCGGGAAAATGCAGTTCATCAGCTTCTGCCTTTCCGGTCTGCTGGCCGGGTTCTGCGGCTACCTGTGGATCTCGCGCTTTGCCGTTGCGTATGTTGACGTCGCGAACGGTTTTGAATTGCAGGTGGTGGCCGCCTGCGTGATTGGCGGGATCAGCACCATGGGCGGCACCGGGCGCGTGCTCGGCTGTCTGTTCGGGGCGCTGTTCCTTGGCGTCATCAACAACGCCCTGCCGGTGATCGGCGTCTCCCCGTTCTGGCAGATGGCGATTTCCGGCACGGTCATTGTCATCGCTGTGCTGCTGAACGAGCGCGGCAACAAGCGCAAAGGCAGGCTGATCCTGCGCGACGCGGCGCTGGCACGTCAGAAACTGGCGGTGAAATCATGAGCAAAATGATGACATCTGAAGAGTTCAAACCCACTTCTGCGCCGGGCATCTTCCAGCGCCTGCTGTGCTGGGAGGGCTTCCTGCTGGCGGTGACGCTGGCGGTGTTTGTGGTGAACGCGCTCGCCTCGCCCTACTTCCTCAATATCTGGAACCTCTCCGACGCGACGTTCAACTTCACGGAAAAAGCGATCATTGTGTTGCCGATGGCGATGCTGATTATCGCCCGGGAAATTGACCTGTCTGTGGCCTCCACCATCGCGCTCAGCTCCACGGTGATGGGCTTTTGCGCGGCGGCGGGCGTCGATACGCCGCTGCTGGTGTGCGTGGGATTAGGCGTCGGGCTACTGTGCGGGCTGTTCAACGGCATTCTGGTGACGCGCTTTAACCTGTCGTCCATCGTCATCACCATCGGCACCATGAGCCTGTACCGCGGGATCACCTACATCCTGCTCGGGGACCAGGCGCTGAACAGCTACCCGGAGAGCTTCGCCTGGTTCGGCCAGGGCTACGTCTGGGGTGCGCTGTCGTTTGAGTTCGCGCTGTTTATCGTACTGGCCGCTCTGTTTGCCTTTGTGCTGCACCGCACCAATTTTGGCCGCCGCACCTACGCCATCGGCAACAACCCGACCGGCGCGTGGTACTCCGGCATCAACGTGAAGCGCCACAACCTGATCCTGTTTGCGCTGGTAGGACTGATGTCCGGCCTGGCGTCGGTGCTGCTCACCTCGCGTCTGGGCAGTACCCGCCCGACCATCGCGATGGGCTGGGAGCTGGCGGTGGTGACGATGGCGGTGCTCGGCGGCGTCAATATTCTCGGTGGGTCCGGCAGCATGGTGGGCGTGATTATCGCCGCCTTCCTGATGGGGCTGGTGACCTTCGGCCTGAGCCTGCTCAACGTGCCCGGCATTGTGATGTCAGTGATTATCGGCGCGATGCTGATCGTGGTGATTTCGCTGCCGATTATTACCCGCCGGGTGATGCAGCGAAGACGGATCTCATAGCCGGGTGGCACTGCGTTTACCCGGCCTACTTAACCGTAGGCCCGCGCAAGCGCAGCGCCGCCGGGCATAAAAATCAAAGTAATTAAGGAGAATTATCATGAGCTTTATGTTGGCACTCCCCAAAATCAGCCTGCACGGCGCGGGCGCGATCGGCGATATGGTCAATCTGGTGGCAAACAAACAGTGGGGAAAAGCGCTGATTGTCACCGACGGCCAGCTGGTGAAACTTGGCCTGCTCGACAGTTTGTTTTCCGCGCTCGACGCCCATCAGATGTCGTATCACCTGTTCGATGAGGTATTCCCGAATCCGACGGAAGCGCTGGTGCAAAAAGGCTATGCGGTATATCAGGATGCGGAGTGTGATTACCTGATTGCCTTTGGCGGCGGCAGCCCGATTGATACCGCCAAGGCGATCAAAATCCTCACCGCCAATCCCGGTCCGTCAACCGATTACTCCGGCGTCGGCAAGGTGAAAAACGCGGGCGTGCCGCTGGTGGCGATCAACACCACCGCAGGCACGGCAGCAGAGATGACCAGCAACGCGGTGATCATTGACGCCGCGCGGCAGGTGAAAGAGGTGATTATCGACCCGAACATCATCCCGGATATCGCCGTGGACGATGCCAGCGTGATGCTTGATATTCCGGCCTCCGTGACCGCCGCAACCGGCATGGATGCGTTGACTCATGCGATTGAAGCCTACGTGTCCGTCGGCGCGCACCCGCTCACTGATGCCAACGCGCTGGAAGCGATTCGCCTGATCAACCTCTGGCTGCCGAAAGCGGTCGACGACGGTCACAATCTGGAAGCGCGCGAGCAGATGGCCTTTGGTCAGTATCTGGCGGGCATGGCGTTTAACAGCGCCGGTCTGGGGCTGGTGCACGCCCTGGCGCACCAGCCGGGCGCGACGCACAACCTGCCACACGGCGTGTGCAACGCCATTCTGCTGCCGATCATCGAAAACTTTAACCGCCCGAACGCGGTCGCACGTTTCGCCCGCGTGGCGCAGGCGATGGGCGTTGACACGCGCGGCATGAGCGATGAAGCGGCCAGCATGTCAGCTATTCAGGCGATTCGTGACCTGAGCGCCCGGGTCGGCATTCCGTCCGGATTTAGCCAGCTCGGCGTCACCAAAGCCGATATTGAAGGCTGGCTGGATAAAGCCCTCGCCGACCCGTGCGCGCCGTACAACCCGCGCACCGCCAGCCGCGATGAGGTCCGCGAGCTGTACCTGGAGGCATTATGATCCGCAAAGCGTTTGTGATGCAGGTAAACCCGGACGCGCACGAGGAGTACGCACGTCGCCACAACCCGATCTGGCCCGAGCTGGAAGCGGTGCTGAAAGCCCACGGCGCGCACCACTACGCCATCTATCTCGACAAAGCTCGCAACCTGCTGTTTGCGACGGTGGAGATTGAATCGGAAGAGCGCTGGAACGCGGTGGCAAACACCGATGTCTGCCAGCGCTGGTGGAAATATATGGGTGACGTTATGCCGTCGAACCCGGATAACAGCCCGGTGAGTTCGGCGCTGAAAGAGGTGTTTTACCTGGACTGATGTGTTAACGCTGCTGCCCCCGAGGCGGCAGCAATCTCCCGCCTGCCACTCAGCGTAAACGCCGACACCACCGTGATCGCCAGCACGAAGCAGCCCAGTATCAGATACGTCTCCTGGAAGCCGACCCGGTCATACATATTTCCGGCAAAGGCGGAGAGGAAGATCGCCGCCGACTGTTTGGCAAACTGGAAGCCAATCAGGTAGATGGTGGCCGACAGGCGCGTATCAAACACCCCGGTGATGTACTTGAATGCCCCCACCAGCAGGAACGGGACTTCCAGCGCGTGTAGCATCTTCAGGGCAATCACCTCCACGGCAGTGGTGGCAAACGACGAGCCGATAATGCGCGTCGCCATGATCACCCCGGCAATCAGCAGCGTGTTTTTCGCGCCGATGCGGTTAATGATCCACGGCGAGCAGAACATGATGATCGCGTTACAGATTTCCCCCGCCGTGGTGGCGAAACCAAAGGCGCGGGTCCCCTCCTGCGGCGTGGCGAAGAAGGTTTTGAAGAAGGTGGCAAACTGCTGGTCGAAGACGTCATACACGCAGGCCACGCCAATCACGTACAGGATGAACATCCACATTCTGCGCTGGCGGAACAGGGTAAAGACGGTTTTAGCGGTGATCTGCGGCTGATTCGCACCCAGGGCATTCATCACCTGCGCCGTCTGGTTAGGCTTCGGTTTCGCGACCACCAGCAGCAGCATCAGCAACAGCGCCGCGGCCGACCCCATCCAGAAGACGTACGACGGATCGATGCCGAACAGGATGCCGCCCGTTGAGGCGCACAGCCCCCAGCCGAGACAGCCGAACATACGCGCCTTGCCGTACTCAAAAAAGCTGTTGCGGCTTACGCGCTCAATATAGGCCTCAATCGCCCCCGACCCCGCTGAGAAGACAAAGCCGATATACAACCCACCGCTCAGCGCCCCCAGCCAGATATTGGTTTTCAGCAGCGGGGCGAAGACGTACAGGAAGAACGGCGCGAACAGGAACAGCAGCACCGAGATGATCCAAAGCAGGTGTTTTTTCAGCCCCAGCTTGTCCGAAATGACCCCCAGCACCGGCTGGAAGGCAATGGCCGACAGCGAGATGCAGGAGAAAACAATCCCGGTATGGGTTTTGTTCAGGCCGATGATGTCCGACAGCCAGATCGGCAGGAACGGAAAGCAGGTGGCCATGATGAAGAAGTAGAGAAAGAAGAACAGCCCGAAGATCCAGAAATTAGGGTTGTCTTTGTGGGTACAGGTTGTTGTGTTCATTATTTTTATCCTCAACGGAGGGCCGGTTGCCCGGCCCGTCACCCTTACACGCGTTCCACACCAATCAGAATGGCGGTTTCCGGATCCAGAATCGGCAGCGCAATACCCGCCTGCATCAGCCACTCACCGCTTACCGTTTGCGGCGCGTTCATCCACGCCGGCAGCTTACGCATGGTGTGCCCGCCCTCGCCCGTAATCTGGATGTTCGGGTGATCGAGCAGCGTGATGCGGTACAGCGCGCTGGCGTCTAACCCCGGCATGCGCAGCGGCATCATCAGGGTGTAATCCGGCATCGCGAGCTGGCTGACCAAAAACAGCCCCTGCGTCTTATCTTCGCTCACTATACCCTGCGCCAGGGTGGTGGCGTCCGGCATATCCACGCGCCACTGGGTGCCGTGATGAATGACCTCTCGCCACCGCTTGTGCAGCGCGGCGTAATGGCGATAGCCTTCACGCTCCTGCGCATCGACGGTGAGCGGATCCAGCTCCAGCCCCATGTGACCAAACAGCGCTGTTAGCCCGCGGAACTGAATGCTGTGCTGGCGGAAGGTGGCGTGACATTTATGATGACCGATATGCGCCCCCATCACCTCCGGCGGGAAGAAGTAGCTCATGCCGCGCTGGATAGTGTTGCGCTCCAGCGCGTCGTTGTTGTCGGACGCCCAGAAGCGGTGGCAGCGGGTCAGCACTTCATAATCGATTCGCCCGCCGCCGGAGGAGCAGGATTCAAACTCAATGTGCGGGAAGCGCTCGCCCAGCACGTCCAGCAGGCGATAAAACTGGCGCGTCTGCGCGTCGGCGGCGGCTTTGCCCTTGTGCCCTGGCTGCACCAGCTCGCGGTTCATATCCCATTTCACGTAGTCGACCGCGTGTTCGCCCAGCAGCCAGCTCATGCGTTCGACCAGATATTCAAAGGCCTGCGGAATATTGAGATTGAGCACCAGCTGGTGTCGCCCGGTCGCCTGGGCGTAGCCCGGCAGCGCCAGCACCCAGTCAGGGTGCGCGCGATACAGATCGGAATCCGGGTTAATCATCTCCGGCTCAACCCAGATACCAAACTCCATGCCGAGCTGTTTAACGTGATCGATTACCGGCTTTAGGCCGTTCGGGTATTTTTTCTCGTCCAGATACCAGTCGCCCAGCGCGGCGTGGTCGTCGTTGCGGCCTTTGAACCAGCCGTCGTCAATGATAAAGCGCTCCACACCCAGCGCTGCGGCCTCGTCGGCCATGCGCATGATGTAGTCCGGGTCGTGGTTGAAGTAGATCCCCTCCCAGGTGTTGAGGTGCACCGGGCGCGGTTTATCTTCCGGGAAGCGGATAACATTGTCGCGCAGGTAGCGGTGGAACTGCTGGCTCATGCCGTTCAGCCCGTGCGGGGAGTGGCTGGCATACAGGCGCGGCGTCCAGAGCGTTTCCCCCTCTTCAATCGCCATTTCACCCGGCAGGTAGAGCGCTTCGGCCTGCATATAGCGGCGGCCATCGGTTTTCGCCTCTGCGCGCAGGCGGTGGTTACCACTCCAGCCCAGATGTATACCCCAGACGTTGCCGTGCATTTCACTGAATGACGGCGTACCTGAAATCAGCGCCGGGAAATGTTCATGGGAGGTTTTACCCCGACGGTTTTCAATCACAAAGCTGTCATGTTCAAGCATCACGCGGTGCGGCTGAAACTCCCTGATCCAACGTCCGTGGAAGGCCATCACCTCCTGCGCTCGTTCGGCCACCGGCAGCGTCACGGCAAATCGATCCACCTGCCACGCCTGCATTTTCAGGTTGGTTAACCCATGACGCACCACCAGTACGCCGCTGGCATCCAGCGTTATTTCACTGGTCAGGCGCAGGCCTGCATGCTCGTCTTCAGCAGTGATTGTCAGGGCGTTTAACGCCTGCTGCACCTGCGTGGTTTTAAATACCGGCGATCCGTCCAGCCCCTGGCGGTGCCCCTCGATGCCCGGCGAGCCAAACAGCCCATGCCCCAGCTCTGCCATCAGCGTGACGGGGGAGTCGACGTCCAGCCTGCCATTAGCAACCGGGCGCGCAATACTCAGCACATCCTGCGGCGAAAAGTGCTGAAGGTGTGGCCCCCAGTAGAGAATTTCGGCGAACGGGTGGGTTTTTACCACCACGTCAACCGTATTGCTTTCAAGTCGAAAAATGGAATCTTGCATCAGACATCTCCTGTCATCGGGATGTTCTGAGTGTTGATCCGAAACGTTTCGGATACAAACCAAAACGTTTCGGATCTGTGATCGGGTTTGGAATTTTTGGTGTAATCAGGCAGTCTGGCCTGGGGAGAATTCTGGCTGCCAGAGCACCTGAAGGGTGTCAATGTCGTCGCCATTAATCAGCTGGCGCACCATATCGGCAATCTGTTTCCCGACACCCTGACGGGTAGACTGGATCACCGCCGCGACGTCGATATCGACAATGCTGTCCTGCGGTAAGCCGTCATAGACCACCAGCGAAACGGCATTTTCACCGGTTAAGCGCCCCATCTGCGCCAGGGCCATCGCTGCGCCGTCGCCGTGGGTGTTGCAGTCGGTAATGATGGCCGTGGGCGGCTGCGGCAGGGAGAGAAGTTCTTGCGTGGTGGCATACCCCACGCGACGCGAAGGGGGCATGGCGCGCAGCCATTCGCTGGAAAGTCCGGCTTCCCGCAGCGCGTCCAGGTAGCCCTGGCGGCGCTGGGTGATGAATGCCTGGTTGTTGCTTTCGCCCAGCAGCGCAATGCGCTGATGGCCTTTCTCGATCAGCCAGCGGGTGGCCTGATATGTGCCGGCATAGTTGTCGAAATCGAACCACGCGTACGGCTGCGGGAGCTGGCTGCGGCCGAGCGCCAGGAACGGGAACCCGGCGGCCTGTAGCTGCTCAAGACGCGGATCGTGATCCAGCGTATGCGCCACAATCAGCGCATCCACGCGTCGGCTCTGCACCATGCGCATATAGCTGTGTTTGTCCGCCAGATCGTCGTCAGCGATGAGCAGCAGGTCAATCTCATGTCGCGCCAGTTCGTGGCTAATTTCGCCGACCATGTCCATAAAAACGCTGTTATTGAGCGGAACAGGATGCACCGGAAACACCAGCCCGACGGCGTCGATTTTGCCCATCTTCAGGCGACGGGCAAAGGTATTTGGTCGGTAGCCACGGCGCTGGGCCTCCGCTTCCACGCGGGCGCGCGTCTCAGCAGAAACGTCGTCATACCCGTTGAGGGCGCGGCTGACGGTGGTAACAGACAGCCCCAGTTCTTTGGCAATGGCTTTAAGCGACATGATTTTCCGTATCTTTGTTAGTTTTGTTCCGCCACCAGCAGCGCGTGCGTATCTGGCTCCAGCGCCTTAAAGATATGCGGCTGGTCAGCGGGGTAGCAAATGTAATCTCCCGGGCCGAGCTCTTCCGCCGCGTCGATCAGACCGACCATCGCCCGCCCCTGGGTCACGATAATATGCTCAACCGAACCAGGCGGATGGGGCTGGGAAATACGGTCTGCCCCCGGCTGAGTCAGCAGCAGATAGATATCACGACGCGCGCCAGGCGGACACGCCGCGAGCAAAATCGCCTCGTAGTTCGCCTGCCCGGCGACGACTTTTGTGCCCTCGCCGCGGCGGATCACCTGCGTGACGGGTTGCTGCGGCTCCAGTAACCGGGCAAACGGAATATCCAGCGCCACGCAAAGCGACCACAGCGTTTCCAGGCTAGGATTGCCGTTGCCAGACTCCAGTTGAGAAAGCGTGGATTTGGCGATCCCGGCACGGCGGGCAATTTCCGCCAGTGAGAGCCCGGTTCGCAAGCGTTCTCGCACCAGGCTTTTGGCGATCACGCTGATTGGCTGCGTCATAATAACGGCCTCTTTCTCTCTATAACGAACGAATCGTTCGTCTTGTAAAACGTTTCTGATGCGTTCATTATAATGGAAATACGTTCGATATGGCTAAAATGGTATGAAGAATCACCTCTCTTGCCTGAAAGGCGACACGATAAAAGCGATCGTCCTGGTCTGCCTCGCGGTGGGCGTGGTCGGCATGTCTTATGGCTCACTGGCGATGGCCTACGGTTTCCCGCTGTGGGTGCCGTTTGTCCTCTCCCTCACGGTGCTGGCAGGCGCATCCGAGTTTATGTTTATCGGCATCGTGGCGAGCGGCGGCAATCCGCTGGCAGCGGCAGTGGCCGGTTTACTGGTTAACGCGCGCCATGTGCCGTTCGGCGTTACGGTGCGTGAACTGGTGGGCAAGCGCGGCCTGAGCTTTCTGGGCTGTCATATCATGAATGATGAAAGTGTGGTGTTCGGCCTGTCGCAAAAAACCGCCGAGCAGCGTAAAGCGGCCTACTGGCTGTGCGGCCTGGGCGTGGCAATCATCTGGCCGCTGGGGGCGGTGCTGGGCGCGATGGTCGGCAAGCTGCTGCCAGATCCGGAAACCATTGGGCTGGACGCGGTGTTCCCGGCGATCCTGCTGGCGTTAGTGGTGCCGGCATTTAAAAACCGTACCACGCTGATCCGCGCCTGTAGCGGCGCAGTGTTGTCGCTGGCCGCCGTACCGTTTGCGCCGGTTGGCCTGCCGGTGCTGCTCTCTTTGCTCGGCCTTGCCGCGAGGAAAAAATAATGGAAAACATGACGGTCTTTATTCTCGGCATCGCCATTCTTTCTGCCGGAACCTATCTGATGCGTCTCGGCGGGGCGAAACTCGGTAGCCGGCTGGCGCTTTCTGAACGGTCGCAGGCGCTGCTTTCAGACGCGGCAACCGTTTTGTTGTTCTCCGTCGCGCTGGCAACAACGTTTTATGAAGGGGACCATTTTGCCGGGATGGCGCGCGTACTGGGGGTGGGGTTCGCGGTGTTTCTGGCCTGGCGCAAAATGCCGTTAATTGTGGTGATCGTCGCGGCGGCGGTGGTGACGGCGCTGCTGCGTCTGGCGGGGATCCACTAGAAAATATGCCCGACATAACAGGTCGGCCGGGCATAACAGAGATTATCGCGCAGGAAGCGTATCAACATTGAGCGTCAGCGTTTCTTCAAAATCCGTGGTGTTAGTAACGCTAAACGCCTTGTCAGAGAGATAGGTCGTGATCATCATAGTGGCGACAAACTGCTCGCCCGCCACTTCTGTACCGTTTACCGCCGCCAGCGCTTTTTCCGGCTTCAGCGTCACCTGAGAAGCGCCTCCCTGAACGGCTACCGCGCCAATATCGACCGCGGCCAGCTGCACGGGGTTCCCGTCCACCCGCCCATCTTTGAATTCGATTTTCATCGCGCCGCTGTCCGTAAAACGATACGCCAGGTTCTGTCGGGCAATCCCGTCTACGGAGATGCGCATTTTGCGCACATCCGGACACAGCACCGAAACCTGAACTTCACGCATCACAGAAGCATAACCGTTGTACACTTTGCCAATATGTTCAGCGGACGTTTGCCGCATATCCTCTTTACGGTAGCGCCCGTAATCGACTTTCTTCACCGCCGACATCATTTCACAGGCGCCGTCATCGGCCTGCGCCATTCCCGAAAGTCCCGCTGCGCCGCAGAGCAGCATAAGCATCAGCGCGTATTGACGAACGTTATTCAGAGACATTTCCCTGTCACCTCTTCATAGAATTTATTCGGTTCTGCCTCCGGCAGGGTGTACGTCAGCCTGCAACGCCCTTCATCCAGCTTCGCATACAGCTGCTGGCTGGCAGAGATATCGTTCAGGAAGATCACGCCGTCTTCTGGCGCACTCGTCACATACTCCCCTGCCGCGTCCACAATCGAGACACCTTCCGGCAGCGGCGTACCGTCCGCACGGCGTATACTGAGCAGCACGCGGCGCTGGCTTAACGTCGCAAACTCCCACTTCGCCACAGCGCCGTGAGACGCTTTGATCGCTGTTCTGCCATTTCTTACGTCCAGATTGCCTGGCAGGCTTTCCGTGTTGATCTCAATCGTGCTTTCACGGAACGGCGACAGCGCAGGAATAATCGCCTGGCCCCATTTATCGGTCCATACCGCGCCGCGCGGGGTACCTATCTCGATGCCAGCCACCGGTTTATCCAGTCTGGCAATGGCATACGTATCGGTCACGCGGTAAGGCGAGAAGGTCACCCCGTCGCTGTGGGCGACAATCCCGCCGCTTAATGCTGCTGAGTAGTTGGTATTGCTGTCGTTATCTCCTCCTGCCGCCAGCGCCAGGTTGGTGTAATGCAGATTACTGTTCAGCGAGCTGTCCCAGCTGGTGGTGTTCTCTTCCTGGTCCTGAGTGACCCCCACCGTGTACTGGTTCTCAGCGTTGAGCGAGCCCATCGCCCGCGTGCCGTAAGAACGCTTACCTTCGCTCTCGCGATACCAGGAGCTGGTTGTCACGCCTGAGCGTCCCAGCGGGATCGACACGTTTACGTAAAACTGATCGTTGTCGCTGCTGTCGTGCCGGCTGACATCCGACTCCCAGTTCACGCTCACGTTGAAGTATTTAAAAGTCTGTGACCACGACGAGATAAACCGGCGACTGTCATAGTCGCTGTTCCAGCTCTCGTTGCGATAATAGCTGAGGGAAAAGCGGCCCAGCGTGGTACTCGACCAGTTGATACCGACGCTGGTGTCGTATTTGGTTTGCGACATATCGTCATTGTCGCCGTAAAGTTCCGCCATCTCGCGATAGTCCGGTGTGCCATAGCTACCGCCCAGCGAAAGCCCAATGCCCCACGGCAGGGAGTAACCCAGATCCAGCGTCGTTTTGTTGCCGTCAGTTTGCGTCTGGTTGTCTATTGACGCCAGAAAACCCAACGAGGCATACAGGTTCTGCATCGGTATGGTATCGAGGTTGCCGGAGAAGCCATAATAGTGGTTATCCGCCATCACCATACCGGCCAGGAAATTGACACGCTTATTGACAGACCAGCCGTTGTTGGCGGACACCACCCACGGATTTTCAAAGCGTGAGTCCATGTCTTCAACGCGGCCCATAGCCAGCGTAAAGCCCGGGGCACGGCCTATATGATTGCTGCGGAACGTACTTGCCGAGACAGTGAATCGGTTTTCGCTGCCGTCAGTCTCGGTGACCGTTACGTTCAGGTCGGTGTTGAGGTTCGCCAGCGGCACGTCATCCAGGTTGAACGGACCGGCAGGAACCAGCGTTGAGTAAATAAGCTGTCCGCCCTGGCGGATATCGACGCGCGCCTGCGGATTACGGGCAATACCGCTGACTTCGACGCCCGTCCCCACCTGAGGAGTGAGTGCGGTATCCGGCATCATCTGGACCCCGTAAATTCCCGGAATACTGAAGCGGCTGTTGGCGATGTTAATCTGGCCACCCTGCACCATCACGCCATAATCGGTAAAGGTACGCTGGGCATAGGTGTAGAGGGAGTCGACATCAAAATCCTGATCGCTGCCGTCGCTAATGAACTGCGTGCTGCGCACAATCCAGTCTCCGGCATTAAAGCCCATTTCAAAGGTCGACTGGAAACGGTCAGCGTTCTCATCATCATAGTGATTATGGGTGCCAAACATGGAGTAATTCAGCATGGCTGCACGTCCGCCACGCACCTCGGCGAACTGTCGGTCATAATCAGGGTCGATCGCTTCAGGCGGTACAACAACCGATATTTCATCAATATCCGGCGAAGTCTGAATCGTTGATCCGGACCAGTAGTGATAAATCTTCGGGCAGGTGCCTCTTTTCGTCTGTTTAATCAGGCCCGCGTTTTCCAGAAACGCTTTATCAATACAGGGCGTTCCTTCCTCATCAAATTTCACGGGTATAATATTGCGCTGCTTACCATTAATATTAACCGTCACATTATGGTAGCCAGGGGTAAAACGGGGAGTGAGGGAATAGTAATCCGCAATGGCCGGATCAAGCCCGTTATTTTTTAAAGCATCGCTGTCAAATATGGCTCGCGCCAGTTCCAGAGATTCATTCGCATTAGAGGAAATCTCAGCCCGAATATTAAATGCCAGCACGCTAAGGCAAAACACGAGCATTCCCTTTTTATAGGAACCGTTTAACATAACTACTCCATGTTTGTTAAGTGATTTTATTGCTGAAGGTCGGCGATATAATTCCCTGCCTTATAGCCATAACGCGTTGCCGGATAGATTTCGATTTGTTTTTCGGATGCTGATATTTTGGCTGGGGCGCTGGCCGTCATTTTTTCGCCAGGAAGAATGTAAGTCTTAGCTAATGTCGCGATCGTACCCGAGGCCATTAATTTCACCTTTTGCTCCAGTCGGACGACATAAGGCGTATTATTCTCAACCGTGACATTGCCATTTTTTATCTGCCAGGTGAGTGCCTTCCAGGGTTCAATATTTACCGCCAGGCCAGCCGGGTGAATAATGACGGGAAGGTTCTGGCTAAACACCACTTTAACTTTATTTTTTTCACGCTGAGGGATAGCGGTAAAAATGACACGCTTAAAATGTTCCACCTTCAGCGGCTCATTACTGTTTTTCAGCACAAAACGCACGCGCTGGGTTTTACCCGCATCTACGCGCACAACCGGCTGCGTGGCAATCAGACCCGGTTTGGGGTCGTCCGGGAGATCAATAATTTTGGTGTACAGCAGCTGTGCTTCAGCATCGGTGTTTTTAACATCCATGCTGGCCCCCTGCTTGTCTTCATTGACAATAAGCAGCGAGGTATCCGGCACCATCCCGGCAGCCATACCGTTGAATGAGGCCAGCAGGCAGGCACAGATCAGCGTTCTCTTTAAAAGCAGCATAATATTAGTCCATTAATATTGGTATAGGACACCCCACCGAAGTGAGGTGTCAGGTATTTCATGATACGTGGGGGTGATTACAGATAAACCAGCTCAACGTTGGTTAAGCCGTCCAGGGTAGCTTCATCCGTGATATTTAAATCGTTGGTTGGGTTAATCATCGCGGCAATGCCCACGTTGAAGTTAATTTTAGTTTGTGCAACAGGTGCCACTGTACCGGTCGCTTGATCTGTGAAGGAATAAATCTCACTCTTATCAGGTTTCACCTGTAAGTAGCGAAACCCGCTTTTAACTCCCCATGATGCGCCGTTATCGCTGGTGAAGATTGGATAAAGGTTTACACCGTCTCCGTTGGTCGTCGCCCCGTCGGTCTTTTGGATACCCATTGAATAAGCGCCAATCTTCTTATCGCCATACATCCCCAGGCCAGCCGTAAAACCCGCACTGGTAATGAAATCCGAATCAATAAAGTTCACCGGCATATTCTCCGTAGGCGCAGAATCCACATGCGAATCGTTAAAGGTCACGCCAACGCGGGTCGCTTCTTCACAGGTAATAGAAATAGGGATAATTTTAACATCCGCCAGAGGGGTTGGGGTGGTGGAATTCAGACTAGCCACCTTCATGGTACCAAAATCAGCAATACCGCCACCGCTAATAAATGCCGGTGTACAGGAAGACGGAACAATTTTCCCCGTAACCTGAATATCAACACTGGAAGCCGCCATTGCTGAAGACGCCGCTACTGCCAGTACAGATGCCAGCACTCCTTTTTTAAACATCGCGTTCATTTAATTTCCTTATATGAGTTAAATACAAAATAAACCAAAAGAGAAATATTTGGTTTTAGGGGTAAAGATTTAATATTGTTTTTGAAACTATCATCATGAATAACCGGGGTCAATGACTCCGAATCTCTTTAGGATTAAAGCCTGAGGATTTCCTTATTATTTGGGATCAATTATTGATTATTTATATAATAAATCCCGAAATACAGTCTGAAAGACATGAAATCATACATTATTGAAATGAATTAAAAGAACTGGTCAGACCTTGTATTTAGATCATGTATGAGATTGCTGATTTTTAAGTAAGGGTAACTCAACCGGACGGAACATTATAGTTATTATTCAACCAATAAGAAATATCCCGGAGGATATGGCTATTTTCTGTCAGGTTGAAAATACAGGCGGTTTGTACAGGAAGGCGGGATAAAACAGGGGAGCAGAATGAAACCTGTCCCTGCTCCGAAAAGCAAGGGACAGCGGCTATATGACTTATTTGTTCAGTTCAGCGGTCATGTGTACGCGGTTACCGGTGAATGCCTGGGTAATTTTGTAGGATGACGCGCCCGCTTCCTGAGCCTGTGCGGCGATTTTAGCTTCTGCACCATCCAGCGTAGAGGCGGATGCAGTCACAGTCTGCGCAGCGAAAGAACCGAAAGAAGCAGCCAGAGCGATTACAGCGACAAAAGTTTTGATGCTTTTCATGAGATAAACCTTTTCGTTAAGTTGTTTAGATAAGGCACCGTGCCTTGATGAGATAAATACTAGCCCTCATCATGAACAACTAAAAGCGGAAGGTTTTGCTATACTCATTCAAAATTACTGATTAACAATCAATCGCTGCGGATGGGTGTAAATTGTCGCCCTGCCCGGCTTGCAGAACCCCACCAGCGTCAGGTTGCAGCGCTCTGCCACTTCGACCGCCAGCGTTGTCGCAGCCGACACCGCAAACAGGATCTCAACGCCGCACATGGCCGCTTTCTGTACCATTTCATAGCTGGCGCGGCTGGAAACGAGCGCGGCCCCTTGCTGCCAGACGGCATCTTCACGCGCGCGACGGCCCAGAAGCTTATCCAGCGCCACATGGCGGCCCACATCTTCATGACCTCCGACGATCTCGCCCGACGGGAGCAACCACGCCGCAGCATGTGTACAGCCGCTCAGCTGGCCTATGGGCTGGACATCATTGAGGTGCTCCAGGGCTTTGTCGAGGTTACCGAGGTTGAAGGTCTGGGTAAACGGCAGCGGCGCGACGGGCTTACCGATATCGTTAAGCTGTTCAACGCCACACACGCCGCAGCCGGTGCGTCCGGCCAGCGCCCGGCGGCGCTCTTTCAGCCCCATAAAGCGACGACTGGAGAGTTCGATTTGTACTTCAAGGCCATTACAGGCCTGAACCACATCCATACCGTAGATCTCCTGCGGATGCGCAATGATGCCTTCCGAGAGGGAAAAACCTATGGCGAACAGTTCCAGATCTTTCGGCGAAGCCATCATCACCACATGCGAAATCCCGTTGTAAACCAGGGCAACGGGGACCTCTTCCGCCAGAAAATCCGGCGTGGCATGTGAAATGTGAGGCGGTCTGTGTACCGACAGTTCCACAATGCCCGCAGGCAGTGGCGACACGTGGGCAGCACGGTTTTGTTTAGACACAACGGTATTCCTGAACAACCACGGAAGTGAGCCTGCTATTGCAACACAAACGGCAGGCCTTACGCATAGTATGGATCAACTTTTCAGCAACCATTCTCCTACTCAATACGGAGGGGTGCAACCGATCAGCTGCTACACCTCTTTAACATGCACAGGATAAAATGTGATTGATATCACATTTTATAATCAATGCCGTGATAATACGTTCACTTTGTTTTAACCCCGTTAGAACAGGCGTACCGACATTGTGGTATTCTGGGCTTATCCCTCGGAGAAATGAGGGATTAATGCAAATTTTTCTCCTTTGCGGTTAATTCTCAACCGCAAAGTAAAACTACATAGCAATGTCGTAATGAACCAAGGAGTGACCCATGCAGGTCAGCAGAAGGCAGTTCTTTAAGATCTGCGCTGGCGGTATGGCAGGCACCACGGCGGCGGCACTGGGCTTTGCGCCCGGTGTAGCGCTGGCGGAAACACGGCAGTATAAACTGCTGCGCACCCGCGAAACCCGTAACACCTGTACGTACTGCTCCGTCGGCTGTGGGCTGTTAATGTATAGCCTCGGCGACGGTGCGAAAAACGCCAAAGCATCCATTTTCCACATCGAAGGCGATCCGGATCACCCGGTCAACCGTGGTGCGCTGTGTCCGAAAGGGGCCGGTCTGGTAGATTTTATCCACTCCGAAAGCCGCCTGAAGTTTCCTGAGTATCGCGCTCCCGGCTCTGACAAATGGCAGCAAATCAGCTGGGAAGAAGCGTTCGATCGCATCGCTAAGCTGATGAAAGAAGACCGCGATGCCAACTTTATCGCGAAGAATGCCGAAGGCACCACCGTTAACCGCTGGCTCTCCACCGGCATGCTGTGTGCTTCAGCGTCGAGTAACGAAACCGGCTATTTAACCCAGAAATTTACGCGCGCACTCGGTATGCTCGCGGTCGACAACCAGGCGCGTGTCTGACACGGACCAACGGTAGCAAGTCTTGCTCCAACATTTGGTCGCGGTGCGATGACCAACCACTGGGTCGACATCAAAAACGCCAACCTCATTGTGGTGATGGGCGGTAACGCCGCTGAAGCGCACCCTGTCGGGTTCCGCTGGGCGATGGAAGCCAAAATCCACAACGGCGCGAAGCTGATTGTGATCGATCCCCGCTTTACGCGTACAGCGTCAGTGGCGGATTTCTACACCCCTATTCGTTCAGGTACTGACATCACTTTCCTGTCAGGCGTATTGCTGTACCTGATGACCAACGAAAAATATAACCGCGAGTACACCGAAGCTTATACCAACGCCAGCCTGATCGTGCGTGAGGATTACCACTTCGAAGATGGCCTGTTCAGCGGTTATGACGCCGAAAAACGCAAATACGACAAAACCAGCTGGAACTACGAGCTGGACGAAAACGGCTTTGCGAAGCGCGACACCACCCTGCAACACCCGCGCTGCGTGTGGAACCTGCTGAAAGAGCACGTTTCCCGCTATACGCCGGAGGTTGTCGAAAACATCTGTGGGACGCCGAAAGCGGATTTCCTGAAGGTGTGCGAGCTGATTGCGGAAACCAGCGCGAAAGATAAAACCGCGTCGTTCCTGTATGCGCTCGGCTGGACGCAGCACTCCATCGGCGCGCAGAACATCCGCACCATGGCGATGGTTCAGCTGCTCCTCGGCAACATGGGGATGGCAGGCGGCGGCGTGAACGCCCTGCGCGGTCACTCCAACATTCAGGGTCTGACCGACCTCGGCCTGCTGTCTCAGAGCCTGACGGGTTACATGAACCTGCCGAGCGAGAAACAGACCGATCTGCAAACCTACCTGACGGCCAGCACGCCAAAACCGCTGCTCGAAGGCCAGGTGAACTACTGGGGCAACTATCCGAAGTTCTTCGTCTCGCTGATGAAAGCCTTCTACGGCGACAAGGCGACGGCGGAAAACAGCTGGGGCTTTGACTGGCTGCCGAAGTGGGACAAAGGTTACGACGTACTTCAGTACTTCGAAATGATGCACCAGGGCCAGGTCAACGGCTATATCTGCCAGGGCTTTAACCCGGTGGCGTCGTTCCCGAACAAGAACAAGGTTGTCGAGTCTCTGTCGAAGCTGAAGTTCCTGGTGACGATTGACCCGCTCAATACCGAAACGTCGACGTTCTGGCAGAACCACGGTGAGTCGAACGATGTCGATCCGTCCAAGATTCAGACCGAAGTGTTCCGTCTGCCGTCTACCTGCTTCGCGGAAGAGAACGGGTCTATCGTCAACTCCGGCCGCTGGTTGCAGTGGCACTGGAAAGGCGCGGATGCCCCGGGCATCGCCTTGAACGACGGCGAGATCCTGGCCGGTATCTTCTTACGTCTGCGTAAAATGTACGCGGCTGAAGGCGGCGCAACGCCTGAGCCGGTGCTGAACATGACCTGGAACTACTCGACGCCAGAGAATCCGTCTCCGGAAGAAGTGGCGATGGAGAGCAACGGTAAGGCGCTGGCGGACGTTATCGACCCGGCGACCGGTGCGGTGCTGGCGAAGAAAGGCGATCAGCTCAGCACCTTTGCGCACCTGCGCGATGACGGTACGACCTCCAGCGGCTGCTGGATCTTTGCCGGTAGCTGGACGCCGAAAGGCAACCAGATGGCCAACCGCGATAACGCCGACCCGTCGGGCCTCGGCAATACGCTGGGCTGGGCATGGGCGTGGCCGCTTAACCGCCGCATCCTCTATAACCGCGCCTCTGCTGACCCGCAAGGCAACCCGTGGGATCCGAAGCGTCAGCTACTGAAGTGGGACGGCGCGAAATGGGGCGGCGTGGATATTCCGGACTACAGCACTGCCGCACCAGGCAGCGATGTCGGGCCGTTTATCATGCAGCCTGAAGGGATGGGGCGCCTGTTTGCTATCGATAAGATGGCGGAAGGTCCGTTCCCGGAACACTACGAGCCGTTTGAGACGCCGCTGGGTACCAACCCGCTGCACCCGAACGTGGTCTCTAACCCGGCAGCCCGCATCTTCAAGGGCGATTTTGAAGCGCTGGGTAAAAAGGACAAGTTCCCGTATGTCGGCACCACTTACCGTCTGACCGAGCACTTCCACTACTGGACCAAGCACGCGTTGCTGAATGCCATCGCGCAGCCGGAGCAGTTTGTGGAGATCGGCGAGAAGCTGGCGAACAAACTCGGCATTGCCCATGGCGATACCGTGAAGGTCTCCTCTAACCGCGGCTACATCAAAGCCAAGGCGGTGGTGACCAAGCGTATTCGCACGCTGAACGTTCACGGTCAGCAGGTGGATACCATCGGCATCCCAATTCACTGGGGTTATGAGGGCGTGGCGAAGAAAGGGTTCATTGCGAACACCCTGACGCCGTTCGTCGGTGATGCGAACACGCAGACGCCGGAGTTTAAGGCCTTCCTCGTGAACGTGGAAAAGGTGTAACGGAGACGACTTATGGCTTATCAATCTCAAGACATTATCCGTCGTTCCGCGACTAACGGTTTCACGCCCGCGCCTCAGGCGCGGGACCACCAGCAGGAAGTGGCGAAGCTTATCGACGTGACCACCTGTATCGGCTGTAAAGCCTGTCAGGTGGCCTGTTCAGAGTGGAACGACATCCGTGACGAAGTGGGTCACAACGTCGGGGTGTACGACAACCCGGCGGACCTGACCGCCAAGTCCTGGACGGTAATGCGTTTCTCGGAAGTGGAGCAGAACGACAAACTGGAATGGCTTATCCGCAAAGATGGCTGTATGCACTGTGCGGATCCGGGCTGCCTGAAGGCGTGTCCGTCAGAAGGGGCTATCATTCAGTATGCCAACGGCATCGTCGACTTCCAGTCCGAGCAGTGTATTGGCTGCGGCTATTGCATCGCGGGTTGTCCGTTTGACGTGCCGCGCCTGAACCCGGAAGACAACCGCGTCTACAAATGTACGCTGTGCGTTGACCGCGTAAATGTCGGCCAGGAGCCAGCGTGCGTGAAGACCTGTCCAACTGGCGCTATCCACTTTGGCTCCAAAGAGGATATGAAAACGCTGGCGGCAGAGCGCGTGGGCGAGCTGAAAACCCGTGGTTACGATAACGCAGGCCTGTACGATCCGGCCGGGGTTGGCGGTACGCACGTGATGTACGTGCTGCACCACGCCGACAAGCCGAACCTGTATCACGGCCTGCCGGAGAACCCGGAAATCAGCGCGACCGTGAAGTTCTGGAAAGGTATCTGGAAACCGCTGGCCGCGGTCGGTTTTGCGGCCACCTTCGCAGCGAGCATCTTCCACTACGTCGGCGTTGGTCCGAACCGTGCGGAAGAGGAAGACGACAACCTGCATGAAGAGAAAGACGAGGTGCGCAAATGAGAAAACGTGACACCATCGTGCGCTACACCGCGCCGGAACGCATCAACCACTGGGTCACCGCCTTCTGCTTCATGCTGGCGGCGATAAGCGGGCTGGGGTTCTTCTTCCCGTCCTTCAACTGGCTGATGCAGATACTGGGCACGCCGCAGCTGGCGCGCATCCTTCACCCGTTCGTGGGTGTGGTGATGTTTGCCTCGTTCATCATCATGTTTTTCCGCTACTGGCACCATAACCTAATCAATCGGGATGATATCTTTTGGGCGAAGAATATTCGTAAGATCGTCGTCAACGAGGAAGTGGGTGATACCGGGCGTTATAACTTCGGCCAGAAATGCGTATTCTGGGCGGCGATTATCTTCCTGGTCCTGTTGCTGGTGAGCGGCGTGATCATCTGGCGTCCGTACTTTGCGCCTGCTTTCTCAATCCCGGTGATCCGATTCGCGCTGATGCTGCATTCATTTGCCGCAGTGGCGTTAATTGTGGTTATCATGGTGCATATTTACGCCGCCCTCTGGGTGAAAGGCACCATTACCGCGATGGTGGAAGGCTGGGTCACCAAAACGTGGGCGAAGAAACATCACCCGCGCTGGTACCGAGAAGTCCGCCAGAAACAGGAAAAGTCATCTGAATGAGTATTCGCATAATCCCGCAAGATGAGCTGGGGTCGAGCGAGAAACGTACGGCGGAGTATATTCCGCCGTTGTTATTCCCCAGACTCAAGAACCTCTACAACCGCCGCGCAGAGCGTCTGCGCGAGCTAGCAGAGAACAACCCGCTGGGCGATTTTCTGCGTTTTGCCGCGCTGGTCGCCCATGCGCAGGAAGTGGTGCTGTACGACCATCCGCTGCAAATGGACCTGACCGCACGCATCAAAGAAGCCAACGAGCAGGGCAAACCGCCGCTGGATATTCACGTCCTGCCGCGCGACAAGCACTGGCATAAGCTGCTGCATTCCCTGATCGCCGAGCTGAAGCCCGAGATGAGCGGCACGGCGCTGGCAGTCATTGAGAACCTGGAAAAAGCCTCCGATCAGGAGCTGGAAGAGATGGCGAGCGCGCTGTTTGCTTCCGACTTCTCACTGGTGAGCAGCGATAAAGCGCCGTTCATCTGGGCTGCGCTGTCGCTCTACTGGGCGCAAATGGCGAGCCTGATTCCAGGTAAAGCCCGCGCCGAATACGGCGAAGCGCGCCAGTTCTGCCCGGTGTGTGGTTCAATGCCGGTCTCCAGCATGGTGCAAATCGGCACCACTCAGGGGCTGCGCTACCTGCACTGCAACCTGTGTGAAACCGAGTGGCACGTGGTGCGCATCAAGTGCAGCAACTGCGAACAGACCCGCGATCTGAACTACTGGTCGCTGGAAAATGAAGACGCGGCGGTGAAAGCGGAGAGCTGCGGCGACTGCGGGACCTACCTGAAGATTCTGTATCAGGAAAAAGACCCGAAAGTCGAAGCCGTGGCCGACGATCTCGCCTCGCTGATTCTGGACGCGAAGATGGAGCAGGAGGGCTTTGCCCGCAGCTCGATCAACCCGTTCCTGTTCCCGGGTGAAGGGGAGTAATCTCCTGTGAGAGTGCCGGGCGGCGCGAGCTTGCCCGGCCTACACCTGGTAAGGCGTAAGGACCTCGTCAATACCCGCAAAATCTTTCGTGTTGCGAGAAATCAACGGACATTTTCTGCTCTGCGCTGTGGCCAGAATGATAGCATCAGGCAGTTTCATTCCATGCTTCTCACGTAGTAAAACGCTTCTTTCCGCAATATCCCGAGACACATCAATAATTTCAAAAGCGCCCATAACGGCTGCCGTTTTCGCTTCATGACCATGCCTGCGAGCGCTCACCATTACTTCCATCCAGGTAATTAAGCTGATGGCACGATGCGACGCGGTATGCTCAATCGCATCCGCAGCTTCAATACGGTTGTTGAAGAGATCAATGAGAATATTGGTATCAAACACTGCCATGTGCTCCATGATTACCACTCCTCACGCAGCTTGCGTTCATACTCAAGCCCGTCCTCTTTTCTGTCTCCCCACAGACCAAGCGCATTTCGGATAACAGAAGAACTCTGCTGGTCGAGATACAGCTCTATCGCTTCCCGAAGCAGTTCAGCACGTGGTTGATTTCGCAATTGCTTGAGATTATCCAAACGTTGAATCACGTCATCAGACAAATCGATAAGTATTCTGCCCATATCAAGTTCCGCCAAAACGCTCATATATCACCTTAGTATATCATCTTTGGTTAATTTTCAGGCAAAATACTCTTTATCAATTTAGGGTGAAAGGACGTTTTTTAGGGAATGATCGATTTTGCGAGCCGCTTTCCACAATATGCACCTCTCAACATTTCTCTGTTTTCATCTGCTGTAAACCAGGCTATAAACTGTATAAAAACACAGTAAAAGGACGTAATCATGGCACTGGAAAAGGGTATTGATAAGCTGGTACAGGAGTTTATTGCCACAGGACGACCTTCCTCGCGAAAGCAGAGTATTGATGACCGGAGAAGCGGATATGTCGCCAGCACAGCGCTAGCCGGGGAAACAGAAACGCGTGTCCAGGTTGAAACGCTTGTTCTTGAGGATATGACCTTTCGGGTATTTTCGCCTTTCAATGCCCCTGAAACGTTATCTTGTGCCCTCTACTATCATGGCGGTTGTTTTGTCAGCGGTGGGTTTGAAACCCATGATAATCAGCTTCGCCAACTGGCGTTTTACGGTAACTGCCGGGTCATTGCGGTTCAGTACAGACTCGCACCCGAGCATACTTTCCCCGCTGCGCATGACGATGCAGAGAGAGCGGCAGATCTTGTCTGGCAAAATGCAGAACAATTAGGTGTGGATAAAAACCGGATTACACTTTGTGGAGACAGCGCGGGAGGTCATCTTGCGCTGGTAACGTCATTGCGGCTTAAGGCCAAAGGTCTCTGGGATCCCGCGCAGCTCATTCTTATCTACCCCATGCTCGACGCTACGGCCAGTTTTGAAAGCTATACCCTCAATGGCATGGATTACGTGATTACTCGCGATACCCTTTTGAGCGGCTATGAAATGTATCTGGCTGGAGCCGACCGTCAACATCCTGAAGTCAGCCCACTGTGGCGCAACGACTTTAGCGGTCTGCCGAAGGTCCATATTGTTACCGCGGAATATGATCCGTTACGCGACGAAGGCGAGGCGCTTTATCAGCGCCTCACGGAGCAAGGCGTGAAGTTTACCGCTCAACGATGGTGGGGTGTAATACACGGCTTCTTCCAGTTGGGTGGAATTAGCCAGTCAGCGCGAGACGTTATGCGAGATATTGCCTGGCGCATTAACCATGCCGGGCGAGAGTGAGAAGGAGACTATTCCTCCTCGTTCCCGCCCTCTTCATACGCGCCATACGGCTTCGCTGGCAGAACGATATAGGTGCCTTCAAACACCGCGCCTGGCGTTTCATCGCCGAACAGCTCCACCTGCATCTGTACGCGTGCTTTACGTCCACGCGCCAGACGGTCGAGATCGCCGCCCAGTGCGCCCAGGTCAGCAACCGCGCTCGGCTTGCCGCTGATCGGGGCGCTGTAGCGGATATGGGCATCGGCCAGAATAATGGTGCCGCCGAGATGACGTTCGCGCAGCATCAGCCAGATCAGTCCCCAGCCGGTGAGCGTGGCGAGTGAAAACAGGCTGCCGGCAAACAGGGTATGGTGCGGGTTCTGGTTGCCGGTTTCCGGCATGGTGGTAATAAATTTTTGCCCGGTATATTGCTGAATACGCACACCCATTTTTTCACTGAGCGGAATGTGCTGATACCACGCCTGCTGGAGCTGCCCGCACCAGTCGGCGCGATGGAGAATATCGTCCAGCGTGGCGATGGGTTTGATCATCAAAAAGTGACGAATCGGCGTAGTTTGCGGGGCGGTGATTTCCCCCTGATTCACGAAACCAAGCTTGGCAAAGAACTCAACGGCATCTTCGCGGGCGCTACAGGTGACACGCTTGACCCCTTCCTGACGGGCAACGGATTCCAGCGTCATAGCCATCAGCGTTCCAAGGCCTTTGTCCTGCACGGAGGGATGAACGGCCATAAAGCGGATTGAAGCTTCGTTGTCGGCATTGATATACAGACGTCCCACGGCAACGAGGTTGCCCTCTTCATCAACCACCATCTGGTGGTGCGCCATCGCGTCCCAGGCGTCGCGTTCAGAGCCTTTAGGTTGATGCAGTGGCTTGCGCAGCATTTCCCAGCGGAAATGGTAATAAGCGTCTAATTCTTCTTCCGTTTGCGGTACTCGAAGGTGATACATAGCTGTACTCTCTCTTGTTACCCGCGGCCATGCCGCCAGTTGGCTCATACCTGGAGCCAGAATGTGACGGGGCCATCGTTCACCAGCGAAACCTGCATATCCGCAGCGAATCGTCCGGTTTGTGTATGCATGTCCTGTTGGCGACAGCGCTCAACAAAGTACTCGTAAAGGGCTTCTGCGCGATCCGGTGCCGCGCCCTTCGAAAAACTCGGGCGCATGCCGCGTTCGGTATCCGCGGCCAGCGTAAACTGGGAGACCACCAGCACGCTGCCGCCCGCCTGCTGAACGTTCAGGTTCATCTTGCCTTCCGCATCGCTGAAAATGCGGTAGCCCAGTACGCGCTCACACAAGCGGTTGGCTTTTTGTTCGTCGTCGTCCTTTTCGACACCCAGGAGCACCAAAAGTCCTGGGCCAATTTCACCCGTCACCTCATCCGCCACGGTGACGCTGGCACGGGTTACACGCTGAATCAATGCAATCATGGTTGGTCTGCTTCTTGTTGTTTTTCAGCTTCTGCTGCTTTTTTGAGTTCGCGGTAGACCCCGAGAGTGACAGTTATTTCGGCGCCAAGCAAGACGATACACCACGTCCAGTAGACCCAGACAAACAAAATGGGGATCACCGCCAGCACGCCGTAAATCAGCTGATAAGAGGGGAACATGGTGATATAAAGCGCGAATCCTTTCTTGCCCAGCTCAAAGAGCAACGCCGCGACCAGCGCACCCACCACGGCATCCCGGTTGGGTACGCGCGTGGTTGGTACCACGCTGTAGAGCAGCCAGAACGAAAGCCACGATAAAATCAGCGGGAATATACGCAGCACGTTATCGATCACGCTGTTTAAGTCGGTCGCCCAGCGCAGCGAAAGAAGGTAGGAACTGATCGCCAGGCTTGCCCCCGCCAGCAATGGGCCAAGGGTTAAAATCATCCAGTAGACGGCAAAGGAGTAAACCTTCGGGCGGACTTTTTTGCTCCGCCAGATGGTGTTGAGCGCACTGTCGATGGAGTACATCAGCAGCAGCGCGGTAACAATAAGCCCACATGCCCCCACCGCCGTCATCTTGCTGGAGTTAGCGACAAACTGTTCAATGTAGTTCTGGATCACATCGCCGGTGGCAGGAATAAAGTTCGCGAAAACAAAATGGCGAAGCTGCATGCTCACATCGGCAAACATCGGAAACGCCGAAAAAAGCGCAAAGATCACCGCCACCAGCGGCACCAGCGAGAGCAAGGACACGTAAGCGAGATTGCCCGCCAGCGTGGTCATGTTGTCCTCGTCAATGCGATGCCAGAGGAGTTTCAGCCACGCCCTCAGCGGGCGCGTGTGGTGATTGGCTTTTTGATGAACGGTTTTTAGCATAACTGCTTCGCAAAGTAGTTCGGTATCGTCTCTTTTCCGGTCACCAGAATGGAGGTGATACCTAACTGATTAGCCCCTTCTATATTATCGGCGTTGTCGTCAAAAAAGACCGCATCCGCCGCCGTGAATCCTTCTTCCTGCAATACCGCCTGATAGATGCGCGCCTCAGGTTTACGCATCCCCATCTCCTGGGAGAGATACACCTTATCTGCCGCCGCGTGGATTTCCGGGTATTCATCCGGCCAGAAGGTGGTATGCAGGCGGTTGGTATTCGACAGGACGACGACACGATGCCCCTGCTCGCGCAGCTTGTGCATGATGTCGATCACTTCGGGGCGGATCGCGACAAATATGGCCTGCCAGCCGTGGGAAAACTGCTCGTAGCTTAACGAGAGACCCATTTCCTGACAGAAACGCTCTGCGAACGCTTCATCGCTGATCTCACCGCGCTCGTGCAGATGGAAAGTCTCACCCATCGCGAAATTCTGCTTTAACGTCGCCAGCGGAACACGGCTAAAATCGCTCCATGCGCCCAGCACCCGGTTAAAATCGATATCGACGATTACATTTCCTAAGTCAAAGATATAAAGCATGTTTATCTCCTTTCGCCGTGGAAAAGTAACTGTAGCGGGAAAGAGAAACTTTAGCTATGCGCCAGATTCAGCTTAGAGAAAGGAAAGACCCGAATCGCAATATCGGGCCATAGGATTTTCAGCCAGCCTGCTGCTCTTCTCCGGAATTGACTTCGACAACCTCAACCTTGCTGGATTTGAGGTGATTTTGCAGCGCCGGGCCGGGCAGCTCATCGGTGAACAGCGCCGTCGCCTGCGCCACGTTGCCAATTTCAACCGCCGCGGAGGCGTGGTATTTCGTATGATCGGCCGCCAGTAAAATGTGACGGGAGTGAGCGATCATGGTTTTCACCACGCTGGCTTCGTTAACGTCAAATTCCATCATCGCGCCGTCGTGCTCTATCGCCCCGACGCTGGTGACCAGGTAATCTGCGCGAAATCCTGACACGAACGCCGTTGCCGCAGGACCGATAATGCCGCCGTTATGCGGGCGCAGCGTACCGCCGGGCACCATCACCTCAAAGCGCGGATTCTTATAAAGAATGTGCGCCACCCGCAGGCTGTTAGTGATGATGCGCAGATGATTATGGTTAAGCAGTGCCCGGGCAACGTGCTCCACGGTCGTCCCGATGGTGATAAAAATGGTCGAACCGTCGGGAATATAGTCCGCAATCGCTTCGGCAATCGCCCGTTTCTCTTCGGTAAGCGAGACTTCACGCTGTTCGAACGCCGTGTTGACCACGCTGGATGCCCTGCCCGCGCCGCCGTGATGACGGGTGATCAGCCCCTGCTCGCTGAGCTTACGGATATCCCGGCGCACGGTTTGCGTGGAGACATCCAGCAGCTGCGCCAGTTCATCAATGTTCATATAGCCGCGATCGGCAATCAGCGTCAGCAGCTGATCGTGACGCGGGTTGCCGGTCAGTTCGGTAAGGCTCATGGGCTGTCCTCTGAAAACCATCACGCCCCGCATTTTATACAAAAAGTGACAAAAAAGAGCGGGTTTGATCACAGTCGGGTATACCCGCGCGCCCGCCGGGCTTTGTACATTTCAGTGCTGCGACGGCGCTGGCAAAACGCACGGCGTCTGCGGCGGGTAATTTCTGCCCCAGGCTGACCGCCAGCGCACCGTGGAACACGTCGCCCGCCCCGGTGGTATCAATGACGTTCACTTCAAAACCAGGCTGATGACATAGCGTGTCGTTTTCCAGCCAGAAACAGCCGTCTCGCCCCTGTGTGACATACACATGTCCATTTGTGAGCGTTTGTGCTTTCTTCAGCGCGTTTTCGGTTTCATCCAGCTGCGTTAACCGCCGCAGTCCTGGTGCGGAGAAGGCCGCGTGGTCGCTTAAGGCAATCAGATCCGCGATATCCTGCGGGGTGACATCCGCATCCAGCAGCGTCGGTACGTCCTGCTGGCGGGCCAGGGTAAATGCCTGTTTTGCCCCGTCATGCCAGCGCACGTCGGCTAAGACAATGTCCCACTGAGAGAAGTCGATTTCTTGCAGCCAGTCTGCCGACGCAGGGAGATCGGGGCTGGGGTAGTTGGCAATCACTCTTTCCCCACCTGCGTCCACCAGCACCGCCGATTGCGACGATCGGGCACCCTTACACACGCGCGTGTAGCGGGTATTCACCCCCAGGGATTCCAGCTCCGCAAGCAGTCGTCTGCCGGTATCGTCGTCTCCCACCCGACCAATAAAATCCACTTCCGCCCCCAGTTTCGCGGCTGCCACTGCCGCCGTTGCCGCCGGGCCGCCGCCCACTTCCGTATAGTCTTTTGCGACATATTTCCCCCCTTCTTTCGGTAAATCATCGAGATACCAGATGCGATCCAGCACGGTAATGCCGACACAAACGATGCGAGTCATGGTGATTCCTTCTGCGATTTCTGATGCCTTCATTTTAATTTCACCAAATGTTTAAAAAGTGACCCGTGTCAATTTTTTGACTATAAATTACAAATACGATCAAAAACAGACACCACAAACGCGCAAAAATTGACACGATGTGACAGGAGAGAGGCATGTCAGCAATCGCATTTATCGGTTTAGGGCAGATGGGCGCGCCAATGGCGAAGAATCTGTTGAAGCAAGGTCATCAGCTTAACGTCTTTGACGTGAACCCGCAGGCGGTTCAGGCGCTGGTAGAGAGCGGCGCCCGGGCGGCGGGAACGCCAGCGCAGGCCGTAACGGAGGCCGAATTCGTCATTACCATGCTGCCAAACGGCGACCTGGTGCGCAGCGTGCTGTTCGGCGAGCACGGCGTATGCGAAGGGTTATCCCGCGACGCGCTGGTCATTGATATGTCCACCATTCACCCGCTGCAAACCGACGCACTGATCCGCGACATGGCTGAGCAAGGCTTCAGCCTGATGGACGTGCCCGTCGGACGCACCTCTGATCATGCCATCGCCGGTACGCTGCTCCTGCTGGCGGGCGGTACGGCGCAGCAGGTTGAGCGCGCCACCCCCGTCTTAATGGCGATGGGCAATGAACTGATTAACGCTGGCGGGCCGGGCATGGGCATCCGCGTGAAGCTCATCAATAACTACATGAGCATCGCCCTGAACGCCCTTTCCGCCGAGGCCGCCGTACTGTGCGAAGCGCTTGGCCTCTCCTTTGACGTGGCGCTCAAGGTGATGAGCGGCACGCCGGCGGGTAAAGGCCACTTCACGACATCCTGGCCGAACAAGGTGCTGAAAGGTGATCTTTCACCCGCCTTCATGATCGACCTTGCGCATAAGGATCTGGGGATCGCCCTCGACGTGGCCAACCAGCTCCACGTTCCGATGCCGCTGGGCGCGGCGTCCCGCGAAGTATACAACCAGGCACGCGCCGCCGGGCGCGGGCGCGAAGACTGGACAGCCATTCTTGAACAGGTTCGCGCATCTGCCGGGCTGAAAAAAACACACTGATACGAAAGGACTGAGGAATGACGATGTACACCCTGAAAGATATCACCCGACCTTCCGGCGGTTTTGCGATGCTGGCCGTGGATCAGCGCGAAGCGATGCGCCTGATGTTTGCTGCCGCAGGCGCGCCGGTGCCGGTAACCGACCAGCACCTGACGGATTTTAAAGTCAATGCGGCGAAAATTCTGTCGCCGTACGCCTCTGCGATCCTCGTCGACCAGCAGTTCTGCTACAGCCAGATTGTCGAGCAGCAGGCCGTGGCCAAAAGCTGCGCAATGATTGTCGCCGCCGACGAGTTTATCCCGGGGAACGGCATTCCGGTCGACAGCGTGGTGATCGACAAGAACGTTGACGCGCAGGCGGTCAAACGCGATGGCGGTAAGGCGCTGAAGCTGCTGGTGCTGTGGCGCAGCGATGAAGATCCGCAGCAGCGCCTGGAAATGGTGAAAGCGTTCAATACGCTGTGCCACGACAACGGACTGTTGAGCATTATCGAGCCGGTGGTGCGTCCCCCGCGCCGCGGCGCCGCGTTTGACCGCGAGCAGGCGATTATCGATGCGGCCAAAGAGCTGGGCGACAGCGGTGCCGACCTCTACAAAGTGGAAATGCCGCTGTTTGGTAAGGGCACGCAGCACGAGCTACTGACGGCCTCGCAGAAGCTGAACGAGAACATCGCCATGCCGTGGGTGATCCTCTCCTCCGGCGTGGACGATAAGTTATTCCCGCGTGCCGTAAGCGTCGCCATGCAGGCGGGGGCATCGGGCTTTTTAGCCGGTCGCGCGGTCTGGTCATCAGTGATTGGACTGCCGGACACCGAGCTGATGCTGCGTGATATTTCCGTGCCAAAACTTCAGCGTCTGGGTGAGATCGTCGACGAAATGATGGCTCGCCGTTAAGAAAGGACCCGAACATGAAATGGTTTAACACCCTGAGCCATAACCGCTGGCTCGAACAAGAGACCGACCGCATTCTCGATTTCGGTAAAAACGCCGCCGTACCGACCGGCTTTGGCTGGCTGGGCAATAACGGGCAGGTGCGCAGCGATATGGGCACCCATCTGTGGATCACCGCCCGCATGCTGCACGTTTACGCGGTGGCGGCGAACATGGGGCGCCCCGGCGCGTACGCGCTGGTTGAGCACGGCATTAATGCCCTGAACGGTCCGCTGCGCGACAAACAGCACGGCGGCTGGTACGCCTGCGTAAACGATGAAGGCGTGATTGATGCGTCCAAGCAGGGCTATCAGCACTTCTTCGTCCTGCTGGGCGCGGCGAGCGCCGTCACCACCGGCCACCCGCAGGCACGCAAGCTGCTGGACGATGCCATCGAGGTGATTGAGCGCTACTTCTGGAGCGAACAGGAGCAGATGTGCCTGGAGTCCTGGGACGAAGCCTTCAGCAAGACGGAAGATTACCGCGGCGGTAACGCCAATATGCACGCCGTGGAAGCCTTCCTCATCGTCTATGACGTGACCCACGACCGGAAATGGCTCGACCGCGCCCTGCGCATCGCCTCGGTGATTATTCACGACGTGGCGCGCAAAGGGGAGTACCGCGTTAACGAGCATTTCGACACCAGCTGGAACCCGATCCGCGATTACAACATCGATAACCCTGCCCACCGCTTCCGCGCCTACGGCGGCACGCCGGGGCACTGGATCGAGTGGGGCCGCCTGATGCTGCACCTGCGTGCCGCGCTGGAAGCCCGCTTTGAAACCCCGCCGGAGTGGCTGCTGGAAGATGCGAAAGGCCTGTTTCACGCCACTATTCGCGACGCCTGGGCACCCGACGGGGCGGACGGCTTTGTCTACTCCGTGGGCTGGGACGGCAAGCCTATCGTGCGCGAACGCGTGCGCTGGCCAATCGTCGAGGCGATGGGCACGGCTTACGCGCTCTACACCGTCACCGGCGAGGCGCAGTACGAAGCCTGGTATCAGAAATGGTGGGATTACTGCATCAAGTACCTGATGGATTACGAAAACGGTTCATGGTGGCAGGAGCTGGACACCAATAACGAAGTGACCACCAAAGTCTGGGACGGCAAGCAGGATATTTACCACCTGCTGCACTGCCTGGTGATCCCCCGCCTGCCGCTGGCGCCGGGCTTAGCCCCTGCCGTAGCCGCCGGATTACTGGATAGCCTGGCCAAATAATAAAGACGGAGTTTTTATGCGTACCCTACACAATATTGACCTGAAAAATAACGAAAGTGGTTTCACCCTGCGCTGGCAGGACCGTCTGATTTTATCCCACTCTGCGGATGCCCCCTGCCTGTGGATCGGTGCAGGCGAAGCGGATATCGAGATGTTTCGCGGCAATTTCAGCATCAAAGACAAGCTTAACGAAAAAATTGCCCTGACGAACGCGACCGTCACGCAGCAAAGCGCGGGCTGGGCAATCCGCTTTACCCGCGGCGACGCGGTGAGCGCGACGCTGCTGGTGGGCGTGGATGGCGAAGGCCGTCTGGAGCTGAAGCTGAAAAATGACGCCGCCAGCCATAACCGCATCTGGCTGCGGCTGGCGGCTCAGCCTGACGATCATATCTACGGCTGCGGCGAGCAGTTCTCGTATTTCGATCTGCGCGGCAAGCCGTTCCCGCTGTGGACCAGCGAGCAGGGCGTGGGCCGCAACAAGCAGACTTACGTCACCTGGCAGGCCGACTGCAAAGAGAACGCGGGCGGCGATTACTACTGGACCTTCTTCCCACAGCCTACCTTCGTGAGCACCCAGAAGTACTACTGCCACGTGGATAACAGCTGTTATATGAACTTCGACTTCAGCGCGCCGGACTTCCACGAGCTGGCATTCTGGGAAGATAACGCCACGCTGCGCTTCGAATGCGCAGAAACCTACGTCGATCTGCTGGAAAAACTGACCGGCCTGCTGGGGCGTCAACCGGAGCTGCCGGACTGGGTTTACGACGGCGTGACGCTGGGTATTCAGGGCGGCACCGAGGTGTGTCAGCAGAAGCTCGACGCCATGCGCGAGGGCGGCGTGAAGGTAAACGGCATCTGGGCGCAGGACTGGTCCGGCATCCGGATGACCTCCTTTGGCAAACGCGTAATGTGGAACTGGAAGTGGAACAGCGCGCTCTATCCGCAGCTTGATGAGCGGATTGCGCAGTGGAAAGAGGAAGGCGTGCAGTTCCTCTCCTATATCAACCCGTACGTCGCCAGCGATAAAGATCTCTGCGAAGAGGCGTCGAAGCGCGGCTATCTGACCAAAGATGCCGACGGCAAGGATTACCACGTTGAGTTCGGCGAGTTCTACGCGGGCGTTATCGACCTGACTAACCCGGAAGCCTACAGCTGGTACAAAGAGGTGATCAAAAAGAACCTGATCGAACTGGGCTGCGGCGGCTGGATGGCCGATTTCGGGGAATATCTGCCGACCGATACCTTCCTGCACAACGGCGTGAGCGCGGAGATCATGCATAACGCCTGGCCAGCCCTGTGGGCGAAATGTAACTACGAAGCGCTGGAGGAGACCGGCAAGCTCGGGGAGATCCTGTTCTTCATGCGCGCGGGCTACACCGGCAGCCAGAAGCACTCGGTGATGATGTGGGCGGGGGATCAGAACGTCGACTGGAGCCTGGACGATGGTCTGGCGTCCGTCGTACCGGCGGCGCTGTCGCTGGCGATGACCGGGCACGGGCTGCACCACAGCGACATTGGCGGCTATACGACCCTCTTCGAGATGAAGCGCAGCAAAGAGCTGCTGCTGCGCTGGTGCGACTTCAGCGCCTTTACGCCGATGATGCGTACCCACGAGGGCAACCGCCCTGGCGATAACTGGCAGTTCGATGGCGACGCGGAAACTATCGCCCACTTCGCGCGCATGACCACCGTCTTCACCACTCTGAAGCCGTACATCAAAGCTGCGGTAGCGCAGAACGCGAAGAGCGGCCTACCGGTGATGCGCCCGCTGTTCCTGCACTACGAGGACGACGCGCGCGCCTACACGCTGAAATACCAGTACCTGTTTGGCCGCGATCTGCTGGTGGCGCCGGTTCATGAAGAGGGACGCCGCGACTGGTCGCTCTATCTGCCGCAGGACACCTGGGTCAATGCGTGGACCGGGGAAACCTGCCAGGGCGGTGACATCACCGTTGATGCCCCGCTCGGCAAACCGCCGGTCTTCTATCGCCAGCACAGCGAATGGGCAGATCTGTTTAGCACCTTACGTCATATATGATAAGGCTCGCCCGCGGGGAAACCTGCGGGCAGACGGAGAACAATAATGAGTCAACATACTTCTGATCCGGCAACCCTGCGCCTGCCGTTTAAAGAAAAACTCGCCTACGGGATGGGCGATCTCGGCTCTAACATCCTGCTTGATATCGGCACGCTGTATCTGCTGAAGTTCTACACCGACGTCCTGGGGCTGCCTGGCACCTACGGCGGGATTATCTTCCTGATTGCGAAGTTTTTTACCGCCTTCACCGACATGGGCACCGGGATCATGCTCGATTCCCGGCGCAAGATCGGCCCGAAAGGGAAATTCCGCCCGTTCGTGCTGTATGCAGCCTTCCCGGTAACGTTGCTGGCGATAGCTAACTTCGTCGGCACACCGTTTGAAATTACCGGTAAAACGGTGATGGCGACGGTGCTGTTCATGCTGTACGGCCTGTTCTTCAGCATGATGAACTGCTCCTACGGCGCGATGGTGCCCGCCATTACCAAAAACCCGGACGAGCGTGCTTCGCTGGCCGCCTGGCGCCAGGGCGGCGCCACGCTGGGTCTGCTGCTCTGTACGGTGGGCTTTGTCCCGGTGATGAACCTGATTGAAGGCAACGACCAGCTTGGCTACATCTTTGCCGCCACCCTCTTCTCGCTGTTCGGGTTGTTCTTTATGTGGTGGTGCTATAAGGGCGTAACCGAGCGTTACGTCGAGACGCAGCCTGCTAACCCGGCGCAGAAACCGGGGCTGTTGCAGTCGTTTCGCGCCATCGCCGGGAACCGTCCGCTGTTTATCCTGTGCATCGCTAACCTGTGCACGCTGGGCGCCTTTAACGTTAAGCTCGCCATTCAGGTCTACTACACGCAGTACGTACTGAACGACCCGATCCTGCTGTCGTACATGGGCTTCTTCAGCATGGGCTGTATTTTTATCGGCGTCTTTATGATGCCCGGCGCGGTGCGGCGCTTCGGTAAGAAAAAGGTCTACATCAGCGGGCTGATGATTTGGGTGGCGGGCGATCTGCTTAACTACTTCTTCGGCGGCGGCTCGGTGAGCTTCGTGGCGTTCTCCTGCCTGGCGTTCTTCGGCTCCGCGTTCGTGAACAGCCTGAACTGGGCGCTGGTGTCCGATACCGTGGAATACGGCGAGTGGCGCACCGGCGTACGCTCCGAGGGGACGGTCTACACCGGCTTTACCTTCTTCCGTAAGGTATCGCAGGCGCTGGCGGGCTTCTTCCCGGGGATCATGCTCACGCAGATCGGCTATGTGCCTAACGTGGTGCAATCCGCCGGCACGGTTGAAGGGCTACGGCAGCTGATATTTATCTATCCGAGTCTGCTGGCAGTCATCACCATCGTGGCGATGGGCTGCTTCTACAACCTTAACGAGAAGATGTATGTGCGCATCGTGGAAGAAATTGAGCTGCGCAAACGTACGGCATAAATGACGTGATTGAGCGCCCTGCGGGGCGCTTTGAGGATCGACCATGACACATAATACTGATCCGTTAACCCTGAAATTGAGCCTGCGAGAGAAGTGCGCCTACGGGATGGGTGATTTTGGCTCGAACCTGATGCTGTGTATTGGCACGCTGTATCTGCTGAAGTTTTACACGGACGAGCTGGGCATGCCCGCGTTCTACGGCGGCATCATTTTTCTGGTCGCCAAGTTCTTTACCGCGTTTACCGACATGCTGACCGGGGTGCTGCTGGACTCCCGGCGTAATATCGGCGCGCGGGGCAAATTCCGGCCATTCATTCTCTACGCCTCCGTTCCGGTGGCGCTGGTGGCTACGGCGCAGTTTATGGCCAACGACTTTAGCCTGACGGTGAAAACGGCCCTCGCCACCGTGCTCTTCATGATGTTTGGCCTCTGCTACAGCCTGATGAACTGCGCCTACGGTGCAATGGTTCCGGCCATCACCAAAAACCCGAACGAGCGCGCGCAGCTTGCGGCGTGGCGTCAGGGCGGCGCAACGGTAGGACTGTTGCTCTGTACTGTCGGCTTTATGCCGATTCAGGCGCTGTTCGTCAGCCAGCCCTCACTCGGCTATCTGGTGGCCGCGCTGGTGTTCGTCACCGGGGGACTGTTCTGCATGTGGTGGTGCTACAGCGGGGTGAAAGAGCGCTACGTCGAGCTTACGCCCGATCACCATAAGCCCGGCATTCTGAAATCGTTCTGCGCGATTTTCCGCAATCCGCCGCTGCTGGTGCTGTGCATCGCCAACCTGTGTACCCTCGCCGCGTTTAACATCAAGCTGGCGATTCAGGTCTATTACACCCAGTACGTGCTGAACGATCTGCATCTCCTGTCATGGATGGGCTTTTTCAGCATGGGTTGCATTCTGATTGGCGTGTTTCTGGTGCCTGGCGCGGTGAAGCGCTTTGGCAAGAAGCCGGTCTATCTGGGCGGGCTGACGCTGTGGGCGGTGGGCGACGTGCTGAACTTCGTCTGGGGAACCAGTTCCCTGCTGTTCGTGCTCTTTTCCTGCATGGCCTTTTTCGGCACCGCGTTTGTGAACAGCCTGAACTGGGCGCTGGTGCCGGATACGGTTGATTACGGCGAGTGGAAAACCGGGATCCGCGCCGAAGGGTCGGTGTATACCGGCTATACCTTCTCGCGCAAAATCTCCGCGGCGCTGGCCGGTTTTCTGCCCGGTATCATGCTGACCCAGATTGGCTATGTTCCCCATGCCGTACAGAGCGCAGGCACGCTGCTTGGGTTGCGCCAGCTTATTTTCCTCTGGCCGTGCGGCCTGGCGATCGTTGCCGCCGTGACCATGGGGCTGTTTTATAAACTCAACGAAGCGCGCTTCGCCTTTATTATCGAGGAGATTGGAAAACGGAAAAAACAGACAGCAAATACCCCTGAGATAACCACCAACAATAAAGCGTCAGCAGTCACTTTATAACAATAAATCCGGCCAGTATGTCCTTCCTGTTTATCAGGAGGGAGGCCTTTCTGTACCTGATACATGGACAAATTATGAAAAGAATCATCACCGTACTGATCGTGTCGTCTGTGTCCTGCCCGGTTTTTGCCGGGGCTTATGTCGAAACGCGCGAAGCCTACAACACCGCCTCTGAGCTGCACGAAGTGATCCTGCGTGCGGGCTATAACTTCGATATGGGCGCGGGACTGATGTTCACCAACGCTTATAACGTGGGGAAATGGGACGAACTGAAGCACAGCTATAACGAAATTGAGGGGTGGTATCCACTCTTCAAACCGACCGACAAACTGACCTTCCAGCCCGGCGGCTTGATTAATGACAGCAGCGCAGGATCAGGTGGCGCGGTTTATTTAGATACTAACTATAAATTTACGGACTGGTTTAATCTGACGTTCCGCTATCGCTATAACCATAACAATTACGATACGCCGGACTATAACGGGCAGATGGATAAGAACGACACACATGAATTTGCCAACTACTGGAATTTCAAAGTGACGGATGCGTTTTTCTACACCTTTGAGCCGCACTTTTTCCAGCGGGTGAATGATTACCACAGCAAAAATGGCAAAGATCATCACTGGGAAATTACCAATAAATTCAGCTATAAGATCGACAGAAACTGGCTGCCGTATCTTGAGCTACAGTGGCTGGACCGATGGAATGATTACAACCGCGAGCAGTACCGGATCCGTTTAGGGTTGCGGTATTCGTTCTAATAAAAAAAGCCGCTGATCGCTCAGCGGCTTTTTCGTTGCCGGGTGGCGCTTGCGCTTACCCGGACTACGGCATAACCGAATTAGTCTTCTTTCGCACCGCGCATAGCACGTTTACGATCGTTCTCGGTCAGGTGACGTTTACGGATACGAATTGACTGAGGCGTCACTTCGACCAGTTCGTCATCATCGATGAATTCCAGAGCCTGCTCCAGCGTCATCTTGATCGGTGGAACCAGAACCGTTGCTTCGTCAGTACCGGACGCACGCATGTTGGTCAGTTTCTTACCGGTCAGGCAGTTTACCGTCAGGTCGTTAGAACGGCTGTGAATACCGATGATCTGGCCTTCGTAAACTTCAGCACCGTGGCCCAGGAACAGCTTACCGCGATCCTGCAAACCGAACAGCGCAAACGCAACCGCTTTACCCTGACCGTTGGAGATCAGCACGCCGTTGTTACGCTGGCCCACTTCGCCCGGACGAACGTCGTCGTAGTGGCTGAAGGTGGAGTACAGCAGACCAGTACCGGAAGTCATGGTCATGAACTCAGAACGGAAGCCGATCAGGCCACGGCTTGGGATCACGTAGTCGAGACGTACGCGGCCTTTGCCATCTGGATTCATGTTTTTCAGGTCGCCTTTACGCTCACCCAGTGCCTGCATCACAGAACCCTGGTGCTGTTCTTCAACGTCCAGCGTTACGTTTTCGAATGGCTCTTGTTTACGGCCATCGATTTCGCGGAAGATAACTTTCGGACGGGAAACCGCCATCTCGAAACCTTCACGACGCATGTTCTCAATCAGAACAGACAGGTGCAGCTCACCACGACCCGAAACGCGGAATGCATCAGCGTCTTCGGTTTCTTCAACGCGCAGCGCAACGTTGTGCACCAGCTCTTTGTTCAGGCGGTCAAGGATCTGACGAGAGGTAACAAACTTACCTTCTTTACCACAGAACGGAGAGGTGTTGACGTTGAAGAACATGGATACGGTTGGTTCATCAACGGACAGGGCTGGCAGCGCTTCGACGTTCTGCGGATCGCAGATGGTGTCGGAGATGTTCAGTTCACCCAGACCGGTGATGGCGATGATGTCGCCCGCTTCAGCGATGTCGCTCTCGATACGCTCAAGACCCAGGTGAGTCAGAACTTTACCGACTTTACCGTTACGGGTTTTGCCTTCGCTATCGATGATAGTGACCTGCTGGTTAGGCTTCACTTTACCGCGCTTGATACGACCAATGCCGATTACGCCAACATAGTTGTTGTAGTCGAGCTGAGAGATCTGCATTTGCAGGGTGCCTTCCAGGTCAACGTTTGGCGCAGGAACGCGGTCAACAATCGTCTGGTACAGCGGAGTCATGTCTTCCGCCATGTCTTCGTGATCCAGACCGGCGATACCGTTCAGCGCAGACGCATAAACGATAGGGAAGTCCAGCTGTTCGTCGGTCGCGTCGAGGTTAACGAACAGGTCGAAGACCTGGTCAACAACCCAGTCAGGACGCGCGCCAGGACGGTCAACCTTGTTGATCACAACGATAGGTTTCAGGCCGTGGGCAAATGCTTTTTTGGTCACGAAGCGCGTTTGCGGCATAGGGCCATCAAATGCGTCAACCACCAGCAGCACGGAATCCACCATGGACATCACGCGCTCAACTTCACCACCGAAGTCGGCGTGCCCTGGGGTATCAACGATGTTGATACGGTAGTCATTCCATTTGATAGCGGTGTTTTTGGCGAGGATGGTAATCCCACGCTCTTTCTCCAAATCGTTGGAGTCCATCACACGCTCTTGAGTTTCGGCACGAGTATCAAACGTACCGGACTGCTGTAGCAGCTTATCAACCAGGGTAGTTTTACCATGGTCGACGTGCGCGATGATGGCGATATTACGCAATTTTTCGATCACAACTTTGCCTCAGGCATTTAGAAATAGCGCGTTATTGTACACGGATTAATCGCACTACAAAACAGGATCACAAACATCCCCCGCAAACAAGTATTGCAGAGATGCTTTGTGATCGCTTTCACGGAGCGGTAAAAGGGCACTTTAACGTAAATTGCACCAATATGGTGCTCGATGTTCACACAGAAGCACTATAATGGTGCAACAAATCCAATGTGGTGCAGCCCTTCTGCACTATGGTGCGCATGATAACGCCTTTTTGGGGTGTTTTAAAAGTTGGCACAGATTTCGCTTTACAGAAATACAGTAAAAATATGGCAGCCCAGCCGATTTGAAGACCTCGTTACCACGACGACAATGACCAATCTGGAGAGTTAAGTATGTCCGCTGAACACGTTTTGACGATGCTGAACGAACATGAAGTGAAGTTTGTTGATCTGCGCTTCACCGATACCAAAGGTAAAGAACAGCACGTCACGATCCCTGCTCATCAGGTGAACGCCGAATTCTTTGAAGAAGGCAAAATGTTTGACGGCTCCTCCATTGGCGGCTGGAAAGGCATTAACGAATCCGACATGGTTCTGATGCCAGATGCAACCACTGCGCTCATTGACCCGTTCTACGAAGAACCTACGCTGATCATCCGCTGCGATATCCTGGAACCTGGCACGCTGCAAGGCTATGACCGTGACCCACGCTCTATCGCAAAACGCGCTGAAGAGTACCTGCGTTCTACCGGTATCGCAGACACCGTTCTGTTCGGGCCAGAGCCAGAGTTCTTCCTGTTCGATGACATCCGTTTTGGTGCTTCCATTTCTGGTTCCCACGTCGCTATCGATGACATCGAAGGCGCATGGAACTCTTCCACCAAATACGAAGGTGGTAACAAAGGTCACCGTCCGGGCGTGAAAGGCGGTTACTTCCCGGTTCCTCCGGTCGATTCTTCACAGGACATCCGTTCTACCATGTGTCTGATCATGGAAGAGATGGGCCTGGTTGTTGAAGCGCACCACCACGAAGTGGCAACGGCTGGCCAGAACGAAATCGCAACCCGCTTCAACACCATGACCAAGAAAGCGGATGAGATTCAGATCTACAAATACGTTGTGCACAACGTTGCGCACCGTTTCGGTAAAACCGCGACCTTCATGCCAAAACCCATGTTCGGCGACAACGGTTCCGGCATGCACTGCCACATGTCCCTGTCCAAGAACGGCACCAACCTGTTCTCTGGCGACAAATACGCGGGTCTGTCTGAGCAGGCGCTGCACTACATCGGCGGTGTTATCAAACACGCTAAAGCGATCAACGCCCTGGCGAACCCGACCACCAACTCCTACAAGCGTCTGGTCCCAGGCTACGAAGCACCGGTGATGCTGGCTTACTCTGCCCGTAACCGTTCTGCTTCTATCCGTATCCCGGTGGTGGCGTCTCCGAAAGCGCGTCGTATCGAAGTGCGCTTCCCGGACCCGGCGGCTAACCCATACCTGTGCTTCGCAGCACTGCTGATGGCCGGTCTGGACGGTATCAAGAACAAGATCCACCCGGGCGAAGCCATGGACAAAAACCTGTACGACCTGCCGCCAGAAGAAGCGAAAGAGATCCCACAGGTTGCTGGCTCTCTGGAAGAAGCCCTGCAAGCGCTGGACGCAGACCGTGAGTTCCTGACCGCTGGCGGGGTGTTCACCGATGAAGCTATCGACGCTTACATCGCGCTGCGTACCGAAGAAAACGACCGCGTTCGCATGACGCCGCACCCGGTTGAGTTCGAACTGTACTACAGCGTTTAATTGATTTGTTTTACCCGGCGCATACGCGTCGGGAGTAGTTGCCGTGGAAACTTTAGCCCATCTTCGGATGGGCTTTTTTCTCCACCAACAACCTGATCTCACGCGCTTTTTACCTCTAAAACGCTATACTGCACTAAAATAGTGCAACGACTCCAGGAGACTGCTGAATGGCAACTGGCACGCTGCCCGATGCTGGGCAGATCCTCAATTCTTTGATTAACAGTATCTTGCTGGTCGACGACGAGCTGGCGGTGCATTACGCCAACCCGGCGGCGCAGCAGCTGCTCGCTCAAAGCGCCCGTAAACTGTTTGGCACGCCGCTGCCTGAACTGCTGAGCTATTTCTCGCTGAATATTGGTCTGATGCAGGAGAGTTTGCAGGCGGGTCAGGGCTTCACCGATAACGAAGTGACGCTGGTGATTGACGGACGCTCGCATATTTTATCCCTCACCGCACAGCGCCTGCCAGATGGCATGATTCTGCTGGAAATGGCGCCGATGGATAACCAGCGTCGTCTCAGCCAGGAGCAGCTACAGCATGCTCAGCAGATTGCGGCGCGCGACCTGGTACGCGGGCTGGCTCATGAAATTAAAAACCCGCTGGGCGGCTTACGCGGTGCGGCACAGCTTTTGACCAAAGCGCTGCCTGACCCTGCCCTGGCGGAGTATACCAACGTCATTATCGAGCAGGCGGACCGTCTGCGTAATCTGGTCGATCGCCTGCTCGGGCCGCAGCAGCCGGGGATGCATGTTTCAGAAAGCATTCACAAGGTCGCGGAGCGGGTGGTGAAACTCGTCTCTATGGAGCTGCCGGATAACGTCACGCTGGTGCGTGATTACGACCCAAGCCTGCCGGAGCTGGCGCACGATCCGGACCAGATTGAACAGGTGCTGTTGAACATTGTGCGTAACGCGTTGCAGGCGCTGGGCCCGGAGGGTGGCGAAATTATTCTGCGTACCCGCACCGCGTTCCAGCTGACGCTGCACGGCGTGCGTTATCGTCTGGCGGCACGTATTGATGTGGAAGATAACGGGCCGGGGATCCCGCCGCATCTCCAGGACACCCTGTTCTACCCGATGGTCAGCGGTCGCGAAGGCGGCACCGGGCTGGGGTTATCCATAGCCCGTAATTTGATTGACCAACACTCCGGCAAAATTGAATTTACCAGTTGGCCGGGACATACCGAGTTTTCGGTTTTCCTGCCGATTAAAAAATAAAGGTGACGTTTATGCAACGAGGGATAGTCTGGGTAGTCGATGACGATAGCTCCATCCGTTGGGTGCTTGAACGCGCGCTCACAGGAGCGGGATTAAGCTGCACGACGTTTGAGAGCGGCAGCGAGGTGCTCGACGCACTCACCACCAAAACGCCGGACGTTCTGCTCTCGGATATTCGCATGCCGGGCATGGACGGACTGGCGCTCTTAAAGCAGATCAAACAGCGCCACCCTATGCTTCCGGTCATCATAATGACCGCTCACTCCGACCTGGATGCCGCCGTTAGCGCCTACCAGCAGGGGGCGTTTGATTATCTGCCAAAACCGTTTGATATCGACGAAGCCGTTGCCCTGGTCGAACGCGCCATCAGCCACTATCAGGAGCAACAGCAGCCCCGTCACGCGCCGGATTTCGGGCCTACGACGGACATCATCGGTGAAGCGCCAGCCATGCAGGACGTGTTTCGCATCATCGGGCGTCTGTCGCGCTCGTCTATCAGCGTCTTGATTAACGGTGAATCAGGGACCGGTAAAGAGCTGGTTGCGCACGCCCTGCATCGCCACAGCCCGCGGGCGAAAGCGCCCTTTATCGCCCTGAACATGGCGGCGATCCCCAAAGATTTGATTGAATCTGAGCTGTTCGGCCACGAAAAAGGGGCGTTTACCGGGGCAAATACCATTCGTCAGGGACGCTTTGAACAGGCTGACGGCGGAACGCTATTCCTGGATGAAATCGGCGATATGCCGCTGGATGTTCAGACCCGACTGCTGCGCGTGCTGGCAGATGGCCAGTTTTACCGCGTGGGCGGCTATGCGCCGGTAAAGGTGGACGTGCGTATTATTGCCGCGACGCACCAGAACCTGGAGCTGCGCGTGCAGGAGGGGAAATTCCGTGAGGATTTATTCCATCGTCTGAACGTGATCCGCGTCCACCTCCCGCCGCTGCGCGAGCGTCGGGAAGATATCCCGCGTCTGGCGCGCCATTTCCTGCAAGTGGCGGCCCGCGAGCTGGGCGTGGAAGCCAAGCAGCTTCATCCGGAAACGGATGCCGCCCTCACCCGTCTGGCGTGGCCGGGCAACGTGCGTCAGCTGGAAAACACCTGTCGCTGGCTGACCGTGATGGCCGCCGGACAGGAAGTGTTGATTCAGGATCTCCCCGCCGAGCTGTTTGAAGCCACCGTGCCCGAAAGCACCGCCGGACATGCGCTGCCGGACAGCTGGGCGACGCTGCTGGCGCAGTGGGCAGATCGCGCGCTGCGTTCCGGTCATCAAAATCTGCTCTCCGAAGCGCAGCCTGAGATGGAGCGCACGCTGTTGACTACCGCGCTTCGTCATACCCAGGGCCACAAACAGGAAGCGGCTCGCCTGTTGGGATGGGGTCGAAACACCCTGACGCGCAAGCTGAAAGAGCTGGGAATGGAGTGATCTTACTCCGCTGTGTAAAGGTTACTAATTGAGCGCAAAGTGCCGTTATTTTGCGCTTTACTGTTCCGATGAGTTTTGTATGATCGTGCCCGGAAACAGGGGGGAGCATCATGCTGGAATCATTAGTGACTTTGCTTTCGAGCGGAGCAGCAGAAAGCCACACGCCACAAACTGCCGTTGCGGCGGTATTGTGTGCGGCACTGGTTGGGCTGTTTAGCTAACGAGCTGTTGATGAAAAGCCGGGTGGCGGCTTCGCCTTACCCGGCCTACATAAGTGCGAGATGTAGGCCGGGTAAGCGAAGCGCCACCCGGCATTGCAGCTCAAATCACCCGCGAGAACTGCTGTAAACGCGCCTTCTGACGCAGATAGGCATCGAAGCACATGCAGATATTACGAATCAACAGACGTCCTTTCGGCGTGACGACAACCGCACTCTCCGACACATCCACCAGCCCGTCTTTCGCCAGCGGCGCCAGAAGCTTCAGGTCTTCGGCAAAGTAATCGCTGAATTGCAGATCCCATTGCGACTCCACCTCGCGAAATTCGAGACGGAAGTTGCAGATAAGCGCCTTAATCACGTCCCGACGGATGCAGTCGTCGCGCGTTAGCGCAATGCCGCGCCACAGCGCGTTGCCGGTTTCGTCTATCTGCTGATAGTACAGCTTCAGCTCTTTCTGATTCTGGGCGTAGCAGTCGCCAATCATGCTGATGGCGGAGACGCCCATTCCGAGCAGATCGGTATCGCCCTGGGTGGTGTAGCCCTGGAAGTTACGGTGGAGAACACCTTCGCGCTGGGCAATCGCCAGCTCATCGTCAGGGCGGGCAAAGTGATCCATTCCGATAAACTGATAGCCGGTTTCGGTCAGCGAGGCGATGGTCTCCTGCAAAATGTCCAGCTTCTGCTGGGCGGAAGGCAGATCCGCATCTTTGATTTTGCGCTGAGCGGCGAACAGCGTCGGCAGGTGCGCATAGTTAAAGACGCTCAGACGGTCCGGGTTAAGCTCAGCCACGCGTTTAAGCGTGTAGGCGAAGCTCTCCGGCGTCTGCTTCGGCAGGCCGTAAATCAGGTCTATATTCGTTGAGGTAAAGCCGATTTCACGCGCATGGTTGAGTAAGGCAAAGATAAACGCTTCGTCCTGCTCGCGGTTTACCAGGCGCTGTACTTCTTTGTTGAAGTCCTGTACGCCCATACTCAGGCGGTTGAAACCTTCGGCGCGTAAATGATCCAGCACATCCAGCTCGATTTCACGCGGATCGACCTCGATCGAAATTTCGGCGTCGTCGTTAAAACTGAAATTGCCGCGCAGCAGCGCCATCAGGCGGCTAATCTGCGCTTTATTCAGATAGGTTGGCGTACCACCGCCCCAGTGAAGCTGGCTGACGTGACGGCCTTTAAACAGCGGTGCGCGGTGCAGAATTTCCTGTTCGAGCGCATCGAGGTATTGATCGGCTTTGTGCTGCTGGCGGGTAACGATTTTATTGCAGCCGCAGAAGTAGCAGAGCTTATGGCAGAACGGAATATGGACGTAGAGCGACAGCGGGCGCTCGGGATAGCGCGCCACAGCTTGCTGAAAATCCGCCTCGCCGAAAGCGTCAGAAAACTCCAGCGCGGTGGGGTATGAGGTATAACGCGGCCCGGAATAGTTATATTTCTGGATCAGGGCCAAATCCCAGTCGATAGATGGTACAGACATGCTCACTCCTTCCGTTGGTGTCGCGTTCGTATACGGCGGCCCGCTCTGGTCCCGTTACGGGCCATCATTCGGGTGCGCAGCCACTTCTGTCGCCGCGACAACCGCCGTAGTTTAACGAATAACCACACCAGATAACATATAACCGGAAGGGTTATAAGCAGGACGAGTGTACCTGCCGGGTGCAAATGTTAGTTTCCACCTTTCAGCAGACGCATCATATCTTCCTGCTTTTCGTCTTCCTCTTCGTCTTCTTCATCATCGTAGGACAGACCCAGCTTCTGCATCAGTTCATCAATGCGGTCCAGTTTGGCGTCCACCCAGGACTGCTCTTCAGCGGTCAGGGTTTCACCCTCTTCAAGACGTTCCAGCAGCGCATCCAGGCGCTCATCGTTCTCCAGCATATCCAGCTCAGCCTGCGGTGAAAGCATAGGTTTCTCGCTCTTTGGTTTGTGCTGCTTAGTGACCGGCGTGTCTGTCACGCCCAGTGGAATGGGAGTTTTACTGCCGATACGAGGATCTTTCTGCTGTTTGCCTTTTGCAGAAGCGCCTGCGGCACCGCCACCGTTAGCACGGCTACCCGCAGCATGGCCACGATGTTTTTTATCGCGTTTGCGATCGCGCGCTTCCTGATTCAGTTCTTCGCGCGTTTTGCGGCGTGCTTTTGCAGGGCGTTTCACGCCCGCAGCGGAGGTCGGTTTTTTCATGATGTTTTATCTTTAAGTCGTTTTCTTCAGTATAGAATTGCGGCGAAATCTAGCAGAAAGCAAGCAAAGAAAAAAGGCGACAGAGCAATCTGTCGCCTTTTTTCCTGACTCACAACCCTTAACGGGTCAGACATTCCCTGTTTGCCTGCAACAAACCCTGTTTATCCCTTGGCTACTACCGTCCGTGATACGGTTCCGTTTCCTGTTAAAAACGCCTCCAGGCGCCGGTCGTCCTGACAATCCTGAGTCTTCGCCTCCTGGCGCTCCTGACCCTTATCCTTAAGTCGTTATCCTGTTGGCATCCTCGCCCTGGCACACACTTTACCTTGTTCCCTTAAACTAACAAGCTATGAAAAGGTACAAAACCGGATTTTCAGATAATTACTCATTAATAACTCTTTGAATTTTAATATTTTGAGTTTTTTAGCGCCTGCGATTTCTCTTAAATTTCTCATACGCTTAAGGGCAGATCTCTTACATTCCGTAGGGCTTTCACTTACATGTCAATGACGAAGGGAAAAGCCTTTTGCCCGCATTCAGGTATAATCCCCGCAGATTACGATTTTTGGAGACGACCACGTGACTACCTGGAACTACCAACAGACGCATTTTGTCACCAGTGCGCCCGATATTCGCCACCTGCCCTCAGACACAGGGATTGAAGTGGCATTTGCTGGCCGCTCCAATGCGGGAAAATCCAGTGCCCTGAATACGCTCACCAATCAGAAAAACCTGGCGCGTACCTCGAAAACACCTGGCCGTACTCAGCTGATTAACCTGTTTGAAGTGGCTGAAGGCAAACGCCTGGTCGATTTACCGGGCTACGGTTACGCGCAGGTACCGGAAGAGATGAAGATCAAATGGCAGCGTGCGCTGGGTGAATACCTGGAAAAACGCATGTGTCTGAAAGGTCTGGTGGTGCTGATGGATATTCGTCATCCGCTAAAAGATCTCGACCAGCAGATGATTGACTGGGCGGTGGCAAGCGATATTGCGGTGCTGGTGCTGCTGACAAAAGCAGATAAGCTGGCGAGCGGCGCGCGCAAGGCGCAGGTGAACAAGGTTCGTGAAGCGGTGCTGGCATTCAACGGCGATGTACAGGTTGAACCGTTCTCCTCGCTGAAAAAGCAGGGCGTGGATAAACTGCGACAGAAGCTCGACAGCTGGTTTAACGATCTGGAACCGGCGACTGAAGCGGAAGCAGAGTAACAACAGGCGCGGCGATGACCGCGCTTTTTTTCGCCTGAAACTTTCTTTGCCGCAATAAAAAACGCCCCAGTCATTACTGACTGGGGCGGCTAAAATATTCAGCCAAATCCGATTACGTGAAGTAAAAGGTCTGAAAGATAGAACATCTTACCTCTGTACCCTACGTCGTTAACTCTACTCTTTTTTTATCGCTGGACAAAGCACTTTTTGTAGTTTTTTTTCATTCTTTACATAGGGAATTCTAATGATCGTCACAAATCGCGCGTACTTATGTTGCTTACTTACATAAAACGCGCGTTATACCGATAACCCTTAGTGAGCCTGATCCCAGTTTTCGCCGCTACCCACTTCCACCAGCAACGGAACGTCCAGCTTCATGCTGTTTTCCATCAGTTCATGGATCTTCTGAGAGACCATCTCCAGATCGTCTTTATGAACTTCAAAGACCAGTTCATCGTGTACCTGCATGATCATTTTCACGCGCGGTTTCTCTTTTTCGAGCCAGGCATCGACGGCGATCATCGCGCGTTTAATGATGTCCGCCGCAGTGCCCTGCATGGGGGCGTTGATCGCAGCACGTTCAGCACCAGCCCGGCGCGCGGCGTTGCTGGATTTGATGTCCGGAAGGTAGAGACGACGGCCATCCAGCGTTTCAACGTAGCCTTTCTCTTTCGCCTGTGCGCGGGTACGTTCCATATATTCCAGCACGCCCGGATACCGCTCGAAGTAGAGATCCATATACTTCTGCGACTCTTTACGCGGGATATTGAGCTGGCGTGAAAGACCAAAGGCACTCATGCCGTAAATCAGACCGAAGTTGATCGCTTTTGCACTACGACGCTGCTCGTTTGTCACGCTCTCCAGCGGCAGCCCAAACACTTCGGCAGCGGTTGCCCGGTGGATGTCCTTCCCTTCGGCAAAGGCCGTCAGCAGGCCTTTGTCGCGTGACAGGTGCGCCATAATACGCAGTTCGATTTGCGAGTAGTCCGCGGAGACAATCAGATAATCCTCTGGCGCAATGAAAGCCTGGCGAATACGGCGGCCCTCTTCATTACGCACCGGAATGTTCTGAAGGTTAGGATCGGTTGACGAAAGTCGCCCGGTCGCCGCCACAGCCTGGTGATAGGAGGTGTGCACGCGGCCCGTTTTCGGGTTGATCATCAACGGCAGTTTGTCGGTATAGGTCGATTTCAGCTTAGCCAGACCACGGTATTGCAGAATAACTTTTGGCAGCGGATAGTCCAGCGCCAGCTCTTCCAGCACCTCTTCAGACGTTGAAGGGGCGCCACCCGGGGTTTTCTTCAGCGGCTTGATACCCTGTTTTTCAAACAGGATGGTTTGCAGCTGTTTCGGTGAAGACAGGTTAAATGCCTCGCCAGCAAGCTCATGCGCTTTCTGTTCAAGCTCGGTCAGGCGCTGCGCCAGCTCACCAGAGTGGTTATGCAGCACCGTTGGGTCGATTTTAACGCCATTGCGCTCAATGCGGGACAGCACAGGCACCAGCGGCATCTCAATGTTCTGGAACACATTCAGCGGCCCTTCGTGCTTCTGCAATTTCGGCCACATTTTGAGATGCAGCTGTAGCGTGACGTCAGCGTCTTCCGCGGCGTAGCGGCCTGCTTCTTCCAGCGCGATCTGGTTAAAGGTCAGCTGATTTTTGCCCTTACCGGCAATTTCTTCAAAGGTGATGGTTTTGTGTTTCAGCCAACGATCGGATAAGGAATCCATATCATGGCGGCCCGCCACGCTGTCCAGAATGTAAGATTCCAGCATGGTGTCAAAAGCGATACCACGCAGCTCAATGCCGTAGTTTTGCAGAATACCGCGGTCGTACTTCAGGTTTTGCCCAACCTTCAGCACTTTCTCGTCTTCCAGAATCGGCTTCAGCAGTTCTAAGGCGCGCTCGCGGGAGATTTGCTCCGGCGCATCCAGATAGTCGTGAGCCACCGGAACATAGGCTGCAATCCCCGGCTCCGTTGCGAATGACAGGCCCACCATATTAGCCGTAATGTTATCAAGGCTGTCCGTTTCGGTATCGAAAGCAAATACTGGCGCTTTTTTCAGCTTTTCAATCCAGGCGATGAGCCGTGACTCTTCAAGGATGGTTTCATAGTTGTCGAAGGAGAGCGCTACCGCCTCTTCTTCTGCCTGCTCTTCGGCATTGACAACGATGGTCTCTTTCGGCTTCGCCGCAGGTTTAGCCCCTTTCGCCTGAAGCCATTTCCCGGCTTCAACATCCGCGGTCCAGCGTTTAAATTCGTATTTTTTGAACAGGCCAAGCAGTTCGTCGGCGGCGGGTTCCTGCACTTCCAGCTGCTCGCAGGTAAGCTCCAGCTCTACGTCAGTTTTGATGGTGGCCAACTGATAGGAGAGATAAGCCACCTCTTTGTTATCGGCGAGCTTTCCGGCCATGGTTTTTGCGCCACGGAAGGTAAGACCGGCAATTTTGTCGGGTTCTGCATACAGCGTATCCAGCCCGCCCAGCCCTTGCAGCAGCGCCTGAGCTGTTTTTTCGCCTACGCCCGGTACGCCAGGAATGTTATCCGAGGAATCGCCCATCAGGGCGAGGAAATCAATAATGAGCTCTGGCGGCACGCCATATTTGGCGACCACTTCTTCCGGGCCAAGAATGGTGTTTGTCATGGTGTTGATCAGCGTGATCCCGGGCGTTACCAGCTGCGCCATGTCTTTATCACCGGTACTGATCAGAACCGGGCGGCCTGCTTTTTCCGCTTCGCGCGCCAGGGTACCAATTACGTCATCAGCTTCAACGCCTGAGACCGCCAGCAGTGGCAGCCCCATCGCTTTCACCATAGCGTGCAACGGTTCAATTTGCGCACGCAGATCGTCAGGCATAGGGGGACGGTGAGATTTGTAATGCTCAAATAATTCATCGCGGAAGGTTTTACCCTTCGCATCAAACACCACGGCCGCATGGGTTGGGTGGTATTGCAGAATCAGGCTGCGAAGCATATTCAGCACGCCGTACATTGCGCCGGTAGGTTCCCCTGCGCTGTTGGTCAGAGGAGGAAACGCATGATACGCCCGATACAGGTAAGAAGAGCCATCGACGAGTATAAGTGGGTTTTCTGGGATCTGAACCATAATGTCCGTGCCTTTTATGAATTTATGGGTAAAGGATGCCACAGAAGGATGAAAACATCAGGTTTTAGCGCTTTATACAGAAAAAGATTTTGCGATCGGGAAGATCGCTCGCAAAACAAAACTGTGGATAAGTTTGTGTATATTTTTAATACAGGTGAATAACAGCTTTATAAAAGTGATACTGAAAACTTATTTATATAATAAAATCAAAGCATTGCTATAAGATCACTTAAGATCGCGCTTCACTGATGTTTATTTAGTCTATGTGGATATAAGACTTAAGCACTCTGTCTATATGCAAAAATTCGCTGCCTGGCAGGAAAAGCCGCAGCCTCCTGGTGTGAAACCGCCCTGGTCTGAGCGAATTTCTGATAAGATCGGCGCCCAGCACCGGATAGCCGGCTGCTCAATTACAGCTAACTATCTGAATAAATTCATTATGTCGAGAATACTCGCAGCGATAACATTATGGTTAAGCGTCATTTTAACTATTCTGGTTACCATCGCCTGTTCTGTGCCAATCATCGTTGCCGGAATAATTAAACTTCTGCTGCCTGTCCCTCCGGTATGGCGCGCGGTGTCTGCTTTTTGTAATTTTATGATGTACTGCTGGTGTGAAGGGCTGGCGATCCTGCTGCATCTGAACCCCTGGCTGAAGTGGGATGTTCAGGGGCTGGAGAAGCTGAACAAAAAGAACTGGTATCTGCTGATCTGCAATCACCACAGCTGGGCCGACATCGTTGTATTGTGCGTACTGTTTCGCAAACACATTCCGATGAACAAATACTTTCTGAAACAGCAGCTGGCCTGGGTGCCTTTCATTGGACTGGCCTGCTGGGCGCTGGATATGCCATTTATGAAACGCTATTCACGCAGCTATTTAATTCGTCATCCGGAACGCCGCGGTAAGGACGTGGAAACCACGCGCCGTTCTTGCGAGAAGTTTCGCGCGCATCCCACCACCATTGTTAACTTCGTCGAAGGATCACGCTTTACCGAAGAGAAGCGCCAGCAGACTCGTTCTCCTTATCAGAACCTGTTGCCGCCAAAGGCTGCGGGCATCGCAATGGCGCTCAACGTGCTGGGTGAGCAGTTCGATAAATTGTTGAACGTAACGCTCTGCTATCCGGAAAATGACAGGACGCCGTTCTACGATATGCTCAGCGGCAGGCTGACGCGTATCGTTGTCCGCGTTGATCTGATGTCCGTCAACACTGAACTGCACGGGGATTATGTCAACGATAAAAACTTCAAACGTCGTTTCCAGCTTTGGCTTAATACACTCTGGAAAGAGAAAGACGAGCAGATAGCGAAGATTAAATCTTCATACAAAAACGCCGGTCAGTGACCGGCGTTTTTCTTTATGTTTGTTACTTTTTCTCAACCAGGTATTTCACGGTATCAGCGTACTGTTGTACGAAGATATCCATGCTGGTCGTGTCCATACCACGCATATTCACCTGGTATTTGCCGTTAACATACATCGCCGGCACGCCCTGCAACTGGAAGTCAGCGGCAGCTTTTTCCTGCTGTGCCACGAGTGATTTCACCACGAAACTGTTCCAGGCAGCGTCGTAGTCTTCACCTTTAACACCGGCATCCACGAACACTTTACGGATATCTGCCGTAGTTTGTACGGTTTGGGTTTTCTGTACGGCTTCAAACATAGGCGCGGTGATCTTATCTTCCACACCCAGCGCAATCGCGACCGCCCATGCCTGAGTCAGATCTTTACCCAGTGGGCCAAGGAACTCAACGTGGTATTTCGTCATTTTGGTGCCTTCCGGCAGCTTTTTCTTCACGTTGTCAGAAACATGAAGTACCTGCTCAAACTCATAGCAGTGCGGGCAGTAGAAGGAGAAGAACTCCAGCACCTGAGGCTCGCCAGCAACAGGCTTGTCCAGCGTAATGTACTGCTTGCCGTCGGTAAACTGCGCAGCAGTTGCGCTAAATGCCAGAATCATACCAGCCAGCGCCAGCCAAATTTTTTTCATGATTAACTCTCTCCTGGGTGTGTCCAATTAATACATCGGCGTTAATTGCAAAGGGGGTTCCTGTAGAACCTTAACCTGCGCGGTAAATGTGGATATCTGGTTGCGCCAGTAATCCTCCCCGGTAAGCCAGGGGAAATTTCGGGGAAAAGCCGGGTCTTCCCAACGCCTGATTAACCACGCGAGATAATAAACAAATCGCATCGCACGTAAAGGTTCTATCAAGGCAATTTCGTCTGAATTAAAGGGGCTAAATTCTTCATAAGCTTCAATTATGGTCTCAAGCTGCATGCGCTGCTCGGCTTTATCACCGTTGAGCAGCATCCACAGATCCTGCACCGCGGGTCCCATACGTGCGTCATCAAGATCGACAAATAGTGGGCCATCACGCCAGAGAATATTCCCGGCGTGGCAGTCACCGTGCAGGCGCAGAGTAGTAATATCATCCCGCCAGCAGGCTTTTACAGCATCAATAAGCTTATCGGTCGCCGTGAGGAAATTATCCTTTAGCGCATTCGGGATCAGCGCCGATGTTTCGAATACCTGTCGCGGCTCAATAAGATATTCCTGAACACCAATCGTCGGACGGGCAACAAACGGTTTTTTACGTCCCGTCTGATGAATGCGCCCCAGATAGCGGGCAACCCATTCCATCTGATCGATATTATCTGCCTCAAACTGTCTTCCGCCCAGGCTCGGAAATACCGCGTAGTAAAAGCCCTGATGGGTCAGCAGCGTTTGGTTATTGAATTTAATGGGTGCCGCAACGGGAACATCGTCATCCAGCAGATCGTGGGCAAACTGATGCTCTTCCTGAATTTGTTCTGCGGACCAGCGCTGTGGACGGTAAAACTTTACGACAAAGCGCTGGCGCTCTTCGTCCTGAAATTGGTAGACACGGTTTTCGTAGCTGTTTAAAGGGGTTAACCCGGAATCCACCCGAATACCCTGTTCGAACAGCGCATCCATAATGGTATCCGGGTGTAATGTCTGGAAAGTAAAAGCCTGGTCGTTCATCCGATCATCCGGAAATTATACGAATGATTCAGGATATCATCTTGTGGCGATTTCGGTGGCTCCGCTTACAAGCTTTTACTCTTTAATTACGCCTCGGGCACGCAGTAATGCGGTTTTAAAATCCTCTTCATAATCTTTCTGAATGCCAGGAATAACAGCATCTTTAGCCGAGTCACGCATTTTCAGGTGATAGATCAGGATGTCGTCAGAAAGGTCTGCCAGTTCACCATCAAAACCTGACTCTTTCGCCAGTTTCTGTAAAAATTGCATCAGATTCAGCTCTGGCTCTTTTTGCCAGGCCGGCTGGAGAAGCTCAATGACTTCATTAAGACGTTTACATTTCATGGTAGTGCTCCTTTCATTTAGAGAGACACGTTAGCAGGGTCAATCCCACAATAAAAGAGGCGATATTCGTGAATCAATGCCAGGAAATCATCGGAGTTGTTCTGGCCGGGGGCAGGGCAACGCGAATGGGCGGAAAGGATAAGGGGCTTCAGCTCCTGAACAACACACCATTATGGCAGCATGTTGCTGATACGCTTGCAGATCAGGTGTCCTCGATGGCGATCAGCGCTAACCGACATGTTGATATTTATCAGCGCAGCGGGTATCCGGTTTATCAGGATAACCTGGTGGACTACCCCGGTCCGCTGGCGGGAATGCTTTCCGTTATGCAGCAGTCGCATGGAGAGTGGTTTCTCTTTTGTTCATGTGATACGCCCTTCATCCCGTCCTGCCTGGTTGAACGTCTGGTGCAGCGGCGCGGTGGTGCTCCCGTCGTCTGGGTACACGACGGTGAACGCGACCATCCAACGATCGCATTGATTAATCGCTCGTTAATATCCGCGCTGGAAGATTACCTGGCCGCAGGAGAGCGACGCGTTATGGTATTTATGCGTCAGTCCGGAGGGCATTCCGTTGATTTCAGCGACATGAAATCGGCGTTTGTGAATGTAAACACGACGGAAGATTTGCAGATAATGCAGGAGAAGAAATGATACCCGTATTAGCGATCTCTGCCTGGAGTGGCACCGGGAAGACTACGCTGCTAAAAAAACTAATACCTGCACTTTGCGCCAAAGGCATTCGTCCCGGATTGATTAAGCATACGCACCATAACATGGATGTCGATAAGCCGGGGAAAGATAGCTACGAGCTGCGTAAGGCTGGCGCTGCACAAACGATGGTGGCGAGTAACCAGCGCTGGGCGTTAATGACAGAAACACCGGATGAAGCACCGCTGGATCTCGCTTATCTTGTCAGCCGGATGGATCACTCCACGCTGGATCTGGTGCTGGTTGAGGGGTTTAAGCATGAGGCCGTGCCTAAGATCTTGCTGTTCAGAAACGGCGCCGGGCATGATGTTAGCGAACTAATGCTGGATGAGCATGTGATTGCCGTGGCCAGTGACGTTGCGTTGTCGCTGGAAGTACCGGTTCTGGATTTGAATAATGTGGAGGGGATTGCAGCGTTTATTTTGGCGTGGTGTGCAGTCTGAGATCTGCCGGGTGGCGGCTTCGCCTTGCCCGGCCTGCCGTTTTTCAGCAAACAAACGCAAAAAGGCCATCCTTCCGGATGGCCTCTTCACTTGTTTGATGCCTGGCAGTTCCCTACTCTCACATGGGGAGACCCCACACTACCATCGGCGCTACGGCGTTTCACTTCTGAGTTCGGCATGGGGTCAGGTGGGACCACCGCGCTAAAGCCGCCAGGCAAATTCTGTTAATCTGTATCAGGCTGAAATTTGATTGTCTGTCTCTTCGCCAAAACACCTTCGGCGTTGTAAGGTTAAGCCTCACGGTTCATTAGTATCGGTTAGCTCAACGCATCGCTGCGCTTACACACCCGACCTATCAACGTCGTCGTCTTCAACGTTCCTTCAGGAGACTTAAAGTCTCAGGGAGAACTCATCTCGGGGCAAGTTTCGTGCTTAGATGCTTTCAGCACTTATCTCTTCCGCATTTAGCTACCGGGCAGTGCCATTGGCATGACAACCC
>NZ_KQ090002.1:4182851-4437270 GCF_001037885.1 Enterobacter sp. BIDMC109
TAGTGTCCGAGGACATTAAGAATCCATGTCACTTTGAGTGCCCACACAGATTGTCTGATAAATTGTTAAAGAGCAGTTGCGACGCGCTTCAGCGCTCTGTCGCGAGGTGGCGTATATTACGCTTTCCTCTTTCAGAGTCAACCCGTTATTTCAGGATTTTTTCTCTTCAGCCGACCGGGTTATCTGTGAAGTGATTCACATCCGCCGTGTCGATGGAGGCGCATTATAGGGAGTTCCCGAGCGACCGCAACAGAAAAGTTGCAAAAAAATGACTGACTGCTGTATTCCCCAGCAAAACCCCGCCTTATACCCTTTTACACACAGAGTTATCCACAGCACTGCGAAAAAGTGAAAATATGCGAGCGTTGCGCAAACGTTTTCGTTAAAATGCTCGCGCTTAACAAGGAGGCCTCGTCAGGTGTGTTAGATGAGTTTTTCGCTGGAAAATTCATCTAACGCTCTCTGTAATCGTGAAATCCAGGGGATTTACCATGCAACAACGTCGTCCAGTCCGCCGCGCTCTGCTCAGTGTTTCTGATAAAGCCGGTATCGTCGAATTCGCTCAGGCACTTTCCGCACGCGGTGTGGAGCTGCTTTCTACAGGTGGCACCGCGCGCCTGTTAGCAGAGAAAGGTCTGCCGGTAACCGAAGTGTCCGATTACACCGGTTTCCCGGAAATGATGGATGGACGCGTCAAAACCCTGCACCCGAAAGTGCACGGCGGTATTCTGGGCCGTCGCGGTCAGGACGACAGCATTATGGAGCAGCACAATATTGCCCCCATCGACATGGTGGTCGTTAACCTCTACCCGTTCGCCCAGACCGTCGCCCGTGAAGGCTGTTCTCTGGAAGACGCGGTTGAGAATATCGATATCGGCGGCCCGACCATGGTGCGCTCCGCAGCCAAGAACCATAAAGATGTGGCCATCGTGGTAAAGAGCAGCGACTACAACGCCATTATTAATGAGATGGATGCCAACGAAGGGTCCCTGACGCTTGAAACGCGTTTCGATCTCGCCATCAAAGCCTTCGAGCATACCGCCGCCTACGACAGCATGATCGCCAACTACTTCGGTAGCCTGGTACCTGCCTACCACGGTGAAAGCAAAGATCCATCTGGCCGCTTCCCGCGCACCCTGAACCTGAACTTCATTAAGAAGCAGGATATGCGTTACGGCGAGAACAGCCACCAGCAGGCTGCCTTCTATATAGAAGAAGAGGTAAAAGAAGCCTCTGTAGCGACCGCCCAGCAGGTTCAGGGCAAAGCGCTCTCCTATAACAACATTGCCGACACCGACGCCGCGCTGGAATGCGTGAAAGAGTTCAGCGAGCCAGCCTGCGTTATCGTCAAGCACGCCAATCCATGCGGCGTTGCGGTAAGTGCGTCTATTCTGGAAGCTTACGATCGCGCCTACAAAACCGACCCGACCTCCGCGTTCGGCGGCATTATCGCCTTCAACCGCGAACTGGATGCGGAAACCGCGCAGGCCATCATCTCCCGTCAGTTTGTCGAAGTGATCATCGCGCCATCAGCATCCGAAGAGGCGCTGAAAATCACCGCGGCGAAACAGAACGTGCGCGTACTGGTTTGCGGCCAGTGGGCAGAGCGCGTTCCAGGCCTGGACTTCAAGCGCGTGAACGGCGGGCTGCTGGTTCAGGACCGCGATCTGGGTATGGTGGGCGAAGCCGATCTGCGTGTCGTCACCAAACGTCAGCCAACCGAGCAGGAACTGCGTGACGCGCTGTTCTGCTGGAAAGTGGCGAAGTTCGTGAAATCCAACGCCATCGTCTACGCCAAAGAGAACATGACCATCGGAATAGGCGCAGGCCAGATGAGCCGCGTTTACTCTGCGAAAATCGCGGGTATTAAAGCAGGTGACGAAGGTCTGGAAGTCAAAGGTTCCGCCATGGCCTCTGACGCCTTCTTCCCGTTCCGCGACGGTATCGATGCGGCCGCTGCTGTGGGCATCACCTGTGTGATCCAGCCTGGCGGTTCAATCCGTGATGACGAAGTGATTGCCGCTGCCGACGAGCATGGCATCGCAATGATCTTCACCGACATGCGCCACTTCCGCCATTAATTCCCGGAGCAGAAAATGAAAGTATTAGTGATTGGTAACGGCGGGCGCGAGCACGCCCTGGCGTGGAAAGCAGCGCAGTCTCCGCAGGTTGAAACCGTCTTTGTGGCACCGGGTAACGCCGGGACCGCGCTGGAGCCCGCGCTACAGAACGTCGCCATCGGCGTAACCGACATCCCGGCGCTGCTGAGCTTTGCCCAAAACGAGAATATCGATCTGACGATTGTTGGCCCGGAAGCACCGCTGGTGATCGGCGTTGTAGATGCCTTCCGCGCCGCGGGCCTGAAAATTTTCGGCCCAACGGAAGGGGCTGCGCAGCTGGAAGGCTCAAAAGCCTTCACCAAAGATTTTCTCGCGCGTCATAACATCCCGACGGCGGAATATCAGAACTTCACCGAGGTAGAGCCTGCTCTGGCTTACCTGCGTGAAAAAGGCGCGCCCATCGTGATCAAAGCCGACGGCCTGGCTGCCGGGAAAGGCGTTATCGTGGCGATGACCCTCGAAGAAGCGGAAGCCGCCGTGCAGGATATGCTGGCGGGTAACGCCTTTGGCGACGCGGGCCACCGCATCGTGATTGAAGAGTTCCTCGACGGCGAAGAAGCGAGCTTTATCGTGATGGTTGACGGCGAGCACGTTCTGCCGATGGCGACCAGCCAGGATCACAAGCGCGTAGGCAATGCCGACACGGGGCCAAACACCGGCGGGATGGGGGCTTACTCCCCTGCTCCGGTGGTCACTGACGAAGTACACCAGCGCACCATGGACCGCATCATCTGGCCAACAGTGAAGGGGATGGCTGCGGAAGGCAATACCTACACCGGTTTCCTTTACGCAGGCCTGATGATCGACAAGCAGGGTAACCCGAAGGTGATTGAATTCAACTGCCGCTTCGGCGATCCGGAAACCCAGCCGATCATGCTGCGCATGAAGTCCGATCTGGTTGATCTGTGTCTGGCGGCGTGCGAAGGCAAGCTGGACGAGAAAACTTCCGAGTGGGACGAGCGTGCCTCTTTAGGTGTGGTGATTGCTGCGGGTGGCTATCCGGGTAGCTACAACACCGGAGATGAGATCCACGGCCTGCCGCTGGAAGAGATTGACGGTGCGAAGGTGTTCCACGCCGGTACAAAGCTCTCTGACGACGACCGCGTGCTCACCAACGGCGGTCGCGTGCTGTGTGCGACCGCGCTGGGCCAGACCGTGGCAGAGGCGCAGAAGCGCGCCTATGCGCTGATGGCGGATATTCACTGGAATGGCAGCTTCAGCCGCCAGGATATCGGCTATCGTGCCATTGCGCGGGAGCAGGGAGAGTAATTTCACACCCTCACCCTAACCCTCTCCCACTGTACAGTCCGGGGACATGGTAGACAGGTGTTCGGGGACATGGTGAACACTTTTTAACATCCTTTACCCATGATGATCGACTTTTTCTTCAGGTCGATCATCCCCACTTTCGTGCTGTACCACCATACTTCATAGCAGCCGTCCTCCTGTGTCTCCCTCAGCCCCACACGCTCTCCCCTGAAGGCCTTCCCTGCGTTCAGACTGATACCCTGTATGCTCAGCTTCCCGCTGATATCCACCTTCCTGACCACCACGCCTTCATCGTACTCCGGTGGGGGTGTGCCGGCGCGGTACTGCCGCGCAGACGGCTGGTATCTCGAGGCCGGTACTGCCATGTCCAGCGCTTCATGTGGCCGTTCAAGGTTGTACACCGTCCGCCAGTGGTCGAAAGCGCGCTGCAACTCACCGCTGTCCGCGAACCATCTCTCCTGTAGCACTTCCGCCTTCAGGCTGCGGTGAAAACGCTCCAGCTTGCCCTGCGTCTGCGGATGGTAAGGCCGGGAATGGCCCACCCGGATACCGTGGCGCATCAGCCACAGCTCCAGCGCCGTCCAGGTGCCGGTGGTGTCACCCCACGGCGAGCCGTTGTCCATCGTCATCCGGTCCGGCAGGCCGTAACGCTCAAACACGCTGACCAGTTGCTGCTGCACGGTCTCGCGCCGTTCATCGGTACAGTGCGCCAGGCACAGGGAAAAACGGGAGTGGTCATCCAGCAGGGTGAGCGGATGGCAGCGGCCACCGCCAAAGGGAAAGTGGCCCTTAAAATCCATCTGCCAGAGCCTGTTCGGCGCATCGTGTTCGAAGCGGCCCGTAGCCGGAATACCGGGCGCCGTTCCCGGCAGCAGGCCATGGCGGGCCATCAGGTTATGGACGGTGCTGAAGGCAGGCATGGTGTGTCCCTGGTCTTCGAGCCAGCGCTTAATCTTGCGGGCTCCCCAGCGTTCATGACGGGCATGTGCCATGCGCAGCAGGGCAGTGATGTCGTCTGACGAGCGGTTCGGGGAATGGTGCGGTATGCGCGGGCGGTCCTGAAGGCCGGCGGCGCCTTCCTGAACCCAGCGCTGAAGCCACTTGTAGCCGGTGGCAGGGGAAATGCCGTAGTGACGGCAGAGGGAACGGATGTTCGCCCCGTCCTGCGAGGCGAACAAAACAAACTCGGTACGTAATGACATGGTATCTCTCGCATCCCAGGGCATAAGCGACTCCATAAACGGGTTCTTATGCCTTAGTTGTAAGTGTCTACCATGTCCCCGAACAAGTGTTCACTATGTCCCCGGACCGTACACCCACAGGGAGAGGGGATTTACGTCAGAAACTCTTCTCTGTCGGCTGCCAGGTGCAGAAATCTTCATTCGCCACCAGCAACAGCTGAGAGCCTTCCGGCGCTTCCAGCCATGCCACACTCACCTCCACAGATGAATGCCGCTGACGACGCTGAATGTGTTCGGTTGCCCAGGATTCAAGCTCAGGCTTCACTGTCTGCCCTTCGCAGGTGGTCACCGTGCCGTCGGCATGCCAGCGCCCCTGGCGCAGCACCACGCGGCCCTGACGCAGCGCATCGCTGGTCTGGCGGAGTTGTTCAGCACGGTAGCGGTAGAGAGCGACCTGATCGCTGGAAAGCTGCTGTTTCAGTCCACTGACCTCATGCTGCATAAAGCTCAGCTCGCCGTGGTCGTCGAAACGCACCTTCACGTGTTCGGGAGTCTTACTGTAGATATTCAGTTCAATGAGCGACAGCGCATCGCCCTGCCAGCGGTATTCTGCGGTCGAGGTGTTGCCGTTATGCCACGGGCTGAATGCGGTGAGCATATGGACTTCATCGCTGGAATCTTTGCGCCAGATCCTGACCGCACCCTGGTTGTCAGCATAGCCGCTGGCGGTAAACGGGGGGAGTGAGGAATCATGGCTACAGGCAGACAGCAACAGTACGCCTGCCAGCGCGAGCGTTCCACGCCAGAATGACAAAAGGGGCGTTGCCGCCCCTTCGTTAAAACTGTTCACTGCCACGCGTCTTACTTAACTGCGTCTTTCAGTGCTTTACCAGAAACAAATGCCGGCACGTTAGCTGCGGCGATTTTGATTTCTTTACCGGTCTGCGGGTTGCGGCCAGTACGCTCAGCGCGGTGGTTCACTTTGAAGGTACCGAAACCAACCAGTTGTACAGCATCGCCTTCTTTCAGAGACTCAGTAATAGCAGCCAGGGTAGATTCCAGAGCAGCTTTAGCCTGCACTTTAGACAGATCAGCCTTGTCCGCAATTACATCAATCAGTTGAGTCTTGTTCATAAGTTATCCTTTCAATGTGTTTATCGCTTGCTAAGCATCGAGTGCGACGAAAATGCCAAAAAAGCACTCTCCTGCATACACGCACCGATAGCCACTTTTTTTCGCCCCCCAAATGTAGACCAGACGGGGGGCGAAAGGGAAGAGTCGAGGAGTGACAAAACAGGCGTTAAATCACGTTTTGTTGTCTCATTGGTTAAAAATTATACCAATATTGCTCTCACCGGCCTCGCGAAGGTCCGCGCGAAGCCCTTTGATCAGCTCAATATCACGTTCTTCACACTCCGCCAGCAGACGGAAAATTTCCCACTGAATATCCCATTCCTGTTCAACCGCCGGGTTAGCACGCAGCTCCTCGTCGGTCATTTCACGGCCTTCCTGGGTCATTTCCAGCATCGCAACGGTGGTAATGGATGCCTTACTGACTTCAATGGCGTGTTCCAGGGTTTCACCGCTCAGACGGGAGTGGATCAGCTCGCTCAACGCCACACAGGCATCAATGGCCGGGTAGACGCCATACAGGTCGAAATCATCCGCAGCCGGAATAGCCTCTTCCAGCTTTTCGAGCTGAGAGTCAAAATTTACCTTCGCATCTTTGACCGTCAGCGTCTCCCAGATTAAATCCAGGATACGACGATAAATCTGGCCTTCGCCAAACGCCGTCTGCTTGCAGAACGCGGCATAGTTGGGATACATGCGCTCGCACAGGCAAGCCATAAACGTCACGTGCTGCCAGCTTTCCAGCTTCTCAAGGCGCAGATGAATCGGGTTTTGTAACATGATGATGTCTCGAATCGAAAATTAGCCGCAGTTTACCTGAATCACGGCTGAATTTCCTGCCAACGAATGAATGCCGGACGTGAAGAGGCCACGGCGTCAGCCCAGCGGGTTGGCTCAGGTAAACGGTAGCCCTTCATACAGCGTTGCACCCACGCCAGGGCGCTATCCATGCTGACCCGATGCCCGGTGGCGATAAACAGCGGGTTGCAGCGCGCTTTACTGCGCCAGACCCACGCCAGCTGCTCGCCTTTATGGATAAGCGGCGCCAGCGCACCCGGTTCGGCAGAGAGCGGCTCAAACGCGCCGCACAGGCGTTTTTTCGCTACGCCGATGGTCGGCACGTCCACCAGCAGACCAAAGTGGCTGGCGACGCCTAAGCGACGCGGATGGGAGATACCATGCCCATCAACAAACAGTAGATCGGGTTTTTGCGAGAGTTGCTCCCACGCGGCCAGCAGCGCGGGATATTCGCGGAAGGAGAGAAAGCCGGGGATATAGGGCATGGTGGTGGCGATACGCGCCACCTTGTACTCCACCAGCTCCAGCGAAGGGTATTTCAGCACCACCATCGCCGCTCGCGTCACTTCACCGCCCTGCTCAAACCCGACGTCCGCCCCGCCAATGTACCGCGGAGGGTCCGTATCCAGACGATCCTCGCGGATCACTGATGAAGCCAGTTCGATTTGCTGAGCGCGTAGCGACGCGAGATCCATAACCACTCCTTACTTATGATACTGGGCAGAAAGCCGATGCACCGCCTCCACAAATACGCCAGCGTGTTCTGGCGGTACATCCTGATGAATACCGTGACCGAGGTTGAAGACGTGGCCTTCGCCCTGGCCGAAACCAGACAGTATAGTCGACACTTCTTCTTCGATACGGGCAGGCTGCGCATAGAGCATGGACGGGTCCATGTTGCCCTGGAGCGCCACTTTGTCCCCCACGCGACGGCGCGCATCGGCAATATCGGTGGTCCAGTCGAGGCCCAGCGCGTCGCAGCCGGTGGCCGCCATCGCTTCCAGCCACTGACCGCCGCCTTTGGTAAACAGCGTCACCGGCACGCGACGGCCTTCGTTTTCACGCAGCAGGCCATCGACAATTTTGTGCATGTAGTACAGGGAGAACTGCTGATAATCACGTCCGGTCAGCACGCCGCCCCAGGTGTCGAAAATCATCACCGACTGCGCGCCCGCTTTAATCTGCGCGTTGAGATAGAGCGTGACGCTCTTCGCCAGCTTGTCGAGCAGGGCATGCAGGGCCAGCGGCTCGGCGTACATCATCTTTTTGATGACGGTAAAGGCTTTGCTGCTGCCGCCTTCCACCATGTAGGTGGCCAGCGTCCACGGACTACCGGAGAAGCCAATCAGCGGCACGTCGCCTTTCAGTTCGCGGCGAATGGTGCGCACGGCGTTCATCACATAGCCCAGCTCGCCTTCAGGATCGGGGATCGGCAGCTTATCAACGTCGGCTTTGCTTTTGATCGGAGAGGTAAAACGCGGGCCTTCTCCGGTTTCGAAATAGAGCCCAAGGCCCATCGCATCCGGAATGGTGAGAATGTCCGAAAAAAGAATGGCGGCATCGAGCGGGAAGCGGCGCAGCGGCTGGAGCGTCACTTCACAGGCCAGCTCGGCGTTTTTGCACAGCGACATAAAATCGCCTGCCTGCGCGCGCGTGGCTTTGTACTCTGGCAGATAGCGTCCCGCCTGGCGCATCATCCACACCGGGGTGACATCAACGGGCTGGCGCAGCAGCGCACGCAGATAACGATCGTTCTTCAGTTCGGTCATTTTGCAGTTCCTTATTGCGTCAGTCCGTCAGTGTAACACTACTCATACTCGGCCCGACACATTGCCACGGTATCTTCTATCAGGCGACGCGCCACCGTTCCCGGTGGGGGCAGCAGCGGTAAATCGTCGTAGCGATACCAGTTCGCCTCCAGCAGCTCTTTCTGATCGATAACAATCTCGCCGCTGTCGTATTCCGCCATAAACGCGGTCATCAGGGACATCGGGAACGGCCACGGCTGCGACGTCACATAGCGCAGGTTTTTCACCTTAATGCCGCTCTCCTCCATCACCTCGCGCGCCACCGCCTGTTCCAGCGTTTCGCCGACTTCCACGAACCCGGCAAGGACGGTGTGAATGCCGTTGCGATGACGGGTATGTTGCGCCAGCAGGATGGAATCATCACGGCGGATGGCGACAATGATGCACGGTGCGATTTGCGGGTAGTAGCGTTCACGGCAGTGGCCGCAGAGCATTGCCCACTCGGTTTTGCTCGGGTGCATGGTATGGCCGCAGTAGCCGCAGTATTTGTGCGAGCGATAAAACTCCGCCAGCTGCACGCCGCGCCCCGCCAGCTGGAACAGGCCGACGTCCAGATCCAACACCTGACGAACGGATCCCATATCCTGACGACGAGCCTGTTGGATCAACCATACCGGATCGCCCTGCCACTCGCCGATCCGCAGCGCAGGTTGCCCGACGAGATCGAAGATGTCTGCCGCGCCGTAGGGTATCTCCCCACCGGGCAGCCATAATTTTTGTTCGTGACTGACGATCCACCAACCCAGATCTGATTTTTCAATAATACGATCCATATCTATTGCACTACCTTCGCTTCACTGACATGTTGTTAGCATTGTGGTTACATTTTGGATAAGCAGATCCCATTCTAAACCTTATGGAGTCGACCATGTTAAACCAGCTGGAAAGCCTGACTGAGCGCGTTGGAGGAAGTAACACCCTGGTGGATCGCTGGCTACTTGTGCGCAAGCATCTACTCGTGGCGTATTACAATCTGGTTGGTCTTAAGCCTGGCAAAGAATCCTTTATGCGGCTGAATGAAAAAGCGCTGGACGACTTTTGTCAGAGCCTGGTCGACTACCTCTCCGACGGCCATTTCAATCTTTATGAACGCATTATCCGCGAAATGGAAGGGACAACGCCGTATTTAGCGGCCAGCAAACTCTGTCCGCTGCTGGAAGCCAACACCCAGCAGATCATGGACTACTACGATTCCACGCTAGAGAACGCTATCGATCACGATAACTATCTTGAGTTTCAGCAGGCGCTTTCCGACCTTGGCGAAGCGCTGGAAGAGCGATTCACGCTGGAAGACAAGCTCATCGCCCTCGTGCTGGACAACAACCTGAATATCAGCACCAGCGATAACGTTGCGCGCCCTGCTTGAGTTCTTAATCGTTAACGAGTAATTTACAACCATTCGCCCCTCTCACGAGGGGGATTTTTCTTGTCGGAGTGCCCAGTGTGAAAGCACGGGCTGAGACCGTTAATTCGGGATCCGCGGAACCTGATCAGGTTAATACCTGCGAAGGGAACAAGAGTCACACTGCTGTTGTATCGCCCCTGAGGCGATCTTCTCTTGCTTCATCCGTCGTCTGACAAGCCATGTCCTTCACATCTGGAATGAGCTATGTCTACAACAAAACTGACCCGCCGCGAACAGCGCGAACACGCACAACGCTTCATCGACACCCTGGAAGGCACCGCTTTCCCGAACTCAACGCGCATCTACATCACCGGTTCACAGGCTGATATCCGCGTGCCGATGCGCGAAATCCAGCTCAGCCCGACGCTTATCGGCGGCAGCAAAGAAAACCCGCAGTTTGAAGACAACGAAGCCGTGCCGGTGTATGACACTTCCGGCCCGTACGGCGACCCTTCTGTTGCTATCAACGTACAGCAGGGTCTGGCAAAACTGCGCCAGCCGTGGATTGACGCCCGTAACGACTGCGAAGAACTGAGCGTGCGCAGCTCGGCGTATACCAACGCGCGCCTGGCCGACGACGGTCTGGACGAGCTGCGCTTTACCGGCCTGCTGACGCCGAAACGCGCTAAAGCGGGCAAATGCGTCACCCAGCTGCACTACGCGCGCCAGGGTATCGTCACGCCGGAGATGGAGTTCATCGCCATCCGCGAAAACATGGGCCGCGAGCGCATCCGCAGCGAAGTGCTGCGCCACCAGCATCCTGGTGAAGGGTTTGGCGCTCGCCTGCCGGAAAACATCACGCCGGAATTTGTGCGTGACGAAGTGGCCGCCGGGCGCGCCATTATCCCCGCCAACATCAACCACCCGGAATCCGAGCCGATGATTATCGGCCGCAACTTCCTGGTGAAGGTCAACGCCAACATCGGCAACTCAGCGGTGACGTCATCCATCGAAGAAGAGGTGGAAAAGCTGGTCTGGTCGACGCGCTGGGGCGCGGACACGGTGATGGACCTTTCCACGGGCCGCTATATTCACGAAACCCGCGAGTGGATCCTGCGTAACAGCCCGGTGCCGATTGGCACCGTCCCGATTTATCAGGCGCTGGAGAAGGTCAACGGCATCGCCGAAAACCTCACCTGGGAAGCGTTCCGCGACACGCTGCTGGAGCAGGCCGAGCAGGGCGTGGACTACTTCACCATCCACGCGGGCGTGCTGCTGCGCTACGTGCCGATGACGGCGAAACGTCTGACCGGTATCGTCTCACGCGGCGGTTCGATTATGGCGAAATGGTGCCTTTCCCATCATCAGGAAAACTTCCTCTACGAACACTTCCGCGAAATCTGCGAAATTTGCGCCGCGTACGACGTCTCCCTGTCGCTGGGCGACGGCCTGCGTCCTGGCTCCATCCGCGATGCTAACGACGAGGCGCAGTTTGCCGAGCTGCACACGCTGGGCGAGCTGACCAAAATCGCCTGGGAGTACGACGTGCAGGTGATGATTGAAGGCCCGGGCCATGTGCCGATGCAGATGATCCGTCGCAACATGACCGAGGAGCTGGAGCACTGCCACGAAGCACCGTTCTACACCCTGGGGCCGTTGACCACCGATATTGCGCCGGGCTACGACCACTTCACGTCAGGCATTGGCGCGGCGATGATCGGCTGGTTCGGCTGCGCCATGCTCTGCTACGTGACGCCGAAAGAGCACCTCGGGCTGCCAAACAAAGAGGACGTGAAGCAGGGGCTGATCACCTACAAGATTGCCGCCCACGCGGCGGATCTGGCGAAAGGCCATCCGGGCGCGCAAATTCGCGACAACGCCATGTCCAAAGCGCGCTTTGAATTCCGCTGGGAAGACCAGTTTAACCTGGCCCTCGATCCGTTCACCGCCCGCGCCTATCACGACGAAACCCTGCCGCAGGAATCGGGCAAAGTTGCGCACTTCTGCTCCATGTGCGGACCTAAATTCTGCTCGATGAAAATCAGCCAGGAAGTACGCGATTACGCCGCCGCGCAGACCATTGAAGTCGGCATGGCGGACATGTCGGAAACCTTCCGCGCGAAAGGCGGCGAAATCTACCTCAAAAAAGAGGAGGCATAATGTACCAGCCTGATTTCCCCCCTGTCCCCTTCCGCTTAGGGCTTTACCCGGTGGTGGACAGCGTGGCGTGGATCGCCCGCCTGCTGGAAGCTGGCGTTCGCACCCTCCAGCTACGCATCAAGGATAAACGCGATGAAGAGGTGGAGGCCGACGTGATCGCCGCTATCGCGCTGGGACGTCGCTACCACGCCCGCCTGTTTATCAACGACTACTGGCGGCTGGCGGTTAAACACCAGGCGTACGGCGTGCATCTGGGACAGGAAGATCTGGAAACGACCGATCTCAACGCGATCCGTGACGCCGGTCTGCGGCTGGGCGTTTCTACCCACGATGATATGGAGATCAACGTGGCGCTGGCGGCCCGCCCCTCTTACATCGCGCTCGGGCACGTTTTCCCGACGCAAACCAAACAGATGCCGTCCGCTCCACAGGGTTTGACGCAGCTGGCGGCCCACGTTAAGCGCCTTGCCGATTACCCCACCGTCGCCATCGGCGGGATCAGCCTTGAACGTGCGCCCGCCGTGCTGGAAACCGGCGTCGGCAGTATCGCCGTCGTCAGCGCCATCACCCAGGCGGCAGACTGGCAGGCCGCCACCGCGCAGCTTTTACAACTGGCAGGAGCAGGTGATGAAAGATCGTGATTTTATGCGTTACAGCCGCCAGATCCTGCTGGAGGATATCGCCATCGAGGGGCAGCAAAAGCTGCTCGCCAGCCGGGTACTGATTGTCGGTCTGGGCGGATTAGGCACCCCCGCCGCGCTGTATCTGGCCGGCGCGGGCGTGGGCACGCTGGTGCTGGCCGATGACGACGAGGTACATCTCAGCAATCTGCAACGGCAAATTCTCTTTACGACAGAAGATATCAACCAGCCTAAAGCGCACGTTACGCGCCAGCGGCTGAACCAGCTTAACCCCGATATCGAACTGGTCGCACTCCAGACGCGGCTGAGCGGGGAAGATCTGCAACGCGAAGTGGCCCTTGCCGACGTGGTGCTGGACTGTACGGACAATATGGCGACACGTCAGGCCATCAACGCGGCCTGTGTTGCGCAGAACACGCCGCTGATCACCGCCAGCGCGGTCGGTTTCGGTGGGCAAATAATGGTGCTTACGCCGCCGTGGGCACAGGGCTGCTACCGCTGCCTGTGGCCGGACGAGGCTGAACCGGAGCGTAACTGCCGCACGGCAGGCATTCTGGGCCCGGTGGTGGGCGTGATGGGTACTCTTCAGGCGCTGGAGGCCATCAAGTTGCTCAGCGGCATGGAGACAGAACGCAACACGCTGCGGCTGTTCGACGCCCGCTCCAGCGGCTGGCGTCATCTGGCGTTAAACCGTGCCAGCCACTGCCCGGTATGCGGAGGCCGCAATGCGCATTCTGTTTAACGATGAGCCGATGACGTGCGACGACGATCTCACCGTTGCCGCCCTGCTCGACATGCTGCGCCAGCTGAAGCCGGGAACGGCGCTGGCGCTCAATCAACAGATCCTGCCGCGCGAGCGGTGGGAACATCAGCAGGTCAATGAGGGCGACCAGATCCTGCTGTTTCAGGTTATCGCAGGGGGCTGAGATGTTACGTATTGCCGACAAAGTCTTTGATTCACATCTGTTTACCGGAACCGGAAAATTCGCCTCCCCGCAACTGATGGTGGATGCCATTCGTGAAAGCGGCAGCCAGCTGGTGACGCTGGCGATGAAGCGCGTGGATCTGCGTCAGCACAACGATGCCATACTTGCGCCGTTACTGGAGGCAGGCGTGACGCTCTTACCAAATACCTCCGGTGCGAAAACGGCCGAGGAAGCAATTTTCGCTGCGCAACTGGCGCGGGAAGCGCTCGGCACCCGCTGGCTGAAGCTGGAAATTCACCCGGACGCCCGCTGGCTGTTGCCCGATCCGATCGAAACCCTGAAAGCGGCAGAGAAGCTGGTGCAGCAGGGATTCACCGTTCTGCCCTACTGTGGTGCCGACCCCGTGCTCTGTAAGCGTCTGGAAGAGGTCGGCTGCGCGGCCGTAATGCCGCTGGGCGCCCCCATTGGCTCCAACCAGGGGCTGGAGACCCGCGCGATGCTGGAAATCATTATTGAGCAGGCGACCGTGCCCGTGGTGGTGGATGCGGGCATCGGCGTACCCAGTCACGCCGCGCAGGCGCTGGAGATAGGGGCCGATGCGGTGCTGGTCAATACCGCGATTGCGGTGGCCGACGACCCGGTGATGATGGCGCGTGCGTTCCGCCTTGCCGTGGAGTCCGGTCTGCTGGCTCGGCAGTCCGGCCCCGGCTCGCGCAGTGTTCAGGCGCAGGCCACCAGCCCGCTGACCGATTTTCTGGAGGCGCTCTGATGGCTACCTTTACCGATCGCTGGCGTCAGCTTAACTGGGACGATATTGCCTTACGCATCAACAGTAAAACCTCTGCGGACGTAGAGCGGGCATTAACAGCCAAACATTTGACGCGCGAGGATTTGATGGCCCTGCTTTCTCCGGCAGCCAGCGCGTACCTTGAACCGATGGCCCAGCGCGCGCAACGCCTCACCCGCCAGCGCTTTGGCAACACGGTGAGCTTTTACGTGCCGCTCTATCTTTCTAATCTGTGCGCCAATGACTGCACCTACTGTGGTTTCTCCATGAGCAACCGTATTAAGCGTAAAACGCTGGATGAGCATGAGATCGCCCGCGAGTGTGCGGCTATTCGTGAGATGGGTTTTGAACATCTCCTGCTGGTGACGGGTGAACATCAGGGCAAAGTGGGGATGGACTATTTTCGCCAGCATCTTCCGGCCATCCGCCGCGAATTTGCCTCGTTGCAAATGGAAGTGCAGCCTCTGTCGCAGGAGGAATATGCGGAGCTGAAAACCCTCGGGCTGGACGGCGTAATGGTTTATCAGGAAACCTACCATGAGGCGACCTATGCCCGGCATCACCTGAAAGGGAAGAAGCAGGATTTCATCTTCCGGCTGGAAACGCCGGACAGGCTGGGGCGCGCCGGTATCGATAAAATTGGGTTGGGCGCGCTTATCGGTCTGTCCGACAACTGGCGGGTGGACTGCTATATGGTGGCGGAGCATCTGCTGTGGCTACAGCAGCAGTACTGGCAAAGCCGCTATTCCATCTCTTTCCCGCGGCTGCGTCCCTGTACGGGAGGCGTTGAACCCGCCTCGCTGATGGATGAGCGCCAGCTGGTGCAAACCCTGTGTGCATTTCGCCTGTTCGCGCCGGAAGTGGAATTGTCGCTCTCCACGCGTGAATCCCCCGCGTTTCGCGACCGCGCGATCCCGCTGGCGATCAATAACGTCAGCGCCTTTTCCAAAACGCAGCCGGGCGGTTACGCGGACGATCACCCGGAACTGGAACAGTTTGCACCGCACGACGGCCGACGGCCCGAAGCGGTGGCGGAAGCCCTGACTGCACAGGGGCTACAGCCGGTGTGGAAAGACTGGGATAGCTGGCTGGGAAGAGCCTCGCATTAGCGCTGAAACTGTCTGCAAAAATGCGAAAAGGTTACGAGGCGGCTCGTAAGATCATAACCGGGCGATTGAGGCGATCTGCCCGGTTTTCTTATGCTTAACCACGTCAGCAACGGACGCTGACCAGGGTGAAAATGCTTCTTCCTCGTTTCGCCCTGCCCTCCGCCTCTTAAACAAAATTCAATTGATACAATAAATACGTCGTTTCTTATCTACGCTTAAGATAAATCATCTCGTCGGTAATCGCCTTCTGTATAATTTACTACCAGCAACCGGACAGCGACTATGCTGAGGGTATCGACAGACGCAACGCGTCTACCATCTGGATTGATGTACAACTCATGGCACTCCACAGTAAAAAGCTCTCTTTTACCCGGCCAATTATGGTCAGCTTCGCGGGGATCCTGTTCAGTTTCGCGCTGATCGCCGTCCTGGTCGTCCTTTCACAGAGAAAGGATTTTCTTGAGGATTATCATAAGATTAATGGTAACTTCACCCATAATCTGGCGGTGAACTATACCGAATCCATCCTGCGAGAAAATGACTATATTCTTGGTCGCGCTGCGATGTACTTCGCCCGTAATGACAGAGTGAATCAGACAATAAATATCGATCCGACACACGGTTTGCAGATGTTGATGCATTTGCAGAACCTGATGCCGACGGTGTCGTCTATCTCTCTGGCGGACACAGAAGGGCGCCATCTGCGCGCGCCGGAAGTGCTGCCAACGGAGAAAAGTAAGTCGTTCGACGCCAGAACCCGCCCATGGTTTGTCGGGCAAGCGGAAGCCAGCAACTTTCCTCACTACACCCGCCCCTATCTGGACTATTTCACCCAACATCCTACTGTCACCCTCTATAAGCCGGTCATTTCACCGGAAGGCCGTCTGAAGGGCACGCTCGCTTTCCATCTTGATTTAACGTCCATGGGGTATACCCTGCGCCAGATGGTGGCGCCGGTTCAGGGTGAGTTTTTTGTCGTGGAGCGTGACGGCGCCGTTGTGCTGCATCCGGACACGGGGGCGCTCTTTAAGCAGTACGTAAGCGAAGCGCTGATGGACAAAATGACCAGCGGCGAAGGCCATCTTTTCGACCCCAAAAGTAAAACCTGGTATTACTACTACTCTTTCACCAATCCGGACTGGTTTGTGATTTATCGGGTCTCCGATGCCACGCTTACCGTCATCACCCGGCATGAAACCACCGTCGTCGGCTGGGGATTTGCGCTGGCGGCAATCATCATCATTTTGTTCGGGCTTTACCTTCGTCATGCCTCGCGTTCTGTGCTGATGAACATTATCAACGCCATCAAAACCGGCGACGTCAACCAGGCACCACGCCTTGAGGCGATGCTCAGCCATACCATTCGAACCAATAAAGAACGCGAGCTGGCCTATGTCCGTCAGGCCACCCATGATGCGCTGACAGGCTGCAAAAATCGCCGTGCGTTCGATAACGATGTGGATGAGCTGCTTACTGCTCATCAACCCTTCGTTCTGGCGCTGATCGACATCGATAACTTCAAATCCATTAACGACACCTGGGGCCACCTGAGCGGGGATATTGTGCTGCGCAACGTGGCGCGGGAAGGTATTCATATCATGCAGCCGCACCACGTTTCCGTTTACCGCTACGGTGGAGAAGAGTTCGGCGTGATATTCCCGGCCGAGCTGATGAACTCCGCGCACGCGCTACTGGAAGCCTGGCGCACCGCCGTTGAAAAGCGGACCTGGCGGGAAGAGAATCTGCGAGTGACCTTCAGCGCCGGGATGGGGGAGTGGCACTTCGAACCGCTGGAACAATTTATCGGTAGCGTAGATGAAGCGCTGTATACCGCTAAACAACAGGGTAAAAACCGCATCGTAAGCACGGCCAGCCGATAATACCCTTCCTCAAATTCTGCCCGATCTGACGGGCAGAATGCTCTCCGCTGTAAAATTGTAACCGGTTTCAGGAAAATGCCGATTTCTTTGTGATGCCTGACACACAATCGCGGTAAAGCGGTTGTTGAAGCGGTCTGCACGGGATAATTATCAATAAACACATGTAGATCGAGGCTGACTATGAAGAACATCGTTTTATGCTGTGCAGCGGGAATGTCAACCAGCATGCTGGTTCAACGTATGAAAGATGCCGCGCAGAAAAAAGGAGTCGAAGTAACCATTAAAGCCGTTCCGGTCGCGGAGTTTAAAGATAACATCGCGACGGCTGATATCGTATTACTGGGGCCACAGGTTAAATACGAACAGGCAAAACTCCAGGCGCAGGCCGATCCGCTCGGAAAAAAGGTTGCGGTCATCGACATGATGGATTACGGCATGATGAAAGGTGATGCCGTACTGGAAAAAGCGCTCAAACTTCTGGAGTCATAATGGAAGACTTAGAAACCACGATTATGGAACTGCTGGTCAACGCAGGCGCAGCGCGCAGTGCGGCCCTGACGGCGTTACAGATGGCGCGAAAAGGCGACTTTGATGAAGCCGAGAAAGCGATGGAAGAATCGCGTGAATATGTGAAGCATGCGCACACCATCCCGACACAGCTTATTGGTCTTGATGAAGGCACCGGGAAGCTTCCGGTTAACCTGATTACCGTCCACTCTCAGGATCACCTGATGAACGCAATGGTTATTCAGGATCTGGCGGGCGATATGATTGAGCTTTATCGACGCATCCCGTTAGTGAATTGAAGACATACAGACGTAAAAAAACCCGCCGAGGCGGGTTTATTATTTACGGCATCAACGATTACTCGTTGTCGGAACCGCCCAGACCTGCGTTCAGCAGTTCTGCAAGGCTCGCGGATGCATCTTCGGCAGTCACCTGCGGTGCAGCTGGCAGTTCGCCCGCTGCGCGACGACGCATACGATCCTGGTGGTACGCATAACCGGTACCGGCCGGGATCAGACGACCCACGATAACGTTCTCTTTCAGACCGCGCAGTTCATCACGTTTACCTGCAACAGCCGCTTCGGTCAGGACACGAGTGGTTTCCTGGAACGATGCAGCAGAGATGAAGGACTCGGTTGCCAGAGACGCTTTGGTGATACCCAGCAGATCGCGTGCGAAGGTCGCACCGATTTTGCCGTTCGCTTCCAGATCGCGGTTAGCGATCTTAACGCGTGAGTATTCAACCTGCTCGCCTTCCAGGAAGTCGGAGCTGCCCGCGTTTTCGATGGTTGCTTTACGCAGCATCTGACGAACGATAACTTCGATGTGCTTATCGTTAATCTTAACGCCTTGCAGACGGTATACGTCCTGTACTTCGTTAACAATGTAACGGGTAACAGCATGCACACCACGCAGACGCAGGATGTCGTGCGGCGCTTCTGGACCATCGGAAACCACGTCACCACGTTCTACGCGTTCACCTTCGAACACGTTGAGCTGACGCCACTTAGGAATCATCTCTTCGTACGGCTCGCTGCCATCTACTGGCGTGATAACCAGACGGCGCTTACCTTTGGTCTCTTTACCGAAGGAGATGATACCGCTGATTTCAGCCAGGATCGCAGGCTCTTTCGGACGACGTGCTTCGAACAGGTCCGCAACGCGTGGCAGACCACCGGTGATGTCCTTGGTACCGCCGGATTCCTGAGGAATACGCGCCAGGGTGTCACCAGAGCTGATCTGTACGCCATCTTCCAGCTGTACAATCGCTTTACCCGGCAGGAAGTACTGCGCAGGCATATCGGTACCAGGGATCAGAACGTCGTTACCCTGAGCATCAACGATTTTCAGTGCAGGACGCAGATCTTTACCGCCGGTAGTACGTTCAGCAGAATCCAGAACCACCAGAGAAGACAGACCGGTCAGCTCGTCGGTCTGACGAGTAATGGTCTGGCCGTCGATCATGTCAGTGAAGCGGATGAAACCACTTACTTCGGTGATAACCGGCATGGTGTGTGGATCCCAGTTTGCAACGGTTTCACCGCCAGCAACCTGCTCGCCATCACCTTTCGCCATAACCGCACCGTAAGGCACTTTATAGCTCTCTTTGGTACGACCGAATTCGTCGATCAGCTTCAGCTCGGTGTTACGGGAAGTGATAACCAGTTTACCGCTGGAGTTCACAACCGACTTCGCGTTGCTGAGCTTGATGCTACCTTTGTTTTTCACCTGGATGCTGGATTCAGCAGCCGCACGAGATGCCGCACCACCGATGTGGAACGTACGCATCGTCAGCTGTGTACCCGGCTCACCGATGGACTGTGCCGCGATAACGCCGATAGCCTCACCTTTGTTGATGATGTGGCCACGCGCCAGGTCACGACCGTAGCAGTGCGCGCACACACCAAAGTCGGTGTCACAGGATACAACGGAACGCACTTTCACGGAGTCAACAGAGTTCGCTTCCAGCAGGTCACACCACTGTTCGTGCAGCAGGGTGTTGCGTGGAACCAGAATGTCTGCGGTGCCCGGCTTCAGAATGTCTTCCGCGGTCACACGACCCAGTACGCGATCGCGCAGCGGCTCTTTAACATCACCACCCTCGATAACCGGGGTCATGGTGATACCTTCGAGGGTGCCACAATCGTCTTCGGTGACGACCAGATCCTGCGCAACGTCAACCAGACGACGCGTCAGATAACCGGAGTTCGCCGTTTTCAGTGCGGTATCCGCCAGACCTTTACGCGCACCGTGCGTGGAGATGAAGTACTGGAGTACGTTCAGACCTTCACGGAAGTTCGCGGTGATTGGCGTTTCGATGATGGAGCCATCTGGCTTCGCCATCAGACCACGCATACCTGCCAGCTGACGAATCTGTGCCGCAGAACCACGCGCACCGGAGTCGGCCATCATGTAGATGCTGTTGAAGGAGACCTGCTGCTCTTCTACGCCGTCACGGTTAATCACGGTTTCGGTTTGCAGGTTATCCATCATCGCTTTAGATACACGATCGTTCGCCGCAGCCCAGATATCGATAACTTTGTTGTAACGTTCGCCTGCGGTTACCAGACCAGACTGGAACTGCTCCTGGATCTCAGCAACTTCAGCTTCCGCTTCAGAGATGATCTCGTGTTTCTTCTCTGGGATGACCATGTCATCGATACCAACAGATGCACCTGAACGCGCTGCATAAGCAAAGCCGGTGTACATTGTCTGGTCAGCGAAGATTACGGTCGGCTTCAGACCCAGAATGCGGTAACAGGTGTTCAGCATTTTGGAGATCGCTTTCTTGCCCAGCGCCTGGTTGACGATGGAGAAAGGTAGACCTTTCGGTACGATCATCCACAGAATGGCACGGCCAACGGTCGTGTCTTTCAGGCTGGTGTGCGCAACGAACTCGCCGTTTTCATCTTTTTCGTATTCGGTGATACGCACTTTAACGCGCGCATGCAGAGAGGCCAGGCCAGCGCGATAAATACGCTCAGCTTCTTTCGGGCCAGTCAGCACCATGCCTTCGCCTTTGGCGTTAACACAGTCACGGGTCATGTAGTACAGACCCAGTACAACGTCCTGAGAAGGAACGATGATAGGTTCACCGTTCGCTGGAGACAGGATGTTGTTGGTAGACATCATCAGCGCACGCGCTTCGAGCTGGGCTTCCAGCGTCAGCGGTACGTGAACAGCCATCTGGTCACCATCGAAGTCGGCGTTATAGGCCGCACAAACCAGCGGGTGCAGCTGGATCGCTTTACCTTCGATCAGAACTGGCTCAAAGGCCTGGATACCCAGACGGTGCAGAGTTGGTGCACGGTTCAGCAGTACCGGGTGTTCGCGGATCACTTCGTCCAGGATATCCCAAACGACAGCTTCTTCACGCTCAACCATTTTCTTCGCGGCTTTGATGGTGGTGGCGAGGCCACGCAGTTCCAGCTTGCCGTAGATGAACGGTTTGAACAGCTCCAGTGCCATCTTCTTCGGCAGACCGCACTGATGCAGACGCAGGTATGGACCTACGGTGATTACAGAACGACCAGAGTAGTCAACACGCTTACCGAGCAGGTTCTGACGGAAACGACCCTGCTTACCTTTGATCATGTCGGCCAAAGATTTCAGAGGACGTTTGTTAGAACCGGTGATCGCACGACCACGACGACCGTTATCCAACAGGGCATCGACTGCTTCCTGAAGCATACGTTTTTCGTTGCGTACGATGATGTCCGGCGCAGCCAGATCCAGCAGACGTTTCAGACGGTTGTTACGGTTGATCACGCGACGGTACAGATCGTTCAGATCCGACGTTGCGAAACGACCGCCATCCAGCGGAACCAGCGGACGCAGATCTGGCGGCAGAACCGGCAGAACGGTCAGGATCATCCACTCTGGTTTGTTACCAGACTGAACGAACGCTTCCAGCAGTTTGATACGCTTGGTCAGCTTTTTACGCTTGGTTTCGGAGTTGGTTTCGTTCAGCTCTTCGCGCAGAGTTTCACACTCTTGCTCCAGATCCATGCTCTTCAGCAGGGCCTGGATAGCTTCCGCACCCATCTTCGCGTCGAATTCGTCACCGAACTCTTCCAGCGCGTCCAGATACTGTTCTTCGGTCAGGATCTGGTTACGTTCCAGATTGGTCATCCCGCCTTCGATAACCACATAAGATTCGAAGTACAGAACACGTTCGATATCGCGCAGCGGCATGTCCAGCAGCAGACCGATACGGGACGGCAGAGATTTCAGGAACCAGATGTGAGCGGTCGGAGACGCCAGCTCGATGTGGCCCATACGCTCACGGCGTACTTTGGTCTGGGTCACTTCAACGCCGCACTTCTCACAGATCACACCACGGTGTTTCAGGCGCTTGTACTTACCGCACAGGCACTCGTAATCTTTTACTGGCCCGAAAATACGCGCACAGAAAAGGCCGTCACGCTCAGGTTTGAACGTACGGTAGTTAATGGTTTCCGGCTTTTTAACTTCACCGAAAGACCATGAACGGATCATGTCTGGCGAAGCCAGAGCAATTTTGATCGCATCAAACTCTTCGGTTTTAGTTTGCGCTTTCAGAAACTTTAATAAGTCTTTCACGGATTTGCTCCCGTCGGAGTTAGCACACTCTGCTGTCGGGCGTTAACCCGACAGCAGTGACCTGTTTGAGCGAGAATTACTCGTCTTCCAGTTCGATGTTGATACCCAGCGAACGAATCTCTTTCAACAGTACGTTGAAGGATTCTGGCATGCCCGGTTCCATCTGATGGTTGCCGTCTACGATGTTCTTATACATCTTAGTACGACCGTTCACGTCATCAGACTTAACGGTGAGCATTTCCTGCAAGGTGTATGCTGCGCCGTATGCTTCCAGCGCCCACACTTCCATCTCCCCGAAGCGCTGACCACCGAACTGAGCCTTACCACCCAGCGGCTGCTGAGTAACCAGGCTGTAAGAACCGGTAGAACGAGCGTGCATCTTGTCGTCGACCAGGTGGTTCAGTTTCAGCATGTACATGTAACCTACGGTTACCGGACGCTCGAACTGTTCACCGGTACGGCCGTCAAACAGCGTAATCTGGCCAGACGTTGGCAGACCACCCAGTTGCAGCAGCTCTTTAATTTCAGCTTCTTTTGCACCGTCGAATACCGGCGTTGCAATTGGCATACCTTTGCGCAGGTTCTCTGCCAGACGCAGCACTTCTTCATCGCTGAAGGTGTTCAGGTCGACTTTCTGACGAACGTCGGTACCCAGATCGTAGGCACGCTGGATGAACTCGCGCAGTTTCGCGACTTCCTGCTGCTGTTTCAGCATGGCGTTGATCTTATCGCCGATACCTTTCGCAGCCATACCCAGGTGGGTTTCCAGAATCTGACCGATGTTCATACGAGACGGTACGCCCAGTGGGTTCAGTACGATATCTACCGGCGTACCGTTAGCATCGTGCGGCATATCTTCGATCGGGTTGATCTTAGAGATAACACCCTTGTTACCGTGACGACCTGCCATCTTATCACCAGGCTGGATCTGACGTTTAACAGCCAGATACACCTTAACAATCTTCAGCACGCCTGGTGCCAGATCGTCGCCCTGAGTGATTTTGCGGCGTTTCGCTTCGAGTTTTTTCTCGAACTCGTGTTTTAGTTCGTCATACTGCTCAGCCAGCTGTTCCAGCTGATTCTGTTTCTCTTCGTCGGTCAGGCCCAGTTCCAGCCAGCGATCGCGTGGCAGTTTGTCGAGCTTCTCAGCTTCAACGCCACCGGCAACCAGCACCGCATAGATACGGCTGAACAGACCTGCTTCGAGGATTTGCAGTTCTTCAGACAGGTCTTTCTTAGCCTGTTTGAGCTGCATCTCTTCGATTTCCAGCGCACGCTTATCTTTCTCAACGCCGTCACGGGTGAAGACCTGAACATCGATAACCGTACCGGAAACACCGTTTGGTACGCGCAGAGAAGAGTCTTTAACGTCAGACGCTTTCTCACCGAAGATAGCACGCAGCAGTTTCTCTTCTGGCGTCAGCTGGGTTTCGCCTTTCGGCGTGACCTTACCAACCAGAATGTCGCCGCCGGTCACTTCCGCGCCGATGTAAACAATACCGGATTCATCCAGTTTAGAGAGCGCAGCTTCACCCACGTTCGGGATGTCAGCGGTGATCTCTTCTGGCCCCAGCTTGGTGTCACGGGACACACATGCCAGTTCCTGAATGTGGATGGTGGTGAAACGATCTTCCTGAACCACACGCTCGGAGACGAGGATGGAGTCTTCGAAGTTGTAACCGTTCCACGGCATGAACGCTACGCGCATGTTCTGACCGAGCGCCAGTTCACCGAGGTCGGTGGACGGACCGTCTGCCAGCACGTCGCCGCGCTCAACTGGCTCACCCAGAGACACACATGGCATCTGGTTGATACAGGTGTTCTGGTTAGAACGGGTGTATTTGGTCAGGTTGTAGATGTCGATACCCGCTTCGCCCGGATACATCTCGTCTTCGTTAACTTTGATAACGATACGGGATGCGTCAACGTACTGAACGGTACCGCCACGCTTAGCAACTGCTGTAACACCAGAGTCAACGGCAACAGCACGTTCCATACCGGTACCAACCAGCGGCTTATCAGCACGCAGAGTTGGAACGGCCTGACGTTGCATGTTCGCACCCATCAATGCACGGTTGGCGTCATCGTGTTCCAGGAACGGGATCAGGGACGCACCGACGGATACCACCTGCTGGGTGGATACGTCCATGTAGTCAACCTGGTCGCGGCTGAACAAGCTGGATTCGCCTTTGCTACGGCAGGTAACCAGATCTTCTACAAAGTGGCCTTCGTCATCCAGGTTGGAGTTCGCCTGAGCGATAACGTAGTTGCCTTCTTCGATAGCAGACAGGTAATGAATTTCGTCAGTAACAACACCGTCGGTCACTTTACGATACGGGGTCTCGAGGAAACCGTATTCGTTCGTCTGTGCGTACACGGACAGGGAGTTGATCAGACCGATGTTTGGACCTTCAGGCGTTTCGATTGGACATACGCGACCGTAGTGAGTCGGGTGTACGTCTCGAACTTCAAAGCCTGCGCGTTCACGGGTCAGACCGCCTGGGCCGAGTGCGGAGATACGACGTTTGTGCGTGATCTCAGACAGCGGGTTGTTCTGGTCCATGAACTGAGACAGCTGGCTGGAACCGAAGAACTCTTTCACTGCCGCAGAAATCGGCTTCGCGTTAATCATATCCTGAGGCATCAGGGTATCCAGATCGCCCAGAGACAGACGCTCTTTCACCGCACGCTCTACACGTACCAGGCCAACGCGGAACTGGTTTTCCGCCATTTCGCCTACGGAACGGATACGACGGTTGCCGAGGTGGTCGATATCGTCCACTTCGCCTTTACCGTTACGGATATCGATGAGCTTCTTCATCACTTCAATGATGTCGTCTTTGCTCAGGATACCGGAACCTTCGATCTCGTCGCGCAGCAGAGAACGGTTGAACTTCATACGACCAACCGCGGACAGATCGTAGCGGTCTTCGGAGAAGAACAGGTTCTCGAACAGGCTTTCAGCCGCTTCGCGAGTTGGTGGCTCACCAGGACGCATCATGCGGTAGATTTCGACCAGCGCGCTCAGACGATCGTTGGTTGGGTCGACGCGTACAGTCTCAGAGATGTACGGACCGTGGTCCAGATCGTTGGTGAACAGCGTTTCGATACGTTTGTGGCCAGACTGGCTCAGCTTAGCCAGCAGATCCAGGCTCAGCTCCATGTTCGCCGGGCAGATCAGCTCGCCAGTTGATTCATCAACGTAATCTTTCGCGGCTACTTTTCCTGCAATGTATTCAACCGGAACTTCGATGTGTTTGATATCATCTTTTTCCAGCTGGCGGATGTGGCGCGCGGTGATACGGCGACCTTTTTCCACATACACTTTGCCGTCGGCTTCGATGTCGAACGACGCGGTCTCACCACGCAGACGTTCCGGCACCAACTCCATCTGCAACTTGTTGTCGCGGATTTCAAAGATCACTTTCTCAAAGAACAGGTCCAGGATCTGCTCAGTGGTATAGTTCAGTGCACGCAGAATGATGGTTGCAGGCAGCTTACGACGACGGTCGATACGGACAAACAGGTTGTCTTTTGGATCGAATTCGAAGTCCAGCCATGAACCACGGTAAGGAATGATGCGTGCGTTATACAGTACTTTACCGGAAGAGTGCGTTTTACCTTTATCGCTGTCGAAGAAGACACCCGGGCTACGGTGCAGCTGGGAAACGATAACACGCTCAGTACCGTTGATAACGAAAGTACCGTTGTCCGTCATGAGTGGAATTTCACCCATGTAGACTTCTTGTTCTTTAATGTCTTTTACGGTGCCTTCCGGCGCTTCGCGCTCGTAGATCACCAGACGCAGTTTTACGCGCAGCGGTGCGGAATAGGTCACGCCACGGATCTGACATTCCTGAACGTCAAACACCGGTTCGCCAAGGCGGTAGCTGACGTACTGCAGCTCGGAATTACCGCTGTAGCTCTGAATCGGGAACACGGAACGGAAGGCTGCTTCCAGGCCGTACTGCCCTTCAGGATCTTGCTCGATAAACTTCTGGAACGAGTCAAGCTGGATAGAAAGGAGATATGGAATGTCCAGAACTTGTGGACGTTTACCAAAATCCTTACGAATACGTTTTTTCTCGGTATAGGAGTAAACCATAGGGTTCCTCAGCTCGCTGACAAGTCGACCCATCTGTCCGACGAAGGGACAGTTTGTGCAACACCATTTTGTGGACCGGAAAATTGAATACTTTCCGCAATACCTGTTGCTATCACGCTTAAACCATTTCATTGCGATTTACACAGAGCGAGCACCCTGTCGCAGTATATTAAGTCGTCGATAGAAACAAGCATTGTCAGGACAACCAGCAGTCAAACAGTGTGAAATGCTGCTGATGCCTTACAGCGCAAAAAGGCTGGTGACTAAAAAGTCACCAGCCATCAGCCTAATTACTTAGGCTGCAACCAGAAAAGTTGGCTTATTTAACTTCAACTTCAGCGCCAGCTTCTTCCAGAGATTTTTTCAGTGCTTCTGCGTCGTCTTTGCTCACGCCTTCTTTCAGCGCAGCTGGAGCAGATTCTACCAGGTCTTTAGCTTCTTTCAGACCCAGGCCAGTTGCGCCACGTACTGCTTTGATTACAGCAACTTTGTTCGCGCCAGCAGCTTTCAGAATTACGTCGAATTCAGTTTTTTCTTCAGCAGCTTCAGCCGGGCCCGCAGCTACAGCTACAGCAGCAGCAGCAGAAACACCGAATTTTTCTTCCATTGCAGAAACCAGCTCTACAACGTCCATTACGGACATAGCTGCTACTGCTTCAATGATTTGATCTTTAGTGATAGACATTTAAATTGTTCCTGAAAATCAGAATAAGTTTATACGTAAGCAAATGCTTTATAAAGATAACTGCGATTAAGCAGCTTCTTTCGCATCGCGTACAGCAGCCAGAGTGCGAACCAGTTTGCCAGCCGCAGCTTCTTTCATGGTTGCCATCAGGCGTGCAATTGCTTCTTCGTAGGTCGGCAGGGTTGCCAGGCGATCGATTTGCGATGCCGGGATCAACTCACCTTCAAAGGCTGCAGCTTTGACCTCAAATTTTGCATTCGCTTTCGCGAACTCTTTGAACAGACGAGCAGCAGCGCCCGGGTGTTCCATAGAGTATGCAATCAGGGTCGGACCAACAAACGTGTCTTTCAGGCACTCGAACTGAGTACCTTCAACTACGCGACGCAGCAGGGTGTTACGAACAACACGCATGTATACGCCAGCTTCACGACCTGCTTTACGCAGTTCAGTCATTTTGTCTACAGTAACGCCACGGGAATCCGCAACTACTGCAGACAGCGCGCCTTTGGCTACTTCGCTGACTTCAGCAACAATCGCTTGTTTGTCTTGAAGATTTAAAGCCATTAGCTTTGCTCCTGGATGTTTGCCGGAACTCATGTTCCGGAACTCACTTCACTCGACCCAACGGGAAGAGCGTCTTAATACGGTGAGCAGAAACAAGCCAGAGTATTTAAAATAATCTTAGCGTTCTGTCACCGTCTACGCAGGGGATTAAGTTTCTTGCGAAACACCTGCGGTCTTCGACGGAGGCCTGGATAGGCCAGGCTCCAACGAACAATTCTTTTAGCCGCTAACTTTTGTTAGCAAACGTGGGGGTAAGATTGTAGACAAAATCACCGCCCACGTAAAGGCATTAGTTTGCAGCAGCGCTCAGGCCAGCCTGGTCAACTGCAACACCTGCACCCATGGTGGTGGAGATGCTAACTTTCTTGATGTACACGCCTTTCGCCTGAGTTGGTTTTGCTTTTTTCAGCGCAACCAGCAGAGCTTCCAGGTTTTCTTTCAGTTTGTCAGCGTCAAAGTCCACTTTACCGATGGTGGTGTGGATGATGCCGTTTTTGTCGTTACGGTAACGAACCTGACCTGCTTTAGCGTTCTTAACCGCTTCAGCAACGTTAGGCGTTACAGTACCCACTTTCGGGTTTGGCATCAGGCCGCGTGGACCCAGAACCTGGCCCAGCTGGCCAACAACGCGCATTGCATCTGGAGAAGCAATAACAACGTCAAAGTTCATTTCGCCTTTCTTGATCTGATCAGCCAGATCTTCCATACCTACCAGTTCAGCGCCGGCAGCTTTAGCAGCTTCAGCGTTTGCACCCTGAGCAAATACAGCTACGCGTACGGAACGGCCAGTACCGTGTGGCAGTACAGTTGCGCCACGAACGTTCTGATCGGATTTACGAGCGTCGATGCCCAGGTTAACGGCAACGTCAACGCTTTCAACGAACTTAGCAGTTGCCAGTTCTTTCAGCAGAGCGATAGCTTCGTTGATGTCGTACTGTTTGGTCGCATCAACTTTGTCACGGATCACGGACATGCGCTTGGTCAGTTTAGCCATTTCTTAGTCCTCCACTACCAGGCCCATGGAACGTGCAGTACCTTCGATGGAGCGAGTCATCGCTTCAATGTCGGAACCAGTCATGTCGGCAGCTTTGGTCTGCGCGATTTCCTGCAACTGAGCGCGGGAAATTTTACCCACTTTGTCTTTGTTCGGCTTACCGGAACCAGACTTGATGCCCGCTGCTTTCTTCAGCAGAACTGCTGCTGGAGGGGTTTTGGTAACGAAAGTGAAAGAACGGTCAGCGTAAACAGTGATTACAACTGGGATTGGCAGACCTTTTTCCATGGATTCAGTTTTGGCGTTGAACGCTTTACAGAATTCCATGATGTTCACACCCTGCTGACCCAGAGCTGGACCAACTGGTGGACTTGGGTTCGCCATACCTGCTGCAACCTGCAGCTTGACGTAGGCTTGTACTTTCTTAGCCATTCTAAAATCCTCTGATTGGGTAATAACGCCTCGGAGAGGCTCCCCGTGAATAAAATTCGTTTTACGGGCCGGGGCCCATAAAAACAAAAGGCGCGAAATTGTATTCCAATCTCGCGCCCTGTGCAACGATTAAATCGTCGCTTTTTTGATCGCTGCTTAGGCTTTTTCTACCTGAGCAAAGTCCAGCTCTACCGGGGTCGCACGACCAAAGATAGAAACGGAAACTTTCAGGCGGGACTTCTCGTAGTCCACTTCTTCGACGACGCCATTGAAGTCAGCAAACGGACCGTCGTTAACACGAACCATCTCACCCGGTTCAAACAGCGTTTTCGGACGCGGTTTATCACCAACCTGCTGGAGGCGGTTCATAATCGCATCAACTTCTTTGTCGCTGATTGGCGCCGGACGGTCAGATGTGCCGCCGATAAAGCCCATCACGCGTGGTACGCTGCGCACCAGGTGCCAGCTCGCGTCGTTCATCACCATCTGAACCAGCACGTAACCCGGGAAGAATTTACGCTCGCTTTTGCGACGTTGGCCGCCACGGATCTCAACCACTTCTTCGGTCGGAACCATAACTTCGCCAAATAACTCTTCCATATTGTGTAATTTGATATGCTCACGCAGCGACGTAGCTACGCGGCCTTCAAAACCGGAAAACGCCTGAACGACGTACCAGCGCTTTTTAGGGGCTTCAGACATCTCAGAACCTCAGGCCAGTGATAAAGGATACCAGGCGAACCAGAATACCATCCAGTCCCCACAGGATCAGTGACATTACAGCGGTTACCGCCGCTACAATCAGCGTGGTGTGCAATGTTTCCTGGCGAGTCGGCCAAATGACCTTGCGGACTTCGGTACGCGCTTCGCGGGCAAACGCAACGGTCGCTTTGCCTTTCGTCGTCAACAGCGCGACACCACCCGCCGCAGCAATCAGAATTACCACTGCAAGCGCGCGTAGCGGCAGCATCATGTCACGATAAAGATAGTTGCCGACAATCGCCACAATCAGCAGCACGGCTACAACTACCCATTTCATCGCTTCCAGGCCGCGCCCGCTCCCTTGAGCTTCGGTATTCGCACTCATAAACCAACCTGTCAGAAGTATTCTACAAACATTTTCACCCCGCGAGTGCGAGGCAAACCAATCGAAATGCTATTCGCTTTTCGTATTATACGCTCTCCGCAGAGCCTGTCTCAGCAATGATTATGACAAAATTAATCACTGATGAGCCAGGTTCTGATGTGAAAGCGTGCAAAAAGGGCATCAAATGATGCCCTTTTATTGCGCATTGCGTCAAATGTTATCAGCGATTAGCCGAGAACTTTAGCAACAACGCCCGCGCCAACGGTACGGCCGCCTTCACGGATTGCGAAACGCAGACCGTCGTCCATCGCGATTGGGTGGATCAGCGTCACAACCATCTTGATGTTGTCGCCTGGCATTACCATCTCTACGCCTTCTGGCAGTTCGATGGTACCGGTCACGTCAGTTGTACGGAAGTAGAACTGTGGACGGTAGCCTTTGAAGAACGGAGTATGACGACCGCCTTCGTCTTTGGACAGAATGTACACTTCAGATTCGAACTTGGTGTGTGGCTTGATTGAGCCTGGCTTCGCCAGAACCTGACCACGTTCGATTTCTTCACGTTTGATACCACGCAGCAGAACACCAACGTTCTCACCAGCACGGCCTTCGTCCAGCAGTTTGCGGAACATTTCAACGCCAGTACAGGTAGACTTCGCAGTCTCTTTGATACCAACGATTTCAACTTCTTCACCCACTTTGATGATACCGCGCTCTACACGACCGGTAACAACGGTACCACGACCGGAGATGGAGAATACGTCTTCGATTGGCAGCAGGAATGGCTTGTCAATCGCACGCTCTGGTTCTGGGATGTAAGAATCCAGGTAGCCAGCCAGTTCGATGATTTTCGCTTCCCACTCTGCGTCGCCTTCCAGCGCTTTCAGCGCGGAACCACGAACGATTGGAGTGTCGTCGCCTGGGAAATCGTACTGAGACAGCAGTTCACGAACTTCCATCTCTACCAGTTCCAGCAGCTCTTCGTCATCAACCATGTCGCATTTGTTCAGGAACACGATGATGTAAGGAACGCCTACCTGACGACCCAGCAGGATGTGCTCACGAGTCTGAGGCATAGGGCCGTCAGTCGCAGCAACAACCAGGATCGCGCCGTCCATCTGCGCAGCACCGGTGATCATGTTTTTAACATAGTCGGCGTGGCCTGGGCAGTCTACGTGCGCGTAGTGGCGAGTCGGGGTGTCATACTCAACGTGAGAGGTGTTGATGGTGATACCACGAGCTTTTTCTTCTGGTGCGTTATCGATCTGGTCGAAAGCACGAGCAGCACCGCCGTAGGTTTTAGCCAGTACGGTAGTGATTGCAGCGGTCAGCGTTGTTTTACCATGGTCAACGTGGCCGATAGTACCGACGTTAACGTGCGGTTTTGTACGTTCAAACTTTTCTTTAGACATCGATTGTCCCTCTAAGACACGGATAAATCGGTGATATCACCACATCAACCAGGCGAAAATGCCTGCACTGTTGAATACATTTACATTGAAACAGAGAGAAAGGGAGGGAGAAGTGAAGTGGTGCTGATACCCAGAGTCGAACTGGGGACCTCACCCTTACCAAGGGTGCGCTCTACCAACTGAGCCATATCAGCACGTATTGGAGCGGGCAGCGGGAATCGAACCCGCATCATCAGCTTGGAAGGCTGAGGTAATAGCCATTATACGATGCCCGCATCCTGAAACTCGGCTACCCAGTTCTTTCTGTAACAAAAAAAGAGATTTCTCTCTTTTCTGTTCGAGCTGGTCAATTTTTCCAACCAGCTCCGGCGGCGTTGTCGCTGCCAGAAAGTGGTGGTGGGGGAAGGATTCGAACCTTCGAAGTCTGTGACGGCAGATTTACAGTCTGCTCCCTTTGGCCGCTCGGGAACCCCACCGGACTTGATGGTGCCGACTACCGGAATCGAACTGGTGACCTACTGATTACAAGTCAGTTGCTCTACCTACTGAGCTAAGTCGGCATCAAGTAGCGCGCATTCTATGGAGACCTGCGCAGTCATGCAACTAAAAAATTGCATAAAACGTTCTTTCGCTCACATTTTATTCGAAACCAGGGCTAACCGCTGTAAATTCATCCGCTCACGGTTAAAAATTCAACATGAACGCCTGATTTCGGCACGCTATAGCCCCAGGTGATGCCTGCCCGGTTAAGCATCGCTTTCCCATATTTTTTCTTATTATTCCTCTCATCTGGTGTTAACCTCCTGCCCATTGTCCAAAATTAACTATGTGATGAGCCCGCACCCGCCGTTTCGTGATGGTTCACAGAAGCATGCTTATGAGCAAAAAAGAGCAAACGTTAATGACGCCCTATCTTCAGTTTAACCGTAGCCAGTGGGCAGCCCTGCGTGACTCCGTCCCTATGACACTGACGGAAGGTGAAATCGCACGGCTAAAAGGGATAAACGAAGATCTCTCCCTGGAAGAGGTGGCAGAAATCTATCTCCCCCTTTCTCGCTTGCTTAACTTCTATATCAGCTCCAATTTGCGCCGTCAGGCCGTACTGGAACAGTTCCTCGGCACGAACGGTCAACGTATTCCTTATATCATCAGTATTGCGGGCAGCGTGGCAGTGGGTAAAAGTACCACCGCGCGCGTGCTACAGGCGCTGCTGAGCCGCTGGCCGGAACACCGCAGCGTGGAGCTGATCACCACCGACGGCTTCCTGCATCCCAACGAGGTGTTGAAAGAACGCGGCCTGATGAAAAAGAAGGGCTTCCCGCTCTCTTATGATATGCACCGCCTGGTAAAGTTTGTTTCAGATCTAAAATCGGGCGTACCTCACGTTACCGCGCCGGTTTACTCGCATCTGATCTACGACCGCATCCCGGATGGCGACAAAACGGTTGTGCAGCCCGACATCCTGATTCTGGAAGGCTTAAACGTCCTGCAAAGCGGGATGGATTATCCTCACGATCCGCATCATGTGTTTGTCTCTGACTTTGTCGATTTCTCAATTTATGTCGATGCGCCGGAAGATTTGCTGCAACGCTGGTATATCAACCGCTTCCTGAAGTTCCGCGAAGGCGCGTTCACCGACCCGGATTCCTACTTCCACAACTACGCCCAGCTCTCTGAAGAAGAGGCTATCAGCGTGGCGACCGGGCTGTGGAATGAGATCAACTACGTCAACCTCAAAGAGAACATCCTGCCGACGCGCGAACGCGCAAGCCTGATCCTCACCAAGAGTGAGAAACACGCCGTCGACCAGATTCGTTTACGGAAGTAGACCTCAGACGTAAAAAAAACCGGCTTAACGCCGGTTTTTTTATTTATGCCTGCGGCTTTTCGCCGTTTTCATCCTGATCGACCGCGAAGCAGGCCACCAGCTGTCCGCCATAATCCTTCAGCTGTGGCTGCAACTGCGTGCACGGGCCGAAGCGGCGACGGCAACGGGCGTTGAACGCACATCCCGGCGGCGGGTTAAGTGGGCTTGGCAACTCGCCGGTCAGCTTAATGCGCTCCCGGCGGTCATCCGGGTTCAGCCGCGGCGTTGCAGACAGCAGCGCCTGCGTATACGGATGACGCGGGTTAGTAAAGATCTGATCTTTCGTCCCCTTCTCCACGCAGCGTCCCAGATACATCACCATCACCTCATCGGCAATGTGCTCAACCACGGACAGGTCATGGGAGATGAAGACGTACGACAGTCCCAGATCCTGCTGTAAATCCATCATCAGGTTAAGCACCTGCGCACGTACGGACACGTCAAGCGCTGAGACCGGCTCATCGGCAATCACCACGTCCGGGTCAAGCATCAGCCCACGGGCGATGGCAATACGCTGACGCTGACCGCCAGAGAACATATGCGGGTAGCGATCGTAATGCTCGGTTTTAAGCCCCACCTTCGCCATCATCGCCAGCGCTTTTTCACGACGCTGCTCTTTGCTCAGATTGCTGTTAATCAGCAGCGGCTCTTCCAGAATCTGCCCCACTTTTTTACGCGGGTTTAAAGAACCGTACGGGTTCTGGAACACAATCTGGATTTTTTGACGACGCAGCTTCTGCGCCTGCGGATCGTGCTTGAGCAGATCCTGGCCCTGATAGTAAAGCTCGCCGCCGGTTGGCGTTTCGATCATCGTCAGCAGACGGCCCAGCGTGGATTTCCCACAGCCCGACTCCCCTACGACCGCCAGCGTTTTACCGCGTTCAAGGCTGAAGGAGACGCCGTCCAGCGCTTTTACCAGGCGCTCGGGGGCAAAAATCCCCTTCTTCACCGGGTAATGTTTTTTCAGGTCGATAGCCTGCAACAGCGGCTGTTGCGTGGTGGCCTCGTGCGTACTCATAGTGTTGGCCTCCCGGCATCATCGAGTGGGTAGTGGCATTTTGACTGCCGACCATCGGCCAGCAGATTCAGCTCTGGCTCCTCGGCGCGGCATTTATCCGTCGCATACGGGCAGCGCGGATTCAGCAGGCAGCCCTGCGGACGGTCATATTTACCCGGAACCACACCCGGCAGTGACGCCAGACGCGCTTTGTCCTGGGCAAACTCCGGCAGCGCGCGCAGTAACGCCTGCGTATACGGGTGACGCGGCGCGCGGAAGATATCGTGCGAACTTCCGGTCTCCACTACCTGACCCGCATACATCACGATGATTTTGTGTGCCGCTTCCGCCACCAGCGCCAGGTCGTGCGTAATCAGCACCAGCGCCATATTCTCTTTCTGCTGCAACTCCAGCAGCAGCTCGATGATTTGCGCCTGGATGGTTACGTCCAGCGCGGTAGTTGGTTCATCCGCAATCAGCAGTTTTGGTCGACAGGCAATCGCCATGGCGATCATCACGCGCTGGCTCATGCCGCCGGAAAGCTGATGCGGGTAAACGTCCAGACGCGATGCTGGGTCAGGTATCCCCACCAGGTTCAGCAGATCGATAGCACGCTGGCGACGGGTTTTCTTATTCCCGCCCTGATGCACCTTAATGGCTTCCATAATCTGGAAACCGACGGTGTAGCATGGGTTCAGGCTGGTCATGGGGTCCTGGAAGATCATCGCCACTTCCGCGCCCACCAGCTGGCGGCGCTGTTTTTCGGAAATGCGCTTCAGATCCTGACCGTTGAACTCCAGATTTTCCGCCATCACGCGACCGGGGTAGTCAATCAGCCCCATAATCGCCAGCGAACTCACTGACTTACCGGAGCCCGACTCTCCTACAATCCCGACCACTTCGCCCTGATTAACGCTGTAGCTGATGCGGTCCACGGCGCGAAACGGTGTGCCTTCGTCGCCAAAGTGCACGGATAATTTATCTACATTTAATAACGCCATCTCGTGCCTCTTACTGCTTCAGTTTGGGATCAAGTGCATCACGCAGACCGTCACCCATCAGGTTAAATGCCAGCACCGTCAGCAGAATCGCCAGACCCGGGAAGGTGACGACCCACCAGGCGCTTTGCGCGAACTGCAACACGTCGGAGAGCATGGTGCCCCACTCCGGTGTTGGCGGCTGCGCACCCATGCCAAGGAAGCCAAGAGCGGCCATATCAAGAATGGCGTTAGAGAAACCGAGCGACGCCTGAACAATCAGCGGCGCAAGGCAGTTTGGGAAGATATTGATAAACATCTGACGCATAGCACCGGCACCCGCCACGCGAGAGGCGGTAACGTAGTCCCGGTTCACTTCCACCAGCACCGCCGCACGGGTCAGACGCACGTAATGCGGTAGCGCAACAAACGTCAGCGCAAGCGCGGCGTTACCAATCGACGGACCAAAGATCGCCACCAGCACCAGCGCCAGCAGCAGGCTTGGCAATGCCAGCATAATGTCGACGACGCGCATGATGATGTTATCAACAATGCCGCCGAAGTAGCCTGCCACCAGGCCGAGTACGATCCCCATGATCAGCGACAGTACGACAACGAGGCAGCCAACCAGCAGCGACAGGCGTGCGCCGTACATCAGGCGCGACAGCACATCGCGGCCCACGTCGTCGGTGCCCAGCAGGTGCGTCAGGCTTCCGCCGTCCTGCCATGCAGGAGGTGCCAGCAGCGCATCGCGGAACTGATCAGCCGGGTTATACGGCGCAAGGAAGTTCGCAAACACCGCAATCAGGATCATGATGGAAACATACACCAGCCCGACGACCGCGCCTTTGTTGCGCTTGAAGTAGTGCCAGAACTCCTGCATCGGCGTCATTGGCACCGGTGCGGTGACCACTTTATTTTGAGTAACTTGTGACATGATGGCCCCTTACTTCTTATGACGAATACGCGGGTTCACCACGCCGTACAGCAAATCGACCAGCAGGTTGACGAGGATAATCATCGTCGCGACCAGCAGTACACCGCCCTGCACAACCGGATAGTCACGGCGTTGCAGCGCATCAATCAGCCAGCGTCCAAGACCCGGCCAGGAGAAGATGGTTTCGGTCAGGATCGCCCCCGCCAGCAGCGTACCGACCTGCAAACCGATAACGGTTACCACCGGCAGCATAGCGTTACGCAGGGCATGAATGATGATGACGCGCATACGGGTCAGGCCTTTAGCGCGGGCAGTACGAATATAATCCTCGCCCAGCACTTCCAGCATGGAGGAACGGGTCATACGCACGATCACCGCCAGAGGGATGGTGCCCAGCACCATTGCAGGCAGGATCATGTGCGCAACCGCATCAATGAAGTTGCCCTCTTCGCCCCAGATCGCCGTATCAATCAGCATAAAGCCGGTTAACGGGTTGGTGTCGTCAAGGAAAACCATGTCGCTGACGCGTCCGGAGACCGGCGTCAGGTTCCACTGCACCGAGACCAGCATGATCAGCATCATGCCCCACCAGAAGATAGGCATGGAGTAGCCGGTCAGTGCCAGGCCAACAGCGGTGTGGTCGAAAATAGAGCCACGCTTAACGGCAGCCAGTACGCCAACGGGGATCCCTACCGCGGTCGCGAAGATCATGGCGCAGATACCGAGTTCCAGCGTCGCTTTAAAGCGCGGTACGAACTCGTCCCACACCGGAAGACGGCTTTTCAGTGAAATCCCTAAATCGCCGTGCAACACACCCCAGATATAGTGGAGATATTGCTGCCACATCGGCTTATCAAGGCCGAGTTCAGCCAGCAGTTGCGCATGACGTTCAGGGGAGATACCACGCTCGCCCGCCATAATCATTACCGGGTCACCCGGGATCATATGGACGAAGGCAAAAGTGAGAAGGGTGATACCGATAAACGTCGGGATAACCAGTCCCAGACGTCGGAGGATGAACTGCAACATAACCCGGATTCTCTCTGATGACGCACGCCCAGTGGCGTGACGTCTGTATTGCTCACAAATGTAAATTCCCTCTCCCTGTGGGAGAGGGTTAGGATGAGGGGATGCATGCACGCCCCTCACCCCTGCCCTCTCCCACAGGGAGAGGGAGAACACCCTACTTATTATTCAACAGATACGTTTTCGAAGTGGTGTTTGCCCAGTGGATCAACCACGTAGCCCTTCACTTCTTTACGCACTGGCTCGTACACGGTGGAGTGAGCAACAATCAGCGCCGGGGCCTGATCGTGCATAACAACCTGCGCTTGCTTGTACAGTTCAATACGTTTGTTGTGATCGTCGGTCGCACGCGCCGGCTGGATCAGATCTTCAAACGGCTTGTAGCACCAGCGAGAGTAGTTGGAACCGTCTTTCGCTGCCGCACAGCTGAACAGGGTCGCGAAGAAGTTGTCCGGATCCCCGTTGTCGCCGGTCCAGCCCATCATGACCGCCTGGTGTTCGCCCGCTTTAGCGCGCTTCAGGTACTCGCCCCACTCGTAGGTCACAATTTTGGCCTGTACGCCAATCTTCGCCCAGTCAGCCTGAACCATTTCCGCCATACGACGTGCGTTCGGGTTGTAAGGACGCTGTACCGGCATCGCCCACAGCTCGACGGTGAAGCCTTTGTCCTGGCCCGCTTCTTTCAGCAGCGCTTTCGCTTTCTCAGGATCGTAGGTGTAGTCCTTAATGTCGTCGTTATAACCCCACATGGTTGGTGGGATCAGGTTCTTGGCCGCAACGCCCGCGCCCTGGTAAACGGCTTTGATGATCGCTTCTTTGTTCACCGCGTAAGTCAGCGCCTGACGCACTTTCACGTCATCGAACGGTTTCTTCTCGGTGTTGAAGGAGAGATAACCCACGTTCAGGCCCGCCTGCTCCAGCAGGTTGATATTTTTGTCCTGCTTCATGCGCGCGATGTCAGCCGGGTTTGGATACGGCATCACCTGACATTCGTTTTTCTGCAATTTTGCGTAACGCACGGATGCGTCAGGCGTGATGGAGAAGACCAGACGGTCGATCTGCGGCTTGGTACCCCAGTAGCCCGGGAAGGCTTTATACAGAATACGGGAATCTTTCTGGTACTGAAGCAGCTGGAACGGGCCGGTACCGATTGGGTTCAGGTCCACTTTTTCCGGCGTGCCGGCTTTCAGCATGTTGTCAGCGTACTCTTTAGAGAGAATCGAGGCGAAGTCCATCGCCAGGTCAGCCAGGAATGGCGCTTCCGGACGCGTCAGCACAAACTGAACGGTTTTATCGTCCACTTTTTTCACTTCAGCGATCAGGTCTGGCAGACCCATCCCTTCGAAGTATTCATAGCTGCCGCCAGACACTTTATGGTACGGGTTCTGGGCATTTTTCTGACGGTCGAAGGAGAACACAACGTCGTCGGCGTTAAAGTCGCGCGTAGGTTTAAATTCTTTGCTGTCCTGCCACTTCACGCCCTGGCGCAGGTGGAAGGTATAGGTTTTACCGTCTTCACTGATATCCCACTTTTCAGCCAGGCCAGGAATCACTTCCGTGGTGCCGGTTTTAAATTCAACCAGACGGTTATAGATCGGTACAGAGCTTGCGTCGTAAGTCGTACCAGAGGTAAAGAGCTGTGGGTTAAAGCCTTCCGGAGAGCCTTCAGAACAGTAAACCAGGGTTTTTGCCTGTACGCTTGCTGCAACGGTCATGGCCACCAGGCTCAGACCAAGCTTCAGCATCCCTGACTTCTTCAAGGAAATACTCATTATTGTGCTCCAATGTGATGTTTTGCTTTGTTGTGTTACGCCGCCTGACCTTTATTTATTTTTTACCCGGTCCGGTCGGTGATGCCCGAAGGCGTTAAAAGGGATAGAGAATCCTTTCAGAAGAGCGTTTGAGTTGCAGCGCAGATCCTCCCTGAAATGCCCCTCGTGCCCTACAATCTGTCAACAGAATGTGAAAACGTCAATACAGGTGGCGGGGATTTACGTGGAGTGTGAGAAACCGCAAACAAAGATTAAAAAAACCCTGACCGTGAGTTTTCAGCAGAGAAATTTATGCTACTCGCCATGATGCAGCACAATTATCTTCATATTTCGCAACACTCAGTGATTAAGTTTTATTCAGAATGGGTAAATTTTCTTACAGAATGGTGATTATCTGAGCACTAAATACCGCGAACGTTAAAACGCACAGCGAAAAATGCTGAGGTTATCCATAAGCAACGCGAAAAAAGATCAAACTATATATAAAAAAATACAATGGATTATGTCACAAAACCGCAAGCAGGCAGGGGGAAGCAGGGCTAAGGGGTATTTTGAGGACTCGTGCGGGGTAACGCGTTAATGCAAAAAGGGCTAACCTTGCGGTTAGCCCTTTTTGGAATGTGGTCGGCGAGAGAGGATTCGAACCTCCGACCCACTGGTCCCAAACCAGTTGCGCTACCAAGCTGCGCTACTCGCCGAATGCGGAGCGCATCTTACTGCTGAGGTGCGCCCCCGTCAATCCCTTATTTTCAAAAAGCCATTCAACTGGCGATATTCTCGCCAGACCAGCTACTGCGCGGCTTTTGTGGTGTTATCAGGGAGTTTACACCAGTTGTTGTTTTCGTTAATCCCACCGTTCGGTGAGGTATAGCCGAGACAACCCATAATGGTGTCGTACAGCTCAACGTGACGGCGCGGTACCTTGATCTCTGCCTGCTGTTTCAGATGGGCAAACATTTTGGCTTTGTCCGGGTTTTCCAGGTACTTATCCGACATCCACATGATCATCGGCACGCGGAACTGCTCAGGCGGGGCCAGCTTACGCGGCGTGCCGTGTAAATGCTCTTTCTCGTTGATGGACTCGCCGTGGTCGGCCGCGTAAATCACAATCGCTTTCTTATCGCGAAGCTGGTCGATCACCCGGCTGAGGAAGGTATCCACATACAGAATCGAGTTATCATAGGCATTGATCAGCTCCTGCTTGCTACAGTTCTTGTTAATGCCGACGCACTCAGGCGTCCATTTGGCGAAATCGCGCGTGTAACGCTGATAGTAGCTGTAGTGTGAACCTTTGGTATGCAGAACAATAAGGTGCTTACCCTGCGGATGGTTTTTCAGCGACTGTTCCATCTCAGAGAGCAGCAGCATATCATCAACGTTCTTTCCGCGGTTACGCGGCTCGGCGCCAATCTGCTCGCGGTAGGCGATGTTATCCGCCATGGTGTTGGTGTAGAACCACATCTCACTTTGCATGGCGAACAGATCGGAGCTAAATCCAAGCTGCTTCAGAACAGCAAACACGTTTTGCTCTTTGAGAGTGCGCTGAGGATTATCACTCGCACCGCCCTCACGAACAAACATACAGCGCAACGAAAGCTTCGTGGCGGTATCGCAGGAGTAGCCGCGGTATGCCACCAGGTTCTTTTCCTGCGCCAGTTTCGGGGTGGTATCGCGGTCATAACCGAGAATACCCATATGATCCCAGCGCGTCGTTTCGCCGATAACGAAGACCACGTAAGTATCATCCAGTCCGTCAGCCGGAGCCTGGTAGGTGAACTTTTTGGTCGGGTTAATCAGCGATTTCACATCGCTGGATTCGTCCGCCTGAGCCCAGGCATAGAGACCTAGCGCCGACAGCCAGTTAGACGGCAGATACGAGTTAGCCACCACGCCGCCGTAGCTTGGCATATCTACGCCTGTCGCTTTTTCGATCCGCTTTTGCTGTTTTTCCATCAGGCGAATAGGCGCCCATACCAGCAGACCCGCCAGAAGAACGACGGCGACGTTGCGGATGCGTTGCCCACGGGTACGCAGCTGGCGTAACAGGGTATAGCGACAGGTATTACTCCAGATAAAGAAGAGCGGGATCAGGCAGGTCAAAATCGTCCACATGATGAACCCTTGCCCCACTACCTCTTTCGAGAGGTCGATGTCCGTGGTCATCACCGAGGCCACAATACCGTAGCCAATGACCACATTCATGAATGTCATGTAATAGCTTGCGGCGGCAGAGATAATCACCACCAGCGAGGCCAGAACCTGCCATGTACGTCTGCCAAAAAGCGAGAGCAGACGTAGCAGGAAGAAGGTTGCCAGAATTGAGCCAAACACTTCAATCGCGGCGAAAATCCCGTTTCTTACGGTGAGGTGTTCAAAATAACCTTCCACTCTTCTGAACAGCACCGCGCCATTCAGAAACAAACCGATATAGACAGCCAGCATCAGACACAATCTTTGCTGGGTAAGAGACCTGATATATTTCATGCAAACAACCCTGGGGGAAGGGGTATAAAGACCCGCCGAATCTCATTGAGAAAGCAGACAGAGTAAGTAGGTGCGAGATAAACCGTTATCAGAAACGTCTACAAGCGCGATAAGTAGACCACAGCGAGGAAGAAAAGTGGCAGCAGAGAATGTGAATCGATGAAAATTTTTACAAAATAACAAGTCCGGAAGTGATATGGCGATAAAAAAAGAGGCCCTGCGGCCCCTTTTTATCGAATCATGCATGCGCTTCTTTATAGACCTCGCGTTGCGGCTGACGAATCGTGGTGGACAGCGCCAGTGAAATAATCAGCAAGGCAAATATCACGCAGAATGTCACGTAGAAGCCACCAAACAGCGAGGCAATCAGCGATCCGCAAATACTGCCGATACCGAAGCCGAGATAAATCACACCGTAGTTTTTCGCCAGATTGTTCAGGCCGAAGAACTCGCTCACCAGCGACGGGAAGACGGTAATGGTACCGCCAAAGTTAAAGGCTACGCAGGCTATCGCCGCAAAGAATGTCGCTTCGTTCAGCGGTGCAAACAGCAGCGCCGCCATGCCCACCAGAGAGATGACCTGCCCCAGCGTAATCACGCGGATGCGGGCGATTTTGTCAGACAGGATACCGAGCACCAGACGACCCGAGAGGTTAGCAATGGAGATGACCGTTACCGCGTTCGCCGCCGTCGCCGCGTCCAGTTTCACCATTCCCTGCGCGATATCTTTCGCCACGCCGATGACATACAGACCGCTCATGCAGGCCGTCAGGAACATCACCGCCAGCATCCAGTACTGCGGTTTACGCATGGACTGTGCAAGGGTGAAATCATTCTCCACCACACCGTTAACGGTTTTCACTTCCTGCTGCGGCGCGTCTTTCATCAGCGTTGCGCCGAAGAGGATCATCACCAGCACAATCACGCCCCAGATCATAAAGGTTTTCTCAAGCCCCACCGAGGCCAGCAGATGCGCATCGATGAATTTGAAGCCAAGGCTGCCCAGGCCATATGAACCAATGGCAAACGCGGAGATAAGCCCTTTACGCTCCGGGAACCACTTCACGCAGTTAGACAGCGTCAGCAGGTAACCTGCCCCGTCCGCCAGCCCCACCAGCACCCCGGCGCTCAGCCACAGCATCATCAGGTTGTCGGAATATGCCGTCAGGAAGAAGCCCACGCCCAGCAAGATCCCGGAGGCCATGGTTACACGCTTCACGCCGAAGCGCTCCTGAAGTTTGCCCGCCACGGAAGAGGAAATTGCTAACCCAAGACTCAGCAAGCCGAAGGAGAACGCCACCTGGCTTATCGGCGCGCCGATCTTATCAGACAGGGCGCTGTTAAACAGGCTCCAGGTATAGACCGATCCCAGTGCGAACTGGGTAACGATGGTGCCGAATAGCGTCAGCCAACGCGTGCGGTTATAAGTTGATGTGTTCATGGCAGTGTCCTGCAAGATAAATTAAGGAAATTCGCTGAGGACACGATAAACAAAACCCCATAACACCAGGGGTAAAACGGCATGAAATGCAGGAGAAACGGAATGAAATGCCTGGAAGCGGGAATGAATGACCTTGCCGGAGAAGAAAAAGCTCAAAGGTGAGCGATCACTATCGCTACAGTCCCTGCCGTTATTGTATTAAATATGTTACCGCAGCGTTTAAAAAAGTGACAACCCTTTAAAATTTGGCGCTCAATCCCAGCGTATATAAATATTCTTCTTCAGTTTGCTGGTTATAGCTGATCTTCGCCCAGGGGTGTAAATCACCATACTGCGTATCGACACGCCACCCCAATGAGTTCACGCTGGCATGCCAGAGTGGATCGGTAAGCGACTGCGTGGTGGTTGTATCCTCAAACGCATTCACTGGTGCGGAGGGAGCGCCATCAGTGCGCCACGCCATTACGGGCCCGGTGGTGAAATGTCCCGCCACGGGAAAATTCCAGCCAACGCTCAGAACGGTTTCCGCATCTGAACCGGATGGGTCGTTCAGGGTAAACCCCGCAGCATTCTGCGTGCGGTTAATACGCTCCGCGAGAATATCTTCATAACGAGGTTGGTGATCGGCGTCCCATGTATAGCGTTCCATCGTATTACTTTGAGCATCTGAAACGATATATTCCTGTTGCCACGCAAAAGCGGTGTTACAAAAAAGCAGGCAGACTGAAACACCCACCAGGCCAGAAGCAGCATGGCGACCACTGATTTTTTTTATCATCATCAAAGCGACTCCAGAAAGAGCCGAGTTCGGCGATATATGTCATTGTTCGAAGAGGTATTAGGGCGTATAGCCCTGTATTAACTATTGTCTCTTTAGCAGACACGTCAAGCCGGGCAGATTGAAATTTTTGCGTTTACCGTATCAGGAAGGGAGATGACCTATGCAACGTTGCGGCTGGGTAAGCCAGGATCAGCTTTATATCGATTATCACGACAAGGAATGGGGCGTACCGGAAACCGACGGTAAAAAACTGTTTGAAATGATTTGCCTTGAAGGCCAGCAGGCCGGACTGTCGTGGATCACCGTTCTGAAAAAGCGTGAGAACTATCGCAAAGCCTTCCACCAGTTCGATCCGGCTGCGGTTGCCGCCATGACCGACGACGACGTGGAAAGGCTGGTTCTGGATACCGGTATCATCCGCCATCGCGGTAAAATTCAGGCCATTATTGGTAACGCGCGTGCTTATCTGGCGATGGAGCAAAACGGCGAACCCTTCTCAGCATTCGTCTGGTCGTTTGTGGATAACGAGCCGAAGGTGACGCAGGCCGCCACGCTTGCAGAGATCCCAACGTCGACCCCCGCCTCAGATGCCCTGTCGAAAGCGCTGAAAAAACGCGGCTTTAAGTTTGTGGGCACCACCATCTGTTACTCCTTTATGCAGGCCTGCGGGCTGGTCAATGACCACATTACGGGCTGCTTCTGCCATCCGGAGGGCCACCATGATCCGCAAATGGCAAAGTGAGGACACCGCTCCGCTTTTGAGTCTGTGGCTGGAGAGCACCACCGAGGCGCATCCGTTTATCGACGCAAGTTACTGGCAAGCGAATGAAGCGGTAGTGCGGGATGAATACCTTCCCGCCGCCGAGACCTGGGTCTGGGAAGAAAACGGTACCCTGTGCGGTTTTATCAGCGTCATGCAGTTCCAGTTCGTGGGGGCGTTGTTTATCGCCCCGGCGTTCATCGGAAAGGGGATCGGGCGTGCGCTGCTGAACCACGTTCAGCAGCACTATCCGTATTTAACTCTGGAGGTGTATCAGAAAAACGTGCGGGCGGTGAATTTCTATCATGCTCAGGGTTTTCGCATCGAAGACAGCGCCTGGCAGGATGATACCCAACACCCGACGTGGATCATGAGCTGGCAGGCGGATCAAACGCCGTAAGGGTAAGCGCCGGCCCCTCATATTTCTCCACCCATGCCAGCGCCGTATTCCCCGCGCAGCCATTCCCCAGCTTCGAGCTGGGGAGATCTTTGGTCAGCACGTTTACGGCGCCGTTCTTACAAATACCGCCCTCGTCCAGCGCCAGATCCGGCCATGCGCCCTGATGAATGCAGAAAACGCCAGGGCGGATCCCGTCACTCACCACGGCGCCTGCCAGCACCTGCCCGCGCGCGTTCCAGACCCGAACGAGGTCGCCGTGGTTAATCCCCCGCGCCTTTGCGTCATCGCTGTTCAGCGCAATCGGCTCACGACCCGCCACCGCATACTGCTCGCGCAAAGCCGAATAGTTGAGCTGGCTGTGCAGACGATGGGCGGGATGGGCAGACAGCAGCTGAAGCTGCCCCGGCTGCGCATTGCCATGCCATTCGTCCGGCTCCAGCCACGCCGGATGTGGCGGACAGTCCGCGTAGCCAAAGCTGGCGATGCGTTCGCTGTAGATCACAATCTTCCCGCTTTCGGTTTTTAGCGGGTGATTCTCCGGATCGCGACGGAAGTCAGCAAAGCGCACAAACCGCGCATTCTGCTCGCTTTCCGGCATTTCGAAGAGTTGATTCGCCTCCCAGAACTCAGCGAATGGCGGCAGCGTCACGCCCTGCGCAGCCCCGCGCTGGCTGGCAATCTGGTAAAACGTTTCCAGCCATTGCAGATCGGTTTTGCCCTCGGTGAAACGCTCCCGACCGCCCGCTTCCCACATTTCACTCAGGTCGGCAAAGACATCAAAATCATCCCGCGCTTCATCCCGGGGAGCCACGACGCGCTTCATCGGCACCATATGCTGATTGCTGTAATCCCCCGTCATGGTGAGATCGTTACGCTCGAACGAGGTCGTGGCGGGCAAAACGATATCGGCATGTTTCGCTGACGCGGTCCAGAAGCACTCCGAGATCACCACCAGCTCCGGTTTCTGCCAGGCGCGGATCAGGCGGTTAGTATCCTGGTGATGGGTGAAGTTGGCCCCACCCGCCCACCAGACAAACTTAATATCCGGGAAATGCCGATCCTGGCCGTTGTGCTGATAAAACCCGCCTGGGTTCTCCAGGGCTTCAACAATGCGTGCCACCGGAATTTTATCTACCGCGTCCACGCCACCCTGCACTGAGCCCTGCATGGAGGCCAGCACCGCGGCTTTTCGCGTCGGGTTGCCGCCGTTAGCAAAGTGATAGGAAAGCCCAAAACCGCCGCCGGGTGTGCCAATCTGCCCGAGCATCGCGGCGAGCGTCACCAGCATCCAGTGCTTCTGCTCGCCAAACTGCTGGCGCTGCATCCCCCAGCCGGACATAAGCATCGTGACACGGCTATGGAATAACGTCGCCAGTTCGCGGATTTTAACGGCATCAACGCCACAAATCGCCGCAGCCCACTCTGCGGTTTTGGCGATACCGTCGGTTTGTCCCGTCAGGTAGTCGGCAAATTTATCGAAGCCCGTGGTGCAGCGCGCCAGAAATTCCGTATCGTGCCAGCCGTTCTCCACCAGGGTGTGGGCGATGCCCAGCATCATCGCCACGTCGGTGCCCATATGCGGCGCGATCCACTCGGCGCTGTCGCCGAAGAAATCCAGCGTTTCAGAACGCATCGGATCGATACAGATGATGCGCTTGCCGCTTTTGCGCAGCGCATCAAAGTAGGAAACGCCCTGCTCGTCGGACGCATTCCAGGCAATTTTCAGGGTATTGAGCGGGTTGGCGCTCCAGAGCACCACCACCTCCGCATGCTCCAGCACCAGCGGCCAGCTGGTCTGCTGCTGATAAACCTCATTCCCGCCCACGACATACGGCATGATTGCCTGCGCCGCGCCGGTCGAGTAATCGCCCAGATGGCCGGTGTATCCTCCGGCCAGGCTCATATAGCGTTGCAGCAGGGTTGCGGCCTTATGCAGCACGCCGTTCGAGCGCCAGCCATAGGAGCCGGCAAAAATGGACGACGGGCCATAGCTGTCGCGAATGCGTTTATGCTGGGTATGGATCAACGCCAGCGCGTCGTCCCAGCTCACGCGTACGAACTCATCCTGCCCACGAATACCCTGCGGCTTATCCGGTGACGCCAGAAAGCCTTTACGCACCATCGGCCAGCGGACGCGGGTTTTACTGTGTACCTGATCGCGAACGACGGTCTGTAAAGAGTTGAGATGGCGCGAAGGCAAAGCCCCGCGAGACGACAGCACAGTGTCGCCATCGGTTTCGACCAGCATCGGCCCCCAGTGGGCGGCGGTCAGAATGGTTTTTGTTGAGGTGCTCAAAGCGTGCGCTCCTGGTTGCGTGCAGGTGTTTCGGCCTTTCATTGAGGCAGTTTATCGTTTGTGACAAATTTCAGAGTTATACACTGAATTTTCTCCGTATCCGGACGTCATAATCCACTGCCACGTCCATCGTGGCAAAGAATAAAAAGGATTAAGGAAATAAGATGAAAAAACGCGTACTCGTTATTGCCGCTCTGGTGAGCGGCGCACTGGCTGTTTCAGGCTGCACAACCAACCCTTACACCGGTGAACGCGAAGCGGGCAAATCCGGCATTGGCGCGGGTATTGGTTCCCTGGTGGGCGCTGGCGTTGGCGTACTCTCCTCCTCCAAGAAAGATCGCGGCAAAGGTGCGCTGATTGGCGCAGCGGCAGGCGCAGCCCTGGGCGGCGGCGTGGGTTATTACATGGACGTGCAGGAAGCAAAACTGCGTGACAAAATGAAAGGTACGGGCGTGAGCGTGACGCGCAGCGGTGACAACATCATCCTGAACATGCCAAACAACGTGACCTTTGACAGCAGCAGCGCGACGCTGAAACCCGCAGGCGCAAACACCCTGACCGGCGTGGCCGCAGTGCTGAAAGAGTACAATAAAACTGCCGTGAACGTGATTGGCTACACCGACAGCACCGGCAGCCAGGATCTGAACATGCGTCTGTCCCAGCAGCGCGCCGATTCCGTGGCCAGCTCGCTGATCGCCCAGGGCGTAGAAGCGAACCGCATCCGCACCAGCGGCATGGGTCCGGCTAACCCGATCGCCAGCAACAGCACGGCGGAAGGCAAAGCGCAGAACCGCCGCGTTGAGATTACGTTAAGCCCGGTGCAGTAGTTAAAAGCAAAACGGCAACCCCGTTGCCGTTTTTAGTGTTTGCGCCCTCTCCCGTGGGAGAGGGTTGGGGTGAGGACATCAGACCGCAACCTCCGGTAAGCGCAGCGCCACCCGGTAAATTGCTTGATTCGCCAGATTTTCCCGCTAAGGTATTCTCACTAAATTCAGGGAAATCAGCGATGATCAAACCAACCCGGGCCACCATCAGCGACGTGGCGAAAGCCGCCAAAACCGGTAAAACCAGCATTTCACGCTACCTCAACGGCGAGAAACACCTGCTTTCCGATGCGCTGCTGGCACGAATCGAACAGGCCATTGCCGATCTCGACTACCGTCCCAGCCTGATGGCGCGCGGCCTCAAGCGGGGCCGCACCCGTCTGATTGGCCTCATCATCGCCGATATCACCAACCCCTATTCCGTTAACGTCCTCAGCGGCATCGAAGCGGCGTGCCGTGAGAAAGGCTTTACCCCGCTGGTCTGTAACACCAATAACGAGGTTGATCAGGAGCTGCATTACCTCGATCTGCTGCGCAGCTATCAGGTGGAAGGGATTGTGGTGAATGCCGTCGGGATGCGAGAAGAGGGGCTAAATCGCCTGCAACAATCCTCTCTGCCAATGGTGCTTATTGACCGAAAAATCCCGGAATTTGCCTGCGATGTGGTCGGGCTGGATAACACCCAGGCGGCCACCACCGCCACTGAGCACCTGATTGAACAGGGCTTCGAAGCCATTTTATTCCTGAGCGAACCGCTGGGCATGGTTAACACCCGCCGCGACCGCCTGGCTGCATTTCGTGCCACGCTGGCGCGATATCCCGGCGTGATCGCCGAGAATGCCGAAATCCCCCTGCATGAAGCCGGGCAGCTGGATAATACCCTGCGCCAGTTCCATACCCGCCATCGGGGAATGCGCAAAGCGGTGATCTCCGCGAACGGGGCGCTGACGCTTCAGGTTGCCCGCTCGCTTAAACGCATTGGCCTGCACTGGGGCAGCGACATCGGCTTACTCGGCTTTGATGAACTGGAGTGGGCAGAACTTGCTGGCGTAGGCATCACCACCCTCAAACAACCCACCTGGCAGATCGGCTATGCCGCAGTTGAACAAGTGGTTCGCCGCATTGAAGGCACCCGCGACGCCGTACGCGAGCAGGTTTTTTCCGGCGAGCTGATCGTTCGCGGCTCTACTGCCCGTTAATTTCCCCTTCGTGACAGCGATCATAAATTCAGCATCCCGATCTTTTCTTTGGAACCGGTTCCATCTAGCGTAATACTATCGATTACGCTCTGGAGTCAGGAAATGAGCAGGAAAATTATGGTGGTCACCGCCGCGTATGGCGCGGACCAGGTGCGACAGGCAGGCGGTCAACGGGCGATGCTTCCCGTTATTGCCGGCGCAGGAGCTGATGGCGTTGAAATCCGCCGCGAGCTCTTCAGCAACGACGAGTTAATGGCCCTGCCTGCGCTCGGCGAGTCCATTGAACTGCTGGGTTTACTGGCGTGCTACTCCGCCCCGGCCCCCCTGTTTATGCCCGATGGCACCCTCAACACGGATCTCCCGCGCTACCTTAGCGAAGCCAGCGCCCTGAACGCGCTGTGGCTTAAAGTCTCGCTGGGTCATTTCAGCGACAAACAGCCGCTTGAAGCCCTGCGCGCACTGCTGGATGAAAGCGGCATGACGCTGGTGGTGGAAAACGACCAGACCGACTGCGGGCAGCTCGCGCCGATGCAGCGTTTCAAAGCCGCCTGCCGGGTAATGGCGCTGCCGGTCACGCTGACGTTCGATATGGGCAACTGGCTGTGGGTTGGCGACTCCCCGGAAGAGGCTGCACGTCAGCTGGCTCCCGCCGTGAGCTATATTCATGTTAAGGCCGCGGTCCCACATAAGGCGCAGTTCCGCGCCGTCGCGCCGGATCAGGCCGATTCTCGCTGGCGGGATCTGCTTAATCAGCTCCCTGCCGATGCGCCACGCGGTATCGAATTTCCGCTGGAAGGGACGGATCTCACCGCCGTCACCCGCCATTACGTCAACCTGCTGCGCGAGGAGTAAACCATGCACAAGACGCTGGATGTCATCACCATTGGCGAGGCCATGGCGATGTTTGTCGCCACCGAAACGGGCGAGCTGAGCGCAGTGGAGCACTTCATTAAACGCGTGGCAGGTGCCGAGCTGAATGTTGCTACCGGCCTTGCGCGTCTGGGGCTGAATGTCGGCTGGGTAAGCCGCGTGGGAAATGACAGCTTTGGCCATTTTGTTCTCGACTCGCTGAAAAAAGAGGGTATTGATGCCGCAGGCGTGACCCTCGACGGACGCTTTGCGACGGGCTTTCAGCTGAAATCTAAAGTTGAAAATGGAACCGATCCCATCGTGGAGTATTTCCGCAAAGGCTCAGCGGCAAGCCATCTCTCCGTGGATGATTATCACGCCGCGTATTTCTCCTCCGCGCGCCACCTGCACCTGAGCGGCGTGGCGGCGGCGCTCTCGGCCAGCTCGTACGATTTACTGGATCATGCGGCTTCGGCAATGAAAGCGCAGGGCAAAACCATCTCCTTTGATCCGAACCTGCGCCCGGTGCTGTGGAAAAGCGAAGCGGAGATGGCTGAGAAACTCAACCGACTGGCGTTTCAGGCGGACTGGGTTCTGCCTGGCATAAAAGAGGGAATGATCCTTACTGGCGAAAGCACGCCCGAAGGCATTGCTGATTTTTACCTCAACAGAGGGGTAAAAGCCGTGGTGCTCAAAACCGGTGCCGACGGCGCATGGTTCAAAACTGCCGACGGTGAGCAAGGCGCTGTCGCTGCGGTAAAAGTCGACAACGTGGTCGATACCGTGGGCGCGGGCGATGGGTTTGCCGTCGGGGTCATCAGCGCTCTGCTGGAGGGCAAACCGCTGTCGCAGGCCGTGGCGCGAGGCAACAAAATTGGTTCGCTGGCGATTCAGGTGCAGGGCGACAGCGAAGGATTACCAACACGAGCAGAGCTCGGCGTCTAAATTCCCTCTCCCTGTGGGAGAGGGCCTGGGTGAGGGCAGCAATCCGCACCAGATAATTAAGCCACCGTGTACCCTACAGACAACGGCGGCAACAACCTCAACAACAGAGGCAAGCCTATGAACAGTTCGACCAATGCAGTAAAACGCTGGTGGTACATCATGCCAATCGTGTTTATCACGTACAGCCTGGCGTACCTGGATCGTGCCAACTTCAGTTTCGCATCCGCCGCCGGGATCAACGAAGACCTCGGGATCACCAAAGGGGTCTCCTCCCTGCTGGGTGCCCTCTTCTTCCTGGGTTATTTCTTCTTCCAGATCCCCGGCGCGATTTACGCTGAACGCCGCAGCGTGCGAAAGCTCATTTTCATCTGCCTGATCTTATGGGGTGCCTGTGCGTCGCTTACTGGCGTGGTGAATAACATTCCTGCTCTGGCGGCTATTCGCTTTATTCTCGGCGTGGTTGAGGCGGCTGTCATGCCAGCAATGCTGATTTACATCAGCAACTGGTTCACAAAATCTGAGCGTTCACGTGCTAATACGTTCCTGATACTCGGTAACCCGGTCACCGTGTTGTGGATGTCGGTGGTTTCCGGCTACCTGATTCAGTCCTTCGGCTGGCGCGAGATGTTCATCATCGAAGGGGTTCCCGCGATTATCTGGGCCTTCTGCTGGTGGGTGCTGGTGAAAGATAAGCCAGCCCAGGCAAAATGGCTTTCTGAGGACGAAAAAGCCGCGCTCCAGGCGCAGCTGGATAAAGAGCAGCAGGGGCTGAAAGCGGTGCGTAACTACGGTGAAGCCTTCCGCTCCCGGAACGTTATTCTGCTGTGCGCACAGTATTTTACCTGGAGTATTGGCGTGTACGGCTTTGTGCTGTGGCTGCCGTCGATTATCCGCAGCGGCGGTGAAAACCTTGGCATGGTGGAAGTGGGCTGGCTGTCATCCGTGCCTTACCTGGCTGCGACCATCGCGATGATTATCGTCTCCTGGGCATCGGACAAGCTGCAAAACCGTAAGCTGTTCGTCTGGCCACTGCTGCTGATCGCTGCTTTTGCCTTCATTGGCTCCTGGGCCGTAGGCGCAAACCACTTCTGGGTCTCGTACACTCTGCTGGTGATTGCGGGTGCGGCCATGTATGCCCCGTATGGTCCGTTCTTTGCCATCATCCCGGAAATGCTGCCGCGTAACGTCGCAGGGGGCGCGATGGCGTTGATCAACAGTATGGGTGCGCTGGGTTCGTTCTTTGGCTCGTGGTTTGTGGGCTATCTGAACGGCGCCACCGGCAGCCCGTCGGCCTCTTACATCTTTATGGGGGTGGCGCTTTTTGCCTCGGTATGGCTTACTCTGATTGTTAAGCCTGCTAATAATCAACAGCTACCCGTCGGCGCACGCCACGCCTGAATCCTTTTAAAATCAACGGAGATTAGCATGAAGCCGTCCGTCATTTTGTACAAAGCACTGCCTGAAGATCTGCAAAAACGCCTGGAGGAACACTTTACCGTTACCCGGGTAAAGAACCTCAGCCCGGAAACCGTGGCACAGCACGCCGACGCGTTTGCCAGCGCCGAGGGCCTGCTGGGTTCGAGCGAAAAGGTGGATGCAGCGCTGCTGGAGAAAATGCCGAAGCTTCGTGCTACCTCAACCGTTTCGGTGGGATACGACAATTTCGACGTGGATGCGCTAAACGCGCGCAACATCCTGCTGATGCACACGCCGCATGCCCTGACGGAAACCGTCGCCGACACGCTGATGGCGCTGGTGCTCAGCACCGCCCGTCGCGTGGTGGAAGTGGCCGAGCGCGTGAAAGCGGGCGAATGGACGAAAAGCATTGGCCCGGACTGGTTCGGCGTGGACGTTCATGGCAAAACGCTGGGGATTGTTGGGATGGGCCGTATCGGACTGGCGCTGGCACAGCGCGCGCATTTTGGCTTCAACATGCCCATCCTGTATAACGCACGCCGTCACCACAGTGAAGCTGAAGAACGTTTCAATGCCCGCTATTGCGAGCTTGATACGCTGTTGCGGGAAGCCGACTTTGTCTGCCTGATCCTGCCGCTGACGGATGAAACGCGTCATCTCATCGGCAAAGCGGCGTTTGAAAAGATGAAGAAATCGGCCATTTTCATCAACGCGGGTCGTGGTCCGGTGGTCGATGAGAAGGCGCTGATTGAGGCACTGCAAAACGGTGAGATCCACGCCGCCGGTCTGGACGTGTTTGAACAGGAGCCGCTGCCGGTGGATTCTCCGCTACTGACCATGCCGAACGTCGTCGCCCTGCCCCACATCGGCTCTGCCACTCATGAAACACGCTACAATATGGCGGCGACCGCAGTGGATAATCTGATTGCCGCGCTTGGCGGTAAAGTGGATAAGAACTGCGTTAACCCACAGATACAGCAGTAGAAACGAAAAAACCCGCCAGAAGGCGGGTTTTTGAATTTTGTGCTACTGGGCTGGAAGCTTACAGGCTTACAACGTTACCAGCTGCTGGGCCTTTAGCGCCGCTTTCGATGGTGAAGGAAACTTTCTGACCTTCATCCAGAGATTTGTAGCCATCGTTCTGGATAGCAGAGAAGTGTACGAACACGTCTTTAGAGCCATCGTCAGGAGTGATGAAGCCGAAACCTTTATCAGCGTTGAACCATTTTACCAGACCAGTCATTTTAGCAGACATAGAAATTACCTTATTAAAAATATATTGTGCCTTCCGGCTTGATGGATTGCGTTACAGATTTTTAAGCGATGAAGGAAGGGTCACTACGAAGGGTATCTATGGATAACAATCTGGACTGCTTTACTAAACTGCTTTAGGTCTGTGTAACAAACCGACGAACATAGTTATACCGATGTGGTAGATGAATGACAAGCGTTATTTTCATCAAGCATAAAAAAAACCCCGCCGAAGCGGGGGTTTTTCTTATTCCGTAGCAGCGACCGCTGCGCTCCAGGCCTGGCTGAAGGCCTGATGCTGGGACGCGAGCGGCCCGATCAGCGCGTTGTACTGGCTCGCCTGCTGGGAGGTCGGGAACTGGATACCGTTAGAGACGAAGCTCACCTGCGTACCTTGTTCACTGATAAAGTCACCCACCTGAACCAGCTGCTGAGTAAAGACCTGCGCCGCCGGGATCAGCGGTTGCAAGGCGTTTGACGGCTTGGTCACGACTTTCTCATACACCTGGTCATAGACCGGTTTGAGATCCTCGCCCTGCTTCAACGCGGAACGCGACGCATCAGCCTGCATTTTGGCATTTTGCAGCTGCTGGCTCAGTACCCCAAGCGCGCCATTTGACTGGCGCAGCGGTTCGCGCTGGGTCATATAATCCTGTGGAACGCGGATGGCATTCACGCTATCCACTACCGGGCGAATACCGGAATCCATCGCCTGGCTTACCTGCTGTGAATAGCCATACAGAATGGCGTAATCCGACACGAATGGACCAAACTGTTTTTTCTGATCCGCAGTCAGCGTTGGTAAACGCTCGCCGCTACGCATCACTGTATTCTGTAGAAAATCGATAAACGCTTTGCGCTGATCGCCTTCTTTATCGAAACACCCACTCAGGCTAACAACCATCAACAACGCCGCAATAGGCGCAAACCAGCGAGAGCAGGACTTTCCTGTCGCCATTTTATTACTCCTTTCACCCAAAAAGCGCACACCGGCACACGCGTGCCCAACGCTGACAAGGATAGTCCAGGTCAGCCTTGCAAGATAGAGTTTTCATGCAAAACGGGTATTCCCGTTTTTGTACTGACTATTTACAAAAAAATACCTGTGCATCCCTACATATGACTAATCAGGTAATTAGCATAACTATCCATATAGCTGAAACGCGTAAAGCGATCGTTATCGCACAATTAATCACAGCCGTGACGATCCTGTGTCTGGTTTAGGGACTATTCTTAACAGGCTCTCTGATGTTCATGATCCCGATGTGTGATTTATGAGGAGTTCTCAATGGAATTAAAAGATCCTGAGTTTGAGCTGCTGAGCAGCCTGGAACAGATTATTTTTAAAGATGTACCGCCGACGGTTACCCTGAATCAAAAGTCCAATCCTTTTAGTGAATTTGAGCGTTTACGCAAAGGATCGGGCCTGAAAACAGATGAATTCGCAAGAGCGATGGGTGTCAGCGTAGCGATGGTGCTGGAGTGGGAGTCAAAACGTGAAAAACCAACCCCAGCCGAGCTAAAGCTGATGCGCCTGATCCAGGCAAACCCTGACCTTCGCAAGCAGTTAGCCTGATAAAGTTTGTTCGCCCCCGCCCTTGCGGGGGCTTGTGTTTACAGGCTTTCACATCGCCATCCCGTCTCTTCCCACACCAGTTCATGCGTCAGCTTCAGCCCTGCCAGAAAGGCTTCATCATGCGACACCACCAGCAGCGCGCCGGGGTAATCGGCTAAGGCCGCTTCTATGGCCTGAACAGAGGCCAGATCAAGATGGTTGGTCGGCTCATCCAGAAGCAGCAGTTGCGTTGCCGCTTCACGCCACAATACGCAGGCCAGCGCGGCCTTCAGGCGCTCGCCGCCACTCAGTTCGGCCAGTGGAAGGGTCACTTTCTCTGCGCCCAGCTGAAGCTGCGCTAAACGGGTACGCAACGCCCCCTCTTCGAGCGGCGTATTGCCGAGGCTAAGGTGTGTCATCACCGACTGCGACAGATCCAGCCGGGAAAGATGCTGATCGAGATACGCACACCTGACAGAGACCTTACAGGTTCCCGTAACAGGGGCGGTTTCGCCCAACATCACTTTCAACAGCGTGGATTTTCCACAGCCGTTCGGCCCGCGTAGCGCCACGCGCAACGGGCCATCCATTCGCCAGTTTATCGGGGAGACAGGCACGTGCGGAACCACCAGTTCTTCCAGCACCAGCACCTGTTTTCCTTCCGGGATTTCACTGCCCGGCAGGGTAAACATCACCGCGTTCTCCTCTTCAACCCGCTCGCGTGCCTGGTTGACCGCAGCGTTCAGAGCATGATTTTGATCGCTATGCTGTTTTTTCCAGGAACCAATACGCTCTTTCGCCGCCCCTTTGTATTTGACCCGTTCAAACGAGGCGATGTTAAGGCTGTCGACCGTGCGAAGCGTTTTGGCTGAACGCCGCAGGCTGTCGTCATGCTCTTTATGCATACGGGCGCGGGTACGCTTGCGTTCGGTGGCAGCATGCTCCAGCGCGGCGCGGGCAGCCAGCTGCTCAGCATCACGCTGGGTTCGATAGCCAGCATAATTCCCACCGTAGCTGCGCAGGCCCAATGCGCTCAGTTCAAGGATACGCGATACCTGGGCCAGCAACTCACGGTCGTGGGAGGCCACCAGCACCCCGCCCTGATACCGGGAAAGCTGCTCGTAGAACCACACGCGGCCTTGCCTGTCGAGGTGGTTGGTCGGTTCGTCCAGCAGCAGGTAGTCAGCATCCGCGGTGAATGCGCTGCACAGCAAGGCACGAATGCGCTCACCGCCACTCAGCTCTGCCACGCGTTTATTCGGGTCAAAAGGGGGAAGTTTTGCAGCAATAAAAGCCTGGCTCAGCCGTTCAGCCAGATCCCAGTAACCGTCGAGCGTGTCGAGATCGTCGGGTTCATAATGACCGCTGTCGATGCGCGTGCGCGCCGCAAAGATCGCGTCGTAACCAAGCAACCCGGCAAGCGTGGTATCCGCAGAAATATCCTGCTGCTGCGCCACATAGACGTGTGTACCAAAGCGCTCAATATGACCGCTGGCGGGTTCATCAACCCCTGCCAGCAGCCGCAAAAGGCGTGTTTTACCGCTGCCGTTGCGGCCAACCAGCGCGCACACTGACGCATCCAGGGAAAGATTCAGTGGACCAAAAAGGATATCGCCCGTCGCAAACTGACAGGTGACCTGATGCAAAATAAAAGAGGGGGACTGCGCAAAATGAGCCATAAGCACTCCTGAATGAAATCAAAACATCCCCTGCCGACGCGGTGCGTTGAGCAAGGATCGAAATTCATCAGTCGTGTTTGTTCATTTTTGGGGGCGCTCCTGAGGGCGAAATTTAACGGGAACAAGAATAACGGCAATGCGCCGCCCATTTCAAGGTTAAATTTTCACCAGGCTATTGCCCGAGCGTAAAAAACCCGCCGAAGCGGGTCTCTCAATCAGATAAACGCAAACGCATCGCCAAACAGACGATCTTCCCGCGCGTCACGCTCGTTGCAGAACAGGTCGCGGGCAATTTTTGCCATTTCAAAGCGACCGGCAATATAGATATCGTGCCCGGCCAGCGTCCCATGATCCTGCAATACCGCAGTCAGCACCGTACCGCTGCGCCCGCGCCAGCCCTCTTCAGGCTGCTCGACAACCGGCTCGATGCGCAGGTTTGGATGATTTACGCTCAGCGCTTCCAGCTCAGACAGATCGTAAAGATGCTTCTCTTCACGGCCGCCCCAGTAGATGGTGATATCGCGATTCGGGTTGCGCGCCAGCGCGGTCAGCAGAATAGAGCGGACATAAGAGAAGCCCGTGCCACCGGCAATCAGGATCAGCGGACGGTCTTCGTCTTCACGCAGCCAGGCCTCGCCATGAGGAATATCGACCACGATTTCACGCTCTTTCAGGATGCGGTCCATCACGGCCATCGCGTACAGGTTAAGCTCAGACGCACCAATATGCAGCTCAATAAATTCCTTCTCTGCTGGCGTTGAGGCCATAGAGAAAGGACGCTTATCACGCTCGTCCATCACGACCATCAGGTACTGACCGGCACGGAATGAGAAGGCCGCTTCAGGAACCAAACGGACGCGATATACGGTGTCGGTAATAGCATCTACCGACGTCACTTTACAGCTTAAGGTTGTCATTCGCTCTCTCTGTCGGGAAGTCTATAGGGCTAAACGGTCTTATTCTGCCTTACCGTTATTCATTATGGCCAGCTCGTCCCAGATCGCGTCAATTCGCGCGGTCACGGCAGGATCTTTTTCGATCGGGCGACCCCATTCACGGTCGGTTTCGCCAGGCCATTTATTCGTGGCATCCAGTCCCATTTTTGAGCCAAGTCCGGAAACCGGCGAGGCAAAGTCCAGATAATCAATCGGCGTGTTTTCCACTAACACCGTATCACGCGCCGGATCCATACGCGTGGTGATGGCCCAGATGACGTCATTCCAGTCGCGGGCATTGACGTCATCATCGCAGACAATCACAAACTTGGTATACATAAACTGGCGCAGGAAAGACCATACGCCCATCATCACGCGCTTAGCGTGACCGGCATACTGCTTCTTCATCGTCACCACCGCCAGGCGATACGAACACCCTTCCGGCGGCAGATAAAAATCAACGATTTCCGGGAACTGCTTTTGCAGGATCGGCACAAACACTTCGTTCAGCGCCACGCCAAGCACCGCCGGTTCGTCGGGTGGACGGCCGGTATAGGTGGAGTGATAGATGGCATCTTCACGCTGGGTAATGTGGGTGACGGTGAACACCGGGAAGTTATCCACTTCGTTGTAATAGCCGGTGTGGTCGCCGTACGGCCCTTCGGGCGCCAGCTCGCCCTGTTCAATGTAACCTTCCAGCACAATCTCTGCGCTGGCCGGCACTTCCAGGTCACTGGAGATGCACTTCACCACTTCGGTTTTGGTGCCGCGCAGCAGCCCTGCAAAGGCATATTCAGACAGCGTATCAGGAACAGGCGTCACCGCGCCCAGAATGGTTGCCGGATCGGCACCCAGCGCGACTGAAACCGGGAAGCGTTCGCCCGGATGGGCCGCGCACCACTCCTGGAAATCCAGCGCCCCGCCGCGATGGGACAACCAGCGCATGATGAGCTTGTTTTTGCCAATCAGCTGCTGGCGGTAAATGCCGAGGTTTTGACGCTCTTTATGCGGCCCACGCGTCACGGTGAGGCCCCAGGTGATCAGCGGTGCGGCATCGTCAGGCCAGCACTGCATGATGGGAATTTTGGTCAGATCCACCGCATCGCCTTCCAGCACTTTTTGCTGGCACGGCGCACCGCGCAGGCGTTTGGTGGGCATGTTCAGCACCTGCTTAAACTGCGGCAGCTTGTCGAACAAGTCGCGGAACCCTTTTGGCGGCTCCGGCTCTTTAAGAAAGGCCAGCAGTTTGCCCACTTCACGTAATGCCGTGACATCTTCCTGTCCCATCCCCAGCGCCACGCGGCGAGGTGTGCCAAACAGGTTGCACAGCACCGGCATGGCGTAGCCTTTTGGGTTTTCAAACAGCAACGCCGGGCCGCCCGCGCGCAGGGTTCGGTCAGCGATTTCTGTCATTTCCAGATACGGATCAACAGGAAGCGTAATGCGTTTGAGTTCGCCCTGCTTTTCCAGCAGCGCCAGGAAGTCGCGTAGATCGTGGTATTTCATGCAGTTAATCATGGCCTCTCTGTAAGCGCTTCATTATACGGCGTAAGACCGCGTGATGCTGTAATTTTGTTAAATTAGCGTGAACTTCCACGACTTACTCTCTTTTTCGCCATTATAATCACCTTAGCGATCCCGCCAGGGTTTTGGTATGCTTGCGCCCCGAACAATGGGAAGAGTGATTATGCAGGCCTGGTATTTACTGTATTGCAAACGCGGGCAACTTCAGCGCGCGCAGGAACATCTTGAACGTCAGTCTGTTAACTGCCTGACACCCGTGATCACGCTTGAAAAAATGCAGCGTGGAAGACGCACGACCGTCAGTGAGCCTCTGTTCCCGAACTATCTGTTCGTCGAGTTCGACCCCGAAGTGATCCACACCACGACGATCAGCGCCACGCGCGGCGTCAGCCATTTTGTGCGTTTTGGCGCCCATCCGGCAAGAGTACCGTCATCGGTTATTCATCAGCTTTCTGTCTACCAGCAGCCTGAAGATATTACCGATCCGGAAACCCCTTATGCCGGCGACAGCGTGGTGATCACCGAAGGCGCCTTTGAAGGGTTACAGGCCATCTTCGCTGAGCCGGACGGTGAAGCGCGCTCCATGCTGCTGCTCAACCTGCTGAACAAAGAGGTGTTGCAGAGCGTTAAAAACACCGATTTCCGCAAAGTTTAGAACTGCACGCCGAACAGACGACGCACGTTATCATCGGTTTGTGCTGCCAGCCACTGGGCATCTTCTCCGCGCCAGTGCGCCACTCGCTCAGCAATATGCCCCAGGTAGGCCGGTTCATTACGTCGTGATGGCGGTTTGGGCTGCATATCCCGGGGCAACAGATACGGCGCATCCGTTTCCAGCAGCAAACGATCGGCCGGGATAACGGGTAACAGCTCACGCAGTTCCAGCCCACGACGCTCATCGCAGACCCAGCCCGTGATACCCAAATACAGCCCGCGGTTCAGGCAATCCAGCGCTTCCTGACGGGAGCCCGTAAAGCAGTGCAACACCGCGCCCGGCAGTTTCTCCAGCCAGGGTTCCAGTAGCGCCATAAAACGTTCATGCGCATCGCGACAGTGCATAAACACCGGCATCTCCAGCTCTGCTGCCAGCGCGAGCTGGGCGGTAAATGCCTTCTCCTGCTCTTCAGGTGTCGAGAAGTTACGGTTGAAATCAAGCCCGCATTCGCCAATGGCAACCACTTCTGGCGTTTGTGCCAGACGATGAAGCGCCTCAGCGCTTTCATGCGTCCACTGGCTGCTGTCATGAGGATGCACGCCTGCGGTGGACCAGCAGTGTTGATAGCGTTGCGCCAGCTGCCGTGCCTGCTCACTCTCATGCAGATTCGTTCCCGTCAGTAGCAGCCCACCCACGCCGGCGGCAAAGGCGCGCGCCACCACCTCATCGTGGTCTTTCGCAAACTGGGCGCTGGTGAGGTTAAGCCCGATATCAAACATACGTATCCCCATATGACAACCGCCCTGACGGGCGGTTGGTTTTATTCTTTAGTAGTCTCTTCAGACGGCTCGTCTTCTTCGTCCCGGGTACGCCCCTTTCCGACGTAGAAACGAGCGAAGAACACGCCGACTTCAAACAGGCAGTACATAGGTATCGCCAGTAAGGTTTGCGAGAAGACGTCCGGTGGCGTTAACAGCATACCTACGACAAATGCCCCCACCAGGATGTACGGGCGCTTCTTACGCAGATCGTCAGGCGTGGTCACCCCCACCCAGCAGAGCAGGACAATTGCTACGGGCACCTCGAAGGCGACACCAAAGGCCATAAACAGCGCCATCACGAAGCTGAGGTAGCTGGCGATGTCCGTCGACACCTGTACCCCTTCCGGTGCGGTATGCGTCAGGAAGCCGAAGGCCAGCGGGAAGACAACGAAGTAGGCGAACGCCATGCCGATATAAAACAGCAGCGAACTGGACACCAGCAGCGGAATAACCAGCTTGCGTTCATGCTTGTACAGCGCGGGCGCCACAAATGCCCAGACCTGATACAAAATGACCGGCGCAGAGGCAATCAACGACACCCAGAAGGTCAGTTTGATCGGGGTAAAGAACGGTGAAGCAACGTCTGTTGCAATCATCGTCGCGCCCAGAGGCATCTGTTTAATCAGCGGCGCGGAAACCACCTGATAGATATCGTTGGCAAAATAGACCAGACATAAAAAAATGAGGAAAACCGCAATAATGCAGTTTAACAGGCGCTTACGCAGCTCAATGAGGTGCGTAATAAGCGGTTGAGTATCATCTACTGCCATGTTTACGCTTTATCACTCGACGAGGGGGATGATTCGGAAACGGGCGCGGCGGGTTTTACCTCAGCCGTTTTGACCACGGGCTCTTCCGGCGGCACCTGCTTTTTCACTTCGGGCTCCTGCGGCGATTGCTCTGGCGAAGCAGCCTGATGCTCCGCGCTGGAAGGCGTTACACCCTCGCGCTGCTCTTCGCTACCCTTCACCACCGGATTGTGGATGGTGTTTGCTTCATCGCTCGCCTTCTCAGGATCGTTAATGCTGTAAGAACGCTTCATGGATTCCGCCGCTTCGCGCAACTCATCCATTGATGCTTTCAGCTCCGGCGTCAGGTTGTCCATGCTCGCCTTTTCAACCTTTTTCAGGCTGTCCTGAAATTCCTGAAGCTTCAGCTCCTGCGCCAGCTCGTTCTGCACGGTAGTTGCCAGCGAGCGAAGCGCCCGCACCCAGCCCACGACGGTTTTCACCGCAACGGGTAAACGCTGCGGCCCCAACACAATCAGACCAATCACAAAGACCAGCAGTAACTCACCAAAACCAATGTCGAACACGAATTACACCTGCTCTTTATCGTGACGTTTAGCCTCTTCCTTTTTGGCTTCGTCCTGCTTATCGGCGATGGATTTAGCGGTAAAATCAGCATCCTGACTGGTTTTTTCCTGCTTATTCTCATCATCGCTCATGGCTTTCTTGAAGCCTTTGATTGACGCGCCCAGGTCGGAACCAATCGATCCGAGTTTTTTCGTGCCAAACAGCAGCACAACGATGACGGCAATGATCACTAACTGCCAGATACTGATACCACCCATGCGTGTTCCCCAGTGATAGATGATTAATTAGTCAGATCGCATTATACGTATGCAATCTCTCGATAGCGACGCTAATTCAGCGCGTTTTTCGCCAGCCAGCAAGCCAGACAACCACACCGGCAGCCATAATCCAGGCTGGCATCATTTCCCAGTCCGGACGATTGATCAACAGCAACGTGCCGCTTATCAGCAGCGTCGCGCCAATTCCGAAGAGATAGCGGGACTGCCCCTGACGCACGCGACTGGATTGAAGCTCGTGCGCGATTTTATCCATGCTGTGCTGAAGGTTCTTGCTCTGACGCAAACTGTCGTAAACCAGTTCAGGAATTTCAGGCATTTTTTCAATCCAGAACGGGCCTTTCTCTTTAAGCGAGCGAACCAGGGCTGGAATACCGACCTGATCCTTAATCCAGGATTCGAGGAACGGTTTCGCGGTTTTCCACAAGTCTAACTGAGGATAGAGCTGGCGGCCTACGCCCTCAACGTAAAGTAATGTTTTCTGAAGTAAAACTAATTGTGGCTGCACTTCCATATTGAAACGGCGTGCGGTGTTGAACAGGTTGAGCAGGACGTGTCCGAAAGAGATCTCCGAGAGCGGCTTTTCAAAAATCGGCTCACAGACGGTGCGAATCGCAAATTCAAACTCTTCCACGTTGGTATCTGGCGGAACCCAGCCTGAATCCACGTGCAGCTCGGCCACCTTACGGTAGTCGCGATTGAAGAAAGCGATAAAGTTCTCAGCGAGGTAGCGCTTATCCTCTTTATTCAGCGAGCCGACAATACCGCAGTCGATGCCGATGTATTTCGGATCTTCCGGGTGCTCATAGCTGACGAAAATGTTGCCCGGATGCATGTCTGCATGGAAGAAGCTGTCGCGGAAAACCTGAGTAAAGAAGACCTGCACGCCACGCTCGGCCAGCAGCTTCATGTTGGTGCCCTGTTTTTCCAGCGCCGCCACGTCCGAGACCGGAATACCGTAGATACGTTCCATCACCATCATGTTCTGACTGCAATAGTCAGAATAGACTTCAGGAACATACAGCATCGGGCTGTCTTCAAAGTTTCGACGCAGCTGAATGGCGTTCGCCGATTCACGCAGCAGATTAAGCTCGTCAATCAGCGTTTTTTCGTATTCCCGAACCACTTCCAGCGGACGCAGACGGCGACCATCCGGCAACAGACGCGGCACCCAGCGAGCCAGGCGATAAATCAGCTTCATGTCTGCTTTGATAACCGGCAGGATATCCGGACGAATCACTTTGATGACCACCTCTTTGCCATTTTCCTTCAGGCGCGCGGTGTGAACCTGCGCAATAGAGGCAGAGGCCAGGGGCTGAATATCGAAATCATCAAACCAGGTCTCGATGGGGATATTGCCCATCGCTTCTTCGATTTGTTTCTTCGCTCTCGCTCCGTCAAACGGAGCAACGCGGTCCTGCAATAGCGCGAGCTGATCGGCAATCTGCGGTGGGAAAAGGTCGCGACGTGTTGAGAGCATCTGCCCAAACTTGATCCAGACCGGGCCCAGCTCCTGTAACGCAAGACGCAGGCGTGCGCCCAGCTCCTGATCCTTATGGCGATTCGGCATCCAGAACAGCGTGCGACGCCAAAGCCGAAGCGGCAGGGTGATACGCATTCTGGGGATAAGCTCGTCGAGCCCGTAGCTCAAAAAGGTGCGAACGATAAAATAGAGGCGCCGAATTTCACCAGGCGTCATTTGCCCTCCAGTTTTTCCAGCCGTTTGGTTAACGCATCAACTGCGCGCTCAACTGCCGCGGTCTCTTCTGCAAACCAGGCGACTTCTAAAGGCCCCGGCGCCATACGCCACTCTTCGGTCAGCACCTCGGCAGCGTAGCGCTGTTGACGGAGCAGACCTTTACGAAGGAAAGCGGAACCCGTGCGCAGCGTTTTGCTTATACCTTCAGCCGCGATGTCGCCGATATAGGGCGCCATCAGTTCCGCCGGGTCGAATTCAGCCTGATCGCTGAGTGCAACGAAGTTCTGTACCACCTGAATATCGCCTTCGACCTCCAGCTCACCGCTGCGAATAAGCGCCGTCATCTGCTGACGGTCACGCAGTTTTGGCAATACGCTCATGTGCGTAATCACCGAGCAGTCAGCCTCGCCTTCCCACTCCCCCAGAACGTCAAGCTGGCGTTCGCTGAAGACCAGCACAAGCGGCGTCGAGAACTCCTTTAAAACGATGCGCAGCACCTTTCCGTTAAGCCGCTGACGTGCGGTTTTCAGCGCCGGAGCGCGATACAGAAAGGCATTCAGTACATTCTCGATGCCTGCGGTGACTAAGGGTTTAATGGGCACGGGAAACCTCCACTCAGAACTTGTAACCACGATGCAGCGCGACGACACCCGCCGTCATATTGAAGTATTCCACGTTTTCAAACTCCGCATCCTGCATCATCGCTTTCAGCGTGTCCTGATCCGGGTGCATTCGGATGGACTCGGCCAGATAACGGTAACTTTCTGCATCGTTTGCCACCAGCTCGCCGATGCGCGGCAGAACGTGGAAGGAATAGGCATCGTAAGCTTTGCTCAGCGGGTCGATAATCGGTTTAGAAAACTCGAGTACCAGCAGTCGACCGCCCGGCTTAAGCACGCGGTACATGGAGCGCAGCGCTTTATCTTTATCGGTCACGTTACGCAGACCGAAAGAGATGGTGATGCAGTCGAACGTATTATCCGGGAACGGCAGCGCTTCGGCGTTGGCCTGAACATATTCAACGTTGCCTACCACGCCGATATTACGCAGCTTTTCGCGTCCCATTTTCAGCATTGAGTCGTTGATATCCGCCAGCACCACGCGGCCGGTTTCGCCAACCAGACGGGAGAATTTAGCGGTCAGATCCCCTGTGCCTCCGGCTAAATCCAGCACCGTTTGTCCACGGCGCACGCCGCTGCAATCAATAGTGAAGCGCTTCCACAAGCGATGAATGCCGAATGACATCAAATCATTCATCACATCGTACTTCGCCGCCACGGAATGAAATACGTGGGCCACCATGTCAGCTTTCTGCGCTTTGGCGACAGTCTGAAAGCCAAAGTGCGTTGTGTCTTGTGAATCGTCAACCATCTCAGAGCCTGCTAATCAGTCAAATGTTCGTGAAGTGTAACAGATTGGGCGCATTTGCCCTACGTTTCAACCACCGTGAAAGAAACGCGCCGGCTGCGCTTCGGGGGATAAACTCGCCGCTAAATCGTTGTCTTCATTGCGGCTATTTTGCTTACCGTCGCCTTCACGCAGACGAAACTCTTCGTCCTGAGCGGTAGCCTGCTCCACCAGTTCCGGATTAATCTCGCGTTTAACTTCCACCCCCAGGCTGCGAAACGCCTCCGCCTGCGCCAGCAAATTGCCACGCCCGGAGGAGAGTTTTTTCATCGCCTGGCGGTAGTTATCCTGCGCGCGATCCAGGCTTTGCCCCACCGAGGACATATCGTCCACAAACAGCCGCATTTTGTCGTACAGCTTGCTGGCGCGATCGGCAATCTGCTGCGCGTTACGGCTTTGGTGCTCATAGCGCCACAGGTTGGCAATGGTACGTAACGCCACCAGTAGCGTGGTGGGGCTGACCAGCATAATGTTATTTTTCAGCGCTTCGGTGATCAGTTCGGGCTGTCTGTCGAGCGCCAGCAGGAACGCAGGCTCGACCGGAATGAACATCAGCACATAATCCAGCGATCGCAGCCCCGGCAACTGCTGATAATCTTTTCTGCCCAACAGACGGATATGGTTACGCACGGAGGCGATGTGCTCCTGCAACGCTGTTTCGCGGGTGTAGTCATCCTCAGCGTTGAAGTAGCGCTCATAGGCCACCAGCGTCATTTTGGCGTCGATAACCACATCTTTGCCCTGTGGCAGACGAACAATGACATCCGGCTGCATCCGCGAGCGCGCATCGTTCTCAATGCTGACCTGCGTTTCGTATTCGTATCCTTCGCGCAGGCCAGAGGCCTCCAGCACGCGCGTCATGACCACTTCGCCCCAGTTTCCCTGCGCTTTGTTATCACCTTTCAGTGCGCGCGTCAGGTTAACCGCCTCCTGCGCCATCTGCGCATTCAGCTGCTGGAGATTACGAATTTCATGCGCCAGCGTGTGGCGTTCGCGGGCTTCCTGACCAAAGCTGTCCTGTACCTGACGGCGAAAGCCATCCAGCTGTTCACGCAGCGGCGTCAGCAGGCTGTTCAGGCTCTGGCGGTTCTGCTCATCCACGCGGCGATTGCTGTGCTCAAAAATGCGGTTCGCGAGGTTCTCAAACTGCTCGCTAAGACGCTGCTCGCTGTTGATCATCTGACGGATTTTGTCTTCGGCGTGCAGTTGGGTGGACTCAAGACGGGTGGTCACTTCACGGAGATCGGCCTCCAGCGAGGTATTGATATCACGCAGATTGCGCAGTTCGTTATTGAGCAGTTCGCATTCGTCGCGCCAGTGATCACTCAGCGCAAGCTGTTGTTTCGTCGCGCTAAGTTCAGCGACGATCTCCTCGCGCTCTGCCAGCTGTTCGGCTTTCTGCTGCGCATGCTGGTAGCCGGAAATGAGCCAGCCAATTCCCACGCTCACCAGCGCAATCACTGCATAAATCAGGATTGAGATATCCACAATGCCCCCTGCATCAACGTATTACCGCACAAAATAGAATTGTGCTGTATGAACGTCCAGTTTGAAAGGGTTTTCCTGCGAGGCGTTACGCAAAAAGAAAAGGCCGAGCATGTCGACCTTTCAGCACTGAAGAGAGAATTAGATCAGGCGGCGCGCCGCTTCAACCACGATTTTCACCGCATGGCTTTCAGTCTGCTTCATGGTTTCAGCGTTCGGGATCTCCTGCTGAGTACGGTTGACGATAACGCCCGCCACCATACCGGCACGCAGACCCTGGCTTGCGCACATGGTCAGCAGCGTCGCAGATTCCATTTCGTAGTTCATGACGCCCATCGACTGCCACTCTTCCATGGAGCCTTTGAAACGGCTCACCACGCGACCAGAGAAGGTGTCGTAACGCTCCTGGCCCGGGTAGAAGGTATCGGAAGAGGCAGTTACGCCCACGTGGGTGGTTGCGCCCACGGACTTCGCGGCTTCAACCAGCGCGGTGGTGCATTCGAAATCGGCCACTGCCGGGAATTCCATCGGTGCAAAGTGCAGGCTTGCCCCGTCCAGACGCACGGATGCGGTGGTAACCAGCACGTCGCCCACGTTGATGTGCGGCTGAATGGCGCCTGTGGTGCCGATGCGCAGGAAAGTACGAATGCCCAGCTGCGCCAGCTCTTCTACGGCGATAGAGGTAGACGGGCCACCAATACCGGTAGAGCACACGATCACCGCTTTACCGTCCAGCTCTGCGCGCCAGGTGGTGAATTCGCGATGCGCTGCCAGCTTAACCGGCTTATCCATCAGCGCGGCGATCTTTTCCACACGCTCAGGATCGCCAGGGACGATAGCAAGCGTAGCCCCTTGTAAATCGTTTTTAGTGAGGCCGAGATGAAAAACATCAGACTTAGACATAGGTGACTCCTCTGTGGGTCGGTTTGTCAGAAGAAGTAAAACGGTACTTTACAGAAGCAATGTGCATTATTTCGTGACACACCTCACCATGAATGAAAATGATTGCAGTTAATTTCCATAAAATAGTGATTCACATCACATTAACAAGTTATATCGCCGGGTGCTGCACAAAAGATAGACGCTATAAGGCACTGTGGATTGTTAACCTGGTGTCTATATTTATCTTTGCGCTAATCCATTCATTGGTACGGAGAATGCCATGACTGAAAAAATCGGTTTTGCACCTGCTGCGGCCCCGCATGCTTCAACCATCGTCTCAACCCCTGAAGAGGCCATTACCGCAGGCGAGACCTCCATTCCCTCCCAGGGAGAGAACATGCCAGCGTACCACGCGCGGCCAAAATCCGCCGATGGCCCGCTGCCCATCGTGATCGTGGTGCAGGAAATATTTGGCGTTCATGAACATATTCGCGACCTCTGCCGCCGTCTGGCGCTGGAAGGTTACCTGGCCGTTGCGCCGGAACTCTATTTCCGTCAGGGCGATCCGAATGATTACAGCGACATCCCGACGCTGTTCAGCAACCTGGTCAGCAAAGTGCCGGACGCGCAGGTGCTGGCCGATCTCGACCACGTTGCCAGCTGGGCGGCGCGCAACGGTGGCGACCCGCACCGTCTGATGGTGACCGGCTTTTGCTGGGGCGGACGCATTAGCTGGCTGTATGCCGCGCACAATCCGCAGCTGAAAGCCGCTGTGGCCTGGTACGGTAAACTGGTGGGTGAAAAGACCCTGAACTCGCCGAAACATCCGGTTGATATCGCCACCGATTTAAATGCCCCGGTGCTAGGGCTGTATGGCGGCCAGGATACCGGCATTCCGCTTGATACCGTCGAGACCATGCGCCACGCGCTGCGGGCGGCAAACGCGAAGGCCGAAATCGTGGTGTACCCGGATGCGGGACACGCGTTTAATGCCGATTATCGTCCGAGCTATCACGCAGAATCGGCGAAAGATGGCTGGCAGAGAATGCTGGCGTGGTTCAGCCAGTACGGCGGGAAGAAAGCGTAATACAAAAAGCCCGGTGGCGGCTGCGCCAACCGGGCAATCCAGCCCCACTACGCCTGACGCAAATTCTGCGCCGCCTGTACCATGTTCGCCAGCGCCGCGCGGGTTTCAGGCCAGCCGCGGGTTTTCAGGCCGCAGTCCGGGTTTACCCACAGGCGTTCCGCCGGAATGCGCCGGGCGGCTTTTTGCAGCAGCGATTCAATCCACTCCACGCTCGGCACGTTAGGGGAGTGAATGTCATACACGCCCGGCCCGATTTCGTTCGGGTAGTCGAACTCTTCGAACGACTCCAGCAGCTCCATGTCTGAACGCGAGGTCTCGATGGTGATCACATCGGCGTCGAGCGCGGCAATGGAGTCCATGATGTCGTTAAATTCGCAGTAACACATGTGGGTGTGGATCTGCGTGTCGTCCTTCGCGACGGCCGCGTTGAGGCGGAACGCCTCCACGCCCCACGTCAGATAAGCATCCCAGTCGCTGCGACGCAGCGGCAAGCCTTCACGCAGCGCCGGTTCGTCGATCTGAATGATGCCAATCCCCGCCGCTTCCAGATCCGCCACTTCATCACGCAGCGCCAGGGCGATCTGTTTGGCGATGGTTTCCCGGGATACATCTTCACGCGGGAACGACCAGCAGAGAATGGTCACCGGCCCCGTAAGCATGCCTTTTACCGGTTTGTCGGTCAGAGACTGGGCATACTTCGCCCACTCCACGGTGATCGCCTCCGGGCGGCTGACGTCACCGATCACCACCGGCGGCTTCACGCAGCGGGAGCCGTAGCTTTGCACCCAGCCGTTCTGGGTAAAGACAAAGCCGTCCAGGTGTTCACCGAAGTATTCCACCATATCGTTACGCTCGGCCTCGCCGTGCACCAGCACGTCCAGACCCAGACGTTCCTGCTCGACGATCGCCTGTTTGATGTGCTCCGCAATGCCGGTGCGGTAGTGATTCGCATCCAGATTGCCCTTTTTGAAGTCCAGGCGCAGGCCGCGGATCTCGGTAGTCTGCGGGAAGGAGCCGATGGTTGTGGTCGGCCACGCGGGCAGGTTAAAGCGCGCACGCTGGGCTTCGGCGCGCACTTCATACGGGCTCTGGCGCTGGCTGTCCCGGGCAGTGATGGCTGCCAGACGTTTTTCCACCGCCGGGTTATGCACGCGCGTCGAGTGACGGCGCGCCTGGATCGGGGCGCTCCAGTCGGTAATCGCTGCCGTGTCGCCGCTGTTCAACGCGTCGCGCAGCAGAGCCAGCTCCTCACACTTTTGCAGGGCAAAGGCAAACCAGCTTTTCACCTCAGGGTCGAGTCGGGTCTCCACGCTCAGGTCGATCGGGCTGTGCAGCAGGGAACAGGAAGAGGCTACCCACAATTCACGTTTACCGACAATGTCCTTGATTTGTGCATATTTCCCGGTGAGATCGGCACGCCAGACGTTACGACCATTCACCAGACCGGCAGAGAGCAGCCACTCCGCAGGCAGACGCTTGTGCAACTCTGCCACATCGTCTTTGCCGTGAACGAGATCAACGTGCAGACCCTGAACCGGCAGCGCGGTAATGGTGTCGAGGTTCGGCGTTACGCCCTCGAAATAGGTGGTCAGCAGCAGCTTCACCTGGCCCGTGAGCGCGTCATACGCCGGTTTGAAGGCATCCAGCCACGCCTGCGGCAGCTCAAGCACCAGCGCCGGTTCATCGATTTGCACCCACTGAATACCGCGCTTACCCAGCTCAATCAGAACCTGCTTATAAACCGGCAGAATAGCGTTCAGCAGGCGGAGGCGGTCGAACTGCTCACCTTTCACTTTGCCCAGCCACAGGTAGCTGACCGGCCCCAGCAGGACGGGTTTCACCTGGTGACCCAGCGCCAGCGCTTCGTCCACTTCATCCAGAAGCTGGGTCCAGGTCAGTTTGAACTGCTGGCCCTTAACGAACTCCGGCACCATATAGTGATAGTTAGTGTTAAACCACTTGGTCATTTCCGCCGCTGCCGCTGGCTCACCCGTTGGCGCGCGGCCACGGCCGATGCGGAACAGGGTATCGATATCCACCGATCCATCGTTGTTCTGATGACGAGCCGGCACGTTGCCAAGCAGCAGGCTGGTGGTCAGAACATGGTCGTACCAGGCGAAATCGCCCACCGGCAGCAGGTCTACGCCCGCCTGCTTTTGCTGATCCCAGTGACGGGCGCGCAGCTCGCGTCCCACGGCCAGCAGTTCTTCGCGGGTGGCGTTACCCGCCCAGTAGCTTTCTTGCGCTTTTTTCAGCTCGCGACGCAGGCCAACGCGAGGGAAACCGAGAGTGTGAGTGCGGATTGTCATGGCATACCCCTTGTAGAAATTCGTTATTTAGACGTCCAGATGTTTACACTTCTATAATTGGCAGGTACTGTATATTCCTCAAGCGCAAAATGTTCATGGCGAAGTGAAGGACTTTCATGATCGAGATAAAACACCTGAAAACGCTACAAGCGTTGCGGAACTGCGGTTCTCTTGCGGCGGCAGCGGCCACGCTGCACCAGACTCAGTCTGCCCTTTCTCACCAGTTCAGCGATCTGGAACAACGCCTCGGCTTTCGTCTTTTTGTGCGTAAGAGCCAGCCTTTGCGCTTTACGCCGCAGGGCGAAATTTTGCTTCAGCTGGCGAACCAGGTGTTGCCGCAGATTGCCAGCGCGTTGCAGTCCTGCAACGAGCCGCAGCAGACCACTCTGCGCATCGCCATTGAGTGTCACAGCTGTATTCAGTGGCTGACCCCCGCGCTTGAGAACTTCCGCCAGAAGTGGCCGCAGGTGGAGATGGACTTCAAATCCGGCGTCACGTTTGATCCGCAGCCGTCGCTTCAGCAGGGTGAGCTGGATCTGGTGATGACCTCAGATATTCTGCCGCGCAGCGGTCTGCACTATTCGCCAATGTTTGATTTTGAGGTGCGTCTGGTGCTGGCCCCGGACCATCCGCTGGCCGCTAAAACGCGTATCACGCCGGAAGATCTGGCAACGGAGACGCTGCTGATTTACCCGGTACAGCGCAGTCGTCTGGATATCTGGCGCCATTTCCTGCAACCCGCGGGCATCAGCCCACAGCTGAAAAGCGTGGATAACACGCTGCTGTTAATTCAGATGGTGGCGGCCAGAATGGGGATTGCGGCGCTGCCGCACTGGGTGGTCGAGACGGTTGAACGCCAGCGTCTGGTGGTCACCAAAACCCTGGGTGAAGGACTGTGGAGCCGGCTGTACGCCGCCGTGCGTGACGGCGAGCAGCGTCAGCCGATTACGGAAGCGTTTATTCGCTCAGCGCGGAACCACGCGTGCGACCATCTTCCGTTTGTGCGGAGCGCGGAGCGACCCAGCGGCGATGTACCCACAGCGAAGCCAGGATCACCGTTCCCCCAATAAGGAAACTCGGCCAGTGCGGCTGCTCCTGCCAGATGGCGAGGTTCACCAGTAGCCCCGCTGGCACGTGCACGTTGTTCATGATCCCCAGCGTCCCGGCGTCTACCTGCGTAGCGCCGTAGTTCCACATAAAATAGCCCAGCCCCGACGCCACCACGCCCAGCCAGACCAGAACGCTCCACTGCACGGAGGTAGTCGGCAGCTTTTGCGGATTGCCGAGCAGAAACCACGCCGCTATCGCGACAATCGCCGCGCCCATATAGAACCACGCAAACGCGTTATGCTGCGGCATCGGGCGGGTCTCCATCAGACGTTTGTAACCCACCATCCCGATGGCAAAGCTGATATTAGCGAGCTGGACGAACATCAGCCCGGTCCAGAAGTGATCGCTTACCTTGTCATAGCGAATAATCGCAGCGCCAATGACTGCCAGCGCAGCGCTCAGCAGATATCCCCAGCGCAAACGGCGCCTGCTGAGCAAGTCATAAATCAGCGTGATGTAGAGCGGCGTCAGCACGGTGAAGAGCAGAAATTCCGAGACGGACAGGTAAACGTAGGCCCGGAAGCTGAACAGGTACATGATGCCGAGCTGCATCGCGCCTACCAGCATGTACAGCAGTATCGTTTTTAGCGACTGCCCGCGGGTACGCAGGAACGGCAGGAACACCAGCGCCGCCAGCCCCACGCGCATCAGTACCGAGAAGTAGCTGTCGACCGATCCGGCAAGGTATTCGCCAATCAGACTAAAGGAGAAGGCCCACAGGATAGTGGTGATAATGAGTAGCGCCACAATGCTTGTCTCTCAGAAAGAAGGAGAGGCATTGTAGCGAACTCTTTAGTTGACATCTGAACAATAAACAATCAATTGAAGATTATTCAAGGAACAGTTTGCGCAGATACTTAGGCACGGCGTTATCGCCGTTGGTGCCGATCACTTCCAGCTCCGGGTGCAGATCTTTCAGGCGCTGGTGCGCGTTCTGCATGATGCAGCCTTTACCCGCCATGGAGAGCATCTCGGCATCGTTCATGCCATCGCCAAAGGCAATACAGTCTTTCAGATCAAAGCCCAGCCGTTTCGCTACCGCTTCCAGCGCGTGACCTTTGGACACCCCGCCCGCCATCACTTCCAGACAGGTCAGCGTGGAGAAGCTCACGTTCACGCGGTCGCCCCAGCGGGCGTTGATCGCCTGCTCCAGCGGCAGTAACTCCTCATGATTTACACAGGTGAAGAACACCTTACTGATCCCTTCCGGCTCCAGCAGACCCGGCTCGTACAGTGAGTACTGGAATACGGCTTCCTTGAAAAAGCGCATCTCTTCCGGGCGGTGGCGGTTCATAAACCACTCGTCGTCGCGGTAAACGTTAGTGACGATATCCGGGTTGTTATGCACAATGCCGAACAAATCGGTGGCGATGTCGCGATCGAGATTGTGGGTAAAAATCAGGTTGCCGTCCGTGTCATGTACGCGCGCACCGTTGGAGGTGATCATGTACGACTTGATCTCCAGGTTATCGCGGATCTGCCCCACGTCCACGTGGTGGCGGCCAGTGGCGAAGACAAAGTTCACGCCACGGGCAGTCAGGAGTTTTAAGGTCTCTTTCGCATAAGGCGACAGGGTGTGGTCGGGGGAAAGCAGCGTGCCATCTAAATCAGATGCAACAACCTGGTACATAGGGATTTCAACCTCTGGTGGAAAACAATAATCAGTTATGCCTGTTGAAAAATTCAACAATGGCGTTGAGCGCGACTGAGCGCATAGCGTCCTTTTCAAAAAGGATCTCATGGTACGCACCGTTGATGACCAGCGGTTTACCCCCTTCACAGGGATGGCCCGCAGCGGCGCGAAGTTCACAATAGCGGTCATGCATGCGGTTATCCACCACACGCTCTTCTTCCGCCTGGATCAGGAGCGTCGGCGTGTCATCATCGCCTACGCCCGCCAGCACCTGCTCACCGGCATGAATACCTTCCCGCACCCAGTGCCAGGTGGGGCCGCCGACCCGCAGACGCGGTTCATCGGCATAAAAACGCAGGTTGCGGCGATAACGCTGCCGGCTGTGGGTTAACACGTTGATGGCAAATGGCAATGCCCGCCAGCGTCCTGTTCCGATGGCATAGCCTTCTCGAATGCGCTGATGGCCCTCAGCCCAGTCCAGCAGATGGCGCACCATCCAGTCAGGAAAACGTATCACAATGCCGTACATCGGCGCGGTCAGCGCAATGGCGTCACACTGGTGCTTATGGCGCTGCAAAAACAACGTCGAGATCGCGCCCCCCATGGAGTGGGCAAGAATATAACGCTTGCGCCACGGTCCGGGCTGCACTTCCTGCTGCCAGAACGCGGCCAGATCGTCGACGTAATCGCTGAAGTTATCCACGTGGCCGCGATGGGTATCCGGCAACATCCTGCCAGAAAGCCCCTGCCCGCGATGGTCGATAATTAACACATCAAAGCCCAGATGGAACAGGTCATACGCCAACTCGGCATATTTGATATAGCTTTCGATGCGCCCGGGGCAGACCACAATCACCCGGTCATTTTTTTCATCACGGAAACGAACGAAGCGTACCGGGATTTCCCCGACGCCCATAAACTCATCTTCCTCACGCTGGCGCCAGAAATCGGTCAGCGGCCCCATGGAGAAAGCAGCAAATGCGTTTTCTCGTGTTTCCCAGTCCTTTTTCTGCTGAAACATTGGGTTTCCACCCCCCGTAATTCAGGGAATATCGTTTTTTTCGTCACCGGTCACAAAATGACTCAACAATAGCGTATTGTGGCATAAAAACAGACGATCCGGGAGTTTCAAATGACCTTCGAATGGTGGTTCGCCTACCTGCTGACATCCATCATCCTCAGCCTTTCACCTGGCTCGGGCGCAATCAACACCATGACCACCTCCATTAATCACGGCTATCGCGGCGCGGCGGCGTCAATCGCCGGTTTACAGACCGGGCTTGGCATTCATATTGTGCTGGTGGGGATTGGTCTGGGCACGCTGTTCTCCCGTTCGGTGCTGGCCTTCGAGGTGTTGAAATGGGCTGGCGCAGCGTATCTTATCTGGCTGGGTATTCAGCAGTGGCGCGCCGCAGGCTCGATTGATCTGCATACGCTCTCCCGGACGCAAACACGCGGCCACCTGTTTAAACGCGCGGTGTTCGTTAACCTGACCAACCCGAAAAGCATCGTGTTCCTCGCCGCCCTGTTCCCGCAGTTTATCGTGCCGCATCAGCCACAGGTGATGCAGTACGTGGTGCTGGGCGCGACCACCATTATTGTCGATATCATTGTGATGATTGGTTACGCGACGCTGGCGCAGCGAATTGCGGCGTGGATCAAAGGGCCTAAGCAGATGAAGGCCCTGAACAAAGTCTTTGGTTCGCTGTTTATGCTGGTTGGCGCGCTGCTTGCGTCAGCGCGTCATGCTTAGCGAGAAATGATGAGATGAATGCCGAAGCCGGCGAACAGCGCGCCGGCAAAGCCGTCGATCCACTTCGCGATGCGCTGGTAGCCGCGACGCATCGCCGGTAAGGCAAACAGGCTTGCCACAACGGTAAACCAGGCGAACGTCTCAACAACGATCAGCAGGAAGATCCCCCAGCGCGCGCCCGCGCCGACGTTATCCCCTACAAACAGCGAGAACACAGAGCCGAAGTAGATAATCGCTTTCGGGTTCGCCAGGTTGGTCAGCAGCCCTTTCACAAAGCTACGGCCGCCCGTTGCCAGCTCAACCTTTGGCTCTTCCGGCTTTTTCTCTTCTTTCTTCAGCGCCCCGCGCAGCATCTGGTAGCCCATCCAGCACAGGTACAGACCGCCGCCGACCATGATGATGTTATGCAGCCACGCCATTTTCGCCAGGATCAGGTTCAGACCGAGCAGCGCAACCGCCGCCCAGACCATGACGCCCATGGTAATACCGAGCACACCCATCATTGCCTCTTTGCGGGAGCGGCTGACGGCCGTTTGTGACACGAAGAAAAAGTCAGGGCCAGGGCTCATCAGCGCAACGATGTGCACTAACGCCACGGTGAGAAATAGCATTAACATAATTAGCTCGCGGGGAAATAATACAGTGAGTCACCATCCTGGCACTTTTTCGCCCGGCTGACTACTCCTCATCATCACCATCAGCGTGGGAACGGATGAGCGCCATAAACTCTTTACCAAAGCGCTCCAGCTTACGCGTGCCGACGCCGTTGACGCTGAGCATCTCGCTGGCGCTGAGCGGCATTTGCTCGGCCATCTCGATAAGCGTCGCGTCGTTGAACACCACGTATGGCGGGATGTTCTCTTCATCCGCAATGGCTTTACGCAGCTTACGCAGCTTGGCGAACAGCTTGCGATCGTAGTTACCGCCGTAGGATTTTTGCATCACGCGCGGCTTCAGGGCGACGACGCGCGGAACGGCGAGCTTCAGTTCAACCTCGCCACGCAGGACCGGTCGCGCCGCTTCGGTCAGCTGAAGCGCAGAATGCTGGGCAATGTTCTGCGTGGCAAAGCCGAGATGGATCAGCTGGCGGATGATACTCACCCAGTGCTCGTGGCTCTGGTCTTTCCCGATGCCATAAACCGGCAGCTTGTCGTGACCCATATCGCGGATACGCTGGTTGTTAGCCCCGCGCAGCACTTCAACGACGTAGCCCATCCCGAAGCGCTGGTTCACGCGTCCGATAGTCGAGAGCGCTTTGCGCGCGTCCATCAGGCCATCGTACTGCTTCGGCGGGTCGAGGCAGATATCGCAGTTGCCGCACGGTGCCTGACGCCCTTCACCAAAGTAGTTGAGCAGCACCAGACGGCGGCAGGTTTGCGCTTCGGCGAAGGCCCCCATCGCGTTAAGCTTGTGGCGTTCGATATCCTGCAACTGCCCCTGCGGTTTCTCCTCGAGACAGCGGCGCAGCCACGCCATATCCGCCGGATCGTAAAACAGCATCGCTTCCGCAGGCAGGCCGTCACGCCCGGCGCGGCCGGTTTCCTGATAGTAGGATTCGATATTGCGCGGAATGTCGAAATGCACCACAAAGCGCACGTTGGGCTTGTTGATCCCCATCCCGAACGCCACCGTTGCGACCACGATTTGCAGGTCGTCGCGCTGGAATTTCTCCTGCACGTCGGCGCGGATATGGTTCTCCAGCCCGGCGTGATAGGCCGCGGCGCTAAAGCCACGGTTTTGCAGACGCGCGGCGGTGTCTTCCACCTTCGCCCGGCTGTTGCAGTAGATGATGCCGGACTTTCCGCGCTGCTCCTGCACGTAGCGTAAGAGCTGATCCAGCGGCTTGAACTTCTCCATCAGCATATAGCGGATGTTCGGGCGGTCGAAGCTGCTGACCTGAATATACGGGTCGTTTAGCCCCAGCAGGCGAACGATGTCCTGACGCGTGGTGTCGTCCGCCGTGGCGGTAAGCGCCATAAACGGCAGCTCGGGGAAGCGCTGACGAAGCTGGCCAAGAGCGGCGTATTCCGGGCGGAAATCGTGCCCCCACTGGGAGATACAGTGCGCTTCATCCACCGCCAGCAGCACCGGATTCCAGTGCGCCAGATGATCGAGGAAGTTGTCCAGCATCAGGCGTTCTGGCGCGATATACAGCAGGCGGATCTGCCCGGTGCGGCACCCGGTCATTACCTCTTGCTGTTGCTCGCGGGTCTGCGTCGAGTTCAGGCAGGCCGCCGCCACGCCGTTGGCAAGCAGCTGGTCGACCTGGTCTTTCATCAGGGAAATAAGGGGCGATACCACGACCGTCAGGCCATTAAGCACCAGCGCGGGCACCTGATAGCAGAGCGATTTTCCGCCGCCGGTCGGCATGACCACCAGGCAATCGCGGCCTTCCAGCACGGTTTCAATGATGGTTTCCTGGCCAGGGCGGAACTGCTGGTAGCCAAAGGTTTCCTGCAAAACCTGTTTAGCCAGCGATTCCTGATTCAATACTTCCGCCTGCGCCACGTTAACCCCATATGCCAGAAATGAAACAGGCGCTATTTTCAGCGCCTGAGAGAGAAACTTCAACGTTTAACGCAAAAACATTCGAGCAGCTTAGAAAATATCGTTCAGCATGACGCCCACACCGACGCGGGTCTGATTGAAATTGTAGTCGATCAGCGATTCGCCATACCCGCTATACACCTGAGTATAAAGACGAACGTGTTTCGTTACCGGGTAGCTCAGGCCCAGCTCTGCACCGCCGTAGCCGGTATTCCAGTTGTACTGGCCTTTGGCGCTCAGCACCGCGTCACCCAGCTGATAGCCCACTTTAAGCTGATAGTAGCCCATATATTTGGTGATATCCGGGTTGTCATCGGTGCTGCCCACCACGTACCACGGCTTCACTTCCACCATGAAATTGCCGTTCTGCGCCATCAGACGCGTATAGATGCGGTTCCAGCTGCGTGAGGTTGGGTCGGAACGACCGTTGGAATCGTGGTTATAGCCCACCTCCGCGTCTCGCAGCGTCCAGCCTGCAAACTCATAATCGGTGGCGAAACCGAGGAACAGCTGCGGTTCATAGTTGGTTTCGCGGAACGGTGAAGATTCCCCGCTGTTGGAGAGCTGCCACCATGACTTCTGCGTGTAAGACGCGCCAAGCACCGAGTTCGGCCCCAGGATGCCGCGCCAGAACGGGAAGGCGAGGCTGAGCTGGAACTTCACCTCATCTTTACGCGCATTATCAGACCAGTTATAGGAGCTTATCGCCTCTTTGTTGAGATCGCTGGTCTGGGTGTAGATCACGTAGTTTGTATCATAAGGGTACAGCGTGAACGGATTGTCATGCTCCTGAAGCATATTGGCGATGATGCTGCCCTTAACGGCAGGTTTATCATGCACCTCTTTGATTGTCGCTTCCTGCGCATATGCTGTGAGGGGCAGCGCAACCGCCGCCAGTAACCAACCCAGATACGTCCGCATCGGTGGTGTTCTCCTGAAATGGTGACATTTAATGAATAGTTTTGTCCGGGCATTCTACAGACTTCTGCGATAACTTCCGCTTCCTCGTTTCTTAAAGTGGCATTCCTTTATCCTGAAGCATAAAATCAACATTTTGTTAACAACAAGGATGCCACGTCAGATGTCAGCCACACTCACCGCCGAAGAAACCTTAAAGCTCGTGGGCGAGATTTTTGTGTACCACATGCCGTTCAACCGTGCACTGGGTCTTGAGCTGGAGCGATACGAAAAAGACTTCGCTCAGCTGAGTTTCAATAATCAGCCAATGATGGTCGGTAACTGGGCGCAAAGCATTTTGCACGGCGGGGTCATTGCCTCCGCGCTGGACGTGGCGGCCGGTCTGGTGTGCGTGGGTAGCACGCTGACGCGCCATGACACCATCAACGAAGATGAGTTACGCCAGCGCCTGTCGCGCATGGGCACCATCGATTTACGCGTCGACTACCTGCGTCCGGGACGCGGAAACCGCTTCACCTGCACCAGCAGCCTGCTGCGCGCCGGGAATAAAGTTGCCGTCGCCCGCGTTGAGCTGCATAACGAGGAGCAGGTTTATATCGCCAGCGCAACCGCCACTTATATGGTGGGTTGAGACGGCAAATTCGGGTAAAATTACTTCACTTTTTTGTAACGGATTTTCCCGATGGATGCTAAACAGACGCGGCAGGGCGTTTTACTCGCCCTTGCCGCTTATTTTATTTGGGGTATCGCACCGGCGTACTTCAAACTTATCGCCTATGTCCCGGCGGACGAGATCCTCACTCACCGCGTTATCTGGTCGTTTTTCTTCATGATTGCGCTGATGAGTATCAGCCGTCAGTGGTCAGGCGTCAAAACGCTGCTGAAAACCCCGAAGAAGGTCTTCCTGCTCGCTCTCTCTGCGGTGCTGATTGGCGGAAACTGGCTGCTGTTTATCTGGGCGGTGAATAACCATCACATGCTCGAAGCCAGCCTGGGCTACTTTATTAACCCGCTGGTCAATATTTTGCTGGGGATGATTTTCCTCGGCGAGCGCTTTCGCCGGATGCAGTGGGTGGCGGTGATTCTGGCCTTCTGCGGCGTGCTGGTACAGCTGTGGACCTTCGGCTCACTGCCGGTTATCGCCCTGGGGCTGGCGTTCAGCTTTGCGTTTTACGGCCTGGTGCGTAAGAAGATTGCGGTGGAAGCGCAGACGGGAATGCTGTTTGAAACCCTGTGGCTGCTGCCTGTCGCCGCGATCTACCTGTTCGGTATTGCCGACAGCGCCACCAGCCACATGGGCAGCAACCCATGGTCGCTGAACCTGATGCTGATGGCCGCAGGCGTGGTCACAACGATCCCACTGCTGTGCTTTACCGGCGCGGCAACGCGTCTGCGCCTCTCCACGCTGGGCTTCTTCCAGTACATTGGCCCCACGCTGATGTTCCTGCTGGCGGTGGTGTTTTACGGCGAGGTGCCGGGTGCGGATAAGATGGTGACGTTCGCCTTTATCTGGGTGGCGCTGGCCATCTTTGTTGCGGATGCGATTTATACCCAGCGCAGGGTGCGCAAAGGGCTGTGATGTTGCCCTCACCCTAACCCTCTCCCACAGGGGAGAGGGTTCCCCAGTAATTTGAAAGCAAAAGCGATAACGTTGCCTCAGAATAACTGAGGGCTTTCAGCGATGCCTCGGTCCGGCTGTAAATCGCTGAGGCGTTTCCTGTAGGCCGGGGCGAGGCGCAGGGATGCGCCGAGAGGGCGGGCTTTACAGGGATGTTACCTCCTCCCGTCCCCGATAAGCCGGAAGGAATAAGCCGAAGGCACCGCGAAGCGGCGATTTTCCGCCGGAAGCCCGGGTCGCCAGGGTGGTGGCGACTGAGCCACCCTGGCACGTTCACCGGTCATGTCGTGACAGAGTAGCAAGGAACATAAAGTGAACGGAATGACCACCAGAGCCGTATGTTCCCCCTCACCCCAGCCCTCTCCCTCAAGGGAGAGGGGGCCGTCTGTGCAGGCATTATTTTGTGGGGAACCCTCTCCCACAGGGAGAGGGAATTCGATCGTAGGGCGGGTAAGCGCAGCGCCACCCGCCAGATTTTTACAGCCAGTTCTTCCGCTTGAAGTACAGATACGGCGCCAGCCCGGCGAGGATCATAAAGATAATCGCCCCCGGGTAGCCAAAGCTCCACTTCAGTTCCGGCATAAACTCAAAGTTCATCCCGTAGCTGGACGCCACCAGCGTCGGCGGCAGGAACACCACGGACACCACCGAGAAGATCTTGATGATGCGGTTCTGCTCGATGTTGATAAAGCCCATCGCCGCCTGCATCAGGAAGTTGACCTTCTGGAACAGGGATTCGTTGTGCGGCAGCAGGGATTCGATATCGCGTAAGATCTCACGCGCCTGCTCCAGCTGACCGCCCGGCAGACGCGCCTTGCGCACCAGGAAGTTCAGCGCGCGCTGGGTATCCATCAGACACAAACGCACCTTCCAGCCGATATCTTCCAGCTCTGCCAGCGTGGACAACGCTTCGTCGTACTCATCGCCCTGATGGCCTTCCATGATCACGCGGCTCAGCTTTTCCAGGTCGCTGTAGATGTTTTCGATTTCATCCGCCAGCTGTTCGATTTTGGTTTCGAACAGATCCAGCAGCAGCTCATAGGCGTTGCCGTCCATCATCGCCTGGCTGCGGGCGCGCATACGGTAGAGACGAAACGCAGGCAGTTCGCGCTCGCGCAGGGTGAACAGGCGGCCATCGCGGATGGTAAACGCCACGGTGGAGTTCCCCGCGTGGTCTTCGGCATCTTCGAAAAAGAAGAAGGAGTGAATGTGCAGGCCGTCTTCGTCTTCAAAAAAACGGGCGGATGCTTCGATGTCTTCCAGTTCCGGGCGTGTCGCCAGGCTTTGCCCCAGTTCAGATTGTACGCGAAGGCGCTCATCGTCGTCCGGCTCGACCAGATCCACCCATACGGCATCAATGAGGGGCTGTGACTCTTCGGCTTCAAGCCGAGTCAGTCGGTTATTTTCGAGTTGAAATGCGCTCAACATGACCGGGACTCCCAATGCAAAAAATATCGGACAGTTCGGTGGGCACACAGAAACAAATTGGGTTTCAGACCATTAAACAGCCTGACTCAGCGCGACGGGAATGATGCAGTCGCTGACAACCACTAAGGCCATCAGCAAGAGGAGATAGCCTTAGGAGTTGTTCCTGGATGACAGGGAATTGAGCCAGTATCTACTGGGTGTGTCCAAGGCGAATGTCCTCTTAGCGTAATCGTGCGCGCATGTTACGCCAGCAATAACTGTGGCGTCAACACGCAACGGAACGCTGAAGGGCATTAATTGACCTTCAACGTATAAGGCTAGCAGATTATTACAAAATAGTGATATTTTTCTGAAAGTTACACACTTTCCAGCTTGGCATAGGCTGCCACCAGCCATTTGATCCCCTGCCCCTGGAACGCTACCTGCAAACGGCTGTGCTCGCCGCTGCCTTCCAGGTTGACGATGGTGCCTTCGCCAAACTTCGAGTGGCGCACGCGCTGGCCCAGCTTGTAACCGGTGTCGGTTTCAGAGATCGGCGAGCCCATACGCTGATGGCTGACCGGACGGCTGATGCTGGCGCGCAGGCGCACCTCTTCCACACACTCTTCCGGCAGTTCGCCGATAAAGCGCGACGGACGGTGATACACCTCTTTCCCGTACAGGCGGCGAGTTTCCGCGTAGGTCAGGGTCAGTTTCTGCATCGCACGGGTCACGCCCACGTAGGCCAGACGACGCTCCTCTTCCAGACGCCCGCCTTCATCCAGCGACATCTGGCTCGGGAACATCCCCTCTTCCATCCCGACGATGAACACCTGCGGGAACTCCAGACCTTTTGCGGAGTGCAGGGTCATCAGCTGAACCGCATCCTGCCAGGTATCGGCCTGCCCTTCACCCGCCTCCAGCGCGGCGTGAGAGAGGAATGCCTGCAACGGCATCAGGTCTTCGTCTTCTTCGTTGTAGCTGAACTGGCGCGTTGCCGTCACCAGTTCCTCTAAGTTCTCAATACGGGTCTGGCCCTTCTCGCCTTTTTCCTGCTCGTACATGGTGCGCAAGCCGGAATCTTTGATCACCCGGTCGGTCTGGACGTGCAGCGGCATGTCGGCCGTTTCCTGCGCCAGCGCGTCGATTAACTCCAGGAAGCGCTGCAATGCGCTGGCGGCGCGCCCGGCAAGGGCTTTTTCCTGTAACAGCTCGCGGCACGCCTGCCACAACGTGAGCTGACGATCGCGCGAGGCCTGACGCACCACGTCCAGCGTACGATCGCCGATGCCGCGCGTCGGCGTGTTCACCACGCGCTCAAACGCCGCATCGTCGTTACGGTTGGCAATCAGACGCAAATACGAGAGCGCATCTTTGATCTCCTGACGTTCGAAGAAGCGCATACCGCCATAAATGCGGTACGGCATGCTCACCTGCAACAGCGCCTCTTCCAGCACGCGCGACTGGGCGTTGCTGCGATAGAGAATGGCACACTGCTCCAGCGCGCCGCCGTTCTCCTGCCAGGTTTTAATGCGGTTCACCACGAAGCGGGCTTCGTCGAGCTCGTTGAAGGCGCAGTAAATCGAAATCGGTTCGCCGTCGACGCCATCGGTCCACAGCTTTTTACCCAGGCGCCCGTTGTTGTTCTCAATCAGGGCGTTGGCCGCGCTCAGAATGTTGCTGGTAGAACGGTAGTTCTGCTCCAGACGGATGGTTTGCGCGCCGGGGAAATCGTTGAGGAAGCGCTGGATGTTCTCCACCTGCGCGCCGCGCCAGCCGTAGATAGACTGATCGTCATCGCCTACGATCATCACCTTGCCGGTATCCCCGGCCAGCAGGCGGATCCAGGCGTACTGGATGTTGTTGGTATCCTGGAATTCGTCCACCAGGATGTTGGTAAAGCGTTCACGGTAGTGTTGCAGGATATGCGGTTTGTTCAGCCACAGCTCGTGGGCGCGCAGCAGCAACTCGGCGAAATCCACCAGACCGGCGCGATCGCACGCTTCCTGATAGGCCTTGTAGACGTTCTGCCAGGTCTGCTCGACCGGGTTACCGAAGCTCTGGATATGATGCGGACGCAGCCCTTCGTCTTTCTGACCGTTGATGTACCACATCGCCTGACGCGGCGGCCACTGCTTCTCATCGAGGTTCATCGCCTTGATCAGGCGTTTCAGCAAGCGCAGCTGATCTTCGCTGTCGAGGATCTGGAAATCCTGCGGCAGGTTAGCGTCCATATGGTGCGCGCGCAGCAGACGGTGCGCCAGGCCGTGGAAGGTGCCAACCCACATGCCGCCCTGGCTGGTGCCCATCAGCTGCGCGATACGGTGGCGCATCTCCGCCGCCGCCTTGTTGGTGAACGTCACGGCCATAATCGAGTACGGCGAGCAATTCTCCACGCTCTGTAGCCAGGCGATACGGTGAACCAGCACGCGCGTCTTACCACTGCCCGCTCCAGCCAGTACCAGCAGGTTCGTACGCGAGGCGGCAACCGCGTCACGCTGTTTATCATTAAGGCTGTCGAGCAGGTAAGAAACGTCCATTGGCACCGTCACGTCATGTCGGGCAGGCAAATGTTTCCATTCGCCAAAACCCTGTTAATTTATACAGAACAATTGATGATTATATCAGCGTCGTGAGGGATGCCAACCGTGAAATTTCCACGTGCGGCAGAAGACGGCTATCCGGGGTAGTCATCAGATCGGCATTTTCCGGCTTGATCCAGCAGGCCTGCATGCCGCAGCGGATCGCCCCGGCGACGTCCGTGGTCAGGTCGTCGCCCACGTGCAGGATCTCACCGAGCGGCAAATCCAGTTTTTCCGCTGCCAGATGATACATATCGTTGAACGGCTTCGAGCGTCCGTGCGGGCCCGCGCGCAGCACGAACTGAAAATAGTTCCCCAGACCAAACAGTTCAGGCTGAGCGTTGCCGTTGGTGATGGCCACCAGCGGCCACTTTTCGGCGAGCTTCGCCAGCGTGTCGTGGGTCTCCTGCGGCACGTCGATCCGACTGCGCCATTTGGCGAAGTTTTCCATGGCCGCTTCGGCACCCGTGGCCGCGTCCTGCGCGCTCAGGCCGGCATTGAGCATCGCCTGCTCAACCGCACGGCGGCGCCATTCGGTCACGTCGTGGTAAATCTCCGGTTCGGTTTCCCGCAGGGACTGACGCAGCTTCTGGAAGTCTTTGTTCTGCATCGCTTTCAGCGCAGGATGGTAGTTCTGCACAAACGCCAGCGACTCCTGCTCGGTACGCAGGATCACCGGACGATTGTCGTAAAGGGTGTCATCAAGATCAAACGTCAGGGCTGAGATCTGACCGAGTGGGCGGTAAAAACGCATTATTTCCCCCGTTTGGCGCGTGGATGCGCCGCGTCATACACCGAGGCAAGGTGTTGGAAGTCTAAGTGGGTATAGATTTGGGTGGTCGACAGATTCGCGTGACCAAGCAGCTCCTGTACGCCGCGCAGGTCGCCGCTTGATTCCAGCATGTGCGTCGCAAAGGAGTGGCGCAGCTTGTGGGGGTGAACGTGGCTGTTCAGCCCCTGCTTAATGCCCCACTCCGCAAAGCGCTTCTGCACGTTACGCGCCGAGATCCGCTTGCCGAGTTTCGACAGGAACAGCGCATCTTCGTCGGCGCCAAACAGCCCGCGAAGGTCCAGCCAGTGCTCAATCCAGGAGACCGCATTGCGGCCGATCGGCAGGCGGCGCTCTTTGCTGCCCTTGCCCATTACCCACACCTCGCCGGATTCCAGATCGAGGTGCTTTAAGTCGAGGTTCACCAGCTCAGAGAGACGCAGGCCCGCGCCGTACATCACCTCCAGCATCGCGCGGTCGCGCACGGCCAGCGGATCGTTAAGATCGATATCCAGCAGGCGGTTTACGTCGTCGACGTCGATATTTTTCGGCAGATGACGCGGGGCTTTCGGCGTGGCGATCCCTTTTGCCGGGTTGGCTTTCAGACCGCCCTGACTGACCAGCCAGTCGAAGAAACTGCGCAGGGCAGAGAGCCGGAGCGCCAGGCTCGCCGGGCTGAGATTTTTTTTACGGCTACGCACGACGAACCCGCGTACCGTGGCGGCGTCACATTGTTGCCAGCTTTTCAGGCCGATTTCATCGGCAAGCTGCATGATGGCATCAAGCTGACGCTGATAGTTGAGCAGCGTAATAGGGCTGAGCTGGCGTTCTACGCCCAGATAGCGCAGAAAGCGGTTGACGTCAGTGGCGAGCAATCCGTCCGTCATACGCGCTCAATCCAGCGCTCCAGCAGCTCAGGCAGCATCAGGGCGATCTCCTGCAACAGTTGCGTGCCCTGCCCCTGTTCATAATGATGCGCGTCGCGGCTGGTAAATAACATCACGCCCAGGTCACCATCGCGCCCCATCAGCGACATCGCCACCGAGCCGATAGCTTTGGCTTCCGGCAGCACCACCAGCAGTTCTGGCCCGTTAAGCGGCCCCAGATAGTGGTGCTCATGGCCCAGACGCTGAATGCGCAGCGGCTCAAACGCCTGACGGCTCAGCGCCAGATGGGTAAACCCGGACGGCGCGCCAATGCGCCAGCGGTCAGGGAAGAGACGGATCGTCGCGCCTGCCAGCCCCAGCTCGCGCGCCCAGCGGTGGAAGCGGTTGAGGAACTCTTCGAGACTGTGCGCGGAAGCCAGACGCGCCTGAAGGTGCAGTAGACGGTAGAACAGGCTTTCGTTATTGCTGGCCTGCTCCATCAGCAGCGTCATGTTCTCTTCGAGCTGATTGATGTGGTTGCGCGAGCGCGCCATGTGCCATTCAACCAGCGACACGGTCTCGCGAACCGGATGCGGCACGCGCATCCGTTCGACGACGCGTGCATTGCGGATAAAAAACTCAGGATTGTGCAGCAGGTAATCCACAACAGCGCTGTCGTCCAGCTCCGTTACAGGTTCCCGCAGTTCTTCCCCTGGTTGCTTCATAGATGGATAAACCCGTCATAAACATGTGTCGCCGGGCCAGTCATGTACAGTGGATGACCCGCTCCTTTCCAGGCGATATCAAGACGTCCGCCCGGTAATTCCACGCGAACCTCTTCTGCCAGTAACCCCTGTGAGATACCGACGGCCACCGCCGCACAGGCACCGCTTCCGCAGGCCTGGGTTTCGCCCGCGCCGCGCTCGTAAACCCGCAGGCGAATGTGTTCACGCTTCACCACCTGCATGAAACCGATGTTCGCCCGCTCCGGGAAGCGCTCGTGGCTTTCCAGCACCGGGCCGAGCGTTTCAACCGCCGCGGTTTGCACATCATCCACCTGAATCACGCAGTGCGGGTTACCCATTGAGACGACGCCGCACAATACTGTCTGCTCGGCGGCACGCATAATATAGGTCTTTTCCGCTTTGTTGGCGCGAAACGGCACGGCAGAGGGGTCGAAGTTCGGCTCGCCCATGTTCACGCGCACCAGTTCGTCGTCGGTGACGCTGAGCACCATCCGGCCGTTGGCGGTGCTGACGCGGATATCGCGCTTGTTGGTCAGCCCTTTCAGCCGAACAAAGCGGGCAAAACAGCGCGCGCCGTTGCCGCACTGGGAAACTTCGCTGCCGTCGGCGTTAAAAATGCGGTAGTGAAAATCCAGGTCAGGATCGTAAGGCGGCTCCACCACCAGCAGCTGATCAAACCCCACGCCCACGTGTCGATCCGCCAGGCGACGGATCAATTCCGGGGAGAAAAAGACATTCTGCGTTACCGCGTCGACGACCATAAAGTCGTTGCCAAGGCCATGCATTTTAGAGAACTGCATCATTTGCTCCATTGCGCGGGTACAGAACGTAATTGTCAGAGATTGACCTGAGTCGGGCCGCCGTTATTGCCGCGATCGTTGGTATCCGGCGTAGATGACTCGATACCACTTTGCACCGGTTTTGTCGGCGGTGGTGCGTTTTTATCCTCTGGCGGGAAGTACAGTGGTCCCTTCAGTCCACAGCCGGTCAGGCTAAACAGAGTGACAAGAACGACAAGCGTTCGGAAGACGTTTTTCATGTAGAGATTGCCCGTAAGTTCAAATCTGTTTCTATCATCGCAGGAGAAGACACAAAAGCAAGAGTTTGCCGCTTTCCTGCAACGGGAATTATTTAGCGTTATACTGCCGCCATCACGAAAAACAGGAATAAAACCATGAACGACAGTGAATTTCATCGCCTTGCCGATACCCTGTGGATGACCATCGAAGAGCGTATCGACGACTGGGACGGCGACAGCGATATCGATTGTGAAATCAACGGCGGGATCCTGACCTTAAGCTTCGAAAACGGCAGCAAGATTATTATTAACCGTCAGGAGCCGCTTCACCAGGTGTGGCTGGCGGCGAAACAGGGCGGCTATCACTTTGATCTGAAAGGTGACGAGTGGGTCTGCGATCGCAGCGGCGAAACGTTCTGGGATCTGCTGGAGCAGGCGGCGACGGCGCAGGCAGGCGAGGCAGTGAGTTTCAGGTAGTTGCGTTGCCCGGTGGCGGCTACGCCTTACCGGGCCTACAACGGCTCGGACCGTAGGCCGGGTAAGCGTTAGCGCCACCCGGCAACAGCGGCTCAAACCGTAGGCCGGGTAAGCGTTAGCGCCACCCGGCAACAGCGGCTCAAACCGTAGGCCGGGTAAGCATTAGCGCCACCCGGCAACAGCGGCTCGGACCGTAGGCCGGGTAAGCGATAGCGCCACCCGGCGAAAAGCCTCAGGAAAAATACTGCTGCAACAGCGGCGCAGTTTCCTGGTTAGCGGGCGCCGCAGGGGTAATCGCCTGCGTACGGAACGGGATCACCTGCGCTCGCCCATCCACATTCACAATCTGGTAGAACTGCGGCAGGTTGAAGTTGATAAAGCTTGAGCCGTAGGTAAAGCGATCGTGCGAGGACGAATAGAAGCGGCTGACGTCGCGCACCAGCTCCTCTTTGCTGCCTTCGCAGTGGTGATACACCTCGGCACGGTTGGTTTCATCCAGAATGTAGATGTTAAACCCGGCGTTATCGCCCGACTCTTCGAAGAAGAACTGAATAATCCCTTCACTCGCAAAGCCATCCACCACCTGCGGCAGCTTAACGTGATTGGTTTCCACCTGAACCGACAGGCCATGCAGTTTGTTGTGTGAAATCGCGCCGTAGAATTCAATGGCGTTTTCCAGCTTCTGCACCGACACGTTCAGGCGCTCAAAGAACAGCCCCCAGGTCTGGCCGGAGACGCGCAGCGCTTTAAAGCGCCCGGTTTCCTGTCGGGTGCTGGAGAGACGCAGTTCGATGCACTCAGACACCAGCTGCTGAACGCGGGTACGAATCAGGCCGCGCAGGTGCTGGCTGTAGCAGAACACCTCCACGCTGTCCGGCGGCGCGGCGTCCTGGTGCATCTTGCCGAGGATCGTTTTCAGCGCCTCGATCATCGCCTGCTCGCCGTTAAAGTGCAGGGTACGCACTTCGTTCCACGAGTTGCGGTACAGCAGATCCACGCTGCCCACCAGGCAGTTTTGCTGTTCGCCAAAGCTAAAGACGTCCAGCTTGCGGAAGTCAAAGTGAACGACCTGATTGCGGAAGGCCGCCGTCGGGTCGTATTCCAGGTTGACGATGATCGCCAGATGGCGAATCTCACACGGGCTGTAGAGCGCTTTTGGCGTCGGCGCAGGCAGACGCAGCGGGAAGTGGTGCGAGACATCCGCCACCATCTCCTGCAACTTGGCTAAATCGACCACCTCGTTGCCTTTGATAAACAACCGGGTACGTGAGGTGAGAAGGCCGTTAAACCAGGCCCAGGCCACCAGCTTGTTCAGGTAGCGGTTATACTCCAGCGGCTGATGGCTGATGATCGAATCCATGCTTGGCGCACGGTTGTACAGATACCACCCGGTGCGGTTCGCGCGGCCCGGCGGTACGTAGATAAAGGTCAGATTCGGTTCAGACAGGTCAGGCGAAATCTGTGGGTTAACCAGCGTTACCTTGCCCGGCAACGCTTCAAACGCGGCGTACAGTTTGCGGGTCAGCACCCCGATATCCTGTGGGCTGGCAGAAACGCTAAGGTTGTTACGGCGGGCAAAGCGGATCAGGTTGCGGTAGCTCTGCATCATCGCATCAAGCAGTTCGTTGTGCGCCTCACGCACCTGATCGATCTTCCAGTTGGCGCGGTTGTCGAGCATGGCGAGACGCTCTTCGTCCCATCCCCACTCTTTGACTAACTGGCTGACGACTTCACGACGCCAGCCCACGCAGGCGCGTTCGCGGCTCAGTTTTTCACAGACTTTGAGATAGAAACATCGACGCACCAGGTCAAGACGCGTGGCGTCATCAATGGCTGTCAGGTATTCGGTGACGCGTTCCAGCATCATGCAGTAGGCATCAAGCCCGTAGGAGACGATCTCCCCGTCGTGCAGACGCTGTTTAATATCTTTCGCCAGCAGGCGCGGCGTGGGGTATTCCCAGGAGTAGGCTTCCAGCAGCAGGGTTTTCAGCACCGCTTTGTACGGTGAATCAATGCTCTTATAAAGCTGCCAGAGGCTTGCGCCAAAGTACTCTTCGGCGGACAGGGAGCTCAGGCCGCCCAGATCCAGCCACTCGTTTGGCGTCAGAACACCCTGCGAGTAAAGCGACATGACGTAGTCGTCATAATTCTCTTCTTCATCGCACGGCACCATATTCCACAGAATACGTTTCCCGGCCAGGCGAACGGCAGTACGGTAAAACTCATCCAGCAACAGGATGTGCTGAGTCGAGCCGCAGTCTTCACCACCCAGACTGCCGCTTTCGTTATGGCGGAAACGGTTTTCATCAATCAGGAAGAAGCTCACTTCCACGCCGAGCGACGCCGCCCAGCTCTCCAGCAGGCTGCATTTACGCTGCAACAGCTGGCGCTCTTCATTGTCGAGCCAGGACTGATGGCAGACCCAGATATCCAGGTCAGAAGAGCAACTTTGCCCAACCGATGACGTGCTGCCCATGGAGTAAACCCCGGTAATCGGCAGCTCGCCTTTCGGCGAATCCTGCGGCGGCATACCACGGTAGAGTTCAAGTTCAGTCAGGTAATGCTGTTGGGTTTCATCAGGCGTGAAGAGGCAAATGCCCTGGGGAACGTTACCATCAAGGTAACCCGGCATCAGCGGATGGTGATAGTGCAACAATGTTGGCAGTAGACTGTATACCTGCTGGAAAGCAGGGCCCATGGCAGCAAGCGCGCGATCCACACGCAATTGATTGATGGCATCCAGTCTCTGTTTCAGAGTCTCAATATAGAGGTACAAGACGTATCGCCTGATGTTTCCGGGTGTCGCACGCCAGTCAGAACACAAAAAGCAGCGGACCCGCAGTATTTCAAAAAATAACCGTTACCCTTTTTTCGCCTTTTGCTTTTCTGGTGGTACAGACGAAAAAATGGTCTAAAACGTGATCAATTTAACACCTTGCCGGTTGACCGTAAAGAAAGATGCGCTACATACAAGTGTAGCACCGTTCTTGACGTGTAAATTCCTGAATACGGCGATGGCTGACGAGTACGCCGCCCTGTCCCTCTCACTCTTCATCAACCGTAAAACTGCCATCCGAGTGTCAACAATGTTAGGATGGTTAGCGATTGATAATGACGGTAACAAGCATGTTAGACAATGTTTTGAGAATTGCCACACGCCAAAGTCCTCTTGCACTCTGGCAGGCACATTATGTTAAGCAGCGCCTGGAAGCCTGCCACACCGGATTACGCGTTGAGCTGGTGCCAATGGTCACGCGTGGCGATGTCATTCTGGATACGCCGCTGGCCAAAGTGGGCGGAAAAGGTCTGTTTGTCAAAGAGCTGGAGCTGGCATTGCTTGAAAACCGCGCCGATATCGCCGTGCATTCGATGAAGGATGTGCCCGTTGAGTTCCCGGAAGGGCTGGGGCTGGTGACCATCTGCGAGCGCGAGGATCCGCGCGATGCGTTTGTCTCTAATCGCTATGACTCGCTCGATGCGTTGCCGGCAGGCAGCGTGGTCGGCACGTCAAGTTTACGCCGCCAGTGTCAGCTGGCTGAACGTCGCCCGGATCTGGTGATCCGTTCGCTGCGCGGGAACGTCGGCACACGCCTTGGCAAGCTGGATAACGGCGACTACGATGCCATTATTCTTGCGGTTGCGGGCCTGAAACGCCTGGGGCTGGAAGAACGCATTCGCGTCGCGTTGCCGCCGGAGCTGTCGCTGCCCGCCGTCGGCCAGGGTGCCGTCGGCATTGAGTGTCGTCTGGTTGATGCGCGCACTCAGGCACTGCTCGCGCCGCTGAATCATGACGATACCGCCGTTCGCGTAAAAGCCGAGCGCGCGATGAATACTCGCCTCGAAGGAGGCTGTCAGGTGCCAATTGGCAGCTATGCTGAATTAACTGACGGTGAGCTGTGGTTGCGTGCGCTGGTTGGCGCGCCGGACGGCTCACAGATGGTTCGCGGTGAACGTCGCGGCAAGCCGCAAGATGCCGAGGCGCTTGGCGTATCGCTGGCGGAAGAGCTGCTGAATAACGGCGCGCGTGAAATTCTGGCTGAGGTCTATAACGGAGAGCCCCCTGCATGAGCATACTTGTCACCCGCCCTTCTCCCGCAGGAGAGCAGTTAGTGAGCCGTCTGCGCGCACTGGGGCAGGTGGCCTGGAGTTTTCCGCTGATTGAATTCTCCCCCGGTCGCGAGCTGCCTGAGCTCGCTGACCAGATGCGTCTCTTACAGGAAGGCGATCTGCTCTTTGCGCTGTCGCAGCATGCCGTGGAGTTTGCCCATGCGCAGCTGCAACAGCATGCCGTTAGCTGGCCTCACGCCCCCCGCTATTTCGCCATCGGGCGCACCACGGCGCTGGCCTTACATACCGCGAGCGGAATCGATGTTCGTTACCCGTTAGATCGGGAAATCAGCGAAGTCTTGCTACAATTACCTGAATTACAAACCATTGCCGGAAAGCGCGCGCTCATTTTGCGCGGCAACGGTGGCCGCGAACTGCTGGGCGAAACGCTGCGCGAACGCGGCGCAGACGTGACGTTTGTGGAGTGCTATCAGCGCTGTGCGAAACACTATGATGGCGCGGAAGAAGCAATGCGCTGGCACGCCCGCGGTATTAATACGCTGGTGGTCACCAGCGGTGAAATGTTACAACAGCTTTGGTCGCTGATTCCGCTTTGGTATCGCGAAAACTGGTTACTCCGCTGTCGGCTTCTGGTCGTCAGTGAGCGTCTGGCGAACCACGCCCGGGAACTGGGCTGGCAGGATATTCGGATCGCTGAAAACGCCGACAACGATGCGCTGCTGCGCGCATTACAATAACTCTCAAATGGGAAGCCATAATGACGGAACACGAAAAATCCTCCGCCGTGGTTGAAGAGACCAGGGAGACTGTGGACACCACGTCACAGCCAGAGACGACAGACACAACCGTTGAGAAGAAAAACGGCAGCAACAAAACCAGCCTCACGCTGAGCGTGATTGCCATCGCGATTGCGCTGGCCGCAGGCGTGGGACTCTACGGACTGGTGAAGAAACAAGGCACCAACCAGACGGCCACCAGCGACGCGCTGGTTAACCAAATCACTGCCCTACAGAAAGCGCAGGAGACGCAAAAAGCTGAGCTGGAAGGCGTGATCAAACAGCAGGCTGCCGCCCTCGCCGACGCGAACAGCAAACGTGAAGAGTTGACCAAACAGCTGAGCGAAGTGCAGGAAAAAGTCGCCACAATTTCGGGAACCGATGCCAAAACCTGGCTACTTTCACAGGCCGATTTTCTGGTGAAACTGGCCGGGCGCAAGCTCTGGAGCGATCAGGATGTCACCACCGCCGCCGCGCTGCTGAAAAGCGCCGACGCAAGCCTGGCGGACATGAACGATCCGAGCCTCATCAACGCTCGCCGCGCTATTACGGAAGATATCGCCAGCCTGTCCGCGGTTTCTCAGGTCGATTACGATGGTATCATCCTTAAGGTAAATCAGCTCTCCAACCAGATTGATAACCTTCAGTTGGCCGATAACAACGACGATGACTCCCCGATGGATTCTGACGGCACCGAGCTGTCCAGCTCCCTGAGCGAATGGCGTATCAACCTGCAAAAGAGCTGGCAGAACTTTATGGACAGCTTTATTACCATTCGCCGCCGCGATGAAACTGCCGTGCCGCTGCTGGCGCCGAACCAGGACGTCTATCTGCGCGAAAACATTCGTTCCCGCCTGCTGGTGGCTGCCCAGGCCGTACCGCGTCACCAGGAAGAGACCTACAAACAGGCGCTGGATAACGTTTCAACCTGGGTACGTGCTTACTACGATACCAATGACGCAACCACGACCGCGTTCCTTGAGGATATTGACAAGCTGAGCCAGCAAAACATCACCATGAACGTGCCGGACAAGCTGGAAAGCCAGCCGATTCTGGAGAAGCTCATGCAGACGCGCGTGCGTAACCTGCTGGCCCAGCCGGGCGTTCCGGCAGAGCGTCCGGCTGAAGCACCTGCCGCCGCGCCAGCGCCTGAAAGCGCGCCGCAAGGAGAGTAATGATGCTAAAAGTCTTCTTACTCTTCATCCTGCTGATCGCCGGGATTGTACTGGGGCCGATGCTCGCGGGTCACCAGGGTTATGTATTGATCCAGACCGATAACTACAATATCGAAACCAGCGTAACAGGGCTGGTAATTATTCTGATCCTGGGTGTGGTCGTTCTGCTGGCAGTGGAGTGGCTCCTGCGTCGTATTTTCCGTACCGGCGTACATACGCGCGGCTGGTTCGTTGGCCGTAAGCGCCGTCGCGCCCGCAAGCAGACCGAGCAAGCGTTGCTGAAGCTGGCCGAAGGCGACTATCAGCAGGTTGAAAAGCTGATGTCGAAAAATGCCGACCATGCAGAACAGCCGGTTGTTAACTATCTGCTGGCCGCTGAGGCGGCGCAACAGCGAGGCGATGAGGCCCGCGCCAATCAGCATCTTGAACGCGCGTCTGAGCTCTCTACTAAAGATCCGATTCCGGTTGAGATCACCCGCGTTCGTCTGCAACTGGCGCGCAATGAAAACCATGCCGCCCGTCACGGCGTTGACCGTCTGCTGGAAATTACCCCTCGTCACCCGGAAGTGCTGCGTCTGGCTGAGCAGGCATATATTCGGACCGGTGCCTGGGGCTCGCTGCTGGACATTATCCCTTCCATGGCGAAAGCCGACGTGGGCGATGATGAACATCGTGATGAACTTCAGCGTCTGGCCTGGATTGGCCTGATGGATCAGGCGCGCGCCGATCTCGGCAGCGACGGCCTGAAAACCTGGTGGAAAAACCAGAGCCGCAAAACGCGCCAGCAGGTTCCTCTTCAGGTGGCGATGGCAGAACATCTGATTGAGTGTGACGACCATGACACCGCGCAGGAGATCCTCCTCGACGGTCTCAAGCGACAGTATGATGACCGCCTGGTGATGGTCATCCCGCGTCTGAAAACCAACAATCCGGAACAAATTGAAAAAGCACTGCGCCAGCAGATCAAAACCGTGGGCGATCGTCCGCTGCTGTGGAGTACGCTGGGCCAGTCTCTGATGAAACACGGCGAGTGGCAGGAGGCGAGCCTCGCCTTCCGCGCCGCGCTGAAGCAACGTCCGGACGCATTTGATTACGCCTGGCTTGCTGATTCGCTGGACAAGCAGCATAAGCCGGAAGAGGCCGCAGCTATGCGCCGTGATGGGCTGTTATTGACGTTGCAAAATAACGGAACGCAGCAGTAATTAACAGGAGGCCAGATGGCCTCCTTTTTTACGCCCATAAAAAAACGCCTGCTATAAAAGCAGGCGTTAAAACAGGTCTGTAAGACAACATATTTGGTGCTTCACTCAACGTTGTGTCCATGGTGTCTGATGAGGCCGAAGCGACATCTGTCAGTGGACGATAAGCACCGTAAACGGCTCTGCGTCATTCCTGAGTTTATGAGGCCTTAAGGCTAACATAAGAGATGGAATGAGCATCTACACGCATATTATTGCATGTAATGTGCCAGGTTTACACGCAGAACTTTTACATCGCGCAACATTTTAAGATAAAAGGAAATTATGCTGTTAAGAACCGCCTGAAGCCATACAACATCGCGCTGAAGGCGGCGATATGTCGTCACCAGGAGACAGGTTAAGAAGTAAAATAATAAATTCTTGAATATTAACGGGTTATATGTCGCTGAATCGCGACAAGGATATAGAGTGTTGTCGGGGAAAGGCTACAGGATAAAAAACGCAGAAAATAAAAAACCCCGCCGAAGCGGGGTTCAAAATTGGTCGGCGAGAGAGGATTCGAACCTCCGACCCACTGGTCCCAAACCAGTTGCGCTACCAAGCTGCGCTACTCGCCGATGTACTGCTTTTTTGAATTTTTAGTTCAACTCATTAAAAGTCGTGGTGCGAGGGGGGGGACTTGAACCCCCACGTCCGTAAGAACACTAACACCTGAAGCTAGCGCGTCTACCAATTCCGCCACCTTCGCAATTCACAACTCTTTCAATAATGGGGTGGCTAATGGGATTCGAACCCACGACAACTGGAATCACAATCCAGGGCTCTACCAACTGAGCTATAGCCACCACTGTATTCTTTCACGCGGTTCTGACTACTTCTCAGACCACCGCAGCTCTAGCGCCGGGACTAAAATGGCGCGCCCGACAGGATTCGAACCTGAGACCTCTGCCTCCGGAGGGCAGCGCTCTATCCAGCTGAGCTACGGGCGCTTAGCGCCGTTGCGGGGCTGGATATTACGTACCTCCGTCCCCGCTGTCTAGTGCTTTTTTGAAAAAAATGCGCGTTTGGTTATGGTTTGCACATTTTGCCGCTTATTCCTCCACTTTATGGGCGGAGCCACGGCGGCCCAGGCCAAAAAGTTTATATGCAGCTGTGACGGCAGCCAGGAAGATCATCCCGACAAACAGCGACATGCGGGTATCTTCATTAAAGTACATTCCAATTAATACGCAAATCAGGAACGCCATCGTCAAATAGTTCGCATACGGGAACAGAATGGAGCGGAACGGATGGCTGGCGATCGCTTTTTTGTGCGCCTGTCGGAAACGCAGCTGGCTAATCAAAATGACAAACCACGGTACCATTCCCGGCAGCACGCTGGCGCTATAGACGTAAACAAACACGCGCTGCGGATTCGGGATGATGTAGTTCAGGCAAGAGCCAATCAGCAGAATCACAATCGACACCGCTACGCCCGCCACCGGTACACCCACGCGGGAGACTTTACCCATCACCGCCGGCAGCTGTTTGTTTTGCGAGAGCGCGTAAAGCATACGCCCGCAGCTGTACATCCCGCTGTTACAGCCGGAGAGCGCCGCCGTCAGCACCACAAAGTTGATAATGGCGGCCGCCGCCGTGATGCCAATCTTAGCGAAGGTTAAGACAAACGGGCTGCCGGTGGTGCCGATCTCGTTCCATGGGAAAATGGTCACGATAACGAAGATCGCGCCCACATAGAAAATCAGGATACGCCACAGCACCTTGCCTACCGCGCTACGCAGCGTGACCTGCGGGTTTTTCGCCTCACCTGCGGTAATGCCGATCAGCTCAACGCCCTGATAAGAGGCGACAACGATACAGAGTGCGGTCAGGAAGCCTTTCCAGCCGCCGGCAAAGAAGCCGCCGTGTCCGGTCAGGTTACCGAAACCAATCGCGTGCCCGCCGTTACCGAAACCAAAGAAGATGACACCCAGACCCACAACAATCATCACGATAATGGTGGTGACTTTGATCATCGCAAACCAGAACTCGATTTCACCGTAAAGGCGAACGGCGGCAAGGTTCGCCAGCGCCACAAGCCCTACGGCGATGAGCGCGGGTATCCACTGGGCCATCTCCGGGAACCAGAACTGCACGTAGACCCCGATGGCGGTGATCTCCGAAATCCCGACGGCCATCCACATAAACCAGTACGACCAGGCCGTGAGATAGCCAAAGAACGGGCTCATATAACGGTGGGCGTAAACGGCGAAAGAGCCCGTTACCGGCTCCAGAAACAACATTTCGCCCATTGAGCGCATGATGAAGAAGACGAACAGCCCGGCAATAATATACGCCAGCAGGACGGAAGGCCCCGCCCATTTCAGCGTGCTTGCCGAGCCCATAAACAGGCCAACGCCGATAGTCCCGCCCAGCGCGATCAATTCAATATGTCGAGCTTCCAGCCCACGCTGAAGCTCCGGTTTTTTCTCTGCCATAAATCCTCGGTTGTGTTTGCTGTTTCCCGACTTATTGCCGGGTATTGTTTTGAGGGGTACTGAAATACGGAGCGAATGGTTTCTTAAATTCTGGCAAATGGCAAACAATGCATTAAAAAAATGAATGCATTGTACAGAAATCCAGCAGTTTTACAGGGGGGCTGCAGCGCGAACAGCAGATCGCGCTGCATATTGATTACATTTTCCCGGTGTAGTGCCAGGCGAGGTAGCGCAGCAGACGAATCTGTCGTTTGATACGCGTCGGTTGAGAGAGCAGGCGGTAGAGCCACTCCAGCCCCAGGTTTTGCCAGACTTTGGGCGCCCGCTTAACGTGGCCGGTAAAGACGTCGTAGGTGCCGCCAACGCCCATATAGAGCGCATCCGGGCTGACCAGACGGCAATCGCGCATCAGAATTTCCTGCCGCGGCGACCCCATGGCGACAGTGACAATTTTCGCCCCGCTGTCGCGCACGCGCTCATATAACGCCTGGCGATCTTCCGGCCTGAAATAGCCATCCTGGCTGCCCACGATGTTAACATTCCACTGGCTACGCAGCTTTTGTTCGGTCTGCGCCAGCACCTCTGGTTTGCCGCCAATCAAAAATACCGGCGTGCCTTCAGCGCCTGCGCGTTCCATAAGTCGCTCCCAAAGGTCAGCACCCGCCACGCGAGACACATTAGCGTCAGGAAACTTTTTACGAATTGAACGCACCACGCTAATACCGTCGGCATATTTAAACTCCGCGGCTTCAATCAGGCTTTTCACTTCCGCATTATCTTCAACCGCCAGCATTTTTTCTGCGTTGATGGCCACCAGCGTGCCCGATTTCATCTGCCCGTCCGCGAACAGGAAATCCAGCGCGTGTTGCATGTCACGCCAGCCAATAAGCTGTAGCCCACGCAGCGCATAACGCGGGGCTGAAGTTGTATCCGTCATGATAATCCCTACTCAGACTTGCGACAGCGTTGTGCTGCCCTGTGGCTCACGTCTGTGCACAAGCCCTGCACTGTCAAACAACCAGTACAGCAGTTTTGCCAGCAGCAGACAGAGACCGAAAACGACCATAAAAAACACCACGCGTGAGACGAACGAATCCAGCCCCTCGCGCGCCAGAACGATCATATTGAAAATGGCACCGAAACAGAAACTGTGCAAAACAGCGGCTTTGTAGCGGTTGGTCTCTTCATTACCCAGCGTATATAGCCAGTCGAACCATTTTATTATCAGCCCGACCGCGATCGCGCCCGGCAGGATAAACCACGTTCCGCCCATCACTACCAGCGAGCCAATCAGGGTTGGGGAAATCGCCAGGCCCGAATGGTTGTTCAGCACTTCCCAGGTAAAGTAGTTCGCCGTGTTCAGGACAATACCGGGACGGTCAGGCCACAGCCACGTCGGTATAAAGACATAGAAATCGCGAACAATCGGCGCCAGCCCCTGGAATTCGATTTTGTCGTAGTTTTGCAGCAGTAAAGCCAGGTTTTCCCACGGCGAGAAGGTGTCGCGCGTCAGATACAGGAAGGTATAAAACGCTTCGTCGCCCGCCACGTTCAGTCCGTAGCGCTTCAGCGCCAGCCAGAACATCCCCACAATGCCAAAGACGCCTGCCGCCGCCAGCATCCACAGCGAGATCCAGCCGCGAATAATGCCGATAAACAGGAAAATCGCGAAGGCGATAATGATGTTGGCGCGGGTGCCGCCGACGATCATGTAGGTCAGAATGCCAAATGCGACGGTGCTGACCAGGAAGAACAGCCAGGCTTTACTGTCCTGACGCAGGAAAAAGACCACCAGCATCGCCGGAATGAAGAAATAGAAGAAACGCTTGAGCGCGACGCCGGAGACTTCGGCGGAGAAAATCTGGCTATAGGACTGCAACTTAAACAGTAAAAAGCCGTTATGCATGAAGAAAATCGCCACGCTGACGAGGGCGATGGTCATCAGCATAACCCACGTCAGATGGGTTTCTACCCGGTTCATGGTAAACAGCGGACGACGGGGTGTGGTGTCTTTCGCCGCGCGCAGCCGCGTTTTATAGGTGACGTAATACACCGCGTAGAAGCAGGTCGCAGAGAGCAGCGCCTGCAACAAGATTTCCGGCGGAGCGACGCCAACATCAAAGCGGAACACGAGGATGCTGGTCAGCGGGAAGCCAAAGAAAAAGGTCAGCAAAAACAGCAGCGAGAAGAATACGTTGAAGTTAAAACGTACGCGCCGGAACTCAAACCAGGTGAGCGTGGCGATAAACAGCGTGCTCAGCAGCCAGACCACCAGCAAGCCGCTAAATTGCAACTGGCTCATGCGTTGTCTCCTGAAGCAATACGCAGCGCGCGGTGCCACGGCGTGAGATAGTTCGGGCTGAAAAAGTCGATGCTATTTTTATCCACCAGCGTGAGCTGACGCTGCGCTTCCCGTACCACCTCGACATTAAGCGTGTCAGAGGTAAACAGCACCGGAATATGCTGTTCGGCCATGTCCTGCCAGAACGGGTTTTCGCGGTTGAGCACGCACGGTACGCCCGCCTGAATCAGCAGACACAGCGTACCAATCCCCTGCTGACGGGCAAAGATGAAATAGCCCAGATCGCATTTTCGCAGCAGCGCGAGATAGTCATCAAATTCCAGCTTATCGCTGAGAATGTGCAGATTTTCCGCGCTAAACAGCGCAAGCCCCTGCTGGCGAACTTCATCGATGTAGGCGTCGTTATTGGCGGGATAGCCCATCGGCACCACCACGTTCACCGTATCGCCAAACTGCTGATGCACCGCCCGCAGCGCCGCGACATGCTCGTTACTGCGATCGCCGGAATTTCCCACCAGGATAGTCAGTTTACCCTCACGAACCGCGTCATTCGCCATGGTATTCAGTGCCGGATCCATACGGGTCGGAAAATAGAGCAGTTCCCCGCGAACCTTCGGGTGCTGTTTAGCAAAATAGTTGAGGTCGCCACGGGTAGCAAAAACGCAGCCCACGCGCGCCTGCGCCAGACGACGCAGCGGATAGAAAAGACGGAACTTCCAGCCGTGGGAGACTTCGTAGAGATCCGCTCCCCAGATATGCCAGCTGAACTGGGAAGGTTTTATCCCGCCGCTTAACAGCGCCAGCCACAGCCCGGTATTGAATTGTCCGTGGAAGAAGAAACGCTGGCTTCGGTCCGCTTTGGCTTTCGCGACAACGGCTTTGGTCAGGGCCGCTTTGTCTGGCCAGAAGGTGATGTGCAATGCCGGACACGCCGCGCTCAGGCCGTTATCGCGTCCAACGACCATAAACTCGCGCGCATCGGGCGTGCCGGATGCCAGTTCATCGTTGAAGAACCGCAGAACGGTCTGGTTATGATGCGGGATATCCGATCCCAGTATGTGTATCAGTGCAGTCATGCGCGTTTACGCCAAAGTAAAAATACGCCGCAACAGGCAGCGAAATAAACGATATAAGTTGCCATATAGGCCTGAGCCGCCCCCAGCGCACCGTGGGTGGGGATCAGCCAGTGAGAAAATGCCGTCAGCAGCGCAAACTGGCCGATCTCTGCCAGGATATACAACCGCAGCGAAGCCTTCGCAATCACCAGATAGCCGAAAACGTATGCCCCCACTTTCAGCACATCGCCGACCAGTTGCCAGGCAAACAGATCGCGCATGGCGGTAAACTTCGCCGAAAACAGCAGCCAGATGGCGAAATCACGCAGTAACCAGACGGTAAAGCTGGCGATCGCAACCGCCGGCAATACAAAACGCAGGGAGCGAAAAATCTCGCGGGTAATATCCTGCCTGGAAGTCAGGCGCGATAAGGTTGGCAGTAAATAGACGCTAAAGGAAGCCGTAATAAATTGGAGGTAAGCATCTGAAATGCTGCTCACGCCCTGCCAGATCCCCACTTCATCCCAGCTGTAATGCGCTGCCAGCAGGTTTCGCATCATCACGTAGGCAACGGGAAGCGTTACCGAAGTGATGAGCGCCATCAGGGTAAACTTTCCTAGCTGCCCCGCCAGCATCTTGTCCCACTGCGGTTTCAGGTAATTCAGCGGGACATTGCCTCTGCGCATCAGCATAAACGCTGCCGGAATGACAACGAGCGCAGGCACCAGCGCCAGCCCCAGCAGCGCGCCTTCATAGCCGCCCAGCCGATAGCAAAAGTAGTAGGCGATAACGCCGATGATGCTGCCGAGGATCAGCGCCAGCGCATTCCCGGCGGCATCACGGAAGCCTTTCATCAGCGCCAGCAGCAGGTTTGCCCAGGCGATCCCCATCTGAACGAGCGCCACCAGGCGCACCAGCCCCTGATAGTGTGTGTGTCCGAACAGTCCCTGGCTGATGGGTGCCGCCGCCAGCAAAAAGACGACGGCCAGCAACGTAGAGAAGCCCAGCACCATAGCAGAGGAGGTGCCCACCACCGTGCGGAGCTTTTCGGCATCGTCATGATGCTGCGCGACGTATTTGGTGACGCCATTGAATATCCCGGCACCCGCCAGCACGCCAAGCACCGTGACCAGCTGGCGGAAATTCCCTGCCAGCCCAACGCCTGACGGACCAAATGAGACGGCCAGCAGCTTGACGACCAGTAACCCGGCGCCAATTTTTACAAGCGTGGACGCTGCCGTCCACACCGACGCTTTTGCCAGAGACATATCAGGCGAAATAACTCAGAAGCGAATTGATCACCGTACGCTGGTTCACCGGCGCGAGGTTGTAGAACAGGGGCAGGCGGAGCAGACGTTCGCTCTCTTTGGTGGTGTAGCGGTCTTCACCGGCAAACATCCCGAAGGCTTCGCCAGCCGGGCTGGAGTGCAGCGGAATATAGTGGAATACCGCCATAATTTCCGCCTCTTTCAGCCAGGCAATCAGCTTGCTGCGATCGTCGTTATCGCGCAGCTTGATGTAGAACATGTGAGCGTTGTGGATGCAGTCTGCCGGAATAGTCGGCAGTTCAATACGTCCGGCTTTTGCCAGCGGCTCCAGCGCGTCGTAGTAGGTTTGCCACAGGGAGAGGCGTTGCAGATTGATTCGCTCTGCCGCTTCCAGCTGCGCCCAGAGATACGCGGCCTGCAAATCCGCCATCAGGTAGCTTGAGCCGATATCGCGCCAGGTGTACTTATCCACCTGACCGCGGAAGAACTGGCTGCGGTTGGTCCCTTTTTCACGGATCACTTCCGCACGCTCCACCAGGGCACGATCGTTAATCAGCGTCGCGCCGCCTTCGCCGCCTGCGGTGTAGTTTTTGGTTTCGTGGAAGCTAAAGCAGCCGATATGACCAATGGTGCCCAGCGCGCGCCCTTTGTAGGTGGACATCACGCCCTGCGCGGCGTCTTCCACCACAAAAAGGTTGTGCTTTTTAGCGATGGCCATGATGGAGTCCATCTCACAGGCCACGCCTGCGTAATGCACCGGCACAATCGCCCGCGTTTTATCGGTGACCGCCGCTTCAATCAGCGTTTCGTCGATGTTCATAGTATCCGGACGGATATCCACAAACACAATTTTCGCCCCGCGCAGGACAAACGCGTTCGCCGTGGAGACGAAGGTGTAGCTCGGCATGATCACTTCATCGCCGGGCTGGATATCCAGCAACAGCGCCGCCATCTCAAGCGATGCGGTACAGGACGGCGTCAGCAGTACCTTGGCACTGTGAAAACGTTGCTCCATCCACTGCTGGCAGCGGCGGGTAAAACCGCCGTCGCCACAGAGCTTGCCGCTGCCCATAGCAGACTGCATGTAATCAAGTTCAGTGCCCACAACGGGAGGCGCGTTAAATGGAATCATCTTGTCACCTGTATAACCAGTAGGCGGTGGCGTCGATGCTGGCACCACTCGCAATATAACGTTTAAGCGCAGCGGTGTTGCCCATCTGGGTTGCGACCCGCAGCGTCGATACCTGTTGTTGCTCCGCCCAGTGCAGCGCCGCCTGCATGAGTTTCTCGCCCATGCCGCGCCCGGCTAACAAACCGATGCGCGCCTCGTGCTCGTTGAGCCTGCGAAGCGAAACAAAACCCTGAATCTGCCCCCCGGCAGTACGGAACACCAGACAGACGTGGTCAAACGTGCCTTTGACCGCATTCTCTATCCACTGGGCATAAAAGCGGCCGCTGTCATCGGGCGCATACCAGGGCGCCCGGAAACGGCTCTGAGCGAAGGCCAGCGCCGCCATCTTGCGCAGCGCGGGGATATCCTGCTCCGTTGCAATTTCCGCGCCCGGTGAGGCGTGGAGAGCCACGGTAACAGAGAGATCAACCTCACCCTCGACCAGCCGGAATCCGTGCTGCTGGAGGGCGTCCAGCAGATCGGCGCGGTCCGCCGGGATCTTAGCCTGTACGCGCTGCCAGGCGCTGAAGTCTGCTTCCTGCAACGCAGGGGCATTGTCGCGCAGACGCACTATCGCTGAGGGACGCGCAAAGAATGCGCTTTCCCACTCAAGGGACTCCAGCACGCCGTTGAGGATACTCAACGCCACACGCCTTTGGTATCAACAACATACTGCTGACGAACGGCATCGCCGGAAACCGCTTTGAACGCATTGTGATCCACCAGCAGCACCAGCACATCCGCCGTCGCCAGCGCGTCATCCAGGGCGGTAAGGGTGCAGTGACCGGCAAGTTTTGCCGGCAGCGCATGAATATTCGGCTCAACCACCAGCGTTTCACCGCTGTGCCAGGCAGCGATCATTTCGGCAATTTCCATCGCCGGGCTTTCGCGCAGATCGTCAATATTCGGTTTGAATGCCAGACCAAAGCAGGCAATTTTCAGCTCACTGGCGCGTTTGCCGCTGTCGGCCAGGCAATCCGCGACCGTGGCTTTGACCTGGTTGATAACCCAGTGCGGTTTGTGGTCGTTTACTTCGCGCGCGGTGCGAATCAGGCGTGCCTGTTCCGGGTTCTGCGCCACGATAAACCACGGATCGACCGCGATGCAGTGCCCACCCACGCCCGGCCCCGGCTGAAGGATGTTCACGCGGGGGTGACGGTTGGCAAGACGAATAAGTTCCCAGACGTTAATCCCCTGATCGGCGCAAATCAACGACAGTTCATTCGCAAACGCGATGTTAACGTCGCGGAAGCTATTTTCGGTCAGTTTGCACATCTCGGCGGTGCGGGAGTTGGTCACCACACATTCGCCTTCAAGGAAAATTTTATACAGCTCGCTGGCGCGCGCGGAGCAGACTGGCGTCATGCCGCCAATCACGCGGTCGTTTTTAATCAGTTCCACCATCACCTGGCCTGGCAGTACGCGCTCAGGGCAGTAGGCGATATTGATATCGGCCTGGTCGCCCGCCTGCTGCGGGAAGCTGAGATCGGGGCGCGCCTCGGCCAGCCACTGTGCCATCTGCTCGGTTGCCCCAACAGGTGAAGTGGACTCAAGGATAACCAGCGCCCCTTTCTTCAGCACAGGCGCAATGGATTTTGCCGCCGCCTCGACGTAAACCATGTCAGGCTCATGATCGCCTTTAAAGGGCGTTGGAACTGCAATCAGGTACGCATCGGCTTCTACCGGCGTGGTGCTGGCGCGCAGGAAGCCACCGTCCACCGCCTTTTTCACCACGCGATCGAGATCGGGCTCCACGATATGAATTTCGCCACGGTTGATGGTTTCCACCGCGTGCGCGTTGATATCTACGCCAACGACCTGCTTTTGACGAGAGGCAAAGGCCGCCGCAGTAGGCAGCCCGATATAGCCAAGACCAACAACAGAGATGGTAGTAAAACTCATAGCGTTACCCGATTGTGTATAAGTGCGTGCAAAATACGACCACAAGCCTGCCCGTCACCGTACGGATTGTGGGCCCGGCTCATCGCCTGATACTCTTCATCGTCATGCAGTAAGCGCGTGACCTCTTCGACAATACGACGCGGATCCGTTCCCACCAGACGCACGGTGCCGGCAGTAACCGCTTCCGGACGTTCGGTGGTTTCACGCATCACCAGTACCGGCTTACCGAGTGAAGGCGCCTCTTCCTGAATGCCGCCTGAATCGGTCAGGATCAGCCAGGCGTGGTTCATCAGCCAGACAAATGGCAGATAGTCCTGCGGCTCGATCAGGAGCACGTTTTCCACGTGGCCGAGGATACGGTTGACCGGTTCGCTGACGTTCGGGTTGAGGTGCACCGGATAGACAATCTGCACATCCTCGTTCTGCGCGGCGATTTCAGCCAGCGCGTGGCAGATTTGCTCAAAGCCACGGCCAAAACTTTCGCGGCGGTGGCCCGTCACCAGAATCGTTTTCTTGCCGTTGTTCAGGAACGGATAACGCGCAGCAAGTTCTGCCTGAAGCTCGCTGTTAGCCAGCACGCGGTCACGCACCCAAATCAGCGCATCAATGACCGTATTGCCGGTGACGAAGATCTTGCTGTCGCTGATATTTTCGCGCAGCAGGTTTTGGCGTGAGTTCTCGGTTGGCGCAAAATGGTACATCGCCAGGTGACCGGTGAGCGTACGGTTGGCCTCTTCCGGCCACGGGGAATAGAGATTGCCGGTACGCAGACCCGCTTCAATATGACCAACGGGGATACGCTGATAGAACGCGGCCAGGCTGGTCGCCACGGTGGTGGTGGTGTCGCCGTGCACCAGCACCACATCCGGCTTGAACGACTCCAGAATAGGCTTTAATTCTTGCAGAATACGGCAGGTGATTTCCGTCAGTCCCTGTCCCGGTTTCATTATATTGAGATCGTAATCCGGGACGATAGAAAAGAGGGTTAAGACCTGATCGAGCATCTCACGGTGCTGGGCAGTCACGCACACTTTCGCTTCGATATCAGGATCTCTGGCCAGCGCATGAACCAGAGGCGCCATCTTGATGGCCTCCGGCCTGGTGCCAAATACGGTTAGTACTTTCACATCGATTCTCTTCGATTAGACGATGAAGGCCGCAGCCTTCATCGTAGACGGCGTTCTTAGTTTGTGCGGCGACGCAATAACGCTACGCCAGCGCCAGTCAGTGCGCCCACAATCCCCCACATGATCATCAGGAATGCGCGACGCGGACTATCGCGTTTTACAGGCTCTTCAGGTGTTCTTAAATAACGATAGGTCTGAAAACGCGGGTCGAGCGTTGGACCGACGTTGAGCGTATTGAGCATCGCGCGGTTTTGGTCGTAATCAAGGTCAAAATCAGGGCCAACGGCCTGGATATTTTCCAGACGCGCCTGAAGCATTGGGCGACCAAGAAGGAACATTTCTGAATCCGGGAGTTCGTCAGCCGGAACATCCGTTTCGCTACGGGAAATATTGTGCTGTTCCGCAATCTTCAGCGCCTGCTCAATATTATGTACGCGACGGGCGAAGATAGCCTTAGCGACCTCTTCCTGACGTTTGACCTGCGCTTTCATCTGAATAGTACGCGCAGCCCAGGCGCCTTTCAGCTCGTCATTCAGATGACTGGCCGCGCGCTGGCTGGCAAAAGCAACGTACTGACGCAACAGGTTATTGGCGTCCGGCGCCGTTTCCGCAATCAGCTTCACGCTGTCGCTAACGTTACGGAGTACATCGCCAGGCATAAACTGAATGTTATTAATCAGGTCATCCAGCAGCGCGGCATCCGCTTTGCTGTTACCGACCATACGCTGCTTGTAGTAGTCCGTCTGGGACCAGAAATCGCGACGTGTATCCCACGACGCCAGCTGCATCACAAACTCTTTGTAGGATTCATCCATCACCGAGGCCTGATCCGGGGTCGCCAGATTGGCCTTGATATCAAGATTACGCAGGAATTGCTGCTGGGAGTAGTAGCCTCCAAGCATATTCACCGTTGGTCGGTCTGTGATCGCCGTGGCGCTCCACTCTTGTTTTGCAAAGAAGGTGTAGGCAAGCGCTAACAGCGCGAACCCCAGGGCAATCCCCACAATCCACAGTTTGCCCTGCCATAACACGCGAAACAAACCACGAATATCCAGCTCGTTCTCAGTGCCCACTGATTTCGCTCCCGCCAACGGTTGAGTCATCATAGTCCCGGTTTTACTTAGTTAATGTTGTGTTTTTGCCACTGTTCCGACGCATCCTGCGTTTTAAACGTTTAATAAAACGCGCGACTTTCCATGCACGCTTGATGCAGTAACCGTACATGAAAAATGCTAGCAAGAATAATACCAACATTACCCATTCAGGAATGAAATGTGCGTATTCCGCGGCTACGCCAATCGCAGCCAGAATAGCAGCCGCAAGCGTAATCAGCACAAATGCCTGACGAGACGTGAAGCCAGCGCGCATAATCAGGTGATGAATATGTTGCCTATCGGCAGAAAACGGGCTCATCCCTTTACGCAGACGGCGGTACATAATAGCGACCATGTCCATCAGCGGGATGGCGATAATCCAGAGAGCCGTTACCGGGCTGATAGGGTGAGTCTTACCCTGCGTAGTTTCCAACAAGATCCAGATAATAGTGAAACCAATCAATGTGCTACCCGCGTCGCCCATAAAGACTTTATAGCGACGGCCCAGCGCCCCAAGATTTAACAGGATGTAGGGTAGAATGGCCGCAATCATGGCGAAACACCACATTGCCAGGCTGTATTGACTATCAAACCATAGGATAATGCCAATAGCAGCAAATGAGACACAAGATAATCCGCCCAATAAACCATCTATCCCATCGACCATATTAAAGGCATTGATTGAAACCCATACGGCAAAGAGTGTGAGGAAGTAACCAAATGGTCCGAGCACCATCTCCCAGGAACCAAAAATGTAACCAAGGCTGCTCAAGTGAAGTTTTGCTGCCACCATCATGGCAATACCAACAGCAGCCTGTACGAGAGCTCGAATTTTTACACTGATATCGTAACGATCATCCAGTGCCCCCACAATAACCAGAACCGCCGCGCAGCTGAGGTATAACCTTGCATGAGGGATATAGTAATCAGCGATAGCAAAAGTGAAACAGACACCTGCAAAAACGGAGATACCACCCACCAAGGGGATCATACCCTGATGCCGTTTACGAAAATTGGGTTTATCCACTAACCCCAGATACTTTGCCACCTTGCGCGCGAAAAAAAGAAAGCAAGTAGTAAACAAAAAAATACTGGTTAGTTCAGCAAACGTATCGAATAGGTTCACAATGGATGTTCTCAACATATGTTAGTCAAAGAAGTATAACCATGATGGCATCAAGCCAGAAGGCATAAAGCATACCTCTTGCGACCCATTTGTTTATTATTCAAGCTATTAATATTTTTACTGTGCGAATTATCTCATTCTCGCACCGACCGGTCAAAATTGGGAGTGTGTGGTAATAGCGTATAGTCCATAAATAAAAAACGCCACGTAAAAACGTGGCGTTTACTGGGATTATTTGCGTTACGAGCGTTTCATCATGTCGAAGAAATCGTCGTTCGTTTTGGTCATCGCCAGTTTGTTAATGAGGAATTCCATTGCGTCGATTTCGCCCATTGGATGGATGATTTTGCGCAGGATCCACATTTTCTGAAGCTCTTCCTGAGTGGTAAGCAGCTCTTCTTTACGGGTACCGGAACGGTTATAGTCGATCGCCGGGAAGACGCGTTTTTCTGCGATTTTACGAGAAAGGTGCAGTTCCATGTTGCCTGTACCTTTAAACTCTTCGTAGATAACTTCGTCCATTTTGGAGCCGGTATCGATCAGCGCCGTCGCGATAATGGTCAGGCTACCGCCCTCTTCCACGTTACGCGCCGCACCGAAGAAACGCTTCGGACGATGCAGGGCGTTGGCATCCACACCACCGGTCAGTACTTTACCGGAAGCTGGCACCACGGTGTTGTAGGCACGCGCCAGACGGGTGATGGAGTCGAGCAGGATGATCACGTCTTTCTTGTGCTCAACCAGGCGTTTCGCCTTCTCGATAACCATTTCCGCAACCTGAACGTGGCGAGAAGCAGGCTCGTCGAAGGTAGACGCAACCACTTCCCCTTTCACCAGACGCTGCATCTCGGTCACTTCTTCCGGACGTTCGTCAATCAGCAGCACCATCAGCACACAGTCTGGATGGTTGTAAGCAATGCTCTGCGCGATGTTTTGCAGCAGCATGGTTTTACCGGCTTTTGGCGGCGCCACAATCAGACCACGCTGGCCACGACCAATTGGCGATGCCAGATCCAGCACACGCGCAGTTAAGTCTTCAGTAGACCCGTTACCACGCTCCATGCGCAGACGAGAGTTAGCGTGCAGCGGCGTTAAGTTCTCGAACAGGATCTTATTGCGGGAGTTTTCCGGTTTGTCGTAGTTAACTTCGTTAACCTTCAACAGCGCAAAGTAGCGTTCACCCTCTTTTGGAGGACGAATCTTACCTGAAATGGTGTCACCAGTGCGGAGGTTGAAACGGCGGATTTGGCTAGGGGATACGTAGATGTCGTCAGGGCCGGCGAGGTAGGAGCTGTCTGCGGAGCGGAGGAAACCAAATCCGTCTTGCAGTATCTCCAGCACACCGTCGCCAAAGATATCTTCGCCACTCTTAGCGTGCTGCTTCAGGATGGCGAAAATGATGTCCTGCTTGCGCATACGAGCCTGGTTTTCCAGTCCCATATTTTCGCCGAGAGTGATCAGCTCAGAAACCGGCGTATTCTTTAATTCGGTAAGATTCATAATGGTGTGGGTTCTTAAACTCGGGGTGATTCTCGAACTTAATGTTGTGAATGGTATGGCAGGGTCATCCATGCCTGTTTAGCGGCCATCACCTCATGTCTGTTCGCTGTCTGGTCACAGGGAAAGAACGCAGAACTGAAACGACAAGACGGATTGAGTGACAAGCCCGGAATCTAGCAACTTCACGCACTGTTTAAGTTAACAACGGGAAGTATCGGGTAAAACAAGATTCAAACAACAAGATATGTTTAAAACGTAGTCATAGCTAACTTAGCACGACTAAAGCCGGGCGTCCAGATCTCGCCGTTAATTAGGCGCTCTGGACGCTCAGCTGAGAAACCTTACGCCAGGTTAGCGTCCAGGAACTCTTTCAGTTGACCTTTGGACAGTGCGCCCACTTTGGTCGCCGCCACGTCACCGTTCTTGAACAGCAGCAGGGTCGGGATGCCACGGATACCGTATTTTGGCGCGGTGCCCGGGTTCTGGTCGATGTTCAGCTTGGCAACGGTCAGTTTGCCCTGATATTCGTCAGCGATTTCATCCAGAATCGGAGCGATCATTTTGCAAGGACCACACCATTCAGCCCAGAAATCAACGAGGATCAGCCCGTCAGCTTTAAGTACGTCCGTGTCAAAACTGTCGTCAGTCAGGTGAATAATTTTATCGCTCATATATAACTCCACAGGAATAAGCCTGGTACGTTGGTTTTGTCTCCACCAACGACGTGTTGATGTCGCATTAACCAACTAAAGGTTGACTTTATTTCACCGGATACGCTTTCGTAAAGCAATAGTAAGCTGATATTCTACCACACTATGAGCAAAACACATTTAACAGAACAGAAGTTTTCCGACTTCGCCCTGCACCCAAAGGTTATCGAAGCCCTTGAAACTAAAGGGTTTCATAACTGCACGCCCATTCAGGCTCTCGCCCTGCCGCTGACGCTGGCCGGTCGCGACGTTGCAGGGCAGGCGCAAACCGGTACTGGCAAAACGATGGCGTTTTTAACGTCAACGTTTCATTATTTACTTTCTCACCCGGCGATTGCAGACCGCAAAGTTAACCAGCCGCGCGCGCTAATTATGGCCCCGACGCGAGAACTGGCGGTACAGATCCACGCAGACGCTGAGCCCCTGGCGCAAGCCACCGGCCTGAAACTTGGCCTGGCCTATGGCGGCGACGGCTACGATAAACAGCTGAAAGTGCTGGAAAGCGGCGTCGATATCCTGATTGGGACCACCGGCCGTCTTATCGACTACGCCAAACAGAACCATATCAACCTCGGCGCAATCCAGGTCGTGGTGCTGGATGAAGCAGACCGCATGTACGATCTGGGCTTCATTAAAGACATCCGCTGGCTGTTCCGCCGTATGCCTGCGGCAAACCAGCGTCTGAACATGCTGTTCTCCGCTACCCTGTCATACCGCGTACGTGAACTCGCATTCGAGCAGATGAACAATGCGGAATATGTGGAAGTAGAACCGGAGCAGAAAACCGGGCACCGCATTAAAGAAGAGCTCTTCTATCCTTCTAATGAAGAGAAAATGCGCCTGCTGCAAACCCTGATCGAAGAAGAGTGGCCGGATCGCGCGATTATCTTCGCGAACACCAAACACCGCTGTGAAGATATCTGGGGTCACCTGGCGGCAGATGGGCACCGTGTGGGCCTGCTGACCGGCGACGTGGCGCAGAAAAAACGCCTGCGCATTCTCGACGAATTTACTCGTGGCGACCTTGATATTCTGGTCGCGACCGACGTGGCGGCCCGTGGCCTGCACATTCCAGCCGTGACGCACGTCTTTAACTATGACCTGCCAGATGACTGTGAAGACTATGTACACCGTATCGGACGTACCGGTCGTGCCGGCGCAAGCGGTCACTCCATCAGCCTTGCGTGTGAAGAGTATGCGCTGAATCTTCCGGCCATTGAGACCTACATCGGTCACTCTATTCCACAGAGCAAATACAATCCGGACGCGCTGTTGAGCGAGCTGCCGCCACCTAAGCGCCTTACCCGTCCACGCTCCGGCAATGGTCCGCGTCGTTCCGGCGGTGCACCGCGTAATCGTCGTCGTTCAGGTTAAAAAATATGCTCAGCTCCACCTCGCTTTATGCGGCAATTGATCTCGGTTCGAATAGTTTTCATATGCTGGTTGTGCGCGAGGTGGCGGGAAGCATACAAACGCTGACGCGCATTAAGCGCAAGGTCCGCCTCGCGGCGGGCCTGAGCAGCGATAATCACCTCTCCCCGGAAGCCATGGAACGTGGCTGGCAGTGTCTGCGTCTGTTTGCAGAACGTTTGCAGGATATCCCGCTCAGTCAAATTCGCGTTGTTGCCACGGCGACCCTTCGTCTGGCGGTTAACGCTGGCGATTTCATTGCCAGAGCACAGGAAATTCTGGGCTGCCCGGTGCAGGTCATCAGCGGTGAAGAAGAAGCGCGTCTGATTTATCAGGGTGTGGCGCATACGACCGGCGGCGACGATCGTCGTCTGGTGGTCGATATCGGTGGTGCCAGTACTGAACTGGTCACGGGCACAGGCGCGCAGGCGACGTCACTGTTCAGCCTGTCGATGGGCTGTGTGACCTGGCTGGAACGCTACTTTACCGATCGAAACCTTGCCAAAGAGAATTTTGACGAGGCGGAAAACGCGGCGCGTGCGGTCCTGCGCCCGGTCATGGACGAACTGCGCTATCACGGCTGGAAAGTGTGTGTCGGCGCGTCCGGAACCGTTCAGGCGTTGCAGGAAATCATGATGGCACAGGGAATGGACGAGCGGATCACGCTTGCCAAACTCCAGCAGCTTAAACAGCGCGCCATCCAGTGTGGTCGTCTGGAAGAGCTTGAAATAGAAGGGCTGACGCTCGAACGCGCGCTGGTTTTCCCCAGTGGGCTCGCCATTCTGATCGCCATTTTTACTGAACTCAATATCCAGTGTATGACCCTGGCAGGCGGTGCGCTGCGCGAAGGTCTGGTCTACGGAATGCTGCACCAGTCGGTCGATCAGGACATCCGTAGCCGTACGCTGCGTAACGTTCAGCGCCGCTTTATTGTTGATATCGACCAGGCACACAGAGTGAGTCAACTGGCGTCACTGTTTGCCGATCAGGTGAAAAAAAGCTGGGATATTGAACCGTTAAGCCGCGATCTGCTGCTAAGCGCCTGTGCGCTACATGAAATTGGTCTCAGCGTGGAGTACAAGCAGGCACCGCTGCACGCGGCCTGGCTGGTGCGTAATCTCGATTTACCGGGCTATACGCCCGCCCAGAAGAAGCTGCTGGCCACCCTGCTGCTAAATCAGACTAACGCCGTCGATCTCTCTTCCCTTCACCAGCAGAACGCTGTACCGCCGCGCGTGGCGGAGCATCTGTGTCGTCTGCTTCGCCTGGCGATCCTGTTTGCCAGTCGGCGTCGTGATGATTTGCTGCCAGCCATTACGCTGGCGGCAGACGATGAGAAACTGACGCTGACGCTACCGGAAAACTGGCTTGAGGATCATCCGCTTGGGGCGGAACTGATTGAGCAGGAGTACCAGTGGCAGAGCTATGTGCACTGGGCGCTTGATGTGAAGTGACCCTTTGAAGCGTGCCGGGTGGCGGCTTCGCCTTGCCCGGCCTGCAAATAGTTATCCCTTCTCTTTGGCTTTTGCCAGCATCGCGCGAATATTTGCCACGTTTGCCTGCCCTTTGTGCATACGCTCTTCAGCGGTAATGGCTTTACGCTCCTGCTCCCAGATAAGATCGTCCTGAGGCAACTCCAGCAGAAAACGGCTCGGCTCCGGGCGCACCAGCTCACCATACTGGCGGCGCTCTTTGCACAGCGTAAACGTCAGCTCTTTCTGCGCACGTGTGATCCCCACGTAGGCCAGACGGCGCTCTTCGTCGACGTTATCTTCATCAATGCTGCTCTGGTGCGGCAATAAGCCCTCTTCCATCCCCACCAGATAGACATAGGGGAACTCCAGCCCTTTCGAGGCATGTAACGTCATCAGCTGAACCTGATCGGCCTCTTCTTCGCTTTCGCCGCGCTCCATCATATCGCGCAGCGTGAAGCGGGTGACCACCTGCGTCAGGGTCATGGGCTCGTCAATCTCAGATCCTTCAAGCATTTCGGTCATCCAGCTGAAGAGCTGGTTAACGTTTTTCATCCGCATCTCGGCTGCTTTCGGGCTGGCAGAGGTTTCATACAACCAGGATTCGTAATCAATACCGTGGATCAGATCGCGTACTGCCGCCACAGGCTCGCGCTCTGCCAGACGCTGCACCTCACCCAGCCAGTGGGTAAAGCGGGTTAAGGCGTCATAGCCGCGCCCGGTCAGGGTCTGGCTCAGCCCCATATCGAAGCTGGCGGTGAACAGGCTTTTGTTGCGGGTCATCGCCCATTCACCCAGTTTTTGCAGCGTCGCAGAGCCAATCTCGCGTTTCGGCGTATTCACGATGCGCAGGAAAGCGCTGTCGTCATCCGGGTTGGTCAGCACGCGCAAATAGGCCAGCAGATCCTTGATTTCCGGACGCGAAAAGAACGACGTACCGCCGGAGATTTTGTAGGGAATGCGGTTCTGCATCAGCATCTTTTCAAAGACGCGCGACTGGTGGTTTCCGCGATAGAGGATCGCGTAATCCTTGTATTCAGTTTTGTTGACGAAGTGATGGGCAATCAGCTCGCCCGTTACGCGCTCCGCTTCGTGCTCTTCGTTGTTGGCGCTGAGCACTTTCAGCTCGGTACCGTAACCCAGTTCGGAGAACAGGCGCTTCTCAAAGACGTGCGGGTTATTGGCAATCAGGATGTTCGCCGCCTTCAGGATACGCCCGGAAGAACGGTAGTTCTGCTCCAGTTTAATCACCTGCAACGCCGGGAAGTCTTTGCTCAGTAGCACCAGGTTTTGCGGACGCGCGCCACGCCATGAGTAAATCGACTGATCGTCATCGCCTACGACGGTAAAGCGTGCACGCTGCCCTACCAGCAGCTTCACCAGCTCGTACTGGCTGGTGTTGGTATCCTGGTATTCATCCACCAGCAGGTAACGAATTTTGTTCTGCCAGCGCTCGCGTACCTCTTCATTCCGCTGAAGCAGCAGCGTCGGCAGCAGGATCAGATCGTCGAAATCCAGGACGTTGCAGGCTTTCATATGCGCGTCGTACAGTCCGTAGCAGTGGGCAAAGATGCGGTCGCGCTCGCCTTTGGCGCTTGCCGCTGCCTGGGCCGGCGTCATCAGATCGTTTTTCCAGTTCGAGATCGTCGAGATCAGCTGTTGCAACAGCACTTTGTCATCTTCGATCAGCCCTTCCGTCAGCTCTTTAAGCAGCGCCACCTGGTCGGTGTCATCGAAGAGAGAAAAGTTGGACTTCATGCCCAGCGCCGCGTATTCGCGCTTGATAATATCCAGACCCAGCGTGTGGAAGGTGGAGATCATCAGCCCGCGCGCCTCTTTACGGCCCAGCGTCTGGCCGACGCGCTCTTTCATCTCACGCGCCGCTTTGTTGGTAAAGGTGACCGCCGCGATATGGCGCGCCTGGTATCCACAACCCCGAATTAAGTGGGCGATTTTGTTGGTGATCACGCGTGTTTTACCGGATCCCGCTCCCGCCAGCACCAGGCAGGGTCCGGTGACGAATTCGACAGCTTGTTGTTGTCCGGGGTTTAAACGCATAAATGGTCACTCAATGAAAGTCGGGAGAGGAGGAAAAACGCGTGGTAGTATACCGATCGTAAACTAGTCGACTCAAGGCACGATCATGGCAAAAACAGCAGCAGCACTGCATATCCTTGTTAAAGAAGAGAAACTGGCACAGGATCTGCTCGAACAGATTAAAAACGGCGCCGACTTCGGCAAACTGGCGAAGAAACACTCGATTTGCCCGTCAGGCAAACGCGGTGGTGACTTAGGCGAGTTCCGCCAGGGCCAGATGGTCCCGGCGTTTGATAAAGTGGTCTTCTCCTGCCCGGTGCTGGAGCCAACTGGCCCACTGCACACACAATTCGGCTATCACATTATCAAAGTGTTATACCGCAACTAATCAAAAGCCCGGTGCATTGACTCACCGGGCTTTTTTATTTAGGTGTTCCGGCGTTCAGATACCGTCGCCGTATTCGAAGGTGTGATGAATACCGTTGAAGTGCTGATCCATATCCATTGACGGCTTATCGCTGTCTGGCTTACCGACGATGCGCGCCGGGACGCCAGCGGCGGTGGTGTGCGGCGGTACAGGCTGGAGCACAACCGACCCCGCGCCAATCTTCGCGCCGCGTCCGACTTCAATATTGCCGAGGATTTTAGCGCCCGCGCCAATCATCACCCCTTCACGGATTTTCGGATGGCGATCGCCGCTGGTTTTACCGGTACCGCCCAGCGTAACGGATTGCAGGATCGACACGTCATCTTCGATCACCGCCGTTTCACCAACAACAATGCCGGTGGCGTGATCGAGCATAATCCCGCGGCCAATTTTCGCCGCTGGGTGAATATCGACCTGGAAGGTCACGGACACCTGGTTTTGCAGGAAGATGGCCAGCGCGCGGCGTCCCTCATTCCATAACCAGTGGCCGATGCGGTACGCCTGTAAGGCGTGGAAGCCTTTGAGATACAGCAGCGGCGTGGAGTATTTATCCACCGCCGGGTCTCGCGTGCGCACAGCCTGGATGTCGCAGGCGGCAGAAGCAATCATCTCCGGATCTGCGGCGTAGGCCTCTTCCACCACCTCGCGAATCGCAATAGCAGGCATGATAGGGGAAGCCAGTTTATTGGCGAGCATATAGCTCAGGGCGCTGCCGAGATTTTCGTGCTTAAGTAGCGTCGCGTGATAGAAACTGGCCAGCATGGGCTCACAGTCGGCCAACGCTCGGGCTTCGGCTTTAATATTATTCCAGACGATATCCAGTTCTTCACACGGCATTGCTTGCTCCAGACGATAGTTAATGACCAGCCAGTTCTGCGCTGGCTGGGTCATTCAGGTGACGATACTTCCCGGCTAATTGCTGCTGCGCTCGTCCTTGCGCGCACGACCTAATAAGGTCAATGCTGCCTCGCGCGCATTTTTTCCGCAATACAATACCTGATAAATTTCCTCGGTTATTGGCATTTCAACACCGAAACGGTGCGCCAGTTCGCGAACTTCTTTGGTATTGCGATAGCCTTCAACCACCTGACCAATCTTCTCCTGCGCGCTTTTTACATCGCTGCCCTGTCCGAGCATCATGCCAAAGCGGCGGTTACGGGACTGGTTATCGGTGCAGGTCAGCACCAGGTCGCCCAGCCCTGCCATTCCCATAAAGGTGGCCGGATCGGCACCTAGCGCTTCGCCCAGGCGGGACATTTCGGTCAGGCCACGGGTGATCAGCGCAGTACGCGCATTCGCGCCGAAACCGATGCCGTCAGACATCCCGGCCCCGATGGCAATGACGTTCTTCACCGCGCCGCCCAGCTGCACGCCGATAAAATCGGGGTTGCTGTACACGCGGAAGCTTTTGCCGCAGTGCAGCAGTTGCTGAAGATCGTCGGAAAATGCCTGGTCGGTGGACGCCAGCGAAATCGCCGTCGGCAAGCCCGCAGCCAGCTCTTTGGCAAACGTCGGCCCGGAGATCACCGCCAGCGGGATCGCTGTTCCCAGCGCTTCGCGGGCAACGTCCTGCAACAGACGTCCGGTTTCCGCTTCCAGCCCCTTCGTCGCCCACACAATACGCGCATCCGCACGCATCAGCGGCTTAATCTGACGCAGGACTTCGCCAAACACATGGCTTGGCACCACAATCAAAATATTGCGGCTGGCCGCCAGCGCGGTCGCGAGGTCGCTTTCCAGATACAGGGAGTCAGGGAACGGAACGTCCGGGAGAAACGCCACGTTGCAGCGGTCGTGTTGCAACGTCGCGATATGTTTTGGATCGTGGCCCCACAGGACCACGTCGTGACCATTTCTTGCCAGCGTGATGGCAAGAGCGGTGCCGTAAGAGCCGGCACCGATCACAGTCATTGACGCATTAACAGTGCTCATCAGGCATCCTGATGTTGTTCGGCACCTTCGCCAGCCTGCTGCTGTAGATAGTTCATGAACAGCGCATCAAAGTTTACTGGCGCAAGGTTCAGTTGCGGGAATGTACCGCGAGAAACCAGGCTGGTGATGCATTCACGGGCATACGGGAACAGGATGTTCGGGCAGTATGCACCCAGGCAATGCGCCATCTGGTTGCCTTCGATGCCGCCGATGGAGAAGATACCGCCCTGCTGAACTTCGCACAGGAATGCGGTTTCTTCGCCCAGAGAGGCGGTCACGGTGACACGCAGTACGACTTCATACACATCATCCGCCAGCTGGGTGGATGCGGTATCCAGATCAAGTTTAACCTCTGGCTGCCAGTCTTTCTGGAAAACGTGCGGCGCATTTGGCGCTTCGAAAGAGACATCCTTGGTGTAGATGCGCTGGATCTGGAAAGTCATCTCGGTGTTGTTTTGTTCTGACATGGAAAAACCCTTTTTAATTGTCCTAAAGTCTCTAGCTCAGCAGCGGATCGAGTCCGCCACGAGCGTCGAGCGCATACAAGTCATCACAGCCGCCAATGTGCTGCGCATCAATAAAAATCTGTGGAACCGTTGTGCGACCACTGCGTTGGATCATCTCTTCGCGTTTAATCGCGTCACCATCGATCGGCAGTTCCTTGAACGTTACGCCTTTGCTGGACAGCAGCGCTTTCGCTCGGTGGCAGAACGGGCACGTTGCTTTGGTGTAGATCTCAATATTGGCCATCACTTAACTCCTTATTTACCGCGCACTAAAGGAAGATTCTCCCCGCTCCAGCCGGAGATGCCTTCTTTTAGCACCGTTACGTTTTCAAAGCCTGCTTTATGCAGTGCGCTGGCAGATTCCTGCGCCTGCATGCCAGTGCCGTCAACAACAATAATCGGCTGGGCTTTATGCTTCTCCAGCTCACCAATGTTGTTCGCTTTAATTTCCGCGGGCAGCAGGTTGATAGCACCTGCGATGTGGCCCTTGCGGAAATCGTCGCGCTGACGCAGATCGACAACCACGGCGTCCTCTTTGTTGATCAGACGTGTCGCTTCACCGCGGGTGATCACCTTAATTTTAGACGTCAGTCCCTTAAATGTGGTGAACAGTACAGCGACCAGCAGGCCAATCCACGCGATGCTCAGAACCGGGTGGCGGCTAACGAATTGCATAATTTCTTGCATGGGGGGTAACAACTCCCGACTAAGTGATTAAAAAAACCAGGACAGGAGTATACCTGTGCGCTGTGGCAAATACAGCCAGCGACATAAAGCTAATCTATTTTCTGCGGCATGCCACGTAAAAAAAGCCTCAAAATGGCCTGAGAACAGCATTGCCCCCGCGCTTTCTTTGATCTTCTGCGGCTATTTTATCGATTCAGCTATAGTAAAATTACGCAAATTTTTTGTCTCTTGAGCATGAGGTTGTCGCAATGTCGGTTTCTAAAAAACCTATGGTACTGGTGATTCTGGATGGCTATGGCTACCGCGAAGATCAACAGGATAACGCCATTTTCAACGCCAAAACCCCGGTGATGGATGCGCTATGGGCAAAACGTCCCCACACCCTGATTGATGCGTCTGGCCTGGAAGTGGGTCTGCCGGATCGTCAGATGGGCAACTCAGAAGTGGGTCACGTTAACCTGGGTGCGGGCCGTATCGTTTATCAGGACCTGACGCGCCTGGACGTTGAAATCAAAGAACGTACATTCTTTGCCAACCCAACGCTCACCAGAGCGGTTGATAAAGCCGTTGCCGCAGGCAAGGCTGTTCACATTATGGGTCTGCTCTCTGCGGGCGGCGTTCACAGCCACGAAGATCACATCATGGCGATGGTAGAACTGGCCGCTGAGCGCGGTGCGGAAAAAATCTATCTGCACGCTTTCCTGGATGGTCGCGATACGCCGCCACGCAGCGCAAAAGGTTCTCTTGAAGCGTTTGAAGATAAATTTGCCGCACTGGGCAAAGGCCGCGTGGCGTCCATCATTGGCCGTTACTATGCCATGGACCGCGACAACCGCTGGGACCGCGTTGAGCAAGCCTATGATCTGCTGACCCTGGCAAAAGGCGAGTTCCAGTTCCCGACCGCCGTTGAAGGCCTGGAAGCGGCTTACGCGCGTGATGAAAACGACGAATTTGTGAAGGCAACCGTGATCCGCGCTGAAGGCCAGGCCGATGCCGCCATGGAAGATGGCGATGCGCTGATCTTCATGAACTTCCGTGCTGACCGCGCGCGCGAAATCACCCGCGCCTTCGTCAACAGCGATTTCGACGGTTTCGCCCGTAAGAAAGTGGCGAAGATCGATTTCATCCAGTTGACCGAGTATGCAGCGGATATCAAAGCCCCATGCGCGTATCCACCCGCTTCCCTGGAAAATACCTTCGGCGAGTGGATGGCGAAAAACGACAAAACGCAGCTGCGCATCTCCGAAACGGAGAAGTATGCGCACGTGACCTTCTTCTTTAACGGCGGCGTAGAAGAGCCGTTTAAAGGCGAAGACCGCATCCTGATTAACTCGCCGAAAGTCGCCACTTACGATCTCCAGCCAGAAATGAGCTCTGCGGAGCTGACCGAAAAACTGGTGGCCGCGATCGAAAGCGGTAAATACGACACCATCATCTGTAACTATCCGAATGGCGACATGGTGGGCCACACCGGCGTGATGGAAGCAGCCGTTAAAGCTGTTGAAGCGCTGGACCACTGCGTTGAGCAGGTCGCAAAAGCGGTTGAATCCGTGGGCGGCCAGCTGCTGATCACCGCTGACCACGGTAACGCAGAACAGATGCGTGATCCGGCAACCGGTCAGGCGCATACCGCCCATACCAACCTGCCTGTTCCACTGATTTATGTAGGTGATAAATCAGTGAAAGCTGTGGAAGGCGGCAAGCTTTCCGACATCGCGCCAACCATGTTGTCGCTGATGGGTATGGAAATCCCTGAAGAGATGACTGGCAAGCCGCTGTTCATCGTGGAATAATCGCTCCCCATGAGGGGAAAGGCGATTTTTTCAATCACATGGGTCGTGAAGCCGCTTCGGTTATCAGTCAGACCTCTGCTTTGCGCCAGCGCACTCAGCGCTGGCGTATTGCTGTGCGCCGCATCCGCCCACGCGGATGACCGCGATCAGCTTAAATCCATTCAGGCCGATATCGCCGCCAAAGAGCGTGCGGTACGTCAGCAGCAACAGCAGCGCGCCACCCTGCTCGCCCAGCTTAAAAAGCAGGAAGAGGCCATTTCCGCCGCCGCGCGTAAGCTGCGTGAAACACAAAACACCCTTGCCCAGCTCAATAAGCAAATCGATGAAATGAACGCGTCGATTGCGAAACTGGAGCGTCAGCGCGATGCCCAGGAGCGGAACCTTGCTGCACAGCTTGATGCTGCTTTCCGTCAGGGTGAGCACACAGGCCTTCAGCTGATCCTCAGCGGTGAAGAGAGCCAGCGTGGTCAGCGTTTACAGGCCTATTTCGGCTATCTAAACCAGGCGCGTCAGGAGACCATTGCGCAGCTGAAACAGACGCGCGAAGAAGTCACCACGCAAAAAGCCGAGCTGGAAGAGAAGCAGAGCCAGCAGCAAACGCTGCTCTACGATCAGCAGGCGCAGCAGGAGAAGCTTGAGCAGGCGCGCAATGAGCGTAAGAAGACGCTCGCCGGGCTGGAGTCCTCTATCCAGGCAGGACAAAGCCAGCTGAGCGAAATGCGCGCCAACGAATCCAGACTGCGTAACAGCATTGCCCGGGCAGAAGCCGCGGCCAAAGCGCGCGCCGAAAAAGAAGCGCGTGAAGCTCAGGCGGTGCGTAATAAGCAGCAGGAAGCCTCCCGGAAAGGCACCACCTACAAACCGACTGAAAATGAACGTTCCCTGATGTCGCGTACCGGCGGCCTCGGCTCCCCGCGTGGTCAGGCTTACTGGCCCGTTCGCGGTACGATCCTGCATCGCTATGGCGAACAGTTGCAGGGTGAGCTACGTTGGAAGGGGATCGTTATCGGTGCGTCTGAAGGTAGCGAAGTGAAAGCCATCGCCGATGGCCGCGTGATCCTGGCCGACTGGCTACAGGGTTATGGGCTCGTGGTGGTGGTTGAACACGGTAAAGGCGATATGAGTCTTTACGGCTACAACCAGAGCGCGCTGGTCAGCGTTGGCACTCAGGTGCGCGCGGGTCAACCCATTGCCCTTGTGGGCAGCAGTGGCGGTCAGGGCCGCCCGTCACTCTATTTCGAAATTCGTCGTCAGGGTCAGGCGGTCAATCCACAGCCGTGGTTGGGAAGATAGGTTTTGCTTCAATTTCGTCGAATTGTTGTTTCCGTAGTCAGCGCACTGGCGCTGGCTGCACCGGTTTATGCAGGCAAACTCGCGATTGTGATTGATGACTTCGGTTATCGACCACACTATGAAAATCAGGTGCTGGCGATGCCGCCAGCCATCTCTGTCGCCGTCCTGCCTAATGCGCCTCACGCGCATGAAATGGCGACCAAAGCGCACAATGGCGGCCATCAGGTCCTCATCCATCTGCCGATGGCCCCCTCAGCAAGCAGCCGTTGGAAAAAGATACCCTGCGCCCGGACATGAGCAGCGACGAGATCGATCGCATCATCCGCGATGCGTACAATAAAGTGCCGTATGCCGTGGGTCTGAATAACCATATGGGCAGCGCGATGACCTCCAGCCTGTACGGTATGCTGAAAGTGATGCAGGCGCTGGAGCGTTACAATCTCTATTTCCTCGACAGCATGACCATCGGCAACAGCCAGGCGATGCGTGCCGCTCAGGGGACGGGTGTAAAAGTCATCAAGCGCAAAGTATTCCTGGACGACTCCCAGAACGAAGCGGATATCCGCGTGCAGTTCAACCGCGCGGTACAGCTGGCGCGCCGTAACGGTTCGGCGATTGCCATTGGGCATCCGCATCCGTCTACCGTTCGCGTTTTGCAGCAAATGTTGTCGGGCTTACCCGCCGATATTACGCTGGTGCGTCCGAGCGATCTGCTCAATGAACCTCAGGTGGATACTTCTCGTCCGGGTAGCGCGCAACCACCCGCAACGCAGCCGCGTAATCCATTCCGCGGCGTGAAGAACTGCACGCTGAAACAGCCGCCTGAACCGGTCTATGCAACCCGCTTCTTCTCGGTGATTGGCGAAAGCATCAGCAGCAGTACGCTGGTTAAATACGTCCAGCAACAGTGGCAGGGTTGGGGAAAAAAAGCCTGATCGGCTAACGCCTATTCTGCCAGATAAGAGTCCGACTGCTCTTTTGCAACGGACTCTCTCTTTTCCCGATCCTGATACCAGGCCTTGAAATACTTCAAAAAACTGTACGCCGTGGCATAAAACCCTGTCACCACACCTACTTTGCCCTGACGCCAGGCACCGCTAAACAGATACCATTTGAAAAATGCGCCGATAGCGCTGATCGCGCCGCGACCAAGAGAGGGACGTATCGTCTGATATTGAACCAGGCGAGTGGTATATCCGTTTAATTTATTAAAAAGTTCATGCAGCGAATGAAACGTATCATGTCTGACATAACCTGGAATACGTTCAGAACGGAGAAAACCTTCAACCTGATCGTCTACTGGCCGGTTATTAAATCGCGACTGCGTACGGTTAAAAAGACGCACCGGATAATCCGGTGATGAGACGGGATAAATCGTTCGGACATTTTCTCCCAAAACAAACCAGTGACGACATATCCGCCACGCCATATCCAGTTCGGGTTCATCGCCCATTTTTAATTCTAAAATAGCATCAACGGTTTCTTGATCGAGTATTTCGTCACTGTCCATGCACAGCACCCAGTCGTTATGCGCATGGGATACGGCATGGTTCATCTGCTCGCCGTGCCAGCTATATTTTTTGAATATGGGCGACAATCCATAACTCTGGCAAATATATATCGTCGAGTCTGTACTTCCGGAATCCACTATAACGAATTCATCTGCTATTTTTAAAAGAGGAGGAATAACATCGTGCAACGTTCTTTCGGAGTTAAACGTTAATAAGCAGACCGTTATTTTAAACATATTTTCACTCTCTCAATAACAACATAAAATTTTTGCACTCATACTATCGAATTGAGAAGAGGCGATTAAAGTCTTAAATCGCACTTTTAAAATAAGCGCGTTTAAAACCTTTCCTTATAAAAAGACAAAGAAATACAAAAAATCTATTTTATTTCAGTAAATTCTTTATAATGCGGTCAGATGAAGGGTAGCATACGGATTCAGACATGCCGCAAAAACGTAAAATCCTCCTCCTGGACACAGGCAAAGAATGGGGGGGAGGTACCAACAGTATGCTTGAGCTTCTGAAGCGAATCAACCGCGACAAATTCGACATTACCTGTTGTTTTTACAGTGATTATAGTCGTGCTGAAGGTCAAACGATTGGCCAGGTGCTCAATAGCATTGGGATCCCGCTACTCGTTATCCCTCAACGTAAGCAACCGGCATGGGCAAAACTACTGAAAGAAGCGGGACGTGGTCTGCTGTTTTTCTCGCGTTCAGCGCGCAAAGCATTTACGCGGCATATCGATACCCTGTGGCGCATTCGCCCCAACGTCAGCAAGATCGAGACCATTTTCAGGGAAGGTGGATTCGATACGCTGTATATGAACAACCAGCCAGGCTCTAACGAAGAAGGGTATCTGGCGGGCGCAAACCTGCATGCGCGGATAATCCAGCACTGCCGGATTGAACCGGTGCTGACCCCGCCGCTGGTGAAGCTGGTCAATGCCCATGCCACAAAAATCATCGCCGTCTCGCACGGCGTTGAACGCGTGTTGCTTCAGCATGGCGTCCGGCCAGCGCTGTGTACCACGGTCAACAATGCTATCGACATCCACCAGCCTTTGCCCGACCGACGCGCGATGCGCCAGCGCCTGAACATTGATGACGACACGTTTGTGTTCGGCAGCATTGGCTCGCTAATCCCTCGCAAAGCCAACCACCATACGCTGGAGGCGCTGGCACAGTTCAGCCAGAGGCACCCGCAGGCAAAATGGAAGATGGTGCTGGTCGGTGAAGGGGCGGAGCGCGGCGCACTGGCGGCACAGGCTGACGCGCTGGGTATTGCTGAGCACGTCATTTTTACCGGTTTCCAGAACACGCCTTTTGACTATCTCGCCACCTTTGACGCATTTATTCTGGCTTCGAAGAGCGAAGGCCTGCCGCGCGTCGTGCTGGAGGCAATGCTGCTGAATATTCCCGTGATTGGTTCAAAGGTGACCGGCACGGCAGAATTGATCGATCATGAGTCGACCGGCCTGCTGTTTCCCTGGAGCGACGTGTCGCAACTTGCTCAACATCTGGATAATATCTGGCAGGATCCTGCTCTGCGCGCCCGGCTCGCCGCTGCCGCACACCAGAATGTCTGCAACATGTATGCCATTGAAAGCTATGTTAACGGTGTCGAGGCCGTTCTTGGCGCGCAATAACCAAACGAGAAGAACATGTTTAAATTCCTGAATGCTCGCTACCGCCACATTACCGGGCGTCATAACATTCCTTACGCTTCCCTTCCGGTCACGCGCGATCTCGTTGCGGTGGATTCCATTGTGATCCCGTGTACGGGCGCGGATTTCGTCGAAGAGGCGTTATTGTCAGCGACCTTTGCAGAGCGTTATGCCACCGACGTCAGCGAGATTGTTATCGTCAGCGATCAGCCTGAATCCGCTTTCGGTGAGCTGCCGCCAAAAACCCGCGTTGTTACCCTCACGCTTCCAAAACGTGAAGAAGGTTACCGCTATAAGCAGATCTACCTCAGTCGTCTGGTGAAGCTTAACGCTCCGTTGCAGGCGCGCGGTGAAGGTGTGCTGATGATCGACTCCGATCTCAACCTGCTTAAAATGCCAGAGATCAACATGGCGGATATGCACATCTACTCCAGCTTCCGTCAGGGCAAAATGATTGCCAAGCTGGACGGCGCGCCAGCGGAGAAAGTGCCGGCATATTACAAAGAAACGGTGCGTCCGTATCTGGTCGATCACGTTAACGGCGCGTTTCTTGCCGCCACCAAAAAGACCTGGCGCCGTATCTGCCCGCTGTGGCTGACGCTGTTCCAGGATACCTGGGAGCTGATGGACGACACGCAGCCGCCGACCGATCAGCTGCCGCTCGCTGCGCTGCTGGACATGCTGGATGTAAAAACGGTTAACCTCGGTGACTGGATGAACTGGCCGGTCTCCAAGAAGATCGGCGGTCAGGAAGCCGTTGTGCCGAAAGAGGTGATTGGCGCGCACGGTGGTTTCCCGCTTTCCGAATGGCAGAAGTATCTGGAATCGCCGGATAACAAACTGCTGTTCAAAGGCCAGGATTACACCCGCAAGGTGCGTTACCTGACGGACGAAGAGAAAAAGAATCAGTAAAAAAAAGGGGCCGCTGGCCCCTTTTTAATTACTTATCCCAGCTCAGGATCACTTTCCCTGACTGGCCGGACCGCATTGCGTCAAAGCCCTGCTGGAACTCATCGATGGAGAAACGGTGAGTGATAATCGGGGACAGATCCAGACCGGACTGGATCAGCGCGGCCATCTTGTACCAGGTTTCGAACATCTCACGGCCATAGATGCCCTTAATGAACAGCCCCTTGAAGATGACTTTGTTCCAGTCAATGGACATATCTGACGGCGGAATACCCAGCATCGCGATACGGCCACCGTGGTTCATGGTGTCGAGCATGGTGCGGAACGCCGGTGGCGCGCCGGACATCTCCAGACCCACGTCAAAGCCTTCGGTCATGCCCAGCTCTTCCATCACATCGGTCAGGCTCTCTTTCGAGACATCCACCGCGCGGGTGACGCCCATTTTGCGCGCCAGCGACAGGCGGTATTCGTTCACGTCGGTGATCACCACGTTGCGCGCACCCACATGCTTCGCCACGGCTGCCGCCATAATGCCGATGGGGCCCGCGCCGGAAACCAGCACGTCTTCACCCACCAGGTCGAAGGAGAGCGCCGTGTGTACCGCGTTGCCGAACGGGTCGAAGATGGAGGCCAGATCGTCAGAGATATTGTCCGGGATTTTGAACGCGTTAAACGCCGGGATCACCAGGTATTCCGCGAAGCAGCCCGGACGGTTCACGCCCACGCCGACGGTGTTGCGGCACAGGTGGGTACGCCCACCGCGACAGTTACGGCAGTGACCGCAGGTAATGTGGCCTTCACCGGAGACGCGATCGCCAATGTTGAAGCCTTTTACTTCCTGGCCGATACCCACCACTTCGCCGACATATTCGTGACCGACAACCATCGGTACCGGAATGGTTTTCTGTGACCACTGGTCCCAGTTGTAGATGTGAACGTCAGTACCGCAGATGGCGGTTTTACGAATTTTGATCAGCAGATCGTTATGACCGACTTCCGGCTCCGGCACGTCGGTCATCCAAATCCCTTCTTCCGCTTTCAGTTTGGATAACGCTTTCATCATACGTCCTCAGGCAATGACGCCCAGCTGTTTGCCGATGCGGGTAAAGGCTTCCACCGCACGTTCAATTTGTTCAGGCGAGTGCGCCGCAGACATCTGGGTGCGGATACGCGCCTGACCTTTTGGTACCACCGGGAAGAAGAACCCGGTCACGTAAATCCCTTCTTTCTGAAGCTCACGAGCAAATTTCTGCGCGACAACCGCGTCGCCCAGCATCACCGGAATGATCGCGTGATCGGCACCGGCCAGGGTGAATCCTGCGGCACTCATTTTTTCACGGAACAGGCGGGCGTTAGCCCACAGGCGGTCGCGCAGCTCAGCCCCGGATTCCACCATCTCCAGCACTTTAATGGAGGCAGCCACAATCGCCGGCGCCAGGGAGTTGGAGAACAGATACGGGCGGGAGCGCTGGCGCAGCCACTCGACCACCTCTTTACGCGCGGCGGTGTAGCCGCCAGACGCGCCGCCGAGCGCTTTGCCCAGCGTACCGGTGATGATATCCACGCGGCCCATTACGTCGCAGTATTCGTGGGAGCCACGACCGTTTTCGCCGACAAAACCGACCGCGTGAGAGTCATCCACCATCACCAGCGCGTCGTATTTATCCGCCAGATCGCACACGCCCTTCAGGTTGGCGATCACACCGTCCATGGAGAACACGCCGTCGGTGGCGATCAGGACGTGGCGAGCCCCCGCTTCACGGGCCTCTTTCAGGCGCGCTTCCAGCTCCACCATGTCGTTGTTGGCGTAGCGGAAACGCTTCGCTTTGCACAGGCGTACGCCGTCGATGATGGAGGCGTGGTTCAGGGCGTCGGAGATAATCGCGTCTTCTGCGCCGAGCAGGGTCTCAAACAGACCGCCGTTAGCGTCGAAGCAGGAGGAGTACAGAATCGCGTCTTCCATTCCGAGGAAGTTCGCCAGCTTTTGCTCAAGCTGCTTGTGGCTGTCCTGCGTACCGCAGATAAAGCGAACGGAGGCCATACCGAAACCGTGGGTGTCCATGCCGTTTTTCGCCGCGGCAATTAGCTCAGGGTGATTCGCAAGACCTAAATAGTTGTTCGCGCAAAAGTTGATCACATGGCTGCCGTCGGCAACGGTGATGTCCGCCTGCTGGGCAGACGTGATAATACGCTCTTCTTTGAACAACCCTTCCGCACGTGCGGTGTCGAGGTCGCTGTTTAACTGTTTGTAAAAATCACCACGCATTGCAATTCTCCAGACTCGGCAAATTTTGGCACATATTACCCAAACCAATAGTTCATGACGAGATGACGCAGTATCTCTTCTCGTTTTTGCAGCATAAATCACGCGTACCCCTGCTGCATATCGGTGAATGGCTGAAGCCTGAGCATTGTGATGATATGATAAAGAGATTAGCGTTCGGGATATTCCCCGACTCATACTTCAAAGGTTACAGTTATGATCATCGTTACTGGCGGCGCGGGCTTTATCGGCAGCAATATTGTTAAGGCCCTCAATGACAAAGGCATCACCGACATTCTGGTGGTGGACAACCTGAAAGACGGCACCAAGTTCGTGAACCTGGTGGATCTGAACATCGCTGACTACATGGATAAAGAAGACTTCCTTATCCAGATTATGGCGGGTGAAGAGTTCGGCGAGATCGAAGCCATCTTCCACGAAGGTGCGTGCTCCTCCACCACCGAGTGGGACGGCAAGTACATGATGGATAACAACTATCAGTACTCCAAAGAGCTCCTGCACTACTGCCTGGAGCGTGAAATTCCGTTCCTGTACGCCTCTTCCGCGGCAACTTACGGTGGGCGCACTTCAGATTTCATCGAATCCCGCGAATATGAGCAGCCGCTGAACGTTTACGGTTACTCCAAGTTCCTGTTTGATGAGTACGTACGTCAGATCCTGCCAGAAGCGAACTCGCAGATTGTCGGCTTCCGCTACTTCAACGTCTACGGGCCGCGCGAAGGCCACAAAGGCAGCATGGCGAGCGTGGCGTTCCACCTGAACACCCAGTTAAATAACGGCGAAAGCCCGAAACTGTTCGAAGGCAGCGACGGCTTCAAGCGTGACTTCGTCTACGTGGGCGATGTGGCGGCAGTAAACCTGTGGTTCCTGGAAAATGGCGTGTCCGGCATTTTCAACCTGGGCACCGGCCGCGCGGAATCCTTCCAGGCGGTGGCAGACGCGACGCTGGCGTACCATAAGAAAGGCAGCATCGAGTACATTCCGTTCCCGGATAAGCTGAAAGGCCGCTACCAGGCATTCACCCAGGCGGACCTGACTAACCTGCGCGCCGCAGGCTACGACAAGCCGTTCAAGACCGTTGCCGAAGGCGTAACGGAATATATGGCCTGGCTGAACCGCGACGCATAAGCATGAAAATTCTGGTGATCGGCCCGTCATGGGTGGGCGACATGATGATGTCGCAAAGTCTCTATCGCACGCTCAAGGCGCGTTATCCCCAGGCGATAATCGACGTGATGGCACCCGCATGGTGCCGTCCGCTGTTATCGCGTATGCCGGAAGTGAACGAGGCGATCCCGATGCCGCTCGGACACGGCGCGCTGGAAATCGGTGAACGCCGCAAACTCGGCCACAGCCTGCGCGAGAAACGCTATGACCGCGCGTACGTGCTGCCTAACTCCTTCAAATCCGCCCTTGTGCCCTTCTTTGCGGGCATCCCGCACCGTACCGGCTGGCGCGGTGAAATGCGCTACGGCCTGCTGAACGACGCCCGGGTGCTGGATAAAGAGGCCTGGCCGCTGATGGTGGAGCGCTACGTGGCGCTGGCCTACGACAAAGGCGTGATGCGCAGCGCGAAAGATCTGCCGCAGCCGCTGCTGTGGCCGCAGCTCCAGGTAAGCGATGGGGAGAAATCCCACACCTGCAACGCATTTGGCATTTCGTCCGAACGCCCGATGATTGGGTTCTGCCCTGGCGCAGAATTCGGTCCGGCAAAACGCTGGCCGCACTATCACTATGCAGAGCTGGCGAAACAGCTTATCGATGAAGGCTATCAGATTGTGCTGTTTGGCTCGGCGAAAGATCATGAGGCGGGCAATGAAATTCTCGCCACGCTGAGCACCGAGCAACAGGCATGGTGCCGCAACCTGGCCGGGGAAACGCAGCTCGAGCAGGCGGTTATCCTCATTGCCGCCTGTAAGGCCGTGGTCAGTAACGACTCTGGCCTGATGCACGTCGCCGCCGCGCTGGACCGCCCGCTGGTCGCGCTGTATGGCCCAAGCAGCCCGGACTTCACGCCGCCGCTGTCGCACAAGGCGCGCGTGATCCGTTTGATCACCGGCTACCACAAGGTGCGCAAAGGCGATGCCGCAGAAGGTTACCATCAGAGCCTGATCGACATTACCCCGCTGCGTGTTCTCGAAGAACTCAACGCACTGCTGTTGAGTGAAGAAGGATAACGGATGCGGGTATTGATCGTTAAAACCTCCTCAATGGGTGATGTTCTGCATACGCTGCCGTCGCTGACGGACGCCATGCGGGCCATTCCCGGCATCCGTTTTGACTGGGTGGTGGAAGAAGGCTTCGCGCAGATCCCCACCTGGCATGAAGCGGTTGATCGCGTGATCCCGGTGGCCATTCGCCGCTGGCGCAAAGCGTGGTTCTCCGCACCGATTAAAGCCGAACGCAAAGCCTTCCGCGAAGCGGTGCAGGCCCGGCGTTACGACGCGATCGTCGACGCCCAGGGGCTGGTGAAAAGCGCCGCGCTGGTCACGCGTCTGGCGCACGGCGTAAAGCACGGCATGGACTGGCAAACCGCCCGCGAACCGCTGGCGAGCCTGTTCTATAACCGTCGCCACCATATTGCGAAGCAGCAGCACGCCGTGGAACGTACCCGCGAGCTGTTCGCTAAGAGTCTCGACTATGCAAAACCCGACCTCCAGGGTGACTACGCCATCGCACAGCATTTTCTGCACGAAACGGACAAGGATATCGCGCCCTATCTGGTCTTCCTGCATGCCACAACGCGCGACGATAAGCACTGGCCGGAAACGCACTGGAGAAGGCTGATTGAACTAATGCAACCTTGCGGTATCCATATTAAACTCCCGTGGGGCGCTGAACATGAGCGGCAGCGAGCGGAACGTCTGGCAGCAGGTTTTTCCCACGTCGAGGTGTTACCCAAACTCACGCTGGCGCAGGTTGCCGCACAGCTGGCGGGCGCTAACGCCGTCGTTTCTGTGGATACAGGGTTAAGCCATTTAACCGCCGCACTGGATCGTCCTAATATCACGATTTTCGGCCCGACCGATCCGGGGTTGATCGGGGGTTACGGTAAAAACCAGCATCAGATGGTCAGCCCTACGCAACAAACGAAGGATATTAGCGCAGATGCTATTTTTTCATTTTTACAGGGCAGCCATCGGCTTTCCAACAGGGATATTTAACCCATGAGTTATGTATTTCTGCTGATTTTACTCTTTCCGGTGAAACTCATCCGGAAGCTGTTTCGAAAGGACACGGGCAAGAACCTTGTCATTCAGACAGCCAAAATCGGTGACTTTATTAATGCGACGCCTCTTCTGGCATATCTGCAAAAAAGCGATGTGTTGATCAGTCGCAGCGTTGGCGCGCTGGCGAAGCATGATGAGACTATTGAGCAGATCTATTTTATTGAGCAGCATAAGCGCAACCTGTGGCGTAAACTGTGCTTCGCGTGCAGGATCATGAACCGCTACGACAACGTCTACCTGCTACAGCCCAACAGCGTGAACCTCTTTTTTGCCGCCGTCTGCAATGCCAAAAACAAACAATTTTTAAGCATTTACACGCGCAGGTGGTATCACGGGATTTTCTATCTCGCGGCCGACGGTACCGTTGAGCATGGCAAAAAAACGCTTTCGGTGACGAACTACCTGAAACTGGCCGACCGCTCGCTCACGTGGCAAGACTCTCCCAAGCACGCCACAAAGCCACTCTTCAAGCCGACGGCCTAGCCGGCCATTCTTGATAAACCTGGCGTTATCCGCATCGGCATCAGTATTGCGGCGGGCAATAAAGCCAAAACCGTCCCTCCGGTTATCTGGAAGCGGATTGTTGATCAACTCGCTGATTTACCCTGCGAGTTTTATGTCTTCGGCGCGCCAAACGAACAGTCGTGGATGGACGATATCACCCGTCTTTACGGTGAAATCCCCAATTTTATCAATCTTATTGGCAAAATTTCGCTGGAAGAGCTTCCCTGGGCCATTTCTAAGATGGACTGCTATATCGCGTCTGACTCGGGGAATGTCTACATCGCAGACGCCGTCGGCGTGCCGGTGGTCCTGCTGTTTGGACCGTGTTGTCACTATGAACAGCGTCCGCTTGGCAATGTGATGCTGATCGGGAATGACGATAACATTTGTTCTTATGTGTTTGAAACGCGCTATTACTTCCCGCAAGAACGGGAAGCGCTATTCTCTGTCACTGACTCCGCGTTACACGATCTTCAGCAGTTTATCCGTACATTACCAAAAGCCCGCTCACTGGCTAGCGCTACCGACGCTCAAGGAAACTAATTTTTATGGCTTTTTTAAGCGTCATTATTGCTGCGCATAACGCTGAAGCTACGCTGCACGCCACGCTTTCAAGCCTGCTGGCAGCAACCGATCAGGATACTGAAGTCATTATTTTCAATGACAGTTCTGAGGATGCCACGCAGGCAATAATTGAAGAGTGGTCGCCGAAATTTCCTCAGATCATAACGCGCACCGTGAACTTTCGTAACGTTGGCCGGGTAAGAAACAGCGCTGTCGCACTGGCATCGGGTGAGTATATTACGATGCTCGACAGTGACGATTGCTTAAAGCCTGGCAGCCTCAGGGACGCAATGGCCTACCTGAAAGCGCAACGTCCGGATATGTTACTGACACGTTTGCTTGAGATTCGCGATCCCCGGAGAATGACTTCAGACTGGCAGGGATTTAATCCTGTGCCATTGTCACAACATGAAGCAATTGCTCGTTTCTTACGTCATAAAGACTTTCAGGCACATCTCATTGGCCAGTTTATTCATCGTAGTCTTTACGAGAAAAATCCCATACCTCCGATGTTATGTTATGAGGATTTCGCTGTCTTCCCGGGAATGTTGATGCAATCGAGCAAAATAGCCTATCAACGCCAGGGGCATTATTATTACATCAAGCGTCGCGACAGTTTGTCGAGCAGTCTGGACGCCAGTAAAATTTCAACGCTTGTCGAATGCACGTTACAGATGGAAAGAACATTTCCGTCACGCTACAAACATCTCGTCAATTGCCACTGGTTTGATATTTACAGCAACCATCGGAAATATCTTACAGGTCAGCAGCTCAAAACCGTTAAGTCACGAGTAACAGCACTTTATTCTTTATCATTTTTCTTATCCAGCGATGTTCGCTTCAGCTATAAAAAAAGGGTTATTGAGGCATTATGGAAAAAATAAAGTTAAAAACTTACCAGTTAACACTCGCATTGAGCCTTATCTCTTTAGCTCTTGTCCTTGTTAATTCAGGGAAACAACGAGAGTTTTTCTATATTGCAATATATGCAAGTATCTTGGGTTTGGTGTTTGAGTATAAAAAAATCTCCTGGCATCCTTTTAGTATCGCCTATCCTATTATGCTGGTAGGATTACTTAACCTTATTTGGTATGTCACTTATGAATTGCATAATGAGGGATTAAACGCATACAGTGATTATCTTGGATCGAGTAAAAAATTAATTCTGGCAAGCCTTTTGATTTTTTACCTTGACCGTTTCAAAAATTATGTAACAAAAGATAATTTTGTGAAATACTTCTTAATTAGTACAGCTGTAGGTTATACCCTTGCCACAGCTTATGGCTTTTATCAGGCTGTACAAGGTATTAATCGCGTAGAGATGGCTATAAACCGTCCAACTATCGCAGCGTATGTATATTCTGTTCTATCATTAGCCTTTGTTTACAGCTTATACCTAAAGAAGAATGTGAAATTATACCTTCTGGCAGGCGTCGTAGTCCTGATATCTTTCTTCGTGATTCTTTTGACTGCCACGCGTGCCGCCATGGGCCTTTACCTGTTAATGGCTATTATTCTTACACTTTATCATTTCCGAAAAATTCACCTTAAATCATTAATGATTTTTTTATGCATCGTTACAGGGATCATAGCCGTAAGCTATAAACCATTGATTTCTCCTAAAATTCAACAAACAGTGACTGAGATAACTAAATATCAGAAAGGGTATGATGCAACTTCTCTGGGGGCTCGTTTTTCGATGTGGAACGTGGGTCTTATGACTGGCATTGCGCATCCACTGGGACAGTCTATTGAAAGCAGGGAATCATGGGTTCGAAATTATGTCGCAAATGGACATCAACATGTTGCAGCAGCGCTCGGTTACATTCGAATTCATTTGCACAATGAATTTATTGAAAAATATTCACTGCAAGGCATTCCTGGACTGCTAATTTTATGCTTCTTTTTTATTTCGATAATAGCTTACTCTATTAGAAGTAAAAACGGTTTGCTGCTGACGTCGATGCTTCTTTTGCTTTTGTATGGACTGACGGATGTCATACTGCTCAGTTCAGAGGCCTTAATCTTCTTTATGATTTTGTTTGCGCTAAGTACACCTTTCACACAAACAAAGCAGCAATAACAAATATGCCCGCCTGGCGGGCATAACTATTTTTTGTACTTGTAAAACTCCGCCAGCGTCATCCCCACGGTCTTATCTGATAACCAGGTAAAGAGCTGCTCCAGATCCTGATACAGCCCCTCAATCGCGGCCTCGTCTTTAAAAGTAGGGCTCCCGCCAGGCATAAATTCCGACGAATGCAGCATGAATTCCACGTAGTCATTCCCCTGAGCCAGGCACTGCTGCGCAACCTTAATCATCTCCGCCGCATTTCCTCCGGACGGACGTAACCAGTTAACTGACGGAGAACGGTATTTACCGCGCAGACGATCATAACCCTGCTTCAGGGAATTCAGCCATGCCGGGTGTTTATACTGGATGCTCATCGGCACTTCGAGGAGAGGGCTGTTTCCCGGCCGGGAAATGTCGTCTACGTCCAAAAAGTAGGCACGATCGGGAAAATGCTGGTAATTCGTTCCGCCATTACCCTGCGGGGCACCTTTCGCGTTGCGCCAGTTCACGCGCGGCGTAACGGAACAATCTACCTGATACCCCAGCTCAATCAGCAACTGGGCGTAACGGCTGTCGAATGCCCAGCGCCCGGCGCGATGGCTGAGCATTTTTGTCTGGAAAGTCTCTTCCAGTAAGCGGGTCATGAAGAGCACTTTCTCACGCATGACCTCGTCTGAAAACTCAATCAGATAAGGCTGCCAGCGCCAGTCATCACCGGTCAGATCGTGCTCCGGAGGGCTATTCCAGGCATGGAGATGCATTCCCACCTCAGCCTGGCCGCGGGCTATGACCTCTTTCGCGAACTCAATGAATACCGGTTCGACTGCCATCTCGTAGTTGGTCAGCCAGACGGGCTTAAAGCCGAAGCGTTCACAAAGCGCCTGAAACCGCGCCAGGTAGCGCGCGTTTTCCGTTTTGATCACCCGGTGGTTCTGCCAGAGATTATCCCCTTCGGTATCGATCGTGATGATAAACGCTGGTTTTTTCATAATGAGCCCGCAAGACAAAATAGTTAGCGCTATGTTACGCACGCCCGAAAGCAGGAGTAAACCCTTCCAGGGAAATTCCTGACATTATGGAGAAAGAGTGCAAGTCGTTACCAGGTCTATTAGAATTGCCAATAGTACAACGCCGATAAGATGATGATGAATAACTTACCTGACACGCCTGATTTGCGCATTTTACTGATCAAACTTCGCCATCATGGTGACATGTTACTCACCACCCCCGTCATCAATTCATTACGCCAGAAATGGCCTGAAGCCCAAATCGACGTGCTTCTCTATGAAGAGACGCGAGACATGCTCGCCGCGCATCCGGCAATCAGGACGATCTATGGTATCGATCGTAAATGGAAGCAGCTGGGGACGCTGAAGCACCTGCAAAAAGAGTGGCAGTTGCTTCGTGCTTTACGCGCTCAGCATTATCATCTGGTGATCAATCTTGCCGATCAGTGGCGCAGCGCGATTGTTACCCGCTTCACCGGTGCACCGATTCGGCTCGGGTTCGCTTTTAACAAGCGCAATAATGCCTTCTGGCGTTTTTGTCACAGTGAACTGGTCTCGGTCGCCAGCCATCAGTCGTTGCACACCGTTGAACAAAATCTCTCCATACTGTCAGCGCTGCCGGTAATGGCCAACCCTACCGTGACCATGGCTTACAGCGCGGATGACTGGCGCCATGCTCACCAAAAGCTGTCGCAAAAGGGCGTGGGAGACCGCTACATCGTTATTCAACCCACTTCACGCTGGTTCTTTAAGTGCTGGGATGAAGGCAAAATGGCGCAAACTATCGCCGCGTTGCAGCAGGACGGCCACACTATCGTCCTCACGGCGGGACCGGATAAGAAAGAGCTGGCGATGATTGACCGCATTCTTGCCGCCTCCCCGCAGACGGGTGTTGTATCACTGGCAGGCCAGTTAACCCTGCGCCAACTGGCCTCGCTAATCGATCACGCGATCCTGTTCATTGGCGTTGACTCCGTACCCATGCACATGGCCGCCGCCCTTCAGACGCCCTGCGTGGCGCTGTTTGGCCCGTCAAAATTGACGTTCTGGTCGCCATGGCAGGTTAACGGAGAGGTCATCTGGGCAGGTAACTACGGCCCGCTTCCCAACCCTGACGCCATTGATACAAAAACGACGGAACGTTATCTCGACGCCATCCCCGTTGATGCTGTCGTCTCCGCCGCAAGGAGATACCTGCAATGAAGCTTCATCGTCTGGCCATTGTGCGCCAAAAATATCGTCCGGATGGGGGAGCAGAACGTTTTGTCTCCAGGGCACTTACCGCGCTGAGCAATCAAAATCTTGAGCTCAACGTCATCACCCGCGAGTGGCAGGGCGAAAAGCAGGACGACTGGCATATTCATATTTGCGATCCCCGAAAGTGGGGCCGCATCAGCCGTGAGCGCGGCTTTGCACACGCCGCGCGCGCGCTGTGGCAGCAACAGCAGTTTGATATTGTCCAGAGCCACGAACGTATTCCGGGCTGCGATATTTACCGCGCCGGGGATGGTGTACATCGACGCTGGCTGCTACAGCGTACGCGTATTCTCCCCGCCTGGCGCGCGAAGCTGCTTATGCACGATCGCTATCACCGCTACGTGATGCACGCAGAACGTGAAATGTACCAGGCTCCCGAGTTGAAAGCCGTTATCTGTAATGCGGAGATGATCAAGCGCGAAATCGTCGAAGACTTTGATATTGACGCAAAAAAGATACATGTGATTTATAATTCAATAGATTCCAGCCGCTTCGTTCCGGCAGAAGAGAGGCAACGCGCTGTACTGCGTCAGCAATTTGGCTTACCCGCTGATGCCGTCATTTTCTGCTTCGTGGGTTCAGGGTTTGAACGTAAGGGGCTGGCAAGCGCTATTCGGGCTATAGCAGGAACCTCGGCGTGGCTGGTTGTGGTCGGTCAGGATAAAGCGGAAAGCCGTTATCGCGACCTCGCCCGTTCATTAGGCTGTGAGGGGCAAATCCGTTTCCTGGGGATGCAAAAAGAGACGCTGCCGTTTTATCAGCTTTCTGATGGTTTACTGCTGCCGACGCTGTATGATCCTTTCCCTAACGTCATACTTGAAGCAATGGCCTGTGGATTGCCCGTCATTACGTCAGAGAGTTGCGGTGGTTCAGAATTTATTGAGCAAGGCCAGAACGGGTTTTACTGTGATGCACTTGATATCCACACATTGAAGGAGGCCGTCATGTCCATCCCTTCACTGGAAAAAAATAACAATATGGGGCTTGCGGCGCGTGAACGCGTCAGAGAAGCAACCCCTGAAAAACTATCAAGTCAGCTTATTTCGCTTTATCAAAAATTACTGGATTAATAATGCGCATCCTAATGATTATTGATGGTTTACCCGGTGGAGGAGCCGAAAAAACGGTTCTCACCCTCTCCAGCGGACTGACAGAACTGGGGCATCAGGTCACCCTTTTCTCCTTACGGAAGGTGTGCGACTACGCCATTCCGGAAGGCATCGATTTTCAGGTTGTGCAGGATACCTGTAAAAAACCCTGGCGGAAGCTGACCGAGATCCCGCGTCGCGCCCGTTTGCTGGATCGCGCCATCGAGCAGGCAGAACGCAGCGGTAAATTTGACGTCGTGTTCTCACATCTGCATAAAACCGACCGTATCGTGGCGCACAGCCGCGTGCTGGATCGGGATAAGGTCTGGTTCTGCGTACACGGGATGTTCTCCTTCTCCTATTTGCGCCATCGCAGCGGGCTTTCTCGCTGGTTTAAGCATTATAAAATTCGTCATACCTATGAAAACCGCAACGTGGTGGCGGTTTCTGGCGCCGTGCTGCACGATCTGTCTGAAGTACTCGCGATCCCCCTGCGGCGCAAAGCGGTTATCCATAACCCCTTTGATATCCCTGAAATTCAGCGTCTGGCGGAAGCGCCCTTTGAGATGCAGGGGCAGGATTACATTATCCATGTTGGCCGTTTTCATGAACACAAACGTCACGACAGGCTGCTGCGGGCGTTCGCGCTGAGCAAGATCGACGCATCGCTGGTGTTGATGGGCAAAGGTTCTGACGCGAAAATAAATCAGCTCAAACAGCTTGCCGCTAAGCTGGGAATTGAAAACAAGATCGTCTTCCGCCCGTTCGAAACCAACCCCTACCCGTGGATCAAAGGGGCACGCCTTTTAGTGTTAAGTTCCGACTGCGAAGGTTTTGGTAATGTACTGGTAGAGTCCATTATCTGTCAGACCCCACCGGTGAGTACAAACTGCCCTGGCGGCCCTGCTGAGATCCTTACTGGCCCCCTGGCGCGTGGTCTGACAGCGTTAACCGACGAATCACTGGCGAAAACACTGGCAGAACTGTATGCCTCTCCGCCGGTTGTTGATCGCGAAACGATCGCATCGTTCGGTATCAACGCCATTTGCCAGCAATACATTGCTTTGGTCGACAACCAAAAATAATCAGGTTTCATATGCAAAATTCAGCGCCTTTATTAAGCGTGGTGGTGGCCGTTTATAACGGTGAAGCTTTTCTCGATCAGTTCTTTACCTGCCTTGTAAATCAACACATCGACAGTATGGAAGTCATCATCGTGAATGACGGTTCCACTGACCGCTCGATGCAGATTGTCGAAAAATGGCGCGAAAAGCTGCCACAGATGCAGGTTATTGAACAACCTAATCAGGGCGTGTCCATCGCGCGTAATACTGGCCTGGCCGTTGCGACCGGGCAGTATCTCTCTTTCCCGGATATTGATGATGTCTTCAAACCCGGCATGTACCAGCGTCTGCTGGATATGGCCGTCACGCAGAACCTGGATGTCGCCACCTGCAATGGCAACTACGTCTGGGAAAATAACAAAAAACCGTCTCGCCCTATCTTCCCTGAAGATAAGCTCGCCTCAACGGGCGTCATGAATGGCGCGGCATGGTTAAAAAAGGCGCTGGATTCACGTAAGTTCCTGCATGTGACCTGGCTGAATATCTATCGTCACGATTTTATTCGTCAGCACGGCTTCCGTTTCGAGCCAAGCCTGCGCCATCAGGATATCCCGTGGACGACTGAGGTGCTGCTTGCCGCGGAACGCGTTCAGTACACCAGCGAACGCTTTTACGACTACTACATTCACTCCGCCTCGGTATCGCACACCCCGGATAATGACGACACGCTGATTCGCTCTGCGCGCCATTATATGAAGATCCTGAAGATGCTTGATGCCATTAACCAGCGCTACCCGGATAAAGTGAAAAATATCCCGGCCTGTTACTGGCAAATCGCTAAAGAGGGTCTGGGAATTATTCATACCTTCGACAACATGAAGGATGAGGCGAAGAAATCAATGATAATCAAAGAGTTCTTCGACACCGGGATCTGGAAGCTCATCTGGAAAAGTGCCAAAAGCCCGCGTTTGCGCTGGCGCCTGGGCCGGCGCTACTTCCGTTTAAAACGGTATCTGGCATAAGAGATAGCTTTAGCACGCTTAAATGCTTAGAATTTCCCGGCCGAAACTAAAAAAACGGATAATCGCTTGGAATTGTTGTATACCGCCCTGCTCTACATCATTCAGCCACTGGTGTGGCTGCGACTGTTGCTTCGTAGCCGTAAAGCGCCTGCGTACCGTAAACGCTGGGCCGAACGTTATGGCTACTGCCGCAATAAAGTGGCGCCGGACGGTATTCTGCTGCATTCCGTGTCAGTCGGGGAAACGCTGGCCGCCATTCCACTGGTGCGTGCCCTGCGCCACCGTTATCCGTCACTGCCCATCACCGTCACCACGATGACGCCAACCGGCTCAGAGCGCGTGATGTCTGCCTTCGGTAAAGACGTGCATCACGTCTACCTGCCGTACGATCTCCCCTGCGCCATGAACCGTTTCCTGAATACCGTGCGCCCTAAACTGGTGATCGTCATGGAAACCGAACTGTGGCCGAATATGATTTCCGCCCTGCATGCCCGTAAAATTCCTTTGGTTATCGCCAACGCGCGTCTGTCGGAACGCTCGGCGAAAGGGTACGGCAAGCTGGGTAAATTTATGCGTCGCCTGCTCAGCAAAATCACGCTGATCGCCGCGCAGAACGAAGAAGATGCCGCGCGCTTTATCGCCCTCGGCCTGAAGCGCAACCAGCTTGCGGTCACGGGTAGCCTGAAGTTCGATATTTCCGTCACCCCTGAACTCGCCGCCCGTGCGGTAACACTGCGTCGTCAGTGGGCGCCGCGTCGCCAGGTCTGGATTGCCACCAGCACCCATGATGGCGAAGAAGCCATTATTCTTCAGGCTCACCGCCAGCTGCTGGAAAAATTCCCTGATTTACTTCTGATTCTGGTTCCTCGCCATCCTGAGCGTTTTAAAGATGCCCGCGAGATGGTGCAAAAAGGCGGTTTCAGCTTCACCCTGCGCAGCAGCGGCGAAATCCCCTCTGGCAGCACGCAGGTGGTGATTGGCGATACGATGGGCGAACTGATGCTGCTGTACGGGATCGCCGATCTTGCATTCGTTGGCGGAAGCCTGGTGGAGCGCGGTGGTCATAACCCGCTGGAGCCAGCAGCCCACGCCATCCCCGTACTGATGGGGCCACACACGTTTAACTTCAAAGATATCTGCGCGAAATTGCAGCAAGCCGATGGCTTAATCACCGTGACCGACGCGGATTCGGTGGTCAAAGAGGTCTCTACCCTTCTGACTGACGAAGATTACCGCCTGTGGTACGGTCGTCACGCCGTTGAAGTCCTGCATCAGAACCAGGGCGCACTGACCCGTCTGCTGCAACTTCTGCAACCTTACCTGCCGCAGCGGAGCCACTAATGTCAACGCGTCTGTCGGTCGTGATGATCGCCAAAAACGCCGCCGACCTGCTTCCGGATTGCCTGGCCTCTGTTGCCTGGGCTGACGAAATCGTCATTCTCGACTCCGGAAGTACGGACAACACGGCGGACGTTGCCCGTGCAGCCGGGGCAAAAGTCTTTACCGACACCGACTGGCAGGGCTACGGTATTCAGCGCCAGCGTGCGCAGGGTTACGCCACGGGCGATTACGTGTTGATGATCGATACCGATGAGCGCGTCACCCCGGAACTCCGACAGGCCATTCAAACGGTGCTTGCCGCGCCACAGCCCGGCGCGGTCTACAGTATCGCGCGTCGTAACTATTTCCTGGGCCGCTTTATGCGCCACAGCGGCTGGTACCCCGACCGCGTGATGCGCCTCTATGCGCGCGAGCGTTATCAGTACAACGACAACCTGGTCCATGAATCTCTGGCCTGCGATGGCGCTCAGGTCATCCCCCTGACGGGCGATCTGCTTCATCTGACCTGCCGCGATTTCGCCAGCTTCCAGCGTAAACAGCTGAACTATGCCACCGCCTGGGCGCAGGAGCGGCATACGCGCGGCAAGAAGGCCACGCTGACCGGCATCTTCACCCACACGCTGGGCGCGTTTCTGAAAACGCTGCTGCTGCGTGGCGGCGTGCTGGACGGCAAACAGGGCTGGTTACTGGCCGTAGTGAATGCCCAGTATACTTTCAACAAATACACCGAGCTGTGGGCGCTGAACCGCGGCTACTCAGAGAAAACGTGAGCCATGAGCACAAAAGCGATTTATCCGGGTACCTTCGATCCGATCACTAACGGTCATCTTGATATCATCACCCGTGCGGCGTGTATGTTCGACAAGGTGATTCTGGCCATTGCCGCCAGCCCGAGCAAAAAGCCGATGTTCGACCTGAACGAACGCGTGCAGCTTGCCACCGATGCGATTTCGCATCTGTCGAATGTTGAGGTCGTCGGATTCAGCGACTTGATGGCAAACTTTGCCCGTGACCGGCAGGCCAATATCCTGATCCGCGGTCTTCGCGCGGTAGCAGACTTCGAATATGAGATGCAGCTGGCACACATGAACCGCCATCTGATGCCGGAGCTGGAGAGCGTATTCCTGATGCCCTCCAAAGAGTGGTCCTTCATCTCTTCCTCACTGGTGAAAGAGGTGGCGCGCCATCACGGGGACGTTACCCACTTCCTGCCGGTTAACGTCCACCAGGCGTTGATGGAAAAGCTAAAGTAACCCTACTTCTGGCACTGACGGCAGTAAAACGTGGCGCGCTGAGCGTGCTTCGTGGCAATAATCGGCGTCCCGCAGGCTCTGCACGGCTCACCCTTACGGCCATAAACCTGCAACTCCTGCGCAAAATAGCCCGGCTTCCCGTCGCTTTGCAGGAAATCCTTCAGCGTCGTCCCGCCCTGCTCAATTGAGCGCAGCAGTACCGCTTTAATTACTCTGACCAGCAGCTCGCACTCCTGCGCCGACAGCGAGGAGGCCAGCCGATCGGGATGGATCCCGGCGGCAAACAACGATTCGCTGGCATAGATATTTCCCACGCCCACCACCAGCTTGTTATCCATCAGCCAGGGTTTAATCGGGGATTTCTTTTTCGCGCACTTCTCTTTGAGATAATCCGCGTTAAACGCCTCTGACAGCGGCTCAGGTCCGAGATGCGCCAGCACGTTGTGTCCTTCCAGCTCTTTGGTCCACAGCCATGCGCCAAAGCGACGCGGGTCGGTGTAACGCAGTACTTTGCCGTTACTCATCACCAGATCAACGTGGTCGTGCTTTTCCGCAGGCAACTCTTCGGTGAGGATGCGCAGGCTTCCCGACATGCCCAGATGGATAATGATCCAGCCGTCAGGCAGCTCCAGCAGCAGGTATTTCGCGCGGCGCTGCACGCTCAGGACGGGTTTGTCGCTTAACGCGTGGATCTCATCGGACACCGGCCAGCGCAGACGCCCGTTGCGAACGACAGCATGAAGAATAGTCGCGCCAACCAGATGGGGCTCAATGCCGCGGCGGCTGGTCTCTACCTCAGGTAATTCAGGCATGGTTCCTCCGTTGAGATGCAGAATGCAAAAAACCCCGCAGTTGCGGGGTTTTTCAATACAAGGAGACTAAAATTATTTGATTTTAGCTTCTTTGTACAGTACGTGCTGGCGTACAACTGGATCGAATTTTTTCAGTTCCAGTTTTTCCGGCTTAGTACGTTTGTTCTTCGTGGTGGTGTAGAAGTGACCTGTACCAGCAGAAGAAACCAGCTTGATTTTCTCGCGAATACCTTTAGCCATGATTTATTTCCTCTTTAAGTACTTAGTACTTTTCGCCACGGGCACGCAGTTCGGACAGAACTGTATCGATGCCTTTCTTATCGATTACACGCATACCTTTAGCAGATACGCGCAGGGTGACAAAACGCTTCTCGCTCTCAACCCAGAAACGGTGAGAGTGCAGGTTCGGCAGGAAACGGCGTTTAGTCGCGTTCAGTGCGTGGGAACGGTTGTTACCGGTCACCGGACGCTTGCCAGTAACTTGGCAGACTCGGGACATGTCTATTCTCCAAAAATCAAATTAGCTCGAGCTTCGTATGGGGTATCGGCGCCTCGTCAGGCTTTACAGCCCGGTCATCGCATAGTTCTATTGAACTCTCGATTGCCAGGCCCAAATGCCAAACCCGAGATTCTCAAAGGTGGCGTAGTATACGCTGACTCGGCGGTGTGCTCAAGTCCCGAACAGACAAAGATCCCGATGGATCGCGAGAAAAGGCCTAAATCCAGCCACGTTCGGCAAAAGAAATGTACTCTCCGCGGCCAATTATCAGATGGTCCAGCACACGAATGTCCATGAATTGACAGCATTTGATAATACGTTCGGTAATTGCTTTGTCAGCTCTGCTTGGTTCTGCACAGCCAGAGGGGTGATTATGCGCGAGGATCACGCCGGCTGCATTCACTTTTATCGCTTCCCGCACAATTTCACGCGGATGCACCTCAACGTGGCTCAATGTTCCCGAAAAAAGGCGGGTATGTTTCAGTACCCGGTTTTTGTTATCGAGAAAGATCACCATAAAGATCTCCCGCTCCAGATCGGAGAGCTGGCTTTGCAGAAATTCGCGGGTCATGTCGGGGGTGAGGATCGGGTCTTCTTCCTCCATACGCACGTTGTAAAATCGCCGGGCCAGCTCGGCAATGCCCCGTAACTGGGCATATTTCGCCACGCCAATGCCCTCAACGTGCGTAAACGCCTCCAGCTCAGCGGTCAGCAATCCATACAGTGAACCGAAATGGTCTATCAGTTCTTTCGCCAGCGTAAATACCGTTTTCCCCGGCGTGCCTGTGCGTAAAAAGAGCGCCAGCAGCTCGTCGTCCTTTAACAACGTGACGCCATGACGCAGCATTTTTTCACGCGGTAGCAGCAGTTCAGTCTCTTCCATGCCCGGCCTCCTTCTGTTTGCCATTATGCTGCCACAGGCAAATTCGGGGTTCGACGCTGGCATTTCGTTCTTGCGTAACGCCTCGCAAAGTGAATTAAGGACATCATCACCCCGTTTTAGGGATTGTGATAAAATGCCCGCTCTCTGGTGAAACCCAACAGGAAAGAATCATGATGAGCCTGGCCGGTAAAAAAATCGTTCTTGGCGTCAGCGGCGGTATTGCTGCATATAAAACGCCAGACCTGGTGCGCCGTTTGCGCGAGCGCGGGGCCGACGTACGGGTCGCGATCACCGAAGGCGGCAAAGCCTTTATCACCCCGCTGAGCCTGCAAGCCGTCTCGGGATACCCGGTATCCGACAGCCTGCTCGACCCGGCAGCCGAAGCCGCAATGGGCCACATTGAGCTGGGGAAATGGGCCGATCTGGTTATCCTTGCCCCCGCCACGGCAGATTTAATTGCCCGCGTGGCAGCCGGTATGGCGAACGATCTGGTAACGACCATTTGCCTCGCCACGCCTGCGCCCGTCGCGGTTGTGTCCGCAATGAACCAGCAGATGTACCGCAACGCCGCTACCCAGCATAATCTGGACACGCTGGCCTCGCGCGGCCTGCTGATTTGGGGACCGGACAGTGGCAGCCAGGCCTGCGGCGACGTTGGGCCAGGGCGTATGCTCGACCCATTGACGATTGTTGATATGGCCGCCGCCCATTTCTCGCCTGTCAACGATCTGCAACATCTCAACATCATGATTACCGCGGGCCCCACGCGCGAGCCGCTGGACCCGGTGCGTTACATCACCAACCACAGCTCAGGCAAAATGGGCTTTGCGATTGCTGCCGCGGCAGCCAAACGCGGCGCGAACGTCACGCTGGTGAGCGGCCCGGTGTCGCTTACCACCCCTGCGTTTGTGCAGCGTATTGATGTAACGACCGCGCTGGAAATGGAAGCCGCCGTACAGGCACATGCTCAACAGCAGCATATTTTTATCGGCTGTGCGGCCGTCGCTGATTACCGCGCCGAAACCATTGCCGACGCCAAAATTAAAAAGCAAGGTGATGAATTAACAATAAAAATGGTGAAGAACCCGGATATCGTTGCCGGTGTCGCCGCATTGAAAACTCATCGACCTTACGTTGTTGGGTTTGCCGCAGAAACGAATAATGTGGAAGAATATGCCCGGCAAAAACGTACCCGCAAAAACCTCGATTTGATTTGCGCGAACGACGTATCGCTGTCCACGCAAGGATTTAACAGCGACAGCAACGCATTGCACCTTTTCTGGCAGGATGGAGATAAAGTCTTACCGCTTGAGCGCAAAGAACTCCTGGGCCAACACTTACTGGACGAGATCGTTACCCGTTATGATGAAAAAAATCGACGTTAAGATTCTGGACCCGCGCGTTGGCGAGCAATTTCCGCTGCCAACGTATGCCACCTCCGGCTCTGCCGGTCTTGACCTGCGCGCCTGTCTTGATGACGCCGTAGAACTGGCGCCGGGTGCAACGACCCTGATCCCGACCGGGCTGGCGATTCACATTGCTGACCCGTCACTGGCAGCGGTGATCCTGCCGCGCTCTGGCCTGGGCCACAAGCATGGCGTCGTGCTGGGTAATCTGGTCGGCCTGATCGATTCTGACTATCAGGGTCAGCTGATGGTATCCGTCTGGAACCGTGGCCAGGTCAGCTTCACCATTGAGCCGGGCGAGCGTATCGCGCAGATGGTGTTTGTACCGGTGGTGCAGGCAGAATTTAATCTGGTGGCAGACTTCGACGCTACCGACCGTGGCGAAGGCGGCTTCGGCCATTCCGGGCGCAAATAACCGCCCGACAAACACGCATCTCACAGCGCCATAATGCAATAACAAACCGCAAACGTCAGTTTGCGGGTCGCTGTGTGGTTGCCAGCCTGACAAGTGCTTATTTTCAGGGGTATTTTTGTAACATGGCAGAAAAACAAACCGCGAAAAGGAATCGTCGCGAAGAAATACTTCAATCTCTGGCTCTGATGCTTGAATCCAGCGACGGCAGTCAACGCATCACCACCGCAAAACTGGCGGCCTCTGTGGGCGTGTCAGAGGCGGCGCTGTATCGTCATTTCCCGAGCAAAACCCGGATGTTTGACAGCCTGATCGAGTTTATCGAAGACAGCCTGATCACGCGCATCAACCTGATTCTGAAGGATGAAAAAGACACCAGCACGCGTCTGCGTCTGATTGTGCTGCTGATTCTGGGCTTTGGTGAACGTAACCCGGGTCTGACCCGTATTCTGACCGGCCACGCGCTGATGTTTGAACAGGATCGTCTGCAAGGCCGTATAAACCAGCTTTTTGAGCGTATCGAAGCCCAGCTTCGTCAGGTTCTGCGCGAGAAGAAAATGCGGGAGGGCGAGGGATATAATACGGATGAAACCCTGCTGGCAAGCCAGATCCTGGCATTTTGCGAAGGGATGCTCTCCCGGTTTGTGCGCAGCGAGTTTAAATATCGACCAACGGACGATTTTGACGCCCGCTGGCCGTTAGTGGCTGCTCAGTTACAGTAACGCCATCGCCGGATGGCGGCTTTGCCTTATCCGGCCTACGAACGGGTAGGCCCGGTAAGCGTAGCGCCACCGGGCAATTGAATTATACGCCAAACTCTTCGCGGTATTGACGCACCGCCGCCAGATGATCAGCCATCTCAGGCTTCTCTTCCAGATACGCAATCAGGTCTTTCAGCGTGATAATCGACGTGACCTTGCAGCCATAATCGCGCTCCACTTCCTGAATAGCAGAGATGTCGCCGCGCCCGCGCTCCTGACGATCGAGCGAAATCAGCACACCCGCAAGCGTTGCGCCGTTAGCCTGGATAATCTCCATCGATTCACGGATCGCGGTACCTGCGGTGATCACGTCATCCACCAGCATCACACGCCCCTGCAACGCACTGCCTACCAGATTGCCGCCTTCACCGTGGGTTTTGGCCTCTTTACGGTTAAAGCAGTACGGTACGTCGCGGTCATGGTGCTCCGCCAGCGCTACCGCCGTGGTGGTTGCGATTGGAATGCCTTTGTACGCGGGGCCAAACAGCAGGTCGAAATCAATCCCGGAATCCACCAGCGCTTCGGCATAGAAGCGGCCTAACAGTGCCAGGTCGCGCCCGGTATTAAACAGTCCGGCGTTGAAGAAATACGGGCTTTTACGCCCGGATTTCAGCGTGAACTCGCCAAACTTAAGTACCTGCTTGTTAAGCGCAAACTCAATAAACTGGCGCTGATACGATTTCATGGATTTGCTCCTTTGTCTTTTCAGTCTTACAGGCAAAAAAAAGGCGACTCATTGGTCGCCTTAAAATCAATTTTCTAACGCCGCTTTCTGCGTCGCTACAATAGATTCGATTCCCCCTCGGGCCAACGCCAGCAAGGTGAGCAGTTCTTCGTGGGTGAATGGCTCGCCTTCTGCCGTACCCTGCACTTCAATGATGCGACCATCTTCGGTCATCACCACGTTCATGTCGGTTTCTGCGGCAGAATCTTCAACGTATTCCAGATCGCAAAGCGCCTCGCCGTTAACGATACCAACGGAGACAGCAGCAACCATCCCTTTCATTGGGTTGGTTTTCAGCTTACCGGCGGCAACCAGCTTGTTCAGGGCATCTGCCAGCGCCACACAGGCACCGGTAATTGAGGCCGTACGCGTGCCACCATCGGCCTGGATCACGTCGCAGTCCAGCGTGATGGTGAACTCACCCAGCGTTTTCAGGTCAACCGCGGCGCGGAGCGCACGCGCGATCAGGCGCTGGATCTCCATAGTACGGCCGCCCTGCTTACCTTTTGCCGCTTCACGGGCATTACGGGTATGGGTTGCGCGCGGCAACATACCGTATTCGGCGGTGATCCACCCCTGGCCCTGACCTTTCAGGAAGCGAGGCACGCCCTCTTCAATGGACGCGGTGCAAAGCACCTTGGTGTCACCAAACTCAACCAGCACGGAGCCTTCAGCGTGTTTTGTATAGTTACGGGTCAGGGTGACGGGACGCACCTGGTTGGCGCTACGACCTGCTGGACGCATGATGGATTCTCCGGCTTGAAACGAATGTGGCTGCGCATTATACGGATAAAGGACGCTTATTCCTATCCTGAGAAGCCCCTGAAAGCTATAATCCCCCCATCTCTCCTTTAAAAACGGGAATGTCTATGATCCGCAGTATGACCGCCTACGCCCGGCGTGAAATCAAGGGTAGCTGGGGTAGCGCTACCTGGGAAATGCGCTCGGTAAACCAGCGCTATCTGGAAACGTATTTCCGTATGCCGGAACAGTTCCGCAGCCTGGAGCCTGTGGTGCGTGAGCGTATCCGTACGCGTCTGACCCGCGGGAAAGTGGAATGTAATTTGCGTTTTGAGCCCGATGCCAGTGCACAGGGCGAACTGATCCTGAACGAAAAGCTGGCAAAACAGCTGGTTAATGCGGCGAACTGGGTCAAAATGCAGAGCGATGAAGGCGAGATCAACCCGGTTGATATTCTGCGCTGGCCTGGCGTGATGGCCGCCGGAGAGCAGGATCTGGACGCGATTACTGCTGAAATCCTGGCTGCACTCGACGGCACGCTGGACGACTTTATCGTTGCCCGCGAAACCGAAGGCCAGGCGCTGAAAGCGATGATTGAGCAACGCCTTGAAGGCGTGAGCGCCGAAGTCGCTAAAGTGCGCGCTCATATGCCAGAAGTGCTGCAATGGCAGCGTGAGCGTCTTGTCGCCAAACTGGAAGAGGCGGAAGTTCAGCTGGAAAACAACCGTCTGGAACAAGAGCTGGTGCTGATGGCGCAGCGTGTGGACGTGGCTGAAGAGCTGGATCGTCTGGAAGCGCACGTTAAAGAGACCTACAACATTCTGAAGAAGAAAGAAGCGGTAGGCCGCCGTCTCGACTTTATGATGCAGGAGTTCAACCGCGAGTCGAACACGCTGGCGTCTAAGTCTATCAATGCAGAGGTAACCAATTCAGCGATTGAGCTGAAGGTCCTGATTGAGCAGATGCGCGAGCAGATCCAGAATATCGAGTAATTCCTTTCAGGGTGGTGTTGCCTCGCACACCACCCATTACTTTTTCTAATCCTTATTTAGCCTTACTTTCTTTTCCTCCCGCCTTATCACAAGCCTGCCAGGCATGCGTTGATAAATTTCTGTAGGGCAAACCCCCTCGCCTTAGAAAATCTCAATCGTGATCTTCCGCACAAATCGCTAATCTCCTCCTCTTCATTCCGGAGGGTTTATGCTGCTTCACATTCTCTATCTTATTGGCATTACCGCAGAAGCCATGACCGGCGCGCTCGCTGCCGGACGTCGCCGTATGGACACCTTCGGCGTGATTATTATTGCCACGGCCACCGCGCTCGGCGGCGGGTCCGTGCGCGATATCCTGCTTGGCCATTATCCGCTCGGCTGGGTAAAAAACCCTGAGTACGTCATTATCGTGGCAACGGCAGCCGTGCTAACCACGATTGTGGCCCCGGTGATGCCTCATCTGCGCCGCGTGTTTCTGGTGCTGGATGCGCTTGGGCTGATTGTTTTTTCCATCATTGGCGCACAAATCGCTCTCGATATGGGTGAAGGCCCGGTTATCGCCACCATCGCTGCCGTGATCACGGGCGTGTTTGGCGGGGTGCTGCGGGATATGTTCTGCAAGCGTATCCCGCTGGTTTTCCAGAAGGAACTGTATGCCGGCATCTCCTTTGCCGCGGCAGTGCTTTATGTCGCCTTGCAGCACTATGTCACCAGCCACGATGTGGTGGTTATCTCCACCCTGCTGTTTGGCTTCACCGCGCGTATGCTGGCATTGCGCCTTAAGCTGGGCCTTCCCGTTTTTCATTACAAACACAATGCGCATTAATGTCAGAACGGGCAGGCTCAATTACTCGAATAGTTGTAACCGTAGTGATGATAGCCGTAGCCGTAAGCGTTGCTTGCCCGCTTAACGACGCCGTTAAGAATCACCCCTTTGGTATTGACGCCACTCTGCTCCAGACGCTGTACACAGACCAGCATCTCCTTCACGCTGTTCATCCCGAAGCGGGCGACCAGCAGCGTGGTGCCTGCGCGACGACCGACAACAGCCGCGTCGGTGACCGCCAGGATCGGTGGCGTATCGATAATCACCAGATCGTAGCGTTCATTCGCCCAGTCCAGCAGCTGCTGGAAACGCGTATGCATCAGAAGCTCCGCCGGATTAGGGGGGATCTGCCCGCGCACGATGGTATCGAACCCGCCTTTATCGAAGGTCTGAACGCCCTGGGAATACTCCGCCTTACCGGACAACATCTCCGATAAGCCGCAGGTATTGTCGAGCTTAAACAGATCATGGGCATACCCGCGACGCATATCCGCATCAACATAGAGCACTTTCTGGCCCGCCTGCGCCACGACGGCCGCCAGGGTACTGCTGACAAAGGTTTTACCGCTGTCAGGCGTGGCGCCAGAGATCATCAGTATATTGTTCGCTGACTCCATCATCGCAAAATGCAGACTGGTGCGCAGGCCGCGAATCGCCTCCACGGAGAGATCGACCGGGTTATCCGCCGCCAGGAAGGGGATATGTTTGGTCTTATGGCGCAGCCCTGAGGACATAAAGTCTTTTTTGCGCAAACGCATTTTTTTAGCCAGCCATTCCGACAGCGGTACGGTGGCATAGACGTTAATCCCATGCTCCTCCAGCTGCTCCGGCGTTTCAATGCCCATACGCAGCATACTGCGCGCCAGGATCCAACCCGCAGAGACGAACAGACCCAGGAGAACCCCCAGAACGACAACCAGCGCTTTTTTCGGCTTGACTGGCTGCGGCCGGGTCACGGCCGGATCGATAATGCGGACGTTACCAATTGCGCTCGACCGGGCGATGCTCAACTCCTGTTCGCGGTTAAGCAGCTGCTGGTAGATAACGCGTCCCGACTCCACATCACGGCTCAGGCGCAACACCTCCTGCTGGGTTGACGGCATGGACGATACCCGTTTATTCAGGCGGTTTTTTTCCTGCTCCAGCGTCTGGCGTTTCTCAATCAGCGCCCGGTAGGTGGGGTGATCTTTTTTGTAGAGCTGCGAAATTTCCGCTTCCCGGAAGGTCAGTTCATTGAGCTGATTGTCCGCATTCACAATCTGCTCCAGCACCGCTTTTGCCTCCAGGTTCAGGTCAACGGAGTCGTTTTGCTGGCGATAGCGGTTGAGCTTCTCCTCGGCCTGGTCCAGCTCGCTGCGCACCTGCGGAAGCTGCTGCTTCAAAAATTGCAGGCTTTTCGCATCCTGCGCCGCCTGGCGAGCCACGTTCTGTTGTAAATAGTTATCGGCGATGCAGTTAAGCACGCGCGCCATCTCATCGGGATCTTCCCCCGTGATGGTCAGGCCAAGCATCCCACTGTCCTTGCTGCGCTCGCTCACGGAAAAACGCAGCTGTAGCGCGTCAATGGCCTCCAGCTCGCTCAGCTGTGTAATCGTAAATTGCGTACCCGGCTTCGCCTGGATAGCGGCAATGGTAATGGCGATATTCGCCGCGCTCAGTGGCTGTCCCACGACGCCCTGTAACGTCACGTTATCGCCTTCCAGCTGATAGTGGCCGTTCTCGCCGACGGTCAGCGTCAGCTTTTGCGCCCGACCCGCGACAGGGGGAAGATTGAGCATACGGATATCGACGATGCCAGGCTGTTGGCCGGTGAGCCGCGCCCAGCCGCGTCCGACAAGGGGAAAATGGTTTTCACTTACCTGCGTGCGCAGGTTCAGGTCATCAATCGTTTTACCGAGGATCATGCGCGACTGGAGAAGCTGAAGCTCCGGCGCCGACTCAGGCGAGGAGTCAGGGATGAACTCGCTAAGGTTACTGAGTAGCGCGTTGCCCTGCTTCTGTTCCACCTGTATCAGCGCATCGGCCTGATAAACTGGTGTGGCAAAGAGCGCATAAAGCAGTGCCGCCAGCGTGAACAGCGCGGTAAGGATGAGAATAAATTTTCGGTGGTCGAGCAACTCACCCAACAGGCGCACAAGATCGATCTCGTTATTCGCGGCAGACGCATCATGGGCGTGAAGGTTATTTGTTGACATAAAACGTAACTATCCCGTGTGATTAACTGAGCCGTTTCGCCCATTCCAGACTGGCCTGCTCCAGCAGCCCATAAACATATTCAAATGCGTCCCGGTTTTTACGGTAGGGGTCCGGGATCTCTTTTCTGCCCGTCCAGTGACCAAAGAGCATCATTTTGCCGCGCGCCTCCGGTGCGATAGCCGTGACCTGCTCGATATGTTCCAGCTCCATCGCCAGAATCAGATCGTAGTCGCGCACCATGGCGGGGGTGAGCCTGCGCGCCACGTGGCCCTCTAGCAGGGTGCCGCGTTCGGCGGCGATCTCTGTCGCCTGTGAATCGGCGGTGCGCCCTTCCAGGCCACACGTTCCCGCTGAATCGACCCGGGCGGCGGGAAGCAGCCGGCGTAGCAGCCGTTCCCCAATGGGAGAGCGGCAGATATTGCCGGTACAGATCACCAGGATGGCGTTAAACGTTAGTTTGGCCATGTTCTGATATATCTCCCTGTTTCAGTCAGGTCATGTACGCCGGTAATGGTCGGCACAAGCTGAGAGATCACGCGGTTCCAGCGCACCAGCGGCGCGGTGGTGACATAGACGATGTCGTAAGGCTCAAGCTGAAATTCGGTGCTCAACACCATCGCGGTGGCATCCCGGGCGTTAAGCTGGTAGACGTTGGCGATTTTGCCGTTCTGCTTGCCCTGCAACGGACGAATCACAAAGATCCCTGTGGCGTCGGCCATATCCTGATTCACGCCCTGCGCATTACCCAGCGCTTCCGCCAGCGTCATGCCGCTACGGTCCATCTTCAGGGTGCTCTGTTTACCCACCTCGCCCATGACAAACACTTTCAGGTCGTCATTACGGGGAATGAAGAGAATATCGCCCGGATAGAGGAGTTTGTTCTGGGTGAGATCGCCGCGCTGCATCAGCGCGTAGAGCGAAATGTGCGTATCCTGGCCGTTATGGGTCAGCACCACGTGCCGCCAGTCCGCCTCTGACGTCAGGCCGCCTGCCGCATTGATCGCATCCATTATGGTCAGCGGAATGTTAGTGATGGGCTGCTGGCCCGACTTAGCCACTTCGCCCGTCACGTAGGCTTTTTGCGAGCGGAACGCCGCGACGCTGACATCCACCTGCGGGCTCTCAATCACCGAGTCCAGCCGGGCGGCGATCTCATCGCGCACCTGGGCCAGCGTTTTGCCGACGACGCGGATTTTGCCGATATAGGGGTAGAAGATCGTGCCATCGGCATTCACCCAGTTGCCCGTATCGCTGGCGCTACGGTACTGACCTGCGGGGGTGGTCAGCTCCGGGTGGTCCCAGACGGTAACCATCAGCACGTCGCCGACGCCGATGCGATATTGGTAGTTCTGAAGCTGGCGATCCAGTTCAGGATTCGCGCGGGAGTCGACTTTGCCAGGCAGCAACTGCTCCACCAGCCCCGGCGTGAGCGGATAGACGTTGACCATCTTATTCAGATCGTAATTGCTGTCAGGCAGATCGATAATATCTTTGCCCTGGGTGCTAAGTCCTTGGCCCGGTACGATAGTACAACCGCTTAACGCCATCATAGCCAACGCAAGCACGGAAAATTTAACGTTTTTCATTCAGGAAAATCATCTGGTTAAGTAATGCCTGTTTCATCCGGTACTACTGCCCTACCGGGGTTTCGCGTTCTGACGTCATGTCATAGAGCTGATATTTACGGCCTAACGTCTGGCCGCCATCACGCGTGAGAGGTGTCCAAGAGACCACCGCCCGGTTGCGATTTGGGCCGATCGTCATCAGATCAAGCGGGATCGAGATGTAGAAGCCTTTGCTAAAGCCACCTTCGCCATAATCCTCTTTCGAGACGTTGGTCAGCGCCGCCCAGGCGCCTACCGTCACGCCGCTGTCGAATCGCTTCGCGACGTCGAGGGTGGCGCCTTTATCCTTCGCCAGGTACTGCCCGACGCTCAGCTTCATCAGCACGCTGTTGAGCTTCGCCGGGTTCCAGTAGGCGGTGATAAATCCGGTTGGCGCGCTGTAGTCGGTGAAGCGCATCATGTCGTCCCAGTCGCGCTGCTTGACGTAGTTCGCATCCACGCCCAGCGCCCAGTCGCTATCAAGCGGGCGCCAGAGCGCCTCTGCTCCCACACCGCCGTACATGGTTTCGAGGTAGCCGCCATAAATCTGGGCATAGAAGCCGTGCCCCAGCGCATCGACATAGTTGGCCTGTAAGTTGTTGATGTAGACGTCATTGCTGACATAATCGCGAATATGGGTTCTGACGCGCGGCAGGCTGGAGTCAGCGGGAAGCAGCGAGGATTTGAACTTGTCGTAGTTGTTATAGAGGTTGGCGAACACGCCGCCGTCGAGCAGCAGACGATCGGTCAGCCAGTAGCTGGCGCTGGCCATCACCCCCACCTGGAACATATAGAAATCTTCCGGACCGCCCAGCGACTGCGCCAGCGTCGGTTTGACGCTGTAGCTGAAGCGATCGGCGCGAATACGGTAGCCGCGCCCGAACGCTGTGGTATCCACAGGCTCGACGCGCTGCTGCCTGAGCGCCTCCTCCTGGCCGAGCGGCTGTCCCGCCAGCTGTTTGCGCAGGCTGGTGACATCGGTTTGCGTCGTGACCAGCGGCAGATGGTCACGCCGCTGGGTGATAGCGATCGTGTCGACCCCGTCGGGCAGGTTATTGATCAGAATACGGTTGGCGCGATCCACCGCTTCGCGCGGATCGCGATAGCGATACTGTTCGCCGGTCATGTATAAGGTATTGCCGTGCTGAGGGATCTCCGGCGCATCGAAGCCTGCGTTGTACTTAAGCGCGGTGAGCTGGTTTGCCGCCGAGGTATAGTCCAGCGTCTCGCCTGCCGGTGCCGGTTGCCAGGCCGGTTTCGGGTTATCACGCAGCGCGGGGCGCAGATCGTTAAAGTTGGTCCGCAGGGTGAAGCCAAACATCAGCGTATTGCCGCGCTCGTAGCTGAGGTTGAGATCGGCCCAGTCGGCAACGCGATAGACTGCCCCCACGTTGATATGGCTCGACTGCTTAATGGAGCCGGCAAAATCATCGGCATAATTGTTGCCGTCATACTCGAGCTTCAGGCGCAGGGGCTGCCAGGGCGTCTGATACTGGAGGCCGCCAAACAGCGACGCCGGACCACGAAACATATCGCTAAAGCTGATATCCCCGGCATCATGTGATTCGCCGCGGGTGCAATACTTATTGTTGTCGTGGCACAGCGGGTTACCCACGTTGTCGCTATTACCGGGATATCCCCAGGCTATTCCAAAGGTAAAATCGACCGGTCCGGCCATTTTACTGGCAACCAGATATTCACCGTCGAACAGGCCGGTGCCCGCAATATCGCGCTTGCCGAGCGCCACCTGCGGCAGGCTATAGTCCTCTTCCCACAGACGAACCTTAAAATCGAATGACTTATCCTTGTAGCTTTGATCGCCGCTGAAATCCTCGTCGCTGCTGTATTTGCGGGTGCGGACGTCGGTATAACGAATCGTCCCTTCCAGCCACGGAAAGAGCACGACCGAAGAGGAGTAAAAACGATACTGGTTGTTATCGCGGTAGTTGACGCTGAATTCCCCTTCCCGGCCAAAGCGCGCGTCGGGCATTTGCATCAGGCCGGTGCCGCCAAAGTCGGACTGTGAAGGTCCGGTCGGATCGGGCCAGGTACGCAGCTCCGCGTGGCAGGCAGAAGAGATCGCCAGAGCAAGGCCGCTCAGTAAAAAAAGTTTGTTCATCAGTCAGGTATCCGCCGCGTCAGGAGCGCAACGATTTGCTCATTCAGACCGGTAAAATCGTCCGGCACCGCCCGGGGATCAAACCCCACCCACAGAACAGCGCCCGGCTCTGCTTCAATATGGCGTGCGTTCCAGTACGCCACCGGCGCAACAACCCTACTGCCGTAAGGATCGATAACGGTCACGTTATTCCTGTCGGCGCCAGCCAGCCGCAGCTGCCCCTGTAAGTAATCCCTAATGCTTGCGCCCGGTCGCCAGGCCAGTTTCCCCGGTGTGGCGACCGCCCCCATCAGCGTGACGGTGCGGGGCGCAGGCGAGAGCCACAGATCGTAACGGCCCTCAAGGGAACGATCGCCGCGGGCGTCGGTACGCACGGCGTCTGGATCGAGGCTGACAAACTGCCGCCCGACGATCCGCAGGGAGCGGATCTGTGTAGCGACAGTGCGAATGGTCGCGATCCGCTCGTCATCGGCGCGATTCTGCCAGGCTGAAAGCGACGCCAGCACCTGCTGTTGCGTCTGTTGCGCTCGCCGCGTGGCGGAAGGGGTTGCGATGACAGCGCCCTGCCACCAGACGTTGTTCAGCTGCGGCTGGGTGACCAGCCGGGAGAGCGTATCGGCCTGTCCAGCAGACCACGTTTTGCCCGGCTGATGCACGGTAACGACGCTTGCGCATAAGGCGGGCAGGCTGAAGAGAGATAGCCCTACGCCAGGTAACCATTTTCTGAGTCTGTTCATGGGGCGGGCTTCAACATCGTCATGGTGACAGGGAATACGCCCGCGCCGAGCATCTGTTCGCTCTGGCGTACCTGGCCGGTGGCGGAATCAATCCAGAAGGTGTTATGCCAGCGACGATCGAGGCCGTCGGCCTGCACCGTCTCCTGCCAGACCTGACAACGTAGCGTATTTCCGGCAAGGGTCAGGTTTTCCGTCCCGCTCAGGGAGAAGCGCGAGGTCAGGTGTACGGAGCGATACCGCCCCTCTTCCTGCCAGCGCACATCGCGCGACCACTGGCTGCCGTCGCGGAGCTGCGGCGTGTGGCGCAGCGGATCGTGCTCAAGGTTGGTTACCTCAAGCAGGTTATAAGGGAGCTTGAGCGTGTGGATAAGGCGACCGTTATGCGTGACGATCATCGCATTATCCTGCGATAACCACTTACTGTTTCCCTGTTCGATGTATCCGAGAACCACCAGGATCCTCGGGCCATTATCCAGACGCAGGTACATGGTTGAGTATGGGAGCACCTGAATCTGCCCGTCCGTTACCGTCACATCCTGGCGCCCGTCCAGGCTGGCGTTAAAGGTCTCAATAATGCTCTGCTGGCTCGGCGTACATCCCTGGATCAGCAGAGTCATGATGAGCAGAATAAACAGTCTCACCAGAAATCCTTGATTAAATAACATTGAAATCAATTAAATACCCGGCTTTGATATCGCCACCGGGTCAAGTCGTTGCGCTGTTCAGCGCAAGGCTATATCGCCTTGCGCACCAGCCTTAGCGGGTAACTGTCGTCGTGGAAGTACCATTGCCTGAGTCATCGCCACTGTCGCTTACCGCGACAACGGCTAACGTCGCTACGCCGGCAATCGCAGCGGTGGTGACAACAGCGGTTGTCCCAATCGCGCCTGCCGCCAGTCCCCCCGTAGTGCCAGCGGTAGTTCCCACCGTTGCTCCGGTTGTTGTACCGGTTGTTGCTGCGCTGGTACTACCTGCTTCGGTGGTAGCGCCTATAGCAGGCAGGGCAGTCGCCAGCGTGAGTGCCGTCAGCACTGTACAAAGCGTCCTTTTCATTTTTGGTCCTCATTCAAATGAAGGAAAATATGAGCACCTGGAAACCAGGTCCCGGTTAACGGGCATAAAGCCCGGGGCTGAATTCCGGCCCGACAGGGACGGAAAATCATCCATGTAAAAGCCCTGGGCTCTGAACACCAGCGCATATAAACCGCCAGGATATATTTCGGTACCCTTAATTGCTTCAATTGGAGTTCAGATAGTTAACCCCCTCACGGGGCGCAAAAAGAAAGGAAAACGCAGAGTGATGCGAAATGCACCCCAGCGGTAACTACCTTAAAAATTTTGGATAAGATAATTCTTATAATAATTTGACGCAATGATTTCCGGCAGAATAAATATGACTAATTGTTAACCAGAAAACACTCAACATATTATTAATAAAATAGTTAAACAACTGAAATTAAAAGCAAAAATACGAACAATACTCAGGCTGCATTGCCTATAACTCCTTCATTCCCGGCTATTGCTCTCGATTAATAGTGATTGAGATCAATTAAGCCGTTCTCTCAAAGAAAATAAAAACGCAAGCAGAGCAAATTCTGAAATTGGGTTCAGGGATAATATTTCCTCAAAATATATTTACCATGAATAATTCATTTATATTCATAATTATTGCGTATATAAACCGCGTCTCATAAATACGCTATTCACGGCAGCGGAAGTGTGCCCCCTCGCCAGTCTGTTCAGGAGCGCACGCAGATTAAAATCCACCGATGTGCTCTGCGGCCAGCCATTTTGCCAGGGCATCAATCTGAGGCTGATGCAGCCAGTTTACGATCTGGCGGGCCTTCTCCTGCCCGACACCCGGCAGCATCCGCCACTCCGCTTCGCTTCGCTGAATCAGCTCCTGCCAGGTGCGATCCCCTGCCGCCTTGAGCGTCGACCGGGCCAGCGGTATTCCCATCGCGGTGATCCAGCGGATAAAAGGTCGCTCCCGCGCCAGGTTAAACTGATGCCACAGCGCAGCGCCATGCGATGCCGATATCCCCGCCGTCGCGGTGAGCTGCGCCTGCGTGAGCTGTAGCCAGGAGAAGAGGTGCTCAAACCGATGCGCCTGATAGAGGGTCCGCCATCCTGATTCGCCCATTCCTTCGATATCTAACGCCTGCCTGGAACTTAGCCACGTCAGCCGGGCAAAAAATTGCTCCATGCACTCCGGGGAGGCATAGAAACAGGTTAAGCCGTTATAGCGCGATGAGGGCGGCTGCGGTTTACGGCGATCCACATTGCGCCACACCACGTTATCCAGCCGGGGAATACCTTGTCCCGCCAGGCTTACCAGCACCTGATCGCCGGGGGCAATATCCAGCCTCTGCCAGCGGTTAACCGACCCTAAGCTGACGCGCTGTACGCGTTTATCGTCGAGCATCAGCGGCTCAAGCTGCGCAATCGCGGTGATCCGCCCGGTACGGCCAACGGTAAAGTGAATCGCTTTGACTTCCGTCACCTGGGCCACAGGAAGGTATTTCCATGCGACGATCCAACTCCCTTCCCCCGGCAGCCACTCCTCGCCCGGCGGCTCTGCCGAGGCGCGAACCACAATGCCATCCGTGGCGAAGGGCAACGAAGCCTTAAACCAGGCCGTCCGTTGCGCTTCCACATCAGCCGCGTTTTTAACCGGCAGGGTATAGCGGGCCGTCAGGGTAAAACCTGCCTCCGCCAGCGCGGAAAGGCGTGCTTTCATCGCTTTTGGGCCGTCCGGCCAGGCCCAGATAAAAATGCCTGTCTGCTTCAGCGCTGCGCGATCGGTCGCGCGCATCATTGCCCCCGCTACCTTCGCACGCGCGTTCATCCCCCCCATCCGCTGCTGGATATGCCCGTCGCGCAGCAGAAAAAGTTCACCCTGCAACACGCTGTTGGCAAGCGGCCCGGCCAGCGTTTGCGGAATAGCGGGGATCATTCGCGCCTGTGCCGTCCACTCTTCCCCCTGTAAGCCGTCGCCCCGGCTAATCGCCTGCACCAGCTTGCCGTTTTTGTAGACCAGGGTGACCGCAACACCATCCACCTTTGGCTGTACCCAGAGATCCTGCTGCGTCGCCATCCAGCGGCTAAGCGCCTGCTTGCTTTCTACCTTATGCACGCCGGTATGGGCGAAGGGATGTTTCACCGTCCCACTGGCGGCTGGAAGATCGTCGTGCAGCGGTTCATCGTGAAAACAGCGCTGCCACTGTTTTAAGCGGGCGTTAAGCCTGTCGTAAACGTCGTCGCTCACCTCGCTGCGGCCCTGCTTCCAGTAATCTTCATTCCAGCGGGTCAGCTGCGCCTTCAGGGCCGCGATCTCCTGCCCGGCTTTAGCCGGTGACCAGACCGGGCAAATAGCCATCGCCCCGCTGCTTAAGAAGATCATCAGTATGCTTATCCATTTCACCATTATTACCCCTCCCTGTTTTGCGAAGGGTATACCCTGCCCGTGAGCCGCAGACCAGCTACAAAATTGCATTTTACGAGCGCGCTTCAGCGCATTGTTTTTATTGCAGCAAAAAGAAGGTAAAAGCTGAAAACGGCACGCAAAATTTAATCATCCAGGGGAAAAAGTGTGACAAAGGCTACGTCACACAGCGGCGACGTGTATAATAAGCCCGTATGTAGGACTTCTTCGTTAACACATACAAAAGACTCTCATGGCTCAAGGCACGCTTTATATTGTTTCTGCCCCTAGTGGCGCGGGTAAATCCAGCCTTATTCAGGCACTGTTAAAAACCCAACCGTTGTACGATACGCAGGTTTCTGTTTCTCACACCACGCGAGCACCGCGTCCGGGTGAAGTGCACGGTGAACACTATTTCTTTGTGAATCACGACGAATTCAGAGCGATGATTGGCAGAGACGCGTTTCTTGAACACGCAGAAGTTTTCGGTAACTACTACGGTACTTCGCGTGAAACCATTGAGCAGGTACTGGCGACCGGCGTGAACGTGTTCCTGGATATCGACTGGCAGGGCGCGCAGCAAATTCGTAAGAAAATGCCTGATTCGCGCAGTATCTTTATTTTACCGCCATCGAAAGATGAACTGGATCGCCGCCTGCGTGGTCGCGGCCAGGACAGCGAAGAAGTTATCGCGAAGCGTATGGCGCAGGCAGTTGCAGAAATGAGCCATTACGCGGAATATGATTACCTTATTGTGAATGATGATTTTGATGCCGCGCTGAGCGATCTCAAAACTATCCTTCGCGCAGAACGTCTGCGTATGAGCCGCCAGAAGCAGCGACATGACGCATTAATCACCAAACTGTTGGCAGACTGAACCCACTTTCAGTATCATGCCCAGTCATTTCTTCACCTGTGGAGCATTTTAAGTATGGCACGCGTAACTGTTCAGGACGCTGTAGAGAAAATTGGTAACCGTTTTGACCTGGTGCTGGTCGCCGCGCGTCGCGCTCGTCAGATGCAGGTAGGCGGTAAAGATCCGCTGGTACCGGAAGAAAACGATAAAACCACCGTTATTGCACTTCGCGAAATCGAAGAAGGTCTGATCAACAACCAGATCCTCGACGTGCGTGAGCGCCAGGAGCAGCAAGAGCAGGAAGCCGCTGAATTACAAGCTGTTACCGCTATTGCTGAAGGTCGTCGTTAATTAAACCTGCGGGTCGCCCTTGTATCTGTTTGAAAGCCTGAATCAACTGATTCAAACCTACCTGCCTGAAGACCAGATTAAGCGTCTTCAGCAGGCGTATCTCGTTGCACGTGACGCTCACGAGGGCCAGACACGTTCAAGCGGTGAACCCTATATCACGCACCCGGTAGCGGTGGCCTGTATTCTGGCCGAGATGAAACTCGACTACGAAACGCTGATGGCCGCCCTGCTGCACGACGTGATCGAAGATACCCCTGCCACCTACCAGGACATGGAACAGCTGTTTGGCAAAAGCGTTGCCGAGCTGGTGGAAGGGGTCTCTAAGCTTGATAAGCTGAAATTCCGCGACAAGAAAGAGGCGCAGGCCGAAAACTTCCGCAAGATGATCATGGCGATGGTGCAGGATATCCGCGTCATTCTCATCAAACTGGCTGACCGCACCCACAATATGCGCACACTGGGCTCACTTCGCCCGGATAAACGTCGCCGCATCGCCCGTGAAACCCTCGAAATTTACAGTCCGCTGGCGCACCGTTTAGGTATTCATCACATTAAAACCGAGCTGGAAGAGCTGGGTTTTGAGGCGTTGTACCCGAACCGCTATCGCGTGATTAAAGAGGTGGTGAAAGCCGCTCGCGGTAACCGTAAAGAGATGATTCAAAAGATCCTCTCTGAAATCGAAGGGCGTTTGCAGGAAGCGGGCATTCCGTGCCGCGTGAGCGGTCGCGAAAAGCATTTGTACTCTATCTACTGCAAAATGGTGCTCAAAGAGCAGCGTTTTCACTCGATTATGGATATCTACGCGTTCCGCGTCATCGTCCACGATTCAGACACCTGTTATCGCGTGCTGGGGCAGATGCACAGCCTGTACAAGCCGCGTCCGGGGCGCGTCAAAGATTACATCGCCATTCCAAAAGCGAACGGATACCAGTCTTTGCACACCTCCATGATTGGCCCGCACGGTGTCCCTGTTGAGGTGCAGATTCGTACCGAAGATATGGATCAAATGGCTGAGATGGGTGTCGCGGCGCACTGGGCTTATAAAGAGCACGGCGGCGAAAGCAGCACCACCGCGCAAATCCGCGCCCAGCGCTGGATGCAGAGCCTGCTGGAGCTGCAACAGAGCGCAGGTAGCTCGTTTGAATTTATCGAGAGCGTTAAATCCGATCTCTTCCCGGATGAGATTTACGTTTTCACGCCGGAAGGGCGCATTGTCGAACTGCCTGCGGGCGCGACACCGGTCGACTTCGCTTACGCCGTGCATACCGATATCGGCCATGCCTGCGTAGGTGCCCGCGTCGACAGGCAGCCTTATCCGCTGTCGCAGCCGCTTTTCAGCGGACAGACGGTGGAGATCATTACCGCGCCGGGGGCACGTCCTAACGCCGCCTGGCTGAACTTTGTCGTGAGCTCAAAAGCGCGCGCAAAAATCCGCCAGCTGCTGAAAAACCTCAAGCGCGACGACTCCGTTAGCCTTGGGCGTCGTTTGCTCAATCACGCGCTGGGTGGCAGCCGCAAACTGGCAGAGATCCCGCCAGAAAACATTCAGCATGAGCTGGAGCGTATGAAGCTCGCCTCGCTGGATGACCTGCTGGCAGAGATTGGTCTCGGCAACGCCATGAGCGTGGTCGTGGCGAAGAATCTGCAACAAGGCGAAACGACAGCCGTTCCTGCCACCACGCAAAATCATGGTCACCTGCCGATCAAAGGCGCTGACGGGGTGCTCATCACCTTCGCCAAATGCTGCCGTCCTATCCCGGGCGACCCGATTATTGCGCACGTCAGCCCAGGTAAAGGGCTGGTGATCCACCATGAATCCTGCCGTAACATCCGTGGCTATCAGAAAGAGCCAGAGAAGTTCATGGCGGTCGAGTGGGATAAAGAGACGGCGCAGGAATTTATCACTGAAATCAAGGTGGATATGTTCAACCACCAGGGTGCACTGGCGAACCTGACGGCAGCGATCAACACGGCCTCGTCCAACATTCAAAGCCTGAATACGGAAGAAAAAGATGGCCGCGTTTATAGCGCCTTTATTCGCCTGACCGCCCGTGACCGTGTGCATCTGGCCAATATTATGCGCAAGATCCGCGTGATGCCGGATGTCATTAAAGTCACCCGTAACCGAAACTAGCATTATGAATTCAAAACGTTACGAGCGAATCTGCGAAATGCTCGCCAGGCGTCAGCCTGATCTGACGGTCTGCATGGAGCAGGTCCATAAACCTCATAACGTCTCTGCTATCGTCCGCACCGCAGATGCCGTCGGCGTGCATGAAGTCCACGCCGTCTGGCCAGGCGCACGTATGCGTACCATGGCCTCCACCGCCGCAGGCAGCAACAGCTGGGTATCCGTGAAAACTCACCAGACTATTGGTGAAGCGGTCTCGCACCTGAAAGGGCGTGGCATGCAGGTTCTGGCAACCAACCTCTCTGTTAAAGCCGTGGATTTCCGTGAGATCGACTACACCCGTCCAACCTGCATTTTAATGGGCCAGGAAAAAACGGGGATCACGCAGGAAGCACTGGATTTGGCCGACCGGGACATCATCATTCCGATGATCGGCATGGTCCAGTCACTCAACGTGTCGGTCGCCTCGGCGCTGATCCTGTATGAAGCGCAGCGCCAGCGTCAGAATGCCGGAATGTACGAGCGCAGCAACAGCATGCTGCCGGAAGAGGAGCAGCAGCGCCTGCTGTTTGAAGGTGGCTATCCGGTGCTGGCTCGCGTTGCGAAGCAGAAGAAATTGCCTTACCCCCACGTCAACGCGCAGGGCGAAATTGAAGCCGATGCCGAGTGGTGGTCCACCATGCAGTACGCGGGGTAAATCATGAAAGGCCGCCTGCTGGACGCCATACCGCTTAACAGCCTGACGGGCGTGGGCGCGGCACAAAGCAGTAAACTGGCGAAGATAGGCCTGCACACCGTGCAGGATCTCCTGCTCCACCTCCCCCTGCGCTACGAAGACCGTACTCAGCTTTATAAGATTGGCGATCTGCTGCCCGCTATTTACGCCACCGTTGAAGGGGAAGTGCTGAACTGCAACATCACCTTTGGCGGACGCAGGATGATGACCTGCCAGATCAGCGACGGCACCGGCATTCTCACCATGCGCTTTTTCAACTTCAATGCGGCAATGAAAAACAGCCTTGCCACTGGACGACGCGTACTTGCGTACGGTGAAGCCAAACGGGGCAAATACGGCGCGGAGATGATCCACCCGGAATACCGCGTGCAGGGCGATCTCAGCTCACCTGAGCTACAGGAGACGCTCACGCCGGTCTATCCAACCACTGAAGGCATTAAGCAGGCTACGCTGCGCAAGCTCACCGACCAGGCGCTGGAGCTGCTTGATACCTGCGCCATTAACGAGCTGCTGCCGCCGGAGCTGGCGCAGGGCATGATGAGCCTGCCGGATGCGTTGCGCACCCTGCACCGTCCACCGCCAACGCTTCAGCTTGTTGATTTAGAGAGCGGGAAACACCCCGCCCAACGGCGTCTTATCCTTGAGGAATTACTGGCTCACAACCTGAGCATGCTGGCTCTGCGCGCAGGAGCGCAGCGCTTCCACGCGCAGCCATTAAGCCAGCGTGATGAGCTCAAAGATAAGCTGCTGGCCTCACTGCCGTTTAAACCCACCGGCGCCCAGGCGCGGGTGACTGCCGAGATCGAACGCGATATGGCGCTGGATGTGCCGATGATGCGCCTGGTGCAGGGCGACGTGGGTTCCGGGAAAACGCTGGTCGCCGCGCTGGCCGCTTTGCGCGCCATCGCCCACAGTAAGCAGGTGGCGCTGATGGCGCCGACGGAACTGCTGGCCGAGCAGCACGCCAACAATTTCCGGAACTGGTTCGCCCCGCTGGGAATTGAAGTGGGCTGGCTGGCCGGGAAGCAGAAGGGCAAAGCGCGCCTTGCGCAGCAGGAAGCCATTGCCAGCGGGCAGGTGCAGATGATTGTCGGCACGCACGCCATTTTCCAGGAACAGGTGCAGTTTAACGGCCTGGCGCTGGTCATTATCGACGAACAGCACCGCTTTGGTGTTCATCAGCGTCTGGCGCTGTGGGAGAAAGGTCTGCAACAGGGCTTCCACCCGCATCAGCTGATCATGACCGCCACGCCGATTCCGCGCACCCTGGCGATGACGGCCTACGCCGATCTGGATACCTCCACCATCGACGAACTCCCCCCGGGCCGTACGCCGGTGACAACGGTCGCCATTCCGGACACGCGCCGCAGCGACATCATTGACCGCGTGCGCAACGCCTGCACCCACGAAGGACGTCAGGCTTACTGGGTCTGTACCCTGATTGAAGAGTCTGAGCTGCTGGAAGCGCAGGCTGCCGAAGCCACGTGGGAAGAGTTAAAGCTCGCCCTGCCGGAGCTGAACGTCGGTCTGGTTCACGGGCGCATGAAGCCTGCCGAGAAGCAGGCGGTGATGCAGTCGTTCAAACAGGGCGAGCTGCATTTGCTGGTCGCGACCACGGTCATCGAAGTGGGCGTGGACGTGCCGAACTCCAGCCTGATGATTATTGAGAACCCGGAGCGCCTGGGCCTGGCGCAGCTCCACCAGCTACGAGGCCGCGTGGGCCGTGGCGCGATCGCCTCTCACTGCGTGCTGCTCTACAAAGCCCCGCTGTCGAAAACCGCGCAGATGCGTTTGCAGGTATTACGCGACAGCAATGACGGCTTCGTCATTGCGCAAAAAGATCTGGAGATCCGCGGCCCGGGCGAACTGCTGGGCACGCGTCAGACGGGTAACGCCGAATTTAAAGTGGCGGATTTGTTGCGCGATCAGGCCATGATCCCCGAAGTACAACGCCTTGCGCGTCATATTCATGAACGCTACCCCGAACAGGCGGCAGCGTTAATTGAACGCTGGATGCCGGAAACCGAGCGGTATTCCAACGCCTGACGGTCAGCCAAACATCGGCAGCATCAGGTAGAGCTTAATGACCAGCGCGTTGACGATATCAATGAAGAATGCGCCCACCATCGGCACCACCAGAAACGCCATGTGCGACGGGCCGAACCGTTCGGTGATCGCCTGCATATTCGCGATGGCCGTTGGCGTCGCTCCCAGACCAAACCCACAGTGGCCCGCAGCCAGTACCGCCGCATCATAGTTTTTGCCCATCATGCGCCAGGTAACAAAGATGGCATACAGCGCCATGAACACGGCCTGCACCGCCAGGATCGCCACCATCGGCAGCGCCAGCGAGGCCAGTTCCCACAGCTTGAGGCTCATCAGCGCCATCGCCAGGAACAGCGACAGGCTGACGTTCCCCAGCACGGACACTGCGCGCTCAAAGACGCGGTAGAAGCCCATCTGCGCCAGACCGTTGCTCAGGATCACCCCGATAAACAGCACGCAGACAAAGGTTGGCAGTTCGAAAGCCGTTCCCGCCAGCCATTGCGCAACGATTTTGCCCACGGTAAGGCAGATGGCAATCATGGCGATGGTTTCAATCATCACCAGCGAGGTGATGCTGCGGCCAACGTCCGGTTTTTCAAATGCCGTCGGCACCATTTCATCGTCTGGCCTGCCTTCCGGCGTGGTGGAGTGTTTCACCAGATAGCGCGCCACCGGGCCGCCAATCAGCCCGCCAAGCACCAGGCCAAAGGTCGCGCAGGCCATTGCCACTTCCGTTGCGTTTTCAAAGCCATAGCGTTCGATGAACAGCTTGCTCCACGCCGCGCCCGTTCCGTGGCCACCTGACAGGGTAATCGACCCCGCCAGCAGACCCATCAGCGGATCCAGCCCCAGCAGCGACGCCATACCGATGCCGATGGCGTTTTGCATCAGCAGCAGGCCCACCACAACAATCAGAAACACGCCCAGCACCTTGCCGCCCGAACGCAGGCTTGCGAGGTTAGCGTTCAGGCCGATAGTAGCAAAGAAGGCCAGCATCAACGGATCTTTCAGGGACATATCAAAATCGATTTCCCAGCCCATGCTTTTTTTCAGCACCAGCAGGGCCAGCGCCACCAGCAATCCACCGGCGACAGGTTCAGGAATGGTGTACTTTTTCAGAAAGGAAACACTGTGTACCAGCTTGCGACCAAGCAGAAGAACCAGCGTTGCGGCAACAAGGGTCGACAACGTATCGAGATGAATCATAAAAGGCTCCTGTTATGCGCGTGTTCCATACACACGCGGCGTTATCCTGGGCCGGGTGATGCTCGTCATGAGCCGCCGGCGCGAAAAGTGTAATTTTTTTTTCCTGTTCGTTGTAGAAAACTTGCTCACACCGGCAGATTTTCTCTCTTTTTTTTGCTGGCAATCGTTTGCTTTTACCAGGTGGTCAGCTAAAATGCCCGCTTTTCCACCGTGGGATTGCCGCCGATGTCTGTTAACACTCTGGAGTCTGCTGATGCGCAACCGATTGCGCAGAAGCAAAACAGCGAACTGATTTACCGCCTTGAAGATCGTCCCCCGCTGCCTCAAACCCTGTTTGCCGCCTGCCAGCACCTGCTGGCGATGTTCGTTGCGGTCATCACGCCGGCTCTGCTGATTTGCCAGGCGCTGGGGTTACCGGCGCAGGATACGCAACACATCATCAGTATGTCTCTGTTCGCTTCCGGCGTGGCCTCCATCATTCAAATTAAAGCCTGGGGTCCGGTGGGCTCGGGTTTGCTGTCGATTCAGGGCACCAGCTTTAACTTTGTGGCGCCGCTGATCATGGGCGGTACGGCACTGAAAACCGGCGGCGCAGATGTCCCGACGATGATGGCGGCGCTTTTCGGCACCCTGATGCTGGCAAGCTGCACAGAGATGATCATTTCCCGCGTTCTGCACCTGGCGCGCCGGGTGATCACCCCGCTGGTCTCCGGCGTGGTGGTGATGATTATCGGCCTGTCACTGATCCAGGTGGGTCTGACCTCCATCGGGGGCGGCTACGCGGCAATGAGCGACCATACCTTCGGCGCGCCGAAAAACCTGCTGCTGGCAGGCGTCGTGCTGGCGATCATTATTCTGCTTAACCGCCAGCGTAACCCGTACCTGCGCGTGGCATCGCTGGTGATCGCCATGGCGGCCGGTTACCTGCTGGCGTGGGCGCTGGGCATGCTGCCGGAAAACACCACCCCAACCAACAGCGCGTTGATTACCGTGCCAACGCCGCTCTACTACGGCCTGGGCATTGACTGGAGTCTTCTCCTGCCGCTGATGCTGGTCTTTATGATCACTTCGCTGGAAACCATTGGCGATATCACCGCCACCTCCGACGTGTCCGAGCAGCCGGTCTCCGGCCCGCTGTACATGAAACGTCTGAAAGGCGGCGTGCTGGCGAACGGACTGAACTCGTTTGTCTCGGCGGTGTTCAACACCTTCCCGAACTCCTGCTTCGGCCAGAACAACGGCGTGATCCAGCTGACCGGCGTGGCCAGCCGCTACGTGGGCTTCGTGGTGGCGCTGATGCTGGTGGTCCTCGGCCTGTTCCCGGCGGTAAGCGGCTTTGTGCAGCACATCCCTGAGCCGGTGCTGGGCGGCGCGACGCTGGTCATGTTCGGTACCATCGCGGCCTCTGGCGTGCGTATCGTCTCCCGCGAGCCGCTGAACCGCCGCGCAATCATGATTATTGCGCTGTCTCTCGCCGTAGGGCTTGGCGTCTCCCAGCAGCCGATGATTTTGCAGTTTGCCCCTGACTGGGTGAAAAACCTGCTCTCTTCCGGCATCGCCGCGGGCGGTATTACCGCTATTGTGCTGAATCTCATTTTCCCGCCTGAAAAGAACTGATCCCCACACGGCAGGCTGTCAATGCCTGCCGTGACATCTCTTTACACCATTCCCGCCTTGAGCATTGCGCATAAATCGTGCATAACACCCTTATGTGCGTTTCGCGGGAAGGAAGACCATGAAATTTATTGGAAAGCTGCTTATCTATCTTCTGGTAGCCCTGCTCATTGTAGTGCTCGCCTTTTATTTTCTGCTCCAGACCCGCTGGGGCGCATCGCAGGTCAGCAGCTGGATCACGGTGAATACCGATTACGAGCTCAACTTTGACCTGATGGATCACCGCTTTTCATCCCCTTCTCACATCCTTCTGGAGAACGTTACCTTCGGACGAGATGGCAAACCGGCCACGCTGGTCGCTAAAAAAGTGGATATTGGCTTAAGCAGCCGCCAGATCACCGACCCGCTGCATATGGATGCCATCACCCTGTTCGATGGCACGCTGAATTTATCGCCGCAGACGGCGCCGCTGCCGTTCCAGGCCGACCGTCTGCAACTGAATAACATGGCCTTTAACAGCCCGAATACGGAGTGGGATCTCAGTGCGCAAAAGGTGACCGGCGGCGTCAGCCCGTGGCAGCCCGAGGCGGGGAACGTACTGGGAAAAAATGCGCAAATCCAGATGAGCGCCGGGTCGCTCACGCTCAACGGCATACCGGCCAACAACGTGCTGATTCAGGGACAACTCAACGGCAAAGAGGTGGTGCTGAATACCATCGGTGCCGATATGGCGCGCGGCTCGCTGACGGGCTCGGCTCTGCGTAATGCCGACGGTGGCTGGGTTATCAACACCCTGCGTCTGAATGAGATCCGCCTGCAAAGCGACAAATCGCTGCTGGATTTCTTCGCCCCTCTCTCCACCCTGCCTTCGTTACAGATTGGGCGGCTGGAAGTGACCGATGCCCGTCTACAGGGGCCAGACTGGGCGGTAACCGACCTTGATCTCAGCCTGCGTAACCTCACCCTGAGTAAAGGTGACTGGCAAAGCCAGGAGGGACGGTTATCCATGAACGCCAGCGAATTTATCTACGGCTCGCTGCATCTGTTTGACCCTATCCTGAATGCGGAATTCTCCCCGCAGGGCATTGCGCTGCGTCAGTTCACCTCCCGCTGGGAAGGAGGCATGGTGCGCACCTCCGGCAACTGGCTGCGCGAGGGTCAGGCGCTGGTGCTGGACGACGTTGCCATTGCCGGGCTGGAATATACGCTTCCGGAAAACTGGAAAACGCTGTGGATGGACCCGCTCCCGGCATGGCTGAACAGCGTAACGCTGAAAAAATTCGGCCTGAGCCGCAACCTGGTGATCGACATCGATCCGGCGTTCCCGTGGCAGATCACCTCCCTCGACGGTTATGGCGCTAATCTGCGGCTGGCGCAGGATCACAAGTGGGGCGTGTGGGGCGGTAACGCAACCCTCAACGGGGCGGCAGCAACCTTTAACCGCGTCGACGTGCGTCGCCCGTCGCTGGCGCTGAATGCCAACGCCGCAACGGTAAATATTACCGATCTGAGCGCCTTTACCGAGAAAGGGATCCTGGAAGCAACCGCCACCGTGTCACAGCTGCCACAGCGACTAACCACCGTGAGCCTGAACGGGCGCGGTGTACCACTCAACGTTTTGCAGCAGTGGGGCTGGCCAGCGCTGCCGATTGCAGGCGACGGCAATATTCAGCTCACCGCCAGCGGAAGCGTGCAGGCCAATGCGCCGCTGAAGCCGACGGTGAATGGGAAGCTGAGCGCGGTGAATATGGATAAACGGCAGGTGCAACAGACGATGACCGGCGGGATGGTGTCGACGGTGGCTCCGGCACAGTAAATAGCCGGGTGGCGGCTTCGCCTTACCCGGCCTACGATCTAATGTAGGCCCGGTAAGCGAAGCGCCACCGGGCATTTTTCCAGCTCAGAGGTGAACCACCACCTCATCCCCCTCGGCTTTCACCACCACCCCCCACTCGCTGCCCACATGTGAACCGCCTTTTACGCCGCCGACCTTCTGCACGTTGCGCAAGCACACCGACCAGTTTTGCGCATCTCCCGCGCCGGTAAAGGTCACGACGTCGCCCTGACGTGACGCCTTCAGCGCAAACACTACAGAACCGTCCGCCGCAGGCACTTCACTCACCGCCGTTGCGCCATCGCTCAGGTTGAAGAGCTGGAAGGCCGTCCCCTCGTGCCACGCATAGTCTGGCTTCTGGTTATTGTTACCCAGCGCCAGCAGCGTGTTGTCGCGCACATAGACCGGCAGGCTCAGGAAATCATGCTGCTGCTTATGCCAGCGGCTACCCTGAATTTCGTCGTTGTGCCACAGGTGCGTCCAGCGCCCTTCCGGCAGGTAGAACTGCACGTCGCCCGCCTCGGAGAACACCGGCGCCACCATCATTGAATCCCCCAACATGTACTGGCGGTCGAGGTAATCGCACGCCGGATCGTCCGGGAACTCCAGCATCATCGCCCGCAGCATCGGCGTGCCGGACTCGCGCGCCAGCACAGCCTGACGATACAGGTACGGCATCAGCTGGCATTTCAGCTGCGTAAAGTAGCGCACCACGTCGCAGGACTCGTCATCGTACGCCCACGGCACGCGGTAGGATTTGCTGCCGTGCAGGCGGCTGTGGCTGGAGAACAGCCCGAACGCGCACCAGCGTTTGTAGACGTGCGCCGGAGCGGTGTTTTCGAACCCGCCGATATCGTGGCTCCAGAACCCGAAGCCGGACAGGCCAATCGACAGCCCGCCGCGCAGGCTTTCGGCCATCGACTCATAGTTGGCGTAGCAGTCGCCGCCCCAGTGTACCGGGAACTGTTGCGCCCCGACGGAGGCAGAACGAGCAAACAGCACCGCCTCTTCTTCTCCCACCGTCTCTTTCAGCACGTTCCACACCAGTTCGTTGTAGATGTAGGCGTAATGGTTATGCATCTTCTGCGGATCGGAACCGTCAAACCACTGGACCTCCGTCGGGATACGCTCGCCGAAGTCGGTCTTGAAGCAGTCGACGCCGATCTCCACCAGGCCTTTCAGTTTGTCCGCATACCACCGGCACGCGTCCGGGTTGGTGAAGTCGTAGATCGCCAGCCCCGGCTGCCATTTGTCCCACTGCCACAGGGAGCCGTCCGGGCGCTTGAGCAGGTAGCCCTTCTCTTTCAACTCCCGGAAGATCGGCGATTTCTGGCCGATGTACGGGTTGATCCACACGCAGACCTTCAGCCCTTTCTCTTTCAGGCGGCGGATCATGCCTTCCGGATCCGGGAAGGTCACCGGGTCCCACTCAAAATCGCACCACTGGAAGGCCTTCATCCAGAAGCAGTCGAAGTGGAAGACGTGCAGCGGCAGGTCGCGCTCGGCCATGCCGTCGATAAAGCTGTTAACCGTCACTTCGTCGTAGTTGGTGGTGAACGAGGTGGTCAGCCACAGGCCGAACGACCATGCAGGCGGCAGCGCCGGACGCCCGGTGAAGCGGGTATAGCGGTTCAGCACCTCTTTCGGCGTCGGGCCGTCGATCACAAAGTACTCCAGATATTCCCCTTCCACGCTGAACTGCACCTTGGAGACTTTCTCGGAGCCGACTTCGAACGACACGTTTTCCGGATGGTTTACCAGCACGCCGTAGCCGCGGTTGGTCAGGTAGAACGGGATGTTTTTGTAAGACTGCTCGGTGCTTGTGCCGCCGTCGCGGTTCCAGGTTTCGACCGTCTGACCGTTGCGCACCAGCGCGGTGAAGCGCTCGCCCAGGCCGTAGACCGTTTCTCCCACGCCCAGATCCAGACGTTCAAACACGTAATTGCGGTCGGTGTTGGTATCCTGCACGTAGCCGTTATTTTTCAGTTGGCTGCCGGTAATGCGCTGGCCGTTGCGCAGGAAGTCCAGCGCCCAGAACTCGCCTTTAGTGACGCGCACGCTGATGCTGCCGCTTTTCAGCTCGGCAAATTCGGCGTTGTTTTCAATCCCGACCTTCACGTCTTTCAGGACGTTCAGCGGATAGTGCGGGCCGTTGTTCAGCGCGCCCTGGAAGTGCTCAATGCGCACCCCGATAATCCCCTCCTGCGGAGCAAACAGGCGCACCGTGAACATCAACGTGTCGAGCTGCCAGGTGCGTTCGCGCACGTCACGCGGCGCCACGTACACCACCAGGTCATTGCCCTGCTGCTCCACGTCGAACACCTGCACCGGATACGTCACGTTAAGGCCCGGTTGGATAAGCCAGTTTCCATCACTGATTTTCATGCTTACGTCCTCTTAGTTCTGCAATTCTTTGCTGACCGGCAGGTTTTCAAACTCCTGCTGATTGCGGCGCGCGCCCTGCGCCAGCTCGCGCAGAATTTTGGTCAGGAAGGGGGTTTTCAGCATGTAGTAGCGTTTGGCGATAATGGCGCTCAGCACGTAGCAGATCGCCGGTGCCAGGGTAAACAGGCCGATAATGATGCTGATGGTCGCGCTGTTCTGGGTTTTGGCTGCCGCGTCGTAGCCGCCGCCTGCCAGCATCCAGCCTATCATCGCCCCGCCCAGCGCCAGGCCGAGCTTCAGCACAAACAGCGTGCCCGCGAAGCTGATGCCGGTCAGACGTTTGCCGTTGGTCCATTCGCCGTAGTCGACGGTATCGGACATCATGACCCACTGAATCGGCGTCACCAGCTGGTGCAGCACGCCGATAACGAAGATGAAGCCGAACATCAGGACGGTGGCATGCATCGGCACGAAGAACATCGCCACGCTGACCACCGCCAGCGCGGCGTTGGTCCACCAGAAGATGCTGACCTTACATTTCCAGTCGGTAAGCGGTTTCGCCAGCGCGGAGCCGATCAGGTTGCCGACGCAGTAGGTGGTGAGGAACGCGACGAACACCTCCGGCGAGCCCATGATCCAGGTGCAGTAGTACATCATCGCGCCGCCGCGCACGCAGACGGCGAGGATGTTGAGGATGGTGAGCACGCCGACGATGCGCCACTGGTCGTTGTGCCAGATGTCGCGCAGGTCTTCCCGCATGGAGGTGGTGCTCGGCGGCACCTGGATGCGCTCTTTGGTGGTGAAGAAGCAGAACGCCAGCATCAGGAACGCGACCACCGACAGCACGGCGATCCCGCCCTGGAAGCCGAATGCCTTATCGTCGCCGCCAATCAGGTTCACCAGCGGCATCATCAGCACCGTAGAGAGCATGCCGCCCGCCGTCGCCAGCACAAAGCGCCACGACTGGAGGGAGATACGCTGCGTCGGGTCGTTGGTGATCACCCCGCCCAGCGCGCAGTACGGGATGTTGACCACGGTATAGAGCAAGGTCAGCAGGGTGTAGGTGATGGCGGCGTAAACCATTTTACCGTTGAGGCTGAGGTCCGGCGTGGTATACGCCAGCACGCAGACGATGCCGAACGGGATCGCGCCGAACAAAATCCACGGACGGAACTTGCCCCAGCGGCTGCGGGTGCGGTCGGCAATCAGCCCCATGCACGGGTCGGAGATAGCATCCAGCGCGCGGGCCAGCAGGAACATGGTGCCGACAAACCCGGCGGGAATACCAAAAATATCGGTGTAGAAAAACATCATATAAAGCATGACGTTATCAAAAATGATATGGCTGGCGGCGTCTCCCATGCCGTAGCCAATCTTCTCTTTTACTGACAAGACTTCGCTCATATTTTTATCCTTCACGCTGTAGGGGGCGCTGAGACCGGTTACCGTTTTTTAAACCATTGTTTCAGGGGCGGGTATTGCGTTTTCTGGTTAAGAGATTACGTTTCTTGTTTTTTGTGATCGGGATAAAAGTTGGTGAGCACGAAATGCTAACCTGAGGATTTTCTTAAGAATTAGCTGAAACAGGGGGGTTAAGGTCAAAAGAGAGGTGAAAAAAGTGGTGTGGGGTATGTGGTAAATGCCTGAAAGTAGCTATAATGCGCCCCGCCTCCATGTAGCAATGCAGGCGCGGAAGATCGTCATCTCCGGTGAGGTGGCTGGACTTCAAATCCAGTTGGGGGCGCCAGCGTTCCCGGGCAGGTTCGACTCCTGTGATCTTCCGCCAAAAATACAGCTAAATCTACTTTCAGAGTTAATAACATGTATAAATATCTTCCCTCAGAAAGAATCGATATACTTGAAAATAACTTAATATGTTTTAATAACCCTTTAAATTTTAACGACCCATTTGAATTCAATACTTCTCTTAACTTTAGTAGCTTTGAATCCAATTTATACGATTCGTTAAGCACTGTAGACCTTCTCAAAGAATTTCCAGCTGAATTATTAAATCAGATTGAAAAACTGCCTAAAGAAATTGTCAGTAATTTACTTAAAGATGCAAAAAAAACAATGCTCTCGATGTATAAAAAAGAAAGAGGAAATATAATAAGAGCAGCAGATACTACAATGCAAAGTTTTAACTCTAAGTTGATAGGAATAACGAGGATTCTATCATTAACAGAAACCCCTACGAATATTTTGATGTGGGGACACTATGCACAGGCCCACAGTGGGTTTATCATTGAATTTGATATCACTCATCCATTTTTCTCACAACGTCGCGGCCAAAAAGATGAATTTGGTTATTTACGAAAAGTTATATATCAAAAAGAATATCCATTCTTGGATCCATTCTCAGACGATCAAATAAATCATTTCCTAGTAAAAAGCAAAGACTGGGAATATGAACATGAATGGCGAATGTTGTTACCACAGGCCAATTCTGGTAAAACAATTAATGTATGTGAAAAAGAATTTGATCTCTATGAACTACCATCCGATGCTATCAAAACGATAATTTTTGGTTGCAATACCTCAGAACATTTTAAAACTAAAATGTTCAGGTTAATAAGTTCACGAACCGACTATGAACATATCAGTTTTATACAGGCTAAAAAATCAAATTCAAGATTTGAGATTGTATTAGACCCGTTATGACTACTTTTTTAATCTATTTAATTCATTTCGACCTAAATTTTTTAACCAATTCCCCAAACTCATCCCTTCAGCCTTCGCCGCAGCCTCAAACTGGGCCTTCAACTCTGGCGTAATACGTATCTGAAAAGTCGGTGCTTTTCCGGATTTTGACTTATTAGGATCGCGTTTAGCTGTTGACATGTACGTACCTAAAAGAGCAGTATATCTTCATTGAGGTACGTACCTTAACATATAACGACCTCAGATTGGAACGCCCTCGCCAGGTGCTCGCAACACCAGACGAGAGCTAACCTCACCAACTATCAAGGAGTTGATTATGGCTGATTCTCATTCTACCCCAGACACCGACCAATCCGGAACCGAGCGTTCGTTAATTGTGGGATACCGCCCGAATGTTTACGACAAATCCACGCCGAAAATCATCCTTTCCGGTAAGTGGTTGCGCGCAGCGGGGTTTGATACCGGACAGCAGGTCACGGTAAAGGTCATGAAAGGATGCATCGTTCTGGTGGCGTATAACGAGCAGGAGCAGCGTTTGCAAGATGATTATAAACGGACGAAAGCAAAGCTTATTGAGATAGAGGACGCGCTTGCAGCGATCCAAATTCCACATGCTGGAAAGCGCCTCGCAAAATCAAATACAAACCACCTGGCTTAGCGGCTGTTTCTGGCATACTACCTGCCTGGTGCATTAGATGTGGAGGCGACATGGCAGATAAAGACGTAATCCAATCCCCGGCAGGCGAATTTGTTATGTTTGCCAGTGATGATGGAACGGTTCGCATCACATGTCGCTTTGAACATGAAACACTCTGGCTGTCGCAAGCAGCCATTGCGTCTCTTTACCAGGTCACCCCTCAAGCTATTACTCAGCATATTAAAGCTATTTACGAAGAAGGTGAGCTTGAACAAAAAGCAACTTGTAAGGCTTACTTACAAGTTCAGCAAGAAGGTCAGCGCAAGGTCAATCGCAACACACTTCACTATAGCCTGCCCGTCATTCTCGCCATCGGCTATCGCGTCCGATCCACGCGAGGTACGCAGTTCCGCCAGTGGGCCACCCAAACGCTCCAGGAATACCTGGTTAAAGGCTTCGTTATGGACGACGAGCGCCTGAAAAATCCGCCTGTGGGATCTTCCGCCGTCCCTGACTATTTCGATGAAATGCTGGAACGCATTCGCGATATACGTGCCAGCGAACGCCGGGTCTACCTTCGCGTGAGGGAGATTTTCGCATTAGCTGCTGACTATCAGCCGTCGCTCAAAGAAACCACGCAATTCTTTCAGACCATCCAGAATAAACTGCATTTTGCCTGCACTGGGCACACCGCTGCTGAGTTGATTCACCAACGTGCGGACGCCACTCAACCGCATATGGGGCTGACCAGCTATAAAGGCGAAGAAGTCCGTAAAAGCGATGTCACCACCGCAAAAAATTATCTGTCTCAGGATGAGGTGAGCGAGCTTAATCGCGTCGTTAATATGTGGCTCGATTTTGCCGAAGATCAGGCCAAACGCCGCAAGCAGGTATTTTTACGAGACTGGCAAACCAAGCTCGATCAGTTTCTGCAATTTAATGACCGGGACGTTTTAGAAGGAGCAGGCAAAATCAGCAAGAAAACGGCTGATGAAAAGGCGTGCTCAGAATACCTCGAATATGAAAAAAAGCAGCGCCTGCTGAAAGAGGCCGAAGGTGAGAAAGATATTGTCGGCTTATTAAAATGGGATAAGCAGGCTAAGCGCTAATCCCGGCATAGGTTCATTATTCAATGATATTCATCATTTCAATATTTGATGCTTTTTTAGTGACTATTATTCTTGCGATGGAAGAATAGTCATAAATCAACATTATAAATTTTTAAACGTCAATTGATACCATCCATATCTCGCAACTACAACTTTCTATTAAACCAACCGAAATTCTTTAACATTCCTGTTTTGAAATGAAAGTCACAATTTAAATCCATTATGAAGAGTAGTTTCCCTCAGTCTATAAAAGGAGATTGAGATGGCTATACCTGTTTACTTATGGCTCGAGGATGATTCAGGCCGGAGGATTAATGGATCTGTCGATATAAAAGATCGCGAAGGTTCAATAGAAGTGATTGAATTTATGCATTCTATAGAACAACCTATAGATAAATTCTCCGGTAAAATCACTGCAAAACGCATTTGTAGTACCTATGCATTCATGAAAGAGATTGATTCATCATCCTCTTATCTATACAAAGCCTTATGCACTGGGCAAACACTTAAAAAAGCAGAGTTCATATTTTACAGAATCAACTATAACGGACTTGAAGAGGCTTACTTTAAGACAACTTTAGAAAATGCAAGAGTAGTTCAAATTGAACCACTCATGTTTGACATTAAACTACCGCGAAACGAACGCTATACACATTGTGAATATGTAGATCTAACATATGAAAAAATAACATGGCATTACATAGATGGAAACATCATTCATTCTGATACCTGGAAGGAACGCGCTTAAGGAGAAAGTATGTCCTGGGAATATGATGTAAAAGAGCACAAATTTTATCTGGATGGTGTCTACCAATTTGATGCAGATTACGCAGGTGCTAGTGGTTACAAAAACGATCCGTCACAAGAATGTGTAAAAAACAGCGGACCGCTGCCACGAGGTACCTACACTATTGGGTCCCCTCATAATTCAGCCCACACCGGGAAATATACTCTCAGCCTCACGCCCTACTCGACAAATGATATGTGTGGTAGAGACTCATTTAAAATACATGGTAAAAGCAGTTTGCACCCTGACGACTCTTCAGAGGGCTGCATCATTGCTCCTCTGAGTGCCAGAAGGAGTATCTGGAAAAGCAACGATACGGTATTGATAGTCAAATGAAGCGTTTATTTTGTTTATTGCCATTACTCGTTGCAGTCAGTTCGCACGTCTCAGCAACGGAAATGACCGGCTTCGCGACCGAGTATTACGATGAAGACGGATCACTGACGGAAATTTCTACAACAGTGCCCCTTTCACCGACCATCGCTATAAGCAAGCAAGCCGTACGAATGGAGGTTACTCACCTGTCAGATATCACCAGCACACCAGTTAACAAAGACAGCTCAGCACGCTGGGTCTGCCTTCATGACGACGATGGCACGAATTACTGGTTCATTTCTGATAACGAAATGGGTGCAGGATTGTTAACTGCGCTAGTTATTGCCAAAGATGGCATCCATAAAGAGTGTGCTAAAACAACGGAACCTGTCAGCGTCTCAGTCGCGAATGTTCCATTGTTGAATGCTACTCACAGGAATCTAATTGAAATGTTCGGCAAGAAAGGGATCGCCAAAAAGAAAGCGATACTTTTTTATCAGGAGACGCCAGTACAGAATGGATTCATCCAGAGTAATACGGTCTCGTATTACTTTGATGGCGAAAAATTGCGCGGCGTAATTATCGGGCAAATAACCAGTAACTAGCTTGCAGGCTCCCTCTTTTACAGAAGAGGGCGTTAAGCCTGTCCACTCAACCGCATATGCAACAGCGGAAACGGATTCCCCTGCCCATCCAGTTCTGAACGCCCGACCTGCTCAAACCCCATATGACGATAAAACGCCACCCCCTGCGGATTCTGCTCGTTCACATCCACTTCATTTACGCCGAATTCTGCAATGGCATATTGCAGCAGCATTTTCCCGATACCCTTCCCCCGGCTCGCATCATCCACAAACAGCATTTCAATGCGATTTTTATCCACGCCCAAAAAGCCGTGAATAATACCCACGTCATCCCGGGCAATCACAACCCTGAGATTAGGCAAATATGCGTTGAGCAATAACGGACGCAGCGCCGCGTTATCGCTTTCCTGCAAAAAGCGGTGCGTGGCGCGAACGGACGACTCCCAGACTGCGACGAGGCGTTCAAATTGTGAGGGGTGTGCGGCTTCTATTTTCATGATGATATTCCGGTTGAGTAAAGTTTCAGGGCAGCAATGTAATGATATTCAGCTCTGCGAAGTGCGCCACACGCCAGGCGTACAACCATACTCCGTCTGAAAATGACGAATAAAGTGCGCGCAGTCGCTGAACCCCATCCGCTGCGCAATATCCGTCACGCTTTGCTGTGAGTTCTTCAGCAGCCAGCAAGCATAGCGCAGTCTGGCACTGCGGATAAATTCGCGGGCCGTTTTGCCGAATTCTGCGTGGAACAGACGGTTGAGCTGGCGTTCACTCAATGCCACTTCTCGCGCAAGCCCGGCGGTGGTGAGCGGCCGGGTCAGGAACTGTTCTATCAGCATGACGGCGCGGCGCAACCGCGAGTCAGGGATAAGCGCAAAATTCGCCGGACGCGGGGTGGCAATTTCATGCGGAACGAGCGACAAACGCTGACAGGTGGTGCTGGCGATATCATCCCCGGCATGGGCGCGGATAAGCTCAGTTGCCAGCGTCAGGGTGGAAATACCGCCCGGGCAGGTCAGCACATCGCCATCGTCGATGAAATCATACCCTTGCTCAGCATAAACCAGCGGGAAAGCCTGCCGAAATGCATCAAGGTGGAAAGGATGGATGGACGCTCGTCGTTCATTCAGCAATCCTTCCTGTGCGAGGACAAAACTGCCGGTGCCAATGCCAATGAGCGGAACCCCGGCATGGTGGGCATGTGCCAGATACGCTTTATCCCCCTGATACCCTAAGTCCAGATACTGCAATTCACCGCCGATAACAGCAAGGTAGTTAAAACTGTCCGGCGGCGCATGGGGAGAATCCGGTCTCATGATAATCCCCGCATTGCTGATAATCGGGATATCAGGAAATTCACTTATCAGGCTGATTTTAAATGCTAATTTATCCTGAGCTTTCGCTGCATAACGCAGCGCCTCCAGCAACCCGGAGACGGCCAGGAGTGAATAACGGGGCCATAATATCAACCCAATATGCAGACACTTTTCCGGTACTGATTTCCCCCCATCGGAGGAGTCAAATACACTTTTCATTTACTTGCCAAATTTAAAATTAATTACATTATCGCAACATGTTCTGTCGCACTTTATATTTCTAAGATAATCCTGATATTTTAAATCAAGCATAAATGAGACGGGAGGAAAATATAATGTTTTTCTCGTTTATATCATTCTTTTTTTGAGCCACGACACACATATGTCGGTAATGTTCCTAAGGTAAAGATATAGTTACCATTATGTTGTTCATTGATCCGCATATAAATACTCTTGCCCGGATAGACAAAGAATTGCGGTTCATATTTTTCCAGCCAGCTGTCGTCGACATTATCGTCCGGGAACGTCATATTTTTTTCTGACGTCAGCAAATAGAGATGATCTTGTCTCTCCACCCGAAAGGAAATTTTCCTGTCGATGGTTTTACCCGGATCGCTCTTTGCCCGGCCATTCATGCTCAGGGTGCCGAATTTCCCGTCGAAGGTGTAATTCAGCCAGACCGTCAGCGTCTCATCCGGATGGTGCTGGACCAGATTAGCCTGGCATGAAAAAGGCTGAACGTAAGTTCGGTGCCACAGGTAATAGCCCGTCAGCACGCCTGCCGTGACGAGGCCCGTCACGATGATATACAGCATCTGCCGAAAACGAGTCATGCTAGCTATCCTTCAGGAAATAATCAGATATACAGCGGTTCGGTTCTTTCATTGGCCGGTCGCAGCGAATAACCGACGCACGAGGAAGCAGAGCGTACCAGCTGATGTAAACCCAGGGATATTGCGCGCATTCAGCCTTGAATTGTTCCACATAGGTCAGCGCGGAAGCGCGTTCAGCGTAGGTCTGAATGTCGTTCGCAAGATAAACGCGACAGGCTCCGACGGATGCCGCAAAACGGTAATCCTCAACAAAACGGTTTTCTGTGGCGTTCATATATCCCGTCACGCCTGCCCCGGCCAGGATGATCAACAGCCCCATGACAACTGCCAGCCAGCGCGTGGGCTTCCTGACAACGGGCGCTGCTGGCGCGGAAGTTGTAGATACCTCCTCGATCGCTGGCGCCTCCACACATTGTTCCTCTGCGGGTTGAGGCGCGACAGGTGAAGACTCTCTGACGGTTATTTGCGTGTCGCTTGCCAGCGTCAACCCAATCCGGGGAATGGTAACGATAGGGTCAGTTTCAAAACCAATCTTTTTGAGCCCTTTGCGCAGGATGGAGATGTTCTGGTAATAGGTATTGGAGGAGACAAGCATGCCGCGGCTTTGCCAGACAATATCAAGGAACTCTTGCTGAGTGACAATCGACCCCGCTCTGTCGATTAATAACAACAGGCATCGGCCTGCTGGCGAATTTAACACAACCACACGGTCAGGATTGTTGATATCACGTAACGTGCTGGCCGCAGGATGAAATTCGACGATATTATTTATAATGTAATGCTTATGCATAGGGGCAGTATGAATTCTCCGGTTAACAGATGTTGAACCTGGGTCACCGCATGTATGGGATGACATTCACGTCGGGATTAATGTGACTGATTAACGTCATGCTGTATATCTTCGCCATTGGCGAAAAATCTTAATTTATATTTCATCCCTTAAGCTTCACTGAACCTGCATAAGAACTCAACCCTTGTAGAATGCGGCTTGCAGAGCCGCTTCATCCGCGATCATCCTCATTATGATGTTTTGTGAAGTGAATTTCCGCTCCACAGATGTATCTGACTACCGGCAGCATCTCATTTATCAGGGCCTCATCTTTTGGCGCGCTCCTCGCCTCTTGACATTGACAAATATCTACATAAAAAAACATTGTACGCCACGGACATGCGTGTCTGAAATATTCAGCATCCTTAAGCCTTAAGTTTTCTCAACCTGACCAATATCAATAACTTACATGGTTTTTGTATGCTTTTAAGCCACCTTTCTATCAGTTTTTATCGATGATAACATTCGTAAATTGTTATTCCCCGTCAGCAACTTCACACCCGCACTGACACCAGACGACAAACTCCTTACAAAACGTTTATCAAAGCTAAATTTTCATTAAAAATAGCGGCTATCATAATTTACAGAAAGCGAAGCGGAATAAGACCAATCAGAGGGAAGCGTCGTAACCGGTCTCGATCTTAGTAATTAATACAATTTTAGATTAATTCAGATTACCTCTTTATTGGCCGACGTATAGTAGGCCTACAGTATGCAATACGTCATTGCTTCGAGAATACTGGCGATAACCTTATAAATAATTCGCCTGATTACTATTATAAATCGAGGAATAACATGACGAACAATAGCCAAATAACACAGCATATAACTGTTGCACTGATGGGCGGCGATCATTATGCAAGAAACGGCATTAAAACGTTATTAAGCAGCATCCGCGACGACCTTCACATCATTATCATCGAAGGAGGTTATCAGGAACTGGATAAGGCGCTGTCGTCGATTCGTATCGATATCTTATTTATATCCGGCGCAGAGAAATACCATACAGGGTATGACTCACTGAAATATTTAAAAAAAATCAAAGTCACGCAGCCTGAAGTGATTATCTGCCTGTACTCAACCTCTGCCCATTCCCTGTTATGGGTCCGGGAAGATATTGATGCCTATATCTCGCTACAGAACACGGTTTATCAGTGGCGGATAAAGCTAGCAAAAATGGTCGATAGCCATTATCGGCCCCAAAAGCAGCCAGCGGCGTTATCGCTGACGCCTGGAGAAAGGAGGGTATTAAAGGAACTCAGGAACGGACTGGATATACGTTACATCGCAGAACTGGAGAAACTTTCTTATCGCCGCGTGAGCGCCTTAAAAAGCTCAGCGATAAGGAAACTCGGGCTCAGGAATAAGACAGATTTGCTGGTCTTTTTAACCAGTTAGACCTGCCGCTTTCAGAGCAAATCTCGGAATAAAAAAACCAAGGAACTATGAAATGAAAGCACGCCTTACTTGCCATTCTCTGCTGGCATTAAGCATTGCCGCCCTGCTGCCAGCGGGCTCAGCACTGGCCGCCACCACCAGCGGCGGCACGGTTAACTTCAGCGGTAAAGTGGTGACCTCCGCCTGTGCCATCAGCGCCGGTAGCGCCAATATCGACGTCGACATGGGTGAAGTGCGTACCGCCACGCTGGCTGCCGCAGGCAGTGAAGCCAGTACCGCAAAAGCCTTCTCCATCACCCTGGAAGATTGCGAAATCGCCGATACTTCCGCGTCCACGGAAGATAACCCTATTGCCGCAACGACCGTGGCTATCACCTTCACCGGTACACCGGACAGTACCGATGTGAATAGCCTGGCCGCGGGCGTAAACGGCGGCGCGGGCTCGGCGCAGCATGTCGCTATCCGACTTTATGACGAACAGGGCAACGTCGTCAGGCTGGGTGAGCCGGCAGCAGCGATCCCCCTGCGTGCAGGGGCGAACATCCTGAACTTCAGCGCGAAATATTACTCCCCACTGGGCAACGCCACGGCGGGTGATGCCAGCGCGGTCGCCACCTACACCGTGACCTATTCGTAATCTTCAGGCCCGGTCTGCTGGCCGGGTCTGACTCAGCTTTCAGGAGACGCACTATGCGCGTAAACACATGGATTTGTCTGGCTGGCACGTTATGTTCATCCGCCGTGTACGCAGGCGGCGTGGGGTTAGGCGCAACGCGGCTGATCTACACCGGCGCGGCAGCGCAGACGATGATGCAGGTAAGAAATACCCATCCTGATGCCACCTTCCTGATCCAGTCATGGATGGAAGACGAGAAGGGGAGCCGTACCAACGACTTCGTCATCACGCCGCCGCTGTACGTCATGAAGCCCGCCAGCGAAAGCGCGGTGAAAATCATGTTCAGCGGCGACGCCCTGCCAGCCGATCGCGAGACGCTGTACTGGATGACGGTCAAAGCTATCCCACAGCAGGTTAAAAACGGTTCCGGCAATTCGCTGCAATTCGCCTCTGCCAACCGCATCAAGGTCTTTTATCGCCCGGAGCGGCTCAGGGAAGGTGCAGGGGAGGCATGGAAAAACCTTGCCGGCGCCTACCGCGCGGGCAAGGTCACGCTGACCAACCCAACGCCGTATTACCTCACCACCATTAACGTGAAAATTGATGGCAGGCCGGTGTCGCCCGTCATGGTACCGCCGAAATCCAGCGTGACGCTGGCAGACACCTTCAGCCATGCGAGCAGCTTAAGCTACCAGACGATTAACGATTATGGCGCCTGGACGCCCGTTACCCGCACGTCATTGTCCCAATAATAAAAACAGTAAGGCGTGACCACATGAAAATTAAAATCCTGTGCGCCACGGCGATCGCCCTGGTGATTCGGCAAGCCGTGGCTGCCGAAAGCGAGCTGCAATTTAATCCTGCGTTTCTCAACGGCGAGCGCGCCAACAGCGCCGATCTCGCCTGGGTCAACGCCGGGAGCGCGTTGCCGCCGGGCGAGTACAATCTTAACGTGTATATCAACACCCAGTTCGCGTTCACAGGTAACGTCACGTTTCGCGTCGCTGAAAACACCGCCGGTGAAGCCCTGCCGTGCCTTACGCCTGCGCAATTCGCCGCACTTGGCATCGACAGCCGTCAGGCTAAAGGGGGTGAGCTGCCGCCTGCGCAGCGCTGCATTTTTTTAACCCGGTCATTCGCCGATACCCGGTTTGATTTTGACCAGAGGACGCTTACCCTCAACTTCACCGTACCGCAAAGCGCGATGCGCGCTCTGCCGCGCGGGTACGTCAGCCCGGAGAGCTGGGAGTCCGGCATCCCTGCCGCGTGGCTGAACTATGTGGTCAATGGCGCGAATAATGACTACCGGGGCGAGACGCGCACGCGGGAACAACAGCTGTTTGTGAGCCTCAACAGCGGCGCCAACCTGGGCGCATGGCGGCTGCGTGATTTCACCACGTGGACCAAAGAGAGTAACGAGCTCACCCACGTCCAGACCTGGCTACAGCGGGATATCCGCGCCCTGCGTGCCCAGGTTTATGCCGGTGAAACGTTCACCTCATCGCAGGTGTTTGACGCCGTTGGCCTGCGTGGGGTTGCCCTGAAGACCGATGACAATATGTTGCCCGCCAGCCTGAGCGGTTACGCGCCCGAAGTGCGTGGCATCGCGCGCAGCAATGCCACGGTGACGGTTCGCCAGAACGGTAACGTCATCTATCAAACCTCCGTTCCGCCGGGGGCGTTTGTGCTGAAAGATCTCTATCCGACCTCTTCCGGCGGCGATCTCGCGGTCACCATTCAGGAGAGCGACGGTAGCCAGACGCAATACACCCTGCCCTTTGCCAGCGTGCCGAATCTGGTGCGTAACGGTCAGGTCAAATATGCTCTGGGGGCGGGGAAATACCGCCCTGCGGGCAATCAGATCTCGCCCTCCTTCGCGCAGGGCGAGCTGTTCCTGGGCTGGAGATACGGCCTCACGTTTTATGGCGGGGCGCAGTTTTCCGATCGCTACAACGGCCTGGCCTTCGGTATCGGGCAGAATCTCGGCCGCTTTGGCGCCTACTCCCTCGACCTCACCCATGCCCGCAGCCAGCTGGCTGATAACCAGCACTACACCGGTGATTCGGTGCGCCTGCGGTACAGCAAGCTGCTGAACGATATCGGTACGCGAGTCAATTTCTTCTCGCTGCGTTACTCAACGGCAGGGTTTTATACCCTCAGCGATACCACTTACAAAGGCATGGCGGGCGGAGCGCCAAAACAGACCGTGGAAGACGATGGCACCGTCACCACTCACTACGACACGGTTTACAACCTGCATATGTCGCGTAAGGCAAAAAATCAGCTGCTGTTGTCGCAGCCGATGGGCGAATACGGCGCGCTGTCGCTGTCCTGGGATCAACAAACCTACTGGAAAACGTCAAAAACCACGCAAAGTTTGCAGTTCGCGTGGAACGCGACGTTTCGTAACCTGTCGCTTGGCATCAGCGCCCAGCGTAGCTCTGGCCTGTACGACAACAAGAAAGACAATATCCTCGCGTTGTCCCTGTCGGTGCCGCTGGGTAACCCGGCGCTGTCGACCCGTCTCCGTTTTACCGCTACCCATGCGGATCCCGCTGGCACCACCGCCAGTACCGGTGTCAGTGGTTATCTGCCGGGGCAGGAGAATCTTTTCTATAGCGTCAACCAGCGCTACAGCGCGCAGCAGCACTACGGCGGCGATGCCGCGCTGCAATACGAGGGCGCGTGGGGAGACTATAACCTGGGCTACAGCTACGCCGGTGACTCCCGCAACCTCAGTTACGGGATGAGCGGCGGTGCGGTGCTGCATGAGGATGGTCTGACGCTGAGCCAGCCGCTCGGGAACACCAATATTCTGGTGAAAGCCCCGGGCGCCAGTCATGTCGCCGTGCTCAACCACAAGGGCATCAAAACCGACAGCCGGGGCTATGCGGTGATCCCGTACGCCACGCCGTATCGCGTTAATCAGGTTGCGCTGGATGTCACCACCGTGGGCAATGACGTGGAACTTGAGAACGCCATCGCCAATAAAATCCCCACCGACGGGGCACTGGTTCGCGCCACCCTCACCACGCGTCAGGGGGCAAAAGCGATGTTTATCGTACGTCACGCTAAAGACGTGCTCCCCTTCGGTACGCTGGTCTCGTCAGAGGATGACAAAGCCAGCGGTATCGTCGGCGACGGCGGCAGCGTGTATCTGACCGGCCTGTCAGCGGAGGGAACATTGCATGCCGTATGGGGGCGCAACAGCGCCCAGCGCTGCACGATCCGCTATGCGCTGAACCCGCAGAATTATCACGCCCGCACCGGGCTTTATTCCCAGGAGGTCATATGTCAGTAACCATCCGGTTCCTCCCCCTGATCCTGCTGATGTTCATCACCGTTCCCGCGCGCGGCTATGACGTGCTGGTTTCCGTGACCGGCAACGTGATCGGCAATACCTGCATTGTCTCGGAAGATTCGAAGGAGCAAAACGTGCCGCTGGGCACCCTCGGCGTGAAGCAATTTAGCGAGGCGGGCGCGGTCAGCAATATCAAAACGCCCTTCACGCTCACCCTTGAAGCATGCGGCCCCACCTTTGCTGGCGTGAAAATCCGCTTCAGCGGTACGCCGGATGACGAGAACCCGCAGCTTCTGAAAGTCGCTGACGGCGGCGCGACCGGCGTGGCGGTGCAGATTCTGGATAAAGACAGCGTACTTATCCCGCTGGACACCCAAACCGCTGCTTACGGCGCGGCGGGGGATGACAGCGTAAAAATGACCTTCTATGCGCGACTGGCCGCCACGGGTGCGCCGGTCAATGCCGGAGACGTTTCGGCAGTGGCGACCTGGACGACGGAGTATCAATAATGCGTTTACTGTTTTTAGCCCTGTTTTTCATGTCCTCTCAGGCACTTGCCCTCTCCTGGACATCGGATATCACCCTTTCGCCAACGCCCATGTCGTGGTCCGGCCCGGCAGACTCCATCGTGCCTGGAAAGACGATCGGCTCTGAATGGAGCGCCTCTGCGAGCGTCTCGGAAGTGTTCTGGTGCGGCCTGGTATTTACCTGCTCCAAAGGGACGCTGGAGCCGAGCAGCAGTATAACCGCCACCGGCATCACGGTTATTCTTGATGGCGCAAATTACATGGTATTTGAAACGGGCGTGCCCGGCATCGGCTTCATTCTTGGGCTTAAAGATTATAACGGCACCACCTATGTCCCGATGCAGACGGGCATTACGCAGAGCTATCCGGCCGATGGGACTAACGGTTACGCCACCGCACTGGGCTGGTCGGCAAAAGTGACGTTTATCAAGACCGGCGTTCCGCTGAAATCCGGCGTATACCAGACCCCGACCATTAACGCGGCGATCCTGACGGCCTATAACAACGAAGTGAAAACCGCGCAGGTGATCATCAACCCCACCACCATCACGGTGACGGCAAGCGGCTGCACGGTAGGCACGAAAAGCGCCAACGTCGACCTGGGCACCATTGATATTCACACGCTGCCCAGCGTAGGCAGCACCTCGCCGTCGGGGGAGTTTAACGTCAGCCTGACCTGCGATGAGAACGTGGCGGTTAACGCAGTGATGACCGATCAGACCACACCGTCAAATACCTCGTCGGTCGTGACGCTGACCGGGGACTCCACGGCCTCCGGCATTGGCGTACAGTTTTTCTATAACGGTACCGGGCCGCTGATGATGGGGCCGGACAGCTCGTCCGCAGGTACGACGGGACAGTTTTTCATCCAGACCACCAGCTCGGCACAAACGCTGTCCCTGCCGTTCCAGGCGCAGTACATCCGAACCGGTGAACTGGTCCCCGGCTCGGCCAACGCCCTGGCAAGCATCACCTTTTCGTATCAGTAGGTTAGTGCTTCACCCACACCAGCTGATCGACCCGGAAGCCCAGCTCGCGTGCGGTGTTCAGGTAGTCCTGTTTTACCGCATCCGGAATGGTCGGGGTGCGCGATAAAATCCACAGATAGTCGCGGTTCGGGCCGCTGACCAGCGCGTACTGGTACTTATCATCCAGCTTGATCACGTTATAGCCGCCGTAGAACGGGCCGAAGAACGATACCTTCAGCGCAGCCGTGGTCGGTTCGCCGGTAAAGTACGCCTTTCCTTCGCTCTCATTCCATTTTTTCTTCACCGGATCGTAGCCGCGGTTCAGTACGCTGATACCGCCATCGCTGCGCTTGCCGTACGTCGCGGTGACCTGTTCCAGACCGCGCTCGAAGCGATTTTCCAGTCGGGCGACTTCATACCATTTGCCGAGATAGCGGCTGGCATCAAAGCCGGTAATGGGCTGCACGCCTTTCGGCGGCGTGGGAGATTTACAGGCAACCAGCGTCAGCGCAATGGCGACACCGGTAACGACAGGCCATAGCCTCATGAGAACTCCTTTCATTTACGCGGTTGGACGTTAAGTGTAGCGCACCCGTGCGGCGCTTCATCCCGTCGGGGAATATTCGTAGTATATTGAGACAACTCCTTCTCTTCGGATGCAGACATGGCTTACTCCATCGGCGAATTCGCCAGACTCAGCGGCATCACCGCCACCACGCTGCGGGCGTGGCAGCGACGCTATGGCTTGCTCAAACCCGAGCGTACGGACGGCGGTCACCGCCTGTACAGCGATGAGGACGTTCAGCAGGCGCTGAAAATCCTCGACTGGGTAAAAAAAGGCGTACCCATCGGTCAGGTAAAATCACTGCTGGAACGCCCTGCGCCGCGCCGCGCCAATAACTGGCAAACCCTGCAACAGGCCATGCTGCAAAAGTTGCAGGAGGGGAAAATTGAGTCCCTGCGTCAGATGATTTACGACGCCGGACGCGAATACCCAAGGCCAGAGCTGGTCACTAACGTGCTGCGTCCGTTGCGCAGCCAGATATCGGCCAACGTCGCCGCCGCCATGACGCTGCGTGAGATCCTCGACGGCATCCTCATCGCCTATACCTCGTTTTGCCTTGAGGGCGATAAAAAAGCGCCGGGCGATAACATCCTCATCAGCGGCTGGCATCTGAACGACCCCTGTGAGATCTGGCTTGAAGCTCTGACGCGCACCGGCCAGGGCCACCGCATCGACATACTGCCGGTTCCCCCTGCCGCGCTGGCCCCGGAAATTTTCCCGGACCGCAAATGGCTGCTGGTCACCAGCGGTAAACTTACCGCCGCGCGGAAAAAGCAGGTTGCGCAGTGGCAGCAGCAGGTTTCCCTTGAGGTGATTATCCTCTGATTATTTTCTGCTGAGGCAATCTTCACGAAAAGTTGAATATTTTTTCGCACAGCGAGTGCTAACGTTTTCCTGTCACCGACAACTCAACAGGAAAACACGATGAAAAAGACACTCCCTCTGATGATGCTGGCTACAATGGCTTTCGCGCCTGCCGCGTTCAGCGCCCCGGCAGGCACCCTGAGCGTTCACGTTCTGGACCAGCAAACCGGTATGCCGCCAGCGGATGTGGCCGTCACGCTGGAGAAGCAGGAGCAGGACAAGTGGACCCCGATTGCCAGCGGTAAAACCGACCACGACGGGCGCATCAAATCGCTCTATCCGCAGGATCAGGATATGGCGCCTGGCGTGTATAAAGTGACCTTCAAAACCGCCGATTACTTCCACGGTAAAAAGCTGGACTCCTTCTTCCCGGAAGTGCCGGTGCTGTTCACCGTCACCCGCACCAATGAAAAACTGCACATCCCGCTTCTGCTCAGCCAGTACGGTTACTCAACCTACAAGGGCAGCTGATTGCTCTTGATTTTAAAGACGATTTAAAAATAATCCCGCCAATACTTGGACAAATACGCATTGTTGTGTAACTTTTAGGTATGAGATCGGGAGGTGCACACCATGACAACAAAACCTGTGCTGGGTATTAGCGGATGTTTGACCGGTTCCGCCGTTCGCTTTGACGGCGGGCATAAGCGTATGGGCTTTGTGATGGATGAGCTGGCGCAGTGGGTCGCTTTCCGTCCGGTATGCCCTGAAATGGCTATCGGCCTGCCCACGCCTCGTCCGGCGCTGCGTCTGGTGATGACCACCGGCGGCGAGACAGAAATGCGGTTCAGCAAAGCGCCGCACGATGACGTCACGCAGAAGATGGCCGCATTTACGGCAGATTATCTGCCGAAAATCGGCGATCTGGCGGGTTTTATCGTCTGTGCAAAATCCCCCAGCTGCGGCATGGAGCGCGTGCGGCTGTACGACGAAAACGGCAACCGGGGCCGCAAGGAGGGTGTCGGGCTGTTCACCGCCGCCCTCCTTGAAACTTTCCCCTGGCTGCCCGTCGAAGAAGACGGTCGCCTGCACGATCCGGTACTACGGGAAAACTTTGTTGAGCGCGTTTTCGCTCTCCACGAACTGAACGTAATGCGTAAAAATGGCCTGACGCGCCGTGCCCTGCTGGACTTTCACAGCCGCTATAAGCTTCAGCTTCTGGCGCACCATCAGGCAGGCTACCGTGAAATTGGCCCGTTCGTGGCATCACTGCACGAGTGGGACGATTTGGACGCGTTTTTCGTGGCCTATCGCGACAAGCTGATGACCATCCTGAAAAAACCCGCTTCGCGGAAGAATCACACTAACGTGCTGATGCACATTCAGGGCTATTTCCGTAACCAGCTGAACAGCCGCCAGCGTGGAGAACTGCGGGATGTGATCCTGCATTACCGGGACGGGCTGCTGCCGATCCTCGCGCCGCTGACGCTGCTGAAGCATTATCTGGCTGAATACCCTGACCGGTATCTGATGACGCAAAACTACTTTGATCCCTATCCTGATGATTTGGGTCTGCGTCTGGCCGTTACCTGATAAGAAAGAAGCGAAGGCTCTGTTGACCCACAGAGGCCCAAAGCAGTACCCCGTTTAGACGACACCCTCACTGTCGTCTTTTTTTTGCGCTCAGCGTAAAATACTGTAATTCTGTACAGGTTAAGCGTGCATAGCGGAGTACCCCGATGATCAAAAATTTGCATATTCAGAACTACCGCTCAATTCGCGATATGTCGCTTGAGCTGGAACAGCTCAATATCGTGTTCGGCCCCAACGGCACCGGAAAATCTAATATTTATAAAGCGATTTACCTGATGCACAGCGCGGCGCAGGGGCAATTCTCCCAGGCGCTGGCGAACGAGGGGGGAATTTTGAAAGTGTTCTGGGCGGGAAAAACCCGCAGCGACCAGCTGCGACGCATGAACCTGGCGGTGGAAACGGAAACCTATGAATATGAGCTTCAGGTCGGGTTCGTGGAAAAGCTGCCCTACCCCTCACAGTTTCAGCTCGATCCGGTGATCAAGGAGGAATCTATCTGGCTCGGCGGACAGCACCGTCGCCCGTCGTCACAGCTGATGAAGCGTAAGAATCAGGCGGTATTCCTGAACAACGTGCATCACGAAAAAGTGACCCACAGCGGCACGCTGTATGAGAACGAGTCGGTGTTCGGTCAGCTCGGTGAACCGCACCTCTACCCCGAAGTGTCGCAGATGCGCGAGTCCCTGCGTAACTGGCGATTTTATCACGAGTTTTCCGTCTCATCCGGCTCGGCGATCCGTGCCCCGCAGGTGGGCTTTCGTTCCCCGGTGCTGGCCAGCGACGGCGCGAACCTGACCGCCGCGTTTCAGACCATTGTCGAAATTGGCGACGAGCTGCTGCTGATGCGCATTCTCGACCAGGCCTTCCCCGGCTGTGTGTTTTACAGCGACAACACCGGCGGGCGCTTCCGCATGATGATGCAGCGCGAGGGGCTGAGCAGACCGCTGGAACCGGCAGAGTTCTCCGACGGCACGCTGCGTTTTTTGTGCCTGGCGGTGGCGCTGTTAAGCCCGCGCCCTCCCGCATTCATCGCCCTCAACGAACCGGAAAACAGCCTGCATCCGCAGATGCTGCCCGCCCTGGCAAGCCTCATTGCCGAGGCCAGCCGCTATTCGCAGATCTGGCTCACCAGCCATTCGCCGGAGCTGGCGCATTTGATTGAGAAGCACCGATCGTTTTCGCTGTATCAGCTGTCGATGGCGGAGGGGGAGACGAGGATGGAGAGGCTGGGGTAATTGCCAGGTGGCGCTACGCTTACCTGGCCTACTGGCGAGTACGAAACGTCTTGCGCCACTCCGCCGGGCTGACGCCAAAGCGCGCCTTAAACTGCTGCCGATACGTCACCGCTGATAAAAACCCCACCTGCCCGGCGACGTTTTCGATTGGCAGGTTGCCGGACTCCAGCAGGATCTGGCTGCGCCGCAGGCGCTCGGCGGTAAGCCAGTCGGCAACGCTCATGCCCGTCGCCTTGATAAAATGGCGGGTCAGCGTGCGCCGGCTCATCGACACCACTTCCGCAAGAGAGTCCAGGTTATGCGGTTCGGAAATATGCTGCTGAAGGTAGTCAATCAGACAGTTAATCCGCCCATCACGGGTATCTTTCGGCACAGGTTGCGCAATAAACTGCGCCTGCCCGCCCTCTCGGTGCGGCGGGACGATCATCCGGCGGGCAATCTGATTGGCGACGACGCTGCCAAAGCGCTGGCGGATGATGTACAAACAGCAGTCGAGCGCGGCGGCGGTACCCGCCGAGGTAATCATATTGCCGTCATCCACGTAGAGGGCGTTGATATCCAGTCGGACGTCCGGAAATAGCGACTGGAACTGGCGTTCAAACTCCCAGTGAGTGGCGGCCCGTTTGCCGCTGAGTATGCCCGCATAGCCCAGCACAAACGATCCCAGACACAGCCCAACAATTTCCGCCCCGTTGTCTCTGGCCTGAACCAGGCTGTCGAGCAGCGTCTGAGGCGGGCGCTCCAGAACGTGCTGCCAGTAGGGTACAACCACAATTTCAGCCGATGCGATCGCGGAAAAATCCTGCGTCGCATGCAGGGCAAAACCGTCTTTCGAGTTCAGGAATCCCGGTTTTTCAGCGCAGATCGTGACGTTAAAGCGCTTTTCCCCGGATACCGTGTCGCCAAACAGGATGCAGGGGACGGAGTAGTGGAACGGGCTAAACCCGTCCACCGCGACAATGGCAACGTTAATAAGCGGCATCTGTCTCTCCTGTCCCCTTTAACAGTCAGAATATAACGGTTTCGCCGTCCTGGGGAATGCTCACCGCGTCACCTGCCTCGTTGGCATCAACATACTCGCGCAGCGCGCGGCGGGTCAGCAGGCAGTGGTTGAGAGCTTCCATATGGGTCGCGACAAGCTGCGCCTGTGGCAGCTGGAAGTGGACGTTCAGCACATCTTGCTCGCCCATGATAATTGGCCCGAAGCCAATCACATGCGCATAACCGGCATTAAGCACCACCACATCCGGCTGGTGTTTTTGCAGGTCGGCGGCCACCTCTTCACGCCAGATCGTATCCCCTGCGATATAAAGCGTCTTCTCATCGGGATGACGGAACACCACGCCGCAGGCTTCCCCCAGAAACTCTGCCAGCTCCGGCACGGCGTAAGCGCGGTCAGTACCGTGCTGGCCGCCGTGGGTTTTCACTATCCGGATATCGCCGTACGTTGTTTCCCCGGTCATGATCGTCAGGTTGGTAAATCCCTGGCTGCGCAGCAGCGCGGCATCACTATCATTTTGCACGTAGATCGGCTTGCCTTTGGCGATCAGCTCAACGGCGTACTGATCCCAGTGATCGGCATGGGTATGGGTGACGATCACCGCGTCAGCATCCAGAAGCGTTTGAACGTCAACGGGAAGATCGACCATCGGGTTGCGAATATCAGCCCGCGCCGTGCCGGGAAAACCCGGATAAGTGCCTTTTGGCGCCAGCATTGGGTCGATTAAAAAGCGTTTTCCCGCGTAAGTGATCAGCTGGGTGGCATTGCGAATTTGCGTAATGTTCATGGGCTATCCTCCGGTTGGTATGAGAAGGAGAATAGCCCCAGGGTGCCGTTAAGAATGTGGGCTAAAGGGCGATGATCGATGAAATCGGGTCAATCGATAAACCGCTTGCGCACCCTTTCCAGCGGCGCAATCAGCAGATTGATAAGCGGCTTACGATCGATAACGATATCGGCGTTCACCGTCATTCCGCCCATCAGCATGCGCTTTTTCTTGTCCGGGTCGGTAAACCAGGAGGGGACGCGCACTTTAGCCAGGTAGTAGTTCTGCCCCTCCTGGAGCGGGATCAGCGCCGAATGGGCATCAATGTTTACCTCATAGAAATCGGACAACGTCGCCTCCACGGAACCGTATTTGTCTACGGGCCAGGAGTCGAAGCGCAGCTTGACCTTATCGCCTTTCGCCACGCGCCCCACCCCCGTTGCCGGAACATACAGGTACCCCTCCATCGTCGCCGCGGTATTTTTACGGATCACCACCACCACCTCGCTATTTTGCGTAATGGCCCGGCCAGGCGGGAAGTTAATCGCCACCACGTAACCATCGGAAGGGGCCAGCATCGCCATGGTGGAACTTCCCCGGCTGGACAGGTTGCGGTCAATTTCGCTGATGCGGTTTTTCACATACAGCTGCTCTTCGCTCAGAGAGTCAATTTGCGACTGGGTGCTGTCGGTCAGGCTGGTTTTTCGTGCCTCAAGCTCAAGAATAGTGCTCTCCTCCAGCGTCAGGTTGAGCTGCGCATTGAGCACATCGTTGTGGCTTTTATCGAGATCCACTTTGGAGACATAGCCCTTCCCGGAGACGGATTTCCACGCCTCGTAGGTGTCGGTGCTGTTTTTTAACAACGCGCGCAGCTTCTTCACCTTATCGCGGGAAACGGCGATCTGCTTGTCGGTGAGAGCCAGCTGCTGCGCCAGATTTTTGCGATACGACGCAATCGAGTCCTCAATGGCCTGGATGCGCTGCTCGCTGCGCTTCTTCTCCGCTTCCATCTGCTGGCGGTCAAACTGCACCACCGAGCCCTGCTTGCCGCCATAGTCCTGCGACACGGTGAACAGCGGATCGTTTTCCTTCACGTACTGACCTGGCCGTACGGCAAAATCCACAAGCGTACCGGACTCCCGGGCGCGGACTTCCACATCGCCCTGCGCCGGGATCAGCACCCCACGTGCCAGCGTGGTTTCCGAAAAATTAAAGACGATGGCAAAAACCAGCAGGCAGAGAAAAAAGGTGATGAACAAGGTCAGCACGGCTTTCAGCCGTGGCGCGTTGATGTGATAGCTTTTTGAGAAATGATGCGGGATCAGCGCCCGCCGCTGTCGGCTTCGGTTTTTTAATTTCACGATATGTCATCCATGATAAATCACTGAAAGATCGTCCCATGCACTCCAGAGCGTGGGGGTTTTGCGCAGCGCGTTCAGCGTGTCGGCGGCGGCCTGACGGTAATCCTCTGGCGCATACGCCTGACTCTCCAGCCCAAACTCCACCGCATGCAGCGAACAGATCGGCAGCAGCGTTCGGACGCTGTAGCCATAGCGCGATAAAAACCGCGTTGAGACATCCGTTAACCACGCCTTTTGATCCCCTGCCTGGGTGGAGAACAGCGGCGCATCCGGCAGGCGTTCGTCCATCAGCAGCACCGTCACCAGGCGGTGAGGGGCGAAAAACGAGCTGGCGCGTCGGCCTTCGTGCGCGGCCATTAGCTTATGCAGCGCAGGGTGACGGGTAATAAACTGAAAGCGCACATCGGCTGGCGCGGTGGCGAGCAGCGCATCCACGATCAGACCAAAGCCCGCCCAGCGCATTCCCAGAAGCAGGGTGCGAGATGAACTGTAAAACGCCTGCTCCTGCGTCCACTGCGCCACGTACGCGTGCAGATCGAAGCGGACGTTGCGCGCCCAAAGCGCGGGCGGGAAGATCTGCTCCACGAAGTTAAACCCGCTCAGCTCATGGGCGTTCTGATGCAGAAAATCAGCCGGGACATCGGTCTCCGGGCAGCGCATAAACTGGCTGTAGTTTTGCGTGATCCGGTTTGCCAGCAGCGTGCGCCCGGCCTGGCGCGCGCAGAGTCGCGCATAGAGACGCGGCAGAAACATCATTGCTCACTCTCCCGCAGGGTGCCGTTTTCCATGGTATAGAGACGCCCCTGGCAGCTCACCACGTCCGGCGAGTGGGTGACAAACACCAGGCCAATCCCCAGGCTACGCAGGTTCGCCAGCACTTTCTGCGCGGTCGTTTTATCCAGGTTCGCCGTCACTTCGTCACAGAGCAGAAGCTTAGGCTGGCTGTACAGGGCGCGCGCCAGAACCAGACGCTGCATCTCCCCGGCAGAGAAAAAGGTGTTCCCCGGCAGCATCTCCGTTTCGTAGCCGTGCGGCAGCCTGGCGACGACGTGGTCCACCTCCGCCAGCCGACACGCGGCAATGACCTGCTCTTTATCCGGTGCGCTGTCAAAGCAGGCGATGTTGTCCAGAATCGAGCCGGTGAAGAGAATATCGTCCGCATGGACGATGCGGATGTGCTGACGCAGCGAGGAAAGATCGCACTCCTCAATGGGGATCTTATTGATCCGCAGCGTGCCAGACGATGACAGCAACATGCCGGAGATCAGACGCAGCAGCGTGGTTTTTCCCGACCCGCTCTGGCCCACAATCACCGCTTCTTCGCCCTGCTTCAGGGTCATATTGATATGCTGTAGCGTGGCCTCCCGGCCAGGATAGGCAAATGAGACATCCTCAAATTGCAGACAGACCGGCGAGGTGACAATCCGCTTCCCAAACTGGCTGGTTTCAGAGGGGGCAAACAGCAGGTCGCCCACGCGATCCAGCGGCCCCTTGAGGGCATTTTTGTCCAGCAGCTTCTGCGCCACCTGCACCATGGCATCGGAAAAATAGCGCTTATAGCTGATATAGGCGTAAAGCATCCCGATGCTCATCTGCCCTTCCAGGATCAGCCACGCGCCAAAGCAGACCACCAGCAGCTGCTCGGCATTGATCACCAGCAGCGAAGCCACGTCAAAGCGGGCCAGCAGCCGCTCTTTACGCATCAGCCCGGCGATGTGCTCACGCTGTGATTTGTCCATCACCGCATCCCGGGCCTGCTCCATATTGTTCGCTTTGAGCGTAATGATCCCTTTCTGCGTCTCCACCAGCAGGGATTCATACTGGGCGGTGCGCTCGATGGAGTCATCCACCGCGCGTTGATAGGGGCCGATCAGCGAAAAGCGGATCAGGAAAAACACGCCCATCAGCAGCATTGTCAGCAGCGCAATTTTGACGTTATACAGCAGCATAAACAGCAGGCTGGTGACGGCGATCAGGCTGGAAAAGAGAATTTGCACGTAACCATTGCTGATGAACTCCGCGCAGGCGTGGAGCGATTTCTCAATAGCCAGCACGATGCCCGGCGGGCGCGAGCGGAACCAGCTGGTCTGGGTGCGCAGCATGTAGTGGCGCACGGACTGGCTTAAATCGTCATAGGCAATGTTACGCATCAGGATCTCAAGCAACTGCTTGAGGAATTTACCGATGACTTCAAAGATAAAGACGATAGCGAAGATCGCGGTGAGCAGGATCACCAGATCGCTGTCGCTGCGGGAAATGGCCTCATCCATAATCAGCTGCACGTAGGTGGGGCTTGCCAGCATGGTGATGAGGGTAAAAATACAGAGCACAAACAGCAGCAGCTGGCGCTGGAACAGGCTCGGGGATTTATTGGCTAACCGGCCAAGCGTGAGCTTTTCATCCGGGGATTTCTTTTTGAAGCACGGCGTGGGCTTAAGCTCAAGAACATAGCCGGAAAAGAGTTTTTCCGCCTCTTTCAGACGGTAACGACGCACGCCGCTGGCGGGGTCGTGAACGGTCACGCTGCGGCTGTCGATCTTCACGATGACCACGAAATGGTTGCCGCGCCAGAAGGCGATGAGCGGCAGCTCAGACGTTTCTATTTCAGTGATTTCGCCTTTAAGCACCCGGCCAGACATATTTTTATCGCTGGCAAGGGTCATCAATTCCGCCATTGAGGTTCCCGCATCGGCGGAAACGGAAATCTCCCGGCGCAGCTGGCTGACGGAGACATGGTGGTCGTAGTGCCCCAACACCATCGCCAGGCAGGCCAGTCCACATTCGGTAAATTCATGCTGGCGAATAACAGGGGTCTTACCCTGTTTTTTATACTGAAAGAGCGAAAACATAATGATCCGTGGCTGAAATAAAAAAATGGCCCGGCAATGCGGGCCATGCGTACAACGTGCTTCTCGCTTAGGCGCTGAAGAAACCGCCGATGAAGCCGCCCACCAGGCCGAACACGCCGCCGATGGTGCCGCCCAGCGCCCCTAACATCTGGCTGCCCGCGTTATAGCCCGCGCTTGCGCCCTGAATAGCGGCAGCAAACGGATCCCAACCACCGATGATGGCCTGTGCTTTTTTGAAATCAATAACTTGCATGAGTCTTTTCCTGTTAACGTGAATTAGTTGTAGCTACCAACCAGCGCACCCAGGAAGCCCATTGCGCCACCCAGAATTCCGCCAACCACACCGCCAACCATGCCCATGATGCTTGCGCCGGTGTCGTAACCCAGCTGTGCACCTTTAACCAGACCAGCGAACGGGTTTAACGCGCCACCGATAATGTCTTTCGCTTCTACGAATGAAATCGCTTTCATTTTTATCTCCTGTAGTGATGGATCTTTAGCATGATGCTAAAGGCTAATTTCCTTTTATGAAGGAAAGCGGTTGCTACGGGCAGGTGGTAAGCGGAATGATTTTATTGCCATAAATAATCATCCGCCTTGCAGCCTGCCCGGCATTATCTATTTCCAGCCGTTGCCCCGGCGGAATATATTTTGAATTGTTGTATTGCGTACTGCACCCGACCGAGGAAACATATTTAAAATAGGTATTCCCGGTATTACTCACCACCCCGTTGCTAAACGCATAATCAAAATGTCGTGTCCATGGACGGACAATCAAAATAGCCTCAAGCGAGACCACCACATCCGACTGGATGCGCTGGCCTTTGCGCGTGATAACCTTTGCCTGGAGCGGCGTCTCGGTGAATTTTACGCGATAGTATCGCTCTTTGTTGTCATGCGGGCCGGTATAATAAAATTTAAAACCCGCGCGTTCACCGCTCCCCAGCGTTAATTGCTTAGGCGAATACATGACTTCGCCGTCTTTTATTTCGGTTTCTTTTCCCTTCTCTTTAGGAACGTCTACCTGAATAAGCGAAACGGTATAATTCTGACGCTCGCTGGTATCGTTTTTTATCGGCTGAAAAACAACTTCTCTTTCGGGAAGAAAATCAATATTCAGACTTTCGATAATTAAAGCATTTGCCCCTGTGGAAATGAAGCAATTTATTGCAAAAATAGCCAGGAATTTTCCAGTCATGGTTGATTAATTCCAGGATGCGCTAACATCTATTCTTCCCTGCGCGGTCACTTCGCCAAACCAGCTATTTCCGTCATAGGTGGTTTTCGATACCGGATTATCCATAACGAACTGGAGGATCAGCGGTGTTTTCCAGAGCCACATATCGGTCACGCCGGAACTCATTTTGTCCCACTCTTCCGCATGGGTGGCCGGCGCCGGGATCGACAGTACTTCGCCTTTACAGTTGTGCGCCATCAGCGTCTGGCTTTTCCCCACCAGCACGTTGCCCGGAATGGGAACCGTGAAACCGTTGCCGCTAAAGGCGCAGTAGTCCACCCCATTCAGGCTTTGGGTAGGCCCGGTGACTTTTACCGTGACCGCAATCGCCGCATCTTTTTGCGCCCCGCTGTAGGTGATGGTGTAGGGGATCTCAATGGGCGCTTCGCCGATAATGCCTTTCCCGGAGCCGCCCAGACCGTCAGGATCGAGGGTGTAATCCGGGTTGTCTGGCACAATCTCCAGCCCGGGCTCGATAGGGTTAATCACCAGGCCGCCCCCCGGCTGGAAGCAGAAATCCGCCGCCAGCGAGCTGTTGCCGGGCGTCAGACACAGGCTGACGATATTGCCAATGTTGCTGCCGTCCCCCGCCTGCGCCACGCTCAGAATTAACGCTTTCGGCAAAAAGATTTTAAGGGACGCTTTGCCGCCGTTTTTCTGCGGCGCTGCAAGGAAGGTGTTCGCCAGGACACGCGTATCGCTCAGGATACCGCCGGAGATACTGTACCAGGTGTTTTCATCGAAGGTCAGCTCGGCGGCAAGCCCGGTGCCGCCGCTCATGTGCGATTGCAGCACGCTGTTGACGCGGGAAGAGGTGAGCGCCAGCCCCCCGTTGTAACCGGAGATATCCTCCCCAACAAACGTGTATTCGAGCAGGTCGCACAGGACGCCAGAGACCGTGTTGCGGGTGTATTTGGTGCAGGTGGCCCCCGTTGATCCATCGACAATCGTCACCTCACCGCTGATCGGGTCAATCCCCAGGTTAAGCGCCCTGGCGTTGGTCATGGTCAGCGTGCCCACCTTGTGAAGCGTATTGGTGGTGGTCACTTTGTTGATGGAGCTGATTTGCGGCGTGGAGGTGATGGTCACTTCATCCCCTGGCGCGGCGTTGAGCAGATAGTTAAAGAACGGATCGCCCAGGACCCAGCGCCCGTATGACGTGCCGGGCTCCATCACCGGCGGCTTAACCACCATCGACGTGTCGGTATAGCTGGTCGTCGGGGTGTACCCCGTGTTGCCGCAGGACGAGGAACACGCCGTCCCTTTGAAGAACGGAGAGGCGCTGGAACCGGTCACCGAAAAGTCGATGGTCAGCGCGCTGCCTGCCGGACCGCTGTAGCTGTTGTCCGGGATGTAAGTGGCGATACCGTTATTCGTTTTCGCACTCAGGGTCGGCCACTCGCGCGAACCGTGTAAAAACGCGGTCGACGTGCTGTTCAGACTAAACAGCCCCGCGCTGTTTCCCGTCCCGTTATTGTCCGGGTTATTAATGGCGAAATAGGGCAGCTCCTGCGCCTGGGCCGCCGCGCTCATCAGCAGTAAATTAAGAGCGAATATCTTTTTCATCGTCACGTTCCTGCGTTCCTTTTGCTTCCTGCCAGACGAAATCGCCTTTGTCGCAGGAGATGTCCCCGAGCCACAGCGCACCGCGGTTAGACTCGATGTCCAGGCGCACTTCGCAGACGCTGTCGTCCGGCGTGGCGATACTCAGGACAGGGTTGTTCTTATCAACGTCGATCACGAAGCGTCCGTCGTTTTCCGTCCGGGTCAGCCCGACATGGTTTTTGATCTGCATGGCGCCAACCGGGGCCCCGTTTGCATCCACAAGACGACCAAACAGGGTGACGATTTTCTTCACCTGCGGCTTCATCACCACGGTATTACCCGGATAAACCGTGATATGGCGACGCGCATTCGCGCCAATCTCATAGCTTTCCGTACCGGTTTCACTGTTCATCACTTCCAGGTCATAAGCCTGGTATGCCGGCAGCGACAGCCAGGTCTTATCCCCTTTGATGCGTTCTGCCCGGCCGTTAAGCTTCAGGGTCAGCGCTTCATCAGATTTGAGACCGGTACTGACAATCACCCCTGCGCTTTCGGTGCCTTTCCCGGCGGCGATGGCCTCTTTGGACCAGCCCACGCTGCCGTCACTGGTCAGCGTGGAGTTCCAGCCTTTACTCATGCCGCTCTGGACGCTGAGGATGTTGCTGTTCCACGGCGTGTCGAAGTTCACGCTGCCGCCGCCGCTTACGCTGCGATCCTGGCGGCTGTTAAAGGCTTTCGAGACGTTGGCGGTGGCCGATTTCAGGTAATCGCCTTCAAACTGGCGGCTGGCGCTGACGTTCAGCGCTGTGCCGGTATCGCGATTGTGGGAAACGCCAACCGACACGGTATTGCCGAGCGGTATGGCGAAATCGAGCATCACGTAACGATCTTTCTCTTCGTAATACCCGTCGTATTTGTTGCGCGACATTCCCACCCGCAGGCGCGCCGTGCCGTAGCGACCGGCGTATAACCCCTGGGAGTAGTCCAGCTGATAGCGTTTGTAGTGATAGAGGTCGTCCTCCTGGCGCATCAGGCTCAGGTTGCCCGCCGAGGGCAGGCCGAATGACGGCAGGCTAAAGGAAGCGCCCCAGGTGTTGCCCTTGCTCTCATAGATATCCAGGAATTTGCCGCTGGAGAGCTGTTCATGGGAGTACCAAACCGAACCGATCTGCCACGGCAGGCTGAGATTCGTCCCATAGTTGGCGCGATACGTTCCGTCGGAGGCGGCCATGGTCTGGGTATTCACCGAGAAATAGCCCGTCAGGTTCAGGGAGGCCCACAGCTCGCTGACGATGTGTTCCCGCATCATGTAGGTAGAGGCGTTCCAGTCGACCATCCCGCTGCGCTTGCTGAACGAGGCTCCCACCAGCGACATGGTGTCTTTATGTTTGGTGTCGTAATCGTAGTAGTAGGTGTTATCCTGCTCGTTTTTGCGTTTCGCGTATTTTTTATAATTGACGACGGATTTATCGCGGCTATACATCCCGCCCCACATCTGCCAGCGCAGCGTTTCCGACACGTTGCTGGAGAACGGTTTATTTACGGTGTACATGCTGCGCGACACGGTGCGGCTTCCGCTCACCACTTCAACTTCGACGCTGTAGATCCCGTAGGGCAGGCTGCTGGTGTCAATTTCATGGTTGCCGACGTCAAAGCGCTGAATGCCGATAAGCTGCCCGTCACGACGAATACGGGCCTCGCCCGCCGTGGGAAAATAGACCACCACCGGCGTCAGAGAGAGCGTGTTATCGCGCTTGCGGGAGTTGGCCTGGTTGCCCATGGAAACGCCGTAGACTTCACCGCCGGAAATCCCGCTGACGCTCGCCAGAGACTGCATCGCCCAGCCGTTCAGCATGCCCGCGGCGTAGCGCATCCCCTGATAGTCGCGCTCCCACATAACCGCGTTCATCTGGGTATCGCTGCTGTTCTCGTTGACGTAGCCAGAGCCGTCGATCAGGACATGATCGACGCCCATTGAGATCCAGTTTCTCGCGTTCAGATAGCCCGACGACCAGCTGTCACCGTAGCCGCTCTCGGTGTGATACGCTCCGAGGTTGTAGGAGAACGTGCCGCTCAGGTCGTCAGACTCCGGCGCATCAATGTCCACCTCACGCGGGCGAATATTCACCCCGTAGTCGCTCTGCGACAGATTCAGCAACAGGCGCATTTTTTTCTGATCCAGTTCGAACGCCGAACCCGCGCTAACCGGAATACGCATCTGGTCATCAAACTGCTTATCGTTAATGCTTTGCAGTAACGCCCGCATCTCTTTTGACAGACGAATGCCGTTATCAGACTCCTGGACCTGAACATCCCTCAACCCCAGCTTCAGATCTTTTGCAAAGAGCGTCACGTCACCGATACGAACATATTCGTTCGCCGTGCCTTCGTGGTTCCCTTGTTGTGCTGAGTGTGGACGCGTATTCACCAGATAGACGGGAATTTTGATCCCCTGCTCCAGCAGTGCATAAAGCGAGTCGGGAAAACGGTAATTAGCGATAACCACGGAGCTTGAGGCTGCATGCGCAAGCGCGGGCAGCGTGCCGGATGCGCAAGCCATCATCACCGGCAACACTAATTTATTTTTCACCATGCATCCTTACTTAACAGGAATGAACTGTTTCAGGTCCCATATTCCGAGATGAAAATGGTTATCCGTAACGTTGATATCCTCGATAGCGCGCGAGGTCTCTGGCATCAGGTAGAAGTTTTTGCTACACGGCGTGCCGGGGGATTCCGGATTCGGCTTCAGGCAGGTCCCGGTCGCATTGACGCGAAACGAGGTGTTCCCTTTATTGGTTATTTTTCCCGCCACATAGACGAAATCAATCTTCTTATCCCGGGGCTGAACCACCAGAATGGTGCTCACCACCGCACGCGTCATCCCGGTGCCGTTTTTTGGCGAACCGCTGTCCACCTCTTCGCTTACCCCTTCATCCGTGAAGGTAATGCGGTAGTAACGCTCTTTGTTATCGGCGTTCCCGTGATAGTAAAATTTGACGATATTGCTGGTACCGGCGGGCATTACCATGCGCGTGGGCGTCAGCAACAGTTCGTCCACTTTCTCCGGATTAATGACGATCCCTTCATCCATTGGGCTGCTGATCCGCTGTGCGCGAACAGAAACAATACGCACGCTGTCTGCTTCGTTTTTTATTTCCTTGGCGGTGGAGTCAGCATCCGCAGAAATAATGGTGGTGACTTTTCCCACATTAATGGCCAGCGCGGAGGAAGAGATAAATAATAAAAATAAGAAGGTGGATTTGAGGTTAAACATGCTATTTCCCTAAACAGGGGCTTGCGCCCCTGGATCGATCAGGCCTTAGCCCCAGGTTGCGCGGAACGCAACAGACACGGTCCCTTCCCACAGGCTGTTGGTCAGGTCTTTGAACTCTTTCGCAGTACCCGCGTTGTCCTGAGCGGAGTCAACGTAGAAGACGAATTTGTCCTGGCCGGTAATTTCGGTATCTGCCGCCGCGCCTGCGCTGGTGGTCAGGTTCCACAGGCCAGAAGAGACGCCGGTGTTAGAAGAAGAATCAACCAGCGTGGTCCATGCGGTCGATTTCGCCCCCACGGTGCCACCGATAGAGCCCAGGTCGTTACCGCCCCAACGCGCACCCACTTTCAGCTTGGTCGCTTCACCACCCACGCTGAACAGCGTGTTGTTTGAATCGTCGAGGATAGCTTCGAGTTTGAAGCTGGTCGCCGTAGAGTGATCGCCACGGATAGCCACATCAAACAGACCGGTATCGGTGTTGAAAGATTTGGTATTGGCGCTGTAAACGAAGTTCAAAGCACGCGTTGGCGTAACAACCAGATCGGATTCGCTGTCTTTGGTCGCGGTTGCCTGCCAGGTGGCAGAAGCCGTCGTTTCAGCTGCATTAACTGCGCTCAGGGCAGAAACAGACAGCAGGGAGCCCAGAACGATAGCGTTCAGTTTGTTCATTTATTTAGTCCTTCAAAAAAGAATCCACGTGTATAAAAAGGGGAGCCCCTTTTTCGAGGCGGAGTATAGACAGCCGCAAAATAACGAGGCAATACAGAAAAATTCACTCGACGGAGAGTAACAATAAAAATATAAATAAATTTCTCGTATCTTATTGTTACGTATTGAGTAAATTACTCAATTTCCCGAGTAATAGATAAATATCGATTTTTCAATAAAGAGAAATATCAGGACGTCGGGACAGCTACACACATCATTACAGGCAACACCAGCCCCTTAATTAACCACGCATGTTTTTTTACGCTGGTAATATAGAAGAAGTTGATATTATCAAGTAACATTTCGTTTACAACGCCATCCGGCGCCGCATCATCTTCAGATTTATTCAGCTTTTTATCCTTAATATAAAAGATGTTGCTGCCGTCGACCTTTTCCACGCTGAGCGTGTAATTTCTGTCAATCAGGTAGCTTTTGCCCTCTTTCTTGAGTACGCCTTTATGAATAACCGTCACAACATCTTTGTTGTTAAACAGGAAAAGCGTGGTTAGCGACATATCGGTTGACTCACCCGTGGAATAGGTTTTCCAGGAAATGGTATCTGACTGGCAGCCAAACCCCTCATCCTGCGTTCTGGTAAAATAGACCCATAACAACGCGATGACAGACAGCGCCAGTACGATACTGAACAGTACACTCATTTTAGTCCTTGACATATTTTAACTCCCGGTCAGGCTTCTGTAAGAAATGCAGTTCTTATAATCGTCGATACTGTCCTGCTGATAACAGATGGCCAGGAAATAATTTTCTATCTGCGACTTTTTAAACCTGGGATAGTAAGCATCTGCAACCTGATGCTGACAGTCGATATGTTGACTGGCGATGACCTCTTTTACGTGATTAAAGTAGTGCTGTCGCGGCTGATACATATTCTTATCGATCAGGTATATCGTACACCTGTCCACTTTACCGAGCAGATGCATATCAGAATCTTTCAGGCTCTCGGCATAGGAATCCCGCTGGTGCAACAGTAAAACAGCGGTGCCGGTAACAATAATCAGTAATAACGTGCAGAGAGAAATAAAGAGTCTGTGCAGCGATATTATTTGTTTAGGCGGATCGGCATCTTTCTTATGCGCTAGCGTATCGAATGCTTCAGAGGCAGATTCTTCGCTAAGCGTTGAAATAACCGGCGGCCTGACCGTGTGGTGTTCAATATGCGCGGCAAGGCTAAATCCCTTGCCACGTATCGTTTTTATCAGTAAAGGGTCGCAGCCTAATGTACGAAATGCTTTTCTGATTTCACTTATGGCAACATTCAGACTCACCGAAGAACCAGAGAAACCATGATCCTCCCAGACCTTCTTTATCAGGTCGTCTCTGTCGAGTGTTTTACCATTATTGATGATAAGTTCATAAAGCAGACGACCCGCCTGGTTAGATAACTTAATGGATGACTCTTCCTCTCCATTAATCATGATCATACCGGTGTCGACTTCTTAAAGCATTGTAAGATCAATGAGATACTTCATATTATTATTACGCCATTGTTAAATTTTTGTGCATTTGCCAGGCAATAATAAGTCTAAAGTTTGTGTGGTCAAGTCGCGTGATATTAATTGAGAGATGAATTCATAAAGCTTCATTAATTAACGATTATTAAAGCATTAATAAAAATCTTCGAACCAACGCATTTAGGTTAAAACATTAAAAAAAACATACTGACAAGATTATAATCTTAAACTTTAGAAGTTGTTGGAATAATGTTTTGTTATGTACTTTTTTAGTGCAACATAATATCGTCAAAGCATTCTCCCGAGTCGCCATGCGTCTAGCCGGTACATCAGGGACATGTGTAGCCGATTAACATTCATTTTAAATAACACAAATCTTCATGGAGTTTATCATGTTCAAATCGATCATGACCGTATCACTGCTGGCCGCCGCTATTGCCTCTACCAGCGCAGTGGCCGCAGACAATTCGGCGGGTGGTATCATTAACTTTACCGGCGCTATTACCGATACAACCTGTACCATTAACGGCGGTAAAAGCGCGGACTTTACCGTTGCGCTTTCCCCTATTTCGGTAAAAGATGCGGGCACCACGGTTGGCCTGATCACCCGAAATAAAAAATCTATTGCGCTGACATTCTCTGGTTGCTCACCAGCAGCCGGAACGACCGGTACCCCGCTGAAAGTGTATTTCTCCAGCGCGGATAATATTTCCACTGACGGTAAATACCTGCTGAATAACAGCGTGAACGAAAGCGATGCCAGCGTGGCACGTAATGTCGGCTTTGCGTTAGTGGAGCCAGGTTCGTCTACGCCTATTACCCTGAACCAGCCTTACACGACAAATATTATGGGTACAGCGACCGCGCCAGATTCCGAAACGCTGACGCTGGACGTTTATTACTATAAAACAAACGCCGCTGCCGCCACCGTGGGCGAGTTAAGCTCCAACGTAACGTATACCATTTCCTACCTGTAATAGTGATTATTCAGGCTCTGTTTTCGCAGAGCCTGTATTTAAGGTTGCAATCATGCGCAAGGCAATTTTGCTGGCAGGCTTACTGCTAAGCACGGGTCACTCATGGGCCAATATTGTCATTAATGGCACCCGTGTCCTTTATCCTGAAAATAACAAAGAGGTGATCGTCCAGTTAATGAATACGGGCGATGCGCCGGCTCTGGTACAATCCTGGATAGATGACGGTGATATTAATTCCACGCCGGAAACAGCCAATGTGCCGTTTCTGTTGTCGCCGCCGGTGATAAAGGTTAACGAACATAATGGTCAACAGCTTCGTATTAAAAAGCTGCCGTCCAGCTTGCCTGCGGATCGCGAATCCGTCTTTTTCCTGAATGTCCTCGACATTCCGCCCAGACCTGAAAATCTGCAAAACCAGAATACCGTTCAGCTGGCGATTAAATCCCGTATCAAACTTTTTTATCGGCCCGCTGCGCTGAAAGGCACGCTGGATGACGCGGTGGCGAAACTGACGCTCGCCGCCGACGGCGATCGCTTTCGCATTACAAATAACAGTCCGTTCCATATTACGGTCGCCAATATTTCGCTGGGTAAAACGAAATTGCTCCAGGAGTCCCCGATGGTTTCCCCGTTTGGGCAGCTGACGGTCGCCGCCAAAAATACGGTTAAGCGCGGACAGACCTTCCAGCTGATGTATGTGGACGATCTTGGCGCGTATAAAACCCGGACTTTCACCAGTCAGTGATCGGAAAGACTCACCATGAAAATGAAACAAAACAGACTCTGTCTGCTGGCAGTCTGCACGCTTCTGCTTTCGCATAAATCAGGGGCCGTCTCGTTTGATCCCTCCCTGCTTGCTGGCGCATCCGGTGAGTCCGATTTGTCTCGCTTTTCCGAAAACAACGCCATGCCTGCCGGCAGTCAGGAGATGGATATCTACGTAAACGGCAGCTGGAAGGGACGTTATACCGTCATCTACGGCGAACAGCGTGACGACATCCGCCTTGCCTGGAAAGATGCCCGGTCGCTGGGCATCAACACCACGTCCGTGCCTGCGCCCGCCATTGCGCACGGGCAGGTCCAGCTGCGCGATCTGGTTCAGGGCGGTGAAGTCAAAACCGATACCAGCACCCTGAGTCTGGCGCTTACCGTTCCGCAGGCGGCCGTGCAGCGTACTGAAGAAGGTTACATTGCCCCCCAGTTCTGGGACGAGGGGATCCCGGCGCTGATGCTCTCGTGGAACACGACCTGGTACAACACCCGCGCGAAAGGCACTGCGAAAGACACAAATGATGATTTTTATGCCGGGCTGGATTCCGGCGCCAACCTGTTCGGCTGGCAGTTTCGCGACAGCAGCGCCTGGCGGAAAACCGCCAGCGGAGAGAGTAGCTGGCAGAATAATACCCGCTACCTGCGCCGTCCCCTGGCCTCGCTGAAATCCAACCTGACGCTGGGTGACTTTTATATTCCTGGCGATCTGTTTGATTCCCTGCGCGTGCGCGGCGTGTCGCTGGCGTCGGATATGAAGATGCGCCCAAATTCACAGCAGGGTTTTTCACCGGTGGTTCACGGCGTGGCACGGACGAACGCCCTGGTGAAAGTTATCCAGAATGGCAACGTGATCTATCAGGAGAACGTGCCGCCGGGCCAGTTTACCCTCGACAGCATTCAACCTACCGGGTCCGCGGGCGATTTGCTGGTAGTGGTGCGTGAAGCGGACGGTTCACAGCAGTCCTTCACGGTGCCGTTTTCCGCCGTGCCCGGGATGCTAAAAGAAGGGGTGAGCCAGTACAGCGTAGTGGCGGGTAAAGTGCATCAGAACACGCTCGATGCCGAACCCGCATTCATGCAGGCCACGCTGCGCTACGGGTTTAATAACCTCATCACCGGGTATACCGGGACGATTATTAGCGATAACTACCAGGCCGGGCTTGTCGGTACCGGGTGGAACCTTCCGTTTGGCGCGGTTTCGTTTGATGTCACCCACGCCAAAACCACCCTACAGGATCGCACCAGCAGCGGTCAGAGTTATCGCGTGTCGTACAGCAAATTTATCGATACCACCGCCACCAACTTCACCCTGGCGGCCTATCGCTATTCCACTAAAGGCTATTACAGCTTCAGCGACGCGCTCTATTCGCGCGAAGGGTATCAGCGCCTGAGAGCGCAGTACGACGACTATGAAGATCGGTTTGGCGTTGCGCCCGACATGTCGCTAAGCACCTGGGACGCCCTGCGCGCGGCGCAGCCCAAAAATACCTTTACGCTTAACCTTAATCAGCGCCTGCTCAATAACTGGGGCACGGTGTTTGTCTCCGGCACACAGCGCGATTACTGGAACTCACAGCAAACCACGCGCGAATATCAGATGGGCTATTCCAACGCCATCGGCCGCGCCAGCTATACCCTGTCGGCCAGCCGGGTACGGAACAGGGACAGTGAAGAAGAGACGCGCCTTTACCTCTCCCTCAGCCTGCCGTTCTCGCTGTTTGATAACAATGCGTGGATCACCTCCAGCCTGACGGCCAGCGATTCGCATTACGAGCAGAGCAATATCAGCATGAGCGGGAACGCGCTGGCGTCGAACCGCCTGAGCTATACCCTCTCCGGCAGTAATGCGCGTGGGGGTAAAAATGCGGCAAGCGTTAACGCCGCGTACCGTTCGAACTTCGCGACACTCGGTGGCTCTTACAGCGAATCCTCCGACTACCGCCAGACCGGGCTCAGCGGGCGCGGAAGCCTGGTGGCCTACCCGTGGCACGTTCTCGCCTCAAACGAAACCGGCACAACCATGACTATCGTCGATGCGCCAAAGGCGGAGGGACTGATGGTGAACGGCGATGAAAGCATTATGACGAACCGCGATGGCGTGGCGCTGGTCCCTTACGCCACCCCGTATCGCAAAAACGCCATTACGTTAACCGAAACGGAAAACAGCGCTGGCGCGGAGGTGATCGGCAATATGGCTAACGTGGCTCCTTACGACGGGGCGGTGAGTTATATCCGCTTCGACACCGATAAGCGCCAGTCATGGGTACTTCATGCGACGCGCACCGACGGCAAACCGCTGCCGTTTGGCACCGAAGTGCTGGATGAACACGGTGGATCTGTCGGGTATGTCGGCCAGGCCAGCGTACTGTATATCCGTGCTGAACAGCCGCCACGCACGCTCAACGTGCATCTCCGCGGCGGAAAGTGCGAAATCTCCTCCCCGGCCTGGGGGCTGAACAGCTCCTCATCGGTTTGCCATTAATTACGGATTATCAAAATGTTACGATCATTCATGTTCCTGCTCCTCACCAGCATTAGCGGGATGAGCTATGCCACCTGCTCCGGCAGCAGCATCGTTTATGGCACACCGATTACCATTGATTTATCGGATAAGCTGAGCCCGGCCACGCCCACATGGACCGGCAGCTTCAGCACCCAGTACAGCGGCTCGTTCAACTGTACGACGGGTAACAGTGAATTTTCTTACACGCCGATCCTCTCGACCGACAGCAAATACGCGACCATCCTCGGGTTCAGCAATAACAAGTATATGGTGCGGGCGGAGATCACCAATCCCCCGGCCAATAAAACCCTGTCTGCCAGCGGTAGCCATACGGCGTCTGAGCTGAACACACCGTTTACGGTTCGCTTCACCCTCGTTAACCAGAGCGGTACCACCCTGACGGGGGATACGGCGAACATGAGCGACGTTCTGTTCGTCAGCGACATGAGCGGGTTATCCATCTGGGAAATCATCACCTGGCCAATCAATCAGGTCATCAAGATAGCGCAGTGGTTATTCAGCGGGTTCAAGTGGCCTTACGACAACCGCGATATGTTTGGTCAACCGATGATCATCAAATACGCGCCGAAACTGACTACCTGTTCCTTTGATAATGCGGGGCTGACCGTGGCGCTGCCGACGCTCGGCATTCCCCAGCTCAGTGCATCCTCACAGCCGGGGCTGACGCCTTTTTCACTGAACATGAGCTGTCAGAACGTCGGGGTTAACGGCAATTCCGATCGGTCAATTGAGATGTTTCTGTCCAGCACGCAGCTGCTTTCGACCGACAGCTCGGTGCTGATCGACAACAGCAGTAGCGCGGCGCAGGGCGTGGGGCTCCGCCTGATAAAACGTGACGCCCCGCAAACGCCGGTGACCTTCTCTACCTCAACCACCAGCCGTGGCAACGCCACGATGATTTTCAGCGTGGCGGCTGGCGCGGCGCTGGACGAACATTTCACCCTTCCGATGGCGGCGTACTATTACGTGTGGGCGCCCGCCCAGGTGAGCCAGGGTAAGATCAATACATCGGCTACGCTGAATATTATCTATCCCTGATGTGAACTATTCCTCCATCTTTCCAACCGCTTGCACATACTTAATCAGTTCGCTGTGGTTGGAAAGATTCAGCTTTTTCATTGCATTGTGTTTCTGTGTCGCAATGGTACTGACCGAACGGTTTCGATGACGGGCAATCTCCGTCGTTGAAAATCCTTCCACGATAAGATGAAGCACCTCCCACTCTCTGGCCGAGAGGATGGAACGCGCCCGGGAGCCGGACCGCATTACCCGCCTGAGCCACGAAGAGATCGACGGTTTTTGCCCGTCCGCCATGAGCAACGCGGGTAATTCCTTTTTCAGTTCAGTCAATTCATCCTGCTGACTGATGGTTAATTCAAATTTCATCTCCAGAACTTTTTTTAACAGCCCGTAAGGCAGCTCGGGCACCAACAGAACACGCCTGACGTGATGGGTTTTACATAAAGATGTAAAACGGCTGCTGACCTCCGCACTCCACTCTTTATGATTAAGCAGATAATTAAATTCAGTGAAGAAAACATCCACGTTATTATCCGCCACCGCCGCCAGTGCCTGTTCTGTGGAATCGACCTGAGTAATGTTCAGTACGTAATCGGGTAAAAGATCCTGGAGCGCCCGGAATATTATCTCTTTAAATATATTTATTTTGTAAAACACCATTACCCTTACGATACGTTCAGTATTATTCATGTCTTTTCTAAATTCTCGTGACCGGAGGAAAATGATAATAGTTTATGTACTCACCACTCACAACCTCTTCGCGCCAGGATTTTATCCTTCTCAGGCTTAAAAATCTGAACAAGGACATTAAATTCATAGAAAAAATTCTATTTTATTCTGCGCGCCGTTTCCCCTCGCAGATAAAGCCCTGTCGATAACCCTGCCACGATCACAATTTTTCTTACAGAAACAGCAGTAAATCACTGAAAAGGCGGTGGATTAACCCCATTAATCAACCGTCTGATGCTTATTATCCGCTCATTTACAGAATAAAAATCTGGCATGAATATTATTAGAAGATTAAAACAATTGCATATACCATTAAAACCATTTTTCAATTTTATCTTCCGCTAATAATTGGCTTCAGCTTTACTCGACGGTTTGTATTGGCTTACATTGATGCCATCGCATCGCGTTATTTAAAAAGTGCTCGCTATTCTTTTAATAAGAGAGTGCGAACCGCCATTTTCTCTTATATGGACTGTTTACTCAGCGAAAGGAGAATGCCAATGCAAAATAAAAAAACAATTCACGTTGCCGTTGTTGACAGCTGCGAATTCACGATGATTGGCCTGCAATCGCTTGGAAAGCGTGAGCCTGATGAAAAACACGACGTTATTTTCCATGGATTTACCCATATCGAAGAACTTGCTATGAGTGAACAACTCTTTGATATCATCATTTATGATCCGTTGAATACGCGTCATTTCCGGGTGACGACGAATGACGACATTCTCTGTATTAAACAGAAACAAGTGATGGCGAAGATCTATATCTATTCGTTATCCGCCGGCTATTTGAAATTCAAACATGTTGATGGAGTCATCAGCAAAAGAGTCTCCCTGGGGGATATCAAAGCGCTGTGGCAAATACTGATGAGCCAGACGCCGCAAGAGTCTGGCCGTTACAACGTAGGCATGACGACCCGCTTACGCACCCCGGCGAGGTTGTCCAGCGAGGAGGCCAGCGTATTGCGCGGCTATTCCTGTAATCTCAAAACCAAGCAAATCGCCCGTCAGCTGGGGTGTAACGTCAGGCTGGTTTACTTTTATAAGAACAACGCCATGAACAAGCTTAAGGCCGTGCGTGGCCCCTCGTTTTACCAGAGCATTCGCTGGATCCTGAATTAAGAATTTGACCGTGTGTCGTTTGCCTTTTGTTCCCGTGTCCGCGGGAACCTTTTTTCATTTCCTGAAGGCTGTTCCATGTATACCGTTCTTCCCTCTCCCTTGTTGCAACGTATCTCAGGGCTGCGATTCCAGCCGCTTGTCGATCTTCATTCGGGCCAGGTGTTCGCGCATGAAGTTCTCGTGGAGATCCATAACGTCAATCTTGAGGTGCTGTTTGCCTCGCTGCCCTCGCGCAGCGCGCTGCAAATCTTCTTCTGGCAGGCCAACACCCTGTTACAGATACCCGCCCGGGACGCTTACTGGCTAAACCTTCCGGCAGAACACCTTCTCAACGAACGCGCTATCCGGTTGTTGCTGGCGTTACGCCATCAGCAGCGGTTAACGATTGAAATTCAGGATCCCCTCACCATCACACGGCTGAGCGAGGATGAGCAACGTCGCCTTCATGCCACGCTTGTTCGGTTAAAAGAGGCGGGATGGCAAATCTGGCTGGACGATTTAACCCGGGAGTTGGCTGAGGCGTTCGCGCGGCTTGCGCTGCCGCTGGATGGGGTAAAAATTGACCGCTCAGCGCTGCGCGAGCGCGCGCCGCTTGCCCCGTTTGTGCAGGAGGTCAGGGCAGGTATCGCGCAATCAATTCTTATCGAAGGCATCGAGAATTCGCGGGATCTGGCGCGCGCGCGCGCGTCCGGCGCGCAATTTGGTCAGGGTTTTCTGTGGCCCGAAAGCCGAACCGATGCCCGCGTAACACTTTGACGGCCAGCAGAGCGCTGGCCTTTTTACCGGGGCTTACCAGCCCGGCACCGCACCACCGTTAAAAATGGTCTCCGCCGCTTTCGCCACTTCCGGCGACTGATAGGACTGGATAAATTCCTTCACGTTTTCGGCGTCTTTGTTCTCTTCACGCGTGACCACAATATTCACGTAGGGTGAGTTTTTGTCTTCGATAAAGACGCTGTCGTGTACCGGAGAAAGCCCCGTTTGCTGGAGATAGGTGGTACTGATGATGGCCACATCCACTTTCGGATCGTCCAGCACGCGCGGCAGCTGCGCCCCTTCCAGCTCCATAATCTGTAAGTTTTTCGGGTTCGCGGTAATATCCAGCGCCGTTGGCAGCAGCCCAACATCCGGTTTAAGGGTAATCAGCTTCTCTTTTTGCAGCAGCAACAGCGCGCGGCCAAGGTTGGTGGGATCGTTTGGAATCGCAATGGTTGCGCCGTCCTTCAGCTCAGAGACCGATTTAATCTTTCGGGAGTAACCCGCCATCGGGAAGACGAAGGTATTGGCCACGGCGACCAGCTTGTAATTGTGCGCCTTGTTATCTTCTGCGAGGAACGGGCGATGCTGGAAGACGTTGGCGTCCAGTTCGCCCTGGTTGGTGGCATCGTTGGGTAGCAGCGAGCCGCTAAAGCCCACCAGCTCAACATCCAGACCGTATTTCTCCTTTGCCACCTTTTTGGCGACTTCCGCCACGTCCTGCTCAGCGCCATTGATCACGCCGACTTTAATGTGTCTGGCATCATTGCCGCCCTGATCACAGCCCGCGAGCAGCAGGCCAGTCAGGAGAAGCGCACCCAATCGAAGTTTCACGAGACAGTTCCTTTTGATAGACGTTTTGAAGACTATATCGACAACGAGACGGCAGGCTAAAAAACGAAAAGGAATCAGTAAGACGGTTAAGTTATATGCGGCCTGTTGCCGGGTGGCGCTGCGCTTACCCGGCCTACGTGACGGGGGAAGTGTAGGCCCGGTAAGCGTAGCGCCACCGGGCGATGGGCATCAGGCTACGGTAGTCCAGGCGCAAGCAGAACCGCTTCCCTCACGCCTGCCGACGCAGCGGCGCTTCGCGCAAAAACCACGACAGCGCGAACGCCAGCACCATAATCCCTGCCGCCAGCATGAACACCGCATGGATCGCCGAGCCGAACGCATCCAGATAGTCCAGACGCAGGGCATCAGGCAGATGGTGAATGGCAACGGGATTAAGCTCGCGCGGCAGTTCCGCCCCTTCCGGCAGCCTGTCGATCAGGCCTGATTGCAGAATATGGGTGAACACCGCGCCAAACAGCGCAACGCCAATCGCCCCGCCAATGGAACGGAACAGCGTCACCCCAGACGTCGCGACGCCGTATTGATCGGCTGACACGCTGTTCTGCACCGCCAGCACCAGCACCTGCATCACCAGTCCCAGCCCCATGCCCAGCACGCCGGTAAACAGGTACAGCTGCCAGGTTGGGGAGGTGATTGAAATGCGCGTCAGTAATACCATCCCCACCACGCCGAGCAGCGTGCCGAGGATCGGGAACAGACGATATTTCCCGGTACGGCTGATGATGCGCCCGCTGATGATGGAGGTGAGCAACAGCCCCCCCATCAGGGGGATCAGCTGCAAACCGGCCTGCGTCGGCGTGGCGTCTTTTACCACCTGTAAATAGAGCGGCAGGAAAGTGACGGAGCCAAACAGCGACATGCCGATAATAAAACCGATCAGGCTACAGAGCAGGAAGCTGCGGTCGCGGAAGAGCGACAGCGGGATAATCGGCTCCCACGCCAGCCGCTCTTCGTAGATAAACCCGGCGATCCCCGTCAGGCCGAAGGCCAGAATGCACCACAGCTGCGGGTCGCTCCATTGGCGGATCGTCCCGCCCTCGGTGGTAAACAGAATGATGCACAGCAACGCCATGCTGAGGTAAATCGCCCCCAGGTAGTCAATCTCATGCTTGCTGCGCCGCGCGCTGCCGTGGAAAACCGCGCCAATCACCAGCAGGGCAAACAGCCCCAGCGGCAGGTTGATGTAGAAAATCCAGCGCCAGGATGCGTGCTGAACGATAAACCCGCCGATCAGCGGCCCTATCACCGTCGCCAGGCCAAACACGCCGCCAAACAACCCCTGATAGCGACCCCGATCGGCAGGCGGGATCACGTCCGCCACGGCAGCCATGCTGATCACCATCAGACCGCCGCCCCCCAGCCCTTGCAGGGCGCGCATCAGCACCAGCTGGGTCATGTTCTGCGCCAGACCGCACAGCGCGGACCCTACAAGAAACAGCACAATCGCGATTTGCAGAACGATTTTTCGGCCAAACAGATCGCCGAATTTGCCGTACAGCGGCACCACGATGGTCGAACTGAGGATATAGGCCGTTACCACCCACGAGAGCTTATCCAGCCCGCCCAGCTCACCGACGATGGTCGGCAGCGCGGTGGAGACAATGGTCTGATCCAGCGCCGAGAGCAGCATCACCAGCAGGAGTGCGCTGAACAGCAGCTTAATCGACGGCGCCTTTTTCGCAGGTTGAGTCATTACGTCGGACTCCATAAGACATCACTTGAAATTAATTAATCGTATAATTAATATTTGTGGAAGTGATGAATAAGATCAAGAGATACGGTGACCATGCCAGCACAAAAGGACAATTCTGAACCCCGCCGCCCCGGTCGGCCACGCGGCGGCAAGCGCGTTACCGCCAGCCGTGAACAGCTGCTGGACATCGCCCTGAACCTCTTTTCCCGCCAGGGGATCGCCAATACGTCGTTGAACGCCATCGCCCGCGAAGCAGGCGTGACGCCCGCCATGCTGCACTACTACTTCAACTCCAGAGAACAGTTACTGGATGCGATGATTGAGGAGCGCTTCCTGCCGTTACGCGAGCGGATCGGGGCGATTTTCGCCGACAACCGGGATTCGCCGGTGGATGCCCTGACGGAAATGGTCAGGGTGCTGGCCGAACTGGCGGAAAAGTATCGCTGGTTTGCCCCGCTGTGGATGCAGGAGGTGATTGGCGAGATGCCGGTACTGCGCACCCATTTGCAGGCACGCTTTGGCGATGAGAAATATCACACCACGCTGGCAACCATCAAAGGCTGGCAGCAGGAAGGAAAGCTGAATCCGGCGCTGGCCCCCGAACTGCTGTTCACTACGCTGCTGAGCCTGGTGCTGGTGCCGTTCTCCCGCATGCGCAATGACGAGAGGCTTAGCGCCCTCTCGCCGGAGATCGTGGTGCGCCACGTGTTAGCCGTGATTGGCACCGGGATCGGCGGTTAAAGATGTTTGGTCAGATAGTGTCTCTGCATTCCCTGATAAGGGTAATCCTGCAAGGACATCTGCACCTGATAACCCTGTTTTTCATAGAACGGACGCGCCTGGAAGCTGACCGTATCCACCAGCGCGTGACGACAGCCTTTGCGACGGGCCTCCTCTTCAGCCGTTTTGATAAGCTGGCTTCCCACGCCCGTTCCCCGCACGCTGTCGCTGACCCACAGATAGTCGATGTTCAGCCAGTCGCCTTTCCGTACGCCGATTAACCCGCCCAGCATGACGCCATTGTCGTCTCGCATATATACGCCAATATCGCCGCCAAACGTCGCCAGATCTAAAAACTGCGCGTTATAGGCTCTTAGCCCCGTTAATAATTCTTCTTTTTCTTCGGCTGTGACATTATCTGTAATGCTCAGATGCATAATTCTCTCCTTATTTTCAGCGCAATCTGAATATCTCACAGCTTAACCTTCATAAAAACTCCTTATTTTCTCCATTGTTTATACCTGGAAATATTCATTCAATATGTAAATAAAAAAAGCCTTTCCAATAGTCTCCGAAAACGTATAATGAGAACGATCATTCTCACTTTTTACGGTAGCCGACAATGAGTACAAAGCTGGAAGAACGACAAAAACTGCGGCAGGACGAAATCATTACCGCCGCGCGCCGCTGCTTTCGCGCCAGCGGGTTTCACGCTGCCAGCATGTCGCAGATCGCCAGCGAAGCCAGGCTCAGCGTCGGACAAATCTATCGCTATTTCAGTAACAAAGACGCGATTATTGAAGAGATGATCCGGCGCATTATCGACTCACGTATTGAAGAGATGCAGGGCAAAACCCTGGTTGAAGGGATGCCGCAGGCGCTTGCCTGGCGCCAGACGCTTAACGAAGACGATGACGCGCTGATGCTCGAAATGTCCGCAGAGGCCACGCGCAATCCGCTGGTGGCAAACATGCTGATCGAAGCCGAAGCCCGCATGTTCGCCAACGCCTGTGAGCACCTGAAAAAGCAGTTCCCTCACCTGAGCGATGAGCATATTCGCTGCTGCGTGGAGATTACCGCCGTGATGATCGAAGGCACGATTTACCGTCGACTCACGCCTTTAAAAGTACCATCAGAACAATTAGAGCCTATATACCAGAATATTTTAAATATGATTTTCTCTGCGAAGTAATCGCATGTGAATAATTAGCGGAAATAAGTAATTTCCCTTTTTTCATTTCTGGCTCAGCCAGAGATGCGGGATCGCTGTGCTTTTAATTAGCCCTCCTCCCTGTTAAGCGATTAACAGGGCAGGCTTCGTTCACCCTGGAAAAAGATTATGAAAACCATAACAACCTCCATCGCGGCATTACTCCTCCTGACAGGGTGCGATAATGCGCAAACATCTGCTCCTCAACGTCCTCTTCCGGAAGTGGGGATTGTCACACTCATGAGCCAGCCGGTGTCCGTCGTCAGCGAGCTGACCGGCCGCACCGCCGCCGCAATGAGCGCCGAAGTGCGCCCCCAGGTAGGTGGCATTATCCAGAAGCGCCTGTTCACCGAAGGCGATACGGTCAAGGCCGGGCAGGCGCTGTATCAGATCGATCCTTCCAGCTACCGCGCCGCGTATGATGAAGCCGCCGCCGCACTGAAACAGGCGCAGGCGCTGGTGCAGGCCGACTGCCAGAAAGCCCGGCGTTATGCGCAGCTGGTGAAGGACGACGGCGTATCACGTCAGGATGCGGAAGACGCGAAGTCCACCTGCGCGCAGGACAAGGCCAGCGTCGAGTCAAAGAAAGCCGCGCTGGAAAGCGCCCGCATTAACCTCAACTGGACCACCGTCACCGCGCCGATTGCCGGACGTATCGGCATCTCCTCTGTGACCCCCGGCGCGCTGGTGACCGCCCAGCAGGATACCGCGCTGGCCACCATTCGCGGGCTGGACAGTATGTACGTCGATTTAACCCGTTCCAGCGCCGATCTGCTGCGTTTACGCAAGCAAACCCTCGCCAGCAACAGCGATACGCTGAACGTGTCGTTGATTCTCGAAGACGGCAGCAGCTACAGCGAAAAAGGCCGCCTGGCGCTGACCGAAGTGGCGGTGGATGAGTCTACCGGCTCAGTCACCCTGCGCGCCGTCTTCCCGAACCCGCAGCATCAGCTTCTGCCGGGCATGTTCGTCCGCGCCAGAGTGGATGAAGGCATCATGAATGACGCGATCCTCGCCCCGCAGCAGGGCATCACCCGCGACGCCAAAGGCACCGCCACCGCGCTGGTGGTGAACGCCAGCAACAAGGTCGAACAGCGTCAGCTGGAGACGGGCGACACCTACGGCGACAAATGGCTGGTGCTGAGCGGTTTGAAGGCGGGCGATAAGCTGATTGTGGAAGGCACCGATAAAGTCACCGCCGGGCAGGAAGTGAAAGCTGAAGAGATGAAAACCAACGGAGGAAACGCCTGATGTTTTCCCGTTTCTTCGTGCGTCGCCCGGTCTTTGCCTGGGTTATCGCCATTCTCATCATGCTCGCCGGAATGCTGGCGATCCGCACGCTGCCCGTTGCGCAGTACCCGGACGTGGCTCCGCCGTCGATCAAAATCTCCGCCACCTATACCGGTGCCTCCGCACAGACGCTGGAAAACAGCGTGACGCAGGTGATCGAGCAGCAGCTCACCGGGCTGGATAACCTGCTCTACTTCACCTCCACCAGCAGCTCGGACGGGTCGGTGAGTATTAACGTCACGTTTGAACAGGGAACCGATCCGGACACCGCTCAGGTACAGGTGCAGAACAAAGTCCAGCAGGCGGAATCGCGCCTGCCGACCGAGGTGCAGCAGTCCGGGATCACTGTCGAAAAATCCCAGAGCAACTTCCTGCTGATCATGGGCGTATATGACAAAACCGACACCGCCAGCAGCTCGGATATCGCCGACTGGCTGGTGAGTAATATGCAGGATCCGCTGGCGCGCGTGGATGGCGTCGGTAGCCTACAGGTGTTCGGTGCAGAATACGCGATGCGCATCTGGCTCGACCCGGCGAAGCTGGCGTCGTACTCGCTGATGCCCTCCGACGTGCAGAGCGCGATTGAAGCGCAGAACGTGCAGGTTTCCGCCGGTAAAATCGGCGCGCTGCCCTCGTCGAACGCCCAACAGCTGACCGCCACCGTCCGCGCTCAGTCGCGTCTGCAAACGGTCGATGAGTTCAAAAAGATCATCGTCAAGAGCCAGTCCAACGGTGCGGTGGTGCGCATCAGCGACGTCGCGCGCGTGGAGATGGGCAGCGAAGATTACACCGCCACCGCGAAGCTGAACGGCCACCCGGCGGCGGGTATGGCGGTGATGCTCTCACCGGGCGCCAATGCGCTTAACACCGCCACGGCGGTAAAAGATAAGATCGCCGAGTTCAAAAAGTCGATGCCGGAAGGCTACGACGTAGCCTATCCGAAAGACAGCACCGAGTTCATCAAAATCTCCGTTGAGGACGTGATTCAGACCCTGTTCGAAGCCATTATCCTCGTGGTGGTGGTGATGTACCTGTTCCTGCAAAACATCCGTGCGACGCTGATCCCGGCGCTGGCGGTGCCGGTGGTGCTGCTGGGCACCTTCGGCGTGCTGGCGCTGTTCGGTTACTCCATCAACACCCTGACGCTGTTTGCGATGGTGCTGGCGATAGGGCTTTTGGTGGATGACGCCATCGTGGTGGTGGAAAACGTCGAGCGTATTATGCGCGACGAAGGGCTGCCCGCCCGGGAAGCGACCGAAAAATCGATGGGCGAAATTTCCGGCGCGCTGATCGCCATTGCGCTGGTGCTCTCTGCGGTATTCCTGCCGATGGCCTTCTTCGGCGGCTCTACCGGGGTCATTTACCGCCAGTTCTCGGTCACCATTATTTCGGCGATGTTCCTCTCCGTGGTGGTGGCGCTGACCCTGACGCCCGCGCTGTGCGGCTCGATCCTGAATCACACCGCTCCGCACAAAAAGGGCTTCTTCGGCGCGTTTAACCGCTTCTACAGTAAGACCGAGCACGGCTATCAGAACAAGGTGCTGCGCGCCCTGCGCCGTTCCGGTGGCATGCTGGTGATCTACGCCCTGCTCTGCGGCGCGATGGGGTTCGCCATGCTAAAACTGCCGGGCAGCTTCCTGCCAACCGAAGACCAGGGTGAAATCATGGTGCAGTACACCCTGCCCGCCGGCGCAACCGCGGTGCGTACCGCCGAGGTAAGCCGCCAGGTACGCGAGTGGTTCCTCACCAAAGAGAAAGCCAATACCGACGTGATCTTCACCATTGAAGGCTTCAGCTTCAGCGGCAGCGGCCAGAACGCCGGGATGGCGTTCGTCTCCCTGAAAAACTGGTCAGAGCGCAAAGGCGAGGAAAACACCGCCCAGGCCATTGCCCTGCGCGCCACGCAGGAGCTGAGCACCATTCGGGATGCCACAATTTTCGCCATGACGCCCCCGGCGGTGGATGGTTTAGGCCAGAGCAACGGCTTTACCTTTGAGCTGATGGCCAGCGGCGGCACCGACCGCGACGCGCTGCTGAAACTGCGTAACCAGCTGATTGGTGAAGCCAACCAGGACAACTCGCTGCACGCCGTGCGCGCCAACGATCTGCCGCAGATGCCGCAGCTTCAGGTGGATATTGATAACAACAAAGCCGTGTCGCTGGGGCTCTCCCTGAGCGATGTTACCGACACCCTCTCCAGCGCCTGGGGCGGCACCTACGTGAACGACTTCATTGACCGTGGCCGCGTGAAAAAGGTCTACATCCAGGGCGACAGCGACTATCGCGCGGTGCCATCGGATCTTAACAAATGGTATGTGCGCGGCAGCGACAGCACCATGACCCCGTTCTCCGCCTTCGCCACCACCCGCTGGGAGTATGGCCCGGAAAGCCTGGTGCGCTACAACGGCTCGGCGGCGTATGAGATTCAGGGCGAAAACGCCAGCGGCGCCAGCTCCGGTACGGCGATGAGCAAAATGGAGCAGCTGGCGAATAATCTGCCGTCCGGCAGCACCTGGGCATGGAGCGGTTTGTCGTTGCAGGAAAAACTGGCGAGCGGTCAGGCAATGAGCCTCTATGCCCTCTCGATCCTGGTGGTGTTCCTGTGCCTGGCGGCGCTGTATGAGAGCTGGTCGGTGCCCATTTCGGTGATCCTCGTGATCCCGCTTGGGGTGCTTGGCGCGGCGGTTGCCGCCTCCCTGCGCGGCCTGAACAACGACGTCTATTTCCAGGTGGCGCTGCTGACCACCATCGGTCTGTCGTCGAAGAACGCCATTCTGATTGTCGAGTTTGCCGAAGCCAAAGTGGCCGAAGGCTACTCCCTGACGCGCGCCGCCCTGCGGGCCGCCCAGACGCGTCTGCGTCCGATCATCATGACCTCGCTGGCGTTTATCGCAGGCGTGACGCCGCTGGCGATTGCCACCGGCGCCGGGGCCAACAGCCGCGTGGCGATCGGTACCGGTATTATCGGCGGGACGCTGGCCGCGACGCTGCTGGCCATCTTCTTTGTTCCTTTATTCTTTGTACTGGTGAAACGTCTGTTCTCCGGTAAGCACGCAAACCGGAGGTCATAATGTTTCGTGTAACCGTATTAACGTTAGCGCTGCTGAGCGCGGGCTGTGTGTCATTAGATCCCACGTATCAGCGCCCGGACGCCCCCGTCCCGGCGACGTTGCCGGGCGCCCATGGCGAAGCCAACGCCGTGGTGAGCCAGTGGCAGCAGGTGATGAATGATGCGCGGTTGAAAAGCGTGGTGACGATGGCGCTCAACAGCAACCGCGACGTGCAAAAAGCGATTGCGGATATCGACGCCGCCCGTGCCCAGTATGGCGAAACGCGCTCGTCCCTGTTCCCGACGGTGGACGCGGAATTGAGCCACACCCGCAGCCGCACGCTGGCGAGCGGCGTCGCGACAAGTGACGAAGCCAACGGCGCGGTCTCCAGCTTCGAACTGGATCTGTTTGGCCGCAACCAGAGCCTGTCGCGTGCCGCGCGTGAAACCTGGCTTGCCAGCGAATTCACCGCGCAGAACACGCGCCTGACGATGGTCAGCGAGCTGACCACGGCGTGGGTGACGCTGGCGGCGGATAACAGCAATCTGGCGCTGGCGAAGTCCACCCTGGAGAGCGCCGCAAACTCGCTCAAGATTGTGAAGCGCCAGCAGGAAGTGGGCGTGGCAGCGGCAACGGACGTCAGTGAAGCGATGGCGGTTTACCAGCAGGCGCGCGCCAGCGTGGCGAGCTACCAGACGCTGGTGATGCAGGACAAAAACGCTCTCAACCTGCTGGCGGGCGATACGGTGCCCGAGAACCTGCTACCCGGCACGCTGGAGAGCCTGAGCGACAACGCCATCACGCTGATCCCGGCGGGCGTCAGCTCCAGCGCGCTGCTGCGTCGTCCGGACATTCAGGAGGCGGAACATAACCTGCTGAGCGCCAACGCCAACATCGGCGCGGCGCGCGCCAACTTCTTCCCGACCATCTCGCTCACCGCCAGCGCGGGCGTCGGCAGCGATTCGCTGTCGTCCCTGTTCAGCCACGGGATGAAGGTCTGGTCGTTTGCACCTTCCATCACCCTGCCGCTGTTCAGCGGCGGCAACAATATGGCGCAGCTGCGCTATGCGGAAGCCGAGAAAAAAGGGTTAATTGCGACCTATGAGAAAACCATCCAGAGCGCGTTCAAGGACGTGGCCGACGCGCTGGCGCGGCGCGAAACGTTGAGTGAACAGCTTGATGCCCAGCGTGAATACGTGGCGGCGGAGCAAAAAACGCTGGATGTGGCGACGCGCAGTTACAAGGCTGGCGCGGGCGATTATCTGACGGTGCTCACCGCGCAGCGGTCGCTGTGGTCGGCGCAGGAATCACTGATTGCCTTGCAGCAAACCGACCTGGAAAACCGCATCACGCTGTGGCAGTCGCTGGGCGGCGGGATTCAGTAACATCACTGCCGGGCGGCGCAACGTTGCCCGGCCATCAGAGTAAATACCTATGGCAAAACTCTCTTTTTCTTTCGCGGCCATCCTTGGCCTGCTGACGGCTATCGGGCCGCTGTGTTCCGATTTTTATCTTCCGGCGCTGCCGGAGATCGCCACCCAGCTCAACACCTCCACAACGTTGACGCAGCTTTCTCTTACCTCGGCGCTGATTGGCCTGGGGCTGGGACAACTCTTTTTCGGCCCGCTAAGCGATCGCATCGGACGTAAAACGCCGCTGCTGTTCTCACTTTTGCTGTTTGTACTGGCTTCAGTGCTTTGTGCCAGCACGCAGAATATTTACGCCCTGATCGGCTGGCGATTTGTGCAGGGCGTTGCCGGGGCGGGCGGCTCCGTACTTGCCCGCTCCATCGCCCGTGATAACTATCATGGCACGATGCTAACGCAGTTTTTTGCCCTACTGATGACGGTCAACGGCATCGCGCCCGTGGTGTCTCCAGTACTCGGTGGCTATATCGCGTCGCATTTCGACTGGCGGATGCTGTTCTGGGTAATGGCAGGGGCGGGTCTGGCGCTGCTGATCGCCAGCCAGCTTTTTATCCGCGAGTCCCTCACAGAGAAACAGGGCGGGGGATCGCTGACGCAAACCGCCAGGACGGTACTTAAAAATCGTCGCTTTATGCGCTACTGCCTGATCCAGGCCTTCATGCTGGCGGGGCTGTTCGCCTATATCGGGGCATCTTCCTTTGTGATGCAAAACGAGTATGGCCTGAGCGCCATGCAGTTCAGCCTGCTGTTCGGTGTGAACGGTATCGGCCTGATCGTCTCAGCGCTGATTTTCTCCCGTCTGGCACGCCGCCATCTGGCGGAAAGATTGATGCGAACAGGCCTCGTTCTGGCGGTGTCCTGCGCGGGGCTGACGTTGCTCTTTGCGTGGATGCAGCTTTCCGTTCCGGCACTGGTTGCACTCTTTTTCACCGTCGCCTTTAACAGCGGGATCAGCACCCTTGCGGGTTCAGAAGCGATGAGCGCAGTCGACGCGAAGGAGTCCGGCACAGCGTCAGCCATTCTGGGCATGCTGATGTTTTTATTCGGCGGGATCGCAGCGCCTCTCGCCGGTATCGGCGGAGAAACGATGCTGAAAATGAGTCTCGCGGTATTAGTAAGCTATGGCATTGCACTGGCGATCGGATCTCGCACGCAGAATGCGTAAATTCATACTTTTGGCTTGAATCGCGTTGATGAATGTAACGATATATTTCAGGGGAAGCATGTGACGTTCAAAGGAGGTTTCGATGAAATCTGCACACCTGGTTTGCCTGCTCGTTTGCCTGATTTTCGCTGCGTTTGTTCACGCGCAGGAGAAGAGCGCTCCGGAGAAAGAGGCGCAAATAAAACAGCAGGTCCTGAAAGATGTGAAGAAAACCTGTACCCCGCAGAAAAAGCAGAGCGATAAGGCCTGGCAGGCGATGATTTTGTCGTCTGAGGCGAACCAGCTGCTGATCAAAAACGCCATCACCGCCGTGAAGCGTGACAACCTGGACGCCTACTGGGATGCAGTCAGTCAGGTGGATTGTATGGAAGATTACTGAGGGTTGAGCGCCGGGTGGCGCTGCGCTTACCCGGCCTACATCACACGTTTAACGCTTCCGCACATCAGGAATAATTAAATCCCCGCGCAGAACGTAGGACCCGAGCATCTGCGTTTTCTCTGTCAGCCAGCTCACAATGCGCGCCGCCATGGCGTCCATGGAATACTCAATGGCCGGGATCACCGGAATACCCGGCAGATGCAGCGAACCGCCGAGGCTGAAAACCATGATGTCTTCCGGTACCGATTTATTAAACGCCTGTAACTGCGGGATCACCCGCTGGGCTTCCTGCTCGTCCGCCACCAGCAGCGCGTTGAAGTTCAGCGTGGACGCGTTGTTGAGTAATTCCTGAAGCGCAACGGACGATGAAGTCGCGTCCATAAACACGAGGTTGCGATTAAAGGGCAGGAAGTTTTTCTCCAGCGCGTGTTTGTAGCCCAGCAGCACCTGATCGGCAAAGCCGCTGCCGTGCGGGTGGATCAGCGCTATCTGGCGACGCCCCTGGCTGGTGAGATAGTTACAGGCCGTTTCGGCCGCGAACGCGTGATCGAACTGAATGCTGTTGGCGTTATCGGCTTCCATACAGTCGACCAGAATCACGTTGTCCATGTCCACGTCCAGCGGGAAACGCGCGCCAATCACCAGAATGTCATCACATAAGCCGCAGGAGAGTTCTTCAAGGGCGTTCATCACTTCTGTTTTTGTGTGTGCAAAACGCAGCAGCAGATGTTTTTGATGCTGGCTGAGGTGTTTTTCCAGCGCGTACAGGTAACCGGTGGTCTGGTTAATGTTTTCCTGCGCGCAAATCACCCCAATGCAGCCCGTCGACTGGCTGAGCAGCGACTGGGCGATCACGTTGGGACGATAGTTCAGCTCATCCACCGCTTTCAGAACAGCCTGGCGGCTGGCTTCTTTAACGCCACGCGACCCGCTCAACACCCGTGATACCGTGGCTTTGGACACCCCGGCCAGACGCGATACATCGTTGATTGTAGACATCTCTCTCCCCTGTCAGACGCAACTGGCGTCTGTAATTTCCATCACCGCTACGGCTCACATTATAGCCAGAACGGAGTATATCCGTTTCCGTTTTCCATGGAAACCGATTTTCCGTTTCCACTCAATTTGATGCCAAAACAGCCAAATTATGTGACCCACATCCGGTTAATTAGCCTCATAAGTATTGGATCTTGATGGTTATCACACTTCTGTCTTTTATAAATGGAAACCGGTTTCCGTATCATGTCCAATCATCCTCGCAATAACTTTTTACATTTTGAGGATGGTTGTCGATGTTCAAGATTATGCTGTGCTGCTCTGCCGGGATGTCCACCAGCCTGCTGGTCAGCAAAATGATCGATGTTGCAAAAGAACGGGGCTTGCCCGTGAAGATAGATGCGTATGGCGTATCCGAATTTGATACGCAGTTTCCGTACTATCAGGTGGTGCTTCTCGGACCGCAAGTGAAATACATGTTAAAGACGCTCTCAGACAAGGCAGCGACGCAAGGCATTCCGGTGCAGCCCATCGACATGATGGATTACGGCATGCAGCGTGGCGATAAAGTACTGGACTATGCTCTGTCGCTCATCGAAGCGGCACACTAAAAGGTGTTCACATGAGTTCGTTATATCAATCCATGGTCGCGGTGATTGAGCAGTCAATTACGCCGCTGGCCGCGAAGCTCGGTCAGCAAAAGTATGTGATTGCCATCCGCGACGGCTTTACCGCTGCGCTGCCGTTTATGATCATCGGCTCGTTTATGCTGGTGTTTATCTTCCCGCCGTTTTCGGCGGATACCACCAACAGCTTCGCCCGCGGCTGGCTGGATTTCTCCGAGACCTACCGCGAACAGCTGATGCTGCCGTTTAACCTCAGCATGGGCGTGATGACCTTCTTCATCTCGGTGGGGATTGGGGCAAGCCTGGGGCGTCAGTTTAACCTCGATCCGGTGATGTCCGGCCTGCTGGCCTTTATGGCCTTCCTGCTGGTCGCCGCGCCCTATGCCGATGGCAAAATTTCGACCCAGTATCTCTCCGGTCAGGGGATCTTCACTGCGCTTATCACAGCGATCTACTCCACTCGCGTCTATGCGTGGCTGAAACAGAACAACGTCACCATCCGCCTGCCGAAGGAAGTGCCGACCGGCGTGGCGCGTTCGTTTGAGATCCTGATCCCGGTGATGGTGGTGATCGGAACGCTGCACCCGCTGAACCTGTTCATTGAAGCGCAGACCGGGATGATCATCCCGCAGGCGATTATGCACCTGCTGGAGCCGCTGGTGTCGGCGTCTGACTCGCTGCCCGCCATTCTGCTCTCCGTGCTGCTGTGCCAGATCTTCTGGTTCGCTGGTATCCACGGGTCGCTGATTGTCACCGGCATCATGAACCCGTTCTGGATGGCGAACCTCTCTGCAAACCAGGCGGCGCTGGCGGCGGGCGCGGCGCTGCCGCACGTTTATCTGCAAGGTTTCTGGGATCACTACCTGCTGATTGGCGGCGTAGGCTCCACCCTGCCGCTAGCGTTCCTGCTGCTGCGTAGCCGCGTTACCCACCTGCGCACCATCGGCAAAATGGGCGTGGTGCCAAGCTTCTTTAACATCAACGAACCGATTCTGTTCGGCGCACCGATCATCATGAACCCGATGCTGTTTATCCCGTTCGTGTTTGTTCCGCTGGTCAACGCCTGCCTGGCGTACGGCGCAACCAAACTCGGCTGGCTGGCTCAGGTGGTTTCGTTAACCCCGTGGACCACCCCCGCGCCGATTGGCGCCTCGTGGGCGGCGAACTGGGCGCTGAGCCCGGTGGTGATGTGCCTGGTCTGCATGGTGATGTCCGCCCTGATGTACCTGCCGTTCCTGCGCGCCTATGAGCGTACGCTCATCAAAAATGAAGAGCAGAAAGCCCAGGCAACCGTCGGCACCGCTGAAACAGTCAGTAATTAAGTCAAAGAGGAAGGGTCATGAAATACGCATTTCCCGATAACTTCTGGTGGGGCAGCGCAAGCTCCGCTCTCCAGACGGAAGGGGCAAGAGAGGGCGAAACCACGTGGGATTACTGGTTTGCCCGCGAGCCGAACCGTTTTCACAACGGCGTGGGGCCGCAGCACACCTCCACGTTTTATCAACACTGGAAAACGGACATTCAGCTGTTAAAGCAGCTGAACCACAACAGCTTTCGCACCTCGATTAGCTGGGCGCGCCTGATCCCTGACGGTATCGGTGAAGTGAACCCGGACGCGGTCGATTTTTACAATCAGGTCATTGATGAGCTGAATGAACAGGGCATCACGCCGTTTATCACCCTGTTCCATTTCGACATGCCGATGGCGATGCACGAGATTGGCGGCTGGGAAAACCGTGACGTGGTGGACGCGTACGCCCGCTATGCGCAAATTTGCTTCGAGCTGTTCGGCGACCGCGTGCTGCACTGGTTTACCTTCAACGAGCCGATTGTTCCGGTGGAAGGCGGTTATCTGTACGACTTCCACTACCCGAACGTGGTGGATTTTCGTCGGGCGGCGACCGTGGCGTATCACACCGTGCTGGCCCATGCGAAGGCCGTTCAGGCTTACCGCGCCGGACACTACGCGGGTGAGATCGGCATCGTGCTCAACCTGACGCCGTCGTACCCGCGCTCCCGGAACCCGGCGGACGTGAAGGCGGCGCACATAGCGGACCTGATGTTTAACCGCAGCTTCCTCGACCCGGTGCTGCGCGGGGAGTATCCGGCGGACCTGGTGGCATTGCTGAAATCTTACGATCAGCTGCCCGCCTGCAAGCCGGAAGACGGTTTCCTGATTGCGGAAGGGAAAATCGACCTGCTCGGCGTTAACTACTATCAGCCGCGTCGCGTGAAGTGTCGCGACAGCGCGGTGAACCCGCAGGCGCCGTTTATGCCGGAGTGGTTCTTTGATAATTACGAGATGCCGGGCCGTAAGATGAACCCGTACCGCGGCTGGGAAATCTACGAGCCGGGTATTTACGATATTCTGGTTAACCTGCGCGATAATTACGGTAACCCTCGCTGCTTTATTTCGGAAAACGGCATGGGCGTCGAAAACGAGCAGCGCTTTATTGAAAATGGCCAGATTAACGATCAATACCGCATTGATTTTATTTCTGAGCATTTATCGTGGCTGCACAAAGGTATTAGCGAAGGCTGCAATTGCCTTGGCTATCATATGTGGACGTTTATTGATAACTGGTCGTGGTGTAATGCGTATAAAAACCGCTACGGTTTTATTCAGCTCGATGTAGAGACGCAACAGCGCACCATTAAAAAAAGCGGAGAGTGGTTTGCCGCCACCGCCTTAAATAATAGTTTTGATAAAGAGTAATGATGATGATCGCACTAGAAGAAGCCGTAATGGAAATTATCGTCAACGCCGGCCAGTCCCGCAGCCTGTGCTTTGAAGCCCTGCACGCGGCGCGTCAGGGCAACCTTGACGAGGCCAAAAGCCTGCTGCGCGAAGCCGACGGCTACGCACGCCAGGCGCACAAGATGCAGACCAAACTGATCGAGCAGGATGCGGGCGAAGCCCGCCAGCCGATGACCTTAATTATGGTGCACGCCCAGGATCATTTAATGAATTCCTTATTAGCGCGCGAGTTATCCGAAGAAATTATTCATTTATATCAGAGATAGTCTATGGCGAAATAATTACTGTAATACCTCTGTACCCTAAATAGAGATCCACTTGTTCTGATGATAGCGACATACTCTGTCAGATCGGAGCGGGATGGTTATTGTCTGAATAAAATTAAACTATATTGAGATAACCATGAATACGATTAAAAAACTTCCATTAACCATGGCGGTTATCGCCGCGCTTTGCCCAATTTCCGTTCTCGCTCAGGAATTCACTCAGGAGCAAATCGACGCCATTGTGGCAAAAGCGGTGGATAAAGCCCTGGCAGAACGTCAGGCCAAAATGGACGCGGCGGTCGCGAAAAAAGCGGACGTGGTGACCGAGCCGCAGAGCGCGGCGCAATCTCCGGATATGGCGATCCCGTTCGGGGTTAAATTTACCGGCTACGCCCGCTACGGCGCGCACTTCCAGGCCGCCGATCAGAAATACGTGGCGGTGGACGGCTCCTACAACGGCGCGTCCGCCATTGGTCGTCTGGGTAACGAAGGCAACGGCGGCGAGTTCCAGCTCTCTAAAGCCTTCAAGGGCGAAAACGGCGCCATCTGGGACATCAACGTGATGATCGACCACTGGGGCGACGAAGTTAACCTCAAGAAAGCCTACGCCGGCGTGACCAACATTATGGCCTCCAACCCGAACGCCTACTTCTGGGCGGGTCGCGACTTCCACCAGCGTCCGCAGCAGGGCATCAACGATTACTTCTGGATGAACCACGACGGTCAGGGCGCCGGGGTGAAGAACTTCGACATCGGCGGCGTGCAGTTTGACGTAGCCGCCGTGGCAGCGGTGGAATCCTGTAGCCCGGAAGTGATGGAGGACGAAGCGAACCCGTCGCGCATCACCTGTACCGGCGGGTCCGGCACGGGCGACAAAGGCAACTACGCCGCGACGTCTAAAATCCACGGTATGAAGCTCGGTCCGCTGGATCTGGAGCTGTACGCCAACTACGGCTTTGACTCGAAAGCGGTGGAGAGCGACGAACGTCTGAACGCCTGGCAGGGCGGCGTGGTGCTGAGCCACACCAACGACAGCGGCGTGAACAAGGTGATTGCCCGCTACTCCGATAACGCGGACAACAGCGTGTTCAACAAAACCGAGGATCTGACCACGGTCTACGCCAGCTTCGAAGGGCTGTACAAATTCACCCAGGCGACGCAGGTGGAGTACCTCCTCGCCTTCCATGACTACGACAACAGCCGCGATAAGACCGACAACCGCAAGAACTACAACGCCATCGTGCGCCCGATGCACTGGTGGAACGACGTTCACTCCACCTGGCTGGAAGCGGGCTGGCAGCACGTGGATTACGACAACGGCGGCGACAACAAGGGCTGGAAGCTGACCCTGTCGCAGAACATGTCTATCGCCATGGGGCCGGAGTTCCGTCCGATGCTGCGCTTCTACGTGACCGGCGGCAAGGTGGATAACGAACGTACCGCGCGCGTGAACAACACCAAAGATGAAACGCTGGACGACTTCAACGTCGGCGCGATGTGGGAGGCGTGGTTCTAAGGTCAACAACATGCCGGGTGGCGCTACGCTTACCCGGCCTACGGTTTTCCCCCTCTCCCCGTGGGAGAGGGCCGGGGTGAGGGCATCAGGCCGCACACAACCATGCTATGCTGTTGGCCAATTAACGACAACATAACAGGGGAGAACATGGGTTCCACACGCAAAGGGATGCTCAACGTCCTGATCGCCGCCGTTTTATGGGGCAGTTCCGGGGTTTGCGCGCAGTACATCATGGAGAAAAGCCACATCTCTTCGCCTTACCTGACCATGGTTCGTCTGCTGTTTACCGGCGTGATCCTGCTGACGCTCTCCTTCGTTCACGGCGACAAGATTTTCTCGGTCATCAAAAACCGCAAAGACGCCCTCAGCCTGCTGTTTTTCTCGCTGGCTGGCGCGCTTACCGTGCAGCTCACCTTCCTGCTGACAATTGAAAAATCCAACGCCGCGACGGCCACCGTGCTCCAGTTTCTGTCGCCGACCATTATCGTGGCATGGTTTGCGCTGGCGCGGAAAACGCGTCCCGGCATATTTGTCTTATCCGCGATTTTCACGTCGCTTGTGGGTACCTTCCTGCTGGTAACCCACGGCGACCCGACGTCGCTCTCCATCTCGCCGGCCGCGCTGTTCTTCGGTATCGCCTCGGCGTTTGCCGCGGCGTTTTATACGACGTACCCGTCGACGCTTATCGCCCGCTACGGCACGCTGCCGATTGTCGGCTGGAGTATGTTGATTGCGGGACTAATGCTGACGCCGTTCTACGCCGGACGCGGCACCACCTTCGTGATCGACGGCGGCCTGCTGCTGGCGTTTTTCTACCTGGTGGTGATAGGTACCGCGCTGACGTTCAGCCTGTATCTGAAAGGCGCACAGATGATCGGCGGGCCGAAGGCGAGCATTCTGAGCTGCGCCGAGCCGCTGAGCAGCGCGCTGCTGTCGGTGGTGTTGCTGGGGGTGGCATTCACCCTGCCGGACTGGCTGGGGACGCTGCTGATTGTGTCGTCGGTGGTGTTGATTTCGATGGATTCGAGAAGACGGGTTCAGACATCGGCGTAGCCTGATGCCCTCACCCCAACCCTCTCCCACGGGAGAGGGAGAAAAGCACTACTTCGCCTTAACCTTCCCCGCCACCAGCAGCGCGGTCAGCAGCATCAGCGTGCCGGAAATTACCAGCGGCGAGGTCAGCCCCAGGTGGTCGAGCGCTACGCCGCCCACCGCCGCGCCGCAGGTATTCGCCAGCTGGATCACCGCCACCTGAATCGACCCGGCTTTTTCCGCCTGATCGGCAAGCGAGCGGGTGATCCACGTCGACCAGCCCACCGGCACCAGCGCAAAGGCAAAGCCCCAGATAATCGCGATCGCCGAAGCCACCCACTTATCGCTGCCCCACAACACCAGCGCCGCGGCGCTGATCGCCAGCACCAGCGGGGCACCCGCCAGCGCCACCTTCAGGGAGCGCTTCAGGAACTGGGACGACAGCGAGGTGCCGACAAAACTGGCGATCCCGAAGCTCAGGAGCACCAGCGTCAGGCCGTCCACGTCAAAGCCCGCCATGGTCATATACACCGGGCGGATATAGGTGAAGAAAGCAAACTGCCCGGCAAAGGCCATGAAGATGGCGGTCATCCCCGCCAGCACGCCGGGGCGCTTCAGCAGCGCGAACATGTTCTGTTTGTGGTGCGCCGCTTCCCCCGGAAGGGACGGCAGCGCCTTCCACACCCAGATAATGCACAGCACGCCCATCACCGCCGCCGCGTTAAAGACGTTGCGCCAGCCGATAATTCCACCGAGGAAACTGCCCAGCGGCGCGGCGATCACCAGCGCGATCGAGACCGCACCGAAGATAACGGACAAGGCTTTTGGCACCGTACGCGCGGGCACCAGGCGCATGGTCAGCGAGGCGGACATCGCCCAGAAGCCGCCTAATCCCAGCCCCAGGCAGGCACGGCCGAGCAGCAGCAGGGTGAAGCTTTCAGCGAAAGAGACCAGCAGGCAGGAGAGCGTCAGCAGCACGCTGAACAGAATAACCACTTTGCGACGGTCAATGGTGCCGATCGCCTGCGTGATAAACAGGCTGGCGAACATCGCCACAAACGCGGTGACGGTCACGGACTGCCCCGCCACGCCCTCGGAAATGCCCAGATCCTGCGCCATCGGCGTCAGCAGGCTGACCGGCAGGAACTCGACGGTGATCAGGCAGGCGACGCAAAATGCCACGGAGAAAACCGCCGACCAGTTGGGGCGTGAAACCTCTTTGGCCTGCGGTGTAGTCGTGGGCTGGGTATGTTCTGTCATGGCATCACCTGAAGATAAAAACGTGCGGAAAAGTCGCGCAGTTTATCATCAAAAGTGTGACGAATTTAACGTTTCGACAACTTTTGTCATTTTTTAATGCCGGGCGGCGCTGCGCTTGCGCCGGCCTACGGGCTTGTAGGCCCGGTAAGCAAAGCGCCACCGGGCAAAATTACCCGCGAGCCTTAAGAGCGGCATTCGCTAATCCCACGATCCACTCCTGATGCCCGTTAATCATTGGGTTCGGCACGGTGCGCGCTAATTCCTGCGCCGGCACGCCTTTCTGCGACTCCTGAGTCAGAATGCGCACGCGGTTTCCCGGCAGGTCTTCAAACAGCCAGGCGTGGATCACGTCCAGACGCGAATTCGCATCCCCTTCTACCCAGCCGTGCCACGCGATACGCGCGGCTTCGCCCTCCACGGGCGGAACATACTCCGTCACCTGCGCTTCAACCGGGAAGCCGAAGGTGGTGAAGCGAAAGCGGGCGTTGGCGCTCAGCGCCGGGCCGCTGCCGTCGTGAAAACGGATATCTTCGGCGTTGCTGTAGTAGTTCGGCCACAGGGTGGTGTCGTTAAGCTGCGCCCAAATCTCTTTTGCGCTCAGCCCGGCGACGATGATTTCGTTGGAGGCAAAGTTATCGGTGGTGCCGGGCAGGTAGTCGTTCGGCCAGATAATGGCGGATTGTTTCATGGTTCACCTCATCGGTTAGTTGATAAGGTGATGGTGCGCCTGCGGGTGATATAAATCTAATGACGATGCTTTATACTCTTCATCACGTTTCGTGATATCAGTGCAGGTAAAACACGCCCTCTTCCGGCAGGAAAAGCTGGTTGTAGCGCAGCTGGAAGGCGTTAAGCTCCTGCGGGTCAGGCTCTATCTCGCGCATAAAGCCGAGCGCGAGGCGGATTTGCGCGTCGGTGATCGGCGCGGCCAGACGGGCTTTACGCAGCATGCGGTGCCAGGTATGCAGATTCTCTTCGCTGGCGTCGACGATGCAGACCTGCCAGATCAGCAGCACCTGAGCGGCATTTAGCAGATGCGCCTCGTCGGGGCGTTCAAGATAGCGGATAAACTCATTGCCCGGCGTTTTACCGAACTGGTCAATCATCGACTCGACCGGCATCGGGGTGATCCCCAGCCGCTCGCTTAAACGTTTGATGGCGCGGCGGGAGTCTGAGGTCAGGACACGAAATCCAACCACAAACACCACGGCAAGCGTTGCCAGCATTATCCAGACCATGCGTTCTCCTTAGACTAGCCGCCCATCATAGCGGGAAACGCAGTGCGTCAACAGCGGGCAGCGCCATAATAGTAAACGGAAAAGAGGTGGAAAAACGTCATGAAAGCGGATCTGCGCACGCTGGATCTTAACCTGCTGAAAACGCTGGATGCCCTGCTGGACGAACGCAGCGTCACCCGCGCGGCGGCGCGTCTTGCCCTGACCCAACCAGCGGTAAGCGGCATGCTTAACCGCCTGCGGGATTACTTTGAAGACCCGCTGTTTATCCGCGCGCCGCACGGCATCGTGCCTACCACCCGGGCGGAAGCGATGGCGGCTCCCGTCAAACGCATTCTGGCAGATATCGACGAGCTGCTTCAGCCGATCGCCTTTGATCCGCTCACCGCAACGTTCACCTTCACGCTTGCCGCGACCGACTACGCCCTGCGCGCGGTCGTCGTGCCGTTTATCGCTGCGCTTAAGGTGCAGGCGCCGGGGATTCGCGTGCGCGTGGTACCTGTGGAATCCGACCGTCTGGTCAGCCAGCTCGAACAAGGCTCTGTCGACGTGGCGCTGATCACCCCGCACACCACGCCAGATGAGCTTCACAGCCGGGCGCTTTATGATGAACGGTACGTTTGCATGATGCGTGCCGACCATCCGGATGCCGGACAGCCCATGACGTTAGACCGGTTTTGCGCCCTGGAGCATGTGCTGGTCTCTTACGAGGGCGACGGTTTTCGCGGCGTAACGGATGGCGCGCTGGAGAAAACTGGCCGAACGCGGCATGTTGGCTTATCGGTGAGTAACTTTTTAGTCCTGCCGGACGTGCTGGCCCTCAGCGATATGATTGCCGTTGTGCCATCACGCATAGCGGAAAAGCAGACGGGGATGTTCGTCTGCGAGACGCCGGTTCCCGTGCCCGGTTTTACCAAAAGCATGGCCTGGCACGGCAGAACGCACCGCAACCTCGCGCAGGCGTGGCTGCGCGGGCTGTTGCTGGAGACCAGTCAGCGCGCCTGAAGCCCTTTCAGCAGCGCCTCGTGGAAGCGGGCAGGATCCTGCATCTGCGGCGCGTGGCCCATGTCGTTAAATTCAACCAGCGTCGCGTGCGGAATGCGCTTCGCCGTCTCTTTACCCAGCACCGCGTAATTGCCGAGCGTCTTGCGGATCTCCGGTGGGGCGAGATCTTTCCCGATGGCGGTGTTGTCCTTCGTGCCGATCATCAATAATACCGGCATCTTCAGCTCGTTAAATTCATAGACGACCGGCTGGGTATAAATCATGTCGTAGAGCAGCGCCGAGTTCCACGCCACGCGCGCTTTGCCCGGCCCGTTGTTCAGCCCGGCGAGCATGGTGACCCAGCGCTCGTACTCCGGCTTCCACTCCCCGGCGTAGTAGGTGTTTTTCTCGTACTGACGAATGCCGTCGGCGCTGACTTTCAACTCGCGCTGGTACCACTGGTCGACCGTAATATGCGGCACGCCGCGCGCTTTCCAGTCTTCAAGCCCTATTGGGTTCATCATCACCAGCTGCTCCACCTGCTGCGGCCACATCAGCGCGTAGCGGGTCGCCAGCATGCCGCCGGTCGAATGGCCGATGACCGTCACGCGATCAACGCCGAGCGTTTTCAGCAGCGCGTGGGTGTTATCCGCCAGCTGCTGGAAGGTGTACTGATAATGCTCCGGCTTGGTGGATTTGCAGAAGCCGATCTGGTCGGGTGCGATCACGCGATACCCGCTGGCTGAAAGCGCGCGGATCGTGCCGTCCCAGGTACCGGCGCAGAAGTTTTTGCCGTGCATCAACACCACGGTGCGGCCGTTGGGTTTTTCCGGCTTCACGTCCAGGTAAGCCATATCCAGAGGCTGGTTCTGCGAGGTAAAGGTAAAGTGTTTTACCGGCCAGCCGTAGTCAAAACCTTCCAGCTTCTCGCCGTAGGTGGGGGCATCCGCGGCCATTGCGGGGGAGGCCAGCGCCATCAACAGCGCCAGGCAGGACAATCGTCGGGTCAACATGCAAGCTCTCCGTTAGCAAAAAGGGCTAAGGCTGCACGAAAAGCGGCAGCAAAAAAAACTGTAGAGCATACGGGGGAGCGGGTGTGTAAAGCGGGGTAAAGGTAAAAGGCAGGCCGTGAAAAATAAAAAAGCCCGGCATCACACACCGGGCAAAGAAGTTACCTGCACACTCAGGCTACTTTTAATTTCTGCGCACGATTCTCGCGGCGGATCTTACGCTCTTCCAGCACCGCAACCATCGCCATCAGGACGATACAGCCAATCGCTGCCGCATCCAGCGCGGCAAAGGTGCCCGCCCAGCCGGTGAGGCCGAAAATTGGCGTGCCGTCGGCGATCATGCCCAGACCGAGCTTGGCGAAGCTGTCGCCGATCAGGTAAGCGAAGGTGCCCTTAATCCCATCGGCTGCGCCGATCGCTTTTTTCGGCACAAAGCCAACCGCCGCCACGCCGATCAGCAGTTGCGGACCGAACACCAGGAAGCCGAGCGCAAACAGCGACGCCAGGTAAACGTACTGGTTGCTGGCGTGCTGGTAAACGCCGAGCGTGGCGATAATCAGCGCCAGCGCGACGCAGGCCACCAGCGCGCGACGGCCGTTGGCGAGGTCCGAGAGCCAGCCCCACAGCAGGGTACCGACCAGCGCGCCTACTTCGAACAGGGTGAAGCCCTGAATCGCCACCTCTTTCGAGAGCTTCAGCTCCTGGAAGGCATACACGGTGGACCACTGGTCGATACCGATACGCACCACGTACAGGAAGATGTTCGAGAAGCAGAGCAGCCAGATCACTTTGTTTTTCAGCACGTACTCAACAAAGATCTGCCATTTGGACATCTCGTTTTCTTCGGTCTCTTTGTCCTCCTCGCTGATCTCCTCCCCGAACAGCTCTTCAGCTTTGCCGAGGCCGTAGGATTCCGGGGAATCGCTGCCGTAGCGCAGGCCGATAAAGCCGACAATCAGGGCGATAATCGACGGGAAGATAAACATGCCAATCACGTGGCCGTCGAACAGGTAGTTCGCACCGAACAGCGCCACGCCGGCCGCGCCCGCTCCGCCGAGGTTGTGGGAGATGTTCCACATGCCGAGGTACGAACCCCGCTTGCGGCGCGGCGTCCATTTGGTGATGGTGGAGTAGCTGCACGACCCGCCGGTGCTCTGGAAGAAACCGCTCAGGGCGTAGAAGGCGATCATCAGGAACAGGCTGACGGAGCCCGCGCCCATGCTGGCGCTAAAGCCGAGCATACAGATGGCGGAGAGGATCAGCATAAACGGCAGGAACTGCTTGGTATTTTTGCCGTCCGCGTAGTAGGACACAACCGTTTTCCCCACGCCGTAGGTGATGGAGAAGCCCAGGCCAATCATCCCCAGCTGCGTCATGCTCAGCCCGTAGGTTGAGATCATGTCGTTCTGCGCGATGTTAAAGTTTTTGCGGATCAGGTACATGGTCAGGTAGCCGATGAAGACCACCAGATAGGACTGCATGAACGGTTTGAACCACATCTTGCGCCGCACGTCGAGCGGCAGATCCAGGGTCGGCTTGCGCACCTGATTTAAGAAGGCCAGCATGACTGAGTTACTCCTGAGCTGATTTTTGCAGCATTGTAAAAACCAGCCAGGAGAGATGCCTGAGACAGCGTCCAGGTGAAACCGGGAAAATTTCTTAGTTTTACGCGTCTCGGCAGCAAAAGGTGAGGCGCGTCACGCTTCGCGCGGTGCCTGCGCGTGCAAAAACGGCAGCAACAGCAGGGCGGAGATGCCCGCCGCGATGGCGATCACCGCGAAGAACCCGCTCCAGTGCCAGACGTCGATCACCCGCGCCAGCGGCCAGCCGGAGAGCGATGCGCCAAGGTAGGCAAACAGCCCGACAAAGCCCGTCGCCGCGCCTGCCGCCTCTTTGTGGGAACACTCCGCCGCCGCCATGCCGATCAGCATCTGCGGGCCAAAGACGAAAAAACCGATGGTGAAGAAGCACGCCGCCTGCATCACGTAGCTGGCGAACGGCATCAGCCACAGCGAGCCGACGGAGAGTAAGATCCCGGCAGCAAAAATCAGGTTCATCGGCCCGCGGTTACCGTTGAACAGCTTGTCCGAGCCCCAGCCCGCCACCAGCGCGCCGATAAACCCGCCCAGCTCGAACATCGTCACCGCCGAGTTGGCGGTCACCAGGTCCACGCCGAGAGTTTCGGACATGTACAGATTGCCCCAGTCGTTGATCGCCGCGCGCACCACGTAGACCAGCACGTAGCAGAGCGACAGCAGCCAGATGTACGGGTTTTTCAGCACGTATTTGGTGAGGATCTCCTGGCGGGACAGCCCGGCCCCTTCCTGCTGCTGGGCGATCTCCATCTCGTCGTGCCGCCAGTCGCCCACCGGTGGAAGGCCGACGGTTTGCGGCCTGTCGCGCAGGCGCCAGCAGAGGAACAGTCCGGCGACAATCGCGAGGCCACCGGCAATCATCATCCCCGCGCGCCAGCCGTAGTGCAGCGCCGCCGCGCCGACCACCATCGGGATCAGCGCCCCGCCGACGTTATGCGCGGTATTCCATATCGCCCACCAGCCGCCGCGCTCGTTGCGTGAGTACCAGGCGGTGAGCAGGCGGGCGCAGACCGGCGCGCCCCAGCCCTGGAAAAAGGCGTTCAGCGCCCACAGCAGGGCAAAGGCCCACAGCGAGGTGGAGAAGCCAAACAGGATGTTCACCACCCCGGTGGCGATCAGCCCGACGCCCATAAAATAACGCGCGTTGGAGCGGTCGCTGACGATGCCGGAGAAGAACTTCGACAGGCCGTAGGTGATGTAAAACAGCGTCGCCAGCAGGCCGATATCGGTGCGCGTCATCACGCCGCTGGCGAGGATTTCCGGTGCGGCGGCGTTGAAGCTTTTGCGGGTGAAATAGAACAGCGCGTAGCCGAGCCAGATGGTAATCAGGATATGGCGACGCCAGTAGCGGTAGCGGGCATCGATTTCCGCTTTGTTGCTTAGCGGGGCGGCGCTGGCGGGGGTTTTAAACATGGTGTGTCCTTAACGGCAAACTGACGCTGACGCGCGTCCCGTGGGTGCAGGAGATCGTCAGCGTGCCGCCCAGCGCCTTTACGCGCTCGCGCATGCCCGCCAGGCCAAACCCCTGCTGGCCGGAGCCCTGCGGCAGGCCGCAGCCGTCGTCTTCAATCACCAGCATCAGGCGCTCGTCCTGCTGCCAGCCCTGGATCGTTACCGCGCTGGCGCTGGCGTGTTTGACGATGTTGTTCAGCCCTTCCTGGCAGACGCGGAAAAGGGTCACGCGCTGGCCTTCGCTCAGCACAGGTTCGTTAATGCGCCAGTCGAGATGGCTGACAATCCCGCGGCTCTCCAGCTCCATCTCGCGCATCAGAGAGCGTATTGCCTGCTCGAGCGAAAGATCGTCAAGCTGGCGCGGGCGCAGCCGCCCTAACAGGCGACGAACGGAATCATAGACGCCCAGCGAAAGCTGTTCGATATGCGCCCCGCCCTGCTTCACGCCCGCGTTTTCTGCCGCCAGGCGCTGAACAATGCCCGCCTGGGTGCGGATGGCGGTGATGGTCTGGCCGATGTCATCGTGCAGCTCGCGAGCAACCTCCTGGCGCACGCTCTCTTCCGTCTCCAGCAGACGCTCCGCCAGACGGCGGTTGCGCGCCAGCTCGGCTTGCAGAGACTGGTTCAGCTCGCGCAGGCGCTGTATGCCCGCGCCAAGCAGCAGCCCGGTCAGGCTCTGGGCCAGCAGCGAGAGCAGCAGATCTACCGGGTGATCGTGCCAGGTCTGGCTGGCAATCAGCGCGATGGCGTTCATCAGCGTGGCGATCAATGCGCCCTGCCAGCCGTAATGCCAGGCAAGGGCGATGATCGGCAGCGCCAGACAAAACGGCGTGAAGCGTGATAATTCAGCGGGCAGACCAAGCTGCAACCACAGGCTCACCACAAACAGCAGCAGATACCAGATCAGGTGCCGGGCGCGCCAGTTCACCGGCTGGGAGACCAGCGCCGGGCCGAGCGGCTGCCAGACGGTGCTGGTAAGGTAATGCCAGAAAACCAGGCAGGTCGGGGCCAGCGTCAGGCCGCCGGTGAGGGTCAACAGCAGGGCGTTAAGCACCTCCTTTTCACCCAGCCACGGCAGGGACTGCAACAGCGCGGCGGCAATCAGCGCCGCACCCTGACGCAGCAGCGTGCGCCAGTCGCGCTGGTGACGGTAGCGGGAAATCAGGGCGACCGGGATAAGCGTGAGCAGGCTTCCGGTCATCAATAAAGGCAGGTGCGCGAGGGCCACTTCCTGCGCCAGCCAGATCAGCATCAGCCACTCTGCGCCCAGCAGCACCGGCCAGTAGCCGCGCGGGCATTGCTGCATTAGCCCCAGCCGCAGGCCAAAGGGGAACAGCAGCACCGCCAGCTCCGGGCGCTCGACAAGATGCAGGCTGATACTCCACAGACAGAACCACGCGGCGGAGAAGATGAAAAAGCTGGCAACAACGGCGATCAGCCGCGAAAATAGGGAGTTCATTGCCAGCTGTCAAACATACGGCGCGCCAGCTCGACATCGTTACTGACGTTGAGTTTTTCCATCAGGTTGGCGCGATGAACGTGAACGGTCTTTGGCGACAGCCCCAGCTCTACGGCAATCTCTTTCACCGACATGCCCTGGGCAAGTTTCTCTGCCACCTGGCGCTCGCGTCTGGTGAGCGGATCCTGCCGTCCCGCCGCCAGCTTGATGGCAATATCCGGCGTCAGGTAGCAGCCGCCGGTGGAGACGGTACGCACGGCGGCAATCAGCTTGTCCGGGCTACAGCGTTTAGAGAGAAACCCGCGCGCCCCCGCGTTGAGCGCCTGCTCGACCAGCGCCGGGCTGTCGTGGACCGAGAGCATAATCGTCGCCATCCCTTTCGGCAGCTGGCTTAACAGCTCCAGCCCGGAGAGGTCCGGCATTGAGATATCGCAGATACAGACCTGCACCCCGCGTCCCGGCAGGCCCGCCAGCGCCTCGCGTCCTGAGCCAAACTCGGCCACGACCTGAAAATCCGGTTCGAGGTTTAAAAGCTGGGCAAAGCCGGAGCGAACGATAAGGTGGTCGTCGATAAGGGCGATGGTGGTCATGGTTTGATCCTGATGCGTGAACGCGCCGGATGGCGGCGCAAACGCCTTATCCGGCCTACGTGTAACGTCCTTGCAGGCCGGATAAGCGCAGCGCCATCCGGCAAAAGCCTCTTACCTTAAGTGATTTACTCAAAAAACACCGCAATTTTGTTAAACATGGTGGGATCGGACTGGTTGCGTGCCACTTTGGTGACGTCCTCCAGCTTGTCGATCTGCGCCATCATCTGCTCCAGACGCTGATCGTCATTGACCAGTAGCCAGATGCGGCTGTGCTCGCTGCCCTGAATCGGCAGGCACAGAATGCCTTCCACGTTAAACGCGCGGCGAGCGAATAGCCCACAGACGTGGGTCATGACGCCTGGGTGGTTGCGGACGGTGAGTTCCAGAATGACGTTATCACATTGTTTCTGCATGGCTTATTCCCCCACCATCTCAGTATTTGCCGCACCCGGCGGCACCATCGGATACACTTTTAGTTCAGGGTCGATACGCACGTGGATCAGCGCCGGGCCAGGGCGAGAAATCGCATCCTGCAACGCCGCGTGGGCATCTTCTTCGGCGTTCAGATCGCAGGTGTGCAGGCCAAAACCAGCGGCAATCTGCATGAAGTTGATCATCCCCGGATAGGTCGCCGCAAACACGCCCTGCTTGTAGAACAGGCTCTGCTGCTGGTGCACCAGGCCCAGCGCCTCGTTGTTCATCAGAATGATTTTAACGTCTAACTGGTTTTCGGCCGCCGTCGCCATCTCCTGAATATTCATCATCAGGCTGCCGTCACCGGAGAAGCAGATCACCTTGCGGTCCGGGTTGGCGAGCGCCGCGCCAACCGCTGCTGGCAGGCCGAAGCCCATGGTGCCAAGGCCGCCGGAGGTCAGCCACTGGCGCGGACGGTTCAGCGGATACGCCTGAGCGGTCCACATCTGATGCTGGCCGACGTCGGTGGTGATAATCGCGCTGTCATCCACGCAGGCGGCGACGGCGTTGATAAGACCATAGTGGCTCAGCGGGTCGCCCTCGGTTGGGATAGCGCCCGGGAACTCCCGTTGCAGATCGGCTACCAGCTGGCGCCAGTCGGCGCGGTCGGTTGCCTCCGTCTGCGGGATCAGCTGCGCCAGCACCTCGGCCACGTCGCCCTGGATCGCCACGTGCGGCTGCTTGATTTTACCCAGCTCGGCGCGGTCGATATCCACGTGAATGATTTTGGCGTTCGGGCAGAACTGCTCGGTTTTGCCAATCGCCCGGTCATCAAAACGCGCCCCCATAACTATCAGCAAATCCGCCTCTTGCAGGATGTAGTTGGTGCTGCGCGCGCCGTGCATGCCCAGCATGCCGAGAGAGAGCGGGTGCGCTTTTGGCAGCATACCCAGCGCCATCAGGGTCATAGTGGTGGGCAAATTAGCTTTTTCAGCGAACTGGCGGATTTCATCCGCGGCGTTGATCGTCCCGCCGCCCAGATAGAGCACCGGGCGTTTGGCGGCGTTGATCATCGCCGCCGCATCGCGCACGCTCTCAGCGCTGAATTCTGGCGCGGGGGCACGGTCACCCGGCTCCGGCAGAACGTCGATCTCAATTTCTGCGGTCTGGACATCCTTAGGAATGTCTATCCACACCGGGCCCGGGCGGCCAGACTGCGCAATGCGGAACGCATCGCTGATAACCTGAGGCAGCTCGCTAATATCGCGAACTAAATAGTTATGTTTGGTGATGGGGATAGAGATGCCGTAGGTGTCGACTTCCTGGAACGCATCGGTGCCGATCATCGAGGACGGCACCTGGCCGGTAATGCAGATCAGCGGAATGGAGTCGAGACGCGCGTCGGCGATGGCGGTCACCAGGTTAGTGGCGCCCGGCCCGCTACAGGCCATACAGACCGCCGGTTTACCCTGGGTACGCGCCATGCCCTGGGCGATAAAGCCTGCGCCCTGCTCGTGGCGCGCCAGCACGTGGCGGATCTGTGTGCTTTGGCTTAACGCATCATACAGCGGCAGTACGGTCCCACCCGGGATGCCCGCAACGGTGGTGATGCCCTGTCGTTCCAGTAAATGAACAATCAGCTGCGCGCCTGTAAAACGCGTCTTGGTGGATGTTGTGCCCGAACTTGCCATGCTCCAGTCCTTTTCTTCTGAGCCAGCCTTCCGGGGAGGGTCCTAAACGAAAAACCCCGCCCGGTTTGCGCCGGCGGGGTTTTGGATTCGTGTGTTGATCCAGTCCCTACGGCGCATTGCCGACGACAACCACCACACGCACGACGACCACTGCGGCAGGTTGCGCAGTTTTTAGTAGGGTCGAAGTGAAGATGGATGAAGTCATTGGGGACCTGTGTTTGGAATCATTGATTGAATTTATACAAACACAGGTTTTCGGATGTGACAATGGAAATATTTTCATCTGCGCAAAAATGCGTCAGGGATCACGTTTTGTTTGTTGGGTGGTGAAAACAAAAAACCCCGCCTAAGCGAGGTTTTTATCAGGGTTTTGCGGTTGGTTGCCGCAGAACACACTGTGTTACGTCAACGCGAAAAGTATACGCGATCGAAGACGAACGCGCAATTCCGGCACGGATTTTGACGTTTTTGAGTATGGATCGCCTTCCAAATTTTGTCCATAAAATACTGTTCATGCATACAGTATTTATCTATACTGAGGGTGTTCGCAGTGAGCGAGGGGGCCGCAGTTTACCGGCGCAACGAAGTCCTGGCTGAAACGGGTGGTGCCGTCAGTGCCTTAACCCCTGAAGTGAGCACACTGTGTTACGTCAATCCAGGTGCTGGCCACAGGCGGCGGAAAGGTACGCCAGCATCGTGCTCCTTTTAACCAAAAGGAGACGCGTATGAGCGTCGTGGATATGGTCATACTTGTCCTCAAACTCATTGTTGCTGTATTGCAACTGCTTGATGCTGTCCTGAAATACGTTCGGTGATTCAGGTTCAAGTCGCACCTGAGAGGGGCGGGCAACCGCCCCTCTTTAATAACGAGGGAATGCTATGTCGCGTCTGTTAATTGAGCCTGTCACGCCCGATGAACCCGGGTATATCGCCCTGAAGGCGGAGAGTATCGCGTTGAATTTCAATATGCTGCGCAGGCTGGAAGAGAACTGGCAGCGGGGTGAAAACCGCTTTAACGCGCCGGGTGAAAAACTGCTGGGGGCGTTTCTTAACGGCAGGCTGGTGGGCGTGTGCGGCCTTAATCGCGATCCGTTCAGCCAGCAGCCGCGCGCCGGACGTATTCGTCATCTCTACGTCAGCGAGAAGTGCCGTGGGCAGGGCATAGGCAAACAGCTTTTGACCGTGGTGATGGCGGATGCCAGCATCTGGTTTGATTTTCTTAATACCCATGCGCCGGAAACCGCGTACGGATTTTACCATCGGGCGGGCTTCAGGCTGGTGTCAGACGAACCCCGGGTGACGCACCGCCTTTTTTGCGCAGTGTAAGCGGCTGGCAGCATCGACGGGTGAATGTTACAGTTGGATGACATTTCACCAACCGATACGCCATGACCATCACCGTTTTCTGCATTTTACTGTTCGCCGCACTGCTGCATGCCAGCTGGAACGCCATCGTTAAAGCCGGAACGGATAAACTCTACTCGGCGATCGGAGTCAGCGGTTCAGCCGCGCTTATTGCCCTGATTTTACTGCCCTTCTCTCCTCAGCCAACTGCCGCAAGCTGGCCATATTTGTTCGTCTCCTGTGCGTTACAGGTGGTGTACACCGTGCTGGTAGCGAAGACCTATCAGGTCTCCGACATGAGCCAGACCTACCCCCTTATGCGCGGGACGGCCCCTCTGCTGGTGGCGCTGATCAGCGTATTGGTGCTCGGGGATCATCTCTCCTGGCTTGCCTGGTCCGGCATTGGGGTCATTTGTCTTTCGATTCTGGCCATGGCGATGAACGGCCGCATGCAGTCACGCAAGGGGATCTGGCTGGCGCTGCTGAACGCTTGTTTTATCGCCGGGTATACCCTGGTGGACGGCACCGGTGTGCGACTTTCGGACACTGCGCTGGGCTATACGCTCTGGACCTTCTTCATGAACGGTTTCTGCCTGCTGAGCTGGGCAATGGTGGCGCGGCGTCGCGAAGCGTCCAGCTACCTGCGCCTGCACTGGAAAAAAGGGCTGCTCGGCGGCGTCGGGACGATGGGATCTTACGGTCTGGCACTCTGGGCGATGACCCAGGCACCGCTGGCTGTGGTCGCGGCACTGCGTGAAACCTCTATTCTCTTCGGCGCATTAATCGCATTTGTGCTTTTAAAAGAGAAGGTTGCCGGCCTGCGCATCGCGGCGGCACTGGGTATTGCTGCCGGTGCGGTCCTGCTGCGCCTGGCGTAATTCGCTGGCAACATTAGTTGCCGATCTTGTTTACAAATCCTGCCTTCACGTCTTCTGTCATTCATCACAGTAATGCTTAAATTGTCATCTCTCTGTGGTAGATTCCTCGCGCATTTATGGGAATGCGTAGTCACTTATTCTTTATTTATCTCTTTTGGCAAAAGTATTCAGCGACATGAAAAAGCAACGGAACGTGAACTTATTGTTGATGCTGGTGTTACTGGTGGCCGTCGGGCAGATGGCACAAACCATCTACATTCCGGCGATTGCCGATATGGCAAAAGATCTGAGCGTCCGCGAAGGTGCAGTCCAGAGCGTGATGGCAGCCTATCTGCTGACCTATGGCGTTTCACAGCTGGTTTATGGTCCCCTGTCCGATCGCGTCGGGCGTCGTCCGGTCATTCTGGTGGGCATGAGCATTTTCATGGTAGCGACGGTGATTGCCATTACCACGCACAGCCTCACCGTCCTGATTGCCGCCAGCGCCCTCCAGGGCGTGGGCACCGGCGTCGGCGGGGTTATGGCGCGTACCCTGCCGCGTGATATGTACCAGGGCACACAGCTTCGTCACGCCAACAGTCTGTTAAATATGGGTATTCTGGTCAGCCCGCTGCTGGCCCCGCTGATTGGGGGTCTGCTGGACACCGTCTGGTCCTGGCGCGCCTGTTACGCCTTCCTGCTGGTGCTGTGCATTATTGTCACCTTCAGCATGGCGCGCTGGATGCCGGAAACCCGCCCAAAAGACGCGCCGCGCACGAAGCTCATCGCCAGCTACAAAACGCTGTTCGGTAATGGGTCCTTTACCTGTTATCTGTTGATGCTAATCGGCGGCCTGGCGGGCATTGCGGTGTTTGAAGCCTGTTCCGGCGTGCTGCTGGGCGCAGGCCTTGGCCTGAGCAGCATGGTGGTGAGTATTCTGTTTATTCTGCCGATCCCGGCGGCGTTCTTCGGTGCATGGTTCGCCGGACGTCCGAACAAGCGTTTCTCCACGCTGATGTGGCAGTCGGTGATCAGCTGTCTGCTGGCCGGGCTGATGATGTGGATCCCGGGGCTGTTTGACGTGATGTCGGTCTGGACGTTGCTCATCCCGGCGGCGCTGTTCTTCTTCGGCGCGGGCATGCTGTTTCCCCTCGCCACCAGCGGCGCGATGGAGCCGTTCCCGTTCCTCGCAGGCACGGCAGGCGCGCTGGTGGGCGGTTTGCAGAACATCGGTTCCGGCGCGCTGGCCTGGCTTTCGGCTATGATGCCGCAGACCGGGCAGGCGAGTTTAGGCTTGCTGATGACCCTGATGGGGCTGCTGATTTTGCTGTGCTGGCTGCCGCTGGCGTCGCGTGTCTCGCATCACGAACAGCCGGTTTAACCGCATGATGGTCCGGCTTCTCGCCGGGCTTTTCACAGACGGGCGCAATCATCGCCTGCAATAGCCGCTCTGGGGCAGGCCGCCACGCCCCCTCTTCCCCGTCATAAAACTGAACATCGGCGTTTATCGCATACGGGATGTTGGCCTGTTGCAGCTCGCACGCCATAAACGTGGCAAACGCCATCTGCGAGGCGGTTGGCATCAGGCTTTTCGATTCGCCCACCCCCCAGCCGCCAACCCAGCTCACATGCCCGGTTTTTTGTTGCCAGTGCAGCGCGGCGTTGATTCGGTTACGGATAGCCGCTTTCTCAGCCGCAGTTCCGGACGTCCACGGGTATTTACCGTTCGTTTTCAGCGGGCCCCAGGGGAAAATATGCCACTCCGCCAGCAGGTAATTTTGGCTGTGCGCGGGCAGCTTCAGGCTGGATAAATCCTCCGGCGCGGCGCGCAGACGAGGGGCGATAAAAATCATGCGGCTGGCATCAATGGCGTGAATGTCTTTGATCGCTTTCTCATACACCCGGTTGAGCGAAGCAACGTTGTGGTTGAGCTTGTCCGCCGGTTCGTAGATCAGGTCAAAGCCCAGCAACGGCGAGCGCTGACCAAAATAGTGCGCCACGGCAATCCACCAGTTAATCACCTCTTTTTCGGTATCCGCTTTCGGGTCGTTTTTATATTCATCGGCCTGATAAGCGATGATGGGGATGACGCCGTATTGCTCGCAGGCCTCCACCAGCTTACGCAGGTGAATCAGCCGCGCTTCCGTCGGTTCGCCCGCCACCCGAATACGGACATGGTGTATGCCTTTCGCCTGAAAATCACGGACCACCAGCGGGTCGAACTCGCGGATACCGCGCTCGGTGCGTGCCCAGTCGACATCCATTCCGACGCCCAGCATCTGCGCGTAACGGGCAGCCGTCAGCGGCAGCTCAGCGGCAATCGCACAGCCGGAAGAGAGTAAGATCGCAGTGGCAATAAAAGGCTTTAACACGGTTTACCCTGGATAAATCAAAAGCATTACCTGTATTTAGCACGCTTTTTCACATTTGGTGTAGAGCGAAAGCGTAATAATTCTTCAACCCGCCAGTTCTCTTAGCCAGCCGATAAAGGCGTCAATTTTCGGCCACTGACGGCCGGGAAGCGTTGAGACGTAATAATGCTGATGGCACTTGAGAGTTTTCCCATCAAAGGGTGCGATCAACTCCCCCCGTTCGAGACGTTTTTGCACCAGCCGCTTTCTCCCCATCGCCACCCCCACATTATTCATGGCCGCGATAATGGCTAAATCAGAACGATCGAAGCCAATACCCGATGATAACGGCATATTCGCCGCGAAGTGCTGCGCCCAGCTCAGCCACTCATCCGTACCGGAATCATTGCTCCAGGCCTGACGGTCGTGCAGTAACGTGCAGTGGCTGAGGTTATGGGGGTTTTTCAGCAGTTCATGCTCCCGGGCATACGCCGGCGAGCAGACGGGCAAAATCTCTTCATCCATCAAAAAGTGATGAGAAAGGTGGTTTGGCGGCGTATCGTCGAAATAGAGCGCCAGATCGATGCCGGTTCGCTGCATGTTGACGTAATCATTACCAGTCAGAATAGTAAGTGAAATCGACGGATAGCGGCGGGTAAAATCCCCCAGCATCGGCACCAGCCAGCACTGGGCGATCGACGGCCGGGAGTACACCGTTAGCGTACCTGACAGCGCCTGGTTTTTAATATCCAGGATCTCCTGATTCAGGGTGTCGAGGGACGATTTCAGCGTCCAGTAAACGCGCTTGCCTTCCTGCGTCAGCTCCACTTTACGGTGTGAGCGGACAAACAGCTGAATGCCCAGCTCCTCTTCCAGCAGATTTATGCGGTGGCTCACCGCGCTGGGGCTGAGCGACAGCTCCGCCGCCGCCAGCGCGAAGGACTCATGCCGGGCGGCCACTTCAAAGGTGTACATTTTCGACAGCTGCCAGCCGTTTAACAGCCGGTTTCTGCCTTCATTCGCATCGGTCATCACAATTCCCATACGTAATTTCTGCGTTCAGCATACCGCTCAAGAATGAATTTATGTGAACCTAATACGAGTTAAGTGCGCTTTTTAGAGTCCAGTCACTCAGTTGATCCAATCTGGCTCATCTGAACGCCAATTTATATCGTTTGTCAGCCCACGCCGTTTTTTCGTCCAATACCCCCAGATGACATTGTACGGTCCGGGGACATAGTGAACACTTGTTCGGGGACATGGTAGACACTTACAACTAAGGCATAAGAACCCGTTTATGGAGTCGCTTATGCCCTGGGATGCGAGAGATACCATGTCATTACGTACCGAGTTTGTTTTGTTCGCCTCGCAGGACGGGGCGAACATCCGTTCCCTCTGCCGTCACTACGGCATTTCCCCTGCCACCGGCTACAAGTGGCTTCAGCGCTGGGTTCAGGAAGGCGCCGCCGGCCTTCAGGACCGCCCGCGCATACCGCACCATTCCCCGAACCGCTCGTCAGACGACATCACTGCCCTGCTGCGCATGGCACATGCCCGTCATGAACGCTGGGGAGCCCGCAAGATTAAGCGCTGGCTCGAAGACCAGGGAC
>NZ_KQ090002.1:4437370-4514493 GCF_001037885.1 Enterobacter sp. BIDMC109
TCACCGCAGCCTGAAGGCGGAAGTGCTACAGGAGAGATGGTTCGCGGACAGCGGTGAGTTGCAGCGCGCTTTCGACCACTGGCGGACGGTGTACAACCTTGAACGGCCACATGAAGCGCTGGACATGGCAGTACCGGCCTCGAGATACCAGCCGTCTGCGCGGCAGTACCGCGCCGGCACACCCCCACCGGAGTACGATGAAGGCGTGGTGGTCAGGAAGGTGGATATCAGCGGGAAGCTGAGCATACAGGGTATCAGTCTGAACGCAGGGAAGGCCTTCAGGGGAGAGCGTGTGGGGCTGAGGGAGACACAGGAGGACGGCTGCTATGAAGTATGGTGGTACAGCACGAAAGTGGGGATGATCGACCTGAAGAAAAAGTCGATCATCATGGGTAAAGGATGTTAAAAAGTGTTCACCATGTCCCCGAACACCTGTCTACCATGTCCCCGGACTGTACAACATAAGGGTGAGGTGAGATATGGGATCTCAGGTCTGGGTTGTGGCAACGCTGCTTGTCAGCATCGTATTGATTGTTTTAACCATCGTAAAACTGAAGTTTCACCCGTTCCTCGCGCTGCTGCTGGCAAGCTTTTTCGTCGGCGCGATGATGGGGATGAGCCCGCTGGATATGGTGAACGCCATTGAGAGCGGGATTGGCGGTACGCTGGGCTTCCTGGCGGCGGTTATCGGTCTTGGCACTATTCTCGGCAAAATGATGGAAGTCTCCGGCGCGGCAGAGCGCATCGGGATTACGTTGCAGCGCTGCCGCTGGTTGTCGGCGGACGTGATTATGGTCCTGGTCGGCCTGATCTGCGGCATTACGCTGTTTGTGGAAGTGGGCGTGGTACTGCTGATCCCGCTGGCGTTTTCCATCGCCAAAAAGACCAACACATCGCTGCTCAAGCTGGCCATTCCGCTCTGTACCGCACTAATGGCAGTGCACTGCGTGGTGCCTCCGCATCCGGCCGCGCTGTTTGTCACCAATAAATTAGGGGCGGACGTCGGGACAGTGATTGTCTACGGTCTGATGGTGGGCCTGATGGCGTCTCTGGTTGGCGGCCCGCTGTTCCTGAAGCTGCTCGGCGATCGTCTGCCCTATAAGCCGGTTCCGGCGGAATTTTCAGACCTGAAGGTGCGGGAAGAACACACGCTGCCGTCGCTGGGCGCCACGCTGTTCACCGTGCTGCTGCCGATTGCCCTGATGCTGGTGAAAACCATTGCCGAGCTGAACATGGCAAAAGAAGGCACGCTTTATACCCTGCTGGAGTTTATCGGCAACCCTATCACCGCGATGTTTATCGCCGTGTTTGTCGCCTACTACCTGCTGGGGATCCGCCAGCACATGGGCATGGGCGCAATGCTGACCCATACGGAGCACGGCTTTGGCTCTATCGCCAACATTTTGCTGATTATCGGCGCGGGCGGCGCGTTCAACGCCATCCTTAAAACCAGCGGTCTGGCGGAGACGCTGGCGCATATTCTCTCGAACCTGCATATGCACCCTATCCTTCTCGCCTGGCTGGTGGCACTGGTGCTGCACGCCGCCGTCGGTTCGGCAACGGTAGCGATGATGGGTGCCACGGCGATAGTGGCGCCGATGCTGCCGCTCTACCCGAACGTAAGCCCGGAGATCATCACCATTGCCATCGGGTCCGGCGCTATTGGCTGCACGATCGTGACCGATTCTCTCTTCTGGCTGGTGAAGCAATACTGCGGCGCGAACCTGAACGAGACCTTCAAATACTATACGACGGCGACGTTTATCGCCTCGGTGCTTGCACTTGGCGGCACATTCCTGCTTTCTTTCATTATCTGAGCGCGAAGAGACGTATTATGGAAAACGCAACTATCACTACTTTAACCGCACAGTTTCCTCTGGTTGAGGATCTGATTGCCCTGAAAGAAACCACCTGGCTTAACCCGCGCACCACGACGCTGGCGGAAGGATTGCCGTATGTCGGGCTGACCAAAGCCGACGTGGACGACGCGCACGCGCGCCTGAAACGCTTCGCGCCGTATCTGGCGAAAGCGTTCCCGGAAACGGCGGCAACGGGCGGGATTATCGAATCCGACCTGGTCGCGATCCCGGCGATGCAGGCGCGGCTGGAGAAAGAGTCCGGTAAGGCCATTCCAGGCACGCTGCTGCTGAAAAAAGACAGCCATCTGCCGATTTCCGGCTCGATTAAAGCCCGCGGCGGAATCTATGAGGTGCTGACCCACGCGGAAAAGCTGGCGCTGGAAGCCGGACTGCTGAGCGTCGAAGACGACTACAGCATCCTGCTGGAGCCGCGCTTTAAGGATTTCTTCAGCCAGTACAGCATCGCCGTGGGCTCAACCGGCAACCTCGGGATGTCCATCGGCATTATGAGCGCCCGCATTGGCTTTAAGGTGACGGTGCATATGTCCGCCGACGCCCGCGAGTGGAAGAAAGCCAAACTGCGCAGCCACGGCGTGATCGTCGTGGAATATGAGCAGGATTACGGCGTGGCGGTGGAGCAGGGACGCAAAGCGGCGGAAAGCGATCCGAACTGTTTCTTCATTGACGATGAAAACTCCCGTACGCTGTTCCTGGGCTATGCGGTTGCTGGCGAGCGCCTGAAGGCGCAGTTTGCCGAGCAGGGCCGCGTGGTGGATGCCGATCATCCCCTGTACGTCTATCTGCCGTGCGGCGTCGGCGGTGGTCCCGGCGGCGTGGCGTTTGGCCTGAAGCTGGCCTTTGGCGATAACGTCCACTGCTTCTTCGCGGAGCCAACGCACTCACCATGTATGCTGCTGGGCGTTTATACCGGGCTGCACGATGAGATTGCGGTGCAGGATCTGGGCATTGATAACGTGACGGCGGCGGACGGTCTGGCGGTAGGGCGTGCGTCCGGCTTCGTGGGCCGCGCGATGGAGCGCCTGCTCGACGGGTTCTATACCCTCTCCGATCAAAGCATGTACGACATGCTCGGCTGGCTGGCGCAGGAGGAAGGGATTCGCCTGGAGCCTTCGGCGCTGGCGGGGATGGCCGGGCCGCTGCGCGTGCAGGCGGATGCCAACCCCACGCACCTGGTCTGGGCGACCGGCGGCGGCATGGTGCCGGAGGATGAGATGGCGAAGTATTTAGCTAAAGGGAAGTAATTATGCCGGGTGGCGGCTACGCCTTACCCGGCCTACAGTTCGCGGCAGTTGTAGGCCCGGTAAGGCGCAGCCGCCACCGGGCTTATAAGCTCATAATTTGCTGAATGTGAGTAACTGCAAAGAGTAAAGACAGAGACAGCACAGCCAACGCAATCAGGAACTTATCCCGCACCGCTTTCGGCTGCGCAAAGTCGTTCTGCGCCACGTCCATCAGGTTACGGCTGCGGGTGTAGCGCCATAAAATGACGGCTACCAGCGCCAGCACAACAATGGAGATCCAGAATGGCGCCCCCGTGCGGTGCCAGTTGTGCTTAATGGCAAGAGCGATCAGCGCGCCATACCCCAGCAGCGTGCGCAGCCAGGCCAGCGAGGTTCGCTCCGGCTGAAGCCCGGGGTCCGCTTCCCGCCGTGCTTTGCGGCTATCCGGCATACAACACCAGTAACATCACTACGCCCGCAACCATCAGCAAAATCGTACTAATGATGAGCAAGCCGCGCGTGTAGGGGAGATCCTGCTTCAGACGCATCGCCTTTTCATTTCTAAGCCAGCGCAGATAGCCATAAATCGCCAGCACACCGGCAATCAGGCACAGCAGCAGGGCCAGCACTTCGCGAATCAACGGGGTGGCAAAATCGGGGGCGAGCTGATCAAGACCGACACCTGCGGCCAGAAAGCCCAGGGCGGTGCGGATCCACGCTAAGAACGTGCGTTCGTTAGCCAGTGAGAAGCGGTAGTCCGGTGCTTCACCGAGGCGGGAAATGTTCATGAAGGTTCCTTGTCGTGCTGCATGCAGGCTTCAGCATAGCGTAATTCAGCCAGGACAAGGAGACCGGCATCTGGCGATGCCGGTCAGGAAAATTAATGCAGTTCCGGCCAGTACTCTTTGTTGGCTTCAATCAGATCGTCCAGAATCGCCTTCGCCACCGACGCGCTCGGTACGGTTTTCGACAGGGTAATCGCCTGCCATAGTTTCTGATACGAGCGCTGCTCCCAGGCGTCCACCACCAGTTTTTCCACCGCCACCTGCTGGCTCATGAGCCCTTTCTGGAAGTGCGGAATATCACCAACGGTCAGCGGCTCCGGTCCGTTGTGGCCGACCAGACACGGAATTTCTACCATCGCGTCGGCGTCAAAATTATGGATAGCCCCATTGTTAGGCACAATCAGCAGCATACGTTCCTGGGTATTAAAGGCGATCGCGGTCGCCAGATCGACGATGTACGACGCATGTTCGTCGATTTCCAGTTCACCGGCAGAAGAATGACCGGCTTCGATAATCGCCCGGCATGAACTGAATACATGCTTCTCACGGTGATCCATCACTTCATTGGCGCGGGTACGCTCCGGGTTGGAATGGGCGACCACATAGTCCGGGAACAGGTAATACTTCAGGTAGGTGTTCGGCATGGTGTCCGGATCCAGCGCCTGTACGTCTTTAGCCTTGGCGAAAGTATCATTCCAGCTCGCTTCAGTATGCGCATCTTCCGAAGGCGGAACATAACCGTTTTTCGCCACGTATTCGCGCAGTTTCGGCATCAGATCGTTGCCGTTCAGATCTTCAATCGACGTCCACCAGCCGAAGTGGTTCAGACCGTAGTAACGCACGCGCATCTCTTTGCGGTCTTTCAGACCGACGATTTGCGCCATACGTCCTTCAATGCCGATCGGCATGTCGCAGATGTTGAGAATTTTCGCGTTCGGACGCAGGCGGCGCGTGGCTTCCGCGACAATCGCCGCCGGGTTGGAGTAGTTCAGCATCCACGCGTTCGGGGAGTACTGCTCCATGTAATCCACCAGCTCCAGCACGCCGCCGATGGAGCGCATGCCGTAGGAGATGCCGCCCGGCCCGCACGTTTCCTGGCCCAACACGCCGTGGCGCAGCGGGATTTTTTCATCTTTTTCACGCATGGGGTATTTGCCCACGCGAATATGCGCCATCACGAAATCCACATCGGTAAAGGCCGCTTCAGGATCGGTGGTGTAACTAAATTCAATCTCCGGCGCCTGCTCCTTAAGGATGATTTTGCACGCCTCGGCGATGATCTCCTGACGTGCTCCGTCATTGTCATAGAACTTCAGCGCACGCAGCGGGAAACGGTCACGGTTGGCTAACAGCATCAGGACGATACCAGGCGTGAATGTACTGCCGCCGCCTGCAATAACAACTGAGAATTTTTTCATGATATAGCCTCTGTCAGAGTGGTTTGTTCGTTTGTTAAAGGGGTTTTCATCAGCGATTCCAGCTGGTCGCGCACCTGAGGAACGTGCAGACCGACAATCACCTGTATGCCGTTGCCGCGCCGCACCACACCGTGTGCGCCCAGGGCTTTGAAGACGTCGTCGCTTTGGGTTTTCGTCATATCCACCAGGGCGATACGCAAGCGGGTGGCGCAGTTATTGATACTTTCGATGTTTGCTGCGCCGCCGAGCGCCTGTAAGAACCCAGCAGCCTGCCCGACCTGCTGGCTGGCTGCCGCCGGGGCGGTGGTTTGCCCGCGCGCGGCCTTATAGTCGGCTTTGTTGTAGAGTTTGATTTCGCTCTCTTCCCGGCCCGGCGTTTTGAGATTCAGACGTTCGATAAGCGTTCTGAAGACCACGAAGTAGATCCCGGTGAAGCAGAGGCCGATGCCAATCTGGGTGAATACCGTCGAGGCGTGGTTATGGAACATCGGGATCCAGTTTTGCGGCAGGAACTGGTCCAGCAGACCGCCCCCCATGTTCCCCACCACCCCGAAGGTATACATCACCGTCGCCATCGTTGCGGCCAGCACGGCGTGGATGGCAAACAGCAACGGCGAGATAAACAGGAAGGTGAACTCCAGCGGTTCGGTAATGCCCACCAGCACGGCGGTAAGCGTGGCCGGGATCAGCAGACCTGCCACTTTGACGCGGTTCTCCGGCGACGCGGTATACCAGATAGCCAGCGCAATACCGACTGAGCCAAACACCTTAGAGTTGCCGTGCAGCGCGAATCCGCCCTCCGGAAACAGCGTTTTCAGCGGCACAGTGCTCTGGCTGAATTCCTGAAGGTGCTGTGCCCAGTAGACCTGAATGCCGCCTTCTACCGCAGCCGGGCCGAAGATAAACGGGCCGTAGACAAAGTGGTGCAATCCGGTTGGGATCAGAATGCGTTCCAGGAAGGTATAAACCCATACGCCCAGCGCGCCAGCGGTACGTAGAAAGGCCTGCAACGACTCAATACCCATCTGCACTTTCGGCCATCCCAGCAGCGTCAGCCAGGCGCAGGGGATCATGACGAAGAACGCGAGGATAACGACAAACGAGGTGCCCTGGAAAATCCCCAGAAAGACCGGCAACGGCTTGTCGAAAAATCGATTGTGGATGGCGGTGACGAGCCCGGAAATGATAATCGCCCCGATGATGCTGGTATCAAGCGTTTTGATTCCGGCAATCATCGCCAGCCCGCTGCCGGCAGTGGGTTCAGCAGAGAAGTCGACGCCAAAGAAGTGACCCCAGGTCATCCCCATCGCGTTGATAAAGTAGTTCCAGGTCAGGAAGCTAATCAGCACCGCCAGACAGGCGCGGCCCTGCGCCTGCTTTGCCAGGCCAATCGGTAAGCCGACAGCAAAAATCAGCGGCATATTACGGAACACCGCCCAGCCGCCCTCTTCGATGATGTGAACAATTTGCGCGAACAGATTATCCGGCGCGGTTAAGGCCTCACCGACAAACAGCGGATTGCGAAGCATGATGGCGATCCCAACCACGATCCCGGCAAAGGGAAACAGCAAAACCGGGGTGAACATGGCGCCGCCAAAACGTTGTATTTGACTGAGCATTTTTAAATCCTCATGAAACAACCTGTAGGGGATAGAGGCCTTTATGGTTTTTTACTGGCCTGAGGTGAGCATAAGAACTTACTGATGCGGCAACATGGTATGCCGCTGCGATTCGTGATCGCATTCATGGTTTTAATTTGACCAATCAGGTCTACTTTTTAAACTAAACATAGACAAGTTAAGACGTAATCCACGCCATGATGTGCGCAGAGAGGTCTACTGGTGATCTACAAATCAATTGCCGATCGGCTGCGGCTGCGGCTGAATTCCTCGGACTACAACATTGGCAGTCCATTACCCGGAGAAAAAGCGCTGGCAAAGGAGTTTGGCGTAGCCCGGATGACCATCCGCAAGGCGCTGGATCTGCTGGTAAGCTGGGGGCTGGTTGAACGTCGACACGGCAGCGGGACGTTCGTGGCGCGCAAAGACGTTCATCATGAAACGACTAACCTGACCGGGCTGGTGGAGGTGCTGCGCCAGCAGGGGAAAGAAGTGCAGAGCAAGGTGTTGCAGTTTGAAGTGATGCCCGCGCCGCCCGCTATCGCCAGCCAGCTGCGGATTCAGGTTGATGAGCGGATCTATTTTTCAAGGCGGGTGCGTTACGTGGACGGAAAACCGCTGATGCTGGAGGACAGCTTTATGCCGGTGAAGCTGTTCCGCAATCTTTCCCTGGCGCATCTCGAAGGATCTAAGTTTGATTACATCGAGAAGGAATGCGGGATCACCATCAGCGGCAACTACGAGAGCCTGACGCCGGTGCTGGCAGATAAACAGCTGGCCGGTTATATGAATGTGCCGGAACAGACGCCGCTGCTGCGCATCACCTCCCTTTCCTACAGCGACAGCGGCGAGTTCCTCAATTATTCCGTGATGTTCCGGAACACCAGCGATTACCAGGTGGACTACCATTTGCGGCGTATCCACCCGGAAGACTTGTTAGCCCATCCCCCAGAACAGCACCGCCAGTAGCTGCGGGGTGATGATGCGCAGAAACATCACCAGCGGATAAACCGTGGCGTAGGACAACGCCGCCGCGCCGCTGGTGGCGTGCAGGTTGTTGGCGAACGCCAGCGCGGGCGGATCGGTCATGGAACCGGCCAGCATGCCGCACAGCGTGAGATAGTTCATTTTAGCGAAGATACGTGCCAGTAATCCGACTGTTATCAGTGGGATAGCGGTAATAAATATGCCGTATCCTACCCAGCTCATCCCTTCGCCGTTCACCAGGGTATCGACAAAATCGCCGCCGGATTTCAGCCCCACCACTGCCAGAAACAGCACGATGCCTAACTCCCGCAGCGCCAGGTTAGCGCTCGGCGGCATAAACCAGTAGAGCTTACCGATGGAGCCGATACGCCCGAGGATCAGCGCCATAATGAGCGGCCCGCCTGCCAGACCCAGCTTCAGTGCTACCGGGAAGCCGGGCACGTACAGGGGGATGGAGCCAAGCATGACGCCAAGCCCGACGCCGATAAAGACCGGCAGCATCTGCACCTGCTGGAGTTTTTGCTGGGCGTTGCCTACCATGTCCGCTACGACATCAATGGATGAGGGACGCCCGACGAGGTTGAGAATATCACCGAATTGCAGGCTGGCATCCTGGCTGGCCACCAGCTCGACACCGGCGCGGTTAAGCCGGGAGATCACCACGTCATAACGCTCTTTAACCTGCAAATCGCGTATTTTCTTGCCCAGGACTTTCTCATTGGTCACTACCACCCGCTCCACGCGCATGTCCGTTCCACGGGTTGAGAGTGAGGTATCCACCTCCTGACCAATCACCAGCCGGGCATTGTTTAAATCCGCCGGTTGCCCTACCAGATGCAGGAGATCACCGTGCTGAATAAGGGTATCCGGTGAAGGCACCATCAGCGTTTCATCACGTTTCAGGCGGGAACAGATAATGGTCGCGCTGTTCAGAATGGGAACATCCTGTATCGCCATATTGTTCAGGTTGGGGTTTTCGACGCGAATGTTGATGGTTTTAATGAGCGCATGGCCGTTGGTCAGCGTGCTTTCATGCTCTTTTGCCTCCTGCTCGACGTTAACGCGGAACAGCACGCGCACCAGCCACATCGAGAGCAAAATACCGCAAATGCCAAACGGATAGGCCATGGCGTAGCTCATCCCCATCTGATCGACGACATCAGCAGGGATACCCAGATCGCGCAGAATTTGCTGGCCCGCCCCGAGCGCGGGCGTATTCGTGACGGCGCCGGAGAAGATGCCCAGCACGACGGGCAGCGGAATCGCGAAGAGTTTATGCAGAATGGCGGTAACCAGCCCACCCATCACGACGATGCCGAAGGCAAAGAGATTAAGGCGTAAACCGGAGACGCGCAGGGAAGCGAAGAAGCCCGGCCCCACCTGAATACCGATGGTATACACAAAGAGGATCAGGCCGAACTCCTGGATGAAATGCAGCATATCGGCGCTGAGCACCCACCCAAGCTGGTCGGCAAAATGGCCGACAAAAATCCCGCCGAACAGCACCCCGCCGATGCCAAATCCGACGCCGCGGATTTTGATATTCCCCAGCCATAGCCCCACTACCGCGACAAGGGCCAACACGCTAACGGTTAACGCGATATCACTCATGATCCACATCCTGTGTATAACCATAGTTATGCTAAGGATTCTCTCAGAGCTGACGGCGGTTGTATGGGCGATGGCGCACAAAAAAGCCCTGCCGGGGCAGGGCTTCATGGCATCTGTGAGCGAGTCGGGTGGCGGCTGCGCCTTACCCGACCTACAGGATCGGCAGGTTTGCCACCCGGCAAAAACGTGGTTTAGCTGTTCAACGCCGGGCGTTCGCTAATGGCGATGCGCTGAGGCGCAATGGCTTCCGGCACGTTACGGGTGAGGTCAATGTTCAGCAGCCCGTTAGTGAACGTCGCGCCAGAAACTTCCATATGGTCTGCCAGGGTAAAGCTCAGGCTAAACGGCTGAGTGACAAGCCCCTGATGCAGCCATTTGGTCTCGGTGTCTGGTTTTTCCGGTGACCCTTTCACGGTCAGGCGCGTACCCTCAAGCTGGATGTCGAGATCTTCCTGGCGGAACCCGGCCAGCGCAAGCGTGATGCGGTAGTGGTTATCATCGCTTTTTTCGATGTTGTACGGCGGAAAGGTCTGCTGTTCGGTTGCGCTTTGCAGCGCGTTAGCCAGTTTGTCAAAACCGATCCACTGACGCAGCAGGGGGGATAAATCGTAGTTACGCATACTAAATCTCCTTCTGAGAAGCGAGTTCGGCACAGTTTAATTTTGTGCACAGTTGTACCTGCAAACCCTTGCGGATTCGCATATGCTCCCGTTACGGCAAGCAAGTTCGGGTGGGCCGCTCACGCGACCCGCGTAATTAGTTGATTTCGATACGACGCGGTTTTTTCTCTTCCGGAATCACACGTTCCAGTTCGATAAACAGCAGGCCGTTCACCAGGTTCGCGCCCTTGACGTGGATGTTCTCAGCCAGCTGGAACTTGCGCTCAAAGTTGCGCTCTGCGATGCCCTGGTAGAGGTAGGTTCGTTCTTTCTGCTCGGCCGTATGGGAGCCTTTCACCACCAGCAGATTGTCCTGCGCGGTGATCTCCAGTTCGCTCTCTGCGAAACCGGCAACAGCAATCGCAATGCGATAGTGGTTTTCGTCAACCAGTTCAACGTTGTAAGGAGGATAGCCGTTGCTCTGGCTCTGGTTGTTTTCTAAGTGGTTGAACAGACGATCGAAACCAATGGCAGAACGGTATAGCGGAGAGAGATCGAAATTACGCATGGATAAATGCTCCTGAAATCAGCGAGAAAATGTAGCCTTCCACCATGGACAGGCTTCTGCTTCCCCGAACACCCATCAGGCGTGTCCGTTATCGGGTTACATTCTTAAAATGGGTCTGGATACGGCCTTTTCAAGACTGTTGATGTGAGATTTTTTTGCACTTTGCTGGTTGTCGCATAGACTCAGGGGCACAGCACAAAGGGTTAAATTGCGATGACGACCACAGTGCGGGAGTTTTGAGCTATCCATTTTGGACGCGCCTCGCTATAACCCTGAGTTGCAGGTCAATGCCGTGCTACTAAAGATGACTGAGTGATGATGAGAAATGTTCTGATTAAGCTGGCGTCGTTCAGCGGGGTTGTTTTACTTTGCGGGTGTTCGAGCGTGATGTCGCACACCGGCGGTAAAGAAGGAACATATCCGGGGACGCGCGCCAGTGCCGCAATGATCTCTGATGATGAGACAAACTGGGGTACCAAATCTCTGGCGATTCTTGATATGCCGTTTACGGCGGTTGCCGATACGCTTCTGCTGCCGTGGGATATGTTCCGCACCGACAGCTCAGTGCGTTCGCGCGTTGAGAAAAGCGAGCAGGAAAAGCTGGCGACCAATTCCGTCATCCCGCCCGCAGAGATGCCTCCACGCTAATTCTGTGCGGTTTCCGTTAGCCACAGCTGGCGGAAACCGTCCTTCTCTTCCATCCATGCAATAAATCGTCCGTCCGGGGAAAACACCACAGCGTCAGCAGACGGCGGATTGCCGTGATCGGACGTCAAAAACGTCACCTCTCCGGTCTGCGCATCGCAGCAGGCAATACGGCCTGCAAGCACAAATCCCAGCCCGTTGCCGGAAGGATGCCAGTTAAAGGCCGACTGAATATCACGCTCAGTGTGGGTTAGCTGACGCGGCTCGCCGCCCTCAGGGGAGATAAGCCACAGCTGCACAACGCCGTTATCGTCCCGCATTAAAAACGCAATCTGCGTCCCCTGCGGATTGCTGCGCACCCAGTGGCGCGGTACGTTCACCAGCCCCGGATACGCCTTCTGATGGGTGAAGGTTAAGCGACGTTGCGTTACGCCCGCAGGCGGCGCGGGCATTGTTTCAGGCGTTCCCTGCAACGGCGCATCGCCCGCCCGTTTCCAGCCCTGCTCGTCTTTGGGGAGATCGACAATAAACAGTTCGGGCACTTTCTCGCCTTTCGCAGACACCGTATCGCCGATAAACGCCAGCCTGTCGTTGCCCACCCAGCCCTCTTCATAGGCGCGGTTTACCTCATTGCTGCCCGGTTTCGGGTTCGGCGTTGTACGGCTTACCAGTACGCTCCAGAAGGTGCCGGCATATTCCCGCGGATGGTTCCCCTGTGGGTTTACTGGGCCAAAAGGCGCCGCCACCCCGACGTTACGCAAATCCAGCTGCGGATCGCGCGCGTGCAGCACATGGTCGTTGTAGGTAAAGCTGACGAACTGCCCGTTCGGGCTAAAAACGTGGACGTGGCTGCCGCCACGCAGCGCGCCTGCGGTGTAAGGCGCGGTGATATCCATCGCATCAAGATTGCTCACCTGACCATTGTGCGCAATCACCCCCTGACGATGGTGAAAATCATACTGCCAGTCTGCATCCGGGTTTTTCGGGCCGTGGATAAAAACATATTTGTCCTGCGCCGGATGAACGGTTACCACGCCGACATGCGCGCCGTCAGTCGCACGGTAGATCGCCTCAACCTCGCCCGTACTAACATTGACCCGCTCAATGGTTTCACCGGTAAACGACGCGCCGGACGGGCGGACATCATAGACAAGCCACTGGCTGTCTGGCGTCCAGGTGTTGATGTTGGTGAGCTGGTGGTTGCGGGAAGCGAAGGTGATTTGTTTCATGAAAATACCCTGATGCGCGGTTATCGCATCAGGGTAAAACATCCGAAGGGATTAGCCTACTCGTTTAACGTCGCCGACCAGCAGGATGTAGGAGAGCGCCCCGATCAGCGCCACGGCAGAGATATACACCAGAGCCGGACCAAAGCCGTAGTCCTGCGCCAGGTAACCGATGACCAGCGGTACGGTGATCCCGCCCAGGCCGCCAACGAAGTTAAACACGCCACCAGTCAGGCCGATCAGACGCATCGGCGCCAGGGACGACACCAGCGACCAGGTGATGGAGGCAAAACCGTTTCCGAAGAACGCTACCGCCATCAGGGTCATGATCCACACCGGATCGTTGGTGTAGTTCGCTCCCATGATGCAGGTAGAGATCAGCAGTCCGCAAATAATCGGCGTTTTACGCGCAACGCCCAGCGAGAAACCTTTTTTCACCAGCTTATCCGCCAGCCAGCCCGAGAGCAGGACGCCGAAAAACGCCGCAAGGAAGGGTACGGTGGTCATAAAGCCTGCCTTCAGCGCGGTAATACCTTTTTCCTGGGTCAGATAGTTCGGGAACCAGGTGAGGAAGAACCACAGCGTGGAGGTCACCGCGAACTGTCCCAGATACACGCCCACCAGCTTACGGTGGAAGACCAGCTTCCAGTCCGCTCTGGTCAGCGGCTGGCGCGCCTCTTTTTTCACCGGCGCATCGCCGTCCACCAGGCCACCGCCGTCGCGGATGTAGTCCAGTTCGGCTTTGGTGATGCTTTTGGTCAGGCGCGGCGGCTGATAAACCTTAAACCAGATGAGCGACCAGATAATGCCGATCCCGCCGGTGACGATAAACACCCAGTGCCAGCTCAGCAGCTCCTGGATCCAGATTAACAGCGGCGTCAGAAACGCCAGACCAACAAACTGCCCGGAGGTGTAAAAACCAACAGCGGAAGCGCGTTCGTGTTCAGGGAACCAGCTGGTCACCATGCGGTTGTTGGTCGGAAACGCCGGCGCTTCAAACACCCCGGTGATGGCGCGCAGGCCAATCAGCGACATCAGCCCGGTCGCGAAGCCCTGGAACAGGGTCGCCACGGACCAGCCAAAAATAGCGATAAAGTAGGTCAGACGTGAACCCACGCGGTCAAGGAACCAGCCACCGGGGATCTGACAGAGCGTATACAGCCAGGCAAACGCCGAGAAGACGTAGCCCATTTCCGCTTTGGTGATGCCAAACTCTTCCTGAATATGAGCCGATGCCACGGCAAGGTTGGCGCGGTCGACATAACAGATGACCACGGTAATAAAGATCATGATCAGCGTCAGGTAACGACGACGCCCGGTTTTTGCAGCAGTAACTGGAATATCCATCGCAATCTGTCTCCAGATTTTGGGCATAGCGAAGCCGCTCACCATGCCCTGTAATTTACAGAGGGTTATATTTTTTCTATGTACGTTTTTTTTGCCCGGTGGCGCTTCGCTTACCGGGCCTACGAGAGAGTAGGCCGGATAAGCGTAGCGCCATCCGGCGATTTACCACTCGGCTACGGAACCGTCTTCAAGACGCCACAGTGGGTTACGCCAGTCCGGCGCACTTTTACTCAGCTCAATGACTTTGGCTTCGTCGATCTCCACGCCAAGGCCCGGCTTTGTTAACGGTTTAAAGAAACCACCTTCCATGCTGAAGTCTTCTTTGTTTTTCACAAAGTCGAGCAGCTCCGCGCCCTTGTTATAGTGTATGCCCATGCTTTGTTCCTGGAACACCGCATTGCGGGAGACGAAGTCGACGTGCAGGCAGGCCGCCAGCGCAATCGGCCCAAGCGGACAGTGCGGCGCCAGCGCCACATCGTAGGCTTCTGCCATTCCGGCAATTTTGTAGCATTCGGTGATGCCGCCCGCGTGGGAGAGGTCCGGTTGCAGGATCGCAATGCCGCCCGCTTCCAGCACGCGTTTAAACTCGAAGCGCGAGAACATGCGTTCCCCCGCCGCGATGGGAATGTGCGTCTGTTCAGCCAGTTTCGGATAGTATTCCGCCTGCTCGGCCAGCACCGGCTCTTCGATAAACAGCGGGCGATACGGCTCCAGCTCTTTAATCAGCACTTTGGCCATTGGCGCGCTGACGCGGCCGTGGAAATCCAGACCAAACTCAATCTCGTTGCCGAAAGCCTCGCGGATTTGCGCCACGGTGTTCACCGCCCGGTCTACCGCGCGCGAGTTGTCTATAACGCCCATCTCTTCGCAGCCGTTGAGTTTGAAGGTGTCAAAACCGATGTTGCGCAGTTGCCGGATACCGTCGATCACTTCCGCAGGGCGGTCACCGCCCACCCAGCTGTAGGCTTTGATTTTGTCGCGCACCAGGCCGCCCATTAATTGCCAGACCGGGGCATTCAGCACTTTGCCTTTGATATCCCACAGCGCCTGATCAATACCGGCGATGGCGCTCATCAGGATCGGACCGCCACGGTAAAATCCCGCGCGGTACATCACCTGCCACAGGTCGTTGATGCGCGCCGGATCCTGGCCAATCAGGTATTCGCCCAGCTCGTGCACCGCGGCTTCAACGGTGCGCGCACGGCCTTCAATCACCGGCTCGCCCCAGCCAACCACGCCTTCGTCGGTTTCGATTTTCAGGAACATCCAACGCGGGGGTAAACGGTACGTGGTGAGTTTGGTTATTTTCATTGCACTGCCTCTCGATACGCTTTCACAAATGCTGCCGCCTGCTGTGCGGTACGCTCAACGGGCTGACCGGCACGATAGAGATCGCTGCCCAGCCCCGCGCCCACACAGCCCGCGCTCATCCACTGGCCCAGGTTTTCCGGCGTGACGCCGCCCACGGCAAAGACCGGCACGCTGGCGGGTAAGACCGCTTTCAGCGCTTTGATGTAATCCGGACCAAAGGCCGACGACGGGAAAATTTTGAGAGACTGTGCGCCCGCATCGAGGGCGGCAAAGGCTTCTGTGGCCGTGGCGCAACCCGGGCAGACGGTCATGCCGTAATCCACCGCCCGGCGGATCACCTCGGGGTTGATATTCGGTGTGACGATAAGCTTGCAGCCCATCTTCGCCAGTTCATCCACCTGCTCCGGTTGCAGCACGGTGCCAGCGCCAATCAGCGCCTTATCACCAAACGCCTTCACAATTGCCGGAATGCTTTTTTCCCACTCCGGGGAGTTGAGCGGGATTTCCACCGCGTCGAACCCGGCGTCGATCACCGCGCCAACGTGCGCTAAGGCCTCACCGGGCGTGATACCGCGCAAAATCGCGATCAGGGGAAGTTCAGTTTGCCACTGCATGAGCGATGCTCCTTATGCCTGCCTGAAATGCCGTGTCGCCTTCCACCGCAGCAACATCCCGTCCGATAGCGTGGAACGCCTGGCGGTAACGAGACGTCAGCGATGAACCCGCGACGAGCGTGATGGCCTGCTGCCCGGCGAACGCGTCGCTCAGAGTGGCGACTTCTGCGCCAATCAGCAGGCCGGACAGAAATTCGCTGACCTGTTCGCGCGGAAGATTTCCCAGCACGTGCGAGGCGCGAACCTCAAAAAGTTGCGGCAAAACGGCAGGGGATGCGATCCCGCGCTCAAGCCCGGCGGCAAACGCTTCCGGCGAAGGGGTCTGCTCCGGCAAACCGGCCCCCACCAGCGAATGCTTAAGCAGCAAGTGGTGCAGTTCGCCGGTCATCACGGTGCGGAAATCATGAATTTGCTCAGCATCCGCCTGGACCCATTTGCAGTGCGTCCCGGGCATGACGTAGACAGAAGAAGGAGAAAGGGTGCGCGCCCCGAGCAGCTGCGTCTCTTCGCCGCGCATCACATTATGTTTATCGTCGCGAGAGACGCATAAACCGGGAATAATCCAGACATTGTCGCCAACGGACGTTAACTGCTCGCCAATGGCGGTGAAATGCACCGGAACTGACAGGTAAGGCGCGACCTTCCACCCCACGTTACTGCCGACCATTCCGGCCATCACCACTGGCGTAGTACCGTCGCGCCAGTTTTGTGTCACTTCTGCTAACACCGCTGCGGGGGATTTACCGTTCAGGCGCGTCACACCTGCTTCTGATTGCCTGCTTTCCAGGCACTGCTCACCCTGGTAGAGCCAGGCGCGCAGATTGGTCGATCCCCAGTCAATTGCGATGTAGCGTGATGTCATGTGATTTCCTTCAACCTTCGTGTCGAGCTGGCGATCATGGTCAGCGCCGCCTGCTCTGCCGCATCGCCGTCCTGATGCCGTATCGCATCGAACAGCGCTTTATGTTCCTGAAGCGTTTTCGGCATGTTGGCCTCATCGCCCATCCAGGTACGTTCAAATACTGCTCGCTGTAGCGAGCTGATCGCCACGCTAAGCTGCTGTAAAACCGGGTTATGCACCGACTGCAATACCGCTTCGTGGTAACGAATGTCCGCTTCGTTGAACGCCTCCCGATTCTGGTTATTGGCGATCATGTCGTTTAAAGCCGACTCAATCTGTGCCAGGTCACCTGACGTTGCGCGCTCTGCCGCCCAGCGGGCGATGGCCGGTTCCACCAGATTTCGGACTTCGCTCATCGCGCCGATGAGCCGTGGGTCGTAGTCGTTTTCCAGCACCCATTGCAGAACATCGGTATCGAGGTAGTTCCACTGGTTACGCGGCGCCACAAACGCGCCGCGATAGCGCTTCATTTCAATCAGCCGCTTCGCCATCAGCGAGCGGAACACTTCCCGAATGATGTTGCGCGAGGTTTCAAACTCCTCGCACAGTTCCGCCTCTGCTGGCAGCGGCGAACCGGGAACGTATTTGCCACCCACAATCTGAGTGCCCAGCGTGATGACAATGCGATCGGTTTTATTGAGTGTCATGGAGAGTCCTTGTGCTCTGTAAGTCCATCACTACTTTACCGCGACCGCTGAATTTCGCCTCACTTTTGCAGTACAAACGTGAGGCCTTTCGTCTTTGCCGTGGTGACAATGTAGTACAATCAGTAAATGTTGTACTACAATCCAGATCACAAAAAGAACAATTTGATAAATTCAGGGCCAAAAAAAGCCCCGGTTAATAACCGGGGCTAATCTTTCAAAGCACTTGTTACGACAGAACGAATTTCTCAATCGCCCAGGCAACGCCGTCTTCCAGGTTAGATTTAGTCACGAAGTTCGCCACTTCTTTTACCGACGGGATGGCGTTATCCATCGCCACGCCCATGCCCGCATATTCGATCATCGCAATATCGTTTTCCTGGTCGCCCAGCGCCATGATCTCCTCAGGCTTGATGCCCAGCGCATCGGCAAGCGATTTGACGCCCGTGCCTTTATTGACGCGTTTATCAAGGATTTCGAGGAAGTACGGCGCACTTTTCAGCACGGTGTATTTCTCTTTTACCTCAGCCGGAATGCGTGAGATGGCTTTGTCGAGAACCGCAGGTTCATCAATCATCATCACTTTCAGGAACTGGGTCGCCGGGTCCATTTTCTCCGCTTCGCAGAACACCAGTGGAATGGTTGCAACGTAGGACTCGTGCACCGTGTAGTAGCTGATATCGCGGTTGGCGGTGTAAAGCGTATTGCGATCGAGCGCGTGGAAGTGAGAGCCCACGTCGCGGGAGAGTTTTTCCAGGAAACGGTAGTCATCATAGCTCAGTGCAGTTTGCGCCACCGTGCTGCCATCGGCTGCCTTTTGCACCAGCGCGCCGTTATAGGTGATGCAGTAATCGCCAGGCTGGTTCATGTGCAGCTCTTTCAGGTAACTGTGCACCCCGGCATACGGGCGTCCGGTGGTGAGCACCACGTTCACGCCTTTTTCGCGTGCGGCGGCGATCGCATTTTTAACGGCAGGAGAGATAGTGTGGTCTGGCAGCAGCAGCGTGCCGTCCATATCGATTGCAATGAGTTTGATAGCCATGAGGTCCCCGGGATAAATGAGTGCTACCTCATGCTAACGCGATTAAGCACACAAAAATAGAGCTACCTTGCGCAACAAAAAGCCCCTTTTACGTTTATCCCGGGAACGGGAACTCACTCGCGGGTGAGAACGATTTTGCCAAACGCACCGCGATCCAGATGTTCAAGCGCCTGTTCCAGCTCGTCAAAGCGGTAGCGATGCTCAATCACCGGTTTTAACTCCGTGACATCAACAGCACGGACAAAATCTTCCAGCGCCCGGCGGTGTCCAACCCCAATCCCCTGAATGACGGGAGATTTCAGCAACAGCTCGCTTGCAGGCAGAGAAATTTCTGTTCCGGCCAGCACGCCAATGACCGATATCCGCCCATGAACGGCAACGGCGCGCAGGGAATGTCTCAGGTTCTCCCCACCCACCGTTTCGATAATATGGTCGATGCCGCGATCCTGCGTCAGTGCCAGCGTATTTTCAGCCCAGTCGCCTTTCAGTCGGTTGATGCCCTGGCTGGCCCCCAGCTTTTTGGCCCGCGCCAGTTTTTCATCACTCCCCGACGTAACAATAACTTCTGCGCCGTGCGCTTTTGCTATCTGCAAAGCGAATAGCGCCACACCGCCCGTCCCTTGTACCAGCACCGATTGCCCGGCGCGCAGCTGACCACGTTCCACCAGCGCAAACCAGGCGGTGAGCCCCGCGCAAGGAAGCGTGCTGGCCTCAGCGTCATCCAGGCTTTCCGGGGACGCCACCAGCGCGTTTTCACTCACAATCACATATTCGGCCAGCATGCCCTGGAAGTATCCACCGGACGTTCTATAGGGCAAATCGCGCGCGTCTGCCTGCGGCTTGCCGTCGATCCATTCCGGGAAGAAGGTTGAGATGACGCGTGCGCCGGGTTTGAAACGCGTAACGCCTTCGCCGATGCTGTCCACCACGCCAGCCATGTCAGATGCTGGGGTAAACGGGAAGGAAAGCGGAATCGGCATCGTGCCTTCAATCACCATTTTATCCCGGTAGTTGAGCGCAACGGCATTAACCCTTACGCGAACCTCCCCCGGGCCTGGCTGTGGAACAGGCTCCTGAACGAGCCTGAGGCTTTCACGACCAAGGGCATCCATTGACCAGCGTTGCATTGTTTCAGTCATTTTTTTCTCCTGTCATCAGATGATTTTCAGTTCTGACAGTCTACCGTTGACTCAGCGTCGCCAGTGGCGATAAGTTTTCCCTTCATTGATGACCAAATTGACACAATCCGTCCATGACCGATACGCTGAAAGATATTCCCGTTTTCGTTGCCTCCGTTGAGGCAGGAAGTTTTGCCCAGGCCGCCGTCCGTCTGCATTTGTCGCGCTCGGCGGTAGGAAAAAGCATTGCTCGTCTTGAAGAGAGGCTGGGGGTTCGTCTGTTTCATCGGACCACCCGCAGTCAGAGGCTGACCGATAACGGCGCGCTTTTTTATGAACGCTGCCTGCGCGCGCTGGAGGAGATCCGTGGCGCTGAATCGCAGCTTGAAACCGGAAAACATCAGGTCAGCGGTCGGCTGCGTGTTGCCGTGCCGGTGCTGTTTGGTCGCCAGTGTATCGCCCCGCTGCTAATAGAGCTGGCGCAGGAGCATCCAGGGCTTGAGCTTGAAATGTCCTTCAGCGACCGCGTCGTGGATCTCGTGGAAGAAGGGTTTGATATGGCGGTGCGCAATGGCGCTCTGGCTGACAGCAGCGTGCTGGTCGCCAGAAGGCTGGGGGAGCACCGGATGGTGCTGTGCGCCGCGCCGGATTATCTGCTTAAGAATGGCCAGCCGCAAACCGTTGATGATTTACGCCAGCATACGGCCATTAACTACACGCGTGCGGGCAGAGTCCTACCCTGGCAGCTGATGGATTACGATGGCACGTCGCGCACGTTTATTCCCCGCTCATCGCTCAATATGGATGATTTGCAGGCGATCTGCGACGCGGCGCTGGCCGGCCACGGCCTTGCATGGTTACCCTGCTGGATGGTCATTAAAGAAATTCAGCAGGGAGATCTTGTCCCGCTCTTAAAGCAGGCCCCGGATGTACGCTTCGACGTTCATGCCGTCTGGCAGCAGACGCCACACCTGCCGCTAAGGGTAAGAATTGCCATAGATATGCTGGTCAAACGTTTACCGGCAGTGATGTCGCTGGAGTTTCCTGTGGCCATAAAAAAGCCGCGCTGAAGCGCGGCCAGTTATGCTGTCGTAAAGCGACGATTAAATATCGATATTCGCCGCCTTCAGGGCGTTCTCTTCGATGAAGGCGCGACGTGGTTCAACCGCATCGCCCATCAGGGTCGTGAACAGCTGATCCGCTGCGATTGCGTCTTTAACGGTGACGCGCAACATGCGACGGCTTTCCGGATCCATGGTGGTTTCCCACAGCTGATCCGGGTTCATTTCGCCCAGGCCTTTATAACGCTGAATAGAGAGACCACGACGGGACTCTTTTACCAGCCACTCCAGCGCCTGTTCGAAGCTGGCTACCGGCTGACGACGTTCGCCACGTTCGATAAACGCATCGTCTTCGATCAGACCGCGCAGCTTCTCGCCGAGGGTGCAGATACGGCGGTATTCCGGACCGGCCACAAATTCGTGCTCCAGCGGGTAGTCGGTATCGACGCCGTGGGTACGCACGCGGACGATCGGCTCGAACTGCTGCTCAGCGTTCTGCTGGACGTCGAACTTCCACTGGCTGCCATGCTGCTCTTTCTCGTTCAGCTCGCTCACCAGGGTGTTCACCCAGCGGGTGACGGTCTGCTCGTTGCTCAGATCGGCTTCGGTCAGGGTCGGCTGGTAAATCAGCTCTTTCAGCAGCGCTTTCGGATAGCGACGCTCCATACGGCCAATCATTTTCTGCGTGGCGTTGAACTCGGAGACCAGACGCTCCAGCGGCTCACCGGCCAGCGCTGGCGCGCTGGAATTTGCGTGCAGGGTCGCACCATCAAGGGCGATCGCGATTTGGTACTGATCCATCGCGTCGTCATCTTTAATGTACTGTTCCTGCTTGCCTTTCTTCACTTTGTACAGCGGCGGCTGGGCAATGTAGACGTGGCCGCGCTCAACGATTTCCGGCATCTGACGATAGAAGAAGGTCAACAGCAGCGTACGAATGTGCGAGCCGTCGACGTCCGCATCGGTCATGATGATGATGCTGTGATAGCGCAGTTTGTCCGGGTTGTACTCGTCGCGACCAATGCCGCAGCCGAGCGCGGTGATGAGCGTCGCCACTTCCTGAGAAGAGAGCATCTTGTCGAAGCGCGCTTTCTCAACGTTAAGGATTTTACCCTTCAGCGGCAGAATCGCCTGGTTCTTGCGGTTACGGCCCTGCTTCGCAGAACCGCCCGCGGAGTCCCCTTCCACAAGGTACAGTTCAGACAGCGCCGGGTCGCGTTCCTGACAGTCAGCCAGTTTGCCCGGCAGGCCTGCCAGGTCCAGCGCGCCTTTACGACGGGTCATTTCACGCGCTTTACGCGCCGCTTCACGGGCACGCGCCGCATCGATAATTTTACCCACCACGATTTTCGCGTCGGACGGGTTTTCCAGCAGGTATTCGCTCAGCAGTTCGTTCATCTGCTGTTCAACCGCCGATTTCACCTCAGAAGAGACCAGCTTGTCTTTGGTCTGTGAGGAGAACTTCGGATCCGGCACCTTCACGGAGACCACGGCAATCAGGCCTTCACGGGCATCGTCACCGGTGGCGCTGACTTTCGCTTTTTTGCTGTAGCCTTCTTTGTCCATGTAGGCGTTCAGGGTTCGGGTCATCGCCGCGCGGAAGCCCGCCAGGTGCGTACCGCCATCGCGTTGTGGAATGTTGTTGGTGAAGCAGTAGATGTTTTCCTGGAAACCGTCGTTCCACTGCAAGGCCACTTCCACACCGATACCGTCTTTTTCAGTAGAGAAGTAGAAGATATTCGGGTGAATTGGCGTTTTGTTCTTGTTCAGATACTCAACGAACGCCTTGATACCACCTTCGTAATGGAAGTGGTCTTCTTTGTTGTCGCGTTTGTCGCGCAGACGAATCGACACGCCGGAGTTCAGGAACGACAGTTCACGCAGGCGTTTCGCCAGAATGTCGTACTCGAATTCGGTGACGTTGGTGAAGGTTTCGAGGCTCGGCCAGAAACGCACCATGGTACCGGTTTTATCGGTATCACCTGTGACGGCCAGCGGAGCGTCAGGCACGCCGTGCTGGTAGATCTGACGGTGAATTTTGCCTTCGCGCTGGATAACCAGCTCCAGCTTCTGCGACAGGGCATTTACTACGGATACGCCTACGCCGTGCAGACCGCCGGAAACTTTATAGGAGTTATCATCGAACTTACCGCCTGCGTGCAGAACGGTCATGATGACTTCCGCAGCAGATACGCCCTCTTCCGGGTGAATACCGGTTGGGATACCACGACCGTCATCGGTAACGGACACGGAGTTGTCCGCATGGATCGTGACCACGATGTCTTTACAGTGACCCGCGAGCGCTTCGTCGATAGCGTTATCTACCACCTCGAATACCATGTGGTGCAGACCGGTGCCGTCATCCGTGTCGCCGATATACATACCCGGGCGCTTACGCACCGCATCCAGCCCTTTCAGGACTTTGATACTGGAGGAGTCATAAGAATTCGACATCAACGTTTCTCGCTCATTTCAACTTGGGTTAATCCGTTATTTTACCCTTTTCCACGGTAAACATCTTCGAATTTTCGTCCGACATGTCTATAACGTGTTCAGCGCTAATGGCGCTGACGAAAACCTGCGACTGCGTGGCTTTTAAGCGGCTGGCAAGCAGCCCGCGCCGCGCGTCGTCAAGTTCCGAGGCAAAATCATCTATCAGGTACAGGCAGCGTCGCCCGCTCTCTCGAGTGAGGAACTCCCCCTGCGCCAGGCGCAGCGCGCACATCAGGAGCTTCAGCTGCCCGCGCGACAGCGTGTCTTCCACCGGCGCACCGTCGGCACGAATGCGGAAATCCGCCTTGTGCGGGCCGTGCGCGGTGTAGGTCAACATGCGATCGCGCTCGAAGCTTCTCTCTAACACCTCGGCATAATCCGTCTCTTTTTCCCAGCCACGCTGGAAAGAGAAGGTGAGAGAGAACTCGGGTAAAAACTGTTTGCAGGTGTCGGCCATGTCTTCGGCGATACCTGCGCTGTATTCGGCACGCCAGCGGCTGATTTGTTCCGCAAGAGGGATGAGTTCCATGTCCCACGGACGCAGCTGAGCGTAGCGCGTGACCTGGCGCAATGCGGCGTTACGCTGTTTAAGCAGACGCTTCAGGTTGCTCCAGGCGTTAAAGAAACCGGCTTCATTGTGAAAGCATCCCCAGTCGAGGAACGCTCTTCTGTATTTGGGGCCGCCGTTGAGTAAAGTAAACCCCTCGGGCGTAATCAGCTGCATCGGCATCAGCAGCGCCAGCTCCGCCACTTTGTGGCCATCGGTGCCGTCGATGCGCACCTTGCTGTCGCCCTGCTTGTCTTTGGTCAGGCCGATGGCGGTTTCCCGCTCTGCTCCCTGCAAACGCCCGTGCAGAACAAAAGATTCCTGCTCGTGGCGAATCACGCGACCAATCTGCAAACTGCGAAACGCCCGGCCGTGGCCGAGCGTATAGATGGCTTCCAGCACGCTGGTTTTGCCGCTGCCGTTCGCGCCAACCAGGAAGTTAAAGCCAGGGGATAAAGCGAGATCCGCGCTTTCGATATTGCGAAAATCGCGGATCAACAGACGGGTGAGCGACATTACAGTCTCATTGGCATGACAACATAAGCAGCCGACTGCGATGCGGCATCTTCAATCTGTACGCTCGAAACGGAGTCAGTCAGCAGGATGCGAACGTTCTCGCATTTCAGTGCATTCAGCACATCCAGCACATAGCTGACGTTGAAGCCGATTTCCATCTCAGCCCCGGCGTAGGTGACGTCCAGAATCTCTTCTGCCTCTTCCTGCTCCGGGTTGTTGGCGGTGATTTTGATCTGGTTTTCACTCACGTACAGACGTACGCCGCGGAATTTCTCGTTGGAGAGAATAGCGGCACGCGCGAACGCCTGCTTGAGGATGTCGCAACCCGCCTCCAGCGTTTTATCCGGGTTCTTCGGCAATACGCGGCGATAATCCGGGAAACGACCGTCTACCAGCTTCGATGTGAAGACAAAATCTCCCACGTGGGCACGAATATTGTTGCTGCCAATCTGCACGCGCAGCGGCGTTTCACCGCCGTCGAGCATACGCATCAGTTCAATTACGCCTTTACGCGGTACGATCACCGAATGGTTTGGCAGTGAATCGCCAATCGGCATGGAACAAACCGCCAGACGGTGACCGTCGGTCGCCACGGTGCGCAGCTCTTCACCTTCGGTTTCGAACAGCATGCCGTTTAAGTAGTAACGAACGTCCTGATGCGCCATGGAGAACTGCGTGGCTTCAATCAGACGCTTCATCGTCGCCTGCGGCAGGGTAAATTCAACTTCGCTCTGCCAGTCATCCAGGTTCGGGAAGTCCGCAGCGGGCAGCGTGGAGAGGGAGAAACGGCTGCGGCCAGAGCGCACCAGCATGCGGTCGCCCTCCAGCTGCACGGCGATTTCAGCGCCTTCCGGCAGCCCACGGCAAATATCAAAGAATTTACGTGCCGGAACCGTGGTCGCGCCCGCGTCGTGCGGCTGAGTCAGCGTAACGCGCGCGATCATTTCCATTTCCAGATCTGTGCCGGTCAGCGACAGCGTACCGTCCGCGACCTGAAGCAGCAGGTTTCCAAGAATAGGCAGCGTAGGGCGGCCGCCTAATGGGCCACTCACCTGTTGCAGCGGTTTTAATAAATGTTCACGTTCAACGGTAAATTTCATAGCGTCACGATGATAATGTTCTGATTAAATTGGAAAAATCTTCTTTTATGTCGTGGCTTTCTTCGCGTAACTGCTCGATCTTGCGACAGGCGTGCAGCACGGTCGTATGGTCACGGCCACCAAACGCATCACCGATTTCCGGCAGGCTGTGGTTGGTTAGCTCTTTTGCCAGCGCCATCGCCATCTGACGCGGACGCGCCACCGAGCGGGAACGACGTTTAGACAGTAAATCTGCCACTTTGATCTTGTAGTACTCAGCCACCGTCTTCTGAATATTGTCGATAGTGACCAGTTTTTCCTGCAAAGCCAATAAATCGCGCAGCGCTTCACGCACAAAATCGATGGTGATCGCCCGACCGGTGAAGTTGGCGTTGGCGATAACGCGGTTCAGCGCCCCTTCCAGCTCACGCACGTTGGAACGCAGGCGCTTGGCAATGAAGAACGCCACTTCACCCGGCAGGCGAATGTCGTTCTCGTCGGCTTTTTTCATCAGGATCGCGACGCGGGTTTCCAGCTCCGGCGGCTCGATCGCCACGGTCAGGCCCCAGCCGAAGCGGGATTTGAGACGATCTTCAACGCCGTTGATCTCTTTTGGATAACGATCCGAGGTCAGAATGATCTGCTGATTGCCTTCCAGCAGGGCGTTAAAGGTATGGAAAAACTCTTCCTGCGATCGTTCTTTATTGGCAAAGAACTGAATGTCATCGATCAGCAGCGCATCAACGGAACGGTAGTAGCGTTTAAACTCTTCGATCGCATTGTTTTGCAGGGCTTTTACCATGTCCTGAACGAAGCGTTCGGAGTGCATATACACCACTTTGGCATTGGGCTTACGCGCCATAATGCCGTTGCCCACCGCATGCAGCAGGTGCGTTTTACCGAGACCCGTGCCGCCATACAGGAACAGCGGGTTGTAAGCGCCACCGGGGTTATCGGCAACCTGACGAGCCGCCGCGCGTGCCAACTGGTTCGACTTACCTTCAACGAAGTTATCGAACGTGTGTTTCACGTTAACGTTAGAGCGGTAGGTAGGCTCAGCGGGGGCCGGAACGTTATCCCAGCCCTGACGAACCGGTGCAACGCGAGGCGCTGGAGCGGGCGCCGCCTGTGCAGGGGCTGCCACATTGACAACTTCACGAACGGTTTGGGTGACCGGCTTTGTGCCCACTTCAAAACGCAGCTGTGGGGCATCTGACCCGCAGAAATCGTTCAGCAGTCCATTGATGTTATTAAGGTATTTATCCCTTACCCAATCGAGCACGAAACGGTTTGGCGCATACAAAGCCAGCGTGTTATCGCTCAGTTCCGCCTGCAACGGGCGGATCCACATACTGAATTCTGTGGCTGGTAACTCATCCTGCAATCGGGCAAGACACTGCTGCCAAAGCGAAAGTGACACGGCGGACTCCACTCGAACAATAAAAGAAAACTATTGAATATTCATGATTGTTGGCGCACATCGACATGACCCCATCAGGGTGATGTGCGAACCGCTATCTGCGGTTATACACGCTATCGTTGATACAACCTGAACGATGTTGTGTTTATGCCCGACCAGGATCGCTGGATCCCGATCGGGACCGCGGATCATAGCCTAAACTGAGCCAGAGATCTTCTGTTTCTCACAGATTCTTCCCGATTTATCCACAGGAAGATCCGGAATCGGGTAAGTGTAAACGATCCTGACGCGAGTGCCTCGCGATTTAGGCCGCATATTGGAAAATTTAATGAGCACAGACAATTTTTGGCTTAAATGATCTAACGAAGATCCGGGACGATCCTTGCGCTTTATCGTTGAGCCCGTATAATCCTCGACCCGGCGCGTGATGCTCATCTTCCTGCGTCGTCCGCTGCTCATTTTCCACGCGAAAACGTGCGGAAATACACAGGGATTTAAGGAAAGAGAATTGACTCCGGAGTGTACAATTATTACAATCCGGCCTCTTTAATCACCCACGGCTTCGGCGTCCGTCATTCGAAACTCGGTCGGGCATCCGCAAAAGTCATGAATTTTTTCAAGTTTAGGTAGAAATCGCCATGAAACGCACTTTTCAACCGTCTGTACTGAAGCGCAACCGTTCTCACGGCTTCCGTGCTCGTATGGCTACTAAAAATGGTCGTCAGGTTCTGGCACGTCGTCGTGCTAAAGGCCGCGCTCGTCTGACCGTTTCCAAGTAATAAAGCTAACCCCTGAGTGGTTAAGCTCGCATTTCCCAGGGAGTTACGTTTGTTAACTCCCACTCATTTCACTTTCGTCTTCCAGCAGCCATTACGGGCTGGCACGCCGCAAATCACCATCCTCGGCCGCCAAAATTCGCTGGGGCATCCCCGCATCGGTCTCACAGTCGCCAAGAAAAACGTTAAGCGTGCGCATGAACGCAACCGGATTAAACGTCTGACGCGTGAAAGCTTCCGTTTACGTCAGCACGAACTGCCTTCAATGGATTTCGTGGTGGTGGCTAAAAAAGGGGTTGCCGACCTCGATAACCGTGCTCTCTCGGAAGCGTTGGAAAAATTATGGCGCCGCCACTGTCGCCTGGCTCGCGGGTCCTGATAGCCCTCATTCGGGTCTATCAACGCCTGATTAGTCCGCTACTCGGGCCACACTGCCGTTTCACGCCAACATGCTCAAGCTACGGAATTGAGGCATTGCGCAGGTTTGGAGTGATAAAAGGCAGTTGGTTGACGGTGAAACGCGTATTAAAATGCCACCCTTTACACCCAGGTGGAGACGACCCCGTCCCTCCAGGACCTTTTGATACCAGAGAACACTAACGATGGATTCGCAACGCAATCTTCTTATCATCGCTTTGTTGTTCGTGTCTTTCATGATCTGGCAGGCATGGGAGCAGGATAAAAATCCTCAACCCCAGCAGCAGACCACGCAGACCACGACCACCGCAGCGGGTAGCGCCGCCGACCAGGGCGTACCGGCCAGTGGCCAGGGGAAACAGATTACGGTTAAGACCGATGTGCTTGAGCTGACTATCAACACCCGTGGTGGTGATGTTGAGCAGGCGCTGCTGTTGACCTACCCGAAAGAGCTGAAGTCTACCGAACCGTTCCAGTTACTGGAAACCACGCCTGAATTTATCTACCAGGCGCAGAGCGGCCTGACCGGTCGTGATGGCCCGGATAACCCGGCTAACGGTGCGCGTCCACTGTATAACGTCGAGAATGACACGTTTGTGCTGGCTGATGGTCAGAACGAACTGGTTATCCCGATGACCTACACCGACGCGGCAGGCAACACCTTCACCAAAACCTTCACCCTGAAACGCGGTGAGTATGCGGTGAACGTGGGCTACAGCGTACAGAACGCCGGTGCGAAACCACTGGAAATCTCTACCTTTGGTCAGTTGAAGCAGTCCATCAATCTGCCGTCTCACCGTGACACCGGAAGCAGCAACTTTGCGCTGCATACCTTCCGTGGCGCGGCTTACTCCACGCCAGATACCAAGTACGAGAAATACAAATTCGACACCATTGCCGATAACGAAAACCTGAACGTCAGCTCTAAAGGCGGTTGGGTCGCAATGCTGCAACAGTATTTCGCGACGGCGTGGGTACCGAATAACGACGGTACGAACAACTTCTACACCGCGAACCTCGGCAACGGTATTGCAGCCATCGGCTACAAATCTCAGCCGGTTCTGGTGCAGCCGGGTCAAACCGGTAAACTGGCAAGCACCCTGTGGGTCGGCCCGGAAATCCAGGACAAAATGGCTGCCGTTGCGCCGCACCTGGATCTGACCGTCGATTACGGTTGGTTGTGGTTCATCTCTCAGCCGCTGTTTAAGCTGCTGAAGTTCATCCACAGCTTCCTGGGTAACTGGGGCTTCTCCATCATCGTTATCACCTTTATCGTTCGTGGCATCATGTATCCGCTGACTAAAGCGCAGTACACCTCCATGGCGAAGATGCGTATGCTACAGCCGAAGATTCAGGCTATGCGTGAGCGTCTGGGCGATGACAAACAGCGTCAGAGCCAGGAGATGATGGCCCTGTATAAAGCAGAGAAAGTGAACCCACTGGGTGGTTGCTTCCCGCTGCTGATTCAGATGCCAATCTTCCTTGCGCTGTACTACATGCTGATGGGTTCCGTTGAGCTGCGCCACGCGCCGTTCGCCCTGTGGATCCATGACCTGTCCGCACAGGACCCGTACTACATCCTGCCGATCCTGATGGGCGTGACGATGTTCTTCATTCAGAAGATGTCTCCGACCACCGTGACCGACCCGATGCAGCAGAAGATCATGACCTTTATGCCGGTCATCTTCACCGTGTTCTTCCTGTGGTTCCCGTCAGGTCTGGTGCTGTACTATATCGTCAGCAACCTGGTGACCATCATCCAGCAGCAGCTGATTTACCGTGGTCTGGAAAAACGTGGCCTGCATAGCCGCGAAAAGAAAAAGTCCTGATTCGGTAACTTAACGCTAAAATAAGGGCGGTCGATTGACCGCCTTTTTTATTTGTATTGAACGAGAGCAACCATGAGCCATAACGACACTATCGTCGCCCAGGCAACCCCACCGGGACGCGGTGGTGTAGGCATTCTGCGCATCTCCGGCCTGAAGGCGCGTGAGGTGGCCGAAGCGGTGCTGGGTAAACTGCCAAAGCCGCGCTACGCTGATTATCTGCCGTTTAAGGATGCCGACGGCACACCGCTGGACCAGGGCATCGCGCTGTGGTTCCCCGGCCCAAACTCCTTCACCGGCGAAGACGTGCTGGAGCTTCAGGGTCACGGCGGCCCGGTGATCCTCGACCTGCTGTTAAAACGTATTCTGACCCTGCCTGGCCTGCGCATTGCAAAGCCGGGTGAGTTCTCCGAGCGTGCTTTCCTCAACGATAAGCTCGACCTGGCGCAGGCCGAGGCGATTGCCGACCTGATCGACGCCAGTTCCGAACAGGCAGCCCGCTCCGCGCTGAACTCGTTGCAGGGGGCATTTTCCGCACGCGTGAATCACCTTGTGGAAGCACTTACTCACCTGCGAATCTATGTCGAAGCGGCTATCGACTTCCCGGACGAGGAGATCGACTTCCTCTCAGACGGTAAAATTGAAGCTCAGCTCAACCAGGTGATGAACGATCTCGATGCCGTTCGCGCCGAAGCGCGCCAGGGCAGCCTGCTGCGTGAAGGAATGAAGGTGGTGATTGCTGGTCGCCCCAATGCCGGAAAATCGAGCCTGCTGAACGCCCTGGCGGGCCGTGAAGCGGCGATCGTGACCGACATAGCCGGCACCACCCGCGATGTCCTGCGCGAACATATCCATATCGACGGCATGCCGCTGCACATCATCGACACTGCTGGCCTGCGCGATGCGAGCGATGAAGTCGAGCGTATCGGTATCGAACGCGCCTGGCAGGAGATCGAGCAGGCCGACCGCGTGCTGTTTATGGTGGACGGCACCACAACCGACGCCGTTGACCCGGCTGAAATCTGGCCAGACTTTATCGCCCGTCTCCCGGCTAAACTGCCGATCACCGTGGTGCGCAACAAGGCCGACGTTACCGGCGAAACGCTGGGCATCAGCGATGTGAATGGTCACTCACTTATTCGCCTGTCGGCCCGTACCGGTGAAGGCGTGGAAGCCCTGCGTAGCCATCTCAAACAGAGCATGGGCTTCGACACCAGTATGGAGGGCGGCTTCCTGGCACGTCGTCGTCACTTGCAGGCGCTGGAAGAGGCGGCTCGCCACCTTGAGCAGGGTAAAGCCCAGCTGATCGGCGCGTGGGCCGGTGAACTGCTGGCGGAAGAGCTGCGTCTGGCGCAGCAGAACCTGAGCGAGATCACCGGGGAGTTTACGTCGGACGATTTGCTGGGACGGATTTTCTCGAGCTTCTGCATTGGTAAGTAATTCCCGTTAATACAGGGTGATTTCCTCCAGGGAAATCACCATTGTCCAAATGGCAACTCGCTTAATCCCTCCACGCCCCCTATCCTGCTTGCCTGCATCTATGGGGGATTTATGGCTCGTTTTCTGTTCTGTAGTTTTGCGCTGGTTCTGCTGTATCCGTCCGGCATTGATATGTATCTGGTGGGGCTACCGCATATTGCCCGCGATCTGGGCGCCAGCGAGGCGCAGCTGCACATCGCGTTTTCGGCCTACCTCGCGGGAATGGCGTCGTCGATGGTATTTGCCGGGAAAATCGCGGATAAAGCAGGCCGTCAGCCCGTCGCCATTACGGGTGCAGTTATCTTTGCGCTGGCATCAGTACTGTCTTCAGTAGCTCAGGAAAGCACAATGTTCCTGTCAGGCCGTTTTATCCAGGGCATTGGCGCGGGTGGCTGTTACGTGGTGGCGTTTGCTATTCTTCGCGATACCTTAAGCGCCCAGCGCCGCGCTAAAGTGCTGTCGATGCTGAACGGCATTACCTGCATCATCCCGGTGCTGGCACCGGTTGTAGGCTACCTGATTATGCTTAAATTTCCGTGGCAGAGTCTTTTCTGGACCATGGCCGCAATGGGCGCCATCGTCTTTATCCTGTCCGTGACGGTGCTGAAAGAGACCCATCCCGGTTCGCAACAGCCATATCACACCGCAACCCTCCATCCGGCTGAAAAGCTGATGAATCGCTTTTTCCTGAGTCGGCTGACAATCACCACGCTTAGCGTGGCGGTGATCCTCACCTATGTAAACGTTTCCCCGGTGTTGCTGATGGAGACGATGGGCTTCGATCGCGGTGAGTATTCGACGGTGATGGCGCTAACCGCGATGGTGAGCATGGCGGTTTCATTCTCCACGCCCTTTGCGCTCAACATCTTCCGCCAGCGCACGCTGATGCTCACATCACAGACGCTGTTCCTCGCCGCAGGCGTGATCCTGGCGACCGCCACCTCACACGCTGTAATGCTGGTGGGCATTACTCTGATCTGCGCCGGATTCTCCGTCGGCTTTGGTGTGGCGATGAGTCAGGCGCTTGGCCCGTTTTCGCTGCGGGCTGGCGTGGCAAGCTCGGTGCTGGGCATTGCGCAGGTCTGCGGTTCGTCACTGTGGATTTGGCTGGCGGCGGTGATCGGCCTTAACGCGCTGAATATGCTGATCGGGGTTCTGATTGGCTGTAGCATACTCTGCATTACCTTACTTATGGTCATCCAGCCCGCGGCGCACTATGAAGAAGCCCATCAGCAGTCTCGATCTTAATCTTTTACTTTGCCTGCAACTTTTGTTGCAGGAGCGCAGCGTCACCAAAGCCGCGAAGCGGATGAACGTGACGCCGTCCGCGGTGAGTAAATCGCTGGCGAAGCTGCGCGACTGGTTCGACGATCCGCTGTTTGTGAAAACGCCTTTAGGGCTATTGCCCACACCGCTGACGGTGAGTCTGGAACAGGATTTGGCCGACTGGATGCAGATTGGCAACCAGATCCTCGATAAATTCCACCATAGCTCTCCTGGCGGGCTTAAGTTTGTGCTCGCCGCCGAAACACCGCTGATGCTGATCCGCTTTAATACCCTGCTGGAGCAGGTGAATGAACGCTACCCACAGGCGACGGTGAAGCTGCGCCAATGGGATTACGATTCGCTGGACGCCATTACGCGCGGAGAAGTGGATCTGGGCTTCACCGGGCGTGAAACGCACCCTCGCTCGCGCGAACTGCTAAAGCTGATGCCGTGGTTTATCGACTACGAAATCCTGTTCAGTGACCGTCCGTGCGTGTATTTGCGCGAGGATCATCCCGCGCTCCAGGAAGCATGGGATCTGGAGACGTTTCTGCGCTACCCGCATATCAGCATCTTCTGGGAACGCAGCGACACCTGGGCGCTCGATGAGGTGCTAAGAGAGATGGGTCGGGAGCGTAACATCGCCATGAGTTTGCCCGGTTTTGAACAGTCGATGTTTATGGCGGCCCAGCCGGATCACAACTACATTGCCACTGCGCCGCACTACTGCCATCACTACAATCAACTCCACCAGCGTAATCTGGTCTGTCTGCCCATTCCCATCGATGAGGCGCAGGCAGAAAAGCTCACCGTCCCCTTCACGCTGATCTGGCATAAACGGAACAGCCATAATCCGAAAATCCTCTGGCTGCGCGAGACGATCAAAGCGCTGTATACCGCACCAGGTCAGGTTTTTGCCTAAGATAATGTAAAGTTCGGTGCTCAGGCTTCTCTTATTTCCATTTACTGATTAAAACAGAAGCTGAGTTAAGCGATAATCATGTAACCGTTTAACCGACTACGACCATTATCAAGGAGCGAAAAATGGCTACGCACTTTGCACGAGGAACATTAACGGAAGGGCATCTCGTATCGGCCAGACTTTCTTCAGCCTGTCACAATGAGGCGCTCAAACTACCTGAACACCGCAGGACGCGGTTTTTAGCTTCCCGAGCGCTCCTCGCAGAACTGCTTTTTATGCTCTACGGCACCAGCGAATTACCGGACATACTCACCCAGCCAGAAGGTCGCCCGGTTTTTGCGGACCCGGCACTCCCCCATTTTTCCATTGCGTACACCGGCAACATTGTTGGCGTCGCGCTGACGACGGAAGGTGATTGCGGCCTGGATATGGAGCTACAACGCGTCACGCGCAGCTTCCATGGTGCTAACGCGCTCGATGAATACCCGCTCTCCAGTAATGAAAAGCTGTGGATACGTAACCAGAACGACCCCGTTGAAGCCAGAGCGCAGCTCATCACCCTTCGCCAGAGCATCCGCAAACTGAGCGGCGCGGCGTCAGACGACGCCAGCCTGTTGCAGCTGCTCCCCGGCTCCGGACGCCTGCGCGCGACAAAAGCCTCGCTGGTAGAGGCACTCTGCGACGCTGAGGACGTACTGATCTGGTCCGTTGCGGTGACCCCCGCCATCGAACGGCTGAAAATCTGGGAGTTTGACAGCACTCGCGGTTGGCGTAGTCTTCCGGATGTACCTGAGCGCGCCAACGAGCCCGCCGCGCGCCTGATGCGATTAACCAGTTTACCGGCAGAAAAAGCATACACCCATAGCTGATCCGTCCAGGATCATCATGATGAAACAGGAGTAATCATGTCTGATACGTTGAAAGTTGTTACGTTACTGGGAAGCCTGCGCAAAGGTTCTTTTAACGGGATGGTTGCCCGTACGCTGCCGCAGCTGGCGCCTGCGGGAATGGAGATCAGTGCCCTGCCGTCCATTGGCGACATCCCGCTTTATGATGCTGACGTTCAGCAGGAAGAAGGGTTCCCGCAGAGTGTGGAAGCGATAGCCGAGCAAATCCGTCAGGCTGACGGCGTGGTGATTGTGACGCCTGAGTATAACTACTCGGTGCCGGGTGGTTTGAAGAACGCCATTGACTGGCTGTCCCGTTTACCGGAGCAGCCGCTGTCTGGTAAACCTGTGCTGATCCAGACCAGCTCAATGGGCGCCATCGGCGGCGCGCGCTGCCAGTATCACCTGCGTCAGATCCTGGTGTTCCTGGATGCGATGGTGATGAACAAGCCGGAATTTATGGGCGGCGTGATTCAGAACAAGGTCGACCCGCAGACGGGTGAAGTGGTGGATCAGAGTACGCGTGACCATCTCTCTGGCCAGCTGACCGCGTTTGGGGATTATATTAAGCGGGTGAAGGCCTGATAAAAAAGCCCGGTGGCGCTAGCGCTTACCGGGCCTACACTCGTCAGTAGGTCAGGTAAGCGAAGCGCCACCTGACACCACCAGCATCTTAGTGTGCATCAATAAACACAATCTTCAGCACAAACAGCAGCGCCACAATAATCACGCACGGGCTAAGTTCGCGGAAGCGGCCGGTACCGATCTTCATCACGCAGTAAGAGATAAAGCCCAGCGCGATACCTTCGGTGATCGAGAAGCTGAACGGCATCATCACCGCGGTAATAAATGCCGGAACAGCTTCCGTCAGATCTTCCCACTTCACGCGCGCCAGGCTTGAGGTCATCAGCACGCCGACGTAGATCAGCGCGCCGGCTGCCGCGTATGGTGGCACCATCCCCGCCAGCGGAGAGAGGAAGATCACCAGCAGGAATAGCAGACCCACAACTACCGCCGTCAGGCCGGTACGACCACCCACGGACACACCGGAAGAGGATTCAATGTAAGCGGTAACAGACGAGGTACCGATGAAAGAGCCAGCAACGGAAGAGATGCTATCCACATACAGCGCCTGCTTCATGCGCGGGAATTTGCCTTTTTCATCTGCCAGACCCGCTTTGTCGGTCACGCCAATCAGCGTACCGGAGGAGTCAAACAGGTTGACCAGCATGAAGGAGAAAATCACCCCGGCCAGTCCCAGGTTCAGCGAGCCCGCCAGATCAACGTGGCCAATCACGGTAGAGACGCTCGGTGGCGCAGAGACGATACCGCTGTAATGCACGTCACCCAGCATCCAGCCCAGCAGCGTGGTCACAATGATAGAGACCAGCACCGCAGCATGGATGTTGCGCGATGCCAGGATCGCGATGATAAAGAAGCCCAGCACGCCCAGCAGCACGCTGTGAGAGGTCAGGTTACCAATGCTCACCAGCGTTTCCGGGTTCGCCACGATAACGCCAGCGTTTTTCAGCCCCATCATGCCGATGAACAGACCGATACCGCTGGTGATGCCCACGCGCAGGCTCACGGGAATGTTCGCAATCATCCAGTAGCGCACGCGGAAGATGGTCAGCAGCAGCAGGCCGACCGCGCCCCAGAAAATAGCGCCCATCCCAACCTGCCACGGCAGGCCCATCGCCTGAACCACCACGAACGCAAAGAACGCATTCAGACCCATTGCCGGGGCCAGCGCCACGGGCAGATTAGCGAAAACGCCCATCAGGATGCTGCCAAGGGCCGCGATCAGACAGGTGGTTACAAAGACGGCGCTGGTGTCCATGCCAGCCACGCCCAGAATTTGCGGGTTAACGAAAACGATATAGACCATCGTCAGGAAGGTAGTAAAACCGGCGATCACTTCGGTGCGTGCCGTTGTGCCGTGCTCGCGCAGTTTGAACACGCGCTCAAGCAGCCCCTGACCAGACGTCTGGGTAGTGTGTTGTTGACTCATCATCAATTTCCGAACAAGGAGGGAAAATTCGTCGCTATCCTATACCAAAATGCGACAATAGTGGCGGTTACGGGATACTTTTTTCATTGATTTTGCTTATACGGCAACGATTGCGTCCCGGTGAACTGCCGTACGAAAACGTTAAACTTGTTAAAAGGGAAAGGCATGTCCGAAATTGAAGCGGTATTTTTCGACTGTGACGGTACGCTGGTCGACAGTGAGGTCATTTGTTCCCGCGCGTATGTCGCCATGTTCCAGGAATTTGGTATTACGCTCGATCTCGAAGAGGTGTTTAAACGCTTTAAGGGCGTGAAGCTGTACGAGATCATCGACATCATTAACGAAGAGCACGGGGTGGATCTGGTGAAAGCGGATCTGGAACCGGTGTACCGCGCCGAGGTCGCACGCCTCTTCGACGCCGAGCTGGAAGTTATCGCCGGCGCTAACGCGCTGCTGGATGCGATGACGGTGCCAATCTGCGTGGTCTCTAACGGACCGGTCAGCAAAATGCAGCACTCGCTCGGCAAGCTGGAGATGTTGCACCACTTCCCGGAAAAACTGTTCAGCGGCTACGATATCCAGCGCTGGAAGCCCGATCCGGCGCTGATGTTCCACGCGGCGAAGGCGATGAACGTCAACGTGGAGAACTGCATTCTGGTGGATGACTCATCTGCCGGCGCGCAGTCAGGGATTGATGCGGGGATGGAGGTATTTTACTTCTGCGCCGATCCGCACAACAAGCCGATCGACCATCCAAAAGTGACAACCTTTACCGATCTGGCGCAACTGCCAGCGTTGTGGAAGGCGCGCGGGTGGGATATTACGCGTTGAATTAACGTAGGGCGGGTAAGCGTTAGCGCCACCCGCCACACATATCACTCTTTCGGATCTTTACCCGCCAGCAGCTTGTCCAGCTCGTCGCCGCCCACGTGTCGGAAATCCTGCCCCTTCACGAAATAGAAAATGTATTCGCAAATGTTCTGGCAACGGTCACCGATACGCTCGATGGAGCGCGCACAGAACAGCGCGGTCAGTACGCTTGGAATGGTACGAGAATCTTCCATCATGTAGGTCATCAGCTGACGCACAATGCCTTCGTATTGCTGGTCAACTTTCTTGTCTTCACGGTAGATACGGACCGCTTCGTCCAGATCCATGCGCGCGAAAGCGTCCAGCACGTCGTGCAGCATCTGCACGGTGTGGCGCCCGAGAGACTCCAGGCTCACCAGCAGCGGCTGGTGCTGCTGGGAGAATTTCTCCAGCGCGGTACGGCAGATTTTATCCGCCACGTCACCGATACGCTCCAGCTCGGCGATGGTTTTGATGATCGCCATCACCAGACGCAGGTCGCTCGCCGTCGGCTGACGCTTCGCAATGATGCGCACGCAGGCTTCGTCGATGGCGACTTCCATCATATTGACGTTGTGGTCGCCTTCAATAACGCGCTTAGCCAGCTCGCTGTCCTGGTTGTGCATCGCCGTGATCGCGTCAGAAAGCTGCTGCTCGACCATGCCGCCCATGGTCATCACCTGGGTGCGAATGCTTTCCAGTTCTGCGTTAAACTGGCCGGAAATGTGTTTATTAAGATTGAGGTTGTCCATGGTTTCTCCACATGCACTAAGGCAAATCAACCGTAGCGGCCAGTAATATAATCTTCGGTTTGTTTCTTCGCCGGACGAGTGAACAGCGCGTCCGTATCGCTGAACTCAATCAACTCGCCCAGGTACATAAACGCCGTGTGGTCAGAACAACGTGCAGCCTGCTGCATGTTGTGGGTCACGATCACCACGGTGTAATCCTGCTTCAGCTCGGTGATCAGCTCTTCGATACGCCCGGTTGAGATCGGGTCCAGGGCTGAGCACGGCTCATCCAGCAGCAAGACTTCCGGGCGAATGGCGATACCGCGCGCAATGCACAGACGCTGCTGCTGACCACCGGAGAGAGAGTACCCACTCTGGTGAAGTTTATCTTTGGTTTCGTTCCATAATGCGGCCTTGGTCAATGCCCACTGCACGCGCTCGTCCATATCCGCACGGGAGAGCTTCTCAAACAGACGCACACCAAAGGCGATGTTGTCATAGATCGACATCGGGAACGGCGTGGGTTTCTGGAATACCATCCCCACTTTCGCACGCAGCAGGGCGATATCCTGGGTATTGGTCAGGATGTTGTCACCGTCCAGCAGAATTTCACCTTCTGCGCGCTGCTCCGGATAGAGCGAATACATTTTGTTAAAGGTGCGCAGCAGCGTGGATTTGCCACAGCCGGACGGACCGATGAATGCCGTTACCTGGTTCTTTGCGATATCCAGGTTGATATTCTTCAGGGCATGGAATTTGCCGTAGTAGAAGTTCAAATCACGAACCTGAATCTTACCCGGGGCAGTATCAACCATACTCATTGACTCATTTCCTCATTCGGCGCCGCGATGTGCCGCGCCGTAAAAATTTAACCGTGTTTCTTCTTCGCGAAAATGACGCGCGCCAGAATGTTCAGCAACAGTACGCAAAGGGTGATGATCAGCACCCCGGCCCAGGCCAGCTGCTGCCATTCCGCGAATGGGCTCATCGCAAATTTAAAGATCGTCACCGGCAGGTTGGCGATCGGCTGCATCATGTCCGTGCTCCAGAACTGATTGGAGAGGGCGGTAAACAGCAGCGGTGCGGTTTCACCGGCGATACGGGCGATAGCCAGCAGGATACCGGTCATGATCCCCGAGACGGACGCTTTCAGGGTGATAGCCGAAATCATCTTCCATTTAGGCGTACCCAGCGCGTAAGCCGCTTCACGCAGGCTGTCCGGCACCAGTTTCAGCATGTTTTCAGTGGTACGAATAACGATAGGCACCTGCAACAGCGCCAGCGCAATCACACCCGCCCAGCCGGAGAAGTGTTCCATTTGCGCCACCACGATGGTGTAAACAAACAGACCCACGACAATCGACGGGGCAGAAAGCAGAATGTCGTTAATGAAGCGGATGACTTCAGCGATCCAGGACTTGCGGCCATATTCCGCCAGATAGATACCCGCCATGATGCCCAACGGCGTACCGGAAACGGTCGCCCACAGGATCAACAGGCCGCTGCCCGCCAGAGCGTTTGCCAGACCACCACCCGCCGTGTTCGGCGGCGGCGTCATCTCGGTGAACAGCGCCAGGGACATTCCATCAATACCCCGGGTGATGGTGGACATCAGGATCCAGATCAGCCAGAACAGGCCGAACGCCATCGTTGCCATGGAAAGCGTCAACGCAATGCGGTTTTTAATCCGGCGCTTTGACTGCATTTTGCGACGGGATTCCGCAAGCTGAGCGGTGTTTTGCATGTCGAGAGTCGCCATTAGCGTGCCCCCTCGTTTTTAGCCAGACGCATAATCATCAGCTTGGAGATAGCCAGCACAATAAAGGTGATAACAAACAGGATCAGACCCAGTTCCATCAGCGCGGCGACGTGCAGCCCGGATTCCGCTTCGGCAAATTCGTTCGCCAGCGCAGAGGTAATACTGTTCCCCGGCATATAAAGCGAGGCGCTGTCGAGCTGGTAGGTGTTGCCGATGATAAAGGTGACCGCCATGGTTTCACCAAGCGCGCGACCTAAGCCCAGCATAATGCCGCCAATCACCCCATTTTTGGTGAACGGAAGGACGATGCGCCAGATAACTTCCCAGGTGGTGCAGCCGATGCCGTAGGCGGACTCTTTCATCATCACCGGGGTTTGTTCGAAGACATCGCGCATGACCGCCGCAATGTACGGAATAATCATGATGGCGAGGATCACACCTGCCGCCAGAATGCCGATACCGAATGCCGGGCCGGAGAACAGCGCCCCCACAAACGGAATGGCTGAGAGAACGTTACCGACCGGCTCCTGGAAGTACGTCGCAAACAGCGGCGCGAAGATAAACAGGCCCCACATGCCGTAAACGATACTTGGGATGGCCGCCAGCAGTTCAATGGCGATACCCAGCGGACGTCGCAGCCAGCCTGGCGCCAGTTCCGTCAGGAACAGGGCAATACCAAAGCTTACCGGAACCGCAATCAGCAGGGCGATAAAAGAGGTCACCAGCGTGCCGTAAATCGGCACCAGCGCACCGTAAATATCGTTCGGCGCATCCCACTCTTTGGTCCACAGGAAGGCGAAACCAAATTTTTGAATGCTCGGCCAGGAGGAGAAAATCAGGGACACGATAATGCCGCCCAGCAGCAATAGCACAATCAGCGCAGCCAGTTTCACCAGCGCGCTGAAAATCATGTCACCTTTTTTACCCGGAGGGTTAAATGCAGGCTTGGTTGCAGCCATAAATTACTCTTCTTTTTGAGACGTTTTTACGAATATGCCCGGTGGCGCTGACGCTTACCGGGCCTACAGAGTAAACCGTAGGGCGGGTAAGCGCAGCGCCACCCGCCATCTTCGTTAAATATATCCTGTTAGTACAGCGCTTTACCGCTGCTGTCTTTCACGTTGGTTTTCCATGCAGCACGGATCTGCTCAACCACGCTGTCTGGCAGGCTGGCGTAATCCAGATCGTTAGCCTGTTTGCCGCCATTTTTATATGCCCAGTCGAAGAACTTCAGCACTTCAGCACCCTGCTCAGGTTTCTTCTGCTCTTTGTGGACCAGAATGAAGGTGGTAGACGTGATAGGCCATGCATCGTCGCCTTTCTGGTTGGTCAGGTCCTGCGCGAAGGATTTGCTCCAGTCAGCGCCTTTCGCGGCGTTGGCGAAGTTCTCTTCGGTCGGGCTAACCGGTTTGCCGTCGGCAGAAACCAGTTTGGTGTAAGCCAGGTTGTTCTGCTTAGCGTAAGCGTATTCTACGTAGCCGATAGAGCCAGGCAGACGCTGTACGAAGGCTGCGATACCGTCGTTGCCTTTACCGCCCAGACCGGTTGGCCAGTTAACGGTAGAGCCGGAACCGACTTTAGATTTCCACTCTTCGTTCACTTTCGCCAGGTAGCTGGTGAACACGAAAGAGGTACCAGAGCCGTCAGCACGACGAACCACCGCGATATTCTGCGAAGGCAGCTTAACGCCCGGGTTCAGCTTAGTGATGGCTTCGTCATCCCATTTTTTGATTTTGCCCAGGTAGATGTCACCCAGGGTTTTGCCGTCCAGCACCAGCTCGCCTGATTTCAGGCCAGGGATGTTAACAGCCAGCACAACGCCGCCGATCACGGTCGGGAACTGGAACAGGCCTTCCTGATTCAGTTTCTCATCAGACAGCGGAGCGTCGGATGCGCCGAAATCAACGGTATTCGCGGTAATTTGTTTTACGCCACCGGAGGAGCCGATACCCTGATAGTTGACCTTGTTGCCGGTCTCTTTCTGGTAGGTATCCGCCCATTTGGCATACACCGGCGCAGGGAAGGTTGCACCAGCGCCAGTCAGGCTTGCTGCTGCAAAGGCAGAGAAAGCGCTCATTGATAAGGTCGCGGCGACAACAGTTGCGACAGTGGTACGCATAACTTTCATAATGTCTCCTGCAAGGATTTCGTAAATCATTGTTTAAGTGGCTACGATGAGCAAAATAGGACAAACAGGTGACAGATAAATGTACGAAATATGACAGTTTTATGACAAAGCCAGTGACAGATGTAACCACTCGAAAAATATAGCCATTAATTAACGACATGGTCATATTTTTGTCATCTTTTTTGTAATGAAACAGTTTTAGCGTAGCTGATATGACAACGGCTGTCATAAACAGCCGTTGTCATTTTAATGTGCGATTTCAATCGTCAGAGTTGCCGTTGCATTGAACTGGCCTGGTTTGGGTCTCGCTCCCGTCGCGCTGGCAGGCGCGCTTGAAAATGTCAGCGATCCCAGCGTATCCCCCATGATGTCGGGAATTTTAGTCGTTTCTGCTTCAAGGGTGCCGCCATTCGTATTCACTTCCCGATTGTATTTGTCGTAGACCTTAATTCCTACGTCTTCGTTGTCCGTCGCAATCATCGAATTATCAGAAGCCACGGCTGAGGCATGCAGAGTTGCGCCGAGCTTGTCGTAGAACATCATATTGGTGCATTTGATGTTCACGGTACGCGTGATTTTGCGATCGGTCAGCGCTTTCCCTTTCGTCGACGAAAACTCTGACGCCAGGATTTTATTGAAATCAAAAACAATGGCCTGCCCCTCGTCAATCTCACAGGATTGAGGAACCGTCACTGTTCCCTGAACAATCACATCAGAAATAATCTCATTCGAGACGGTACGCGGATCGATCGTGGCATAGATATTCGCCACCACCGTCGCCGGGATCGTCATCACCCCGGTGAAGGCTTTTTTAACGTACAAATAGATCTGCCCCGAGCCGCCGCTATAAAACGTGGTGGCGGAACTTACGCCGTTGTGACATTGATAGGGAGTACCGGTTTTATTAGGCAGATGATCAAAGGGCACGGCCGTATAACCGACACCGAGTATGTAAACAAGCAGGCCGATATCAACGTTATCATTCAGGTTAAAATAGGCGACATTGTTCCTGCTTCCCGCAGGCACCAGCGCCGGATTAACGACGCTGGTGATATAGGTATGATCGTAACTCTGATTCGGCCCGGTCAGACAGTAGCAGGTACCTTTAAACGAGGTATTGTTGTTATTCACATTAATAAGCGTTGACGTTCCGGCTATATTGTCCGTAATGGAAAACTGCTCTGTAAAATTCAGGTAGTTATGATATTTGCCATTGTCTGGCGCGCAGTAACCGGTTGGGGCCGCATGCGCATAAAAGACGCAGGTCAGTAAGGCTAAAAGCCCGTATTGCAGTTTCATTTTAATCCTTTATCGACACGTGACGGGCATCTGCACCAGGCCAGCGTCAGGCTGTTGTTGAAGCGTGTATTCCGCCCGACAGGTTGCGCCGTCGTTGAGCGTCAACGTAAATTGTCCCTTTTCCGGCATGCCTGAGAGATAGAGTTCGCCCTCTTCTCCGACAATGCCCGTAACGCTTCCGGTATCCAGCGTTGCCGATCCCGTTGCCCCAAAAGGCGCAGGTTTGCCATTGCTGAGATGAACATTGAACAGAATGCGGTAGCCGATATGCGTAACGAATTCCGCTTTTACTACCGCGCCACGCGTAGGAACCAGATTCTGGACGCTTTTTTCCAGTTCAACATTGCCAGAGGCAAAGTCGCTGTCGCCAATTGCGATACGATTTTCATCATAGGGTGACAGCTGCGTTTTTACGGTGTAGCCGCGCCAGTCCGTTGCGATGCCGCTGCTGTTTTCCACCGCCAGGCCCACCGCCCCGGGAGCTTTCACCAGCGCGACGGTTTCACCCATTTCCTGTGAGAAGGTGACACCTTCTGAATGCAGTAAAATGCCGCCGCTGACGCCGTAATTGAGACTTCGGGCTTCGTTGCTCCAGGCATAGTTACCTTTCATGGAGCCATAAGTAGCGTCCCAGGCCAGTCCCGCATTCCCCCCCGTACTGCCGCCACTTTCATCAACGGATTGCTGTATGTTCCAGTTCAGGTTGTTGTTCTGAAGCAGTCTTCCGTTCAGGCCTACCTGATGGGAGACGCTGTTTTTATTGTTGCCAGTAACGTTATAGTTGGCATAGGTGTTCGGTAACCACTGGGAAAGCGGAAGCGAGAGTGTCAGCATGAAAACATGTTCGTTTTCGCCACCCTCTTCCCAGTCACCATCGTGATGATTCGCAGTATCGGTATAGTTCCATGACGCATTCCACGTCATCTGTTTCCAGCTGTTGCTGTAACCAATCTGGATCAGCCGTTCAACGTTATCCGTTCGCCAGTACTGTTCCCGACTCAGCGTCAGATAAATATTTCCATACCCCTGTGCAAAAGGTTGTGTCCACGTTCCCTCCAGACGGCTTCTGCGGTTACCCGTTTGCCAGAACGTCTCGCTATCGCTCCTGCGGGAAGCCCACTCATCCAGGGTGTAGAATCCTTCCGTTGAATAGCGATAGCCTACTATTCGCAGGCTGGTATTACTTACATCGAACGTTTTGGAATAGAGAAAACGCCAGGATTGCCCCTGCTCCGTGTCATCGACAAAACGAGACGCCGCATGGGTGACATCCATTGATATTGCCCCGATCTCGCCGAGATCCTGACCAATACCAGCCGCTATGGCAGTGTAATTCTCAGCTAACTGTGTGCCGCCATAGAGCGTCATTCCCCCTTGCATGCCACGTAAAAGTTGAGCCTGCAATAAGTCAGGTGAATAGCGATCGCTGTTGTTCAGTTCGCCAATGCTGATATCAAAGTCCGTCTGGCCTTCACGCCGCAATATCGCCAGGGAAGCATAAGGCTGGGTAAAATGCTGCTCACTACCGTCTTCTTCTTTGATCGTGACGTCGAGATCGCCCCCACTGCTGGTGGTGTTGAGATCGGTCAGGGCGAACGGCCCCTGAGGAACAGCAGACTGATAGATAATGTAGCCATTCTGACGAATGGTGACGACGGCATTACTTTTAGCAATGCCCCGGACGACGGGTGCGAAGCCATTCAGACTATCCGGCAGCATGTCATTATCGGTATACAGGCGCACGCCGCGCACCTGGCTGCTATCGAACAGATCATTTGCCGTCCAGGTATCCCCTATCATTATCTGGCTACGCAGGCTGGCAATATCACGTTGTAAATAAGTACTCGCAGAATGATAACTGCCGTTGCTGTTGACTGCGTTGAAGGTGCTGTAGTTGCGAAGTCGCCAGCTGCCAAGGTTAATACCGCTACGCATGTTCAGATAATACAGATCGTCACTGTCATAGTCTGATTTCAACGTCTGGGTGGTCGAAAAATCATAATTCACCATCAAGGCATTAATACCCTGATCCCAACGTGAAGGCGGAATGGCGTCACGCGCTGAAGAATCCATATAAATCTGCGGGATAGAGACTCGTAACGCGAGCTTTTCGTCATCCAGAACCCATGTAGCACCCGTAAGCGGTGGAACGGGCTCGCAGCGGCTGGCGTTAACCGTAGCCAGCGCTTTTATGGCATCCACTTTTATGCCAAACGTAGCCAGCGTATTTTTTAAGTCGCGGAAACAGGGCTGGAGTGCGCTCTCGTTATTTGTTCTAAAAAAATGGATTTCACGGCGCTCAAAAAAGCGCTCGTTGATATAAATATCAACCTGATAATCCCCTTCAGGGAGATTATCGGGCCGGCTAAACTGACTGATATCAACGTCGACCGGATGTCCAATTTCTAACAACCGTGCGTTAAAGGTTTCACCAGCAGCGTGCCCGCTGACCCACAGCGATGCCAGGGATAACATAAAATAGATGCGCTTCAACGTTAACCATCTCGCCTGAGTCAAAGGGGTTGCTTGATGACGTCGCTTATCGAGCCATAATCATTAATGCTATGCCAGGTGAGCGTCTTACTCGCGACACCAGCGGGTAAGGGAATGTTGAGCGTCTCAAAGGGCTTAATCATCGCCAAATCCAGCGGTTTGCCGTCTACAGCAACATCGATAACGTTGATATGAATAGTCGTAGGATTATTCACCATCAGGGTATTGCCTTGTTTGCGCCAGATAACTTTCAGGCTGGCGGTTTCAGGCTTTTCAGTAATGCTGGCTGGCCGCCAGAATAACTTCATGCGCGTTTTAATCGCGATTTCCAGCTTGCTGGACTGTTTATCCGGCGTGGGAGGAATATTCTTTACGTTCAGCCAAAAGACGGATTCCCGATCGGTGGGTAAATCGCCTTTTGTTTTAATAATGCGCAATACGCGCTCCTGTTTTGGCTCCAGCCTTGAAACAGGAGGAATAACGGTAAACGGTGGTTTCGTTTTGTCTGTGGACAAAAAAGGATCAACCCATGCCTGAATCAGATAGGGTAAGGAAGCATCATTATTTATTACAGAAATAGTAGTGTCTGTTTTATTGCTGGGAAAAATAACCCGCGTGCCACCAATAATAATTCCACCCCAGGAGGGAGAGGCACACACGACTAAAAAAAGAATAATAAAAATGTCGATAAAACGCCTGCGCATATCATATCCTGTGACAGGCCTGCGAGGTTTCGCTGTCCATTAGACGTAAAGAAACCTGCCTTGCCAGGCCTGATTATATTTCGGAAAGCTAGAAATTAATTACTGTAAGTGATAGTAAATTCAGAATCCGCATTTGCCACACCTGACGTTACGGTTGCAGAAGTAGCAATATAGCGAGCCATGAACGGCAGTGTCGCCTTGCCATCAGCGCCGATATCTACACTGGCTGACTGGTTATAGAGTTTCAGCAAGCTGTTGTCAGCACGGTTGTAGATGGCCACGGCAACCCCTGTTGCTCCACCAGCGTTCAGTTTAAGGTAACCGTCTCCATCTTCTGTACCATCGAAGCGAGCGGTGGCTTTTTTATATGTATCAGGGCACTTTTCAAGATCGATCTGGAAAGCCTGTACGGAAGCCGTCGAGCCTACACCAGAAAAGGTGGATTTATTGACTTTACCAAGGTCAACGGTTTGATTTCGTGTTAGCGTAGAAACCTCACAGGCGCTGTCAATAATTTCGCCTGTGAAGTGCACAGTACCATTGCCGTTCCCCGCGTGCGCCTGCAAACCTAAAAGCAAAGATGAGCAAACTAATGCGCTTTTAAAAAGTTTTCCATTCATTATGACACTATCCTGAAGTTATAAATAATCATGTTTCATTATTAAAACTGATATTGCCGAACTATTCCGGCCAGGAAATAGTAAACTGATAAATGAAAATAACAAGGAGAAAAAATATTTTATTAATTATCACTGATGGAATAAAAGAATAAATACAAGCGTAACTGTCACTTAATATAAATTTATATCACATGAAAAGACGGCACACTGTAATTAGTTTTTATTTAATAAGAAGAGGGAAAGATTGTTTTTCAGAAAATATTTATGTTTTAAACTAAAAATAACCCCGCAATCATAAATTAACGGGGTTATTCCTCAGTGATATATAATATTATTCTACGGTAACGGACTTCGCCAGATTGCGCGGCTGGTCAACGTCGGTGCCTTTGATCAGCGCGACGTGATAAGCCAGCAGTTGCAGCGGTACGGTGTAGAAGATCGGCGCAATCACCTCTTCCACATGCGGCATCTCGATGATGTGCATGTTGTCGCTGCTGGCGAAACCGGCATCTTTATCCGCAAAGACGTACAGAACACCACCACGGGCGCGCACTTCTTCGATGTTAGATTTCAGTTTTTCCAGCAGTTCGTTGTTCGGTGCCACCACGATAACCGGCATATCCGCGTCGATCAGCGCCAGCGGGCCATGTTTCAGTTCACCTGCCGCGTAAGCTTCAGCATGAATGTAAGAGATCTCTTTCAGTTTCAGCGCGCCTTCCAGCGCAATCGGATACTGATCGCCACGCCCCAGGAACAGGGAGTGATGTTTGTCAGAGAAGTCTTCAGCCAGCGCCTCAATGCGTTTGTCCTGAGACAGCATCTGCTCGATACGGCTCGGCAGGGCCTGAAGGCCATGCACGATGTCGTGTTCAACGGAGGCATCCAGACCTTTCAGACGCGCCAGTTTCGCCACCAGCATCAGCAGAACGGTCAACTGAGTGGTGAACGCCTTGGTGGAAGCCACGCCAATTTCAGTACCGGCTTTGGTCATCAGCGCCAGATCGGATTCACGTACCAGCGAAGAGCCCGGCACGTTACAGATGGCCAGCGAGCCCAGGTAACCCAACTCTTTAGACAGACGCAGCGCCGCCAGGGTATCAGCCGTTTCTCCAGACTGAGAAAGGGTGATCATCAGGCTGTTACGACGCACCGCAGATTTGCGATAGCGGAACTCAGACGCGATTTCCACATCACACGGCACGCCCGCCAGGGATTCAAACCAGTAGCGCGAGACCATACCGGAGTTATAAGAGGTACCGCAGGCCACGATCTGAATGTGCTCGACTTTGCTCAGCAGTTCGTTGGCATTGGCGCCCAGCTCGCTCAGATCCACTTCACCATGGCTGATGCGACCGGTCAGGGTGTTTTTAATGGCGTTTGGCTGTTCGTAGATCTCTTTCTGCATGTAGTGACGGTAAGCGCCTTTGTCGCCCGCGTCGTATTGCAGGTTTGATTCGATCTCCTGACGCTTAACCTGCTCGCCTTTGGTGTCGAATACGGTGACGCTGCGACGTGTCACCTCGGCAATGTCTCCCTCTTCCAGGAAGATAAAGCGACGGGTAACCGGCAGCAGCGCCAGCTGGTCGGAAGCAATAAAGTTTTCACCCATGCCCAGACCAATCACCATCGGGCTACCGGAACGCGCGGCCAGCAGCGTGGACGGGTCGCGGGAATCCATGATCACCGTACCGTAAGCACCACGCAGCTGAGGAATAGCGCGCAGCACCGCATCACGCAGTGTACCGCCCTGTGCCAGCTCCCAGTGCACCAGGTGAGCAATCACTTCGGTGTCGGTTTCAGAGACGAAGGTATAGCCGCGCGCTTTCAGTTCTTCACGCAGCGGTTCGTGGTTTTCGATAATGCCGTTATGCACCACCACGATGTGTTCAGACACATGCGGGTGTGCGTTGCCTTCAGATGGCTCACCGTGCGTCGCCCAGCGGGTATGCGCAATACCGGTGCCACCGTGCAGCGGATGTTCTTCCGCAGCCTGGGCCAGCATCTGCACTTTACCGAGACGGCGCAGACGGGTCATATGACCTTCTGCATCAACGACAGCCAGACCGGCAGAGTCGTAACCACGGTATTCCAGACGACGTAAACCTTCGAGAAGGATTTCAGCAATATCACGCTGCGCAACTGCGCCAACAATTCCACACATAGTTAGATTTCCTGATTATGGCGTTATGCCATGCGTTGTCGCTGACCTGTATTTGCCCTTTCCGGGCGCCCCGAGCCTTGTAGAGAGTGGGGTTATTTTTATGGGTACTGCTTGTGGGGGGAGATATATATTTATCTCCTCACCCGGGTTTGCCTGATGACGGCTACGCCTTATCAGGCCTACTCAATCGTAGGGCGGGTAAGCATAGCGCCACCCGCCTTGTTGTTACTTCTGCTTCACCGGGCGTTTCCAGCCCTGCTTGCTGACCTGCGGCACACGGCTTAACACCAGCTCGTTCTCGGCCACATCGCGCGTAACGGTTGTTCCGGCGGCAATGGTCACGCCTTTGCCCACGGTGACAGGCGCCACCAGCTGGGTATCGGAGCCTACAAACACGTCATCACCGATGATGGTTTTAAACTTATTGGCGCCGTCATAGTTACAGGTAATCGTCCCTGCACCGATGTTTACGTTGTCGCCAATTTCCGCATCGCCCAGATAGGTCAAATGACCGGCTTTGGAGCCCTTACCCAGACGCGCTTTTTTCATTTCCACGAAGTTACCTACGTGAGCGCCTTCCAGCAGCTCAGCGCCCGGGCGCAGACGCGCAAACGGGCCAATGGTACATGCCGCCTCGAGATGGGCATCTTCCACCACGCTGTACGGGCTGATTTCACAGTCGTCACCGATCACGCTGTTTTTAATCACACAGCCGGTGCCGATTTTGACGCGGTTGCCCAGCGTGACGTTACCTTCCAGGATAACGTTAGTATCTATTTCAACGTCACGTCCGTGGGTCAGCGTGCCACGCAGATCGAAACGCGCCGGATCGCGCAGCATAACGCCCGCGAGCAACAGCTTTTCGGCCTGCTCGGACTGATAAATACGCTCAAGACGGGAAAGCTGGAGGCGATTGTTCACGCCGTCCGTTTCGCTGATGCGCGCCGGATGAACGGCGGCAATTTCACGCCCTTCGTGGTACGCCATCGCAATAATATCGGTGATGTAGTACTCGCCCTGCGCGTTGTTGTTATTAAGCTTAGACAGCCAGCGCTTCATATCCGCACCGTTCGCAATCAGGATGCCGGTGTTGATCTCCTGAATCTGGCGCTGTTCGTCAGTGGCATCTTTATGCTCAACAATCCCGGTCACGTTGCCGTTTTCACGCGTGATGCGGCCATAGCCGGTTGGATCGTCCAGCACGACGGTCAACAAACCGATGCCGCCCTGCGGTTTGGCTTCACGCAGGCGAGTGAGGGTTTCAACGGAGATCAGCGGGACGTCGCCGTAGAGCATCAGGATATCTTCATCATCAGCGAAGAAGGGAGCAGCCTGCTGCATTGCATGACCTGTACCCAGCTGTTCTGCCTGTAGCACCCAGTTGAGATTGTCGTCACGCAGCGTTTTTTTCAGCAGATCGCCGCCATGTCCATAAACCAGATGCACCTGGCTGGCGCCTAATTCATTAGCTGCATCAATAACATGCTGCACCATTGGCTTTCCTGCCAGCGTGTGGAGCACTTTAGGCAGATCGGAATACATGCGGGTACCTTTGCCTGCGGCAAGGATCACCACGCTCATCGCACTGTTTAACATACGCATCCTGACGGTAGTTTGTGTGAGAAGTAAAAACGTTTGATGCTTAAAACTCTACATCTTTTTCATCATGAATTAAGGCCGAAAAAAAAAGCCAGCCTGGGATCCAGACTGGCTTTTGTGCTTTTCAAGCCGGTGTTACATCGCTTTTTTGGTCAACTCGATAACGCGCAGTTTCGCGATCGCTTTGGCCAGCTCCGCAGACGCCTGAGCGTAATCCACGTCACCATGAGAGCTGTTAATGTGCTCTTCAGCCTTACGCTTCGATTCCAGGGCTCGCGCTTCGTCGAGATCCTGGCCACGAATAGCGGTATCGGCCAGAACGGTCACACTGCCTGGCTGCACTTCAAGAATGCCGCCGGACAGATAGATAAACTCTTCATGACCGAACTGTTTAACGATGCGGATCATACCAGGCTTAATGGCGGTGAGCAGCGGTGCGTGACCCGGGAAAATACCCAGTTCACCTTCACTACCCGTTACCTGGATTTTCTCGACCAGACCAGAGAACATTTGTTGCTCTGCGCTGACGACGTCCAGGTGGTAAGTCATTGCCATATCACCCTCCGATTAAGGCGTTAAAGTTTTTTGGCTTTTTCCACGGCTTCTTCGATGGAACCAACCATGTAGAACGCCTGCTCTGGCAGGTGATCGTATTCGCCTTCCATGATGCCTTTAAAGCCACGGATGGTGTCTTTCAGGGAAACGTATTTACCCGGAGCACCGGTGAATACTTCCGCAACGAAGAACGGCTGGGACAGGAAGCGCTGGATCTTACGCGCACGTGCTACCACCAGTTTGTCTTCTTCAGACAGTTCATCCATACCCAGGATGGCGATGATGTCTTTCAGTTCCTGATAACGTTGCAGCAGGGACTGTACGCCACGCGCGGTGTCGTAGTGCTCCTGGCCAACAACCAGTGGATCCAGCTGACGGCTGGTGGAGTCCAGCGGGTCAACGGCCGGGTAGATACCCAGAGACGCGATCTGACGGCTCAGTACCACGGTTGCATCTAAGTGAGCAAAGGTGGTGGCTGGGGATGGGTCAGTCAAGTCATCCGCAGGTACGTATACCGCCTGAACGGAGGTGATAGAACCGGTTTTGGTAGAGGTGATACGTTCCTGAAGAACACCCATCTCTTCCGCAAGCGTAGGCTGATAACCTACCGCTGAAGGCATACGACCCAGCAGTGCAGATACTTCAGTACCGGCCAGGGTGTAACGGTAGATGTTATCAACGAACAGCAGAACGTCACGACCTTCGTCACGGAACTTCTCAGCCATGGTCAGGCCGGTCAGCGCAACGCGCAGACGGTTTCCTGGTGGCTCGTTCATCTGGCCGTAAACCAGGGATACTTTATCCAGAACGTTGGAGTCGGTCATTTCGTGGTAGAAGTCGTTACCCTCACGAGTACGTTCACCCACGCCCGCAAACACGGAGTAACCGGAGTGCTCGATCGCGATGTTACGGATCAGCTCCATCATGTTTACGGTTTTACCTACACCCGCACCACCGAACAGACCGACTTTACCGCCCTTCGCGAACGGACACATCAGGTCGATAACTTTGATGCCGGTTTCCAGCAGTTCCTGAGAGCTGGACAGCTCTTCGTAGGAAGGTGCCGCGCGGTGGATAGCCCAACGCTCTTCTTCACCGATGTCGCCTTTCATGTCGATTGGCTGACCCAATACGTTCATGATACGACCCAGTGTTGCTTTACCTACCGGGACTTCGATCGGGTGCTCAAGGTCTTTTACTTCCAGACCACGACGCAGACCGTCGGAAGAACCCATGGCGATGGTACGCACGATACCGCCGCCGAGCTGCTGCTGAACTTCCAGCACCAGGCTCTCGTTACCATTCTGTACCTCAAGCGCGTCGTACACGCGTGGTACGGCGTCCTGAGGGAACTCGACGTCCACCACGGCGCCGATTACCTGGACAATCTTTCCAGTAGCCATCTTGAATCCTCTACGTAATTCGTAAACCTGGTTAAACCGCGGCGGCCCCCGAGACGATCTCGGTGAGTTCCTGAGTAATGCTGGCCTGACGAGCTTTGTTGTAAACCAACTGCAGCTCTTTAATCAGGCTGCCGCCATTATCGGTCGCGGCTTTCATCGCCACCATTCGTGCGGCCTGCTCGCTGGCCAGGTTTTCTACAACGCCCTGATAAACCTGAGATTCAACGTAACGACGCAGCAGGGTATCCAGCAGCGGTTTCGGATCGGGTTCATACAGGTAATCCCAGGCTTTCTGTTTCAGCTCGTCATCTTCTGATGCCGGTAACGGCAGCATCTGAGTGAGCGTAGGCACCTGAGACATGGTGTTAATAAATTTGTTGCTGACAACGTACAGTCTGTCCAGACGGCCTTCATCGTAGGCCTGCAACATCACTTTAACCGGGCCGATCAGTTCGGACAGGGACGGGTTATCACCCATACCGGTCACCTGAGCGACAATGTTGCCGCCAACGGAGTTAAAGAAAGAGACGCCTTTAGAGCCAATCAGTGCCAGATCGCACTGAACGCCTTTATCGGACCAGCCTTTCATATCCGCCAGCAGTTTTTTGAACAGGTTAATGTTCAAGCCGCCACACAGACCACGGTCAGTCGACACCACCAGGTAGCCCACGCGCTTAACGTCGCGTTCTTCCAGGTAAGGGTGCTTATATTCCAGATTACCGTTCGCAAGGTGACCAATCACTTTGCGCATGGTCTCTGCATAAGGACGGCTGGCCGCCATGCGATCCTGCGATTTACGCATTTTGGAAGCGGCGACCATCTCCATCGCTTTAGTGATCTTTTGCGTGTTCTGGACGCTTGCGATCTTACTACGTATCTCTTTTGCGCCGGCCATGAGCTTCTCCTCAATGCCAGACGGCTTGTCCTGAGACAAGCCGCCGGACGATTACCAGGATTGGGTTGCTTTGAAGGAATCGAGGATAGCTTTCAGCTTGCCTTCGATTTCGTCGTTATAGCCACCGGTCTGGTTGATCTCTTGCATCAGCGGAGCGTGATCACGGTCGACGTAAGCCAGCAGAGCGGCTTCGAAGCTACCGATTTTCGCCAGTTCCACATCTTCGAGGTAACCGCGTTCAGCCGCGAACAGTACCAGGCCCTGCTGAGCAACAGACATTGGCGCGTACTGTTTCTGCTTCAGCAGCTCGGTCACTTTCTGACCGTGGCTCAGCTGTTTACGGGTTGCTTCGTCCAGATCGGATGCGAACTGAGAGAACGCAGCCAGTTCACGATACTGTGCCAGCGCGGTACGGATACCACCGGACAGTTTCTTGATGATCTTGGTCTGAGCAGCACCACCCACACGGGATACGGAGATACCCGGGTTAACCGCCGGACGAATACCGGAGTTAAACAGGTTGGTTTCCAGGAAGATCTGACCATCGGTAATGGAGATTACGTTGGTCGGAACGAACGCAGAAACGTCACCCGCCTGGGTTTCAATGATCGGCAGAGCGGTCAGAGAACCTGTTTTACCCTTCACTTCACCTTTGGTGAAGTTCTCGACGTATTCCGCGTTAACGCGGGAAGCACGCTCCAGCAGACGAGAGTGGAGGTAGAATACGTCGCCCGGGAATGCTTCACGTCCTGGTGGACGACGGAGCAGCAGGGAAACCTGACGATAAGCAACGGCCTGTTTAGACAGGTCATCGTATACGATCAGCGCATCTTCACCGCGGTCACGGAAGTATTCGCCCATTGCGCAACCGGCGTATGGCGCCAGGTATTGCAGTGCAGCAGATTCAGACGCGGTTGCTACCACAACGATGGTGTTAGACAGTGCGCCGTGCTCTTCCAGTTTACGAACCACGTTGGAAATGGTGGACGCTTTCTGGCCGATAGCCACGTACACACATTTGATGCCGGAATCACGCTGGTTGATGATGGCGTCGATTGCCATCGCGGTTTTACCGGTCTGACGGTCACCGATGATCAGTTCACGCTGACCACGACCGATTGGGATCATGGCGTCAACGGACTTATAACCCGTCTGCACTGGCTGATCAACGGACTGACGGTCGATAACGCCTGGTGCGATAACTTCGATTGGGGAGAAGCCATCGTGCTCAACCGGACCTTTACCGTCGATTGGCGCACCCAGGGTGTTAACAACGCGACCCAGCAGGCCACGGCCAACCGGTACTTCCAGAATACGGCCAGTACACTTAACTTTCATGCCTTCGGCAAGGTCAGCGTATGGACCCATCACAACGGCACCTACGGAGTCGCGCTCCAGGTTCAGTGCGATAGCGTAACGGTTACCCGGCAGGGAAATCATCTCACCCTGCATACAATCGGCCAGGCCGTGGATGCGGATAACACCGTCACTTACAGAAACAATAGTACCTTCGTTGTGAGCTTCACTCACAACATTGAACTGAGCAATGCGCTGCTTGATCAGTTCGCTGATTTCGGTGGAATTCAGTTGCATGCTCCAGTCCCCTTAAGACTGCAAGACGTCTGCAAGGCGCTCAAGACGGCCGCGTACGCTGCCATCAATGACCATATCACCCGAGCGGATGATTACGCCTGCCATTACAGACTTATCGATTTTGCAATTCAGCTTAACTTTGCGTGACAGACGTTTTTCCATCGCGGCGGTGATTTTCGCAAGCTGTTCGTTACTCAGTTCAGTCGCAGAAGTTACTTCAACTTCAGCGGTAGCTTCACTAAGGGCACGTAAGTGCTCAAACTGCTCGAGAACATCTGGGAGCACACGGAGACGACCATTTTCCGCCATCACCTTAATCAGGTTCTGGCCGTTGGCATCCAGTTGCTCTCCGCACACGGCGATAAACGACGCGGCGAGGGTTTCAGGCGCTAACGCACCAGAAAGCAACTCGGCCATTTGTTCGTTTTTCGTCACCTCAGCGGCAAACGCCAGCATATTCTGCCAGCGATCGACATTTTGGTGTTCGACAGCAAAGTCAAAAGCTGCTTTGGCGTAGGGGCGAGCTACCGTAACAAATTCAGACATCAGCCCCTCCCTCCTTACAGTTCAGCGACAAGTTTGTCCACGATGTCGCTGTTAGCAGCTTCATCCACGGAACGTTCGATGATCTTCTCGGCGCCAGCAACAGCCAGAATCGCAACCTGCTTACGCAGTTCTTCACGAGCACGTTTACGCTCAGCTTCAATTTCAGCCTGAGCCTGTGTCACGATCTTAGTACGTTCCTGTTCTGCTTCAGCTTTGGCTTCGTCCAGGATCTGAGAACGGCGTTTGTTAGCCTGTTCAATGATTACCTGAGCTTCAGCTTTCGCTTTTTTCAGCTGGTCTGTCGCGTTGGCCTGTGCAAGGTCCAAATCTTTCTTAGCGCGTTCTGCGGAAGCCAGACCGTCAGCAATTTCTTTCTGACGTTTTTCGATGGCAGCCATTAAAGGCGGCCATACATACTTCATGCAGAACCAGACAAAGAGAATAAACGCGATGGCCTGGCCGAGGATTGTTGCGTTCATGTTCACAGCACAATACCTCTTAAATTTCTGTGGCTTGGGGTTTTAAAACAACTACTACGCGACAGCAAACATCACGTACAGACCCAGACCTACAGCGATCATTGGGATTGCATCCACCAGACCCATAACGATAAAGAACTGAGTACGCAGCAGAGGAATCAGATCAGGTTGACGCGCTGCGCCTTCCAGGAATTTGCCCCCGAGGATGCCGATACCGATCGCAGCACCGATAGCCGCCAGACCCATCATCACAGCGGCAGCCATGTACAGCAGATCCATATTCAGGTTTTCCATGACAGTCTCCAGTTTGTTTCAATTAAAACGTAGTAGTGTTGGTAAAAAATCAGTGCTCTTCAGACGCCATCGACAGATAGACGATCGTCAGAACCATGAAGATAAAGGCTTGCAGCGTAATGATCAGGATGTGGAAAATGGCCCATGGCACATTCAGAATCCACTGTGACCACCACGGCAGAAGACCCGCGATCAGAATGAAAATCAGCTCACCCGCATACATGTTGCCGAACAGTCGCAGACCCAGTGAAACAGGTTTGGACAGCAGGCTAACGCCTTCCAGGATCAGGTTGACCGGAATAAACGCCCAGTGGTTGAACGGCTGCAAGGTAAGCTCTTTCACAAAGCCGCTTACGCCTTTCATTTTGATGCTGTAGAACAGAATGAGGATAAATACGCCCAGCGCCATAGACAGGGTGATGTTCACGTCGGCAGACGGAACCACGCGCAGTGCAGGCAGGCCGAGTACGTGCTCACCGATCCAAGGTAAGAAATCGATAGGCAGGAGGTCCATCAGGTTCATCAGGAAGACCCAAACGAACACGGTCAGGGCCAGCGGAGCAATCAGCTTGCTCTTACCATGGTACATGTCTTTCACGCTGCCATGGACGAAGCCGATGATCATCTCGATGAACGTCTGGAATTTCCCTGGAACACCGCTGGTCGCCTTTTTAGCAACGCTGCGGAACATGGCCAGGAACAGAAGACCCAAAACCACCGAGAAGAACATGGAGTCGATGTTGATCGTCCAGAAGGTGGCCGGGGGGTTATGTGGATCCACCAGCGAGAATGTACGCAGGTCCAGCTGAAGGTTATTCAGATGGTGACTTATGTAATCCTGCGGCGTCATATTTTCTGAAGCCATGATGCCTTTTACCCTTTGTTATTGATTACAGCTGGAGCCAGAACTTGTACCACCAGCACCAAAACCCACGTTGCTATCAGCGGCATGAATACCACTTTCAAAACCGCCAGCGCCATCACCAGTAGAGCAAAGGTCAGCAACACCTTACACACTTCGCCGAGAGCGAAGGACCAGGCCACGCGGCCTTTGGCGGGTGTATGCGCCTGATGACGCCAGGCAAAAATCATAAACAACACGTTTGGCAGAACCACCGCCAAACCTCCGCACGCGGCGGAGATGCCCCAGAAGGGGTCTTTGAGGCTAAACAGCAGTCCACTTGCTATCACAGCCAGAAACTGAATGAACAGAAGCTTACGAGCAACGTTTCTACTCAAGAGCGACACAGACATCACGTTTTTACTCCTGCTCCCTTCGAGGTATGCCGCGTGTCGTATAAAACGTCCTTTAAGGCTCAGAGTCAAGCATCAAAAAGCGGTCAAATTATACGGTGCGTACCCGTGATTTCAAACATTAAGTAGCGAAAAGGTGAATAAATGTTTAAATATTTTTCCCCAGTCCTATTTTTCAACTTTTGACCTAAGTGCCGACCTTCAGGCAAAACTGCAAACAGCGCGGAAACGTTGGTGATAAAGCGTGCACGAGATCACAAAATACACATTTGCGATAAAGTGGTATTTATCAAAGACGTAAAACGATTTATTTCATCTGTATGAAATTAAAGCAAAAAAATCGCAACTATTTTTAAAACAGAGCCGTATACAACAAAAACCTTTTATTGACATTCTTAATAAATATTTAACATTCCATTCTTGTTGCCTTTACCCACTTTTAGCAGGCTGATATTTTCATGGTTGATTATCCTCAGAGTGAACAACTCACTTCAGGTTAACCATAAGAAAACCCATGGTAACAACAAGGTTAAATTAACAACGGCCAAAACAGACGGGATGTGCTGCTTTTTAACACGATCAGAACAGCACAAATTCCACATTTTTTATTAATTTTTAAAAAGTGTTTGGCTTAATTATCACCAGATGACGCTCACCTTCGAGCTGAGGGATCTGAAGTTTCTCAATGGATTCGACAGCAAAACCGTCCGGAAGCAGCTCGATTTCGTCCCCCGGAAGTTGCCCTTTCAGCGCATAAAAACGCCCCTTCTCCGCCGGCAGGTGTTTGCACCAGCTCACCATGTCATTGAGTGACGCAAATGCGCGGCTGATAACGCCGTCAAACGGTGGCTCAGCCGGGAACTCCTCTACCCTGCTCTGCACGGGCGTGATGTTTTCCAGCTTCAGCTCATGCTGGACCTGGCGTAAAAAGCGTACGCGCTTACCCAGGCTGTCCAGCAGCGTGAATTGACTCTCCGGTCGAACAATAGACAACGGAACGCCCGGCAAGCCCGGGCCGGTGCCCACGTCGATAAAACGTTCCCCGTTCAGATATGGCGCCACGACGATGCTATCGAGAATATGGCGAATCAGCATCTCGTTGGGATCGCGTACGGAGGTGAGGTTGTACGCTTTATTCCATTTGTTCAGCATATCGACATAGGCCACCAGCTGATTTTTCTGGTGATCGGTGAGCGAAATACCTGCCTGTTCCAGCAGACGAGAGAGTTTATTGAGCACGGTGGATACCTGTTGAGAAACTTAAGTGGCGGGTGGCGCTTCGCTAACCCGCCCTACGGGTTCAGTAGGCCCGGTAAGCGCAGCGCCACCGGGCAATTTTCAGAGCATTACGCGCTGCGGCGCAGCATACCCTGCTTTTTCAGCCACACCAGCAGAATCGAAATCGCGGCAGGTGTGACGCCGGAGATACGTGAGGCCTGGCCAATCGACACAGGTTTGTGATCGTTCAGCTTAGCGATCACTTCGTTGGAAAGGCCCGTCACCTGACGATAGTCCAGCATTTCCGGCAGCAGCGTGTTTTCGTTGCGCTGCTGTTTTTCGATCTCATCCTGCTGACGCGCGATGTAGCCTTCGTATTTCACCTGGATCTCGACCTGTTCAGCCGCTTCCGCGTCTTCAAGGCCCGGCGCGAACGCGGTCAGTTTGACCAGATTCTCGTAAGTGACTTCAGGACGACGCAGCAGATCTTCCCCGCTGGCTTCGCGCGACAGCGGTGCTGTTAAGTGAGCGTTTACTTCGGCAGCGGTTTCCGCCTGCGGATTCACCCAGGTGGTTTTCAGGCGCTGACGTTCCTGTTCGATACGCTCCAGCTTCTCGTTGAAGCGCGCCCAGCGTTCGTCATCCACCAGACCCAATTCACGGCCCACCTCAGTCAGACGCAGATCGGCATTGTCTTCGCGCAGCATCAGGCGATATTCCGCACGAGAAGTAAACATGCGGTACGGTTCTTTGGTCCCCAGCGTGCAGAGATCGTCGACCAGAACGCCCAGGTAAGCCTGAGAACGCGCCGGTGCCCAGCCCTCTTTCTCGGCAGAGAAGCGAGCGGCGTTCAGACCGGCCAGCAACCCTTGTGCGGCAGCTTCTTCGTACCCGGTGGTACCGTTAATCTGGCCTGCGAAGAACAGACCCTGGATGAATTTGCTTTCCAGCGTCGGCTTCAGGTCGCGCGGATCGAAGAAATCGTACTCAATAGCGTAGCCAGGACGAACGATCTTCGCGTTTTCCATGCCCTGCATTGAACGCACAATCTGCATCTGCACGTCGAACGGCAGGCTGGTGGAGATGCCGTTTGGATAAATTTCGTTAGAGGTCAGCCCTTCAGGTTCGAGGAAGATCTGGTGCTGGTTACGATCGGCAAATCGCATCACCTTGTCTTCGATCGACGGGCAATAACGTGGGCCGATCCCTTCGATCACACCGGCGTACATTGGGCTGCGATCGAGGTTATTGCGGATCACGTCATGGGTTTTTTCATTGGTGTGCGTGATGTAGCACGGCACCTGCTGCGGATGTTGCGCCGCATTGCCCATGAACGAGAACACCGGCATCGGGTTATCGCCGTGCTGCTGTGCGAGCACGCTGAAATCAATGGTGCGCGCATCAATACGCGGCGGCGTACCGGTTTTCAGGCGGCTTACGCGCAGCGGCAGTTCACGCAGACGACGAGATAACGGAATCGACGGCGGATCGCCAGCACGGCCACCGCTGTAGTTGTCCAGACCAATATGGATTTTACCGTCCAGGAATGTCCCGACCGTCAGCACAACCGCTTTTGCGCGGAACTTAAGACCCATCTGGGTCACGGCGCCAACAACACGATCGTTCTCGACGATAAGATCTTCTACCGCCTGCTGGAAGATCATCAGGTTCGGTTGGTTTTCCAGCGCGGTGCGCACAGCCTGACGGTAAAGCACGCGGTCTGCCTGTGCACGGGTGGCGCGAACAGCCGGACCTTTACTCGCGTTTAGTATCCTAAACTGGATGCCTGCATGATCGATCGCTTTCGCCATCAGGCCGCCAAGTGCATCCACTTCTTTTACCAGGTGTCCTTTCCCAATGCCGCCAATCGCCGGATTACAGGACATTTGTCCCAGCGTGTCGATATTGTGTGTCAAAAGCAGGGTCTGCTGACCCATTCGCGCTGCGGCCATTGCGGCCTCAGTGCCTGCGTGACCCCCGCCAATGATGATGACGTCAAAAGGATCCTGATAAAACATGGTGGTCTGCCTCGCGTAAAGCGGTATGAAAATGGATTGAAGCCCGGGCCGTGGATTCTACTCAACTTTAGTCTTTCGAGAAAGCATTGGGATCCTGGGCTATTAAAAAGAAGATCTTTTTATTTAGAGATCTGTTCTATTGTGATCTCTTATTAGGATCGCAGACCTCTGTGGATAAGTCCGATCCCATAAATAAGATCATGCAGTTAGGAAGGATCGTTTGCTGTGAATGATCGGTGATCCTGGACCGTATAAGCTGGGATCAGATCGCCACTTTATACACAGGTCAAAAACTAAACCAACGTTGTTCTTTGGATAACTACGGCTTAATACGAGCTTTTAACCAGAGTTATCCACATCTGATCGCACGATCTTTAATCGTTTTTGAGTAAATTTTTCCATTCCGCGAGCCAGATCTCGGCTGGATCTTCGGGAATATCATGATCGAGGATGTTGATCTTTAGCGTTTCACCCAGCTGTTTTGCTCCGCAGGCGGTCACCGCAGCTTCTACTTTCTCTATGGCGCCACAGAAAGTGTCATATTCACGGCTGCCGATCCCCACAGCGCCAAACCGGACGTTTGACAGATCGGGCTGTTGTTCCAGCAGTTCGTCATATAAAGGTTGCAGGTTATCCGGCAGATCGCCCGCGCCGTGCGTGGAGGTGATCAGCAGCCAGACCCCGTCAGTCAGGAGATCTTCCAGCAGCGGTCCGTGCAGTGTTTGTGTAGAAAAGCCCGCGTCTTCCAGCTTCTCAGCCAGATGTTCCGCTACATATTCCGCACCGCCCAGGGTGCTGCCGCTGATAAGAGTAATGTCCGCCATTGATCGCTCGCTCAGATAAAGAGGCGGCCATTGTACGCTGTGAACGAGCTGGGATCTACCTGTGGAAAATGTGGGAATGAAATTGCCCGATCACGGGCGGATAGTACGCATGATCGGGTTTTGCAGGGAGATCAGGGTTTCAGTGGACTGAATTTCATCGATTGTTTGGATCTTGTTGATAAGTACCTGCTGGAGGGCGTCAATGGATCGGCACATCACCTTTATAAAGATACTGTAGTGCCCGGTGGTGTAGTACGCCTCGGTGACTTCATCCAGCGCGTTCAGTTTCTCCAGCGCGGAGGGGTAATCTTTGGCGCTTTTCAGAATAATGCCAATGAAGCAGCAGACGTCGTAGCCAAGTTGCTTCGGGCTGACATCAATGCGTGCGCCGGTGATGATCCCGGCCTGCTTCATTTTCTCGACGCGAACGTGAATGGTCCCCGGGCTGACGCCAAATTGTTTCGCCAGTTCGGCATACGCGGTGCGTGCGTTGGCCATTAGCGCTTCCAGAATGCCGCGGTCCAGATTGTCGATCTGATAATTTTCCATAGGTTTTTCTTATGAAGATTAATGATTCCCTCTATTCTAGCGTCTTATTTTAACGAATCAAAAGTGAAGGCGGCTTTTTGTTGATGGGTTATTGAATTAAGCGCCTGTTCTGTTGCTTAATCAGTATCAACAGGACGCAGGAGTATAAATAATGAAAACCGCTTACATCGCAAAACAACGCCAGATCAGTTTCGTAAAATCCCATTTTTCCCGCCAGCTGGAAGAGAAGCTTGGCCTTATTGAAGTTCAGGCGCCGATTCTGAGCCGCGTGGGTGACGGGACGCAGGATAACTTGTCTGGTTGCGAAAAAGCGGTACAGGTAAAAGTGAAAACACTGCCAGACGCCCAGTTCGAAGTGGTTCATTCCCTGGCGAAGTGGAAGCGTCAAACCCTGGGACAACACGACTTCAGCGCGGGCGAAGGGCTTTACACGCACATGAAAGCCCTTCGCCCCGATGAAGACCGCCTTTCCCCGATTCACTCTGTCTACGTTGACCAGTGGGACTGGGAGCGCGTAATGGGAGATGGCGAGCGTCACGTCGGTACGCTGAAATCCACTGTTGAGGCGATCTACGCCGGGATCAAAGCAACCGAAGCGGCCGTGAGCAAAGAGTTTTGTCTGGCACCGTTCCTGCCGGAAACGATCCACTTTGTTCACAGTCAGGAATTGCTGAGCCGTTTCCCGGATCTGGATGCCAAAGGCCGTGAACGCGCGATCGCCAAAGAGCTGGGCGCGGTATTCCTTATCGGCATTGGCGGGAAATTGTCTGATGGTAAACGTCACGACGTCCGTGCGCCGGATTACGATGACTGGAGCACCGTGGGCGAAAGCGAATATGCCGGTCTGAACGGCGATATTCTGGTCTGGAACCCGGTTCTGGAAGATGCGTTTGAACTCTCTTCGATGGGGATCCGCGTGGATGCTGAAGCACTGAAGCGTCAGCTGGTCGTGACCGGTGATGAAGATCGTCTGCAACTGGAGTGGCACCAGGCACTGCTGCGCGGTGAAATGCCGCAGACCATCGGCGGTGGTATTGGCCAGTCTCGTCTGACCATGCTGCTGCTGCAACTCTCTCACATTGGTCAGGTACAGTGTGGGGTCTGGCCGCAGCAGGTACGTGAGAGCGTCGGTTCTCTTCTTTAATTAACGTCGCCAGCGTCTGAGCAGGCGGCTACGCAACCCGGTATCAAAGCGCCAGATGTGATCGAAGATGCGCATGATGCCGGGTTTTCCATGTGCAGACATCGCCACGGCATGGAAACGGTGCTGGTGCACGCGCTGCATCTCCTTCACTTTATTCACGACGTCGTCCGGCAGCCGCTGGGCGATAAAATCGGAAATCACCACCGCATCCGCGTCGTACCAGTCTCCGCCCTGCATGCGCTCAATGATGCTGCGAAAACAGCTGGCCAGATCGGTGCCGCCGCGAAAGCGCTGGCTTAAAAAGCGGATCGCCTGCTCCAGCCCCTGTGGGCTGGTCAGTTCATACCCAACAACTTCGCTGGAAAAGAGCATGATGTAGCAGCGACGACGATCGGCGAGCGCCACGCGCATCAGGGCCAGGCAGAACGCTTTTGCACACTGTTCATTAAAGCCCCCCATCGATCCGGACGTATCGACGCAAACAATAAATGGGCCGCGCGGTTGCTCATCAAAATCCTGGTGCACCACCGGACGCTGGCTGATCTTCTCGCGCCAGGCTTCGCCATGCAGTCGATAGGTAATGAGCTGTTTTTCCACCAGCCGACGATAAAACTCATACTCCAGTTCGGTCATGCCCAGCGTGCTGAGTTCCGTAGGCAGCAGGCGCAGGATGTCATCGCTTTGCTGTAGCCCGTCCACCTGCTCCGGTACGGTGGAGGGTTCACGTACCAGCGTACGAAAGGTCTCCATCGGCGCATCTTTCTTTGGGACCGACCGGGCCTCCCGGGAACGGCCGAGCTGTTCTGCGAGCTTCATCAGCTCCGGCTGTTGTGCCAGAAAGTCGCCGTACTTCACGATCAGCTGATAATCGCCCCGCTTTAACTGGCCGGCACTCATATCCCAGAGTCGACCGGCGGCGTTTTCATTCTCCACCAGCACCTGTTCTAACTGGCCGCTCAGGGTCATTCGCTCCTGGACTTCACTGAGCAACTGTTCGCGCTCTTCGTCCAGCAACTGCTGATTAAGGGCCGTGGCCTGGACCACAAGGCTCAGACGCCAGCGCTGTAAAAACAGCGTATGCAGGGCGGGAGTAAAGCTGGGGTTGTCCGTGACCAGCGCTCTGGCCTGGCTGGCAAACGGGGAGTGAACGTTATCAAGCAGCGTCAGGGTTTGCTGTAGCTGGGCAATAAACTGCGGTGTTGAAAGCCGCTGGCACTGCTGGTAACCAGCCACTTCCTCTGTCAGTTCCGGCGGGACTTCCGTCTCCTTAAACCGCTGTCGCAGGTTATCGCGCCAGCGGGGCAGATCGTCCGTCATTGCTTTTCGGAGCTTCGGGAATTTTTCAAAGAAGGCCGCCAGCTGCGGTGAAGCGAGCAGGGTAATGACGACCTCTTCGATCAACCCTTCCTCGCTAACCGCCAGCATGACGTTAAGCGTGTCCAGCGTTAGCATTGACGCGCCTGTTTGATCTGCGCGCTGACATCCTGCAAGCTGGCTTCAATGCGACCTAACCAGTCGCTATGGATAAAGAGGCATTTCTGCTGTTCGCTGAAGCGCGTGTGCTGCTGATGCCATTCGTTATCCAGCGCGTCGAGCTGCTGTTTGATCTCCTCCGGAACAGTATCGGAGGCCGTGCCCGGCAGCGCCAGGCGCGATCCCTGAAGGCTGACGTCGCGGATCACAAGGTGCTGGCTGCTGTCGACTTCCATCGACAGCGGCTGTGCAAAGCCGATACCGTTGAGTTTACCGCGGATCTCACCGCCTTTATCCAGCCACTGAACCAGCGCAACGCGTTCGATCGTCACGTGCACAACCTGCATATCATGAAGCTTCAGCGGTTGCTGAAGAAGAAGCGTGAGCGAGGCGTCAGTCAGCCCGGCGGGCAGTTCATAGTGCGGTTTACGGGCAAACATCCCGCCAAGACGGTTCACCTTCAGCGCGGTTTTGTCACTTTGCTGCTGCTGGAGCTGAAGGCGACGTTGGGCAATCGCGCCCAGTTGATTAAGCATCGACTGTTGACCCCACGCGTGTCCGGTCATCAAAACGTCCAGCTGCTGTTGCATCAGATTCATCCCTTCTGCGTCGTGCCACAGGCAGTCTTTCAGCAGGATCAGATCGATTGGGGCGACAGCATCGCGGCCGCTAAACAGCGCGCTTGCCTGGAGCAGGCGAATGGCTTTTTTCCAGCGACGATCGGAGACGTACGGCGCGGAAGGCAGCAAATCAAGCTGCTGGCGCAGCATAAAGATCAGCTCAAAAACGGGATCGGGCAGTTTTATCTTGCCGATCTCCTCCTGCCACTGGTGGTATTCCTCGTCCGTGACCTGCAATGACGCTGCCACCGGGTTTTCGTTTTCATCCTGCTGGCTTACCAGCATGGAACGGAAGTTTGATTTATCCTGGACTTTATCCAGCCATAGGCGGATCAGCATACGGTCATACAGCGCTTCCAGGCTGCTGTCGGCTTCGGGCAGTTCGTTTGACGCGGCCACAAGCAGGCGCATGGGGATCTTCTCTTCGCTGGCGCCGTTGCGGAAGCGGCGTTCGTTAATTGCCGTCAGCAGGGTATTCAGTATGGCCGGGCCGGCTTTCCAGATCTCATCAAGAAAGACGATTTCCGCTTCCGGAAGATAGCCCGCCGTCAGACGTTCATAGCGTCCCTCATCTTTTAACGCCTGAATGGAGAGTGGGCCGAAAACTTCTTCCGGCGTGGAGAAGCGAGTCATCAAATACTCGAATGCGCGCGCGTTCTGGAAAGCGAATTTGAGGCGGCGTGCGATCAGACTTTTGGCAATGCCCGGCGGGCCCAGCAGAAATACGCTTTCCCCACTCAGCGCCGCCAGTAAACAGAGGCGAATGGCGTGGCTACGCTCGTAAAGGCCTTTCTCCAGCGCACTGCTGAGGCGGGAAATTCTTTCTGCTAATAAATGTGAGTGAGCCATAATAGTTTTGCATCCTTTCGCCGTCGTGGCGGCTAATTGAAGCGAGTATAGACGTTTCGGTCTGGCCTGGTAATAGGCTGAAGTGCGGCGCTATTTTCTTTGCGCTACATTAATGCGGCTGCATTTAGGGGTACGATTTTGCATTGAATCGTGCATACTGTGCGCTTTTTGTGGGCCAAGGGACTAAGCACACATTTGTTATTCAAACGAAAAGACTAGTCTATGAGCACTGATAATAAGCAATCATTACCCGCTGTAACGCTTGCGGCGATCGGGGTTGTCTACGGTGATATCGGCACCAGCCCGCTTTATACGCTTCGTGAATGTCTGTCCGGTCAGTTTGGTTTTGGTGTAGAGCGTGACGCCGTATTTGGTTTCCTCTCGCTCATCTTCTGGCTGCTGATCCTGGTGGTCTCCCTTAAGTATCTCTCTTTCGTAATGCGGGCTGATAACGCGGGCGAGGGCGGTATTCTGACCCTGATGTCCCTTGCCGGGCGCAATACGTCTGCAAGAATGACCTCCGTGCTGGTCATCATCGGCCTGATTGGCGGCAGCTTCTTCTATGGAGAAGTCGTGATTACGCCGGCGATTTCTGTAATGTCGGCCATAGAGGGGCTGGAGATTGTCGCGCCACAGCTTGATACGTGGGTGGTGCCACTCGCTATTATCGTGCTGACGTTGCTGTTTGCCATACAAAAACACGGTACCGGGCTGGTGGGTAAGCTGTTCGCGCCTATTATGCTGGCCTGGTTCCTGATCCTGGCGGCGCTGGGCTTACGCAGTATTATCGCCAACCCGGATGTCCTGCACGCGCTGAACCCAATGTGGGCGGTGCATTTCTTCCTTGAATATAAAGTGGTGTCGTTTGTGGCGCTGGGCGCGGTGGTGCTGTCCATTACCGGTGTTGAAGCGCTGTATGCGGATATGGGCCACTTCGGGAAACTCCCTATTCGCGTCGCCTGGTTTAGCGTGGTCTTGCCTTCACTGGTGCTGAATTACTTCGGTCAGGGCGCTCTGCTGCTTGCACACCCTGAAGCGATTAAAAACCCGTTCTTCCTGCTGGCGCCGGACTGGGCGCTGGTTCCGATGCTGATCCTGGCGACGCTGGCGACGGTCATTGCCTCTCAGGCTGTCATTTCCGGCGTATTCTCCCTGACGCGTCAGGCCGTGCGTCTGGGATATCTCTCCCCAATGCGCATTATCCATACCTCGGAGATGGAGTCTGGCCAGATCTACATTCCCTTCGTCAACTGGCTGCTCTATTTCGCGGTGGTGATTGTTATCGTCAGCTTTGAGCACTCCAGTAATCTGGCGGCGGCGTACGGTATCGCGGTAACCGGAACGATGGTGTTGACCTCTATTCTCTCCACTACCGTGGCGTACCGTAACTGGCACTGGAATAAGTTCCTCGTGGGGCTGATCCTGGTTGGCTTCCTCTGCATCGACGTGCCGCTGTTCTCTGCGAACCTCGACAAGATTGTCTCTGGTGGCTGGCTGCCGCTGACGCTGGGTCTGGTGATGTTTATTGTGATGACGACGTGGAAGAGCGAACGTTTCCGCCTGCTGCGTCGTATGCACGAGCACGGTAACTCTCTGGAGGCGATGATCGCCTCGCTGGAGAAATCCCCACCGGTGCGCGTGCCGGGCACAGCGGTGTATATGTCTCGCGCGCTGAACGTGATCCCGTTTGCGCTGATGCATAACCTCAAGCACAACAAAGTGCTGCACGAACGCGTGATCCTGCTGACGCTGCGTACCGAAGATGCGCCGTACGTTCACAACGTGCGTCGCGTACAGATTGAACAGCTGTCCCCAACCTTCTGGCGCGTGGTGGCAAGCTACGGCTGGCGCGAAACGCCGAACGTGGAAGAGGTGTTCCACCGCTGCGGTCTGGAAGGCCTGAGTTGCCGCATGATGGAGACGTCGTTCTTTATGTCCCACGAGTCGCTGATCATCGGCAAGCGCCCATGGTATCTGCGCCTGCGCGGCAAGCTGTATCTCATTCTGCAACGTAACGCCCTGCGTGCGCCTGACCAGTTTGAGATCCCGCCTAACCGCGTGATTGAGCTGGGGACGCAGGTCGAGATTTAACCCTTCTGAATATGCCGGGTGGCGCTGCGCTTACCCGGCCTACCAGACCCGTAGGCCCGCGCAAGCGTAGCGCCGCCGGGCAATTTTCCTCTATTGCATTTCACTTAGCGAAACGTTTCGACGTTGATCACAAATCCGTTACGTCATGATGGTTTTCTGAACACTTCTGCGGCTACACTGTTTTTAGCGAAACGTTTCGCTAGTGGAGCAAAAAATGAAGAAAGGCACAGTACTCAACTCAGAAATCTCATCGGTGATTTCCCGTCTTGGGCATACCGATACGCTGGTGGTTTGCGATGCAGGCTTACCGGTTCCGCGCAGCACAACCCGTATCGATATGGCGTTAACGCAGGGCGTACCCTCGTTCATGCAGGTACTGGAAGTGGTCACCGCGGAGATGCAGGTTGAGGCGGCCATTCTCGCGGCGGAAATCAAACAACATAATCCGCAACTCCACGAAACGTTGCTCAGCCACATTGAGCAACTGCAACAGCACCAGGGAAACACCATAGAAATTCGTTACACAACGCACGAGCAGTTCAAACAACAAACCGCAGACAGTCAGGCGGTGATTCGCAGCGGGGAGTGCTCCCCGTATGCGAATATCATTCTCTGTGCTGGCGTCACCTTCTGAGGCCATCATGGACGTATTACTGCAACTCAAAGGGATCGATAAGTCGTTCCCGGGCGTAAAAGCCCTCTCCGGTGCGGCGCTGAACGTCTATTCCGGGCGCGTCATGGCGCTGGTGGGCGAAAACGGCGCCGGCAAATCCACCATGATGAAAGTGCTGACCGGTATCTACCAACGCGATGCCGGTTCGCTGCTGTGGCTGGGTAAAGAGACCACCTTTAACGGCCCGAAATCCTCTCAGGAAGCGGGCATCGGCATCATCCACCAGGAGTTGAACCTGATCCCGCAGCTCACCATTGCGGAGAACATCTTCCTCGGCCGTGAGTTCGTGAACCGGTTTGGCAAAATCGACTGGAAAACCATGTATGCCGAAGCTGACAAACTGCTGGCGAAGCTGAATCTGCGCTTTAAGAGCGACCGACTGGTGGGCGACCTTTCCATCGGCGATCAGCAGATGGTGGAAATCGCGAAGGTGCTGAGCTTCGAGTCGAAGGTCATCATTATGGATGAACCGACCGACGCCCTGACCGATACCGAAACCGAATCCCTGTTCCGCGTGATCCGTGAGCTGAAATCCCAGGGCCGCGGCATTGTCTATATCTCACACCGCATGAAAGAGATCTTCGAGATCTGCGACGACGTCACCGTCTTTCGCGACGGGCAGTTTATTGCCGAGCGCGAAGTGGCAACCCTGACCGAAGATACCCTGATTGAAATGATGGTGGGACGTAAGCTTGAAGATCAGTATCCGCATCTGGAGAAAGCGCCGGGAGAAATCCGCCTGAAGGTGGATAACCTCTGCGGGCCGGGCGTGAATGACGTCTCCTTTACTCTGCGCAAGGGCGAGATCCTTGGCGTCGCGGGCCTGATGGGCGCGGGGCGCACCGAACTGATGAAAGTGCTCTATGGCGCACTGCCGCGCACCAGCGGCTACGTTACCCTTGACGGCCATGAGGTGGTCACCCGCTCGCCGCAGGATGGCCTGGCGAACGGCATTGTCTATATTTCCGAAGACCGTAAGCGCGACGGCTTAGTGCTGGGCATGTCGGTGAAAGAGAACATGTCCCTGACGGCGCTAGGCTATTTCAGCCGCAGCGGCGGCAGCCTGAAACACAAAGATGAGCAGCAGGCGGTCAGCGATTTTATCCGTCTCTTTAACGTTAAAACCCCATCGATGGAGCAGGCGATTGGCCTGTTGTCCGGCGGGAATCAGCAGAAAGTGGCGATTGCCCGCGGGCTGATGACGCGCCCAAAAGTGTTGATCCTGGATGAACCTACCCGCGGCGTGGACGTGGGCGCGAAGAAAGAGATATATCAGCTGATTAACCAGTTCAAGGCCGACGGTCTGAGCATCATTCTGGTCTCTTCCGAGATGCCAGAGGTATTAGGCATGAGCGATCGCATTATCGTCATGCATGAAGGGCATCTCGGCGGTGAATTCACTCGCGAGCAGGCCACCCAGGAAGTTCTGATGGCTGCCGCTGTGGGCAAGCTTAATCGCGTGAATCAGGAGTAAGAAGATGACTACCCAGGCTGTTTCTGGTCGCCGCTATTTCACAAAGGCATGGCTGATGGAACAAAAATCGCTGATTGCCCTGCTGGTGCTGATCGCGATTGTCTCGACCATGAGCCCCAACTTTTTTACCGTCAATAACCTGTTCAACATTCTTCAGCAGACCTCCGTCAACGCCATTATGGCGGTGGGGATGACGCTGGTGATTTTGACCTCGGGTATCGATCTGTCCGTCGGTTCCCTGCTGGCCCTCACCGGCGCGATCGCCGCGTCGATTGTTGGTATTGAGGTCAACGCGCTGGTGGCCGTTGCCGCTGCCCTGGCGGCAGGTGCGGCAATTGGCGCCGTAACCGGCGTGATTGTGGCGAAAGGTCGCGTTCAGGCATTCATCGCCACGCTGGTGATGATGCTGCTGCTGCGCGGTGTGACCATGGTGTACACCAACGGTAGCCCGATTAATACCGGTTTTACCGATAACGCCGATCTGTTTGGCTGGTTCGGTATCGGTCGCCCGCTGGGTGTCCCGACCCCGGTCTGGATCATGGCTATCGTCTTCCTGGCGGCATGGTACATGCTGCACCATACCCGTCTGGGTCGTTATATCTATGCGCTGGGCGGTAACGAAGCGGCAACGCGCCTGTCCGGTATCAGCGTTAATAAAGTCAAAATTATCGTTTACTCCCTGTGCGGCCTGCTGGCGTCTCTGGCGGGCATCATCGAAGTGGCGCGCCTCTCCTCCGCGCAGCCAACGGCGGGTACGGGCTATGAGCTGGATGCCATCGCGGCAGTGGTTCTGGGCGGTACGAGCCTTGCGGGTGGTAAAGGTCGTATTGTTGGGACATTGATCGGCGCACTGATCCTCGGTTTCCTGAATAATGGTTTGAATTTGTTAGGTGTTTCCTCCTATTACCAGATGATCGTTAAGGCAGTGGTGATTTTGCTGGCGGTACTGGTAGACAACAAAAAACAGTAACTGACGACACTACAGGACATCTTAGATATGAACATGAAAAAACTGGCTACCCTGGTTTCTGCTGTCGCGCTGAGCGCAACCGTAAGTGCTAACGCCATGGCGAAGGACACCATCGCGCTGGTTGTCTCTACCCTGAACAACCCGTTCTTCGTCTCTCTGAAGGATGGCGCGCAGAAAGAAGCAGATAAACTGGGCTACAACCTGGTGGTGCTGGATTCTCAGAACAACCCGGCGAAAGAGCTGGCTAACGTTCAGGACTTAACCGTTCGTGGTACCAAAATCCTGCTGATCAACCCAACCGATTCCGACGCGGTCGGTAACGCCGTGAAGATGGCAAACCAGGCGAAGATCCCGGTCATCACCCTTGACCGTCAGGCAACGAAAGGGGATGTGGTCAGCCACATTGCGTCTGATAACGTACTGGGCGGTAAAATCGCCGGTGACTACATCGCGAAGAAAGCAGGTGAAGGCGCGAAAGTGATCGAGTTGCAGGGTATCGCCGGGACTTCCGCAGCCCGTGAACGTGGTGAAGGCTTCCAGCAGGCTGTAGCGGCGCACAAATTCAACGTGCTGGCGAGCCAGCCGGCAGACTTCGACCGTACAAAGGGCCTGAACGTCATGCAGAACCTGCTGACCGCGCATCCTGATGTGCAGGCGGTATTCGCACAGAACGACGAAATGGCGCTGGGCGCGCTGCGTGCGCTCCAGACTGCGGGTAAATCAGATGTGATGGTTGTCGGATTTGACGGCACGCCGGATGGTGAAAAAGCAGTAAATGATGGCAAACTGGCTGCGACCATCGCTCAGCTGCCTGAGCAGATTGGCGCGACTGGCGTGCAAACTGCCGATAAAGTGCTGAAGGGCGAAAAAGTTCAGGCCAAATATCCTGTTGACCTGAAACTGGTCATTAAGCAGTAAAGGCGATTCAGGCAGTCGCTGGCTGCCTGAGGGACACCAAATAAAAGAAAAGTGTGGCATACGCCACCGGGTAATACCGGTGGCGCTCTCAGATGGACACCTCAATACATGAAAACCGCAGGCAACCTCGTCGTCCTTGGCAGTATCAATGCCGATCACATTCTTAACCTTGAAACGTTCCCCGCTCCGGGCGAAACCGTCACTGGCAATCAGTATCAGGTGGCGTTCGGCGGTAAGGGCGCAAACCAGGCTGTTGCCGCCGGACGCAGCGGGGCGAATATCGCGTTTATCGCCTGTACGGGTGATGACGATACCGGCGAGCGCGTACGCAAACAGCTGGCAAGCGACAACATCGACATTGCACCCGTCAGCGTGGTTGCAGGGGAATCTACCGGCGTGGCGCTGATTTTCGTCAATGCGGAAGGTGAGAATGTCATCGGTATTCATGCGGGGGCTAATGCCGCGTTAACGACTGAACGCGTCGAAGCGCAGCGTGGAATCATCGCCGGAGCGGAAGCCCTGCTGATGCAGCTGGAGTCACCGGTTGAAAGCGTGCTGGCCGCCGCGAAAATTGCGCATGAAAATCATACGTCTGTCGTACTTAACCCTGCGCCTGCCCGTGTATTATCAGACGAGCTGCTGGCGCTGGTGGATATCATCACCCCGAACGAAACCGAAGCGGAAAAGCTGACGGGTATCCGTGTCGAAAATGATGACGATGCCGCGCGTGCCGCGCTTGCACTGCATGAAAAAGGCATCGGCACCGTAATCATCACCCTCGGCAGCCGTGGGGTGTGGGCTAGCGTCAATGGCGAAGGCCGTCGCGTACCGGGCTTTAAGGTCAAAGCCATTGATACCATCGCCGCAGGAGACACCTTCAACGGTGCACTGGTAACGGCGCTGCTGGAAGGAAAAGCAATGGATGACGCGATCCGCTTCGCGCATGCCGCCGCTGCTATTGCGGTGACGCGTAAAGGCGCTCAGCCTTCTGTTCCATGGCGTAAAGAGATTGATGAATTCTTAAGTCAGCAGGGGTAACGCTTGGCCACAATGAAAGATGTCGCCCGTATGGCGGGCGTTTCTACCTCGACTGTCTCCCACGTAATCAATAACGATCGCTTCGTCAGCGAGGCGATTCGGGAGAAAGTTGACGCTGCAATTAAAGAACTCAACTATGCGCCGTCTGCGCTGGCCCGCAGCCTGAAGCTCAACCAGACGCGCACCATCGGCATGCTGATCACGGCCAGTACCAACCCTTTTTATTCTGAACTGGTGCGCGGCGTGGAGCGCAGCTGCTTCGAGCGCGGCTACAGCCTGGTGCTGTGCAATACCGAAGGCGATGAGCAGCGCATGAACCGTAACCTGGAAACGCTGATGCAAAAACGCGTCGACGGGCTGCTGCTGCTCTGTACCGAAACGCATCAACCTTCGAAAGAGATCATCCAGCGTTACCCTTCTATTCCCACGGTGATGATGGACTGGGCGCCGTTCGACGGCACCAGCGATCTGATCCAGGATAACTCGCTGCTGGGCGGCGATATGGCGACTCAGCATCTGATCGATAAAGGTCATACCCGCATTGCCTGTATTACCGGCCCGCTGGATAAAACCCCGGCGCGCCTGCGTCTGGAAGGCTATCTTTCGGCCATGGAACGGGCGGGGCTTGCCATTCCTGATGGCTATCGCATCACCGGCGATTTCGAATTTAACGGTGGATTTGAAGCAATGCAGAAACTGCTGGCGCAAGAGCCGCGTCCGCAGGCGGTGTTTATCGGTAACGATGCGATGGCATTCGGAGCTTATCAGGCGCTGTATCAGGCGGGATTACGTGTTCCGGACGACATGGCGATCGTCGGTTACGATGATATCGAACTGGCGCGCTACATGACGCCCCCACTGACCACCATCCATCAGCCGAAGGATGAACTGGGCGAGCTGGCCATCGATGTGTTGATCCACCGCATGGCCCAGCCCACGCTGCAACAGCAACGTTTGCAGCTTACTCCTGTTCTGATGGAACGCGGTTCGGTTTAGCCTTCTCTTTGTGACGCTCTTTAATCAGGTTCCGGCCGTCTTTTGGTTTTAACAACATAAAGACCACCGCCGATACCACGGTAAGCGCGCCCATAGTGATAAAGGTATAGTGGAACTGCTCAACGGTATTAGTTCCCTCGAACCCTTCATAAAACCGCAGTACCGCCGCGCTCACGGCAACCCCGAGGCTGATCGACAGCTGTTGAGTGACCGCCAGTACGCTGTTGCCGCTGCTGGCATTCTCGTCGGTGAGGTCCGCAAGGGTGATGGTGTTCATCGACGTAAACTGCGTCGACATGGCCATACCCAGCACAAACAGCGGCAGGATCAGCATCCAGATTGGTAACGCCGCAGATTGCAGGGAGAACTGCGCAATCATCAATCCGATAAAGATCGTCACGCCAACCAGCGTCTTACGATAGCCAAACCAGCGCAGCACCTGCGTGACCGTCGATTTTGCCAGAATTGAGCCCATCGCCGTGGGTGCCATCATGCAGCCAGCAATCAGGGCCGGATAGCCGAAACCGACCTGGAGCATCAGCGGCATCAGGAACGGTACGCAGCCCGTGCCCAGACGCGAGGCAATATTGCCCGCGATCCCGACGGAGAACGTTCGGGTGTTAAACAGAGATAAAGAGATAAGCGGTGTCGGATGGCGACGCGCATGACGTATATATAGAAGGAACAGCAGAATACCGCTGAGGATGACGGCCAGCGCCAGCCACGTCGCTACGATTTTCTCGCCAAACAGCTCCATCCCGCTGGAGAACAGGACCAGGCTCAGGCCAAACAGGAAGAAACCACCCATATCGAAGCTGCGTCTTGGCGTGGTGAAGTTCGGCATATATTTGCGGGCATAAATCAGCCCTGCCACACCAATCGGAATATTAATCAGGAAGATCCAGTGCCAGCTAGCCCAGGTCACCAGTACGCCGCCGAGAACCGGGCCAAGTATCGGGCCGACCAGCCCCGGCATAGTCACAAAGTTGAGCACCGGGAGCAGTTCGCTGCGCGGATAGGCGCGTAATAACGCCAGACGCGCGACGGGCATCATCATCGCGCCGCCTATCCCCTGTAGAACGCGGAAGATAACCAGTTCCGTCAGAGAGGTGGAGAGGGCGCAAGCCAGAGAACCGAGCGTGAACAGCGTCACCGCCAGCATGAACACTTTGCGTGTGCCGAAACGATCGGCCAGCCAGCCGCTGACCGGAATAAGCATCGCCACCGTCAGGGTGTAGCTGATGATGGCGGATTGCATCGCCAGCGGGGAGCGGTTAAGGCTTTGGGCTATGGCGGGAAGGGCGGTATTGAGGATAGTGGCATCCAGTGCCTGCATAAAGAACGCCATGGCTGCAATCCACGGCAGTCCGGCCATACTGCGTGCTTTTTTCTCTGTCATTTATTTACCTGCTGGTGGGTTGGCGCGGCCAGCAACGCCTGGCACGCACTCAGGGCTCGCTGCCCGTCGCTCTCCTGAATGGCATCGACTATCGCCTGATGCAGATCCAGCTTCACCACCTCATCCTGCGTGATAGAGGTAAAGTAAGTGTGGTACACAGAATGGAATAAAGAAGCAAAGGAGGTCAGGAAAGGATTTCCGCTCATATTATAGATATGTTCATGCCAGGCCATATCGACCGCTATCCAGCGCTCGCGGTTAAAGTGCTTTTTCAGATCCACCATCTCTTCCATCAAAGTATTGAGCTGCGCTTTTTGCTCTGCTGTGCCGAGCGTGGCGGCAAGCAGGCAGGCCTGAGGCTCAAGACTGCTGCGCATGACCAGAAAGTGATCGACGACCTGATTAAAGTTATCTTCGGTCATCCACCAGGTGAGTAACTCCTGATCGAGAAAGTTCCAGTTTCCCTGAGGCATAACGCGGGTGCCAATGCGCGGGCGTGGAAGCACCATCCCTTTTGCCGTTAAAGTTTTTACCGCTTCGCGAACGGCGGTACGGCTAACGCCAAACTGCTCTCCCAGCTCCATCTCGCTGGGCAGGATGCTACCTGGAGCATATTTACCCGCTAAGATCAGCTGCGCCAGTTTCTCTGCCAGCACATAGGACAGGTTTTTTTGAGCTGCCAGCTGTTGTGCGCTTAATGGCATCGCTTTTATTCCTTAAATATTGATGCGGTTAATTATGCCATCTCAGGTGTGATTGTGGTTGCAGATACATCAAATAGAACAATTTGTAGCTGGATCTCATCGCTTTTGGTGAAAAAAAACACGGTCAGAAACTTTTTTTAAATTTCCTCTTGTCACTTCAGAAGAACTCCCTATAATGCGCCTCCACTGACACGGAACAACGGCACGCAAGCCGCCGGGTCAGCAGAGAAAAGCAAAACAAACGCTTGACTCTGAAGCGGGAAAGCGTAATATGCACACCCCGCGCCGCAGCGAAAACGAAGCGGCACTGCTCTTTAACAATTTATCAGACAATCTGTGTGGGCACTCAAAGTGACATGGATTCTTAATGTCTTCGGACACTAAATGAATACCAAGTCTCAACGAGTGAACACGTAATTCATTACGAAGTTTAATTCATTGAGCATCAAACTTTTAAATTGAAGAGTTTGATCATGGCTCAGATTGAACGCTGGCGGCAGGCCTAACACATGCAAGTCGAACGGTAACAGGAAGCAGCTTGCTGCTTCGCTGACGAGTGGCGGACGGG
>NZ_KQ090002.1:4519403-4635749 GCF_001037885.1 Enterobacter sp. BIDMC109
AGCTAACCGATACTAATGAACCGTGAGGCTTAACCTTACAACGCCGAAGGTGTTTTGGCGAAGAGACAGACAATCAAATTTCAGCCTGATACAGATTAACAGAATTTGCCTGGCGGCTTTAGCGCGGTGGTCCCACCTGACCCCATGCCGAACTCAGAAGTGAAACGCCGTAGCGCCGATGGTAGTGTGGGGTCTCCCCATGTGAGAGTAGGGAACTGCCAGGCATCAATTAAGAAGAACCCCGTACCGTAAGGTGCGGGGTTTTTTGCTTTGTACGTTCTGAAAAGTCGGGTGGTGGCCCAGCTTTACCCGCCCTACATGCTTTTCCTCCTTGAAACTTTCTCACCTTTCGCTTGCAGACTCGACATTAACCCCGTTTCTGGGTATCGTTAGCTGTCTGGATGTCTAAACGTTTATACGTATGCTGTGAGGATTTAAGGTTATGCCGATTCGGGTGCAGGACGAGCTACCAGCCGTCAATTTCTTGCGTGAAGAGAATGTCTTCGTAATGACAACTTCGCGTGCTTCTGGTCAGGAAATTCGCCCGCTGAAGGTGCTGATCCTTAATCTGATGCCAAAGAAGATCGAAACGGAGAACCAGTTCCTGCGTTTGCTCTCCAACTCTCCGCTTCAGGTTGATATCCAGCTGCTGCGCATTGACGCGCGTGAGTCACGCAACACGCCTGCTGAGCATCTGAATAACTTCTACTGTAATTTTGAAGATATTCGCGATGAGAATTTCGATGGACTGATCGTCACCGGCGCCCCGCTGGGTCTGGTGGAATTTAATGACGTTGCCTACTGGCCACAGATCAGGCAGGTGCTGGAGTGGGCAAAAGATCACGTCACGTCCACCTTGTTTGTCTGTTGGGCGGTACAGGCCGCGCTGAATATCCTCTATGGCATTCCCAAGCAAACCCGCAGCGACAAACTTTCTGGCGTATACGAACACCACATTCTTCACCCGCATGCGCTGCTGACGCGTGGTTTCGATGACACTTTCCTGGCCCCGCATTCTCGCTACGCCGATTTTCCGGCACAGCTGATCCGCGATTACACCGACCTGGAAATCCTGGCCGAAACGGAAGACGGCGATGCCTACCTGTTCGCCAGTAAAGACAAACGCATCGCGTTCGTTACCGGCCATCCTGAGTACGATCCGCATACCCTCGCGTCAGAGTATTTTCGTGACGTTGAAGCGGGTCTGAATCCGGATGTCCCGTACAACTATTTCCCGAAAAATGATCCGCAAAACACGCCTCGGGCAACCTGGCGTAGCCACGGAAATTTGCTGTTTACCAACTGGCTCAACTATTACGTCTACCAGATTACGCCGTACGATCTGCGCCACATGAATCCGACGCTGGAGTAATCGTCTGCATTAAACGATCCTAAAGCGTTTCAGCTATTCAGATCAGGCACCTTCGGGTGCCTTTTTTATTTCCGAAATCCAACTCAGAATCGTGAATAACTTTAATTTCATATTAATCAAATCATTGCACGCATAACTCAATTAAAATGGAAATTGTTTTTGATTTTGGAAAAATTATAGATAGTCTTAATTCTGCTGAGCGAAAACTACACAACGATCTTTCGCTCGCGTCGGGGGCGTGATTTTGGATCTTTGATGAGGAGTAGAACGATGACTCAACAGGCAACAACGGTCGATGAACTGACCTTTACCCAGCCGAATGGTGAACAAGAACAGCAAGTTTTGACGGCAGAAGCGGTAGAGTTTCTGACTGAACTGGTGTCTCGCTTTACGCCACAGCGTAATAAACTGCTGGCGGCGCGCATTCATCAACAGCAGGAGATCGATAACGGCAAGTTGCCAGGGTTTATTTCGGAAACCGCTTCCATTCGTCATGGTGAATGGAAAATCCGCGGACTCCCTGAAGATTTACAGGATCGTCGCGTAGAGATCACCGGTCCGGTAGAGCGCAAAATGGTGATCAACGCCATGAATGCCAACGTCAAAGTGTTTATGGCGGACTTCGAAGATTCCCTCGCGCCGGACTGGCAGAAAGTTATCGACGGGCAGATCAACCTGCGGGACGCCGTCAACGGCACCATCAGCTATACCAACGAAGCCGGTAAAATTTACCAGCTCAAACCGAATCCGGCGGTGCTGATCTGCCGCGTACGCGGTCTGCATTTGCCAGAAAAACACGTCACCTGGCGCGGAGAAGCGATTCCGGGCAGCCTGTTCGACTTTGCGCTGTACTTCTTTCACAACTATAAAAACCTGCTGGCGAAAGGCAGCGGCCCCTATTTCTATCTGCCGAAAACCCAGTCCTGGCAGGAAGCGGCGTGGTGGAGTGAAGTCTTCAGCTACGCAGAAGACCGCTTTGGCCTGCCGCGCGGCACCATTAAGGCCACGCTGCTGATTGAAACCCTGCCTGCCGTATTCCAGATGCATGAGATCCTCCATGCGCTGCGTGACCATATTGTGGGCCTGAACTGCGGCCGTTGGGATTACATCTTCAGCTACATCAAAACCCTGAAAAACCATGCCGACCGGGTATTGCCGGATCGTCAGGTTGTCACCATGGATAAACCGTTCCTCAGCGCCTACTCGCGCCTGCTGATTAAGACCTGCCACAAACGCGGCGCCTTTGCGATGGGCGGTATGGCGGCGTTTATCCCGAGCAAAGATGCAGAGCGTAACAATCAGGTGCTCAACAAGGTGAAAGCCGATAAAGAGCTGGAAGCCCGTAATGGCCACGACGGGACGTGGATTGCCCATCCTGGTCTGGCCGATACGGCGATGGAAGTCTTTAACCGCGTACTCGGCGACAACAAAAACCAGCTGTTTGTCACCCGTGAAGACGATGCGCCAATTGCAGAAGAACAGTTGCTGGCGCCGTGTGCGGGCGAACGCACGGAAGAGGGGATGCGCGCCAACATTCGCGTCGCCGTGCAGTACATTGAGGCATGGATCTCAGGCAACGGCTGCGTGCCGATCTACGGCCTGATGGAAGATGCCGCCACGGCGGAAATTTCACGTACCTCCATCTGGCAGTGGATCCACCATCAAAAAACGCTCAGCAACGGCAAACCGGTAACCAAAGCCCTGTTCCGTCAGATGCTGGCCGAAGAGATGCGGGTCATCCAGGACGAACTGGGCGAGCACCGCTTCAGCAGTGGGCGTTTTGACGATGCCGCACGTCTGATGGAGCAAATCACCACCTCTGATGACTTAATCGACTTCCTGACCCTGCCGGGCTACCGCTTCCTGGCGTAATTCACCACATAACAATATGGAGCATCTGCACATGAAAACCCGTACCCAACAGATCGAAGAGTTACAAAAAGAGTGGACCCAACCGCGCTGGGAAGGCATTCGCCGTCCGTACAGCGCAGAGGAAGTGGTGAAGTTACGCGGCTCGGTTAACCCGGAATGTACGCTGGCGCAGAACGGCGCGGCGAAAATGTGGGATCTGCTGCATGGGGGGTCTAAAAAAGGCTATATCAACAGCCTCGGCGCGCTGACCGGCGGTCAGGCATTGCAGCAGGCGAAGGCCGGCATTGAGGCTATCTATCTTTCCGGCTGGCAGGTCGCGGCGGATGCTAACCTTGCCTCCAGCATGTATCCGGATCAATCTCTTTATCCGGCGAACTCGGTGCCGTCAGTGGTGGATCGGATCAACAATACCTTCCGCCGTGCGGATCAGATCCAGTGGGCCGCGGGTATCGAACCCCACGATCCGCGTTTTATCGACTATTTCCTGCCGATCGTCGCCGATGCGGAAGCCGGTTTCGGCGGCGTGCTGAACGCCTTTGAGCTGATGAAATCCATGATTGAGGCCGGTGCAGCGGCCGTTCACTTTGAAGATCAGCTGGCGTCGGTGAAGAAGTGCGGGCATATGGGCGGGAAAGTGCTGGTGCCAACCCAGGAAGCGATCCAGAAGCTGGTTGCCGCGCGTCTGGCTGCTGACGTGCTCGGCGTGCCGACGCTGGTGATTGCCCGTACCGATGCTGACGCGGCGGACCTGATCACCTCTGACTGCGACCCGTATGACAGCGAATTCATTACCGGCGAACGTACCAGCGAAGGGTTCTATCGCACACATGCCGGTATTGAACAGGCGATCAGCCGCGGCCTGGCGTATGCCCCTTACGCCGACCTGGTCTGGTGTGAAACCTCCACGCCGGATCTGGCGCTGGCGAAGCGCTTTGCCGATGCGATTCATGCGAAGTATCCGGGCAAGCTGCTGGCCTATAACTGTTCGCCGTCCTTCAACTGGCAAAAGAATCTGGACGATACGACCATCGCCAGCTTCCAGCAGCAATTGTCAGATATGGGCTACAAGTACCAGTTCATCACCCTGGCGGGTATCCACAGCATGTGGTTCAACATGTTCGACCTGGCGCACGCCTACGCGCAGGGCGAAGGCATGAAACACTATGTTGAGAAGGTGCAGCAGCCAGAATTTGCGGCGGGCAAAGAAGGATATACCTTTGTTTCGCACCAGCAGGAAGTGGGAACCGGCTACTTCGATAATGTGACCACGATTATTCAGGGCGGGGCCTCCTCCGTCACGGCATTAACGGGCTCGACGGAAGAAGCACAGTTCTAATCTTTTCCCCCTCTCCCCCCTCGGGGAGAGGGTTGGGGTGAGGGGGAATATATGTCGCGTGGTCTGGAATTACTGATTGCCCAAACTATTTTGCAGGGTTTCGATGCCCAGTATGGCCGCTTTCTGGAAGTCACCTCCGGCGCGCAACAGCGTTTTGAGCACGCCGACTGGCATGCGGTTCAGCAGGCCATGAAGCAGCGTATCCATCTTTATGATCACCACGTAGGTCTGGTGGTGGAGCAACTGCGCTGTATCACCGACGGTAAAAGCCCGGATGCGGAATTTTTACTGCGCGTGAAAGAGCATTACACCCATCTGTTACCCGACTACCCGCGCTTCGAGATTGCGGAGAGCTTTTTCAACTCCGTCTATTGCCGGTTATTTGACCACCGCTCATTATCTCCTGAGCGGTTATTTATCTTCAGCTCCCAGCCGGAGCGCCGCTTCCGTACCATTCCGCGTCCGCTGGCGAAAGATTTCTTTCCCGATCGCGGCTGGGAAAAGCTCCTGCACCGCGTCTTAACGGATTTGCCGCTGCGCCTGCCGTGGGAGAATAAACCCCGGGATATCGGCTATATCCACGCATATCTCAGTGAAACCTTCGGCGAGGCGGTGCTCAGCCGCAGCCATTTGCAGGTTGCCAACGAGCTTTTCTACCGGAATAAGGCCGCCTGGCTGGTGGGCAAACTGGTTACGCCGACAGCTATCGTGCCGTTTCTGCTGCCGATTCACCGTACCGACGACGGGGAACTGTTTGTCGATACCTGCCTGACCACCAGCGCTGAGGCCAGTATCGTATTTGGCTTCGCCCGCTCCTATTTCATGGTCTATGCCCCACTGCCTGCCGCCCTGGTGGAGTGGCTGCGCGAGATCCTGCCGGGCAAAACCACCGCCGAGTTGTATATGGCGATTGGCTGTCAGAAGCATGCCAAAACGGAAAGTTATCGGGAATACCTGCGTTATGTCACCACGGCTGATGAGCAGTTTATCGAAGCGCCGGGGATCCGCGGCATGGTGATGCTGGTTTTCACACTGCCGGGCTTCGACCGCGTGTTTAAGGTGATTAAGGATAAATTTGCCCCGCAGAAAGAGATGACCGCCGCTCACGTCCGCGCCTGCTATCAGCTGGTTAAAGAGCACGATCGCGTCGGGCGAATGGCGGATACCCAGGAGTTTGAAAACTTTGTGCTGGACAAGCAGCAGATCGATCCGTCGCTGATGTCGCTGCTAATGCAGGAAGCGCCGACGAAAATTACCGATCTTGGCGATAAGATTGCGATTAGCCATCTCTATATCGAACGCCGGATGGTGCCGCTAAATATCTGGCTGGAGCAATCCGAAGGCCAGGCTTTACGAGACGCCATTGAAGAGTACGGCAATGCGATTCGCCAGCTCGCCGCCGCCAATATTTTCCCCGGCGACATGCTGTTTAAAAACTTCGGCGTCACCCGTCACGGGCGGGTGGTGTTCTACGATTACGATGAAATTTGCTACATGACCGAGGTGAACTTCCGCGATATCCCGCCGCCGCGCTACCCGGAAGATGAACTGTCCAGCGAGCCGTGGTACAGCGTATCGCCGGGCGATGTGTTTCCGGAGGAGTTTCGCCACTGGCTTTGTGCCGACCCGCGCATCGGGCCGCTATTCGAAGAGATGCATGCCGATCTGTTCCGCGCCAGCTACTGGCGCGGGCTGCAAACGCGGATCAAAAATGGGCACGTGGAAGATGTCTACGCTTACCGCCGCAAGCAGCGGTTTTGCATCCGCTTTTCTCCCTCTCCCTGTGGGAGAGGGCCGGGGTGAGGGCATCAGGCGGCAATGCACGTTTAACGAATCCCACCATACGCCAGCGTCACCTCTTTCGCGGCCTTAATCACCATCGCGCCCAGCTCGGTGACGCGGTCGTCGGTCATACGTGAAATCGGCCCGGAGATGGAGATGGCGGCAAACGGCTCGCGGTGCTCGTCAAAAATACAGGATGCCAGGCAGCGCAGGCCCAGCGCATGCTCCTCATCATCAAACGAATAGCCGCGCTTGCGGGTTAAAGCCAGATCTTCTTTCAGATGCACCGGCGACACCAGCGTGGCGTGAGTATAGGCGTGCAGCCCTTTACGGTGCAGCAGCCCCGTTACCTGCTCTTCGCTCAGCTGCGAGAGAAACGCTTTCCCTGCGCCAGAGGCGTGCATCGGCAGCTTGCCGCCAATCGGTGCGGACATGCGCATCAGCTGCGTACACTGCACCTGGTCGATGATAATCGCCTGGTGATCGCTCTGATCCAGCACGGCCAGGTTTACCGTCTCGCCGGACTCCTCCATCAGCTTGCGCAGAATCGGGTGGACAATCGCCAGCAGGTTGCGGCTTTGCAGGAAGCTGCTGCCGACAATAAACGCATGCGCCCCCACCGCCCAGTGTCCCAGCTCGCCCACCTGACGCACGAAGCCCAGCTGCTGCATGGTGGTCAGCAGACGGTGCGTGGTGGAGTTCGGCAGGCCAGCCTGCTGCGCCAGCTCCGTCAGGGCCACGCTACCATGCGATTCGGATATCCATTCCAGCAGCTTCAGGCCGCGCGTCAGGGATTGAACCTGTCCGCCTGGTTGTGCAGCGGTGGTTGCAGCAGGTTTTCTGCCGCGTTTAGCGGGAACGGTCGTAACCATGACGAACTCCTTTTTCTGTATCGTGGAAATCATTTTCGTTTTATTTGGTGGTTTTGCAACCGCTTTCCTGACTGATCGGAGGAGTGATAGTGAACATGTCTCATGTTACCGCTGTGTGACTTTTCGACCCTGCGAGATTATGCCAGTATGGAACGCAGCCTTTTGGCCTTGTTGAGCGTTGTCGGGAGCAAGTGTGAGCAGCAAAGTAGAGCAACTGCGTGCGCAGTTAAATGAACGAATTCTGGTGCTGGACGGCGGCATGGGCACCATGATCCAGGGCTATCGTCTGAGTGAAGACGATTTCCGCGGCGAGCGCTTTGCCGACTGGCCTTGTGACCTGAAAGGGAACAATGACCTGCTGGTGTTAAGCAAACCGTCTGTTATCAGGGATATCCACAACGCTTACTTCGAAGCGGGTGCGGATATTGTAGAAACCAACACCTTCAACTCGACAACCATCGCCATGGCGGATTACCAGATGGAATCCCTGTCGGCGGAGATCAACTTTGAAGCGGCGAAGCTGGCGCGCGCCTGCGCCGACGAATGGACGGTCCGTACGCCGGACAAGCCGCGCTACGTGGCCGGGGTGCTTGGCCCGACCAACCGCACCGCGTCGATTTCTCCGGACGTCAACGACCCGGCGTTTCGGAACATCACGTTTGACCAGCTGGTGGCCGCGTATCGTGAGTCCACTAAAGCGCTGGTGGAAGGCGGCTCCGACCTGATCCTGATTGAAACCGTATTCGACACCCTCAACGCCAAAGCGGCAATTTACGCGGTGAAAGAGGAGTTCGAGGCGCTGGGCGTCGACCTGCCGATCATGATTTCCGGCACCATCACCGATGCCTCGGGGCGCACGCTTTCCGGCCAGACAACCGAAGCGTTTTATAACTCCCTGCGCCACGCCGACGCGCTCTCCTTCGGCCTGAACTGCGCGCTGGGGCCGGACGAGCTGCGCCAGTACGTGCAGGAGCTTTCGCGCATCGCAGAGTGCTACGTCACCGCCCACCCGAACGCCGGTCTGCCGAACGCGTTTGGTGAGTACGATCTGGATGCCGACACCATGGCGGCGCAAATCCGCGAATGGGCCGAATCTGGTTTCCTCAACATCGTCGGCGGCTGCTGCGGCACCACGCCGGAGCATATCGCCGCCATGAGCCGCGCCGTCGCCGGGCTTCCACCGCGCAAGCTACCCGAGCTTCCGGTAGCCTGTCGTCTGTCCGGCCTGGAGCCGTTGACCATCGGCGACGACAGCCTGTTTGTGAACGTGGGTGAACGTACTAACGTTACCGGTTCTGCGAAGTTCAAGCGCCTGATCAAAGAAGAGAAGTACAGCGAAGCGCTGGACGTTGCTCGCCAGCAGGTAGAAAGCGGGGCGCAGATCATCGATATCAACATGGATGAGGGGATGCTCGATGCCGAAGCGGCAATGGTGCGTTTCCTCAACCTGATTGCCGGTGAGCCGGATATCGCCCGCGTGCCGATCATGATTGACTCCTCCAAGTGGGAGGTCATCGAAAAAGGGCTGAAGTGCATTCAGGGCAAAGGCATCGTTAACTCCATCTCGATGAAAGAGGGCGTCGATACCTTTATCCACCACGCGAAGCTGGTCCGTCGCTACGGAGCCGCCGTGGTGGTGATGGCCTTCGATGAAGTGGGCCAGGCCGATACCCGCGAACGCAAAATTGAGATTTGCCGCCGCGCGTACAAAATTTTGACCGAAGAGGTGGGTTTCCCGCCGGAAGACATCATCTTCGACCCGAACATCTTCGCCGTCGCGACCGGCATCGAAGAGCACAACAACTACGCTCAGGACTTCATCGGCGCGTGTGAAGACATTAAACGCGAGCTACCGCATGCGCTGATCTCCGGCGGCGTGTCGAACGTGTCGTTCTCGTTCCGCGGCAACGACCCGGTGCGTGAGGCGATCCACGCCGTGTTCCTTTACTACGCCATCCGCAACGGGATGGACATGGGGATCGTCAACGCTGGCCAGCTGGCAATTTACGACGATCTGCCAGCCGAGCTGCGCGACGCCGTAGAAGACGTGATCCTCAATCGTCGTGACGACGCCACCGAACGCATGCTGGATCTGGCGGAAAAATACCGCGGCAGTAAATCTGACGAATCAGCCAACGTTCAACAGGCCGAATGGCGCTCCTGGGATGTGAATAAGCGTCTGGAATACTCGCTGGTAAAAGGCATTACCGAGTTTATCGAGCAGGATACCGAGGAAGCGCGTCAGCAGGCCGCCCGTCCGATTGAAGTGATCGAAGGGCCGCTGATGGACGGCATGAACGTGGTCGGCGATCTGTTCGGCGAGGGCAAAATGTTCCTGCCGCAGGTGGTGAAATCCGCCCGCGTCATGAAGCAGGCGGTGGCGTATCTGGAACCCTTTATCGAAGCCAGCAAAGAGAAGGGCTCCAGTAACGGTAAAATGGTCATCGCCACCGTGAAGGGCGACGTACACGACATCGGCAAAAACATCGTTGGCGTGGTGTTGCAGTGTAATAACTACGAAATTATCGATCTTGGCGTGATGGTCCCGGCGGATAAAATCCTCAGGACCGCGCGCGAAGTGAATGCAGATCTGATTGGTCTTTCCGGGCTGATTACGCCTTCGCTTGACGAAATGGTCAACGTGGCAAAAGAGATGGAGCGCCAGGGCTTTACCATTCCACTGCTGATTGGCGGGGCAACCACCTCGAAAGCCCACACGGCGGTGAAAATCGAGCAGAACTACAGTGGGCCGACGGTGTATGTTCAAAACGCCTCGCGCACTGTGGGCGTGGTCTCCGCGCTGCTGTCCGACACCCAGCGCGATGACTTTGTCGCCCGCACCCGCAAAGAGTATGAAACCGTCCGCATTCAGCATGGACGTAAGAAACCGCGCACGCCGCCGGTTTCGCTTCAGGCGGCGCGCGATAACGATCTGGCGTTCGACTGGTCCAGCTATACGCCGCCGGTCGCACACCGTCTGGGCGTGCAGGACGTGACGGCCAGCATCGAAACGCTGCGTAACTACATCGACTGGACGCCGTTCTTCATGACCTGGTCGCTGGCGGGCAAATATCCGCGCATTCTTGAAGATGAGGTGGTGGGCGAAGAGGCGAAGCGCCTGTTTAAAGATGCTAACGACATGCTCGACAGGCTGAGCGCAGAGAAAGCCCTCAACCCGCGCGGCGTGGTGGGGCTGTTCCCGGCGAACCGCGTGGGCGACGACGTGGAAATCTACCGCGATGAAACCCGCACCCACGTGCTGGCCGTGAGCCACCACCTGCGCCAGCAAACCGAGAAAGTGGGCTTTGCCAACTACTGCCTGGCGGATTTCGTCGCACCGAAACTCTCCGGTAAAGCCGACTATATCGGCGCCTTTGCCGTAACCGGTGGTCTGGAAGAAGACGCGCTGGCGGATGCGTACGACGCGCAGCACGATGATTACAACAAAATCATGGTGAAAGCGATCGCCGACCGTCTGGCGGAAGCCTTCGCTGAATATCTGCATGAACGCGTACGTAAGGTGCACTGGGGCTACGCGGCGAATGAGAATCTCAGCAACGAGGAGCTGATCCGCGAAAATTACCAGGGCATTCGTCCGGCGCCGGGGTATCCGGCCTGCCCGGAACACACAGAAAAGGGCACTATCTGGAAGTTGCTGGACGTCGAAGCGCATACTGGCATGAAGCTCACCGAGTCGTTCGCCATGTGGCCGGGCGCGTCCGTTTCCGGCTGGTATTTCAGCCACCCGGACAGCAAGTACTTCGCCGTGGCACAGCTTCAGCGCGATCAGATTGAGGATTACGCCCTGCGTAAAGGCATGAGCGTGTCAGAGGTGGAACGCTGGCTGGCGCCGAATTTGGGCTACGACGCAGACTAACGTCACTTTTCCTTACAACAAACAGGGCACCGCTATGGTGCCTTGTCTCTTTCTTACGTTTAAACCCTTATACTGAACCTCAGGAAAACGAATAACGATAAGGAGGAATGCCTACCGTGTTGACGTTGTTACACCTGCTCTCCGCAGTCGCACTGCTGGTATGGGGCACCCATATCGTTCGTACCGGCGTGATGCGTGTGTTTGGCGCACGTTTACGTACCGTTCTCAGCGGCAGCGTTGAGAAGAAGCCGCTCGCCTTCTGCGCGGGTATTGGCGTCACGGCGCTGGTGCAAAGCAGCAACGCCACCACCATGCTCGTCACCTCGTTCGTGGCGCAGGATCTGGTGGCGCTCGCCCCGGCGCTGGTGATTGTCCTTGGCGCCGACGTCGGTACCGCGCTGATGGCGCGTATCCTGACATTCGATCTCTCCTGGCTGTCGCCACTACTGATTTTTATCGGCGTCATTTTTTTCCTCGGCCGTAAGCAAAGCCGTGCCGGGCAGCTTGGCCGCGTCGGTATTGGCCTCGGGCTGATCCTGCTGGCACTGGAGCTGATTGTGCAGGCTGTCACGCCGATCACCCAGGCCAACGGTGTGCAGGTCATCTTCGCCTCGTTAACCGGCGATATTATGCTGGATGCGCTGATCGGCGCGGTATTCGCCATCGTCAGCTACTCCAGCTTGGCAGCGGTCCTGCTGACGGCGACCTTAACCGCCGCAGGGGTAATTTCCTTCCCGGTGGCGCTGTGCCTGGTGATCGGTGCCAACCTCGGCTCTGGCCTGCTGGCGATGCTCAACAACAGCGCCGCCAACGCTGCCGCCCGCCGGGTGGCGCTGGGGAGTTTACTGTTTAAGCTGGTGGGTAGCCTGATCATTCTGCCGTTTGTGCACCCGCTGGCGAACCTGATGGATAATCTCTCTCTGCCGAAAGCGGAGCTGGTGATCTACTTCCACGTCTTCTACAACCTGGTGCGCTGTCTGGCGATGGTGCCGTTTGCCGCGCCGATGGCCCGCTTCTGCGAGCGGCTTATTCGTGATGAACCGGAGCTGGACGCGCGCCTTAAACCGAAGCATCTGGACACCTCGGTGCTGGATACTCCTGCGCTGGCAATCGCCAATGCCGCCCGCGAAACGCTGCGCATGGGCGACGCGATGGAAACCATGCTGGAAGGGCTGCAAAAGGTGATGCACGGCGAGCCGCGCGAAGAAAAAGAGCTGCGCAGGCTGGCGGACGATATCAACGTGCTGTATACCGCCATCAAGCTCTATCTGGCGCGGATCCCCCAGGACGAGCTGGCGGAAGAGGAGTCGCGCCGCTGGGCGGAAATCATCGAGATGTCGCTTAACCTGGAGCAGGCTTCGGATATTGTCGAGCGTATGGGCAGTGAAATCGCAGACAAATCCCTGGCCGCACGCCGGGCGTTTTCTGTTGAAGGGCTGAAAGAGCTGGAAGCGCTGCACGAACAGCTGGTCAGCAACCTGAAGCTGGCGATGTCGGTCTTCTTCTCCAGCGACGTGCCGAGCGCGCGCCGCCTGCGCCGCAATAAGCATCGTTTCCGCATCCTTAATCGCCGCTACTCACACGCCCACGTTGAGCGTCTGCACCAGCAGAACGTGCAGAGTATCGAGACCAGCTCACTCCACCTGGGACTGCTGGGCGATATGAAGCGTCTCAACTCGTTGTTCTGTGCGGTGGCGTACAGCGTGATGGAGCAGCCGGATGAAGACGACGAGCGGGATGAGTATTAATCCCCAGAGGGTTTGATTGTTAACCCAAGGCCCAATGCTTTCATGACCGCCAGCGTGGTTTTGAGCGTTGGGTTCCCCTTATCACTGAATGATCGATACAGTTGTTCTCGTGACAGGCCCGTTTGCTGGGAAATGGTCGACATCCCTTTCGCTCGGGCGATGACGCCCAGCGCTTTAGCAATGTACGCTGAGTCACCCGTCTCTAATGCATCAGCCATAAACACAGCGATTTCCTCGTCATCCAGCAGTGCGTTGGCTGGATCGTAGGGTGTTAATTTATGCATGCTCATTCACTCCTGCCATTGGGATACATTGCTCAGCATTTTTGCCATAAGTATGTCTCTGGCCTGGCTGCTTTTGTCACCACCACATAACAGCACGATGATGCAATTGCCCTGGTCCTTAAAATAGATCCTGTAGCCCGGGCCAAAGTGGATCCTCAGTTCACTGATACCTTCTCCCACAGGTCTAATGTCGCCCGCTAAGCCATTTGCCAGCCTAAAGAGGCGGGAGGCGATAATCGTCTTTGCCCGCCTGTCCTTTAAATTTTGCTCCCAGCGTCGGAAGGATTCTGTCTGAACGATCTCCTTGATATTACTCCCTGTGATTTATAAACTACAAGCAATTGTCTCTGGAGAGTAAAGCCAAAAGGAGTTAGCCCAAGGATAAATAGCCTGACGCTAAATCCTGAAAGCGTCTCGCAAACTAAAAAACCCGTCTCAGTAACCGTCGGCTAATCTTTTTTTCCAGCCCAAACCTAAGGTATATTTCGCCCTTCACAGGAGAAACTATGCTGCCAACTCAATCAACCCGATTAAACAAATACATTAGCGAGAGCGGGATCTGCTCACGTCGCGAGGCTGACCGTTACATTGAACAGGGTAACGTGTTTCTTAACGGCAAACGCGCCACCATTGGCGATCAGGTGGTACCTGGCGATGTGGTGAAAGTGAATGGTCAGGTCATCGAACCGCGTGATGCCGAAGACCTGGTGTTTATCGCGTTGAACAAACCGGTTGGGATTGTCAGCACCACGGAAGATGGCGAGCGGGACAACATTGTTGATTTCGTGAACCACAGCAGCCGTATCTTCCCGATTGGTCGCCTGGATAAGGACTCTCAGGGGTTAATCTTCCTGACTAATCACGGCGATCTGGTGAACAAAATTCTGCGTGCCGGTAACGACCATGAGAAAGAGTACATTGTTACGGTGAACAAGCCGGTCACGGACGAGTTCATCCGGGGAATGGGCGCAGGCGTGCCGATTCTGGGCACCGTGACGAAGAAGTGTAAAGTCAGAAAAGAGGCGCCGTTTGCGTTTCGTATCACGCTGGTGCAGGGCCTGAACCGCCAGATCCGCCGCATGTGCGAGTACTTCGGTTATGAAGTGACGAAGCTGGAACGCACGCGCATCATGAACGTCAGCCTGTCCGGGATCCCGCTGGGCGAGTGGCGTGACTTAACGGATGACGAGCTGATCGAGCTGTTCAAACTTATCGAGAACTCCTCGTCCGAAGCGAAGCCGAAAGCTAAAGCCAAACCGAAAACGCAGGCGATTAAGCGTCCGGTGGTGAAGGCACCGCAGGCGGAAGAGAAAGGGCGGGGCAAGCCGGGCAACGGAAAACGCTTTACCCAGCCGGGGCGCAAAAAGAAAGGGCGCTGATTAGCGCCTTCCACGGGTTGATGTGCTGGCGGACCAGGAAAAAGTCGCCTCTGCATCGGGTTTATAAGCCTGCTCTTTTTTCAGCTTGCGGGCTTTTTTCGCCGCGGCATCACGTTGCGCCATCAGTTTATCGATGTACTCTTTTTTAACCTGATTGGTTTCGGCGTTCGTCAGCGTGCGGCCATGCGCGATACGGGCGCGGTCGAGTAGCGTTTTCAGTTCGCGCTGCTCGGCTTCGGTCATGTCTTTCTGGGTCAAACGTGGTGTAGCCATTGCTGAAGCCTCCTGATGGGGAGGCTTCAGTGTAAAGCAAGCCGGGTCAATTAACCCTGTTTCACCGCATCTTTTTTCGGTTGGTCATCAATCGGCTTACCGGACCAGTATCCAGCTAACAGCGAACCGGACAGGTTGTGCCAGACAGAGAACAGCGCCCCCGGTAGCGCTGCCAGCGGTGAGAAGTAAATTTTACCCAGCGCCGCTGCCAGGCCGGAGTTCTGCATCCCCACTTCGATCGCCAGCGTGCGGCAGGTGGATTCGTCAAAGCCAAACAGCTTTCCGCCCCAGTAACCGCCCAGCAGACCAATAGTGTTATGCAGCACAACCGCGACGATCACCACAAAGCCCACCGAAGCAATGTGCGATGCGGAACCGGCTACCACGGCGCTGATAATGGCCAGAATGCAGACCATCGAAAACGCGGGCAGATACGGCTCAACCGCTTTCACCACCCGCGGGAAGAGATGGTGGATCACCAGCCCCAGCGCAATCGGGATCACCACGATTTGCAGGATGCTGAGCAGCATGCCCATCACGTCCACCTGGATATGCGCGTCGACGTACAGGCGGGTTAACAGAGGCGTGGCAATCACGCCCACCAGCGTGGAAACGGACGAGATGGTGACGGAAAGCGCCACGTCGCCTTTCGCCAGATAGATCATGACGTTAGATGCCGTACCGCTGGCGACGCTCCCCACCAGCACCATCCCGGCGGAAAGGTCGGGCGGCATCTTAAAGGCCATCGCCAGCAGCCATGCCGCGAGCGGCATCACCAGGTAGTGCAGGAAAATCCCTGCGGCAACCGGCGCCGGGCGAGACAGCACGCGTTTGAAATCGTCAATTTTCAGATGCACGCCCATGCCGAACATAATCAGCATCAGCAGCGTGGTGACCCACGGACCAATGCCCGTGAACGTGGCAGGAGTGTAATACGCGAGTACAGAGAGCAGCAGCGCCCATAACGGGAACAGCCGGGTGATAGCGGAGAGCATAGTGAATTCCTTGCAGTATTGTCGTGTTGTTTTGTTATAAAAAAGCCGGGTCTGTGCCCGGCTTATTGATATTGTTTATCGTGCTAACGAATTTTATTCAAACAAATTCTGATGAAGTTTCTGCACGACCTGCTCGGCCTGATCGGCAGGGACCAGGAAGCAGAGGTTGTAGCTGGACGCGCCGTAGCAAATCATGCGGATATTGAACGGGTCGAGCACGCCGAACACCTCTTTGCCCACGCCACAGGCGCGCGACAGCTTATTACCGATGATGGCAACCAGCGCCAGATCTTCTTCCACCTCCACGCGGCACAACTCGGAAAGCTCAATCAGCAGCGACTGCGTCAGCAGGGTGTCGCCGGTAGAGGTGGAGCCGGTGGTGTCGAGCGTCAGCGCGATGCTGACTTCTGACGTGGTGATCAGGTCCACGGAGATATTGTGGCGCGCCAGGATGCCAAACACTTCCGCCAGAAATCCACGGGAGTGCAGCATATTATGGCTGTGCAGGGTAACCAGCGTCTGCTTACGACGCAGGGCCAGCGCGCGGAACAGCGGTGGGTTCTCGGTTTTCTTGCAGACCAGCGTCCCGCCCGCCTTTGGATCTTTACTGGAGCCAACGAAGACCGGAATGTCGCTGCGCACGGCGGGCAGCAGCGTGGCCGGGTGCAGCACTTTCGCGCCGAAAGTCGCCATTTCAGCCGCTTCTTCAAAGGCGATCACGTCAATACGTTTTGCCGCAGAGACCACGCGCGGGTCGGTGGTGTAGATACCCGGCACGTCCGTCCAGATATCCACGCGGGTGGCGTGCATGGCTTCACCCAGCAGGGCGGCGGTGTAGTCGCTACCGCCACGGCCCAGCGTGGTTGTGCGCCCTTTGGCTTCGCTGCCGATAAAGCCCTGGGTGATCACTATGCCTTCATCCAGGCGCGGGGCAAGCTGCTGGTTAGTCAGCTCAGCCAAGGCTTCCACGTCCGGCTCGGCGCGGCCAAAGCGGTCGCTGGTGCGCATCACTTTACGCACGTCGAACCACTGCGCCTGAATATTGCGCTCGCGCATGATCTCAACGAACAGCAGGGTGGACATCAGTTCGCCGTGGCTGACCAGTTCATCGGTCAGTGCGCTGGAGGTGGCCAGCGACGCGGCTTCAGCCAGGGTGGTGATATTTTCCAGCAGGCGTTCCACTTCCTCACGAATGACGTTCGGGTTTTGCAGACGCTCGAGAATGTCGAACTGAATTTTGCGCAGTGCATCCAGCTTCACGAAACGCTCGGTCGCTTCCAGTCCTTCAGACAGGGAAACCAGCAGGTTCGTCACGCCGGCTGAGGCGGAAAGTACCACCAGGCGGGTATTCGGATCGGCCAGCACCACATCGGCGCTGCGGTTCATGGCATCGAAGTCTGCCACACTGGTGCCGCCAAACTTGGCGACCACAAAACTCGTCATAACAACCTCGTGTCAGGGAATGAATAGAGCGACCTTGGCACAAGAATGAAGCGAGAACAGGTGCAGGCGCAAAATACGGCCCTATAAATAAAATGCGGGGGAGGTCCTGTCAATGCTGGGATTATGCGGATTTTTCATGGGGGGGTACCCCTCAGAAACAGGACTTATAACAGGCCCATATTTTATGCTCCTTTTTCCCCCTTTTTGACCAACATTTCGCCACGCCGGAAGGGCGCGACAGCAGCTATACTTTTCGGGTCTTTTCACCTGCGTTTGATGCAGACCAGGGCAATGGCATAAAAACCATCACAATTTTTATTTGCAGGCGCTACAATCGACCGCAGTCACAATTCTCAAATCAGAAGAGTATTGCTATGAAAAACATCAACCCAACGCAGACCGCTGCATGGCAGGCACTACAGAAACATTTTGATGAAATGAAAGACGTCACTATCGCGGATCTGTTCGCGAAAGATGCCGATCGTTTCAGCAAGTTTTCCGCCACCTTCGATGACCTGATGCTGGTGGATTTCTCCAAGAACCGTATCACCGAAGAGACGCTGGCGAAGCTGCAAGATCTGGCGAAAGAGACTGAGCTGGCAGATGCCATCAAATCCATGTTCTCTGGTGAGAAAATCAACCGCACCGAAGACCGTGCCGTCCTGCACGTGGCCCTGCGTAACCGTAGCAATACGCCAATTATCGTTGACGGCAAAGATGTGATGCCGGAAGTGAACGCGGTGCTGGAAAAGATGAAAACCTTCTCTGAAGCGATCATCTCAGGTAGCTGGAAAGGCTACACCGGCAAAGCGATCACCGACGTCGTAAACATCGGTATCGGCGGCTCTGACCTCGGCCCGTTCATGGTGACCGAGGCGCTGCGCCCGTACAAAAACCACCTCAACATGCACTTCGTGTCCAACGTCGATGGGACTCACATCGCTGAAGTGCTGAAAAAGGTGAACCCGGAAACCACGCTGTTCCTGGTGGCGTCTAAAACCTTCACCACTCAGGAAACCATGACCAACGCCCACAGCGCGCGCGACTGGTTCCTGAAAACCGCGGGCGACGAAAAGCACGTGGCGAAACACTTTGCGGCGCTGTCCACCAACGGTAAAGCGGTGGGTGAGTTCGGTATTGATACCGCGAACATGTTTGAGTTCTGGGACTGGGTGGGCGGCCGCTACTCACTGTGGTCTGCGATCGGTCTGTCCATCATCCTGTCCGTGGGCTTTGACAACTTCGTTGAACTGCTCTCCGGCGCGCACGCGATGGACAAACACTTCTCCACCACCGCGCCTGAGAAAAACCTGCCGGTGCTGCTGGCGCTGATCGGGATCTGGTACAACAACTTCTTCGGCGCTGAAACCGAAGCGATTCTGCCGTACGACCAGTACATGCACCGCTTTGCGGCCTACTTCCAGCAGGGCAACATGGAATCCAACGGCAAGTACGTTGACCGTAACGGCAACGCGGTGGATTACCAGACTGGCCCAATCATCTGGGGCGAGCCGGGCACCAACGGTCAGCACGCGTTCTACCAGCTGATCCACCAGGGCACCAAAATGGTACCGTGCGATTTCATCGCCCCGGCGATCACGCACAACCCGCTGTCCGACCACCATCCGAAGCTGCTGTCTAACTTCTTCGCCCAGACCGAAGCGCTGGCGTTCGGTAAATCCCGCGAGGTGGTTGAGCAGGAATACCGTGACCAGGGTAAAGATCCGGCTACGCTGGAGCACGTTGTGCCGTTTAAAGTGTTCGAAGGCAACCGTCCAACTAACTCCATTCTGCTGCGCGAAATCACGCCGTTCAGCCTGGGTGCGCTGATTGCCCTCTACGAGCACAAAATCTTCACTCAGGGCGCTATTCTGAACATCTTCACCTTTGACCAGTGGGGCGTTGAGCTGGGCAAACAGCTGGCAAACCGCATTCTGCCAGAGCTGGGTGACGATAAAGCGATCGACAGCCACGACAGCTCCACCAATGGTCTGATTAACCGTTATAAAGCCTGGCGTGCGTAATAAATATGTCATGAACAATGCCGGCGATATGCCGGCATTTTTTTATCGGATAATTCCTGATGTCTGTTAGTTATCTCAAATTCTGAAGCTGAGTTTAATCCGAAAAAGACGGTAACCCCGTTAATTGCTGAGGTTTATTTTAAGAAAATACGGAGTGATATTTTAATGTTCTTATATTATAAATTGTTGATTTATAGTGATTATATATTTCCTTGATTCTTTTTTCCTTCCATTTTTAACCATTAGTCTGAAAACCTCATCCCTATTTACCCCCACGGTAAACCCACTGCTTTAGTTGTGTATACTCGAATCCGCCTGAATTTCTTTTCGGGCAAATCTCCATTCATTCATTGAAGGGAAATTGTTATGAAGAAAGTACTGTATGGCATTTTTGCCATATCTGCGCTTGCGGCGACGTCTGTCTATGCAGCTCCGGTCCAGGTCGGGGAAGCAGCAGGGTCGGCAGCGACGTCTGCGTCTGCGGGGAGTTCTACCGCAGCCAGCACCAGCGCCGTAAGTTCAGCCGTGGGTGTCGCGCTGGCGGCAACCGGTGGCGGTGATGGCTCCAATACCGGAACCACGACCACTACGACGACCAGCACCCAGTAATAACGGGTGTTTTAATCATAACCACACTTCGGTGTGGTTATTTCGCCCCTTCGGAGAAGAGTCGTGAAGCGACCTGCAATCATCCTGATTTGCCTGCTGTTGCAGGCGTGCTCAGCTACCACCAAAGGGCTGGGCCACTCACTGTGGGACAGCATGTTCGGCACGCCGGGCGTGCATCTGACCGATGACGAACTTCAGAACATGCCGTATGCCAGCCAGTACATGCAGCTAAACGATGGTCCGCAACTGTTTGTGGTGCTCGCTTTCGATGAAAACGGGTAGCAGAAATGGGTGACGCAGGATCAGGCCACCATCGTGACGCAGCATTCCCGCATCGTGAAAACGTTGCTCGGCGGCGACAACCTGCTTGAGGTGAACAACCTGGCTGAAGATCCGCTCATCAAGCCGAATCAGATCGTCGATGGCGCAAGCTGGACGCGCACGATGGGCTGGACCGAGCATAAACAGGTGCGCTACGCCACGGCCCGCTCCACCTTCCGCTGGGACGGTACGGACAGTGTCAAAGTGGGCAGCGACGAAACGCAGGTGCGCGTGCTGGATGAAGAAGTGACAACCGATCAGGCCACCTGGCATAACCGCTTCTGGGTGGACGAAGAGGGGCAAATCCGCCAGTCCTTACAGTATCTCGGTGCCGGTTTCTTCCCGGTGAAGGCCACCCTGATCAAGGCGGCGAAATCATGAAAATGTTCATCCACATTGCGCTTCTCGCCAGCCTGACCTCGCCGCTGGCGTGGTCTGCGGGAACGGTACAGGTCTACACCCCGGACAGCGAAAAACCTAAAACCTTAACCAATGCCGGGCATCTGCTCGATCTGGTGGGGCAGCCGAGGCTGGCGAAAAGCTGGTGGAGCGGGGCGGTGATCAGCGAGCGTCAGGCGACGCTTGTAGCGGAACAAAAACATCAGGCGCTGCTCGCCCGACTGAGCGGGCTGGCACAACAGGAAGATACCGACGATGCCGCGGCCATTACTAGCCTGCGTCAACAGCTTCAGGCGGTTAAGGTGACGGGGCGCCAGAAGGTGAATCTGGATCCGGATGAGGTGCGCGTTGCGGAAAACGGCAATCCGTCGCTGGAAGGGGACTATACCCTGTGGCTTCCGGCTCAGCCTTCCACCGTCACCGTGATGGGGCTTCTCAGCAGCCCTGGCAAAAAGCCGTTTACGCCGGGCCGGGACGTGGCGAGCTATCTCGACGAGCAAAGTCTGCTCAGCGGAGCGGATAACAGCTATGCCTGGGTGGTCTATCCGGACGGGCATACGCAGAAAGCGCCGGTGGCTTACTGGAATAAACGCCATATCGAACCTATGCCAGGCAGCATCATTTTTGTCGGTTTTGCCGACCATTTCTGGACGAAAGCGTATGACGGGCTTAATGCCGATATCCTTCGCTCCCTGATACAGCGGATACCGGAATAATGAAAAAAACCTATCTCTACAGCATGCTTGCACTGTGCGTGAGTGCCGCCTGTCATGCAGAAACGTATCCGGCACCCATCGGCCCATCGCAGTCCGATTTTGGCGGCGTGGGCTTACTGCAAACCCCAACCGCGCGTATGGCCCGCGAGGGGGAAATCAGCCTTAACTATCGCGATAACGATCAGTACCGTTACTACTCTGCGTCCGTGCAGCTGTTCCCCTGGCTGGAGACCACGCTGCGCTACACCGACGTGCGTACAAAACAGTACAGCAGCGTGGATGCCTTCTCCGGCGACCAGACTTATAAAGACAAAGCTTTCGACGTGAAGCTGCGCCTGTGGGAAGAGAGCTACTGGATGCCGCAGGTCTCCGTTGGTGCGAAGGATATCGGCGGGACCGGCTTGTTTGACGCGGAATACATCGTGGCCAGCAAAGCCTGGGGACCGTTTGATTTCTCACTCGGTCTGGGATGGGGCTATCTCGGCACCAGCGGCAACGTCAAAAATCCGTTCTGTACCTACAGCGATAAATACTGCTACCGCGATAACAGCTACCAGAAAGCGGGCTCCATCAACGGGGACCAGATGTTCCACGGCCCGGCCTCGCTGTTTGGCGGCGTGGAGTATCAAACACCGTGGCAGCCGTTACGTCTGAAGCTGGAGTACGAAGGAAACGACTACTCGCAGGACTTCGCCGGGAAAATTGAGCAAAAGAGCAAGTTTAACGTCGGCGCCATTTACCGCGTCACCGACTGGGCCGACGTTAACCTCAGCTATGAGCGCGGTAATACCCTGATGTTTGGCTTTACCCTGCGCACTAACTTTAACGACATGCGGCCGCACTACAATGACAACCCGCGGCCAAAATATCAGCCGGAGCCGCAGGATGCGATCATTCAGCACTCCGTGGTAGCGAACCAGCTGACGCTGCTGAAATATAACGCGGGCCTGGCGGATCCAAAGATCCAGACCAAAGGCGATACGCTGTACGTCACCGGCGAGCAGGTAAAATACCGCGACTCCCGCGAAGGGATCGAGCGCGCCAACCGGATCGTCATGAACGATCTGCCGGAGGGGATCCGCACGATCCGCGTGACGGAGAACCGCCTCAACCTACCGCAGGTCACAACCGAAACCGATGTTGCCAGCCTTAAGCGTCATCTTGAAGGCGAACCGCTGGGACATGAAACCGAGCTGGTACAAAAACGCGTTGAGCCGATGGTGCCAGAGAGCACCGAGCAGGGCTGGTATATCGATAAATCCCGCTTCGATTTCCATATCGATCCGGTGCTGAACCAGTCCGTGGGTGGGCCGGAAAACTTCTATATGTATCAGCTGGGGGCGATGGCGACGGCGGATCTGTGGGTGACCGACCACCTGTTGACCACCGGTAGTCTGTTCGGCAACATTGCTAACAACTACGACAAATTTAACTACACCAACCCGCCGAACGATTCAAAACTGCCGCGCGTGCGTACCCGCGTTCGCGAATATGTGCAGAACGATATCTACGTGAATAACCTCCAGGCCAACTACTTCCAGTACTTCGGCAACGGCTTCTACGGCCAGGTTTACGGTGGCTATCTGGAAACCATGTTCGGCGGCGCCGGGGCAGAAGTGCTTTATCGTCCTGTCGACAGCAACTGGGCGTTTGGGGTTGATGCCAACTACGTGAAACAGCGTGACTGGCGCAGCGCGCAGGACATGATGAAGTTCACCGACTACAGCGTCAAAACCGGCCACCTGACCGCCTACTGGACGCCGTCGTTCGCGCAGGACGTGCTGGTGAAAGCCAGCGTCGGCCAGTATCTGGCGGGTGATAAGGGCGGTACGCTGGATATCTCCAAACACTTCGACAGCGGCGTGGTGGTGGGCGGCTATGCCACCATCACCAACGTTTCGCCAGACGAGTACGGGGAAGGGGACTTCACCAAAGGGGTGTACGTGTCGATTCCGCTGGATCTGTTCTCATCAGGCCCAACCCGCAGCCGTGCGGCAGTGGGCTGGACGCCGCTGACGCGCGACGGCGGTCAGCAGCTTGGACGTAAATTCCAGCTGTATGATATGACCAGCGATAAGAACATTAACTTCCGCTGATGCTTATTTGCCCGGTGGCGCTGCGCTTACCGGGCCTACGAGAGTGTTTTTGTAGGCCGGGCAAACGCAGTGCCGCCCGGCAAGAATGTTCATCTGGACAAAACATAAACAAAAAATATAGATCCCCGTCACATTTTTGCGTTATACAGGAACCTCGCCCTGGAGAATGAGGTGCTGTATGACATCCCTGACGCGTCCGCGCGTTGAGTTTATCTCAACGATACTCCAGACCGTGCTGAACCTCGGTCTGCTGAGCCTTGGCCTGATCCTGGTCGTTTTTCTGGGTAAAGAGACGGTGCATCTGGCGGATGTGCTGTTCGCCCCTGAGCAAACCAGCAAATACGCGCTGGTGGAAGGCCTGGTGGTCTACTTTCTCTACTTTGAATTTATCGCCCTGATTGTGAAGTACTTTCAGTCCGGCTTTCACTTCCCGCTGCGCTATTTTGTCTACATTGGCATCACCGCCATTGTGCGGCTGATCATCGTCGATCATAAATCCCCGCTCGACGTGCTGATCTACTCGGCGGCGATCCTGCTGCTGGTGATCACCCTCTGGCTGTGCAACTCGAAGCGGCTGAAACGCGAATAAAAAAAATGGCGGCCCGGAGGCCGCCGAATAACAGTCACAAGTTGGTTCAATACAATACGTCTAAAGTTGAGGGTTGCAGTGGCATAACAAATGAAACTTAACCTTTCACACCGCCCGCCGTCAGGCCGTTGACCAGCCAGCGCTGGGCCAGCAGGAACACCACGGTAATCGGGATGGCAGAGAGGACGGCCGCCGCGGCAAAGTCGCCCCACAGGTAGTTTTGCGGGTTGAGGTACTGCTGCATACCGACGGCAAGGGTGTAGCTGTTCACATCGCGCAGTAGCAGTGAGGCGACCGGGACTTCGGTGATGGCGGCGATAAACGACAGGATAAACACCACCGCCAGAATCGGCACCGACAGCGGCAGCAGCACCAGACGGAACGCCTGCCACGGTGTCGCCCCATCCAACGCCGCCGCTTCTTCCAGCGAACCGTCGATGGTTTCGAAATAGCCCTTGATAGTCCACACATGAAGGGCGATGCCGCCAAGATAGGCGAAGATCACGCCGCCGTGAGTGTTCAGGCCGATGAACGGCACATACTGCCCAAGACGGTCAAACAGGGCATACAACGCCACCAGCGACAGCACGGCCGGGAACATCTGGAAAATCAGCATCCCTTTCAGCAGCGTCGCTTTGCCCGGGAAACGCATACGGGCGAAGGCGTAAGCGCAGGTGGTGGAGAGCGTCACGATGCCGATCGCAGTGATGGTCGCCACCTTCACCGAGTTCCATAGCCACAGCAGCACCGGGAACGGCGGCGGCGTGACGCGGCCATCCGCATGTTCCACGCTGAAGCCCAGCGCGAGCTTCCAGTGCTCCCAGGAGATTTCATCCGGGAGCAGGCTCCCGGTGGCGAAGTTCCCCGAACGCAGGGAGATGGCGATAACCATCAGCAGCGGGAACATGATCGCCGCGATGAAAATCAGCAGGCCTAAGTGCGTCGCGAGGAGGCGCAGTTTCTGAGATTTGGGTTGTACCATTGCCATGTTCAGTGCCCTCCTTAGTCAAATTTCATACGTGTGGCTTTCAGGTTCACAATCGCCAGGGCGCCCACCAGCAGGAAGATCAGGGTGGCAATCGCCGCCGCCAGGCCGAAGTCCTGACCGCCGCCGCCCTCGAAGGCGATGCGGTAGGTGTAGCTCACGAGCAGGTCGGTATAGCCTGCCGGCGTGGTGGTGCCGAGACGGTCCGGGCCACCGTTGGTCAACAGCTGAATCAGCACGAAGTTGTTAAAGTTAAAGGCGAAGCTGGCGATCATCAGCGGCGTAAGCGGCTTAATGAGCAGCGGCAGGGTAATTTTGAAGAAGTTCTGGAACGGGCCCGCGCCGTCCATCGCCGAGGCTTCGTACAGATCGTCCGGGATAGCCTTCAGCAGCCCCATGCACAGGATCATCATGTACGGATAACCGAGCCAGGTGTTCACGATGATAATCATCGAGCGAGCGGTGGTTGGGTCGCTGAACCAGGCCGGTTTGATACCGAACAGCGCGCTCAGCATCATGTTGATTTCACCGAAGCTCTGGTTAAACAGCCCTTTGAAAATCAGAATCGAGATAAACGACGGCACGGCGTAGGGCAGAATCAGCAGCACGCGGTAAATCGCTTTGCCTTTCAGGGACTCCCACTGCACGAGGCAGGCCAGCACCATGCCCACGGCCACGGTCAGGATCACGGTTAGCACCGAGAAGACCACCGTCCAGACGAAGATGGCGAAGAACGGTTTCTGGATGCCTTCGTCGGTAAATACGCGGGTGAAGTTGTCCCAGCCGATGGTGACGGTATAGCCCGGGCTGAGTTTGTCGTCGCCCCAGCTGCCGTCGGCATTCACCGACTGATAGAAACCGATATCGTTGTTCGGACGGTACTTCACGCCGCTCTGGTTGTTGGTCAGCGTGCCGTCATCCGCCAGAGTATAAAGCGGCTGCGTGCCGGAGAACTGGCGCAGCGAGCTCATGGTTACTTTGCTGTCATCGGGCAGCACGGCGGTGAGCTGGGTCAGCGCCTGACGATTCTGGGTAATGATACGCAGGTTCGCACGTTCACCTTCCGGCAGGGCCGCAGCCTCTTTTAAGGCCAGCTTCTGCTCGCCGCCAAATTTGAACGCGTCGGAAAGATAGGTTTTGCCGCTCTCACCGTCAGTGAGCGCTAACTTCCACTCGTCACCCGTGGGATACAGGCCGAAGTTAAAGGTTTTACCCGCCTGGTAAGAACGATCCAGAAGCACCTGGGTGGCACGCTCCTGCGCGAGCTGGTTGGTGCTGCTGTAGTTGGTAAAGGCAATCGCGATGGTGCAGATCAGCGGAAAGAGGACAAACAGCCCCATCCCGGCAACGCCCGGGTAGACATAGCGCCAGGCGTACGCTTTACGGTTGGCGAAAATATACAGGCCAACCGAGCTTAAAATCAGCGTCATGATGGCAAACAGGTATTCCCCTTGCACGTACATTAAAACAACAAGGTAACCCACCAGCAGACACAGCAGACCTATCACTGACCACTTCAGTGCGTCGCTTTGCCACCAGTGTTTCTTTTTAATGACATCCATGGGGTTCTTCCTCTACAACGGTGGAAACTTATCGTCAGGTGGCGCTGCGCTTACCTGACCTACGGATCGTGCCGTAGTCGTAGGGCGGGTAAGCGCACGCGCCACCCGCCGTTTTTCAGACTTACTTAGTAATACGGCCCTGAGCATCTTTCAGTGCGGCATCGACAGTCTGGCGACCGCTTGCAGCGTTGATGACCGCGGTACGGGTGGCGTACCAGAACGCAGCCATCTGTGGGATGTTCGGCATGATTTCGCCTTTCTGGGCGTTATCCATGGTGGCCGCAATACGCGGATCTTTCGCCAGCTGATCCTGGAAGGATTTCAGCGCAACGGCGCCCAGCGGCTTGTCCTTGTTCACTTCATCCAGACCCTGATCGGTCAGCAGGTAGTTTTCGAGGAACTCTTTCGCCAGCTCTTTGTTCGGGCTGGCGGCGTTGATGCCTGCGCTCAGCACGCCCACGAACGGTTTAGACGGCTTGCCGTTGAAGGTTGGCAGCAGGGTCACGCCGTAGTTGATTTTGCTCTTGTCGATGTTGGTCCAGGCCCACGGACCATTGATGGTCATCGCGGTTTCGCCTTTGTTGAACGCCGCTTCCGCGATGGAGTAGTCGGTATCCGCATTCATGTGTTTGTTCTTAATCAGGTCAACCAGGAAGGTCAGGCCTTTTTTCGCGCCCGCATTGTCCACGCCCACGTCTTTCACGTCATATTTGCCGTTTTCAAACTTGAACGCGTAACCGCCGTCGGCAGCAATCAGCGGCCAGGTGAAGTACGGCTCTTGCAGGTTGAACATCAGGGCGGATTTACCTTTCGCCTTCAGCTCTTTATCCAGAGCAGGGATCTCTTCCCAGGTCTTCGGCGGGTTTGGCACCAGGTCTTTGTTGTAAATCAGAGACAGCGCTTCAACCGCGATTGGGTAAGCGATCAGCTTGCCGTTATAGCGAACGGCGTCCCAGGTGAACGGGAACAGTTTGTCCTGGAAGGCTTTGTCTGGCGTAACTTCTGCCAGCAGGCCAGACTGCGCGTAGCCCCCGAAACGGTCATGCGCCCAGAAGATAATGTCCGGACCATCGCCAGTTGCCGCAACCTGCGGGAACTTCTCTTCCAGTTTGTCCGGGTGTTCTACGGTGACTTTGATACCGGTGTCTTTCTCGAATTTTTTGCCCACTTCGGCCAGACCGTTATAGCCCTTGTCGCCGTTAATCCAGATAACCAGCTTACCTTCTTCAATTTTGGCGAGAGCCGGTGCGGAAATCATCATTGCTGCGAGGGCGGACAATGCGAAAACGCGTGCGCCAGTCTTGATCTTCATATCTGCCATCCTTTATTGGTGATGTGCTCGTGGATACATAAGGTGGTTCAACGTGACTCAGTCTCCTTATTTGACATCCTCTTTCCATCCTCCCAGTCCCTACGCCCCACCCCCTGTTTGTGTGATCCCTGTAACATAAATTTAAGTTATGAGTGCTGGCGCACATAAAAACCCACTGAATTTTGCAGGCCGCTTCACGATTTTCGCCTCAGCCCCTCCGCTGCGGTCGCAGAGCCTGCTCTCTCATCCTCCCGCCTCCTCCCCCATAAAAAAGCCGGGGGGTGGAGGATTCACGAAAGTAATGGAACACGCATAGTGAACTTATCTTGAATGTTTCTGTCGGTGACAGGTTGTAACGAAGGGAGAAGGGCATGGCGAGCGTACAGCTGCGTAATGTAACGAAAGCCTGGGGCGACGTAGTGGTGTCAAAAGACATCAATCTGGACATCCACGAAGGTGAGTTTGTGGTGTTCGTGGGTCCATCAGGCTGTGGTAAATCGACTCTGCTGCGTATGATTGCCGGTCTTGAAACCATCACCAGTGGCGATTTATTTATTGGTGATACCCGAATGAACGACATCCCGCCAGCCGAACGCGGCGTGGGCATGGTGTTCCAGTCTTATGCCCTTTATCCGCATCTTTCCGTTGCCGAGAACATGTCCTTTGGCCTGAAGCTGGCCGGCGCGAAAAAAGAGACCATTAACCAGCGCGTCACCCAGGTGGCGGAAGTGCTCCAGCTGGCACATCTGCTGGAGCGTAAACCGAAGGCGCTCTCCGGTGGTCAGCGTCAGCGTGTGGCGATCGGCCGTACGCTGGTGGCCGAGCCGCGCGTGTTCCTGCTCGATGAACCTCTCTCTAACCTGGATGCCGCCCTGCGCGTCCAGATGCGTATCGAAATCTCCCGTCTGCACAAACGCCTTGGACGCACGATGATTTACGTCACCCACGATCAGGTCGAAGCGATGACGCTGGCCGACAAAATCGTGGTGCTGGACGCCGGTCGCGTGGCGCAGGTGGGCAAACCGCTGGAGCTGTATCACTACCCGGCAGACCGCTTTGTCGCGGGCTTCATTGGCTCGCCAAAGATGAACTTCCTGCCCGTAAAAGTGACCGCGACGGCAATCGAACAGGTACAGGTGGAGCTGCCAAACCGTCAGCAAGTCTGGCTGCCGGTCGACAGCGCCAACGTACAGGTGGGGGCCAATATGTCCCTCGGTATCCGCCCTGAGCATTTACTGCCGAGCCACATCGCTGATGTGACGCTGGAAGGTGAAGTTCAGGTCGTCGAACAGCTTGGTCACGAAACACAGATTCATATCCAGATCCCCGCCATCCGTCAGAACCTGGTCTACCGCCAGAATGACGTGGTGTTGGTAGAAGAGGGTGCCACATTCGCTATCGGTTTGCCGCCAGAGCGCTGCCATCTGTTCCGTGAGGATGGCACTGCATGTCGTCGGTTGCACAAAGAGCCAGGCGTTTAAGCATTCCAATTACAAAGAAAAGCAATGATCTCAGGAGATAGAATAATGATTACTCTGCGCAAAGTCCCTCTGGCTGTCGCCATTGCGGCAGGCATCCTGTCTGCCCAGGCGGGCGCCGTAGACTTTAAAGGTTATGCTCGTTCCGGCATTGGCTGGACCGGAAGTGGCGGTGAACAACAATGTTTCCAGGCAACAGGCGCACAAAGTAAATACCGTCTCGGTAACGAATGTGAAACCTACGCCGAACTGAAACTGGGCCAGGAAGTGTGGAAAGAAGGCGACAAGAGCTTCTATTTCGACACCAACGTAGCGTACTCCGTTTCTCAACAGAACGACTGGGAATCCACCAGCCCGGCCTTCCGTGAAGCTAACGTGCAGGGTAAAAACCTGATTGAATGGTTGCCAGGCTCTACCATCTGGGCCGGTAAGCGCTTCTATCAGCGTCATGACGTACACATGATCGACTTCTACTACTGGGATATCTCTGGTCCTGGTGCCGGTATTGAAAACATCGATCTGGGCTTTGGTAAACTCTCTCTGGCAGCGACCCGTTCTTCTGAGTCCGGCGGTTCTGCGACCTTCGCCGATCGTGATGCGAACGGCGACCGTATTTATGACAACGTGGTACCAAACGATGTCTTCGACGTGCGTTTAGCCGGTCTGGAAACCAACCCGGGCGGTACGCTGGAGCTGGGCGTTGACTACGGTCATACCAACATTCCTGACGACTACTACCTGCAACCTGGCGCCTCTAAAGATGGCTGGCTGTTCACCGCTGAACACACCCAGAGCATGATGAAAGGCTTCAACAAGTTCGTGCTGCAATACGGTACGGACTCCATGACCTCTAACGGTAAAGGTATTCCACAGGGCGGCAGCATCGATAACGACGGCTCTATGTGGCGCGTGCTGGACCACGGTGCAATCACCCTGGCAGACCGTTGGGACCTGATGTACGTCGGTATGTACCAGAACATCGATCGTGACAACAACAACGGTACCGAGTGGTGGACCGTGGGTGTTCGTCCAATGTTCAAATGGACGCCGATCATGAGCACCTTGCTGGAAGTGGGCTACGACAACGTCAAATCTCAGAAAACTGACGACAAAAACAGCCAGTACAAAATCACCCTGGCACAGCAATGGCAGGCAGGCGACAGCATCTGGTCCCGTCCGGCTATCCGCGTCTTCGCAACCTACGCGAAGTGGGATGAGAAATGGGGCTACGCGAACAACGGCGATACGGGCTACACCTCTGGCGTAGCGTATAGCGACACCTCCGCGAAAACCTTCAGCCGTGGCGACAACGATGAGTGGACCTTCGGCGCCCAGATGGAAATCTGGTGGTAATTCGTCAAGCCTGACGTAATGACCTGAAAAGAGGGGCGCAAGCCCCTCTCTCCTTAGGGTGCTGCGCGCTATTGCCTGGCCACCGCAGTGCTCACGCTATCAGAGGTAATAACAATGAAAATGAAGAAAAGTCTCGTCGCGCTGTGCCTCTCTGCGGGGCTGTTGGCCTGTGCGCCTGCGGTCACCTTTGCAGATGTGAATTTTGTTCCTCAAAATACCAGCGCTGCGCCAGCTATTCCGGCTGCGGCACTACAGCAACTGGTGTGGACGCCAGTTGATCAATCGAAAACACAAACTACCCAGCTTTCAGCGGGGGGCCAGTCACTGAACGTGCCGGGTATCAGCGGTCCGGTCGCGGCTTTCAGCGTGCCGGCGAATATCGGCGAGCTGACCCTGACGTTGACCAGTGAAGTCAATAAACAGACCAGCGTCTTCGCGCCTAACGTGCTGATCCTCGATCAGAACATGACGCCATCCGCGTTCTTCCCAAGTGACTATTTCAGCTATCAGGAGCCTGGCGTCATGAGTGCCGATCGGCTGGAAGGCGTTATGCGCCTGACGCCAGCCCTGGGTCAGCAGAAGATTTATGTCCTGGTGTTCACGACTGAAAAAGATCTGCAACAGACAACGAAGCTTGTTGACCCGGCAAAAGCCTATGCGAAAGGCACGGGGAACTCTGTCCCGGATATTCCGGACCCGCTTGCCCGTCATACCACCGATGGTCTGATCAAGCTGAAAGTCTCCACCAACAGTGCCTCCAGCGTACTCGTAGGCCCGCTGTTTGGCTCATCTGGCCCGGGTCCGGTAACGGTGGGTAATACTGCCGCGCCTGTGTACGCCGCGCCAGCCGCAGCACCGGCCGCAGCCCCGGCCCCGGCGAAAAAAGCCGAGCCCGTGCTTAACGATACTGAAACTTACTTTAACAACGCCATCAAGCAGGCGGTTAAAAACGGCGATGTCGATAAAGCGCTGAAACTGCTTGATGAAGCCGAGCGTTTAGGTTCAACCACTGCCCGTTCCACCTTTATCAGCAGTGTAAAAGGCAAGGGGTAACCGTCTCCCCACAGTGCTGATTTTGTTAGTCGTTTAGTGCGCCTTCACGGGCGCACTTTTTTTGGCTAAGTTGCACCATTGTTGCGATAGTGATCGCTAAATTTGGTTTGTCCGTCCTCATTTTGCCAATCTGCGATACAATGCCTTTACGTTATGTATCGGAGAGTCTGGCATGTCACACCCCGCGCTCACGCAGCTGCGTGCGCTACGCTATTTCGACCAAATACCCGCGCTTGACCCGGAGCAACTGGACTGGCTGCTGCTGGAAGATTCCATGACAAAACGTTTTGAGCAACAGGGTAAAACGGTCACGGTGACGATGATTCAGGAAGGGTTTGTCTCGCCTGCGGAGATTGCCAGCGAGCTGCTGCTGCTGCCGCAGGAAGAACGCTACTGGCTGCGTGAAATTTTATTGTGTGCCGATGGCGAGCCGTGGCTTGCCGGGCGGACGGTGGTTCCTGAGTCTACACTTTCCGGGCCGGAGCTGGCATTGCAACGCCTCGGCAAAACGCCCCTGGGGCGTTATCTGTTCACCTCGTCTGAACTGACCCGTGATTTTATTGAAATTGGTTGCGATGCCGATTTGTGGGGGCGCCGTTCCCGCCTTCGTTTGAGTGGCAAGCCGTTAATACTGACGGAACTCTTTTTGCCTGCATCGCCGTTGTACTAAGAGGGAGAAAAAATGGAGTGGAGTCTGACGCAGAATAAGCTGCTGGCCTATCACCGCCTGATGCGTACTGATAAACCCATTGGCGCGCTGCTGCTGCTGTGGCCGACCTTATGGGCGCTGTGGGTTGCCACGCCGGGCGTGCCGCCGCTGTGGATCCTGGCGGTGTTTGTGGCGGGCGTCTGGCTGATGCGCGCTGCGGGCTGTGTGGTTAACGACTATGCTGACCGGAAATTTGATGGACATGTTAAGCGCACCGCGAATCGTCCTCTGCCGAGCGGTCAGGTGACCGGGAAAGAGGCGCGCATTCTGTTTGTGGTGCTGGTGCTTCTCTCTTTTATGCTGGTGTTAACCCTTAACACCATGACCATTCTGCTGTCCGTTGCTGCTCTGGCGCTGGCCTGGGTTTACCCGTTCATGAAGCGATACACCCATCTGCCGCAGGTGGTATTGGGTGCGGCATTTGGCTGGTCGATTCCCATGGCGTTTGCCGCGGTCAGCGAGTCCGTTCCGCTCAGCTGCTGGCTGATGTTCCTGGCGAATATTCTCTGGGCCGTTGCGTACGATACCCAATACGCGATGGTCGATCGCGATGACGATCTCAAGATTGGCATCAAATCGACGGCGATCCTGTTTGGTCGTCACGACAAACTTATCATCGGCATATTGCAGGTGGCGGTGCTGGCGCTGATGGTGGCGATTGGTCGCCTGAACGGACTGAACTGGGAGTTTTACTGGTCCGTACTGGTGGCGGGGCTGCTGTTTGCGTATCAGCAGAAGCTGATCGCGAAGCGCGAGCGTGAAGCCTGCTTTAAAGCGTTTCTGAATAATAACTACGTCGGGCTGGTGCTGTTTCTGGGCCTGGCGATGAGTTACTGGTGATAAAAAAGCCGGGTGGCGGCTTCGCCTTACCCGGCCTACGATTTAGCGGAACATGTAGGCAGGGTAAGCGTTAGCGCCACCCGGCTTTAGCATCATTCGCCCTGCGTCGAACTCTCAATCGTCAAACGCACATCCGCGGTAATCAGCTCTGCCAGCATCTGGTAAACCTTCATCGTCTCTTCCGGCTCGGCATCGCCCGTATCGCTAATGTACCCTTCGTCGCGCAGCGTCAGCACCAGGGAGCTGAATACCGCTTTGTCGAAGAATTCCGGGGCGTTAATGCCATGCAGAACGGAAAGGCGCTGGGCCAGCGTCCGGCTCTCTTTTTCCAGCGTACCGCGGTTGATGGACGGATTTGCACTCAGCAACCAGAAGGTAATGGCGTAGCGCTGCAACGTCTCACGCGCACCGGAAGCCAGAAGCTGCAAGGTACGGGAACGTGACGGATTGATATGCAGTTCATCATCACTGATGGTAATCAGCCCCTGACGATGCATCTCTGCCGTCATTTTATCGAGCTCTGCCGCCAGTTCATCCTTACTCCAGCGCAGGAACAGCTCCGCTTTCAGCATTGGGTAGATGGCCTGAATATGGCGCAGCAGCTCCTGACGCGAAATCCGGCGGTGCTGGGTAATAATGGCCGCCATCAGCGACGGCAGCATCAGCATGTGCGTGATGTTATTGCGGTAGTAGGTCATCAGCACGGCCTGCTCGCGCGGCAGAATGATGATGTCACCAATCGTATCTTTCTCGACTTCGAACTTGTTCATCTGCAACGCGTGATCGATCAGCTCGCTGGCGGTGGCAGACGGCACGGTCGAATCAACGGAATATGGCACGTTGCGCATGATATCCAGGTAGCAATCAATCTGCTCGGTCAGCTGCTCACGGGTCAGTGAACGCTGGCGGGAGGCCAGAAGCGCAGTACAACACAGGTTCATGGCGTTTGCCGCACCAGCATTGTTGATGCGTACCATCAGCTCGGATGCAATGCCGTTGACCGTTGGCGTCAGCCAGGCCGGACGTACCGCTTCGATAGGATCGATAGACTCGCGCCACTCCGGAACATGATGGTTCAGATATGTCATCAACGGCAGGGGCTCACCAAAGTTCACGTAGCCCTGGCCGAGGTTGCGCAGTTTACTCAGCCCACGCAGCATCTGCGGCAGACTCTCTTTCTCTTTGGTCGCACCGCGCAGCTCTTTCGCGTAGGTGCCCACTTCCATCACGTGTTCATAACCGATGTAAATAGGCACCAGCGTGATAGGACGCGTACCGCCACGCAGCATGGCCTGAATGGTCATCGACAGCGTGCCGGTCTTCGGATCGAGCAGACGACCGGTACGCGAGCGACCGCCTTCAACAAAGTACTCCACGGAATAACCGCGGCTGAACAGCTCGCCCAGATACTCCCTGAAGACGGTGGAGTAAAGCTTGTTACCCTTGAAGGTACGACGAATAAAGAACGCACCCAGACGGCGGAAAATCGGGCCTGCTGGCCAGAAGTTCAGGTTGATACCGGCAGCAATATGCGGCGGCACCAGACCCTGGTGATAGAGCACGTAAGAGAGCAACAGGTAGTCCATGTGGCTGCGGTGGCAGGGCACATAGACAATCTCGTGGCCGTCGTGCGCTAACTGACGTACGCGCTCGGCGTTGTGGACGTTAATCCCCTGATAGAGGCGGTTCCACGTGAAGCCAAGGATACGGTCAGAGAGGCGAATCATCTCGTAGGAGAAATTCGCGGCGATCTCTTCCATCAGCGCTATCGCGTTCTGCTGAGCTTTCTCGTGCGAAATTTTCTTGCTGCGCGCTTCGTCTTCTACGGCACGGGCAATCGCTTTGGAAGCCAGCAGCTTGTTGAACAGATCCTGACGTGCCGGGAGACGTGGTCCAACGGCCGCCAGACGCTGACGTGCAAAGTGCATACGCGCAACGCGCGCCAGCTTTTGCGCAATGATTTTGTCAGTGCCGTGTTCATCCGCCATGCGGCGCAGTGAAACGGAAGGTGAGAAGCGGACAAAGCTGTCGCGTCCTAGCCAGGAGACGGCGAAGAACTTCTGAATGCCGTTGAGCATACGCAGCGGCGGGTTCTCTTCCCCTTTTTCGCGCCCCGGACGACGGCCAAACATCACCGACACCGGCACCATCTGCACGTCCAGATCGGGGTTGCTGCGGTGCAGATCGAGGTAATCATGGAACAGCTTAATGGACTCTTCTTTCGGCGTGTAATAGGTGAACACGCGCGGCCCGCCATGGATGAACACGTAGCGCGGCAGCAGCGTACCGTCGACTTCCAGCGGTTCAAGCGGGTCAGGTAAATCGTGCGCCAGACATTGAGCGCGAAGCGTCAGCAGGTCTGCCTTCGAGTTATAAGGCAAAACGTACATAATAGGGCGCGACGTATCGAGCCCTAATTCCAGCGCAGGTTCTGCTGGGATAGACTTACTTTTTACCAGGACGCTTAATGGTAAATTAAGTAATTTGTAGTAAATTCGTGGCCAGCCGGACATAAACGATGTAAAGCCTCTGGTTAATAATGCAATTGCGGCGCAAGGATAACAGAAAGCGCGCAAAATTTCTGTTGTTACCCGTCATACTTCAGGTTGCAGCAAAACGCGCTGCGGCTTTAGTTACAGACGCTATTTATCATAAAAGGTTCTTTTAATGGCCAATAATACCACTGGGTTAACTCGAATCATTAAAGCTGCCGGTTATTCATGGAAAGGTTTCCGCGCGGCATGGGTTAATGAAGCCGCTTTCCGCCAGGAAGCGGTTGCCGCAATCGTTGCCGTTGTCATCGCCTGCTTCCTTGATGTTGATGCTATCACCCGCGTACTGCTCATCGGATCTGTCCTTCTGGTGATGATAGTGGAAATTCTGAATAGCGCTATTGAGGCCGTTGTTGACCGAATCGGGTCGGAATTCCATGAACTGTCTGGCCGGGCGAAAGACATGGGTTCCGCTGCCGTACTGCTGGCGATTATCACTGCGGCGATCACCTGGGTCACGCTGCTTTGGTCGCATTTCCGATGAGCCTCGAGGAATAATTAAGTCCCTGGTTTTTTGTGCAGTTTTTGGTTCCAAAATCGCCTTTGACTGTATATACTCACAGCATAACTGTATATACACCCAGGGGGCGGTATGAAAGCGTTAACGACCAGGCAGCAAGAGGTGTTTGATCTCATTCGGGATCATATCGGCCAGACGGGTATGCCACCCACGCGTGCAGAAATTGCGCAGCGTCTGGGCTTCCGTTCTCCTAATGCTGCCGAAGAGCACCTTAAAGCGCTGGCGCGTAAGGGCGTGATTGAGATTGTTTCCGGCGCCTCACGCGGCATTCGTCTGCTTGTGGAAGAAGAGAGCGGTATTCCACTGGTGGGCCGCGTTGCCGCAGGTGAACCTCTGCTGGCGCAGCAGCACATCGAAGGGCACTATCAGGTTGACCCAGGCATGTTCAAGCCGAGCGCCGATTTCCTGCTGCGCGTTAGCGGAATGTCCATGAAAGATATCGGTATTCTGGATGGCGATCTGCTGGCGGTACACAAAACGCAGGATGTGCGTAACGGGCAAGTCGTGGTGGCGCGCATTGATGATGAAGTGACGGTTAAGCGCCTGAAAAAACAAGGCAATACCGTGCAGCTTCTGCCTGAAAACAATGAATTCTCCCCGATTGTGGTGGATCTCCGCGAGCAGAGCTTCTCTATTGAAGGGCTGGCGGTCGGCGTTATCCGCAACGGTGAATGGCTGTAATCTCTTCCTGACAGGCTGTAGTTCCTCTACAGCCTGGCCTGTTTTCTGATTCCGGTAATTTCCATGGCATTGCTAACTTCTGCCGATAAGGCGTTGTGGCGTCTTGCGCTACCGATGATTTTTTCCAATATTACCGTTCCTCTGCTGGGGCTGGTGGATACGGCGGTTATCGGGCATCTCGATTCGCCGAATTATCTTGGCGGCGTCGCGATCGGCGCAACGGCGACCAGCTTCCTCTTTATGCTGCTGCTTTTTCTGCGCATGAGTACGACAGGCCTGACGGCCCAGGCGTATGGTGCAAAAGATCCCCTGCGTCTGGCGCGTGCGCTGGTTCAGCCGCTCATTCTGGCATTCGGTGCCGGCGCGTTAATCGTTCTGTTGCGTACGCCGCTGATTGATCTTGCGCTCCATATTGTAGGCGGCAGCGATGCCGTACTGGAACAGGCCCGGCGGTTCCTCGAAATTCGCTGGCTCAGCGCGCCCGCTTCACTGGCAAACCTGGTCCTGCTGGGCTGGCTGCTGGGCGTGCAGTACGCCCGCGCGCCGGTGATCCTACTGGTGGTGGGCAACCTGCTTAACATTGTGCTCGATCTCTGGCTGGTGATGGGGCTGCACATGAACGTCCGGGGCGCGGCGCTGGCCACGGCGATTGCCGAGTACGGTACGCTGCTGATCGGTTTGGGGATGGTCTGGCGCGTGCTGGCGATGCGCGGTATCACCCTGGATCTGCTGAAATCGGCCTGGCGCGGCAACATTCGTAAGCTGCTGGCGCTTAATCGCGACATCATGCTCCGTTCGCTTCTGCTGCAACTCTGCTTTGGTGCATTAACCGTTTTTGGTGCGCGTCTTGGGCCTGAGATCGTTGCCGTCAACGCAGTGCTTATGACATTACTGACCTTTACCGCTTACGCGCTGGATGGTTTTGCTTACGCCGTGGAGGCGCATTCAGGGCAGGCCTATGGCGCGCGTGAAAGCGGCCAGTTACGCGAAGTCTGGCGTGCTGCCTGTCGTCAGGCGGGCCTGGTGGCGCTGGTCTTTGCTCTGGTATACGCCTGTTTTGGTGGGCATATTGTCGCGTTACTCACCTCGTTGCCCGCGCTACGTGAGCTGGCCGATCGCTACATCCTCTGGCAGGTAGTATTACCGGTGGTGGGCGTGTGGTGCTATTTGCTGGACGGCATGTTTATTGGTGCGACGCGAGGGGCGGAGATGCGCAACAGCATGGCCGTCGCGGCGGCGGGGTTCGGCCTGACGCTGCTAACCCTGCCGTATCTCGGCAATCATGGTCTGTGGCTGGCGCTGGCGGTGTTTCTCTCACTGCGTGGCCTTTCGCTGGCCGTTATCTGGCATCGTCACTGGCGAAACAATACCTGGTTTCCAGCCCCGCACGATATATCGTAACGGTTAAAGATTCCGAATATAAAAACAACTGCCGAATCCTTAACTACAATAATAATCACGTCCAGCAGAAAAGAACGAAGCGGACGATACTCATAGACGCTTAACACGAGGACACGATTATGAATAAAGACGAAATCGGCGGCAACTGGAAGCAATTCAAAGGTAAAGCGAAAGAACAGTGGGGTAAGCTGACAGATGACGATATGACCGTCATTGAAGGTAAGCGCGATCAGCTGGTAGGTAAAATCCAGGAGCGCTACGGTTACGAAAAAGATCAGGCGGAAAATGAAGTCAAAGACTGGGAAACCCGTAACGACTACCGCTGGTAACCGGCACTATCCCCAAGGGCGGCCCTGAGCCGCCTTTTTCTTCGGCTTTAACGCGGCTTTTTCTTCACCAGGATAGAGTGATCGTGCTGACAGGCATCCTGATGGCGGCATGACTCCACCTCCACGCAGGCAGAACATAAGCCGTGGGCTTCAATCACGTTATGGCGCAGCGCAAAGCCCATTCTGGCTGCCAGCGTATGCATAATATCTTCCACACCTTCCGCACACTCTTCCTTCACCACACCACAGCGATCGCAGATAAACATGGCGGACGTGTGAGTTGGCTGGTCAAAAAGATGGCACAGCACATAGCTGTTTGTTGATTCCACTTTATGCACAAACCCTTGCTCCAGCAGAAAATCCAGCGCCCGATAAACGGTCGGCGGTTTTGCCTGCGGCTCGCTTTCACGCAGCAGATCGAGCAGATCGTAGGCGCTGATGGCGCCCTGTTGCAGGCTCATCAGACGCAGTACCTCAAGGCGCTGCGGGGTCAGGCGCACATTGCGTTGCGCGCACAGCTTTTCAGCTTGCGCTAACAGCTCTTTTGTGGACTTGTCCATCGGGCACCTCGGATATGGTAAGGGGTGAAAACATTCACTTTATCATGTTCTGCTAAAAACACCGAGATCCGCCAGGCTGTGCTATACCTGACGCATCGCAAATCAGGAGATCGCAAAATGAAAAGACCTGACTGTATTCGGCACTGGCGGGACGTGGAAGGCGCTGATGACGCAACGTATCCTGACAGTAACGAACGTTTTTCTGTTGGCGCGCCGCTGGCCCGCAGGCTGGGTCTCGGCCGCATTGGTATTCACCATGAACGGCTGCCACCCGGACGCCGTACGTCTTATCCGCATGCGGAAAGCGACGAAGAGGAGTTTGTTTACGTTCTGGAGGGTTACCCTGAGGCCTGGATCAATGGCTATTTATGGAAGCTCGACCCCGGAGACAGCGTGGGATTTCCAGCCGGGACGGGCGTGTGTCACACCTTTATCAACAATACCGATGAAGAGGTGCGCTTACTGGTGGTGGGTGAGGCCAATAAAAAACATAACCGCATCTACTATCCGCTCAATCCGGTGTATGCCGCGACGCGCGAAGACCGCTGGGTCGACCATCCGCCTCAGTTTTTTGGGCCGCACGATGGAAAACCTGGGCGAAAATAATTTCCTCTTCTATAAATATTGATGGTCGTCACATATTACAACAGGCCGGGATGGAATTTAACTTAAGGAAATAGCGGGTCTTTTTGCACTTATTCACAGCAATAGTTCGTTCCTGTTTGGGTGATAACAGACAGGGTTAACTAATAACAAACTATTTACGAGCACACTGTGAAAAAACATTTTAAATTTTCGATGGTTAGCATCGCTGTCTCCTTTTTTATGGCAAATCAGGCGGGAGCAGCCAATACCTGGACGGAAGCGCGTAGCGACGCAATGGGCGGAACGGGTGTCGCGGCAGGGAGCTATGGCAGCGGGGCGTTAATCAACCCCGCGTTACTGGCAAAATCTAAGCCAGAGGATGATGTGACGGTCATTTTGCCGTCCGTTGGCGTGCAGGTGACCGATGAAGACAATCTTCAGGACGAGATTGATACCATTAACGACAAAATCAATCATTACAAGGATGTGGTTGATAGTCTGACCCCCATTGAAGTTATCACCAATCCATTAGGTTCGATCAATCAGTTCCAGGGCGCAGCGAAAGATCTCGCTGATGAACTGGACTACCTGAAAGGCAAGACCGCACACGCCACCGCAGGGGCGGGGATTGCCGTCAGTATCCCTAACGATATTCTTTCCGTGGCCTTTATGGCAAAAGGCTATGCCCATGGCCGGGTCAGCTCTTCAATCGATCAGCAGGACATTGATTATCTGCGCGGTATACAACGAAGCGATGCGGTGGCTGCCGGTGTGGCGCTGGATGCCGCGCTAAACGGTACCGATCAGATCACCAAAAACCTTAACTCTACGGCGTCTGGTCGGGCGGCGATTGTGTCCGACTACGGTATTGCGGTGGCCCGTCAGTTCGATCTTGGCGGCGTTCCGGTTTCCGTTGGCGTCACGCCGAAGCTGCAAAAAACCTGGCTCTATAACTACACCACTTCAATCTACGATTACGACAGTAATAAGTGGAACGACAGCCGCTACCGTACCGACGACACTGGCTTCAACGTCGATGCCGGTATTGCTGCTGATTTCGGTGAAAACTGGACGGTCGGCGTGAGCGGGCAAAACCTGATGTCGCGCGATATCGATACCAAAGATATCCGCATCCGCAACGGGCGTACGGGAGAGGTGGTGAGTTATAAAGACACTTATCAGATCCGTCCGCTGGTCACTGCCGGGGCCGCCTGGCACAACGATCTGGTCACGCTGACCGCAGACGGCGATCTGACCGAAACCAAGGGCTTTAAAAGCGAAGACACCTCCCAGTACGTTGGCGTTGGTGCCGAAGTCACGCCGCTGAGCTGGCTGGCAGTACGCGCCGGTTATCGTGCGGATATGAAAGGGAACGACAGCAACGTCTTTACCGGCGGTGTCGGTTTCGCGCCGTTCAACTCCGTCCACGTTGACCTGATGGGGCTTTATGGCGAAGACGAGACATGGGGTGCAGGGGCACAGTTGAGCATGACGTTCTAAAGTACACCGGAGGCGCTGCGCCTCCGGCTTTTCTTTGTGCTATAGTAGCGCCCCTTTTCCACCAGATGCTTAAAACTTCGCCATGTCGTCAGAACTCCAGACCGCTTTCCCTGCACACCGTTTCTCCATTGCGCCAATGCTCGACTGGACGGACAGACACTGCCGCTATTTCCTGCGTCAGCTCTCCCGCCATACGCTGCTGTACACCGAAATGGTCACTACCGGCGCAATTATTCACGGCAAGGGCGATTATCTGGCGTACAGCGAAGAGGAGCATCCGGTTGCGCTGCAACTGGGTGGCAGCGATCCGGCTGCGCTGGCGCAGTGCGCGAAGCTGGCTGAAGAACGCGGCTATGACGAGATTAACCTCAACGTCGGTTGCCCGTCCGACCGTGTGCAAAACGGTATGTTCGGCGCGTGTCTGATGGGTAATGCACATCTGGTGGCGGACTGTATCAAAGCGATGCGCGACGTTGTCTCTATCCCGGTTACGGTCAAAACCCGTATCGGCATAGACGACCAGGACAGCTACGAGTTTCTGTGTGATTTCATCAACACCGTATCAGGGAAGGGTGAATGCGAGATGTTTATCATCCACGCCCGTAAAGCCTGGCTCTCTGGCCTCAGCCCGAAAGAAAACCGCGAGATCCCGCCGCTGGACTACCCGCGCGTGTACCAGCTAAAACGCGACTTCCCGCACCTGACCATGTCGATCAACGGCGGTATAACGTCGCTGGACGAGGCCAAAGCGCATCTCGAACATATGGATGGCGTGATGGTCGGACGCGAGGCGTATCAGAATCCGGGTATTCTGGCGACGGTTGACCGGGAAATCTTTGGCGTTGACGGTGCTGACACCGATCCCGTGGCAGTAGTGCGCGCCATGTATCCGTACATTGAGCGCGAGCTGAGTCATGGTACGTATCTGGGCCACATTACCCGCCATATGCTTGGCCTGTTCCAGGGCATTCCTGGCGCGCGGCAGTGGCGTCGTTATCTCAGCGAAAACGCGCATAAGGCCGGTGCGGATATTGAGGTCCTTGAACACGCGCTGCGTCTGGTTGCGGATAAACGTTAAATTTCGCTAAAAGATGGTCAAATACGCCACGCCCTGCAACACATTGCGGGGCGTTTTGCTTTCAGAACAACGACTTATTTTTGGCATGTTTCTTGTAACGATCGCAGCATCATTCGGGAACTCGTGGGAGAGCACCATGCTGGAACTACTTTTTGTGATTGGCTTCTTTATCATGCTGATGGTCACGGGCGTATCGCTGCTCGGTATCCTGGCCGCGCTCGTCGTGGCCACGGTGGTGATGTTTGTCGGCGGTTTATTTGCCCTGACGATTAAACTCTTGCCGTGGTTACTTCTGGCGATTGCGGTGGTATGGGCGATACGGGCGATTAAATCACCAAAACTGCCCACTTATCAGCGTAATAACCGCTTCCGTTACTAAGGTATTGAGGGGTACGTCACATACCTGCAACTTTTCCGGCAGCAATCCTTAGAACAGAATAGGATTTACTTATCGAATCTGTCACTATGGCTGTCGCTAAAGAATTCATCGAGCTGTACCCTACATACAGCCGAACTAAAAAAAGAAAGGGCTTCCCACGGGAAGCCCAATTTCTTTTTATGGCTCAGGGAATTAACAGACTTGATCCCTGCGTTGCCCGGCTCTCCAGCACCTCATGCGCGCGCTGCGCATCGGTCAGCGGATATTTCTGCGCCTCTGCCACATCCACTTTAATTACCCCACTGGCGATCAGCGAGAACAGCTCGTTGCTGGCTTCCTCAAGTTCTTCCCGGTTGGTGATGTAACCTTGCAGGGAAGGGCGAGTGACGTATAGCGACCCTTTCTGATTCAGAATGCCCAGGTTGACGCCGGTGACTGCCCCGGAGGCGTTACCGAAGCTCACCATCAGCCCGCGACGTTGCAGGCAGTCCAGCGAAGATTCCCAGGTGTCTTTCCCCACCGAGTCATACACCACGCGGACCTTTTTGCCGCCAGTGATCTCTTTCAGCCGCTCAACGATGCTCTCTTCCCGGTAGTTGATCACCTGCCATGCGCCCGCGTCCAGCGCGCGCTGCGCTTTTTGCGCGCTGCCTGTGGTGCCGATCAGCTTCGCGCCCAGGGCTTTCGCCCACTGGCAGGCAATCAGCCCCACGCCACCTGCGGCTGCGTGAAACAGGAATTGCTCGTCAGGCTTAATTTCGTAGGTTTTGCGCAGCAGATAATAGACCGTCAGCCCTTTCAGGAATGAGGCGGCAGCCTGCTCGAAGCCGATCGCATTTGGCAGAAGCGCCGCTTTCTCGGCCGGAACGTTATGGATGGAGCTGTAAGCGCCCAGCGCCGACTGCGCGTACACCACGCGATCGCCTTCCTTAATGTGCTTAACCGCGCTGCCCACTTTGCTGACGATACCGGCCGCCTCGGTGCCCAGTCCGCTCGGCATCGACGGAGGCGGATAGAGGCCGCCGCGAATATAGGTATCGATGTAGTTAATGCCGATCGCTTTGTTTTCCACCTGGATTTCGTTCTCGCCAGGCGCAGCGGGGGTAAATTCCACCGCTTTGAGTACGTCAGGGCCACCATGCTTGTGAAATTCAATACGTGTTGCCATGCTTCCTCCAGAATGTGGTAATCTTTCGACCCACTCTTTATCTCGGTAACTCCATTCACTATGGCAGGAAACAAACCCTTCAACAAACAGACTGAACCTCGTGAGCGTGATTATCAGGTCGCCGGGTTAAAAGTCCCGCCGCACTCGATTGAAGCGGAACAGTCGGTGTTGGGCGGTTTAATGCTGGATAACGAACGCTGGGACGACGTCGCCGAGCGTGTTGTCGCGGAAGACTTCTATACCCGCCCGCACCGCCATATTTTTACGGAAATGGCGCGTTTGCAGGAGTCGGGCAGCCCTATCGACCTGATTACGCTCGCAGAATCGCTGGAGCGTCTGGGACAGCTCGACAGCGTCGGCGGATTTGCCTATCTGGCAGAACTGTCAAAAAACACGCCAAGTGCCGCGAACATCAGCGCTTACGCTGATATCGTTCGTGAACGTGCCGTTGTCCGCGAGATGATCTCGGTGGCGAATGAGATCGCCGAGGCCGGTTTCGATCCCCAGGGGCGCACCAGCGAAGATCTGCTCGACCTGGCGGAATCCCGCGTCTTTAAAATCGCCGAAAGCCGTGCGAACAAAGACGAAGGCCCGAAAAATATCGCCGATGTGCTCGACGCCACGGTTGCGCGTATTGAGCAGCTTTTCCAGCAGCCGCACGATGGCGTGACGGGGGTGAACACCGGTTATGACGATCTCAACAAGAAAACGGCAGGTCTTCAGCCATCGGATTTGATTATCGTCGCGGCGCGTCCGTCGATGGGTAAAACGACATTTGCGATGAACCTCGTCGAAAACGCGGCGATGTTGCAGGATAAGCCGGTGCTTATCTTCAGTCTTGAGATGCCCTCTGAACAGATCATGATGCGTTCTCTGGCGTCCCTGTCGCGTGTGGATCAGACCCGCATCCGTACCGGTCAGCTGGACGATGAGGACTGGGCGCGGATCTCCGGTACCATGGGGATTTTGCTGGAAAAACGGAACATCTATATCGATGACTCCTCCGGCCTGACGCCGACGGAAGTACGTTCCCGCGCGCGCCGTATCGCCCGTGAACACGGTGGCATCGGCCTCATCATGATCGACTACCTTCAGCTGATGCGCGTTCCGTCGCTTTCCGACAACCGTACGCTGGAGATTGCCGAGATTTCCCGCTCGCTCAAGGCGTTAGCCAAAGAGCTGCACGTGCCGGTGGTGGCGCTATCGCAGCTTAACCGCTCTCTGGAACAACGTGCAGACAAGCGCCCGGTCAACTCCGACCTGCGTGAATCCGGCTCCATCGAGCAGGATGCCGACTTAATCATGTTCATCTACCGTGATGAGGTTTATCACGAGAACAGCGATCTGAAAGGGATCGCCGAAATTATTATTGGTAAGCAACGTAACGGCCCCATCGGTACGGTACGTCTGACCTTTAACGGCCAGTGGTCGCGTTTCGACAACTATGCCGGTCCTCAATATGATGATGAGTAATTTCTAAGGAATTCAAATGCAAGCGGCAACTGTTGTTATTAACCGCCGCGCTCTGCGACACAACCTGCAACGTCTGCGAGAACTGGCGCCCGCCAGTCAGCTCGTTGCAGTCGTGAAAGCGAACGCTTACGGACACGGTCTTCTTGAGACCGCGCGAACGCTCCCCGATGCCGACGCTTTTGGCGTCGCCCGTCTCGAAGAAGCTCTCCGCCTGCGCGCAGGTGGAATTACGCAACCGATTCTGCTCCTGGAAGGCTTTTTTGAAGCCTCGGACCTGCCGACCATTGCCGATCAGCACCTGCACACGGCGGTGCATAACGAAGAACAGCTGGCCGCGCTGGAAACGGCTGAACTGAGCGAGCCGGTCACCGTCTGGATGAAGCTCGACACGGGCATGCACCGTCTGGGCGTGCGGCCGGAAAGCGCGGAGGCGTTTTATCAGCGTCTGAGTCAGTGCAAAAATATGCGTCAGCCAGTGAATATCGTCAGCCACTTTGCCCGCGCCGATGAGCCTGAATGCGGCGCAACGGAACAGCAGCTTGATATCTTCAACACCTTCTGCGAAGGCAAACCGGGGATGCGTTCCATTGCGGCGTCCGGCGGGATCCTGCTATGGCCGCAGTCGCACTTCGACTGGGCGCGTCCGGGCATCATTCTTTATGGCGTTTCGCCGCTGGAGAACAAACCCTGGGGGCCGGACTTTGGCTTTAAGCCGGTTATGTCGCTGGTTTCAAAGCTGATTGCCGTGCGTGAGCACAAAGCGGGAGAGCCGGTGGGTTACGGCGGCACCTGGACCAGCGAGCACGACACGCGTCTTGGCGTGGTGGCGATGGGCTACGGCGACGGCTATCCCCGCGCCGCGCCAACGGGGACGCCGGTGCTGGTCAATGGACGCGAAGTCAAGATTGTCGGTCGCGTGGCGATGGACATGATTTGTGTTGATCTTGGGCCCGACGCGCAGGATAAAGCGGGGGACGATGCGGTGATGTGGGGTGAAGGCCTGCCGGTAGAGCGTATTGCTGAAATAACAAAAGTGAGTGCTTACGAACTTATCACGCGCCTTACCTCAAGGGTCGCAATGAAATACGTCGACTAAGCATGAGCGGGATGCGATGCATCCCGCTTCTGTTAACATCCCCTCGATCTTCTTCCGCTTCCGGTTTATTGTTGAATGCCCTGCCTCATAATAATCCGGAGAACATCGCGTGTTTCAGAAAGTAGACGCCTACGCCGGCGACCCTATCCTCTCCTTGATGGAGCGTTTCAAAGAAGATCCTCGCAGCGACAAAGTGAACCTCAGCATTGGTCTTTACTACAACGAAGACGGCATCATTCCTCAGTTGAAAGCCGTTGCCGAAGCTGAAGCGCGTCTGAACGCAACCCCGCACGGTGCTTCGCTTTATCTGCCGATGGAAGGATTAAACACCTACCGCAACACTATCGCGCCGCTGCTGTTTGGTGCGGACCACGCGGTGCTCGCGCAAAAGCGCGTGGCGACTATCCAGACGCTGGGTGGCTCGGGTGCGCTGAAGGTAGGCGCAGATTTCCTGAAAAAGTACTTCCCGGATTCCGGCGTGTGGGTCAGCGACCCGACGTGGGAAAACCACGTTGCGATCTTCGAGGGCGCGGGCTTTAAGGTGGCGACCTATCCGTGGTTCGACAGCGAAACCAACGGCGTGCGCGTTGATGCGCTGCTGGAAAAACTGAACACCCTGCCGGAGCGCAGTATCGTATTGCTGCATCCGTGCTGCCATAATCCGACCGGTGCGGACCTCACCAATGCCCAGTGGGATGCGGTGATCGAGATACTGAAGGCGCGTAACCTGATCCCGTTCCTCGACATCGCCTATCAGGGCTTTGGCGCGGGCATGGAGGAAGACGCCTATGCCATTCGCGCGATTGCCAGCGCGGGGCTTCCCGCTCTGGTCAGCAACTCGTTCTCAAAAATCTTCTCCCTGTACGGCGAGCGCGTTGGCGGCCTGTCCGTGGTGTGTGAAGACGCCGAAGCCGCGGGACGCGTACTCGGTCAGCTGAAAGCGACGGTCCGCCGGATCTACTCCAGCCCGCCGAACTTTGGTGCACAGGTGGTGGCGACAGTTCTCGGTGACGAAACGCTGAAAGCGTCCTGGCTTGCGGAAGTCGAAGCGATGCGTAAGCGCATCCTGTCGATGCGTCAGGAGCTGGTTAACGTCCTGAAAGAGGCCGTGCCTGGGCATAACTTTGATTATCTTCTCAAGCAACGCGGGATGTTCAGCTACACCGGACTGAGCGCAGCGCAGGTCGATCGCCTGCGCGTAGAGTTCGGTGTCTACCTGATCGCCAGCGGCCGTATGTGCGTGGCGGGTCTGAATGCCAGCAACGTCCAGCGCGTGGCGCAGGCGTTTGCATCCGTAATGTAAGCATTCACTTGCTTGCATACTGTATGTAGGCCGGGCAAGGCGTAGCCGCCACCCGGCTTTTTTGTTCGCGCCGGTGCCAGTCATTGCCCGGTGGCGCTTCGCTTCCCGGACCTACACGTTTCTTCTGCGCTTTGTGATCGTCTTCTTTTTATTCAGCTCCATAAGTAAAAACTCCTTTCCTTCCCCTACCGCTGGGGTTATGGTCGGATAGTTTTTTGACCATCCGCTCAAAATAAAAAGATAACAAACTGAATATTCAGGGGAAAATATGCGCAAGATCACACTGGCGCTCAGCGCCGCCTGCTTATTGTTCTCGCTTAATAGCGCCGTTGTTGCACGGGCTTCTGCACCCACGCCGCTTTACACCGGCACTACCGCCGCCATTCTTGCCGAACAGGCCCCCATTCACTGGGTTTCAGTGGCACAAATCGAAAATAGCCTGACGGGTCGCCCGCCGATAGCCGTGGGCTTCGATATTGACGATACCGTTCTCTTCTCCAGCCCCGGTTTCTGGCGCGGCAAAAAAACGTACTCCCCGGACAGCGAAGCCTATCTGAAAAACCCGGAATTCTGGGAAAAGATGAACAACGGCTGGGATGAGTTCAGTATCCCGAAAGAGGTTGCCCGCGCGCTGATCGCCATGCACGTAAAGCGCGGCGACAGCATTTACTTCGTGACCGGACGTAGCCAGACCAAAACCGAAACCGTCTCGAAAACGCTACAGGATGATTTCCTGATCCCGGCGGCCAGCATGAACCCGGTCATTTTTGCCGGGGACCAGGAAGGGCAAAACACCAAAACCCAGTGGCTGGAAAAGAAAAATATCAAAGTGTTCTACGGGGATTCAGATAACGACATCACCGCGGCGCAAGACGTGGGAGCCAGAGGCATCAGGGTGCTACGCGCCTCGAACTCCACCTACCGACCGCTGCCGATGGCCGGAAAATTTGGTGAAGAGGTGATCGTTAACTCTGAATACTGATGTATTAACGGCGGGGTGAATGCTTTTTTAAGCAAATCTCGCTGCGCGGGTTTTACCTTTCGCTTTCTTGCTGCACACTTAGAAAGATTCACCTTTCATAATGGAGCAGCACATGTGGTATCAACAGACCCTGACCTTAAGCGCAAAACCACGCGGATTTCACCTTGTGACGGACGAAGTCATCGGGCAAATCCGCGACCTGTCGCGCGTCAAAACGGGTTTGCTGCATCTGCTGCTTCAGCACACGTCCGCCTCTCTCACGCTCAATGAAAATTGCGATCCCACCGTCCGGTCCGACATGGAGCACCATTTTCTGAAGAGCGTCCCGGATAACGCGCCTTATGAGCATGACTATGAGGGGGCGGACGATATGCCTTCGCATATTAAATCCTCCCTGCTGGGCGTCTCGTTGATGCTGCCGGTCCACAACGGACGGCTACTGCTGGGAACGTGGCAGGGGATCTGGCTGGGAGAACATCGCATTCACGGTGGTTCGCGTAAAATTATCGCAACGCTACAAGGGGAATAAAGATGACAATTTCGGAGATACTTCAGTACTGCATGAGCAAGCCGGGTGCGGAACAAAGCGTTCACAGCGACTGGAAAGCCACGCAGATCAAAGTGGGTGATGTGCTGTTCGCGATGGTGAAAGAGGTGGATGCGCGGCCTGCGGCATCACTGAAAACCAGTCCGGAACTGGCCGACTTACTGCGCCAGCAGCACGATGATGTCAGGCCAAGTAAGCATCTGAATAAAGCGCACTGGAGTACGGTGTTTCTCGACGGCTCGCTACCAGATTCGCAAATTTACTACCTGGTGGATGCGTCGTATCTACAGGCGGTTGAACTGCTGCCGGAAACGATCCGACAGCAGCTCTCCATGTGACGATTACAGCAACGGTTTGAGGAAGCGCGCGGTGTGCGAGGCTTCGCACTCTGCAACGGTCTCTGGCGTACCGGAGACGAGGATTTCACCGCCGCCGCTGCCGCCTTCCGGGCCGAGATCGACAATCCAGTCAGCGGTTTTAATCACGTCCAGGTTGTGCTCAATCACCACGATGGTGTTGCCCTGATCGCGCAGCTGGTGCAGCACGTCCAGCAGCTGCTGGATATCCGCAAAGTGCAGGCCGGTGGTCGGCTCATCCAGAATATACAGCGTCTGACCGGTACCGCGTTTGGACAGCTCACGCGCCAGCTTCACGCGCTGCGCTTCACCGCCGGACAGCGTTGTCGCTGACTGCCCCAGACGAATATAGGTCAGACCCACATCCATGAGGGTTTGCAGCTTACGCGCCAGCGCAGGGACGGCGTCAAAGAACTCGCGCGCCTCTTCGATGGTCATATCCAGCACTTCGTGGATGGTCTTGCCTTTGTACTTAATCTCCAGCGTTTCGCGGTTATAACGCTTACCTTTGCACTGGTCGCACGGCACGTAGATATCCGGCAGGAAGTGCATCTCAACCTTGATTACGCCGTCGCCCTGGCACGCTTCACAGCGGCCGCCGCGCACGTTAAAGCTGAAACGGCCTGGCGTATAGCCGCGTGAACGCGCTTCCGGCACGCCGGCAAAGAGTTCACGTACGGGCGTAAAGACGCCGGTATAGGTCGCCGGGTTGGAACGCGGCGTACGGCCAATCGGGCTCTGATCGATGTCGATAACCTTGTCGAAATGCTCCAGCCCCTGAATGTCGCGGTACGGCGCAGGCTCGGCCAGCGTCGCGCCGTTCAGCGCCGTCTGCGCAATCGGGAACAGCGTATCGTTGATCAGCGTCGATTTACCGGAACCGGACACGCCGGTGATGCAGGTAAACAGCCCGACAGGCAGCGTCAGGGTCACGTCCTTCAGGTTGTTGCCGCGCGCGCCGGTCAGCTTCAGCACTTTTTCCGGGTTCGCCGCCACGCGCTGTTTCGGCACTTCAATTTTGCGCTTGCCGCTCATGTACTGGCCGGTCAGCGATTCAGGCACCGCCATGATGTCTTTCAGCGTCCCTTCCGCGACCACCTGGCCGCCGTGTACGCCTGCGCCCGGGCCGATGTCGATCACGTGGTCCGCGGCGCGGATCGCATCTTCGTCGTGCTCGACCACGATTACCGTGTTGCCGAGGTTACGCAGGTGAACCAGCGTGCCGAGCAGGCGTTCGTTGTCGCGCTGGTGCAGGCCGATAGACGGCTCATCCAGCACGTACATCACGCCGACTAAGCCCGCGCCAATCTGGCTCGCCAGGCGGATACGCTGGGCTTCACCGCCGGACAGCGTTTCAGCCGAGCGGGAAAGCGTCAGGTAGTTCAGACCGACGTTCACGAGGAACTTGAGGCGATCGCCGATCTCTTTCAGCACTTTTTCAGCGATTTTCGCGCGCTGACCGGAGAGCTTCAGGTTGTTGAAGAAGTCCATCGCGTGGCCGATGCTCATGTCTGAGATGGTCGGCAGCGCCGTGTTTTCGACAAACACGTGACGCGCTTCGCGACGCAGACGTGTACCCTCGCAGGTGGCGCAGGAGCGGTTGCTGATGAACTTCGCCAGCTCCTCACGCACCGCGCTGGATTCGGTCTCTTTGTAGCGGCGCTCCATGTTGTGCAACACCCCTTCGAACGGGTGGCGACGCACGGAAGTGTCACCGCGATCGTTCATGTACTTGAACTCAATATTCTCTTTGCCGGAACCGAACAGGATCACTTTATGTACGTTCGCGCTCAGGCTGGCCCACGGGGCTTCAACGTCGAACTTATAGTGCTCAGCCAGCGATTTCAGCATCTGGAAGTAGTAAAAATTACGCTTATCCCAGCCGCGAATAGCGCCACCCGCCAGCGACAGTTCCGGGTTTTGGATCACACGGTCCGGGTCGAAATACTGCTGAACGCCCAGGCCGTCACAGGTCGGGCACGCGCCCGCCGGGTTGTTGAACGAGAACAGGCGCGGTTCCAGCTCGCGCATGCTGTAGCCGCAAATCGGGCAGGCGAAGTTGGCGGAGAAGAGCAGCTCTTCCGCTTTCGGGTCGTCCATATCGGAGACCACGGCCGTGCCGCCCGACAGTTCCAGCGCCGTTTCAAAGGACTCCGCCAGACGCGTGGCGAGATCTTCACGTACCTTAAAGCGGTCAATCACCACTTCGATGGTGTGTTTCTTTTGCAGCTCCAGCTTTGGCGGATCCGACAGGTCACACACTTCACCGTCGATACGGGCGCGGATATAGCCCTGGCTTGCCAGGTTTTCCAGAGTTTTAGTGTGTTCGCCCTTACGCTCTTTAATGATTGGCGCCAGCAGCATCAGGCGTTTGCCTTCCGGCTGCGACAGCACGTTATCCACCATCTGGCTCACGGTTTGTGCCGCCAGCGGAACATCGTGATCCGGGCAGCGTGGCTCGCCCACGCGCGCATACAGCAGACGCAGGTAGTCATGGATTTCGGTAATGGTACCGACCGTGGAGCGCGGGTTATGCGATGTGGATTTCTGCTCAATGGAGATAGCAGGGGACAACCCTTCAATGTGGTCGACATCCGGTTTTTCCATCAGCGACAGGAACTGACGCGCGTACGCCGAGAGCGATTCAACGTAACGACGCTGTCCTTCGGCATACAAAGTGTCGAAAGCCAGTGAGGATTTGCCAGACCCCGAAAGCCCGGTCACGACGATGAGTTTGTCGCGAGGGATTATGAGGTTGATATTCTTGAGATTATGGGTGCGGGCGCCCCGAACTTCGATCTTATCCATTCACCTTTCCCGGTTGGAACACGGATTGCCTGATTTGTTTGAAGGACAAACGGCTGTCAGAAACGGCTAATTATGACACAAAATGACCTGTTTGAATATACAGTATTGGAATGCATTTTCTGATTCACTGTGTAACAATGTCGAGTTCGCGGGAGAACTCTGGAACGTGCTACGCAACTATCAAAGTGCAGCATGGAAATGGTACACTCGCGCGTTTACACTATTAAGAAACGTATTCAGGAGACACGAACATGGCCAGCAGAGGCGTAAACAAGGTGATTCTCGTCGGTAATCTGGGCCAGGACCCGGAAGTACGCTACATGCCGAGTGGTGGCGCAGTTGCCAACATTACGCTGGCTACTTCCGAATCCTGGCGTGATAAAGCGACCGGAGAAATGAAAGAGCAGACCGAATGGCACCGCGTTGTGCTGTTTGGCAAACTGGCCGAAGTGGCCGGTGAGTATCTGCGTAAAGGTTCTCAGGTCTATATCGAAGGCCAGCTGCGTACCCGCAAATGGACCGACCAATCCGGCGCTGAGAAGTACACCACGGAAGTGGTGGTGAATGTGGGCGGCACCATGCAAATGCTGGGTGGCCGTCAGGGCGGTGGCGCACCGGCAGGTGGCGGTCAGAATCAGCAGCAGGGTGGTTGGGGTCAGCCTCAGCAGCCTCAGGGCGGCAACCAGTTCAGCGGCGGCGCGCAGTCCCGTCCGCAGCAGCAGTCTGCTCCGGCACCGTCTAACGAACCGCCAATGGATTTCGACGACGATATCCCGTTCTGATATCCAGACGCGTGAAAAACAAAAAACCCAGACAATGTCTGGGTTTTTTTATAACAGGCTATCAGGTAATCACCATCGGCCAGTCTGGCGGAGTGTGGCTCATGGCTTCAACCATCACCACTTTAATGTTTTCCCAGACGGCGGCAATGTCTACCAGCGTAATGCCAAGCAAACCTGTCGCGAACCAGCATGCGGCGCCCAACCCTAACAGGGTGCTAATCACAGCAAGACCTGCGTAGTCGGACTTTCGAAACTGAATGTTTAACGTGCTGGCCAGGAACATCAAAACCGCGCTCAACAACGGCCAGCGCAGGAGCACCATGCTGGTGGTAATGGTTGCCATAAAACCCATCCTCGACAAAACAGACGAACTGGAATGAAACAATGTTTCTCGTTACATAAGATGTGTGAACTATATCACATTTGCTGTTTTATTCGCCAGTATCCGCGTGAGGTAAAAGTGGGATTATTGCCGGGGAAAATATATCGTCGTCGCTCAGAACGACGTCTGGTCGGAATTTTTATTTTTATTTCATCCAGATAGTAAAACCTTTGCAAAACGCCATCGGCTGTATAGCGTTTACAGCAGTATATCTATGGATTATGCTTGTGTGGAACAATAAATGTACCCGCAAAAATAATTCATCGCATTGAATTAATTGACTTTTTTTGATTTTGTATTCTTTGTTTTACACTCGACATGCTCTTTGATTTCGTGGTCTTATTCTTTTATTCAGATATGAATTATTGCGGTTGCTCTCTCGATTAATGACCTGCGAAAAGATAATGAAAGAAAAAAGACGCGAGATTATTAACGACAGCATGCAGGCGCTGCATGCCCTGGCGAAGCTGATGCCGCAACTCAACGCGCAGTGTTCGCCGGTTGAAATGCTGGAAATTATCAACAGCGCACTGGGGGCAAATCTCTCATGGGTCAGTGTCGAATCCGCAGACGGGCCGCGCGTGGTTTGTGCCGGCGACGTGACGTGTCACGCCTTTAACGTGGCGGATTTTCTTGCCAGCACCCTGTTGCAGCGGCATCACCGCGCCTGGCGGGTTATCTACTGGAAAGAGCATATTGGCCGGGCGGTATTTTCCCCTCAGCACCCAGGCTATGCGCGGCTGCAAAGCGGCGTGCTGTGTAAATTCTCAGCGCATGGCAGACAGTGCAGTGGTTATTTCTTTTTGGCTTTTAATGAAAAACTGACCTCGTTGCCGATATTGAAAAATATCGTGGTGGTATTGGTTGAGAAACTAAAAGATTATTTTGATGACATCATCGTGCGGGAAAAAACGGCGCAGGAAATGCAGCGCGTCGTCACGCAATATAAAACCTTATTTGAGCGTGCTCCGGTATTAATGAACGCCTTTGACAGGCATAACCGGTGTGTATTGTGGAATGCCGAATGCGAAAAAGTCTTTGGCTGGAGTATGACTGAAATCGGCGAGCATCCCGATCCGCTGGCCCTGTTTTACCCGGATCCTGAGGAGCGACAGCGCGTGCAGGAGTCGGTTCGTTTCGCACCACTTAAGGATATGTACGAATGGCACCCGGTGCGTAAAGACGGGACGCAGTTAACCATTCTCTGGTCAAACATCCTTTTGCCGGATAACTCCATTCTCAACATTGGCCTGGATATCACCGAACGTAAAAAAGCAGAACAGCAGCTGACCGTCAAAGCCACCACGGACGATCTGACGGGCTGTCTGAATCGCTCGACAATCTTACAGCGTCTCAAAATAGCGCTGGCAGCCAGTTCGCCGCAGGATGTCAGTAGCCACTTCTGTCTCCTGATGTTCGATCTCGATTATTTCAAGCAGATCAACGATCGGTGGGGACATCAGGTTGGCGATGCGGCATTGATCCACTTTTGCGACCGTATTCGCGAGGTGAGCCCGGCAGGGTCGGCGCTGGGACGGGTAGGGGGCGAAGAGTTTGTTCTTCTGCTGGCGCACACGGATGGTATGGCCGCTACGTTGCTCTCTTCCCGGCTGCGTGCCGCGCTGATCTCAAAACCGCTGCGTGTGGGCGATAAAACGCTGGTACTCTCTTTCAGCGCCGGGGTGGTTGAAGTCTGTCAGGGGCAACGGGATACTTCTGCCATACTGATGCGTGCCGATAAGGCATTATATGACGCCAAGCGTACGGGAAGAGGAAAAACGGTCCTGGCGTCTGATTATTTATAAATCAGCATAAGAACAAAGAGCAGGCTATTTCAGCCAGCGAATTTTCCACACCTGTCGCGGGTAATTATTTTCCTTATCAGAAACGAAATGAATACTTTTAGTTTGGCTTACGGGAAAATATTATCGGCATCACGAATTTTAGGATTTTTAATACCAAAAGTCAGTTGCTAACTTCCCATGATTCATGCAACGTAATCACCTGTTTATCAAAGCAGCCGGTCTTCATTGCTACAGGCGTACAACATGCAGGGATACAGAGCGGGAAATGAATCGTAGCGCGCTGCGCAACATGCTCAAAGTGGTCGGGATTATCATGGTAGTTATGCTGCCGGTGATGCTTGCGCTATGGTTTGCCCAGCTTAGAGCCGTGTCGGAAATCAGCGCCCAGCTGCGCACGTTTGCTGAACTTGCTTTAAACAAAACTGAACGGGTTATTCAACAGGTTGATCTGGCCCGGGAAGACGCGGAAAAATATCAGGGAAAAGTGTGTACGCCGGAGCATCGTCAATATATGTTGAACGTTTCCCGCGGTCGTCTTTTTGTTGCCGATTTAATTTATGCTGAAGGCCAGTCGTTTCTCTGCTCGACCCTTTTTACGCCGGATCATCCTTACACCATTCCCGCTGCCAATTACACACGTAAACCCGACGTTGCTATCTATTATTTTCGCGATACGCCATTTTTTGATGGTTATAAAATGATATATATGCAGCGCGGAAATTATGTCGCAGTGGTCAACCCGCTTTCGTACAGTGAGGTGATGTCAGACGATCGTTCCCTGTCGTGGGGGGTGTATGACACCGTCAGCAATGCATTCTTTTCTGTAAGCCAGAAAGCCAATATTTCTTTATTGCATTCGATGCTTCGACATCAGGAAACGACTTTTCAGAAAGGTGACCGTTTTTATACGATCGTGAAATCCGGGCAGCGGCCGATTGCGGCCATCGTTTCAACCTCCAGCGCCCGTTTTTATAAAACGCTTTATCATCAGGCCACCCTGACGCTACCGCTGGGGATAATTTGCAGCATTATTATTCTGCTGGTGTGGTCGCGTACACACCGTGAATTCAATTCGCCTGGCCGACTTCTGCACCGGGCGCTGAATAAACGCCAGCTGTGCGTCCATTATCAGCCCATTATTGATATTAAAAATAACCAGTGCGTGGGGGCAGAGGCGTTGTTGCGCTGGCCTGGATTCAACGGTCAGGTTATGAGCCCGGCGGAATTTATTCCCCTGGCAGAAAAAGAGGGGATGATTGAGCGCATTACGGATTACGTCGTGGAGGAGGTGTTCAGCGATCTGGGCCATTTTCTTGCCGCTCATCCCGGTCTGTATGTCTCGATTAACCTGTCGGCGTCGGATTTTCACTCTTCGCGTCTTATCGCCCTGATCTCCGACAAAGCCCGCTTTTACTCGGTTCGCGCGCAGCAAATCAAAATTGAGGTGACGGAGCGGGGGTTTATTGACGTGCCAAAAACCACGCCGGTCATTCAGGCGTTTCGCCAGGCGGGGTATGAAGTGGCGATTGATGATTTCGGAACCGGCTACTCTAACCTGCATAACCTCTATTCGCTGAACGTCGATATCCTGAAAATCGACAAATCCTTTATCGATACCTTAACCACCAACAGCACCAGCCACCTGATTGCCGAGCACATCATTGAGATGGCGCAAAGCCTGCGGCTGAAAACCATTGCGGAAGGGGTCGAGACGGGGGAGCAGGTGAGCTGGTTGCTGAAGCGTGGCGTGCAGTATTGTCAGGGATGGCACTTCGCGAAAGCGATGCCGCCCCAGGCATTTATGGCCTGGCAGCAGCAACCCTTGCGTTAACACGCATTAATTGAGCTGATGGCGGTAGTCGCTCGGCGTACGGTCAAACTCGCGGCGGAAGACGCGGGAAAAGGTCTGCTGCGACACATAGCCCAGATCCATTGCGATATCAAAAATGGGCCGCTGCGTTGAGCGTAACGCCTGCGCCGCCAGCAGGAGCCTGCGCTGGCGAATGTAATCACCCAGCGTTTGATGCATTACGGTGCGGAACATTCTCTGTAAATACCATTTCAAATAGCCCGACTTCTTAGCGACCACATCAATGTTCAACGGCTGGTCGATATGTTCATCAATCCATTCAATAAGTGTCTGAATAATTTGCTGATGCGACATAAGGTTACCCCTCTGTGGAGACATCTGTCCTGGTTGATTCGTCGTTTTCTCTGCGGGGGAGTATAATTCCTCAAGTTAACTTGAGGTAAAGAGGTTTTATGGAAAAGAGATTACCGCGCATCAAAGCGCTGTTAACCCCCGGTGAAGTGGCTAAGCGAAGCGGTGTGGCGGTGTCGGCGCTCCACTTCTATGAAAGCAAAGGGTTAATAAAAAGTATCCGTAACGCCGGAAACCAGCGGCGCTATACCCGCGATGTGCTCCGCTACGTGGCGATCATCAAAATTGCGCAACGTATCGGCATTCCTCTGGCCACCATCGGTGACGCGTTCGGCGTATTGCCGGAAGGGCACTCGCTGAGCGCGAAGGAGTGGAAGCAGCTGTCGTCCCAGTGGCGAGAAGAGCTGGATCGTCGTATTCACACGCTGGTGGCCCTGCGCGATGAGCTGGACGGCTGCATTGGTTGCGGGTGTTTATCACGCAGCGATTGTCCGCTACGTAACCCGGGTGACAGGCTGGGCGAGCAGGGAACGGGGGCGCGGTTGCTGGAGGAGGATTGAGAGGTGTTTGCCGGATGGCGCTTCGCTTACCCGGCCTACGCTCTCGGTTTTGCAGGTCGGGTAAGGCGCAGCCGCCACCCGGCAACAAGCATAAAGAACTAAAGCGCCACTAAGGGCGCTTTAGTTTTTTCCGGTCTTTGTCTTTCTCTCTATCCCGCTGGCTCACGGGAGGGTTTCCCCCGACATCAGTACCCCTCGTGTCGAGCTTGTGGAGGAGGTTCCGGTTTGTACTGACACTTTAATTCTATGCCCGGCCGCCGTTTTTGCCACCGGAGACGGTGAGATTTTAGCCAAATTTTTTTCGTGAAGTTGTTCAGTTTTCTATAGTTAAAAAGTATGAATCACCGGAGAACATCATGCTAACGGTCCACCACCTTAATCAGTCTCGTTCACATCGCGTCCTCTGGGCGCTGGAAGAGCTGGGTCTGACGTATGAGATTGTGCGCTACCAGCGCGAGAAATCCATGCTTGCACCGGATTCGCTCAAAAAAGTGCATCCGCTGGGGAAATCCCCGGTACTGGAAGATAACGGACTGGTGCTGGCCGAATCAGGCGCGATTCTGGAATATCTTCAGGAAACGTACGATTCGGCGTCACGATTCAAACCGTTAGATCCCGCCCATAAAGTGCAGTATCGCTTCTGGCTGCATTACGCCGAAGGGTCTTTGATGCCGCTCCTGTTAATGAAGCTGGTGTTTAACAGCCTCGGCAAACCACCCGTCCCGTTTGGCCTGCGCACGCTGGGTAAGGCGCTGGGGCAGGGGGTGCAAAAAGCGTATCTCAACCGCCAGCTGGAAACGCATGCGCGCTTTATTAACGATCATCTTGCCGAAAACAGCTGGTTTGCCGGCGACACGCTGACCATGGCTGATATCCAGATGAGTTTTCCCCTCTTCGCCCTGCTGGCGAGAGGCGGCATCGACAATCTCGACCACATAGCGGCGTGGAAACAGAGAGTGGAGGCACGTCCGGGCTGGCAGACAACGCTTGCGAAAGGCGGCCCGCTGACAATCCCCGGCGAGGGATGAAATGTAACGAAATTGCGCATGGACGATAACGTTTGCGCATCCTCTGCTTAATTCTTCATCGCCATGAGGCAATTTTAGCGAAAAACGAGAAAGTTCAGTTGAAAAGGGCGGGTATTAGGCTAGATAATCGTTTGCCTACATTTGACCACCCGTTTTGTAAGCGCGGAGCTAAACGTTTGCTTTTTTTGTGACGCCCCTTTCGTCGCAAACGCAGCACAAGGATTTGACGTTTCGCTGGCAGTGGAGTCTCCACCACGCTTACGGACTTTCAATAAAAATTTTCAGGGGATGTTTTCTATGTCTTCGCCATCTGCGCGTACCGGCGGTTCACTTGACGCCATGTTTAAAATTTCTGCTCGCGGCAGCACCGTGCGCCAGGAAGTTGTTGCCGGTCTGACCACGTTTCTGGCGATGGTGTACTCCGTCATCGTGGTGCCAGGCATGCTCGGCAAAGCGGGCTTCCCGCCAGCGGCGGTCTTCGTTGCCACCTGCCTGGTTGCGGGTGTGGGTTCGATTGTGATGGGCCTGTGGGCGAACCTGCCGCTGGCGATCGGGTGCGCCATCTCCCTGACCGCGTTTACCGCCTTCAGCCTGGTGCTGGGCCAGCATATCAGCGTCCCGGTAGCGCTCGGCGCCGTGTTCCTGATGGGCGTGCTGTTCACCGTAATTTCAGCAACCGGCATTCGTAGCTGGATTTTGCGCAACCTGCCGCAGGGCGTGGCGCACGGCACCGGCATCGGTATTGGCCTGTTCCTGCTGCTGATCGCTGCCAACGGCGTGGGTCTGGTCATCAAGAACCCGCTGGACGGCCTGCCGGTTGCGCTGGGTAACTTCGCGAGCTTCCCGGTGATCATGTCGCTGGTGGGTCTGGCGGTGATCATTGGCCTGGAAAAACTGAAAGTGCCGGGCGGCATTCTGCTGACCATTATCGGCGTGTCCATCGTCGGCCTGATCTTCGACCCGACCGTTCATTTCTCCGGGATTTTCGCCATGCCGTCGCTGAGCGATGACAACGGTAACTCCCTGATTGGCAGCCTGGATATTGTGGGCGCGCTGAACCCGGTGATCCTGCCAAGCGTGCTGGCGCTGGTAATGACCGCGGTGTTTGATGCCACGGGCACCATCCGCGCGGTGGCCGGTCAGGCTAACCTGCTGGATAAAGACGGACAGATTATTGACGGCGGCAAAGCGCTGACCACCGACTCCCTGAGCAGCGTTTTCTCTGGCCTGGTGGGTGCGGCGCCTGCGGCGGTGTACATTGAGTCCGCAGCGGGTACGGCGGCAGGCGGTAAAACCGGCCTGACGGCCATCACCGTTGGCGTGCTGTTCCTGCTGATCCTGTTCCTCTCTCCGCTCTCTTATCTGGTGCCGGCTTACGCGACCGCACCTGCGCTGATGTACGTCGGCCTGCTGATGCTGAGCAACGTAGCGAAAATCGACTTCGCGGATTTTGTTGATGCCATGTCCGGCCTGATCACTGCGGTATTCATCGTGCTGACCTGTAATATCGTGACCGGCATTATGATCGGCTTCGCCTCGCTGGTGATTGGGCGTCTGGTCTCCGGTGAGTGGCGTAAGCTGAACATCGGTACCGTGGTCATCGCTGTTGCGCTGGTGGCGTTCTACGCGGGCGGCTGGGCCATCTGAATTGACTTTTTATGCGAAAACGGGTGGCTCAGGCCGCCCGTTTTTATTTTCAGGACTCATCCTGTTGCCTTTTACGTTACTCTGGAGAGGATAGAATAAGAGGCACGACGCCTCAGGTTTGGCATATAAGAAACACAGCAAACAGGGAACGCATGGAAATTTTCTTCACAATACTCATCATGACCCTTGTGGTCTCATTATCCGGGGTGGTTACACGCGTACTGCCCTTCCAGGTCCCCCTGCCTTTAATGCAAATAGCTATCGGTGCGCTGCTGGCGTGGCCGACGTTCGGTCTGCACGTGGAGTTCGATCCGGAACTGTTCCTCGTGCTGTTTATCCCGCCGCTGCTGTTTGCCGATGGCTGGAAAACGCCGACGCGCGAATTTCTGGAGCACGGGCGAGAGATCTTCGGCCTGGCGCTGGCGCTGGTGGTGGTCACCGTGGTCGGGATTGGTTTCCTGATCTACTGGGCCGTACCGGGGATCCCGCTCATACCCGCCTTTGCGCTGGCCGCCGTGCTGTCGCCTACCGACGCCGTGGCGCTGTCCGGCATTGTGGGCGAAGGGCGCATTCCAAAGAAAATCATGGGCATTTTGCAGGGCGAGGCGCTGATGAACGACGCCTCTGGCCTGGTCGCCCTGAAGTTTGCCGTGGCGGTTGCCATGGGCACCATGGTCTTTACCGTCGGCGGCGCGACCCTGGAATTCTTCAAGGTGGCGATTGGCGGTATCCTCGCGGGCTTCGTAGTGAGCTGGCTGTACGGACGCTCGCTGCGCTTCCTTAGCCGCTGGGGTGGTGATGAACCGGCGACGCAGATCGTCCTGCTGTTCCTGCTGCCGTTTGCCTCTTACCTGATTGCCGAACACATTGGCGTGTCGGGCATTCTGGCGGCGGTAGCCGCGGGGATGACCATCACCCGCTCCGGCGTTATGCGGCGCGCGCCGCTGGCGATGCGCCTGCGCGCGAACAGTACCTGGGCTATGCTCGAGTTTGTGTTTAACGGCATGGTGTTCCTGCTGTTGGGCCTGCAACTGCCGGGCATTATGGAATCCTCGCTGATTGCGGCCGAAGCGGATCCAAACGTTGAAGTCTGGATGCTGTTTACCGATATCGTGCTCATCTACCTTGCGCTGATGCTGGTGCGTTTCGGCTGGCTGTGGACGATGAAGAAATTCAGCGTTCGCTTCCTGACCAAAAAGCCGATGGAGTTTGGCTCGTGGACTACGCGCGAGCTGCTGATTGCCTCATTCGCGGGCGTTCGCGGGGCGATCACCCTTGCTGGTGTGCTCTCCATTCCTCTGCTGCTGCCGACGGGTGACGTCTTCCCGGCGCGCTACGAGCTGGTGTTCCTGGCGGCGGGCGTGATCCTCTTCTCCCTGTTTGTCGGCGTGATTATGCTGCCGATTCTGCTGCAACATATCGACGCGGGTGACTCCTCGCAGCAGCACAAAGAAGAGCGGATTGCCCGTGCGGCGACGGCGGAAGTGGCGATTGTCGCCATCGAGAAGATGGAGGAGCGTCTGGCCGCCGATGCCGAAGAGAACATTGATAACCAGCTGCTGAAGGAAGTCAGTTCACGCGTGATCGGTAATTTGCGTCGCCGTGCTGACGGACGTAACGACGTGGAAAGTTCGTTGCAGGAAGAGAACCTCGAACGCCGTTTCCGCCTGGCGGCGCTGCGCTCCGAGCGTGCCGAGCTGTATCACCTGCGCGCCACGCGGCAGATCAGCAACGAGACGCTGCAAAAGCTGCTGCACGATCTGGATCTGCTGGAAGCGTTGTTGATAGAGAATCAGTAGCGCTGTAATTGCCCGGTGGCGCTGCGCTTACCGGGCCTACGTGCTCGATCGGTTCCCTCTCCCTGTGGGAGAGGGTTAGGGTGAGGGTACCCAAAACCCCTCACAGCATTGCAACCACGCCTGCGCGCTGTGCGACAGATAGACCCCTTCACGCCAGATCATCCCCAGCTGCCAGTGCAGGTCGCTCTCCAGCGGGATCCAGCGCAGCGTATTTTTATCCAGCCGCTCGCAGATCGGCTGCGGCAGAATGGCAATCCCCACGCCCGCCTGTACCATCGCCGCCAGAAAATCCCACTGGCCGCTGCGCACCGCAATGCGCGGCTTCACGTTATGCTGGTTAAACAGCGCCATCAGCTGGCGGCTTAAGGCAAAATCTTCGTTGTAAATCAGCAGCGGGTGTTCGCCGAGCAGCTCGGGTTTTACTGACTCAATCTTCAGCCAGTCGCCGGAGCGCGGCACCAGCACGCACAGCGGGTGGCTGAACAGAGGCAGCGTCGCCAGGCCGCTTTCCTCCTCCACGGGAAGGGCCGTCATGGCCACGTCCAGTTCACCGTTCATCACCGCCTGCTGCACGGTCAGGCCGCCAAATTCAGAAATTTTTAGCTCAACGCCGGGATAGCGCTGACGAAACAGGCTTATCGGACCGGCCATCATCATGCCGACCATCGGCGGAATACCGAGCCGCAGCAGCCCTTTTGTCAGATGGTTGATGTCCCCAAGCTCGGCCTCCAGCTGGCGGAACTCCGCCAGAATTGCCAGCCCGCGCTCGAACACCACGCGACCGGTATCGGTCAGCAGCAGCTTGCGCCCGTCGCGGATCAGCAGGGTACAGTTCAGCTCATCTTCGAGGTTTTTCAGCATCTTGCTGATGGTTGGCTGGGTTACGAATAACTTCTCCGCTGCGCGGGTAAAACTTTGCTGGCGAACCACCTCGACAAAATAGCGCAGCGTTCTTATGTCCATGATTATTCCTCGAAACTATACCTTCGATGATTTTAATTCATTTCAGTCGATACCGTACGCTCACTATACTGGCGCCTCGTCTCATTTCTGAGGAAAACCCCCATGGCCGTGGCGTTAAGCCGTGTTACGCCTGCCGTTGTTCAACGACTCCAGGTACCGGTTCAGGTACTGCTTTACGCGGGACTGTTTGTTTTCGCGGAATATCTTGTCGACTGGCTGCATCTGCCTTTACCCGCCAACCTGGTGGGGATGGTGCTGTTGCTGACGCTGATCCTCTGTCGCGCGTTGCCCCTTAGCTGGGTGCGGGCCGGCGCACGCTGGTTGCTGGCGGAGATGCTGCTGTTCTTTGTGCCGGCCGTGGTGGCGGTGGTGAACTATGCCCAGCTGCTGATGGTCGACGGCTGGCGCATCTTTGCGGTTATCGCCCTGAGCACGATGATGGTGCTGGGCGCCACCGCCTGGGTGGTGGATAAAGTGTATCGCTTTGAAATCAGCAGGCAGAAGCATGACTAACTTTCAGATAAGCGTGCTGTGCCTGATTGCGACAGTCGTCATCTACTTTGCCAACAAGCGCCTGTATCGCCGCTTTCGCGCGCTGCCGCTGATGCCGCTGGTATTTACGCCGATCCTGCTGGTGCTGATGCTGGTCTTCGGCCATATCTCCTGGCAGAACTACATTGGCGAATCCCACTGGCTGCTGTGGCTGCTCGGCCCGGCGACCATTGCCTTCGCCGTACCCGTTTATGACAACCTCGCCATTATCAAACGCCACTGGATGTCGCTCAGCGCGGGCGTCGTCACCGCGACGGTGGTGGCGGTGTGCAGCTCGGTCTGGCTGGCGCGGCTGTTTACGCTGCCTGATGAAATCCAGCGCAGCCTGGCGGTGCGTTCGGTGACCACGCCGTTTGCGCTGGCAGCCGCCAAACCGCTCGGTGGCCAGCCGGATCTGGTGGCGCTGTTTGTGGTGGTGACAGGCGTCTTCGGCATGGCTGTGGGGGATGTGCTGTTTCTGCGGCTTTCCATTCGCGAAGGGATGGCGAAAGGGGCGGGGTTTGGCGCGGCGTCGCACGGGGCGGGGACGGCACGTTTGTATGAGCTGGGACAGCAGGAGGGCGTTGTTGCGAGCCTGGTGATGATGCTTTCGGGCGTCACGATGGTGCTGATTGCGCCGCTGGTGGCGTGGGTGATGTTTTAAGCTCCCCGGCCAGAGCGACCGGGGAGAAAAGGCTTAGTGCGCGCGGCCCTGCTCAACGCCCAGGCCGGTTTGCGAGCGGATAAACTGGGCGCGGAATTTTTCACGCTCCAGGTTACCCTCCGGTGAATTATCGGTGGCAGAGAAGATCCAGATCCCGATAAACGCCACGGCAATGGAGAACAGCGCCGGGTATTCATACGGGAAGATAGCGCTTTCGTGACCGAGGATCTGCACCCAGATGGTCGGGCCGAGGATCATCAGAATCACCGCCGTCAGCAGGCCCAGCCAGCCGCCGATCATCGCCCCACGGGTGGTCAGTTTTGACCAGTACATGGAGAGCAGAATGATCGGGAAGTTACAGCTTGCCGCAATCGAGAAGGCCAGCCCGACCATAAAGGCGATGTTCTGTTTCTCGAACAAAATCCCCAGCAGGATGGCGACGACGCCCAGCACCAGCACGGTGATTTTGGAGACTTTCAGCTCATCGCGCTCGCTTGCGCCTTTGCGGAAGACGTTGGCGTAGAGGTCATGCGAAACCGCCGACGCGCCGGCCAGCGTCAGCCCTGCAACCACCGCGAGGATGGTGGCAAAGGCCACGGCAGAGATAAAGCCGAGGAACAGGTTGCCGCCCACCGCGTCGGCCAGATGCACCGCCGCCATGTTGTTACCGCCGATAAGCGCGCCCGCCGCGTCTTTAAACGCCGGGTTTGCCCCCACCAGCATGATTGCGCCGAAGCCGATGATAAAGGTCAGAATGTAGAAGTAGCCCATAAACCCGGTAGCGTAGAACACGCTTTTACGCGCTTCACGCGCATCTGACACCGTGAAGAAACGCATCAGGATATGCGGCAGGCCAGCGGTACCGAACATCAGGCCGAGACCGAGCGAGAGCGCGGATATCGGATCTTTCACCAGCCCGCCCGGGCTCATGATCGCTTCCCCTTTCGGGTGGACCGCCATCGCTTCGGTAAACAGATTATTGAAGCTGAACCCGACGTGCTTCATCACCATAAAGGCCATAAAGCTGGCGCCGAACAGCAGCAGTACCGCTTTGATGATCTGTACCCAGGTGGTGGCCAGCATGCCGCCGAACAGGACGTACATCACCATCAGCACGCCGACCAGCACCACCGCGACGTGGTAGTTCAGGCCGAACAGCAGCTCGATCAGTTTGCCCGCGCCGACCATCTGGGCGATCAGATAGAGTGCCACCACCACCAGCGAACCGCAGGCGGAGAGGGTACGAATCGGCCCCTGCTTCAGGCGATAGGAAGCGACGTCAGCAAAGGTATAGCGTCCCAGGTTACGCAGGCGCTCGGCAATCAGGAACAGAATGATTGGCCAGCCCACCAGGAACCCGAGGGAGTAGATCAGGCCGTCATACCCTGAGGTATACACCAGCGCGGAGATCCCAAGGAACGAGGCGGCGGACATAAAGTCCCCCGCTATCGCCAGCCCGTTCTGGAAGCCGGTAATGTTGCCGCCCGCGGTGTAGTAATCGTTACGGGAGCGTACGCGTTTCGACGCCCAGTAGGTGATATACAGCGTCAGCACCACGAAAATCAGGAACATGATAATCGCCTGCCAGTTGGTTGGCTGGCGCTGAACCTCGCCGGTAAGGGCATCTGCCGCATGGGCAGCAAAGGGAAGTGTGGCGGCTAGCGCCGTCAGGACTCGCTTCATGATGCTTTTACCTCGCGCAGAACTTCTCTGTTAAGACGATCGAATTCACCGTTCGCACGCCAGACGTACACACCCGTGAGCACAAACGAAATGATGATCACGCCAATCCCAATCGGAATACCGCGCGTGACGCTGGTACCCTCATGCAGCGGGGTGCCCAGCCAGTGCGGCGCAAAGGCGATCAGCAGAATAAAGCCGACGTAGATAATCAGCATGATGATGGAAAGGATGAAGGCAAACCGTTGCCGTTTTTCGACGAGCTCCCTGTAGTGCGCACTATTCTCTATCTGCTGACAAATATCGTTATTCATCACAGAGTCTCCAGAAGTAAGGTTGGTTTGTTTTTATCCCCTCTCCCCTGTGGGGAGAGGGTGAGGGGAGGAAGGTGCGGTCTGATGCCCTCACCCCGGCCCTCTCCCACGGGGAGAGGGAGAAAACACTAGGAAGGCATTGCGATGGCCTGCTTCTCTTCGAGCAGTTTGTCCACCACGCCAGGATCGGCCAGCGTTGAGGTATCACCGAGGTTACTGGTGTCGCCCGCCGCGATTTTGCGCAGGATACGGCGCATAATCTTGCCGGAACGGGTTTTCGGCAGCGAGTCGGTCCAGTGCAGCACGTCCGGCGTGGCAAGCGGGCCGATCTCTTTACGCACCCAGTTGCGCACCTCGGTATACAGCTCTGGCGAGGGTTCTTCGCCGTGGTTCAGGGTGACGTAGGCGTAGATCGCCTGGCCTTTGATGTTGTGAGGAATGCCGACAACCGCCGCTTCGGCAATTTTCGGATGCGACACCAGCGCAGATTCAATTTCCGCCGTACCCAGACGGTGGCCGGAAACGTTCAACACGTCGTCCACGCGTCCGGTGATCCAGTAATAACCGTCTTCATCCCGGCGCGCGCCGTCGCCGCTGAAGTACATGTTTTTGAAGGTCGAGAAGTAGGTCTGCTCGAAGCGCTCATGGTCGCCGAACAGGGTACGCGCCTGGCCAGGCCAGGAATCGACGATCACCAGGTTGCCCTCGGTAGCGCCTTCCTGCGGATTGCCTTCGTTATCCACCAGCGCAGGCTGCACGCCGAAGAACGGACGGGTGGCCGAACCGGCTTTCAGCTGCGTGGCGCCCGGCATCGGGGTGATCATGAAGCCGCCGGTTTCGGTCTGCCACCAGGTATCCATCACCGGGCACTTCTTGTTGCCGATCTTCTTCCAGTACCACTCCCAGGCTTCGGGGTTGATCGGCTCGCCCACGGAGCCGAGGATACGCAGGGAAGAGCGGTCGGTCCCTTCGATGGCTTTATCGCCTTCCGCCATTAGCGCGCGGATCGCCGTTGGCGCGGTATAGAGAATGTTGACCTGATGCTTATCAACCACCTGGCACATACGCGCCGGGGTCGGCCAGTTCGGTACGCCTTCAAACATCAGCGTCGTTGCGCCGCAGGCCAGCGGGCCGTACAGCAGGTAGCTGTGACCGGTGACCCAGCCCACGTCGGCGGTACACCAGTAGATGTCGCCCGGATGATAGTCGAAAACGTATTTAAAGGTGGTGGCCGCATAGACCAGATAACCGCCGGTGGTATGCAGCACGCCTTTCGGCTTACCGGTGGAGCCGGAGGTATACAGGATAAACAGCGGATCTTCCGCGTTCATCTCTTCCGGCTGATGCTGGTCGCTCGCGTTTTCAATCAGATCGCTCCACCACAGGTCGCGCCCCTCGTGCCAGTCGATTTTGCCGCCCGTGCGCTTGAGGACAATGACGTTGTTGATGGATTTTACGTTCGGGTTTTTCAGCGCTGCATCAACGTTTTTCTTCAGCGGAATACCGCGCCCGGCGCGCACGCCCTCGTCAGCGGTGATCACCAGCTTCGAATTTGAGTCGACAATACGCCCGGCAACCGCCTCCGGCGAGAAACCGCCGAAGATCACGGAGTGGATCGCGCCGATGCGCGCGCAGGCCAGCATAGCCACGGCGGCTTCCGGCACCATTGGCATATAGATCGCCACCACATCGCCTTTTTTAATGCCCTGGGCCAGCAGCACGTTGGCAAAGCGGCACACGTCGCGATGAAGTTCTTTATACGAGATGTGTTTACTCTGAGAGGCATCGTCGCCTTCCCAGATGATGGCCGTTTCGTTGCCGCGTTCAGCAAGATGGCGGTCCAGGCAGTTCGCCGCCAGGTTCAGCGTGCCGTCTTCATACCATTTAATGGAGACGTTGCCCGGCGCGAAAGAGGTGTTCTTTACCTTCTGATAAGGTTTGATCCAGTCGAGGATGTGGCCCTGCTCACCCCAGAACGCGTCAGGGCTGGAAACGGACTGCTGGTATTTCTCCTGGTATTGCTCCGGGCTTATCAGGCAACGGTCCGCAATGTTTGCGGGAATGTCGTGTTTGTGTATTTGGCTCATGGCTTTTTTTCTCCTTGTAAGATGTTAATAATATGTCGCAAAAACGTTAATAGTAGGGGCTTTACAAGCTTTGTTTAGTATTTGGGCGACAGATCACGCAATGTCTGAAGAGTATGAAAATTGAGCGAATGAAACTTTGAAGGGAAATAATTCACCTGAAGAATTATTCACTTTTTTGAAGTGAAAATATTTTGTATAACAAATGGTTATTTATGCGAATTGCTATAAATTGCCGTCAATGACACTTTTTGCAGTGAAATGCCTCGTTCTTTAAGGCTTGCGCAGCATGCCGTGCAAATGATACTCATACGGCGCGTTAAAAAATCCCATAAACCAACGCAACACAATTCATACCCTTTCAGTATGTCTCCATATTCATGCAGTTTTGATGGTACGGAGATTTCATTGAGGAAGTCAGTTTCTATGAAAAATTTGAAAGTCAGCCTGGCCTGGCAGATCCTGCTGGCCCTTGTGCTGGGCATCTTGCTGGGCAGTTACCTCCATTATCATAGCGACAGCCGCGAGTGGCTGATTGCGAACCTTCTCTCCCCTGCGGGCGATATCTTTATTCATCTGATCAAGATGATTGTTGTGCCGATTGTGATCTCGACGCTGGTGGTCGGTATCGCGGGTGTCGGTGATGCGAAACAGTTAGGCCGCATCGGCGTTAAAACTATTCTCTATTTCGAAGTGATCACCACGGTTGCCATCGTTCTTGGCATCACCCTGGCGAATGTGTTCCAGCCTGGTGCCGGGATCGATATGTCGCAGCTGGCGACGGTGGATATTTCGAAATACCAAAGCACAACCGCCGATGTGCAGAGCCATTCGCATGGGCTGATGGGGACTATTCTCTCGCTGGTGCCGACCAACATTATCGCGTCCATGGCGAAGGGCGAGATGCTGCCGATCATCTTCTTCTCGGTACTCTTTGGTCTGGGGCTTTCTTCCCTGCCCGCGACGCACCGTGAACCGCTGGTGACCGTGTTCCGATCTGTCTCCGAAACCATGTTCAAAGTCACCCACATGGTGATGCGTTATGCGCCGGTCGGGGTATTCGCGCTGATTGCGGTGACCGTAGCGAACTTCGGCTTTGCCTCCCTGTGGCCGCTGGCGAAGCTGGTGATTCTGGTGCACTTCGCGATTCTGTTCTTCGCGCTGGTAGTGCTGGGCATTGTGGCGCGCCTGTGCGGGCTCAGCATCTGGATCCTGATCCGCATCCTGAAGGATGAGCTGATTCTGGCCTACTCCACGGCAAGCTCCGAGAGCGTACTGCCGCGTATCATTGAGAAGATGGAGGCCTACGGTGCGCCGGCGTCCATTACCAGCTTCGTGGTGCCAACGGGTTACTCCTTTAACCTGGATGGTTCGACGCTGTATCAGAGTATTGCGGCAATCTTTATTGCGCAGCTGTACGGCATTGACCTGTCGCTGTGGCAGGAGATCGTGCTGGTTCTGACGCTGATGGTGACTTCAAAAGGCATCGCAGGCGTGCCGGGCGTCTCCTTCGTGGTGCTGCTGGCGACGCTGGGCAGCGTCGGTATTCCGCTGGAAGGCCTGGCGTTTATTGCCGGTGTGGACCGTATCCTCGACATGGCGCGTACTGCGCTGAACGTGGTGGGTAATGCGCTGGCGGTGCTGGTAATCTCCAAGTGGGAACACAAGTTCGACCGTAAAAAAGCGCTGGCGTATGAACGCGAGGTGCTGGGTCGTTTTGATAAAACGGCTGACCAGTAACATTCTAAGCCCGGTGGCGCTGCGCTTACCGGGCCTACGGGTTTTGTAGGCCGGGTAAGGCGAAGCCGCCACCCGGCACGTTACTCCCCGCTCAACGCATCAAACTCTTCACACCCGGTATCAAACCCTTCGGTACAGCTCAGGTTTAACCAGTAAAGCGCTTTCTGTTTATTCGGTGTGATAAAGCCTTTCTCACCCTGCCTGAACAGCATTCCTGCCCAGTACTCCGCATAGCCCGTCCGGGACAGAGCCGAACTCCGCTTGAACCACGACGCGGCCTGCACGTCATCCTGAGGGACTTCAACGCCGTTGGCATAGATCAGCCCCAGCAGCTGTTGCGCGTCTACCGCCGAGTCGCTATCGATGTCTTCGGTCGCCGATTGCAGCAGTGCGATGGCCTGCGGGTAGTCGGTTTTGCCCGCCTGCGTGTTCACCAGCACCCGCGCCAGCATGATCGCGCCGCGTTTGCTGCCCGCAATGTTTGCCTGCTGGGCCAGGGCTTTGGCCTGAGCATAGTCGCCCTGCGAAAAGTGGATTTGCGACAGCAGCGCCATGGCGTCGACATCACCGCCTTTTGCCGCTTTTTCCGCCCACAGTGCCGCCTGCGCGCTGTCGCCGGAACTGAACCAGGTATCGGCAAGATAATACTGCGCGCGCGCATCGCCCGCTTCAGCCTGCTTTTTATACTGGCTGCCTATCTCATCGGCATGGGCAAACGCGGTTAAAAATAACAACATCAGAAAAAGGGTTTTCATGGATTCTTATCATCTGGGTACACGCCGCGCAGTATAATCGCGGCGACAGAAGAAAAAAACGGGTGCGTTAAGACCTCAGCATCCCACAAGTCGGGCGGAACACGCGTTCCGCCCGAAGAGGTTAGCCTGCGTTACAGGCTAATTTCGCCGCCACCTCCTGATGTTCACTCTTTATTGAAAACTCGCAGAGCCTGCCGCGAGTAATAAAGGTAAAGATCACTATCGTCAGGCAAATAATAAAGACGATGCCTAACGCAGTTTTTAATGGCGTCATGCCTTTTACTCCTTGTGTAAAAAAGAATAAGAGGCTACTCTCAACCTGTTGGTAGTTGAGGGAGTAGCCTCGGGTAAATGAAAATTTCCCGGGGCTTCCTACTTTCTGTCCCTCAACAATGCTCAAGACAGAAAGTCTTAAGCACCCGCCGCACATCTTATCCCTCTGAATTAAAATGCAAAGATGTAATTCTTTTTCGCACGAATTACATTATTTCTGCGAGCCGCTTTCCAGAATAACAATTGATATTTTTAATGTGTTAAGCGGAAATAAAAAGGGAGTGAATATCTCACTCCCTTTATTCATCGATTAATTAACGGCATCAACCCATTGCGCTTTCACGCAGGCGGGCTTTCAGCTTGTTATATTCGTCGATCACATACTGTTCCGCAGCGTGTTGATCCGCAATGGGCTCCACGTTTACGGCGCAGTATTTATACTCCGGCGTTTTGGTTATCGGGCTTAAGTTCTCCGTCACCAGCTCGTTACAGGCGCCAATCCACCACTGGTAGGTCATATAGACTGCCCCTTTGTTCGGACGGTCGCTGACCTGTGCGCGGGTAATGATGCGGCCCTTACGCGAGTTCACCCACACCAGCGCTTCATCTTCAATACCGAGCCGTTCGGCATCGGCGGTGTTGATCTGCGCGTAGCCCGGTTCATCCGCCAGCGCCGCCAGCGCGGCGCAGTTGCCGGTCATGGAGCGGCAGGAGTAGTGGCCCACTTCACGCACGGTGGAGAGCACCATCGGATACTCGTCGGTGAGCTTATCGATCGGCGCGACCCAGTCGCAGGTGAAGAACTGCGCCAGCCCGTTCGGGGTGTCGAACTTCTCTTTAAACAGGTATGACGTCCCCTGATCGGATTCTGACTCATCCCGGCACGGCCACTGGATGTAGCCCAGCTCACCCATTTTTTCATAGGTTGCCCCATAAAAGTCCGGGCACAGATGCCGCAACTCGTCCCAGATCTCCTGGGTGTTGTTGTAGTGCATCGGGTAGCCCATGCGGGTGGCGATTTCGCTGATGATCTGCCAGTCTGTTTTTAGATCCCACTTCGGCTCGACGGCCTTGAAGAAGCGCTGGAAGCCGCGGTCTGCCGCCGTATAGACACCTTCATGCTCGCCCCAGGAGGTCGACGGCAGAATCACATCCGCCGCCGCCGCGGTTTTGGTCATAAAGATATCCTGGACAATCACCAGCTCCAGATCCTCAAAGCCTTTGCGCACCGCAGACAGTTCGGCGTCGGTCTGGAGCGGATCTTCACCCATGATGTAGGCCGCACGTACTTCACCGTGCGCCGCGCGGTGCGGCAGCTCGCTGATGCGGTATCCGGTGTGTGCCGGCAGACTCTCCACGCCCCAGGCCTTCGCAAACTTCTCGCGGTTTTCCGGGAATTTGACGTACTGGTAGCCCGGATAGGTGTCCGGCAGCGCGCCCATATCACACGCACCCTGCACGTTATTCTGACCACGCACCGGGTTCACGCCCACATGCGCTTTACCCAGATTGCCGGTCAGCATGGCGAGGCTGGTGAGCGAGCGCACGGTTTCCACGCCCTGGTAGAACTGGGTCACGCCCATGCCCCATAGAATGGCGGCGGTTTTCGCTCCGGCGTACATCCGCGCCGCCTGGCGGATCTCCTGCGCGCTGACGCCGGTTATCGCCTCTACTGACTCCGGCGTATAGCCTTCGACAATCTTGCGATACTCTTCAAACCCTTCCGTACGGCTCGCGACAAACGCCTGGTCGTAGAGGTTCTCCTCAATAATGACATGCCCCATCGCATTCAACAGCGCGATGTTCGAGCCGTTTTTCAGCGCGATGTGCATATCCGCAATGCGCGCGGTTTCAATTTTACGCGGATCGCAGACGATGATTTTCGCCCCGTTCTGTTTGGCGCGAATAACGTGATTCGCGACGATAGGGTGAGAATCCGCCGGGTTGTAGCCGAAGATGAACACCAGATCGGTGTTATCTATCTCATTGATGGCATTACTCATTGCGCCGTTACCGACCGACTGGTGCAGACCTGCAACCGATGGGCCGTGTCAGACGCGAGCGCAGCAGTCGACGTTATTGGTACCAATAACGGCGCGCGCGAATTTTTGCATCACATAGTTGGTTTCATTCCCGGTTCCGCGTGAGGAGCCGGTGGTCTGAATCGCATCCGGGCCATACTTGGCCTTGATGGCGCTGAGGCGCGTGGCGACGTAATCCAGCGCTTCATTCCAGGAGACGGCTTCCAGCTTGCCGCCGCGCTCGCGGCGGATCATAGGGGTTTTCAGGCGCGGCGTGAGGATTTGGGTATCGTTAATAAAATCCCAGCCGTAGTACCCTTTCAGGCACAGCGTGCCCTGATTGGTTTTACCCTGCGCCGCTTCCGCCCGGACGATTTTGCCGTTATCGACCACCAGGTGGATCTTGCAACCTGAGGCACAATAAGGGCAAACCGTGACGACTTTTTTCATCACTTTGCTCCAGTTAAACAGTTCTTACCTGCCCAATATGCAGCTTCTATGCCATGTTTTTACTATGGGTATTTCCTGACTTTACGACCCTTTGCGGGGCAAAACCCTGACGAAAAACAGCCAATCGTCAAAATTGACGTGTCGAAAGGGCAGGGGATGTGACATGGATTGAATTTCCGTCACGTAAAAAACAATTCGGCTGGAGCCAGCGGCAGAATGGTTCAGACTTAACATAATTCCCTGACGGAAGCATGCGATGAAACCGGCGATTCTGGTGGTTGATGATGATGTCGCAGTCTGCGAACTGCTACAGGATGTGCTCAGCGAGCACGTCTTTACCGTGCTGACGTGTCACACCGGTCAGGACGCGGTGAACCGTGTCCAGCAGGACCCTGGCATTGCGCTGGTTCTGCTGGACATGATGCTGCCGGATATCAATGGATTACAGGTTTTGCTGCAACTGCAAAAGCAGCGACCATCGCTACCGGTGGTGATGCTGACGGGGCTGGGAAGTGAATCAGATGTGGTCGTCGGGCTGGAAATGGGCGCCGATGATTACATCGGAAAACCGTTCAATCCGCGCGTGGTGGTCGCCCGCGTTAAGGCGGTGCTGCGTCGAACCGGCGCGCTGGACGCGGAGCCTGCCGCGCCGCGCGTTGAAGGTATTGCCTTTAACGGCTGGACGCTGGACACCACCCGCTGCGAGCTGAGCGATCCGCAGCGTAATACCGTGCCGTTAACCCAGGGCGAATACGGCCTGCTGCTGGCATTAACGCAAAACGCCCGCCGGGTACTGAGTCGTGAACAGCTGCTGGAGCTGACCCACAGCGAAAGCGCCGAGGTCTTTGACCGCACTATCGACGTGTTGATCATGCGGCTACGGCGAAAAATTGAGGTCAATCCGCACCAGCCTTTGCTGATCAAAACCATTCGCGGTCTGGGCTATGTTTTTGCCACGGACGTTTCCCATCATGAGAAAGCCGCCTGACCGTTCTCCTGAATAAACGCCTGAAGCTCGGCCAGCGTTTTCGCGCCGTCAATCGCATTGGCCGCCAGCAGGCTGGCCCGCGCGCAGGCGTGCGCCAGATAAATACTCTCGGTAAGCGACAGCGATTCATGGCAACCGTATAAAAAGCCTGCGCAAAACGCGTCGCCCGCACCGACGCTGCCGATAATCTCGTCCTGCGTCAGCTTCCACGAAGGAACCCATTGCCCTTTTTCACCCGGCGCTTCACCCCATGCCCCTTCCGGACAGTGGATCACTACCCGCTGCCGCACGCCTGCTGCCAGCAACTGTGCGGCAGCGTCGGCGATATGGACCATGTTCAGCGCACCATGACCGTCGCGGATCTCAAGCCCGCTAAACTCACCGGCTTCCAGCTCGTTAATCACCAGATAATCAAGATGATGCAGGGCAGGGAGCACCAGCGGCTGATAGCGCGGATCGCCCTTGCGGGAGACCAGATCGAGCGAGGTTTCATACCCCTGATCGCGCATCTGTGCCAGTAACCGCGCGCTGCGGGTGCCAAACTCCTCGTCCGGCATGTCCAGGCTGTCGAGCAGCAGCAGATAGCCGAGATGGAAGATCTTCAGCGATCCGTCTAAACGATCGAAGGCGGGAAGATCCAGCAGGCGGTTGGCGCCCGGCGAGTGAAAAAAGGTGCGCTGTCCGCTGGGGTCGGTCATCACCTGCGACATCGACGTTGGGGCGAACGTTGTACGCTGCACGCGCTGGCGATTGACGTGATACTGGTCGAGCATCGCCAGAATATAGTCTCCGTCGCTGTCTTCCCCAATCAGCCCCACCGCCTGTAACGGCAGGCCGACGTGCATTTTCGCCAGCGTCAGCAGAACGTTGAGCGGCGCACCGCCGGTTGAGCGCTCACTGTGGGTGATTTCCGCCAGCCAGCCGCGCTCCGGCCACTGTACGATCTGGTGGACGTGATCCACCAGCATGTTGCCTGCGGCGATAATCCCTTTGCGTTCCATTATGCCTGCCCCGCGCTGCCGAAGATGCGCATCTGCTCCGCGACCGTATCGGTAATGGCCTCTTCAATGCCCAGCAGCAGTTCGGCAAACTCATCGTACAGCGGCTGGCGGTTCGCCATGCGCTGCTCAACGGCGGCGAGCGCGGCCTGCGACATGCCGGTATAGAAGTTGATTTTATGAATGCCCAGCTCGATAGCGCGGCGGAAGTCGGCATCGCTAATTCCCGAGCCGCCGTGTAAAACCAGCGGCAGCCCCGTCTGCTGGCGAATGGCGTCCAGACGCGTGAAATCAAGCTTCGGCTCGCCCTTGTATTTCCCGTGCGCGTTGCCAATGGCGACCGCCAGCGCGTCGATACCGGTTAAATCGACAAATTCGCGCGCCAGCTGCGGGTCGGTAAAGAACGCTTCATCGGCATGCCCATACAGCGCGCCGCCTTCATCTCCGCCGACTGCGCCCAGCTCCGCCTCCACCGAGACGCCCACCGCGTGGCACATCTTCACCACTTCCCGGGTCTGGCGGATATTTTCTTCATAGCTCAGCGTCGAGCCGTCGAACATCACCGAGCTGAACCCTAAGCGCAGGGCGCGCACGACGGCCTCAAAATGCAGCCCGTGGTCGAGGTTAAGCACCACGGGAATATCGTGACGGGCGGCTTCGAACTTCACCGCTTCAACAAGCGACTCCAGAGACACGTACTTAAAATGCACTTCGGCGATGTTGATGATAAACGGCGAGCGTTCCTGCTTCGCGGCGGCAAACAGCGCGCGCAGAAAATGGGAGTCGAGAACGTTGAACGCGCCCAGGGCGTAGCGGTGTTCTCTGGCGTGTGCCAGACTGTCGGCAAGAGAAATCAATGGCATCATTCACTCCTTATATCCGAAACAGGTTGTACTCGTTGCACAGCACCAGCACCGCCGGTTCGTCTTCTTCGATGGTGTTGTAGCGATCGATGGGCTGTAAAAAGTGGTTGTCGTGTTCATCGTCATTGACTGACGACACTTCGCCCACCAGCACGTCGCCAAAGCCGCGTTCACCCCAGAAACTGTGGTACAGGCCGGGCGTCAGGCAGATGCTCTCCCCTGGCGTGAGGCGCAGCTGACTGCCGGGCGCGTGCGTCTGCCGACAACCGTCTATCGTGACGATCACGTCGGTGTTTTCGGTCTCTTCATGCGCGCCCGCATTCCATAACTCAATAATCAGATTCCCGCCGCCGCGGTTGATGATGTCCTCCCGCTTGCGCCAGTGGAAATGCATCGGCGTCACCTGGCCGTCGCGGACGTGCATGATTTTTTCGGCATAGCACTTTTCATAAGGCACGCCGTTGGGGGAGCCGTTGCGCAGGGTGAACAGCGTCAGCCCCTCTGCGGCAAAGTGGTTGCCGCCAAACGCCGTCACGTCCCAGCCGAGCCTGAGGTCGAACACCTCCTGCCAGGCGGCCTGGTCAAGCTGCTGCCATTTTGTTGGCGGAAAGCTGGCAAACGGCGGGAGATGCACGTCGTGCATGGAGAAGAACTGCCGCGTGTGGCCGAGGATTTCATTGATGTCGGAGCGTTTCATGGGGACTCCTTGCGTTTTATGCCGCCCCCTCACCCTAACCCTCTCCCCAAAGGGGAGAGGGGACGATTACACCCTCTCCCCTTTGTGGGGAGAGGGCCGGGGTGAGGGCATCAGGCCGCACCGGGGTTACTTAACCGTCCACCCCTTATACGTGCCGACGTTCTTTTTATCGATCATCGTCACCGGGATCAGCACAGGCTCTTTCGGCGCAGGTTTGCCCTGAAGAATGTCATAACCGATCTCCACCGCCTTCGCCGCCATCACCTGCGGATCCTGCGCCGGCGTCGCCACAAACAGGGAGTTTTCGCGCTTCAGAGCTTCTTCACCGTCCGGGCTGCCATCCACGCCAACGATAAAGAACTCATTACGTTGAGCCTGTTTCGCCGCCAGATCGGCACCGATCGCCGTCGGATCGTTAATTGCGAATACGCCGTCGATCTTCGGATTGGCCGCCAGCAGGGAGGTCATGACCTCCAGTCCGCCTTCGCGGCTGCCTTTGGCGTTCTGATTATCCGAAAGCACTTTGATATCCGGGTGGCGCCTGAACTCGGTCTGGCAGCCCTCCACGCGGTTTTGTACCGCAGAAACCGGCGGCCCGTTGATGATCACCACGTTGCCTTTACCTTTCAGGCGGTCGGTTATGTACTTACAGGCCATCTCCCCCGCCTGGGTGTTATCGGAGGTGATGGTCGCATCAGCCCCTTCCGCCGCCACGTCAACCGCCACGACCACGATCCCTGCCTCTTTGGCGCGTTTTACCGCCGGGCCGATCCCTTTGGAATCCGCGGCGTTGAGGATGATCATGTCCACTTTCGCCGCAATGAAGTTATCGATCTGCGACACCTGCTGGCCCAGATCGTACCCGCTGGAGACCAGCGTCACCTTGACGTTATCTCCCGCCAGCTTGCGCGCTTCCAGCTCGGCGCCTTTGGTGATCTGCACGAAGAACGGGTTAGCCAGGTCGCCCACCGTCACGCCGATGGACTTCAGATCTTTTGCCTGCGCAAACGGGGTTGCGGCCAGCAGCGCGCCAGCACAGAGCGCGGTCACTAAGGGCTTCAATCTCATGCTGTATTCCTCACGTAGGGTATTGTTGTTATGCACTTTGATGGTGTCGGGTACGGTATTTGTCGATCAGCACCGCTATGATGATCACCGCCCCTTTGATCACCAGCTGCCAGAAGTAGGAGACGCCCATCAGCGTCATGCCGTTGTTGAGGGTGGCGATGATCAACGCGCCGACCAGCGTGCCGGTGATCGTGCCGATCCCGCCGACGAAGCTGGTGCCGCCGAGGATCACCGCCGCAATCGCATCCAGCTCGTACCCCGTGCCGAGGTTGCCGTTGGCGCTGTAGAGGCGCGAGGCGCTCATCACGCCGCCTAATCCCGAGAGCAGGCCGCTCATGCCGTAGACAAACAGCAGCACCAGCCAGACCTTGATGCCGGTTAAGCGTGCCGCCTGCATATTGCCGCCGACCGCATAGATGTGAACGCCGAGGGTTGTGCGACGCAGAATAAACCAGCACACCACAATCACCGCCAGGGCGATCACCACCAGCCACGGAATCGGGCCGAGGTAGTTGTTGCCGATCCACTCGAAGTTAATGTTGGAGTTAATGACCGTCGTGCCGTCCGCCAGCAGATACGCCGCGCCGCGCAGTGCCGTATAGGTGCCGAGGGTGACGATAAACGGCGGCAGCCCGGCAAAGGCCACCAGCGCGCCGTTGAACAGCCCCAGCACCATACCGAGCATCAGCGCCGCCGGAATGGAGAGCATCGCAAATTCAGGGATAAGCGAGACCACCATCGCCGCTACCGCCGTAGTGCCCAGAATCGAGCCCACAGAGAGGTCAATCCCGCCGGTCAGGATGATGAAGGTCATCCCCGCCGCCAGCACGATGTTGATCGACGCCTGCCGGGTAATATTCAGCAGATTGCTCTCGGTGAAAAAGTTCGGGGCGATAAAGCCAAATACCGCCACAATCAGGATTAAAATCGGCAAAATGCCGATCGTTTGCATCAGATCGCTCATCAGCATTTTTTTGGCGGAGGCGGATTTCGCCACCTGCTGCGGATGGGTTGGAGTTGTCATAATTACACCGCCTGATGATGTGTGTCGTTCACGCCGGTTGCCAGCGTCATAATGTTTTCCTGAGAGATGTCGCGTCCGTGAAGTTCACCCGCGATGCTGCCTTCCCGCATCACGTACACCCGGTCGCTCATGCCCACCACTTCCGGCAGCTCGCTGGAGATCATCAGAATCGCCACCCTTTTGCGCGCCATCTGGTTCATGATGCGGTAGATCTCGCTTTTCGCGCCGACGTCCACGCCGCGCGTGGGTTCGTCCAGAATCAGAATGCGCGGGCCAATCGCCACCCAGCGGGAGATCAGCAGCTTTTGCTGGTTGCCGCCGGAGAGCCCGCCCGCGCGCACCTGAGAATGCGGCACGCGGATATTGAGCAGGGCGATGGCGTCATCGGAAATAGACTGCGCTTTTTTGCGGTTCAGCCAGCCGAAGGTGGCGTCGCGCTCCAGCGTCGCCATGGTGATGTTCTCCTGCGCCGCCAGCTCCAGAAACAGCCCCTGCTCCTTGCGGTTCTCGGTAAGAAAACCGATGCCATTCTCAATGGCCGCGCGCGGGGAGTGGATTACCACCGGTTCGCCGTCCACCTCGATCATGCCGCCGGTGGCTTTGCGCACGCCGAAGATCAGCTGCGCCAGCTCGGAGCGACCGGCCCCGACCAGCCCCGCCAGCCCGACGATTTCACCGGAGCGAACCTGCAAACTGCACGGCAGCACTTTTTTGCCATCCGTGAGGTGGTGCACGTTCAGACGCGGGCTGCCGAGCGGAATATCGCGCTCTTTGTTAAACAGATCGCTGAGCGGGCGGCCCACCATCATGCGCACCAACTCAGAGGCATTCAGCTTGTCGCGCGTTAGGCTGCCGACGTACTGCCCGTCGCGCAGGACGCTGACGCGATCGGAAAGCTCATACACTTCCGCCATCCGGTGGCTGATGTAGATAATCGCCATCCCTTCATCGCGCAGGCGCAAAATCAGTTCGAACAGGCGGTGGGTTTCGCGCGAGGAGAGGGCGGCGGTAGGTTCATCCATCACCAGAATGCGGCTGTTGCGGTGCAGCGCGCGGGCGATCTCCACCTGCTGTTGCTCGGCGATGGTCAGCTTCATGACCAGGTCGGTGGCGCTGAACTGCGCGCCCAGACGGTCAATGACCGCCTGCGCCTGGGCTGCCATCTCTTTGCGCTGGACCAGCCCGCCGCGCGACAGCTCGCTGCCGAGAAAAATGTTTTCCGCCACGGTCAGGTTAGGAGCAAGCTGCATCTCCTGATAAATCAGGGTAATGCCTGCGGCCAGCGCATCCTTCGGACCTTTGATGTGAAACGGCTGGCCGTCGATGAGGATGTCGCCGCTGCTGGCGGTATAGGCGCCTGCGAGGATCTTCATCAGCGTGCTTTTTCCGGCGCCGTTTTCCCCCATCAGCGCGTGGATCTCTCCGGGGAAAACCGTCAAATCCACACCCTTGAGCGCGTGGAAATTGCCAAACGTCTTGGCAATATTGCGCATCTCTAAAACCGGGGTTCTGCTCATGGCGGATCTCCTGTGAATGTCGATATCTGCACTTCATCACAGGCGCGTAAATGCAAAATGTCAGAAGCTGTTCATATTTGTCATAGTTATGAATAGCTAATCGCCATCACATTTTCCTTTTCCCTCTCCCTGTGGGAGAGGGCCAGGGTGAGGGCACCAAACCGCAGAGGAGCCCAAACCCATGTCTTCACGCCCCCCGTTCTTCACCAGCGCCCGCGGTCGCCTGCTGATATTTAACCTGCTGGTGGTGGCGGTAACGCTGATGGTAAGCGGCGTGGCGGTGCTCGGCTTTCGTCATGCCAGCCAGATCCAGGAGCAGGTGCAGCAGCAAACGCTGGATGATATGACTGGCAGCATGAACCTCGCGCGCGACACGGCCAACGTGGCAACGGCGGCGGTGCGGCTGTCGCAGGTGGTCGGTGCGCTGGAGTACAAAGGCGAAGCTGAACGGCTTAAACAGACGCAGATGGCGCTGCGCCACTCGCTGGAGCAGCTTGCCGATGCGCCGCTGGCGCAGCAGGAGCCCGCGCTGGTGGCGCGTATTATTCGCAGGAGCAATGAGTTACAGCAGAGCGTGACGGGAATGCTGGAGCGCGGGCAAAAACGGCATCTGGAGCGTAACGCGCTGCTCAGCGCGCTGTATCAAAGCCAAAGCTATCTGCGTCATTTGCAGGATATCAACCGCCGTTACGCGAGCAATGTGCCAGACGCCCGGCAGCTTGCAGAGATGGACAGGCTGATCGTTGCCGCCATTGATACCCCTTCACCGCGCGCCACGGTGCAGCAGCTGGATGCAGTAACCGCGATGTTACCCGCGAGCGCCCTGCAACCGGTGGTCAACCTGGTGCTCCCGGATTTTAATGATGAGCTGCGCAAGCTCGCGCCACTGTCAAAGCAGCTGGAGGAGAGCGATCTGTCCATCAGCTGGTATATGTTCCACATCAAGGCGCTGGTGGCGATATTAAACCGCGACATCAATCAGTACGTTGAACAGGTGGCGCAGGCCTCCCGGCTGCGTACCGCTCAAAGCCACCAGGAGCTGCGCTCCATCAGCGTGTTTATCAGCGTCTTCGCGGTGCTGGCGCTGATCATCACCGGCTGCGCCTGCTGGTATATTTACCGCAATCTGGGCTCCAACCTGACGGCTATCTCAAGGGCAATGTCGCGCCTCGCTCACGGCGAGCAGGATGTGTCGGTGCCCGCGCTACAGCGGCGTGATGAGCTGGGGGAACTGGCGCGCGCGTTTAACGTTTTTGCCCGCAATACCGCTTCGCTGGAGCACACCACGCGGCTACTGAAGGAGAAGACCTCGCAGATGGAGGTCGACCGCATCGAACGTCAGGGGCTGGAGGAGGCGCTGCTGCACAGCCAGAAAATGAAGGCGGTTGGGCAACTGACGGGCGGGCTGGCGCATGATTTTAATAACCTGCTGGCGGTGATTATCGGCAGTCTGGAGCTGACCGATTCAGCGTCACCGGACGCGCCGCGCATCACTCGTGCGCTCAAAGCCGCGGAACGCGGGGCCATGCTCACCCAGCGTCTGCTGGCCTTCTCGCGCAAGCAATCCCTGCAACCTCATGCGGTAGAGATGAAGCCGCTGCTGGAGAACCTGAGCGAGCTGATGCGGCACTCGCTTCCCGCCACGCTGACGCTGGATATTGAAGCGCAAACCCCGGCCTGGCCCGCATGGATTGACGTCAGCCAGCTGGAAAACGCCATTATCAACCTGGTAATGAACGCCCGTGATGCAATGGAGGGGCAAAATGGTGTGATCAAAATCCGCACCTGGAACCAGCGTGTGACCCGCAGCGACGGGCGTAGGCAGGATATGGTCGCGCTGGAGGTGATTGACCACGGCTGCGGGATGTCGCAGGAGGTGAAATCGCAGGTCTTTGAACCGTTCTTCACCACCAAACAGACCGGCAGCGGCAGCGGGTTAGGGCTGTCGATGGTGTACGGCTTTGTGCGTCAGTCCGGGGGGCGCGTTGAGATCGAAAGCGCGCCGGGGCAGGGAACCACCGTGCGGCTCCAGCTGCCGCGCTCGACGCTGCCCGCGTTCTCCGATGATGCCGCGCTGGCGACCACGGCCCCGGCAGAGAGTGAGCTGCTTGTGCTGGTCCTGGAAGATGAGGCGGGCGTGCGGCAGACCCTGTGCGAGCAACTGCACCAGCTTGGCTACCTGACGCTTGAAGCCGAAAACGGCGAGCAGGCGCTGAACATGCTGGACGCATCACCGGATATCGGCATGTTTATCAGCGACCTGATGTTGCCGGGCGGCCTGAGTGGTGCGGAGGTGATCGGCCATGTACGCAGCCACTATCCGCAGTTGCCGGTGCTGCTGATCAGCGGGCAGGATTTGCGCCCGGCGCATAACCCGCAGCTGCCGGACGTTCAGTTACTGCGAAAACCTTTCACCCGCGCACAGCTGGCGCAGGCGCTGCGCAAGGTGATGGCAGGAACCGGCAGCGAGCCAGGGTAGCGGCCCCCTGAGCGCCGTTAAAAGACGACGACGAGGCAGGGATAAATTTCACGGACTCATGCGGCAGCGGGCGGCGCAAATGCTGCTTTATCCCGACAATCAGCGCTTCGCGCGGAAAGCCAGGCATATCCATTACGCCGCCTCCGAGGATCACCGCATCCGGATCGAACAGATTTACACTGGTGGCAATGGCGCGGGCTGCATGATTCAGGAGTTGCTGTACGAAGGGGTCATCGGGTACGGCTGAAAAGATATCTCCCATCGCATACTCGCGGGGCTGCTGTTCGTACCACTGTTTCAATACGATACCGGAACAAACCGTTTCCAGACATCCCGGGTTGCCACAACCACAGTGCCGCGTCATATCCCCCTGTGGAATATGCCCGAGCTCGCCCGCTACGCCGTGCGCGCCCGTCCATGGAGCACCGTTTAGCCAGATGGCAAATCCCATGCCGGTGCCAAGGTAGGCCGCCAGAACCTCTTGCTGCTGGAGATTGTGTTGCACCACGTCAAACGAAAGCTGAAGGTTAACGTCGCGGGAAAATTCGACCGGGCAGCCTAGCGCATCTTCAAGTTTTCCCGCCAGATCGCGGAGCTCATTCGCCTGCAAAGGCAGATTTGGCGTCGAAATAATGGTGCGTTTGTCTTTGCCGACCAGTGCCGGAAAGCCCATGACCAGACCGCGACAGTGAACCTGTAAATGACGCAGCTGAGCCGTGATCATTTCCGTCACGCCGCACACCACACCAGAGCGGATAACCTCCGCGGTGCGCTGTTTTTCACAATGCAACACCGCACCGTCGGCCGTTTGCAGGCAAAAACGGATATGAGTGGCCCCCATATCCACTCCGGCGACGACATCAGGCTGTTTTTGCATGAGGAACAACCTCGTTTCGTGCCGACAGGATCTGCCCGGCCATAAGCTGCCATGCATCCCCGATATTCTCTGCATGGTTGAACAGACCAGACGTTCCGACGATAAAGACATCTGCGCCGGCGGCCATCAGTTTTTTATAGGTGGCCTGATTGCATGAGCCATCGATCTCAATCTCATAGCTCAGCCCTTCGCGTTCGCGCCAGGCTTTCAGCTCGGCAATTTTCTCCAGCATTTCCGGAATGAACGGCTGCCCGGCAAAGCCTGGATCGACGGTCATCACGGTGATTTTGTCCGCCTTATGAATATAGTATTTCATTGCCTCAACCGGGGTTTCCGGGTTGAGGATGAGTCCCACCTTCATACCGTGACGACGGATCTCTTCAATCAGGCGGAAAGCCTGACCGTTGATGGTCTCCGGGTGCAGTGTGATGAAGTCTGCTCCGGCCTGCGCCAGCTGGCTTATGTAGTCCTGCGGGCGAGTCACCATCAGGTGACAGTCCAGTGGTTTGGTGGCGAGCTTCTTCACCTGGCCGACAAAGAACGGAGACAGCGTCAGATTAGGCACAAAGTGGCCGTCCATGATGTCGATATGGAAGTAGTCCGCGTGCTGGTCAATAAATTCGATCTGTTCTTTGAATTTCAGCAGATCCATACACATCAGGGAGGGTGAAATTTTCATAGTGATTTCCTTACTTACTGATCAATCTGTCGAGGGCAACAGCGGCGATAATCAACCCGCCCATTACCACCAGCTGGTAGTAGGTTTGTACCTGTAAGATATTGAGTCCGTTATTGATGGTGCCGATGATGAGACCACCAATCACGACCGAGAAGATGCGGCCTTTACCGCCGAAGAAGCTGGTTCCGCCGATGATGGCGCTGGCGATGGCGTATGTTTCAAATCCCATCCCGGCCAGCGGCTCCGCTGCGCCCAGACGCGCAGTCGACACCACGCCCGCCAGCCCGGCGCATACGCCAGAAATAATGAACACCACCAGAATATGAAACTTCACGTCGATGCCGGAGTAGAACGCCGAGTTTTTGTTACCGCCCAGGGCGTAGATATTGCGCCCTAGCCGCATACGGGTGGTGAGGAACCAGAGGATCACCGCGACGATCAGCGAGAAGATGACCGGTACGGGTATCCCGAGGACGCTGGCAGCGAAGAAGTTTACAAAGTCGAACGAGAAGCCATAGACGGAATTAGCGTCGGAAATCACCAGCGTGATGCCGCGAAAAATGGCGTTAGTACCGAGAGTGATAATGAACGGATGTAGCCCGGTCCAGTTGACCAGACAGCCATTGATCGCCCCCAGCGCGCCGCCGACCAGTACGCCGCCAATCAGTGCTGCAAAAAACGGGTCGACACCAGCCAGCATCAGTTTGGCAGTCACCATGCCGGAGAGTGCCAGAATGGCTCCGCCGGACAGATCAATACCCGCGACAAGGATGGCAAAGAATTCGCCCATCCCGATCAGCACCGTTACCGAGCTCTGGACAAAAATCTGCGTGATGTTGTTGGTGGTGAGGAAGTACTCCGATGACAGCGTGCCAAAGATGGCGACTATAATCGCGAGGATAAAAAAGGTACCGTACTTGTCCCAGAACAGCGCGAAGTTAAATGGCTTTTTCTCCGCCATATCGCCTTTCACTCTTGTGGTAATGCCCATGCCATGATCTCCTCTTCGCTCATGTCGTCGCGATTGGTCAGGATTTGCGTCAGCCGCCCTTCGCAGAACACGGCGATGCGGTCGCAGACGGCGATAATTTCAGGTAATTCAGATGACACCATCAGGATGACCTTGCCTTCGTCAGCCAGCTGGCGCATCACCTTGTAGATTTCGGCCTTTGCGCCGACGTCGATGCCTCGCGTGGGTTCATCAAAAATGATGACGTCCGGGTTGCAACACAGCCATTTAGAAATCAGCACCTTTTGCTGATTGCCGCCGGAGAGTTCGGTGATGTTTTGCTCTACGCTTTGGCACTTCAACGCCAGCAACTGGCGCTGTGCTTCGGCGGTCTTGCGTTCTTCATGCTCGCGAAAGAGCCCCATGGCCCCTTTATAGCCACCGTTTTTCAGGCTCTGGCTGACGGCCATGTTTTGGGCGATAGAGAAATTAGGGAAAAAGCCATTTTCGCGGCGGCTTTCGGTGATGTAGGCCATCCCTTTTTTCAACGCATCCAGAGGCGAATGCGGGGAGATGGTTTTGCCGTTGAGGCGAATTTCACCGCTCGCGCGTTTATCCACGCCGAAGAGACAGTCCATCAGTTCGGTACGTCCCGAGCCGACCAGACCCGCAAAACCCAGTATTTCGCCGCGGTTCACGCTGAACGAAATATCACGCACTTTTTTCTTGTCCCGGCTGGTGACGTTGTTCACCTCAAACACCGTGTCGCGTTCGATGTTGCCGGTGCTCTCTTTCATGGCGTTAAAGCTGTTTTGCAGTTCGCGGCCGACCATCAGGCGCACAATGTCGTCGTTTGAAACGTCACTCACCAGGCCACTGCATACGCTGGAACCGTCTTTCATTACCGTGTAGCGGTCGCAGATGCGGCGGATTTCCGCGAGCTTATGCGAGATATAGACAATGGCGGTGCCTTCTTTACGCAGCTGATTCATGATCAAGAAAAGATAATCCACCTCTTTATTGGTTAATGAAGATGTGGGTTCATCCATAATGATCACTTTGGCATCGAGCATTAAGGTTTTCGCGATTTCCAGCATCTGTTTATGGCTGATGGATAAATTCGCTACTTTTTCATCTAAATCGACTTTTAATCCGACGCGTAAGAGCATCATCGCACCGCGAATGCGCATCTCTTTCCAGTCAATAATCCTGATGCCACAAACCTTTTTAGTCAGGTGACGGCCTATATATAGATTTTCCAGCACGGTTAATTCATCAATAACGCTGAGTTCCTGATATATAATGCCGATGCCCAGTCTTGCTGCCAGTTTATGATCCAATTTGTCGTAATTCTTTTCATTAATAATAATGGAGCCTTTGGTCGGTTCATGAATTCCCGACAATACTTTCATTAAGGTTGATTTACCGGCACCATTTTCCCCTAATAACGCGTGGATCTCATGAGGGTATATAGTTAAATCAACCGATTTTAATGCGTGAACCGGACCAAAGGATTTGCCGATCCCCGCCATCGAGATATATGGCGTGACCATGTTTATTTCCTTCTCTGTTCACCCTCTCCCTGTGGGAGAGGGCCGGAGTGAGGGCATCAAGCCGCACAGTTCTGCGTTATTTTGTCACCAGAATCGAATCCACCAACTTGAATTCAGGCGTTTTTTCCAGCGGGATGACTTTCCCGGTTTTCGCGGCATCCACCATTAATTTCAGGCCGGTCGCCCCGATGTCCGCCGGGTTTTGTGCGACGGTTGCCGTCATCTGACCGGCTTCGACCATCTTACGCGCCTCTGGGATACCATCGGTGCCGACCACCAGCACTTTGCCGATTTTACCGGCGTTTGCCACCGCCTGTGCCACGCCCATTGCCATGGTATCGTTCGCGCAGTAGAAGGCTTTCAGATTCGGGTTTCGTTGCAGCACGTTGGTTGCCACATCCAGAGCTTTAATGCGATCCCAGTCAGCGGGCTGGCTGGCAACCAGCTTAATTTGGTTTGCTTTTTTGAAGGCTTCTGTTGCGCCATTGCGGCGCGCCTCGCCCGATGCGTTACCGGCTTTACCCTCAATGATTGCGACTTCGCCCCCCTCCGCACCAAGTTTATTGATAATAAAATCGGCCCCTTTTGCGCCGACGGCCACGTTGTCCGTTGTGACAAACCCCTCTACATTGCCACCTGCTTTTTTCAGGTTATCCATATCGATTTTTTCATCGAGATTCACCAGATAGAGACCTTTCTGCCAGGCGCGCGCGACGGGCATGACCAGATTCACGGAGGAGAGTGGGGCAAAAGCGATACCCTTGTATTTTTTATTACTCAGATCTTCGAACAGCTGTAGCTGGGACTGAAAATCCCCTTCTGACGGCGAGGCAAAAATATCAACGCTTACTCCCAGGGTTTTGGCTTCATCTTCAATCCCTTTCTTCATATCCACCCAGAATGGATTGGAGAGCGTTTTTAATACCACCGCATATTCCGCAGCAGCAAACGCGCTGGTGGATAACATTAAGCCCATAGCGGCGCCGCTGAAATATTTCAGATATTTATTCATAGCAGTGTTCTCAATGTAGGGTATGTTGTTGTTAATCCCGCCTGAGCAGGATTAACCTTTTAATTTACTTCAGTGCGCCAGGAGAGAAGAAATCCACAATAGCGCCGGTTTTTTGCATATTAAGTGTGGCCTGTTCGATGTTTTGTTGTGCAACGGAAACAAATAACGCATCTAATAATGTAAGCTGTAATATACGCGCGGAGGCGTTGCGCCCTAATAACGGGGTCTCTGGTGCTGGCGAACAAATAATATAATCAGCAAGTTTAGCAATCGGTGAATGGTAGCTATGAGTAATACAGATAATTTTGGCGCCGTTCTTTTTTGCTAACTCAACTGCTGCTTTCACATCACTGGTGCGGCCGGAATGGGAGACCACCAGTACCACATCCCCTTCCTTCAGCAGCGATGCCGACATCATCATAATGTGCGCGTCCTGATACGACTGGCAGCGCACGCCGATGCGTAGAAACTTATGCTGGATGTCGGCGCAAATAGCGTTAGAACCACCCACACCGTACAGATCGCGCTGGTTGGCCTGGGCGAAGAAACGTGCCGCGCGGTGAATTTCATCCACGTTCACTATCGACTGGCCTTCCATAATGGTGCGCAGCGTAATATTGAACACTTTGTTAACCACATCCTGTGGTGCTTCATCAAAAGCGAGTTCCGCAGGTAATACTTGTTCGGATTGCGAGAAGTAGTCGACCAGCGCCGCACGCAGGTTACGGAAACCGCTAAAGCCGAGCAGTTTGGCCACTTTCACGATCATCGCTTCCGACACCATCAGCGTTTCGGCAACGTCTTTAATCGCAGGCGCGCCGCTCAGGTTACCCGGCTGGAGCAGCCAGTCGACGATACGGCTTTCGTTGTCGGTCATGCCTTCCTGCTTCATGCGCAGGTACGGTGCAAGGCCAATGCCGTTAGGCAGCTCTTTTTTAAATTCTGACTGACTCATCGCTCTCTTTTGTCCTTAAAAATGAAGACGACACTATATCACCACACTCTGGCATGAAAATATGCTGGCAACTTCACAATGTTTGAAAATTCATAAAGTTTTATTGTCTGTGAAGTTTTGATGGGCGGTTGCTTTAGGATGACCTTAAAAATCAATAATATAATTATGAAACGTTAACGGATTTTAATGCATGCCGTAAGAAATATACCGTCATGAGAGAGTTGAAATGTCAAAGGCAGGGGTGTAGAACACGCGCAGAACTCGATGGTTTTGAGGTTTTATTGCACAACTGACCGGTCTTAAATCACAACTCCATCGAGTTCGTAAAGTTAACCCACGATGAGGTTTATTATGAAAAAGATTGCATTTGGCTGCGATCACGTAGGTTTTATGCTGAAAGAGGATATTCTGGCCCATCTGCGCGCGCGTGGCATCGACGTGGTGGATAAAGGCACCTGTTCCCCGGAGCGTACTGACTACCCGTATTATGCCAGCGCGGTTGCACAGGCTATTATCGATAAGGAGGTGGATGGCGGCATCCTGATCTGCGGAACGGGGGTAGGGATCTCCATTACGGCCAATAAGTTCCCGGGCATCCGCGCAGTGGTCTGTAGCGAACCTTATTCAGCTCAGCTTTCAAGGCAGCATAACAACACGAATGTGCTGGCATTTGGTTCGCGCGTGGTCGGACTGGAGCTGGCAAAAATGATCGTCGATGCCTGGCTAAATGCACCGTTTGAAGGGGGACGACATCAGGCGCGAGTCGATGCGATAGGGGCGATTGAACAGGCCAGGAATTGAGATTCCTCCGCTACCCCGGTTCCCTGCCATTCATTACCGTAAGGCCAGTTCACCTGCGAGTCTGGCCTTATGAAACGTTACTCTACCGCTCTGTTATTGGGTCTGCTGACTTTAACCAGCCAACTGGCGCATGCCGATGTGATTGATGATGCCATTGGCAATATTCAGCAGGCGATCAACGACGCCTATAACCCCGGCAGCAGCCGTAATGATGACGACGACGATCGTTACGATCGCAGCCGTCAAACCGACAGCCGCCAGTACGACGATCGTCGTCGACAGTTAGAAGATCGACGCCAGCGTTTAGACGAGCGTCAGCGGCAGCTGGATGACGATCGGCGTCGGTTAGAAGAGGATGAGCGCCGGTTAGAGGATGATTACGATCGGTGGTAACCCTGGTATTGCAACGCGTAGGCCGGGTAAGGCGCAGCCGCCACCCGGCAAAATTTAATCCAACACCAGCACCATCCCGTCATACCCCGCTTCAATGCCGGACGGCAGCGGGTTATTCATCATCCACACGTCAAACTGATGGCTGATATGCGTCAGGATCACCTGCGGACAGCCAATCACCTCGTTCAGCGCAATCACCGTATTCAAGTCACAATGGTTGCGCGGCGTCTCCGGGCGCGGTTCATGGCTACAGTCGATAATCATCGCCTGCGGCTGATTGTTTAGCAGAAACGTCACCGTTTTATCCGGTAGCCCGGCGGTATCAGAAAGCCACGCCACGCGGCTGTGGGCGGACTCCAGCAGATAGCCAAACGTGAGTTTTGAATGGTTGAGCGGCAGCGGCGTGACCCGCAAGCCCTGAAGTTCAAACATCACAAACGGCTCCACCGTGTGGCTGAAATCGAGAAGGCCCGGATGCCTGAACAGGTCGTCACAGCCTGCGTCGTCCGGCGGACCGTAAACCGGAATGGTCGCTCCCACGCCCCAGCGCAGAGGAAAAAGCCCCTGAACGTGATCCATATGATAATGGGTAAGCAAAATCTGCCTGAAACTCCCCGCGGGCCAGTCGTCCATCAGGTGTGGAATACCCGCGTCCAGCAAGGTGACCGAATCGTTGAATTTCACCGCCGCGCTACAGGGGCGACGGCGATAATTTTCCTGTAAACGCGCCCGTCGGCACGCCGCGCAGTCGCAGCCAAACACCGGCACCAGCTGAGCCCCTCCGGTTCCTGTCAGCGTGATCGTCAGACTCATAACGCACCTCTACAGCGGTTTGGTGAAGCGGAAATGGCTTTGCGTATATCCTTCACGAACATAAAAACGGTGCGCGTCCACGCGCTTCACGCTGGTGGAAAGCTCGGTCAGCTCGGCGCCTGCCTGTCGCGCGACGTCCTCTGCCCAGGCCAGCAGCTGGCTGCCCACTTTTAATCCGCGCGCCTGCGGCATCACCACCAGCTCCTGGATCTCGCCGATCCAGCGGGCGTGATGCAGGTGAAACTGCATATGCAGGCCGATCATACCGATGATCTGCCCGTCCAGCTCGGCCAGCTGGTAACGCATATTGTGATCCTGCAAGTTGGCCAGATACCCGGCGTGAAACGCCTGATGATCGAACTCGGCCTGCTTAAGTTCGCAGATCAGCGCGTAAACGATCGGCGCATCGTCGGCGGTGGCGGGGCGAAGCTGGCAGTCAGGCATGCTGTTTCTCCTTCTGGCGAATAAGCGATAGCAAGGTCTCGACTGACTGTAGCAAACTTCCGTCGTTATTGAGGAGATGGCAACCCGACGGGGTGTAGCGCGCCGCCCGTTCCAGCCGCTGGTCGATCTCGCGCGCGTTTTCGCGCCCCCGCTTTTGCAGCCGGCTACGGAGAACGTCCGGGGAAACCTGCAAACAGACCGGGAGCAGCGCCGCTTCGTACCGGGCGCGAGCCTGCGGGAGATGCGCCCGCGAGCCGTTAACCAGTACGTCGAACCCCGCATGCAGCCAGAGGTCAATCTCAATACCGACGCCATAGTAGTAACCGTTGGCATGCCAGCTCAGCGCCAGCAGGTTTTGTCCGGCGCGGGTAAAAAACTCCTGCTCGCTCAGGGCGATATGGTTCTCGCTTCCGGCGTTGGCATCGCGCGTGATATAGCGGTGCGCGACCAGCAGCTGTGAATGTTCCCGCTGCCGTAACGCCGACAGCAGGCTGTCCTTCCCGGAGCCGGACGGGCCCATTAACCAGATGAGTCTTCCCATCAGAACACCCTTTTTCCCTGACGCCAGACGTGGTCGATATGAATGTGCTCGCCCTTACGGTGGGCGAGCACCAGATCGGCCCGTTTCCCCTCGGCAATTTCACCGCGATCGTGAAGATTAAGCGCGCTGGCCGGGTTTTTCGTCACCAGGCGAATCGCCTGTGGCAGCGTGAAGCTGTTGTTCTCGTCGTCCGCGACGCGGAAGGCCGCGTCCAGCAGGCTGGCGGGGTAATAGTCAGAGGAGAGGATATCCAGCAGGCCGAGCGAGGCGAGCCTGCTTGCCGCCACGTTGCCGGAGTGCGATCCGCCGCGCACGATATTTGGCGCGCCCATCAGGACGTTCATGCCGTGCTTACGCGATGCCTCTGCCGCTTCAAACGTGGTGGGAAATTCAGCTATCACGCTGCCAAGCTGGTGGGATTCGCGCACGTGATCGTGCGTGGCGTCGTCATGGCTGGCCAGGGCAATATTCCGGTCCCGGCACATCGCGGCAATGGAGAGGCGATTCGGCTGCGACCACTGGGCCGCAAGCTGGAGCTGCTCTTCTTCGTAGCGCGCCATCTCCGCCTCGTTGAGCGAATATTTGCCCTGATAGTATTCGCGATACTTTTCAATGTTGGCGAACTGGCGCTGCCCCGGCGAGTGATCCATCAGGGAAACCAGCGAGACCGGCTCGCGGCCCACCAGCTTCTCAAACAGCGGCAGGGTGGTGTGGTGCGGCAGCTCGCAGCGCAGGTGCAGGCGGTGCTCGGCGCGGTTGAGGCCGCGCTTTTGCGTCTCCTCCACGGCGTTGATCATCTTCTCCAGGTTCTCCAGGCGATCGCCGCCGTCGCGCACGTCGCCAATCGCCACCGCGTCCAGCACCGTGGTGATGCCGCTGGCGACCATCAGCGCGTCGTGGCTGCTCATCGCTGAATGAGCAGGCCAGTCCACCTTTGGGCGCGGGGTGAAGAATTTATCGAGATTATCGGTATGCAGCTCAATCAGCCCCGGCAGCAGCCAGCCGCCTTCGCCGTCCATCGCTTCAGGAGTGCGGCTCCGGGTTTCGGCAAAGGCGCGGATGACACCGTCCCGCACCTCAACCGAGCCGTTCACGACCTCATTTTCCAGCACCAGCCTGACATTATTGATAATCATACGTTTGTCCCCATCGGGTGCAGTCTGTCCGCCACGCGTTGGCGTACGGCGTCGTCGTGGAAGATCCCGACGATCGCCGCGCCGCGCGCTTTGGCCTGTTCGATCAGTTCCATCACCGCTGCGCTGTTCTTACTGTCGAGCGAGGCGGTGGGTTCATCCAGGAGTAAAATCGGGTAATCGACGATAAAGCCGCGGGCGATGTTGACGCGCTGCTGCTCGCCGCCGGAAAAGGTCGACGGGGCGAGGTGCCACAGACGCTCCGGTACGTTGAGGCGCGTCAGCAGGCTGGCGGCTTTAGCGGCGCAGGTTTCGCGCGGCACGCCGAGATCCAGCAGGGGTTGCATGACCACGTCCAGGGCGGAGATCCGCGGGATCACTCGCAGGAACTGGCTGACCCAGCCGATCGTCGAGCGGCGCACTTCCAGCACTTTGCGCGCGGGAGCCTGAACCAGATCGACCCATTCATTGTTATGGCGAATATGAATATGGCCTTCGTCCGGCAGGTAGTTGGCATACAGGGAGCGCAGCAGGGTGGATTTTCCGCTGCCGGAATGGCCATGCAGCACCACGCATTCGCCGTTGCTGACCTCTAACGAGGCATTTTGCAGTACCGGCAGGCGGACGCCGTTTTGCTGGTGGAGCACAAAGGTTTTACTGACATTTTCAACGTGGATCATTTTGGCCTCGCGATTCGTTTTGCCGGGTGGCGGCTTCGCCTTACCCGGCCTACGGGTGCGGTGTTCGTTTTGCCGGGTGGCGGCTTCGCCTTACCCGGCCTACGGGTGCGGTGTTCGTTTTGCCGGGTGGCGGCTTCGCCTTACCCGGCCTACGGGTGCGGTGTTCGTTTTGCCGGGTGGCGGCTTCGCCTTACCCGGCCTACGGGTGCGGTGTTCGTTTTGCCGGGTGGCGGCTTCGCCTTACCCGGCCTACAAGGTGCGGTGTTCGTAGGCCGGGTAAGCGCAGCGCCACCCGGCAACCGCGCCCTCAGTTCTGCAATACGGACGACACCAGCAGCTGGGTATACGGATGATGGGGATCGTCGAGCACGCGGTCGGTTAACCCACTTTCCACCACCTGACCCTGCTTCATCACCAGCAAGCGGTCTGCCAGCAGGCGCGCGACGCCTAAATCGTGGGTGACAATCACCACCGCCAGGTTTAGCTCCACCACCAGGCCGCGCAGCAGGTCGAGCAGGCGAGCCTGTACAGAGACGTCCAGCCCGCCGGTCGGTTCATCCATAAACACCAGCTTCGGATGGGTGACGAGATTGCGGGCAATCTGTAAACGCTGCTGCATGCCGCCGGAGAAGGTGGTCGGCAGGTCGTCGATGCGCGAGGCGGGAATTTCAACCTCTTCCAGCCAGTGCTGCGCCGTGGCGCGGATGTTGCCGTAGTGGCGCGCGCCGGTGGCCATCAGCCGTTCGCCGATGTTGCCCCCCGCCGACACCTGGCGGCGCAGGCCATCCATCGGGTGCTGGTGCACCACGCCCCACTCGGTGCGCAGCAGGCGGCGGCGATCGGCTTCACTCATGCCATACAGCGACACGCCCTCATACAAAATGTCGCCATTCTGCGGCGTCAGGCGCGCGGAGATGGACTTCAGCAGGGTGGTTTTACCGGAGCCGGACTCGCCGACAATGCCCAGCACTTCGCCCGGCCACAGCTCAAACGACACGTCGCTAAAGCCTTTGCCCGGCGCATAAAGGTGAGTCAGGTTATTAACCGAAAGCAGCGGTTTCATTGGCTGTTCGCCTCGCTCTGTTGGCGGCAGTAATCGGTGTCGGAGCAGACAAACATCCGTTTGCCCGTGTCGTCCAGCACCACTTCATCCAGATAGCTATGCTTCGAACCGCAGATGGCGCACGGCTCGTCCCACTCCTGCACCGTAAACGGGTGATCGTCAAAATCCAGGCTCTCCACACGGGTGTACGGCGGTACGGCGTAGATGCGTTTTTCACGTCCGGCGCCAAAAAGTTGCAGGGCGGGCATCATGTCCATCTTCGGGTTATCGAATTTCGGGATCGGCGACGGGTCCATCACGTAGCGGCCATTCACCTTCACCGGGTAGGCGTAGGTGGTGGCGATATGGCCGAAGCGGGCGATGTCCTCATACAGTTTGACCTGCATGATCCCGTACTCTTCCAGGGCGTGCATGGTGCGGGTTTCGGTTTCCCGCGGCTCGATAAAACGCAGCGGCTCCGGGATCGGCACCTGGAAAATCAAAATCTGATCTTCAGTCAGCGGGGTCTCCGGTATGCGGTGACGGGTCTGGATCAGCGTCGCGTCTTCGGTTTTTTCGGTAGTATTAACGCCCGTTACGCGCTTAAAGAAGTTGCGGATCGACACGGCGTTGGTGGTGTCGTCGGCACCCTGGTCGATGACCTTCAGCACGTCCGCCTCGCCGATCACGCTGGCGGTGATCTGAATACCGCCCGTGCCCCAGCCGTAGGGCATTGGCATTTCGCGGCCGCCGAATGGCACCTGGTAGCCGGGGATCGCCACTGCCTTAAGGATGGCGCGGCGGATCATGCGTTTGGTTTGTTCGTCCAGATAGGCAAAGTTGTAGCCGCTTAAGCTAGCCATTGGCGCGCTCCCGTTGCAGGCGTTTCAGCAGTTCCAGTTCGGCCTGGAAATCGACGTAGTGCGGCAACTTGAGGTGCGAGACAAAGCCGGCGGCCTCAACGTTATCCGCGTGGGCCAGCACGAACTCTTCGTCCTGTGCCGGGCCTGCAATATGCTCGCCGTAGTCCGGCGCCTGGAGCGCACGGTCAACCAGCGCCATCGCCATCGCCTTGCGCTCGCTCAGGCCATACACCAGCCCGTAGCCGCGGGTAAAGTGCGGATCTTCATTCTCTGGCGCGACAAAACCGTTGACCATTTCGCACTCGGTCATCAGCATTTCGCCGATGTTCACCGCAAAACCCAGCTCTTCCGGCACGATTTCAATGTCGATATAGCCGCTGCGGATCTCTGCCGCGAAGGGGTGGTTGCGCCCATAGCCGCGCTGCGTAGAGTAGGCCAGCGCCAGCAGATACCCTTCATCGCCGCGCATCAGCTGTTGCAGGCGGGACGAGCGCGAACAGGGATAGACCGGCGGCGTGCGGGTGATGTCATCCGGTGTGCTGCCGGTGTCCTCTTCCGCCTTCGCCAGCCCCTGGTTTGCCAGCAGGCTAAAGACGTGCGGGGAGGCATCTTGTTCAGCGTCAGAGACGCTGAGCTGCGGTGTTTCACCGTTCGCCAGCAGAGTGAAGTCCAGCAGGCGATGGGTGTAGTCGTAGGTCGGACCAAGCAGCTGGCCGCCAGGAATATCTTTGTACACCGCAGAAATACGGCGCTCTAATCGCATTTCCGCCGTATTCACCGGCTCGCTAACCGCCAGCTTCGCAAGCGTAGTGCGGTAAGCGCGCAGCAGGAAGATGGCTTCCACGTTATCGCCGCTGGCCTGTTTCAGCGCCAGCGCCGCCAGTTCGCGGTCCGCGATGCCGCCTTCGGTCATCACGCGGTCGACGGCCAGGTTTAACTGTTGTTCAATCTGGGCGACGCTCAGCTCGGGAAGGGCGTCATCCCCCCGGCGTCTGTGCGCCTGCAAGGCATGGGCGGCGGCGATCGCCTTCTCGCCCCCTTTGACGGCAACGTACATCAGCACACCTCCACGTGAGTGGTTCTCGGGATCGCCAGCAGGCGCTCGCCGCAGGTCAGGATCAGGTCGATACCGAGCGGGAACGGATGCGGGCGCTCGGTCAGCTCATGAATGATGCACTCCGGCAGCTGGGGGGCGACCATCCGCTCGTCGGCAATCCCTGCACCCGTCAGGCGCAGCATGCGGCCACCGCTCAGGCTGGAGACCTGCAAAATCAGCGTAGCGCTGGTTTCTGGTGCGACGGCGCTGCCTTCGCTCAGGGCGTTAAGCTGTTCGTGGCTGATTTGCTCGTCGGCCACGGCGAAGACCGCCTGCTGGGGCTGCTCGACCAGCGGCGCGTTGGTGTGAAAGCGCAGGTTCTGGCTGGCGATATCGTTCAGCAATGCGCCTGACAGCCATACCGGGGTGTCGTTGTCCGCCAGCGTCAGCAGCACGCTGGTCGAGGCGAGGTTCAGCGGCAGCCAGCCCTGGGAGAGCTGGTGCAGCGAGACAATGACGCCCGGCTCGCTCATGGCTTTCAGCAGGCGACGGAAACTCTGTTGGGCATCCTGGACGGCCAGGGTAAAAGCAGGTTGAAGCGTCATGCGTTGTCTCCGCGAACGAGCGTAAAGAAGTCGACCCGGCTGGTATTCACTTCGGCCTGACGCGCGGCAAGGCGTGCGGCGCGGTCGGCTTCCAGCGGGGCAATAAGGGTTTCCATTAACGTCTGAAAATGCGGCTGTTCCTGTAAAAGCGCGTCGATCGCTGCGCAGCGTTCGGCGTGCGTTTTGTCGCGCCCAAGTATGTAGCCGTAGCCCAGCGTGCCGCTTTTCAGGCGGATCACCGCGCGGGTGAGGGTGGCATCGCCGGCGAAGAAGCGCTCGCCGGTGCCGCCCATGCGTGCCTGGATCTGCACCAGGCCGATCTCCGGCGCGCGGATCGTGTCGTAGTCCGGCGTCAGGCCGAGCGCGCTCATGCGGGCAGCCAGCGCATCAGGCTGGCTGTGGGCCAGCACGCGCATCCAGCGCTGACGAGTGGAGGTGTCGAAGTGCATTCAGTGCTCCATGGTAAATTCAATCATGTCGGCGCGGGTCAGGCTGACGGAGTATTCCGTTGTGTTGACGTCGCCGTCACGGTGGTTGAGGGTGCGCACGCAGAGCAGCGGGGCCATGTTGGGGATCTCCAGCATCTTGCTCTCTTTCGCCTGCGCGCGGCGGGCGCTGATGCGCGTCTGGGTGCGTTTGAGCGCGATACCCGTCGCGTCCTGAAGAAAATCATGCAGGGAACCGCTGGCGAAATGTTGCAGCACGGGCCAGAGGGTGAGGTCCGCGAAGTAGTGGTCGATCTGACAGACCGCCACGCCGTTCACCCGGCGCAACGTGCGCAGGTGAACGACGTTGTCGCCCTCCTGAATCCCCAGCGCGTCCGCCACGTGGCGGGAGGCGGGGCGCAGGACTGACAGCAGCTTTTCGCTGGTGGGGTGGCTGCCCTGATCGAGCAGGTTCTGGCTAAAACGCGCCTGGGCATTGAGCGGGTAGTCGAACGGACGCATCAGCACCAGCACGCCGACGCCCTGACGGCGCTGGACCCAGCCGCGCTCCACCAGTTGATCGATGGCGCGACGCAGGGTGTGGCGATTCACTTCGTAGCGGTCGGCAAGCTGCTGCTCGGCGGGCAGGTAGTCTCCGCAGCGGTAGTGCGTGCGCAGCTCCACTTCGAGCTTTGCCGCAATCTCTTGCCAGCGGGTGGGGTAACTGGTCGGATGTCTGGATAAGTGCATACAAATCAAAGCCTCGCTTCTCAGATGAAGTGCTTACGCAAACGTTGAGAGAGGAAATCCAGCAGGCTGACGGTGACGATGATGAGCACCATCAGGGCGCAGGTTTGCTGGAACTGGAAACCACGAATGGCTTCCCACAGGGTGACGCCAATGCCGCCTGCGCCCACCATGCCGACCACGGTGGCGGAGCGAACGTTGGACTCGAAGCGGTACAGGGAGTAGGAGATGAGCAGCGGCATCACCTGCGGCAGGACGCCGTACAGGATCTCTTCGATTTTGTTCGCTCCGGTTGCGCGGATGCCTTCCACCGGACCGGGCTCGATGGCTTCAACCGCTTCGGAGAGCAGCTTGGAGAGCACGCCGGTGGTGTGGATGAACAGCGCCATCACGCCCGCGAACGGACCCAGGCCGACGGCGACCACGAACAGCATCGCAAAGACCATTTCGTTGATGGCGCGACAGGCGTCCATCAGTCGACGCATCGGCTGGTAAACCCACCACGGCACGATGTTTTCGGCGCTCATCAGGCCAAACGGAATGGAAAGGATCACGGCGAGGGCGGTGCCCCAGACGGCAATTTGCAGGGTGATCGCCATTTCACCGAGGTAGTCCTGCCACTGGCTGAAGTCCGGCGGGAAGAAGTCGGCGGCGAAGGTCGCCATGTTGCCGGAATCTTTGAAGAGCAGCAGCGGATCCATCTCCGCGCCCTTCCAGGAGATAACCAGCACCGCCAGCAGAACGGCCCAGCTTATGAGCGAGAACCAGCTGCGCTTTGGCGGCGGGAGGGTGATGGTTTGCATGTTTTACTCCGCGGGTCTTTGTGTGCCGGATGGCGCTACGCTTATCCGGCCTACGATCTGTTCTCCCTCTCCCTGTGGGAGAGGGCCGGGGTGAGGGCATCAGCGTGCTCATTTCCCCCTCACCCTAACCCTCTCCCTCAAGGGAGAGGGGACGTAAGTTACTGCACCGCTTTATTCACGCTGGTCATGGCGCCGAGCGCGGCGGTCAGGCGGTCGAGATCGTCCAGCTGCGCCTGAATTTCCGACACTTTGCTGGTCTTCTCTTCTTCCTTCAGACCTTTGTTGTCCTTCACGCCCTGCATCTGCTTGAACAGCGCCAGCTGGCGAATCGGCACCAGTTGCAAATCGCTGGACGCGCGGAACGGCGCCCAGCCCAGACGTGCCAGAACCGCTTTCTCTTCCGGCGTTTTGCCGTAGTTCATAAAGAAGTCGTAGACCTTGTCCTTGGTGTTCTCAGAGAGGTTTTTGCGCCACACGATCGGGTCGCCCGGGATCAGCGGTGATTTCCAGATAACCTTGATTTCCTTCAGCTTGTCCGGCGCGGAGGTCTTCAGCTTGTCGAGGTTTTCAGTGTTGTTGGTGGCGACGTCAACCTGCTTATTCGCCACGGCCAGGGCGTTGGTTTCGTGGCTGGCGTTGACCGTGCGCTTAAAGTCGCTGGCGGAGACGTTGTTTTTCGCGAAGACGTAGTAGCCAGGGACGAGGAAGCCGGAAGTGGAGTTCGGGTCGCCGTTACCAAAGGTCAGCTCTTTGCGTTTGGCGAGCATGTCGTTGAGATTGTTGATCGGGCTGTCTTTGTTAACGATCAGCACGCTCCAGTAGCCCGGGGAGCCGTCTGCCGCAACGGTCTGGGCGAAGACCTGGCCGTTCGCGCGATCTACCGCTTCCATAGCAGAGAGGTTGCCATACCAGGCGATGTCGACTTTGTTGAAGCGCATTCCCTGAATGATGCCCGCGTAGTCCGGGGCGAAGAAGGCGTTTACTTTGATCCCCAGTTTGGTTTCCATATCTTTCAGGAACGGTTCCCACTGCGGCTTCAGGTTTTGCTGTGATTCCGTTGAAATGATGCCAAAGTTCAGCGCTTTTTCCTGTTCCTCAGCGTAAGCAGGGCTTAGCAGGGTGCTGATGCTGAACATGCTGGTGAAGGCCAGCGCGGCAACGGCTTTGTAGTTCATGTCCATTCCTCGTTATGGGGACGTTAAGCAGCCTGCGCGCGCTCTTCGACGCGGTTTACGCTGCGGTAGAGATGATCGAAACGTTCGTTATCAAACTGGTGGCTTGCGCCATCGAAGAACACATTGCCCTGACGCAGGGCGACGATGCGCTCGCAGTAGCGCAGGGCGTAATCCACCTGGTGCAGCGTCACCACCACGGTGATACCGTCGTTCTGATTGATGTCGCGCAGGGTTTCCATCACGATGCGGGCCGATTCCGGGTCCAGCGAGGCGATAGGTTCATCGGCCAGAATGATTTTGGCTTTCTGCATCAGGGCGCGGGCGATGGCGACGCGCTGCTGCTGTCCGCCGGAGAGCGTGGAGACGCGCTGGTGGGCGAAATGCGCCATGCCGACGCGGGTCAGCGCCTGTAAGGCTTCTTGCTTCTGGGATGGGGAGAACCAGCGCAGGCAGGTGCGCCAGAACGGGGTGCTGCCGAGCGCGCCAATCAGCACGTTCTCGAGCACGGTCAGGCGGTTCACCAGGTTGAACTGCTGAAAGATATAGCCCGTCTGAGCGCGGCTTTTGCGAATATCGCTCGCCAGACGCCCCGCATGTTGCACGGTGTTCCCCAGCAGTTCGACGCGGCTTTCCGGCGTTTTGTCACAGGTAATCAGGCCGCTCAAGTGACGAAGAAGGGTGGATTTACCTGAACCAGACGGTCCCAACAGCGCCACCATTTCGCCCTGCTGGACGGTCAGATCAACGGCATGCAGCGCCTTGTTGTGATGGAAGGTTTTGCTCAGTTTCTCGACGCGAATGACAGTTTGCATGTGCCCGGCCTCACGATAAATGTGGCCTCATGCTGGCGCATCAATATGACATTTGGGTTAAGTCTCGGTTGCGGGAATTTGAAGAGTTGAGGGGAGTTTGATGACAGGCGGAGGCAGACTGCCCACCGCCCGAAAATTAGTGCTGCTGCTTAACGACGTTAATCATCCACGGCACGCCGTATTTGTCGGTGACTTTCCCGAATCCGTGCGCCCAGAAAGTCTCCTGCCAGGCCATTTCGACATTGCCGCCATCAGAGAGGTTGTCGAACCAGCGTTTGCCTTCATCCACGTCCTGCGTGTCGAGCACCAGCGTAAATCCGGCGTACTGCGCGCTGCTGCCGGGTGGCAGACCATCGCTCATCATGATATCGCTGCCGGCAATGCGGACGTTAGAGTGGGCGATGGCGGTATCCGGGAAGTTCATGCCTGACGGACAGCCTTCTTCACTGTTTTCGTCTTTGGGCATTTCGCCGAAGGTGATTTTGTAGAGGAGCTCTGCGCCGACGGCCTGCTGATAGAAGGCGGTCGCCTCCGCACAGTTGCCGGCGAAAGAGATGTAGGGACTTAACGGCATAATCTTTACCTCACGTAAGAAAAGCCCGTTAAGTGTAGTTCCCGAACGCCCGGTAAGCGAAGCGTCACCGGGCGGGACAATCAGTTCTTTTTCACGAACTCAGATTTCAGTTTCATCGGACCGAAGCCGTCAATTTTGCAGTCGATATTATGATCGCCTTCAACCAGACGGATATTTTTGACTTTAGTGCCGATCTTCAGCATGGAGGAACTGCCTTTTACCTTCAGATCTTTCACAACGGTAACGCTGTCGCCGTCTGCCAGCAGGTTGCCGTTCGCGTCTTTCACGATCAGCGCATCGCTGTCCTGCGCAGGCTCCGCATCGTTCCATTCATGGGCGCATTCCGGGCAAACGAACATGCCATTGTCTTCATAGGTGTATTCAGAATTGCATTTCGGGCAGTGTGGAAGTTGCATGTTGGTATCCTCAAAAGTGTTAACACGCTGGAAAACGCCAGCTAAATGACGGCAGTGTGCCGAAAAAGGCAGCGAGTATAACGCAAATCCCCACTTTTGTCGGTGATATTGTTTTATAAAAATAGCGCATAAATGCGCAAGCGATGACACGAACTGTCAGTGAATTAAGGGAAGCTTAAGCCCTGAACGGCAGAGATCGTAATCATGCTAAATGTATCGAATATTTTATTACAGCAAATTGCTACGCTGTGCCATTTCGGATAAGGTGAAGGAACAAGCCGTTATTTATCTATCCTCTTCTGACGCCATACATCTTTTGGCGCCAGGGAATACCTCTCTTTTTTGGTGGGTAAATAACGATGATATATCCTGATGTTTCCTGAAAATGCGTTTTGTCTATTCACTTTTGGCTTTCTGGCCAGGGGATGTTTTACACGTATTACGAGGGTGGTTTTTAAATTCTCATTATCTTCAGTTAGTTGTATTAAATGAACATGTTTTCCATACGTGATCATATAAGCCTGAAAAGTATAATTAAAACATCGTGGCTTAATAAAAGTAATAAATTTGCGTTAAGGGAAGGCTTTTATCATGCACACACAGACCATATTTGAATTAAGCCAGGAAGCTGAACGATTGTTACAGCTCGCTCTGAACAATCTTGATTCATTAAAATCTATGCCGATTGCAAAGCTGGATAGCACAGCCGCTGCGATGAGCGGCGTTAATAACAACGTTTTGCCGTTACATTTTAGCGCACGGGGTGTCGACGCTCAGCAGGCGATGCTGAATAACGAATTACGCAAAATAACCCGTCTCGAAATGGTGCTGGCGATTGTGGGTACCATGAAAGCGGGAAAGTCGACCACCATTAATGCGATTGTGGGCACGGAAGTGCTGCCGAACCGCAATCGTCCGATGACGGCACTTCCCACGCTGATCCGCCATACGCCGGGCCAGAAGGAGCCGGTGCTGCATTTTTTGCACGTTTCGCCCATCGATACCCTGATTACCCAGTTGCAGAAAAAACTGTGCGATAAAGATCGCGGCAAGCTGGCGCGGCGTCTGGAAATCGACAAGGACATGAATACGCTGCTGGAGCGCATAGAAAGAGGTGAGGCGTTTGAAAAACATCACCTGGGCGCGGAGCCCATCTTTCATTGTCTGAAAAGCCTGAACGATCTGGTGCGGCTGTCTCAGGCGCTGGGCGTGGAGTTTCCGTTCTCTGAGTATGCCGCGATAGAACATATTCCGGTGATTGAGGTGGAGTTTGTGCATCTCGCCGGTCTGGATGCGCACCTGGGGCAACTGACGCTGCTCGACACGCCGGGGCCGAACGAGGCCGGTCAGCCGCACCTGCAAAAAATGCTCAGCGAGCAGCTGGCGCGCGCCTCCGCCGTGCTGGCGGTGATGGACTATACACAGCTTAAATCTATTTCTGATGCGGAGGTTCGTCAGGCAATTTCGGCTGCCGGCAAATCCGTACCGCTTTACGCCCTGGTCAACAAATTCGATCAGAAAGATCGTAACAGCGACGATGAAGAGCAGGTGCGGGCGATGATTTCCGGCACGCTGATGAAAGGAAATATTTCTCCGGGGCAAATTTATCCGGTCTCTTCTATGTGGGCCTATCTGGCAAACCGCGCCCGCTATGAGATGAACGTTCATGGGCGCCTTCCCGATCATCAGGATCAGCGTTGGGTACAGGATTTTGCCGAGGCCGCGCTGGGCCGCCGCTGGCGAACGGCCGACCTGGACGATATTGACCATATTCGCCATGCGGCGGATCTGCTGTGGGAGGATTCGCTGTTCGAACAGCCCATCCGCAAACTGATTTACGCGGCTTACGCCAACGCCTCGCTGTTCGCTTTGCGGTCGGCATCGCATAAGCTGCTGAACTATGCGCAAAATGCCAGAGAATACCTGGATTTTCGCCATCAGGGACTGACGGTCGCTTTTGATGAGCTGGAGCTGAATATTGCGCGCCTGGAAGAGGATATGACGATGCTGCGTCAGCGGCAGAGCGTGGTGAGCGATGAGGTCCAGCATGAAGTTGAAGAGGCGCTCAACACAACGGATGCATTCCTGCTTCGCCAGAAAGGTGAACTTCACCAGGCGCTGGGCGACATTTTTAGCCGCCCGTCTATTCTTGATTTAGCAGGGCGCGAGCCATCCAGTTTGCGTGCAGACGACGCGGATGCGATCCAGCAGCTGGTGCTTGACGATGAAGGGCAGGCGCAGATTGTCCTGAGCAAGATCCGATCGTCATGCGAGCAGATTATGCTGAATGCGCAGAGCAGAATTGGCCGGGAGCTGGCGTTACGCTTCGATCAGCTGGAGTCTACGCTTGCCCGATCGTTGAATGAGGCGATGCGCCCTATCGAGACGCGAATCAAGGAACAGCTCAGTCATGCCGGATTTCGGGCGCGGATTAGCTTCCCGGCGTTTCAGGCAAACCAGCTTAATTTCAATACGCGCGGCTTATTTAATGATGCCATTGTGCAGGACACCCCTCCCGCCAGTCAGCCAGCAGGGGCAGGCAGCGTACGTAATACCGTCTCGCGCTGGCTCAATAATCCCGGCTGGGGCTGGGAAGAGTATGTCGTGACGCGCACACGCTATGTCATCGACATCGTTCAGCTTCATGGCAAATTTACGCAACATATCGATCAGTTTTGCGATCAAATACGTAAAGCTTTGGCCGCGCAGGTCGATGTCTCTGTTACGGCAGGTATGGCAACGTTCTTTGCAGAGTTTTCGTTGTGCCTGACCGGGTTACAGGAAAGCTTGCGTGATAGCCTTGCCGTGCGGCAGCAGAATGAACATTCAACCCGGGCGCTTAGCCAGTTGTTGAAGCAAAGTATGACTACTGCGGCGTGGATTCAGGAAGATACCCGACTGTTACGCGATGATATTCAAACCTTATTCGCGGCAGAGCAACCATGACAACACAGCTACTGGACGGTCCCGGGCGGACGCTGGAGTGTATTCATCCAAAATTTATGGTCGATTTGGTCCAGGGGGCGGACGCTGCACGTCACTCCCTCCTGGGGCCACAGCAACTGCAATTTCGTGAGCGTTTGACGCAGGAGATCATTACGCAGACCCGGCTGCGGCCGTGGGCAATGGCGGGAATGCTCAACGAAAATGCAGCGCTGCGGCTGGGTCTGGCGGAGAAACTGGCCGGTATGCTCGACCCCGGACACCTTGCGCTGACCCGTATGTCCGACAGGCTGGTAGCCCTGCGCCAGCAGGTGAATCCACGCCTCCCTCAACCGCCCGGATTGTTGCAACAGTACGAAGAGCTCTCCTCACATTTCAACCAGCGTGCCGCCTATAAAGAGAAAGCGCTCGCGCAGCGCGGCCTTACGGTTCAGGCGGGTGAGCACAGCGAGCAAATTTTTACCCGCTGGCGAGCCGGGCAGTATGACGGCTGGTCGCTGGCTGGCCGCTGCTTTATCGTGCTGGAAGAGTTGCGCTGGGGGCGTTTGGCGATGCCTGTCGTCTGGCGAATAGCGATGTGGCGGCCATGCTGAAAGATAATCTGCGCAGCATGGCCGCAAACTATCTGGCACAGGGAATTAATGCTTCTCCCACCACCCGGCATTTTTACCATCAGTGGCTGACGACGCCCGCTTCTCCCGGTCTGATTGATCATAAAGATATGCTGGGCTGGCTGGGGGACTGGTGTCAGGCGGATAAACATCCGGTGAGCTGGTCAGTGACGCAGAGCTGGCAAACGGTCGCGCTGGGAATGCCGAGACTCTGTTCGGCAAAACGGCTGGTGGATGGCATGGTGGAAGAGATATTTGGTACATGATTGCCCCCTCTTTTTAAGGAGGGGGCGAAAGGGTTAGTGGTGCATTTCTACCGCTTCAGGTTCTGTCCGGGACTCAGGCACATGCCCAAAGCGTCTGGCATACAGTGCCGTGATGACAGGGACCAGAATTGCCGTCACAATCACGCTGGCGGCAACCAGAGCCGTGGCGGAAGCGGCCACGGGTTCAAAGGCCGGGTTAATCTGGGCGATAATCACCGGGTTGGCTACCGCAGCGCCTGCGGCCGAAGAGGCGGCCACGCCCGCGGTTCCGTTGCCGCCCCCGATGACGCGGTCTGCAATAATCAGTGGAATACCCGTGATGACGATGACGGCAACACCCAGCACAATGCCCAGCAGGCCGGTTTCCAGAATCACGTTCAGGTTGATGGTATTGCCCAACGCGAAGCCGAAGAACGGGATCAGTACCGGGGTGGCTTTGCTGAAGAAATCACGCAGATCGTGATCGAGGTTGCCCAGCGCAAAACCAATCAGGAACGGCAGGATCGCCCCGACAAAATGGTGTGGTTCAAAAGAGGCAAGGCCGGCAGAACCCAGAATCAACATCGTCATCAGCGGACCCGACTCCAGGGACATCAGCACGAACGCGCCCGATTCTTCTTTGGTGCCATATTGATTCATCAGGCTGGCATAGAGACCGCCGTTGGTCATATCCATTGCTGAGACTATGGCCAGAACAGATAATCCGGCGAAGAAGCCGGTCTGAATTCCATTCTCCGGAATGAACATCGCACAGATCATGGCAACAACCCAGGCGACCGCAATTTTAGTAATGACCAGCGTCCCTGATTTACGTAATACCGTACCTGTTGCACGCAAGTTAATAGATGCGCCGATGCAAAAGAACCAGACTGCCAGAATCGGTACCGTTCCGGTAATCATACCTTTTGTAAAACCGCCAAAATAAGCACCGGTATTCGGGGCTAGCGTATTTAATATCGCGCCAAGTACCAGCGGGACCAGCATCATCCCGCCCGGGATGCGTTCTATTGTTGCTTTAATCTTCATCATTAACCCTCACATCTCGTCCGCATGGCTGGCGGAAAGCTCAAAAAATAGATCAACAAATTCAAACGATTGCCTTTTTTGGGACCAATCGATTCGTTATTTATGCTGTAGAGCGAAATTCAGGTGTTCAGCATTCCTTCATTTGAAAGCTGCTGGGATATCGTGTTCGGATTTATCATGCGATCTTTGGAATTGTGATTCAACGAAAATAAAACGCTGTTTTAGTTATCTTCGTCACATATTGAATGTAAACAGGATTGCCCACTGTTAATAATTGAATTTTGTGTAAATTCGCTGTGAAAAAATGTGCTTGCATTTTGTTTGGGGAGGAATAATAACGGGCGTTAAGATCTGTTTGATAAGGGGGTTTAGAATGACCTTATTTATCGTGAATTGACAAAAGCTGAAGGCAACTTACGAACAGGAAAAATAAGTGTGAAGTTGATCACATATATAAACGCTGGTAGGGTAAAAAGGTCTTTAACTGCCCAGACAGGCGTCAACAGGTTCGGTTGTATTGAGGTAAAACGTCAATGTAAGTAAACCTGCTACGCTTGAATAAGGAGATTCGCATGGAGCGGATCTCTGGTTCACAGCTTGCAAAATGCGCTGTGAAACGGACGGGGCTGAGTCTACGAGGAAAGCTATGCTTAGAAGGAAAAAAGTAAAACCCATCACGCTGCGCGATGTCACCATTATTGATGACGCGAAACTGCGCAAAGCGATTACAGCGGCCTCGCTCGGTAATGCGATGGAGTGGTTCGATTTTGGTGTTTACGGCTTTGTGGCCTATGCACTTGGTAAAGTGTTCTTCCCTGGTGCCGATCCCAGCTTGCAGATGATTGCTGCGCTGGGTACGTTCTCCGTTCCCTTCCTGATTCGTCCTCTCGGTGGCCTTTTCTTCGGCATGCTGGGTGATAAATATGGTCGCCAGAAGATCCTGGCTATTACCATTGTCATCATGTCGATAAGTACATTCTGTATCGGCCTTATTCCGTCGTATGCAACTATTGGTATATGGGCGCCGATTCTGCTGTTGATCTGTAAGATGGCGCAGGGCTTCTCCGTTGGTGGCGAATATACCGGCGCATCGATTTTTGTCGCTGAATATTCTCCGGACCGTAAACGTGGCTTTATGGGCAGCTGGCTGGACTTTGGTTCGATTGCCGGTTTTGTCATGGGCGCGGGGGTTGTGGTTCTGATCTCAACCGTAGTGGGTGAAGAGAACTTCCTTGACTGGGGCTGGCGTATTCCGTTCTTCCTGGCGCTGCCGCTGGGCATCATTGGGCTTTATCTGCGTCACGCCCTGGAAGAGACGCCTGCGTTCCAGCAGCACGTTGAAAAGCTGGAGCAGGGTGACCGTGAAGGGTTACAGGATGGCCCGAAAGTGTCGTTCAAGGAGATTGCGACCAAACACTGGCGCAGCCTGCTGACCTGTATTGGTCTGGTGATTTCCACCAACGTCACCTATTACATGCTGTTGACCTACATGCCGAGCTACCTGTCGCATAACCTGCACTACTCGGAAGACCACGGTGTGCTGATTATTATCGCCATCATGGTGGGTATGCTGTTTGTGCAGCCGATTATGGGTCTGCTGAGCGACCGCTTTGGCCGTAAGCCATTCATTATTCTCGGCAGCGTAGCCCTGTTCGCACTGGCAATCCCGGCCTTTATTCTGATTAACAGCAATGTGCTGGGGCTGATTTTCGCCGGTCTGCTGATGCTGGCGGTGATCCTCAACTGCTTCATCGGGGTGATGGCTTCTACGCTGCCGGCAATGTTCCCGACGCATATTCGCTACAGTGCGCTGGCGGCAGCCTTTAATATCTCCGTTCTGATTGCGGGCCTGACGCCGACGCTTGCTGCTTCACTGGTGGAGAGCACGCAGAACCTGATGATGCCTGCTTACTATCTGATGGTCATTGCGGTGATCGGCCTGATTACCGGTATTACCATGAAGGAGACGGCGAATCGTCCGTTGAAAGGGGCAACGCCTGCGGCGTCTGATATTCAGGAAGCGAAAGAGATCCTGCGTGAGCACTACGATAATGTAGAGCAGAAGATTGAAGATATTGACGCAGAGATTGAGGCGCTCCAGACAAAACGCTCTCGCCTTGTCGATCAGCATCCTCGAATTAACGAGTGATAAAAAAACCCGCCGCTGGCGGGTTTTCTTTTATTAGCATCCTGCGGCAATATAGTCGCCGCCGGCGCTGACGGGGATCACCGTCAGGAACAGGATCGTCGCGAACAGTATCAGAACAATCCCTCCGGCAATTTTGACCATCGGCATTACCCAGTTCAGGGACGTGCCGCCGCCAAACCAGGTTACTGTGCGTTCACGCGCGTAACGTACTGCCAGCGACAGCCCCATAATCGACAGCGCCGTGCCCAGCGACATTGTCATCACAGCAGCAATCCCCCAGCTAATAATGCCGAGCGCATTCGAGAACATCAGGATCATAATTGCCCCGCTGCACGGGCGTGCGCCAATGGCCAGCACCACGCCCAGACGGGTTTTCCAGTCGCTTTTAGCCAGATCCACCCCTACGCCGTGATGGCCGCAGCCACAATGTTCATTATGCTGGTGAAGCGGCTTGATGGCGCTAATCGCCATTTTGCGCGGACGCAGGCTGCTGAGCGCCTGATAAATGATAAATGCACCGAAGGCGGCAATCAGTAGGGCGCTGATTTTCTCGACGTACCAACGGCTGGTGCTGATATCCCCTGACGCGAGGTTCAATCCAACCGCCAGGATAAAGACAAAGACGATCGCGCTGACGCCCTGCATCAGGCTACCGATAAACGGTACGACGCGCGCCGCGAGCTGGCTCTCTTTATTGGTAGTGAGATACGTGGTGACGATGAATTTGCCGTGTCCCGGTCCAACGGCATGGAGGACACCATAAAGAAACGCACCGGTTAACAACCACAGCCCGCCGCTGTACTGATGATTATTAAGTTGCAGCAGATACATCACCAGATATCGGTGCAGGGTAATCTGGGTGGCGAGGCACCACTGAATAAAAGCATTCCAGTGCGTATGCAGTGCAAAACCTGCCATAAGTAACGCCAGCACGGTGAGCCCGGCGGTTGGGAGACGCCAGTCACGTTGAAGTCGTTGTGTCGTCATGAGGTTGACCCGCGAGAGAAATATTTGCCGCTAGTATAGTGTTCAAATCGCTGGATCACACCGGGATCGTCAATGGATTGTGGATAAGTCTGTGCGTAAAAAGGTATAAGGCGGGGTTTTGCTGTGGAATGCAGCAGTCAGTCATTTTTCTGTCATTTAGCGGTTGCGGCCTGCGGAGAACTCCCTATAATGCGCCTCCATCGACACGGCGGATGTGAATCACTTCACAAACAACCCGGTCGGTTGAAGAGAAAAAATCCTGAAATAACGGGTTGACTCTGAAAGAGGAAAGCGTAATATACGCCACCTCGCGACAGAGCGCTGAAGCGCGTCGCAACTGCTCTTTAACAATTTATCAGACAATCTGTGTGGGCACTCAAAGTGACATGGATTCTTAATGTCCTCGGACACTAAATGAATACCAAGTCTCAACGAGTGAACACGTAATTCATTACGAAGTTTAATTCATTGAGCATCAAACTTTTAAATTGAAGAGTTTGATCATGGCTCAGATTGAACGCTGGCGGCAGGCCTAACACATGCAAGTCGAACGGTAACAGGAAGCAGCTTGCTGCTTCGCTGACGAGTGGCGGACGGGTGAGTAATGTCTGGGAAACTGCCTGATGGAGGGGGATAACTACTGGAAACGGTAGCTAATACCGCATAACGTCGCAAGACCAAAGAGGGGGACCTTCGGGCCTCTTGCCATCGGATGTGCCCAGATGGGATTAGCTAGTAGGTGGGGTAACGGCTCACCTAGGCGACGATCCCTAGCTGGTCTGAGAGGATGACCAGCCACACTGGAACTGAGACACGGTCCAGACTCCTACGGGAGGCAGCAGTGGGGAATATTGCACAATGGGCGCAAGCCTGATGCAGCCATGCCGCGTGTATGAAGAAGGCCTTCGGGTTGTAAAGTACTTTCAGCGGGGAGGAAGGCGATAAGGTTAATAACCTTGTCGATTGACGTTACCCGCAGAAGAAGCACCGGCTAACTCCGTGCCAGCAGCCGCGGTAATACGGAGGGTGCAAGCGTTAATCGGAATTACTGGGCGTAAAGCGCACGCAGGCGGTCTGTCAAGTCGGATGTGAAATCCCCGGGCTCAACCTGGGAACTGCATTCGAAACTGGCAGGCTAGAGTCTTGTAGAGGGGGGTAGAATTCCAGGTGTAGCGGTGAAATGCGTAGAGATCTGGAGGAATACCGGTGGCGAAGGCGGCCCCCTGGACAAAGACTGACGCTCAGGTGCGAAAGCGTGGGGAGCAAACAGGATTAGATACCCTGGTAGTCCACGCCGTAAACGATGTCGACTTGGAGGTTGTGCCCTTGAGGCGTGGCTTCCGGAGCTAACGCGTTAAGTCGACCGCCTGGGGAGTACGGCCGCAAGGTTAAAACTCAAATGAATTGACGGGGGCCCGCACAAGCGGTGGAGCATGTGGTTTAATTCGATGCAACGCGAAGAACCTTACCTACTCTTGACATCCAGAGAACTTAGCAGAGATGCTTTGGTGCCTTCGGGAACTCTGAGACAGGTGCTGCATGGCTGTCGTCAGCTCGTGTTGTGAAATGTTGGGTTAAGTCCCGCAACGAGCGCAACCCTTATCCTTTGTTGCCAGCGGTCCGGCCGGGAACTCAAAGGAGACTGCCAGTGATAAACTGGAGGAAGGTGGGGATGACGTCAAGTCATCATGGCCCTTACGAGTAGGGCTACACACGTGCTACAATGGCGCATACAAAGAGAAGCGACCTCGCGAGAGCAAGCGGACCTCATAAAGTGCGTCGTAGTCCGGATTGGAGTCTGCAACTCGACTCCATGAAGTCGGAATCGCTAGTAATCGTGGATCAGAATGCCACGGTGAATACGTTCCCGGGCCTTGTACACACCGCCCGTCACACCATGGGAGTGGGTTGCAAAAGAAGTAGGTAGCTTAACCTTCGGGAGGGCGCTTACCACTTTGTGATTCATGACTGGGGTGAAGTCGTAACAAGGTAACCGTAGGGGAACCTGCGGTTGGATCACCTCCTTACCTTAAAGAACCTGCCTTTGTAGTGCCCACACAGATTGTCTGATGAAAAGTAAATAGCAAGGCGTCTTGCGATTGAGACTGTACGTCCCCTTCGTCTAGAGGCCCAGGACACCGCCCTTTCACGGCGGTAACAGGGGTTCGAATCCCCTAGGGGACGCCACTTGCTGGTTCGTGAGTGAAAGTCACCTGCCGTCATATCTCAAAACTGACTTGCGAGTCATGTTTGAGATATTTGCTCTTTAAAAATCTGGATCAAGCTGAAAATTGAAACGACACACAGCTCATGTGTGTTCGAGTCTCTCAAATTTTCGCAATCAGAAGTGAAACATCTTCGGGTTGTGAGGTTAAGCGACTAAGCGTACACGGTGGATGCCCTGGCAGTCAGAGGCGATGAAGGACGTGCTAATCTGCGAAAAGCGCCGGCGAGGTGATATGAACCCTTGACCCGGCGATGTCCGAATGGGGAAACCCAGTGCAATTCGTTGCACTATCGTTAACTGAATACATAGGTTAACGAGGCGAACCGGGGGAACTGAAACATCTAAGTACCCCGAGGAAAAGAAATCAACCGAGATTCCCCCAGTAGCGGCGAGCGAACGGGGAGCAGCCCGGAGTCTGAATCAGCTTGTGTGTTAGTGGAACGGTCTGGAAAGTCCGACGGTACAGGGTGATAGTCCCGTACACGAAAGCACACATGCTGTGAACTCGAAGAGTAGGGCGGGACACGTGGTATCCTGTCTGAATATGGGGGGACCATCCTCCAAGGCTAAATACTCCTGACTGACCGATAGTGAACCAGTACCGTGAGGGAAAGGCGAAAAGAACCCCGGCGAGGGGAGTGAAAAAGAACCTGAAACCGTGTACGTACAAGCAGTGGGAGCCTCTTTATGGGGTGACTGCGTACCTTTTGTATAATGGGTCAGCGACTTATATTCTGTAGCAAGGTTAACCGTATAGGGGAGCCGAAGGGAAACCGAGTCTTAACTGGGCGTTAAGTTGCAGGGTATAGACCCGAAACCCGGTGATCTAGCCATGGGCAGGTTGAAGGTTGGGTAACACTAACTGGAGGACCGAACCGACTAATGTTGAAAAATTAGCGGATGACCTGTGGCTGGGGGTGAAAGGCCAATCAAACCGGGAGATAGCTGGTTCTCCCCGAAAGCTATTTAGGTAGCGCCTCGTGAACTCATCTTCGGGGGTAGAGCACTGTTTCGGCTAGGGGGCCATCCCGGCTTACCAACCCGATGCAAACTACGAATACCGAAGAATGTTATCACGGGAGACACACGGCGGGTGCTAACGTCCGTCGTGAAGAGGGAAACAACCCAGACCGCCAGCTAAGGTCCCAAAGTCATGGTTAAGTGGGAAACGATGTGGGAAGGCACAGACAGCCAGGATGTTGGCTTAGAAGCAGCCATCATTTAAAGAAAGCGTAATAGCTCACTGGTCGAGTCGGCCTGCGCGGAAGATGTAACGGGGCTAAACCATGCACCGAAGCTGCGGCAGCGACGCTTATGCGTTGTTGGGTAGGGGAGCGTTCTGTAAGCCGTTGAAGGTGTGCTGTGAGGCATGCTGGAGGTATCAGAAGTGCGAATGCTGACATAAGTAACGATAAAGCGGGTGAAAAGCCCGCTCGCCGGAAGACCAAGGGTTCCTGTCCAACGTTAATCGGGGCAGGGTGAGTCGACCCCTAAGGCGAGGCCGAAAGGCGTAGTCGATGGGAAACAGGTTAATATTCCTGTACTTGGTGTTACTGCGAAGGGGGGACGGAGAAGGCTATGTCAGCCGGGCGACGGTTGTCCCGGTTTAAGCATGTAGGCGGAGGTTCCAGGTAAATCCGGTACCTTGTTAACGCTGAGGTGTGATGACGAGGCACTACGGTGCTGAAGTGATAAATGCCCTGCTTCCAGGAAAAGCCTCTAAGCATCAGGTAACACGAAATCGTACCCCAAACCGACACAGGTGGTCAGGTAGAGAATACCAAGGCGCTTGAGAGAACTCGGGTGAAGGAACTAGGCAAAATGGTGCCGTAACTTCGGGAGAAGGCACGCTGATGTGTAGGTGAAGCCCCTGCGGGTGGAGCTGAAATCAGTCGAAGATACCAGCTGGCTGCAACTGTTTATTAAAAACACAGCACTGTGCAAACACGAAAGTGGACGTATACGGTGTGACGCCTGCCCGGTGCCGGAAGGTTAATTGATGGGGTTAGCGGCAACGCGAAGCTCTTGATCGAAGCCCCGGTAAACGGCGGCCGTAACTATAACGGTCCTAAGGTAGCGAAATTCCTTGTCGGGTAAGTTCCGACCTGCACGAATGGCGTAATGATGGCCAGGCTGTCTCCACCCGAGACTCAGTGAAATTGAACTCGCTGTGAAGATGCAGTGTACCCGCGGCAAGACGGAAAGACCCCGTGAACCTTTACTATAGCTTGACACTGAACACTGGTCCTTGATGTGTAGGATAGGTGGGAGGCTTTGAAGCGTGGACGCCAGTCTGCGTGGAGCCAACCTTGAAATACCACCCTTTAATGGCTGGTGTTCTAACGTAGACCCGTAATCCGGGTTGCGGACAGTGTCTGGTGGGTAGTTTGACTGGGGCGGTCTCCTCCCAAAGAGTAACGGAGGAGCACGAAGGTTGGCTAATCCTGGTCGGACATCAGGAGGTTAGTGCAATGGCATAAGCCAGCTTGACTGCGAGCGTGACGGCGCGAGCAGGTGCGAAAGCAGGTCATAGTGATCCGGTGGTTCTGAATGGAAGGGCCATCGCTCAACGGATAAAAGGTACTCCGGGGATAACAGGCTGATACCGCCCAAGAGTTCATATCGACGGCGGTGTTTGGCACCTCGATGTCGGCTCATCACATCCTGGGGCTGAAGTAGGTCCCAAGGGTATGGCTGTTCGCCATTTAAAGTGGTACGCGAGCTGGGTTTAGAACGTCGTGAGACAGTTCGGTCCCTATCTGCCGTGGGCGCTGGAGAATTGAGGGGGGCTGCTCCTAGTACGAGAGGACCGGAGTGGACGCATCACTGGTGTTCGGGTTGTCATGCCAATGGCACTGCCCGGTAGCTAAATGCGGAAGAGATAAGTGCTGAAAGCATCTAAGCACGAAACTTGCCCCGAGATGAGTTCTCCCTGAGAC
>NZ_KQ090003.1:0-2082 GCF_001037885.1 Enterobacter sp. BIDMC109
TTTTTTTGCTGTTTCCCGGTGTCCGTTCCGGGACAGGATGTGCATTTGTAATACCGCGCACGCGCCGGCATCACAAATACCCTGGTCAGGGCTGCGCCCCGACACCCCGCCATCGCCTCACGGCCGCGCACTGAATTGCGCACCCGTTCACCGATTTTCACGCATTTTCCTCGCCTATCTGTGCGTTCAGCATGGCGTAAAGCGCTTCGGCCTGATCGTGCAGGTGCTCACAGCAGCCGGCAGCCTCATCCAGATCCATCTGCTCGAGCCGCTCAAGGAGGAGAAGTGTCTGTGCGCGGATAAATTTGGCCATATTGAGGGCGGCGGATTCCTGTCTGGTCACTGGTGATTTTCCCCGTCTGGTGATGATTTTTGCGTGAAAAGAGCATGGCGTCATTCTGGTGCATAGTCATGCATGCCGTTAAAATTTAACAGGCGCGTTTCTGACGGGTTCCGGGGTGGTTTGTTGTGGTTTTTGTCATGGTTTCGTCAGGAACGCGCTGAACGCGTCTCAGGCGGTGCGGGCAACGGATGTTATGGTAAATTCTTGGGGGCTTGATTATAAAATACCGCACTTCCTCTTATGTCTTGTGCTTTTTAGACAACCCTGAAAGCTTTTAGCTTTGGTGATGCAATTTGCTGGGATTTTGGCGGAGAACCACAGGTAAAGAAAAAGGCCACATTAGCGGCCTTTTTCGGAGAAGATGCTCAGTGCGGAATTTCGGAGACTTCTTTAACGTCGGTTTTATTGATCTGCTGTTTGACACCATTCGCGTCTGTATAGCCAAGCAGGCCTGAGTCTGATTCTTTAGGTTTGCCGTCGCTGACAATAGTGCGACCGTCATTGGTGTGTATGGCATAGCTTGTGCGCGTGCAGCCGGTGAGGGCTGAAAGCGCAACTGCCGCTGCGAACACTGAAACAAAAATCTTTTTCAAAGCCAGCTCCTTTTATCCATATCAGTTTTGGTCACTAACCATCTAACTATAGGTCATTTTTTATGTGAAAAGAGGCTTGATGGTGGGCTGTATATCGAGTTAGGCGCGAGGTGCTATGGTCAAAGTGTGGTGTCAGGCGGGGAGGAGGCTTATATGAGATGTAATCCGGCCGATACATATACCAAGATGATTTAAGTATTCCTCTTTGTGAGGTTGGATGTCTAATTTATAAAGGATCTTCTTGAGATCCTTTTTTTCCGCGCGTAATCTCTTGCCCTGTAAACGAAAAAACCACCCTGGCAGGTGGTTTTTCGAAGGTTAGGTAATCCTGGCAGATCCCCTAACCGTGGTAACAGTCTTGTGCGAGACATGTCACCAAATTTGTCCTTTCAGTGTAGCCTCACTAAGGCCGCCACTTCAAGAACTCTTGAGACATCTCTCGCACATCCTGTTTGCCAATGGCCGTTGCCAATGGCGATTAGTCGTGTCTTTCCGGGTTGGACTCAAGTTGATAGTTACCGGATAAGGCGCAGCGGTCGGACTGAACGGGGGGTTCGTGCATACAGTCCATCCTGGAGCGAACTGCCTTCCCGGAACTGAGTGTCAGGCGTGGAATGAGAAACCGCGGCCATAACAGCGGAGTGACACCGGTAAACCGAAAGGCAGGAATGCGGGGGAGCACGAGGGAGCCACCAGGGGGAAACGCCTGGTATCTTTAAGCCGCATCGGGTTTCGCCACCACTGATTTGAGCGTCAGATTCTGTGATGCTTGTCAGGGGGGCGGAGCCTATGGAAAAACGGCTTTGGCGCGGCCTTATGCTTTCTTCGTTAAGTATCTTCCTGGCATCCCCCAGGAAATTTCTGATCCATCCGTAAGCCCGTCCCGCTCGCCGCAGCCGAACGACCGAGCGGAGCGAGTCAGTGAGCGAGGAAGCGGAATATATTCTGTATCACATTTTCTCCTGACGCGTTTTCTTTCACTTTCTGCGCCTGTCTTATGTGGCATTAATGCTATGTGTTACTGCCATGCTACATCTTAAGCCAGTATACACTCCGCTAGTGCTCCGTGACTGGTCCGGCGCTGCGCCCGGAACCCGCCTGTACCGGTTCAGCAGCCGTTCCGGCCTGACTGCAATTTTTTTTTTT